>OY970065.1:0-2131910 GCA_963705295.1 Parachlamydiales bacterium | reverse complement strand
TGGAGAAATCGGGTATCATTTACGATCTATTGAAAATTTTCCGTTTTATTTTGCAGCGGGTCCCTATTATCTCCACGATGAACGTAAAAATACATTCGGTGGGCAGCTGCGCGCGGTTGCTGACATTTATGAATATTTCAGATTGGAAGGGAATTTTTCCTACGACTCTATCTTCAAAGGAATTGCTCAAGGCCAAATCAGTCTTATCATTCCTTTTGGCCCAAGAAATGAGGTCAAAAAGAAGAAAGGATATTCGTGTTGCAAATCGGTTTCCCTCCATCGTCTAGCTGCCCAGCGGGTCGATCGAGATGAAATCATTGTGATTCAAAAACACAAGTCTGAAAAAAAAGAACAGGCTTCACCGAAAAAACCACCGCTTAAGAAAAAGAAAGAAGTAAAAAAGGTTAAGAAAGTGAAGGTTGTTCCTCCAAGAAAGGA
This sequence comes from Parachlamydiales bacterium, assembly GCA_963705295.1. Taxonomy (GTDB): domain Bacteria; phylum Chlamydiota; class Chlamydiia; order Chlamydiales; family Rhabdochlamydiaceae; genus PALSA-1444. The sequence goes on along the minus strand of OY970065.1, from coordinate 2,131,472 downwards.
GAAAAAACCTCCACCACCTATTGAAAAAGTCGAAGAACCTGTCATCGAAGAAATAGAACCCAGCAAAGTCGTTCTGGAAGAAGAAACACCTGCAAAAATTGCAGAAACAGAAACTCCTCGAGAGGAAATTTTAAAGATTCCAGAAGTTGAAAAAGTTGAGCCTGAAACGGTTTCAGATATAGAAAAAGATCAGCTTCGCGAACAAATTTTAGATCGGGATAATGATGTTCGATTCCTTTCTAAAGAAGAACTGATGAACCAAATTTTACAAGGAGATTTTGAATGACTATTACAGATAAAAGACTAACCCAGCTCTATGCTTGCCTGGAATACCTAAAGCCCGGAGAAAGAGGCGATGAGGCTGCCAAAAAAGCTTGGGGCGCTTTAAAAAAGTTTGTCTATGGTTATCACACCGATTTACAATCGACAAACGAAGGATTACAAGCCATCAATCAAGGAGTGCAGTCAGTCGATGGGAAAATCAACCAAAGTCTCCAACTTCTATCACAGATTCAATCCTCTTTAACCGCAATCGATGCTGAGCAGGCTCTTTCTAATCGAAATGTCCAAGTGATTATGCGAACGTTTCCCAGCGTACTAACGACTTTTAGTACCGCTTTATTGTTTTTTGGAGCTTTTGGGCCCATTGTTTTTCCAGAACCAGCAGCTCCTAAGGGCAATGAGAAAACTCACCGGAAAATGTTTTTTAAAGCGATTGTCATCGCTGGAGCTTTTTTAAATAGTGCGAAGCTTTACATGGAATATGGGCCGACAATGAAATGTAGTTATTGGGCGATCATTTTTTTTGGAGCAGAAGCGCTTTTAGTGGCTGGTGTTGTATGGAAGAATGTATTTGAGAGAAATAACATACCTTTTACCGCGTTCCATCTTCCTTTCTCTCTTATTTATTTTACGACTACTTTTCCTGTGATCAGCTTTGTCAAATATAGACCCTGGAGTTAAGCGAAGCCGCTGAAGAGTTGCCACGTGAAGGAAGAATCGGAATCACCGAGACTGCTGAAGCCGAGGTGGGTCTGTGATGAGAGGCGGATCGCGTGTTTGTATTGATGGATGGTGAGATAGAGATGGAGGTAGATGCGGGTTTTTTTCAGGAGGGGGAAGATGGTTTCTCGGAATCGCTGACGAATTTCCGTGGGCCAAAAGACGCCTGCATCGGTTTGTTCGGATTCTGCTGTCAGATGGATCTGGAATGTGGGAATTTTCTGCTTTAGAACCCCTCCAAGCGTGTTTTGATTGCCGAGCGAGTGTTCAGATAGGCGAAAGGCTTCGCACGCAAATTTCACGGTCCTAGGCGCTTTTTCAACTTGGAGCTTGAGATCGGGAAAAGTCAGCGAAAGAAGCCAATAAAGGCTGGAGACAGAGTTGAGACCGAGCAGCCCCAAGTGAGATCTTTGAATCGTTTTCCAGCTCTTTAATAAATATTTTTCAATCCAACTCAGCTCTAAAAAGTTTTTAATCAAGTGGTGATTGAAGAATTGAAGAAACGGAATGAATTTTTCCTCGTCAATGACTTCTTTCTCCATCGTTTGACGGAAATAATTCGGAAGGGGTGAACCAGCCATGAGCAGTCCCAGGTTCAGAGTTAACACATCTCCTTCCAACTTCTCACAGAGATGCGGGGACGATGCATTGGTGTGGTTGCCATCAAAAACGAGATTTTCAAACGTTAATCCTTGACTCTCAAGGACACTCAGCAGTGCGAGGATGTCAAATTCTTTGATCCGTTCAGGTTCCATAATTTAAATGGAGATTTAAGGTCACATAAACACAGAGAACGAGGACCGCGGTTAAAGCATAATAATGCCAAATTTTCATCTTCATTTTGGCAAGAGGGATGATGGGTGTCGCTACATTTTTGTTTTTTTGGATGTTTTCAACACCGATTTTTTCCGAGAGAAAATCGATATATTTGGCAACCCGGCTCTGGGATTTAGCATATTTTCCTCGGAACCCTTTTTTGAGGATGAAGTAAAAAACTTCTAGGACAAAAGGAGAAATATGGGGAGTTTCTAACACTTCATCGAGATTCTCAAAGAAGATTTCACCGGCATGCGTTGTATTAAAATATTCTTGCTGCAGTGGGGTCCATTCCGTAGAACTTAAAATTTCCTCATCTAAAAGAGCAACAATCCCAAAAAAGATGAGATGGGCTGCATGTTCGTCTAAAATCTGTTTGAGGTTATTCTTGAGCTGACTGAGGCTCGACACGATTTGAGTGCGTATATTTTCAGCGGGAATTTTCTTATTGAGAAGATTCAATTTTTGTTGTTCTACGTCATTAAAGTATAAAATGATTTCTGACCAAAGTGGATGTTTCATGGGGAGTTCCTTCTTTTATAGTTAATGGTTCCTTAAAGTGCGCCGAATGGAGTGCCAACTCGACGGTGGTATTTTGCATCCATAGATCGAGCAAATTTCTTAAAGTTTTGAAAAACAATAGTGCAAGATCGCGGGTTTTCTCATCAAATTTTTCAAGATAAATATTGTATTGCTGCGCGCCACTCGGAAGATACCGGATCTTCACTTCTCGGATGAGAGAGGGGATCTCTTTGAAATAGCTATGTTGGTTTTTTTTCAGAGCATTCATGAGAAAAATAATTTCGTCGAGATCGAGTTCAGCATGATTTTTTAATGCCAGTAGATGAGTTAATGCGGTGACGTCATAAGAAACAGATTGATTTTCAGAAGGGGAAATTCGACCTAAAATACGGAGATCCGCCCCTTTAAAAGCTTGATTAACAAGGGTCAACTTTTGGTCTTGCTCAATCTCGTGGGAAAAACCATCTGAAAACCACGGTTGATACCAGAGACCCTCGACGGAAATGAGCCGGGGAGTTTGAAAACTATCGGAAAAGTTCAGGAGTAAACGGCTCCCTTCTATTTCGTAAGTGTTTTGCTGTTGGGATATAATTCCCGATTTTATAGGAACCATTTTATGGTTTTGTATCGAATAGACTCCCAAGACGCTCTGGAGTGAAAATTGATCTTCAGGATCAGGATAAAAGATGGAGTAAAAGTCTTTCGTTCCATCACATCGAATCGGCTCAGCCGCCCTTTTTCGGAGGTTGATCATCGGGACAACAAAAGGAACAAAAGTATCCTTTGTCAGTTGGAGACTTTTCGGCCACTCGTCTCGTAAGAAGAAAGTGAGGGTAAACGTGCGCCATTTTCCCGCATGAGGGGGAATTTTTAGATGCAAGAACAGTTCTTGCTCGGGCAGATGGAGGAGCAAGCGGAGATTTTCAATGGGATGACCTTTTCCTGGATGGAAAGGCTCGATAGAGAAGGAACACTCTCGGGGTATGCCGCTGTCATAACTGATTTCGATTTTTTTCAGATGGCGATGCAAAGCAAAAGCTAAAGAAAGCGAAGAGGGAAAATGGTTGAGAAGATTGATATAGAGTTTAAGCATTTCAAGTCGGTGCGATTGGGGTGTCGCTGAGTAAAACTGCAGATGAAACTGGCTTCCCGAATGACTGAAATGTGCTTTGTAGGGTTGAATCGGCAGAATATCTAGAGGTCCAAGGGTTTGAAAATAAACCCTTTTCCCATCGGATGTTGTTAAACAGAGTTCTGAACCTTCTTGACAATGTATTTTTTCGGAAAGGTCTTTGGAGGGAAGGCATTGAATCATTCCCATCGCTGGAAGAGGATTTGTTAAAAAGGGGAAATATTGCCGGAAAATTCTCTCGTAGAGGTGGATGACCTTTTGCTGTCCTTGCAATCGATTGCGAGCTGTAAAAAAGGCCAGTGAGTCGATTAAGTGTTTTGTGTAGGGATCTTCTGCCAGTTCTTGAAAAATATGGCCATAATGTTCCGCGTGAGCCGCTTTGAAGTTTTCAAGGCTCTGAAGTTCTTCCAAATAAGATTGATAGAGCTTCTCATTATATAGCATTAGCGCCAGTTGATAAAAGCATTGAGGTCGGCTTGGTAGAGTTTTTCCAAAATTTTAGAAGTATTACTATCCCGATTTTCCTCTAACTTATGGGCATATTTTGCGTGCAAGCTGAAATGCCGCACAAAAAGAGATGGAAAATGGAGAAGAGGATTGAAGTTTTGAATCGCCTGTTCAATATCATCAGCGATCACAGCGGCTTTTCTATATTCTTTCCGATTCAGGAGAGATTCAAATGCACACAATTTTTTGTAAAAGAGGACCATGAGATCAGACGGTTGGAGATCGCGCAATGGAATAGGGGACGTTTCCTCGATAGGAGGAGCTTTTTCAACCACCTCATCTTTTTCAGAAGCTTCCTTCTCTTCAACGGGGATGCTCATTTGATTCACATCTTGAATCCATTTCCTCAGATGAGCGAGCTGGTCATTCAAAGGAGAATGTTCCCATTTTTGCATCAGATAGTCATTCAATCCGAAAGACAAGCTTAAAATCTCATCCACTTTCTCATCATCCAGATCTTTTTTGTATTGATCTAGGAGTTCGAAGTTCCCCTTTTTAAAATCTCGATCGATATATTCGAATGTTTTGATCTGGCGAGAAAAAAGCCACGTCAGACTTTTCTGCGCATGCCGATCCCTTTTCGTCACCGGGCAAACCTGCTCCCAATGATCTTTCAAAAGAGCCATTATAATTGGAAAAATTTCAATGAACGAAACAAGCCCCTCCTTTAGAAACCAACTATAAAGATAGTACATCACGAGGCGGATATCGAGCCGCCCCGACAACAGAACTTCTTCGATTAAGGGGATCCCATTTTCGAAATCGTCTTTTTCAAAAAAAGAGGCGATAAGGGCGAACTGAGTGTCTCCCTCATCATCGACTTTGAATTCGCCCGTTTCCAGAAGTTCGTGTAAAACCGTTAAGTTATACATTTTTTACCGAGAGGTGACAGCAAGCTGTTTCATCTTTTTAATGAGACTTCTTTCTTGATTTTGTACGGGTTGAGAAACAGGGTTTCGTAATTTATTCATTAGGCTTTCAAAGTTTTTGCCTCTGATTTGAACTTCTTTAACTCCGCATAATTGCATGTAATGGTTTACATATTCCTTAAACACTAAATCAGAACATTGTTGTAAATCAAATTCAGACATTATTACAGGTTCAAAAACATTGCTGATTCCTTCGTACAATTTCTGTAGAATATAAAGTTTTCTTTCTTCTAATTCTTGAAAATCTTTATCACTAATGGATTCAATACCTTTTTCTGACTCTTCAGAATTTTTATTTTCCGAAGCTTTTGAAAAACATGCAAACAAGACTTTCTGCGATCCTTGATGATGAGCTGGAAAAATTCCATTTTTAATGTCTTCAGGAGTGATATATTCATTGATATAAAGATGAAGAATAATCAATGCATAAAAAAGAATAGGAGGATAACGAAAAGATTCTGCTATTAACCAAACGCCTATTATTCTTTCTTTTAAAAGTAGCTCATTTTCAGTAGATAATTCCATGGGTTTTAATAAATGTGCTACATCATTTTCGATCACTTCATTAATCTGCTTTAACCCTTCATGTATTTCTTCTGTAATAGTGTCTGATAAGTATTCTTCTTGGTGATAAGAATCTATGGCATTCATAATATCCTCATTTAAAACACCCATCGATTCTGCTTTTTCATAGTAATTCTGTGCGCCTGCTTCTGTAATTATTTTGAGCAATTCCTTATTTGTTAAGAACAGTTTACGCATATTATCATAAATTTTCTCTCTTTCATTATTTAAATAATTTACCAATTTTATAATTTCTTCTCTTAATTTTGTGTTATCTACTCTCAAGCCCTCTAATTTTTTTCTGTCTAAATGATCGAATAATTCACTAATTTTTTTATGTGATGCTGCATGACCAAAATATATAAATAGTTGCTCTACATACCTCGCCTCTTTACCATAAAAACCAGCTTTAAATTCTGTTGTGACTTCATCCCTTTCTCTAAGAATTTTTAATTTTGGGCCATATTTAGATTTTCTTATTTCATTTGTTATGTTGGGGAGATCTGAAATGCGTAAAATAGTTTTAGGTGCATTTTCTGGGAGTTTTATTTTCCCAAAAGTATCGATGATACATTGATCTATCTCATTTGTCATTTTTTTATTCCCTTATTTTGTTTAACTTTATTTTCTATTTCCTTTTTTATTTTTTCTAATGTTGTTAATTTTTCTTGTAATTTTTGATTGGCTTTTTCCAATCTTTCTTTGACTTCTTTAATATTGGGTCTGATCTTTGCATTGCTCATCTTTAACTCCTTTAATATTTCTTAACCATTTTGAGACTTCATTTGACCTGGAAGCATGACTGAAATCTTGCCTCCTTTCATACATTGACATGTTGAATCTGCATCGAGCGCAGGGGCTCCTCGGATATTTGTTTTGGAAGAGGTTGACCAACTCTGCGTTGCCGGAACGCACGGGATGTTGGGGGTCATCGTGCACATGCCGAACGTCGGGATATTTAAGAAAGGAACAGCATCGTTTTTATTGGCGAGGGGTTTCGAACACCCATTCACGGTGCCTGGCAGGACATTCAGCGAGCCCGGAGCTGCTCCGCAAGAACATTTAATTAACGATCCTTGACCGACTAAAAATTTCATACAATGGCCCTCCTTAAAAGGTTGATGAGTTGATACACTTCGAGATCTTTTTTGCGAGACAGCATCCCCGAAGTGTACTGAAAAAGACATTCATTCCGGTTCACTTTTCCGTCTGACATTTTGGGTGCGAAAGGATAAAATTCGATTGTCTCGGGGATAAACTGAGATCCTACGGTTTTTTTGATCAGTTCATTCACGATCTTTGTTTCGGTTCCTTGCAGGATGTAATTCGGCTCGGTGAAAATTAAAAGAACCGTTTTAGAAGCAAGTATAGAATCAGGACAGGGAAGGGTAAGAAGAGTAGCATGAGCGACGAAATCGAGGGTCTCGATCTCTTTCTCGACCGTGTTGATAGGAATTGTATATCCGTCTTTATTTGGTACTGTGGTTCCACTGATCACCCATCCTTTTTTTAACTGTGCTAAAATCAAATTATAAATAACCTTCTCTTGCTGAAAAACGCCGTAAGGCAAGATCGATTTTGCTCCCGACAGGTTGAGCTGCAGAAGCTTCCACGGGGTCCCTAAGGAGGGCCAAACTTCTTCTTGAATCCGTTCCTTGGTTGGAAGGGAAGAAAGAGCTATACCTCCGTGACTGATGAAAACCTGACTCATCGGAACTTTCTCTATTTTGTTTTTTTCAACGAAAGCCATCCATCCCTGTCCATTGTCTTTGAAAGGATTTTTATACCAAAATTTCAGGTGTTTTTTTGGAAGACCTGGATTGTGCAACCATAGGTTTTGAAGAGTCGGAGAGATGGAAATAATGTCGACCGATTCTCCCTCTAAAAGCCCAGGATTTGCAAGAAGATTGCTTTCTGCAGCATGGACACAGGTAGCGCCGTAGAAAAGAGCAGTGAAAAGAGAGGATGGGTATTCAGAAGAGGGGAAAAACCACGTTACTTCCGGTTTTAAATCGAGAGAAAGGAACCCATCTCTAAGGGAGCTGAGATACATTTCTTCAGCCGTGAGCACATTGAGGTTGTATTCTTGTTGAGTATAAAAAGAGACGGTATCTTCAATGGTATCGTGTGGAGAATAGACAAAAGAGCCAGGGGAATCTTGAGTTTCTTCGAGATATTGGATCACGTGGTTTTTTCCCGGCATAGCTACAGTTGTGATCGTCAAAACGGGTTCTATCTCTTGGAGAAGGGTCTCGATTCTAGAGGAGGGTAAAATGGGGCTATCACTAGGCAGAAAAATAAACCGAAGACCCATTCTGAGAAGTGTCAGGAGTGTGACCACACAGTGGATTCCCGTTTGCATCACAACGGCTACTTTCTGGCCTGCTTGAAGACCGTGTGATTTTAATCGGTGCAATTGAAAGTTCACACACCGGTGGATTTGGTCATAAGTCCATTCTTTAAAAGCCCCATTTTCCCAAGATTTATAGGCAACTCTTTTTTTCCCAAGATGGCGGAGGACGAGGTCGGCATAAAAATCGTACGATTGGAATAAAATACTCTTATTTTTTAGATCGGAGAGGTGATAAAAAAGCTCTTCCCAAAATTTCCGCGGCTGCTCATAACTCCAAGCAATCACAGTTTCAATGAGCTGTGACTTGCCGGACCGCCAATTCTCTAGAAATTCTGGAGTGATATACTTATTCATTTTTTCGAATCTTTGCAATTTGGTTTTCGCCTAGAACAAGTTCAACATTTTGTGTTGCATCCGTCAGGAGTTTCCAGTCTTCACCCGGATTTGTGAAAAGGAAATAAACGCCGAGAAGTTTTTCAGGATTTTGGCGGGTGATTTCGAGTTGGCATTTTCGGCCGGGGAGGATCACTTGGGAAAATGCTGTATGTTTCTCAGAAAAAGGGGCTGCCTCCTTGACAATGTCGGGATAATTGTGGATCAGAAACTCCCCCTTCTCGACCTCTTTGACAAAGACATAGACCGGCATTCCGCCATTGCAGGTTTCATCGCTCACAATTTCAAGAACCGTCTTCGGAGCCGACTTTGTGAAGAAATCAAAACTCGATAGAAGGATCAGCAAAAAAATCATGGAGCCACTCCTTTTAAAATTAGCCACGGGTTTTCTTGAAAATAGAGAGCAAATTCATGGTCTGCATTTCCAGAGAGATTCCACTGCCAGACATGGTCGTCTTTTTGGCGGGCTTGTTTGAGGAGCTGGAAAAAATTCCACGGTTGTTTTTCGATCTTGATATTTTGGTAGGTTCTTTTTTTCGTTTCGCCTTCCATCAGTTCTAGTCCGATCGAAATATCATCTTGTTCCCACCAGTGGATGGTCAAGGTCTCCCACTCTGGCCGCTGATTGATATTGAACAGAGACTGCCCCTTAGTAATCAGGTAAGATAGGATTGGCAGTTTGTTCGAAGAAGGTTTTTTGAAGGGGACCGTTTTAACTTTCAATTGGAGCGGTCTTGGATTTCCCTTTTCGTCCCATAAAAGATGGGCTGTTTTTGCCACGGTATTCATCGTGGTATAAATAGTCTCATCAAGTTTGAGAACAGAAGTGTAAAGAGGAAGCCATTTTCCATTATTTTTTTGGCTGACCCATCCTAAAATCTGTTCCACTTTTTGCCACAGAGGACTTGTCGGGTGGAGGAGAGATTTCACCTCCTCTAGCCCGGCGACTTCTGCAGAAGACGGATCGAAGGGGAATTTAGAAAAAAGGGAAGCGATGGCTGGTCCGCATTCATTTTCCCATTCGTGCTGGATCGAGATTTCCAGATCTTTTAAGCCAAATTCATGCATCCATCTCACAGGATTCAGGAAAAAAGGATGGTATTTGACAGGAACCTCTGCTTGGACGAGCCACGTTTCCACCTGTGTTAAATACGAGTTTTCTTGGTGGGTTAAATTGGCAAGGCTGAATTTTGCAAGGGGAGAGGTTTTTAAGGTCTCAACCATTTCTTTCAAAATGGTTTGATAGTTAAAAAGCTGCCCCGGTTTATCAGCTTCTTGCGGAAGAAGAGAGTCAAAGAACTGGAATTCGGCAAGATGGTGCATCGGATTCAAAACCAGCGACTCTGATATAGGGAGTTTGAGATGGGTTTTTAGAGTTTGGAGGAACCGGGTGAAATGAGAAAGAGGTTCTGTGATGTGGGTGACGACTTTTTTCGTCTCCTCAAACGAGTCAGGGTGGGTATTAAAAAGATTCAAAACCTCGCAGTAATGGTCTTTGTAAGCCCGAGCGTAACCTTCAACTTCAGCCACAACGAATTTATTCAAATCATTTTTAATATTCGGGTCGAGAGAGTCCCCCAGTTTGGAGAGTTTCTCCGCAGCAGAAAAGACACACGTTGTATAACTGCTTTGGGTGAAATAAGCTGGGATGGTTTTTCCTTTAAAAAATGGGAACATCTCTTCGAGGTAGGAGAGGTCCAAATCAAAAAGGTCTCCGACATTTTTAAAGAAAACTTTGCCTTCAGAATCTCGATTTTTTCCGATGTAATCGTCGACGATTTTCTTCGCTTGAAAATTGACAACGGCTTTGTTCCAGGCCGAAGATTCGAAAAACCATGGCTGGCCCGCCAAAATGAAATGGTAAGAAGAACTCGGCTGAAGGTTGTTGCTCAGAAGGGTGTCCAATACAGATATGAACTCAACTAAATTGAGATGGCCGTAGGATGGCATCACAACATTTGTCTGCTGGATTTGTTTGATGAAATTTTCCAAAGTCTCGTGATTTTCGCGGAGAGTTTGGAGAAGTTGGATTTTTGGAAGGAAATTTTTCTGTGTTTTCAGTTCTTCATCTTCCAATAAAATTTTTGCTACAAATGGGGTCAAGCTATGATTTTTTAGTTTCTCTAAAATGGATCCTAACTTATCGGCTTCTTGCTGCAGTTCACTCAAATGGGTCTCCAAGAGAAGGGGGCTTTCTGTGACTTTCTTCACATGGTTGAAGAAATGGATCCAAGGGAGATTGTCGGTGAGCGGAGTCGAAACATAGAGCGTATTGAAATTATCCAAGTATGTCTTCACCTGCTCCGGTTTTGTACAAAGAGTGACATACGATTTTACGAAATCGTGAGGTAAATTTAGCATCTGTGCCCATTCCTCTGAGTTTTCTGAAATAAGGGCGGCGAGCTTGTTGTTTCTTGAAGCTTTCGCCAGTCCCAAAAAATAAACCATTTCGATTTCGCTCTGTTTTTTAAGAAGAATTCTTTGAAAAGTGGGGGGAAGGACGTAATCTTTGCTGTACTCGATAAAATCGTGAATCAAATGGTGGTAGGAAGAGTAGAAAAGAGGAGGGAGAGACGAGATCCAAGGCTGGCTCGATGCTATCTTTACAAGGGGTTGCAAAGCGGGCAAGACTTTTTCAAGATGTTCTGCCGATTGATATTTTTCTAAGAGCGAAATTTTCTGCCTAATCTCAACAAGCTGCTGCTTTTGGCTAAAGGCCATTCCACCCAGATAACTACATCCGAGAAGAGCCAAACAAGCGGATGCCATTTGATGTTTAAAATAGTGCCTCTTGATGAAGACGGAGGGAGTGACTGAGGGGTTGCAATCAAAAACATCGGATGCGATGTCGATCTCTTGGTTCGAAATGAAAAATGCTTTATCGAGCGTCACGAGTTTCTTCTCAAACTCTTTTTGCATGAGGGAGCGGAAGAATTGGTCGATCGAAAACGACAAGTCAGGCAGTTTCTTCAGGAAACGGAGCGCCCTCAAATATTCTTCAGCAGAACAGTTTTTAAGCACGAGAGGGAGGTATTTCTCGTATGATTCAAACGTATCTTTTAAGGTTTTGTCATCGTAAAAAGCCAGTGGGATATCGAGCGATACTCCATGGATTCTCAAAACTTTGAGGAATTCTGTGTAACCCTCCATCCGGTCGATATGGGTGAGTGCGATTCTAATTGTAATCGGTTTGTCGATGAGATGAGATAGCAAGGAAATTTTATTGAGAAGAAGCCGGGCGTGGTGGTTGATTTTTTCCGAATCGGCTTTTTCCCAAAAAGCCGTATTATACGTGATGACGACCGTTGGATCCCGGTCTCGATACAGGTGTCTCCAAAGCCTGGAGAGTTCTTTTTTAACCCGGATACCCCTGTCTTCGATGATCGACCAGGCGATCTCTTGTAGAATGTATCTTTGACCCAAATAAAACTGGATCTCTGGCTCTGCAGTCAACATCGTTTCAAACGAGTAGACATCTCTTTCTCGATCGATGAATTTTTGGATGAGCTGGCTTTTGCCACTCTGGAGATCTCCCATCACAATAAAATGGGACGGATACGACCGGATAAAATGCCGAAAAGTCGGCGGGATTTGCCTGAGAAACCTCTTCCAAATCCGATATAACTTAAGTTTTTTGCTAAAAACGTTAAAATGGAGAGATGGAAATTTCAGTTTTATGGGAAGTTTATTTTTCAATTTCTTCAAACCATCCAACATATTTCCATCTCCTTTTTCTATCCAAGCCTAGATTCAAGTCGTAGATCCACGTCCATCCCTTCCATTTGAATGTGGGGAAGGATCGAGATCGCGCATTGGAACCAGCCAATTTTTCCAGGTTTTGGCACGACCTGCACGGATGCCGCCTTAAACGGGTAATGACAGAGCGTCAAATCATCCGGATTTACAACGGTGGTGACGTAGTTCATGATCCAACGGTTCAGTTGGTTTTGAACATACGGCGCATCGGCAGAACTCCCAATATTGTCTCTCACAATGCTCTTCACATAGTGGGCGATTCGGGTAATCGAGAAAGTATAGGGCAAATTACACGTCAGCTGCGCGTTCTCCGAGTCTTTCGGATCGACGAATTTCTTCGGCCTCTTGAGGGATTGAGCGCTGAAGAAGCAAACATCTGCCGTTCCTTTTCGATAAATGAGAGGAATAAATCCGCAGTTGGCGAATTCAAACTCTCGATAATCGGGAATGAGCATCTGCGTTGGAATCTTTATCTCTTCTTCCCCACGGATGTTAAACGTGTGGAGAGGAAGACCTGAGAGGAGTCCTCCCCCTTTAGGTCCTCGAATATACTGACACCATCCTGATTCGGTGAAAGACCGAACGAGGTTTTTAGCAAAAAGAATCGCTGCATTCCCCCAGAGATATTTGTTATTGTCATCACCCCAGGTGTATTCGTTGAAGTTGATCGTTCCACAAGGATTTTTCTCGGGATGCCAAGGGAGTCTCAAAATATAGGAAGGAAGACAAAGGCCCAGATAGGCCGCTTCTTCCGAATCTCGCAGCGCATTGAAGGAGCCGTATTTCGGATGGTTCATCAGTCCTTCCAAATCTTTGACAGAGGCGAGTTCCTCGATCGATGCGCAGCCGAAGAACTTTGGCGAAACAGAAGAAATAAAAGGAGCGTGGCTAACACTCGAGATTTTCCCCATGATTTTGAGCCAGAATTCATCTTTCGGAGTGTGCTCAAATTCATACAAACCGATCACAGATCCGTATGGCTTCCCACCGAATTGTTCGTATTCACTCGTATAGACTTTTTGGAAAAGGGCGGTTCCTGTGAAGTCGACAGAATTGTTTTCAAAATCTTCTGCAAGTTCTTCTTTGGAGACATCCAAAATGTCGAGCATGATATTTGCCCGGAAATTGATCCCTGAGATGAGATCAAAAAGACCTCTCCAAATCGATTCCAATTGCTGAAATTTTGGATTGTGGATCACTTCATTGATTTGATCGTTGATTTTACGATCGATTTGGCTCACGAGCTCTTCGATACGAGCCTTATCTAACCGATCACTATCCTGATCGATATTCCAAACAAGGGCGGCAAGCGAAGAAATGAACCGTCCTTCGTCAGTGATATCTTCCGTTCTTGGGAGGAAGTTATCTCCAATCATCGGAACAAGGCCATCTTCTGTAGCATTGATCCGCATGATCTTTAAGAAGGCATCTAAACCTACAGAACTGTCTGCAGCTTCAACAACGGCAGTTGCTGGTTGTCCTTTTTTTGTCATACATTTTCCTTTTCGTTATCTTTTTCGCTATCTAAGGGAAGTTTGTAGACTGAAAAATTCTTTAATTTTTCCTTCACCTTTTTAAATGCCTCGGGATCTGCGTAGAGTTTATTGAGGAGTGAATTGAGCTCTTTCTTATTGGCGATATTCGATCGGAGCTCTAGAAGGAGCTGTTTCAACATGATGAGCGACCGAATTTGAGGCACTTGCTTTGCGATTTCTTTGGGGGAAAAAGCGTTGATATGGTCGATCGTGAGGTTGATTTCCATCTCTTCACTGACCGATGGATTGATTCTGTTTGGAACAACGTAGTTGAGAAAGGTGTTCATGTCTTTCATCACTTCGCTGCTGTTTCTTCCATCCATGCTGCGAACTTTCCTATCTTCCAAGTCCATCTGACGATCTTTAGACGATCCACCAGAAAAATCTCCCATGACAAGAAGTCTAAAGGGAAGATTGACCACAGCCGCTTCACCATTCACTTCCGTTTTGTAAGTTAAGGTGATCCGCGACTTTGGAATTTCATCTTGTGCTGCCATATCGAACACTCCTACGTTGATTTGATCTCTTTCAGATCATTGGATTTCATAAATTGATACTTATTCTGATTTTCTATCCAATTTATGTCAACAAGGCAAATTTTAAGAGCTGAAAAGGGCGCGATAATCCGTTATCGATCTTTCTTATCCTGCACATCCTGCCGCCGAAGGCGATCTTGCATATCCTGTCATCCTAAAAATAGAACAGGATGCGCAGGATCGACCCCATAGTCATGGGGATCGGCAGGATATGCAGGATAAGATGAATTACAGGAGGGTTTTGGGAATGCTAATCAAGATACCCCGTTTGATAGGAGAATCGAGAGCTGATGCGATATCGATGATGAGATGATCACCGGTATCATATTGGAACGAGTCTTTTAGGGATTTGGCTCTTTCGAGAACTTGTTTAGAGTCGAGCTTGAGAGAATCGGTGATTGTGTAAGTGGCATCGTTCTCGTATTGGGCATAGTAGAAGATCGGGAAAACCGTGTGAATGATAAATCCTTGTTTATGTTTATATTCTTCGACGAGAAATTTATGTTGTTCTGTTCTTACTTGGATGAGGGCTCGGTTCTTATTTTGGGCGATCGTTTTCCCTTCTGCAAGAACAGTCAGAAGTTGTTGTTCATCTTTGATTTCATTTGGGAAAAATGTTGAGAATTTTGATTCATAAGTTCCACACCAAACACCCGTGTAAGGGTTGGTAACGATACCATCAATTTTAGATCGAAGAGGGTGATTCTCTGGACAGAAATGGAATCCGATATTTTTAGTTTTCTTTTGGACAGGGCCTAAGATGTGTTCAAAATTGACAAGCCTTATTAGAGGATATCTTGGAGAAGATTGTTTTTTTGAGGAGTAGAGTTTATTAAGACGGTCTAAAAATTCGACAAGCCAAGCTTCTTGAAGGTCATCTTTTACACCGAATAAATCTTTCTGGGTGTTTGATGGTTTTTGAAAATACGCACGTGATGTGACAGAATCTGTAATTCCTGCAATTTCCTTTTGACGTTCCACTGTCGACAATTCTGCAAGCCGATCGTAGCCCTTTTCTAGTACTTCAAGCTCATCTCCTAGAAGACTCCGATCGGGTGTTGTTTCTAGAGCGAGCTGTTTCATTCGACTCAAAGGGGTTGTTTCCCCAGATTTGGGGGAAGTTGGAGGCGTGACAAAATTACTTAAATCTAAGAACTTTTCATTCTCTTTCCCTTTATCAGCCGGCGAAGAAGAAGGGGGTAGAGGGATAATCTTTGTTGCCATAATTTTAAAACCTTACTCTTTTTAATATTATTATAACCGAAATTAATAATCATTTAAATAATTATTTAACATTTTAGTTTATTAATGGCTTATGTAAAAAATATTTTTCTTTAAATCGTTAAGCAAGTAAGATTTCCGTCCATGACAACGGTGAATTTCTGGTTTATTCATGGAAAAACCCCTGAGCTTTATAGGCCTATGCAAGCCTGTCGTTTAGAGGCACTTAAGCCGCCTTTAGGGAGCTCTTTAGTTTGTCATCGAATATCAGCTACTTTTTCTAATCTGAGTAGCCTGAAGAAGGAATTTAAAAGAGCGGTTCTGGACAATTCGATTGTCTTTGAAATTCTCCTAACCGTGGCCGAAGACCCCCAGCTAAGAACCGTTTGTCTTTTTCCCACCAAGCCCGATCAAACCGATGTTCTTTGCTTAAAAAAAGATCGAGAATTTCAAGCAGCTGGAGAAAAGTTTTATATTTCTGATGAACTATCTCTCCGAGAAAGTACCCGAGGTCTAGATGCTGTCCTCATCCATACCATTCGCGAAATTCTACGGCATTTCCTCGCCGATCCCGGTAGCAGAGAAATCGCCCTCACCTACCGCGATGGCACCCGCTTCACAACCCGCCTGTGGGTCAAACATGTCTATCCTTCCTCGGAAGGACAGATATAGAATAATCTATCCTTGCGCACAAGGACAGATTTGTAACTTATTGGAATTCAGTTGCTTATTTCGGAATTTATCCTGCAAATCCTGCCGCCGAAGGCGATCCTGCATATCCTGTCATCCCTTTTAAAATAAGATAACAAGATGTGCAGGATCGCCCCAAGAATAGGCCAAGAATAGGCCAAGAATAGGGAGGGGCGGCACGATTTGCAGGATAAGAAGGATTTTATTTTGCTGAGATGTAGGGGCCGATGTTGCGGGCTTCTTCTTGGGTGATGGTTTCGTAGCGGAATTGGTTTTTTTCGGGGAGGATCCCTTCCATGAGGACAGCGAGCCTTCGGTGGTTTTGCCGTGAAAGGACGGTGCTGGCTGTTTTGGTGAACGTTTCGTACGAAAGGGCTTTGGTTGCTTCGATCCGTTTTTGGAGCCAATGGAAGTCACCCTCTTTTTGGAAGGCGAGGGTGTTGAGAAGTGCGGTTTTTCCAGCGAGGGTTTCGGGTGGTTTTTCGAGCTCGCGGATGAGGGAAAGCTTGAGGGTTTCGAAACGGTCGGGTGTGATTTTCTCTGAGATGTGGCGGCTAAATTCTTCTAGAAAGAGTTCAAAGCGGGCGAGAAGTTCTGGCGGCTGATGGGTGATCGATTGAATAGCAAAAAACTGGAGCAATTGTTGTTCTGCTTCGATATCCCATGAGGTGGCGATATAACCGGTCTGCTGTTTTGTCCGTAGGGTGTCAAAGAAATCGTCTTGAAGTGCCGAAGAGAGAATTTGATGGATCGCTCTGGCTTCCATCGAGAAGGGTCCTTCCAGAAGCATGAGAGCGACGCTATTGCCTTGTCTCGATGTTTTTTGGGAAATCATAAAAGGGCCTTGTTTCTCTTCAGGAATAAGGACCGCTTTTTTGTAATGTTTTGAGGCTGGAAACGGTGTTGGATTCAGGGTTGTTCTGAAATCTCCCCAAATTCCTTCGGCTTCCGCAGCGGTGAGATTCCCATAGATGAGGCTTTCAGTATAGGCTGTTTTGAAAACTTCGTGGGTAAACCTTAGAAAATCTTCATATGAGATACTTTTTAGGGCTTTGTACTTTGCTTGTGCTGTTGGATGGTTATTGTAAATGAGGTTATTGAGGCAGTGGACGGTTTGCCTAAAAGGAAGCTCTTTGGAAAAGTTATCATAGTCTTCAAGCAAAGATTGTTTATAGATATCGAATTCTAGAGCAGTCGGTGACACATCTTGCAACGATTCAAAGACCGTTTTAAACAATAGGGGTGCTTTTTCGCTATACCCCGTAACGGAGATTTCAAACTTATAATCTCCTTGAGAAAGACCCAGTTTGAGTCCGGCTTGAGAGGCGTAAAAAAGGGTCGACCGTAATTTCTCACTCAGCGCCCGGCTGTAGAGATCAAAAATGGCAACTGATTTTGCTGTGTCATCCATGTGTGGGGATTTGATTGCAAAAATACCGGCCACCTCGGGCACAAGATATTTTCGATCTTGCTGAAAGTAGACTTTTCCAAGATCTTCGTGGACGAGTAAAGATGGATCGGAAGTTGTTTCTTGGGATGGAGAAAGTTTGAGGGAGGTTGGAAGATACGGATTGGGGGCAGGAAGATCGATCCGAGGATGGGGTTTGATTTCGAGCCAAGCATCGAGCTGATTGGAAGGGATATCTTTGAATGTGTAAGCCGCATTCATCCATTTCTCGCGCAGGTTGGTCTCAACACCGACGAGTTTTGGATCGGCTACCACCACGTAAATTCCGTTTTCAGGGGTCAGATTTTTTAATAAGAGTTGAATCAGCCCAGAATCGTACTTTAAAGGGATGCTCGATTTTTCTGGAAATGTCTCTAATTTTTCATAGAGTAGATTACTCGCTTCTTGCATGGCAAATCCAAATGCATCGGCTCGCGACTGATATTCATAATGGAGAAGAGCCATCCTCTTGATTTCATCGAAGAGATATCTTGGAATGCCCGTTTCTTTGAAACGATGGATCGCTTGGAAGGTTCGAGAAGTCACGTTATCGAGTTGTTTAATCCCTTTTTCTGTCAAAGAAATATCGATCGAGAATACGACACATTCTTTGGACCATCGGTCTGTTGAAATCGAAATATGTTCGGCGAGTTTCTCTTTTTTAAGCTCTTCGAGCAGTCCATTTTTCGTCCCATTTCCTAGAACATAAGCAAGGAGAGCTGTCGTGGCCGTTTCATTATCGAGTGCGATTTCTGAGGGGAGTTCCCAGATAAGAGAAAGAACTTTCATGTCTTTGACGGGTTTGATGTAAAGATAGTGTCCTTTTTGCTGTGGAGAAAAAACCTGTGCAGAATACGTCGGCGATTCTAAATTGTAGTTGGGGACGGCGGAGAATTTCTCTGCAACGAGCTGGGTTAATTCGTCGATGGGTAGAGGAGAAAGGACGACCAAATGCATCCGATTGGCGCTATAATGTTCACGGTACCATTTTTTGAGAACTTCTTGGGGAATACCCGATAAGGTTGTCGCATTTCCTATTGAGAAACCACAATTGGGATGATCAGGATTGCCTGTTTCTTTCAAAATCATGTACGTGCGCCAACCATCATGTTCGATATTTTTAGCATATTCTTGATCGACCGCATGGAGTTCTCGGTTGATGCAGGTTGGTTGGAAAAGAGGATCGATGAAGAAATGAGAAAATCGGTCTAAAGCCCCTTTAAAACCTTGATTGTTGGTCGAAAATCCATAAACCGTCCGATCGTTAGCAGTGTAAGCATTAACATCTCCTCCATGGTCATGGATGTAGGGCATATATTCGGCTTCGTTGGGATAAGCGGATGTTCCCATGAAGAGCATATGTTCTAGAAAGTGGGCCGTGCCTGGATATTCCTTTGGATCTTGCCACGAACCTGCCTCCACAGCGAGTGCTGCAGCAGATTGATGGAGTTCTGGATCAGAGATTAAATACGCTTCGAGACCATTGCCAAGACGGATTTTGTTTGTTTTTCTCTCGGCGAGAGCTGGTGTGAGAATCTTTAAGGTGTTTTTATCTTCGACACGCTCATAGGTGGAGCTAAAGAGTGAAAAGGTCGAACATGCTAAAAAAAGATAGAGATATTTTCTCATGAGAGCTCCTTCAGGTGGTGATAATCGTTACAGACTTTACTCCAAATATAGTGAGCGCGGGCTTGTCTACGATCCCGTTTATCTTGCAAATCGTATCCGGGAAAATGTTCCATGTCAATACTAGATCCTATCGCGAGATAAATCGGTCCTCGTTTTGTTTTTCTAAACTCTCCCAGCTCGATTTGAATGGTTTCAGGAGGAGGAAGAAGATCGTAGGTTGCTAGCGCCATCGGATAAAAATAGGTTGGTGTTCCCGATTTTTGTGCCATCAAATAACACATTTCTAAACTTTGAGGGTCGAAAGGAGCCACTTCAACAACACCTTCACTGTTGGCCCTATCACGACCGCCGCTCGGAGCAATATAGATACACTTTCCTCCTTCTTTAAGGAGAACGCTCATGAGTTCCATCGTCCGTTTATTGTGGTGCTGCTTTTCTCCTTTTTTTTCAGGAGGGTGGTCGATATATCTTTTTGAATAGATGCAGAGGAGATTTCTTCCCATGCTGAAAGGGACGGCCAGTGGGTCTGTCGTCACACGTTCTCCTGCAACGAAGATCATCTCTTCTGCAAGCCCCGGATAAAGATCGTCCAACAGGACGCTGATCGCTTGAGGATCGGCTTCTGTTTGGTGATTGGCAAAAAGGATCACGTTGTCTCCTTTTTTCAAGTGAGAAATGATTTCTTCGATATAACGGTGACCGACGACCCGCGATGCTGTTTTATCGACGAGAAGGCTTAAAAAATTATTTCCAAAAGCATAGTAATCATAAGGGAATCGAATCTTCTCGTGGTACGGTGGAAACGTGTAAGGATTTTGATGTTGGATTTTCACGAGCTGAAGATAGTCTTCAAACCACGGATCATACTCGTCAGACGGTGTCGGATAAACAGCCGCTTGATAACCTAGATAGAAATTGTGCATCAGGGTGCGCAATTTCTCCGACATCCATCCTTCTTGAAAATGGTTTTCAAGTTGTTCTTCAAACGTCAAGCAACTTTCCATTCGTCGTCGAATAAAATTGGAATTCATTGAGGTGGAGGGTATCGTCGGCTCCAAATTTGAGATCAGCGTTCCACTTCTCAGCGAGTTTTTTGAGATAGTTTTTCTCTTGATGGTTTAAGTAATGATCCAAATTGGGATGCGCTAAAAGTTTGAGTGCAAATTGTTGATGTTGCACGACCAACTTTTTTAAAGCCCTTTCAATTTCGATCGAGACACTTTCATGTGTTTTGATAATCCCGCTTCCACCACAATAAGGACAGCTTGTGAACATCATTTGCGCAAGCGACTCTCGACTTCTTTGACGGGTCATTTCAACCAAACCAAATTCACTCATTCCAAGAATCGTGCATTTGGCCGAGTCTTCCTTCATCGCTTCTTTCAGCCTCTCTAGTACCCGTTTTTGATTTTTTTTGAACCGCATATCAATGAAGTCGCAAATGATCAGACCCCCAATATTCCGAATGCGGAGTTGCCGGGCGAGCTCGTCAGCAGCTTCCATGTTGATCCGGACAAGCGACTCTTCGACATCGGTCGCTTTCTTTTGATCTTTACTTCTTCCCGAGTTGACGTCGATGGTAAGCATCGCTTCTGTTTTGTCAAAAAAGAGGTAGCCACCACTCGGAAGCCATATCTTTCGTCTCAACGCTTTTTCAATTTCTCTCTCAACCCCAAACCTCTCAAACATCGGAGCTTTGTCTCGGTAATATTCGAGCTTAACCTCTTCATCACCGCTATATCTCTGGTAGAGCTGTTTACTCCGCTGATACGTGTTGTAATCATCGATCAGAATTCTCTGATAATCTTTATCAATGGCTGTGATGATCGACCGTTTGATCAAATCGGATTCTTCGTAAAGACAGGTTGGCTTCGTCGCTTTTTCGAACTTCTCCATGATGTCTTTCCATGTATTGAGAAGATCGTTCGCTTCTTGAATCAGTTGTTCTTGAGAAGCATTCAAACTCGCCGTCCTACAGATGAGGCCCATATCTTGGGGCATTTCGAACGCTTGGATCAGTTTCTTCAGCCGATCTCTTCCCGACCTATCTTCAATTTTCCTAGAAACACCTCGGTGGGGCGTGTTGGGCAAAAGAACGAGGTAACGACCCGCAATCGAAACATTCGACGTGAGCCGTGCCCCTTTGGTCCCAATCGGTTCCTTGACGACTTGAACCAGAACCGGTTGGTCGGGCTTCAATATTTTCGCAATGTCTGTCTCTTTTTGTCTTTTTCGATTTCGCATTTGGACCTCTTCCAGGTCGAGGTCAAAGTCCATGTCAAAGAGTTCCTGGAATTTTTGAGTATTTTCCAAAATATCGGAGATGTGGATAAATCCGTTCTCGCCTTCCCCAATATCGATAAAGGCCGATTGAATGTTGTGTAAAATATTTGTTACACGACCCCGGTAAACATTACCGGTTAATTGTCGTGAATTTTTCCGTTCAATGACCAGATCTTGAAGGATTCCATTTCGTAAAAAAGCGCATCTTGTCTCTTTCGATTCAACGTTTAAAAGAATTTCTTGATTCATGATAGTCCATATGTGAACTCTCAGTTTACAGGAATCTTTCGTAAAAAACCAGAGGTTCTATTTGCCGAATCGACATAGGATGACAAGATATGCAGGATGGCCTTCGGCGGCAGGATTGGCAGGATGATAAATTCTTTCTTATCTTACATATCATGCCGCCCCAAATCTTCCTGGGGCGATCCTGCGCATCATGTTATCTTTTTAATTGAAAGGTAGTTGGGATCTTATATTCTCTAAAAAATTGTGGTGGACGAGGCGGAGGGCACCTTTGATGCCGCTGGTGAACATGAGGGGGGTGCAGTCGCCGTGGCACTTGATGACGATGCCGTCTACGCCGCAGAGGATGGCGCCGGGGTGTTCGGTGATGAGGAGGCGACTTTTGAGATTGGTAAGCTCGTGTTTGAGGTGAGAGAAGGTTGTTTCTCGTGAGCTGAGTTCGAGCTGCTCGAGGATGAACGTTGCGATTCCTTCGGCTGTTTTGAGGAAGATATTACCGGTGAAGCCGTCGGTGACGAGAACATCGATGTCGCCTTGGAACACATCTTTTCCTTCGACATTTCCAACAAAAATTTGTTGGTCCCGATTGAGGGTTTCAAGTTTGGCATACGCTTCTCGAACTTGGGGTGTTCCTTTGCGGGCTTCTGTCCCAACATTGAGAAGGCCGACGGTAGGAGCGGCGATGCCCCGACTTTTCTGATAGGCCATTCCCATGGCTGCAAACTGAAGGATATGTTTCGATTTAAGGGTGAGGTTGGCGCCAATATCGAGAACGGCAATTTCCCGTTTACTGGTGGGCAAGAGGGTCAGGAGAGCAGGACGCTCGATGCCAGGAAGTGTTTTTAAAGTTGTTTTAGCAGCGAGGAGAAGTGCGCCCGTATTACCTGCTGAGACATAAGCATCGATTTTTTTCTCCTGAAGAAAGCGAATGCCTTGGCAAAGGGAGGCATCTTTTTTCCTCCGAACGGCTTGGATGGGATCGTCATCCATCTCGATCGTTTCGGAGCTCGGAACAATTTCGAGAGAGGGTGGAATTTCTCCGCAAACTTCCTTCGAAGCAAATAAAACGATCTCGGCTGGAAACCCTTCTTCCATGAGTTGAAGAGTCGCCCTATACAGATCTTCTGGAGGAGTATCACTCCCCATCAGATCGACGCCGATACGAACGGGATTACTCTGCACTGGCGATGGCTCGTCCCGCATAGTGACCACAGTGAGGGCAAACTTTATGAGACAGTTTTTTTCCCTTGCAGTTAGGACAAATCATCATGTTTTTTGGTTTTTTTGCATGGTGGGAACGGCGAGAATTTTTTCTTGCATTCGACGTCCGATTACGTGGTACAGCCATTTTTTATCTCCTATTTTGGGAATTGATTATATAGGATAGTTTATAAATCTGCGAAGGGAAAATGGTTGTGGGGTGCTGCGATCTTTTTTTTCATAAACTTGGAAATGTCGGACCTTTCAGGGCACTTTCCTTGGCGGCATTCGATAAATTGAGGGATGAGGAGGACGATTTCCTCGCGGACGAGATCGGTAAAATCGAAGATTAAAGATTTCAGTTCATCAAAGGGGATCGTGTGGTAGATATTTTTGGCTTCTAGAGGAACAAAAACCATCTCGTTGCAGATGGTGCAGGGCATGTTGACTTCGGTCCGGGCCGATAATTGGAGGATGAGGTGGTCTTCTGTCGCGTATGCTTCGCCCTGGATATGAATAGGGGTTTTGAATGTGATATCTTTTTCTTGAATTTCCAAGAATTCGGGGGACAAAGTGGCAGTGATTTCGTCTCGCTTTCCATCGCGGAGCTGCTGGGTGTGCAACTGGAGCTTCATAAGGGTTTATTCTACCCTTTTATGAGGTTTAGGATCAATTGTCCTGCCGTGGGGGAATCCGATTTCGGTTGTAACAAGTTTCGGACGGTTTGACACTCTTGTTTGCAAGCTTCTCTGTTCGTGATTAAATTTTTTACTTTATTGAGGAGGTTGGTGTCGGTGAGAGGAGGACCGATGAGCTCAGGAAAAACTTCTTTTCCTAGAATGATGTTGGGAAGGGCATAAAAAGGGAGTGAAACTTTGAAAATATATTTTGCTAAAAAGAGATCGAGCGGTGAAATCGCATACGTGACAACCGTCGGAATCTCTTGAAGCGCCAGCTCGAGGGCAATGGTTCCCGATTTAGCAACGGCAAGAAAAGGTTTTAATTGTTTAATTGCATCCGATGTCAGAAGGGGATGGGACGTCATTTTTTCAAGGAGGGGTCGGTATTTTTCTGCAGCGATAGAAATGACATATTTGAAACGGGGATAATCTTTTTGCAGAGTCGTGATCAAGCGGAGAAAAAACGGGAGATTTTTTTCGATCTCATGTTTTCTGCTGCCGGGAAAAAAGGCGATCAGTTCGTGATCAAAATCATCCAAAGGCGGAATTTTTTGGACGAGCGGGTGGCCAATATATTCGACAGCGAGAGAAGTGGAAGCAAAAAGCGATTTTTCAAAAGGAAGAACGGATAATAAAAGATCGAGATTTTCGGCCATGAGCTTAATTCTTTTTTTCCCCCATGCCCACACGGATGGACAAATGTAGTGGCAGATTTTTCCTCGGTATCCTTTTTTTCGAAGAGCCTTGGCGAGCCGCAAATTAAATCCAGGATAATCGATCGTCAAAACGACTTTGGGATTTAAGTTTAAAATGGCATCTACGGTTTTTCGAAAGAGTTTGATTAAATGGGGAAGGGCTAAAAAGACATCGACAAAACCCATCACTTGCAGCGCTTCCATCGGAAATGCCACCTCCATCCCTAAGGCGCGCATTTTGGGTCCCCCAATTCCAGCGACTTGGATACCTGGGAGTTCTTGCAAAACCCCGGCGCCGAGTTGATCTCCACTCGCTTCTCCTGCGACGATGAATAAGTCTGTATCATCTCCGATCTTTGTACGCATCTTCCCAAGCTTGTAAAATGGTTTTGAGCGTAGGTTCAAGACAAGAGCGGACCTCGAGAAATTGAAGGGCTAAGTGGAATTCAGGATCGCGGGGAATACGGGGACGCCTTAACGGTTTTTTTTCAAAAGGAGTCATTCGATATTGCGCGGTTAAGATCGATGTCATTTTCATCTTCAGCCGTCTGGGAAGAATAAAAAACGGCTTGAAGACCGTGGAGAGCACCTGATGTGTCTCATGTTGGATTTCACCTAAATGAGGAATTTTTTCTCGATCGACGAAATGCTTTTTCAAGTTGATCTGCAGAAATGGGAAAACCAAACAGCTGAGCAAAAGACCACGATCAAGAGACGTCCGGGTATCGATCTCATTGAGGAGATCGTAAACATCTTCACCTGCATGTGTTTCTAAAAATCGTGCAAAAGCTGGCATCAAATGTTCTAAGAATCCATGTTCTTCCATCAAAAGAAAGAACGGTTCTGCCGCACCCGATTCGAGCATCCGCAAAATCTCCTCAAAAATCCTGGCCTGCGAACTTTTCATGATTTCAAGCCTACATTCTGCAAGAGCGACTTGTGCATCAGGATCGATATCAAAATCGAGCCGTGCTTGGAATTTAATCAGTCGAATCATCCGAACAGGATCTTGTTTAAAACGGAGATACGGCTGTCCAATGGTTCGGAGGTATTTTTTTTGGATATCGGGGTAACCTCCAACATAGTCAATCACGGTCTCTGGAGCGGGATCGTAGAAAAGACCATTGATGGTGAAATCTCTTCTCAAGACATCCTGCTCGGGAGTTCCCCATTCATTGTCCCGGACGATCAACTGGTCGCTCTCGATGCTTCCAGCACGAAATGTGGAGACTTCGAAGATTTTTCGTCCAAACCGGATATGGGCCAGCCGGAAACGGCGGCCAATCAGAATGCAATGACTCCGGAACAGATCTTTGATCTCCTCGGGTTTGGCCGACGTTGAAATATCGTAATCTTTCGGTTTTTGCTTCAATAAAAGGTCTCGGACGCTTCCCCCCACAATGTAAGCGACATGGCCGGCGTCTTGGAGAAGTTTAACCACTTTTAGAGCGTCAGGATCAACCGCCTCGCGAGGAATTTTGTGATCGGTGTAATCATAGATTTTTGGATTCATAAAAACGAATTTATTATAATCCCTTAAGGAAAGATTCTTTCCAATAATAATTGTCGAGAATTCCTTCGGTATCCCTTCCAACAATGTGGTAGGCGAGATACAAAGCCTCGACAGATGCAAGACCTCTTTCCGGCTCAGGACAGTCAGGTTGCCGGCGAGGATAGGCTGTTCGGTGGTGCCCTGGCAGGCTTCTCAAAACAACCGAGGGCGGGAGTATTTTGGCCATCTTTTCAGCGTACCGCCATGTCCCGTCGATCAAAAAAAGACCCAAAGCGGCGTCCCCTTCGGTCAAAGGAAGTGCGTCCAGGGTGAGTGCGCAATATCCTTTTAAGTTCGGCAGGGATTGGATCGGATAGGTTAAGAAGATCAAATCTTTTCTTTGTTCGAGCCCTTTTAAAGAACATTTTTTTAAGTTTTCTCTCTTATGACGTAAAATAATGGTTGGAGGAAAGTTAAGCATTTTCTATAGGTTGTTATTGGCCCATTAATATGCGAGTATATCTTCTCTTCCTATTCTGTGTCACGCTGCTTCAAGCTCAGCCGACGATTGTGGGTGTTTTCGGAGGGGAAAATTGCCCTTGGTCAAAGCAGCTGCGGAAAGATGTTTGGCAGTCTCCTCCTCTGCAAGGTTTTAACAGAAAGGAGGAGTCTTCTCCACAGCCCGAAACACCAGTCCTCATTCTTCGCTCCTCCGATGGGAAAGAAATCGGAAGACTCGGTTTTCTCATGATACCTGCAGAGAAATATGCCTCTTTATTCAAAGAAATGATCGACCTCTATGCGTTGAATTTCGATAAGCTGCCTGTGGCAGAACTTCTCGGCTATTATCGAAAAAGTGGGGTCCTCAATATGACAGCCACGCAGAGTAAGATTTTAAAGATCGGTCTTGAAAAAGATCGGGGAACCGATTTTCTACTCGAGAAGTACGGCGCCCTTTGCAAGGACCATCCGAGGCAAGCCAAGAAGATTAAACAGGAAATCCGGGAAAGAGCGCCCCAATCGTCCTCTGTGGAATGGCAGCTCGCTGTAATCGCCTTTCAAGCCAAAAAAGAGACCTTAAATGATCCGAAACTCATTGGGAGACCCCTTGAAAAGTTCGTATCCCGGTATAAAACATCTGAGAATCAGTGGAAGGGGCATTTGCTTTTATCGGAATTTTACGAAGATAAAAATCAGTTGCGTAAGGCCGCATTCCATCGAAAACAAGCGCAGCTGGGGGCTCCCCAAGAACTCAAAGGATTAATTCCATGACAAAAGGGGTTCTGGTTGGGTGTGATCAAAATCAAGAATGGATGCTCCAGTGGTGGTGGACCCACTACAGCCGTCATAATCCGTATCCCGTTGCGTTTATCGACTTGGGTATGTCGAAAGAAGCCAAGAAATGGTGTCAGAGCAAAGGGTATTGGATTCGTGTCGATGCACCGCCGGATTTTGTCTATCCGAAATCGCTTATTTCACCCGAGCTTGTCGAAGAGTGGGAACAGGTTTATGGCCCCTATCTTTGGCATGGAAGAGAAAAGTGGTTTTATAAACCGTATGCTCTCCAGCAAACCCCTTTTGATGAAACGATCTGGGTTGATCTCGACTGCGAAATCACCGGACCTTTAGCCCCCCTTTTTCAAAAAATCCATCTCCACTCCAAAATGGCCCTGGCGCTCGATATCGACACAGCCGACGACGTCGTCTATAACTCGGGCGTCATCGCCTATCACCGGACCTCTCCTTTGCTTTCCCTATGGGCCGATCTCGCCTTCCACCAAAATGACCGATTTCTAGGCGATCAAGACATCTTGACCCATATCATTCACCACGAGAATATCGAAGTCGCCGAACTCTCCTCCAAATACAACTGGGTCATCCGCTCTGGAATCAACTTCGAGGCGATCATCCTCCACTGGGCAGGTAAATGGGGCAAAGACGTCATCCGCAGGGAATCTCTACTTTCAAGCTTCTAATCGATATTCGGATTTGGCACTGTATAGACAATCATAGCAGGGCCAAATTTCGAAAATCCAAACGAGGTCGACACATAGACTTTTCCATCTACAATGGAGAGGGGTTGCGTGAGCGACAAGTTTTTGATGATTCCAAACAGCGGTTTTGGGTACTTAGGGGTCATGAGCGAGCCCAGCACCGAGCCGTCATCGGTATTGAGAAATGATAACGTTCCATCGATCGCCTGCATGTAGAGGACGCCGTTGGCCTCGGTCGGTGTAGTCCAGGTCAAATGGGGGAAATCGTGGCTCCAGATCTTCTTTCCCGTGGCCGGATCGAGTGCAACCACAACACTTGTGAGTTTTGTCCAAATCAATCTGGTTACCTTGATGAAAGCATTAAAATTGGTGGCCGACTTTGCGACGAGTTCAGGGGTCAATAAAGGCCCCACATCGACAGAAGCGGCGACATAAAGCTTCTCGCCGTCGTAGGCAGCACCAGGATTGCCAGTAACAGCTGGGAACTTTGTCACCACGTGTTTCCATACAGGCCTCCCGGTTTTTCGGTCGAAAGCACGGTAGACGCCGGCTTTACTCATCGCGCCGACGAGTTTCTTGTTATTCTTCCCCAAAAAGAGATTCGGAGAAGCACCGAGGTCCCGGTCGATCCTATAGGGGTTCTTTCCTGGCGGTAAACCGTTCGGGTACGACCCACTCCATACATCATGGGCCGTGTATTGTTGGACCCACCGGAGTTCACCCGTCCGATAGTCCATTGCCAGCAAAGCATCGGTATAAGGGCCCGCCGGTGGGTTTTCGGCATTGGTCGTGCCGATGTACATCAAGCCGAGTTCTTCATCGAAGGCCGGTGTCGACCATGCGCCAACGCCCGTACTGCCCGTTGGGTTAATGATATAGCTCCACAACCTAAGACCCGTCTGAGCATCGAAGGCATTGATCGTCGGACGGATGGTGATTTCAATAGGTAACTCCTCATCGGCCGATGTCACCGGAATAACCAAAATGTCGCCTACGCGAGTTACCGAGGCAAACGCGTTACTCTGCCCCGTTGCCGCATTTACCGGATCCATCACGGTGCGCCAGATGATGTGGCCATCTTGTGTCCGAATCGCAAAAAGGTCGAGCTGGTCATCCACTACATACAAGACACCATCGCTAAGGAGAGGGGTAGCCCCTTGGGTAGTTATGGGCTGACCACTGGGCGAAGTCAATGTGATTTGCCATAGAGTCGAACCATCATCCACCGAGCGAGCAACGAGAATACCATAGAAATCGTAAATATAGGCCACTCCATCGGCGACCAAAGCCGTCATGTCGACAGAATCATAGGGGGTAATTTGCGGCGATTTCCATGCCACTTCCAAGTCAGCCACATTGTTTCGCCCAATACGAAACTCTCTCCGATTCGATGACGTATTCGAGTTGTCGTGATTGTACCGCGGCCAGTCCGGATTTTGGATATCAGAATCGGCATGCAGGTGATTGAAAATGAACAACATTACTAAGACGAACCATCTAGACATAGATCTTTCCTTTAATTCGAGAGGATATGATTTTTGAAATCTGGTGTCAAATAAAAATTATTTATGTTATTAATATAATTAAGATTCGAATTTATTTAAATAAGGTGTATTTATGCAAAATTTTTACGATTTATTTATTAAACTACTGAATGAAATGCACAATGCTGAACAGCAACTTGTCGAGTTTATGCCAAAGTTGGGAGCAGCGATCACTTCGTCCAACTTTAAAGAGGCCGTTCATAAACACTATGACGAGACAAAACATCAGGTGAAACGGTTAGACGAGATTGGGAATGAATTGAATGAAGATCTCAAAGGAATCAAAAATGACGCCATGACCGGCCTGATCAAAGAAGCGGCAAAAATCATGAAAGCGAATTACGATCCGATGGTCAAAGATGCTGCTCTCATTGCCGTTTTACAACAGATCGAACATTACGAAATCGCTTCCTATGGAATTCTCAAATCGTACGCGAGACACTTCAAATACGACAGAATTGAACAACTTCTCAAAGAAACTTCCGAAGAAGAAGGTGCAGCCAATAAAAAACTCATTCAAATCGCGGAAGGAAAGCTGTTCAGCTCCGGCGTGAACGACAAGGCGTGCAAACGGGTTGCTTAATAACAAAGAGGAGGGGTCGTACGACTCGGTGGTTCCCAGTTGATAGGATGGTTTCTTCGGAGGATTCCATACGCAACCGAACTCGCTAAAGCAAGACCCATGCCCAATAAAAGAATGGTTTTGTAAGCATACCGATAAATGGGCCGTTCTGGATTAAACAGAATGTTTCGGAGAGAGATGAAAAATTGTTTAACCTTTTCAGCGATGTCGCTGAGTTCCGTTCTACTTCTGGATAAAACAGAACCTACTAATCCGACCGCTGTCAAACCAGCGCCTAAATACATGATTTTCTTCGCCAGGTCTAAATAAGGACTTGCCTGTTGAATGAATTCTGGTCTACTTACACAAACTAAAACACCCATATTTTTCCTCCTTTTGGTAACAGAGTTTATCACGCTCGGTTGATATTATTCCAATCGTTATAGAGGCCAGGAAGATCATATTCTGCAGCTGGCTTAAGAGGCATCATCGGCATGGTTTGCGCTGCTTTAAAAGCATTCCGCGCAGAAAGAGCCGCTATGAGTCCGCCTAAAATCATGAGTGCAGTCGCTGTATAACGAATTGCTCTTCTTTTAGGAGTTTGATGAACTCTTTGGTCGAGATTTCCAGCTTGATCTACAGGTTTTCTCCGTCTGTTAAGAACATGTCCAAGGCCACCGATGGCTGCGAGAGCCAAACCGATATAGAAACTTTTCTTTCCTAGAACAGGATTTAAATTAATACTTGAGATTTGATTGCAAATTGCTTTTAAAGTCATAAATTCTCCTTTTAATGATGAAATTATAACAAAGGGTTAATTAAATTTCATTCCAAGAAATGATTTTTGTTAATTCTTTGGGGATTTCGAAGAGGAAGCGGGAAGGAGTGGTGACGAGCTCTTTTCCGTGCCTTTTTCGTTGCCTAGCCATCGAGATGGTAAGAAATTTTTTTGCCCGGGTCATGGCGACATACATGAGCCGCCGTTCTTCTTCCAGGCCGCCTTGAGCGAGACTTTTTTCATGGGGCATGATTTGATCCTCAAGGCCGACAAGAAAGCAGGTGGTGAATTCGAGTCCTTTGGCGCTATGAAAAGTCATGAGATTGACTTTGTTTTCATGGCCGGCCTCTTGCCGTTTTGAAAATTGTTCTTGATCGAGGACAAAGCTGGAAAGAAATTCTTGGAGATCGGTGAAATTATTGGAGGCTGCTGCAAAGGCTTCGACGTTTTCCCATTTAAAATCTCGGGCTTTATCACTTTTCACATCGTCTTCGATCGCTTTCCGGTATTGGATGGTGTCAAGAAGCCACTGGATGGCGGGTTGAAAAGGGGGGTTGCTGAATTTTTCTTTTCCCTCTTGGATAATGGTTAGAAAAGATTGAATGCCTTTGGCGGCTCTTTCAGGGAGATCTTTCGCTTCTTGAAGAACTTTCCAAAGAGGGGTGTGATGGCGGCGGCTTTCTTGCGTCAATTTGTCGAGGGTTTGGTCGGAGATCCCCCTGCGCGGAACATTGATGATGCGCAAAATGGCTTCTTGATCGAGAGGGTTGAGAATGACGCGGAGGTAGGCGGCGAGATCTTTGATTTCGGTCCTCTCTGAAAACTCGGTTCCACCAAAGGTTTGGTAGGGGACGCCGCGGCGCCACTCGCCTTTATCATCCCAGACGGTTTGCAGGAGGGCCATTTCGAAGGGGCGAGCGAGTAAATTCGATCGATACAAAACAGCCATTTCTTTCCAAGGGATGTGGTGTTTCTGATGGAAATGAAGAACTCTTTGCACAACGGCGTCGGCTTCATCGGTTTCGGTGGGTGCATGGAAGATATGGATCGGTTCACCCGAATTTTGGGTCGACCAGAGTTCTTTTGCATGCCGCTGTTTGTTATGCTTGATGACGCTGTTGGCCCCTTTCAAAATCGAAGGGGTGGACCGGTAGTTTTGCTCTAATTTGATGATGGTTTCCGATTCAAACTGGAGAATATTTTTAATTTCAGCACCGCGCCAACCATAGATCGATTGATCGTCATCGCCGACAACACAGAGATTTTGATGTTTGGCCGAGAGGAGTTTAGCCAGTCGGTATTGAATGATATTGGTGTCTTGGTATTCATCGATCATGATGTACCGGAACCGGGATTGATATTTTTCTAAGACGGCAGGGTGTTCTTCGAAGAGTTGGAGGGTGAGATAGAGGAGGTTGTCAAAATCGACGGCGTTGTAGGCACGGAGGACCGTTTCAAGACGACCATACAGTTTTTTTGAAAGATCATCTCCTTCCATTTCACCTGGTTTTAAAGCTTTATTTTTGGCCCGGGCTATGGCCTCCAGCGTTGGCTCTAAAGAAGGAAGCTCCCCTTCATGCTGCAGCTCTTCCCTGGCGACCTGGGTTAAAAGACGCCTGACATCCCGTTCATCATAGAGGGAAAAATCGCGTGTATATCCGAGCTTCTCAATTTCTCGCCTCAGAATCTGCATGCAGAAGCTATGGAAGGTGCAGAGGGTGACTTGTTTGGCTAGATTCGAATCGATCATCTCCGCCACCCTTTTTCTCATTTCTGCGGCAGCTTTGTTGGTGAAAGTCAGTCCGAGAATCGCCTGGGGTTGTACATTTAAATTTTTAATGAGATGGATAATCCGGTGGGTGATCACGCTCGTTTTCCCGCTACCAGCGCCTGCGAGAATTAAGACCCTCCCTTCGGTGGTCTTGATCCCTTTTTTTTGATCGTCATTCAGCATGCTTGAAATCTTCGACGATTTGTTGGAAAGTCGGCAAGATTTTATTTTTGGGAGAAACATGGAGAACGAGCCCTGCCGGGAACTGTTGCCGTCGGAAAGCTTCGCGGACTCGCCTTTTAAATTTATTTCTAAGGTGAGCATCGCCAAACTGTTTCGAGACCGTTAATCCTAAGCGAGGGAAAGGAAAATTTTCATGTGACACATCCATGATAATAGAACTGCCCATGATTTTTTTGCCGTATTTCTTCGCTCGCCGAAACTCTTCACGTGTCCGCAGCCGATGTGATCTGGAGAATTTTAAGCTGCTAGCTTTTTTCGTCCGGCTCGTCGGCGTCGATTGATGATCTGTCTGCCCTTGGCGGTTTTCATTCTCTTGCGAAAGCCGCATGTTTTTTGACGTTTTCTTTTGCTGGGTTGATAAGTTCTTTTCATAAAGGCAGTATTCTACAAAATATTGAATATTCTTGAAAAGAAAAAGATAGCTCCTATAAAATATCCTGAAACTAAGGAATCTCATGAAAGTCAGAGCTTCTATTAAAGCCGACCCGTCTAAAGGGGACAAGATTGTCCGCCGTCGAGGTCGTATTTATGTGATCAATAAAACAGACCCCAACAGAAAACAGAGACAAAAAGGTCCGGGAAGGAAGAAATAATGGCAAGAAAGGGTTCAATCGCAAAACAGAAAAAACGTGAACGTCTAGTCAAATTAAAATGGAATCGACGTCAAGAATTAAAGACAATCGTCAAAGATCTCAATAAAACAGATGAAGAGCGGCTTGCAGCTCAAATCTCTCTCAATAAACTACCCAAAAATTCATCCCCTGTACGTCTCCGCAATCGGTGTCAATTCACCGGCCGGGCGCGAGGGTTTTTACGGAAATTTAAAATGTCTCGTCTCTGTTTCCGTGAAATGGCCAACCAAGGCCTTATTCCTGGTATCATTAAAGCCAGCTGGTAGAAATAATTCCAATTCAGTACAATACTCTGATCAAAAAGGTATTGTACTATGCATGATCAACTCAAACAGATCGACACGAAAGAAGTCGAACTTCCTGAAACCGTTTATATCCGTGACATTGAAACCAAGGTTTTTCAATCGGTCGTGGTTCAATGTTTACTGAAAATCGAAGGGATCGCCTGCGTCGAAGGAACTTGGATCGACACTCTTTTTGGAAGAGAGGCGGCTGAAAGAAATCATGGAATCCATGTCGAACAAGATCAAAAGAATCATTCCATCAGTGTCAAAATTGAAGTCAATGTGGCTTATGGAGTTTCCATCCCAGAAAAAGCCGAAGAAATCCAAACAAAGGTGACAGAAGAATTAAGCAAATATACAGGCCTCCATGTCAGCTTGGTCCATGTAGTTTTCAAGAATCTGATCACGAAGACAACTGAAGATGCCGAATAAAAATGCCCAGTAAAAATGCGAAGTGAAAACTTATTCTTCTCTGCAATCCAGTTTTTGTTTGTTGTTGCAATGACATGCACAGGTCTATCTTTCTTAGCGCTCCCCTTTGCTCCTCATATCCGTTTTAAAATGGCGGGTTTTTTGACCGAAAGAGAAGATCTTTTTATTCCTCTTGGGATTTTCATTCTTCTCATCAGTGCACTCATGGGAATCGGATTTTACTCTCTTCAGAAAAAAGCGTATCTCCAACTCAAAATGTCACCCACCCTCCATATCGAAAAAGAGCTCCTCAAAGATCTTCTCGAGGTCTATTGGAAAAAAAAATTTCCCGATGAAAAACTTAAAACCGATATCCTTCTCCATTCTGATCAAAAGATCGAGTTTGTAGCCCAGGTTCCCCACCTCGATCCACCATTTCTCACCGAGGTTGAAAAAGAAATGAGTCAACTTCTCCTGCAACATCTCGGCTACAAACGAGATTTTTTCTTTACTCTGATATCTTGATAGAAAGCCTCTGTGCCTCTTGATATTTTTCTTGTGCTTCTTGATGCCGGTTCAAATGGACCAAAACATCTCCGATATCTTTCAGGCACATGGGTATGATCCGATCTCCTTCGAAGCAATTCCGGAAATGATCCAAGTTTTCTTGAAAATAGCTTAAGGCTTCTTCATACCGACCCAGCTTGGCTAAAACATCTGCGATGTTCCATAAGGGAGAAAAATCGGATGGAGTTTTACGAGATATTTCTAAGGCTTCTTGAAAATACTTCAAGGCTTCTTCGTACTTATCTAGATGGTAAAAGGCCAATCCTAAATTGAAGTGGGCAAACATTTCATCGGGATGTAGGATGAACCATTTCTGATAAAATTCTAAAGCTTCTTGATGGTATTTTTTTCCTTCTCTGTGCCGCCCCATTTTTTTCAGTAGACTCCCCGTGTTGATGAGGATTCCTGCTGTTTGGGGATGTGAAATGGAGCCGTAGATTTTCTTCGAAATCTCAAGTCCTTCTTGATAATATTTTAAAGCATTTTCTGGTTGTTCCAGCGACCAAAAAGTATTTCCCAGGGTCAGAAGAGTATCGATCATTTCTGGATGATATTTTTGACTACGATAGAGTGCGAGAGCTTTTTGAAGATGTTCGAGTGCTTCTTGGTGGCGGGAGAGATTGTCCAAAACGAGTCCCAGGCATTGATGAGAAAAAGCCTTTTGAGTTCCTTTTCCCATTCGAAGAGCTTCGAAGAGATCGGTCAGTGCCTCTTGGGATCTCCCTTTAAAAAATTTTCCTATGCCGACATAGCTGAGAGAGTCGATGATTTCAGAATCAGAAGCCCCGAGAGCTTTTCTCATCTCCAGAGATTTTTCAAAATAGGAAAGCGACTCTTCTCCGAGAAAAAAAACTGCTTTACCTATTTTGAAGAGGGAAGTTGCCCGTTCAAGGTGCTCTGTCTCTTCCATTGCGTGCACATAAGCCTCCTTAGCCCCAGAAACATCACCGATCCACATTTTTATATCCCCGATCTTGTCCCATAGTTGTTTCTGCTGGTGCCTATCTATTAGAGATAGAAGATTCCCATTTTTCACGATGCGGGTTGCATGAGAAAGCCATGTATCGGTTGTCTGGTTGGTGTTGACCAATGTAAAAGCCTTTTGATAGTAATTCAGAGTTTCCATCTTTTGCTGTGAGTAGATCACTTGATGCATCAAATGATGCACAGAAAACGAGTCGGTATTGCATTGAATCAGGCTATAATTCTTGAGAACACGGAGAATATCCCAGCTCGTTTTTCGTGATTTTGACCAATCTTGGATCCATTGGAAAGGGATCTGCGATGGATCGAGGTGGGCTGCTATATTGAGCCATTCATAGGCGAGGGGATGGTCATTTTTTAAACGTTTTAAAGTGAGATTCCAGGTTTTAAGAAGGGGTGATAAAATCAGGCTACGATCTTCTCTGAAAGCTTGAAGGTATTCAGCAATCGGAATCATTGCATCGGTGATATAGGCAGCAGCTTGCCCAAGAGCCAAGGGAAAATACCCCAACTCTTTAGCAAGTGCTTGCATACTTGCGGTATCGTCTTGCCGTATTGTTTTTTTCAGATAGCTCACGGCTTCAGTTTCACTGAAAGGATTGACCTCAACACAAGAGGCTGAAGAAGGCCAAAGATCTCTTCGAATCGACGTTGCGAGAATAGATCCGCCTCGCTGTGGCAAAGGTAGGGATTCCTCCACGTTGTCCAAGATGAGAAGCCACGGTTTTTCAAGGCTACTGTTCCCCAGTTTGAAAAAAATATCCATGGTGAGCTCGTCGAGACTTGCCCTGGAACTTGGAAAAATTCCCAAGAGGTTTGCGAGCTGTCGATAGGAACGGGTTCGTGTCTCAACGGTTTCACTATCGATCCAAAAGATGAGAGAAAATTTGTCTAAATGCCGATTGGCGAAGTAACAAGCAAGTTCGCTCTTGCCGACGCCTCCAGGTCCCCACAATACCGTGAGACGGGATGATTGATGCGAATTCCAATCTTTTTTAGGAAGTAAACCGGTTTCCAATTCACTCAGAATCATATTCCGTCCAACAAAATCATCTAAGGGTGATTTTAAGTGAATGAGTGCAGAGGTTGTTTTCTCCCTTTTTTTGAAGCAGTTGAGCGCAGCAAATCCAACGAGTAAGAAAATAACGATATAAAACAATTTGAGCTGGGCCTTTTTCATAGAATATTTTTGGAGTGTGGGAGGCCGACTCAATGCTTCGATCGTTTCGTTGCTAAAACTAGGGGGAATTCCAGGCATACAATAAAGTCTATGCCGGATCGTTTGCTTTTGTCACCAAAAAATCATCTTTTGACTTAAATTATCCAAAAATGATCAAATGTAAACCTTGGAAAGTTAAGAAATCTTAATATAAAATGGAACAATTATGGAAATTTTAGGTCTTACACAATTAGGGTGGAATTACGTAAAAGAAAATCGACGTGCAGTGGGGGTTGTTGTAGCCGCAGCGCTCGGTTTATCTTTGATCGGCTTGATTTTTCGAAAGCTAAACCAACCCGATGTTCTTCCTTTCGATCGATGGAGTGTCAAATTGGGACTTACTTCTCGGAGCTCTCTGACAATGGATGAATTTAGAGAGAAGGAAAAGCTTCTGGATCGATATTCACCCGAAGAACTAGCCAGCCGCACGTATCAATATATTGAAGGCCTGCCTCGCGATCATATTTTATCGTCCACCCGCCACATCCTTCCTTCTTATCAAGAGAGTTCTTTCCTTTTTCTAGAAGATCAAAGAGCCCTCGCGATCCAGACATGGATTCCAGGTCTTCAACAATTGACTGCTTTTTTAGGCTGGAATACCATGAATTTAAGTGACAATGTTTTGCAAGCCATCCAAGCTTCACCTCGCCTATTTTTTACCATTCTATTCAATGTCTCCACTCCTTTTCTTGCACAGAAGTTTTGGGAGCAAGTGAATGACTTTTTGCCCACTTCTGTTCAAGATGCAGGCAAGGCTTATTTAGAACACAAAGGAAAAATTGCCCTCGCTGGACTTGTACTCATTGGTTTTCTTTTCTATCGGATGCAACGTGAGCGAGGAGTTTTAACGAATCTCACAGAGAATTGGGGCTCTTTGAGGGTCCCTCACCGTGGATTGGATTTTATACCGAGTTATCAAAGAGGAATCCATGATGTTTTATTCGCAATAGGAAATTCTGCACCGGGACAAACAGGTTCGAATATTCTCTGGTACTATCGTATGGCGGCCCACAGTACTTTTGATGGGGAAATGGGACCCGTCCTGGCTGAAATGACTGCGACAGGAAGGGTTTTTAATTCTGAGAGAACACCCAGCGAACATCCATTTTTACAGGGATTGAAAATTTTCGAACTCGATTTGAAAGCATTCTTAACGGAGTACAGGGATAGAAATGCTGTCCATCGTGGTTGGAGTGAAACCATGAAATATGTGGCTCGAGAGGGAAATGTTTTGGTTGTTTTAAGAAACATCGATGTCATCCTAGAACAGATGCGCGGACGTCCCTCTGATGGTGAGCGTTCCCGAGAATCTCGTAAAGACGCAATAGACACGGGTGAAAAAATTCTATTTGATCTTCTTTTTCTCTCTCTTTCTCAAGGGAAATTACGGTGCCTCATCGAACTCGATGAAAGGGAAAAAAACCAGTTGGAAAAAGATCCCCATCTTTTCAGACTTTTTTCGGCCATTAAAGCCCCCGATATCACTCCTGCAGAATTGGAAGAACTTTGTATCCGTCTCTATACTGCCCCTTTTCCCTATTCTATAGCACCAGAGGATATGAGATATTTGTTTTCTTACATGAAGCCTTCACTTGCGACACTACCACTTCCTCCGCTCGATACTTTGAGAGCTATTCAAGGTAATCTGAGAACGACGGCCTTAAGAGCTAAGCGGATTCCTATGAATGCAGAGATGAAAAAAGCCGAGTCGAGACTGCAACAGGCGCAGAGGATAAAAGGGGAATTACTGCTAAAACTTTGGGAGCAAAGACGAGCAGGAAATGACTCTTTTCCTACCCTCCAAGCTCTCTATGTATTGGAATCAAGTCTTCTCCCTCATTATAGACATGCTTGTCAATGGATTGATTCAAAACAAGAACTTGTAAGAACGGTCCAAAAACACTTCAATCGATTTTTTGGTCCCTGTACTGAGGAAGAAGAGCAAAAGTTACTCAGACTACCACAGATTCTATCAGAGAAGATTAAAGGTCAAAATGGTGCGATGCAAGCGATTTTCGAGGCGATCTATCTGTGGAGAAAGGTTCCACCTGTCGATGGTAAACCGCTCGTTTTATTCTTTGCGGGTCCACCGGGTGTTGGAAAAACAGAAACAGCGACCTACCTTGCTCATCTTCTCAATTTTATCTACGGGATTGAGGAAACCCCAGTGAAAACCGATGAATTGAATGCCAAAAGGATTAATTTAAATAGGAAAAGACAGGGAGGTTTTGCCGGATGGGGCGCCATCAAATTCGAAATCATGGCCCATATTCTCCATGCGCCAACCGGTGTTGTCATTCTAGAAGAATGGGATAAAATGGCCGAAGATGAGAAATCTTGTCTTCTCGAGCTTTTAGAGGGGACTCCATCATACTTGCAAGACCCTTTTACATGGAGTAGTCAAAATGGGCCTTATGTCGAAAAAAGATGCGCCATGTTTATTATAACTGCCAATATCGGTGCAGGCGATGTTCAAACTGTCAAAAAAGGGATCGTAGATGCATCCACACAAAGTGGAGAAGCTTTTATCAGTCGAATCGATGCTGTGATCCCGTTTCAAAACATCGCTCAGCCGGCAGCTTCTGCATTGCAACAAGATTATGTCGTTATGTATAAAAATCTAGGGATCCTCCCGAAGGGTCAAACCGATATCGCCGCCCCAGATCGGTCTCTAGATGGACGGGATCTACAAAGATCTGTAAGAACTGCAATCTTTCAAAAAGTTAGAAAGAACTAACAAGACCTGCATTTCTTATTGCTGTAGTCACAGAAAACGCAGCAGTCTTTGGCTTTCATTGTCTTGTTGCAGCTAGGACACTTCATTGATGTTCTGCAAGCTGCGGGCATTTTGACATCTCTGCTCTTTTTGCACATCGGGCAGGTCACTTTTGCCATGACGCCTTTGGTGGTTTTCTTAGGTCCTTTCTTGGCCATAGGTTTTCCCCTTTTTCCTCTCTATGGCACAAATTTCTTTATTTGTTCAACATCTTTGGAAGTGATGCCTTTGACATTGAGGAGGGCTTCGGGGGAGGCGTCTAAGACTCTTTGGAGGCTGCCGAAATGGGAGAGGAGTCGGTGTTTTTTGACGGGGCCGATGCCGGGGATTTCACCGATGAGAGAGGTGATCGTGCGGCGGGCTCTTCTTTGACGATGGAATCCGATCGCTTTCCGGTGGGCTTCATCGCGGATACGCTGGAGGAGGAACAAAAGGGGAGAATGGAGGGGAAGTAAGAGGGGATCGGTAT
This sequence comes from Parachlamydiales bacterium, assembly GCA_963705295.1. Lineage (GTDB taxonomy): Bacteria > Chlamydiota > Chlamydiia > Chlamydiales > Rhabdochlamydiaceae > PALSA-1444. The sequence goes on along the minus strand of OY970065.1, from coordinate 2,091,610 downwards.
GATGAGGAAGAAAGATTTTCTCTTGCGTCAGTCCTTTTTCGTGTTTTGCACCCTCTTTAGCAACCGAGATCACATCGACGGTGGCGATGTCGAGTTCTTTGAGAACGTGGGTGGCCGTGTTGAGGTGTCCTTTCCCTCCATCGACAACGACGAGATCGGGGAGGTCTCCTTCTTCCTTGGCACGGATGAGACGGCGTGAGAGAACTTGGTGAAGGGCGGCATAATCGTCCCCTTTTGTGATATCTCGAATCTTGAAAAGGCGGGTCCGTTTTTTGTCGTATTTTCCATGGGTGTAAGCGACCATGGAGGCAACCAGGTCGGTGCCAGAGATATTGGAAGTGTCGAAACATTCGATTCTTTCGGGGAATCGGAGGAGGCCGAGGGTTTCTTGGAGGTCGAGGAGCATTTTTTCGGTGAGGTCGTTCTCGTCTTTTTCTTGTCGAAAAAGTTCACGGCCATTTTTTTCAGCAAGTCTGACAATCGATTTTTTATCCCCTTTCTGAGGACAGAAAAGGGAGAGGTGAAGAATCTCTTCTAAATGGGTCCCTTCTGGGAGTTCGAGGGGAAGGAGAATTTCCTTTGGCCGGACGTCCCGATCTTTGTAATATTGGAGTAGAAAAGAAGTGTAGAGCTCTTCATCCCCTTCGAGGACATCTGAAAACGAGTAGTGTTCTGAGCCAACGAGTTTTCCTTCTCGGAAAAAAAGCTGAGCCAGCATGACTTCGTCGCCTTGACGGTGGAGAGCAATCGCGTCGGTGTCTTTACCAGCGGTCTTGGCAACGACGCCTCCTCCCTGGGTGATGTGCTCGATTTGTTGAATTGTCTGCAGATACGCCGCCGCCTTTTCAAATTCGAGGGCATCGGATGCTTTTTGCATCGCCTCTTTCAAGGCTTTGATCGTTTTTTTGTCATGTCCTCGGAGAAAATCGATCGCTTGATCGACAAAGGTGGAATATTCCTCCTTCGTACACTTTTGGACACACGGTGCAATGCATTTTTTAATTCCGTAGAGAAGACAAGGTCGTGTCCGCCGCTTCAGCTCATCATCCGAACATTGTCGCAAGGGAAAAAGACGGGTCATGAGCTCAAAGATTTGACGTGCTGCATACGCACTCGTGAAGGGGCCGAAATAAAGTCCTTTCTTTTTCGGTTTTCCTTTGTACCGGATGAGTTGGATCATCGGCCACGGATGTTGGTGGTTGATCATGAGGCTGATGAAAGTTTTATCATCTTTCAAAAGAGCATTGAATTTCGGTTTGTGTTTTTTGATGAGGGTGTTTTCAAGAAGAAGGGCCTCTTTTTCACTCTGAACAACAATGATGTCGATCGCAGTGGTCTCAGCTGTCAAAAAGGGGACCATCGGCCGCTCGTCACGCCCTTTGAGGAAATATTGTTTCAGCCGATTGCGAAGACTTTTCGCTTTTCCGACATAGAGGACAACGCCGGCTTCATTTTTCATGAGATAGACACCGGGCTCTAGAGAGTATTTGTCGAGGTTTTTCGGATCAAAAGAGGGCAAGTTGAAAATCCTTTTGATCGATTTGAGCAGGAGTCTTGTGAAGTTTGGCGAGCATCATCTCGGCTCTTTTGATCACGCTGAGTGGAAGACCCGCGAGTTTGGCGACATGGATGCCATAGCTTTTGTCGGCGCCGCCCCGGACAATTTTGTGCAGGAAGACAATCCCTCGAGGGGTCTCTTCGACAGCGACATTGTAGTTGACGGCCCCTTCTTCTTCGAGCTGAGTCAGCTCAAAATAATGGGTTGCAAAGAGGGTTTTAGCCCCTTTTTTCTGGAGATATTCAGCAACCGACCAGGCGATCGCAATCCCATCATAGGTGCTTGTTCCTCGACCGATTTCATCGAGAATGACAAGCGATTTTGAGGTTGCATGGTTCAAAATATGGGCTGTTTCACTCATTTCAACCATGAAGGTCGATTGACCTCGGCTTAAATCGTCGCTGGCTCCGATGCGGGTAAAGAGTTTATCGATCATCCCGATTTCAGCCGATTTTGCAGGGACAAAAGATCCCATTTGAGCCAAAAGAACAATGAGGGCCACTTGCCGAATGTATGTCGATTTTCCAGCCATGTTCGGGCCGGTGATCACCAGGAGATGTTCCCTCGAGTCGATATGGACATCATTCGGAATGAAAGCGTGTCTATCAAGAGACGCCTCTATTACAGGGTGACGCCCATCGTAGATGAAGAGGTTGTGGGAATCGTTGATGAGAGGCCGCGTGTAATGGTGCTCGCTGGCAACTTCAGCCAAGCTGAGAAAGACATCGACTTTGGCAATCCACTGGGCCGCACCGCGGATGAGATCGGCTTGTTTTGCAATCTCTTGCCTGAGCTCATGGAACAGACGGGTTTCAAGGTAATTGATTCTCTCTTCGGCAGTGAGAATTTTATGCTCAAACTCTTTCAGTTCGGGAGAAATATACCGCTCGGTATTGACTAAGGTCTGGCGCCGCTGGAACGTGAGGGGCATTTTTTCCGATTGCCCCCTACTGACTTCGATATAATACCCAAAAGCTTGCGTGTAACTGACTTTTAGGGTTTTGATTTTTAATTCTTCTCTCAATTTGGTTTGATAAGCAGCAAGCCAATTTTGAGCATCCGATTTGAGATTTTTTAACGTATCGAGTTCGAAATGGTATCCGAGTTTGAAAATCCCTCCTTCCGAAAGGCGTAGAGGGGGATTTTCATCGAGCGCCCTTGTCAGTTTCTCGGTCAGGAACGTCAGATTGGGCAGGGGCTGCAATCCCATTTCTTCTAGAGCAGTGGAAATTTGAGGGAACGGCTCCAGTGATAAGCGGAGACCGACGAGATCGCGCGGAGTTGCATATCCTGTCTCGACGCGCATGATTAATCGTTCCAAATCCCGCACTTCTTTCAAAGTCGTGCGGAGATTGATTCGAGAGGTTTGAAGAAATTTTTCGACTGTTTCTTGCCTTTGTTGGATCTCTTCGATGGAGAGGAGCGGATGGAGGAGCCATTCTCTAAGGAGTCTTCCACCCATCGGGGTACATGTTTTATCCAAAACAGTGAGCAGTGTCGTGGCTTGATCATGCAATGGCTCAACGATCTCCAGATGCCGCTGGGTGACCCGGTCGAGCAGCATGTATTTGGAGCTGAACTGAGGTTGGATGGTTTTGATATGTTGGATGTTCAAATTCAGGTCATCTTTCACATAGGTCAGAAGTGCGCCCGCCGCATTGACCGCAGCCGTCATGCCTCGCAGGCCCAAACCATCGAGGGTATGAACCTGAAAATGTTTTGACAAAACTGTGTTCGCGTGTTGGTGATCAAAATGCCACTCTTCTCTTACTTGGGCAGACTCTAATGTGAGGCTACACTTCTCAGAAACCAAGATTTCCTTCGGAGAGAGCCTATGGATTTCATCGAGAAGCTGTTGTTTGTCGTCGAATTCCATCACTCGAAAATCACCGGTCGTCAGTTCGAGGGCGGCAAGCCCAAAAAGAGCGTTGACTTGAGCGATGCAAACCATGAAATTGTGCGCTTTATCTTGCAAAAGAGTGGAATGGATGACAGACCCGGGCGTAACCAAACGGACAATTTCTCGTTTGACCAATCCTTTCGCTTCTTTTGGATCTTCGACTTGCTCCGCAACAGCTACTCGATACCCTTTTCCCACTAACCTATCGATATAGACTTCGCAGGTGTGAGCAGGAACTCCGGCCATCGGGATCTCTTGCCGTTTTGTGAGTGTCAGATCGAGCTCTTTTGCAATCAAAAGAGCATCGTCTTCAAAAGCTTCGTAAAAATCGCCGAGCCGAAAAAGGAGAACAGCATTCTCCGCCTTTTTCTTACACGCGTGCCACTGGGCCATCATAGGGGTTAGGGTCATGGTTTTTTTCGAATAAATCGTTTTACAATCTTCCTTCTAACCCATTTTCTCAGACCGTGGATCCGTGAAATAGGTTTAGAGGTTTCTTCTATTTTTTGTGGCTGGGCCGGTGTCGGTTGAATCACTTCCAAGACTTTATCAATTCTCTTTCGACCGAGCTGCAGCATCTGCTCATATTCCGAAATCTGCTCACGGATCGAATTTAATTTTTCGAAAACCTCTTCAGGCTCTTTGGCAGGATTCCTAAGCAGACGTGAAGGTGCTCTCGTCTGATGAGCCTCATCCTCAACTTTAAAAACATTGCTTAAGATATTGGAAATGGTCTGAACTTGTTCATTTCTCCACTTTTCCCAATCTGGATCGCCTTCAAGTTCTTTCAAGGGATCTTTTTCATCCATGGTTCCATTTAATGAAACCGCAGAATTTCCGTAAAGAGTTCTTTAAGAATGACCTGGAATTAAGAATTTCTTTTTAATAACAACTTGTGATCAATATGCAAAGCTTTGGCTAGCTTTTTCGCGACTTTCTCTCCGATGAGACGCTTACCATTTTCCATTTTTGATAGGTTTTCCTGAGAAATTCCAGATCGCTTAGCGAGCATTTTTTGAGAAAGACCTTCTCTTAAACGTGCCCCTTTCAATGCTACTCCTGCTTTTGTATAACGGGCGAGTCGATCTGCTGCGAGCTTTTCCCAGGGAATTGCTTTTCCCCAGGGGGTAATCTCCAAAGCTTTTTTTTCGCAGAAGTTTGTAAACTCAAGAAGTTTCTTTTTGGTATCAGGTGTATCTGGAAGATTAAAAGAGGTCTCCTTATTACCGGATGTCAATGTGATTTTGATATAACGCAAGTGAGAAGGATTAATATGGCGCGTTTTCGTGTGTGCCGACATAAAAGACCTCTATATGTTTTAGTTTTTCGTTCATTACAACCCAGCAAGCCACAAATGTAGGATGGCCTTTTCGTAAATGGCAATGATAATAACCTGTAGCAAGTTTTCCATAATTAGGCCAGTTAACTCTAACCGGTCCTTTTTGTTTTAATTCCAATACTAATAGGTCAATAACATCTGTAATGCATGGTCTCGTCCCGGATTTTTTCAATTTCTTGTATTGTTTGCTCGCACTATTCGAAAACCTAACCGACCATTCCGACATCAGGGCGCTTACCTAAATAAATATAGAAGCAATTTTGACATATGTCAATTTATTATGCAAAACTTTATTTTTTTGGATGTACAGAACTGAGCCGATCTTCTATTCTGGAGACTTATGCCACTGTATACAAAAGAGAGTCTCGATTTGCTGAGGCAACGGATCGATTTGCCTGAGGTTGTTGGAAGTCATGTCGATCTGAAGAGGTCGGGAGCGGCGTTTAAAGCGCTGTGTCCATTCCATGAAGAGAAGACCCCTTCGTTTATGATCCAACGTGGGGACACGCATTACCATTGTTTTGGGTGCGGGGCGCATGGCGATGCAATTGGTTTTTTGATGAACCATCTCAAGATGGGGTTTGTTGAAGCGGTTGAAAGTTTGGCAGAACGGTTTGGAGTTGTTCTCGAGAGAGATGAGAAGGTGGAACAAACCGGCCCTTCAAAAAGAGCGCTGAAAGATGCTCTGCAGCAAGCGACCCGTTTTTACCATTTTGTTCTTTTGTACACCGAAGAGGGGCATGCGGCACTCGACTATCTCTACAAACGGGGTATCGATCTCGATTTTATTCGTCGTTTTGAGGTCGGTTTTTCTCCCAGACTACGGAATAGTCTCTATAAAATTTTAAAGGAATTTCCCGAAGATGTGTTACAGATGGCAGGACTTCTATCGATTTCTGAAGATGGAACACGGCGAGATTTTTTTTCCGATCGGATCATGTTCCCCATACGAGATTCGATGGGAAATGTGATCGGTTTTTCGGGAAGAAAAATTAAAGAAGAGACGTATGGTGGGAAATATATCAATACTTCAGAGACCCCTCTTTTCAAAAAGTCTCAAGTTCTCTTTGGACTCAGTTACTCTCGAAAAAGAATGACCAAAGATAAAAAAGCCCTTCTTGTCGAAGGTCAGATCGATTGCCTGAAACTGATCCAAGCCGGCTTTGACTACACTGTCGCAGGCCAAGGAACGGCGTTTGGGGAAGGGCATGTTCGGGAACTGATCCAACTCGGCGTTCAAACCGTCTATCTCGCTCTCGATGGAGATGTGGCAGGGGAGGAAGCGGCCATCAAGATTGGAGATTTGCTCCAAAAAAAGGGGGTGGAAGTCTACGTCGTGCAAATTCCGCAAGGTTACGATCCCGATACCCTTTTACGTGAGCGGGGTCCCGATGTTTTTGAAAAACTTCTAGAAAATCACCTCGATTACCTCACCTTTTTGGTCGATAGACTTGGGAAAAAAACCGATCCCCATTCACCCTCTGGTAAAAATGCCCTCACCCAAGAAATCGTCGAGCGGGTCCGAAGTTGGGAGCAACCGGTCATGGTCCATGAAAGTCTTCGCAAACTTGCTCAGCTCATGCAGGTTCCAGAAAATCTCATTGGCGTTGGCACCCTTCAACCGATGATGATCCGCAGAGAAGGACATATCACTCAAGAAGGAGTCGATGCGAATAAAATTCTTGAGACAGATCTTTTGAGACTCCTTTTTCTTTCCAACGAACCAAAACTCTTTAAAATCGCAAAAAATAATCTCTCTCCTGCCGAGCTGAAAGTCGACATTTGTCGAAGACTTTATACCATCTTTTTGGATGCTTATGAAAAAGAAAGTTGCACCGACCTTCTCTCGTGTGCAGCAGGTCTCGAGAAGGAAGAGGAAAGTGATATCGTTCTCGATATCATGCGCCGAAAGATCCATGTTGAAAAGGCAGAAGAAGCCCTCCTTCACACCCTAAAAACCATCCTCCAAAGAAATTGGATGGAAGAGCGCGAGTCGATCAAGATCCAACTTTATAGCGGCAAACTCTCGGAAGACGAAGCCCTTGACCTCGCCAAACAATTTGATCATTTAAAAAGAAATTCGCCCCAGCTAACACTATGAAACCGATCGTTTTTTTCGATAAGCAGTGCACTCTTTGCAGACAAACCATCAACTTCCTTTCGAGACAAGATCACAAGAAACGTCTCCTCTTTGCTCCTCTCGATGGAAAAACAGCTTCACAAACCCTTACATCCGATCTCCGCCATTTAAACACGGTGATCCTACTCGAACCCACAGGTAAAATCTCGATCCGCTCCCGCGCCATCTTCCGTATCTTTTGGCTTCTTGGCGGGAAATGGTCCCTTCTCGGCTGGCTCTATCCCTTTCCATTCCTCGATCCCCTCTATCGCTTCGTTGCCAAACACCGTAAAAGAAAAGGGCATCTCCCTCCACTCAGGGTCAAACTCTTGCCTTAACTAATTCATAATAAGAGAATTAAAAAACTTTCATTGAATGAAGGAAAGATTCATATTAATCTTTCCTCAGAACAAGGAAACTATATGGATGCTCGAGCTATCCTTCAGATTCTTCTAGGAGAATTCCACTCGAAACTGAATCTTTTGAAAGATCTTACGCCCAGAGAAGCCACCTTCGCACAAGCGATGGATAAGGTAAAAGTTGCTATGGGGATTAGGAGAGCAGGGAAAACCTATTTTGTTTATGAACATATTCTGCATCTCATCAGCGAAGGAATTAACAAAACAGAAATTTTGTATCTCAATTTTGAGGATGATCGTCTAACATTTTTAGATCATGGAAATTTTGCAAAACTTGTTGAGGCTTTTTATTCTATTTATCCAGAAAATCACGAAAAGAAATGTTATTTGTTTTTTGATGAAATCCAAAATGTCGAAGAGTGGCTTCGAGTTGTTCGACGTTTACACGACACCAAGAATGTCGAGATTTTTCTAACTGGATCCTCTGCCAAGTTACTCAGTAAAGAAATTGCAACAAGTTTACGAGGACGATCTCTGGCAACGGAAATTTGGCCTTATAGTTTCAAAGAATTTATGAAAGCGCGTCGGATAGCAATAGATACAAGTCTTTACGATAAGAAAACAGAAGACATGTTGAAAAAGACCTTTCATTTTTATCTTTCGACAGGAGGGTTTCCTGAAGTTGCCTTCTATCCAGAGGATGTCAGACACCAAACACTACAAGAATATATCGACATCGTTCTCTACAGAGATATTATCGAAAGGCACACTATTAACAATCCTGCCCTTATCAAACACATGATCCTTTCCATGTTGAATAATGTCGGTCGCCCTTTTTCTATTCATAAATTTTACAATGAATCGAAAACCCGTGGTTATGAAATCGGAAAAGACGTTCTTTACGATTATGTCAATTACATTGAAGATGCTTATCTCGCTTTCGCTGTCCCTATTTTTGATTCTTCTCTCCGAAAAGTTCAGACGAATCCGAAAAAAGTCTATGCAGTGGATCCTGGATTGGTCCGTGCTTTGACTCTGGATTATGATCGTGATTTAGGCCGACTTTTTGAAAATGTCATTTATTTAGATTTAAAAAGGTTGGGATGTCACATCAGCTATTATCTTACCCAAGATCGAAATGAGATCGATTTTATTATTCAAACACCCCGCGGATATAAAAAATTTTTCCAAGTTGTGTGGAATATGGAAGATGATGCTACATACAAAAGAGAATCCAAAGCTTTAGAAGCTGGAATGAAAGAAATGAAAATTCCCGGCGAAATTTTGACTCTCGACACCTATTTGCAACATGGAATTATCATTGAAAAGTAGGGGCATACTTATTTTTCTCGGATTTGGCTGAAGTCCAGGAACATCGAAAAAAGGAAAGGGCAAAACTCCCCCAACTCAGAGTCAAAAAGTTTTCTTTTGTTATTAGGAAAACAAGATGTGCAGGATCGGAAGGATATGCAGGATAAGACGTTGGAAATAACGATCATTTGCCCCACAAGTGGGATAGAATTGCTCGCAACTCACTGATGTGTTTCATTATACCTCGCTGTTTTGATAACCAACGAGATAGGATCGCTCTTCAGCGAGCCATTGTCACCAACTTATTTTTTTGTCTAGTACAGAGCCCAAAACTCGCGTTATTAACCCGAAGGTCAAATAGGTGAAATAGCTTAGGCTATGCCTCGCTAGCGCTCTTTGTCACCTTGGGGGTCACATTGGGTGGACTGAAAATCGTTGTGTCGCTGGTTCCAGTTCTGGCCATTCTTATTCGGAATTATTGTGCATTAGAATCCTGTTCATAAACGGGTAACATGAACTGAATAGGTGTTCTGCACGTAGGACAATTGCCATTTTGATTTTTAAGTTTTTCCGCACAACCAAAGCAATACGTATGACTACAATTAAATATTGCCTTTTTGTCTATCGGTTCGAAGCATATGATACAGCCTTGCTTCGATGGAGCTTTTGCCGCAAGAGCTGCGGGTGCAGGAGCTGCTAATGGGGGTAATTCCTGGAGGGGCTCTTGAGCTTTTGCCGCTGGCTTGTTGGCATTGGCTAGTTGAATTTTGGCTAAGATGACTCTTTGCTCTTCGGCAAATCGCTCCTGTTCAGACATTTCAGGGGGTTTTGCTGCAGGTGATAAAGGTTGTGGCGCTGCCGGTTTGGAAGCTGATGGACACGCAACAGTAGCATTTTGAGTCCAATCGGTTGAAGGGGCTTTCGCGGGGCTTTTTGCCGGAGGTTCCGCAAGGGATTTGGCAGCAATGGGAGGATATTTTTTTAATAACTGAACGTCATCGGGTGGATTACCGATTAATCTGAGTGCTTCATTTGTTAAAGCCTCCCACATTTCCCGGGGCATAGGTTTTAGCTCGATCTCACCACTAAAAAGAGTCAAAAACTTTACTCTAAGCCCTGCACGAAATTCAAAAAAATTACAGATTTTTTCTCCCTGATTTACATCATGAGCTTGCATCATCCCTAGGTTCAATTGAGGGGTATAACCTCTTCTATTCCAAATATTAACAATCGTCTGACCATCCCCATCAACAAGTTTATTTAGCCTTCTTCTATAACCAAGGTAAGCGGTTTGATAAGGCCCACTAGGTAAAGGGGGAGGGTTGTTTTGTAATAATGGAGCATCCCCGGGCTGATATTGTAGCGCTTCAGTTGTTAATTCCTGCCGCATTTTCTCTGGCAACGATGTTAGCGCGATGTCATTAAATAGACTGAAAAACTTTACTCTAAGCTTTAAATGACCTTCAAAATAAGCACAGATTTTACTTCCTTGATCATTGCCAGAGGCACCCAGCACACCACCACTCAATTCTGGCGTATAACCCCTTTCGTTCCAAATATCAGCAATCAACTGAGCTTGCCCATCAACAAGTTTACTTAGCCTTCTTCTATAACCAAGGTAAGCGTTTTGATAAGGCCCACTAGGTAAAGGTGGGGGGTTGTTTTGTAATAATGGAGCATCTCCGGGCTGATATTGTAGCGCTTCAGTTGTTAATTCCTGCCGCATTTTCTCTGGCATCGATTTTAGCTCGATGTCATTAAATAGACTGAAAAACTTTACTCTAAGCTCTAAATGATCTTGAAAATAAGCACAGATTTTACTTCCTTGATTATTGCCAGAGGCACCCAGCACACCACCACTCAATTCTGGCGTATAACCCCTTTCGTTCCAAATATCAGCAATCAACTGAGCTTGCCCATCTACGAGATAAGTGAGATCTCCTCTATAAGCAAGAAAAGCGCTCCATTTTGATTGTTGAGAAGCACCACTTCTTATTATCATTGGTATCATATAGTCACCTTTTTGTTAATTATTGAAAATAATATCAAATTCAACAATTAAAGTAAATAATAATTTTAATTATATAAAAATGGATTAAATCTCTCTCTCAGCCTGTTGTAAGTTGTTTAGAATAAGGTAGTTAACTGGGCTGATAAACAAGTGTCAATAAACTTTTCTTGCATTCGCCCTGGCCTATATAGGGGTTTTTTTATAATTAAATTATAGATTTAAGCTGATATAATAAAGGATTCATTATGACAGTCAATCAAGTACAAGAACCGGCATTAGAGTGGCAGACGATTAAGGATTTTACAGCCTCAACAACGGTTTCGGAAAAAGTATGGCGCGTTGTTCATCCGGTGATATTTCTATCAGCGGCCTGGGGATTGTACACTTTGGTCGGAGGGAAAAAACAACCGATCTCCACCGTTTTAGCTTGTTACCTTCCGATAGTTTTAGCAGTGCGAAAAATTGTTTCAACTTTATTGGGTTATGCTGTCTATCCTGCGATCGTGGTAGCGTGGTATTACAAAAATGACGTGAAAGAGATGGATGAAGAAGGGAAAGTAAATCTGAGGAATAATGGTTTTTACTTCCGAGAAATTTCATTGCATAAATCAGGTACTACCTATGTTGGAATGGTGATTGGTTATCCCCCTATTATCGGAAATCGGAAATGGGCGATCCATGCTTTGGGAAATAATCAGCCTCTGGAAACGATCATCTACGAGGCTGCTTATAAAAATTGGAAAAATGGATGTAATACTTTATTGATCAATGGTCCTGGTGTTAGTAAAAGTGGAGGTTTCCCTACCCGATATCAGTTGGGGGCTGGATTTGAAGCAGGACTGCAATTTCTTGAAAAAGAGGTGAAAGCCACCCACATCATCTTTAAAGGTTTTTCTCTTGGCAACGGAATGATGTCGGAAGCCGTCTTGAATCACACTTTTTTAAAGAATGTTAGATATTTAGGAGTTTCGGACCGGACTTTCGGCCGCTTATCAGCGATTGCTGCGTATCTTTATGGAGTTATAGCTACCGTGGTGTTTTACTCAACTGGAACAGAACTGGATGGAATATCAGCTGCGAAGAAATTGAGTGATTTAGAGATCAAACAGATTATTATTCAACATTCTGGAAAAGATGGATCCAATGATGGGATCATTCCCCATCCAGTTTCTTTAGCTTCTGCAATAAGAAATTTGGATCAAAAAGTTGTGTTAGAGTCTCCCAATATTCTTCATATTGGATCTTTGCCTGAACAAATAGAAAAAAACTTAGATGAACACGTTAAGAGATTTCTCGCACTTCCTGAATTTGGCTGAAGTCGAGGAGGTCGTTGAAGTAGGAGAAGACTTGGTGGAGGAGGGCGAGTCGGTTTTCTTGGAGCTTGGGATCATCGGCGAGGATTTTGACGGTATCGAAGAGGTGGGCGATGGCGGGTTGAAGTTCGGCGAGTTGTTGGTACGCCTCAGTATAGTTTTTCTCAGATAGGAGGGACTTCCAGTGTTTTTCTAGCCGCTGGAGTTTTTGGACGAGCTCTTTCTCTGCGGGTTCGAGGGCGAGGTTGGGATTGAAAGGGGTCGAGACGGGTTTGAGCTGACCTTTGGCACGTTTGTAGACTTCGAAGAGTTTGCCGAAGGCGGGAGTTTTGCGGAAAGCGTGGAGGGCGGTTGTTTGGCAGAACTGATCGTAGGGGTTGATACATAGGGTACGCAAGGAAGCTTCGATTTCATCTTTGGCGAGATCGTAATCTTCAAACACACCTTTGGCACGTGCCGTGATAAATTTTAAGATATCGTCGATGGAGTTCCCGGAAAATTTGGAAGAACTTTTTTCGAGAATTTTTTTCAGGTCGACCGAGTATTTCCCTTCAATGAGTATTTTGATGAGACCGATGGTTTGACGGCGGAGGCTATAGGGGTCGCTAGAGGAGGTCGGTTTTAAGCCAACGGTGAAATATCCGAGGAGATTGTCGGTTTTGTCGGCGAGGCTGAGGATGGTTCCGGTGGGGGTTTTCGGAAGAGGTCCATTTTCGGAGCGAGGGAACCAGTGTTCTTCGATAGCCTCGGCGACTTCTTCATCTTCTTTTTGGGCTAATGCATAGTATTTGCCAATCGTTCCTTGGAGTTCTGGAAATTCGTTAACGAGCGAGGAGGCAAGATCGGCCTTGGAAAGAAGGGCAGCCCTTTCAATTTTTAGATCCGAGGCAATTTTAAGAGCTTGATTCCAAACCTCAACATGGAAGGTGAGCCGCATCACTTTGTCCAGAACGGTTCCCAAATCTTTTTGGAAGGTGACCTGGGCCAGTTTATCATTGAATTTTTCTAGGGGGATTTTCAAATCGTGTTCGTATAGAAACACACCATCGGAGAGGCGCGCCGAGAGAACTTTTTGATTTCCATGACGGATGAGGTCGTTCGGTGTGTTGTCACAGGTGATAATGAAGATGTTTTTAAGTTTTCTATCGCCGACGGGGAAATATTTTTGGTGCTCGACCATTTCCGAAATGAGGACTTCCTTAGGAACACGTAAAAAGGCTGGATCAAAAGTGGCATGGGTCAGTCGAGGCCATTCAGTTAGAAATAAGACCTGGGGAAGGACTTTTTCCTCTTCGAGCACTTTACCTATTTTTTTCTGAAGAGAGGAAAGTTGGTGCTGAATCGATTGTTTTCTCTCCTCGATATCGGCCAAAACAAAATGGTCTCGCAATTGTTTGAGATAAGAGGTGGGGGATTTCAGTTTAATTTTCTTCGGATCGAGTTGGGCATGTCCAAGAGTCCAATCGCTCGAGACAATGTCTCCAAAAATGAATGGAATCACCGTAGAACCGAAGAGGGCGACAATCCAGTGGATCGGCCTTGCATAGCTGACATCGAGCGATCCCCACCGCATTTTTTTCGGGAATTCGATCTCTGCAATGAGGTTCGGCAGAGCTCGAGCTAAGATTTCAGTTGTCGCTTTCCCTTTTTCTTTCACCGTTGCAAAAAGGTATTCGACATCTTTGACCTGCTCGATGTAGAGGTGGGTCGATTTTCCTGCTCGAAGATTTTCTAGTGTTGTTTTTGGAATACCCAGCGATTTTAAAAACCCTTCTCCTTGCGGTGTCCAATTTCCGTCTTTGTCAAAGACAAAGTGGAGAGGCGGCCCTTTCTTCTGAATAGTTTTCGAGGGAATTCCTTCTACAAGACCTTCTACTAAAGCGGAAATTCTTCTAGGTGTGCCAAAAACGTCGATTTTTTCAAAGGTCAGTCCTTCTTTTTCAAGTAAGGTGCGAATGAGTTTTTCAAGACTTCTACAGCCGATCGGAACAAATGTGGCAGGAAGTTGTTCTGATCCAATTTCAAAGAGAAAATCTCTTTTCTTTTTGGCATCGAATTTCACTTCCAGTTTTTTGACTTTCGGAATTTTTACAGGAATCTTTTTCTTCAAGAGTGGAAAACCTTGTTTTTCGCGCGATGTGACGTATTCTAGTGCGATCAAACGGGCGAGCTCGCGGATCCGAGCGATATAGCCTGTCCGCTCGGTTGTGGAGATGACACCTCTTGCATCTAAAAGATTGAAAGCATGCGACGCTTTGATCACAAAATCATAAGCGGGGATGGGAAGATGCCGTCCGATGAGCCGTTTTGCTTCTCGTTCAAAATCCTCAAAATGTTGCTCCCACATCTGGGTCGAAGCTTCGGTGAAATTATATGCACTCCACTCGACCTCGTTTCTCTTGGAAATATCTCCTAAAGTATATTCTTCATTCCAATGAACCTCGAAAATATTATCGACATTTTGAATGAACATACAAAGCCGCTCAAGACCGTAGGTGATTTCAGCGCTGATCGGTTTGAGAGGAATTCCAGCCATCCCTTGGAAATAGGTAAATTGCGACACTTCCATCCCATCACACCACACTTCCCAACCAAGTCCCCAAGCTCCGAGGGTCGGAGATTCCCAATCATCGTGGACAAAACGGATGTCGTGCTGATGGATCTTGAAGCCCATCGCTTCAAGAGATTTGAGATACAGCTCTTGGATATCCGAGGGAGACGGTTTGATGATGACCTGGTATTGATGAAAGAGTTGGAGTCGGTTCGGATTCTCGCCATAACGTCCATCGGACGGCCGTCTTGATGGTTCGACATAGGCTGTCGAATACGGCTCAGGTCCCAAACACCGAAGAAACGTCGCTGGATTAAAGGTGCCGGCCCCCACCTCAAGATCGTGCCCTTGGTGAATGATGCACCCTCTTTTTTCCCAAAACTTCGTCAATCTGAAAATCAGTTCTTGGAATGTAACCATATTGTATTATCATAGTACAATGAATCCATTTTTCACGATCATTATCCCTTTAACGGAGAAGTTAGCCTATCTATTCCCTTTTACCCTCGATGGTTTGACCCTGCAGAAGGAAGCGCCCTCTTTTGAAGTGATCATTGTCGATGGGTCTCATGGGAAGGTCCCCCTGCACCATCTTTCGCTTGAAAATGTCAAGATTTTGCAGACGCATACTTCGAATCTTTTTGCAATGATCAATCAAGCTCTTCCTCTCGCTCAAGGGAATTACATCCATTGTTTGGGACCAGGTGAATTTTATATGTCTCAAACAGCTTTAAGTTTTGTTATGAAAATGATCCAGGCGTACGAATTTCCTGATCTCGTAACGACCGCTTGGATCGTGCGGCACCATTTTGGACAACCGACTGTGAAAATCTCTCCCCTCGAAATGGAAGATTTAAAAAACGGTCAGATCCATCCGAGTTTGCACCCATTTTGGTTTCGGAAAGAAACCTTGGTGATGCTCGGGGGCTTTAGTGAAAAATATCAAATCCAAGGGGGATACGACCTCTTGGTTCGGTTTTTTGAAGCTCCAACACTTCGAAAAACCTTTGTCAAACGTGTTTTAACCGACTATGAATACCGAAAACCGCCTTCGAAATGGATCCTCATCCAATGTCTTGAAACCTTCAAAGTTTATTTTCGGTATTTCGGACCGACCTACTATCTTTTTCTCTGGCTCCTCAAAAATTATCTCCGACTCATGCGCTTTTTCTGGATCACCGCACGAGCTGCTTTTTTAAAGGGGGGGAGCTGAAGGAGCAGGTTGAGCAAAGCTCGCCTGCCAACTAGAATCGTAGTATTGAGGGTAAAGAGGGACAAAGAAGAAGCTCGGAGGAGGTTGCTCGATCGGAGTCATGTCTTCATTATAACTGAGTAATTTGAGGCAGGTTACATCGGCGAGTCCTTTGATTTTAGTGTCAGAGCTACCCAGGATAACAATTTGATGGCCGGCGATATCTTGCTGATCGTTCCACCGGAAAAAGAAATTGAATGTTCCCCAGATAAGGGAAGCGACTGCGGTTGTTTTCCCTACGGACATGAGCCAGGGGATGTTATGGAGTGCCCCGGCCGTCAAAGATCCCATTCCACCGAAGAAAATCACTGCGGAAGCGAAATAGTGTCTTTGTTTTGCAGCACGGATCGCATCGATCGCTTTTTTGTGATGGACAAGTTCTAAGAAATTTCTTTTGAGTGGAGTGTCAAGAAGAACAAGCTCTGCTCTCTTTTCGACATCGGCCGTTCGTTTGTAAACATTATTGACACGAAGGAAATTCTGGAGGGTGTATCCTACGGCAGCAGCTGCTGCCACGACACCGGCGATGCAGAGGAGAATAAACCCAGTGCTAGGTTTTTTTTCTTCTTCCTTCTTTTCTTTCTCTGAAGCGGGAGCGGGAGCGCGAGAAGGTCGTACAAAGGTGGTTGGACTGAAGATACGCCAACTATTATCGATATAGGTGAAGGATGGGAATTGTAACATGGGAGGATAATAGGTCGTAAAAGTGGCTTTTGCTTGGTTTTGCACTCCTTCATTGACAGCAGTGATATGGCGCCCTTCTTCTAGCTGGACGGCTAAGATGTAGTTGCGGATCGAAGTTTGACTTCTAAAATTGACAGTTGACATGGTTTTTCTCCTGGGAGAGAGTTTAACATATTAAGGCTTCAAACACCATACGAATAAAAATTTTAGTTATATTGCTCCTTTTGATGTAATCATTTATAATTAAACCATGTTAGAACAACTCATTTTACTCCCTTCTATTCAGACTCAAAGTACCATCACGGAAAACATCCGTGAGGCGATCAAAGAACATGAAGAGCGGTCGAAGGAAGAGTATCTCCATCGTTTAATCATTAAGGTAGCTCAGCAATATAAGCTCGCAATAAAATAAGAGAAAATTTTACAGTAACATTCATGAGCTTGCCTTTTTACTTAACCTTCATCCGTATTGTCATGAGTCCCATTTTTATGGTTCTCTATCTCTATGGGGATGCGTGGGGTCTTTCTGCTCTTCCGGTTATTTTACTGGGTGTGGTAGCGATTTGCGAAGTCTCTGATTTCTTGGATGGTTTTGTAGCGAGGCGGTACGACACGGTGACCGATATGGGGAAGGTCCTTGATCCGATGGCCGATAGTATTTTTCGGCTTTCAGTGTTCTTGAGTTTTACGCAGGGGATTGTGCAACTTCCGCTGATGTTGTTTCTGGTTTTCTTTTTACGAGAAGCTACGATTAATTTTCTGAGGACGCTCTGTGCTCTTCAGGGAGTGGCTCTAGGTGCTCGCACGAGTGGAAAAGTGAAAGCTGTCTTGCAGGCCAGCAGTGCGTTCCTCATCTTGATTCTCATGATTCCTCTCAAAGCAGGCCACATCAGTCTGATGTTTTTTCAACAAGTCAGCCTCTATACCATGGGAATTGTCGCTCTTTATACCTTGGCTTCCGGATTTGAATATCTTTCGGCAAATTGGAATTTGATCAAGAAATCTTTTGCGCGGTAATTGTTTTGTAGATATTTAGGTACGCATCGGTCGATTGACTCCAACTGAAATTATACCGCATTCCATTTTGAAGAATTTTGTGCCATTTGTCTGTGGAGTAATATTTTAGAGCTCGATTGAGGGCCCAATCGACACCGGAGCTGTCTGGAAAATCGAAGACAAATCCGTTCCGTTCATTTTCTGGTTTTTTAGAGGTGTCGATATCGAACACTGTATCGGCTAAACCGCCCGTATACCGGACTAAGGGAACACACCCATAGCGGAGGCCGATCATTTGACTGAGACCGCACGGCTCGAAGAGAGAAGGAATGACGATCATATCGGCAGCTGCATAGAGTAAATGGGCGAGTTGTTCATCATAGTCGAGTTGGATGGCGACGGTTTTATTTTTGGTGAGTTCTTTTTGAAGGGTTTTGAAGCTGGTTTCGATTTCTGGAATAGGGCTTGAGCCGAGCAAAATAAACTGTCCATTTTTTTCGACTGTTTTCTTCAACGCGTATTTCATGAGTTCAGGGCTTTTTTGAGGAACAAGACGGCTGATGCAGCAAATCAAAGGCCCTTTTGATTCTTTAAGACCGAGTCGCTGCCTGACTTGGGCTTTATTCTCTTCTTTTCCCTTGCGAGCTGTCAGCAGAGAGTAATTCGTGTGGATGAGGGGATCGGTTTCTGGACTCCAGTAATCAAAATCGATCCCATTGAGAATCCCTTTCAGTTTCTTCTGGTACTGGGTAAGAACGGTGTGGAGTCCAAAACCTCCTTCCACGGTTTTGATCTCTTTTTCGTAGGTGGGAGAAACCGTTGTAATAAAATCGGAATAGACGATGCCTCCTTTCAATAAATTGAGAAGCGACGGCATGAACGGATCTTGCATTTTGTCAGGCGTCAAATAATCTTCACCCCGCAGACCTGCCATCGAGACGTTACGGGGAGAACATTTTCCTTGGTGCTGCAGGTTATGGATCGTGAGGATGGTTTTTGTTCTAAATCCGAGGGGAAAATACATCTCTTTATTGAGAGTAGCAACCAAGGATGTCGGCCAGTCGTGTAAGTGGACGACGTCAAACTGCTTGCCTGACTTGTAGAGATATTCGATTGCTGTGCGCGAGAAATAGACGAAACGATCGATGTCGTCGATACTTCCATAGATCGATCCACGATTAAAATAGTAGCCAGGATGGTGCGGCTCTAATAATAAAACTTTTAATCCACACACCTCTGCCGACCAAACTGTATTATGATACCGATGGGGTCCTTCAAAAGACCATAGATCACGGTGTTCTGGTTTTAAATTGTGCAGAAGGTTGTAGTCGATCAAGTCGTATTTGGGGATGAGAATCTCGACCGTATCCCCCTTTTTTTGTGTCTCCCTGGCCAAACCAAAGACGACATCGGCCAATCCGCCTGCTTTCGCAATGGGTGCCAGTTCTGAAGCAATATGGATCACATGCATAAAGTTTTTTTTAAAATATATCAAGCTTTGTGTCGAGTAAAAACTTTGCCTGACAAAGCACGAGTTGCTTTAAAATGGAGGGTCGAGTAGCATGATTAGCTCTATAAATGGGGTGTAGCCAAGTGGTAAGGCAGCGGTTTTTGGTACCGCCATTCGAAGGTTCGAATCCTTCCACCCCAATGATTTATTAGAGGATTTTTCTATGGCAGATCGATCCATTTTGCTTTTTGCAGGGACCTCTCATCCAGAGTTTGGTCGGCAAATCGCGAAAGAATTGAGGATCGGGCTAGGGAAAATCGAGATTGAGACATTTCCAGATGACGAGATAGGCGTTCAAATTTTAGAGAATGTCCGTGGTCGAGATGTTTTCGTTTTGCAAACGATCGCACGACATCCCGATCTCTATCTGATGGAATTGCTCATTATTGTAGACGCTTTGAAACGAGCGTCCGCCCAATCGATCACTGCGGTCATTCCGTATTTCGGATATGCCAGGCAAGATAGAAAAGCCCATGATGAAGGTGGGGGGCGGGTGCCGATAACTGCAAAGCTTGTTGCGAACATGATGGAGAAAGCGGGAGTATCTCGCATTCTCACGATGGACCTACACTCGGAACAAATCGAAGGATTTTTCGATGTTCCGGTCGACAATCTTCTCGCTCGCCCTTTTTTAGAAAAGGCGATTCGAAAAGAAGGTTTAGCCAAGAGTGTCATTGTAGCTCCTGATTTAGGGGCCGTCCGTTTAGCAAAAGCTTTAGCTTACGATTTAAAAACCCAGTATGCAGTTGTCGATAAGCGTCGTGTGAGTGCAAAACATGTCGAAGCAGAGGCCCTGATCGGAAATGTTCGGGGGAAAAATGTCGTCCTTGTGGATGATATCTGTTCGACGGGGGCAACGTTAAAAGCAGCCTCGTACGTCTGCCAGCAAGAGGGCGCAAAAGCCATTTATGCTGTTGTGACGCATGGGCTGCTTGTAGGCGATGCAGTAGAAGAAAGTGCGATTGAGAAAATGATTGTTACAGATACGGTTCCCAAACCGGTAAGAAAAGTCGGCCGCAAGGTGACTTTTATTTCAGTGGCTTCATTGTTTGCCAAAGCGATCGATGCGATTGCGGGTGCAAAATCAATCTCCTCCCTCTTCTAAGAAAGATTTATATTTTTTTAAGGAGTGATCTTATGAAATTGACTGCAACTGTACGCACATCGACTAAGAAAAGCGACACGAAGCAGGTTAGACGTGAAGGGAAAGTTCCTGCCATTCTCTATTCTTCTGGAAACACGAATCAACTGTTGATTCTAGATAATGCGGAAATGGGAGCTATTCTACGACATACAAAGCCTGGCCATTTAGGAACCACGGTTTTTACCCTAGTTTTGGATGGGAAAGAGAAAAAAGCAATTATCAAGGATATCCAGTATCAATTGACCACTTACCAGGTGTCTCATATTGACTTTGTCGAACTTGTAGAAAATATTCCTGTGAATGTCAAGGTTCCGATTCAATGCACGGGCATTGCTGATTGTGTGGGAGTTAAATTGGGAGGCTTTCTCAGGCAAATTATTAGGCAAGTGAGAGTCGAGTGTTTGCCTACGCATATTCCTGCCGAATTTCATGTCGATGTGCGTGATCTCGGAATCCAGCAAACAAAAAAATTATCCGATATTGCAATACCTCAAGGAGTAAAACCCCTTGCTAAAATGGATGAAGTCGTTGTGGTCGTCTCGAGACGCAGCGCCTAAGGAATTTTTGATCATTGGACTAGGAAATCCAGGCTCTTCCTATGAGAAGACCAGGCATAATGTCGGTTTTCGGGCTGTGAGATATTTTGCGGAGAGGCATAGAGTCCGCCTCAAGAAATCTTCCCTAGTATCTGCTGAACTAGGGCATGGCCCCATTTATGGAGCTGAGGTGGGGATTGTTCTCCCTCTCACCTACATGAATAGTAGTGGAGAAGCCGTAAAGGAGAGTATTGCCGCTTTTAAAGTGGCTCTAAAACGGATGGTCGTTGTCGTCGATGATGTTGCACTACCTTTCGGAGTCATGCGACTGAAAGAGGGCGGAAGTAGTGGAGGCCACAACGGATTAAAAAGTATTGAGGAACATGTGGGAACCCAAGAATTTCCTCGGCTCCGTATAGGAATAGGAAGTTATGGAGGGGCCGTTCTCGCTGACTATGTTTTGAGTCAGTTTGACACCTCCGAAGAGGAGCAGCTTCCAAAGATTTTTGAAAAGGCTGCCGATGTTTTAGATTGCTGGATCCGCCTAGGAATTCAGCAGGCGATGACAAAGGCAAATACAGAAATAGGAGATATAAAGTGAAAAAACGGAAACATCTTTACGAAGGGATGTATATTTTTAACACTGGACTCACCGATGATGCTAGGGAAAAACTTTTAGATAAGGTGACCACGAGCATTGGTGAAAAAGGTGGAGAAGTGCACAAAATTTTTGATCAGGGACGTAAAAAGCTTGCCTATCCCATCAAGAAAAAGCGAGAAGGACATTATTATGTTCTCTACTTTTCTGTCCCAACCGATGTGATGGAAAAACTTTGGAGGGAATACCGTCTCAATGAAGATATCCTCCGGTTTATGACCTTGCAAACCGTGCAAGTACCAGAAAAAATTGCTTTCCAACCCTTACCCGAATAAAAATTATGGAATATAACACACCTTTTACACCTAAGAAGAAAAAAAGCTGCCCTTTTACTGCAGCAGGCATCACCCATATCGATTACAAAGATCTCGATACTTTGAATCGATTTATCACGGAACGTGGGAAAATTATTCCTAGACGGATTACAGGTGTTTCTGCCCGTTATCAACAAAAACTTGTGACTGCGATCAAGCAAGCACGCTATATGGCTTTATTGCCATTTGTATCGGAGGTTTAAGATGAAGCAACAATATCTATTGATTGACGATGTCGAAGATGTCGGCCGCAGTGGAGAAATTATCTCTGTCAAGCCGGGCTTTGCACGGAATTTTCTCCTTCCAAAACAAAAAGCTGTTCTTGCAAGCCCTCACACACTACGGATGCAAGCGAAGCTCCAAGAAGAGCGGGCGAAAAAAGCCGACGTTGATCGAAAAGATTCCGAAGAGCTCGCAAAAAAACTCGAAGGTTTGACTCTAACGATTACGGTCAAGGTCGACCCCGAAGGGAATATGTATGGCTCCGTAGGCCCCGCCGACATCATCCATCTCTTTGAAAATCAAGGAATTTCTGTCGATAAACGGAACATTGGACTCAATAAACCAATCAAGGAAGTCGGTGTTCATCCGATGACCCTTAAGTTGAAGGAAGGGGTCACCAGTCCCTATACCCTTCACATCATGGGTGAGCAAGCTCAGCCTCCTCGCGGCTAAATCTTCAATGGCTAATTCTGTTAGCCATTGACTTTAAGTATCTTATGTCTTTTATATTAAAGTATTTTTTTGAATTTGCTTGAATTCTAATAGAAATAAAATTAGGTATAAAAATAACAGGTATGTTTCTAATGAAAAGAGTTCTCTTTATTTTTCTTTTGTTCTTTTCAAGTGTTTATGCCGATCGATCTCTTCTACAAAATTTATGGAAAGATTTTCTATCCGATAGTAAAAATGAAAAAGTTCTCGAATTAGCTCATGAAATTACCTACCATGAAACCAAATCTGATCAGGAAAAAGTCGATAAATTATTAAATGATTATTCGAGTGACGAGTCGTTAGAAGACGCACTGAAATCTTTTGTACGAGGTGAATTAAAAGTCGACTACAAACTCGGAGTTGTTGCGATTCAAAAGCACGAGTCTTCGGATCGAGATCATGCAAATGTCTTTTTTATTTATAAGATGAAAAAAGATAAGAACAAAGATCCTGAGCTGATTACCGTTATTAAAACGTATCCCAGAGTCTGCGGGCTGGCACACGAACTAGCTGGTCTGGACAAACTCTATTCCTTAAAGCTGAAAAAATCTTCAACGGTTGCCCCTTTAGGCATCGGAAAGGCCGACATCCGTAAAAGAACCTCTTATTTTCTAGCTCTCTCGATTGCTTCGGGGCAAACTTTGTCTGAACTAGCGGAGGAGCTGCAAGGATTTATCGGCAGAGGAAGAGAAAAACAGTTTAAAAAGTTCAATCAAGGCATTCGAAAATTAGCCGAGGCTATCGCCGAACTCCATCAAGCCTATCCGAAAAATTCCCATTCGGGTGAATATCCATCCCACCTAGCTTGGATGCTCGAGAGTTTTACTACCGATACACAAAAGATATTAAATAAAAAACATATCAATATTAAATCGAATAAAGTAGAGAAGTTTTTCGAGGAATTAGATGAGCATATTACTCTACATTATCCATCGCGGTTTTGTACTCATGGTGATTTAAATTGGAATAA
Source organism: Parachlamydiales bacterium (assembly GCA_963705295.1). Lineage (GTDB taxonomy): Bacteria > Chlamydiota > Chlamydiia > Chlamydiales > Rhabdochlamydiaceae > PALSA-1444. The sequence continues at coordinate 2,068,371 of OY970065.1, read as the reverse complement.
CATTTTTTACGATGCTAAGAAAGATAGAATTACTTTGATCGATGTGACAAGTTTTCGAGAATGGGATTATGAAAACGAAGAGTTTCCAGCCCTTTACCGAGCTTTAAGAGATTATTCTGCTGCTTTTACAAAGATTACAAGCCCCTCCTATGGATTGCTGAAGAGTGAAAAAGAAAGACTCACGAAAGATTATCTCGAAACCTTCAGTAGCAAAGGGATTGCCCAAGCTAAAGATAAGAAACTGGTGGAGATTTTCTGGAAAGCAGCGGCTTTGCACGGTCTTTTCCATTGCCATTCGGTTTCTTTAAAACACCATCATAAAGAAACTAAAGAACCCTTAAACGATCTTAAAATTGACCTCAAAGACCTCAAAAAGTTAAGAGACGAGTTCCGAGACCATGTCAGATAAAACATCTCATCTGCTATCGTATGTAGATGATGATCGTGATTACGGGTGCGGCGGGATTTATCGGATCAGGTGTCGTCCGTCATTTAAATGATCAAGGATTTGATCAACTTATCCTCGTCGATGATTTGAATCACCCGGAAAAACAGCGCAATCTACAAGGGAAAAAATATCTCAAGCTCATCCCGATTGCCTCTCTCTTTCAGTGGCTAGAAGGAAGAGCGGGTGAAATCGGAGCTTTTATCCACTTAGGAGCGTGTTCAAATACGCTCGAGAAAAACGAAACGTATCTTCTCGAAAACAACACCCATTACACCCAGCGTTTGGCCTCGTATGCGGTGTCCCATGGAATCCGGTTTATTTACGCTTCTTCTGCATCGACCTACGGAGATGGGTCTCAAGGTTTTTCCGATGATCACACTCTATTAGAAACACTCCAACCTCTCAATCTCTACGGAAAATCGAAACATCTCTTCGATCTTTGGGCTCATCAGCAAGGAATCCTCGACAAGATTGTTGGACTTAAATATTTTAATGTTTTTGGGCCTAATGAAGCCCATAAAGACAATATGGCGTCGATGGTTTATAAAATGCTCCCGATCATCCAAAAAGAAGGTGTTATTCGGCTTTTTAAATCGACAAAGCCCGATCGTTATGCCGATGGAGATCAGAGCCGTGATTTCATTTATGGAAAAGTTGCTGTGGAAATGACGTGCCGATTTTTGACAGATAACAGGGGTGGTATTTTTAACATCGGCCTCGGAAAACCGACCACCTGGAATCAGCTTGCTACGGCTGTTTTTAAGGCCTTGAATCGGCAGCCAAATATCGAATATGTTGACATGCCGGCCCCACTTGCACGACAATATCAAAATTATACCTGCGCCGACATGAAAAAATATGGTGAATTTCCTTTGTCCTATGATTTAGAAGAAGGTGTTTGTGATTATGTTCAAAATTATCTACTCGTAGATCACCGATGGTAAAACTGAGCGGAATCTTTAGCCGGCTAAGACCCGTACGCGTTGCTGTGATCGGCGATTTTATGTACGACACTTACACGACAGGAAAAGTCAAAAGAATTTCTCCCGAAGCTCCTGTTTCTGTTCTTCATGCGCAGCGTGAAGAGAGCCGGGCCGGAGGAGCCGGAAACGTCGTTCTGAATTTGATTTCACTCGGTGCACAAGTTGTTTCTATTGGACGTGTGGGGCCTGACATCGCAGGAAAAAATATTATCCAGGCGCTCCAAAATGAGGGAGTCAACACGGAAGGAATGATCGTTCAAAACCTGTATCAAACTCCCGTCAAGAATCGATTCATTGCTGATTCTCAGCAGGTCCTCCGTGTCGATTTTGAAAATGTTTCACCCCTTCCCGAAGGTATCGAACAAGAAATTGTGAGCCAACTCCCCGTTCTTCTCAAAGAGATCGATATTATCGCTGTTTCCGACTACGGAAAAGGATTTTTATCACGCACCCTACTTCTGGAGATCATCGAGCTCGCAAAAGAGAAAGGAATCCGTGTCATCATCGATCCCAAAGGAGACGACTTTACAAAATACCAAGGTGCAACCGTCTTAAAGCCGAACCTTCAAGAAGCGTACGCAGCAGCAAAACTTCCCCAAGAAGCCAGCCTCGAGCAAGTTGCTGAAACCGTGTTCAAGAAGGTGTTTGTCGATATGCTCATGATCACCCGATCCGAAGCCGGAATTTCCCTTTTCACCCGCGATGGAAAACATCTTGATTTCCCTGTCAGATCAAAAGAAGTCAAGGATGTTACAGGAGCTGGAGACACCGTTCTTGCGATGGTCAGTGTCGCCCTCGCCAACGATCTCGATATACGGTACAGTGCGCAACTTGCCAACATCGCAGCCGGAATTGCCATTGAACGTTTAGGCTGTGCCCAAGTCAATCTCTCTGATCTTGCGACCCGCCTCCTTGAATACGACGTCGACAACAAGATCTTCGATCAAGAACACCTCTTTGCCCTTCAACAAGCCCTAAAAGAGAAACGGTATTGCATCCTCGGAGTCTATAGCATCCAGGGCATGACCACACCCCTCTTCCGCACCATCCGAAAACTCTCCTCCCGGGAAAGAGATATCAAATTGATCGTCTATATCCGTGACTCGAATCCCGATGAAGAATTTGTCTCTCTCCTCTCCTCCCTCGCAGAAGTCGACTTCGTCGTCCTCAAATGCGAAAGCCTCAAAAGCCTCTGCGAAATCATCCACCCCCACGAAGTCTTCCTCATGGAAGACCACAAACTCGTCACCCTCGACCACTTCAAAGCCCTCCTCCCTTCCTAATCATGTCCATCATGCATATCGTGCTTATCTTGTTCTCTTTAATAGAAATAAGCTTATTCGTGAATTGGATGACAAGATAAGCATGATATGCATGATGGGCAGGATAAGACTATTTCAAAGCTCGGGGAGCTTGGGTAGTTGTGAGACGAGTTTTTGAATCAGCTTTCTGTCTGATTCTGCCTTTTCTAGCAATTGAATGATTCTAATAGAAACATTTTTCCTGATGGCTGTTTGGAGGGATGTTTCTCCATTCATATCGGGGATATCTACCCGGGCTCCAGATCTTAGGAGTAATTGAACACGGGCTTCATCCTCAGCTGGGTTTAAATTATTCACAGCACTATGCAAAGCGGTTCTACCCTTATTATCTGTATCATTGGGATCGGCACCTCTTTCTAAGAACAAGGCTGCATCCTCTTTTGCGCCTGCACTAATGGCGGTCATGAGAGGTGTACTTCCCCAATTGTTTTTGGCACGAAGATCAGATCCTTGATCTAAAAGAAATTCATTTAATTCCCGATTACAATTTAAAGCTGCTGAATGTAGCGGCGTCCTCCCCTGATCATCCGTCGCATGCAAATCGGCATCCCATTCCAAAAGTGTCTGCATGACTTCTTTACTTCGAGCTAGGTGTAGAGGCGTCGAGCTAGAAACTTTACATCTCGCATAGACATTTGCGCCGTTTTTTAAAAGCAATCTTGCGACATCTTCATGGCCTTTTAAAGAGGCAAGATGTAAGGGAGTCTCGCCATTATAATCGACTGGATCCACAAATGCACCCTTGTCGATAAGAATTTGGCAGATGGCTAGGCGCCCATTTTTTGCAGCAGCATGCAAAGCGGTCCGTCCAAATCTCCTATTATCAGCCCCATTATTTTTGGGATCTTTATGAAGAAGATACCGAACAATATCTGCTTTCCCAGCTGCTGCAGCTTTCCTCAGTAATACCTTAGCGCTCTTCGGAACACAGTCAATACAAGCTTGTAGGATCGGTAAACACCCAGTCGTCCGTATTGCTTCATCTATGAAATCGTGACAAAACAAACTATCTAACGGATTTGCACCGAGTCTTATTAAAAGCTCATCATGAAAGTCGGAATGGCGTCTCATTAAACGCTGACTTAGAGTATCTACAATATTAAAATCTGTCATGGGAGCAATTTTTCGATCTCTTAAAATTTTACATAAAAATTGAGCAAATTCGACCGTGTAACACTCGGGAAAATGGAAGATTTCTTCAGCTGTTATAGATTTCAGGTTTCTTAAAGAAGCCTCCAAATCGGATCCCTGATATTTTTCAAGATGAGGCCTCAACAAGATGAGATTGTGGTCTAAAGACTTCATATAAGCTTTTGCTTGAGCTACATCACTCCCAAAATATCCGAATTCTCGCGCCAGTGTTAACCACACATCGGCGGTTAATCTCTGAGTCTCTGTATCAACCTGAGCTGCTCTTAAATCTCTAGATCCTAGATGACCCAACACCATCATCATTAACTCATCTGGTAAGTCACTCATATGGCCTTTAGGTTGCCTATGAATAAGTCGGTTAATTCTCCTGATACGCCGGACCCCCGCATCTAAAGCAACAGCCCTAAGCCCTTCCAAACGAGTCGGACTATCTTTCTCAGGTTTATAGATAAGTCCCTTTTCCAGAACCTGGTTAATTTTGGCAAATATAGCTGCACGATGAGGTTTTTTACCCGTTTCTACAATTTGATAGGTTTTATCTGTTATTCTAATATCGTAATACATTTCTATTAATTATATAATAAATTTGAATTAATTAAACAATTTATTTTAATCCTTGATTATCAAAAGGATGCTCCATCATCAAAAGTAAGTATCTCAGTATTAATGCTATACACTAGATTAAATCTCTTCTCCCTTCCTAAATCCTGGCCATCCTAATATCCTGTTAATTTTTCTTAGATTCCATTCCCTTTGAAGCTCCAATTGCATCAACATAAAAGAAGAAATCCAACAGCTTGTTGGACAATTTTAAACCGATGAGCTCATGTGTATTTTCACTTGCTAGAAATAGTCGCGCAAGCTGCGCGATAATTATTAGCCCGACGGGCAAACAGGTGACAAAATGCGTCAGCGAACTCCTGTCAGATCGAAGCGTTAGCGGTCCGACCGACGAGGACCATAGCCGGAGGCTAGGCCGAGGAGGAGGATCGATCTGGCAGGAGTGCAGCAAGCAGATTGTCACCTGTTTGCCTGTTGGGTTAATAAAAGGCTTTTGTCTTTTTAGAGGATTACAGGATATGCAAGATCGCCTTCGGCGGCATGATATGCAGGATAATAAATTACTTCTTATCCTGTACATCCTGCCGCCCCAAATCCTTTTGGGGCGATCCTGCGTATCTTGTTCTCTTTTAGATTTCTTGCTTGAGGCGGTCGATGCGAGTGGAGAGGGGAGGGTGGGTTGCGAAGAGGGCTCTGAGGCCGCCCCGTTCTTGATGGGAGATTTTCATCGATTGGAAGGCTGGTTTTTCGACACGGGCGTCGCGGATTTGGGCGTGACGCTGGAGGGCTTCGAGGGCGGAGATCATTTTGTCACGGCCTGCAAGGTAGGCGCCCCCTTTATCGGCTCGGAATTCTCGGAAGCGGGAGTAGAAGGCGATGACGAGAGAACCGAGGATCATGAAGACGATTTCGAAGATGAACACGAACGCATTGAATGCAAAATAAGAGCTGGAAGATGATTTTTCCCGGCTTTGACCAATGCCAGAAAAGATGAAAGCGAGAACGCGGGCGAGAAACATGACAAAAGCATTGACGATCCCTTGGACGAGTGTCATGGTGACCATATCTCCATTGGCAATATGGGTGATCTCATGTCCTAAGACTCCTTCGAGTTCTTTGGCAGACATCTTGTTCAATAAGCCTGTGGAGACAGCGACAAGCGATCTTTTGCGCGAAGGACCTGTTGCAAAGGCGTTGACTTCGGGCGAATCGTAGATACCGACTTCGGGCATATCTGGAAGGTGAGCAGAGCGGGCAAGGTCATGGACAACATTGACGAGTTGTTTTAGGGACGGGTCATTGGTTGTCGATTCGACAATCCGAACACCGAGCATCCATTTTGCCATGCTTCGTGAAAGTGCTAAGGAAATAAAAGCTCCTGCAAATCCCCAGATCAAACAGAAAATAAGAAGAGACATGTAATCGATTCCATACGATTGGAGATATGGCTTAACGTTGAGAAGACTTAAAATAATCGAAATGGTTGCAACCACGAGAAAGTTGACAACCAAAAATAACACCACTCTCTTAATCATATAAACATTAAAGCATGCCACGATTTTAATAGTCAAGGGTGTAAACCTTTAATTTTAAATCAACAACACATTGATATTAATAGTGGGTTATGACATTTATCTTCTCATGCAAAAATTAGTGGATAAGTTGTTTTCGGGTAGAAGAAAAACAAACCTCGAAATCAAGAAGGCCATTTCTAAAAAAAATAGTTGTTATGTTTTAATCACGTGCGGGGAACCTTCTCAAGATGGAAAGATGGAAGTCGAGATGAGTTATGGGGGAGATCCCGTTTTGGCGGCTTATCTTGTCGAAAGTGCACAAAATATCATTGAGACCGAGATTTCATGAAGCCTGATTTTAAAAAATGGTATCGAGACCATACCGGCGAAATCTTAAAAAATTATCTAGCATTTTTGTCCATTCCTTCGATCAGTACAGATCCGGCCTATCGGACCGGTGTGCACGAGGCTGCAACCTTTGTAGAAAACGATTTAAAGAAGATCGGTTTTAAAGTCGAGCGGTGGGAAACTTCCAATCATCCGGTGATTTTTGGTTCGTATGAGGCAGGTCCGTCGCGACCAACCGTGCTCATTTATCACCATTATGATGTCCAACCGGTCGATCCTTTAGAACTTTGGAAAACACCGCCGTTTGAGCCCGATGTTCGGGAAGGGAAAGTTTTTGCACGGGGAGCTTCAGATAACAAAGGTCAATGTTTCTACACATTGACGGCTTTAAGGGCTATTTTCGAAGAAGAGAAACCGAATCTCAATATCAAAATCTTTGTTGAAGGAGAGGAAGAGTCGGGAAGCAAAGGGGCTTTTGAAGTGTTGAAAACAAAACAGGCCAAGCTTAAAGCCGATTATCTTTTGATTGTTGATTCGGGGCTTCCAGCGCCTGAGACACCGGCGATCACGCTCGGTCTTCGAGGTATTGTCGCTATGGAAGTGAGATGTACGAATTCTACTGTAGATCTCCATTCGGGAATTCATGGTGGGATTGTTTTGAATCCGAATCGGGCTCTCATTCAAATGCTCGCAAAACTCTGGGATGAAAAAGGGAAAATTACCGCTCCCGGTTTTTATGATGCGGTCACCAAACCGACGGCTCAAGAGCTGAAAGAGATCGATCAACAGATCGATGAAGAGTATATTCGTCGCAATTTTGGGGTCAGAGTTTTTCAAGGAGAAGGTGGTTTTTCTCTGTGGGAGTCGAACACGATTCGACCGACCTTGGAAATCAATGGGATTTCAGGAGGGTATGCCGGAAGCGGCTTTAAAACAGTGATACCATCAACAGCTGTTGCTAAAATCTCTTGCCGCCTGGTCCCCAAACAAGATCCTCAAACCATCGCCAACCTCCTATCCGATTATTTGAAAAAAATTGCGCCACCTGGATTGGATGTGCAAACCCATTGGGATCATGGAGGGAAACCTGTTTTAAGCTCGCCGCATACAAAAATTGCGAAAATTTGTTCGGACGCTTATACAGAAGTTTTTGGAAAACCGTGCCGAAAAATCCTTTGTGGTGCTTCCATTCCTTTAGTGACAGATCTGACCGAGGCGTCGGGTGGTGAAGTCGCTATTATCGGTGTTGGACTCGACACGGACAATATCCATGCTCCGAATGAACATTTTGGGCTGGATCAGTTAGAGCAAGGATTTTTAACGATGGTGAGTATTATGGGAAGGCTATCTCAATGAAAATACTAGGCTATATTTTACTCGGGTTGACATCTCTTCTTTTCTCAATAAAATTCCAAGACCTCTCTCTTTGGTCGGCAGGACTGGGACTCGCCTTTGGGCTGGGGAGTTTTGTCGCTTTTACAAAATCTGAAAAACCAGTTCCCGTCGACAATTCAAAAGAATTACAGATCCAAGAAAATCTCAATAAGGAAGTACAAAAGCTCCAGCAAAAACTCATGCGCGCAGAAGAAAGATGTCTTTCCTATCAAAAACTCGTCGAAGTTCACCAATCCGAGATCCAACTTTTGGCTGAACAAAAAGATTGGCTTGGAGAACAGGTGATCGAAAAAGAAAGACGTGCCAATGAACTCTTTTTAGCTCGGACTGAACCCGATCTATTCGACGTGGATAAGAGGCAGATCGAAATATCCCACCGCGAACTCAAAAAACAGTTTCAAGAAAAATCGGAAGCTCTCGACGCCGCCCGTGCCCGCCTCTTCCATGTTGAAAATGAACTTCTCTCCCTTCAAAAACAAATCGAAGAAGAGGCTCATCTTCCATCATCTTCCGAAATCAACCTCATCCAACAACTAAAACTGGCCGAAGAAGAGAAGAAAAAGCTCGAACTCGAACTCTTCTCCCTCCAACAAATCGTCTCAAATTTATCAAGTTAGGATTTCATGCCCTGTTGCTGTGATGAGGAGGGTGTGTTCCCATTGGGCGCTGGGTTTGCCGTCGGCGGTGCGAGCAGTCCAGTGGTCGGTCGGGTCGATGATGGCGCCACGCACACCGGCATTGATCATCGGTTCGATGGTGAAGGTCATCCCTTCTGCAAGAGGGATGCCGATGTTGTTATAGTGATGGGGAATTTGGGGAGGTTCGTGGAATGCAATGCCTGTGCCATGACCGACAAATTGATTGACAACGGAGCAGTTTTGCGACCGGGCATAATCTTCGATAGCTTTTCCAATTTCATAGATGAGAAGGCCGGGTTTTAGAATGGCAATGGAACGCTTGAGGCATTCTTTGGAGACTTCAACGACCCGTTTTTTCTCTTCTGAAATCGTGCCGATAGTGACCATCGCACTGCAATCGCCGTAATACCCATCGAGAATGGTGGTGATATCGATGTTCATGATATCGCCAGGGATGAGAGGTTTGTCATCCGGAATGCCGTGGCAGATCACATCATTGAGGGAGGTGCAGATGCTTTTGGGGTAAGGAGGATCGCCATAGCCGAGAGGAGCCGCTTTAGCCCCGGCCCGGCGGATGAGGTCTTCAGCGAGCCTATTCAGCTCGTTGGTGGTGACGCCTGCTTGGGCTGTGTCGCACACAGTTTTGAGAACGGAAGCTGCGAGTTTGCACGACCGCCGGATTCCGGCGATTTGCTCAGGAGTTTTTAAAAGAATGCCGTATTGTTTTTGATAGTCTCGCGCCAGTTCTGAAAAGTTTTGGTCTGGAGCCAGTGGGTAATGGCATTTTTTCCACTTCTTTCCACTTCCACACCAACAAGGATCATTCCGCTGCATAAAATACTTGGTTTAATGTCAGGCCGTGCGCAGGTGCTGTGACACCCGCGCGGGCTCTTGCACGGCTCTCTAAGATCGGAGGGATATCTTGCCAGGCGAGTTTGCCACATCCGACATAGACAAGTGTCCCTACAATGTTCCGGACCATTTTATAAAGAAAGTTGTTTCCCGCCACCCGAATTTTGAGGCGGTGATCAGGAAGGGTTTCTAGGGAAATGTCCGAGATGCACCGCATGTTGTTCTCTTGTTTTTCATTGGTAAAAGCTGAGAAATCATGCTCTCCTTTTAATAAAGATGCGGCTTTCATCATGGTGGTCAGATCGAGCGGGTAGGGAAAGTGCCATGAGAAAGGTAGGTGGAACGGAAGCTGCGCCTGTCCTAAACAAAGATGGTATTCGTATTCTTTTCCTCTGCTACTGAGGGTTGCATGGAAATCCGCGGGAACTTCTTCCATCGATACAACAGAAATATCTTTGGGGAGATGGTCATTCACCGTGTAGGGAAGCTCATTGGAAAAAAAGTTGATCACTTGTCCCTTTGCATGGACACCGGCATCGGTACGGCTCGCAGCTTGGAGTTGGACAGGTTGCTTTAGAGCTTTTTCAAGTTGTTCTTCAATAGACGGGCCCATGGCAGTTTTTTGCCACCCTAAATAACGGGTCCCTTCGTAGGAGATAACGAGTTTGATGTTCTTCATTGTTTGATTGCGGCTAAAAATTGGGAAAGACCTTCTAGAAACATTTGAATTGCGATCATGGTCAAAATAAGACCCATGAGTCGTTCCATGGCGAGAATGCCTCTTTTTCCAAGTAATTTATTGATAAAGGTGGACGAGAGAAGAATGAGTGTCGAAACAAACCAGGCCAAGATGATGGCGAAGATGGTCGATCCTTCTTGCCGAGAGTAAAGGATGATAGCAGCAAGAACGGCTGGACCTGCGACAAGAGGGATGGCAAGAGGAACAATAAAAGGCTCTTTGTCAGGCGTGTGAGAAACTTCCAGATCGGATTTGGAAGGGAAGATCATTTTTAAAGAGAGAATAAAAAGAATAATGCCCCCCGAGATGAGCACAGAATATTGGGTGACCTGGAGAGACGTGAGAAGAATGTCCCCAATGTAATTGAATACAATCATCACAACCAGAGCAATGATCAGCTCTCTCAAAATGATTTGAAACTGCCTCCGTGCGGGTATGTCTTTGAGGAAGGAGATGAAAAAAGGAATATTTCCAATAGGATCCATCAGAAGAAAAAGGGAAAACGCCATCGAAATAAACTTCATTACTTCTTTATATCATAGTTTTTGGTTTGATTCTAGGCGGATTGTAGCTTGGAGTTCGTGGAAGAAATGCCGTTGTTCTTGGGTCAAAGGACGGAGTGAGAGGAGGCAGTCTTGATTTTTGGTGAAGGCGGCTTTGGTCCAATTGGTCGAGCCAAAAATAATTTCTTGATCATCGATGAGGGCCCATTTGTGATGGAGGAGTTGTTGTCCTAAGGAAAAGATGACATCGATTCCTCGAGATTGGAGAAATTGGACAGCTTTATGACTGGCGCCTCGTGCAGAATAATGATCGAGAGCCACAGTCACATCGATTCCCCGCTGGTGTGCATCAGAGAGTGTGGTGAGAAGGTCGGGGTGTGTGAGGGTGAACATGGCGACAAAAATCGATGTTTTTGCCTCCGACAATCGATCTTTCAAAATATTTAGAACACGTGGATCAGGAAGGAGCCAAAGGGTCCCTTGTTGATTTTCAAGGGAAAAATCGAACTGTGAGGATGTGGGAGCTCGAAGAAAAGCAGCTAAGACGGGATGGTACAACCCGACGGAGAGATTATCGTGGAGAACAAGGGAAGAGGTGGTCATATTGGCGGAGCCGATAAAAATGGACGACGTATCGGTGACAACGATTTTTCGGTGCATGAGGCCACGTGTCTTGATGCCCCTGCCGAGAGGGGAAGTCGATCCACTGGAAGGATCGTAGGCAATCTGAACAGAAACTCCGGTTTGATTTTTTTTTTCCAGAATCTGGAGAAGTTCGGGATCGGTGATCGCATACATGGTGATGTCGATATTTTCGCGCGCATGGGTAAATATTTTTTTAAGAATGAGGCGGAGGTCGTCTCTATTTTGATTGGAATAAAAGATGATCGGATTTTCAGGAGAAGGAAGTGTAGGAGTGAGAGCCGCTCTTATTAGAAATGCATAGAGAGCGGCAAAAAAGATCGATAAAAATACGAGTTTAGATTTTCTCTCCACGGGCCCGCATCTGCCTGACAACCGTATTGATTCCAAGTCGGTCGATCATGCGCATTCCATGGGGGGTAACGGTGAGAGTGATAAATCTGTTTTCTTCGGGATACCAAAATCGTTTCTTGACGAGATTGGGATTGAAGCGGCGTCGTTTAATTCCGGTAACTTTGAGACCAACACCTTTTTTCTTTTTTGCAATTCCGCGGATTGCATAGCTATTTCCTCGAACAGGAATCTTACCTGTCACTTGGCATTGTCTTGGCATACTCAACCTCTTTAAAGTCAGATAGTATACCAAGGGGAGAGTTATCGAACAAGTATTCCATTGATCGAGAAACGGAAGAATGGTAAATATAAATTTTAATTTACTATGGAAGAACTCAACGTTGACTTTGTTGTGATCGGGTCTGGTCCTGCGGGACAGAAGGCGGCAATCCAGGCGGCTAAGCTGGACAAAAAAGTCATTGTCATTGAAAAAGATCCTTTTCCGGGAGGAGCCTCTCTCAACTCGGGGACCATTCCTTCGAAATCGTTAAGGGAAGCGATTTTGGATTTAACCGATTTCTATAAGAGAAGTTTCTATGGAAAAGACATCCCGCACAGAGAAATTTCGATCAACGATCTCAACTTTCGGCTCCATAAAGTGTTGGATGAACAGCGGAAGATGATCCAACGACAATTTGATAAAAATAAAATCCAGCTCATCCATGGTGTCGCCCAATTTGAAGATCAGAATCACGTCACCTTGCTCAGTCAAAATAAAAGGATTCGGGCTGATTTTTTCTTGATTTCATCGGGTTCAAAACCGCGCAATCCTCTCCATGTTCCGTTTGACAAAGAAGTGATTTTGGATTCGACAAGGCTCCTCAGTATCGATCATTTGCCTAAGACATTATTAGTATTAGGTGGAGGGATCATCGGTTCCGAATACGCGAGTTTTTTCGCTGCCCTTGGAACCGAAGTGACTGTGGTGGACAAACGGGAACACATGCTGCCTGCTCTCGATACAGAAATTGGACTCCATTTGCAAAAGTCACTGGCGACGATTGGTCTAAAAATGATGGGACGAAAAGAATTAGAGCTGATCAAACGAGAAAATGCTCATGCCGAGCTCCATTTTAAAGATGGAACCAAGTTGGAAGCAGAAATGCTCCTGTATGCTCTGGGCCGTGAAGCCAATGTCGAAGATCTTCAGATGCAAAAAGCAGGGATTACTCTGAATGCGGATGGTTATATTCCTGTGAATGCTCTTTTTCAAACGGTTGTTCCCCATATTTATGCGGCGGGGGATGTGATTGGCGGCCCCAGCCTTGCTTCCACTAGTATGGAACAAGGACGGTTGGTTGCGCGGCATGCTTTTGGGATGCAGACGCACCACTTTCCCACTTTTTATCCGATCGGAATTTACACCATACCCGAAATTTCATCATGTGGTTATACTGAAGAACAGTTGAAGGAACTCGGATTTCATTACGAAATAGGGCGTGCCTACTATTACGAAATTGCCCGAAATATTATTGTGGGAAATGATCCGGGTCTCTTCAAGATCTTGTTCCATGCGGACACGTTAGAGATCCTGGGGATTCATATTATTGGAAGAGCAGCGACAGAAGTGATCCACATCGGACAAATTGCCATGAGTTTTAATGCGCGGATCGATTATTTTATTGACCAAGTTTTTAATTATCCAACCTATGCAGAAGGGTACCGGATCGCAGCGCTCAATGGTTACAACAAGTTAAAAAGGAAAAGGTAGATATGCCGATCTATGATATTTTCGAGACCAAAGAATCGGAAGCAGAAAAGATTGAAAGTTCGGGAGAAGTTTCCGCTTCATCCAAAGATCGATTTTTCTCTTCACTCACAGCGCGCGTTCTTTTTTTCCTCCTTCTTTTAGCCGATATCGGATGGTCGCTCTATAATTTACTGCTCGTCCTCACCATCGGATCTCTCCATACGCTCACCTTGGGAAAAATATCCGTCTTTCAAAAAATCTTTGCAAAAGCTTGGATCGGACTCAAACGATCAGGGATCTGCGGCGTTTCTCTCTTCATTGCCCTCTTCAGTCCAGCCCTTGGAATCATGGTCGCTTGTACCTACTTTCTCATGTATGACAAATCGGGAATCCAAGAAGTCGTCCCGCGCTCTCTCCAAGACCAATTCCAAGAATTCATGAAGTAGAAAGTTTAGGAGAAACCACAGAATCCTCTTTTTTATTTATCTTTGTTTCATTTTACTGTTTCAAACTCTTCCATTTGGAAAAAGACATCTTGTTGAGTTTGTGTTTTACCAGAAAGGGGCCGTTCATCCGGGTTCTTGAGGTGGGTTAAGAGATTGCGACAATCGGCCCAACAAAGATACAGTTTTCCTTCCGCAGAAACCATTCCTTGATACTCACCTAAACAATACGCTGGGTTTTCGAAATTATTATAATTTCCTACCCTTCCATTGGGGAATTGAACGACCGTCGGAGGAAGGTTAAAAGAGAGATCTGTAATGGTTTTTGTGGATGAACATTGGGTGTTGAGGGATAAGGTTGTCAAATGCCTGTCAATCGAATGGTTACGATGCTGGGTATAATAAGAAACACTCACATTATTATTTTTGCCAATAACTAAAGCGGGCTGAATGTGTTGGATATTGCAATTTTTCTTAGGGTTGACCTGGATTTTCTCCGACCATGTTTTTCCGCCATCTTCAGAGAAAATCAGAAATATATTGGAGGTTGCATGCACAGTGCCTGCCGTCTTTTCAACACCTTCTGAAAAAGACATCACCAACAAATCTCCCCGAGCATCGAAACCCGGGTACTCCCCTAATCGGGCGGCATGCTCAAAGGTCGGATTTCCCGAATGGGTGATACCCGGCTGCTTACGACCTTGCACGATGGCGGTAGAAAAAATAACGGGATCGCCGATATCGATATACACTCCAGGGTCTACAAAAGGATAGAGGGTACGATTAAGAGCTCCGGGAACATTAAACTTGATAAATTCAAAGGTTTTGCCACCATCTGTCGATTTCAATATCTGCCAAAAGTCGACCACGGAAGGAGGATGTGCTCCTTCATTTCTAGATAGAGAAACAGAATAGTGAACAAACGGAAGGTAAACGGTTCCTGTCTTTGGATCGACGGTTATAAAGCAAGACTGGACTTCATCTTGTGGCAAGAATGGATCTGGGTGAGCTTTAGGCTCATAGACGGCTTTTGTATGCCATGTTTTTCCTCCATCTTTTGAGTGACTGAGCATCAGCTTATTTTTCTCCAGGATTCCTGTTGTAGGTTCATACAAAAGCCAAGATACATAGAGAAGATCTCGGGAAGGATATTGAGGGTCTGGTCCCACGGCAATTTTAGGTCTATCGGGAACTTTTCCAGAAGCAAAAGAAATTTCTGGCCCGGCTTGGACTGTCGTCCATGTAAGGCCTCCGTCTGTCGATTTGCTCACGGAAATATGCTCTCCAGTAAAGGGGGTCGCGAAATCAATGAAACTTGCATAGAAATTGCCTTTCCTATCGGAAACTACATAAGGGTCAGTTAGCGGGAGTCCAGGTGAACCACTCGATGGCAGGAAGCCACTGGTCCATGTTTTTCCACCATCGAACGATGTAGAAAATCCTTGAAAAGATGAAACGTTGGGGAGTAAATAGCTTCCAAAGGCGTTGTATACAACCACGATATTATCGGGATTTTTCTTATTCACGGCGATCGCTGTTTCACTTTGATCAAAAATATAATTGGGGTAACTATTGACTCCAGTAGAAAATACCCCCTGCAGTGCAGGATCATTAACTTGCACATTTTTGCCAGGACACTGGTCCGATGTCGCGTGACGTGAACCCTCTTTCTTTGTCACATTCTGGTTTTGTGAAAGGAGATATTGCACGAGTGCCCCTTTCCTTTTCTGATTCACTTTGGTATTGGGCAAGCTTTGGATTTTCTCGATGAGTTCATCATTGTCCATTGAAGCTTGAGGAGCATCCGTAGGACAGGGGGCTACGAACGGGATAAAATCTGTTATAACGATCTTATTACAATCTTTGTTGATACATAAGTTGTTGTTGTCTTCAGCAAAGAGCCCTAAACTTGCGATCAAAAACCCAAGAAAGATCATTTTTCTGTACATCAGACTCTCCTTACTATTGGATTAAGTTAATACCTTTTTTTTATTTTTTTGAAATAGAATCTTTAAGGGAATGAAATAAAACCATTGATTGTTTGGTCAAGGGCATCGGTGTAGACGCCGATCACGACTTTTTTATAAACAGAGTTGCCAGACGTAATGAGATGATGGGGCACGGTGACGTGGGACCAGGTGGCTTTTTTAGCAGTGATGTGGCTAAAAAATCCGAGTTGAGGACCGTTTTTGAAGCCGGACCAATCGCCTGTTAAATAGTAGCCGCCATGGCCATCGGACGTGATCCCATCGAAATGGGTAACGACCGCTTTGGCGGGATCGTTCTTGAAACTATAACTTCTCCAGTTCGTCAGTTTGTGGGATTTGTTGTTCCAATCGACTAAATAACCTGTGATAGGGCCTCTATTAGAATATCCTCCACAAATGGTGTAAGAATTTCCACCGTTATGCCAGATTCCGTAGGCCGTGATGCTTTTGGAGCCGGGTTTGATAATTTTGAAATATCTTTGAGTCGCTATGTCATAGATGAACGCTTTGCTCTGCTTGACCTCTATGTTGTAATTTCCGACGACGAGTCCTCCCATAGTACTATGGGCGATCGTATTTAAGACCGGCTTTGAAGAGGTGGGAATCAATGTCGTCCATTTGCCCGATCCATCGAGAGGTCCTTCATAGAGACATCCAAGTGTGGAAGATCCAGTCTGTTTCGTCGTGTAATTGCCAACGACTTGAATATCTGATTTGGGTCCATTATTGGGTCCGTACAAATTTGTTGCTGTGACAGTTTTTCTTTTAGATGAGGGAAAACTTAAGATATGAAACTTTCCTTTACCGGATAAATTTCCCTTATAAACGAAAGCCGTGGTGCAGGTTTCTCCCTGGCACGTATAGAAACCACTGATGTAAACAATGTTCGGATTTTTTGTTGTCCCTCGAATGCCTGTCAATAAGGTATTTCCCCCAGGAGTTGGCGACGGATAATTAAACGTGTAATATTCCCGAGGGTCAGCATGGAGCAGGCTTAAAGCAAAAATACAGAGACTTAAAATCCACTTCATGGGTTCCTCAATTTGTAAAATTCGTCACGGACCCGCAGTAGATCTCGGTATTTCTCTTTCACTTTTCTGACCTTTACGGGCATTAAATCGGGGTGTTTAAACGAATGGACGTGTTGAGCAAATGCACCGAGAATACCGAGCGTGCGCCAATATAATTCGATCATTTTTTCATCATCGGAAATGGCAACACCTTTCGTATAAATGTTTCGGTAATTCTCTTCGCAAATCCGCAGTTCAGCCTTGGTGAATACCGTTCGATTCGAACCGTCTAATCTTCGATAGCCGGTATAAAAATCGCGGAGAGCAGTGTAATACGGAGCTGCCGGTTCGCCGTTTTTGTCAATACACCGGTGGAACGTGATGAGGTCGATAAAGGTGAGTTGATTGGTTGTGGGTTCATAAAAGACATTGACCCAATTCAAATCGCCGTGGGCAAACACTTTTTCAGGAAGAAAAAGGGTGATACATTTATCCAAATCTTTCAAGAATTCATTGATCACCTTAAAATCGATCGAAACTTCATGTTTGATCAAATTTTCCATGGGAAGTGGATCGCAAATAGGGGCGAGAGAAGCAAGCCCTTCGGATCGGAAAGGTTTAACACCTGTTTTTTCAAACGGTTTAAAATGAAGTTCGGCGATCGCTTGCGCTAATCTTCCAATCGCGGTTTTTACAATTAAGAATTGCTGTTTTCTTTCTTCTCCACGAGTTTTTTTAAGATCAAAGATCACTTCTTGGATCGTCTTTCCAGGTGCCACCGATTCTGCTAGGAGATAAATCGGTTTCCCGTTTTTCATCGTTTTGCCAATCCCAAGAGGAGCCACTGTTGTAGAGAATTTAAGATTTAAATTGTAAAGCATCCAGAGCGACGAAAATCCTTTGACGAAACTCATTCTTTCATGGAAAGCTTTGATAATGGTGACGAGTTTTTTGGAGCTATTATAGACAAAAAAGATCAGGGTTCTTTCTGGGGACGTTGCATTGCGATGATAGTCGACAATGGTCACCTCGGAGGGTGGAATTTGAAAATGTTCTTCAATAAAAGCATGTAGAGAAGCTTCGAAGGAGTCGTTGTTATAATCTTTTAAAGCAGCATCAACGGCGAGCAATCTCTCATCGGTTTCGGGGGGATCTTCTTTAAAACCATCATGCGTTAAAGCAGCCAGCTCTAAAACCTTCACATTCCTTTTATTGGAAAGGAAGTTATCCCAAATTCTATCGAGTTCTGGAGGCCATGAATACAGATGGGATGCAACGATTAAGCAGAAAAAAACAAATCTCTTCATTCTTAATTTCTATATACAATTTCTCCATCCTTAGCAATAAGATTTATTGTTTGATAGGGCAAAATTTTGCCTTCTAAAAGGGCAGCAGAAAGGGGATTGACAATGATGTTGGTGATGAGCCTTTTTAAAGGACGAGCGCCATAGAGTGGGTCGTACCCTCGTTTTGCAAGTTCAGCCAAAACTTCTTTAGATTCTTTGAGCGTAATATGCCGCTCAGAAAGCCTTTCAGCGACCCGTCTCAGTTGCAGCGTGACAATCGCTTCCATATCTTTTTCTTGAAGGGGAAGGAACGGAAGAATGTCATCGAGCCGGTTGAGAAATTCGGGTCTAAAATGCCGTTTTAGAATCGGATCTAAAGTCGTTAAAATTTCTTCTTTGGTTTTTCCAGGTTTTTCTAGCAGCTCTGAAGATCCGAGATTCGATGTCATGATGAACAGGCCATTTTTACAATTGATCGTCCTCCCTTTACTGTCGGTGAGTCTTCCATCATCGAAGATTTGGAGCAAAATATTGAAAACATCGGGGTGGGCTTTCTCTACTTCATCGAGCAAAACAACACTGTAGGGCCGTCTTCGGAGGGCTTCTGTCAGTTGACCTCCTTCTTCATATCCGACATATCCAGGCGGAGAACCGATGAGTTTGGAGACGGTGTGTTTCTCCATATATTCCGACATATCGAGCCGGATCATCGCCTCTTCTTGATTGAACAGCCCCCGAGCCAGCGCCTTGGCAAGTTCTGTTTTTCCAACGCCTGTCGGACCAACAAAAAGGAAAGCACCGATCGGTCTTGCGGGATCGCTCAGCCCCGCACGTGAGCGGCGAATCGCCTCACTGACCGCTTTAACGGCTAAAGGTTGACCGACGACAGAGCCTGTTAAAAGCTCTTCTAAATGGAGAAGTTTTTGGGCTTCCCCTTCTAACATCTTTTGAATCGGAATGCCTGTCCATTTGGAGACGATTTGGGCGATTAGCTGCTCATCCACTTCTTCTTGGAGAAGTCTTTCTTTTTGATCTCCTAACTTTTTTTGGATCTCCTCAATCTCTTTTTTAACGGAGGGGATTTTGCTGTACCGGATTTCGGCGACTTTATTGTAATTGGAAGCTCTTTCGGCCTCTTCTTCTTGGAATTTGCACCCTTCGAGTTGATTTTTTTTCTCTTGGAGAGAATCTATGAGCTTCTTCTCTTGATTCCATCTTTGTCGCAAAACACCGAGTTCCTCTTTCAGTTTTGCAATCTCCTCCGAAGAATCGAGAGGAGAATCTTCTCTTTTAAGAGCCTCTTGCTTCACGATCAAGTTGGCCAGTTCCCGTTCTTTTCTGTCGATCGGAAGGGGAAGGCTTCCGAGTTGCATCCGGATCAAGCTGGCTGCTTCATCGATGAGGTCGATCGCCTTATCGGGCAGAAATCTTTCGGTGATGTACCGATGCGATAAAAAAACAGCAGCATGAAGGGCTTCTTCGGTGATCCGAACCCCGTGGAAGATTTCATACCGTTCCCTAAGACCCCGTAAAATCGAGATCGCGTCTTCGAGCGACGGCTCATTGACTAAAACCGTTTGAAACCGTCTTTCGAGGGCGGGATCTTTTTCGATATATTTTTGGTATTCGGAGAGGGTCGTCGCTCCGATACAGTGGAGAGTCCCCCTCGCAAGTGCAGGTTTCAGTAAATTTGCAGCATCCATCGCTCCTTCGGTGGCCCCCGCTCCGACTAGAGTATGGACCTCGTCGATAAAGAGAAGAATTTTCCCATCGCTTTTCTCCACTTCACGTAAAATTCCTTTTAACCGCTCTTCGAACTCGCCGCGGAATTTTGTTCCTGCGATGAGACTTCCCATATCGAGCGCAAACAGCTCTTTTCCTTTGAGAGAATCAGGAACATCCCCCTGGATAATGCGGGAAGCAAGACCTTCAGCGATCGCCGTTTTTCCGACACCCGGCTCTCCGATGAGAAGGGGGTTATTTTTGGTGCGGCGCGAGAGGACTTGCATTGTCCTCCGAATTTCTTCATCTCGCCCTATGACCGGATCGAGTTTTCCCTCTTTGGCTAGATTTGTCAGGTTTTTGCAGTATTTATCGAGCGTTTGCAGACTTTGTTCAGCTGTGGGTGAATCCATCGTTTGATCTCCTCTAATTTCTTTGATTTTCTTTTCTACAACACCGACGGTAATTTTATTTTTCCAACTTGAGAAAGGCTCTTTTCCTTTCTTCCAAAAAGCCAAGAATATATGGTCACTGGCGACATACGAATCTTTCCACGCTGCGGCGATGGTTTGGGCTTCTTGAAGGATCGCTTGCAGATCGATCGAGATTCCCGGTTCTTTAGATCCCCCTTCGAAAGATGGAGTCTTGGCAACCTTTTCCTTGAGATTTTCAATGAGTGATTCCGGCTTAAGATTTAGACTCGTCGCGAGGCCGGTAAAATATTCTTGTTCAAATAAAGCCAGAAGAAGGTGGGCTTCAGTAACTTCTGTATGTTGCTGACGCCGAGCCTGTTCTAAGCTTTTTTGAAGGGCATTGGAGACGTTTTCTGTAAATGATACCATTGTGTTGTAATCCTTTAGTTATTCATTTTAGCACACGGCATCTTCAAGTGCAAGATTTTGTCGTAAACGATTGATTGTGTGTTAGTTAAATAATATTGTTTATTATCTATATTTTTAGTAAAATTAATTGCAATTATGGCATCAAAATCTAATTCAATTTATATTGAAACGTCGCTTCATATTGCTGCCCGGGAGGGGAATGCCGAAAGGGTTTATCGACTCGCTCATCACAATTCAGACCTGGTCAATCGAAAGACAGCAGAGGATGGTTTCACACCTCTTTACCTCATGGTAGAGAATAGACGTTACGATGGTATCGCAGCGCTGCTGACGAAAAACCCTTCCATTCTTATTCCCAATGGAAAGGATGGAACAACCGCCTTCAATCTTGCTGCCAGGCTCGGAGAAGTGCGCATACTCCGTCAGTTTTTTGGTCATCTGCTCAATGTCGACTGCAGGCCTGAAAAAGGGTTCACGGCCCTTTATGATGCGGTCGATACCTACCAGCTGGAAGCGGCCAAATTTCTGATCGAAAGTGGGGCTGATATCCATAGCGAAAACGGCCCGGGTGGCGAAACACCTCTTCATTGTGCAGCTCGGATTGGCAATGCAGCTTTTATCAGCCTTGTGAGTCAAATTCCAGGAAGCAAAATCGACGCCCGAGATAAACAGGGTTGCACTCCCCTTTACTTGGCAGTGTCTGCTGGAAAGCTGGGTGCTGTCAATGCTCTCCTTGAGGCGGGAGCAGATCCGTTCATTCAATGTGGAGCTGATCAATTCACTCCTATACTTCTAGCAGCACAAGATGCAGAAATCATGAAGAGGCTATGCCAAATTCCAGGCGTCGCCCATCACCGAACTAAAGTTCCTCTCAATTATTTTAAATCTTTCATCAATATTAGAAATCCATCTCAGTCCTCACCCCCAATCAATATGAACCAAACGTACTTAACACCTCTCTATTGCGCAGCGCAGCAGGGCAATATTGAGGCTGCAAGAGTCTTGATAGAAGCTGGGGCGAACGTGAACGAAATCAATGGACCGTATCGAGCGACTGCTTTGCATATAGCAGTTGGCGTTAAAGAGTCACGATTTGTTGAATGGTTTTGCACTCTTCCAGGAATCAATCTTGAACAACCCCTCATCGATGATTATACACCGTTGTCAGTTGCTGTTAGTAACCCGGATCCTGCAACTTTAGATTGTTTGTTAAAAGCAGGTGCCGACCCTAACGGCCTTTTTACACTTTCTAAGTTTTCTCCCCTTCACGGTGCAATTTGCATGGAAGATATCGGGACGGTCCGCCAACTTCTAGCTGTTGGGGACAGAATAGATAAGAATATAAAAGATAAAGATGGATTAACACCTTTCCATTATGCCCTTAGTTTAGAACGATACGACATCGCCGATGCCTTGCTCACCGCAGGAGCAGACCCGAATGAGCCCCTGAATACCGGAATTACTCCTCTTCAGCACACCGTGTCTCAAGGCCTTTTTCGGTTTGTTCGGCGGATTTGCGAAGACCCGAGAACCGAAATCGATAAAAAAGGAAAAGAAGGTCAGTCTACTCCTTTTGAAATAGCACAAAGGAATAAAAGACTAGATATTGCCGAGTTTCTTCTTTCCAAAGGGGCAAAAAAGCCTCCTATTAAAATCGTGCTCCGTGTGCGGAGCCCTGCTCAAACGATGGTGGAAGAAGCCCGTGGGCTCGTGACCAGAAAAAAATATCCTGAAGCCAAGAAAGTTTTAAAAAAAGCCTCTAGAGTCGACTCCCAAAACTACCAAGTTCCTCTCATGTATGCCCAGATCGCTGTACTGGAGAATGATGATAAGGAAGCTGAAAAACATTTTGAAGTTGCTCTCCATCTCTGCGAGAAGGATCCGACCGCTTCTTCCGAATTACCTTTCATCTATTCATGGCTTGCCGATAAAAAATTTATGCTGGACAAGTACGAAGAAGCGAAAATGTATTACGAAAAAGGAATCGAGGTCGATCCTAAAAATTTCCGATCATATAGCGGGTTGGGACGGTCCTATCAGTGGCTCGGAAAGTTTTCAGAAGCTGAAGCTAACTTTAGAAAAGCCTTAAATTCAGATATGAATAACACGTATACGTGGCAAAATTTGGGGGATCTTCTCCTACTCCTCAAAAGAAACGTGGAAGCCAAGGGATGCTACTCCATGGCTTTGACAAAAGATTTCAAAAATTCTTGGGCTTATTCAGGATTGGGTTCTGTTGAGTTGAGAGAGAGAAAAATCGAAAAAGCAAAAGCTTATCTAGAACAAGCTTTTAATCATCATAAGGAAAATAGTGATGCGTATTGTCTCTGCGGCGATATCGCTTTGTTCGAAAACCAACCTAAAAAAGCGGAGGAAGAATATTTACGAGCATTAAAAATCCATCCTCACTGTTCACGGGCGCTTTTAGGGCTTGGGCTTTTAGAACAAAACCGTGGAAATGTGCAGAAAGCTGAAGAATATTTCATCACGGTGCAATGCGGAGAGGCGTGGAATCCCGAGTCGTATATCCGACTCGGTAGGCTCGTCCTTCGAAAAGACCTTCAAAAAGCCGAAGACTATTTTAGAAAAGCAGTTGCTCTCAATAAAGATGATCCAGATGCCAAGAATGGGCTCTCTGAAGTTCTCGAAACGTTGGTGGTTCAGGGTTGTTTTTTAATCGGTGACCAAAAATATGACGAAGCAAAACGAGCTTTCGCAGCAGCGAAAAATTTAGATCCTCGAAACATCCCCGCCCTGATTGGCCTTGCAGAGGTCGCACTCTTACAAAATGATATCGATACAGCTCGGGGACATTTCCAAGCAGCCCTCGAATTGGGATGCGATGATGGTCGTGCTCAGATCGGTCTAGGAAAATGTGCTGAATCTCAGGAAAAACTACCCGAGGCGCGGCAATATTATGAGAAGGCGCTCACCGTGCTCTGCCCCAATAGACAAGTGCCCGCTTTGGCTCATCTGGGACTTGGCAGACTGTGTCTCTTTGAAAATAATCCCCAAGAAGGAGAAAAGTATTTACTTGCAGCTTTGCATCTCGATTCTCCCGATATCCGTATTTATATATCTCTGGGTATTGCATGCAGGCAGCAAGGGAAGCTTAAAGAGGCTGAAGACCGTTTCAAGCAAGCTTTAAACATAAAGCCAAACGATACGTATATCTTGTCTCATCTGGGAGATGTCGCCCTTCGACAAAATGATTTAACAAAAGCTTTGAAACTATTCCAAGACGCCTTAAGCAAAGATCCAAACAACCCAGCTGCTTATGTTGGGCTGGGGGATATCGAGATAGTACAGCACCATCTTAAAGAAGCAAAACACCACTACTGGGAAGCACTAAAAAAAGATGGTTACAACACCGATGCCCTCTGTGGCCTTGGAGATGTGGCTCGCCTTAAAGGTGAATTCGATCTCTCAGAAAACCATTACATGAAAGCATGGGGACTCGGTTGTAGAACCGTGCGACTGTTTATAGGGCTTGCAGGCAATGCGTTACAACAAAAAAGGATAGACAAAGCGACCGAATATTACGAAGCCGCTCAAAAAATCGAGCCCCATAATCTTTATGTCCAGTTAGGACTCAAAAATCTACCGCATTGATCTGAGTTGTTTGGCCTTGACATTCACATTCGTGAGATTATTGGTGATTTTAAAAGGGTAATACGGATCGCCACTTTCTTCGATCGTCACAGAAACGGGGGTCATCCAAAAAGTCGCTTTGGGACGATCGGCCGGATAGACTTCATAGATCGAACCGTCGCTCATCACGAGTTCAGCCCCATTGTTCCTGTTTTGCTCTAAGTAGATGACTTGGGTGGTTTGTTTGGTTCTTAGGATGAATTTATCGCTCATCCAAGTTTCTAATTCTCTTTTTTGATCGTCGCTGAGCTGGTTGACCCCGGTCTTTTGCTGCTCATCTTGCGACATCATATCGTCTAAATTAAAGGTTCCCAAGAGTTTTGTCGAATAGATCGCCACAGCTGTAAAAACAGTCGCCGTTGTAATAATCCTAAACCAATGCATAACCATCCTCTCGGGTTAATAAACCTCTTGTAAAAAAAATATTTTAAAAATTCAAGAGGTTTCGGGACAAAGCCTTCGTAAATGGTCACGAAGGCCATGCAACGCTTTGCATTTGTGATCGCGGGATTGGACGATTTTTTCAGTGAGCTTGAGATGGTGCCACGCTTTATTATAGTCGAGCCTTTGCACGCCAATAATGGAGAGATAGTATTCGACGACAGAGTTGGTGGGATCGAGCTTATGATAGTGGCATAAAATTTGGTCGGCTTCGTGCATTCTTCCGAGTTGAAGCCAGGTGACAGCCAGTTGAAAAAGGCCTCCTCGGAAACGGGGGTATTTTTTCAACACGTCTTGCAGTTTCTTTTGTTTTTCGACGATCGATTCTCGTGTTTCATCAACATGTTGAAAAATGGCTCTAATGCCTTCTTCATCGACACCTCCTGCAAAATAATCGTTGACCATGGTATCGGGGGATACTGCCCAATCAAACGTATAATTTTTAAGAGATTGAAGGAGTTCTCGTCCTTCTTTTTTCTTTCCAATAAACAGATAATTGAACCCAAGCAGAAGATTTACTAACGGGTCGTTTTCCATATAAATCTTTGCTTTTTCATAAAGTGGGATCGCTTTCTGGCTGTCGTTTTGTCCCCAAGCGACGGAGGCTTGGTTCATATAGGCAAGTCCGATCACCTCTTTCATGCTCCTTTCGGGGAGTCTCCGTGTATCGATTCCCAAATACGTTTCCGAAGGAAGGTCAATCCCACGAGCCGTTGTCTCAATATTCACCACTCTAACCCCCTGTCGATACCGGACAAAGATGTGACCCGGTGGAGTGATAATCTCTAGTGGCAGGCCAATCCGCTGTGCCAAACAGAGATAAAGAATGGAGACTCCTAAGCAAACACCTTCGCGGCTATCCATTACCGATGGAAGGAAGGTGTAAAGATCGATATCTTTGGCATAGAGCGAATGGGGAGGATATCGGAATCCCATTTCTTGGAAGATGAACCGGTTGATCTCACAGATTTGATCTTCCGGCGTGGCCGATTGGGGAAGCCTGGCCAAAATTTGGAGAGCCATCACATCGAGGGAGGACTCATATTGCCGAATCTCTTCAACATTTTCATCAAACTGCTCAATCAGCAAACCCCGCCCTAGATCGATTTCATGCGATTGCAACCTCCTCAGTTGCTCCCTCGTCCAAATCCCATGCCCCTTCAAAAACCGATTTGCAAGTCTCCCACTCAGTTCCTCGATGGCACTCAATTGTTCAATAGATAGTTTAGGCGGTTTTTCAGAAACTTGACGAGTGATCAGCCCAATAATCCCCTGAATATCAATCCGAGGAAGAATCACCGGCATTCCTTGCTTAATTTTTCCACCCGACAGCAGATGCCACGCATGACCGAGCGCTTTCTTCCCTTCCTCATTCTCCGGATAAAGCTCATAAAACGCCAAATGCTCAGCCACCGATAATGGATCCAAGCTAGACAATCGATTTTTTAGCACTCCCTGGTCTCCCTGGGCACCTATTAAAATCGGTAAAAGAAAAAGTAAGAATCGAACCATCGGCTAATTATAGGTTATTCAGAAATATGGGAGAACAGGATAAGCAGGATCGCCTTCGGCGGCAGGATATGCACGATAAGGAAGAATTTATCATCCTGCATATCCTGCCGCCGAAGGCGATCCTGCACATCTTGTTATCCTACTATTTCCTTAATAGCCTTCTTTAGGGGTTCGTGGGAGAGCATTTCGGATAGAAAGGGGCGGAGGCGATAGGTCCAATTGGTGGGGAGGGTCTTGCCGGGGGTGTTGATCCGTTCGTCCAGGGGACTCAGGGCGACAAGCTCGGGGAAAAGGGCGAGATATTCGGGGAGAAGGTTGATGTGGAAAAGGGAGGCGGTATGGTGGGAATCGCGGAGAATTTGGAGCCGTTGGTCGAAGGAAAGGTCGGGAGAGTAGTTCCATTTTTTGAAAGCGCAAAAGGCTTTGACTTCATCATTACCCGTTTGCCACCAGAGTTGGAGCGTTTCTGAGTCGTGGGTAGAGACGGTCGTCATCGAGAGAGGTGTGTATTTGTCATAGGGAATATATTCTCCTTTGAGGTCGTACAGACGTTCCCAGCGGATGACGAGGGTGCGGCAAATGCCAAGTTCGGCCAGTGTCACTCGGACCGATGGAGGGACATCCCCAAGGTCTTCTGCGATGGGGAGCATGAGGGTGCTATTGAGCATCATTTGGAGGATTTCTCTCCCATGCGGAACCCATTTGGCTGGATTTTCAGGGAGAAAAAAACCTTTTTTGGGATGGTTATTAGAAGGAATGGCCCAGATGCGGAAAAAACCGACGACATGGTCGATCCGATATAGATCGAAATATTGGGAGGCCACTTGAAGTCGCTGTTTCCACCAAAGAAAGTCACTATTGCGGAGTTGATCCCATTCTAAAATAGGAAATCCCCAATTTTGACCTTGGCTATTAAAGGCATCAGGCGGCGCACCTGCGGAGAGTGAAAAATTAAAAAGATGGGGTTTAAACCAAACATCGGCGCTGTCTTTGCTGAGGAGAATAGGGATATCACCATTTAAGAGAATCCCTTTTGAGTTGGCATATTCTTTGACTTCCGATAGCTGCAGATGACAAAAATATTGGAGAAGGAGATACAGCTGCATTTGGTCGCGATGTTCTTCTTCGAGTTTTTGGAAATTATGGTTTTTGAGTTCATCAGGCCAAGTCATCCAAGGGGTTTGGCCGAGTTTATCTTTGAGCACTTTGAAAAGAGTGTAGTGAGTCAGCCAAGTGTTTTGCTGAACAAAATTTTTAAAATCTTCAGTTTTTGCGATCTTATCTCCGACTTCCGTGCAATAGTGTGTCAGGAAGTTGAGCTTTAAGGTTAAGACTTCCAAATAGGAGATCCGCGGAAGCTCATTGAGATGACGCGCATCGGGCACGGAGGGATTTCCAGGAAGAAGGTCCAGCGAGAGATAAATGGGATGAAGGGCGCACGAAGAGAGGGCATTGTAGGGCGATGGATCTGTTCCAGAATCATTGATCGGAAGGAGTTGAATCACTTCAAATCCAAGTTCCCGGCACCAGTCGATCAGCGGGAGGAGATCTCCATATTCTCCAATCCCAGAACTTTTTGAGCTGCGCAGACTCCCCAAAGGAATATTAATCCCATGTCGATTCTTTACACCGATTTTTTCCCAGTGCTTAGCGGAAGGTAGACCGGCAAAACGGATCGTCATAGATTGTTATTAACACACTTCTAATTTTTTTACCTCTGATGGTCTATAAAAACTTCATTCTTAGAAATTAATGAAATTCCCAATCATTTTTCCAAAATATGGTGACTTTCCAATCAATTTTCCAAAATCGAACCATTTTTCTAAAATTAAGATAAAATCCAATCATTTTGAAAAGTGAAAATGGCTAAAGGGCGAAATTTTTTTATACCCAAATTAAATATCTCATAAAATATGATAATGCCAAAATTGCTCTCCAAGATCTTCATAAAATGGGTTAAAATTGTGCCATGGCAAGTAGTCCACTTGTTTTAAGAATCTTTTCTCCGCGGCCCTCTCCTCCGGGTTCTCCGCATCAGCCAAGATCTGCACGCTCTTCATCGGTGACAACGGCTGCGGAAGTTCATGAGAATCAAGTGAAATTATTGTATGGGTTTTTTGTTGTAACCCCTCAGAAAACAGAGGCGAATCAGCTGAAAGGGCATCTTGCTGTTTTGATGGAAGAGAGGTTGTACCAAAATCAAGTGATGCAGTTTTTTAAGAGGACGATTGAAAATGACGAAGTAGGCCTTCTTAGAAAATATAAAAAGCTCGAACTTGCTCGTGATGAATACAATCGGACTTTGCAAATTGTAACCGATAAGAAAAAGAAGCGGCCCACGGCGGAAGATCTTGCCGGAGTGCAAGCAAAAAGTGAGCTGTATCACCATCGAAAAAGGAAATTTAAAGAATTTTACAAAACAACATTTCGAGAGACGATTCAGAAGAAATATGACATCGTACTTCCACAGAAGATCCACGTGCCAGATGGATGGGAGCTTGATAAAGGATCATTTCGGCTTCCCGATGATGTGAGGATTGAAAATGTCCTTATTCGAACGATCCAAAAAGAGTTTAATCTCGAAGATGCCGAAAAGGTTCGGAGAGACTTATTTGGTCAAAATGACTACACCTATTTAAAATATGTTGCCGGGGGAGATAACCTGGATGTCGGAGGCTCACGCAGCTATTTCTCTGCATTCAATAAGCGGATTGAAGAGATCTTTCAAAAGCACCTTCTCGCACTATTGTCCAAAGCTAAAAACGTCGAAAATCTGAAGACCTACGAAGAAATCTCTCTTTGTTTGGCTTATAAACTAGGCACGTGCAATACGTTATTAAATACGTTTCGAGCAAAAGCACATGGGATTGAAAATCTTTATAATGGATTAAATAGTTCTCGGAAAGAAGGAATCACAACACCTCGAAAAGCCGATTTATTACCTCTAGATACGCTCGATTGTCAAAAATATCTGCAAGAAACTCCGCTGCCTCTTCCCGAAGATACCACTATTTCATTATCGGAAGGTGCCTTATTTGAATGCTCAACCCTGGCTTTCTGTTATAAAAATGCTGCGGAAAATCTTGTCAGAGAATTTAACGAGGTTGGAACGCTTCTTTACCTGCAAAATCCGGCAGGTGGGGGGAGTTATATCAAAAGACAAGAAGCCCTTTTTACTCAAATTCGCGCTTATTACGCCGCTCAGTTACAATATATGAAGAAATATTTACCATTTATCGAGGGAGGATAAATATATGGCAACTTCTCCAACATCATCCAATCGGCGCTCCTTTTCGCCTTCTGTCAGAACAGAAATGGCTCATGATCACCAGATGCGTTTGCAAGAGCAACAAGAACGAGCTCAGCTTATCTACTCGTTTTTTTCAAATTTAAATCGGAGTGGACAGCCGTGGCAAGTCAAAGGCCATTTTGCTGCCTTTATGGAAGGCACACGGTATGAAAATCAAGTTCTCTCTTGGTTTGGGAAAGTGATGTCTGAAGATGCAAAACCTCTTGTAAAAAGATTCAAAGTGCTCAAGGAAGTAAGAGATTCGTATCAACCTCATTTAGAACAAGCCGATGGAAAAAGTGGTCTCACCAGTAGGCAGTGGGCTGCGATGAATTCTGCTAGTTTCGAGTTTCATAACCAGAAGCTCGTTTTTGCTGCTTATTATGCTGACTTTGCAAGGCACATAGAACAAAAATATGGTATCGATTTTCCTCCTCTGAAAATCGATAAAGAGTGGGAAATCGATCCAAACAAATTTCAAGTAGCTCCCCCTTATATCGTAGATGCTTTGATCTACCACATCGCAAAAAATTTCTTTTCTTCATCTCATACAGATCTATCTTTACGTTTAAGGAGCGAATTACTAGAAATATCAGATTACAAATTCTGGCAATTCTCTCATGAGAGAACGGAAGGATACGTCTCTTTTTTTCATGAATTTGTCACAAAAATGATTCCGAAAAAAATGGATTTTAATGCTCTTCTTTCTTTTCCGCAAAAGAGATTTTATATCGCACTCAGACTAGGAGAGTGTCTTTTCTATTTGAGGGAGATGCATAGAACTCTTCATCAAGTTTTAGATTTCTGTGAAAATACTTCAGAACCGTCTTCCCCACAACTCTCCACGACGCCTCCAAAAATATCACCTCGGAGGAAGGTCATACCTCTCGTGCTTCCAAAAACTTCTCCCAGGTTTAAAGAAGAAGATACCCCTCGAGGATATGAGCTTCTTTCTCTTGATGAGGTCCTTAGAAAAGTCGATCAAATGACTCCTGAAAAAAGGAGTTTTAAACCGATGTCCAAAATCGAATTTGAAGAACTGACTCGCATTGCAACGGCTTATAAAACCCATGTTAAAAAACTGACCGATGTGTTGGATGAGATCATCCCAGCTCTCCAATTTATACATGACCATGACAAACCCGTTTATAGTTCCGATATAGGGATGTTCTCCGCAATCAAGCTCCATTATATCACTCAAATTTCGTTATTAAGTTTTTGAAATGTCGAAAATGGAGGGGCCGGTTTTGTGGAGGATTTGGCCACGGGTGGGGATTTGTCCGGTTTCGAGAGAGGTTTTCCAGGAGAACGCTTTTTCTAGGAATTGTTCGAGAAAATCGGCAAAGGTATCGCCATGAAGACCGGGAAAGTAGACATAGGAAAAGAGACCGAGCTGGTTATTTCTTTCGCTGTAACAAAAAGTGCCGGTCCGAGGGAAAAGATTGTTTTCTTTGAGGGTTTCTTTTAGGAAATTTTCTCGAAATTTACCAGGCGGAAGCTCTCCGATGAAGGTTGAGACGAGGATCCTTTCGTGTTCTTCCTGTTCTTTGAGTTGAAGATGGAGCTGTCCATTGACACTGAGGGCGCAACCCCGGAGATGATCCGGATGGAGGGGGGCTTGGATCAGTGTTCCGAGCTCAGCGAGAATGATGGCAAATCTATCCATTATTTCTTCTTTTTGTCTTCTTTATCTTCTTCGAGTTCTTCCTCGAGTTCTTCGAGGGTTTCCATGAGGCACATGAGGAGTTCTTGTCGGTGACGTTCGTCGCGGAAGAGTTTGGGAGCGACTTGCCGCATGGCATCGCGGAATTGGAGGTAGATGATCAGCTGTGCCAAGACTTCGTTCGAAATGCCGAGTTGGTGCGAGAGGAGGAGGGCTTTTTCGACAGAAGGGTATCTTTCTTGGATATACCGCATGAAAATTTTGGATAAGAATTCGAAGTTCATGCGGGGTGGAAGGGGGACACCTTGTCTTTCAAAAGAGCTGAGGATCATTTTCATGCGCGAGCGGAAAAATCTAAAGATCCCCAAAATCGCCTGCATATTCCGGGTCTCGCCCATAAAACGGGTGAGTTCTTCTCGTGAAATCGAGGGGCCTTTCGATTTGATGTCGGCACCGAGAGAATGGAGCATGAAATCGATGACCACCTTCATCTTATCGTAGGAATAATTTGTAGAGAGCTCTTGGAAGAGGGTGTTGGCATCGCGAGGATTGCCCGTGATGTTTCGATATAAATCGCGTAGAGCGGTTGGAGAACCGAGTCCTTGAGCGGAGAAATTCCGGGCTTGGACACCCATATTTCTTCCAGCCTTAATTTCTCTTTCGTGACTGCGGTAAAGCTCGGTTTTGGCTTGCTCAAGAAGACCGCGCATTTCGACATCGGATGATTCGATCAAAAAATCAAGCGCTTCATCGAGCAGAGACAGATCGGGGTAGGCTTCACGGAGTTTTCGGATGATATCTTCGACCGAATCCCGTGGCGATAGGCGGGCTCGCACGGAGAGAAGGGTTCGACCTTGGAGCTCCGGATTTTTTCGGTGATACGATTCAGCGATTTCTTCGAGCCTTTCAACGGGAATGATTTCGGGTTCTTCTTCGGCTTGTTCTTTTTTTGCCGTTTCATCAGGCTTTGTCTTTTCCCGCGCTCGCCGATCAATCGTTTGAAAGTTCCGAGCTAGGGCGAGGGGGTTCCAGGCATTGAGATCGCCCCATTCTTGGAACTCGACCTGTGCTGCTTCTTGGGCGATCGCATACTGCGCGAGTTTTTGTTGCGCGGCTTGCTGCACCCCGACTTTTTGCTGCTGAATCCGCTGGATACCTTGACTCGAGATTCGATCTTCAGCCATGAGCTGTCTTGATTAAGAATTTTAACCACCGAGCACACCGAGAGCACCGAGAAAATGCAGGAAGATATTCTTGTTTCTTAGCGGCGAAGCCGCCTCGGTGGTCTCGGTGTGCTCGGTGGTTTTTAAATCCTAATTTCATCTTAGTTGGACTCTGCCGAGGGGTTGGATGCGCATTTCAGGGACGATTTCTTGGTAGGAGACGACGGGAAGGTCGGGGAATTCTCCTTCGATGAGTTTACGGACAAACCGGCGGACGTCGATGGCGGTGAGGAGAACGGGAGGTTGACCTCCGGCGGGGGTAGGGGTGATGGTGGTGCGCATCGCATGCATGATCATCTGGACCGAATCGGGATCGAGAGCGAGGTACGAGCCGGCAGAGGTTTGTTTAATCGCTCCGCGGACCATATCTTCGATTTCAGGATCGAGAAGATAAACGGCGAGGACCGATTGCCCTTGTGAGTATTTATAACTGATGTACCGTTTGAGAGAAGACCGAACGTATTCAGTGAGAAGAACGGTGTCTTTTTCGGTTTGGGCCCATTCGCTGAGGGCTTCCAAAATGGTCCGGAGATCTTTGATCGAAATTTGTTCTTGCACAAGCCGTCTGAAAATCTCAGTCAGTTTCTGCAGTGGAACCAGCCGTGTGACTTCTTTGACGAGATCGGGATACGATTTCTCGACAAACTCTAGAATTGCGCGGACTTCTTGGATCCCGATGAAATCAGCTCCGTGCATTTTGTAGAAATAGGAGAGATGCAGAGCAATCACTTCAAAAGGTCGCCAGAATTTGATGCCGGCTTTTTGAAGAACTTCTTGATAACGGGTATCGACCCAAACAGACGGTTGTCCCAAAACAGTTTTGGATTGGGTGAAAGGAATGTTGTATTTTCGAAGAATGTCGGGCGATTCACTGACCAGGAGATGCGCTTCTGGGATTTTGCCGCGAACGACGGGAACTTCATTGAGATAAATAGCATATTCATCGGGGTCTAAGTTCGGAGAATCTGTACGGACATGCACGCCCGGAAAACGGACGCCGAGATCTTGGTATAGAGCGTGCCGCATTTTGGGGATCATATCCTCGATGAATGTCAAGCCTCCTCGTTCTCTTTTCAACAAGGCCGACAATCCCTTTCCAATTTCGAGAATAACGGGAAGAGTGAGGGCATATTCATCGGTAGGGCCGCGGACCATCGCATGTCCTTCAACTTCTCCTTCAGTGACCCCTGCGACAACACCGGCTGCTTTAGCCGCGACCCGTCTGGTTTTCACCCACCTCGTGGCTCCAATCGATCCAACGATGAGTGATAGAATGACGAAGGTCAGCTTCGGAAAACCGGGAACGAGGGCAAACATCATGAGAACAGCGGCTGCAATTACGAGCGCTTTGGGCTGACCGAGTAATTGCATTGAGATCTCTTTTCCAAGAGGAGAATCTTTTTTTTCGCTCGAGACACGGGTGGTGACAATACCTGCTGTCATCGAGATCAAGAGGGATGGAATTTGGGAGACGAGACCAGCACCGATCGAAAGAAGGGTATACGTCTGAGCTGCTTGCAAGGCTGTCATTCCATGCATGGAGACTCCGATGATCAAACCGCCCACGATGTTGATCACAGCGATCACGATACCGGCGATCACGTCCCCTTTGACGAACTTCATCGCACCGTCCATCGCTCCATATAGTTGGCTTTCTTTCGCTAGGGCAAGACGGAGTTCGCGGGCTTGGTTGGCATCGATGATCCCACTGCGCATGTCGGCATCGATACTCATCTGCTTTCCAGGCATCGCATCCAAGGTGAAACGGGCTGCGACTTCTGCGACCCTCTCAGCACCTTTTGTCACCACGATGAATTGGACGATGGTGATGATCAAAAAGACCACACCGCCGACAACGAAGTTTCCTCCGACGACAAAGTTTCCAAAGGTTTGGATGATATGCCCCGCATATGCATACAGAAGAATTTGTTTTGTTGCCGAAATTTCAATCCCCAGACGAAACAGGGTCGTGATCAAGAGAAGGGAGGGGAACATCGACAAGTTGACCGCTCTTGGAATATACAGAGCGACCATCATGAGAGCAATCGATACGGTCAAATTGATCGCGATGAGATTGTCCAAAAACCCAGGAGAAACAGGGATGATGATCATCATGATGATGATGATCACGAAAAAGGCTAAGATGACATCGCTCGATTGTCCGATTGTACGGAGAAGTTTCTCTCCTCCCAACATACGACCGAGATTTACAAAAAAGTTTTTCATTTAGGTTAACTTAAGTTATCTTTTAAAAATTTCAATTGCTTCGCCTTCTTCCAATTTCTTGAGCCACTGCAAAATCTCTGCTAGGGCTTCATACGTCTCTTCAGGTACATAATCTCCGATTTTCCCTTTCTGGAAAAGAGTTTGTGCAAGAGGGACGTTTCTCATGATCGGAACATGGGCTTCCCCGGCGATCCGAACGATCTGATCGGCAATGACACCTTGCCCCATGGTGATGATGCGGGGAGCCGGCTCGGTCTGTTCATGGTATTCGATGGCGATCGCGTAGTGAATCGGATTCGTAATGATCGCACGGGCACGCCGAGCAGCGATCGGACCTTCTTGGTAGGCGATTTCTTGCGCCACTTGTCTACGACGGCTTTTTAAGTGAGGATCTCCTTCCGTATCTCTAAATTCTTGTTTGACCTCGAATTTTTCCATCCGCATTTCTTTATTAAAGTTATATCTTTGATACGCTAAGTCAAAGATCGCTACAATCACAAAAAAGATTCCGACCCGAATAATCACTTTTAAAAGAAAATCTGCAAATACCTGTGCGCTTCCCAATACAGGCAGAGCCGCCGTAGCGACAATCTCAGGGATGCTATTGTAAATCACCGAATAAATCAAAAACATCGCCCCGGCGATTTTCAAGACCGATTTTAAGAGTTCAATCCAAGTTTTCATCTTGAACATGTTTTTCAAATTCGTAATCGGATTGAGTCTCTTTAAATCGATTTTGAGCACCTCCGCCGAGAAAACCGGTCCCACTATTAAAAACGAAACCAGGGCCCCCACCGCACTCGTGATCACAACAATGGGCAAACTACACGTCAAAATGACCATCATGCACTGTGCGAGATACCCTCCGACCCGGCTCTGCATATCGGCCGTTCCTCCAATACCCCGGAACGTCATGATCATATATCCACCCATCTGCGTAAACAAATATTTTGTAGTAAAAAGTACCACCGCGATCGATGTCACGAAGGTGAACGCCGATGGAAAATCTTGTGACTTGGCAACCTGCCCCTTCTTCCGAGCATCCCGTAATTTCTTCGGCGTCGCCTTTTCGGTTTTTTCTGCCATGGAGTGAAAATAGTGGTTTTAGGGTAATTTATCTAGGGGATTTTAAATAATGGGGCAACCGAGATAAAAATATTTTCTCCTATAGTCTTTAAATATTTGAGTTGCATCCGAAGATTGCATCCTCTGAGCAAGGGTGATGAGATCATCAACAAATTCTTCTGAAATAATGAGAAGTTTCATCATCCATAATAGAGTTGGAATCTCGCTTATTTGAATGAGAGGTGTGAAGATTTCAAGCGCCTCACGCTCGCCTATAGGAATCGCTTTTTTAAAAAGGAATTTGAACAGGGCAAATTGCCTTTCAGCAATAGTTATCTTGATTCCCTCTAATAGTTGATTAGAAAAAAACTGGAAGGCTTGAACTACATAGGAAAGTATTTCAAGATCTCCACTTTTAATAGCTGCGATTAAAACTTCACGACCGTCATGAATCAATGCACCCTTTTTTTGAAAAATGACTTGGAGCAGGGGAAGATTTCTTGCTTCGATCAGGGTAATCATGGAATCCTTGACAATACGAAGATCAAATGATAATGCCTGAATGACACAGGTGAATATTTCAAGATCTCCACTTTTAATAGCACCGGTTAAAATCTCACGACTGTTAAAGGGTAATCGGTCCTCTTTTTGAACAAATGCCACGATCATCGGTAGATTTCTTTCTCGTATCGCAGTCTCAATGCCATTGCCGATATTATTTGCGTGAAAATATTGCAATGAATCGAGCGCCCAGGTAAGTATTTGAAGATTTCCACTTTTAACAAGGGCAATGATAAATTCAGATTTTTCAGGGTCGTTAGATGTTTTAAACTGGATGGATTTAAAAATATTTTGAAGAAGTGCTTTTGCCATGAGAATTTTTCTTTCTCGAATCATGATTTGTGTTAATAGCATGAGAACTTTTACATCATACGTGCAGTACCGAAGTAAGAACTGAACTAAGCGGAGATCTTTTTTTTCAATAGCTGCCTCAAGAACAGATAAGGTGCCTCTCAAATTGTAGATCGAAATATCTCGAACGGCAACCAGAGCTTTGAGAATCCGGAGATGACCACCTTGTTCAGCTTTTTCAAAAGCAGCACTTATATTATTAGTATAGTATCGATGAAGTTCGAGTAGAGTTTGTACTGCGAGAAAATGGCCTTTCTCAGCAGCGGCTAGCAAAGCATCAAATCTATAAGTATCGATTTTCGGCCTTCTAAAGAGCTCTTGAAGGACGGGAACGTTTCCATGCCTTGAGGCGACAACAACTGCTTGCCCAAAAAAGGGTAAAGGCAATGCTGGAAGCATGTCGAGATACCCGTCGTTTCCTGCATTTTCAACAAAATCACTCAAATTCTCTTCGGTGAATTCCGTATTTCCAAACACCGTTAGAACGGTGGTGAAATGTTTCCCCTTTGCAGCGCGGGTGATTGCCACGATCCTATCTTCAAGAGGAATCGAACCACTTTGTAAAACGGCTTCAAGAATGGGCAGTTGTCCTCCTTCAGCTGCTGTTACAACAAGTTTTCCTCGATTTGCATCCGTAATCCTTCCTCTTTGAATGACGGTTTGGATCCGAGCTAAATCGGCAGCTTTGACGGTATTTTGGAGAATCTCTAACTCTTTGTCTAAAACTTCGGGTGCAAGATTAGAGTCTGTGAAATAAGCAGTCGTAAGGGATTTTAATCTAAAATACGCTTGGACAGCGGCTTTAGGAGTTAAACCGTCCCTTTTTGGGATTTGCAACCGCTGCCTCATCTCTTTCCAAGGTTCAGCATCAGGTGCCAGAACAATATTTCCTAAACCTCGGCAGCTAAGGCCCAAAGCTCGTATGTCTATTCTAGAAAGAAAAGTGGCAATTCTCTGAATGAGCTCGCTCTCGAGATCAAGGAAAGGACAAGGTGGTGGATTATTTGTTTGAACGGGGCCAATCCCACTCATGTTAACAATGATCTGTCAAATAATCCAATGTTTGCAAGGCATTAAAACCAATCGAGAGGATAGAACCCCGTTCAATTTGAATCTTATTATTAAAAAGATACTTATTATCCGGAAACTTTCCGATCCATTTTTCTCGTTCGCTTTCTAATTTCGCGCGGATGATCTTTTCCGCTTCAGCTGCAGAAGATTGATCTGTGAAAATATATTCTCTATTTTTAAGGGGGCCTTCATGCGTACTGATCAAGCCTTTCACTTCAGGAAGTAAACGAAGGAGTGCGTCGACATGAGATGCAGGACTTAAACGGGACTCTTGAGCTTCCATCGATTCTAAGGTGATGTAGGAGATTGCAAGCGTAACAACTTGATGGTTTTCTTTTTTATCTAGGAGCCAATCTTGGAAGAGGCGAAGAGCGATTCCACTACGGAAAACAAGATGTTCGAATCGAATAGGTAGCTTATCTTTGAGTCCGACCGTCACATCGCAAGGTTCAATGGTATTCCAACCTTTGACAACCATTCCTAAATCTTTGAGAATGGTGACAAGCCTTTCGAAAATGGGTGAATCGCAGTAGAGGTCAAAAACACCAGGACCCAACTGACCGATGTAAGGTTGGGAAAATTCGATGGGGGAGGGAGATCTAAAAACGGAATTGAAATCGGATATGAGCAACTCTGCATTGTATTTTTCTGCAATTTGAGCCACATCATCGGAAGAAGGCTTTCTGTCCAATTTTTCGAGAGATGCTTGAATGTGGGGTATGGCACTCTGGGCGATGGATATTTCTGATGGATTCACGAGATGCATTTGATAATTGTAAGCAGGTCCAACTAAGGGATAATCTGAATTGAATGAGTGTTGTAATTGACCTATCATTCCTTCCAAAGAAGCAGGAGAAGTACGGAGCACTTGTTCGGACAATCCGATCTCACGAAAAAACCGGCGCACGATTTCCATCACTCTTGGGTCTGGTTGGCAGAGTTGATATCTCGGAAACTGCTTGTCTGTGTGAACATAATAACACGTAAAAGAAGTTGTTGATGTAAAATATCGATTCATTAAACCAGCAAACCTGTTAGCACTAACTCGTACATTATATAGAGTATTAGAACTTACATTATCGATACCAACAGCTTGTAATGTCATAAAATCGTCCTATTATTTGGTCGCAACAGCGGCTCTTTTGGCGGCTTCTTCACGGCGGGTGCGGTAGAGGATATAGAGGTTGCTTCCGACGATGATGGCGGCGCCGAGGAGCATGAACTTATCAGGCGATTTTTTCCACCAAAGGAGGTCGAGGGAGACGACCCAGAAATAGGTCGAGTAGTCGATCGGGGCGAGGGTTGAAGCTTGGGCAAAGCGGAGTGCTTGTGCGATGCAATATTGCCCGGCGGCTGTAAAAGCTCCGACAATGGCAAAAAGTCCCCAATGTTCCAGCGGCATCGATTTCCATGATGAAAGAAGGAACGGGAAAGTCACAAGAATCATCATGAGGTTTGGATAGATGGCGATCGCTAGACTATGTTCTGTTTCGGCCAGACGGCGCATCAGGATTTTGTTGAGGGCGCCCAAAAATGTTCCAATCAGAACGATGATGGCAGCCATTTCAAAAACGTTTGATCCGGGCCGCATGGCAATGATCACGCCGACCATTCCAATCGCAACGGCAATCCATCGTTCCCGGCTGATATTTTCTTTGAGCATGAAAGCGCTCAGGAGAATCATAAAAAATGGAGAGGTATAGCTGAGTGTGTAAACAACGGTGAGGGATCCCATCGAGATGGCATACATGAAAGCATATGTGTAAGCTAAATTGACACCGAGCCTAATCAAGTGTTTTTTAGGATGATTGGTGCCGAGTACTTTCTTGATCCCACCTTGAAAAAACATGGCAATCATTAAAGGAACCAAACGCGTGACAGCCCTGAGAAACGTTGTCTGTTGAACCGAATATGTTCCCATCAGCTGTTTAATAAAGGCGTCGGATAGAGGATAAAGCGCAAGTCCCAAAATCATCAACATCACTCCCAAGACAGCACGATTTTGCAACTTTC
Organism: Parachlamydiales bacterium; assembly: GCA_963705295.1. Lineage (GTDB taxonomy): Bacteria > Chlamydiota > Chlamydiia > Chlamydiales > Rhabdochlamydiaceae > PALSA-1444. The sequence goes on along the minus strand of OY970065.1, from coordinate 2,028,834 downwards.
GATCCGATCTTGCATCTACAGACATGTCATCCTCCGTGAAACCCGTGAGCTTACCACGATCGGTTTTTATGGGAAAACTTTTTCTAAAGAAGATTCCAAGGAATTGCTAGTGTATGCTCATCCAATTTAAAAATTTCTGTACCAGCATAGATCAGAAGACCTGGCATGACGTGTTTCTCTATATAGGTCTCGCGAAATGCTTTTAGGCCAGAAAGATCTCCTTTTGTGAGATTTGTTTTGCATTTGATTTCGATGGGATATAGTTTTCCATCTCTTTCTAAGATGAGATCGACTTCTGCTCCGCCGGATGTTCGCCAATGAAAGAAGTTCGGTGGGACGGCAAGAGTTGCACATTGCTGATGAAAATAATTGACAACCCAAGTTTCAAAAATAGCACCCAATCTTGGACTGATAGCGAGACTATCGGGAGATTCAATTTTTTGAAGATAGCAAGCAAATCCTGTATCTTTAAAATATCCTTTTTTCTTTCCACTAATCCGTTTGATGGTGTTTCCCAAAAAAGGCATCACTTCTAACCATTGATAAGAGTAAGTCAAGAGGTCCAACCACCGACGAGCCGTTTGTGGAGAAATACCAATCTCACGTCCCATATGAGAATTATTGATTTCTTGCGCAGTGAGTGCTGCAGAGACACCTAAAAAACGATCAAATTCAGCAAGATTATGAATATCTTCTACCAATCGGACATCCCGTTCAACATACGTTTGCAAATAGGAGCGGAAATACCGAGGGATCTGCGTTGTCGGAAGATCAGTTATAGCAGGAAAAGTGCCTCTAAAAAGAAATTCCACAAGAGAATAAAAATGAGAAGGCAGTTTCTGTCTATTTTGATAAAAAGAATCAGGCTTTTCAAGATAGAGCGGCAACCATCCCTCTTGATCTCCCAAACCGATCAATTCTTGTGGAGTAAAGTTATCGAGATGAAAAATTGCAACACGCCCTGCCATGCTTTCTGCAATTGTCCGAAGGATGCTAAAGTTTTGAGATCCGGTCAAAAAATACCGACCTTTTTCCTCGGAAAGATCCACTTTTCTTTTTAGAGAGGGTAAAAGCTCAGGGACATATTGAACTTCATCTAGAATTAAAGGAGGAGGGAACGATTCAAGGAATAAATCTGGATCCTTACGAGCATTATATAAGTCTTGGATAGGTTCAAAAACAATTTGCTTTAAATGAGGGAGTAAATGCGTTAAAAGAGTACTTTTCCCAACTTGTCTTGCGCCCAGCAATAGAATGACTTTAAAATATTTACATGCTTCTAAAATTTGTTTTTCAAGGTGCCTTTTTAAATATCGCATTTGCCTTGCATTTTAATGATGGCATCATTGATTTGCAAGGCAAACTTTGTAAGTTACTGGGAATTAAAGGAATGACATTCAATTATTTATCAGTAATTGGATCTTTTTTGCGTGCTTTGAACTTTTCTTGGAGCCTTGAATATGGACGCATAATAGTCGGCTTTTTGCTGGCTACTGAGATGATTACGTGGATCAAAGAAGCCGACGGATACCACACCCGTTAGAGGTTCAACTGCCATTGTTGCCATGGATCGACTCCCTTTAACAACATCATTGACAATGAACGGATTGGACCAAGATTGTCCATCATCTTCACTATACATCACAAAGATGGGATCGTTATTTGATAGATTCGGTCTCATATCCCAACCACACGCATACAGTCTATTACGTTTATTATCAAATCCTAAAAATCCACGTGGAGCTGGAATGATACCACGTTGAGGTTGCCACGGGGTAGGTTTAAAACTAAACACGGTAGGAGAAATCACAAAAGCAGTGTTACTGAAATAGATATCTTGTCTGGGACCAAAAGAATTTGCATTGAAACCTACAGTTCCCGTGGGATTGACAATAAGGAATGATATATTACCATCACCCAGAGGTCCTCCACCTGGCCGAAAGCTATTATCGGCCCCATTGATAAGACCTATATAAACCTTTCCTGTTGGTCCTATAACAAGTTGTGCTGATGTGGCTTGATTAGGGGTTACAGAATTAATAGGGAAAAAGGTTGGAGTAGAGTCAAACTTTCCTAGCCCTGTTACCCTTATAAATCCCGCAAAAGGAATATCCGTTTCATCCGTGAAGCTTCTATCATCATAAGCAAACCATAAAGCATTTCCTCCAGCTCCATCGGGTCCAAATGCAAAATTAGGGAAACTAATGACACCAGCACCTGCAATATCTCTTGTAAGAATTTCAAAAGCTGTTTTAAAAGTTAATCCTCCATCGGTGCTGATACGAACACGGAGTATTGTGGCAGAAAAGAAGTCTCCAGGTATTTGGGCAATAACATCTGCTACCCAACAATTACCAAAGCTATCAAAGATTAACGCAGGATCATAAGGGAGAAGCTTAGGCGGAGTAACAATCGTTGTAGTCCAAGTTCTACCTCCATCGAAGGTGGAAGAGGCAACTGTGGTTGATAAGGCAGATGTTCCAAAGGCGGCAGTCCTAAAATCATTCCTATAAGTGACCCTTACCATATTGTCTGGATTTGTAGGATTGATGGCAATTCTTGATTCTCCATCAAAAACATTGGGAGGATTAACTTTAGGAACTGTTACTGGATCAAACTTGATTTTGCCATTTTTCAGAATGCCTCTTCGAACAGCAGCGCTAATACGGCCTGGGGGAACCGGGGCCCCCGAAGTATCTGGAAAGATAAAGGCTGTGTATATCGTATCATCGACTTTCACAATGTCATTTTGCCAAAAATCCTGAAAATCATAAATCCCGACATCCGTTTGAAACGGCACCGTATCAACGGTTGTTCCTATCACTGAGAACGGTTTTTTATTAATTTTAAAATTTTGAGGAGGCTTATTCCTAGGAGGAATCAGATAGGAAATAGTGGTAGCATGTAAAACTTGATCTCCTCCAGGTGAAATGGCATTGCTATCACGGGCTGAAATATTAAAGGAACCATCCGGACCAATGGAAAGTTGATATCCCTGACCCGTGCCATCAGAGAGTATTACAAAGGCTTCAGGAACAACATCAGCGGGCCAAAGTTTTCGTGGTAAATTACCAGATTGAGTATAGACAAATCCAGTGACGGTTTTTTCAGTCTTGGGATTGACTAGATTGAAATTAAAGGCAGGTACTCGAATCGTAACCATTCGGTTGACGACCTGGATTTGAACGGTAAGCTTGAAAGGGACATTTAAAGGGATTCGAGTTCGAAGAGCTGGGTCAAACCTTTCAAGATCGAGAGTGAAGGTGTGGTTGAAATCTTTACTGATACTAGATGACTTTGCGAAAGCGGGCACGAACAACATAGAGCTTATAAAGATAGGCAACACAAAACGAATGAACGAGAATAAATTCATAATGTCTCACAATGGCAGAAAAATGAGGTGTTGTCAAATGTTGTGTTTTGAGGTAGGAGCACTTTCCTAAATTTTATCTATGATTGGTTTTTTTAAAATATATTTCGCATCTTTACTTGTGCCTATTCTTTCTAAGATATTTTCCTTTATTAATTTTTCGAGTCGCCGATAGCATGTCGTTTTAGACATATGGAGGATTTTCATGATTTCAGAAATAGAGGCTGCCTCGACTTGTTTGAGGAAGTTTATAATTTTTTCAGTTTCTGTTTCTTTCTTTTTATACTCAAGTTTTGTTCTAGGAAGAATACATTTTACAAAATTTTCTCCCTCGATGACGTGAGGTGGATTGAGTCCCTCTTTTTCCATCGTATCAAGCATTGTTATAAAGCCTGTACCTAATTTTTCAATCAAACCTGCACGACGAAAAAAATTACAAATAATGGGATTTCTAACATATGTTAATCCAGACCGTAGATTGTGAACATTAAATGGTCCGGGTATATCACCCGGACTAAAAAATTCGATTCTATCGTCATAAATGAAGATTTTAGACGGCGCTGATATATGATAATTACGATGTGCAAGCATGTTGAGTATCGCTTCTCGAATAGCTTCTTGTGGAACCTCTAAAATTTCCTTTCTTATAGGACCTTTGATTGTGAAGGAGCTAGTTAAACGAGAAATAACAAAATGAAAAGCATCTTTAAATTGCTGTAAAAGGGGCCCTTCACAATCAAATGTAGCAAGAGCCTCTCTTCCAGAAGTTCCCATAAAATGGCAAGTTATAATCATAGATTCAGAAAAGAAGCTATGTGGGTTTTTTCCAAAAAAGAGAATAGCTGCAGTAGATGGGTAAGCAATGCCATGTTCCTGAATCAACAAACGATGTCCTAAAAGAAAAGTTGAATCGATAACGGTGTTTTGAGGAAGTTGAAAAAAATTCCGTATCTTATCCCAATCTAAATCTTCTTCCTTCGCGTTATAGACAGGCAAGTAATCAAGAGATCTTCCCCTTGATTCCCATCGCAGTTCTTGAATCATCGCAGGATCGGCAACAAGCGTGCTTCGGCCGAGTCTCACGTAAGTACCTCGTTCAACCCCTTCCGATTTAACCCAGTACGGCTTATTCATACCTGCAGAAACCTCAACGATAAGAACATTAACTTCTCCAATACGTTGAACATAGACATGAGGCACTATATGAGGAATAGAAGCCGAATAAACTGCTTCATCTATAGTCTCGAGCGCTTGTTGTAAAGTTTCGTCGGGCAACCCAATAATGGCTCGATCATCTTTGACACCGAAAACTATTTTACCACCTTTACGGTTACAAAATCCAACAATCGTCTTTATAATCTGATTGTTTTTAGGAAGCGTCTCTTTAAAGTCCAAAATCGACGACTCTTCTTCAGGGTATAGCATGGTCCATTCCAATACGTTTCATTTTTATTTCATTATCATAAAATGGAACGAAAAAGTCAACCTCTAAGATAAAAATACGTTCCAAACGTTCCATTTTGGTGTTTAAATTTGTAAACTATTGAGAGTTAAGGGAGTGGAGAAAAATATCTAAGCCGCCATGGATGAGGGGCATTGGGTTGGAGCATTTAAAGGGAAGGTGAGAAAGGGGACTTAAAATCGATGCATCGGATTTTCCATGACAGGTGTTCTGCAGAAATTTTTGGAGGGCTTGGTAAGTATCGGGAGACGTTTGGAGGCGGCGGCCGTAGGGTGGATTGGTGATGACGAGGGTCGGTTGCTGGAGCGGTTTGAAGTGGGTGATATGGGCGTGTTGGAAGTGGATGGGGAGCTGGGTATGTTTTTGGATGGCGTGGCAAGAGGCGATGGCTCGTTTGTCGAGGTCGCCGCCGAAGATGGAGTACGGTTTTAGGGGTTGGATGAGGGCGTCGTATTTCGATTTGACGGCAAGCCACTCGTCTTCACGGTAGAGGGGATGGCGCATGAAGGCAAAATGTTTTCTGTAATATTGAGAGGGTGTTTGGGTGGCGATGAGGGCTGCTTCCCAGAGGATGGTTCCTGAGCCGCACATCGGATCGCAGAGGACATCATCGGGGGAATAGCGAGAGATTTTGAGGATGGCGCTAGCAAGGGTTTCTTGGAGGGGTGCTTCAAATGTGCCGACTCGATAACCTCGTTTGAAAAGCGGGGAACCAGAGGTGTCAAGGCTGAGGGTTGCTTTGGTTCCATGGATGAAGAGATGGAATTGGATTTCGGGATTGTAGACTTCGATCGACGGTCTTTTTCCTGTTTTTTCTCGGAACGTATCGCAAATGGCATCTTTGACAACAAGCCCGGCAAAATGGGTATTGCGAAATTCTGGATTCCCGGTGACATTGCTATCGATGGCGAACGTTTGCTCGAGAGAAAGGTACTCTTGCCACGGAATTTTTTTGGCTTCGTTGTAGAGATCTTCACGGTTTGTGCAATCAAAGTGGGCGAGAGGCCATAAAACACGGGAGGCGAGGCGGCTACAATAGTTGATGAGATAGACGTTTTCCATGGTCAGCGGTGCTGTTGCTCCGCGAGGAAAACGGCGGGCAGAGATGCCGAGCTGCTGGAGCTCTTCAACGAGGAGATTTTCGAGGTAGGGGAGGCAGGAGATAAAAAGATGCATATTAGTTATGGTAAAAAAGAATCACATCGCCGTCTTGGACGATGTAGTCTTTTCCCTCCGAACGGGCTTTTCCAGCTTCCCGAGCACCGACACGCCCTTTGTAGGTGATCATATCTTGGAACGAAACGACTTCGGCTCGAATAAACCCTTTTTGAATGTCGGTGTGGATTTTGCCAGCGGCTTCTTGCGCTGTAGTTCCTTTCTTGATGGGCCAAGCCCTGGTTTCCATTTCTCCGGTCGTGAGAAATGTGATGAGGTCGAGGGTTGAGAAAGCGGCGCGGATGAGTCGATTGAGGCCTGTTTCTTGCAGTCCGAGAGTTTGGAGATATTCTTGTGCTTCTTGAGGAGACAGCTGGGTGAGCTCTTCTTCGAGTTTTGCACAGATCGGAATCGTAGAATTCCCTTCTTTGGCTGCGTATTCACGGACCTTTTGGACGAGGGGATTTTCAAGATTTTCATCGACATTGGCAACATAGAGAACTTTTTTATTCGTGAGAAAAGGATAGGCAGCAAGGTGTTCATTTTGTTCCATGGAGAGAGAAAATGTTCGAAGGGATTTGTTTTGGTTGAGATGAGAAATTGCCTGCTGGAGGGTTTCTAGAATGGGGGCGAGCTCTTTCTTTGCTTTGACTTGTTTGGCGAGTTTGTCTGCGATATTTTCGGCCATTTGGAGATCACTGAGGACGAGTTCTAAATTGATCACTTCAATGTCGGCGATCGGATCGACTTTGCCTGCAACATGGATGACGTCCGACTCTTCAAAACAACGGACCACTTGAATGACGGCATCGGTTTCTCGGATATTGGCGAGGAATTTATTTCCTAACCCCTCGCCTTCGGAGGCCCCTTTCACCAGACCTGCAATATCGACGAAGGTGACCGTGGCAGGAATGATCTTTTTACTAGACGAAATTTCAGAGAGGACCTGAAGACGGGGATCGTCGACATCGACAATCCCGACGTTGGGATCGATGGTGCAGAAAGGGTAGTTTGCTGCAGGGGCCCCTTTTCGGGTGAGGGCATTGAAGAGGGTTGATTTTCCGACATTCGGAAGGCCGACAATGCCACATGATAATCCTACCATAGAGTGTTTCTCCCGAGAAGTTTTTGAGCTTGATCAAGCTCTCCATTTTGAATCAATGTCCGGATGCGGCTAGAAGAGACGGGTTCATCATCGATCAGCAGTTTTGGAAGATAGATCACATCTAAATCGAGCTTGCGAACATTCGTTTCATTTCCTTCTCCTCGGTATCCAAAAGTGGCCCCTTCCCCCAGAATAAGAGTTGAAAAAGAAATTTTTTGAAGAAAGGCATCATACGGGATGGAGGCAAGTTCTTGAGTAAACGGAAGGACGATGGCAAGGTCGATGCCATAGTGTTCAAAGAGATTGAGTTTTTGCGAAAGGGTGAGGAGAGGAGTCGTTGGATTTTTCGAGAGGATCTCAGATGGGTGATTGGAGAATGTTAAAACAACGGCGGTCCCTCTTTTTTTGAGTTCTGAAAAAAGGTGTTGATGGCCGATATGAACGGTATCGAATGTGCCGAGGGTGAAGCTGATCGGCTGAGGGAGGGAAGGGATATTATCAAGACTATAACAGGTTATCATAGAGGATCGATCCGTTGATACTGTTACTGACATGAAAAGAGCCCGAGCGGAGGCGGCGGAGCTCAGAGACATGGGCGCCTGTGGTGAGCCTATTTCCCAAATCGTGAGCGATCGAGCGAACGTACGTTCCTTTTGAACAGACGATGTTCAAGGTCACTTGCGGGTATGTGTAGTCGAGAAGTGTTGTGTGAAGCGTCACATGGACCGGTTTTCGTTCGATTTCGATCCCTCGACGGGCGAGTTCGTAGAGTCTTTTTCCTTGGATTTTCTTCGCAGAAAACATCGGAGGGATTTGTTCGACGGTTCCTTGGAAAAATGTCAGAGCTCGTTCAATATCGGAGAGGGTGGGGATGAGGGAAGAGGTGGTCACCATTTTCCCATCGCAGTCGTATGTATCGGTGGTGATGCCGAGTTTTATTTTGCAAAAATATTCTTTATCCTCGGTGAGATAGTTTTGTGAAAGACGTGTGTAATTTTTCCCGATGAGCATGACCATGAGACCTGTCGCAAACGGGTCGAGAGTTCCTGCATGTCCAATTTTTTGGATGTGAGAGATTTTTCGAAGTGCAGCGACTAAGCTAAACGAGGTTTTTCCTCTCGGTTTGTCAACGAGTAAAACGCCTTCCTTAATCATGAGGTTGGGAGCGTTTTTCTTGCTCTTCGTGGATTTGTTCGAGGAGGTTATGAATGCGGAGCTCGTCGTCGAGAGTTTCATCGAGATGAAAGGTCAGATGGGGGAAATACCGCATGACGACTTTTTTGGAGGCTTGGGTTGAAATATAACCGGCAGCTGATTGGAGAGCTTTTAAAGTTATTTGTTTCTCGGTATCAGAACCAATTAGGCTGATGTAAACTTTTGCATGGTGGAGATCCCGGGTGATTTCTACTTTTTTAATGGTGACGAGGGTGTTGACTTTGGGGTTGCGGACTTCGCGCATGACGACTTCGGCAATCACTTCTTTGAGGAGGGAATTGAGCCTATCCGTTCGCTTAATCATAATTCCGGAGTGAAGTAGGTTACATCAAAGGCTTGCAGGATATCGCCTTCTTTGAAATCAGTAAAGCCTTGGAGGAGAATTCCACATTCTTGCCCTTTAGAAACTTCACGGACATCTTCCTTGACTCGCTTCAGTGAGGCGACGGGCCCCTTCCAGATCACTTCTTTATTGCGAACTACACGGATATGGGCCGATCTCTTGATGATTCCGTCGGTCACTTGGCAGCCGGCGATATTGCCGAGTTGCGACGATTTAAAGACCGATTTGACAGCAGCTTCGCCGATGTCATTTTCTTGAGCCACTTTATCGAGGAGGCCGATCATGAGTTCTCGGATGTCATCGACGGCATGGTAAATAATATCGTGGAGCCGGACTTTGACGCCGAGCTCTTTGATGAGAGATTCGGCATGACTTTCGATCTGTGTGTGGAATCCGATGATGGTCGCTTTGGCAGCAGCAGCAAGCTGGATGTCTGACTCGGAAATTTCACCGACGGCGGCTGAAATCACATTGATCTCGACTTTGGAGGAGGTGACTTTTTCAAGGGAATGTTTGAGAGCTTCCAAAGATCCTTGGACGTCGGCTCGGAGTACGAGAGTGAGAATTTTTTTCTCTTGTTTCTGCTTGGTTTGTTGCAGGAGATTTTCAAGTCCACCCCGTTTCGTTTGGAGAGCCAGGTGTTTCATCTGGAGAACTCTCTTCTTAGAAACTTCCATCGCTTCTTTTTCATCTTTGACAACAATGAAATCACTTCCCGCTTCAGGAAGGCCTGAAAGGCCTGTGATTTTCACGGGCGTGGAAGGAGGGGCATCGTACATCGGTTTGTTGTACTCATCATGCATGGTTTTAACGCGGCCCCAATGTTCGGCAAAGACCACCGCATCACCGAGATGCAATGTTCCATTCTGAACAAGAACGGTTGCAACAGCACCAAGCCCTTTATGCATTTCCGATTCGATCACCGTTCCTCGAGCGCGTGTAGTAGGATTCGCTCGAAGCTCTAAAACTTCAGCTTGAAGGGCGAGCATTTCAAGAAGTTCCTTGATACCTTGACCTGTGACAGCAGAACAGTTGACCGTGATGGTTTGTCCACCCCACGCTTCGGGAAGAAGTCCAACTTCAGAGAGTTGTCGGTAGACGTTTTCAGCATTGAAATTCGGCTTATCACTTTTGTTGATGGCGACAACAATAGGAACATGGGCAGTGCGCGCTTGTTCAATGGCTTCCAAGGTTTGCGCACGAAATCCTTCGTCCCCAGCAACAACAAGTACAACGATATCGGTGACATCAGCACCACGCGCTCGCATCGCCGAAAAAGCTTCGTGGCCAGGGGTATCCAAGATCGTGATATCTCCAACAGCGGTATGGGCTTTAAAAGCTCCAATGTGTTGTGTGATCGCTCCTGCTTCGCCAGCAGCGACGTCCGATTTTCGTATGGCGTCGATCAAGCTGGTTTTACCATGATCGACATGGCCCATGAACGTGACAACAGGACTTCTGAGGGTCATTTGGTCAGGAGGAGTCTCCTGGATTTCTTGTTTGATTGTTTTGTCGGTGACCTTCAATCGCTGCTCTTCAGAAGTATCGATGGTGATTTCGCAATCAAAATCGTGTCCTAAAAGTTGGATCGTTGTTTCATCATCGAGAAAGTCGTTTAAAGTCAGGACAACGCCTTTCATGAACAGGTTGGAGATGAGCTGCGATGCTTTCAATTTCATCTCTTGAGCAAGATCCTTGATCGTAATCGGAAGGCGAATTTTTAAGGTTTTCGGACGAATGATCATTTCTTCGCCGAGAGAAATCCGTTTAGGTCCGCGCCCTTTTCGTGGACGCCATCCTTCATCGTTTTCGTCTCTCAGTCCTTGTTTGTCGCGCGAGTCGAATTGTTTGAAGACGCCCGGTTTTTTCTGAGTTTTAATATCTTTGACTTCTTTAAAACCGACTTTTCGCGGAGCCTCTTCTCTTCCTGGTTTAGGAGGAATAAATTCACGCGATGGCATTCGGGGAGCGCCCAAACGGGGGCCAGGGCGAGGGCCAGGGCGCAGGCCAGATGGTCCAAATCCTCCAGGTCTAAAGGTGGGTCGTGGTCCTTCGCCGGGAGTACGGGGACGGAAAGGTGGCCTTGGACTAGGTCTTATAAGCACTCCGCCGGGAGTACGCTGCGGAGGTTTATATCCAGCAGGAAGCCGAGGTGCGGCTTTTGGTTCTTGTTTTATTTCTGGGGGTTTTTCGGGTGCAGCAGCAGGTTTAGGAGCTGGCTTTGGAGGAGGAGGTGCGGGGGGAGTTGGGGCAGGAGTTGGAGCATGAATAGGGGGTTCCGCGACTTTTTCTGGTTTTTCAGGAGCGGGTTTTTCAGGCTTTTTGAGTTTTTTTAATGCTTCAGCAAGCTGAGCATTTTTGATATTGATCTTTAAATTTTTAGCCAACTTTTAACCCTTTTTTCTTGCAAATCTCATCTAAAACTTTGGTCGCGAGTTCGAGGGAAATCTCGGGAATTTTTGCCAATTCTTGTGGGCTTGAAGCAAGGACTTTTCGGGGGGTATCATAACCTGCAGCAACCAAGCTATGAATGATTAGAGAACTCATCCCTTCAACCGCCAGTTTTTCATCCAGAGAAGGATCGGCAGAAGCGGCAAGTTGTTGTCTTTGAATCGCCGCGATTTGCTGGTATTCACTCATTTTTTGAACTTGGAGTTCAGCGCCTATGAGCTCGCCGTTGAGGCGGGCGTTCATACCCCGTTTTCCAAGAACTGCAGGATAGTTTTCATCTTCGACAACAATCGTCACGACAGAGCCGTCTTCACTCACATCGATTTTACGGACTTCAATCGGAGCAAGCGCATGGAGGAGCAATTGGATCGGATCATCGGTGTAGGGGATGATGTCGATTTTCTCATTGTTGAGTTCTCGGATGATATTTTTCACCCGGGTACCACGAACTCCGACGCACGCCCCAACTGGATCGACTTTCGCTTCACTCGATTTGACGGCAAGCTTGGTTCGATAACCTGGATCACGGACAATCCGCTCAATGGTGATGGTTCCATCTTGCAATTCGGGCACTTCTTGATTAAACAATTGTTTGACAAATTCTGGGTGGCTACGGCTTAAAATAACCTCAGCTCCACCTCCATCGGTATCGCGGACTTCGTACAGCAAAGCCTGGACTCGGTCACCCACGTTATATTTTTCCGTTTTAGGATAGAAACGGTCAGGAAGAAGCCCTTCGACTTTCCCAAGATCGACAATCAGCGTAGCGCCGCGCACGAGTCGCTTGACGGTTCCAGAAATAATTTCATTGACCCGGTGCCGGTATTCTTCGTAGATCACATCGCGCTCGGCAGAACGGAGTTTCTGCGAAATGACCTGACGTGCGGTTTGAGCCGCAATCCGGCCAAAATCTTGAGGAGTGCAAGGGATATCGATCCATTGACCAACTTCAGCAAAAGGATTGATCACCTTAGCATCTTCTAAAGAGATTTCCTCTTCGGGGATCGTGACTTTATCGACCACTTCTTTTTGAGCAGTGACCTCAATATCTCCTGTTTTGGAATTGATATGGACGGAGATATTGAGAAGCCCCTTAACGCTTTTATGAGCAGCAGCGAGCAAGGATTCTTCAACAGCAGAGATGATGACATCACGCTTGATCCCTTTTTCACGCTCTAAATACTCGAAGATGGCGAGAAGGTCTTTGTTCATGGGTTCCTTTGTAAAAGTTGGTGGCTCTTAGACAGTCTCTTCCTCTTTTTCGGAAGATTCTTCTTTAGCCTTTTTCTTTCTGGTTCTTTTTTTCTTTTCTCCAACGAGAATATCGTCTCGATTTTCTTTGTTTTTCTCGATGAGATATTCTTTAATCGATAGAGAAATTTTCTTGTGTTCGGAATCGAGTTTAATGACTTTTGCAGTCACTTCTTGACCTTTGGAAATCACTTCTTCGACTTTACCAAAAGGTTGATCTGAAAGTTCTGTGACATGGATGAGCCCTTCAAGACCGTTTTCAAGCTCAACAAAAGCTCCGAAAGCGGTGATCTTTGTCACAATCCCTTTAACGAGCGATCCGACAGGCATGATCTTCTCGATGTTTTCCCAAGGATTTTCACTGAGCTGTTTGATGCCCAGAGTGATTTTTTTGTTCTCTTTATCAACGGCAAGCACAACCGCTTCGATTTTGTCCCCTTTCTTGAACACTTCAGAAGGGTGAGAAACCTTTTTAATCCAGCTTAAATCTGAAATATGGATTAAACCATCGACACCGGGCTCAAGCTCAACAAAAGCACCGTAGTTCGTGAGGTTCCGGATTTCGGCAGTGACATTTTTTCCAATCGGATATTTTTTCTCGACTTCATCCCATGGATTTTTCTCAAGCTGTTTCATCCCGAGAGAGATTTTCCCCTCTTCTTTTTGGATCGAGAGAACCACGGCTTCAACTTCATCCCCTTTTTTCACCATTTCGGTGGGGTCGTTGATCGTTTTGGTCCACGACATTTCTGAAACGTGGATGAGCCCTTCAATGCCAGGTTCGATTTCGAGGAATGCTCCATAAGGAACCAGGCTGACAATCTTACCTTTAACATGTGTTCCAGGTGGATACCGTTTTTCGATCTCTTCCCATGGATTGCTCTCTTTTTGCTTCATGCCGAGTGCGACACGTCCTTTCTCTTTGTCGACATGGAGAATAATGACTTCGAGTTCGTCGCCCAATTGGACCATCTCGGAGGGATGTTTAATCCGTTTCCAGGTCATGTCGGTGATGTGGAGAAGGCCATCGACTCCGTCGACATCCAAGAAGACGCCAAAGTCTGTAATATTCTTGACAACCCCATGCCGGATTTCCCCTTCATGGAAGTTTTCGAGCATTTCTACTTTTTTCGTCATCCGCTCTTCTTCGAGGAGCTCGCGGCGTGAGACGACGATATTTTTTCGATCTTTGTTGATTTTGAGGATTTTGAAGTCGTAAATCTTATCGACAAATTCATCGAGATTTTTAATCCGTTTATTATCGATTTGAGAGCCGGGCAAGAACGCTTCAATGCCAATGTCGACCATGAGGCCGCCCTTGACTTTTCGAAGCACTTTTCCGCTGACAATCGACCCTTCACTGCAGTTTTCAACAATATCTTCCCACTGCCGGAGCCGTCTCGCCTTATCCCGCGAAAGAACAATCTGCCCATCTTCCCCTTCGGTCTGATCGAGATAGACTTCCACCTCAGCCCCTAAAGAAAGTTCTTGTGGGTCGGTGAACTCGCTGATCGGCACAAGCCCCTCCGATTTTAATCCCACATCGATGACAACAAAATCTTTGGTTATTTCAACAATACGTCCTTTAAGGACCTGACCCGAGCTCAATGATGCCAAAGAACCGGCCCCTTCGGCACCGTCTTTGCCTCCAAGAAGTTTTTTGAAAGTTTGAGCGTCTTCTTCATGATAATCGACATCGTCGATAATATTGCTGGCACTCCAGTCGTGTTTAAATTTAGACATTATAACCTAAGTTTCTCCTTATAAAGAGTATATTTACAAAAACAAAAACTGCGCAATGTAGAAAGGATAGCAAATCATTGAATATAACATCAAGAACACATCTTGCGCTCTGTGGTAAAAAAATTCTTTATTTTGAAGAAAAGAAAAGGAGGAAAGACTTTGTTAAAAGTCAGTTAAGGGGTAAAATCTTTGCACACATTACAGGAGTGAATATGGCCACGGTTGCTGTCAATTGGAAGAGTTTATCTCAAGTTCAGCTTTCACCCCATTGGTATGAATTGCAGCGGGTACGCAAAATAGTCAGCCATTCTTTCGCAGGTCTTGCGGTACTCTCCTTTGGGGCCACCCTCGTAGTAGGAGGAAATGTCACGAGAGGTTTTGCGGGTGCCGTCACGTTATTGTTTTTCTCGTATGTTATCGGCGGCAGAATACCCCCTTCTCTCAATGATCCTTCAGTCGCTTTGAAAGAAAAAGAAAAAGCGGGAGAAACCTGGACCAAACAACTAACTTTTAAAGCACTGTATCAACACCATCGACCCTTACTAGAAAAAGGAATTATCGGTGCGGGAGAGATCGATACTCTTCTGGGGGGAGATATCCGAGCACTCGATTATGATGGTTTCATGAAAAAACATTCTCCTGAGGGAGACGAATCGTTTATTCTTAACCGGATTTCGCGAGAAAATCGAGATGTTTTAAGGATGAAGTACCTGGCTGCGGCAGACGATCGTGAGCAGCCGGTCATCCGGCTCCTTTTGAAGATTTCCGATGAAGAGTGGCGCCTCGCCAGGATTAATCGCGGAGCCCGCTTAGCGACCAATTGGGAAACTTTTGTTAAAAAGTTTGGCGACATAGCTGCCGTCCAAACGACAGATCTTGATGGGGAGGTGAATTTAAGAAATCTCTTTCTGGCTCACACATTGAAGGGCCTTAAACCTGGCCCTCTCTCGATTCCTTTCCGTGCAGAGGCGAAACATTTTATCGACGTAGAAAGAACAATTTTTCTTCTGAAGCAAGCATGTTCCGATCGATCCAAAAGTTCTGAAATTGTGGAGTGGTATCAAGGCGATTATTGGGCTGGTTTTTTGGAGAAACTCGATCCAGCCCGTTTGCCTGAAGTCAAAAAAATGCTCAGGCAAGTTTATCTTCATACGCATCATTACGATCTCTGGCATGAACCTCGAATGAAACCTCTTAGAGATTTACTCGAGATGACGGAAGAAATAATCGAGCAGTTTGTTCGACTCGAGTGTGAACTGTTGGACTATTTAGGGCGAGATGGATTCCGTGCAAGACATGGGGAGCGGCCTCTTGTTGTGGGGGTTCTTCACGATGTGCATCAGGAAAAAATTCGAGCCGAAATTCGTGAAGTCGGACTTACAACCCGCGATCTTGGCAAGCTGTATAGGGATGTAAAAGCTCTTGGAATGGTCAAAGAACTCTTTGAACAACATTATCGAGATAGAACCTTGCAGAGTATTTGGAAAAATAATGAACATGAGGTTTTTCTCAGGGCATTCAAAGATGGATTGCTTTCTGCTAGTGAATGGAAAGAAAAAGCCATTCAAGAAACGGAACATCTTCCCATCTTTGAAATTGTTCTCGATTTCCCGGGATTGATCGGTGTCATTTTAGAGGCGACTGACCGGAGATTGAATGGAAGAACATTTGCAGAGGATGCCGAGTATAGCCTCCGATTTGTAAAACATCTGAATCAAACGATTGATCGAACGTGGAACTTTTCCAGTATGCAAACTGCTTTTCCTCTTTTTGTCGATTTGAAATTGATCGACCAGAAAAATCCCGATTTAAGAAGGCTCTTACAAGCTTTTATTCTCCAACATCGAGAAGAGATCCTTCAAAGAGGAAAAGTCGATACGTTATATTGCTCGGCCTATCAAGGTTGGCAATATATCATCAGGATGCCGTATTGGACCGACTTAACTGGAACCTATCAGCGCGCCAGTGAAATTGTTGAAAAAGCCCATGAACAACAAACAACGAAGCTGCGCCAAATCCAAGAAGAGTATGAAAGGATGTCCACGGAAGCAAAGCAGCGAGAAGATACTGCAAGAAAAGATTTTGAAGAAAAAAAGAAAAAGAGGCTTGAAGATGTGGAAGCTTCCTTAAAAACCGTTGGAGAGGAACTTGCAAAGTTGCATGATCTTCCTCAAAAGGAACCTAGAAAGCTCGCCGCTTTAGAAAGTAAGTATGAAAGACTATCACAATCAAAGCAACTCATACGAGCGGAGTGGTTTTCATCCCCTATCCGCTCTGATGAGAGCAGCAAAGAAAATCAGGCTCGCATCGATGCCGTGAGAAAAGAGTACGAAGATGTTCTTCTCCAGCAGGCTCAAGAGATCGCTAAAGTGTTTTATTAAAAATAGGAGTATCTATGTCAATTGTTTGGAGTGTTCTACCGGCAAATCTACTTAAACCGCGTTGGTATGACTTTGAAAGGGTGCGGAAGATTCCCAGTTATTCGTGCGCAGCCATTGCGGGAGGCTGTTGCGGCCTTGCTTCAACGAAATTCATTTCTATCCGGGCGGGTCTATTTGGTCTCGTGACTTCTTTGTTTTTCACATATGTTTTAGGGAAAATACCTCCTTCACTCCGGGATCCAACTGTCGCCTCCAGAGAAAGAAAAAAAGCAGGTGAAGATTGGGTCAGAGCACCTGCTTTTTGGATGCTCTATCAGAATCATCGGCCGTTGCTTGAACAACAGCTCATCACCTCATCTGAGATGAACGATTTGCTCGAAAGCGATATTAAGGCACTCGGTTACGATGCTTTTATGACGATACATGCACCGAGAGGTTGTATAGATGTTCTTTTGGGTTGGCTCAATCCAGCCCATCTGGCCATTTTGAAAAGTAAATATCTCGGCCAAGCGGATCAGAGGAATGAACCCTTCACTCGAGGGATTTTGGAGATATCCGATGTTGAATGGCGCATTGCCAGAATCAATCGAGCAGCCCGTTTAGCTACCGATTGGAATGCCTTTGTTCAAGAGTATGGCTATAGTGCTGCAACGGAAGTGACAGATCTCGAAAGTGAACGCGTTTTAAGAGACCTCTTTCTTGCTCAAGTTTATCAGGAGAGTGAACCAGGGCCACTCACAATTCCGTTTCGTAAAGAAGCAAAACAATTTATTGAAGTAGAAAGAGCCGTTTTCTTCATTCAACAGAGCTACCAGGACAGATATAAAAGTAACCAGCTATTAGAGAGGTATGGTTGGGAATTTAGGTTTCTTTTT
Source organism: Parachlamydiales bacterium (assembly GCA_963705295.1). GTDB lineage: Bacteria > Chlamydiota > Chlamydiia > Chlamydiales > Rhabdochlamydiaceae > PALSA-1444. The sequence continues at coordinate 2,011,483 of OY970065.1, read as the reverse complement.
GACAAGATCGATCCTGCTCGTCTGCCGGATATTAAACGGATGCTCAGACAGGTGTATCTCCACTGTGTCACTTATGATGAGTGGGTCGATAGATTCGAAGATCTCCGTAAAACTCTGGAAATGACAGACGAAATGATTGCCGATCATCTCTGCTCTCTCTGCGACCAAACCGATTATTTAGGAAGACGTGGTTTTCATGTGATGCATGGAAGTCGGCCTCTCAAAGATGGAATATTGAAAGAAAAGCAATTAGAAAAAATTAGAGCCGAAATCCGAGAAAAAGGGATTTCGATGCATGACCTCGAACGGCTGTACCCCGATGTGAAAGCTCTCGGGATCGGCAAAGAGGTCTTTGAACAGTGCTGGAAAAATCGATCTTTGCAGAGTATTTGGCTTGGAGGAAATAAAAATCTTTTCCTGAAAGGGATCCAAGATGGCCTCTTGAATTCTCAAGAATGGATAGAAAAAGGAATCGAAGAAACCGAAGATCTAACTGTGTTTCAGATTTTGATCGTTTTTCCCGGATTGATGGGAACCATTTTGCATGGGAGTGATAAACGAGGAGGTGGAAAAACCTTTGCTGAGTCAGCAGAGGAATCTCTCAGCCGTATCCCAAAATTATACACGACTGTAGGCGATGATGGTTGGCGAAGCACGAGTTTACAAACATGCCTTCCTGCCCTGATAGAGTTAAAACTCATCGATCCGCAGAATCCAAACTTAAGACAACTTTTAAAAAATCATATCCTTCACAACCGCGAAGAGATTTTTCTAAGAGATCAAGGATACCGTGAGTATTATCCAGCCTATGATGGGTGGCAACAAGTCTTAAAATGGACATATTGGCCCTCGCTCAGAGAAACACATGAGCGAGCCCTCCAAGTCACCCAGCAAGCACTTAAGGAAAGTTTAACGGCTTCTGTGGAGATCGAAGAGGAATATAAAAAGAAGTTTCAAGAAGATTCTGATCGTATAACGGTTGCACAAAAAACCTATGCAGAAAACAAGAAAAAACGTCTTGAGGAAGTTGCATCCGTTATGAGAGACCTTGAACGGACCGTTAAAGAGCTACCGAATCTCCAAGAAAAAGAACTTGAGCTTTATCAGCAAAAGAGAAAAGTGGTAGAGCTCCAGGGTAAAATCTTAGGCATTCAAAGAAGAAAGGCCCTGATCGAGGCTCGATCGTTATTAAACGATCAACTTTCCGGATTGGAATCAACGGAGCTACAATATCGAAGAGAATTAGAGTCTATAAATACATCTGCTCTTGAAGCAGAAATCAAAAGTGCGGAACGAAAAAAAGAAACCTTGGAAAATAAATTCGATGTCCAAAGAAGGCTACAACAAGAAATTGAATCAGCTACTATGAAGTCCCTCGGTAACTTGGATGCCATGAAACGGGAGAAAGAAAGTCGATTAGAAGTTGTCAAGAAGCGGTTCGATGAAACCCTCATGCGGCAGGCTCAGGAAATCGGCAAAGTATTTGATTAATGGACCATATTATAATTGAGGTGGTTCATAATCCATAGGGTGAAGGCTACGATAATCAAAACGATGGTCAGCGTGGAAATAAAAACGGCGATATTCCACCGCGGACCTGTTTCACGCCAAATATTTAAGAAGAAAAGAAACTGAACTGCAAATTGAAAAATGGCAAGAATAAAAATAACGGTTATAGCGGTTTTTATGTTGAAGTGGAAGAATTCTGGATGAACGATGATAAAATAGGCTGCTAGGGTCAGCAGGAGCGATCCGACAAATCCTATGATTCGGAGCAAGACCATTTAGATTAAATACCCCATTCCATAAACCGTTGTAAAAATAAAGATCCACACAAAGTCAAGAAAATGCCAGAAAAGAGCCATTCTCAAAATACGAGAAATGGTGTGCTCCACAAGGGGTCGAAATCCAATGGTAAACATCGCCACGGCCATCCAAAGGAGCCCGATCGAGATATGGAATCCATGGGTCCCCACTAAAGTAAAAAAGGAAGAGAGAAACGCGCTCCGATTCCAGGTGGCACCTTTGTCAATAAATCCCGAAAACTCTGAAAGTTCTAGCACAAGGAAAGAAACTCCTAAAGCAAAGGTCACTAAAAACCAAAAAAGGGCCGGTTTCTTTTGCTGACGATGAACCGCGAGCATGGCCAATGTACACGTAAAACTGCTTGTTAGAAGGATGAGGGTTTCTTTTAAGGCGGTTGATAAATGAAAAAGATCGTGGCCAGAGGGGCCGCCGAAGGTATTTCCGTGCAGAACTGCAAAGGCGGCAAATAGAACAGCAAAAACAATCAGATCTGTCATCAAATAAATCCAGAATCCAAAAACCTTGATATCATCTGTCATTTTACAGCTTGCTCCATCTGCTGAACTTCATGAGCGGTTAGAACATATTCTGTATCGTCATCCAACGAACGGATGATGATACAAACGATAACTCCTGCCATACCGAAAAGAAGAAGCCAAAAAATATGCCAGACAATGGCAAAGCCAGCGACGAATGCAAAGGCCGATACATAGATTCCCATACCGGTATTTTTCGGAAGAACGATGTCTTCGTAGTCTTTCGGGACGGGTCGTCCGCTTTGTTTCATCTCCCAAAATTGTTCGCGACTCGTGACCGTTGGAATCACTGCAAAATTATAAAACGGCGGGGGTGAAGTGGTAGCCCATTCGAGCGTCCTTCCATTCCACGGATCTCCGGTTGAATCTAGATTTTGTTTTTTTTCTTTGATGCTGACGATGATTTGGTAAATTTGAGTGGCGAGTCCACATAGAATGAGGGCAAAGCCTATTGTTGAAGTGATAAAGAGGGGCTGCCAGCCTGTCTCGGCAGCATAATGATCGAGCCGTCTTGTCGCTCCCATAAATCCCAAAAGATACATCGGAATGAAAGAGACAAAAAACCCGATGAGCCAAAACCAGAACGCCCGTTTACCAAGCCTCTCATTGAGCTTAATTCCTGTAAATTTAGGGAACCAATAGGTGATGCCTGCAAAAATTCCGTAAAGGGCGACTCCCACGATCATCGTATGGAAATGGGCAACCAAGAATAAGCTATTATGAACTTGAAAATCAGCCGGAGGTGAAGCCAGTGTGAGTCCAGCCATTCCTCCCAGTGTAAATACGCAGACAAAACCGATAAACCAGAACATGGGAGAAGCGAACGTGACTTTCCCCTTAAACATGGTCAGAATCCAGTTAAAGACTTGGACACCCGATGGAATAGCAATCAATAAAGTTACAATAGCGAAGAAAGAGTTCACACTGGGACCGGCTCCCATGGTAAAAAAGTGGTGCAGCCATACCAAATAAGAGAGAAAAGTAATCGTGAGGGCTGCCCAGACCATCGATGCATAACCAAAGATTTTTTTCTGTGAAAACGTCGAGACAACTTCTGAAAACATTCCGAAGGCAGGCAAGACCAAAATATAAACTTCCGGGTGCCCCCACATCCAAATGAAATTGAAGTACATCATTTGATCGCCGCCGAATCCGACCGAAAAGAAATGCATGTCCAAAAAACGGTCGAGCCAAAGAAGGAATGTCGTTGCAGTCAGAACAGGGAAGGCCGAGATAATGAGAAGCATGGCGCAAAGGGAAGTCCAAACGAAGAGGGGCATTTTCATGAGTGTCATTCCCGGTGCCCGTTTTTTGATGATCGTTACCATAAAGTTAATTCCAGCCATCAAGCTACCAAGCCCTGAAAGCTGCAGGCTCCAAATTAAATAATCGACTCCTACACCCGGGTTAAATTCGAGCTCTGACAGTGGAGCAATAGCCAGCCATCCTGTATTGGCAAAATGTCCTCCGACCATAAAAAACAAATTGATCAGTCCACCGCCTGCGACCGTGAGCCAGAAACCGAGGGAATTCAAAAAGGGATAAGCGAGATCGCGTGCTCCGATTTGAAGGGGGACAAACCAATTCATGAGTCCAAAGAAAAAGCCCATGGTCACGAAAAAAACCATGATGTCGCCATGCGCCGTAAATATCTCTTGAAAATGATCGGATGTTAGATACCCTTGTGAATCGGCGGCAAGAGACTGCTGAAGCCATATCATCCCCACATCGATGAGCCCGCGAAACAGCATCAGGGCAGCAAAAATCATGTACATTGTCCCGATCTTTTTTGGATCGGTCGAGGTGAGCCATTCTCTCCAAAGCCAACCCCACCTTTTCTTTTTCGTTACGATCACACCGCACACAATAAACATCATCACAACAAAAGCCGTTCCACCAATGGTATACCAGTGGTGCGGCAGTGCGTCTGAAGTCAGTTTTCCAAGAGGGGAGAAGTTCATGGATGTGTATATTTCATGATGATTTTATGATATAGATCTTGTTCGACATTCGAATAGAAAGCGACTGGATTTTTCTTGGACCGTTTGACAAGTTCGGCGTACACGGGACTTGTCAGTTTCAGGGGTGATTGTTTTACCTCTGCAACCCAATCCTCAAAATCGACAGGCGAAGTCGATTTTACAACAAATGTCATATCGGCAAGACCTTCTCCATTGATCTCGGCAGCTCTGCCCGAGTAAATACCTGGAGCATCGGCCATCATGTGAAGCTGCGTTGTCATTCCGGTCATGGAGTAAATTTGCCCGCTCAGCTGTGGAACCCAAAATGAGTTCATCGGAGACCCATCCCCTGAGAGCTCGAAATGGATCGGAGTTTGCACTGGAATTTGAATGAAATTCACAGTCGCAATCTGCTCATTGGGATAAATAAACAACCATTTCCAGTCGAGTGCAACGACCTGAATCGTGACCGGTTTGACACAACTTTGAAGAGGTTTGTAAGGGTCTAGCTCATGAGTTGCCTTCAAAACAATGACGGCCATCACAGCGATGACCACAGCAGGAATTATCCATAAAATCAGTTCTCCAAAAACCCCATGCGAATAGTCGGGCTTGTATTCTGCTTTGGAATTTTTAGCTCGGTATTTCCAAGCTGTCACAAATAAGAAAATGATCGTCGGAACAACAATGGTGAGCATAAGAAGAAAGTTTTTCTTCATAAGCCCCAGTTCGCCCTGAGCAATGATCCCTTTGGGATGCGTGAGCAACGCTTTTTCATGCGTCAAAACAAAATAGACAAAAACAACAGCCGCCGCGATGGCGAGAAATCCTAAGATCTTTTTCATTTTTTTAATAAAAATAATTTATCCGGAGAATTTTAAGAAGTAATATTTTTTTTGAGTCACGTTCGATATATATTAGAAGTAATCCAGATGTTCAAAAAGTTAATTAGGTCCATGAAAGATGAGGGAAGAGTTTTAAATGTTTTCGAGTTCAAACCTCTAAAATAATGCGTCCAATGTGTCTCGAGCATTTTTATTTCTTTAGATTGAAAAAAAGATAAATCGAAAACTGTTTTCCTATGATCAAAAACAGCGAGAATGGCTTTTTTTAGTCTTTGCTTATTTAAACTATCTTCTTTTTCTATCATAGAGTAAATATCATGAAAATCTTTCATTCTACTATTTTTTTCTCCCCGATAGATAATCGTTTCAAGCTTTTCGGCGAAAATAAATTCTTTCGGATAACATCTCAAATGAATAGAGCCTTCGAAAAGAGGGACATTACAGTTTTTTATTAACGGGATTTCCTGAATAATGTCCTGAACAATATCTCCGAACCCCAGATCGATTTCTATTTTAAAGCGAATTTTTCCAAAAAAACCAAACAATGAGATTTGAGCGCCTAAATAAGACATATGCGGATGAATCAGAGGCCTAACATTAATATTCTTAAATTCGAACCCATCATCTATCTCTTGCTGAGTGATAGCTTCAAAAGCACTTCTTAGGAGGTTTTCTTCATTTTTTATATTTTTTGCAAAAAAATCCAAATCTTGTGTCTGTCTCCCAATTGGCATATATTTTGAAAGCAAAAGCCCGCCTTTAAGGATAAAGGCATCTCGAAAACTCGATTGAGCAAGGCGTGCTAAAAAACGTTCGAGCATAAGATTCTGCCAGATTGATGCAGCTGTTTCTCCTGTATCATTAGCGATACGGAGAATTTTAGCTTTCAAAGCTTGTTCTTTTGAAGAAGTCATGTCGTATATGCCAGGATATATGGTCCTATATCGACCTTGAGTATTTGAGCATATTTTTCAAGTTTTCTCAGGTTAGGTTTGTACTCTGTAGCATGAGAAAAATATGTTTTTATAGCTTTAATTGCAATTTCTAAACTTAAATATCGAAAAGCATCAATAATAGTTCGCTCCCGATCAAAGATTTTAACAGTGTATTTGCCTATGGTAATTTCTTCTTGTCCAAGAGCAATGTTTCTCATTCTTACGATCCGTACATGAGGTCGTTTAGGCGCCCTGTTTTTATTAGGAATTGCAATCCAATATTCCCTCATAATTTGATCGGTTAAATCATAATAATATAATGCAGAGATAAGACAGATAACTCCGTTAGGAATACTTGCTGCTGTTAAAGCAAGATCTTCTAAGTCAACATTTGCCTTAGAATCAAAATCTACAGATTGATATATTCCTCGTCCAATTCTTCGAATCAGTCCTTTGGAGCAATAGTACGCAAGCATTCGACTAGGCAATCCTGCATGTCTTGCATCTTTAGAGGTAAATAATGACCTTTTTAAAAGACCCTTCAAAATATTTTCATATTTTCCTGTCATATTCACATATGTAACAAGAGTACTCATTAAATGCAAGTGAGTGCCTTCGTTTCAAAAATGAGGATTTCAGGAATGATAGATATTGTTAAGAAAACATCTTATTCTCATACTCCACTTTTATGACGCTTGTCTTGAAGTTTGGTGGGGCGGCTGTGGCTTCCTCGGATCGATTTGGGAAGATCGCTGATTTGATTGTAGAGCGGAGTCTGGAGTATGAGCGGCTTGTAGTGGTCGTGAGTGCGATGGGGAATATGACCGATGAGCTGTTGGAACTGGCTCGGAAGGTTCATCCGATGCCTCCGAAGCGGGAGCAAGATATGCTCATTTCGGTCGGTGAACGGATCAGCATGTCGCTGCTGGCGATGGCGCTGGCTTTAAAAGGAAAAGAGGCGATCAGTTTGACCGGCAGTCAAGCGGGGATTATCACCACAGGCGATCATTCAGAAGCCAGGATTATCGAAATCAGGGCACACCGTTTGACGAAACATCTTCAGCTCGGGAAAATTGTCATTGTGGCGGGGTTTCAAGGGGTGAGCGGGGAAGGGGAGATCACAACGCTCGGAAGAGGCGGATCCGATACAAGTGCAGTGGCACTCGCCGTAGCTCTTGGTGCAGAAGGTGTCGAATTTTATAAAGATGTCCCGGGAATGTTTGCAGAAGATCCGAAAAAAAATCCAACGGCTGAATTTTTTCAAAAACTCGATTATGACCGGGCGCTCAATATCACTCAAAGAGGAGCGAAGGTTCTTCAAAGTCGGTGTATTGAGCTGGCTGCAAAAAACGGCATTGTTCTCCATGTCCGGTCGTTTCATCAACCGAATCCAGGAACTCTAATCGGAAAAAGGGGGCTCGATCTTCCCAAAGTTTACGAGGCTTCGTGAACCGATTTTTTTTGGATTATATTGATGGTTTTTTGAAGAAAATGGATTCCGCTGAGCTTCCTTTTTTTCGATGGGCTTGGAAAGATGAGTTGCTCGTTCTCCATTTGGTCTCTCGCCACCGTTTGAACATGGGCAAGCTGTTTTCCGAAATGATCCATCGGTGGCTCATTCCAGGGCATAGACTCGATGTCGCCTCTTATTTCACATCGGATTTCAAATTACAATCGGGACTCCATACCTTTGCAGAAATGTCAATCCGGATCGACCCATCGATCGATATTCACCATTTAGAGCACAATCTCCGGATCATTCAGACAGAAGTCAGACTGGGAATGGTTTCGATTTATCACGCAAGCCGGATTTTAGAAATGCACCTTTTGTCTAGTCAAGAAAAACACGGGATTCTTCAAGAAAAAATCTCGGAGCTTATCCAACGAAAACCCGATGAAATCGATTACGATATCTTCGGTGAACTCCAATATTTTATGGTGATGAGTAAAGAGGAATTCAAAATCCCTCGAGATCCTCACCACTTAAGCCGGCTCATTGTGGTGTTTTATTTGTTTAGGAAATCGATTCTACGAGAGATAGAGATCCGTCCCGATAAACGGCATCTCCGTTTCAAGCTGAGCACCGTTGATCTCAATCTACCCTGGGGACTCAAAAGAGTGATTGGGGTTTGTGTCGGGTTTAATGTTCTGCGCAGTCATGAAATCTTCGAAGAAGCCCATCTGCAGAAGGCTCTACAAAATTGCCTGGCCGGCATTAAACCTGTTTCCGATTCGTTTTACATGAATGAATCTAATGAGATCCATCTTCTCTATCTAGAGATCGAAAAAGAAAATGGGGATAATTTTACCCCTGCCGAGCTGAAACATTTACGCCTTGTTTTGCCCGAAGAAATCAAGCGAACGATCGAAGTTCCTTTAAAATCGCTTTTCATGCCCCGCAATGAAGAAGAAATCATCCGGTATGTTGTCACTCTGTCGAATCAACTCCGTTTCATCAAAGACCTTCCCCAAGTAGTCCTCATTTTTGATGAGCAAAAAGAAGGCGATCTTTATTTCACCGTGATCGTCGTCCGAATTTTGTTCGAAGATTCGCCACCGCTGCACTCACTTTTCGAAAAAGATAGTTTTTTAACCTATCTTCCCGACCGTATCAAACGGATGGGAATGCTCCGAAAAAAACATCCGAAGGAAGCCAATATCTTTCGCGTCCGCCTTTCGTCCCAACCGTTCCTAAGAACCGACTATTCTGTCGACCTATTTCGGGCCAGGCAGGCCGTTATCCAAGAATTATCTCGACTCATAGGGGATCTCCGCGATTACAACGGCGGAATGATCGCCAAGCAAATTGAAATTCTGTCCGCTCTTCAACGCCTCCTCGGCAACAACAGTCAACTTTTAGAATCGTTTTTCCATTCCATCTACCCCGTCGAAGCCAGGAGCATTGTACCCGCCCAGCAACTCAATAAACTGTTTCTTCTTTGGAAAAACTTGATCGAAAATCCCTCCGAAAAAATCCTTACTGATGAAGACGCCGAAGCCGTCTACATCATGGCACGGAAAGACACCTTATCCGAGATCGATCCTTCCAACTACATGGAAATGCAACTCATCTGTGTCCGTCCCGAACACGAAGAAAAATTTTTAGGATACATCCTTCTTTCAAAAGATGTCGATGAAAGGAAAAAATTTCTTCAACACTCTTCTAATTTAAATCATTGTTGATACTTCCAGTTTTTTTCTACGGATCTTTTCGTTTGGTCCCTTTCCGGTCGCCGATAGGGAAGTCGGGCCATTTTTGGCGGACGGCGGTGAGGGAGTCAAGGTCGGATTGTTGGAGAAAGGCTGGCCAATTGTGGGCTTTGAGAAATTGACAGTAAGCTCTCAGGCTAAAGATACAGTAGTCTTTGTGAAAATCCAGAGATTTTTGTGGGATGGAAAATTCTAAAGGAAATTGTCTATTTAGAGGGAAGATGTGATCATTATAAAACCGAGATAGTCTTGCCATTTCAGTAAGGATTTCGGTTAGGTTTCCTTTTTCGTTTAAAAAGCGGAGGGTGAAGGTGATGTTTAGGATACGGAGATCGGATCCTGTGCGTATTCCTAACTGATAGAGTTCCTCTGGTTGGATTCCTAGAAGAATGTCAAAACTTTCTAAAGGAGTGATGTCAACTCCTCCCAGGGTTTGACCAACTCCGATGCCGAGAGTCGCCAGGAGAGCAAAGACGTCCGATTCATCAAATTCTGCTTCTGGATCTTTGGGTAAAAGAGAAGCACGTTTGGTAATACAGGTATGGAGAAGTTGATTAAAAGAGGCGATGAACAGTGTCATCTTCATCCAGAAGGTGGTTAGAAAGGGTCTTTGAAAGATATGGGAAAATAGAGAACGTATTCGGGGGAGTCGCAGATCGATTATTTCTAGTTTTTCTCTTTGTAATTTTTCAAGTTCTTCGACCGATGTCGACTGGGATATTTTTTGGGTGTAGATTTCCCTTAGAGCCGCCATATGGTTAAAGAGGGTGGGACAAGAAAGGATGCTGGAGATAAGGAGTGTTTGTTCGATGAATTTCTCAGAATAAGGAGATTTTGCATAAGCATCGTGCATCCAAACTTGATGAGTGAAGGTTCTTAAAATAAAATCCATGCCTTTTTCTGTCGCTTCTTTTGAAAAAAGTTCGACGACCTTTGCGAGTCTCTTTCTTTGGTTGTCTAAAAAAATGAAGACGAGGTTTTCTTGACCCAAAACAGCATGGAAAGGAGAAAGCAGTTTTCCACCGACTTCCCAAGCTATAATGGGAAGATCGTTATCCAAAAGAAAGCTAAGTGTACTCGGATTGCTGCAGGTCACAGCTTCATCGATCCCATTTTTAGCGTTGTCCCCCAACTGATCGAGGTTTGCCCCTTTTTTCTTGAATGCTTCGAGAGTTTCTGCATCGAGTTGCTGGCAAGCCAGGAGAAAAGGTGTCGTTCCAAACGTATCTTTTACATCGGTTGCTGCACCTTTTTCAAGCAGGGCTAAAACGACCTCTTTTCTACGAGCATAACATGCGATGTGGAGCGGAGTGGTAAGATTTTTATTTGGTGTATCTATTTTTACACCAGCTTGTAGGAGATATAGGGCTCCTTGACTTGAGGAATAACAGGCACGATGCAACGGTGTGTTTCCAGAGTTATCTGGTAAATCTATTTGAAGGGAAGGGTAGGGAAGTGAATAAGGCGCATTTGTAATAGGGCGTGTTGCCATAGTAAATATGATATCATTTTTATAACTGAAGGTGAAAGAGAGAACCTTATCCCCTTGGTTTAGAAGAAGATAAGTACAGTGTCATTTTTACATTTTTGAGATGAAATTTAAGTAAATTTTTAGTAAAATATTTGTTAATATGGCTATTAGACCACTGACTCCTAATGAATGGCTCGTGAGAGCGGTTGAAGCTCACGACTACACCGAAGTCAGATATGCCCTCGATATCGGGGCAAAAATCGACGAAACCGAGGCAATGTGCAGGGCTGCCGAGACTGGAAGAGTCGACATTGTCAATCTCCTTTTAGTCAGTCGAGGAAATCCCAATAGGCTGGGTAAATATTATAAAGGATTCTTTGTCAATACACCCCTTGGAAGATCTCTCGAGTGTAGACATCGAGAAGTCGCCCTAAGGCTCCTTCAAAGCAATGCCACAATAAAAGAACAAGACCTTAGCACAGCTGTTCTTGTCGGTGACGAGCAGTTAATCAAGCTTATTTCTCCCGAAAGGCCCCTTCCTATTAGCCGATTTTATAATGCCGTCGAAAGTGGAAATGTTGCCTTGGTGAGATCTTTTGGAATTTCAAATATCGATAGTTTCAATACCGAGGAGATAAACCTGTTTCAATTAGCCATGAGTCGAGATTTATTCGAAATGGCAAGAGCTTTAATTGAAATGGGAGCCGATTTAAATCGTCCTTTTAAACCTCTCAGTGATACTCCATTAAAATATGCTGTTACATTAAATTGGCTTAAGTTTGTCAAACTCTTCCTGGAAAAAGGGGCTTCAGTCGATGGATGTACACTGACGGATGCAAGAAAAAGTAGTGAAATAACCCGTCTTCTCATCCGGCATGGTCTAAAACTCAAACCCGAAGATACCTACACTCATCTACACGCTGCTGCAGGGGATGGTAACTTACCCGTTTTAAGATCTCTTTTAGAAAAAAGGGAAATTCCTGTGGATGCGGATAATATTTACTTTGGAACGCCTCTTTGTGAGGCTGTTCGGAATGGTAGGCTGGATGCTGCACGCCTTCTCATCTCTAGCGGGGCGGATGTCAATTTTGTCAGTTGTGTAGGTTGTCCCTTACTGCAAGCTGCAGGAGCAAATCAGGTGGGTGCTGTAAGACTTATCTTAGAAAAAGATGCCGATCCTAACACAACTGCATGGAAAGGACCAGATCTTTTAGATATGTCTTCTCCTCTTCAGGTAGCTGCATTTAAAGGTTCAAAAGAAATCGCCTTTCTTCTTTTAGAGAAGGGTGCAGACCCTCGTTTGGAAAAGGGAGGCCATAGATTCCCTTTGTATGAGGCAGCAAGATATGCCCACATCGAAGTGATGACACTTCTTTTAGATCGAGGAGCCGATGTTCGTCAAGTCAGTCGTTTGAGGGGGGAAACTGCCTTACATGGAGCCGCATGTAGTGACTTAGAAAAGACACAGGTTGCGATCGATTTATTAATCTCTAAAGGTGCACAAGTGAATGCGTGGGAGCACGACGAAACAACTCCTCTACATTGTGCAGTTAGGCAACACTCTTCCGAAGCTATAAAGGCCCTTTTAAGAAATGAAAAATGCGATATTTTGTCTATAGATGCTAATCAAAAAACAGCCATTGTTTTTAAAAGAATTTATCAAAGTTTGAGAATTAAAAAGACCCAACTCGAGAGCAAGAGGATTTTAGAAGAAAGCCAAAATCCCGATCCAGACCTCATCGAATTATGCAGCCTCTGTGACCAAATCATCCAAGTCGATTTTACCGGTTTAACAAGTCCCCAACTTCGCTCCCTCCATGAAAAGAAAGATCGGTTTCCGGCTCTTCGCGAATTCGAAAAAGAGATCCGTGATGCGAATAAACTCATTCTCTATGCACGGGGCCCGCACAGCTACGTTCAACGAGCCCTCCGCGCAACAGGTCTTCCCGCTGAAATTGCCCTTCTTGTCGCCAGCCACGTCAGCACATACCACCTCCCCTTAGATCGTGGCGGCCAGTCATGGTTTAGAAAGCTTCAATCTACTTAGAAGGCAATCTCTGTCTTGTCCCATCGTTCTTATCGTTAAATCGTTCACATCGTTACTGCAACGATTAAACGATATAACGATAAGAACGATAAATTTATCATCTACGAAAATGTATAAGTTATGGATCGGATTTTTCTTTCGCTTTGGATGATTCACAAGAAGGTTCTTGGTTCCACCACAGGAGGAGGGCGTCCCAGAAGGAGAGCCGGTTTGCCAAAGTGCAATCCGGGGCGCAATCAGGACGATCTGGTTCGACGCGGAGGCCAAACGCTTTTGGATCTTTGATGAGAACAGAGACGGGACCCTCGGTGGGATGATTTAACTCTATCCCTTCAATTTTTTTCAGGGTAATCGATTCTGGATGCTGGGGATCGAAACACATCTGTGAGACAGAATCACCTGGTTTTAAAGAGGTCAATAGACAGACACCGTGCTCTAAGTCTGTTTTTGCTACAGTTGGGGAGAAAAAACCGCACCCTTGATTTTCGAGCTGCATCCCGATATGGATCACACTTTCGCCAGGCTGGAGACCTTCATGGGCTTTTGACAATGTCATTCCTTCCACTTGTTCGATCGTCCGGATGTCGAGCCGGTTCAAATCGGGAAAACAGGTTTTAGCCACACCTGAAGTCTCATTTAGGGAGGTATAAAAACAGGTCATATTTTTGGCAAAATTGATGATCGAAACAGGATCCATAGTGACTTGCGTGGAAAGGTGCCGAGTGAAGACATATAAATCGTTGTGAGTTTGACTGGGGATTACCGATTGACACTCGTGAAGACTTTCTGTTTGCCGGACACACTCTGCAGCAGGATGCATGAGATTTTGCCACGGATCGGATGGACAAGGCCCCCCTGGATATGCTTTTTTGGCATCGGCAAGGCTATTGTATTCAAGAGCTGCTGCAACCGAAGGTGACAAAACGAAGTAGGCGACCATCCCATACGATGTTACTGTGACTAACCTTGCTGCTAAAGATGACGATCGATCAGAAATGAACATTCTCTTCATGAGCTGAGCGGCTTTCACTCTATTCACGAGATGAACGACGGGCAATAAGACTTCCACGTTTCCCAGAAAGCCCGTTACAAGACATACGGCATCGAGAGGATGCTCCCGGACAGCCCTGCCTACACCTTGGATAGAGTTGCATGTTATTTGAATAACACCTTGCTCTCGAACCCTGTCTTTGCAAAAAGTGTACGTCTCGATGAGGGGATCAAGAAAAGAAGTAACAAAAAGAGCTGCCGCTTGTGTCATAGATAAACCTCTAGTTAAAGATCGAAACTTTAAAGATGTCGATCAATAAGATCAAACATTTCTGAATACTGAACACGAAGAAAAATTTTTAGGGTAAATGTTTCTTTCAAAAGATCTAGATGAAAGGAAAAAATTTTTTCGATATTTTAATTTTTTCCAATTTAAGTCCTTTGTAATAAATGCTTTAGATTTAAATAACAGGGTAAGTTCATAACAACTTATACCTAGTTATAGTCAAATTCGAGTATAAGTAGGTATAAGTAGGTATAAGTTATGGATCCAATTATTAATCCCTTCTCACCTGGTGCCGGTTCACCGCCTCCTGAACTTGTAGGACGTGATCCAATACTTGAACAAGCTCGGATACTCCTTGGCAGAATAAAGAATAAACGACCTGAAAAAAGTATGCTTCTAAACGGGCTTCGAGGAGTTGGTAAAACAGTTTTGCTCAATGAAATCGAGCACTTAGCTAGAGAAGCTGGATGTCGCACAATATTTATCGAGGCCCACGAAGATAAAGAACTCGGGCCTTTGATCATTCCCTATCTCAGGACCCTTCTTTTTGAACTCGATCGAATTGCAGGTATGAGTAACAAAGTAAAGAGGGGATTAGCTGTTCTGAGAAGTTTTATTGGTGCAATCAAAATCACAATGAATGATGTAACTATTGGTGTAGATATTGAACCAGAAAGGGGATCCGCTGATAGCGGAGATTTGGAAATCGATCTACCTAATCTTTTTGTTGCAATCGGTGAAGCTGCTGAAGATCGTCAGTGTTCGATAGCTATCTTCATTGATGAAATTCAATATTTTAGCAGCAAAGAATTAGGGGCATTAATTATGGCAATGCATAAGATACAGCAACGCCAACTACCTCTTGTGCTTCTTGGGGCAGGTTTACCAATACTTCCTGGTCTCGCAGGCGAATCGAAATCATATGCAGAAAGGCTTTTCAGTTTTCCAGATATCGGTGCATTATCGCAAGAAGATACAGCGAAAGCATTGAGAGAACCTGCGCGAGCAACTGGAGTCTATTTTGAACCTACTGCCCTTGAAGAAATATTTCGTCTTACAAAAGGATATCCTTATTTTCTTCAAGAATGGGGGTATCAGGCATGGAATATAGCTACCTCGAGTCCAATAAAATTGCAAATTATAAGAGATGCTACAGATTCGGTTATTCCAAGACTTGATAGGAACTTCTTTAGAGTTCGTTTCGACAGGCTAACTCTAAGTGAAAAGAATTTCTTGCGCGCGATGGCTGAGTTTGGAGCCGGCGTTCAGCGCATAGGAGATGTAGCGCATCTTTTAAATATCAAACCCTCTAGTTTAAGCCCTGTTCGAGCAAAATTATTAAAGAAAGGGATGATTTATAGCCCAGCCTATGGAGATATAGCTTTTACGGTTCCTCTCTTCGATGAATTCATGATTCGGGCCATTCCTAAACTGTACTAGGAATCTTTCTTGATTTTCCCTTCAAGCTGGCCTTTGAGGCGGTCGATTTCTTTTTGTTGATCTGCGATGAGGGATTGATTGTAGTCTGCATCTTGCTGAGCTTTGAGACGGAGACGTTCCATTTCCTTTTTAAGAGCTTCCTTTTCTGCTAAAATCAGGGCTTCAACGATACGCGGGTTAACGTTTTTACGAAGGGCTCTTTGTAGGGGTGTTTCACCATTGCGATTGCTATCGATGCGCGCTCCAAATTCAAGAAGGAGTCGGACACTGTCTTCATTTTTCAAAATGGCATCAAATAAGACGGTTTCCCCTATATGGTTGAAGGTATTGGCATCGGCTCCTTTTTTCAATAATAGACGAGCAACCCCAAGATGACCCGATTGAATAAAACATCTGAGTGGAGTGCGACCAAATCGATCTGTTGTTTCCAGGTCAGTCGCATGAGCTAAGAGAACTTGCATCACATCTTTATTTGTTGCCAGATGCAGCGGTGTGCCAACCACGGTATCATGACTTTGAACATCGGCACCTCGATCGAGTAACAATTTGACGACACCGACATGGCCATTCTTCGAAGCAGCATGTAAAGGAGTGTAACCTGTTTCATGCTCTGCATTCACATCGGCACCTTTATCCAGGAGAAGTCCGCAAACCGCTGTATGGCCAGCCATTGCAGCATGAAACAAAGGTGTTGCTCCAGATGAATCTTCAGAATCGACCTCTGCACCTTGTTCGAGCAAATACCGGATAATGTCTACTTTTCCAGAGCCAGCGGCAGCACGAAGCACATCGTTTTTATCTAAATCTTGAGCGCATTCGACACAAGCCTTTATGATCGGTAGACAATTCGTATCTAGGGCTTTTGCTAACATAGAAGGAATGTAAGCACCTAATCGAATTAACAACTCGTAGTGGGTGGAGTTAGATTCTCTATAACCCGAAACGGCAGTATTGAGTTCACAGTTCAATACACGGAGCGCATGGTGTTCCATGACTTTATTTTGTTTCTTTTGAATCGCAATTAGAAATTGTGCAAAAGCAGAGTTGTAATTCCACTGACCGGAGTTCCAGTCAACTCTTTTATGTTGATAAAAAAGGATTTGGAATATCTCTAGGGCTGGCATCGATTTCATGTTCCGCAATGTTGCTTCAAAATCAAAGACTCTCGAGCCATCTCTAGATAATTTATAGGCGATATATTTTTTATCCAACAACCATGGCTGGGTATAGTCGTCATAACGGAATCTTGATGAAAGGTATCGATGTTCTCCCTTAACAAGGATCTGAATATCTCGATATAAACTACTCATAAATAGGCGTGCTGCTTTTGGATCATCTCCCAGATATCCAAATTCTTGTGCTTGCGTTACAAAGTCGGTCTTGAACACTTTATCCAAAACAAGGCGTGAAGTATCTCTGCCAACGCAGGCGACTCTGCCTAAATCTTTCGGCCCGAGACAACCCATGATCTGTAGCTTGAGTTCATCGGATAATACACTCAAATTTCGACCTACTTGATAGGTGGTGACTATTTGCTGGTATAACACTTGAACAAGACCGATAGAAGCGCCCTGTCCCATCAGACTCTGAACCAATTGAGGAAGACATCTTCCGAAAATTTTGAACCGGTTTAGTTTTCTTTGAAATCGTTCTTGAATCGTATCTGCGAGTGCTTTTAGCCGGCTACCATCTTCCGATGTTAGACAGACCCATTTCTTTTGAAAAATCTCATTGATTCTCGATAAAGTGTCAGCAGCTGAACATTGTTTTACACGGCTCTCTTCAATACGATAATTATTGCCTTCAATGACAATATTGAAATAGATCGACATATTAGTTCCTATTATTAAAATTACTTATAACTATTATAAATTATTTAATAATAAAACTAAATTAGAATTGCCAGTTTTTCCAGTTAATTCTCTTGCCCAGTAATGTTGCCGTAAGGCACTTAATAGCAACGACAAAGGCCAGAAGAACGGCCGAAACAACGGATGTGATGGCAGAATACCGAATGATCTTGATCAAGCGAGGCCAAATGATATCGCTTCTGAGGATAAAAGCTTGAATGTGGATTATCCTGAAGTTTCCAAGGGTAAAGATAGAGGTGATCTTATCCATCACAAAGGCAGCTGTTGCTAGGGCGCTAAGGCCTGCAGCCGTCCCTGCAGAAAGAACAGTCGCAGCTTGAAGCCCCATTTCTGCAACTAAACAGCTCTTGAGGGTAATTTCTCCTGCGGTAGTTAAAATTCTATTGGCCATGCTTAAAGAATATCCCTTTTAACAAATTTTGCCAACTCAGGATCAATAATGTCTAAATTTTGAGAGAGAGAAAATAGTAAATTCACGCCTGTAGCTGTTATAGGGTTCAGTTGAAAGCGGGTCTGCTGAGTCATTTTATGAAGAAATCTCATCACAACGGTTGAAAGTAACCAAGGAGTTGTTGTCATTAAAAAGAACGCCGTATTTTTACTTTCAGCAGGGGGAAGGCCCTTGAAATAACTTTTCACAGCGATGCGGAAAGCAGTATTGGCAACACCTGAGAGTGTTCCATAGATAATGCCGGCTTGTAATTGAGCTTTAATGATCTGCTCTTGTCGCTGTTCTTCATCTGGATGAACACGACCTCTTATTAAAGAAGAGAACGATGTGTAGGCTGCGTTGGCAGTACCCATCATTAATGCCATTCTGAGGGGCAACATTGCATGGTTCCATGGATCAGAATTCGGATCCATTTCGTATTTAATATCATAGAATGAGCCGGCACCTGGTCCAGCGAGGGTTTCCCAACTATTCCAGGTTAACAAGGAGATGCTGCCAAGAGCACTTGCCGTTGCAGCTTCAGTATTGAGATTCAAAAGTTCATTCTGAGTTTTTTTATGGAGATATTTCATCATGAGGGCTGTGATAACCCAAGAGGTTGCAGAAATAGACAAAAAGGCCAAACCTTTTGCTTCAGGCATCTTGAGACGATTGAAATAAGGATTTGTTAAGGAACGGAGAATCATCGTTGCAACAGCGGATATCGTCCCGTAAATCCCGCCCGTAGTAAATGAATTTTTCGATCGATTTGTTAACAACAAACCGTAGATTAGAGAAGAGGCGACTCCCGAAGAAATAACCTGAGAAATATTTGATGACATGTGTGTTTTCCTTGTTAAATTTAGGTTCGATTATAGCATTATTTAGATTAAATTTAAAGTGTTCATAAATCCTTAAATAGCAAGGAGTTATAAGCTAATATCTTTAAAAGGCTAGAAATTAAGTTTATAGAGCAATAGAATGATGCGAAATGCAAAAGAATATTGAGATCCATCCATCGATATTGGCGGGAGATTTTGGGAGATTAGCGGAAGAGGCTAAGCGGGCAGAGGATGCGGGGGCCGATGGATTGCATGTCGATGTGATGGATGGACATTTTGTTCCGAATTTGTCGTTTGGGCCGAAGGCGGTGGCGGCGATCAATCGAGCGACGGCTCTTTTTTTGGATGTCCATTTGATGATGTACAATCCATACGATTATGTGGAGCGGTTTGTCGAGGCGGGGGCAGATCGGATCACGTTCCATTTTGAGGCGACGGAAGATGTCGAGGAGATTTTGGAATATATCAAGAGATGCAATGTTCAGACGGGACTTGCATTTTGCCCTGAGACATCTCAGGAAATGGGGATTAAATTTTTGGGAAAGTGTGATAGTTTCTTGATCATGTCAGTCCATCCAGGTTTTGGTGGTCAGAAATTTATCGAAGATGTGGTGGAGAAAATTCGATTTACGAGGGAAATGGCTGGGAGGGCAAAAGCTAACTTGAGTATTGCCGTGGATGGAGGGATTGATGCGGAGAGAGGAAAAGAGTGTGTCCAAGCGGGCGCAAATATTTTGATTGCGGGGACGTTTGTCTATAAAGCACCGGATATGAAAAAGGCGATTGAAAAACTACGCAAGGCGGGGAAGGGATGAAGAAAGTCGTCACGCTGGGTGGAGGAACGGGGAATTTCACAGTTTTGAAGGGGCTGAAGAATTACGATGTTGATATCAGCGCGATTGTGTCGATGGCCGATGATGGGGGAAGCACGGGGATTTTAAGGGATGAGTTGGGAGTTTTGCCACCGGGGGATGTCCGGCAGTGTTTGGTGGCCTTATCGGATTCTTCGAGGCTGATGCGGAGTTTGATGAATTACCGGTTTGAGCAGGGAGGACTGGGGGGTCACAGTTTTGGGAATCTTTTGCTCTCGGCGCTGGAGAAAGTGACGGGGAGTTTTGAAAAGGCTGTCGAAGAGGTGGGAAAAATTTTGTTCATCAAAGGGAAAGTGATTCCGGTGACGACCCACCAAGTTCGGCTGAAGATGATTTTGAAAACATGCCAGGTTTTGGAAGGAGAAAGGGAGATTTATCTCTCGCAAGAGATTGAAAAAGGGTACAGCAGCATTTATTTGGAGCCGTATCCGAAAGCTAATCCGCATGCGATCCATGAAATCATGAACGCCGATGTGATTGTGGTCGGTCCGGGTGGTTTGCACACGTCGCTCATTCCGAACCTGCTTGTGGAGGGAGTGAGTGAAGCGCTTCGTCAGAGCGATGCCATTAAAGTTTATATCGTCAATCTGATGAACCGTCGCGGACAGACGAGTGGATTTAAGGTGAGTGATTATTTGGCGGAAGTAGAACGGTTCATCGGCGAAGATGTTTTTGATTATATTCTCTGCAACAACCAAAGCCCTCCCAAAGAGTTGATTGAGCTGTATGCGACGGAAGGCGACCTGGTGGAAAATGATATCGATGATGAAAGAATTCGGTTTGCGCCACTGCTGGGGGAACTGAAGCTGAGTTCAAAGAAAGATCTTTTGAAGCGGAGTTTGATCCGGCACGACTCGAAGAAATTAGCACAGGAGTTGATGACCATTGTTGATCATCTTTGATCTCGATGACACCCTGATCGATACAACGGGTTCGATTACACCGTTGAAGTTGGAATACGCTCTCACCCAAATGGTCGAAGCCGGTCTTGAAACTGAGTTTGGGGAAAGTTTGGAAATCTTAAAAAGACTCGATGGAGCTGCCGAAAGTGCCTCTCAAACTATAAAGGAATTTCTTGAAATCATCGATGCTGATATCAAATATTTTGATATAGGGTTGGAAGCGGTTTATTCCGATCTTCCGGCCGATTTTACGGTTTTCACGCTGGATCAAGCTCCAGAGGTGCTGGAAGGGCTCAGGAGCTTCCACCAGCTAGCCCTGGTCACCATCGGGAAGACCGACCAGCAGCTCTTGAAGTTGAAAAATGCTGGTATAGATTCAACAATTTTTAGTAAGATTATTATCTCTGAAGACCGTGATAAGAAGCCGTATTACAAAAAAATTCTTGATGAATTTCGATTTGCACCTTCACAGACCGTAGTTTGTGGAGACAGGATAAAACGAGATTTATCACCGGCTAAAGAGTTGGGGTGTGTCACGGTGCACATGCAGTGGGGGCGAGGGCTGACCCTTCAACACTCTCCTCAAGATGCCGATTTTGCAATTAAGAAACTGATCCAGTTAAAGGAAATTGTAACGAACTTATGTTAAGTAGCAATCAAATCTCTCCAGGAATGACGATTTCTCTCGATGATGGGAAAATCTACCGTGTCGAATCGGCTGTTAAAGTGACGGTGGCCAAAGGTAATCCATTCATCAAGACAAAACTAAAAAATCTAATGACCGATGAAACGGTCGAGAGAAACTTTAAAATCGGGCAACCGATCACCGAAGTGGCCCTCACGGAGCGGAAATTGGAATACCTATATCTCGAAGGAAAAGATTACCTTTTTCTCGATGTGGGGAATTTGGAGCAAGTTCTCGTTCCTGCGACGGTGATCACCGATAAAGTGAATTATCTGAAAGAAGGGATCGACGTTAAAGCGATGTGCTACGGCCCTTCGATTTTTGCTATAGAATTGCCGCAATTTTTGGAGCTCATGGTGGTTAAAACCGAAGCCGCTGAAGGCCCCTCTCATCTCGCCAATGCGACCAAAATTGCTGTTTTAGAAACGGGTGCTAAGATCGATGTTCCTCTCTTTGTCGAAACCGGTGACATCGTGAAAGTCGATACCCATACAAACGAATATATACAACGAGTTTAAGTCATGGAATTAAAGCAAATCAAAGAATTGATGGCTGCGATGGAAAAAGCGGGCATCAAACGTCTTCGCATCAAAGACAAGGAAGAGTACGAGCTTGAACTCGAACGAAAAGACGATCATGCCCCGCAGCCACCAGCTCCCGTCTTAGCTCCCCATCTCCACCATGGGCCTCATCCGGAAGTGCATCATAAGTTCCCCCCTCCAAAGGTGGAAGAGAAAAAAGTCGAAGGGAAATTCATCGCGGCGCCTCTCGTCGGAACGGTTTACTATGCACCCTCACCCGAAGATCCTCATTTTGTAAAAGTGGGCGATAAAGTCGATGAAAATACGATCGTTTGTATTATTGAAGCGATGAAAGTGATGAACGAAGTCAAAGCAGGCATCAGTGGGACAGTTGCAGAGATTCTTGTTGAAAATGCCCATCCTGTAGAATTTGGAACCAAACTAATACGAGTCGTATGAAAAAAGTTTTGATCGCGAATCGGGGCGAAATCGCTGTCCGTATCATCCGAGCTTGTCATGATCTTGGACTGCAGACAGTAGCCGTCTATTCTCAAGCCGATAGTGAAGCGCTCCATGTTTTGCAGGCCGACGAAGCGATTTGTATTGGAGAGGCTCCTTCGCAAAAGTCGTATTTAAAAATATCTAATATTTTATCCGCGTGTGAAATCACGGGTGCCGATGCTGTCCATCCAGGGTATGGTTTTCTTTCTGAAAATGCCAACTTTGCCTCGATCTGTGAAAGTTGTGGTCTGAATTTCATTGGCCCTTCTCACACAGCGATCGGTCTATTGGGAGATAAAGCGAAGGCCAAGGCGGTTGCCAAAAAAGTGAAATGTCCTGTCATTCCAGGATCAGATGGCATTGTGATCGATGTCAAAGAAGGGCTCAAAGAGGCCACCAAACTCGGCTATCCGATTTTTATCAAAGCGGTCGGCGGCGGTGGCGGAAAAGGGATTCGGATCGCTTACGATCCCGATGAATTTGTCCGGCAATTTGCAGCTGCCCGAACAGAAGCCGAAGTGAGCTTTAATAACCCCGATGTCTATCTCGAAAAGATGATCGTCAACCCGCGGCATATCGAGATTCAGGTGATTGGCGATAAACACGGGAATTATGCCTATCTTTTCGAACGGGATTGTACGATCCAGCGGAGACGGCAGAAACTGATTGAAGAAGCTCCAAGTCCCATTCTCAATGAAAATCTCCGTCGTAAAATTTGCGAAGCGGCGATTAGCATCGTGAAAGCAGCCGGATATTACTCTGTAGGCACAGTCGAATTTCTTCTCGATCAAGATATGAACTTTTATTTCATGGAAGTCAATACCCGCATCCAAGTCGAGCACACCATCACCGAAGAACTCACGGGGATCGATCTTGTCTGCGAACTGATTAAAATTGCTCAAGGAGAAAAACTCTCCTTCAGCCAAAAAGATATCACTCCTAAGGGGCATGTGATTCAATTTCGGATCAATGCCGAAAACCCCGTCAAGAATTTTGCTCCTTCTCCTGGACTGCTCGAATATTATATTCCCCCAGGCGGACCCCATGTCCGCGTCGATAGCGCCTGCTATTCGGGCTACCGAATCCCTCCCAACTACGATTCGATGATCGCCAAAGTGATCGTTCGTGGAAAAGATCGTAAACAGGCCATCCAAATTGCCAAAAGGGCTCTCAAAGAGTTTCATATCGGTGGCGTCAAGACCACCATCCCGTTCCATCTCTATATGATGAATGACACCCGTTTCCTCGAAAACGACTATCCGATCACCTACATCGATCAGCTCATTGCAGACGGCTGCACTTTCCAAGAAAATCATTCATGACTTTTTTACAAATCCCTAGAGAAATGCAACTCGAAGTTTTGAGTTTTTTAAAACCGCATGAACTCGAGCCTGTGCGTCTAGCTTGTCGCCGCTTTTATCGTCTTGCACATGACCCTGCACTCCTCAGCCGCATTGTTGAGCCGAATATCAGAAATGGAAGATTTACTCTGGCTATTAGTAACACGTCGACCTCTCCCATCCGTTGTATCCATGCAGATGGAAATCTTATTTTTACAGGACATGAGGATATCTATGTCCGGATCTGGCGGTGTGTGAAAGGGGCTTTTTCTGTAACCAGAGAACTTCCAGGTCCATCCTTCACGTGCGCGATGTGTTTTGAGAATAACGACGACCATTTTTTTTCAGGACATTCCGATGGGACCATCCGTGTTTGGAGTCGGAGGTCGTTTCAACATCTCCAGGATATTGTTGGAGCCCCGCGCGGCGTGCTGGCGCTGATGAGTGAGGGATCGGATCTTTATGCCGGTTTTGAATCAGGCATTCGCCTTTGGAGATATAGAGGTGGGAAATACCTGGCGCATGCAACCTTTGATCATGGAAAAAAATACACCCATATTTGTCTGAAAAAAGATTTTTCCTTTTGTGCGGCGGCAGACGGTGCCATCGATATTTTCGAGAAACTGATCAAGGTGCAGACCTTAAATGCCCACTCGGCTGTTAAAACCGTTCAGTTCAATGGAAATTTTCTCCTCGCAGGAACGGAAGACGGTTTAATGATCTGGAAAAAAGTCGATTCGAGATTTGACTTAATCCATGAAAGCCGTCTTGCCTATCAACAACTTTGTTTGACTTCCGAGCATCTTTTTGTCATTCCTGATATGGGTATTCTACGAAGAATAGAAGTTTTAAAACCCGTTTCCGGCACGACCATCCAAATGCTCGAAAAATATTTAGAATCATTCCCTGGTCCTGCCTCCAGTTTGAGATTTTTTGGATGTAAACTTTTAGTCGGTTCTTTAACCGGAGAACTGATGGCATGCGATTTTGGAGCCTCTGATCAAAGGATTTTTGACGATATCGAAAGCAGATTTGCTCTTTTGGCGATGTGCCAAAATCCAGCGCATGTTCAATTGAAGCTTCGGTATCTTAATGCCCGTCTCGCGGCAATGCCCGCAGCTGCCCAAGAAAAAATCCGCCGAGAATTAACCACTATCCCTGGTCCTAACACATGTTCCAAGTACTCAAGGGCCATCCGGAATTATCTCGCAAATGAATACCCATCTGCCCCTCAAACACCGCGCTGGAAAAAAGTTCTCTATTCTATCATCGAGTTCTTCCGAAATTTTTGCCGTTGGCTATTGTCTAGGTTTTAGGATACAATCCCCTTCATGAAAGGGATCGTTTTAGCAGGGGGAAAAGGGAGCCGGCTTTATCCGGTTACGCTTGGAACGTGCAAACAGCTGCTGCCTGTTTTTGACAAACCGCTCATTTATTATTCGTTGTCGGTCTTAATGCGGGCAGGAATCCGGGAAATCATGATCATTTCGACACCGGAAGATCGGCCCCGGTTTCAAGCTTTGTTCAGAGATGGCTCGCACCTAGGGCTGACGATAGAATATGGTGTGCAGCCGGTTCCGAGAGGGATTGCAGAGGCGTTTGTCATTGGAGCTGATTTTATAGGTGATGACACGGTGGCCCTGATTCTCGGTGATAATATTTTTTATGGCCACCACCTCGACGAGGTGATTGCTCCGTGTGCAAATCTAGAGCAAGGGGCCATTGTTTTTGGGTATGAGGTCAAAGATCCCGAGCGGTATGGGGTTCTTCAATTGGATGAAGAGGGAAGGCCGATTGGTATCGTGGAAAAACCGGAGATCCCCCCTTCTTTTTATGCCGTGACAGGTCTTTATTTTTATGACAATTCAGTGATCGATCTTGCTACGACCCTTCAACCGTCGAAGCGGGGAGAGTTTGAGATCACCGACATCAATGTCGCCTATCTTCAGAGAAAACAGCTCCAAGTCCGTCTTCTCGAGCGGGGATTTGCATGGCTCGATACGGGCACTCATGACACCCTTCAAAAAGCCTCCATCTTCGTCCAAACCCTCCAAGAAAGACAAGGGATCAAAATCGCCTGCCTGGAAGAAATCGCCTACGAGAAAAATTTCATCTCTTTTGAACAACTCGAGAATCTCGCTTCAGAGATTGCCACGAGCGAGTATGGACAATACCTTCTTAAACTCTGTAGAAAACAAGACCGTATCCAAACCGTGTCTTGAGGAGATAATCGATATTGGGTGAATAGAACCCGGTATTTTTTTGAAAATGAAAGTATAGATCTCTCGCATCTTCGACAGTCATGGCAGGTTTCATTAGGTTACTCGGTATCCCGTCCAAATAGTCCAAAAGCAAAGGTATCCGAGGATTATGAGTAGAAAAGTTGTTGTCGATGAAATTCCGAATAAAAAGGGCGATCTCTCTTTTGAGATGGAAATTGAGCTGGGCCATTTCTTTAGGCTCTCTCGTCTCTTCATTTAAAAACCAGGCGTCTAATTTTCCAAAGAAAAAAATCGCATTGCGTGGTTCGATTTCTTTTATATAGATACCCGGGCTTCTCGAGAGATTAATACTCTCTATAAAAAAAGATTTTTGTTTTTAGAAAAAGGATGTCGATCGATTCGGCAACACTCCAACTCTCTACGCTACTTTCGATCCGCAGGAGCGCTGTCACCAAACTGACAAGAATCTCAAGCGGGGTCCACACCGTTGCCGACCAGGCATAATAAAAAGCTTCTTTCACCTCCATCTGCGCCAGCGACGTGAAGACGGCTATAGCTTCTACAAGAATTATTATGAGTCCAATGGCTACGTTCACCGGCACTTGAGCAACGGTTCTTAGAAAAAGGTTAGGTGCAGGATAAGAAAACTGCATCTCGATCGCCCTTTCAAAAATTTCCTTTGATCGTTGTTTGCAAATTAACACACTTCTTTCTAAACAAGATAAAGGTTCTGCCCGTGCTAGTTCAATATTGGTAATCATTCGATGCAATTATATATCAAAGAGGGCTTGTTGCAATGATCTTTGTGCAAATTTCAGGGGGATAACAAGATATGCAGGATCGCCTTCGGCGGCACGATAAGCAGGATAAGATAGGATTGATCATCCTGTATATCTTGCCGCACCCAGTTTACTTGGTGCGATCGTGCGTATCTTGTTCTCCTTGATCTTTGTGCAAATTTCAGGGGGATAACAAGATATGCAGGATCGCCTTCGGCGGCACGATAAGCAGGATAAGATAGGATTGATCATCCTGTATATCTTGCCGCACCCAGTTTACTTGGTGCGATCGTGCGTATCTTGTTCTCCTTGATCTTTGTGCAAATTTCAGGGGGATAACAAGATATGCAGGATCGCCTTCGGCGGCATGATAAGCAGGATAAGATAGGATTGATCATCCTGTATATCTTGCCGCACCCAGTTTACTTGGTGCGATCGTGCGTATCTTGTTCTCCTTGATCTTTGTGCAAATTTCAGGGGGATAACAAGATATGCAGGATCGCCTTCGGCGGCATGATAAGCAGGATAAGATAGGATTGATCATCCTGTATATCTTGCCGCACCCAGTTTACTTGGTGCGATCGTGCGTATCTTGTTCTCCTTGATCTTTGTGCAAATTTCATGGGGATAACAAGATATGCAGGATCGCCTTCGGCGGCATGATAAGCAGGATAAGATAGGATTGATCATCCTGTATATCCTGCCGCACCCAGTTTACTTGGTGCGATCGTGCGTATCTTGTTCTCCTTGATCTTTGTGCAAATTTCAGGGGGATAACAAGATATACAGGATCGCCTTCGGCGGCACGATAAGCAGGATAAGATAGGATTGATTACATGCGTATCTTGTTCTCCTTTTATGGGCTTCATGTATGAAATACGGGGGGTGTTTTATACAAGTTAGAAATTTTCTTTGCAGCCGGTGATTTCGCAATGGCGGGTGATGCCGGCGACGATTTCATCGAGGTCATCGGTGAGGGTGAGGAGGCTAAAGTCTTCAGGTTCAATATAATGGTTGAAGAGAGGTTGCTCTTTGAGCCAGGCGAGTAGTCCTGACCAGTAGTCTTTGCCGACCATATAGACAGGGAAAGGGGCAATTTTTTTGGTTTTGATGAGGGTGAGGGCTTCGAAGAGTTCATCCATGGTCCCAAAACCGCCGGGAAAGACGACGAAAGCTTGGGCGTACCGGACGAACATCACCTTTCGGACAAAAAAGTAGCGGAATCGGAAGAGGTATTTCCGGTCGATAAACGGGTTGGGTTCTTCTTCTGTTGGAAGATCGATACAGAGACCGCACGATTTTCCACCGGCTGCTTTGGCTCCTTCGTTGGCGGCTTCCATAATGCCCGGGCCGCCGCCTGTGATCACTCCAAAACCTGCTTTTGCGATCTTTGAAGCAAGGATGGCCGCTTGATGATAATACGGGTGGTCTCCTTTGGTCTGAGATCCTCCGAAGAAAGCGACAGACGGTCCTAGAGAAATCATCGTCTCGAATCCATCGACAAATTCGGACAGGATCCGAAATACGCGCCACGCATCCCATTGGTGGGGTTCTAAATCTTTTTTAGGCATGCCCCAGCTTTTTTTCTAGATTGTTATTATGCATGGAATGGCGGCCTATACTTTTTTTTGTAGGGGAGATGGGCCTGTTTGCCGTAGATCACTTCGTGGAGATTTTCGATGGCCATGAAGGCGGTCGGATCTTCGCGCAGCACGATTTCTTTGAGCTCGGAGAGATCGAGTCTTTCGATGATGATATAGAGAATCTCGCGTGCATCGCCGGTAAATCCGCCCCGTCCATGGACGATGGTGAGGCCGAGGCCAAGCTCTTCCATGATCACATGGGAGAGTT
Organism: Parachlamydiales bacterium; assembly: GCA_963705295.1. Classification (GTDB taxonomy): domain Bacteria; phylum Chlamydiota; class Chlamydiia; order Chlamydiales; family Rhabdochlamydiaceae; genus PALSA-1444. The sequence continues at coordinate 1,983,140 of OY970065.1, read as the reverse complement.
CTTTCGGTTTTGAGGAGATGATGAGCACCGACTTGAGTTCATCGAGTCCCATGATGACCAGGTCGATCATTTTAAAAGCGACAATGTAGGTCATGAGCGATTGGAGAGCAAAATGCCAGTCTTTGAAAATCAAACCATACGCGGTGAAAATAAAAATATTGATAAACAGAACAACTTGCCCGACGGTATACCCTTTTTTCCGGTTGATGAGGATGGCTAAAATTTCTGTTCCATCAAGACATCCTCCATGGCGGATGATCAATCCGACGCCGACTCCGAGAAGAGCGCCGCCGACCACGATCACTTCAATGGGGTCGCCAAAGAAAGGTGGAATATGGGCTGCTGCCATCAAAAAGGCGGCAAAAAATAAGACGGCGGCCACCATGTGGATCACAAAGGTGCGCCGGATATGTTTGTAGGCTAAGTAGATGAAAGGAAGATTTAAAATAACGAGTAGATACGAAAGATACGATTCACCAAAAAGTCTTGATAAAATCAGTGCAATACCGACCGTTCCGCCGTCAATCAGCGAATTGGGAAGCAAGATCACACGGATAGAAAATGCGGCTAAAAAGGCCCCTACGATGATCCAGAAATAAAGTAAAACGTGGTGTTTAAAGTCTTTCTTAGCTGTGGGCATTTACTTCTACTATCCCACAATTTTAATTGTTCGACAAGAGAGGAAAAAACGCGGGAGACGGGGCTCGAACCCGCAACTTCCGCCGTGACAGGGCGGTGCTCTAACCAATTGAACTACTCCCGCAATATGAATAGCTTTGGGCGCAACAGGACTCGAACCTATGACCACCTGTGTGTAAGACAGGCGCTCTACCAACTGAGCTATACGCCCGCGGCGACATAGGATAACCTAAATAGGGATAATGGGTAAAGGTTTTTCGAGTTTGGTATTTTCCTTTTCTAAAAGTTCCTTACCAGCAAATGTCACGACGGTGCTGTGTTCGATCTTAGGGACGAGTTCTTTGGAGATGGCTAGCTGAATATCATGGGGATTTAGATCGAGAACACGGTCCCGATAGTGTTGTCGGAGTTGGATCGTTTTTCCTTCACGCCATCTTCCGTACGATACAGAGGCTCGGTTTCCCGGTGCGACGGGAGTATCCATATGTTGGATCGTTTCTAGTTTCGATTCTTCGAGATCGTTTTTTGTGAACTGGCCATTGGCGAGAATTTCAAGAGCCTCACGGAAATAATGGAGAGTGGATGCGATGTTCGGGTCTCGGTACGAGTAAAAACTAAAGTGGGCGGTGGAGGGAGTATACGTCGCTCCGCTTCCATAAGCGCCTCCTTGTTCCCGGATTTTCGGATGCAAAATTTTGTGTTCTAAAAGAGACGAAGCAACGGTGAGGGCTGGAGCGTGCGGATGGATGTAGGGAGGTGCATGGAACGCTTCGCAGGTGAAGGCAACAGGTGTTGCAATGATCCGTCCTTGAGAAATCACCGTGCTCAAAGGATAATCTCCTCTCCAGGGGTCGAAAGACTTTTTAGGGAGATCGAGGATCCCGTAATACTGTTCTTCTTTCACTTTGTCGAGGAGAAGTTCATCACAGCCTAAGACAAGATGAGGATTGTGAAACGTCAAGAGTTTCTCTTTGAGCTCGTGGAGTTTTTGCAGAAGGGGAGGAAGGTTTTTCTTCAGGTCCGAGACAATGTGTTGGATCCATAACATGTAACTGAGGCCGTGCCATTTCTCACTGATTTTAGCTGCGGGCGAAATGCCGCTCAACGCGAGTTGGGTGGCATAGCGTAGACTATTTTTAGAGAGGCGGTGCTCTAAGGAGGTGTGAACTTGGATGACGAGTTCTTCAATCCGTTTGGTCTCATCGAGCCGGCCTTCTAACAAGAGATCACGAAAAATTTCAAAAAGAAGGGGAATATTGTGTTCGAGAACTTTTCCACGGAGTTGAAATGCAGGCTTCATCTCTTTTGGGTCTGAAGCTTGGACATAGAGAGAAAGGGCGGTTGAAACTCCCCCCACATGCGATTGCAAATATTCTAAATTCTGGATGTAGTTTCTTTTTCCCATCCCTAGCTCGGGAAGGATCGACACCAAAAACTGGAGGGGCTCTAAATCTTCTTCGGCGAAATGGGGCAAATCGAAAACCAGATCTGCATACAGAATATGGTTGGTGAAACACCGGTGGGTAAAAACACCCCCGTGCTCTTTCAGGGGAAAGTCTCGGACTAAGACGGGGGCATCATCCAGGGTAACTTTAGGAAGAGACTCGATATTTTGCTCTCCCACTTTTTTTTGATATTCTTCGAGAATTTTTGTCTCGCTGATGATTTTTTCCTTCTCAGAAGGAATGAGAGAGTTGTAAAGAATATCGAGTTTTTCTTTTTCTTCATCCGCCTCTCGTTGTCCTAATTTCGGATCGGGATAGAAGGCCAGCTGAACACGGTGGGGATTCTCAAGAAGATGTTTTTTCAGCAGATCGGTCAAATAACGGGGATCTTTTAGTTTCTCTCGGAGCTGGTGAAATAAACTATGGATCAAAAGAGAATTTTCGGGCGGACATCCGTGTTGTTTGGCGAGGGCTGATCGCATAAAAAGGGTGAGACCAAAAGGGGCATGATCTCCGACGATTTCAGTTCTTGCAAATTCGAGTTGGTGGAGGGCCGCTTCGATGATGCGCGGCGGAATTCCTTTCTGCACGATTTCCTGGAGTGTTTTCATCATCAAATCATCGAGAGCCTGCACGTTCTTTTCTTGGCAACCGCGGCAAACGATGAGATAAGGGATTTCCGACATATCAGTGTCCAGGAACGCATCTGCAGAAGCACACAGCCCCGATTGCAAGAGGGGAAGTTTCACTAAAGAGGCGTCGGTTTCCATCAAAATCGCATCGAGAAGCGTCAGGGCAAGCAAAGTCTCTTGCTCTTGAATTGGAACGGTGAGCCATCCCCATGCGACCATCGTTTTTGATTCGAGATCTTCTTCTTCGGTCGTTGGATAAAATCCTTCGCGCTGCAGCGGCATTGAAAACCGGGGTTGACGAGCGGGTGGTGGAAGGGGCGGAAGTTTGACCGAACTCTTCAAGATTTTTTCATCGATGAAGTCGAGATGTTCTTTTAAGGGAAAGTTTCCATAAAAGAAAAAAAGACACCGTGACGGGTGGTAGTAAGTCTCATAAAACCCAATCAGTTCTTCATAAGTGAGAGACGGAATAATTGCCGGATCTCCTCCCGAGACATGTGCATACGTTAAATCGGGTACGAGCATCCGCATCATCGTATGCCACAGGCGGGAATCGGGAGAAGCCATCGCTCCTTTCATCTCATTGTACACAATTCCTTTCCTCTCGAGATGATCACCTACAATCTCGAGTCTATGACCTTCTTGCAGAAAACTCTCTCGTTTCAGAAGGGGATGAAACACCGCATCGAGATAGACCTCGAGCAAATTATAAAAATCTTTATCCACCTGCGATGCAGCCGGATAACAGGTAAAATCTGAACCTGTCAGCGCATTCATAAACGTATTGAGGCTCCGCCGGGTCATGGCAAAGAACGGATCTTTCACAGGAAATTTGTTCGATCCACACAGCACCGTGTGCTCACAAATATGGGCAACACCATTCGAATTATACGGCAGCGTTTCAAACGACAGACAGAACAGATTCTCCGGATCGTCATTCGCAATCTGCATCACCTTCGCCCCGCTCGGCTCATGCTCGAGCTCCAAAAGGGTCGCCTTTAATTCATCGATCGGTAAAACCTTTCGAACGACAAAATCTCGGTATCTATTTTTCTCTTGAAACATAAATGTAGCTACTATAGCTTTTTCCGCAATAAAAGGAGTAGATATGAAAATGATACCTGTAATTTTGACTTGTCTATCGACCGCTTTATTTGCTGAAACCGTCGAACATCTCGTCCCCCCTCGGATTGAAGAATCGACCATTGATGAGAAGATTGTCTGCACCCGGCCAATGCGTGAAGGGAAATTCAATATCTCTGCTGAAAAGAGAAACGATAAAATCTTGGTCCATTGCTATGGACACGGTGGTTCTGGATGCACGACGTCATTTGGATCGGTCAAAAAGGCAATCGAGCTGTATGAGCAGTTCGAAGTCGATCCCAAAACCCCTATCCGGGTGATTGGTGCTGGGATCATTGGACTGACGGCTGCCATGGAACTGACTTTGAAAGGGTATACTGTAGCCGGGATCACTGCAAAGGAGCTCTATGATATTCCATCATGGAAAAATGCCGGATACTTTGCCCTTGTGTCGGTACAGACCGATGAAGAAGAGCAGCAGAACCTGAATCGGATCGGAATGGCCACCTTCCTGGAATACAAGAAAATCCACGAAGGAACCCACCCGTATATTACATCGGAATGTGTCCGGTACATGCCTGTTTATTGCAGCGCAAAAACAGATGCTGGAGTGGAAGATTTAGAAAAACAAGGGCTCATTCCTCCCCGTGAAGAGGTGACGCTTGACTTTGGAAATGGAGTCAGACATGAACATTTTTTCAAATTCATGACTTATTTCATGGATACAACCCGCATCATGATCCAGCTCAGAGAAAAAGTTGCGAGTCTTGGTATTGTGGTGGAAGAAAAAGAGTTGACCTCGTTTGACGAGATTTCAGAATCGGTCGTTTTTAACTGCTCTGGTCTGGGTGCAAAGCAGCTCAATGACGACAATAAAATGATCGCTGTGCGAGGCCACCTGCTGAATCTCAACGAGGGTGCTGGCACAGGGCATATGGATTACATGATCTACACGAAATTCGAAGATGGATATGTCTACATGTTCCCCAAATGTCTCCAAATCACTGAAAACAATAAGCAAGGCCGCGTTGTTTTTGGTACTTTAGGGGGAACGTTTATTCCAGGGACTGACCAATTGAGTGTAGAAGAACAAGCCGAGCTCGATCAAAAAGAGTTCGAAAAACTCAAAAGTAGAAACACTCAGTTTTTCTGGGGAAGACCTTGAGGTCATGGCATCGATTGTTTTAACGAATCTGGGAGAAGTTTTTAGGGCAACTCCCTATTCCATTTCACCAATGCAAATTGCTGTGGGTGAGGTCACTGAAACTAGGACGAACGTTGACCCACCCGTTCCAACTTACTTGGATGATGAAGGTCGAGCCCACTTTCATTTGCAGCGGAAAGAATACACTCTTGCCATTGAATATCTGACAAAAATTCTTCAAAAAGCCGAAGAGGAAAAAGATACTGAAAAGTTGATCCTCGTTCTTAAAAATTTAGGAAGAGCTTATTTAGGAAAAAAAGAATGGGCAGTTGCGGCGAAGATTTTTAATTCCGCCCTAAGCCTCTATCTCCTCTATCCAAATCAAGATGAGCAAGTCATCCAAATTCTTCGGTCCCAATTGATCGAAGTTGAAAGGGATTTTCTGGGGAATGCAAAACCCGGCACTATAAATTTTGAGCAGTGTCTCGCCGCGAAGGAGCGGTTAAAAGCCCTGCGCAAGGCCGTCCAAGATCAAATGGGGAAAAATGGTTCTGTCAAAGAGATTTTAAAGGAGTTTTCTGAGGGAGTGAGCCAATTGCTCCAACAGACGGTAGAGTCAATTTATCCGATTCTTGGAAAACCTCCTTGTGCTTTCCATTTTGTTGGGGTTGGATCTTCCGGTCTAAAAGCGATGAATCCGTATTCCGATCTTGAATTTGGCGTATTGATTGGAGACGACACTCCTGAAAACCGGGAATATTTTGAGAAGTTAGTGGAGTGGCTTGAGATCCGGGTCATCAATTGGGGCGAAACGTATTATCCGGTTTTAGAAAAAGGGAGCAAAAGTCCCATCATAGCTGGTTTTTCTTTCGATAGAGGAGGTAATACCCCTCGGGGGAAAACGGAGCTCATCACCACTCCGGGGAAGCTAGCAGCCCTCCAGACGGATCGAATTATTGGAGGAGATCTTGTTCTCGTCAATGCTTTGAGAAATGGAGGAAGTCTGTTTGGGAATCCTGATCTGTATCAAGAGTATCGACGAGCTCTACAAAGTGTTTTAGAAAATCCTGCAGTCAGACAACAAAGGGTATCTCACCTTCTTCAAGGCCATCTTGTTCAATTTGAACCTAGAATGGACAAAAAAAAAAGAAGAGTGGCCCGTCTTCGATATTAAAATAGAATGTATCCGTCCAATCATTTTTTTAATCGATGGGTTGGTCGATTATTTTGGACTAGAATGCAGCCCCAATCCATTCGATAAAATACAAGCTCTTGCTGATAAAAAGTTGATCCGGCCTGAAGCCGCAAATCATCTCAGAAACGCCTTAAACGCCGCCCTTGGTCTCAGGATGCGGTGTCACCTCCATTACGAACAAGAATGTGACGATGCGTTCCATCCCAGCATTGAGCGAAAAGAGAAAACTGATAAGGAAAAGAGATTTATTTTCTCAGAGAAAGAGATCCAGGAGTTGATTTCCATCTATCAAGTGATCTTCCCTTTAAACCGAGTCCTTAAAAAAATGGTTGAAACCGGAGATTTTACTCGGCTCATTGAACAAACTTTTTTCGACCCTGGTAAGGAAGTTCAAGGTCTTATTTTTGAGAGGTTTTTAAATTATGACGAAGCCAAGAAATGTTTCCATGCGGCACTCGCCTTAAACCCCGATCATCTGCAAACCCAAATCAACCTAGCACATCTTCTGATGACCTTAGGTGAATTTAAAGAGGCAAAAGAATACGTCGACAAGGCTCTTGCAACAGCAACCCGAGAAAAAAGCGAAGAAAACATGGTTCGTGTTTTCCAATTGCAAGGCATGCTCCATGATTATCTCGGCGACCCGAAAACGGCAGTTGTTCACTATACGCAAGGATTAGAATATTGTAGAAAGATGTATGGGAATAAACATCCCAATACAGCGACCTGTTTATTCAATCTTGGTTCTGTTTTCCATGATATGGATGAACAGGAGAAAGCCGTTGAATGTTACGAGCAAGCATTCGAGATTGAAATGGAAGGAAAAAGACATGCAGCGGCGGCGTCTGCTCTCAATGGCTTGGGACGTGCTTGGTTAAAATTGGGTCAGCCAACAAAAGCCAAAAAGTATTTTGAAGAAGCGGTCTCGCTAGAACTCAAAGAAAATGATGAGCATCATCCCAGCATAGCATCGACATATAATAATTTAGGACTGGTCTACTCACAATTGGATGCTTATCCAAAAGCAGCTGAATATTTTGAAAAATCTTTAAAAATTAAACAAAAGATTTATGGGACTGAGCACATCCATGTTGCGATGCCGCTCAATAATCTCGCCGATCTCTATCGAAAAATGGGAAAGATCCCACAAGCGATTGAGCTCCATCAAAAAGCACTCGATATTCGGAGAAAAGTGTATGGCGAAAAACACCCCGATATCGCCATGTCTCTCGATAATTTAGGTCTTTCTTACACAGAGTTGGGGGATTTTGAAAAAGGTTGCGCCTACCATCAAGAAGCACTACTCATGAGATTAAACCTCTTTGGAGAAAATCATACTTCTGTGGCAACTAGTTACCATAATCTTGGACTTGGGCTTCAACATTCAAAACAGCCGGAAAAAGCTGTGGAATGTTTTGAAAAAGCTCTTTCCATGCAGAGGGGTGATCCTGCGGAAAGAGCTTCTACTCTAGATTGTCTGGGTCTTGTATTCCAAGAAAAAAAAGATTACAACCAAGCACTCGACTACCACCGAGAAGCTTTTGAGATCCGGAGAAAGAAATATGGAATGACCCATTCTTCCATTGCAACCAGTTTAAATAATATTGGTCTTGCCTATCATCACTTAGGAAAAGTCCGCGAGGCAAAACAGTTTTATGAAGAAGCACTTGAAATCGAGAAAAGAGTCCACGGCCCTAGACATATGAATGTTGCAAGAACGATGAATAACCTAGGGATGGTCTTAGTTGCATTGGATGAAACGAACGAAGGGTTGGGTTTTTGTCTCAACGCTTTAAAAATAGTCGAAGAAAACTACGGAAAACAACACCCCTTGGTTGGAGGTGCTCTTGCCAATCTGGGACGGATTTATGAAAAACAAGATCGAACGGACAAAGCACTGGAGTTTTATGAAGCGGCCTTGGTGATTCTGCTCAATGTTTATGGATCCGACCATGAGGAAGTTTTATCGCTCACCATTAAAATGGGTGAATTATTTCACGATTTGACCCGTTTTGATATGGCGGCTTCGTATTTTAAGATAGCACTAAAAATTCAAAGAAAAAAAAGCAATCCTTTGGATCTTGCCAATGTTCTCAACATCTTTGCAAGTAGTGTACAAGACTGGGGTGTTTCTATGGGAGATAGGAGAAGGATCGCGGAGGCTATTCCTCTCTATGAGGAGGCACTCAGAATTTTTGAAAATGAAAAGATTCAGATCCAAGTCGGTGCCACACTTAATAATTTAGGTCTCGCCCATAAACAAACTGGGAATCTCAAGGGAGCTTTGGAATATTATGAAAAATCATCTGAGATTTTAAAAGAAACCCTAGGGGAAGAAAATGCGCAAATTGCCATCAATTACATCAATAGGGCAATGATCCATAAACTCCTTTTTGATCTTAAACAAGCCATATTTTGTTTTGAAAAAGCACTTCAAATGAACAGACGGTGTTTTGGAGATGAGCATTCTGCGGTCGCAACGAATCTCGATTTATTAGGGTCAGCTTATGATGTTGCGGGCAATACTCAGAAAGCAATCGATTGTTTCACAGAGGCTCTCCGAATGACCAAGAAATTTCATGGTCCAAATACCCTCTCTGTTGCTCAGATCCTTTTAAAACTAGGTTATGCCTATAACGATATTGAAAATTCAAAAGAAACATTAAGACAAGCAAAAGCTTGTTTTGATGAAGGGGTTAGTATTCTTTTAAAGCTTTATAAGGAAGAGGCTCGGAAGAGCGAACTGTATCAAGACCTCTTGAGTGGTTCTACCCATGCGCAAAACCGTTTAGAAGATTTGGGTGGCGATGATGCATGTGTTGTTTGTTAAAGTTGGCAGCGAAGGATGGAAAAATCATCCCCGAGTTTCGTGTTTGCTTCTTGCCTTAGTGCATCCATTTTTTTCATGATATTCTCAACGAGGGAGTTCAGGGAGTTTTCAGAGGAAGGAAGCGGTGTCAATGTTCGTGAGCGGTAGACGAGGCCGTTGGGATAGGTTTTTTCTTCCTCGCGATAAGGAAGAGCGTCGTGGGCTCCGTCTGACATAAGGAAAAGGATTGTTCCTTCTGGAACGACTATATCAATCATTTGCAACTCAAAAGACCGGTAATTGTCAGGGAGAAAAGCAGGCCCTGCCTGGGTACAATGAGATGGTAAGAGGTTCATCAGTGTTCCATCGGGGTAGATCGCGACGAGCATGGTATCGCCGATATTGCACCCGATGATTCTAGAACCATTTGAAACAGGAAAGGCGCGGCATCCTACCAACGTGCTTCCTTCAAGAAGGGCTTTTTGCTGCACCTCTTTCCCGATCAGTTTCACGACAGCAACTAGATCTTGCTTGAGTTGATCGGGATCTTTATACGCAGCAAACAGACGGGCACATGTTTTTGTCGCAAAATGAGACGCCCTTCCGACCATTCTGTCTTGTTTAGCAATACCTGCATGACCACCAATGCCATCTCCGAGAGCTAAGGAAAAACCATGGAGATGATCTTCGTAACCATAGGCGGCATCTAAAGTCAAATGATCTTTATCCTTGATGTATTCGGCCTTATTTGTGGCAAAAGTACTTCCTTGTGCACCACACATTTTTCCAGAAGAGAAAAAACGAGCCCGGTTTGCGGCTTCGATAGGATGATGCAGACCATTATGGTATTGTAAAAAGACAAAATGGATATCGATTTCACACTGAGGCCTCACCCCTAAAAGGGCCGCTTTCCAACTCGATGCACCCGTCAGCTCACAAAGCGTAGCTTTGATCTTTTTGGGATCCTTCTGACTCTCTTTAAATTTTAAAATGTAATCCCACCGAGCAGGAGGTGTTAGGCCCGCAGTATCTGCAATCATGCGACTGGCCTGTGCTCGAGTTTCATCTCTTCCCAGAATCAAGTTTAAAAACGATGCCATGACCATATATTATAGATAAACTTGAGTTTAAAGGGATATAGAACTAACATCGCTGCCTTTTTCGGAGGCAATGATGTCTTCAGCATCTTCGAGCTTTAAGCACAGACCGAATCCGTTTTCGACTTTCAATTTTGAAGAATTTTTGCCCAGGCCTGATCTCGCCTCGATGGATCGAGAATCGGGCCCGTATCATTTGTCTTTTCTAGGGGTAAAAAAACAGACCGAATTTCTTGGGCTGTTGGGGGAGTATGAGCAACTTTTTCTTCCAACAGAAGACATTGAAGATTACCGGTACATTCGGTCCCAGGTCGAAAGGGGTTTAAATTCAGAAGTCTCAGGAAAGATAAAAGAGGCGGGACAAAGGGTCGCTCGGAGTGCTCATTACCTGGCCTTGAGTTTAAAATACGGATCAGAAGCGTATTGGAGACAGCTCGAGAAGGAAAGTCCAAGCACGGAACTTGAAGCCTTGAGAACCCGGTGGTTTTTACATGCTGAATGGTCGTGTGTCTCTGCACCTAAATTATCCAAAGCACGAGATCTTCTTTTTAGAATTAAGACATGGACTGAAGCTGCGAGTCAGGAGCTTAAAAAAGGAGGCGGAATCGAAATTCCTGTCCCTTTTCAAAAAGAGAATTTAAGACTAAAAAATCCATTTACAACGGTCCATCCTGAATTCTACGAAAGGTATGAAAGTTACCTCACCTCTTTATTGCAGATGATTTCGAAAGAAAACAAATCTCTAGCCGAAGCGATGTTGGCCCGGCTCGAGCATGTCTCGGAATCGGAAGATTTCACCGATGATGATGTTCTCTACGATCTCATCCAGAAAAAATTGATCGGAAGGATTCAAGCAGTCAGTTTTCAAAAACTGGCAGAATATGCATCGATCCTCAATGGAGGACCGAGAAGGTCTTTATCCGCGGAAACCTTCCAGGTTTTTCACATCCACGTTTTAGAGGGAGAAGATGAACTTCAATGCCGCCGTCTGAAGGATTTGAAATGGCTCAGGGCCGATACAGGCATTCCTGTGAATCCTGTTCTCCATCAAACGACCCTACTTCTTCGTACTCGGGATCATCTCAAACTAGATCTTCCTGTGAACGTCCAGTTGTATGGTCTGGCTCAGTTCGATATCGCTCTTCTTAATATTCAGGCTCTCTGTTTTAGATTCCCACCCGATGCGTATCGAGGAAACTACTCCTCTGCCGCGGTAAAGATGGTCAATCTTGATAAAATTGTTCACCATTTTGGGGCAGCGTTCACCTTCTTAAGGGAGAGTGTTGAAGCAGCCCATCGATTGACGACAGAAAACAAAGAATGGAACATGATCTTGTATAAGCGATGTGAAGGTGTCCTTGGATTTGCAAGACCTTTCCTTTGCTTTATTGACCTCAATAAAACAGGAGTGATCGATTTAGAGTTTGGACAAACCTATCTCGATTTTTTGAAACAACTGCGTGATTTTTGCTTGTTTTTCAAAGACGTTTACGCCGTAGAATCTGAAGTTGTATCCAGTTGCCGCCTGGTGATTTTTTCAGCCCCTCCCACTCTCTTCAAAATGTGGATCAAATTTTTAAAGGAACCCGTTTTTAATAGGCAGGGAGCCTGTAACACCTTAAGTTTGCTTGAAATTTGTATTCAAAATTCTAAGGGGATTAAGGTCGTCCGGGAACTTTTATTCGAGGGAAGGGCTGATATTTCCTATGCAGATCTAAAAGAGGCGTTGGTAGATCCCTCTTTTGGACTGAAAGAGCAAGAGATCTATGAGGTCACAAAACTCGTTCTTGAAAAAACACATGAGCAAAGGAATCCAAGGCAAACAAGTTGTATTTTCCGGCTTCTCCAAGCCTTCGACCAAGAATATAGGACCAATCTCGTGGGGAATCTGACAAAAGAGTACGAGACTCGGAGACGTGCATCGATCGATCTTCTCGAACAAAATGGGGCCGAGCTTGCACGGCTAGAAAAGACAGACTCTCTTCCTTTTGACCAAATTTTGATGGCTGTTTTTTTTCTGAATGAATTTCGGGACATAGTTGTTTGTCGTGATGCGATAGAACGTTTTATCGAAACTTATCTTCGTTATTACAAAGGATCGGATTTCCATGCCTTAGATAGTGTTTTGATGGGTACAGAATCTCAAGTCGATCGGTTTTGCAAAGCTCGGGTTCAGAAACTCCTCCAAGAAGATCTGACGGGTGCTGTTGTCGATGAACAGACTGAAGAAGGATTTAAAAAGATATTTGCAAAACATCCCTTTCTTCGAGAAGGGATGGCCAGTATCCTTTTGCCGACGGTCACGGGGTTGATTGAGCAAATTCCCGAACAGATGCACGCATGCATGCACCAAAATAAAGGAGAAGTGCCGACGATTTTGGTCGGAAAATTTACGCTGGTTCAGCTGACAACCCTCATCCGACTTTTTCTTCCAAATCCCGAGCCGGAACTAGAAAAAGTCGATACCATTCCTCTCAAATGGTTAGAAACACTGATTGAAAATAAGGGAATTGAAGAACGGGGACGAAAATTTTTAGAAACAATTTTATTTAATCTCCCTGAATTTCCGCTTGCTGGAAAAACTAGGGAAAAGGTGAATGATCTCCTTAAAAAGCTTGTTTCCATGCCTTGGTCCTTGGAAGGATATGAAATTTGTCGGTTTTTAGCTGAGCCGGAAAATCCCTTTTTAAAAAAGTACAACCTGCAACTTCTTAGGCGACTCTTGCAAGACAAAGAAGGGTCGTTCTGTCCCATGTACGAAGCTTATCTTCGGGAAAATAAAGTCCCTGAATTGCTAACACTTCCGGTCGGATTTCAAGGAATTCAAGAATTTTACCACTCGGATGACATTATTGAAGTTCTCCGTGAGATCGGTGCTTTTTTGAAAAGACCTTATTACCATCCTTATAGCAATGCGGTTCTCCGTAGGCATTTAACACCCACACCCCTTCGAGAAGAATCGAGTACTAGAGAACTCGATCGGTTGATAGGTGATTTCAAAAATTACGATGGGTTTCAGAAGGAGGCCTGGAGTGCTCTGAGAGCTCTTAGACATAATAATTTTGGTCAATTTACAACGTTGATGGGACAGGTCCATAGCTTTATTCTCGATACCCCACCTTCTCCCGCGATTTTATGTGCATATGCTGAATTTTTAACCGAGCTCGATGAAGAGTTTCGAAAAGATCTTCATTCCTTGACCGAAGACAGAAGCCGGTATATTGTAGCAGCTTTACAAAAGAAATATCCGACGAGTGAAGAAGAGATCTTTGCCCCGCTCGAAATGAATTGCCCTGAGCAATTTGGTCTTTACAAACGTGCTTTAGAGTGGATCCGCCTCACGATGAAATACCACGTCCAAATTCGAGAGATTTATAGAGCGTTCATTTACAATATTAAGAAGATCTACTCTTCCGATCAAGATTGGATTTTTTGTTTTAATCCTGAATGTGTTTACACCTGCTTGAATGTTTTCACGAATGAGGAAAGGAGTAACCTCTTTACAGCTCTCTCTTTTTTAAACGCTGAAAAATACAATATCTTTTCAAAAGAAGCTTTAGAGGCTCTTCTCCGATTGCTCAAAAAAGATGCCGATAATCCCGAAAGAGAATTACAGACGATTGCAGACGGCCATACTGTTGCAACCTGTTCAGAAGCTCACCGAAAACTCTCTTCTCACGAGGAAAGAACGGTTTATCGAAATGGGCTGGTAGGAAAGCACGATCGGCTTTTAGCTAAGGGTCTAGCGAAGATCTTAATCAATGAAGCCTCTAGGGAAGCCAGGAGAAAAATCCACGATTTCGAAACACTCATGACATACCTTTTCTTAGAGGATCCTAAAACCGCGAAATTGGACCGATTGACTGTCGATCTCCATCACCAACGGATCCTCATTCATAGTTATCTATGGGGAATAAGGGCTATCAGTCCAATCATCTTAAGACAGCTCTTCAAAGAAAACGGGGAGTGGAATGGAGAAAGAGGATATAATACCCATGTCAACATTCCAATCACAACCACTGGATCATCTGCTCCTTTGGTCCATACGAAATTTTTGCCATCAGACCCTGGGACTCAAAGAGCAACCAAAACCATGCACACATTGCTTTGGGAGGATCCTTTCCCTCAACAAGAGCTCGCCAAATTCCCAGCCGGCACCGGAAGACAAGAGAGGGATTATCCCGTTTTGCTTTCAGAACATATTCCAGGTTCCACTATCCATGCCCATTGGTTGAGGGGAGAAACAATCCGCATTCATCGGAAATCCTTTAGTCAAATTTTTATCGACGGTATCCTCACTCGGATTCGAGACGGTAAACCGGAAAATATCATGTGCCAACCGATCGAAAATACTGATGAAGTCGGTTTGGTTATGATCGAAAATGAAGATGCATATGGGGATGTCGTGGTGAGACAAGGGGCCGATCTCCATTTAGAACATCGGTTTGTCCTCTACTGTTTCTATGATGAGATGCACCAGACTGTCCATCCGGATGTGGTTCAGACCGTCAGGGATCTCGATATCTATGGTTATATCAATACTTTTATTTCGAATATGGTGGGTTATAACACAAAAATGTCCCAAGTAGAGAGGGGACTTTGCTTTTTCTCCCCAGAAGAGATGATCTATTGGGCTAATCACCCGAGTGACCCTGTCAAAATTCCTTTTACTTTCCTCGATGGCTCTCTTGTAAGAAAGACGATCGATATCTTGATGCAGCTCCAAGAGATATTTCTTGAAAATCAAGCCATTACACATGTAGAAGTTTTAAGGCGGATTTATCCGCAGCTCTCTCCTTTTTATATCGAGGCTTTGAATAATAAAGATCTTTCAACGAAAGCCAGATGGGATGCCACGGGGGGAAAAGAGTATCCGGTTGTTCACGGGACTTATAAAACTCGTCATAACTATTTATCGACAACACTTATTCCTGATACTCGTGAATTAACGGATCCTGAAGTGCTCGGAGGAGGAAGGGCAAAAGACTCTCTGAAAAGTTCAGAGCAACTTATCAGACAGTTGAAGCCTGTTAGAACCGCTCTTCTCAGTGGCGATATACGCCCTTTTAAGGCTCTCAATTCCGATTTGAGAGATAAAGTCTTAAATGGAATCCCCCAAGCATGGATCCGTCTTGATGTATCGAGACTAGAAGCGGTTCATCAAGCTCTCTATGAAGTTTTCCTCGAAGGTCATTGTATCCATCTTGATTTTTCCGGTTGGAACACTCTCACGGACACCATTCTCCATCGAATCTTAGAAAAAAACACTTTTCTTCAAATTTTAGATTTATCCCGTTGTACACAAATTTCGATACCAGAACTAGTCCCAAAACTCAGTACGAGTTGTCCACTCCTCCAGGTTCTCAAATTGAATCGAACAAGTGGAAGGTATATGGACTATGCAGGAATCGTCAAACCAGAAATTCCTTTGAATGGAAGGAATCCCCTTGATCACCCGTTCATCAAGACAGCCTATGAGGCAGTCGATTTTAGTCAGCCTTATGGTATGCCTTTGATGCTCCATTCAGAACAATCGACCGTCGATAGGCTATGGAATGGTCAGGTGGTTATCTTCCATCATTTGAAATTCTTAGATGCCGATAATTGTCCTGAGCTGAGAAGTATCGCACTTGTCGCTCCTGTCTTGCAGCGTCTCCGGGCCCGAGGTTGTCCAGAACTGAGCAATTTAAAAGTATTAACTTTTGGACCATGTGAAGCATTCCTTGACGATTCACCTCGCGTTCAACAGACAGACAGACACCATTTGGCCCTCTCTTGCTACAATATTCCTTCTTTACAGCGTGCCGGTTCTACTTTAGTTTTCTCTGCCGAACGGTACAAAATAGTTCCTTTAGATCTTTTTGCTCTTGACTATACCCTTTCTCATTGTCAAATCGCTCATCTGAAATTGGACCAAGTTCTGACCGATTTACAGGAAAGCCGGATTTTGAACACCCTTTTTCAGATTCTCGCAAGATACAGAAACCTGCACCTATCTTATCCCGCTTTTACCCCAAACATTGCATTCAAATGGTTCAAAAAAAGGGTCGAAATTGGAGACATTTCTGCAAAAGTCATGATCGGACGTGCTTACTTAGATGGAGATGGGGTCCATCAAAATTACCCTAGCGCCATCGCGTTTTTCGAAGAGGCGGCAGCTCAGGGTTCGTTGGATGCCTATTTTTATCTCGGACGTCTATTCTCCGGTGGGCGCGTGACTATAAATTTCCCTCGTGCAGTGGAGTGTTTAGAATATGGCGCAGGAAAAGGGCATGCCGAATGTCAATGCGCCTTGGCAAATTTATATAAAAAAGGTCTTGGGAAAGATAAAAATCCCGATGAAGCTGCAAAATGGTTTGAAAAAGCTGCTCAACAAAATCATACTCGATCCCAATATGAGTTAGCACTCTACCTCTTAAGCAAAAGAGAAGCGGAAGGTGATTCTCAGGCAATTCAGTGGCTGACTCGCGCTGGAGACTATCCTTTAGCACAACTCCGTTTAGGTCAATGTTATATCGAAGGGAGAGGGGTCGCGCGGGATGTAGAGAGAGGATACACAATCGTCAAAAGGATTGCTGAACTTGGAGTACCAGCCGGTCAAGTTTCTCTTGGCCATTGTTATGCAATGGGTTTAGGGGTTCCGCAAGATCTGAATGCAGCAAGAGAGTGGTACCGTAAAGGAGCGATTCAAGACTATGTTCCGGGTCAAATAGCTTTGGCAGATTTCCTCAAAGCGAGCCCGATTGTCTCTGCAAGGCAAGAGGATACTCCTTCCTATTGGTGGGAAAAAGCTGCAAGGGAAGGAGATGCAAACGCTCAATACGAGCTGGGAGTGTTTTTATTCGAAAGAGGTTCAATTTCTCGATATCAGGCTGTGGAATGGTTTAAGAAAGCAGCAGAGCAGGGTCATCCACGGGCCTTTTTTTATTACGGTTGGCAGCTTCTTTTTGGGCAAGGAATTCTCAAAAATGAAGGAGAAGGTCTTACAAACTTAACGAGAGCTTACGAATTAAATGTGACACACGCGACGTATGTCCTGGGATGTTATTATTATTCGAGATATTATTCTAATACCGATACCGCTGTTTTAAAACAGTTTACAGTGAGCAGTGGTGATATCGATAAGTTTGCAGAGCATATGCAAATGATGTTGCAACTGTTTAGAAAGGCGGCAGATCAAAACCATCCCTTAGCGATGTACATGCTGGGTATTTGTTACAGCTGTGGGCGGGGTGTAACTATGGACGAGGCTGCTAGTCGACAATGGTTCCAAAGAGCTTTTGAAGAATTACAGAAAGAGATCGACCATTTTCCTGGAAGAACCTATCAATTGGGCGTCTATTATAGGGACATTGCAAGAGATCCTGTTGAAGCTGAAAGGTGGCTTAAAAGAGCCAAAGAACTTAGATCTAATGAAGAGAAGAGGATGATATGAGTATTTTTTGTTGTTGTGGTTCGGAAGAGAGAAGAGAAAGAACATCTTTACTTAAGCCTGAGCGGCTTTCTCCAGTTACTGCTCAAACCGATACACGAGGAAGGCAAGCGATTTCGACCTTGACGAGCAAACCGAGTGGGACAAGAAGAGAAGCCATCGCTGCAAAGTTGGGCCCCCAACTCAATGCTAATTATACGGTACAGTCGCCTAGAGAAAACAAGGAAGAATCGGATGAAGCTGCCGACTCTGCTTCCCAAGTCTTGTTTCTCAAAGGAAAAATCATAGAAGATGGAGGTCATTACGAGGAGGCACTGGCAATCTATCTGCAAGCATTAAAGATACGCATCGATAGGTTTGGAGAATTTGGAGAAAAAAATCTAAGGTCGCTTCAGTATGAAATCATTTGTTATAAAGGCATTCATGAAGCCCTCCTGAAGTTAAGAAGAATCCCTGAAGCATTTCCTTATCTCGAAAGATTATTGAAAGCACACATCATTTTCTACGGATCTGAAAATCACCAAGAAGTCGGATTAACGGTCAATGGAATTGGTATGATGTATCATATTATGGGTCAAAATGAAAAAGCCCTAGAGTATTTCTTGAGAGGGGCCCGGATTCAAGATGTGCTTTACGGAAAGGAACATGGCCGTATCGCCGATAATTTTAAATACACGGGGATCTGTCTGGCAAAACTCGAAAGATTCCAAGAGGCCTGGGTCTATCTGCTTAAAAGTCTGTTTATGGCTAAAAAGTTTGTTAAAGATGATAGTGAGTTAATGAAAGATATTGCGAAAAATATCTTCAAATTAGCCTTAAAATGTGCCGAGGATAAGAAAAAATGCAGAGAATTGCTCGAGTATTTTCAAGGAGATGATTACGAAGACGATGCGTTTGCAGTCAAATTTTGTCAGATCATGATACCCTTATTTGATGCTGCAGGAGATGAAGAAGAAGTTGCCTTTTTTAAAGTCCAGTTCAGGTTAATGACGGATAGTGACATCTCTAAATAAGCCTGATTGGCGATGGACTGGGGTTATCGGAACGGCCCATGGCACTCAAAAAAGGGAGGAGAAATCGGTCGAGGAAAAGAACCTCGACACCCTCCGAGAAAAAGTTGCCTACGATCTTTATAAAACGTGGAGCGAGCGGGTTTTCCTCGTCCCTAAAACACGTCTGGCCTTACAAGATAAGACGATCGTCTTGATGGTCCGTGTGATTGAAACGTGCCAGGGGTTTGATACGGCACTCACGTGTGATCAGGACAAAGAGATTTCCTTTTTTGACTATTTAAAAAATTATGAGTGTGTTCCAGAAAAGTTGCTGACTCCTGCAAAAAAACTCGTTCCTCTACAGGGTGTTATGGAACTTCTTGCGGTTGCCAGAGCTTTGGGTGATATCGATCCTTTCAATGGAGGATTTGTTTGGGTCAAGAATCTAGAAGGGGAGATCATCGCGGCAGAGTGCGTTAAAGGATCTGTGGCACAAGCGATGAATTTCATGCGTATCCGCGAAGCTATCCATCAACTTCTCGATCCACGACATCTCCATGGTCCAATGAACGGGAAGAGGATCGTATGGCAAAAACTCTCTGCTGAGCAAAAGAGGGCATTCATCTCGACGCTTTTAAAATGTTGTAGGCAAAAAGACTTTTCTTTGGGCGAAGACTTAAGTCAGCAACTGACCGGTTGGCTCTCTTTGCAGGAGAGGATCTATCGTGAAGATCTTCAAAGATTGGAGCCTGTTAAAGAAAATCCCCCGGTAGATCCGGAAACCCGTATTTATCAAGCCTTGATGCGAGCGAAAAAAGAGAAGAATATCGAGATGCAGGTCGGTTCTCTAAGGCAGCTTGCGGAGCTCTATCTTGGGAAAGGTAAATTTTTGATTGCTGCTAAGATTATCAATGCAGCCCTGGCTCTTCTTCCTGAAGATCATCCAGACGAATCAAAATTAATCACCCGCCTAGAAGAAATCGAAGAGCTCTTTTTAAAATCAAAGGGGATTCACAAGCCCCTAGAGAGAAATCATCTCCAGAAGGAGCGCCACTTTTTGAAAACTCTTCGGCGCAATGTCGAATTTCTCTTTAAAGAACAGAAAGATGCAAAAACGCTTTTGAAGGAGATCACTGAGCAGCTTAAAACACTGACCGCTCATTTAGTTGTCTCAGCCCAAAAATGTGTCGGTTCTCCTCCGACAGAGTGGGTTCTTTTGGGAACAGGATCGATGGTACGGGATGAAATGGGGCTGGGTTCCGATGTCGAATGTGCTTTTGCCATCAAAAAGGCAACGCCAGAGACTTTGAGATATTTTCACCTCGTCACAGAGGTTTTTGAATTCAATATGGTCAATATGGGTCAGACTCCCTTTTTTGTTTTCGGAGAAAAGGAAAAAAGTCCGACACCCCATGGTTTTTCCCTCGATATAGGAGGAAATTCTCCTTATGGTGACAGGTCAACCTACGAGCTCATAGGGACTCCTGAGCAACTTGCACGCTTTCAAGATAGAAGCTGGATCGATCGGAATATCATTGTCGCTAATGCGATGGGATCTGTCTGTTTCATCGCGGGAAATCGTGATCTCTTCGATCAGTATCAAAAAGAAGTGGCAAAGATACTGAATTCTCATAGAGAATTTTTTGGCCTTTATCTCCTTGAAGGGGATTTGACCGAATTTTTTCCCGATCTATCGGCGCGGAAAGAGAAACGGGACAAAGCCTTTGGAATAAAAAAAGAGCTCTATCGCCCTTTTCAAGAAATGATCGGCGCTCTTGCGGTTTATTTTCGTCTTCAAGCCAAAAATACACTCGACAGAGTTCAAGAACTTGTCTCTCGAGGAATTTTTTCAGCAGAAGGGGGAAAAAATATCCGCAATGCCATCCTCCGTATCTTTTCCCTGCGGATTGAAGCACAGCTCTTTTACAAAGATGGAGGGGAGTTTTTATGCTACAAAGAGGAGACAGGCACCGAAAGCGAAGAGTTGTTGTATCTGGATGAAAAGCGGACAAATGAGTTGCTGGTCATTTATAAAGCTCTCCTTCCGTTTTGCAGGTGCATGAAGGAATTTGTCACGACGAGAGATCCGAAAGTTCTTTCTCGCCACCTTTTTTATGAAGAGGGGCCTGCTGCGCGAGGAATGATGCTCGACAATACGATGCAATACACCCAGGCGAGGGAAGTGTATCAACAAGCCGTCTCTCTTGATCCAAGCGACCTATTTTCACATTATACATTGTGTGAAATGGACAGAGAGATGGGCCATTATGAAGAAGCCCTTCAGAGAGCTAAAAAAATCCTTGAACTTGCTGAAAAGAAAGGAGGAGAGCGCCACCCGGATCTTGCGCTGGCTTATCAAACGGTCGGCCTTTGTTTAAGTGGATTAGAAAGGCATGAAGAGGCCTTAAAAAATAAATTAAAAAGTTTAGAAATTGGTTCACTTTATTTTGAGGAGTTCCATTGGTGGACTTGTAATGCCTACAATAATATTGCTTCTTCTTTAGACCAGCTTGAAAGACATAAAGAAGCGCTCACCTATCGAGAAAAAGCTTTAAAAGTTTCTCTAGAGCTTTTTGGTGAGAAAAGTTGTCGTACGGCAAAGTGTTATGGAAAATTAGGATTCACCCTCAGCCATCTTGGAGATAAGAAAGGAGCACTTGAAAAGTACCAAAAAGCCCTCGAGCTTCAACTCGAGCTGCTCGACAACAGAGATACGGATATCGCCGTCACATATTTGAACATGGGGAGTATCTTTAAAGAGAATGAAGAGTGGGAAGATGCTTTAGAATATTTCTATAAAGCCCTAGAAATTTTCTTGAAGGCTTACGGTGAAAATCATTCCTCAACAGCACAATCTTATTTTGCTCTAGCTGTGGCTTTCAGAGGTCTTGGCGACCGGGATAATGCACTGAAGCTCTTTAAAAGAGGTGTCGCCATTCAAGAGACAGTTTTTGGAAAAAACCATCCTTGTCTCAGCCGGGGTTATCAAATCATCAGTGATCTTTTAAAGGAAATGGGTAAAATGGATGAATATGCCGAGGTCCAGGGCAAGCTGACCCGGCTCGAAATGGTAGCTTTCCATGGTCAAGATCCGTGGGCAAAAAACTACCGTTTCCCTATTCAAAGAGTATGAGGTTCAAATCGGCGGGATCGTTCCCAAGCAAAATTTTCACCAAAAAGATTTTGCGGTTTTTCTCTCTGATAAAAAGCTTCCTCTGGGAATAAGTTGGGGAGAAGGATGGCTTGACATTCGGAAAAAAGGTGAGGGATAGGAATGTTGAGCCGTTTTGCATACGTTCGGAAATGTTGGAATTGCCGAATGAGGGAATAGAGGAGGGCGAAGGGAGGCCGATCAATAAATTGTCTGAAATAGACGAAAATCGAAGGCATGATAGGAGCCAGCGAGCGTTGGATTACGGTGGTATAATTGTTGAAAGAGGAGGCAGGGGAGAATAAATCTTCGAGTTCCTGATGTTGTCTAAGTAGGTCTGCTTTTAGTTTTCTGTGAGTTTTATGCATGCGCACGATAGAAGGATGAGAGATCGCTCGAAAGAGAGAGAAAGCCTGATGAAAATCACCATATGTCTTGGCACGATAAGCCCAGGAGATTGCCCCCTCGAGCCTTTCAATAAATTGTGTTTGACTTTCTGCACGGAACATGAACATGAGGCAGTTTTCGGTCAGCTGTGTTGAAAAATGATCGAGTTCAAGGAGAGCGATAGGAGTCGCCGACGTCGGTTGAGAGGGGTGAAAAATATTTCTAAAATCGCTGAGTTTGAACGTCTGAAACACATCGGCATGCATACGGAAAACTGTCAATACGAGTTGTTCGAGGAATGCCTCGTTTCTAAAATCTTTTTCTAAGAGAAGGGTGAATTTTTGTCTTCTCGCAGCAATATCTTTGTTTCTCCATTCGGCAGGGAGAGGGGATCTTTGAAAAACTTTGATCAGAGTTTTGCTTTCTTCTGGGGGAAAATCGACAGGAAGGAGAGCTTCGTGTCCCTTAAGTTGGAGAAGGAGTTTTTTTGCAGGGAGGACTTCTCTGAATTGAGCTAAAGATTTCAGGATTTCACAAGGAAGGTGGAGAGCCGGAATCAAACAGATCAATTCATCATTCACCTCTGTAGAATCTCTAGAGAGGCATTCGGAAACAAGAGTGTCAACGGATTGGCTGTAATCGAGCACTAGAGGTTGTGAGAGAAAATCCCTGGGAGAAACTTGTTTCCACTCTTTTAAAAGAGCAGTGAATTCTCTCCAAAATGCCTCCCGCTCCTCCTCCCCATGGATCAGGGGAAGTTCAGGGAGTTGGAGTTCCATCTCGCGCATGATGAGCAAAGACTCGGGTCGGAAGTTTCGATCGCTTCGGAGTTGTTGGAAAACGATTTTTTTCGCCTCTTGAAATGTCCGATGGACTGGATGTAAAACTTTTCTCGGGCCTACCGGCACTTCATGAAAGAGGTCGATAAATCCTTGTATTCCTGTGCGGAGATGAGGATCGGTCGTTTTAGGAAGCATGAAAAGAGCGTGTTCCAAAGGAGTTCTTTTGACCCCCTCTTTATCATATTTGATATTCCGTCTTGCTCCGCGTCGAAGAAGGGGAGCAGCAAGATCGGCACGTCCCCACCTTGCAGCAAGGGTCAGTGGAACATAGCCCATGTCATCGAGGGCATCGATATTGGCTCCAAATTGAAGCAGTTTGCTCTCCACTGCAACTTGCCTTGCCTGTTTTGCAGAGATTTGTTCGGGGGTTAATTTTTCGCCGGGGACCACGAGCTGACCCTGATACATAACCCTATGGAGGGGTGTGTGTCCTTGGATGGGGGTCCGAGAGTTGACTAGCTCGGGTCGGAGCGTTAGAAAATATTCGATGAGTTCTGGACGTGTCCGATCTGCTGCGATGTGGATACAGTTTCCATCGGTGGAGACCATTCCAGGGTCTCCGCCTCGCCCCACCAAGAGTTTGACAAGGTCTTCATTTCCCACTCTTGTAGCAATATGGAGAGGTGTTTTCCCTTCTCGGTCTGTCGCATTGACATCTGCTCGAAGATCCAACAAGGTTTGAGCCGCATGAATTTTTTCTTCGAGAGCAGCGACATGGAGAGGGGTAACTTTCCGCGAATCTCGCGAGGATATTTCGACAGAAATCCGCAGGTTAAGGACAAGATGGATCAAAAGAAGGATGTCTTCGGCTTTTGCTGCCAAATGGGCCACTGTTAAACCTTTGTGGTTAGGGCTAAGTTTATTTGCTCCCCGCTTGATCAATTTGTCAGCAACTTCAAAATGGTGGCCTAAAAGGGCAAGCACAAGACATGTTTCCTTAGTCGGCGTCTCTTGAAAATCGATAGGGAATCCTTTATCTAAGAAAAGAGCCAGAATATCCCACCTTCCACTGGCTGCTGCATAATGGGCAGCTGTCATTCCCCTATCATCGAGCGACGTCAGCGGCGGATCGTACATCAAAACCCATTCGACCGATTCTTTCTTTCCAGATAGAGTTGTCAAATGGAGGAAAGTTTTTTTGTCATTTCTAGTTTTCCCCAGAAAAGGTAGAGTCGGGCTGTCACCAAAGAGAACTCTTAAACACGGATAAGCACCACTGAGCGCTGCAATTTGAGCGGCAGTCATTCCATCCTCATCTGTAACTTCTGTGCTCGCACCTCTAAAAATAAGTTCTCTCAAAAATGGCTCTCGGTTGCACTCTGCACAGAACATCAGTGCGGTTCTCTTCTTTTTATCGACATGGTCGTTCGAGTGGGGGAGTAAGAGTTTAAAACATTTCTCTTGATTGTATTCGATCGTGGTAAAGAGAGGACTTCGCCCATCTTTGTCAAGCTGCGTCATCGGGTCGATACCCCGTTCGAGCACCAAGCCCAGTAACTCGTCCCAACCTAATCGACATAACCCATGCAAAATGTTGGTTAAATTGACTCCCATCAATATGAAAAAACGGGCTGCATCGAGTTGTCCATTTTGTAGGGCAACCTGAAGAGGAGTATTTTGAGCTCTATCGGGCGTATCCATGGGCGCACGAGCATCGGACAAAATTCTCAGACATGCAACATGGTTACAACTGGCAGCTGTGTGGGCGGGGGTAAATCCTCTTTGATCAACCGCCATTTCCCAGTCCGACGGTTGCTCCTTGCAGAGCCACTCCAAAAGCTCTGGTTTATTTTCTTCGCAGCAGAGGTGGAAAAAAGTCTCCTTTTTAGAGTTTTGTTGAAAGAGATGAAGATGGAGAGTGCGTAAGAGATATTCGATCACATCCCGTTGGTCTTTCTTGACAATCTGTCTCATCAGATCGGATGTGATGAGGTGTTCGACGATTTTCATGACGGCATACGGATTTGAACCTGCCCGGTGGACCTGGGTTTTAATGAGGTTCCACTCTTCTGCTTCGAGGGCTTTAGTGAGTTCAGCAAAGAGAGTGTTTTTTGAGATGGAAAGCGGAGAAGATGCTATGTCTTGGAGATGGGTTATTTGGAGGACAGAGGAGAGTTCTTCAAGAGCAGAAGGAGAAAAGCCAGGGCAATCTTGGATTCTTAGCTCGAGCCTACTCTTGTATGCCGCGATGCATTGAAGGGCAGGGTCTTGAAGGTGGCGGCAACGGATGAGAGTTAATTGTGTCAGGCGAGGTTGTGTGCGGATGAGGGCGTGCATTTCAGAGTCACATATGGAGGAGTTTCTGAGTGTGATCTGGCTTAAAGGGAACCGTTGTAAAATTTCCAGTATTCTAAGCTGCTCTTCAGGTTGGATCGATTCAAAGTCAAGATTTTCAAGTAAATGTTCTGCCGCAAGCTCGGGCGGTGTATTTCTCAGGGTTTCGAAGTCGGTGAAATGGAAATTCCCTCTTTGCATAAGAGGAAGTAGGGGAGAATCGGGGATGTTAAGGAGATCTTTCATGAGATGTTCATAAACGGGGCCCCCGCCATGGAAGACTTCATAAAATGCAGCAAAAGGATCGGCAGGATGACGGTGATTGATCAGCGTGTAAAATTCACCGAGCTCGGGATGAATGGCTTTCAAAAGATCCATATAAGTCGCGTTCGGTGGTGCCGTCATCATAAAAGCTCTGATTTCGATCAATTTTCGATAGAGTTGCGGTACCGTTTCCTCAAGAAGAAGCAGAGGAAGTTGCAGTTTTTTCATTTTCTTCTCAGAAATGTGTCCCGCCCGGAAAAATTCTAAGATTTCATTATTTCTTTCCCAAAGCTCCAAGATCCACTGGAGGGTCATCGCAGCGGGTTGGACCCGGCGGGATTCCTCACGAATTTCCCTCAAGATGGGTTCATCGACAAGGGGCATCATAGAGAAAGACCACGCCCGTACATTTACAAAATGGGTATCATGATGCCTGCAAATCGGATGTGAAAAACAGAGTTCTTCATCGTGACCCTTCCAGGTGACACGGATCAGCTCACCCTCACTGTTGTAATGGGGGCGAGCTTTATAATTATTAAACTTCCCATCTTGAACAAGACCAAGTAAATGGAGCAGGAATGTTTGTCCATAGAGTTTTCGATCAAATTTGGGAATCCAATCGGGCCTCTCCCGAACCACTGTTTCCAAGCATATTCCGTCATTTCCAAGAGAAGCTTGAAGGTAAAAATCTTTTTCACCCGCTCTGATTTTCCGATGCAGGCGCATCAGTTCAGTAGGAGCCGATGGAGATATTGCAAAAATGATTTTCCCCAGTAAATGGTAGGCTCCCTCATAGAGAGTTGCTGAAGGTTTGCATTTATAAAACACACCCTCTCTATCATGGACGGGTGTCGAGCCGCCTCTGTCAGGCCTTTTTACAATTTTCCCATTTTGATCGACAGGTGCGATTTGGTCGACATCTGCAATGGATAGATACCGTTTTTCTAAGGAAAGGGTCACCACATAGTTATCATAATGACCTTCCTTTACTTCTTCTTGATAAAGGATTTTTAGCCGTCTCAGAAGATCGATCAGTCTTTCATGCTCTGGCAACGATAGCTGCCGCTCGATTTTCTCGATCAAGATGACCATTTCGTCAGGACGGTTTTCATCCCCGAGAGAGTTTATCTGACCAACGAGATACCTGAGATTTTTAGTGAGCGGCAGCAACAAAAACTGTTTTTTTAGTTCCAACAAAGGATCGATCGTGCCAAGCCCCGCCAGTTTGACTTTCAAACAAGCCTGATCGGCAAAAAGGGCCACTCTAGCGGATCCCGCATCGGGTTGCGTCAAAGGAAAAAGACTGAAACTTTGATTATTAACGGAAGCCATAATCTTTAGGCATAGAGCTTGGTTCTTTTTCCTTCATGATGGATACGGACATCGTTGAGACCTTCTGTTTCCTCACTTTGGGGGATAAATTGGCCGCATGCTGCACAACATGCCGCGCAGCATAAGCAACAGCAGGCAAAAGCAGTCAATCCTCCAACAATTCCGACAGTCACCCATCCTGCGGTATGAGGAGACATTTCACCGAGGGCTGTTAAAAGACCAGCGACAAAGGGACCGACCTCTATGAGTATCGGACAGAAGACATGACTTGATAGTGCTAAATTGGTCCGTGTTTCTTCCCCACTACATAAAAATTTAAGAGCTGGAATCACAACAACAGTCACGGAAAGTCCAACCAGTGACCACCCCATGAGTTGCGGATTCATTTTATGAACGATCCCCAGTATCGCAATGGTTACTTGGGCGATCATAACTATTATAGCCACAGTACCTATCAGAGTATCGCTCCGCGATACCGATTGTGGTATTTGTTGTATAGACCCTGCACCGCCCCCACTCAAGACACTTCTTAAATTTGCAGCACTCATTTGTTTTCTCCTTGGTTTGGAATTTTTTCACACCTTTCAAAATGTTTTTCTTGATGCCAGATTACAACGACATCATCTCCTAAAGAAATCGGACTAGAATGCACTCTTTCCTGAGTTAAAATAAACACTTTTTTCCCGTAGAGATGTGCAACCATTTCTAACTCGTGATGGGTAAGGAAATAATTGTTTTTCTTAAATCTCTCTAAATATTGGACAGACCAATCCGCAATGAAGGCATCGATTTCTCGATAAATCCCTTCTTGTTCCTGTCTGTACTTGTCTTCTACTTCTGCAAGTTCTCTCAAGGCCCCGCGAATTTCTAAGTAGGCCTCTGATTTTTGAAGGAGCCAAGTCTGAATATCGGTAAACCGTGTACCAATGGCTTGTTCGAGGGAGATGTTTTTTGTTCCATCGGTGCAAAGGGCAGCAATGTCCTGACTTGCGGAATCATTTTTTGAACGAAGGGTTGTAAATACCGGTTGTAAAATCTGAAAACGGCGTATATTTAAAGGGATTCGAGACCCTTCGAGTTTTCCGAGCTTTGCTCTTAATCCTTCCAAAGGGAATTCAAAGACCTTTTTGAGCTCTTCATCGTATTCATCGGACCGAGTAGAATAACAAAGTCCAAGAAAGAATGCGTGGATCGAGTCCCAGATAGGTGAAGACGCCCTTTTTCGGATCTCAGCTGCAAGTTTATCCGCAATCTCATCTCGTGTTCCTGACCAGATAAAACACCCATCTTGCACATTTCCAAGCAAGGCATGCATAGCGCAAAGGCCATCGCCTTTCGTTCTGCATCTTTTAAAACGAAAATCTGCTAACTGAAAGTCCGAGTCGGGGATCATCGCCCCTTTGACCTTCCAAAGGGTGTCGAACTCCATGAGAGGAAGTTGCTGAGCCATTTGAAGTGTAAATTCATTTAAAAGGTCAGAGTCTAGTTCGTCGTTTCCATATTTTAAGATGAGATCGAGCATGCGGGAAAGATAGGGTGTCTGCTCTTGTGGGTAGAATTTTTTATAGAGTTTATGCAGCTGCAAAAGTGTCGGTAAAAGAAGGTGGATTCCTTGCTCTTCGCCTAATTCCTCTAAAGCAGCCTGAATTTCCTCCACCTCAGCAAGTAATTCTTTAACGATATTCATTTTAGATTCTCGTTCGAGCAGGGAAGTAAAAACAGATAAACACTCGAGCGTGAAATAGAATAATTTCTCCTCTCTAATCTTGCGAAAAGCCAGCTTTACAAAAGAAAGAGTCTTATCCAGTTGGCCTATTTTGAAATACCCGCTTGCCAGTGCCAGAAGACATTGGATGATGGCCTCCTGAGGTCGATCGACAAACGTATCACTCATATAGACCTTTAAGACTTCTACCAATTCCACGATCCCTTTTTCTATTTCCTCTTTCTCAGGTGAAGCACACTGCAACTTTCCTATTTGAAAATATGCAAAACAAATACAGAGATTCATTTCTCTAATTTGTTCGCGGACATACTGCTTTTTTTCAACATTTTCATCACTTTTTAACATGATTTCTAGATTCGCTTTGAGTGTATCTTCATTCAAAGAGGAAAGCTTCGACAGATTCATCGTGGCATCATTTCGGACGATCATTTGCCGAAAATTAGGATTTTTAGTGAGCCACCGTTCCAACTCGAAATGATTATTAAAAGGAAGATCCCCTTTTGGAAGGATCTCGTCAGAAATATTTTTTTGGTAACTCTGTTTAGCTGATCTTTTGACATCTTTTAGTGCTTCTGTATATTTAACCAGAGCTTTTTGAAAATAGTCGTCCGCTTTCTGTCTATTTCCTTGAGCTGAGGACAAAGACCCAAGACAAATCCACAGGTCAGCTGTTTTCTTGAGATAGAGTTCGCCCCTCTCATGCCTCCATCTTGCGTAATTATCGGCAATTTCTTCGGCCGCTAAGTAATATTTTTTTGCTAGATCTTGGTCCCGCAGAGCTTCCGAGCACTCACCCCATCCTTGCAGAGCATCGATGGTGGTTAATTCCCAATCGACATTTTTTTCCGAGACTCCTTCCAAAGCAGCGTAGGCTTTTCGATACCATCCGATCGATTTTTTAAAGGCACGGATCTGTTGAAGGCTTTTTCCCATGAGAACCATGCATGAGGCGGTTTCAATGACAACTTCGACTCCGACCGCTTCCCGATTTAAAAGGGCCATCCTTTTTTGAATATAACGGATTGCATCTTCGTGTTTCCCCAGAGCGACTTTGATTTCAATGAGAAGTTTTAGGGCTTTTATGTTGTTTGGATTCAAGGCAACGGCTTGATGGATGATTCTTTCTGCAGAAGTTGTCCTGAGGCTGTGATGGAGGAGGCGGGCCAGCCGTGTCATTTCCATGTCAAACGAGTTATCTCTTAACGTATTGATTCTTTTGCAACGGGCGACCTCTTCCTTGCCGTTCCATGGTTGCAAGGTATTCTGCTCGAAAAAATTTCTCATAGAGAAATAAAACGGATAAAGTGTCCGGTAGATTTCCTCTAGGATTTGAATATATTCATCTTGTAAATAGAGTCTTTTTTCTCCCTTGTTATCAAGGGAGTCTGGTTCGCAGAGATTCGGATGGTAAAGACTGTCCTCCTGTCCATCTTTATAGAAAAGTTGGGCCTTTAAGCGGAACATGAGGATGGCAGCCATGGCTTTGATGAGGTTATTTCCTCCCTCGGTAGATAAAATCCTTTTTTTCACCATTTCCTCTATCCGCTTTCTGGTCGATAAAGAGTCAAGGTTGAAAAACTGAGCTAAAGCATCCATGAGCGATTGCATGACCCGGTAGATTTCTGGTTTGATTTTAAAAGCGCGTCGCCTTTCTTTTTCTAGAGAGAGATCGAGTTCAAATTGGATGAGATGACCTTTGATGAGCATTAAAGCTCTTCGGTGATGCACCCTTTCTTTTTCTTCAAAAGAAACAGACGATCCATCGACGTAAGCACTCAGCTGTTTCGAAACCGCTGATCTGTATCTTGAGAGCAAGCTACTGCGCTGCCTTCCTTCGCTTCCTGTAATGAGGGTAACATAGGTCAGCGCATTCGAAGTCACGATATTTTCTCGAAACCGGTCAAGACTCTGATAAGCAGCGAGTCGCTCAGGGGTCCCGATCAATTTCCAAGCTCCTCCTAGGGGGACATTCCCTCCCGTATCCACAGAAAAACCGTGAGGGGTAGGACTAAAAGGAGGGTTTCCAACGGGGAATTCCGCTTCACCCAGGTTCGTCATCACGATTTCGAGGAATTTCGCAACACCTTCAAAATAATTTCTATTTTCTTCTGTATCTTTCTCAAGCGCAATAAGATATTCGACATCGCCAAAGGGGGGTGCCTCATCTCGAACCGGAGATCCCATTTCGAAAAATCCAAACCCCGTTTTCGGAGGACCGATGATTCGAATGATCTCTTCGATCTGTTTTGCAAGAAAGTTGCGCCGCTTCTCAGTCGACAGAGCGAGGAGAGTGTAAATATCGATTCCTTGATCGACAAGGGCTATGAGCTCTAATCGGATCTGCTCAAGTTCTTTTCTTCTAGCTTGAATATTCACGATAGACATCTTTTTTTTGCAGAAGACATCGAGAGCGTCCCTTTCTAATAATTCGAGTTTTCTCATCAAGTGGGCTCGGTAAAGAGAGAGAATTTTCTCTTTTTTAGCAAGCGCTAAAGCAGCATTGAAATAGT
This sequence comes from Parachlamydiales bacterium, assembly GCA_963705295.1. Classification (GTDB taxonomy): domain Bacteria; phylum Chlamydiota; class Chlamydiia; order Chlamydiales; family Rhabdochlamydiaceae; genus PALSA-1444. Next base: position 1,952,186 of record OY970065.1, on the reverse strand, counting down.
GCGCTGCCATGACAAAGTCGTTGGGATAGATGTCGGTTTTTCTCCGTCCCTGGTAAAAATCACCCAGTTTTTCTAGAATTAAAACCTGCATGGCCCCATTTTTCTGCTGCTGTGATTTGATCAGCCATGATGAGTAATTAAACAGTTCATCCGCTGAGAAAGAATCGAGCGGAATGAACGGTTGTCCTGAAGGGCTGATCATCCCATAGATTTTTTCGTCCTCTCTTTTTTCACAGGCCTCATAAAACGAAGAGAGGTCGTTCGTATGCAGGAGGGCTTTTCCCTTCAATAAAAGAGACCGTTCCTCTCCCGATGTTTGGCAGACACGGTTCATATAGGTTTGATAAAAAGCGATAATCCGGATAAAAAGGTCTCGATAAGGAGCGCCCGCTTCATGCATCATTTGCTGCTGAACTAAGGTTAAAACCTGGTTAATCCCTTCAAAAATGGGGTCCGTTTGATCGATGACTTTGACTAAATACTCGCTTAAAGATCGTCCGGCTTGCATGCGACACAGTAAATCAGCCGGTTTTAAAAATTCTAAAAAATAAGGATCGTATCTTTCCCGTCTTAAGCCGTAGACAACATCAGCTAAAAAAAGAGATGTAACAGATCCCATTGCTGAAAAAGGTTACGGGAAAGTAAACTATAGGTCAATTCCATCGATGAAAACGAACCGGATTTCAAATGTTTTTTATCCTATTTATCGGTCGCTACCTATATCCTGGTACGGACGAACCGTGACGATCCTAGGGGTTTCGGCTGCGATCGGGGGTGTCTATTTACTCCTCAGTCTTTTGCGAAATAAACCTCGTCAAACATTCGTACTTCCCAAGATTCCCAAACCTCATTTTGACGATCCTTTTCCAGATCAAATTCTGGAAACGTCGGGGTATTTTGCAATTCCTCCATGGATTCAGACACAGAGAAATACGCTCCTGCAACCTGATTTTTTTGAAAGAAACCAAAGGCATATCTTCGGGTATTTTAAAACCAAAACGGATCTTAAGACTCCTCTAAATACCTCTGAGGAGTACCTCGCATTGCTCACCCGTCTTGAAGCGCAAGAAAAAGAAAAAAATGACAATTTAAGAGAAACCTTGAAAATCCGCCTATCTCAAATTTGGAAAGTCCCTCTCACCTTGAGTGAATATTGGGAGTATATCGATCCGACCAATACGCTGGAGATTAAAAATCCTTCAGATGACTATAACGATAGCTTCTTGTTCTTATACCATTTCCGGAAGCTCCACTTGCTCCTGACCGCTCTTCAGTTTGGTTTAACGCACAAGAAAAATATAGTTCCCCTCTTTCAACTCCTAAGAGAAGAGATTGGGGTGTTTAAGAGAGAAAATGATGCTTTTAGAAACTTGCAAGTCACACCCGACAATCTTTCTGAATTTTCTTCTCTCCTAGGCGACATCCAAGAAAAAGATCGGCAAGAGAGACTTGTCAAGCTGAAAAGAGCAGTATCAATTATCCGTGGATAGGTTCAATCCAGAATTTTATAGTTCAGGTAAACCTGGGCTTTGTTTATTATTATTAACCCGAGGGTCAAATAGAGGTTTTTTTATGCCAACTTATCTCTTTCCAGGACAAGGTTCACAAATAAAAGGTATGGGAAAAGAGTTGTTTCCCCAGTTTCCTGACATCATGGCAAAAGCAAAGGCCATTTTAGGGTATTCAGTAGAAACTCTTTGCATAGAAGATCCCGAGCAGCGTCTGAACCAAACTCAATATACGCAACCTGCATTGTATGTAGTGAATGCGTTGTCGTATTATAAAAAAATTGCAGAAAGCGGAAAAATGCCTTCTTTTGTAGCAGGGCACAGTTTAGGGGAATACAATGCGTTGCTGGCCGCGGGTATTTTCGATTTTGAAACTGGATTAAGGTTGGTTAAAAAGCGAGGAGAATTAATGGGGCAAGCTGTTGAGGGGGGTATGGCAGCTATTGTGGGACTTAAAGAGGAAGCCATAAGAGCTGCTCTAAGGCAACACACTTTGCTGGATGTCGCCATAGCAAATTATAATACAAACTTGCAAATTGTTATTTCGGGAAAATCAGGAGATATCGGAAAGGCTCAAATAATTTTAGAGCAAGCGGGAGCTTTATTAGTAGTCCCATTAAGGACAAGTGGAGCCTTCCACTCTCCTTACATGCATTCTGCTCAAGAAGAATTTGAAATTTTTCTGAAAGATTTTCATTTTTCTTCACCTAGCATATCTGTGATTGCAAATACGACTGCTAGACCGTATCAAATGGGAAATATTCGTCAAAATCTTGCACAACAAATGGTGAATCCTGTCCGTTGGGTGGAAACCATTCATTTTCTCATGGATCAAAAAGAAACCGAATTTGAAGAACTAGGACCTGGCGTTGTCCTCACTGGTTTATTGAACCGCATCAAAAATGGACAATGATTCTCTGATATCGACTTACAGAATGCCCATCAATTTGCAACATGAAGAGGCGTTGTGGAAGGGAGGGTTTTGTCTGAGTAGGGCTAATTTTGATGAATTACATGCAAGGATCGATCTTTTCTTGCATCCAAAAGAAAAAAAATTCTTAGCGAATCTCACTCATGCCAAAAGGCAAGAAAGCTACTTGTTAGGACGTTATTGTGCAAAACAGGCAATTGCAACTTACCTTTTGACCCCTCGGGTTAATAACAACGATATGCTTTCCAATATCCTCATTGAAGGTGGTGTTTTCCAGCAACCCATTGTTTACCATGATAGCTGCAATAACATCCAAGTCAGTATCAGCCATACAGATAAATTAGGCGCAGCTTTGGTTTTTCCTGAAGCCCATCCAATGGCAATTGATGTAGAGACCATTTGCGCAGAGAATCTTACTGCAATCAAAGAAGAAATAACAGCCACTGAACTGAAATTTGCTTCTTTATTTTCTCACAGCGAAATAAAGTTTTTAACTCTGCTTTGGACTGCAAAAGAAGCATTGTCTAAAGTTTTAAAATGCGGTTTTACAATTCCTTTGGATTTACTAGAAATAAATGAAATAATCCCTCAGCGTGAATTTACATTCATTTACTTCAAGAATTTTTTTCAATATCAGGCTATTTCATTTGAAATCAACAATGCAATTTGTTCTATTGTTTATCCAAAAAAAACGAAAATAGATTTGGATGTTTTACAAATCCAGCAGAAATTCGTATGACAACAGCTTGGTTCCCTTATAATACTTTTACTTCCCCAGTCAAACTCCGTTTATTTTGCTTTTCTCACGCGGGAGGAGGGGCGTCTAGTTTTCGGAATTGGCAATCTTTTTTCCCCAGCCATATAGAAGTATGTCCTGTTCAGCTGCCTGGGCGGGAGAACCGTTTTATGGAGCCTTTTATTACGAATATGGACGAGCTCATTGATAAGATGTGGTTCCATATTTCAGGTGTCCTAGATTGCCCTTTTGCTTTTTTTGGACATAGTCTAGGAGGTCTTATCGCTTATGAACTTGCAAAAAAGGTTGAATGTGAGAATAAAATTTCACTCCTAAGATTATTTATTTCAGCTGCTTCTGCTCCTGATAATATAGATACCAGACAGATGTTCCATCAATTACCAAACGATCGATTTATTCACCATTTGAGAAAATATGGTGGGATGCCAGAACAGCTACTTCAAGACATAGAAGCTATGGATGTTTTTCTCCCGCGTTTAAGGGCCGACTTTACTCTTTTTGAAACATATCTCAATCGAGCTCCTTTTTCTGTAAATGCACCGATTGTGGTTTTCGGCGGGAATGAAGATTATCTTGTCGGTTTAAAAAATTTGCAGGCTTGGGAGAAATACACGAAAGCCTCTTTTACGCTGCAGCTTTTCCCTGGTGATCATTTTTATCTTCAGAAATTGTCACAAGAATTGTGTCAGAAAATCATACCACAGCATCTTGTCACCTTTTGACCCCTCGGGCTAATAAATCTTTGATCAAATAAAAATCTTTTTGATACAAAACACACCCAAAAGGCTCTTTTCGCAGGCGAATGTGATCAGTTTTTGACAATATATTTAAGAAAGTATAAATTTATATCAAATGCTAAAGGTTCTCGAAATTAAAAGACTGGGGACAAAGTGTATGAAACGATTTTTTCGGAAAAAAGAAAAAAGAAGAGCGGATTCTCAAGACATAGCCATTATTGGCATGGCGTGTCGCTTTCCTGGTGCAGAGAATTATCAACAATATTGGCACAACCTTATTCATGGGACTAATAGTGTTTCAGAAGTGCCTTCAGATCGTTGGGATTGGAAAGAATTTGAAGGCGATCCTCAGAGCCAATCGAATAAAACCAACATCAAATGGGGTGGTTTTATTCAAAATATCGATAAGTTTGATCCATTATTTTTTAATCTTTCTCCTAAAGAAGCTGCATATATTGACCCGCAACATCGGATCTTTTTAGAAGAGGTCTGGCATGCAATTGAAGATTCTGGATATAGCACTCAGAATTTATCAGGGAAAAAAGTGGGTGTATATGTCGGTGTGTCGAAAAATGATTATTCTGAACTCATGCGAGCAAAAGATGAGGAAATTACTTCATTTATTTCCACTGGAACAGTCCATTCTATTTTAGCAAACCGTGTTTCTTTCTTATTAAATTTCCATGGACCCAGTGAAGCTATAGATACGGCCTGTTCGAGTTCATTAGTTGCTCTACATCACGCTATCCGGGATATCAATCATGGAGATTGTGAATTGGCCATTGTCGGAGGGGTGAATGCTTTGCTAGCTCCCACAATGTTTATTTCTCATAGCAAATCAGGAATGTTAGCACTCGACGGAAAATGTAAGACATTTGATCGGAAAGCTAATGGATATGTTCGAAGTGAAGGGGTGGGAGTTTTCGTTCTCAAGCCCTTGGAAAAAGCGAGAATAGATGGAGATCACATTCACGGTGTGCTGATAGGCTCTGCTATCAATCACGGTGGTAAATCAAATTTTCTCACAGCACCCAATGCGAACGCGCAAGCGAAAGTTGTGGAATCTGCGATCAAGCAGGCAGATATACATCCAGAGACAATCACCTACATCGAGGCACATGGTACGGGTACATCTCTCGGAGATCCTATCGAAATAAATGGTCTAAAAAAAGCATTTTCAAATTTAAATGCTCCCCTCACTCAATATTGTGGTTTAGGTTCAGTAAAGACCAATATTGGACATCTAGAAAGCGCATCTGGTATCGCGGGCATGATTAAAGTCTTACTATCAATGCAACATAAACAACTGCCAGGTTTATTACATTTTGAGCAAATCAACCCTCATATTGAATTGAATAACAGTCAATTTTATATCGTTACTGATAGAAAGGTATGGTCACCAGTAATATTGAATAATAAAGCTGTTCCAAGGAGAGCTGGTATCAGCGCCTTTGGTATGGGCGGTGTGAATGCTCATGTTCTATTAGAAGAATCTCCTATTATCAAAGTCCAGAATGAAAATATCTCAGGGGATCACTTAATTCTTCTTTCTGCTAGAGAAGGTCGCTTACAACCCTATGCTCAAAGTTTATTTAACTATCTTAATGATTCAGGTAAATTAATTAATATTGATAATTGTGAGTTAAGTAACCTGGCTTATACTTTACAAGTTGGAAGAAATGAATACGAAGAACGTGTTTGTTTTATTGTCAAATCCATTTCTGAATTAAAGAACAAATTGGATTGTTTCTTAAATCAAAAAAATCAATCTGAGTATTTTTATAATATTGTAAAGCAAACTGTCGCAAACAAAGATGTTGATATTGAACATATATGGAAACACCGGGATTGGTTAAAGCTTGCAAAAGCATGGACTTCGGGAGTCATTATTGATTGGGTCGGATTGTATGGGAAAACCAAACTTCAACGTTTGCCATTGCCGGGCTATCCTTTTTCAAAGAAGAGTTGTTGGGCAGAAAATTTAAAAAGACCTGCTCTACAAAGGGATTTAATACAATCCCTTCCCTCTCCAAAAGAGTCTACAGATCAAGTAAATCTTGTGATAAACGAAGACGATTTTTTTATTCGTGAACATGTTGTCCAAGCGCATTCAATGATGCCTGGAGCAGCGCATTTGGAACTTGTTTTATCAAAAAGTATTGCAGTTGGTAAAAGAATTCAGTTTAAAGATGTGTTTTGGTTGGTTCCTATCCGACCTAAAACGGATCTCACAATACAAATTAGATCTTCGAATGAAGAGAAAAACTTCATTATTCAAAGTGAAGGAATTGTACATTCTCAGGGAATCTTCAGCGAGCCCAACCCAGTATTAGATTCACCCATTCATACAGATTTAAACCAAATCCTTTCGAGATGTTCTCGAGAGATATCTAAAACGGAGCTTTACCAGTCGTTTAGTTCTTATGGTTTGGCCTATGGCCCTTCGTTAAGAGTAATTGAGCGGTTTTATTGTAATGAAAATGAAGCATTTGCGGAATTAAGAATTGGGGATGAACTGAAAAATAAACCGGGAATGTACACAGCTATTATTGATGGTGCATTTCAGACAGTCGTCGGATTCACCATTTATGGTATCGGACAGACACTGGGACAACTAGTACCCTATTATGCTGAGACAATCGATATACTATCTCCATTACCTTCTAGCTTTTATGTCCATGTAGAAAGGTTAAAACCTCAGAAGGATGGAATGGTTCGATTTAACCTGTCATTTTACGATCTGCACGGAAATCTGATGGCTCAGATTCGGTCTTTTGCCAAACGTGTATTGCAGTCTGAAAACCTCTATTATCATTCTGTTTGGGAGCCCCAATCGATCGTTGGTCAACTTTCCTCTCAAATAGAGTGGATCATTCTTTTTGAGTTTGATGGGAAAGTTTCAACTTCGCTGCGTCAATTTGCTCCTGAAATCAAAATTGTCTCTGTTCGGGTTGCCTCTGAATTTAAAATTCTCAGCGAAACTGCGGATACTATTGTCATTTGCATCAATCCGAAAGAGGTAAGTAGTTATGAAAAATTACTCTCTTTTCTGGCTCAGCATCGTATCCCGCCTACCCACATGGTTCATTCTTGGAATTTAATAACTGAAATGATCGCTTTAAACCAAAAGTCAAGAGTCGATCGGTTCTTAGAAGATGGAGTTTATAGTTTGTTGCATCTGTCACGTGCGTTGATTTCCAGTAAACTTTCGTCCCAAGTTAAACTTTTATATCTATACGTTCAAAACAACAATCCTCTTAATAGCATTGTTGCTGGGTTCGCAAGAACTCTAAAGTATGAAAATCCTCGCTTTAATTATCTCTCTATCGGATTAGATAATCCCTCTAATACAGAAATAGTGATCAAAGAATGGATGAATACTAAGGATACTGTATTGTCCGAAGTGAGATATGTGAATCAAACCCGTCTTGCTCGAGTCATTAAGCGATGTGAAGACAAAAGTCGATCTAGTTCTCTATCGAGTTTGATAAGAAACAAGGGCGTTTATATTATTACCGGTGGGGCAGGAGGATTAGGTTCATTTTTTGCGACTTATTTATCTAGAAATTATCAGGCGACAATTATATTAATCGGTCGTACACCTGTTAATGATTCTATTCTATCTTTACTTTCTCAGATCAATCAAGAGGGAGGACAGGCAGAGTATTTTGTTGCTGATGTTACTGATTTTAAAGAATTAAAAAAAGTTTTCAGATCAATCCATAAAAAATTTAAACATGTGCATGGAATCATTCATGGAGCTGGTGCTATCGATGATTCTTTCATTTTACGTAAAAAACACGAATCTTTTGCCAAAGTCATTGGACCTAAATTGTACGGCGCTATCCATATCGACGATCTATCAAAAGAATGGCCGCTCGATTTCTTTGTCTTATTTTCTTCCATTGCTGCCCTTATTCCAAACCAGGGTCAGTGTGATTACGCTGCTGCCAACAGCTTTCTAGATGAGTTTTCTGCCTATCGAAACAAGCTGGTTTCTTTAAAAGAACGGACTGGAATTACCTTAAGCATTAATTGGCCTTTATGGCGTGAAGGGGGAATGTCGGTCACGGTAGAAGAGGAAACTCATCTGTTCGAAAATTTTGGAATGAAAGCATTAGAAAAAGAATTAGGTATGCAGGTCTTTGAAGAGGGGCTGCTTATGGCGCGAGACCATTCTTTTCACCAGTTGATTGCTATCAACGGAGATCAACATAAAATTGATCGACAATTTGGAATTTCTAGGCTCAGTTCCAAAATAAGAACACAAGTTCCTCTTAAAGAATTTGAGGAAAATATAGTTAAAATCTTAGCTAAGGAATTTAATTGTGAAGAATCTGCCCTCGATCGGAAGAAATATATTAGTGATTTTGGATTAGATTCACTGATTTCTCTAAAGTTGGTCAGTGTTATAAAAGACAGATACAAAATCTACGTTAAACCGACTGTTTTCTTTGAAGGGAGTACGATTGAAGAATTGATTCAATCCCTGCTTGTTCTGTACCAAGACCAAATCTTATCTGATTCTGCTTCGATCCAATCTTCTCTTATTGATGTAATGGATTCATCACAAGGATCCGACCGATTTGAAAAAACATTTGATTGTTCTGAATTTTACATGGTCGATCACATTGTGAATGGAAAATATAACGTGCCAGGGGCTTGTTATATTGAAATGGCCAGACAAGCTGCAATGCTTTCAGGCCCTCACAAACAAATAAAAAAATTGATGAATAATTATTGGGCTAAACAGCTTTCTTCTGAGGGGGACAAATTTACTGCTTACACTCAGCTTGTCCATGAGAAAGATAAAACCCGGTATGAGATTAGTAGCATCGACACTCAAGGCAATAAGGTGATTCACGCGATTGGTGACGTGATATTTGAAACAAATGTCCAATCTTCTCTGAGTGCTGAGCGGTTGGATTTGGCTGCCATTCGACAAAGGTGCAATACTATTCAATATCCCAAGGAAATCTATCGACAAATCATCTCCGAGGGTTTGCATGTAGGTCCAACCTTTATGCCCATGCAAGAAATCGCTTTAAATAAGCACGAGGCATTAGCAACCTTAGTTTTACCGAAGGAAATCAGCGATGGAGCAGATGAGTATTTCTTGCACCCCAGTTTATTAACAGGGGTCTTTCAAACTGCATTAATTAGCAATCGATTTACTTGTAATTGTGATGGCCTACACTATATTCCTATCGCAATTGATGAACTTGAGATTTACCAACCATTGACATCCTCTTGTTATGTGTATTCGCAAGTTGTTCCCACAACTAATGATAAATTTCTGAAAAAATTTAACTTAATTGTCTGCAATAAAGAAGGAGACTTACTGATTAAGCTCAATGCTTTTGCCATTAAAGGATTGAAAGAAGAAAGCCTGCAAGTGAGCTCAGAGATAGGGGACGATCAACGTCATCCTGTAGCAACATCCTCTTCCGCAGTCGCAGAACAATATCTTAAAGAAATTCTCTCAAAAGCTATTCAGTTACAACCTGACGAAATGGACTCTTATGCGGCATTCGAGAAATACGGCATTAACTCCATTATGGTTATGCAATTAAATAGCCTATTAGAAGAAAAATTTGGGCGACTTTCGAAGACTTTATTTTTCGAATACAGCAATATAGCTGAACTAGCCCAATATTTCACCACACATCACTCTAAGCGTCTCCTTGAATTAGTAGAAGTGTCTCCAACACATCCAAGCGAAATAAAACCAATTTCGAATATCCAACAAGATATTGCGATAATCGGATTAAGCGGTCGTTATCCTAAAGCAAAAAACTTAAGTGAATTTTGGGACAATCTCCAAAATGGCTTGGATTGCATTACAGAAATTCCCCCTGACCGTTTTGATTATCTAAATTATTTTGACGGTGATAGAGAGAGCGGAAAAATCTATAGCAAATGGGGCGGTTTTATCGATGGGATAGATCAATTCGATCCTTTATTTTTCAACATTTCACCTCGTGAAGCTGCTCTTCTAGATCCTCAAGAGCGGCTCTTTTTACAAGCATCTTGGGAAGTACTTGAAGATGCAGGTTACACAGCAGAAACCATTCGAAAAAAATCGAACAAGGTCGGCGTATTTGTTGGAGCTTTGTGGCAACCTTACGTCAACATCGGAGTGGAAGAGACGTTAAAAGGCAATACGGTAGCTCCTAGCGGTTTACTTTACAGTATTGCAAATCGCGTTTCTTATTTTTTTGGTTTTCAAGGCCCTAGCCTTGTTGTCGATACAGCCTGCTCTTCCTCGCTGACAGCTTTACATATGGCGTGCATGAGCCTAAAACAAGGAGAGTCGCACTACGCCATCGCTGGTGGTGTCAATCTATCTCTCCATTCCAGTAAATATCTTTTTTTAAGCCAGAATCAATTTCTGTCAACGGAGGGTCACTGCCGCAGTTTTGGTGCAGGTGGAGATGGTTATGTACCCGGAGAAGGAGTGGGTGTCGTCTTGCTCAAGCCTTTATCAGCGGCTTTGGAAGATGGCGACAGAATTTATGGCGTTATAAAAAGCTCAGCGGTCAATCACGGTGGAAGAACGCATGGTTATACAGTGCCAAGTCCTAATGCTCAAAGGGATTTGATTACCGAAGCAATCCAACAGGCGGGAATTAATCCGCGGACGATCAGCTACATGGAAGCACATGGCACTGGTACTGCACTTGGTGACCCGATCGAAGTCACTGGATTGAGTCAGGCATTTGGACAACATACAAAAGACAAGCAATTTTGTTCGATCGGTTCCGTTAAATCAAATGTTGGCCACTTGGAGGCTGCCGCAGGTATTTGCGGTCTTACGAAGGTATTACTCCAAATGAAGCATAAAAAACTTGTCCCTTCTCTCCATTCAGAACAAAAAAACTCTAACATTGATTTTGATCAGACTCCCTTTTATGTACAGGGCGAACTTTCCGACTGGACCTCTGCAACTAAGCGACTTGCTGCGATTAGTTCATTTGGGGCGGGCGGCAGCAATGCACATATGATTATTGAGGAAGGTCCAGATCCTTTTTTAACTTCTCTGCATAAACCGAAACCGTATTATTTGCTTGCTATATCGGCAAAAAATGTCGATTCATTAAAAGAACGGATTCGAGATTTAGAGCACTATTTGCTCCGCTATCCAGATTTACCAATAGATGCCATCGCGTACACCTTGAATTATGGGCGCGTTCATTTTGAACACCGGTGTACATTCGTAGTTCCCTCAAAAGAAGACTTACTGACAGCACTGCAGTCCAATCAGTATCATATTTCTTCAGCTCCGATCAAAAAGCGGGACTCTATTTTTGAGGAGCGAATGGAACGGTTAGAGTCAGAAGAGTATCGCAAAAAATGTCTTTCTCTAGCTGAATTATATATCCAAGGCTATGAGCTCGATTGGAACCATTTACACCGAGATGAATCTCGTCAACGGATCAGTTTACCCACTTACCCTTTTCAAAAAGAAAGTTATTGGATCCCTAAAGCCACCAACAAGATCGCCTTGTCCGGTCAAGGTTTATTGCATCCATTAGTGGGGTGGAATGCTTCTTCATTCAAAGAACAGTGTTTCAAGACTGTCTTTAACGGAAATGAATTTTACTTAGCAGATCATATTGTAAGAGGGGAAAAGATTTTACCAGGTGTCGCCTATATAGAAATGGCAAGAGCTGCTGGAGAATTTTCTATGCCTGGCAGGCAAGTGACTCATGTGTCCAATCTTGTTTGGCTTCAACCTCTTGTGATGAAACAAGAGACAATGGAAGTTGCCATTTATTTAGACGAAAGCACCTTTAAGATAATATCACTCGGTCCCGATGGAAGTGAGATTGTGCATTGTGAAGGAGAATTGAAATATGGTGAAAGGATCCAACCTATTTCCCAGATCAATGTTGAGGAAAAAATTGCCCGTTTGAATTCTCACATGACATCCGACACAGTGTATGACCGGTTTAATCAAGCTGGGCTGTCGTTAGGACAAGGATTTCGAACACTAGCGTGGATTAAAAGTGATGAAAGAGAATCCGTGGGGTATTTTAGGCTACCGGAAGAATCAAAGGCAGATCGAGGGAAATATTTTTTACATCCTGGTTTATTAGACGGAATATTGCAGAGTACCGAGGGACTTCATGTTGTGACTGGAAGAGAAACGACCGGCCGATTGCATGTTCCCTTTTCAATCGAGACAGTCGCCATTTATTCAACTCTACCTGATGAGGGATATGTTTTGGCTGCAGAATCTAAACCTGGTTCGGGAAGGTATCATTTACAAGTTGTAGATAATTCTGGATCTGTATGCATGGAAATTAACGGGTTTTGTGTACGTCCGCTTGCTATAGAACTTAGTTACTATAGACCCAGCTGGGAAGATCCCGTTTCTACAAATAAGAATCAACGATCATCCATCAAAACCGTATGTATCTTCAGTGATGACGTATCATTCGTCCATGCTTTCAGATCAGAGTTGAAGGAATCCACAGTCATTCAATTTCGAAAGGATGAGATCGGTGACTATCAACGGATGATTCAAGATCTGCAAAAGCGGGGTCTACAGCCCAACTGTTTCATTTTTGGCCAAAGCGAGGAAACGACCCCGAGTTATATCGATACCACATTGTTCGAAATTGTTAGGTTGCTCCAGGCCTTAATGAGGGAAAAAGTGAGTGGTGATGTCGATCTGATGATTCCCTATAACGTAAAGGGAACACGAGTGGAGCCAGCAACGATGTTAATCGGTTTGGCTAAGTCTCTTCAATACGAATATCCTCATTACTATCTACGTGTCATGGGCGTGGATCATTCTTCGCAAATCATCCACGAATTAAAAGAGAGTAGAGAACACCATGTCTGCTATCAAAATGGGCAGCGAAAGGTTGCACGCTTTACTCAACTTGCCCATGAGGAATCCGTCAATACAGACCCATTCCGTCAAAATGGGGTTTATTTGATCACGGGAGGTTTAGGTGGACTTGGACGTATTTTGGCTGAGTATCTAGCAAAAACGTATCAAGCGAGATTGATTCTCACTGGCCGCTCCGCATTAACACCCGATAAACAAATCAAGAGCGCGGGAGGAGAGATTATCTATTTACAGGGAGATGTTACCGATCAGGAAACAGTAGAGAAGTGGGTTTCGACTGCGAAGGCTCGTTTTGGTAGCTTACAGGGAATTATTCATAGCGCAGGAATTGTAGAAGATCGGTTGTTATTACAAAAAGATTGGAAAAGTTTTAAATCCGTTATTTTACCAAAAGTATTAGGTGCCGTCTATTTAGATCGAGCAACCCAGCATGAGAATTTGGACTGTTTTATAATGTTTTCATCTCTTGCTAGCTGTTTGGGAAACATAGGACAGGCCGATTATGCGAGTGCAAATGCTTTTATAGACCATTTTGCTTCATGGCGCGAAGGGGAGCATCAGCAGGGACGGCGGCACGGGAAAAGCCTCGCCATTAACTGGCCTTACTGGTTGGAGGGTGGTATGCAGATGGATCCATTAACCCAGCAGGCTTTGAAAGCAGAGTGGGGCTTGGAAGGCATGCCGACGGCTCTTGGCATTGAAGCATTGAAAGTATGTTTGACCCAAAAAAAGAGTGCGCAATGTCTAGTCGTGTACGGAAAGAGACGTCTTTTTGAGCAGACTCAGGATCCTTCGCCCGATCTAAAAAATACATCAACAGAAAAAAATAACGAAAGGGTTAAACAAGAGCTGATTCTAGCAGTTGGAGATATTTTGAATCTTCCATTGCCGCGCATCGAAGTAAATAAGAATTTGAGTGATTATGGATTTGATTCCATCACATTTACAAGACTGGCAAATCGTCTGAAACAGCAGTATGGGTTTTCAGTGACACCTGCCTTATTTTTTGAATATCCAACAATTGAAGCATTTTCTGTGTACCTCTCGCAAACCTACACCCATCCATTGCTTTCCCATTATTCTATGCCTAAAGATATGCCTGTGAAAGAGGTGAAAGGGCAAGGCAATGACAATGCAATTGCCATCATCGGATTGGCAGGGAAGTTTCCCGGGAGTGAAGACCTAGCTTCTTTTTGGGATCATTTGGAGGCTCAAGAAGACTTAATTACTGAAGTTCCAACGGATCGTTTTGATGGGGGCAAATATGAGATTCCAAAATGGGGTGGGTTTATCAGTGACATCGATAAATTTGATGCCGAATTTTTCTCTATTTCTCCTCGTGAAGCCGAGTTGATGGATCCCCAACAACGACAATTTTTACAAATAGTATGGCAGGCGATTGAAAATAGTGGCTACACACCTCAGCAATTATCTAAGTATAAGACAGGGTTATTTGTGGGGGTAAGTTCTCACGATTATGGGGACCTGCTGCAGCAGGAAGATGCCATTGAAGCGTATACATCGACCGGGATGATGTTTAGCATTTTGGCAAATCGAGTTTCGTATTTACTGAATTTAACAGGGCCAAGTGAAGCAGTCGATACAGCTTGCTCGAGTTCTCTTGTAGCCCTTCATAGAGCCGTCCGTGCGATTCAAGATGGAGATTGCGATGCAGCAATAGTTGGAGGGGTGAACGCTTTATTAACACCCACGTTATTTAGAACCTTTGCGCAAGCGGGAATGTTATCACCCGATGGCCGTTGCAAAACCTTTGATCAAGCAGCCAATGGGTATGTCCGTGGCGAAGGGGTCGGAGCCGTTGTTTTAAAACCATTGAGTCAAGCATTGGCAGATGGGGATCATATCTGGGGAGTGATTCGAGGTATAGCTGTAAATCACGGAGGGCATGTCAATACTCTTACAGCCCCTAATCCGACAGCGCAAGCTCAACTCATTGTAGATGCCTATGAGCAGGCAGACATACATCCTGAAACGGTTACCTATATCGAAGCTCATGGAACAGGAACAAGTTTAGGTGATCCCATTGAAATAAATGGGTTGAAAAAAGCGTTCCGGACTCTAGCCGATAAGAAAGGGATAAAATTAACGAACCACCAGTGTGGCATCGGCTCTGTCAAAGGCAATATCGGTCACCTCGAAGCTGCAGCCGGGATTGCAGGGTTGATTAAAGTATTGTTGATGTTGGAATATAAACTAATCCCTGGGCAAGTCCATTTCAAGACTCAAAATCCGTACATTGAGCTTGAGGAAAGCCCCTTCTACATTGTAGCTGAAACGCAAAAGTGGATTTCTTCTACAGTAAGAAGAGCAGGAGTCAGCTCGTTTGGTTTTGGAGGGGCAAATGCCCATGTTTTATTGGAAGAAGGGCCTGAGTATATTTTATCTACAAGACAGACAAAACCTTATTATCTACTGACCATCTCTGCAAAACATCCAGAATCTTTAAAACAGCGGATAAAAGATTTAGCTACTCATCTAGATCGGCATCCGGACTTACCTCTTGAGGCGGTCGCTTATACCCTCAATACAGGGCGCACTCACTTTGAATACAGGTTTGCCTTGGTAGTCTCTTCGATAGAAGAGTTGCAAGCAGCGCTAAAAACCGCTCAGCCAGAAACGCACCAAATATTAAAAAAAGAACCTATTTTTGAGGAACTCCTAGAGCGCATTTTAGACGAAATTTCTAGCAAGCAATTTGAACAGCCAAGTTACCGAAAAAAGTTACTCGTACTGGCCGATTTCTATACCAAAGGGTACGAGATCGATTGGAAAGCTTTGCATCAAGGCCAGGCGCATCAACGGGTCAGCTTGCCGACATATCCGTTCCAGAGAGAGAGATACTGGGTCCCCGCAAGACGACAAACGGCCTCCGTTCAACTCCATCCCTTAGTAGGCTCGAATGTATCGACGCTCCATGAGCAGTGTTTCAAAACCGTACTGACGGGCGATGAATTTTATTTAGCTGATCATGTTGTCGCAGGGCAAAAGGTTTTACCAGGTGTGGTCTATCTCGAGATGGCTCGAGCAGCGGGCGATTTAGCACTGCCGGAAAAGAAAGTCACCGGCTTTCGAGATGTCGTATGGGCAAAACCTTTAGTCGTCGATAAGAGAGAAGTAGAGGTAAATATTCGGCTAGAGTCTCAAGAGGGACAGGTCCAGTATGCGATTTATACTCGATCGGAGGGAGAAGAAGTGCTTCATGGTCAGGGGGCTTTAGTTTACGAGCCAACAAACGTATTGTCGGCGTGGTCGACCCTTTCAGAGTTAGAGATACGGCCATTACAGCAGCAGTATAAAAAAGAAGAGATATACTCTCACATTGCTGCAAGAGGATTGCAGCTCGGGAAGCATTTACAATCGTTGGAATGGGTGAAGACAGATGGAGAAGAAGTTTTAGCATATTATTCCTTGCCCAGTAGTTTCACCAACCAGGAGCCTTATGACCTACATCCTAGTATTCTCGATGGAGCATTACAGGCTGCGATTGCCTTCCTTGATCATCAACAAGCATTGCCTTTTGCATTAGGTAGTCTCCGTTTTCACACTCTTCCTGAAAGCGAAGGGACCATTCATTGTAAGCGGGTCTCTAGCAGCACACCGCGTCTCTCCATACAAATACGAGATAAACAAGGCAATGTGAATGTCGAACTGGAAAATCTTGAAGCTCGTTCGGGTGGAAAAGTAGACCCTGAGACGATATTTCAAACGGCAATTGCCGAGGGTGATCACGTATTAGAAAAAATCAGACAAGATTTGATCCTCATTGCTGCAGGTGTATTAAAGCTTTCTACAAAGACAATCGATGTTCTAAAGAACCTTAGTAGCTACGGCTTTGATTCGATCTCTTTTACCCAACTGGCAAATCGTCTCAAGCAACGGTATGGGTTTCCTGTTACACCTGCCTTATTTTTTGAATATCCAACAATTGAAGCATTTGCTGTGTACCTCTCGAAAACGTACAGCAATCCTTTGCTTTCTCATTATTCTATGCCTAAAGAGTTACCAACCCAGAGATTTATGCCTGTGAAAGAGCAAGGCAAGGAAAATGCAATTGCCATCATTGGACTGGCAGGGAAGTTTCCCGGTAGTGAAGACCTTGCTTCTTTTTGGGACCATTTGAAGGCTCAAGAAGACTTAATTAATGAAATTCCCTCTGATCGTTTTGATGGGGGCAAGTATGAGATTCCAAAATGGGGTGGATTTATCAGTGACATCGATAAATTTGATGCCGAATTTTTCTCTATTTCTCCTCGTGAAGCCGAGTTAATGGATCCCCAACAAAGATTATTTCTGCAAGTGGTATGGCAAGCAATTGAAAATGCTGGCTACACACCTCAGCAGTTATCTGAGCATAAGACGGGCTTGTTTGTAGGTGTGAGTGCTCAAGACTATTTTGAATTGCTTTGCGAGACAGACAACGTTGAGGCTCACACGACAACAGGCTTTGCTCATAGCATTTTGGCAAATCGAGTTTCATATTTATTGAATTTAACAGGTCCAAGCGAAGCAGTCGATACAGCTTGCTCGAGTTCTCTTGTAGCCCTTCATAGAGCCGTCCGTGCGATTCAAGATGGAGATTGCGATGCAGCAATAGTTGGAGGGGTGAACGCTTTATTAACACCCACGTTATTTAGAACCTTTGCGCAAGCGGGAATGTTATCACCCGATGGCCGTTGCAAAACCTTTGATCAAGCAGCCAATGGGTATGTCCGTGGCGAAGGGGTCGGAGCCGTTGTTTTAAAACCATTGAGTCAAGCATTGGCAGATGGGGATCATATCTGGGGAGTGATTCGAGGTATAGCTGTAAATCACGGAGGGCATGTCAATACTCTTACAGCCCCTAATCCGACAGCGCAAGCTCAACTCATTGTAGATGCCTATGAGCAGGCAGACATACATCCTGAAACGGTTACCTATATCGAAGCTCATGGAACAGGAACAAGTTTAGGTGATCCCATTGAAATAAATGGGTTGAAAAAAGCGTTCCGGACTCTAGCCGATAAGAAAGGGATAAAATTAACGAACCACCAGTGTGGCATCGGCTCTGTCAAAGGCAATATCGGTCACCTCGAAGCTGCAGCCGGGATTGCAGGGTTGATTAAAGTATTGTTGATGTTGGAATATAAACTAATCCCTGGGCAAGTCCATTTCGAGACTCAAAATCCGTACATTGAGCTTGAGGAAAGCCCCTTCTACATTGTAGCTGAAACGCAAAAGTGGATTTCCTCTACAGTAAGAAGAGCAGGAGTCAGCTCGTTTGGTTTTGGAGGGGCAAATGCCCATGTTTTATTGGAAGAGGGTCCTGAGTATACCGTTTCTACAAGACAGACAAAACCTTATTATCTACTGACCATCTCTGCAAAACATCCAGAATCTTTAAAACAGCGGATAAAAGATTTAGCTACTCATCTAGATCGGCATCCGGACTTACCTCTTGAGGCGATCGCTTATACTCTCAATACAGGGCGCACTCACTTTGAATACAGGTTTGCCTGTGTGGCCTCTTCGATACAAGAGTTGCAAGCTGGGCTAAACAATGCTCAGCCAGAAGCGGGGCTTGAATCAGATAGCAATCGGAAAAAATTATGGGCCCTCGCTGATTTGTATCTGCAGGGGCACGAGATCGATTGGAAGACCCTGCATCAAGGTGAAGCGCATCAACGGGTCAGCTTGCCGACATATCCGTTCCTAAAAGAGAGATACTGGGTTTCCTCAAGACGACAAACGGCCTCTGTGAAACTCCACCCCCTTATAGGCTCGAATGTATCGACGCTTGATGAGCAGTGTTTTAAAACCGTACTGACAGGCGGTGAATTTTATTTGACAGACCACATTGTCGCTGGGCAAAAGGTTTTACCTGGTGTTGTCTATCTAGAGATGGCTCGAGCAGCGGGCGATTTAGCATTGCCGGAAAAGAAAGTCACCGGCTTTCGAGATGTCGTATGGGCAAAACCTTTAGTCGTCGATAAGAGAGAAGTAGAGGTAAATATTCGGCTAGAGTCTCAAGAGGGACAGGTCCAGTACGTCGTTTATACAGAAAAGGGTATTCACGGCCAGGGAAGTTTGGTTTATGATGAGCCACATCAATTAAATGCCTGGTCGACTGTTTCAGAGTTGGAGAAAAAGCTTGCTTTGCACCTTACAAAAGAGGAGATCTATCTCCATTTTGCAAAGATAGGTTTGAACTATGGGAAAACGTTTCAAGCTCTCCAATGGATGAAAACGGGGGTGGATGAAGGGTTGGGTTTCTATTCTTTGCCAACCGAAAAAGAAGAATACGACTTACACCCTGCCATTTTGGATGCGGCATTGCAATCGAGCATTACTCTGGATATTGCAAGCCAAAACCTGTTGCTGCCGTTTGTGCTGGAAAAACTGAAGATCTATCGAAAGCCAGAATCTACCGGGTACATCCATGTTCGACGAAACGCTTCCTATGTAGCCCTGCAGATTCTCGACAGAGAAGGACGTGTCTGTGTCGAATTGGAAAATCTCGAAGCCCATTCCGTTACAAAAGGTGCTGAATTGGCCTATTACACCCCTCAGTGGAAAGAAAGACGCATTGGAGAGATTGAAAATACGATACATAGCGTGTGCGTTGTGGGTAGAGATGCCGCATTTGTCTCTGAGTTGAGAAAGGACCTTCCAAACCACCCAATTCTTCACCTCGAAGAAAAGGAAGATTTCGCCCAATTTATTCAGTCCGTGCAGAAGAATAACATCAAGCTCAGCCACTTTATTTTGCTGAACGAGTCTCATCTAGATGCAGCGGCATACATCGATACACAGGTACGCCCCATTACAGGGTTGTTGCAAAACCTCATGCTGGCAAACATAGATGAAGATCTCCATTTTGTGGTGCCGTATGAATCCGCATCTACAAGACTTGAATTAGGCATGATGCTCACGGGACTGGCAAAGAGCCTCTTTCGAGAAAACCCCCATTATCACATGCATGTGGTGGGATATAGTTCTATTACCCAATTGGTCGATGAACTGAAATACGCTAGGGAGTTCCACATCAGGTATGTGAGAGGTGAGCGGCTGGTAGAACACTATGTCAAAGAGACCCCACCTCAAAACCCCGGGGATCTTCCTTTGCGCTCAAAGCGTGTTTACCTGATAACAGGAGGACTAGGAGGTCTGGGCCTCATTTTTGCAGAGTATTTAGCAAAAACATACCAGGCAAGGCTCATTCTCACAGGCCGCTCCCCACTTACGCCAGAGAAACAAAAGCAGATCGAGAGCCTTGGAGGAGAGGTTCTTTACTTGCAAGGAGATGTGACGGATCGAAAGACCGTAGAGAAGTGGATATCGACTGGTAAAGCCCATTTTGGAAGCTTACACGGAATTATTCACTGCGCGGGAATCACGGAAGATAGGCTTCTTTTGCAAAAGAATTGGGAAAGTTTTAGATCGGTCCTCCTGCCCAAAGTATGGGGGACAATCCATCTAGATGCCGCTACGGCAGAGGAAAACTTAGAGTGTTTTGTTGTATTCTCCTCTCTCGCGAGTCGCCTTGGAAATAGAGGACAAACAGATTATGCGACAGGAAATGCGTTTTTAGATGCATTTGCCCACTTTCGTGCTGAACAAGTGAAAAAAGGGGAGCGAAGAGGAAGAACGATTTCTATGAACTGGCCTCTATGGGCTGAAGGGGGAATGGGCCGGAGTGAAACGACCATTCAAGCTTTAAAAGCCTTGGGAATGGAGCCGCTTCCTACGGACCTAGGTATTAAAGCTTTTACAGACTGTTTGAGCCGGAGTATGATGGCTGAATCTCTCATCATTTATGGAGATCCAAGCCCCATCTCTTCTCTATTAGAAGAGCAAGAAACCCCGCAACCGTCGTCCTTGCAACACGATCTACTCCCGAAGATCATCCACTATCTCAAGGAGAAAATCACAACATTATTGAAATTCCCACTAGAGCGCATGAAAGAGGATACCCCTTTTGAGCGGTATGGTTTGGATTCGATGATGATTGTGAACTTTACCCGTCATTTAGAAGAAGAGATGGGGAAATTACCAAAAACACTCTTTTTCGAATATCAAAGCATCAAAGCCTTAGCAGAATATTTTATGCAAAATCATAGAGACGTGTTTCATCAAAAATTTGGGACTAATAGGAAGAGTAATCTGGAGTTTAGAGATATGAAAACGAAATTCTCCAATGAGAAACCATCCTCCGAGATCGGTTTAAATGAGGCGATCGCTGTCATTGGGATGAGCGGCCGTTATCCACAAGCGGAGAATACGGAACAACTTTGGGAACTTTTAAAGGCTGGCAAAGATTGTATTACCGAGATCCCTCTAGAACGTTGGGATCCTAATAAGGCTGATGGGAAGAGCTACGGAAAATGGGGTGGATTCATTGCAGATCATGACAAATTTGATCCACTATTTTTCAATATTTCTCCGCACGAGGCTGAGACAACAGATCCTCAGGAGCGTCTGTTTTTACAAGTAACTTGGCAGGCATTAGAAGACGCTGGATATACCCCTGAGAGGCTCAGTCGAGAAAACGACTCAGCTGTAGGTGTGTTTGTCGGTGTGATGTACGGCTCTTACCAACTGTATGGTGCCGAGGTTAATCCTTCTTACGCTTCTATTGCCAATCGAGTCTCTTATTATTTAAATCTCCAAGGGCCTAGTTTAGCAGTCGATACGATGTGTTCGTCTTCGCTAACAGCGCTCCATTTGGCTTGCAAAAGTCTGCAGAGAGGCGAGTGTAGAGTAGCATTAGCCGGCGGTGTAAATATATCCTCCCATCCCAACAAATATCTTTTTTTGAGCCAAGGACAGTTTTTATCCAGCGATGGAAAATGCAGAAGTTTTGGCGAAGGGGGCGATGGATATGTCCCTGGTGAAGGAGTGGGAGCTGTACTCCTCAAGCCGTTGTCTCAAGCTCTGAACGATGGTGACAGGATTTATGGTGTCATACGGGGCAGTAGTGTCAATCACGGTGGATTTAGCAATGGGTACACTGTTCCCAGTCCAAATGCCCAAGCAAAAGTTATCATCGAAGCCTTCAAAGATGCAGGTGTGGTTCCTGAGAGTATCAGCTACCTCGAGACACATGGGACTGGGACAAGTTTAGGAGATCCCATTGAGATACGGGGTTTAAGCAAAGCATTCGGAAATGGAGTTCCTTTTCAATCGTGCCCTATTGGTTCCATAAAATCGAATGTGGGCCACTTAGAATCCGCTGCGGGAATCGTTGCCTTAACCAAAGTTCTCCTGCAACTAAAACATAAACAATTAGTGCCATCGATCCATTCAGAAACGTTGAATCCCTATATTGAATTTAGTCAAACGCCCTTCTATGTGCAACAAGAGGTCACTCAGTGGCAACATAAATCAGGAATTCCTCGCCGCGCGGGCATCAGTTCGTTTGGAGCTGGGGGCAGCAATGCACATTTGATTGTTGAAGAGGGGCCCGAGTACATTTTATCTACACGGCAAACAAAACCTTATTATCTACTGACCATCTCTGCAAAACATCCAGAATCTTTAAAACAGCGGATAAAAGATTTAGCTATTTATCTCGATCGGCATTCAGATTTACCTCTCGAGGCGGTCGCTTATACTCTCAATGTAGGACGCGCTCACTTTGAATATCGGTTTGCCTTGGTAGTCTCTTCGATAGAAGAGTTGCAAGCAGCGCTAAAAACCGCTCAGCCAAAAGCGGAGCAAACAGAAAAAAGAGAACCCATTTTTGAGGAAATCCTAGAGCGGGTCCTAGAAGATTTTTCTACCAAACAATTAGAGTCGGTAACTTACCGAAAAAAATTACTCGTATTAGCGGATTTGTATACCAAGGGTTATGAGATCGATTGGAAGATTCTACATCAAGGCGAAGGGCATCAACAGATCAGCTTGCCGACATATCCATTCCTGAAAGAGAGATACTGGGTTTCCACAAGAGAACAAATGACCTCTGTGAAACTCCACCCCCTTATAGGCTCGAATGTATCGACGCTGAATGAGCAGTGTTTTAGAACCGTACTTACAGGCGACGAATTTTACTTAGCCGACCACATTATCGCAGGGCAAAAAGTTTTACCCGGCGTGGTCTATCTAGAAATGGCTCGAGCAGCGGGTGATTTGGCATGGCCTGGAAAGAAAGTCACTGGTTTTCGAGATATCGTATGGGCAAAACCTTTAGTCGTCGATAAAGAAGTAGAGGTCCATATTCGATTAGAGCTCCATGAAGAGCAAATCCTGTATGTCGTTTATACAAAAGAGGAAATTCACGGTCAGGGGACCTTGGTTTATGATGAATCAAACGATCTATCTGCTTGGTCGAACGTCTCTGAGTTAGAGAAGGAGCTCGTTCAACACTTTACAAAAGAGGAGATTTATCACGATTTTGCAAAGATGGGCTTGTGTTATGGGAAAACATTTCAAGTCCTCGATTGGGGAAGAACAGCACGAGAACAAGTTTTGGCGCATTACAGTCTCCCCAGTGGGATTGCCGAAACAGAAAAGTATGGTTTACATCCCAGTATTATCGACGGAGCATTGCATGCAAGTGGCATAGACATCTTAAGCGGATTGGCACTTCCCTTTTCTCTAGAAAAGGTGAAGATCAATCGAAAACCAGATTCTACCGGGTATATTCACGTTCGACGAAAGACTTCCCATGTTGACTTGCAGATTTTAGATAAAGACGGACATGTCTGCGTCGAACTGGAAAATCTCGAAGCACGTTCTAACACAAAAGTTGCTGAATTAGCCTATTACACCCCTCAGTGGAAACCTGCCCCTCTTAAAGAGAAAGAAAGGACAATACACAGCCTATGTGTTGTGGGAAGAGATAGTGCATTGGTCTCTGAATTGAGAAAGCTCCTCCCCGATCACCGTGTTCTTCATCTCGATGAGAAAGAAGATTATGCCTTATTTATTCAATCCATGCGCAAGGACAACATCAAGCTGAGCCACTTTATTTTAGCAAACGAGTCTGATGCGCCTGCGTATATCGACACACAGATACATTCTCTCACCGTATTATTGCAAAGCCTCATGGAGGCAAAAGTGGATGGAGATCTCCATTTTGTGGTGCCGTATCCCTATGAGTCTTCAAAATTAGAACCGGGAATAATGGTCACGGGACTGGCCAAGAGCCTGGCCCAGGAAAATCCCCGATATCGGATGCATGTGGTGGGATATAATTCTTTTACCCAACTGGTCGATGAACTGAAATACGCCCAAGAGTTCCATGTAAGATATGTGGGAGATGAACGGCAGGTAGAACACTATGTCAAAGAGACAACACCTCCAATTCTCGGAGATCTTCCTTTGCGCCCAAAGGGTGTTTACCTGATTACAGGAGGACTAGGAGGTTTAGGCCTCATTTTTGCTGAATATTTAGCAAAAACATACCAGGCAAGACTTATTCTCACAGGGCGTAGCGCATTAAAGCCCGAGAAACTAAAACAGATCGAGAGCCACGGAGGAGAGGCTCTTTACTTGCAGGGAGACGTGACCGATGAAGAGACGGTAAAGAAGTGGATTTCTGCTGCGAAGGCCCATTTTGGGAGCTTACATGGAATTATTCACAGCGCTGGAATCGTGGAAGATAGGCTTCTATTTCAGAAGGATTGGAGTAGTTTTAGGTCGGTCCTCTTGCCAAAAGTATGGGGAACAATCCATCTCGATGCTGCCACAGCACAAGAAAACTTAGAGTTCTTTGTGGTGTTCTCCTCTCTTGCGAGCTGCTTTGGAAATGTAGGACAAACCGATTATGCGACGGGAAATGCATTTTTAGATGCGTTTGCCCACTTTCGCTCTGAACAAGTGAAGAAAGGTAAGCGAAGGGGAAGAACTCTTTCTATGAACTGGCCGCTATGGGCGGAAGGGGGAATGGGTAGCAACGAAGCAACCGAAGAGTACCTCATTCAACAATGGGGACTGCTCAGTCTCCCCAGTGAGATGGGGATACGGGCATTCCTAGAGAATCTCTCCTTACACTCTCCACAGTCTTTGGTCTTTTATGGTTACCAAGACCAGATTGCCCGCTCAACTTTTGAGGCGCCTGTCGAAGAAGATCGAGTTAAAACTGGAGGAATGAATGAAGATCTGTTACTGGAAAAAACGGTTCAATATCTCAAAGAGAAAATTGCAGGCACTTTAAAACTTCCCATAGAACGGCTTCAAGAAGATGTGCCTTTTGAGCGTTACGGCTTAGATTCAGTGAGGATTGTCGCTCTGACCCGTCGATTGGAAGAAGAGATGGGTAACCTGCCTAAGACACTCTTCTTTGAATATCAAAGTGTCAGAGCATTAGCAGGGTACTTGGTCAGAGGCCATCAAGGGAAATTAGAAGATAAATTAAAGATAACACAACTGATCGAACGGGACGGGCCTGCAAAGATACGCACTGGTTTAGGTTCAGTTGAGAAGAGAATTCGTGATGAGGGAATTGCGATCATTGGACTTAGCGGTCGGTATCCGATGGCAAACAATCTGGATGAGTTTTGGGAAAATTTAAAGAGCGGAAAAGATTGTGTTACAGAGATTCCACAAGACCGTTGGGATGGCAATGCCCAATATGATCCAAGCAAAGGAACAAGTGGGAAAAGTTATGGAAAATGGGGGGGATTTATTGCGGATCACGACAAGTTTGATCCACTATTTTTTAACATTTCGCCGCGTGAGGCCGAAATACTTGATCCTCAAGAACGGCTATTTTTGGAAGTGGCTTGGCAGACATTAGAAGATGCAGGGTATACCCCTGAGAGATTGAATCTAGGCGATAGTCAGGCAGCAAAACGAGCTGTCGGGGTATTCGTTGGAGTCATGTATGGCCCCTACCAATTATTTGGTGCGGAAGAAAATATTGCTCTTAGTTCCTCTTTCTCATCGATTGCTAACCGAGTCTCTTATTATTTGAATCTGCATGGACCTAGTTTAGCAGTAGACACGATGTGTTCTTCTTCATTAACAGCTTTACATTTAGCTTGTATGAGTCTCCGCAGTGGCGAATGTGAAACTGCCTTAGCTGGTGGCGTCAATATTGCCTCTCATTCGAATAAATATCTCTTGTTGAGCCAAGGTCGGTTTTTATCTACCGATGGCAAATGTCGCAGTTTTGGCGAAGGAGGGGATGGATATGTTCCCGGAGAAGGAGTAGGAGCTGTGCTGCTCAAACCTCTCGACCGAGCTCTAGAAGATGGCGATCGAATTTATGGCGTGATTCGAGGCAGCAGTGTGAATCATGGAGGATTTAGCAATGGGTATACAGTTCCAAATCCAAATGCCCAAGCCTCGCTGATTGATACTGCCTTGAAACAGGGGCATATTTTACCCGAAAGTATCAGTTATGTTGAAACCCATGGAACAGGAACAACTCTAGGAGATCCGATTGAGATTCGGGGCCTCAGCAAAGCGTTTGGAGAGGGGATCCCCTTGCAATCTTGTTCTATTGGCTCTGTTAAATCGAATGTAGGTCACTTAGAATCAGCCGCAGGGATCGTTGCATTAACTAAAGTGCTCTTGCAACTTAAATACAAACAGTTAATGCCTTCGATACACTGTGAAAATTTAAATTCCTACATTGAATTCGATCAGACTCCATTTTACGTACAGCGGGAGATGGCCGAATGGAAACCAAAACCTGGCTATCCACGCCGAGCTGGGATCAGTTCGTTTGGTGCGGGAGGAAGCAATGCACATATTATTGTTGAAGAAGGACCAGCATATATTTTATCGACGGAGCCATCGAAACCGTATTATTTATTAACTTTATCAGCCAAACATCCAGATTCCTTAAAACAACGGATAAAAGATTTATACACATACCTAAATAAACATGCGGATGACCCCTTAGGGGCGATTGCTTACACGTTGAATGTAGGACGGAGTCATTTTCATTATCGGTGCGCTTTGGTGGTTTCTTCTAAAGAGGAATTGCAAAATAAATTGGAAGATTTGCTAGCGCAAAAGAACCCGCCCGGATGTTTTCAAGGGAATGCTGGTCAAGTTTCAGAAGATTCTATTCAGCAGTTAAAGCAAATAGATCTCCGTGAAACGACAAAAGAAACCTTGGAGATGTTGGCAAATTTATATGTTAGAGGGTGTGAAGTGGACTGGAAGACTCTCCATTTAAATGAACCAGAGCAGCGCATTAGTTTGCCAGGCTATCCATTTTTGAAAGAACGTTATTGGGTGCCTGCAGCTGAGAGCCGACCTGCTGCACCTTTACATCCACTTATCGATACCAATGAGTCTACATTTAAGGATCAGATATTTAAAAAAACATTCACTTCAGCCGATTTAAATCTAGCGGACCATATTGTACTTGGTCAATCCATTTTGCCTGGTACAGCCTATTTAGAGATGGCCAAAATTGCAGGCTCGATAGCTGCTGGCAAATCAGTGACACGATTAAAACATGTCATGTGGATACAGCCTATTGTTTCCGATGGTTCCTCTATAGAAGTTTGGATTCAACTCTCCCCGCATGAGAATCAGCAAAGTGCGGATTTCCAAATCTACACAAAGAAAAATAGCAATGTTATCGTGCATGTGGAAGGTCAGGTCGACTATAGTCCTGCAAGGGAGTCTTTAGAGTCGCTATCTGTAAAGGATATTGAATCTCGCTCCGATTTTCTTGGAGACAAATTTACGATTTATCCCAAGTTGGAAGCATTGGGATTTGCTTACGGTCCGAGTTTTCAGGTTATGTCAACTCTTTATGGGAACGAACGGGAAGGTTTAGCAAAACTGAGTCTTCCCAGCGTTTGTATCGATGATTTTGCTGCCTATAGTTTACATCCCAGTTTGCTCGATGGTGGATTAAGGTCGAGTTTTGGCATTCGCCAGAGTCTTGATCAAGTCGGACAGCTAGCAATCCCGTTTTATTTAGAAGAGCTTATTTTTTATAAGCAAATTCCGGAAGAATCTTATGCCTATGCAACTCTTTCTGATTATTCTCAAGGAGAAGAGGTTCGTTATAATGATATCACCCTAGTGGATCTATTGGGTCAGGTTTGTGTAAAGCTTCGGGGCTTTAGCGTAAGACCCTTCGCCTCTTCGAACAAACCCATTCTCAATCAAACATCTTTAGAGGCTTCATCTATAATGCAAAACTATTTGAAGAATCTTTTAGCGGCTGCAGCAAAGCTTCCGATAGAGCGCATCGATATTCATCAACCTTTAGAAGTTTATGGGATTGATTCGGTCATGATTGTCACCCTCAATCAACGATTAACCCAAGATTTTCCTGATTTGCGTAAAACTCTCCTATTTGAATATCGAACCCTTGAGGGTTTAGCAGCCTATCTGGTTCAACATTATCCAGAGCACCTAGAAAAATTATTGGGCAAGGGCCAGATAAAATCCTCCGGGGATAATGCTCCATCGATCGCCATCGTAAAATCAAAAGTGCAAAGTAGAAGCGATGCAGTTGCTATCATCGGTCTCAGTGGTCGTTATGCAGAAGCGAATAACTTGGTGAAATTTTGGGAGAATCTAAAAAATGGACGGGACTGTGTGACCGAGATCCCAGCCCACCGTTGGAATTGGCGTTCCTTCTATAGCCCAGAGAAAAATATTCCTCATAAAAGCAGCAGCAAATGGGGAAGCTTTCTGGCCGATGTAGATAAATTTGATCCTTTATTTTTTAATATTCTTCCCCGCGAAGCTGTCATGATGGACCCTCAAGAACGGCTCATGCTGGAGATGGTATGGGAAGCCTACGAGAGCGGCGGTTATGATCCATCTAGCTTCAAACGTTTGAAGAAAGGACGTGTGGGAGTCTTCGTAGGAATGATGTGGAATGAATACCAGCTGTTACAGAAAGAGTATGCGGGTCAAGAATTGATTTTCGGGAACTCTAATAATGCTTCCTTGGCCAATCGCATCTCTTATCACTTTGATTTTTCTGGGCCGAGTTTGGTCATAGATACCGCCTGTTCCTCTTCACTCATGGCGGTCCATATGGCATGTGAGAGCATAAGGCAAGGAGATTGTCAGTATGCTTTAGCGGGTGGAGTGAATTTATCTTTGCATCCCAGTAAATATGTCAACATGAGTCAATTGGGCTTGCTTTCAACCGAAGGAAAATGTCGAAGTTTTGGCGACGGTGGCGATGGTTATGTGCCGGGCGAAGGGGTTGGGGTCGTATTGCTAAAACCTCTTCAACAAGCGGTAGCAGACGGCGATCAAATTTACGGGATTATCCGAAGTTCCCATACCAATCATGGTGGAAAAACGAATGGTTACACGGTTCCTAACCCCGATGCGCATGCAGAATTAATTCAGGGAGCTTTAGAAAAGGGTGAAATCCCAGCTGAAAGTATCAGCTACGTCGAAGCACATGGAACGGGAACGAGTCTAGGGGATCCCATAGAAATAACAGGGTTATGTAAGGCTTTTGGTGAAAAAATAGTCCATCAATCGTGTTCTATAGGTTCAGTAAAATCGAATGTTGGACATCTTGAAGGAGCTGCTGGAATTGTCGCATTGACCAAGGTGGTCTTACAACTTAAAAATCGACAACTTGTCCCCTCTATTCACTCTGAAATTTTGAATCGCAACATTGCATTTCATAAGACTCCGTTCTATGTCCAACAGGGGCTAACAGAATGGAAACCTAGATTAGAATATCCTCGCCGAGCTGGGATTAGCTCCTTTGGTGCAGGAGGGAGTAATGTCCATCTGATTGTCGAAGAAGGACCAGAATATATTTTATCGACGGAGCAAAATAAGCCGTATTATTTGTTGACCTTGTCTGCGAAACATTCAGATTCTTTACAGCAACGGATCGAAGATTTACTGGAACATCTCGATGCTCATCCCGACTTATGTCTAGAGACAATCGCCTATACCTTAAATACAGGGCGGACTCACTTTGAATATCGGTGCGCATTTGTTGTGAAAAATAAAGCAGATCTGCGGGAAAAGCTGAGTCAAGCTATGAAGCAGCTAAAACACGAATTTCCGGGATATTTTTATGGAGACACTAGTCACTTGCCCGAAAATAGGGTAGATCATCAAAAAGCGCTCGGTGCGTTGAGGGAAGTCGAATTGGAATCTTTGGCGACCCTCTATGTGAAAGGTTATAATTTAGATTGGGATGTATTGCATCAAGGAGAAGCCCACCAAAAAGTGAATCTTCCCACCTACCCGTTTTTGAAAGAGAGGTATTGGTTAGAGGACAAATCAGCTTTAAAAAAAGAAGACCTGCTGCTCTATCAACCTCAGTGGGTACCCGTCGATCTTCATGAGGAAGAGGGGAAGGAAATAGACACCTTAATTGTGTTTGGCAAGGAAGGTCTCTCTCAAGACGCCTTACGGTCATTGGCGCACCGGGTTATTTTGGTATGTCCCGGGAGATGTTATGAACAAATAGGAAAAGACACCTATACTCTGCGAGTAAATCAGGCGAGTGATTACCAGCAGTTTCTGCAACACTTAGTCCATCAAGGAATTCCCATCCGTCATGTTCTGCATTTGTGGAATAGAACGGAGGAGTTAACTTGGCCAGATGTCAACGAAAAACTGAAGACAAGTTTAGAAGAAGGACTTTTTTCATGCCTTGCCCTGTTTCAAGCTTTTGATGCAGTAGAAGATCGTGTAAAAGGGGTGAGTTGTCTATTTGCTTTTGCAAGCCATACTTCCAATCATCAACCACAACACGAGGCTATCGCGGGCTTTGCGAGCGCAATAAAAATTCTCAAGCCCAATTGGCGATTAAACATGGTGCAAATGGACGAGTTAGAACTGATCTCCTCTCAAGGTTTAAAATCCCTAGTTAAAGAATTAAAAGCTCAGGTTAGTCGTGAAATTAAATATTGGAATAAACAGCGGTTTATTCGCCAACTTCAGCCTTTCGAAATGCCTTATGATAGAGAGCCAAAGACTCTTTTAAAACCTCGAGGAACCTACCTGATCACAGGTGGTCTGGGTGGGATAGGATTGCTTTTTGCCGAGTATCTAGCCGATCAATACCAAGCTAGGCTAGTTCTCATGGGGCGTAGTCCATTAGACA
Source organism: Parachlamydiales bacterium (assembly GCA_963705295.1). GTDB lineage: Bacteria > Chlamydiota > Chlamydiia > Chlamydiales > Rhabdochlamydiaceae > PALSA-1444. The sequence continues at coordinate 1,921,377 of OY970065.1, read as the reverse complement.
AAGGGCGAAAACAGTTTTTGGCAAACCTCGTAGCAAAAGGTGGTGAGGTTTTGTATGTGCAAGGGGACGTTAGTCAATCAGAAGATATCGTAAACTTGCTTAAAGTTTCAAAAGCTAGGTTCGGTGACTTAGATGGAATCCTGCATGCTGCGGGAGTCGTTGATCGAGTTCCTTACACCCAAGCGGATCAGGAAAGATTCTCAGCGATCTTGGCTCCCAAATTGGAGGGAACACGCCATTTGGATGAATTAACGAAAGATCACCCTTTGGATTTCTTTGTTGTATTTTCCTCTATTTCTGCTGAGGTAGGAGATTATGGTGCTGGTAGTTATGCCGTAGGAAATCGATTTATGGATAGTTACATGGCCTTGCGTCAGCAATTCGTCAATGAAGGGCGACGGCATGGGATCAGTTTATCCATTAATTGGCCGTATTGGGAAAAAGGTGGACTTCGACTCTCAGAAGAAGAGGCAGCAGTCTATTTTGGTTACTCTGGAATGAAGGCTTTAACCACAGAACAGGGGTTGCAGATTTTTACTCAGCTGTTATGCCGCGCTATAGCAACTTCTACCACACAGGTATTTGTCGCAGTAGGTGAAAAATCAAGAGTTGAGCGGGTATTGGGAGTCGTATCTTTAAAACCATCCATAACACCACCGCCAGCTCAAGGAGATCATGAATTAGTGCAAGAGACAGAGAGATATTTAAAAGAGGTGATCTCGAAAGTGACTCATCTTCCGATAGATCGAATCGAAAGTAAGAAAGCCTTAGAAGAATATGGGATGGATTCCATAGCAATTATTAATATTAATCGGGAGCTTGGCAAAGATTTTACTAGCTTGCGTAAAACTTTGTTGTTTGAATATCGGAATTTAGAAGGACTTGCTCGTTATTTAGTAAAAGAACAACGGACAGCTCTCGAAAAAGTCTTATATGGTGTGTCCGTTACAAGTACAAATCCTTCTTCTGACCATAATGACTCAGTCCCATTTCAAGAAATGATCGAGTCTGAATTGGATTTATTATTTGAAAAATTAACTGGGGAGAAAGGTTAATGTTAACGAAGTCTGAATGGTCAAAATTAAGTGTGGAACAGAAAAGGGCTTATTTAGAAAAAGTCAGCGGTTCGAAGCCTGATCCCATTGCTGTTGTTGGGATCAGTGGCCGTTATGCAGAGGCAGATAATTTAGAACAATTTTGGGAAAATCTTAAATTAGGCAAGGACTGTGTTAAGGAAGTTCCAATTGAACGTTGGGATTCGAGTTCCATTTATCATCCAGAAAAAAATACTCCACATAAAATCTATAGTAAATGGGGAAGTTTTTTAACAGAGATTGACAAGTTTGATTCTTTATTTTTTAACATTTCTCCACATGAAGCAGCAGGGATGGACCCCCAAGAGCGGATGATTTTAGAAGTTGCTTGGTCTGCCATCGAAGACGCCGGTTATGATCCACAGAGTCTGGGGCACCAATGCGAGGGACAGGGCCAGGTAGGGGTGTTCATGGGTGTCATGTGGAATGAGTACCAATTATTATATAAAGAGGAAACGGAAGCGGGAGTTTGCTTTGGGAACTCCAACAATTCTTTTTTAGCGAATCGGATCTCCTATTATCTTGATTTTTCAGGGCCTAGCCTCGTGATTGATACGGCTTGCTCCTCCTCCCTCGTTGCCGTTCACATGGCCTGTGAAAGTATCTGGCGAGGCGATTGTCAATATGCTTTAGCAGGGGGTGTGAATTTATCCTTGCATCCAACTAAATACCTGATTCTGAGTAAGATGGGAATGCTTTCTGAGAAAGGAAGATGCCGCAGCTTTGGAGCGGGAGGTGATGGTTATGTGCCAGGGGAAGGAATTGGGGTAGTATTCCTCAAACCTCTACAACAGGCACTCCTGGATGGAGACCGAATTTACGGCACGATTCTTAGCTCGCATATGAATCATGGGGGAAAGGCGAATGGATTTACGGTTCCTAATCCAGATGCGCAAGCCGAACTCATTAAGAAAGCGCTTGAAAAGGGTGCGATTTCTTCCGAGAGCATTAGCTATATCGAAGGACACGGTACAGGGACTACCCTTGGTGATCCCATAGAAATAACCGGTTTATGTAAAGCTTTTGGAGAAAGTATTCGGAAACAAACATGTGCGCTGGGCTCAGTGAAATCAAACCTGGGGCATTTAGAAGGTGCATCTGGGATTGTTGCATTGACGAAAGTGCTCTTGCAGCTTAAATATAAACAACTGGTACCTTCTCTCCATTCGAAGGAATTGAATCCGTATATCAAATTCGAGGAGACGCCCTTCTATGTGCAACAAGAGGCCGCTGATTGGAAAACTATAGGAGGGACTCGTCGTCGCGCAGGAATCAGTTCATTTGGAGCTGGGGGCACCAATGCACATTTGATTGTCGAAGAGGCGCCTGAGTATGCTCTATCTACAAGGCAATCAAAACCTTATTATCTCTTGACCATCTCTGCAAAACATCCCGAATCGTTGAAACAGCGGATAAAAGATTTAGCTGTTCACCTAGATCGACATTCAGATTTACCTCTCGAGGCGGTCGCTTATACTCTCAATGTAGGACGCGCTCACTTTGAATATCGGTTTGCCTTGGTAGTCTCTTCGATAGAAGAGTTACAAGCAACTCTAAAAACCGCTCAGCCAAAAGCGGAGCAAACAGAAAAAAGAGAGCCTATTTTTGAGGAGCTCTTAGAGCGGCTTTTAGACGATTTTTCTACCAAACAGTTTGACCCAGTAACTTACCGGAAAAAGTTACTCGTATTGGCCGATTTGTATATCAAGGGGTACGAGATCGATTGGAAGATTTTGCATCCAGGCGAAGGGTATCAACGGATCAACTTGCCGACATATCCATTTTTAAAGAGGCGTCATTGGGCTCCTACTACAACCCATCAAAAACACGGAATTAGAGCATCGCTTCAACTCCACCCCCTTATAGGCTCGAATGTATCGACGTTGAATGAGCAATGCTTTAGAACCGTACTTACAGGCGACGAATTTTACTTAGCCGACCATATTGTCTCTGGGCAAAAAGTTTTACCCGGAGTTGTCTATCTAGAGATGGCTCGAGCAGCAGGTGATTTGGCATGGCCTGGAAAGAAAGTCACTGGTTTTCAAGATATCATATGGGCAGAACCTTTAGTTGTAGATAGAGAAGCGGAAGTCAGTATCCGGCTAGAATCCCAAGAGGGGCAAATCCAGTATGTCGTTTATACAAAAGAGGATATTCACGGCCGAGGGACCTTGGTTTATGATGAATCAAACGATCTATCTGCTTGGTCGAACGTCTCTGAGTTAGAGAAGGAGCTCGTTCAACACTTTACAAAAGAGGAGATTTATCACGATTTTGCAAAGATGGGCTTGCATTATGGGAAAACATTTCAAGTCATCGATTGGGCAAGAACAGAAGAAGGGCAAGTTTTGGCATATTACACCCTCCCCAGTGGGATTGCCGAAACAGAAAAGTATGGTTTACATCCCAGTATTATCGACGGAGCATTGCATGCAAGTGGCATAGACATCTTAAGCGGATTGGCACTTCCCTTTTCTCTAGAAAAGGTGAAGATCAATCGAAAACCAGATTCTACCGGGTATATTCACGTTCGACGAAAGACTTCCCATGTTGACTTGCAGATTTTAGATAAAGACGGACATGTCTGCGTCGAACTGGAAAATCTCGAAGCACGTTCTAACACAAAAGTTGCTGAATTAGCCTATTACACCCCTCAGTGGAAACCTGCCCCTCTTAAAGAGAAAGAAAGGACAATACACAGCCTATGTGTTGTGGGAAGAGATAGTGCATTGGTCTCTGAATTGAGAAAGCACCTCCCCGATCACCGTGTTCTTCATCTCGATGAGAAAGAAGATTACGCCTTATTTATTCAATCCATGCGCAAGGACAACATCAAGCTCAGCCACTTTATTTTAGCAAACGAGTCTGATGCGCCTGCGTATATCGACACACAGATACATTCTCTCACCGTATTATTGCAAAGCCTCATGGAGGCAAAAGTGGATGGAGATCTCCATTTTGTGGTGCCGTATCCCTATGAGTCTTCAAAATTAGAACCGGGAATAATGGTCACGGGACTGGCCAAGAGCCTGGCCCAGGAAAATCCCCGATATCGGATGCATGTTGTGGGATATAATTCTTTTACCCAACTGGTCGATGAACTGAAATACGCCCAAGAGTTCCATATAAGATATGTGGGAGATGAACGGCAGGTAGAACACTATGTCAAAGAGGCAACACCTCAAATCCCCGGAGATCTTCCTTTGCGCCAGAAGGGTGTTTACCTGATTACCGGGGGACTGGGAGAACTCGGTCTTGTTTTCGCTGAGTATTTAGCAAAAACATACCAGGCAAGACTTATTCTCACAGGGCGTAGCGCATTAACACCGGAGAAGCAAAAGCAGATCGAAAGCATGGGAGGAGAGATTCTCTATTTACAAGGAGATGTCACCGATCAAGAGACAGTAGAGAAATGGATAGAAGCCGCTAAAGCCCGTTTTGGTAGTTTACAGGGGATTATTCATAGCGCGGGAATCGTAGAAGATCGGCTTCTATTTCAGAAGGATTGGAGTAGTTTTAGGTCGGTCCTCTTGCCCAAAGTATTAGGGACAATCCATTTAGATGCTGCCACAGCACACGAAAACTTAGAGTGCTTTGTGATGTTCTCCTCTTTAGCGAGCTGCTTTGGGAACGTAGGACAAACCGATTATGCGACGGGGAATGCGTTTTTAGATGCGTTTGCCCACTTTCGCTCTGAACAAGTGAAGAAAGGAGAGCGCAGGGGAAGAACTCTTTCTATGAACTGGCCGCTATGGGCGGAAGGGGGAATGGGCCGCAATGAAACGACCATCGAAGCTTTAAAAGCTTTGGGAATGGAAATCCTTCCTAGCAAACAGGGGATGGAAGCATTCGTTCGATGCTTAAGCCAGACCTCAGCACCTCAATTTATTGTGTTATATGGGAACCAAAACGATCTAGCGAACCCTTCCGTGAATCTTTCAAACACTTCCGATCTCCCTTTTGCTCAGCAAGAACAGATATTGGAATATATGAGACGAGACATCGTGAAAACTGTAGCTTTGGTATTGAAGCTTGAGCCAGAGGCAATTCACCCAGCAAAGGAACTGAGTATTTATGGATTTGATTCCATTGCTTTTACTCGACTTGCAAATCAATTGAAGCAGATCTATGGATTTTCTGTGTCACAAAATTCGTTTTTTGAATACCCCACAATTGAAGGACTTTCTCAACATCTTTGGCGTACTCATACCCCTCAGCTGATGGCTCATTATACGGAAGCACAGATGCCAGAAATTGTTGTATCCTTCCCTGAGACATCGAATTCCTTATCCATTGGCCAAGAGCAGCTTTTTGCAACTAGTTTATTAACTCCCAATGCTGCCACTTATAATATTGGCATGGCATGGGAGTTAATAGGAGAGGTAGAAATTGCGGCATTGAGGAAAGCATTAAATATAATCGTAGAGCGACATGATGCGATACGCATGAGCTTTTTAATAAATGGTGAAGAGACCAAGGCGGTTGTACAAAGAAAAATAGAAATAGATTTACCGATAAAAAAGAGCTTTGAGACTGGTCTGGATGTTCAACAACTAGAAATAAATGAGGTTATCGAAAAACTGCATGGGGAGCCTTTCGATTTAGGAAAAGCCCCTCTTTTTCGATGCTGTCTATTGCAGTTTCCTAATCATCGAAATGTATTTATCTACGCGATGCACCATATCATCACAGATGGATGGTCACTCGGTATATTGAACAAAGAGCTCATGCAAAATTATAATGCACTGATCATCCATTCTCAATATACAGCCTCGCCTTTGAAAACGAGCTACGCCGATTTCATTCATTGGCAACACCGGTTGCTGGGTAATGAGGAGCAATCGATATTGCATTTTTGGCAGCAGAAATTATCGAGTCTGCCCGATCCGCTCCAGCTGCCTACAGCTCAACGTCGGACAGGGATGTATCGAGCTGCTGGGGAAAATATTGTTTTTCCGCAGCTACTAGCGGAACAATTGAAACGGTTTATTAAAAGGGAAAGCGCAAGTTTATTTGTTTGTTTGCTATCTGCTTATCAGGTTCTCTTGGCTCGCTATGCCAATCAACCCGATCTTATAATCGGCATTCCATTTTTTGGCAGAGAAGATGAAAAGTTTGAAAATACCATAGGATATTTTATTAATACAGTGCCATGCCGTACTCAATTGTCTGATTCATTGAGTTTTGCCGACTTAATGAAAGAAAATCAATCCTTCATCATGCAGGCACAAAAAAATCAAACATTATCCATGTCAAAATTAATCAGAAAATTAAATATTCAGAGGGATTTAAGTGGAAATCATTTGTTTAAAGTTATTTTTAATTTTATCAATATGCCGATTTCCGATCTTAAGCTTGCAGGACTTCAATCTCACATTATTTGGTATGAAGAAGGGCAAACTGAATATGACTTAAATATGACAATAATAGAGGAAAAAGATAGTTTTAGATTGGCATTAAAATATAATGGTGATTTGTTTGATAAAACATTTATTACGCAACTGCTTGTAAACTATCTGAAGTTACTCGAGAGTGCCCTTTCAAATCAGAATAGTTCTGTTTGGAACTTGGAATTCATCGGTGATGAAGAAAAACACAAATTGATAGAGGAGAGGAACCAGACAGAGATTGCCTATCAAAAAGGGAAAACAATCCATCAATTGTTTGAAGACCAAGTCGAGAAAACCCCGCACGATATTGCCGTCATTTTTGAAAATGAACAATTGACCTATCAGGAGTTGAATGCAAAGGCCAATCAGCTAGCCCATTATTTACGCATCCAAGGAGTGAAGCCTAATAGTCTGGTAGCATTGAGCTTGGACCGGGGACTAAACCTGCCGATCGGACTTCTGGCAGTTCTGAAAGCAGGGGGTGCTTATGTCCCCCTGGATCCCAATTATCCGAAAGAGCGATTGGACTTCATGCTGGAAGATTCAAAAGCCTCTATTTTACTCAATGAAAATGATATAGAAGAAAAGTCTAAGTGGAAAGATTTGCCGGTAACGAATCTTGATTCATCAGGAGATCCATCCAATTTAGCGTACGTGATTTATACATCAGGCTCCACCGGGCAACCCAAGGGTGTCATGATGTCTCATGGTTCATTGTGTAACTTGCTGGAGTGGCAGAAACAAAATTTTGTATTTAAAGAGCAGGTAAATGTTTTGCAATTTTCCGCTTTAAGTTTTGATGTTTGTTTCCAAGAGTGTTTTTCAACTTGGTTAAATGGGTCTACTTTAGTTCTATTTTCTGAAAACGAGAAAAGAGATATCAGCGCAGTATTACACATATTGAAAGAGAAAAAGATCAACCGTATCTTTTTGCCGTTTGTTGCCTTGTCTGCACTTGTTGAACATTACAAAAATCAGAGAGGCGTTTTGGCAGATCTGCGTGAAGTCATCACGGCAGGAGAGCAATTGGTGATTTCTACAGCTGTCGCAAATTTTTTAGAAGACCACCCGCATTGTACATTAGTGAACCAGTACGGCCCTACAGAAACTCATGTTGTCACTTCCTTTACACTGCAGCCTCCCTATTCTGATCTGCCGCCTATTGGCCGCCCGATTGCAAATACGTCGTTATACATATTAGACAAACATCGGCAACTTGTTCCTGAAGGTGTAGCAGGAGAATTGTACATAGGAGGTAAAGGGGTTGCTTCTGGTTATTTAAATCGCCCTGAATTAACGGAGGAACGGTTCATCCGAAATCCATTTGAAAGTAGAAATTCTTCTCTTTATCAGACAGGAGATTTAGTCCGTTATTTGCCAGATGGGAATATTGAATATTTAGGAAGGTTGGATGAACAGGTCAAGATTAGAGGTTTTAGAGTAGAGTTGGGAGAAATCGAGATAGCGATTACCTCTCATTCTCAGATCAAGCAATGTATCGTAGCACCGCACAAAGAAAATGGGCAAAACAGTCTTATTGCTTACATCGTTTTGAATAGTGTCATGGAAGACGACCTGTTAAATGAATTGAACGGATATCTCCTACAAAAACTACCTAGTTATATGGTGCCAACCGCCTTTGTTCCATTGGAAAGTTTACCTTTAACTCCCAGCGGCAAAGTGAATCGAAAAGCCCTTTCTTTATCGAGTAATTCAGTCGTTCTACATGCAAAAAGTTCTTATGTGGCGCCCACCAAGGCCATAGAACTCCAACTAACCTCCATGTGGTCCGAACTACTCGATGTAAAGCAAATAGGAATCCATGACAATTTCTTCCTGTTGGGCGGCCACTCGCTGAATGGCGCTCAGCTTATGGCTAGAATAAAAAATCACTATCGGATGGATTTGCCTCTGCGCAGTTTGTTTAAACATCCCACAATCGAGGAGCTGGCCAAGCTAGTCGAAGTTACTTTGAAGCAGGAACAATCTTTGATTCCTATGTTGACGAAACAAGAACCTGGGGAAACGATCCCTCTTTCCTTTGCGCAACAGAGGTTATGGTTTTTGGATCAACTCATTGAGAACAAAGCGACCTATAATATACCTGTCGCTTTGAAGTTAACAGGGCGATTGAATGAGGCTGCTTTAGAGAGGTCTTTCCAAAAACTAGTGAATCGGCATGAATCGTTACGCACATATTTCACGGCAGTGGAGGGAGAGCCTCAGCAAGTTGTCACACCCTACCTGTTCACTCTTGAGAGATATGATCTGGAAGAAGAAGCCATTGAATGGATTAGCAGGAAAGCGATGGAGCCGTTTGATTTAACGAAACTTCCCTTAATGAGGGTTGCTTTAGTCGCATTGACCCCTGCCGAACATGTGTTATTAATCACGATGCATCACATTATTTCAGATGGTTGGTCATTGGATATTATGGTTAGGGAATTGAATCAATTTTATAATCATTATGCGTACGAGAAGCCTCTGTTATTTGATGAATTGCCAGTCCAATATGTTGACTACACACTATGGCAACGGAGTTGGCTGAAAGGGGACGTCTTGCAGAATCAGCTATCATATTGGCATGAGCAATTAAAAGGAGCAACTGGGATATTAAATTTTCCTACCGATAAGCCACGACCTGCGATGGTAAGTCATCGGGGGAAAGTCTATCAGAGAATGATTCACAAAAATCTCGCTTCCGGTTTAAAAAGCTTAGGAGAGAAGCACCAAGTTACTCTATTTATGACTTTGCTTTCCTTGCTTCAAGTGTTGCTATATCGGTATAGCCACCAGGAAGATATTGTCATAGGATCCCCTATGGCAGGCCGGAAAGAGAAGGATGTAGAGGGGTTGATCGGGTTTTTTGTCAACACTCTGGTATTGAGGGGCAACTTAGCTGATCGACCTACATTTGCTGAGTTATTAGAGCAAGCCAAAGAGACTACATTGCAAGCGTATGGGCATCAAGATATTCCCTTTGAGCAATTGGTTGATCATTTTAAAGTGAATCGGATGTTAGATAGACATCCCTTGTTTCAAGTCATGTTGGTCTTGCAAAATACACGAGCTCAGCGGGTGAATTTAGAGGAACTTGAAGCTGCGCTGTTTCCTATTGATTATCAATTCTCTAAATTCGATTTAACGTTTAGTTTTATCGAACATGAATGGGGTGAGTTGGGTCTTACAATCGAATACGCAACCGACTTGTTTTACGATAGTACGATCGAGAAGATGGCGGATCATTTTGTAAACCTCATCGCCGCAGTCATTGAGAATGTAGACAAACGTATCGATGACTTAAATTTACTTACAGAATCAGATCGCTGCACGCAACTCATTGAATGGAATGATACTTTTAAAGACTATCCACGAGATAAGACAATCCATCAGTTATTTGAAGAACAAGTGGAAAAAACTCCTAATCTTGTAGCAGTCGTGTTCGAAGAGAAGGAATTGACATATGCAGAACTGAACATAAAAGCGAATCAATTAGCTCACTATCTCCGCTCTCAAGGTGTGAAGCAAGATACATTAGTAGCAATTAGCTTAGAGCGAAGTCTAGAACTTGTGATTAGTATCTTGGGTGTTCTCAAAGCAGGCGGCGCTTATGTGCCTCTAGATCCAAGCTATCCTGAAGATCGATTGCAATTTATGCTGCAAGATAGTCAATCATTTTTGTTAATTACTCACTCTAAATTTCAAGACTGTTTTGCTAATAATGAAACCGGTTTTGATAATCCAGTTTTTGTCAATCACCCCTCTGATTTAGCTTATGTGATCTACACTTCGGGATCTACCGGTAAGCCTAAAGGTGTAATGAATACCCATCTGGGATTAGTCAATCGTATTCTATGGATGCAGGAACAATACCTATTAAAACGTACGGATCGGGTATTGCAAAAAACAACCTTTAGTTTTGATGTTTCGGTATGGGAATTTTTCTGGCCTCTCATCACTGGAGCATGTTTAGTTATCGCTCGTCCTCATATTCACAAAGATGCAGAGGCATTAATCGAGTCTATTCAGCAACAAAAAATTAGTGTGATCCATTTCGTCCCCTCCATGTTAAGTAATTTTCTCGAAGGAGAGAAAGTAGAGACGTGTCATTCTTTGCGGCTGGTTTTTGCGAGCGGGGAAGCATTGTCTACTGTATTGCAAGACCGATTCTATCATAGATTGAATGCAGAATTACATAATTTGTATGGACCTACGGAAGCTGCCATTGATGTGAGTTATTGGCATTGTAAACAAGATTGTCCATTGCACACCGTTCCTATTGGTAAACCGATCGCAAATATGCAGCTGTATATCCTAGATAAACTGTTGCAGCCTGTTCCTATAGGAGTCTCAGGGGAGTTGTATATCGGAGGAGTGGGACTGGCTCGAGGTTATCTGAATCGTCCTGAGTTAACAGCGGGCCGATTTATTCCGCATCCTTTTGCCTCCAGCGAAGAGAACCTCCGCTTGTATCGTACAGGCGACACCGTCCGGTATTTACAAGATGGGAATATTGAATACCTAGGTCGTATGGATGATCAGGTGAAGATCCGAGGTTTTAGAATAGAAATAGGAGAGGTTGAATCTGCGATCATTTCCTATCCAGATGTAAAACAGTGTGTCGTCATCGCTCGGGAAGATGAAGGAGATAAAAAACTAGTCGCTTACTTAGTCACATCAACCCGTCTTAAAGAGGAAGCCTCCGCAGATTTTATTGTACATTTACGAGACCATATTTCTCGGATCCTCCCTGATTACATGATTCCCCTTGTATTTGTATTCTTGGAAAATATCCCTTTGACACAGAGCGGTAAGGTCGATCGTCACAGTCTACCGAAGCCCGATAAACTCTATCGGCAACAGGAAAATCAATTTATAGCTCCAAAGACAGAGCTTGAAAAAAAACTGGCGTCCCTCTGGGCATCTCTTCTGGGCGTGGATGAAGCCAAGATCAGCATCAATGACAATTTTTTCAATTTAGGAGGCCATTCCCTATTGATTACGCGCCTGCTTGCGAATGTGAAAAAACAGTTGAAGTTAGAATATACCGTGCGAGATTTCATAGAACAACCAACGATTGCCCGGATGATAGCCCTGAGTGGAACAGGCGACGGTAGTTTTAATAAACTCATCCATCGTATTGAAGCCGATGCACAGTTGCCCCGCTCTATAAAGATTACAGCTAAAAATAAACCCCTTCTTTCTCCAAAGGTCATTTTATTAACCGGAGTGACAGGATTTGTAGGAGTCCATCTATTAAAAGAATTGCTGAATTCAACCGACGCTCATGTTGTTTGTTTAATTCGAGGCGAGGATGAAAGTGGAGCTAGATCAAAGCTCGTACAGCAATTAACAAAATATGAACTGATCGATGAAGTTGATTTAAATCGAGTCGAAATATTAGTCGGAGACTTAAGCAAACCTAAATTGGGTTTGCCAGAGCAACAATTCGAGTGGTTGGCTCGAGAAATAGATACGATCTATCACAATGGTGCCTATGTCCATCACATCTATGATTACGAGAGTTTAAGAGCAACCAACGTCGTGAGTATGGTTGAATTGATTCAATTAGCTGTTGAAATCAAAAATAAACGTTTACATTTTATCTCAACCATCAGCGCTGCTAATTCATTGGATGAGAACGTGACCTTCGAGGTGTTGCCAACCCATTTTAAGCAAGGCTATATCCAATCTAAATGGGTAGCAGAGCAATTAATGGTGCAGGCTTTGGACCGCGGGATGGAGGGTTCCATTTACCGTCTGGGCACAGTACAAGGGCAACAAACCACAGGCATTGTCAATGAAGGCAATCACGTCACCCTGTTATTAAAAAGCTGTATCCAATTTGGGGTAGCCCCCCGGTTAGATATGCCGATTGAAATGACTCCTGTCGATATTGTTAGCAAGTCAGTCGTGCAGCTTTCTCTTCAATCAAATTTACCGGTGGTGTACCACCTGAATAATCCACAAGTGACAGATTGGAATACCTTGATAGATGCACTCACTCGATACGGATATCCCATCCAATTAATAGATGAAAAACAGTGGCATCAAGACTATTTGTCGTCATTGACTGAAGAGAATGCCTTATTTGCTTTAGCCTCACTTTATGCCGATGGTTTTGACAATGCCGCTCATCGACAAGTTCATTGTTCAAAGACACAATTACAATTAAAAAAATTGGGAATTCGTTATCCAAAAATAGGACCCCGATTATTAGGCAAATATATTCGATATTTGGAAAAAGTGGATTTTTTACCCATTTCATTATAGGAGAAATCATGCATTCTACAAGGCAAAAAACAGTATTAATCACCGGCGCTTCGCGGGGAATCGGCCTTTGTGCGGCGACAGAATTGAAAGCTCGAGGTTACCGGGTATTTGCAACTGTGAGGAAAGCAGAAGACCTAGTACTTCTACAAACTTTAGGATTTGAAGTAGAGAGATTAGATCTAGCTGATACGTTCAGTATGGATCAAGCTGTAAAGAACATCTTAGAGAAAACAGAAGGGCATTTAGATGCACTAATAAATAATGCGGGATACTTAGTCATGGGTGCGGTAGAAGACTTGCCTTTAGAGATGATCAAGGAACAATTTGAGACGAATTTCTTTGGTACCATTTATCTTACGAAAAAAATAATTCCTATTATGCGCAAGCAAAAGGAAGGAAGAATTATATTTATCAGTTCGATCAATGGTTTTATCGGAGTTCCTTATGCAGGGGCCTATTGTGCATCGAAATTTGCACTTGAAGGAATTGTTGAGTCATTAGCCATGGAGTTATATGGGAGTCATCTACATGTTTCCCTCATCCAGCCAGGCTTTATTGCAACTGAATTGCGCAAGTCCGTTTCAACGATTCCAAATCGAGAGAAGAGCCTCCATCAAAGTAAATATGACTCATTTTTAGCCTCGACTAAATCTAGTTTAAAGGAGAGAGAAAAATTACCTTTTATTCAATTGCCAACGGCTGTGGTTAAAAAAATCATTCATGCGTTAGAGACAAAACGTCCTAAATTCCGGTACCGAGTTACATTATTTGCTCATTTAATGAGAGCATTTAAATGCATATTGCCCAATCGGATGCAGATAAAAATTATGTCCAAATCGTGACTCTCGTCAATTCCACGTCAGATTCGCAGCTGATTGATATTCGTTCACTCGGGTCTCGAAAAAGTTTTTCTCTTTTTGGAGATCAATTGTTTCGCTCATCCAGGGGAATGGATTTTTCGACTTGTAGATTGGTTTGAGTCCGATTCTTTCTAGTCGTCTATCGGCGATGTATTGGACATATTCGCGGAACATCGGTGCGGTCAGTCCTAGAATGCCCCGTGGAAGGCAGTCTTGTGCGTATTGATATTCCAGTTCGACAGCTTGTTTGATGAGATCGATGATGTGGTTTTGGAACTGGGGAGTCCAAAGCTGTGGATTTTCTTCTTTGATTCCATTGATGAGGTCGATACCAAAGTTGAGGTGGACTGTTTCATCTCTCAAGATGTATTGGAACTGCTCGCCAATACCAGTCATCTTGTTTTGCCGGTGGAATGAGAGGATCATGACGAAGCCGCTATAGAAGAAAATCCCTTCCATGATGATGTAATAACCGATCAGATTTTCTAAGAATTTTTGAGCTCCCTCGTGCGTATCGGTTGTAAAGTCTGGTTTCATAATGTCTTCAGTCAGGGTCATCTCAAACTGGTCTTTCGCATGGATCGTATTGACCTCGTTGTACATGTTGAACACTTCACCCTGATCAAGGGAGAGCGATTCTACAATATAATGGAACGTGTGAGTATGGATCGCTTCTTCGAACGACTGACGGAGTAAGTACTGCCGCACTTCGGGATTGGTGACATGTTTAAAAATCGCCAGCACGATGTTATTGCCCACCAAGCTCTCTGCAGTGCTGAAAAACCCAAGGTTCCGCATGATGACCTGTCTTTCATCCGGAGTGAGCCCATTCGATTTCCAGATTTCAATATCTTTTCCCATCGGTACTTCAGTCGGCATCCAGTGGTTGGCACACCCGTTAAGATAGTGCTCCCATGCCCATTTATATTTGAGTGGCATGAGTTGATTGACATCGACCTTGTTGCAATTGATCAGTCTTTTTTGGTCGACTTGGACCCGTTTTACTGGTATCTTTCATGTTATTACTCCTTATTGACAGCTTTCGCAGGTTTCATCGCCTAGCTTGCACGCTTTTGGGCTCACTTCCGGTCAACTGTGATATTGCTGGATGCTGATTTGCTTTTCATCCAGCGAGGCTGCAGTCCCCGTTTATTGATATCGGTGGTCGATTTCTCGATCTGTGTTGCAGCAACGGAGCGGAGATAGTAGGTGGTTTTCAAGCCACGCATCCACGCCAGCATGTACATCTGATGGAGTTTTTTGCCGCTAGGTTCCGCAATATAGAGGTTGAGGGATTGTCCCATATCGATCCATTTTTGTCTCCGACTGGCGCATTCGATCACCCATTCAGGATCGATTTCAAACGCGTTGAGATAGACCCGTTTGACCTCTTCAGGGATCCGCTCGATTTCAGCAATCGAGCCATCGAAATATTTGAGATCATCGAGCATCTCTTGATCCCAAAGACCGAGCTATTTCAGTTTTTCCACCAAGTAAGTATTCGGAACGGTGAACTCCCCCGAGAGATTCGATTTCACAAAGAGATGTTTATACATCGGCTCGATTGACTGGGTGATTCCCGTGATATTGGAAATGGTAGCCGTCGGTGCAATCGCCATCGTGTTGCTATTGCGCATCCCGTGTTTCTTAATCGAATCGCGCACCACTTTCCAATCCATACGGACCGTACGATCGACTTCGAGATTGCTTCCCCGGTGCTCTTGTCAGAAGCTCAAGGGTGTCGATGGGGAGAAGGCCCCGGTCCCATTTCGATCCTTTGTAAGTGCTGTAGGTGCCCCGCTCCTTGGCAAGTTCGCTCGATGCTAAAATCGCATAGTAGGAAATCATCTCCATGCACTTGTCGGCAAATTCAACCGCTTCATGGCTGGCGTAGCTGATATCTTGGATATACAGAGCATCTTGGAATCCCATGATGCCAAGCCCAATAGGCCGGTGGTGCACGTTCGAGTTTTGAGCCTCTTGGATCGGATAAAAATTGATATCGATGACATTGTCGAGCATCCGTACTGCAGTTCGAATTGTTGCGGCCAGCCTCTTTTCATCGATCCCTTTCGGTGTGCAGTGGAGAGCCAAATTGATCGAACCCAAATTGCACACGGCTGTCTCTTCTTTAGACGTATTCAATAAAATCTCTGTACACAGATTCGAGCTATGGACCACTCCGACATGGTCTTGCGGCGAGCGAATATTCGACGGATCTTTGAACGTGATCCAAGGGTGGCCCGTCTCAAAAAGCATGCTGAGCATTTTGCGCCACAAGTCAACCGCTTCAACCTTCTTGTGCAGCTTGATCTTGCCCACCTCGGCCATTTTCTCATACTCTTCGTACCGCTTCTCAAACGCCTTCCCGTACAGATCATGCAAATCGGGCGTGTCGCTCGGACTAAACAGCGTCCAATTCCCATTTTCAGCAATCCGCTTCATGAACAGATCGGGAATCCAATTCGCCGTGTTCATGTCATGCGTCCGCCTCCTCTCATCCCCCGTGTTCTTCCGCAGCTCCAAAAAGTCCTCGATATCGAGGTGCCACGTCTCCAAATACGCACACATCGCCCCCTTACGTTTTCCGCCCTGGTTAACTGCTACGGCGGTATCATTCGCGACTTTGAGGAACGGGATGATTCCTTGGCTGCGGCCGTTGGTTCCTTTGATCATCGATCCGGTGGCGCGGACGTTGGTCCAGTCGTTGCCAATGCCGCCGGCCCATTTGGAGAGCTGGGCATCATCGGAGACGATTTTGAAGATGTGGGATAGATCGTCCATGGTGGTGGAGAGGTAGCATGAGCTGAGTTGCGAGTGGGTTGTCCCAGAGTTAAAGAGGGTGGGTGTTGCAGAGGTGAAGTAGAATTGAGAGAGTTGGTGGTAGAATTCGATCGCTTTTTCGTGTTTATTCTCTCCTTCGCAAAGAGCCAGCCCCATGGCGACCCGCATCCAGAAGATCTGGGGTGTTTCAAGCCGTCTTTCTTGGTTGTGGATGAAGTACCGGTCATAGAGGGTTTGGAGTCCCAAATAGGAGAACAGATCATCCCGCTTGAGATCCATCGCTTGCGCGAGTTTGTCGAGATCAAACTCAAGAAGGGAGGGGCTGATCCGTTGAATGGAGATTCCGAACTTAATATATTTTTTGAAATAATCTCGATGGGCTTTAGCAAGAGAATTATCCGCAGCGCTTGTATCCATTGCTTCTCGGTAGAGGATGTCGCAGAGAAGGCGTGCTGCGACTTTCGAATAGGCTGGATCGATCTCGATCTTGGTGCGAGCCGCCATCAGGGCTGCTTGATCCACCTCAGCTTCTTTCATCCCCTCGTAAAAATGGAGGATCAAGTTTTCTAAAAGTTCCTCAGCTGATACTTCCGGCAAATCTCGGCACGCATGTTGAATCCGCCGTTTCAGATGGGTTTCTTTGATCACCCGTGTCGAGCCATCTTCGGTGACAATGGTAAATTCCCGTTTCCCGTCTGCCGGCTTTTCGATACTTTGCTGTTCTTCTCCTTGGGACGCCCGGTATAAAATATAATCTTTCGCAACGAGAAAATACCCTTCCTTCATGAGCTGCGTTTCGATCTCATCTTGGATCGAGGAAACGTGGAGAGTTATTTTTGCACCAAGAGCCCGTGCTACAATTTTTTGTGTCAGCGTGTTCACCGCTTCGATGATTTTAGGAGGAGTTTGTCCTTCAATACTCTCGGCCCTCCTGAAGGCCTCTTCAATCGAAGCGGCCACTTTCATTGGATTGAAACGGACGAGAGATCCGTCCTTTCTTTGGACTTTCAAGTGGCGAGGAGAGTCGTCCCGGAGATATTTGTGTTGGTCTCTGTAGATGATATAATCGCGCGCCACATCGTGATGCCCCATTTTCATGAGAATCACTTCGACCATGTCTTGAATCCCTTCCACCGTCAAACTGGCCCCTTTCGCCGATTGTGTCACCAGTTCTTGGATCACCCGGTCAGTGACTTTCTCCACCTCCAGCAAAATATCGTCCGAAAGAGAAATTTCAAACGAAACTTTTTTTGTGTCGTGAAAAGCCAGATCAATGGCTCGTTGGATTCTCTCTCTTCTGAATGGAACAATCGTTCCATCCCGTTTAACAACCGTATACGTTCCAACGGTCGGTGCTTTCTCTTTCAAAGAAGAGATCAGCTCGAACTGGGAGGCAGTAGCAGATTTTTTTGACATGGCGGACACTCTCTTTTATGATTTTTTATAGAACTCAACTCGAGCGCTCTCTACCATAGCTAGTAGTCAAATGCTCTTAAACACACCATATATAGTAGCGAAAGTCCTAAAGTCTACAAAAAAACAAAACAAATTTCAAGCTCAAGAAAATTAGTTACTTGGATCAGTTAAGATTTGATTTTTTTCCAAAAAAGACTTATTATCGGGGGCTATAAAAAGGAGCTTCTATGGCAATTGGTTTCCCAACCCCGAATGGATATAAAGATATTTTTCTCCAACTGACATGTTTAAGAGCTCCTCAACATGCAAATTCGATCCTTGTCATATACCCAAATTCCATCTGGTTACAAGATAGGGGAGCGTATTTTTCATATTTTACAAAAGGAAGCTACAGTTTAAAAAACCTTCCCGTGCTCGTTGATCATTCTATCATAGATTTGAAAGCAAGCACCGATCCTCTCATCACAAAAATCGAATTAATACGCAGCGCCCATCTCGGTTTGAATTATGTCAGACAGCATTATCAAAAACCCGAATTGCAATTTATTCAACAAGCCCAAGAGAGCATCGCCAGAGCCATACAAGAAATGACCGGAGCTCTTGCACAAGAAACCCTAGACGAAAATGCTAGGCTTAAACAACAAGTCACAGAACTTCGTAGTAAAAATACCACTCTCAGTAGAGAAGTTTCAAGTTCGAGAACAATTGTATTTTCATCCACACATGCAGCCCAGCTTACCTAGAATGGGTTGTCCAAGAAACGACCTAAAGTTGTACCAATGGTGAGTTGGTTGCGGCCATAGAGAGGATATTCGGGACATGGTTCATTCAATTTCCCAACAACAACGGGAGATCCATCCCTGAGCTGTTCTTCGCAAACGGTATAGTGGGGTTTTATCCAACGAGATTCGGTTTGGAAAGAATCGATCAAAAAGGTGATCACCGCTTCCACCATTTTGGGAGGTTTGTCTCCGCTGATGTTGGCCCAGTACGACGTGGGAGCAGGAACATCACCCAATTCTTTTAAAATGCGTGGATCAATGGATAATCCTGGAGCTTTGGTGTTCGTTTTTACAAGTTGTGATAATAGGTTGTAAGTCATCCCTTTTGGAATCAAGACGTATGTCTCTATCGTCTGTGTGGGAATAGGGGGTTCTTCACCAATCTCGTAAGAAAGGAAGCGGATCCATTTTTCCCTGCCGATGGCACTGAGTGTATTTTTGATTTCCCTCAACTTTTCATCTGCGCCGGCTTCTCTGTAACACTCCATTGCCAAATGAAGATTTTTTTCAACACCTGTTCCATTCTGGTAACATAGTCCTAAATGGTAGTGCGCAACACCCTCTCCTTCTTCGGCTGCTTTTTTGAACCATTTAAAAGCTTCTTCTTTATCTTTCAGGGCTCCTTCTCCATTCACATAACAGAGTCCAAGATGACACTGTGCAGTGGGTTCTCCTTTCTCTGCTCCCTTTTTAAACCATTCAAAAGCCATTTTCACATCTCTTTTGACACCATTCCCTTTGAGATAACAATCTCCCACCCAACACTCCGCATGGGCATCCCCTTGATCGGCCGCTTTCTTCAACCATCTAAATGCCTCACCCTGATTTGCCGCAACACCGAGCCCCCTGCTATAGAAAAAGCCTAGCTGTACTTGCGCCAGCACATGTCCTTCCAGAGCTGCTCGTTGATAACAAAGAAATGCCTCATTCACCTTGGCCTTTTCACAGGCAAGACCCTTCTGATAGTCCGCTTCTCCTGGAATTGATTTTACTAAACTCACCGTTGCCATAACCCATCCTCACAAATTTTTTGCGAAGATGTTACAGGAAGTGCAGTTAGGGAGCACCTAAAATTCGAGCGGCTTCCAAACCAATGACGAAGGCAATGTACGCTGTATTGCCATCGTTGATCACAGGAGCAACTGAGCAACTTGCGACCATCACATTGGAAACTCCAAAGACATTGAGCTTAGAGTCAACAACGCCGTTTTCTGGCGACGAGCCCATGCGACATGTTCCGCAAAAGTGGTATGCATAAAAGTTCGTGTTAACAGCATCATTAAACAGAGCTGCATCACCGGCTGCATAATCTGCAGGAGGAGGATAGAGAACAGTTCCCCCATTTGCAGCGGCAACACTTTGCATGATCTTATAAAAAGCAACGGCTTTATAAGCATCTGTACCAGGAGTTGTGTAGGGTCCGTCCGAATAAAAATTCATGTTGATCCGTGGATCGTCGAATGGACTCTGACTCACAATTTGAATAAGACCCGTACTCTGTGGAGTCACATTTGTGCCTGCAACAACACTCCCCGACGTTATTCCCAAAGCACTCGATATACCTGCGGGGAAAAAGAAAAATGCATTTGTCATAAAAAGTTGATAACGACGGACTCCTGGGGACATGAAGGGAGAAAGATCGATAAATCCACTGCCGACACGCGGTGGTGACACGCCTGTCACTGGACCTCCGATAATCGCTTCCGGGCCGTAATGGTTTTGCATGTTGGCGCCGACATTAGGATTGTCGAACACGACCGGAATACCCAAAGATTGGAGCAGGGATTGATCACCAATACCCGATCTTTGTAAGATAGCAGCATCTTGAATGGCACCCGCACACACAATCACTTTCTTATTCACCTTGACACTGCGGACCGTTTCTGAAGATTCACTGAGGATGAACTCGACACTGGTTGCCGTATTCGTATCATCAAACACGATACGACTGACAACGGCATTCGATACAACACGGAGCAGTCTCCCTTTTCTTCCAAACCCAGTTTTAGTCACGATCGGCTTAATTCCTTTACCAGGTATTCCTCTCAAATAAGAATTTCCTGAAAATGACCGGATGCTCTTGGGGCCTAGAAAAGGAGGGGTCACCCAATCTTGATTCGCTCCGATTCCAACATCTCCCAGAGTAGGATCATTGAGATCATCTACAAGAGGTGCATTCGTCCCTTTAGAAACGGCGATCATGAAAGGATCGGTATTGAGAGGAGGCTCTTGTGTAATAAAAAGAGGCCCCTTCGTTCCTCTTTGCTGACGATCCACAGTGGTCCCATTCGGAGTATAATGCTCCATTTTTTTCATCACATTTTTCAGCAACTTCTTATATAACCAACGATTATCTTGGGATATCGCCGCCCATTGATTATAAAGAGAAGGGGTGCCCCGATAGGCTTGCAACCCATTATGACCCGAACTTCCTCCCCACATTCTTCCATCCGTATAAGGACCTTCCACATCATCCATGAGAAGAGGGGTGTACATTTTTGAGTATTTTGGATCGAAAGCCAGAGGCGTTGTTGCGAAAAGGTTGCTTGCAAGAACTTCAGAATCGGTTGTTAAATTCACCCCCGCTTCTAAAACAAGAACTCTATTTTTAAACTTCCCAGTCTTCGGATCTCGATCAGAAAGCTTGGCGGCTAGCGTTGCACCACTCGTCCCTGCTCCAATAATCACATAATCGGCTTCCACCAATAAAGTAGGGGAAATAGTATCCTTTGCCAGAACAAGACCAGGGATAAAAAGGGTTATTAACCCGGAACGCAAAAAAGAGACAACCTGCTGGCTGCGGCTTCGCCATATCGATTCTCGCTCGGAATCCTTCGTATTCAAGAATGTATGCCTCGCGAGAATCAATCTGGCTTTGCCTCGCAGCGCATCTTGTCTCTTTTTTGCGTTCCGGGTTAATAAAACAAACTTCCATAACCGCATAAATTCTCCTCAAATTAAAACTTTACTTCCCCATAACACTTTGTTTTGCCCATTGCAAGATATACCTTTATCCGAAGAAACTTTGATCCTCATTATTTCTTACGGATACCATTGCTCTTGCAAATCCGATCGCATTGGCTCCAATCGTGAAACCGCCCCCTAACATGAGAAGAGGTTGCAGATTTGAATTTGTGTGACGGCAAAAACCGTTATAGCCCCTACCATGGTTCCTACAAGATACATGATTCCATCGCAAAGGGTCATCCTTTGATATCTCCGTTGTTGGAGTTGTCCTCCAAGAATGGGTTGTTGTTCGAAATCCGCATTGACGCTCCCGGTAGTAACTGTGGGTGATTTTACGACTGCTACAGCTGACATAAGACTCTCCTTTTTCGGAACAAGATTAGTCCTAAAAAATAATTTAATGAAAGAATTATTAGAGTCGATCTAATTCTGACAGTCGCACCGCTCGGATCGCATAACCATTTCCTTGGGATTCGATTTTGAGATAAGGATCTTTACTATCTGCACCGACAAATTCAATATGACGGTTATCGAAACATTCGAAAGTGAGTTTCCAACTCAACCAATTCGCTGCAGGGACGAAGGTTTTTTGATCACCCCATTTCACATCGTACGAAGTCGTTTGATCCTTTGGATATTGCTGATTCTGTTCTTCCTCAAATCGAATGCAAAAGTCGATAATGCCTGAGGTGCCGGCACTTATATGCTCTGTTTTGACATTATAAGTCACTCTTGTTGGATTATTTTGATTTATACGCTTAGGACCCTGGTAGGTACCGCGTGCTGTAGGGCCGGTTATACCAACTGTCTCTTGTATGATTGTCCAGCCGGGTGTAGCATCCAAATAGAAATCTTGGTCTTCATTATTATTATGACCTCCGATCGCGTTATTTGGAGAGCTGTGTCTCGGGCTGTATTTGCAAGAATCTAAATGTTTGTTGCTCGACTGTTTGGACTGGGTAACCCTTTTTGATAACGTTTCTGTGTAATCTAATTTTATGGTTCCTGGGGTGGGAGGAAGAGAACCGATGGTGATTCGAAAAATCGCTGTCAGTTGGCTTGAAAGGAGGCCCTTGGAAGGGTATGGAATCTCGAGTGTCCCTTCGGTAAAGGAAATCAATTTGGTATTGGATGTTCCAGAAAAAATTTCGCTCGGTTTTACAGAGAATTCCAGTTGCTGGGTTGTTACGTGAACGGGCTGAAAAGCATGTGTTTTAAATTTGAGAGTGGGGGAGAGTGTTTTGGCATGTTCGAAGTTGCCAATGAAGGTGAATTTGATGGGAGAATCGTCTGTTCTTAGAACATACCGCGGTTTTACGATGGAAAGTTGAGGTGTATCATTATGGAAAGGGAGAGAATTGGCGACCTGCTGGGACCTGGTTGCCAAACTTTCGAGAATCTCTTTGTTTTTAGCCTGAAAACCATCGACGAGAGATTGTAATTGTGAAAGGGTATTTTTTACCGTGGTATTGACTTTACTCTCAGTAAGCTCTAGAGAATCTGCGTAGGCCAATTTTGCTGCTTCAATGGTTTGCCTCAGTTGGACGCCCGCTTCCATTTCGAGATAACGGCCTTCATTCCCTAAATGGGTGATGGTTTGATTGGTCTTATTAAAAAAATCGTCTAACAGATTTTTTACAACGACACCTGTTACAATTGTTGCCATAATTTCCTCCTATAAGTGGCCCTTATAACGGCCATTGGCATCGAATGATTTTAAATTCTTGGGTTTCATCTTTTTCATGCAGAATGAACTGTTTATCCCGAATTTCGCAGGTTCCAACGAGCTTTCCTTTGATCGCTAAAGCGCCTCCCAGGAACATCGAGAAGCCGAGATCTACCGAGGGGTTTCCTTTCACCTCTATTCGATCTGCTTGGATGAAGATATTTTTCCCTTTATATTCCGCCAAATCGGCGTTGAAATAGAGGGTTCCATCTCCGGACTCAAAGGAACAAATGATCTTCAGATATTGCAGCTTTTCCATAGAGTCTTTAACTCGTCTTAAGACTTCATTTAAAGTAAACCGTTTTGCGGTCGGTTGAACAATAATCCCATCGAAGTGAAACGGCTCCAGAATAGTGTTTCGGATGAGGTTTCTGAGTTCTAAGACTCTCGATTTCTCTTTGGATAAAACGGTTTCTAAGTGGTCGGCGTATTTTAAAGCTTCGGTTTTCGATTCCTTCACAAGAGCACCCACAAGTTCCGTGAGTTCTGCAGCTGTTTTCTTGTCAAGGTCAGCTGCACTTAAGTTCTTGCTGAGTTCAGGTAGTTTATCTTGGATGCAATACGTTCCTAATTTTGCTTCTAAGGACGTTTTAATCACCTCAAACATCCGATCGTAATACCGTTTCTCAAGGATCTGAACGAGACTTCCGAGTTCCTTTTTCAGACTCTCAAACAGGTGCTCGAGATGTTCAATTTTTGGTTTCTTGCTATCGCTGATGTCGTTGATTTTTTCCCAGTAAGTGAGACATTTTTTTAATTCATCGACAACGGTTGCAGAAATAACCTTGTATTTCTCCGAGGTGAAATGACTCAACTCTTCTTGGAATTCAGTGAATAAAGCAGTGACTTCATCTAAATACTTTTTTGTCTCTTCCACATCTGTTTTTTCGGTTTTGCCTAAGTAATATTCACGGAGTTTTATTTGGAGGAGTCTTAAGGTATTCTGAGCATGGAAGATAAAAGAGGTCCGAGTTTGTTCGAGTTTTGCTTCAACCTTCTCCGAGATGGGATATCCATAGTCTTTTGTATGGATATCGTAGGTAAATCGCTCGATGTGCTCCAAGATGGTTTGTCTATTGAGCAGCCATGTTTTACCGCACGGATCACAAATGACAACCTTCTCGTTGAGTATATTAGAATCAAAGATCTGTTTGGTAAATTTTCGGAGGGCTAAAGGTTGTGATTTATCAGCAATAATTTTAGAGACTGCGCTTTTTAAAGCACTTTTCACAGCTTCGAGTTCTTTTGAATCTGCTTTCGTCACAACGAATAAAATAGCCCTTTGGTGACGCACAAAATCTCCCTTCAAGAGACGGAAGAGGAATTCGATATTCTCTAGAATGCCTTGGTTTCTTCCACCCTCTAAATTGGACCGCTCGATCAGAAAAAGAAAACCTTTGACTATCTCGCATTGATCGATGATTTCCTTGATGCACAGCGCATTGTAGATTTCAGTGGCTTTCCCCTGTGTGCCCCTCATGCCCGGAGTGTCGCAATACGCTAGTTTTTCACTTCCTTTGACCACAGTCGGGTAACTTGTTTTAGACGTGTCTTTATGGCCAATTCTTGCAACGGGATTTTTTGCTAGGATAAGATTTGGACTTAAGCTTTCAATTCCCAATACCTTTTTATCCACCCTGTGCATCTCGCATCCCATCAAAAAATTGGTGGTAGTACTTTTTCCCGATCCGGTGATTCCTACAAGAAAAACGACTTCTTCATCTCTCGCCTGATGGGTTGCCTGGATTCCAGCCTTAAAAAGTTCAGCAGCTTGTGTATTGATATCGTCTTGGGTTTCATCGTCTAAAATCAACTCATTTTCGAAAGTAACTCTTATGATTTTAGCTATTTTCTGCTCTAATTTAATAGGATCAACTCTGTAATTGTATTTTGCTTGAAAATCTTGTCTTTGTAAGACTTCTCGGAGTTTAATTGCCAAGGCAGCTTTCTGCTTATTCCCTTGAATAACCGCCTGTATTTCGGGAGCATAAGAGACCGTAGTACTCGTGATTTTGTGTGTCAATCCTGCAAGATCGATATCGTGTAATTTAAATCTTCGAAAAAGAATCCGAATTTTTTTGGTTAAATCTCCATTGATTCCCAAACGACCCACCGTTTCATCGACGGCTACGGTATACGAAATACCCTGAGAAGCATCGAGCTTCAAATAGACGGTATTTTCTTTCTCTGTACAAAGAGCCTTCGGATACAATTCCTGATCGAATCCTGGATCGTACAGTGCATAATCAGCAATCGCTCGATGGATTTTGTTTGCCATCCACACCTCCAATCAAATTCCGTAAGAAAATATATAGACATGGAATTATTTTTTCAAAAGAAGAAAGTCTTTACAATACCGTGAAGGTGGGGAACTAGGAGGTAGAGTGACATTTGGACAAAGAAGACGAGGAGAAAAAGAGCCGCGCCATGGAGGGGGATTTGATGATCATCAAAAATCGTAAAAGCAGCCGAGAGGAGAGCGGCGAAATTTCTGAGGATTCATCTGTTTGTTTATTTAAAAGTAGAGATGTTTTACCAAGAAATAAAGCAACAATCTCGAGTTAAAAATCTTTGATGGCTAAGAAAGAAAACACTTATGGCAAGGAGAACTATATCGCTATCCTTGCCATTGCAGGAATTATTGCTTATCTGATCCTTCGGTATATATTTACCGATTTTCAAGCGTATGCTAATTATCCGCTCTATATTGTATTTGTCTTTGGTGGCGGTCCCCTTGTTTATGATCTGCTAAGGAAACTCTTCTCTTTCAATTTTAGTTCCGATTTGCTGGCCGGGATTTCCATTGTCACCTCGGTCATTCTAGGACAATATTTGGCAGGTGCATTGGTGATATTAATGCTATCGGGAGGGGAGTCGCTCGAAAGATATGCCGTTAGAACGGCTTCTAAGGGTCTTGAAGCTCTTGCCGAAAGGGTTCCTACCATCGCCCACCGCCGCAAAAATGGGGAAGTTGAGGATATTCCCACGGGGGATGTTTCTGTGGGAGATATCATTACGATTTTTCCTCATGAGATCTGCCCAGTGGACGGGGTCGTTATCGAAGGTCATGGAGTGATGGATGAAGCTTACCTTACAGGCGAGCCTTTTTTAATTGACAAAGCCCCTGGAACAGAAGTGATTTCGGGTGCCATCAATGGAGATGTCTCTCTGACAATCAAAGCAACTAAACCGGCGATCGATTCACGTTATGCTAAGATTATGCAAGTGATGAAAGAGTCGGAGCAAAAAAGACCTCGGATTCGAAGGCTTGCCGATCAGTTAGGAGCCTGGTATACGCCGCTAGCTATTTTTATTGCACTGGCGGCTTGGTTCGTCAGCGGTGAATCGATTCGGTTCCTTGCGGTCATGGTGATCGCGACTCCCTGTCCGCTACTGCTGGCAATCCCTGTCGCCATTATTGGATCAATTTCTCTTTCTGCGCGTCGGGGAATTCTTATCAAAAATCCGGTTGTATTAGAACAAATCACCGAGTGCCAAACCATGATCTTTGATAAAACAGGAACATTGACGTATGGCAAGCCAGCCTTAACGGACCAAATTATCTTGGATCAACTGCCCCCAAGGGAAATCTTAAAACTTGTTGCCAGCCTGGAAAGATACTCCAAACATCCGTTGGCGGGAGCCATCCTTGACAAAGCACAAGAAGAAAAGATTCAGCTCGTCGATGCCAAAGAAGTGAATGAACCCAAGGGGAAAGGGCTTAAGGGGATTGTGGGAGGGCATGAGATCATCATAACCAGTCGGAAAAAGTTGGGAGAATTGGGTTTAGAAAATAAAACCCTCCCTGCGGGAACAGGTCTAGAATGTCTCATTCTTGTCGATGGAAAATTGGAAGCTCTTTTTCGATTTCGAGATACCCCTCGAAAGGAAAGCAAGTCATTCGTACAACATTTAATCTCAAAGCATCGATTTAAAGAAGTCATGATTGTCTCCGGAGATCGTGAGGAAGAAGTTCGATATTTGGCAAATGCTGTCGGTATTTCGGATATTTATGCTAGCCAGAGTCCCGAAGAAAAAGTCAGCATCGTCGAAAGAGAAGTTCAAAAAAGAAAAACAGCTTTTCTCGGAGATGGCATCAATGATGCTCCTGCTTTAGTTGTAGCGACCGTCGGGATTGCTTTAGGAGGGAACAGCGATATCACAGCAGAAGCAGCTGGAGCCGTCATCATGGATAACACTCTCTCGAAAGTCGATGAGTTTATTCATATCAGCGCCAGAATGAGAAAAATCGCTTTGCAAAGTGCTATCTTAGGGATGATGCTTTCTATGGTCGGAATGATCATTGCTGCCTTCGGATATCTTACACCCGTTGCTGGAGCCATCCTCCAAGAGATTATCGATGTCATATCGATTTCCAACGCCCTAAGAACCCTCAAAAAGCCCTCTCTTTTAACCGATATCTAAAAATGTGAACTTCATTAATGAGAATCCTCTTCATTATTTTCCGTAATTACCCAATCGCCACCCCAAAGCAACTGAATTGTGGCCCGTTTTGTAATAGTTAAAGTTGAGGGACCTTCCTTGATCTAAATAGATCGAAGTTAAGAGACTTTTGTGAGGTGTAACTTTATAGCTAAATTTTTCTTCGGGTAAATAACGAGATTTTATAGCGGACAACTGCCAATAATCTTTTTTTCTATAGGGCTCATGATTGAGTTCATGGATATATTTTTCATGTTCAAAAGTTAACCTTCTTCCATCGCTTGTTTTAATCTCAAAATCGGTCCCTCTTATTTCGATTCCTCTGACATCGGTTTCACTTGTGATCCTGATCTCGTGATCATATTCAATCTTAGCCCATGCAAAAATGGTCTTCTTTTTCGCATCCGTAGAATAAATTTTCTTAGGTCGACCATCCTCAAACCAATCGTAGAAGATATAATTTTCATTGGGAAGTTGCTCATATTGCAACAATAAGCAGCTATCGTATCGAATATCCCCACTTCCTATATCCAGAATATACGTTCTTTTGGAATGACGTGTATAAAGACGCTCGCTCCCGTCGGGTGCATGGACAAACAGACCTTTATGATTTTTAGTTAGGTATTGATTCTTCAGATTTGTTAAACCGGAGATTTTTCCCCGCGCCGTATTTGTTAAACCCTTTTGAGATTTCTTAAGATCGGGCAGATACCTATCGGTTTTCTTATCGTAGACATAGACCAGGGATGTTCCATTCGATTCGGTAACACGAAAATGATCCCCTTCTCTCAAAACAACCAAATGATTGAAATACCGCCATGTCCCCATGCCTTGTGCACTGATGTAATATCGCCGTAAATGAATCGGCTCGGCTCCTGCGATAACCATATCTTCCTCGGCAACATAGGCATCTCCGGTGATAGCACTGATACAGCCTTCAACTAAAGAGGAAGGATGGTTTTCTGTTGTTGCCAGGTTACTCCAAAGAAACCGATACGATATTAGGAAGAAAAAGAGTGCCCTTTTCACAGGTATCTAGGGTATACCGACAGGACGTTTTTATAAAGAGAAAAACAAGGTTGGATTAGCTCGATTTAAATGAGTTAATCCCCCGAGCTGCACCCCGTGCAGTGGAGATCATTCCCTTCCTAGCAAATTTTTTTTGCAAAAATGCTACATGAAAGAAAGAATTACGACCCTAATTCTCTTGCTTGAGTAAGCGATAACGTAGAAACAGTTCGTCTTTGATGATTAATTCACCATCACCTTTGAAGCCGAGTCTCATTAAACCTTTGATACGTGTTCTGGATGGAGGAAATAGAACCGTGATCGATTTAAAACCCATCTCGTCAAAAGCTTTCTCGATGATCGCATTATAGATTGTCTTTCCAAGACCCCAATAATTTGGATGTAAAACCAGCGCAAGATCACCATCACCATTTTCAAATTGTAACCCTCCCCAGCCTACAAATTTATCCTCGATGACAAATCCCCAGGGTCCATATCCATGCTCAACCCATAGGTTTTCTTTATCGATAATAAATGCTACATAGGCTGCATCATCAAAATGACCCTTGGCAAGAGGCATATGCCGTCTTACAAGAGGATGGTTCATAAGTGTTATGATTTCATCTTTATCAATCGTGGAAAGCCGTTTAAATTCGATTTTCATTTTCCAATTCATTCACAGGTTACAGGAATGAAAGAATTACGACCTTTATTTTCCCATGCCGCAGCCGGTGCAGTTGAGGTCGGTACCGTTGAGGAAGCCGAGGAGGAGAGAGTGAAACCGCATATGGTCGGTGAGGAAGGGGAAGTGGTATTTTCCATGGAACATGACGAGGAATGAATTGGTAATTTGATCTCGGAGCGATTCGGAAGCAGCGGGGGCAACGGTTTTATCCATGGAGCCGTTGATGATGAGGGTGGGGATGGTGATGGTTTGGAGTTGAGGGGTGGTGAAATTCCAATTGCCCTGGGCAAAATTGTTGGAGTAGTGTTGGAGGGCGCTGATGTAAAGAGGGTCTTTAACCGATTCAGAGATTTGCTTGTGGATCTGCTTTTTCACATTATGAAAAGCTTCATTGTGGCAGTTTTCTGCAAAATTGGTATTGAGATAGACTTGGATACCGGCATTAAAATTATTGGTCTGAAGAAGGCTGATGAATTCCATTAAAAAAGGTCCATTAAAGCCGAGGACGTTGGTGGGGGCGTAGGGAGAAATTTGAGAGGTTGAATCGATCATCACCAATTTGTTGGCGGCTATTCCATCGAGCACGAGTTGCGCAGCGACGATAGCACCGATCGAGTGGCCTACGACGATCGGATTTTTGAGATTGAGAGCATTGATGACACAGATAACGTGGTTCGTCACATTTGACAACATATAGGCAGCATCGGTGTCGGGCTTATCCGACTTTCCACAACCTAGTAAATCGACTGCAACGGTAAAGTATTTAGGGCAGAGTAGCTTTTGTTCACACCGCCACTGCTGACTATCTTGTCCCCAATCATGGATGAATACAATCGCCTGTTTCTTTTTATTCCCCCGTCTCCGATAAAACACCTTGACACCGTCATTGCACGTGACAAACTCTCCTTTCTCCTCGCAGTGTTTGGGTCCGTCGTCGACAACTTCATCAGGCTCTGCAGCAAGAGGCTCCATGAGCACGATAATCGATACAATCACTAACTTAAGCCATTTACGTGAAAAGAAAGCCATATTCACCTCAAATTTAGAGTATGAGGTTGGCTAATAAAAAAAAAGGCCCCATTTTCGGGGCCTCGTGAGAACAAGACGGTTTTTTCTTCGTTATGCGCGCGCGTTCGCACTGATGAGAGCTTCGGCGAGCTGTCTTGCAGCTTGCTTCGCAGCTTCAGCGGTCTGGATAGCACCGTTGATTCCATCTCGAGTGCTGCCGAATATCTGGATCAGTCCTGAGTACAAGGCTTGCTGACCATTATCAGAAGCATACTTATCGGTGTAAACCGATTGAGCAATGCCTCCGGCACCTACAATCGCTTCGCTTCCGAATTTTCCGCCCATTTGAGCGAATTGCGAGTAGTTGTTGTATTTAGTCTCTCTCGCTTTTTTCGCTGCAGCGACTTTTTCTTCGTCTGTTTGTGGAGTGACCGTTTCTGGTTTTTCAGGCTTAACATTTCTTCCTGTAACGATCGCTCTTTCACCTTCTGGACCGCTGGGCTCTCTCACTAAAGAGGGAGTTCCTGCGCTTGTTGTAACAGCTGCAGGTTCCTGTTCGATGGTCGCTTTGACGCTTCCAGCCGCAGGCTCTTCAACATTTGCTTGGCTCGTGAAATAGAACGAAGCTCCTGTTGCGAGCAAGTTGGCACCGCTACCTGCGATAGAGCTGATGGCACTGAGGAGTTGTCCTCTAGCTTGGTCACGACCTGCAGCCTCAGTGTAGCTCTTCGCCTGGTTGGCCATGTCGACATAAAGCTGGGCGTTTTGACTGCTGAGATCGTACATCTTTGATTCGATGTCAGCATTGTCTTGTATCTGCGTAAACAGGGCACCGATCGAAAGACCTGCTATGCTGGTTTTAAAACTTAGATCCAGATCCATATAAATTCTCCTTATTATTTTTTAACTTTATGCTGAATTTTCAAGTCCATTTGCAACCGTTGCAATGGCTCTTGAAAAGTCTATTTTAAAAATATCACTTTCGTTCTCGACAAGGTTGGCGAGGGCACTTTCCGAGGTTTCAACCTGCTTTCCATAGAAGGAAGCAAGCGTTCCTGTTTCGGCGACTTGGCCAGAAATAGGGGCTAGAGCGTTCAACGCATCAGCGTACTCGATGTTGGTGACACCGGCGTGAAGGTTGAAGATCTGTGCACCTCCTGTCATCACTCCAGGGGCAACTTGACTTCCGACTTTGAGAAGCTTCGGCATCAGTTCTCCAAGAGTTTTTCCGGAGTTGAGGGCCGAGGCACCTATCACGACGGCAATTGAGAGGATGGCCGTGATGATCGCACCGATCATTGCTGCTTTATCTTTGCTGACACCGCACTGCATGAGGATGTTTTGCACGAGGTTCGTTGCAGAAAGCGCGTTGACAGTAACAAGAGAGGTCGCATTGCCAAACCGGAAGTATGCACCACTGGTTGCCGCTTCTTTGGTAGCTTCTTGCTCAGCAACTTTGGCTGCTGTATTTTCTGCGACAGAGGTTCCTTCTTTTGCAAAGAATGTAGGAAGGGCTTTCGTGACGGCAATCATCCCTGCACCTTCAACCAGACCGCTACCGAGGGTGAGACCACCGGTGATAATCAAGCTGGCAAACAGGTTAGCAGTAGGAGAGCCTCCCATCGCACTTCCAAGGGCTGTGGTCGCTTTATTGAGAGCGCCGGAAGCTTGGAGGGCGACAGTTCCTGCGAGCATCGCAAATCCAACGGGCGATTCGCACAGGAGGAGTCCGACGCAGATAGTGATACCGATCTGAACCCACTTGTTACCGAAAACCTCTCCCATCACACCCCAAAAACCACTGTGGGCTTTGGCCTGGGCTTGCTGGGCTTTCTCGAGTTGGTTCTCATAGTTGACAGCCGTTGTATGGGCTTGATCCGCCATCGTAGTCGAGATCAAAACCTGGTCGTTCATCGACTGGGTTCCTGCACTCATAATATGGGCCATCTCGACCCCGAGCTGGCTCAAGATTTTTGCAATGAGCGCCATGTACTGCGACCCGTCCGAAGAGGGAAGCTGCGACAGGAGCTTTTGCATATCTGTCTGATTGTTATTTATTGCTGTGGACATAGGTCCGTTCCTTTTATTTTATTATTTTTAACCGAGGTACCGTGTCAATCCTGCGATACAATTGTTAATCGCCGAACAGATACTTAAGATCGTACTTTCGCCCGTCGTATCGTTGTTCACCGATGTATTCAGCTGCGAAATTCCAGCGCCAAACTGGTTCATCTTGGCTTGGTCATCAGCATTATCTGCCGCAAAAAGAGCACTATACTTTTGCATCCAGTTGGGATCTGACTTATCGGGGTTTTTAATGTTATAAATACAGTTTGTAAATCCGCCTTTATCGGGATCGCTTGCAAACTCAGTCGGGTTTTCATTTTCGACCCGATTGAATTGATCCGTCAAAGCCGACTGAGCCTGTGTCTGTAGCGCGGAGATTTGCATTAACATGAGGACGATTTGTGAAATCTCACTATAGTTATCATTAGCTGCGCCGATAACCGATATCATGCTTCCATTAATGTTAGTTGTTGCTTGAGCTTGAGCCATATTTTTTTTCCTTTTTTATTATCTTTTATTTATTAAGCGTTAGCTGCTGCCATATTTGAGACGATTTGTGTCTGAAATTGGGTCCTACTGTCCAGAGCCTTCTCGATCATACCTTCGAGTGTGTTCTGTAGGTTTGTGAGCGTTTGGATCTCCTGGTTAATCACCGGAGTTTGGCTGCTCAGAAGGTTCTGCCCTTCCTCAATCTGTTGGAGGAGCTGGTTAGTCGGGTTGCTGATCGCACTGTTTAAGTACGTTGCAAGGTCATTAAAGTCCATGATACCATTGGAAACGACCAAGGTATTCCCATTTCCGTCCGTGAACGATTTAAATTGGCACAGCTCGCTAAGCGGCATACTGACCGTTTGACCGGTTGTTCCACCAATATAGATTTGTGCACCTGCAGGAAGTTCCATTGAACTTCCGTACGGGACCTCAAACGTTTGACCATTGACTGTGTAATACAGGCCTTGGTCTGGTCCGAGACCGAGCTGGGCCTTTGTTGGGAAGTTAAAGTAGGTATTTTGCGTGAGCGTGTTGATGACGGTTTTATTTCCAGGGCCGATCGTCACGGTCACTGTACCACCCATGATCGAGTTATAGATCCCATCGATCGCAGATTTGAGCTGCGGGAAGAACGTTTCCATCGATTTTAACTGGTTCAGATCTTGGATGAACTGCTGAGAGTTCTGGGGACCGTTTGGTCCTTGGAAGCCACCTCGCAGCAGGGCAAGCATGCTCGCGATCAGCTTTTGCGCGGCAGTCAAGTTATTGGTCTGGTCACCCTCACCTTTCACATCTTGACCTATGTCATTGAGTTGACCCCCCGCCATGAGCTCCAGGAGCAACATCACGATGAGTTCAGGGTTGTTTTTGTACTTCGTGCAGATCATATTGACTTCTGACTGGTAGTACTGGTTCACCGCGTTCGACGCGTTGTTATTCCCTTGGCTATCGATGATCTCTAAAGATAGAGCTGATATTGCAGAAAGTTGATAGTCTTGGAACGTCATGATGTTCGACGCGCCAGCTTGACCGTTCGTAAGCCATGTGACACCGGTATTAGGGTCTTTCCAGATATACGGTGAGTTGGCAGCTTCGGCTGTTTGTTCTATGAAGCTCTGTTCTAAAGAAGCCGTTGCGGCAAGACCTGCAAAGAATGGTGAAACCGATGAAAGTTGACCAAATTCTTTGGCCAAAGCATCGATAAACTGGTTTGTTTTACTAAAGCCATTGGCACCGTTTTGATAGAAAGCACCCATCATCACCATACGGATGATCCCTGAGAAAATGTCGGAATTTCCGAGCGAGTTCATGATGGTGTTAAATTGAGCTAAATCAGCAGGACTTAAGTTTTTAGCATTTTGACCGATGACCAAAAGAGCATGGAGCATCGCTAAAGCACCGTTATAAGTTTGAGGATCGTTCGGGTGCTGCGAAAGCCACTTCATGTAGTTTTCGATATCTTGCAACTGTTGCTGAATACTCTCGTTCGGATTAGAGGGTACCTGCGGGATCGGCTCATTCGGGTCGACCGGCCAGTCGGAAGGCCATACAGGGTAATTACTAGAATCGCCCACGCCGCCGTTCTGTTGACCTTGTTGTGATCCTTGTGCTCCTCCAACGCCGTCGGCATTTGGATTAGGATTGTTATAGATAGTAGACATATTATTTGCTCCCTATTTTATTATAATTATATTTCTTCTAATTTTATTTTATATTTATACGATTTTAATATCAACTTAATTTTTAAATAATTTTTATATATAAGCGCTTGAGCGAGAGGTTATTAAAAGTTACTAAGGCTTAAGAGTTTAGATACTGCTGCATCTGGTAGTTTTCGATGTCGCTATAGAAAAAAGAGAGATCTATTGGGCCTCCATTGCCGAAAAAGGCCAAGTAATTAGGCCCCAGGATGGATGCCCATTCTTTCGGTGGAAAGACAGAATAATCAGGGTTGGTGATGGTGTTTTGGATTTGACCTAGAAGGTTTAAATAGTTAGGTATTTTATCCTGAATGTCTTGACCTTGGTATTGTTCACTTAAATCTTCCCGATTGGGAAAGAGTTCTAAAAAGTTACACATGTCGCTATAAAAGTTATTAGGATTATTGGTATTGATCACATCTTGCTGATAAAAAGCAGTTTCGACATAAATAGGAATTAAGTGGGCAAAATCCATCGGCTGTGGAAGGCCGTAGGTTGTTCCGAACATTTGTAGGTCGTAATTCCCTTTGAGTGCAATAGTGGGGCATAACATCGAGTCAGAGGCAAAAAGAAGGAAATTACAGAAGGCCATCGGATTGTTGGGTCCGACGGTGAAATTGGGAGGAAATGGTTTTGAGCCGAGGGCTGCCCAGATTTGTTGGATTCCACCGATAGATGTCCATCCGTCAGGGGTATTCTTGTTTCCTTGGTTTTGATCCCAATCCCATTCGAATTTGCAATTCAAATAGCTAGAAGAGCCTTGTGACATGATCGGAACATAGTTTCCGTTGGTGAGTTTAAAGTCGGCTGCCAAACTTAAGATGATACTATTGATGGCAGGAATCGCATTTCCTTGGCAGTTGTTCACGAGGTCATTCATGTATTTATTGATCTGGGCTTGACCTGTTGCAGGATCGATTTGGCCGTCGGCCATCCGGCGGAGAATCATATCAATGGCCGCGAGATCGGCGAGGGCTTGAAAAGTGGTCGTGGTTGTATCGGTGGTCGTCGCAGAAACACCCGGTACGGGAGCGGCAGCAGAGGTTTGAGAAAGAGCCGAGCTCATGGCCGCATAGAGGGCTTGTTGACTGGATGGTTGAGATCCTGGAGCTGTGGGTAAAGTATAAATATGTGGGATTTTCATGGTTTTATATAATTTTGGGTTGACTGGATTTCTCTTTGAATCTTTTGGATTTTGTCTTGGTCTTTCGGCAAAAAGTTTTGAGGATTTGCCATAAAACTCGAGAGTTGGTCTTGTGTAATGCCGGCTTTTTCAAGCGCTTTTTTTGCCAGTTCATCGAGCTTTTTTTGGATGTCTTGCAAATCTTGGAGAGCAGCTTTTCGATCGGCCTCATCGGTGGCTTGCAGCTTTTCTCGGCTGTATTCGAAGAATTTTAAGATCTCGGTGATCAACTCTTCCATTTTACTCAAATCGGGCTTCTCAAAGTTCCCTGTGAACTCTTCAATTTTCTCTAGGATCTCTTCTTTGCGTGTTTTCATGTTATTTCTATCTGTATCAATAAGTTGTTTTAATTTAAATATGCGTTTGGATGAACTGGGCTAAAGCCGCAGCATCCGCCTGGGCAGCTGCCGAGTCAGAAGTCGAAGTTACCATCGAACCTGCAGCGGCTGTAATCCAATCCTGAGCACTTCCAGAAATCGAGAATGTCGCCGAATCAAATGACCACGCTCCATCGTGAAAGTGGCAGGAGAGGCCGGTTCCTGGGATGCCAAAGGTATCCGAGACGTTACTAACAACCCTCTCCAAACTCTGTCCGGCTGTAAAGGCGTTATTGAAAGCGCCAGCAAATCCGGGAGCCCAGGGGGGTGAAGTATGACTGTCGATCATTTGATCAGGGTCCCCCGAGTATTTGATGGAAAAAGTTGCTCCATTCGGTTCTGAAACCAAATCAAGCAAGCTTGCAGGCTTTGTAACCGTCTTGCCATTAACGACTTCTGTGATCATAAGAGGAACGGTCTTTCCTGGGGCATAAGGGACACGAACGGTGCCATAGTCAGAAAGGGCCTTGACCACTAAGGTATGCATTTGAGCAGCCGTGCTAGGGTCAACTTGAGAAAAGTCGATCGATGGACCGCCGGGTACCTGGAAGGAAGTCTTATTATACATCGCTTGGAAGAATTGAAATGCTGTTACAACCTGTGAAAGGGGATATGCTGATGGGTTTTGAACGTATTTAAGCATCTCTTCTGTATACGTTTTGATATCAAAACTGTTGTTGATTTCTCGTGCGATGGCACTTAATCCTGTAACACTATTTGTTGTCATAAAATACCTATTATTCCTAATTATAATTTAACATTTCCTTAATTAAATGTTAAGTAAAAATTTAAATTCCTTAGGATTAGAATGTATGGTAATGTAAGGGTATGAGGAAGCAGGTCTTTTTGATACCGAATGCGATCACGGCATTTGGGCTCGCGTGCGGGCTTTTTGTCATCTTTAAGGTGAACATGATTGAGCCGGGGTCGGGGAGCTATCAGGTCCTTTTTACTTCGCTGTTGTTGTTATTGATGGCGGCATTTGCTGACTTGTTGGATGGGGCGGTGGCACGGATTATAAGGGCGGAGAGTGAGTTTGGGTTTGTTTTTGACTCGCTGGCGGACGCGGTTTCATTTGGGGTGGCGCCGTCGGTATTGTTGTTGAAGAGTTTGTCATTGGAGCAGGGGACGGGGCTGTCGTTTTTTGCAGTGGTGGGAGCGATGCTCTATTCGATCTGCGGGATCTTGAGGCTGGTTCGATTTAGTGTGAAATCGACCCAGGCAAAGGGGAACGTGGAGGAAGAGGCGGCGCAGAAGAAGAATTTCACCGGTTTGCCGATTCCTGCGGGTGCAATAGCTGCGGTTTCAACCAATCTGTTTTTCATGAGCCCTTTTGCACACGAATGGTTTCAGTGGAAAGAGTCGACGGTGGCAGTCGTTTTGACGTGTATTTGGATCGTCCTCGGATTTTTGATGGTGAGTCGATGGAAATTTCCGAGTCTAAAGACACTCCATTTTCGGGTCCCTCCGTTTCAATTGGTTCTTCTCACCGTGATTACTGCGATTTTTATTCTCTATGGGATTCTCCATTTCTTCCCCTTCATGCTCATGGGTATCTGCTGGGGCTACATCCTTCTCGGGGTCATTCTTTCAACCATCCGCATGATCGCTGGAAAAAAATCCAAAACCCTCCAAGACTTCGAACCCGAGGACGAAGACGAATGATCATTGTTGCGGCTGTTTTGTTCTTAATCCTCATGGTGCTGGCGTATCGGTACCAGAAGTTGATGATTCGGTGCGTGGTTGCTGAGGAGAAGTTTAAAAATCAAGAGGAGCTGAGGGAGTCGTTTAAAGTAGTTTCTGCAGAAGATCTGGAAGAGAAACAGAAGATGATTCGGGAGATGATGGATAAACTCCATGCGCAGATGCGGCTTTTGGAAAATGAGAGAAAATCGGATCACGGGGCGTTAAAACAGCAGCTGAATGCTATGTTAGATGCCGAAGGTCAGCTGAAACAAGAGACATCGAAATTGGTCAAAGCTTTGAGATCACCGGCAGGAAGGGGAAGATGGGGGGAGATCCAGCTGAAGCGGGTGGTTGAATTGGCGGGGATGGTTCAACACTGTGATTTTATCGAGCAGGGGTTTGATATCAGTGATGGACAGCGGAGGAAACCCGACTTGATTGTCCAGCTTCCGGGTGAGCGGCAGGTGGTTGTTGATGCGAAAGTGCCTCTCGATGCGTATTTGGAAGGGATTGATGAAGTGGAAGATGTGCAAAAGGTGGAGAAGTTTCGGCAGCATGCGAAGCGGGTGAAAGAGCACATTGTGCAGCTCGGGAAAAAAACGTACTGGGAACATTTTAAGCCGACGCCTGAATTCGTGGTCCTGTTTCTTCCTTCGGAAACCATTTTTGCCATTGCTCTCGAGTCGGATCCGCTGCTGATTGAATTTGGAGCAGGGCAGGGTGTGATTTTAGCAACGCCGACCACACTCATTGCCCTTTTGAAGGCTGTCGCTTATGGGTGGAAACAAGAGAGCATTTCGCGGCATGCGCAGCGGGTGAGTGAACTGGGCCATGAACTTTATAAGAGGATTTCGGATTTATCGGGGCATTGGGCTCATCTGGGGAAAGCTTTAAATCAAGCTGTCGATGCGTATAATCACGCGACAGGTTCGCTGGAGAGAAATGTTCTCTCGAGTGCGCGCAAATTCAGCGAGCTGGGAGCTGCTGCGACTGTCAATACTCTAAAAGAAATTGAGATTGTTCAAACCTCTACACGCGAGTTGATGAGTCGGGAGCTGGGTCGTCCCAGCTGAGTCTGTTACCGGATTTTTTCGCAGTGTCAGTATTTGGAGACGATCCCAATGAACCTCGGGTGGTAATCTCTTGATACGATTCATCTTTGCATCGAGTTGAATGAGATTGGGTAAATGGGCAAGAGGGTCGATATGCTCGAGCTGATTGCGACTCACATCGACATATTCCAGATTGGATAAATTTTGAATCTCAGGACATAAAAAACGGAGCGATGTGAAACAAATCATCAGCTTTTTAAGCCGTGTCAGTTGTCCAATTTGAGGTGAGATGGTTCGAAGGGGATTGTTGAGAATGACGAGGGTTTCTAAATGTGTTAAGAGTCCAATCTCTGGTGGAAGCCTGGTCAGGGAGCCGCGCGGCAGGATCAACTCTCGTACGTCTGTCCCCGATAGATGTCTTAAAAATTCTTGACGATTGTGATTCTCGAGCCACCGCTCCCTTTGAAAATAGAAGAGTGGGTTGGTCGGCTCTGCGGGGATTTCTGCTAAAAGGTTATCCCCTTTCGGAATCGATAAAATTTCTTCTTCCTGTTCGGCAAGAAGATTGGTCACATTGGCAAATATTTTAAAAAAAGATGTTGTCGTTTCCCATTTGGGCTGTAATAATGAAACAAAACGTGTCAAATCTTCTGTTGACCATTGCCTGAAAGAAAAAGATGGAGTTCCTAGTAATTGAGCAGGTTGCATAAAAATTGCAAGAGTATAGTTAAATTTTTTCATTAGATGCAATAAAAATTTTCTTCCCTAAATATAAAAAAATTTAATTTAAAAATTAATAGCATATTTTTTCTAAATTGAAATTGTGTTATTATGTTGGAATTTATGGTACCTGTTATTAATTCTCTTAATTTTTTAGGAAAAGAAAATATTCCTACTTATCCGTTTTTTGATGGACTTCCTGCACCTTTACAGGAGGGAACTTATACGAGTTCTCATCCGTATATTCGATGCAACGAAGAGGGTCAAAAGGAAACTCTCGATTTTCTGAGAACGAATCGTTCCAGGGTCGATCCTCAAAAAAGAGTCCATGTCGGATTTTCACTCTGGTTTAATTACGATATGATGTGCATCACCGAGCCTGCCTGTGCCATTATTTGTGATATCGATAATCATATGATCGCTTTATACGGGGCGATGGAGCAGTTGCTTAAGCAAAGCAAAACGAGAACCGATTTCATCGATGCATTTGGGAGTTTTTTGCTAGAAAATGGAGAAAAATTAGGAATAAAATCTGCGAATGAACTCTGTCAGCTTTTTAATTTAGAAGCAGAGCTCATTAGACCGGAAAGTTGGCTCTTTCGGGAAGAGACGTTTCAAATCATTAAAGGAATGCACCTGCGGAAAGGTGTCTTATATCTCAATTTAGATGTCACAGACAAGACGGGGGTATTTCATCAGATAAGAAGTTGGATGCACCACCACCATTTAGAATTGGATACACTCTATGTTTCGAATATCAATGAGTGGCTCGATAGTTCTATAAAAAAAGAAGCGTATCTCTATAATCTTCGTCAGATTGCAACGGTTAATACACGTTTTGTCCATGCTTACAAACTGACGGATCAGGGTACCCCTGTTCAATTTGTAAAATTAGGTGTTGATAGTATCGATGTCCCTAAACCTTGTAGACCAAAAAAACAGAGGATAGCCAGAACTGATCCAACCACAACCTGTCCTCGTCGTAGTTTGAATTTTGAGTTATGACTTTAAAAATTTCTGAATCTAGACGTTTTATCCCTCCTGCTATTCCATTGCCCCGTTATATGATTACCGATTTCATCGATCAAGGGTTATCACCGGTTTATGCTGCTTTTGACAGAGTTTTGAATCGGACAGTTGCGGTTAAGCAATGTCCTGCGAAAGATCTTAGAAATGTTGCCCATGAAATTGCTTTCTTAAAACATTTTGAGAGAAAGGGTATTCCCCATAGACTTCCTTTCATCGATGTTTATCAAGATGGAGATTCCATCAACATTGTGACGGAATACCTTCCGACATGCCAGCTCCATTCTTTTATCTATAATGAGGTGTTGACTTTTCAAGATATTAAGAGCATTGCTCGGCAAGCTTTAGAATTTCTTGCCACGGTCCGAAAATGGGGTATTATCCATGGCGATTTGAAGCCAGAGAATCTTATTTTCCACAATAAAACTCTGTTCGTCATTGATTATGGCCACATGGGGCTTGTAGAAAAATATAAACACAACACGACCCACCCTTTTGCTTCACCTGAAGAAATTTTAGAAGGGAAAAGGACACCTTCGGGTGATCTTTGGAGCTTAGCCTGTGTGCTCTTTATCTTGGCGGTCAAAGAATTTCTTTTCTATCCTTACAAGCCTGGGAATGAATATAACAAAGCTCTCCACTTGAATGGTATTGATCAACAAATCGGCGCCCCTTGCAAAAAGTTTTTGGAGGGGTGCCGATTAGGAGAAGAATTTTATAATTTAGAACCTGAAGTCGCGTTGAAAAAGTTGGATATCGTGGATGATGATCCTTGGGAGATCCAGGTTGTGAGTGCCCTTAAAGAACAAAAGATACCCGACTCTGAAATCATGGCTTTTCTCGATTTATTGAAATCGATGCTCGTCTATGAAAATCGACCCACTCCAGCTCAGCTTCTGAAATCGGCCTTATTTCAGGATGATGTCCGGATCCATCCCCACATGGGTCCGATAGAGGAAGATCAGTGTTTCATGATTTTCAGAGCCTGTGACCTTCACACACCGCTTCCCAAGCCTGTTTTGGTGATCGACTCAAACGTAAAAGAATGCATCCATTTACCTAAAGATCCAAACGATACCTACATCATCGCTGCGATGCTGGGCCAGGTTTGTTTCCAGTTAAACCAAGTGACATTGACAGATGATAGTACGCTTCACCTTCGGGCCCCCCTATTTCCTCCTTCTCCTCTAGCAGACGATCCTGTCTTCTCCCCAAATATCCCCCCCTCTGAAATGTTAAAGTAAAATAGTCCTTTTAAATAAATCCGTGCTAATTATTATGCTAATTATAGGAGAGAAATATGGTAGTCCATCCAGTTGTGCATCCTGTAATTGCGTTAATTGCAGGGATTTTGATTTTAATTTTCCCGCAGATTCTAAATTTTATTGTCGCGATCTATCTCATCGTCATTGGTGTGATGGGTCTTTTCGGACAACTATAAGGAGAAAAGTATGCCACTTGTTAAAGGAAAAAAAGCAGCATCGAAAAAAGGAATTTCAGAAAATATACGGCGTGAGAAACATGCCCATCCGGGGATGTCCACGAAGCAGGCTGTAGCGATTGCGTATAGTCAAGCTAGAAAAGGTGGCGCAAAGCTGCCCAAGAAAAAATTAAAGTGATCTGATCCATTCTTCGTCGATGCCCGCTAAGCGGCGGTGATTGGCGAAGAATTGGGGCCCTTTTGCTCTAGAGGGGGTCGTTTTGGGTGGAAGATTTGCTTTCCAGGTTTCAAAAGATGGCTGATGAGGATCTTTCAATTTGTTCAGCCATCGGTATCCAAACGAAACATGTTTTATTTCGTCTTCAAAAATCCGTTGCATCAGCTCGCTTGATAGAAAATCTCCGTGCTGCGCGAAGATATTTGCATAGTAAGGTGCAAAATCGAGATTGGCCATTTCAAAAGTGAGGCTCATCACGCTGACGTATTGAAGGGGAGTTTGGAGGTGGGGAACATACGACCAAAAATGTCGGTAGAGGGGAAGATCGCCAAATTTTATTCCTAGCTCTTGCATCCTTTTTTGATACAGACGGACATGGTGCTGCTCTTCCTTTAAAGTATGGGCGACTCCCTTGCGGAAGTTAGGAGGAGCGTCAGGAAATGCGAGAAGAGCATACGCCATAATTTCTACGGCTAGGAGTTCGTGACCTGCAAACCGATGGAGGCAGGCTGCCCGTTTATCGAGATGGTGCAGTTCATGAATCCGTGGAAGTTTATCCCGCCGGGTATGTTTATGAAATCCCATCCCGGGAGGTCTGACTGGTTCTTTCCATAAAAGGGGAGTTCCTGGAGAAAAATCGGTCAAAACCTCGGGACAGAAAAGTTTTTCTTCCAGCTTGTCAGTGCTGAGAATTTGAATAGCCCACTCTCTTAATTCCATAAAATACTTATTTTAGGCAGGATTGGGAAAAACCACAGAGCCACAGAGAAAGATGAGTTAGGAGGAGAAAGAAGAATTTTACCACCGAGCACACCGAGATCACCGAGGCAGCTTCGCTGCAAGAAATATTCTCTTTTGCATTTTCTCTGTGGCTCTGTGGTTTCTCTTAATTCTTTATTCAGCGATCCCTAAAACATAGTAGGCGGGGAATGCAAAATTGTTAT
This sequence comes from Parachlamydiales bacterium, assembly GCA_963705295.1. Classification (GTDB taxonomy): domain Bacteria; phylum Chlamydiota; class Chlamydiia; order Chlamydiales; family Rhabdochlamydiaceae; genus PALSA-1444. Next base: position 1,878,036 of record OY970065.1, on the reverse strand, counting down.
TCGAGCGAGGGGCGGCAAGAAGGGTGACTTTTTTGCCAACATGGTCTTGCAGATTCACCTGAGTGCTATAAACATAAGCGACGGGGAGATCTTTATCTTTGATGATAAAGTCACCGGGTTTACGTTTAACGGGTGAATTGTACATTTCCACGATACCTGAAAGTGCAACGGCATTTTCTTGTTGTTCGGCGTAGAATTCATCAATCGACCGATCTTCATTCCGGGTAGCCCAGGCCATGTAAATGGCTTCTTCTAAAGGCTCCCACATTTTCATACGGTCTGTAGGATTGAGAACGACTTCCGTTTTGACACTTTTTTTAGCTTCTTCATCACCCATTTTGCCTTCTGATTTTTCTTCGAGATAGGCAATTTTTCGCTGTGTGTGCTCTTCTTGGAGAGCATTGAGGGATTCCTTGGCTTTATCGCAGAGCTGAGGAAATTCGGTGTAATCATTGATCACGGTTTGATAATTTTTTCGGATTCTCTCAATGTCCATCTCACGGAACGGTTTTTTCATTTCAACTTGGGTGAGAAGTGCAGCGGCATCGATGAGTTGTTCTGCAGAAATGCGCCGTTTCTCGAGTTGCACTTTCACTTCAGGTCCACCGATTGAATCGATGAACTCTTTTGCTACATAGAAACGGGTTCCAGCTGGTGGAGAGATTTCATACCACTTATTATTCAAAGAACTGATCGATCCTTTGATCGTATCACCACTATTCAAATGTCCAATCACCGGAGCATCGAGGGTCGGTTCTAAACGGACATTCACCCGGTTACCTTCCACAACTCCATCGAGAATAAAACTACGGAAAACATACGCTTTTGTATCCGTCGGAGGTTCGACGGCGTAAAAGTCTCCTTTTTCACCGACGACAACGAGAAGATCGCTCCGTTGCAATTCTTTAATCACACGGGCTTCAAGATCAGCGAGTGCACGCATCCGCACCTTGTTTCTCTTGATTTTTCCGGTGAAAGGTGAAAACGGTTTTTCAACAACAGCACCAGGGCCTACAGCTTGCTGGACAGGAACTACTTCTGGGGGTGTGATTTCAACAGGCTCGATGGATGAGATATCCATGGGGATCATTTCAGGTTGTGCTTCATCCGGATAACTCTTCGCTGTGAGGCATAAACTGAGTGCGACGAGAGCAAATGATAGACGTGTAGACATGTGAAAAACTCCTCTTAAATACATAATCGCCATTCTAGAGATTGCACTTTTTTTCTACCAGATTATTTATTTCTAGATGGATGATTGTCTTTCCAATGGTAATATTGGTATTCAAGCCGGTGCCAAAAATCAACAGGAGTTCCGAGAAGCTTTGCAAATTCGTGGGCGGCTGTTTCAGATATTCCACGCTCTCCTTGGATGATGGAATTAACCTCGGCTTCGGTCCACGGATTGCCCAGTTTTTGAGCGAACTGTTTCGGAGTTAAATTGAGTGGCTTTAAAAATTCTTCTTCTAGAATTTTTCCAGGATGGGTGGGTCTTCTTCGAGAAGGGATCATGGTTTCCTCACTTTTTCACTTCGACATCAAAAGCGTCTTTATTATCCCAACGGAAGGTGATCCGCCAATACGGGTCGTCGATCGGAATGCTGTATTTTCCATGACCATCCCGTACACCGACCTCACCTTTATAGGCGGGCAAGCAAAGGGCGAGATCTTCCAAACTATCGACACAATTGAGAATATCCATCCTCCGCTCTGCCACTTTCAAGAGAAAACTGCTCAGATCTTTTCGAATCGTATGGGTATGAATGCCGTGGTAGATTTCTTCACTCTCTTGATTTGCAAACGATTTAATCATGCGCGGTTTTCTCCCTTCTGTGAGCGAACAATAGAAATAAAATAGAAAGTGAAATGATGATATCGGACCATAGTGTAGGGCCAACATTTCCTAGACTGAAGTTGTGATCCATCCAAGCTGACTTTATATGTCCAATCGCAGCCATTCCAAGAAATAGTGCATATCCTAGTCCCGTTGCGGTTTGCCACCCTTTTTTGTAAAAAAGACTTAAAATTCCGAGTATTCCGAAAGCAACGTTAGCCATTCCCACCTCTGCTAAAAAAGGAGAAACGGGCCATTTAGCATATGCAGCAATATAGTCTGGATAAAAGATCTGCATCACTCCTGTAATGAGCCCTTGAAGTCCGACTCCGATAAAAAGAAAGTAGTGGAGTAAGCATTCATACTTATGAAAACCTTCGACATTTTTCTTTCGTCGGATGTGGAGTATTCCCAGTACCCAGGGGAGGCACGAATAGACAATATATAAAATAATTCCGCCAATATTAAACTCTAATTGTCCCATAGCCTGATGGTATGACAAAATCCGATTTTATTCTATTATGAAAAAATGGAGAAAGCAACATTTGGTGGTGGCTGCTTTTGGGGAATTGAGGCTGCTTTCCGAAAGCTCGAAGGTGTCACAAATGCAGAAGTTGGGTATTCGGGAGGGAATCTTCCAAATCCGACGTATGAAGAGGTTTGTACTGATCGGACAGGACATGCAGAAGTTGTCCGTGTCGAGTTTGATCCCAAGAAAATCTCTTACGAAGATCTTTTAGGGGCTTTCTTTCAGATGCACGATCCAACGACGAAGAACCGGCAAGGACCTGATATTGGTTCTCAATACCGATCGGTTATTTTTTTTCATACGGCGGAACAAGAACAAAAGGCGCGGGCATTTGTCGATGATCTGCAGCAGAAAAGTTTTCACCCGATTGTCACGGAGATTAAACCCGCGGAGCCGTTCTACCGAGCCGAAGAGTACCACCAAAGATATTTAGAGAAGCACGGTGGTCATTGCCAGTTTTGAAATATTATCTATAAAAAAACCTTTGCTAAATATATCCTTTAAAGCCGGAGGTTTTTTATGAATAAGTTTAGTTTTTTTGCTGCAGCAGCTTTGTCTTGCTGCACTCTTTTTGGAGACTTTACAATTCGGCGGACAGATGCTATTTTCCGTGATGCTTCACCTGTGGTCAAAAATATTTCAAATGATGGTAAGCTCATTTTAGCCTACAATTCAGCTCCAGCTGATAAAACAGTTCCTGAATTAGAACTTTTTAAGAATGTCGATGGTCGATTGGTTTCAAAAGCAACTCTTCCTTTAGACAAGTTCGTCTTCCCTAACGGTGGTGTCTGGGATTGTTTCACCGATGAAAAATTCAAAATCTTTGGCATTTTAGATAATAATGGAGACACTAAGGTACGGCTTCGTCTCTTGAAACTTCATAACGGTACATTTAAGGTTGTTAAAGAAGTGATCTATGACGATGCCTCCAGTATAAATCTCAGTGCAGGTATTACACTGGATGGTAAATCTATCCTGCTATTTTACACCAATAACCAACCGACAACGACAACGTATACTTCGACCGTTAAACTTTTAAATAGAAATCTCAAAACTCTAGACACATTTGTCGTAAATGGCCTTTCAAATAGTCCTGCCACTTTTGTTTTAAAAAGAAAAGGGAAAGATATAAACTATTTTCTTTTGGGATTTGCGGATATAAATCCGTCCACGTTTTATCTTTCACCACCTGCTACCTTACAAGTTTATGAAGTGGGTGCAAAAAAACTTAAACTCATCGATGAGGCAGCTTTGCCGCAGTTCCCAATTACATTCTTTGCTGATAACCATAATTACAAAAATCCTAACATTATCGTTGGAACAGTTCTCGCATTAGCTTCTGGAGATGTATCTATCTTTCAAGACACGAGTGACTCCATGACATTCATCCCTGGGAATGATCAAAATATCCAAGAATTTGTATTCGATGGAAAAAAATTATCGTTGAAAGCGACTATGGCAGCCGATGGAGACATTATTGCTTCAAACTTCTATAGAGATGGCAACACCTTTGGAATAGTTAAACTAGGTGAAGATGGAGTATATCCCTCTGTTGGAAATATGTCTTTTTTTAAAATAGATGAATCTAACAACTTCAAAAGTGTCACTGCAAATGCTCTTGTTCCATCTGGGGCGTATTTACCCTCATTTAGTAAGAATGGAAAATTCTTTGTGGTAGGGGGCTCCCCAGCGGAAACCAGCTCGGGTCCAAATGGTATCTTCAACATCAATCTATTTGAAGTAACGAAAAACTAAATCTCAAAAGAGATAAGGGATCATTTTAAAGGGAACCTTTTCACAATAATTGTCCCAAGAATCGCCGTATTTAAATCGGCACCGTCTCTCTTGCCGGAAAGCACGATCGAGAAGGAGGGCCATTAAAAAGACGACATAGAAATACGGGAGAAAATAGTTGAAAAGTGCTGGAAGGGTCCAGCAAAGTGCTGCAGAAACTTCAGGAAGATAATGGAAGTGACGGGCGAGTCCCCACCAACCTGATGCGAGAAGGAGGTTTTGTTTAGGGTCTCCTTCACAGGTTTTGTAATGAGCGACGATGAGATGAGGTTTTTTGCCCCATACTAGACAGTTTCCTTCCGTTGTGCGCACCCGTTGTCTTTGCCGGTCTGCAAAATAATTAATGAAAATGGAAAGAGTTCCCACGATGAGCAATAAGATCGATAATCCTAGTCCCAAATGGTTAGGATGGTTCACAAGATAGAGGGCAGGAGATGTATAAATGGCGGGAACCCAGACAAGGCATCCCCAGCAGATGTAATAGCCGGCTCTGTCATGCATGATATCCATGGAGCGGAGGTATCCTCCTTCCCAAACAAAGAATTTTCCAATGTAGATGAGCTGAAGAAGGACTGAAACCAACATCGAATCGCTGAGTCCATAGAGTTGATGTTGTTTTGCTGCATATGAAAGAATGATCAGGCTCCATCCCATCATCCCGAATCTGCAATTGGTGAACATTTTAATGTCCCACCCCAAGACCCTCGGATAGAGTTCCATGCCCCAAAAAAAGTCAAAAATGAAATGACCTGTCGATCCTGAATCTTTGGAAGAAGGAGCGACGCGTCCTTTGATATATAAAAAGGTACAAAATCCCATGCTAAAGATGATCAGTGCCCCCAAGAGATGACCCAAATTGTCATAAATAATTGTGCTGGGAAATAGATCGAGAACCTCCGAGCAAACAAGAAAGGAGGTGATTGTTAAAACAAACGAAAACACACCATTTTCTTTATAAACAGGGACGTTTCCATGCGGAGTGATGGGGCCTTCGATGAGTCTTCCTGGTAAGAGTTTCATGAAGATGAGTTGGACGGTCGCAAATCCAAAAATCATTTTCCAAGCAGTAGGTGATCCGAAGAAAATATGACCCCAAATATCGAAGAGCGTGGTGAAAAATCCGAAATGTTTAAAAAGATCCCACAGTTGTAAAAGTGATCCGTTTAAATAGACATTTGTATACCACATTAAAATGGCCATAGGAGGGCAACAAATCATGAGCAGAAGCGGAACACCAATTTTTCGCATCCAAGTGACAGGCTTTTTCATTTAAGTCCCATTTTTTACGTAAAAATTTGGATCATACCAAAAAGAGTTTGATAATCAAGCTTTTTTAATTGTTATCAACTAAAACAAAGTTGTCACCTGCTCCATCATTGGGTTCAACAGGGGGTGGCATGACATGAAATCCTTCGGCTTCTGCTGCAACATTTGGATTTCCTGCCTCAAAGGCTGGAGAGGCCTCCGACCAGTTTTCAAACAAAAATTGCCACGGTGGTACAAAAAGAAAATCATCTAAGGAGGTATTGCCCGGATTGGTGATCACAGGGTGTTCTTCATGAATGTTGGTAATGGCTGGTTTTTCACCGGGAGTTTGAGGGGGGATGATGACATTTTCAATAAACAGGGGAGAGCCCGAGCTCGCTAAAACTTGTTCATCTTTTAAAACAATCCCTTCATTCATATTTTTAGCTGTTCCATCTCCAGGGAAAACATAAATAACATCGCCGGGTTTGGATTGCGACTCAGCCTCTTTTAAAGAAGGGAACGGTTTTTCATACGACCCATCACCTTTCTTTTTTCTGGCTTTATTATCGACGAATACGAATTTGACGGTTTCTTCCTCTTTCTCTTCTATTTCCTTCTTCTTTAGCTTATGTTTTTTCTTCTGTTTGATTTTTTTGACTTTTTGAAAAACTTTCTTCCCTTTTTTTTCTGGAGGTGGTTGCTCAGGTTGTTCGACAACTGCAGCAGGAGCAGGTTTTTCTTTCTCTGGCTTAGGCTCTTTTTCTTTTTTCTTTTTCGGTTTTTTTACAGGCTTTTCATCTTCAGAGGGTGTTGGAGATTCTTCCTTAATTTTGGGTTTCTTCTCTTTTTTCTCCTCTTTGGCCTCGATGTAATGGGTTAAAGGAGTGAGCCGTTTTTTCTTCACTTCGATCGGAATGATCTCATTTCTCATGATACGAACTTGTGAAAAGACTCGCCCTTCTTGTTCGGATCTTTTATTCCATTTTCCAATCGGTAAATTGATTGCAAGGATTCCTTGGGCGCGCGTATGGAAAATATGGTCGTGTGTGATCTGAAATCCAACGGTGAGATACCGAACAAATGTCATTTCTGCACGGACTTTAGCTCCCCAGGCACCTCCGAAATCTAGACCATGATTTCTCTGTTTGAGAAGATAATACGGACCTGCAGCAAAGTAACACCAATCGGGCATAGGGATGCCAACCTCGGCATCGATGCAAGGGAGGGTGTCTTTTGATTTTCGATAGATCATCACATGGTGGCCTCTAAACCCTTTAAATGCCCTCTCTTCTGTCTTACTCTCTGCTCCAAACGGAATGTAGCCGTTCATCCTGACATCGAACGTCTCACCCAGCCACTCTAAACCAGCACCGACTTGGTGAGCGAACAAATTGGAGGCATCGCGAAAATCATAAAAAGCATTCGCGCCCAGTCGATACTCACAATCCATGAGTGGAAATCGAACCCCCAGTCCAGCATTGCCAGCAAAACGGGCATCATTGAAGACATGGCCTCGCAAATCGAGTAGAAATTCGGCCGTATCTCCTTCCGTCGCTAAGAAATAGTCGACAGAGGTGTACCCTTGACTATAACCGACACCTCCTGGATCTCTATGTCGCAATTGAAGAGTCGAGTCAACAGCATGAAGTCCACAGCTCAATAAACTGTAGCTCAATAACGTAGCGATGATCGATTTGTTCATATTCTTTCCTTAACAAAACCCCGAACAAAAAGCAAAATGATTTTATGTAGACAGAAGATCCCAAGATTTTGTATAGCATAAGTATTCGGAGATTTTTATGTGGGATAAATTGATTCAAGGTTTCATTTATTTTGGAATGCCTGTTGTCACAGCCTACCATTTAATTTGTAGTAATGTTTTTCTCAACACTGCAGCGGAAGATGCAACCGGTTTAGAAAAAGCCGGGAATATACTTCTGTCTCCGATGCACTATGTTTTCGCTGGAAAAGTCGCCTCATTAGAGGAAGGGCAGTACCATTTTCAACAACGGTTCGACTACCAAAATCACTATCCTTTAAAGAGTACTGCATCGATTCTCAGCCTTCCCCTTGCACTACCCCTCGGATCTCTTGTTAAAGGAATAGGGTATTTTTCCTCATCGACAAGAGAGCGGCATCACCATCTTGTCACCTCCCTCGAATCGAAACAAGTGGCATCCAATCTAGATTATTACCAGTCCCTCGGACTCAATATCTCAACTCCGATGGAATTTATTGCCCCTCCCGAACATAAGAGAAGGCCTGGCGATGAAAATGTCCTTCCGCACGAAAAAGAACTGCTCCGAAATATCGTTAAAATCTTTAAAGAAAAAAACATCCCTTTCTGGATTGACTGCGGGACCTGTCTAGGAGCTTATCGATACGGCGGAGCGATTCCATGGGATATCGATGTCGATCTGGCAGTCCTCCTTCCTGACTTCGACAATGTGATGCGAGCCCTCAATGAACTCGATAAGACAAAATATCATGTGCAAGATTGGTCCAACCGATCTAGACCAAAAACTTACGTACGTGTTTATATTCCAGAAAACCGGAATCACCTCGATATCTACTTTTTCAAAATCGATCCTAAAGAAAAGACTTTAACCTTTGTTCTTTCCAACGAGGTCAGTTCTTTTATGGCCGATACTTGGAAAATCCGCGAAAGCCGATTTAAAGTCCCCACCGCCTTTGACACCATTTTCCCCCTCAAAAAAGCAAATTTCGACGGGATCGAAGTCTACGTTCCCAATCAAACCAAGAAATACCTCCAAGAAAGGTACGGAGAGGACATTGGCCCTGTAAGGATCTATAATGATGAGACTAAGACCTACGAAAAAGACCTTTCCCACCCATACTGGAAACTCCCCCATGTATATAGTTAGATGCATTAGGAACATCAGGAAAACATGATCTGCATGATGCCTTCGGCGACACGATATCCAGGATGAAAAGATGCCTTCCTATCATGCCCATCCTGCCGCCCCTATCTTTTCTTTTCTTCGGGGCGATCCTGCATATCCTGTTCTCCTACATAGTTAAAATTTTAACTTACATATAGTTAATAGTTTACTATTATTAACGATTGTTATATAATTAAAAGCAATCGGAGGAATTATGATGATTAACAAGATTGCTTATGATTCGCTAGCAGTAATTAACACCACTGTTGATTATATTGTTAATGCTATTCGGAAACTGATTCAAGAGCTCTTTGCAAAGAAAATCCAAGCTCCTCAACCTCAGCCACTTGCTGACATGGAACTAATTCCTCTGGTTGAAACAAAGGTTGAAACATCTTACGAAAGGTACGTAAAACTTTGCTTTCAGCCAACCGCCCCGCAGACATCTTCTTCCGTCTCCTCGACATATCTTTTGGAAACTCAACTTCTCAGTTTACGTGCTGCTTTAAAAAGTTAACCACGCGACTTTCCCAGGCTTCGGTGTTGGGTCCGAGCCAAATAAAGTGGCCGCACCCTTCGACCGAGATCAATTCTGAATCGTATATTTGAGAATGCAGGTATTTGGCTAGAGCATAATTATCTTTAGAATCATTAACGGCCTGAACGATGACGGTTGGGGTTTCAAATTGTTTATAAAAACGAGACCGTCTAGGCCAACTCTCTAGATTTGTTGCAATGAGGTCGTTTTGGATCCCATCGATCCTCGTCGATAAAGGCATCCAAGAAAAGATCAGTTTTTTTAAAAATCTCTTTTGTTTTTTATCTTTTAGGACAAAATCAATCCGTTTACCCAGTTGATCTTTAGGTAAACAGTTATCCATAGCAAGGATTTTTTGAGCTGTCGAGCGAAAGTCGGAATGGACGGTGAGCTGGAGCATGTAGGTTTCAAAATCGATCGTGGAAACATCGCGTGTTGTCAGCTTGTAGCTCACCAAGGCATTTAAAAAATGATAGAAAGGGATATCGTTTTCGGGCTTTCCTACAGACTCTAAGACCAGTCGTGATACTCGCTTGGGGAACATTTTGGCGATTTGGAAGGCGACCGGAGCACCTGCAGAAAACCCTATCACAGCCGCCTGCTCGATAGAGAGCGCATCGAGAACATCGATCATGGCACGGGCCTGATCCTCATTCGATAAGATCTCCGATGAAATGAACTTTGAACCGAGATATCCAGGCCTAGAAATAGCCAAAACTGAAAAGCCTTGATCGAGCAAATTTTCCCCGATTAAAAGAGATTGATCCCATCCTCCATAGGCTCCTTGGATGCAAAGGACAACAGGATTGTTTCGATCTCCGATCCACACATATTGAACGGGACCGATCCACGTTCGAACTATTTCGCCTTTATCTTTTAAATCGGTTGATGTTGTTTTGACCCATTCTTGAAAATGGGTCGTCGATGCGAGCAGTGGAAAAATCGCAAATAAGAGTATCACTATCTTTTTCAAATCATCCCCACTTGTTTAAACCATTCGAAGGTATCTTTTAAGGTTTCTGAAAGAGGCCGGGGATAAAATCCGAGTTCTCTTTTCGCTTTGAGCGAGCTGATATTTCGATTGCAACGGACAAGGACATCTAAGGTTTCATTGGTATACAGCATAGGGGTATGCGTGAAAAAACTATAAGCTTTGGCAATGGGAACTCCCATGCGAGCCAGCCAAAGAGGAGATGTGAAGCGGGGAGCTGGCCGTCCGGTGATTTCTTGTACTAAAAAGGCTAATTCTTTAACGGTTTTCCACATTCCAGAAATGACATACCGTTCGCCCGATTTCCCTTTTTCCATTGCTGCGATAGCAGCTTTTGAGAGGTCTCGGATATCAATCCAATCAAATCCACCATCGATGAGGGTAGGAATTTTCCGGTTATAAAGAGCCATGAGCCCTTGACCCATGAGAGACGGTTGAAAATCGTACGGTCCAACGGCAGAAGTCGGATTCAAAATAACGGCATCGAGCCCTTGAGCCACTCCTTTCATCACTTCTTTTTCAGCATCCGATTTTGCAACGTCGTGTAAAAAACCTTCTTCTCCGACAAAGGGGCGATTTTCATCGAGTTCTTCACGAGGTTGTTGTTGAAGAGCATTGATCGAACTAAAATAGACAAGCCTTTTCACATTGGTCGTCAAACACGCTTCGACGATATTTTTTGTTCCCGTCACATTGACCGCTCTAACACTTCCATCTTTATCTCCATCGATCGAGATTTTGCCTGCAGCATGGAAGACAACATCGACTCCCTGGAGAAATTTTCTGAGATCGGAGGTGTCGAGAATATCGCCGCGCATTTTTTCCATCTCGAGACGTTCCAGTGCATTCGAGTGAACGTGGATTAAAGCTTTGACTTTATAATCTTTTTGCAAAAGTGCTCGACACAAATTATTTCCAACATGGCCAGAGGCCCCAATGACTGCAATGTTCATATTATTTAATTTTATATCGAATTGATTTAAATACGAATAGTTAAAAGTTCATTCCACTGGGTTGTGAAATGTTTGGAGCAAGAAGCGGAGACCGGTTTCCAAGAGGGCGACATTCCTTCCGCAGCAAAGAAAACAGCCCGTTTATTTTTTTTTCGGTTAATGGCATCGACGAGATGGATAAAGTCGGTCGATTTGGTGTTTTGAAAGAGATCGAGCTGGGTTTCACTTTCAAAGAGGAGATTATTAAAAACCACGCCGGCTTTCCGGTATCCGTTTCCTTCGCGGTGGAGTTCAGAGAGAAGCCGGTGAGCATGCGTGATGAGGTAAGGAGTATAGGCCGTTGGAAAAGGGAGAGAGCACGTTGCTGAGCGGCTGAATCGATCTTTTCCCACGACAAAAACTCCCAGATGAGAAACCAGCGAGCACTGCGCGCGGAGTCGTTCGGCTGCAATGGCTGTAAACGTAGCAACAGCTTGTTTGAGTTCGTCAAACGAAGTGACAACATGGCCAAACGAACGGGAAGAAATAATCCCTTTTTTTGGAGGGGGAATTTCTTCTAAAGCAAAACAATTCACCCCTCGGAGTTCCAAAACAGTGCGGAGAAGTGCTACGGAGAAATATTTTTGAATCCAGCTGTCGTTGCACTCGATCAACTCCCGGACGGTGTGAATCCCTACCCGGTTTAAAGAGGCGCCAATGCGCGCTCCGATTCCCCAGATCTCTTGCACCGGAAGAGTATCAAAAACTTGGCTAGAGTCGTGAAAATCAAACACCCCGTCATCTCTTTTTTTGGCAAGATCGCTTCCGACTTTAGCCAACGTTTTGGTGATTCCAATCCCGATCGAAATAGGAATCCCCGTCCATTGGTGAACCAGGGCCCGAACCCGCGAAGCAAAGTGCTGCTCGATATCGGTCGGAATTTCTAAGAAAGCTTCATCGATCGAATAAACTTCGATCGGAAATCCAAAATCTTCCAAAATCATCATCACCCTTTCCGACATGTCGCCGTACAGCGTGTAGTTAGAAGAGCGAACAACCACGCTCTGTTTTATAAAAATCTCTTTGCATTGGAAAGCAGCAGCACCCATCGGGATCCCTAAAGTTTTTGCTTCTTTAGAGCGGGCAATCACGATCCCATCATTATTCGACAAAATCACGACAGGCCGATTTCTTAATTTAGGATTAAAGACCCGCTCGCACGAAACGTAGAAATTATTACAATCGATTAACGCGTACTTTGTGGATGACATACGTTACAACACCCCATACTTGAAAATCCATTTCTGGTAAAATCTCCAGCGGAGCAAACGTTGGATTCTCGGCCACCAAAAACAGCCGGTCTTTTTTCTTCTGCAGCCGTTTAACCGTAAATTCACCACTCAAAATCGCCACCACAATCGATCCGCTTTCAGCCTGCAGCGACCGATCGACAATGAGCACATCCCCATCATAAATCTGAGCATCTCGCATCGAATGTCCCTCCACCCTCACAAAAAAAGTCGCAGCCGGATGGGTCACCAGCAACTCATTCAAATCGAGCTTCTTCTCCACATAATCATCCGCCGGCGACGGAAACCCCGCCTGCACCGGCGCCAAAAAGAACGATAGCTTAACCATACCTTTACTCTAAGCCATCTTCCAGATCGTGGCAACTACGAGACTTAATTTAACAGTTCAGCTTGTTTATCAAAACGACGGAGAGCTGATTGAGCTCGAGCATGTCCTTGCTTAGCAGCTTCAGAAAACCATTTAACTGCTGCAGTTCTCGCATTTGGAAAATTTGGGTGGTTGTTGTAATATAGCCCTAAACAATATTGGGCATCGGCAAATCCTTTTTGAGCTGCTTTATTAAAAAAGTCTATTTGATGAGACAGTTCTATTTCCCTTTCACGCAGTTCTTGAAATCTGACTTGTCTAGTGTTGAACGGGTCTAACTCATCAAAAGAGACCTTTAGCTTTGATTTTTGCAGTAAAGCGAAAAGACTTTCCAAAAGTTCATTATTGTAATTTTGATTAGCAATGCCAATAAGTCGAATTTCGATTGGATGGAACCAGGAAATCATATAGTTAAAGATATATAAATCAAGGGAAGTTATTTTTTCCTCGCCTAAATGGAGATTAATTGAATCGACTTTTGTCTGGGCATAAATTGACGGTGAATGGGGAAGCGATCCAAGATTATCATAGCAACTTAATTCAACGTGTTCTGGAATAAAAGGATTCCCAAAACAATATCTACTATTTTCAAACGAAGCGGTGCTTTGCTGAAATGTAAGTATTTTTAAATTCTGTAGAGAAGTGCAGCCGCGAGCATGTAATCGTACGAGTGAAGGGGCAACCAAAGCAACACTTTCCAAGTTTGTACAATTATCGATGTATAAGTGCTTCAAATTTCTAAAAATGAACAGTGGCCCACTCCGCCAAGTGTCTATCATCGAAGGAGCCGAAGATTGCAGCATCAAAGGTGTTTGAAAAGGTTGAGATAAATCAAGAGTATTGAAGCATCGCTGTATAAATGCATGATTGATTGGATTGCGTCGTCCGCGTAATCTTTCTTTTTTAGGGACCTCGCCTGCATAATCTAAATATCTCATGTTCAGCATACTTAATCTTAGCATTTCCAGGTTAGGGCACGCGGAAGCTATCACGGGTACAAGCTGGGGAATATCTAATTGATGACAGCAAGCGAGGTTTAATGATCTCAAGTCTGGATTTTTGTTCAAAATTTCTTTGATCTCGTCTGTCGTTATGTCAGAGCAATCAGAAAAATCTAACACATGAAATCCGCCTACCAGCAAGACTTGGAAGACGTCTCTTCGAATTTGAGGGGAGAGTTTTGATAGTTTGAGCGGCGGCCAAGAACCTTGAATACCATTTAAGACCTTCTCTTTTAAATCAATGTTGGGTAGTAGTTTAAAGGCGGAGCTATCTCCTCGTTCTAAACCGACCCTTACGGGTTTTAAGACCTCTAGTTGTTTCTCAATACTGAGTAGGGCATCTTTAGCCACGGCCCCAGCTAAAGCCTCGGGTCTTGTCAATTCCTTTGTATTGGGGACATGGCCAAAATACGATAAATAAATTTGCGTATTATTCCGAGTCGATATGTAAGATCCATGGACCTTCAAACATTCACTCCCACGACCCTTTTTTAGAACCTTATCGAACCTTTCTCTAGGACTAATGGCTTCTTTTAGTACAGAGGCATAGTAAGGAATTAACTCTGGATAAATGGCTTTTAAGATTTGTATATGAGTGATAAGTGGATGAGCGGCTACGAGCTCCTGAAGTTTCGAAAGGACCCTTATCATTTCTCTTACCAACTTATCATCTAGGAAAGGGAAAGCTATGGCCACGGGATGATCTTTATGCTTTGCCCAAAATTCACACGCCGCTCGATCGAAGAAACAAGAGCCTTTGTCTGTTTGTGATAATTTGCTGTTGTAGTGAGAAATATCTGTAATGAAATGATTAACGAAATTAAAGATATCGAGAGATAAAATAAAAGCACGTACTGATGGATCAATAGGTTGATTCATTTCATCACAACACAAGACGGCACTCACAAGCATGAGCTTGAGGTCATTTCCTTCTTTCAATACGACATCTCCAAAAGCTGCTTCATCTTCAATGCAAACCAAGCGGTAGGTTCCGGAATTTTCAACCTCATCGAGATTATAATTTGACGGTAGACCATCTTGGTCTCTCGTTAATAAAACACGCAGAAATTCGCGGGTAAAAGATGCAGAATGTAATTTTATTTTTTCATTTCGATTCCAAATTTCCAAAAGTGATCGCCCTGCATTATGCTCGCTGAGAAGAACGGGATAGTCATCTTGCTGACCGGCTGTGGAGGCTGGGAATTTTAACAACTCAGAGTTAGGAATGGGACTTTCGACTAAAACACTAACAATTCTAGCAGCTTCCTGAATACCAGGAGAATCAGGGAAAAATTTGACATGACCAACCGGTATTGAAGGATCAAGATGATACACAGGATTAACGACATGACGGTTATATTTTTTAGCTCCTATTAAACTACCATCCTCACTAAACAATTGAGAGAAAATCTCGGGACTTATTTGCCTGAGACCCCATATAAAACTATGGGCGATGCGACGCATGTTTGTTGAAACTTCGGCGCCTGAAATATCTGGAAATAACACACTTATTAGGTCTTCCCAAAAGTTTCGTTTTCTATTTTCTGCCGCGTAATCTTTCAGTAAAATGGGAAAAAGTGTTTCTAGGAATTTTGATCTATCGTGGTATTTTCTTTGCAACTCTTCTCTGAAGGCGATCCTTTCCTCTTCTTTTCTTAGTCTCTGAAATTTCTTATTAGCTTCTGCGACTATATGGGCATCAGAGAGCAAATCTAAATCTTTTTGATGATTGTCTGTATCTTCTAACAGGAGTCGTCTGAAAGCGCTTAAGGCATCCTTGGAGACAATATTATACTTTGCCCCGTTTAGGAGGGAAAGGGCGCTGGCAAGCTGTCTTCTTTCGTCTAGAGAAAGAACGTTTAAACAGATATCAACTCTGCTTAAGGGGAATTTAACAATCCAATCTTCATCAGAGGCATACAGACTTTTAATGTTATAAATGGTTTGGAAAATGGACAGAATTTCATTCTCATTTTGTACTATGAGATTTAGCCGCTGTAAAACAACACAATAATTTTCAAAATCTCTTTTAGGAATTTTGTTTCTATTTAACCATCGTTCGAAAATTTCTTTTTCTGAAGTAGGATAAGCTTTTTTAAGAGCTTGAATAATATATTTGCTCTTATCTCCAGATTGAGAACGTACTGAATTTCTCAGTGCATCTTCTAGTTCTTCCAAAAAGTTGAGATAGATATACAAAATAGCTGGTAAGGGTTGATCCAGACCTACAATATCAACATGAAGTTCATCCCTCCATTTGCTAAATTCTCCAAAATTATTCTCTTTTAATGCTTTGAGAGTAGCACGTGTCTTCGTTTGAAATTGCAGGAGCTGCTTAAATTGGGCTGAAAGAAAATCGAATTTTTGTGAGGAAGTTTCAGATGTCACCGATAAATGAATTTGTAGTAGGTCAAAAGTATTAGAATGGTAGATTGGATATTGTAGAAATTGCTCGATCAAATCCAAAACCTTTTCCGTATTCTCGCAGCCATAAAATTCGGAAATTCCTTTTAACCCTGGAGTCAGTTTTTCTAAATCTCGCAGTTTCTTAGAGCCGACGGCCTTATCATTCAGTAACATTCGGAGTATTTGAACACGAGATCGGTTGAGTATTTTATAAGGCGGCTCCACATCAAAGTGTATGCATAATTGATGACCGAAGGGGGTCCAGGGTCTCGATACAACGATCTCCAGCAATTTTCTTACTTCTTTTCTGAAGTTTTCCGATGCAGGAAAGCTTCGAAAATTAAAAAGTACAAGATTCAAAAATTTATCTATTAGTTCTTCTGCAGCCGACCCCGTGATTACCGCTTCAATATAAGAATAAAATGGTTGGTCAATTTTCTCTAAATAAGGAGTTTGCTTGGAAGGTAAGAAAAATCTAACAATCTCAAGTGCCTGCTCTGGTGTTAAGCGATTAGCCTTGAAAAGGGGTATCTCATTTTCGGGCAGCTGCATGTTCTCTTCAATTTGCCTCGGAAGATCTTGAATAAAGCCTTCAAGCAAGGGGGTTACATCCACACTCAACTCTGCTCGAAGTGTGGGAAATCGTTGAAAGATACGTTCAAATTCTTGTTTTGTTGCATCATCAATGATGGATGAGGGGTCATTTAGAAGCAGATATTGTAGTCTTGACCGTGAATAAGCTTTGACTCGATCTTCGGAATTAACTAGAAGTAGCATATCTAAGGCTTTAAAATCTTCGCCTTTGAAATGTTTTAAATAGTGATCAATAAAGTTAAAAAGAATCCGTTCATGAAAGTTTATACTAGATAAAAAAGTGAGCGCATCTAAAATATCCGCATACGCCAGAGGAAGTTGAAAATCTACATTTTCCAAAAGGGCTATCGAAGCTTTTATCCGAACTTCACTATCTCTCGTTAAAGTTTTTACTAAAGAGGTCTCAAATTCTAGATCAAATGCTTGGAAAATATGAACCAGAGCAGGGGAGAACTTTTTATTTCTCAAGAGATAGGCTGTTTCTAAAAGCAGTTTTATTTCTGAATAGATTTTTTCTTTTGGAAGATTAAAAGCACGGCTCTCTAAAGCTTTTCTTATATCTTGCAGAGTGATTGATGAAATATTTTTATCGAACAAAAGTTTCTGTATCACACCTACATGATTGCGATGATCAGCTGCTATACAGGAGCGTAATAAATCTAAGCAGTTTTCTAACATTCCAACATCTGAGATTTTTTGGGCTCTTAATAAACCAAAGAACTCGTGAATTAGAGATTCTCGAGTTTCTTCAAAAATCTTTATAATCGCTTTGTTTTTCTCAGGTTCATTGTTTATATTGCTTGTAACAAAATCACAGAAATCTCTAATCCCGGCTATTAAAAGTGCATAATCACTACTTATGTTTAAGTTTAGGGTGTTTTCTCTTGTACGAATAAATATTAAAAAACGGTTGGCAAAATCTAAAGCTTGAACTAATTTTGCTCCTAATAATCGCGCCCAACCATTATTAGGTTGAGTTTGCAGTGCTGCTTTTTGAATAAAGGAAAAGACGTTCAAAAAGAATTGGTTTAAAGTTGAGAAATCAATCTGCTTAAAATCCAAGGAGGCTGATCCACCGAAAATGCGTTGATTCCAGGACTGAATATTATGTATTCCGATATTAAAAAGAGCTAAATCGTACGGGTGGACATAGGATGGAATATCAATAAGAAGATTCTTAAAGGCAGAAGTCAAACAGAGTTGATTAGAATCATTACTACTGGGTCGACACGGAATTCCATTTTCAACGCGCATCCACTTTAAATTGTTTAAACGTGCTTTTGTTACTTCGTCTGAAAATTCTAAAATGTGTAAAGGGAAAACCTGAAAGGCTTCTCGATTGAGGGTTTTTCTAGGTTTATCTACAGGAAGACCTAATTTCCCAAAGCTATTTGGATCTACTAAGCTCTGAATTTTTTTTACACAACCAAAAAGGACATCATCTGATTGTAAGTCTTCAGATTCAGAAGCTAATTCTAAGCGGACTAACATAGCTTCAGCGAGTGACTTATTCACTCTTGAAATTTGGCTAATCAAGCTTGAGATGTAAATTTGATATTTTTCACTAAATTGCGGAAATAGAGAGGGAGTATGAAGAGGATTTTTAACGGAGCGTGGATTTGATAAATAAGGAATTTTAGGCACTGCAATTTCTGAAATATGAAAAGGATTAAAATTCCTTTTTCCCTCAGTCCATTCTAACTCTTTTTTGGCCTCTTCAGCATAAGCTTTAATTTTCTGTAATAATTCCCTAGCCTTTAAAAGATTAGGTGTAGATAGATGTGCCCATTCTGCATGGAGTAGCCATTTAATTTGTAATTCGTGAAGTTTTTCTTTATTTGATTCCGGAACTGATAACGCCTTCCAGAAAATTTCTGAGGCAAGTTTGAGACTTGTTTGGATATACCAATAAGCAGAGCCACTCAATCTTTGGAATAGATCTTTGTTCTCTTTGTAAATTTGAAAAGCTCGTTCAGGAGTATAATTCGCTTGTAATTGCGAGCGAAGTTCTCCAGAACCACTGACAGCTTCAATGAAAATAGTTTCGAATTCATCGATGAGACGTTTAAATGCTCCCATCTTGTTTATTCCTAGAAATGTCAGCCCAAAAGGACCTATTTCAGGATCAACATTTTCATGACTTTCGCCGAGATTTTGTAATGCTTTTCCATAATCAAAGCAATTAAAGTGATTTTTTCTCGCCAAATGAGAAGGTGTTTCTGATGCCATATTGAATTAAATCGTAATTTTAAAAATTGATTAAATTTTAATGAATTGAGAACAAAGTCGCCAGTAAAAACAAAAGTTTGAGATATTTAAAATTATGCTTATCTTATTTTTAAAACCATGCGGAAGCGGGCGGCATTTTGCTTCATTTTCAGGTAAGCCTCGGGGGCATTTTCGAGAGAAACAACCTCATTCATAGAATGGACGTGCTGTTGAAAGCTAAACCTGAGGGTGTCTTCGATATCGATGGCGGTCCCCGCGGCGTGGCCTTGAATGGTTTTGGTACCGGCGATCAGTTGAGGCGTTAATACCTCGATAGGTTCTTCCGAAATGCCAATGACGATCAGTTTGCCCCGCGCCTTCAAGCCAGGGAGCAAGGGGCCCATCGATTTTCCGCTGGCGGCTGTCGCCAGGATGGCTTGGGCGCCTCCTATTTTTTGGAGGGCCTCTGCGACATCTTCGCTTGTGCTATCGATGTACTTGTGTGCACCTAGCTCTAGAGCGAGCTTTTCCTTTTCTTTACCGCGGGCGATGGCCACGGTATAGAAACCCATCCGTCTGGCGAATTGAACTGCTAAATGTCCAAGACCGCCGATGCCTTGTATGGCAACAACATCTCCCGATCGAAGCTGGGCATTTCGGAGTGCATTGTAAGTGGTCACACCAGCGCACGTGAGAGGAGCTGCATCTTCACTGCTGAGGTCATCCGGGATAGATGCTAATGCTCTGGCTTCAACAATGACCAGTTCGGCATACCCTCCATCTGTCGTAAATCCGGGAATGATGAGTCTGATACAGTTTACAAAATCTCCACGCCTGCACGGTTCGCACTCATAACACTGCCCACCGAACCAACCTACACCGACACGTTGTCCTATTTTCCAGTTGTTAACTCCTTCTCCGACGGCTTCAATCCGACCCGCGATTTCATGTCCTGGAACTAACGGATATTTTAGACCTGGCCACTGCCCCTCTATAGCCAATACATCCGTATGGCAGATGCCAGCAGCTTCGACACGAAGACGAACTTGTCCTCGCCCTGGCTGACGGATAGATCTTTCGACAAGCTTCAATTTGCCAGGTGTTGTAATTTCAATGGCTTTGTATGTCTGCATTTAAATCCTGCTTAACCGTAATGATTTTTTTTATCAAGTTTTTCCATCAGAAGTGCTAGCGGAATAAAGCAAAAAGTATTGATAATCAGTAGGATACAGTTTTCAATGGTGTACTTAATGTACATTTGGTACACTTTATTCAGTTGAGGTATTATGACTACATTTTCATATTCTGAAGAATTTTCCTTCTCGGATGCCAGAAGCCATTTAGCTGATATAGCCAATAAAGTCGCTTACGCTGGTAAAAGAGCTGTTCTCACTAGAAAAGGGAAAAAAGTTGTTGCAATTGTTTCCATTGAAGATCTTGAGGCGTTAGAAGCAATAGAAAATCAAATTGATTTGGATGACGCGAGAAAAGCGCTTATAGATGTAAAGAAAAATGGATCTCTTTCTTGGGAAACAATCAAACGCAAGCTGAAATTGTGAAATATAAAATACAATTTAGCAAGGCAGCTGAAAAGCAGTTGGATTATTTCCCTCCATCAGAACAGAAAAAAATAGCCAAAAGAGTAGATAAGTTAGCCTCAAATCCATTTCCTGCAGGCTGCGAAAAAATGCACGGAAGCGATGATATTTATCGAGTTAGACAAGGAGACTATCGCATTCTATATTCTGTATTCGAAAATACTCTCATTGTTCTAATCCTAAAAATAGGTCATCGTAGAGAAGTATATCGGTGATTGAATCTCGGATTGCGTTACCGATGGATGAGCTGGAGTTTTTCCATGAGCCAGAGGAGGGGGGCTGAAGTGATGGCGGAATGGATGAGGCGGGGAGCGAGGGCGGGGAGGAAAAGGCCGCCGATGAGTCCACGGGTTTTCATGAGTCTGAGAAGGGTGCGGTGGAGTCTTTCGGCCGTAGCTTTCTCTCGTTGTTTTTCGATGGCGGCGATATAGAACGGAGCGGTGGAGATGACTTGGATCGCGCCGGAGGCGGTGCTGACGGCAAATCCGTGAGAAGGGTAGTTTTCTCTTAACTTTTCATAGATGGCGAGAAAAATAGCCCAGCTGAAGGCTCTGTGAGCAAAAGCAGCGCTTAAGCCCTTCGTTAAGACGGAAGGTCCTTCTGTCCTGAGCACATTCCATCCACTGCCTAGAATGAAGCGGGTGCGGAGTGAGTTGCAACCGTTGAAAACGACTGTTTCGAAGGCTCCGGTTAAAACACCAAAGCAGACACCGCGGACGGCTGCATCGAGCTGTGTTGGTACAACGAGGGAAGAAAGGCGGACAGCTGCAAACTGCATAGGGGTTCTGAACATAAACTTCGCTCCATTGGGCTGAAGTCCCCGAAAATAATCGCGAGCCGACATCCCTTTCATCACTTGGAAGGTATTTTTTCCTAAGAGAATTTCGCGTGTTGCAACCGCATCGAGTGGCGTTCCAACAAGAGCCCGAAGTCCTCCAGCAAGAATGGGTGAAAGATAAAGCCAGTTAGAAGATGTCGCCATCGGGAAACAATAAGAAGTTTTCTAATTATTTAAAAGATGCATCCGCTATAAGAAGGTTTTTGGAGGAAATATGGCGAAAACAATTTATTTGGAGAAGACGGCGGAGAATTTTATCAAGGAGTTGTCCGCGGGCAAGGGGCCTCCTCTTTACACATTGAGTCCAGCCGATGCGCGCGCTGTTTTAGAAAGATTACAATCAGAGCCGGTAGAGAAATTGGAGGTTGCGATTGAAGATAAAAAAATTCCCGGACCAGTCCATGAAATTTCTCTCCGAATTTTCCGGCCTCAAGGAACGAAAAAATTGATGCCAATTGTTTATTTTCACGGGGGCGGATGGATCTTAGGAAGTATGAATACCCACGACCGGCTTGCCCGCGAACTGGCTGTCGGTGGTAATGCGGCTGTTGTTTTCGTCAATTTTTCCAGATCTCCTGAAGCGAAATTCCCCATCCCTTTAGAAGAAGCGTACGCTGCAACAAAATATATTGCGGAGCATGGGAAAGAACTGAATCTCGATACGTCGCGTCTTGTTGTGGCTGGGGATAGTGCGGGAGGCAATTTGGCCATTGGCGTGACTCTTCTAGCAAAAGAGAGACATGGTCCCAAGATCGATTTTCAAGCGTTATTCTATCCCGTAACAAGTGGAGCAATGAATTCGGCTTCTTACGACGAGTTTGCTCAAGGACCATGGCTCACGAAAAAAGCGATGCACTGGTTTTGGAATGCGTATGAGCCCGATGATGCCTCCAGAAAAAAACCGCTGCTGTCTCCACTCTATGCATCTCTCGATCAATTACAGGGACTGCCGCCGGCTTTGATTATCACGGATGAAAATGACGTTTTAAGAGATGAAGGCGAGGCGTACGCCCACCGACTGATGGAGGCGGAAGTGGAGGTGACTGCAGTCCGCTTTTTAGGAACGTTCCATGATTTTATGATGCTGAATCGTCTTGCAAAAACCCCGGCTACAAGAGGTGCTATAGAATTAGCTACTACGTACTTTCGGAAGATCAAAGAGAAGAAAATGTGATTTGGGGCTAGTGAGCACAAGCTTGTTCTCATCGGTGATTTGAGCACCATCGCCGGTTTGCAAAACAGTTCCATTGCACGTCAGTGGACCTTCGATCACTTGAATCCAAACCGATCTCTTGGGTTCATACACAATCTCTTTGTCTTCAAGGCGGGAGGCAAAAATCTTGACATCTTGATGGATTGTCAGAGAGCCGTCTTCTCCTTTTTTTGAAACCACAAGACAGAGGCGGTTTTTAAGATCGGGGAAATTTTTTTGCTCATAACTGGGGGTCAAACCGTTTTTCTCGGGAAAAATCCAAATCTGGAGCATGTGGACAAAATCTTTATCCGATCCATTGAATTCACCGTGCTCGATTCCTGTTCCGGCGCTCATCCGTTGAACATCGCCGGTTCGAATCAACGTTGTATGACCGAGATTGTCGATGTGTTTCAGGGATCCTTCGATCACATACGTGACGATTTCCATATTTTCGTGGTTGTGCAAGTCAAATCCCCGCGATGGTGCAATCCGATCTTCATTGATCACACGGAGCACTCCAAATTGCATGTGGGCAGGATCGTGGTATGTGGAAAAAGAGAACGTATGGTAGCTATCTAACCATTTGTAATTGGCATGACCCCTGTCTTTTGACTTCCGGATTAAAATCATTCTTTGGCCTGCTTAAATAAAAATCCCAAATACAGAGAGATCAAAGCAAGGACGAGATGAAGGATGCTATCTGCCATATCATTGGCTATAAAACCAAGAATAAAGCCGAATCCAAACCCAAGTCCAACAAAAGCCAGGACACCATAGACCACACCAGTAATTTGAAAGAAAAATCTACTAGGACGTGTTCCGGCAGACCCGACAACAAAGCCGATGATACCCGTCACTAAATGGAATAAATTGAGAAAACCGTTCACGAAGAAGATGCCCAGCAGATGATCGTTACTCGTAAACCCAGGAATAAATCCTAAAATCCCGAGGACTGCTAAAACAATACCAAAAATTTTTGCATATTTTCTAAGGTTCATAATCTTTATTTAAATTTTTTAGAGGTATAGATTCAAGGAAAAAGATTGCGTAAAACCATAATCTCCAGATATGGTATTCTAGGTTAGTTTTGGGGGGTTTAGCTCAGTTGGTAGAGCATCTGATTTGCATTCAGAGGGTCAGGAGTTCGAGTCTCCTAACCTCCAAGTTAGTCTATCATGCGGTCATAGCTCAGTTGGTTAGAGCGCGACACTGATAATGTCGAGGTCCCTAGTTCAAATCCAGGTGGCCGCATCCTTTTATTGCAGTTTTTCGAATTATCTCCTAGAATCCGGTTTGATGGACAAGAATGTCAAACGGGTTGGAGTCACGGGTGGTGCAGGGCAAATTGCGTATAGTTTGCTCTTTCGAATCGCCAGCGGGCAGCTCTTCGGTCCCGAGCAGCCGATCATTTTACATCTTTTAGAAGTTCCGGCGGTTGTCGAGGGTCTGAAAGGTGTTGTCATGGAGCTTGAAGACTGTGCTTTTCCTCTGTTGCAAGGGGTGAAGATAGGCTCTGATCCAAGAGAGGTTTTCGAGGGTGTCGATACCGTATTTTTGGTGGGAGCCAAACCGCGTGGTCCTGGAATGGAGCGGAAAGATCTTCTGGCCGAAAATGGGCAGATCTTTGTCGAGCAGGGGAAGGCTTTGGGCCAGGTTGCAGCAGAAGGGGCTGTGATTCTTGTGGTCGGAAATCCGTGCAACACCAATTGTCTGATCGCCCAAAAAAATGCCCAAAAACACCGCTTTTTTGCAATGACCCGTCTCGATCAAAATCGAAGCGTTTCGCTGCTGGCTCAAAAAGCCCAGGTACCTGTGGCTGCTGTGACGCACATGACCATTTGGGGGAATCATTCGTCGACGCAAGTTCCCGATTTTGTGAATGCCCGTATTTATGGGAAACCAGCCCTTGATGTCATTAAAGATCGAAAATGGCTCGAAGAAGATTTTGTCTCTCAGGTTCAAAAAAGAGGGGCTGTTGTCATTGCAGCGCGGGGGAAATCCTCCGCTGCTTCTGCGGCAAGTGCCGCCTTGGATGGGATGAAGTCGTTGATACAACCGACGGAGCCCGGCCAGTGGTTTTCTATGGCAGTTCTCTCCGACGGTAATCTGTATGGAATCAAGCCTGGCATAGTGTTTTCTTTTCCGTGTCGTAGTTCTGGAAATGGTCATATTGAAATTGTGAAAGATGTACCCTGGGATGATTTCCTCAAGAAGAAGATTGGACTCACAGAAAAAGAACTTCTTGAAGAACGTGAGATGGTGAAAAATCTCTTATGACAGACGAAGTTTTATTTACCATCACTAAAGAAAATCTCGAGACAGGACTACGAGGAGTTCCTGTCGGGTATTGTCCAACCTCGACCGTCGATCCAGTAAAAGGACTTCTCTATGGGGGAAGACCTGTCGAACAGCTCGTGATGAAAAGACCCGAAGAAGTGATCTATCTTTTGGTTTTCGGAAAAGAAGGGAATGGAGAAGAGATACGTCAGTTTTTCGCCGATTTGCAAAGAAGGGCGACACTCAAGCCTGAAACAGTCCAAAGTATCCAGAAGCTTCCTAGGCAAGGCCATCCGATGAAGCTTTTCTCAGCGGCTCTTTTGATTTTGGGAATGTTTGAAAAGATCGGCGATTATCGGGAAGATTGCCTTAACTTGATTGCCAAGGTTCCACACCTTGTTGCAACGGTTATCAACCACCATGCTGGTTGGGGAGATACCCCTACACCTAGGCCCGATCTCGGCTACATGGAGAATTTTTCGGCGATGGTCAATGTCCCGGGAAAAGATTTGGCAAAACTCACCGAAGCTTTTAGACTTTTCAACATTGTTCACTACGACCATGGAGGGGGAAATCTCTCGGCCTTTGTGGGAAAAGCAATCGCCTCTGGTCTCGAAGATATGTACGGTTCAATATGCGGAGCTATGTGTGCCTTAGCCGGTCCCCGTCATGGCAGGGCCAATCAAGACTGTCTCGAGTTTCTTCGAGATGTTTTAAAAGAACTCGGTGACAACGCATCTCCTTCTCAAGTAGAAAACCTCATCCGAAAAAGACTCTCTTCCAATCAACTCGTTTTTGGATTTGGACATGCGGTCCTCCGGGTCGAAGATCCACGGGCCAAGGTGATCTATGAATTTCTTCAAAAACATTATCCTGATCATCCCCTTGTAAAAATTGCCCTTCTTCTCAGAACCGAGGGGACGAAAGTCCTGGAAGAAAACCCCAAAATCTCCGACCCCCATCCGAATATCGATGCTATCTCCGGCACCCTCCTCGTCGTCTCCGGCTTCGATTATCCAGAATATTTTACAATGCTTTTTGGCCTCTCCCGTATCGTCGGAATCTCCCGCCAAATCGTCTACGAGCGTCTCGAAGCCCGCGGCGGCAAGGGAACCCCCATCGTCCGCCCCAAATACCTTTACAACGGCCCGAAGATCTAATATTCTTGTTCTCCCTATGGCTACTGCTTCCAAACCTGTTAGTTTTGATGTTAAAGGATTTTTAAATACTTTGACCTGTCCTTTCGGACATGATCCTCTCATTGAAGCCGTTACTTTGTTTCGGTGCTGTCACAAAGTCAATCGTGCGGCTGCTGTGAAAATGTACGGTCCGATTGTTGACGGTCGGTGCACTTTAAAAGGAAAATGTTTAATTTGTAATGGAGAGGTTACATTCTATGCTCCTGATCATACAATCCGAGATTTAGTTGCGCGCTTATTTGGCCATGAGAAAGAAATAGAAGATTTACCAAAACACCCCCTGGTCTTAGCAGAGGCCTTAGCAGAGGTTAAGAGTGAAGCGATTCCTCCTCCTTATCCGGGAGTTCCTGCTGTTTTCAAACATATCAACGGCGATTGGAATCATATTTTTGATAGAGGAACTCCTTTACGAAGGGAAATGTTGTTTCGAAGTACGACACCAGGTTCCTTCGTGAGTGGTTTCGACTTGCTAGGATTTCACGATGGTCAAGTAGCTCTATGTATTTATTATGAAAGAGATGAAGTTTTTTTGAAGTATTTAAAAACTCAAGGTTTCGATGGGAAGCTTTATTTTTATCAGACAAAATCACTTTCTGAATTACAAACATTGTTTCGTATCCTTTCAATCCATAACAAGATAGCCGATGAGTATTTGCCACTCATTCAAGGAATTATCGATAGATGTCCTCCGGATCCCCTACCTCTATCTGGCCATGTTGGAATCATTTGGTGATGAGAAGCGTCGGTATCATTGGCGCTGGATTTGCTGGACTGGGTGCGGCTTATTTTTTATCGGAGCATTTTCAGGTAACCGTTTTTGATGAGAAAGGGGTAGGTGGCGGCGCTTCAGGAATTTCCTCCGGACTCTTAAATCCGTATCCGGGCGAGAAAGGACGGAGAAGTTGGCATGCGGATGAAGCCCTTTCACTCGCCCGGCACCTCTTAGAAATCTCAGAAACAGAAATAGGAAAGCCCGTTTGCCATACGGGGGGCATTCTCAAAATCGGCGAGTGCTTTCTCGGCGACGATGTCGAAATGCTTGGGCCCACTACTTTTTTAATTAAATCAGGAGTGA
Organism: Parachlamydiales bacterium; assembly: GCA_963705295.1. Taxonomy (GTDB): domain Bacteria; phylum Chlamydiota; class Chlamydiia; order Chlamydiales; family Rhabdochlamydiaceae; genus PALSA-1444. The sequence continues at coordinate 1,851,199 of OY970065.1, read as the reverse complement.
CGGTTTTCCCCGAACTTTATCTCGAAGGACTTTGGCGAGCTTGTCAAAAAAGAGGAGCAAAACTCATTCACCAAAAAATCAAAACCTTGAATGAGCTCCGGGATTTCGATAGTGTTGTTTTAGCTGCAGGTGCTGGGATCCGTCAATTCCCCCAGTGCCAAAGCCTCAAAATCAATTTCGTGAAAGGACAGGTTTTAACATGCAAGCTCAACGCCCCGTTGGAAAGAAGTATCTCAGCAAAAAAATACCAAGCTATCACCGCCACGCCCGATCTTTGCCATTGGGGTGCAACCTATGAGCGCGACTTTACCGATGACAAACCATGCTTAGAAACCGCAATCAATCTCCTACAACCCGAAGGTGAAGTCATCCATTGCCGCGCCGGCATCCGCGTCACCAACCCTGCACATTATTTTCCGATCATAGAGCAACTGCTTCCGAATACTTGGGTGATCACAGCTCTCGGCTCTCGCGGCCTTCTTTATCATGGATATTTAGGTTCACAAATCGCTAAGTTATTGAAAATAAATAACTTGTGAAGGTTGACTTATTTACGGCGATACGGTAAACTTATATTTTTATGGAGGTGTATGACACACAAACACGATACGGTAAGATTAACCATAGACTTTCCTGCTAAACAGCATACTTATTTAAAAATGTTAGCAGCAAAAGAAGGTATAACATTAAGACAATTTGTCATCGAACATCTGCCCAATCTTAATATGCATAAAAAAAAGAAGATGGCTAAAGATATTCAAAATGATGAATTTGATGATTTGCTTGAAGAATTTGTTAGAGAAAAGGCAGCGCCTTTCAAAAGATTAGCTAAGAAATGATAAGATATTGGGTTGCATAACTAGAGAAAGAGAACATGATATGAAGGATATTTAGGATTTGGAGGATAAAAAGAAGGGACATTTGATTCGTGAATTCCTTGCTAATTTTGGAAATTTCCATCCTTCATATCATTATATCCTTCATATCATGTTTTTCTGTCTTTCAATCTATAGACGGATAAATCTCTTTTATACAACATACTTTTTTGAATTCGGAGAGGAGTTGTGAAAAAATCGTTTCTGTTTTTGGGGACCGGGGGATCATTGGGGACTCCAGTCGTGGCATGCAAATGCGCGGTGTGCAGGTCGAAGGATGAGCGGAATCACAGGATGCGGCCGTCGGGGGTTTTAAAATGGGGAAGGAAGTGGTTTCTGTTTGATGTAGGGCCCGATTTTCGGACGCAAGCTCTCCGGTTTGGTATCGATCATTTGGCTGGACTTGTCGTCACGCATACGCATTATGATCATATTGCAGGGATTGATGATCTGAGGGTTTTTTGCCAAAAGAAAAGGCTGCCGTGTCTTCTGTCGCAGCAGTCGTATGAGGATCTTAAAAAGCGGTCTGAGTATCTCTTAGGAAAATTTGACTTCCAAATTTTAGAGAAAGATTTTGGCGAGGTGGTGTTTGAGGGACAGCGGTGGCGTGTGATGAGCTATGAGCAAAATGGGATGAAAATCACAGGTTTTCGGATAGGAAATTTCGCCTATGTGGTTGATCTGAAAAATTATTCCAAGTGGGTATTCGAGGAATTGAAAGGGGTTGAAGTATTGGTCTTGAGCGGACTAAGATATACACCATCGCCGGCGCACCTCGGGTTGGAAGAAGTTGCGGAGTTTGCAGGAAAAGTGGGCGCTAAAAAAACATGGCTGACCCATATTTCGCACGAACTCGATCATTCGAAAGCAAAACTGCCACCCCGTATTCGACTAGCCTACGACGGTTTGGAGATATCCATCAATGCTTAAAAATGCAAAAACAGCCCTTCTTATCGGGAGTTATTCTTCTGTTAAGGATAAACCTACTTGTGAAGATTATTTACGCGAATTGGAAAGGCTTTGTGAGACGTATGGACTTACAGCCGTTGATAAAGTCCCTTGTTTATTGAAAAAAATCGATGCGGGGATGTTTCTCGGCTCTGGAAAGCTCGAAGAGCTTTTGGCACAGGCTCAAGAATCGGCTGTCGATATTATTTTGTTCGATGAGGACATCACACCGAATCAGCAAAGAAATCTCGAAAAGTTTTTTTCTCGCCCCGTGATGGATCGGACTGAACTGATCATCGAAGTGTTTGCCCAGAGAGCTCAGACACGAGAAGCCCGTTTGCAGGTCGAACTTGCCAAGGTAAAATATCAACTGCCCCGCTTGAAAAGAATGTGGACCCATCTTTCAAGACAGACAGCGGGTGGCGGAGGAGCAGGCGCCTATCTGCGAGGTGCAGGAGAGCTCCAAATTGAAATTGACCGAAGACTTCTTAAGACCCGCGTCCAACAACTCCAAAGTGAGATCGAAGAGGTTAAAAAACAACGGGAGACGCAGCGCAGGCAAAGACTCCGCACCGGAATTCCCACGTTTGCCATTGTTGGATATACGAATGCCGGAAAATCGACCCTTCTCAATGCTCTGACAAAATCGAACGTTTTAGTCGAAGATAAACTTTTTGCAACACTCGATACGACAACGAGAAAATTTATTTTACCTAACCGGCAAGAAGTGTTGCTCATCGATACGGTTGGATTTATTCGAAAAATACCGCATACCCTTGTTGCCGCTTTCAAAAGCACACTGGAAGAAGCGGTGCATACCGACATTTTGCTCCATATCATCGACGTGAGCAATCCGATGGCTCTGTTGCAAGCGGAAGCGACGCTCCATGTTCTTAAAGAGCTCCAAGCAGCCGATCGGCCCACGATCACCGTTTTAAACAAAGTCGATGCGTGTACAAATCCAGGAATTCTTTATCAATTCCGCGTCAAGTATCCGAAAACCGTTCAGATTTCGGCTGTGACAGGAGAAGGTTTTGATCAGTTGTTGGAGCGGATGATCCATGAAATCCAAGCCCTCCGCAAAACCGTACGCCTGCGCATTCCACAAAGTCATTATGCCTTGGTGAGCGAAATCATGCGCGAAGGAAGAGTGATCACGAGTGATTACGACGAGAACGATATTTTGCTTCACGTCGAAATCCCCGGACGGCTAGAATCCAAAGTCAAACCATTTATCTATGAGCTTGCTTAAACTACCTCCGCAAGAAAGGCCCCGCGAGCGTCTCATGTCACTGGGAATCGACGCTCTTTCACTCACGGAACTCGTCGCTATTTTGCTGACGACCGGAACCAAAGAAAAATCGGTCCTCGAACTGTCTCAAGAAATCGTTGCAAAGTTTGGAGAAAAACTTTTAGGAGCATCGATTGAAGAGCTCATGGAAATCAAGGGAATTGGAAGAGCGAAAGCGATTCAACTCAAAGCCGCCTTTGGCATCGCCCTCAAGCTAACCCAAAAAACATTCTCACCCTCTTTGCCCATCCGAGCAAAAGAAGCCTATGAACTGGTAAAAAACGATCTAGCCCATCAAAAACACGAAATCTTGATGGTGATCTTGAAAGATGTCAAACAACGGCTCATCGGCTGCGAAAAAGTCTCCATCGGTACCCTTTCCGAGGTCTTAGTCCATCCACGTGAAATATTTTTTCCAGCTGTACGCCATAAAGCCAGCAGCCTCATCCTCGCTCACAATCATCCGAGTGGCGATCCCACTCCATCAGGGGCCGACCTTGAACTCACACAACATCTCCTAAGATCCAGTAAAGTCATGGGAATCGGCTTCGATGACCATCTCATCATCGGTTCAAACTCGTTCGTCTCGCTCCGCGAATCCGGTTTTTTTTGACGCGAGTTCGCGGACATGGGTTTCTAAGGTGGATGTAATCGTTTCAGGAGAAAAGGTGGAATCGAAGCTTATCGGTTTGCCATACCGTACTTGAATCTTTCCTTTTTTCGGATAGGATGCAGAGGAAGGCCATAGCTGATAAGCTCCATCGATGTGAATAGGGACAACCTGAGCGTTCATTTCTTTTACAATCATTCCTATACCAGGCTTAAAAGATGCCATAGTTCCATTTCGGCTCCTAGTCCCTTCAGGGAAAATGAGTAGGTGTTGTCCACTCTTGAGAAGTTCGCCCATATTTTTCAGATTTTCACTAAAATAGTCATCTCTGTGGAAAGGGAACATAGGGATTAAAAGTGGATTCATGAAAAAACTTCTCTTTTTTTTCTCTCCAAAAAAATAGTCATAGGCTGCTGCGATAGCGATACGGTATTTGAAATAGGAAGGAACCGTTCCCAGAATGGAAAAAGTATCTAAGTGACTTGTATGATTAGCAATGAAAATTGTCGGTCGATTTTTAGGAATTTCAGGAATCACTCCGACCACTTCAATCTTGATCCATCTTCGAATAATTCCTTCCATGGTCATACGCAAAATCCGTCTGATGATTTTTGCAGATCTAGACCAATAGAAAGGGGAAAGACGAGGTGGTTTCTTTATTTTTTGCGCTGCTATAATGAGTTTGCGGAGTTGCTGGATACTACAATCTCGGTTTAACTGGGCTTCGTCAATATCAACGCGGAACTGTGACTCAAGTCGAATTACAAGATCGACAAGATTGAGTGAATCAAAATTTAAGTTTTTAACTAAAGTCGTTTCAGGGGCTAAGCCTGAGGCGGGAACCCGACAGATCTCAGCAATGATATGAAGAAGAGGATCTTGTTGTGGTTGTGAGACGCTCACTTTTTTTGTGGAATATTGCTCATAGATTTTTGGAAGTTCATTCCGCTTAATCTTTAAAGAAACAGTTTTAGGTAAATAAGGGTGAAACCAAGGAATTAGCTGACTTAAGTGTTGATGCGTTGCAAGTTGTCGATTTGTTTTTTCAAGGGTGATATGCGTGTCAATTTCTTGATTCTCCAGAATAATGCCTGCTAGAAGTTTACCTTCATGCAGAGGATCCTCGAAGACAGCACTTTCCTTTATCCCCTCCATATTATTTAAGATTTCTTCAATGTCTGTAGGGAAAACATTGAGTCCATTGGAGGTGAGAATCATCTCTTTTAAACGGCCAACGATATATAAATTCCCTTCATCATCCCATCGACCTACATCACCCGTATGGTACCATCCATCTCGAAAATATTCTCGATTGAGTTCAGGAGCATTGTAATATTCGGAAATGATGTTATCTCCGCGAAGAAGGATTTCGTTGTCCTTACCTAGGGTGAGAGTTTGATTGGGAATGGGTTTTCCTACAGATCCTTTTTGACGATGATTAAAGGTATTTATGCAGCTCATGGCACAACTTTCCGTGAGACCGTAACCTTGAATGACCTTAATTCCTAAATTCTCCCAAAAAGTCTCAGTACTTAAATTCAATGGTGCGCCCCCACATAGGAAAGCTTGAAGATGGGGTCCAATTTTTTGCCTCAAAGGTCGAGACAAAAGTCGTCTCAGAAATGTAGGAAGATTTTGAGAGAAATGGAGCAGCTTTTTTAATTGATGCGACGTGCCCCCAGTTTCGCTTTCTTCTACAATTTTGTTTTGAAATCTCTTCAAAATAGCCGGTACGCTGACAATATGGGTAATTTTTTCTTGGATTAGGATTTCAACGATGCGAGCAAATCGGACTTGTTTCGCATATACAATCTGGCCTCCAAATCGAAGTACAGAGAGGCAACCTCCATTCTGTTCTAAAACATGGCTTAAGGGAAGCATCGATAAAAATCGGCAGTTTTTATTACAAACTAAATGGTGCTCCCGCAGTCCCCAAATGCTCGCAATAAAATTCCGATGTCGAATGACGGCGCCTTTAGGAGCTGCCGTAGTTCCCGATGTGTAAAGAATCTCGAAAATATCATCACGACTTAAGCGGGCTCTTTTTTTGAAAAACAGACTAGAGTCATGCGCTTCGATAATCGAAAAAAGATGATCCAAAACGGTATTTTGCGAGGGAATAGAAGCATCAGAAATGACCCATTTAGCATCGGTTTCTTTCCTTATTTTCTCTACAAACTCAGGTGGAGACTTACTGTCTATAGGAACTAAAATAATACCCGTCAAGGCGCAGCTTAGTAAAACAACAACCCACTCGGGACAGTTGTCTCCATAAATCAATATGCGATCCCCTTTAATAATTCCTTTTTCATAAAAGAAAACCGAACATTTAAGAGCCAATTCATAGATTTGACGATACGTGTAAGTTGTCGAGCGGAATCGGTGATAGTACGTTATAGCAATTTGAGAATCAAATTCCGATGCGAGACATTCAATGTAATCCGCGATCGATTTATTAATATTTGGCATTTTCTAAAAGCCAAAATTTGGAAATTTTGCGGGTCAGGAAACGGGGAGCTAGGGCATTCAAAATCAGACGAATACGGTTTTTGAGGCTCATAACAACCTCTTTTCGTGCAAAGAAGGCATCCACCGCAAGACGTGCGACTTCCTCAGCATGGTCGTAATTAAACTTTCCTTTCATTTGAAAGTAACGGAGCAAAGTTCGGCCAATCCTTTTTTGCATGCGAGAATGGATAGGAGCGGCCACATAAGTCGTGACGTGTAACTTTTCTTTGAACAATTCTCGATTTAAACTCTCGCTAAAGGTCCATAATGCAGCATGGGTCGCAGCATAACCTCCAAGCAATGGATAACCACAACGTCCAGAAGGAGAAACAATATTTAAGATGCCGATGGCATCTTCTGAACAGAGATTCGAAATAAAATTCTGCATGAATTGAGAGGGGGCTAACATGTTGACCTGAAACATTTCGGAGAGTTTTACAGGGTTCAAAGCGGCTGCTCGTTCTGCTTCAACAATTCCAGCGCAGTTGATGAGTCCAACATATTTTTTTTGCTGCGACAGTTGTGTATCGAAAAATTTTGTAATAGCCTCTTGATCCATGAGATCTAAAACAATCGGTTCAAAACCAGTTTGAAATTGACCTTCAATCTTTTGTTGAAGCTCATTTAAGGTGGCTATATTTCTACCAATTCCTGTGACATTGAACCCTTTTTCCGCTAGATAGAGAGCGATCTCTTGTCCTAATATGCCAGTTGCTCCCAGCAGCAAAATCGATTGTTTCTGAGGCAGTTTTTTAATATGTATATCAGGGAAAAAAATACGACGATTATCGAATTGCTTGGCGATGGTTTGCATGAATGTATCTAGTTCAGTGGTAGTATTGTAAAAATGGGGCGATACACGTAGGGAATTTCCTCTTGCGGTAATCACAATCCCTTTTTTCGCAAGTTCAGGAAGGAGTTTTTTAGGATTGATGGTCTTAGGTATTCTAAAGCTGACGAGGGCACCAAGATTTTGTGGATCATGGGTAGCCAGCTCAAGACCCTCAACCTGACGTAGATTTTCTATAAGATAACGTGTATTGGTTGCGATTTTCTCATAAATATAATCCCAACCAATATTTCCCAATTCTCGCAGCGATTGATTGAAACCGCCAATGGAAGCGATATTGGTAAGTCCGGGCTCAAATCGGAGTGCTTCAGGAGCGAAATCGAGCTCCATGAGATCAAAGTTTTCAGGGTAGCTTGTGCTAGTCCAACCTACGAGAGGGACATTCACTTTTTCAATTAGATCTTTACGAATATAAAAATATCCGCATCCAATAGGTCCAAGAAGCCATTTCTGAGCGCCTCCGGCTAGAAAATCGATTTGAGAATCTCTAAGATCTATAGGAATTGTGCCAACAGCTTGAATAGCATCAACACAGCTAAAAATGTTATTTTCTAGGCAAAATCGCCCAAACGATTTTAGATCATGTTTTTTTCCAGTCTGATAACCGACCAGGCTTAGGGCGATTAAACGAACCTTGGAAAGATTTTGTTTTTCTAAGACTTCAAGTAAGGGTTGATCATTCGGAATATCGAAAAAGGAGCACTCAACACCCCGGTATTTAAGATTTTGCCAAACATATCGATTAGAAGGGAATTCATCTCGGGGAACAAGAACCCGATCTCCTGGTTTAAAGTCGATACATCCAGCGATGATACTGAGCGAAGATGATGTGTTTTGTGTGAAAGCGATTTCACTCGGATGTGCATGGAGAAGTTCGGCTACCAAACGACGGGTTTCTTCCAAGATCCCGAGCCAGCGGTAGAAATGTTCTCCTAGAGGCTTTTGCATTTCATCGCAAAGAGCTTTCATTCGATCGATCGTCGCATAGGATACTGGGGCTGTAGCAGCGTGATTCAGGAAAATTCCGTCTTGTAAAATAGGAAAACGTTGACGTAGAGACTTCATAAAATTCGAAAGGTGCGCCAAATCCGGAGTCCTACTGTGATGAGGCTGCCCACAATAACCCACCACAAAAAGAGATAGATAAAATCAAAACCCCAATGATAAGTAGAACTAAAATATTGGAGGACGGAGCATAAACTCAATGCTGCAATCCGATCGGTCTGTCCTACTGGACCAACGCTTTGAATTTTCCTTCCAGCTACAATCCCAACGAGCCCAAAAAATGTCACTGCCCAGCACATTCCCATCGCCGAGATACCCAGGTAAGTATAGGCCGGCGCTGAATAGCTGAGGGCGATCATCAAAAAGATATCGCAGATTTCTGGGGCGATCCGGTTAATGATTTCGCCACTCGGTGTGCTCTTTTCGAATTTAACAGCGATAAGGCCATCTAAAGTTCCAACCACCATTCGAAAAAGAATCATCAAGGCTCCTATGGTATAGAGAATGGGTGCCTGAGGAGCAAAGAAATAAATAAAAGCTGTGAATAACCCAATGGGAATGAGAGATAAACTAACCCAATTAGGATGGGTATTTCTAAAAAAGGGGAGTAAAAAACCGATCATTTTCCTAAAGGGATATTTTAAATTGTATAATCCAATGTCCATAGATAGGGGATTATAGAGGAATTGGTAAAAAAAAGCACCCCAGATAACAAAATTGAGGTATAGTCTTTATCTTAAATGGAAAATAATTTATTTTTTGAATGGTTTCCATTACTCACACCACCCATTTTATGGGCATTGTTTTTCATTGTTGCCTTGCTAGGACTTTTTCAGATTTTTATTTGGATAAAACAAAATTCAGAAGGTAGATTTGCCGATCTTAAAGAACGTATCCTGGCCTGGTGGTATATTGTAGGTGTCTTTGGAATCGTTTTTCTGACCCGTCCCTGGTGCTTAATTTTACTTTGGATGTTCATTAGCCTCTTTGCCCTTCGGGAATATCTTTTTGTCATTCCTAAACGTCTAGAAGATCAACGTGTCAGATTATGGCTCTATTTATCTATTCCGATCCAATACGGTTTTATTTTGATGGAATGTTATACTCTTTTTCTGATCTTTATTCCGGTATATGTTTATCTGCTCATTCCCATTCGGATGATCATCGTGGGCACGACGGAGGGTTTTCTCCAAGCTATGGGGAGCATGTACTGGGGAATTATGATGGCTGGGTATAGCTTGAGCTATGTTGCTTATCTACCTGTCTTTTCTTCTCAGATAGGATTCAAAGCAGGACCTTTAGGTCTGATGTTGTTTTTGCTTTTTATTACGGAAATCAACGATGCATCCCAATACATGTGGGGTAAGCTTTTTGGGAGACATAAGATTGTGCCGAGTATTAGTCCAAAAAAAACCTACGAAGGACTTTTAGGAGGAATCGTTACGACGGTTATTTTCTCGATACTCATTGCACCTTTTTTGACACCTATGGGTTCTACTTTAGCTGCTTTCGTAGGAGTTATCCTAAGCATTGCCGGATTTCTGGGTGACATTACGATGTCAGCCCTAAAGCGTGATGTCAAAGTCAAAGACTTTGGGACACTTTTGCCCGGTCACGGAGGATTGCTCGATCGGATCGATAGTTTGATTTTTACAGCCCCTCTTTTTTTTACATGATGTATTGGCAATATGGATGACCATCTCATTCCTCTCGCTCCGCGAATCCGGTTTTTTTTGACCAATCAGCCAGTTGATCTAAAGTAATTCCGAGTCCTGCAATGCGATTACCATTCATCATGTGAAGATCTTCCATAATATCCGCAATAAAAGCTTCTCGGTCATTTTCAGGAATTAATTTTTTTGTTTGAGAATCGATGTAATCTTTCATACCGTCATCGGTGAGTTGATGAAGAATAATATTACGGATAATCGCACGGCGCTCTTGCCTGTAACGGACCCGCACTTCATCAAAGCCTATGGCTTTTATAGTTGAATCGTACATAGCGCAAGTCCGCATGTAAGAATAGATATAAAGATCTACTAAGGGCTGCACATTTTGTAATTCATAAATCGCAATGATCGCAGAAATATAATCATTCCTTTCGACATCATTGAAGGAAAGAGGAACAAAATTATGTGTAATAAGAGGTAGATTTGCACTTAAGCGCGCTGTTCTTTTGTTGACGTCAGAAAAAGCTTGTAAATAGCTGATATGAACAAGTAAAAAAAGACTCTGTTCATAAGGATCGTTTATGAGGGAGGCTTTTTCTGTTATCCGCTCCAGTTGGAAACGGAGCCGTTTTGGATCTTCGAAAGGAATGTAGGTTGAGCCTCCAATACGAATCGTATGATCTCTAACTTTTCCAGAATGCTCGGCTTCTACTAAACCATCTGAGAGAAGGTAATGAAGAGTATAGATTGTCCTCGTGCTTATTTTTAAGCGCGGCGCATTATCGACTAAATAATGGATGGCTTCTTTGTGATTTAGAATCATCACTTTATCTTCGTAGAGTTTTCCTTCGGCTCCTTTACCTTCAAGAATTAAACGTTGGGTATCTAAAAGAGAATATGAATTTCCTTCTAACCTTGAGGAATTATAGGAAAGGTCTATGAGTAAACGATCAAAAATTTGATGAGCATAGGTGCCAGCAGGGTCGTGTTGTTTAGATCTTTTACCCGCTTGATGAAGTTGTGTCCTAAAACTTAGGGGAATATAGAACGTTGCATTCGGTTTGTAAGAATCGAACCATTCTTCGGAGTAGTCGGAAGGATTCCTCTCAAAAAGCGGTTTTCGCACTTGGATCAGCACTTTTAGACTATCTGAGCTAAAACAACTCCTTGTGTCAATTCGACGGGATTGGGCACGTGTCGTAGCTCTGTATTTTGTGGCTCTTTTGCTTCCTATTTTTTCAACTAAACCTTCTTTGATCATCTCCATCAACCAACGTCTAACACTCCGTTCAGCGAACTCCTCGCCCAATTTTTTAAGGAGCTCCAATAAACTGATTGTTTCTGACTCTTGGCTTAACCGGTGTAATACGGCCATTTTTTTGTCTCTAAAGTCCATATACGGCCAATTTTAGGGTAAATACGGCCAAATTTCAAGCTTTTTGGCCGTATTGGGGGGAATACGGCCAAATTTGGCCGTATCTTTTCAGGTTTTTCTAGAAAAATCTTGAAATGCGTGAGCGACTTCTTTGGGATTTTCAAACCACGGATAGTGGCCAGCTTGAGGGATTTCTCTGATTAAAATATTCTCTCTTTGATAGAGCGGATTGTTTTTGAACAGGGCAGAAGGAGTGATGTGATCGCTCGAACCGGTTATAATCAGGGTCTTCAGATGTTTTGGGATGAATGTCGCCTTATAATTTTCTACGTCAAAAATTTTTGAGGAGAGTTCATGCGCTCTGTTATTGACAGGAATTCTTTTAAATAATTCTTTTCCCTGTTCTAGAGATTTGTCTGTGACAAAGCACTGGTGTGCTGAGGCAATTAACAATTTCCTCAGTTCATCATCATTTTTTGGTTCGATGATTTCTTTAGGGAGTGATTTTTGCCATGAAGCATCGGGTGCAGAACCGATGAGGACAAGGCCATGTAATAGGTTTTCAAGTTGAGGCATGGTTTGGACGTACATGCCTGGAGTGGAGTGTGCAACCAAGACGACTTTCTCAAAAGCTGTAACGGCTTGGGTAATAGCAGCGCGCCAGTTGGATAGTGATTTATCTTTTAAAAGATTTGAGCCGTCATTGGGTAGATCGAAATGCCAGATAACCCCGGGGATTTTATCTTTGAGAAGCCCGGTCAGATCTGCGAGAGCTTCGGAGCCCAGTCCTGGTCCACCTGGAAGAAATAACCAGTTCACCGCGCTTGTACCCTGCGCGCTTTGATATTGAAGTCTACCACCAGCGGATGTCCATAAATATTCTTTCATAGAGAAAGCTCCAGACCATCATAAGCGAGAACAACTTCGACGCCTCTTTGTTTTGCAAATTCTTGAATGCGGGGGAGCACGAGTTTTTCTTTGGAGACAATCTCAGAGCCGCAGTGGGTGATGATCATTTTGGGGACATGTTGTTTATGGCACCAGGTGAGTTGTTGCCGGATTGTAGCATGGCCGAAGATTTCACCGGTTTGTTTGTTTTTACGGATCATGGGGCGCCAGGGTGTTGCTCCGTCACCAATGTAAAATTGGATGCTCTGGAACGCCTCGTCGATGTCGGGAATATAAGCGACATCGGGTACATAGAAAAATTTTATTTTTTTGCAGGTGATGCGGTAGCCGACGGCAGGGCACCGGATCGAATGGAGAACGGGAAACGGCTCGAACGTGACACCGGCGATGCGGATTTTTTTACGAGGCTGGATGAGATGTTTTTGTTTGATGGGAAATTTTTGAATGTAGTCGAAGGTCGCTTGTGTGGCCCAAACGGGGCAGGGAGCTCCATTTTTGAGGCCGAAAGCATGGTCGGGATGGGCATGGGTGAGGATGATATGATCAGCTTTAATTTTACCGAGCCTGCCAAGCCAGGATGTTCCGCAATCGATCATGATTTTGGTTCTCATGTGGGAAATCATCAATGAGGTGTGCATCCGATGACGGGAAGTTTTGGGTTTGATTTCCCCGCGCGTTCCGAGGAAAGTTAATTTAAAATTTGTTTTGGACAAGGCCGACGACACCGGTTGTAAACATCTGCACGGCGATCAAGGAGATGACCATTCCACCGAGTCTTTCGCAGGCAACGAGCCCCTTTTGGCCTAAAAATAACTTGATGTTGGAAGAGGCGAGGAGGACAAAGGCGGAGGCTGCCCAGGCAAGGATGATAGGGATGAGCATATGAAACGGGTGCATTTGTTGAGAGTAGATCATCACAGCTGTGATCGCACCTGGTCCTGCAATAGCGGGGATGGCTAGAGGGAAGATAAACGGTTCTCGGTTGGGAACTTTAAGATGGTTTTTTTTAGGGAAGATCATGCTGAGAGAAATAATAAATAGAAGGGTTCCACCAGCAATTCCGACGACGCACTGATCAATCCCGAGGATATGGAGGATCTGATTTCCAAAAAAATTAAAGATGATCAGAATCAGCAGGGCAATAAGCATCTCTCGGGTGATAATTTTTTTTTGTTTTTTAAGAGGATAGCTACTGAGGAGTCCCACAAAAAAGGGTACATTTCCGAGTGAGTTGAGGACAAAGAAAAGAGACGTTGTCACACTAAAAATGGACATATCCCATGCATAGTGACAACGAAATATTTTGTCTATAGATTTATCTTTATTACGGGTATAATTATCCCATGGCAATTGGAATCGTAGCTTCAGTTTGTTCAAGAGCATTAATTTCTTATTCTAGAAATATCCCTGAGAAGAATGCTTTAATTTACAACGGAACGGATATAGCCATCAGTGGACTGGTTGGTTTATATTTAACCCGAGTGAATAAAGATGCACAGGAGCATCAAGAAATTTTGGCCCCGCTGTTGATCTCGAGGATCATTGGAATTGCGAGTGGACTTTTGGTGATGGCTGCACTCGAAAAACCGTTTGATCCGATGGTTGCGATCGCCTTAAATGCAACTTCTTTTATTGCCGCTATTTTTGCCAGGCGTTTGGGAAGTAATCTTTCTGTAGATTTGGTCCGAAATCCCGATACGATGGATGACTTGGCCCTTTTATTAATATGAAAAAATTTAAAATTGCAACATTAGGGTGTCGCACCAACCAATACGAATCGGAAGCCTACGCCTCGCAGCTGAGACGACTCGGATACCGGGAAGTTTTAGAAGGGGAAGAGGCTGATCTTTGCATCGTCAACACGTGCACGGTCACTGAATCGGCCGACAGTCACAGCCGGCAGCAGATTCGGCAGCTGCATCGGAAAAATCCCGAAGCGTCGATTATTGTGACCGGTTGTTTGGCAGAAAGACTGCCGGAGGAAATTCAGGCGATTGAAGGCGTGACGCACGTTGTCTCCAATAAGAAGAAAGAAGAGTTACTCTCGGTTGTTTTTCCAGAAGAAGAACTTCCGGAATTTAAGATCGATCATTTTTCAGCGCACACGAGAGCTTTCGTCAAGGTCCAAGACGGATGCAATTCGTTTTGCACGTATTGTATTATTCCTTATGTGCGGGGGCGATCTCGTTCTCGATCTGTAGACGATATTCTGAAGGAAGTGCAAGGTCTTGTTGAAAATGGATATAAGGAAGTGGTTCTGACTGGAATCAACATTGGTGATTATGAAGATCAAGGGCAGAAACTTGCTGATTTAGTGCAGGCGGTCGACCAGATCGAGGGGTTAGAAAGGATCCGTCTTTCATCAATCGATCCGGATGAAGTCGATGACAAACTCATGGATGCGATTTTGTCGGGCAAAAAGACATGCCATTCGCTCCATATCGTTCTACAAGCCGGTTCGAATGTGACATTGAAACGGATGAATCGAAAGTATACGAAGCAGATTTTCTTAGAAACCGTTGAGCGGCTCAAGAAAGCGGCACCTGATTTCACCTTCACAACCGATATTATTGTCGGATTTCCGGGAGAAACCAGCACCGATTTTGGAGAAACCTTAGAAGTGATGCGGACCGTTCGATTTGCGAAGGTGCATATGTTTCCTTATAGCCCTCGTCTGAGAACCAGGGCAGCATTATTTCCAGGGAGAGTTTCTCAAGATGAAATCCAAGAGAGGAAGCAAGCGATTTTACGCGAGTCGGAAAAGCTCGCTTTTGAAATGAGAGAAGCGTACGTCGGCAAAAGGGTGAAGGTTTTGATGGAGACCGATGAGTTTGGTCATACCGAAAATTTTCTCCCTGTTAATTGTCTTTCCAAAGAAACAAGAAACACGGTGGTTGAAGTGGAGACATTGAAAAATATGCCGGAAGGGCTTGTCGGGAGAGTGGTTGCTTGAAAATCAAAATAGCTGAGCGACTCCGCCCGTTTTGTCATTTGCCAGGTACGGCTTGTTTGATTCCTTGGACTTCTTGGAAGGTTGTCGCTTATCCGACGGTTTTAAAGTTTGAAAATCTCCTCACGCACGAAACAAGAGAACAAAAACTCGATTGGAAAGGTCCTGTTTCAAACTTCACCGTTGAACTCGATTTGGAAAAAGGAGTGGTTTGGATTTATGGCCACACTGCGGAGGGGTATCGGAAGCATAAAATCGATCAAGAGGCAGATTTTTCAACTTCTTTAGAGAGACTGTCCCTCGGGATGAGCAAAAAACTCGATTGGGAGCTCGTTCGTCGTCGAGGTGATCTTAGAGAAATCCTTCCTGTCTGGTTTCGGCTAGGACAGATGGTTCCTGAGACAACGACGGAGGGGGAAATTCGGTGTTTTCACCAGCTGTTTTTAACGGGCTTTGAAGGGATTTTATCTCCTCGTCTTGAAGATAAAGATCACCTGGGATTCTCACCCATTCTTTTCACTTCTCCTTTAGCGCTCCTCCGAGAAGGAAGCCGGAAAATTCGGTCTCTTTTCTTCCAACAAGAAGGTTCTAAGTGGTCGTTTCTTCCCGAGAGCACCTTCCATGCCGGCCGCTTTATCCATCTCCAGACAGAGGAAGGAGACACCCTTGATTTCGAGTGGTCTAAACATCTCCTCCGGCGTGTTATCATTCACGCGGCCCAAACACGAGAAATCGTTCTTGAACTTAAAAAACCGCTCAAAACATTCCGTTTAAATAAAAAACTCCGGCGCGTAGGCTCTCTATTACTGGAACAGGGTAAGACCTATTTCCTCGATCGCTTCGAGAAATAGTGTCATAAGGTAGGTAGGGAAAGGAACTCCCGGATTTCACCGTCCAATTGCTCTTGGATATTCTTTGGAAGGGG
Source organism: Parachlamydiales bacterium (assembly GCA_963705295.1). Taxonomy (GTDB): domain Bacteria; phylum Chlamydiota; class Chlamydiia; order Chlamydiales; family Rhabdochlamydiaceae; genus PALSA-1444. The sequence goes on along the minus strand of OY970065.1, from coordinate 1,835,283 downwards.
ATCATTATGACGAATGTCAGGAGATTCCAGGGGTGTAAAATGGCTCAGTGAAGTAGATCGCAAGGCGGTGAGGAGTGATGCCTCCTTGGGTATGACTCCGTCATTTTTCAGAGTACTTTGGATAACAATCTGCTGAATCCTTAAATGACTTAATTTGTGTGCGGCGGCAACCCCTCTTAAATTTGTTCCGCTAAAGTGAAAAAGGATGTCACAGAGAGGATTGCCCAGGGATCCTATGACACGCTGAACAAAAAATTTCGCAATTTTCACGAGATCGGCAAAGGTTCTATCGGAAATAGCCAAATACCGAACTTTTCTTGTTTGGAATGTGTGGGAAAGTACTGCTTCTGAAAGCATTCCACTGCCCAGAGAAAGTCCATTGAAAATGAGATGGGTTGCTTGCATTTCTTTTTCCAAAAACTGCATTCCTGCCTCGAAGCCAGCCCCCATTGCATATCTCGTCGGAAAACCGCCACTATTTCCAACAGACGGGCCATTGAGAAGAAGGGTGTTGCATCCATTGTTTGCATTTTCCTTGGCATATTCCGACATGGCATGTTCCATCGCCATGGCATTTCCAAACGCATGCATCGACCATTTTTTTGGATCTAGCCCAGGTTTTGTAATCACAAAACCGGCATAGCGAACACCCGACTTGTAAAGGGTAATATTTCGAACTGTAAAATCGTTGAGTTGCGTGATATGGTGATGAGCAAGTCTTGAGAGCATGTCCACGGGGTACTGCCATGCTGGATAAACCATGTAACCGATGGCAGCTGAAAAAATTTTTCGGAGAGCGTAGGTTATGGCAAAATATGCACTGTAAGTTATTAAACGGTCTTTTGTTTTACGTATAGTCAGAGCATGAAGACCTAAAACGGCTGCTGGGAAAATCAAATAATTAGTAACACGATCAGCTTTCTCAAAAAAAGTTGTAGAAGCAACGAAAGGTTTTAAAGATTGTATTGTCATAGGAGCATTATACCTGAATTTCCTCAAAACTCAAATAAAACAAATTCTGATATAATGGACCTCTTATGAATGTGTCCAGGAAGACGAGGATCGCTTATTTTTTGCTCGGGTTGATCCATGAGCCGTTAGCAGGGTTTATTGCGATATTGCCGTTTATATTGAGGAAAGATTTGGGGGCGAGTCCGCTTCAGATTGGACTGTTCAATATGGTCAAGCCGGCGGTGGCACTGCTTTCGTTTTATTGGGGGGCGAGTCTGTGGAGGAATCGGGGTAGGCTGAGGGCGAATTGGATGGGATCGTGGTTGATGGCCCGGGTGCCATTTTTGATTTTTCCGTTTGTACAGAATGTGTGGGTGTTTATTGCGGGGGCGGCCGTTTTTTATTTCTTTCAGAGAGGGGGGATGCCGGCTCAGATGGAGATATTGAAGCAGAATGTCCCCGAAGGAAAACGGGAGACGTTTTTCTCTTGGAGCTCGGCGCTGAACTTTTTAGGAGGAGCCATCATTGGTTTTGCTCTTTGGACATCGCATGTTTCATGGGAGTCGATACTGGGATTTGGAGCGGTCATTGGAGTTCTTTCATGGGTTATTCAAGGCATGGTTCCTGTCGGAGAATCGAAGCTCGCATCGACACCATCAAAGCATCATCCCATGATTGCACCGTGGAAAGATAGTTTAAATCTTTTGAGGGAGCGGCCTGATTTTGCACGGTTCCAGTTTGGATTTATGTTGGGGGGCATTGGGCTGATGCTGATGATGCCGGCGTTGGTTCTGTATTCTGCAGATGGTCTCGCTGTCAGTCATGGCGATATGTTGCTCAGTCGCTTTGTATGGATGGGGCTTGGGTTTGTGATCGCGACTCCTTTTTGGAGACAAAAGATGTCGTATGGAGGAATTTATAGGTTGACGGGGATGGCATGCCTTCTTTTTGCAGCGTCTGCCCTATGCTGGATATTGGCTAGCTGGCATCTCAACTGGTTCTTTGTCGCTTTTTTCTTGTACGGCGTTGCTCAAGCGGGGAGTCATTTGATTTGGCATCTGTCGGGACCTCTTTTTGCTGGAAATCAGGAGAGCAGCCTTTATTCGACAGTAAATATTTTGACAGTTGGACTGCGAGGAATTATAGTCCCCTTTATGGCGAGTCTCTTATGTACGCAAATAGGCCCTCTTCCTGTCATTGGGATGGGATTGGGGGCATGTTTGGTGGGAGCCGTCTATCTTTTTGCACAAAAAGAAGCGGATGTTGCAGGTAGAGTTGTTTGAACTACATAATCCTCATGGTGTTTTAGGTCTTCATGACAAGGTCATCCGGATTTGGCGTCCGGGGGCAAAGAGCTGTCATATCGAACTCCAGGGTAAGATTGTCGAAGCGAAGAAAGTCGATGATGCCGGTTTGTTCGAGGTGAAAGCTCCTGCATCTGTAAAACCGCTCGATTACAAAATTTATCATGCAAATGGAGTGTTGCAGTACGACCCGTACTCTTTTTTACCGACTTTTGGGGAGCTCGATTGCTACCTCTTTGGAATGGGAACCCACTATAAACTCTTCGATCGGATGGGAGGGAGGCTGACGGAGCATCAAGGATGCCGCGGCGCGAAATTTGCTGTTTGGGCCCCGAATGCAAAGTCGGTTTCTTTGGTCGGCGACTTTAATCTATGGGATGGCCGGGTCTATCCGATGCGATCGATGGGAGCTTCGGGGATTTGGGAAATTTTTATTCCAGGGCTGGAGCAGAATGAAAAATACAAATTCGAAATCCATTCGAAAGATGGTCGGAGATTATTGAAGGCCGATCCGTATGCTTATGCCAGTGAAATCCGTCCTAAAACAGCCTCATCCCTTTTTGATGTCGATCGATTTAAGTGGGCAGATTCCGAGTGGATCGAAAAACGGGGGCATCTGAATCGGCCGCTCAATATCTATGAAGTGCATCTCGGCTCATGGAAGAAAGGGCTGGGTTATCGGGAGCTTGCTCATGAGCTCGGTGCTTATTGCAAAATGATGGGGTTCACTCATATAGAGCTGATGCCAATCAGCGAATACCCGCTCGATGAATCGTGGGGGTATCAAGTGAGTGGGTATTATGCCGTGACATGCCGGTATGGGACTCCAGAAGATTTCCAGTATTTTGTGAATCATCTCCATACTATTGGAATTGGGGTTATTCTCGATTGGGTCGCAGCCCACTTCCCAACGGATGATTTTTCCCTCGCTCGCTTTGATGGAACGCCTCTCTATGAACATGCAGATCCCCGCAAAGGATTTCATCCCCACTGGAATACGTACATTTTCAATTATGGCAGACACGAAGTCTCAAATTTTCTGCTGGCAAATGCTCTTTTTTGGATTGAAAAAATGCACATCGATGGACTCCGTGTCGATGCTGTGGCTTCGATGCTCTATTTGGATTATGGCCGAAACCCGGGTGATTGGATTCCCAATCCGTACGGCGGACACGAAAATCTCGAAGCGATCGAATTTATAAAACATCTCAACTCGATTATGCATCAATTGCACCCGCGAGCTCTGGTGTGCGCAGAAGAGTCGACCTCTTTTTCGGGAATGACACAGCCGACCGAGTGGAATGGCCTTGGTTTCGATCTCAAATGGAACATGGGTTGGATGAACGATACGCTGAGATATTTTCAAAAAGATCCCATCCACAGAAAGTTCCATCAAAATGATTTGACATTTGGCCTCATCTATATTTTTTCGGAGAGATTTATCTTAGTTATTTCTCATGATGAGGTGGTTCATGGAAAAGCGAGCCTCATTTCTAAAATGCCGGGCGACGATTGGCAAAAATTTGCAAATGTCAGACTTTTTTATAGCTACATGCTGTGTCAACCTGGGAAAAAACTGATTTTTATGGGATGCGAGCTCGGACAGTGGAGTGAGTGGAACTGCAAGGAGGAAATCGCCTGGAATCTTCTCCACTACGAAAGACACAGCCGGTTGCAAGAGTGCTTCCGCAGTCTCAATCATTTCTATTTGGACCATCCGCCCCTCTGGGAGAGAGATTTCGATCCGACCGGTTTCGAATGGATCGATTTTCAAGATATTCAAAATTCTGTTCTCAGCTACATCCGAAAAAGCGGCGATCAATTTCTCATCTGTGTCCACCATTTTACACCCAATTATTATGATAATTATTTCATCCGGTTTCCAGGAGCAAAACAGGTCGAGGAAATCATGAATACCGATCGAGCAGAATGGGGCGGATCGGGCAAAATGAATGGTGCAATCCAAGTGGTCCCTGACGGCTTTTTAATTAGACTTGCGCCCTTAGCAACGATGGTCTTTCATGTCAAAAAGTGAATACCTAAAACTCATTGAAGAAGTCCGAAAACACGACCGGCATTATTTCATAGAAAACCACCCTGCCATCTCTGATTACGAGTACGATCAACTATATGCCAAACTCAAAAAAATTGAAGCCGAGCATCCGGAGTGGGTCACCCCCACTTCACCGACACAGCGGGTCGGAGAGGCGCTCACCAAGGGGTTTAGACATGGGACGCACACCACTCCGATGCTGTCGCTCGATAACACCTATAATCCCGAAGAGCTGGGTGATTATGTCGCTCGTGTCCACCGCCTTTTAGAAAAAGAAAAAGTTCCTTTTTGTGTCGAGCTTAAGATGGATGGCGTTGCTGTTTCGGTTCGGTACGAGAAAGGAAAATACACACGGGCCCTGACACGGGGCGATGGACGAGTCGGTGATGACATCACAGCGAATATGAAAACGATCCGGTCGATACCGTTAGAAATTCCTTACGAGGGAGATCTTGAAATCCGAGGTGAAGTGTTCATGCCTCACAGAGCTTTTCAAAAGCAAAATGAAGAAAAAGAAGAAGCGGGTGAAGAGCCATGGGCAAATCCTCGCAACGCTGCTGCAGGATCTTTAAAACTCCTCGATCCTCATGAAGTCGCTCAGCGGGGTTTGCAGGCGGTTTTCTATGGCATTGCAGAAAGGGAAAATCCACCCGTACCGACCCAGCACGCAGTGCATGAATACCTCCATCAATTCGATCTTCCTGTTTTTTCTACCCGCCACCGGGCCGTCTGTGACAGTGTCGATTCAATTTTAAAATTTGCACACAAGATTGAAAAAGAACGGGAAACCCTTCCCTTCGACATCGATGGGATCGTCATCAAAGTCGATCCTTTAAAATATTGGCCCCTTCTCGGAACTACAGGGAAAAGTCCACGGTGGGCTGTTGCTTATAAATTTGCTCCGCTGCAAGCGACCACCCGCATTCGAGAAATCCGGGTGCAGGTCGGAAGAACAGGGATTTTAACTCCTGTCGCAGAACTCGAGCCTGTTTTTCTTGCAGGAAGCACGATTTCCAGGGCGACTTTGCACAATGAACGGGAAGTTGCTCGAAAAGATATCCGGGAAGGTGACTATGTTGTCATTGCGAAAGGGGGAGATGTCATTCCTCAAGTGATCGAAGTTGATAAAAAAAGACGCCCCTCCCATACCCATCCGTGGAAAATGCCCTCCCATTGTCCCGTTTGTGCAACACCCGTTGTACGGCTAGAGAAGGAAGTCGCTGTCCGGTGTCCCAATCGGGAGTGTCCGGCTCAGACGGTGGGTCGCCTCATCCATTTTACAGGGAAACACGGAATGGATATCAATCATTTGGGAGAAAAAGTAGCCGAGCAGCTCGTTGAAAAGAAACTCATCAAGAAACCGTCCGATATTTACACCCTCACAGCTGACGATCTCGCCAAACTCGAGGGCTTTAAAGAAAAGTCAATCCAAAATCTTCTGCACGGGATCGATGCATCCAGGCACGTTTCTTTGGCCCGGCTTATTTGCGCCCTCGGAATCCCCCATGTCGGTGAAGAAACAGCCGAACTCCTCGCTCAGGAAGCCGGCTCGATCCACCAGCTTGCAAAAATGACACAGGACGATCTTCTCCGCATCGAAGGGATCGGCGAGAAGATGGCCGAAGCTATCAAGAGTTATTTCCAAGACCCAAAAAACCTAAAAGAAATCGAAGCCCTCCTTGCCCACGGTGTAAAACCCGAGCCTCCTAAGCAAATCACCCGAACCGGACATCTTTTCTCTGGTAAAACCTTTGTTTTAACCGGCGCCCTCCAAAACTACTCCCGCGACCAAGCCGCCCAGCTCATCAAAGAAAGAGGTGGAAAAGTTTCCTCATCCGTCAGCAAAAATACCGACTTCGTCCTCGTCGGCGAAGACCCCGGCTCCAAACTCGACAAAGCCAAAGAACTCAAAATACCCACCCTCACCGAGAAACAATTCGAATCCCTCCTCTAATTCTTATCCTGCACATCCTGCCGCCGAAGGCGATCCTGTTTATCCTGTCATCCCATATTAGGAGAACAGGATGTGCAGGATCGCCTTCGGCGGCAGGATATGCAGGATAAATTATCTTAGATATTTACTTGCTTCTCGGATGAATATATAATTTTCCTATGGCTGTCGAACTTGATAGAACATTTTATAATATATCTTCGGATTTGGCTGAACCGTTTTGCACGGTATCCGAGTGGTGTCATCGACTCATTTCTCCTTTAAATTCTTCCTATAAGTTAACGCATCGTGTTTTGAATACAGGAATGGTTGCCTTCGCTGCGCTGGTCTGTGTCGTAGTTTCTCCTTTTTTTACTCTCGGGTCGATCGTTTTTTTGGGAATGATCTGTCGCCAATTTCGTCAACTAGCTTTTGCACTCCAAAAAAAGCCGTTCATCCATGTTTTAGGGAGGGCCCCTGAGAAACCGGTCCATGACATCAAACTCATGACGTGGAATATCCTGGGATTTACCGGAGGTTTACAATATTCATGTGGCGGATGTATTCCCTGGAGAGATCGACTGGGTGGTATTGTTGCTGAAATTCAAAAAAGTGGCGCAGATGTTGTCGTTTTGCAGGAAGTTTTTGATACAGCTCTTGCAGAGGCCCTCATCGAGCAATTTCGCGGAGAGTTTGCCCATTTTTACATCCATTTAGGACCCAATAGTTATGGAATGGAAAGCGGATGTATGGTTTTCACAAAAACTTCGGTTTCCCATTTTTCGAATCACCCTTTTTCCAATAATAAATGGACTATGCGGAGGGGATTTGCGATTTTAGAAATTGATAATAAGGTTCGGATTGTTGCAACCCATTTGGAAGGCCATTCTTCCGCAAAAGGACAAGAGCAGTTTCTAGAGATGGTGCACTATCTTGCAAGCCTCCCTTCACTCCCGACTATCATAGCTGGAGATTTGAATATCGAAAGGGACTCTGAAGAAGGAAAATTATTGAGTCGATATCTCATCCATGGGTATCTCGGGGACAAAGAGACATGCACGAGTGAATTGTCAAGGCAATGGACAAGAGGACCTCGTACTCGTGACGAAAAGATTGATTATATTTCTCTCTTAAAACCTGGAAATACTTCAACCATAAAAGAGTGCCGGGTGATTCCTGCTTTTGATTCTTTATATAACCCCCAAACAGCTCTTTCTGATCATCATGCTTTAACATGTTTAATTATTAACCCGAAGGTCAAATAGTTAACAAAGATGCTTGCTGTGGCTTCGCCATATCGATTCTCGCTCGGAATCCTTCGTATTCAAGAATGTTATTCCTCGCGAGAATCAATCTGGCTTTGCCTCGCTAAGCCCTTTTGTTAACTATTTGACCTTCGGGTTAATAAAGCATAGAATAATTCGCCTTTATGCTAGTGATGAGAATAGAAGGAGGAATTATGTTAGGCACAATACTCATTGTAATCCTGATTCTATTGTTAATCGGCGCTATTCCAAGATGGAAATATAGCTCTGGTTGGGGATACGGTCCATTTGGAATCATTGGACTCATTCTCATTATCATACTTATTCTAGCTTTACTTGGCAGAATCTAGATAATCACGTACTTTGGACAAGGGGAGGGTGTTGAAGATGTCATCTTTTTCAAGCCACCCTTTTCTTGCACACTGGACTCCAGCTTTATAATAAAGAAGATGGTCGGTTGAATGGGCATCAGGGTTGATGCTGCATTTGAGTCCTTTTTCTTTGGCTTTCCGCCAAAATCTCCAATCCATATCGAGCCGGTTGGGAAACGCATTCAGCTCTATGATCTTGTGATTGGCAATGCACGCATCGATGATTTTAGGAATATTGAGCGCGTAGGCGTCCCTTTTGAGAAGGAGCCGGCCGGTGAGATGGGCCACCATCGTCGTGTACGGATTTTCGATCGCTTTGATCAGCCGGTTTGTCATGGCTTTTTCGGTCATATTGAACGATCGATGGATTGAAACGATCACAAAATCGAGTTGTTTTAAGACGGAGTTTGGAAAATCAAGCGAGCCGTTATTTAATATATCACATTCAAGTCCAGCGAAAACATGGGTTGAAAATTTTTTCGATCGGTTGAGTTTCCGAATCCGCTCGAGCTCGGCAAAAAGACGATCTTCATCCATCCCATTGGCCTGAAAACTCGATTTCGAATGGTCTGAAATCCCAATATATTCCCAGCCGAGATCTTGAGCCGCCGCCACCATTTCTTGAAGGGTATTGTGTCCATCTGATTCAGTCGTATGACAATGAAAAACACCCCGGATATCGATCTCTTCGACAAGCTTTGGAATTTTCCCTTTTTCGGCAGCCTCGATTTCTCCTAAATCTTCTCGGAGCTCGGGTGGAATGTAAGAAAGTCCGAGGGTTTTATAGATTTCTTCTTCGGAAGTTATTTTTTTGGGGAGTTTTGTGTGTTTTTTCTTCACCGGCTCGATCCCGTATTCATTCAAGGAAAGTCCTTGATGAAGGGCTCTCTGCCTCAGGTGAATGTTATGATTTTTAGATCCGGTAAAATAGAGGAGAGCAAAAGGATATTGATTTTCAGGAACTACCCTAATATCGGCCCCAATCCCGTCTTTCAGACGGACAGACGATTTTCTCGGGCCTTTAGAAGCAATGAGGGCAACTTCTGGGAGTTTGGTAAACCAATCCATGACGACTTCAGGAGAAGAAGACGCCACGACGAAGTCAAGATCTCCAACGGTCTCTAATTTTCTTCGATAACTCCCCGCAACTTCGGCTTTCTTCACCGATTTCAACCGACATAATTTCTCTAAGAGCGGCTGTGCAATCTCCGTGGCATTCCACCAAAGAATCCGCTGACTGTATTCTTTTAATTTTGCAATTCCTGCGCGGATATTTTCTTGAGTCTTTTCCCCAAACCCTTTGAGCTTGGCAATTTTCCCTAAATTGCAGGCGGTCAGAAGATCGTCTGTCGATTTAATTTTAAGTTTTTCATAGAGCGTTTTGATTTTCTTTCCTCCCAGACCAGGAACATGGAGGAGTTGCAAAAGACCTTCGGGTGTTCTTTTTTTAAGCTTTTCAAAATACGGTAATTTTCCCGTCTGGATAAGTGTTGTGATTTTTTTGGCAATTTTTTTCCCGATGCCCGGAATTTCTTCGAGCTGTTTTTCTTCGACAATTTTCTCAAGATCTTCGTCTAAGTTTTCGATTGCGCGAGCGGCATTGTGATACGCCCTGATTTTAAACGGATTTTCTCCTTTGAGCTCGAGCAACACTCCAATTTGATCCAAGATTTTTGCAACGTCGTGTTTATCCAAGTTTCAGAACTCCTTTGAAAGCATCGGTTTTTCTGATCGGGGTCTTGAGGGTAAATTGGAGAGGATCGAGGCCTGGTTTTACTTCGCTCCACTTCAGCGGCATCGAGACAGGTGCGTGAGGAAAAGCCCGAACAGAATAGGGAGCCACCATGGTTTGGTGTCTTCTATTTTGCAGATAGTCGATGTAAATTTTTTTGTGTCTTTTTGAGGGCATTCTTTTGAGTGAAATCAAATCGGGGAGCCGTTTCTGGACTTCGATAGCAAACAGATAGACAAACGTTTTGATTTGATCATGAGTATACTTCCCACGCGTAGGAACATAAATGTGAAGCCCCTTTCCTCCGGAGGTTTTGCAAAAGTTGGGTGCATCCATCTCATCCAACATGTCATGGATGAGTCTTGCTGTTTTGATAGTTTCACGAAAAGGAACACCGAGTGGATCGATATCAAAAACCATATAATCGGGCTTTTCAAGATGACCGATACGAGCATTGAAAATATGGAGTTCTGTTACCAGATTAGCGACATAGAGGAGTGTTTCGATATTTTGAACCACGATATAGTGGATCCATTTATTTTCTTGATGAATGGCTATGGTTTTAACGAATTTTGGAACATGGACTCCGGCGTTTTTTTGATAAAAATGGCCACCCTCGATTCCATCCGGAAAACGGTTTAAGACCAAAGGCCTGTCTTTCAAATACGGTAAAATCAGAGGAGCGACTTTTTCATAATATTTTAGAAGATCACCTTTCGTGTAACCGTCTTCCTTCCATAAAACCTTATCTAAATTTTTAAACGGGTTTTTCATGGATCACTTCTTTAGCCGGTTTATCGACACGGAGCCCTTTAAAAATCGGCTGCCTTAAAATCCCTTCCGATGTCCATTCTGCAAAAGCCACTTCACACACCAGTTTAGGCTTCACCCATGTCACCGGCATATTGGGTTTTGGAGGGTTCGCGAAAGGGCATTTTGTGGTTACGAGTTTTTTGAGCTCTTTGTAAACACTTTCAAGAGTTTTTTGGTCAAATCCACCGCCGACATGGCCGGCAAAGACAAGTTTTCCTTTTTTATACACTCCCACCAGGAGAGAACCGAAATAGGCCCGACTTCCTTTGGGCTTGGTAAACCCTCCGATCACAAATTCTTGCCTGTATCCATTTTTAATTTTCAGCCAATCTCTGCTCCGCCCCAATTGATACGTACTAGCTTTTCTTTTGGCGACAATCCCTTCGAGACCTTGCTTGACTGCGGCTTTGAAAAAGTTGATCCCGTATGTATCCACATCCTCTCCGTATCGAATATGAGAAACAGGTGCTTTTTTGAGAAGCTTCTTTAATACCGCTTTCCGTTCCACCAGAGGAAGCTGTGTCAGATCTTTGCCGTTATACGATAAAATATCGAAGACGTAATAGAAAAGTGTCCCTTCTCGAGCTCTGAGATAATTTTGCATCAACTGAAAATTCGATTTCCCCTTTTTATCTAAAATGACAATTTCTCCATCGAAGATCCACTTACCTGGAATTTTTTTCAATTCTCTGACAAGGGAGGGAAACTTGGAATTGAACGACTTTTGATTCCGAGAGATCAGACGAACTTCTCTGTTTTTAAAGGCAAGGGCGCGGTACCCATCCCATTTGATCTCAAAAACCCACTCCGGGCTGTTGAACGGTTTTTTGACAAGCGTTGCCAACATCACGCGGCGCGACGTCGTTTCGGTTTTTTCTTATGTTGTTCTAAACTAGTTCGAAGAAGTGACATGATATCGTGTATTTTGGGTGGTTTTTCCTCGGCCCCTTTTTTGATTTTAACTTTTTTCCCTTTCGCTTTTTGCTCGATGATTTTCTTCACTTCTTTGGTGTAGGTATCTTTAAAATCTTCGGGTTTGAACGGCTTTGTCAGTTGATCGATCAGTTCCAGGGCAATGGCCACCTCATTTTTGGGAAGAGAGGTTTCTTTCGGAATATGGAGATCTTTCGGATGAGTCAGTTCGGCGTTATACCGGAGCTGGTTCAAGACGAGGATATCCTTGTACGGCTTGATCACACCGACGTGTTCGTGTTGTTTGAGAATAAAATTCCCAACGGCCACTTTCTTCGACTGTTTGAGAGCCTCTCTCAAGAGATGGTATGCCTTGGCAGCCCCTTGTTCCGGTTCGAGATAGTACGGTTTTTCGTAGTAAATCGGCTCAATTTCATCTTCTTTTGCAAATTCGAGGATTTCAATGGTTTTTGTTTTTTTTAAGTTAGCCCGGGCAAAATCTTCCTCGGTGAGGACCACATAATCACCTTCCCGATATTCGTATCCTTTGACGATGTCAGTCCAAGGAATTTCTTTACCATCAGCCTTGCAGATCCGCGCATACCGAATCTCTGATAAATCTTGTTTATGGAGAAGTTTAAATTGAAGTTCCCGTGACCTACTCGCACTATAGAGCCGCACGGGAATGTGAATGAGACCAAAACTAAGAGCACCTTTCCAGATGGACCGCATATCAACTTTACATAAAGGAGTATATGCCTTTCGTCAAGAGTGTTTTAGAGGCGTGCCATCGTACCAGCTCGGCGTCTTTGTTGTATTTGCCGCATCTGTCTGGCTTTTTCCATTCTGAGGTAAGCTTTTTTCGCCTCTTCTGCTTTAATCCGCTCAGCTTCTTTTTCTTCTTCAGAAGGCTCTGTTTTTGGAGCTGTGCTCATGGCGGCGAATTCCTTTACCCATTTGTCAGATGTCATGATCTCTGCCCGGCTTGTTAAGGCTTTGACTTCTTTGACTAGAGCGGCAGCAGCTGGAATACCTTCCAGAGCTTTAGGTGCAACTGTAGAACCGAGCAAGCTGGGGATTTTTCCAGCTAAAAATCGACTGAGTTGGTATCCAACCCATGCCAAGAGCATCACAGAGCCGAGAGCTGGGCACAGAAGTCCGATTGCTAATCTTTCGATACCTGGAATAAAGACGTAGGCTGCAACGCTTGCAACAGCCATCAGCTTGAGTTTGTTTTTATTGGAAACCCTGTCTGTAAATAAAATATTTCTTACCGTGTCCCAAGTCCGATCATTCAAAGTTTTCTTTGATTCAAATCTTCCATTGACAGTAAGAAAATCTTTAGTTTTCCCCACCGGTTTCGGCTGAAATCCGCTACCACATAAAGCAACTGCTAAAAGGTTTGTTAATTTCATTGTTTGTTTCTTTTGTTAATTTGTTTCATTCTTCAAATAATTTAACATTTAATAATTAACTAATCAACTAATATAAAAACTTGATATATACTTAAAATTTAATGTTTGTTTATCATTGATAATGAGTTACTTGCATCTGAATTCTAATCTTGTATTTTTCTCGTTTTTTCACTAAACTTTAACACACAAAAAGGAGAAATTTATGGCATTTGCTATTCGAATAGCTTCTCGAGCAGTTTCATCGGCTTTGCATGCTACAGAAAAAAAACTCAGTAGAAATTATAAAAGCGATATTGCAGTTTTAGAGGAAGAAGTTAAGGATTCTAAAGGTTCTTCTCAGGTTTTGACTATTGCAGCACTAGCTTTCGCAGCGCTCAGTTTATTCGTTTACCATTCTTCAAAGAAACCTGTCCCTGCGTTACTTCTATCAGGCCTGAGTGGTGCTGTGGGATGGTTCTCTTATAATCTTAGAAAATGGTCACAGAATTTAGACGCAGTGATTCATGATAATAGTAAGTTCCAAAAATACTGGGGAAGAGCTTTAGCTGTAGCTTACAGTAAGGAAAGAAAAATTCAAGATCTTACCAAAGAACTTAAACCGGGAACTATTTTGTTTGATCGGATGACGAAAAATTTTGCAGAAGTTCTCATTGAGAAAGAATTCCGAGAAGAAAAAACAGAATCATAAAATGAGTTCATCGTTACGACACGGTATTGGTTGGTACACGTGGACCAACCAAATTCTGTTACCTCTCGCCTCGGGGATTTATGCCCTGAAGAGGGAGGACTATGAAGGTTTTAATTGGCTATGTATCGCAACGGGTGTCAATCAGATCTGTATTGAGATCTTAAAAACGGTCATAGCCGAGAAGAGGCCGAATGGAGGGAGCAGGTCTTTTCCATCGGGTGATACGGCAGCGGCTTTTTTGGGACCATCGTTTTTGATCTTTCGATATGGTGCTTCAAATGTTCCTAAACCGCTTTTAGCACTCTCTTTAGTCGATGCGGTGGGAGTAGCGGCGGGGCGTGTTTTGATCAAAGCCCATTGGGTGCACGACGTGATCGGTGGCGCCATTTTAGGTTGTATGGTAACCTACTATCTGTGTTCCACCAAACCATCTTCATATTAATTTTTATATCAGCTGTTTTCGCCTCGGATGACGTTTGCAAAAGGTTGGAGGCGATGGCGAAAGTCGATCAAGCTTTGAGGGAATGTCTTGTCGAAGTGATGATCCATGATCGAGACAATGTCAATTTCTTATGTTCGATGATCAACTTGAAAAGGGAGAGTTTTTCTCCGGGTGAAGATGGGATCATCGAGGAGTTTGATCGGAAACACTACGCACAGCTCAAGCAGATTTTAGAGGGACTCGACGAGGGTTGGCCTGTGATTAGCAAATATGGGAAAGAGGCCGATTTCCATGCTTGGCTCATCTGTCAGCATGCTAGCTTTGATCGGGAGTGGCAAAAACAGACTTTGCTGCCACGGCTGAAAAAACTGTTGGAAAAAGGGGAGATCAATCGTGCAGGGTATGCATGGCTGAGCGATCCTTCGGAGGAAAATTTGAGCGGTATGGAAGAGATGCTTAGAAAGGAAGAGTTTCCATGGAATTCGATGGTGGCGAGTATTCATAAAATGCGGCTCTTTTTTCAAGTTATTAAATCGATTTCTCTTTGCAGAAATGACGCCAAATCTTAAAGTTTTGTAAAATTGGGGAATTTTATGAATATGAAACAATTTTTCTTGGTGATAGCGACGTTTGTAAATTGTGCTTTGATGGCAGATTGGCATCCTAGGGCTCATGCGGGTGTAGATCCTTCTTACATGGAGCTGCTCGAGGAACCCGGTTATCAAGAACTCAAAGGAAAGGTGATTTCCTCTGTAGCCAATAGCTGGTGTACGGAACAAAAAATCCATCTTTTGATGGACCTGGTTTTACTCAGAAAACCTGAAATCTGTGTTGAAATTGGGGTCTATGCGGGGTCGTCTATTTATCCCGTGGCTGCCACTATGAAATATTTGAATCAAGGGGTTGTCTATGCGATCGATGCCTGGTCGAATGATGAGGCGATTAAAAATTTAGATCAGAACGATCCCGATATGACTTGGTGGGCCAGAACCAATATGCTGCAAGCCCGTCGAAAATTTGAGCGTCTATTAAACCGAGAAGGACTCAATCCTTATTGTGTTCTTGTCCATAGCACTTCTGAAGCTGCATCGACCTATATCGATAATATCGATTTTCTCCATCTCGATGGAAATTACTCCGAACAAGGAGCGATTCTGGATGTCGAACTCTATGTTCCCAAAGTCAAGCAGGGGGGATATATTCTCCTATCCAATTTGTTGAGCATAGGGAAAAAGTTTAAAACGAAAGCTTTTTATGCTCTTTTTAACGACTGCGAACTGATCACAGATCTCGATGGTTACAACGCGGTTTTATTCAAGAAGAAATAACGGAGAAGGATTGCTGAACCTACCAGCATGATGCTACCCCCGATCCACATGGAAAGGGAGGGGTGGATGCCGACCAAAGAGCCTGAAAAAAGAGGGCTGAAAATGAGGGCGGCTGCATTGACGGAACTCAAGACGCCGAGAGCTTCGCCCTGGATTTCTTTGGGGGCATTGTTAGAAATAAGAGTGGTGTAAGTTGGTGCAACGAAGGCGATGAAGTAGCAGAGTAAAAATTGCAAGGGCCAGATCCATACGGGTATTTTTACAAAGCTGAGAGAGAAGATGGTGAGTGCTCCGAGAAGGTTTCCCGCAAAGAAAAGGAGCTCCGGTTTAAACCGTTTAATGAGGGGACGGATGAGGAGGCCTGTACTTAAGGCATAAAAAGCACCGACACTGGCATAAAAGTATCCCAACTCTTTCGGGGTGAACTGAAACCTGTCAATGAAATAGACGGGAACAAATTCAAAAAAATACGACCAACCAAAATTGTGCAGGAAAGAGGCGAGTAAAATCGTTCGCACTTCGTGAAAAGCAAACGCTTTTTTCAAATTTGAAAATCCAATCCCCCAGCTGATTTTTTGAGGAATAGGTTTCAAATGCGTCTCTCGGAAAAAAAGGAAGACGAATGCGAGATTGATTGAGACCATGCAGGCTGCAAACAGAAAAGGAATAGCGTATCCCCATTTGGCAAAATATCCGCCAAAAAAAGGTCCGATGGTGAATCCCATTCCAAGAGCCATACTATAGAGGCCAAAGTTTTTTGCTTTACTCTGGACTGAACTTAAGTCTGCAATGGTCGCTTGAACAATCGAAGTATTGCCTGCAGCAAATCCAACGACTATCCGAGATGCCAGCAAAATAAAAATATTCTTAAAACTCACACCCAAAAGTGCTACGAGATAGCCGATTAAAGCTGTGGTTAAGCTGTATTGGAGCGGTTTTTTTCGGCCGTACCCATCGGATAAGGTTCCCCAGATAGGAGCGCTAAAAAATTGTGTCAGCGGCATGAGTGCAATCAGAAGGCCTAGATATATACCGCGCACATGCGCTGAAGTATCGGGGTGAAGAAGTGTGAAAGATTCACTGAAAAGCATCGAGGAAAAAAGAGGAAAAATAAGACCGATCCCCATCAAATCGATGAATGCAACGAAAAGAGCAATATAAAACGATTTTCTTTCAGGGGGCATTTTTCATGAGAAGAGAAATTGCTCGATTTTCTGTTTTGTCTCCGTAATGTTCTCCTCCGAAGGAAAGGTACGATTCGAAGGTTTTTCTTCGAAACGATTCGGGCAAAATGATGTAGCCGTGGGCATCATTGGTTAGACCAAAAATCGAGACATGTTCAAAGCCAAGCCGTGCGCCGTATTCTTTAAACCGGTGGTCGTAAATGGAGCTGAGTTCACCGGGAATGGTGATAAATGCATGTTTTTGGTTGAAAACGAGAAGATTCATTTCGGTGGGGTAATTTTCGACGGGTAGCTCCAGGCCAAAAGCTGTTGGTTGGGGTTTGAAGGTGTATGCCTCTTTTTGTGTTGAAACGTGGAGCTCATCGCTGGTCGCAGTTGTGTTCCAGATTTTTACGACGGTTTCTGCAAGAGAGCGGCCAACTTTGTCGCACGCTTCGAAGGTGTGTTCATCGGTCGAGGGGACAATATCGCCTTGCGCTCCATTGAAAAAAAGAGGCTGCGCGCCGAGTTCAGATTGGATGTAGCCCCGGGCATAACCGACGAGATCGGACGAGAAAAGTTCATTTTTGCCATCGAGGATCGTTGGGTGAATCGGATAGTTGAATAAAACGGCCAGCGGAGCATCGTCGAGTGTTGTCACTTTAATCAGGGTGACATCGCTCAGGGGAGAAATATCTAAGGGCCACTTTCCACGGTATTTTGTTAAAGCTCCCGCAAATCCATAACCGAATCCCACTTTTGCAGGTGTTGTATTTTGACTAGCCTGAATAATCGCTTCCGCCGTTTGATGGATATAAAATTCGACGATTTGAGCGTTGTATTTGCCAGCTAAACTCTGTTCCAACTGGGGAATATTAAGAAAAGCTCCTCCGCCCGAATGGGTATGGGTTGAGCCAATGAAGATTTCACAGTTTCCAACGCGCTCTTGAACACTTTTGATGATCTCTTGAACCATCTCATATGAAAAACCCAAATGATCGACACTGCAAAGACCGATCTTTTTTTCTCCAGTGTCCAACCAAAGTGCTATGGCGAGAAGGGGATCATGAACCCCTTTCATTCCCATTCCTTTGCGCTCCATATATCCAGCCGAAGGAGTTCCCACAGGTGGTGTGATATCGGTCTTTCCAATGCCCACCTTCAAAGAGGCAAAACAAAGAACAGGTACAAAAAATAGTAGAAGTAGTTTTTTCATAGACCCAGATTAAAGTTATTCATATCAAGTTTTTTAAACAGTTTTTTGAAATCGTTCGGGACATCTTTTGGGAAGGCGATGAAATCATTGCAATAGATGACATAGATTTCGTAGCCATAGCTTTCCAAGAGATCTCTCACCCGATCAAAGTTTGCTTTTTCTTCGGGTGCACTCTTTTCGTAATCAGCGCCGATCCAACATTCGAAGATGATAACAGGCTTGTTTCTTAAAATGGTTTTTCGAGCGCCTCTGAGGACAAAATATTCGTAATTTTCGACATCCATTTTGATCAGAGAAATATTATTGAGCTCGAGGGAATCGAGAGGAATGATCTCGATGGTTTCCCCTTTGGTCGAGTTTTTCTCAATTTTGATGAAATCGAGGGTTTCGGTTTTGGGTTTTGCGCCAAGCCCTTTGCAAATGGCCGTGACATTGGTGCATTTGTTGAGCTGCAGAGTCTGGAGAAGTTCTTGGTATAGTTTTGGATTGGGTTCGAAGGCGATCACACGCCCTGTTGGTCCGACTTTTCTCGACATCGTGATGGTATGGATGCCCACATGCGCCCCCATATCGATGGCAACAGATCCTGGCTCGGTCATTTGATCGATGAGGATATTGATATTTCCTTCATAAGGAATTCCCTGTTTTAGGAAACTTTTAACAGAATCGCTGGGATCATCTTCGAAACAAAAATCGGCATTGAAAAAAGGAACATGGTAAACGTCACTTTGAAGAGGGGAGAGGAAAGCGGCCAAGGCAAGAATTAAAATAATCATATTAATAATCTCCAAAGGTGAAAGTATATGCTTTTATCCCTTGGGGAACAAGGACAGAAAGATGGTGCCTTCCATAGGTCGTAGTTACGATGTCATATTTCCGGTCACTATCGATCTCAATTTCCTTAACCAGTTTTCCATCGAGGTAAACGCGGAGAGGAATCGGGCTTTCTCCGGCGAGGACAAGGTAGACTTTTTTAGCAAGGAAGTTAAGATCGATGTAAGTCTCGTCTCCTTCGGATTGAACGTATTCTCTTTCTGCCATCCAAGGACCTCTTAAGCCGACTGTGTCGTGTCTCAAAGGCGATTTATAAGAATACCGTACAAGTTGGTGGAATTTGAGGGTGATTTCCCCTGTATAATTAGTTCCGCGAGACATTCCTAGATAGATTTCCGGTGTTAAAGGTCGCATCACTTTTTCAGTCTCTTGCATAGCAAGGGGTGCCAGACCCAGGAGGGAACGGATATTGTTTTCGGTTTCAACATAAGCCCCTTCTCCATAATGGACCATCCGGATATTCCCTTCTTGGTCGATCAGATAATGGGCTGGCCAATAATTATTATGAAAAGCAGTCCATGTTTCGTAATTGTTGTCGAGGGCGATCGGATATTTGATCCCCAGCGAAGTGGCGGCTTTTAAAACATTCATCGGGTCTTTTTCAAACTCAAATTCGGGCGTGTGCACTCCAATGATGACAAGACCCTTATCTTCATACGTATCGTTCCATTTTTCCAGGTACGGAATGGTCCTGAGACAATTGATACAGCTGTAGGTCCAAAAGTCGATGAGAACGACTTTCCCTCTCAATTGTTCAAGGGTCAGCGGCGGTGAATTAATCCATTGGACGATCCCGACAAGTTCAGGTGCTTTTCCTTGACTGACCGTTTCGCCCCGCAGTTTTTTGAGTTCTTGATCGAGCCGTGGATTGTTTTCGACAAAGCTCTGGGGGATATACCGGATCAACTTTTGCTCGAGGAGCATTTCCCAATGAAAGGCCAAGACAAGAGCGAGTAAAATCATGATGGCGCCAAAAAATTGCCGAATCCCCTCGCTATGCTTGGAGAGATATTGGGATGATCTTAAGATTCTGCTACTTCCATAAGCGATTAAAAAAAGAGGAAGTGCTGCTCCAAGGCTATAAACTAGAGTTAATATCACAGCACTGGCCGTAATAGCCCGCGTTGCAACCAAAGTGGTGATGCTCGCCAAAATAGGACCCGCACACGGAGTCCACAATAAACCGAGTGCGACTCCAAAAATGACTCCGCCCCAAAATCCGCTTTTAGAGGGAATTTTCTGCCCAATGGATGCAATCGACGCCGTCCACTGTGCAAATGCATTGGAGAGACGTGGGAAAAGCATCACAAGGCCGAAAAGAAAAATAAGAACAATCGCTGCATACCGAAGAACATTCGGAGGTATTCCGGTCGCATGAACAATCGCTGTCAAGGCCAGTGTGAAAAAAGAAAAACTTACAACAAGCCCTGTGATGATCCCTATTGGACGGAGTTTTCCTTGCAGTGTCCCAGCTCCGAGAATTGCAGGCAAAATCGGCAAGATACACGGAGACAATACCGTGACAATTCCAGCTAAGAATGCAAATAGAATCAAAATCAACATAAACAACTATACTACAAAAAATATCCTTTCATGCTAAAGATTAAATTTAGAAACATATGTCTAAATCTAAAAAATATTGGTCAAAAAAAGTGACGATGCGGAGCAATGCTCTCGACTTAGAAAAAGGGGTTTTCATGATGAGCCCCCGTAAAATGGCACAATCTCTGAAAAGATCGGCCGAGCAAAGCACCCGCCGCAAAAGCTCTCCTTTTAGGTCGGCGATGTCGATGCTCACCTTTTATCAAAATCGTGCAGGGAGTAAATTGAGTCCAGAAACCAAAGAAAAACTCCAGAAGGCGAAAGAAGAATTACGCCGTCTATTTGGGAGAACATCATGAAAGTCTACTTAGGAATTGCCCTTTTGACAGGGGGTTATTTAGGTGCAACCAATTACAGCTGGGTTGGAACGGGGCCCACACCTGATCTCACGTCATCTTCCAGTTGGACTCCCGCAGGAGGTCCACCCGGCGCTGCAGATACAGGGATGTTCATGACGGGATTTTCAACAACGCCTGCCTTTAATGGGATTTCAGCTTCGGTGAATCCATTCACTCCAGGGACGTTTCAATTTAATGATACAACTGTCTTTACTTTTACCATTAACGAGGGTGCTGTTTTAGACTTTCAGAATGGGGGTATTACAAATCTG
Source organism: Parachlamydiales bacterium (assembly GCA_963705295.1). Classification (GTDB taxonomy): domain Bacteria; phylum Chlamydiota; class Chlamydiia; order Chlamydiales; family Rhabdochlamydiaceae; genus PALSA-1444. The sequence continues at coordinate 1,814,654 of OY970065.1, read as the reverse complement.
GGGGGATCGGTACAGATATTCAATTTTCCTGTCATGGGTGCAGTTGCGAATCAATTGAATTTCAATAATTCTTCGACAGCAAGTAATTCTCAATTCAATTTTAGTGCAACGAATGCGACTACACAAACATTAAATTTCAATAATTCTTCGACAGCGGGCAACTCTCAAATCAATATGCAAAACCTTGGTACCGCTTTTCCTAATGGGAGCATTTTGTTCAATAACTCTTCGACCGCTGCACAATCGACTATTGACGTACAGGATTCACTCCTTCAATTTTCTAGTACTTCTCAAGCAGGTTCAGCCCAAATAAATTCATCTAGCCCCGGAGCACCTAGTGGTCCTATATCCGAGATCGTATTTAATAATAATTCTTCAGCTGGGTCTTCGACTCTTGCCTTAAATAAATCTAGTTTGACGTTTAATAATTCCGCTTCGGGAGGGAGTGCAAATGTCTCTTTGACGAATAGCTCATCACTCACGATTAATCAAAATAATACAGTGGGGGCGCTCACGACCGATAGCTCCAGCACGGTTGAGCTGAATAACTTTGAGCTTCAGATCGGCAGTCTTAACCTGAGCACAACCGTTGCAGGTGTGATCAGTGACACGGGATCGGGAAGTTTGATCAAGGTTGGAACGGGAACTCTGACATTAACAGGGGCTAATACTTATGCAGGGGGGACAACGATAAATGGAGGAACCCTTCAAGTCAATACGATGAGTTTACCAGGAAATGTCGTCGACAACGCCACGTTGCAATTCAACCAAACCTTTGACGGGACTTTCAATGGACTCATCAGTGGGACAGGGCAGCTTGTTAAAATAGGAAGTGGGACATTGACTCTGGGTGGAGCGAATACGTACATGGGCGGAACGATTATTAATGCTGGAAATCTTCAAGTCAACACGACCACACTTCCTGGAAATGTCGTCGACAATGCCATTTTGACCTTCAACCAGACTTTTGATGGAACCTTTCCTGGCAATATCAGTGGTACGGGCGAGCTCGTCAAAATAGGCAGTGGAACACTCACTCTTACGGGGAGTAATTCATATTCGGGAGGGACCTTTCTCGATGCAGGAACCCTTCAGGTCAACACCAATAGTTTGCCAGGCAATATCGTCGATAACACCACGCTTATCTTCAACCAAACCTTTGATGGGACATTTGGTGGAATTATCAGTGGGCCAGGCCAGGTTATTAAAATAGGAAGTGGGACGCTCTCTCTTACCGGTGGCAATACATACGCGGGCGGAACGGTGATTAATGCTGGAAATCTACAAGTCAACACAAACACACTTCCTGGTAATGTCGTTGATAATGCAACCCTGACTTTTGATCAGAATTTTGACGGGACTTTCAATGGGCTTATCAGTGGAACAGGACAACTTGTTAAAATCGGAAGTGGGACACTGACTCTGGGTGCAGCCAATACATACGCGGGCGGAACGGTGATTAATGCAGGAAATTTACAAGTCAACACAAGCACACTTCCTGGAAATGTCGTCGATAATGCAACCCTGACTTTTAATCAGACTTTTGATGGAACATTTCCTGGAAATATCAGTGGAACGGGCGAGCTCGTCAAAATTGGGTCTGGGACACTAACACTGGGTGGAGCGAATACGTATTCGGGCGGAACGATTATTAATGGAGGGAATCTCCAAGTTAATACGACCACACTTCCTGGAAATGTCGTTGACAATGCCATTTTGACCTTTAACCAAACCTTTGATGGAACCTTTGGTGGAAATATCAGCGGAACGGGGGAGCTTGTCAAAATAGGAAGTGGAACACTCACTCTTACGGGGACTAATACGTACACGGGAGGTACATTTCTCGAGGTTGGAACTCTTCAGGTGACCACGAGCAGCTTACCGGGCAATATCGTCGATGATACAACGCTGATCTTTAACCAAAATTTTAATGGAACCTTCAGTGGAAATATCAGTGGGCCAGGCGAGTTGATTAAAACAGGGACTGGAACTGTAACCCTCACCGGAACGAATACCTACACAGGGGGAACATTGATAGAAGAAGGAGCCCTTGCAGGGACGACGGCATCTCTCCGAGGTAGTATTGTGGATGACAGTATTCTGATCTTCGACCAACAAACGAAGGGCATCTTTGAAGGATCGATCACAGGAACAGGAGAAGTGATAAAAGAAGGGCCTGGAACACTTGTTTTTCGAAATGGAGCGGCAGCCTACACGGGTGATACGATCATCCAAGAAGGAATTTTGAAGAATAGAGGCAAAACCCCGCTCGGCAATATCATCGATAATGCAAAACTCATTTTTTTCAATGCTAAATCTAAGACGTATGCCGGTGATATCAGTGGAACCGGAAAAGTCACAAAAGCAGGCGGAGGAACTCTAAAACTCACCGGAAACAACTCGTATACCGGCGGAACCCTCATTAAGAAAGGATCTTTGCTTGGAAATACCAATAGCATCACAGGGAACATCACCGACAATGCCACCCTCATCTTCGATCAGACTTTCAATGCTAAGTTCCCTGGCAACATCAAAGGTTCCGGGAGACTCATCAAAACAGGGAAAGCCACACTCACTTTGACGGGCCACAATACCTATACGGGTGGAACGATCGTTCGGCAAGGGGTGCTCAAAGGAAATATCCCTGGCGGCTCCATCCTCAATAATGGAAAAATCTTAGGAGAAGTCATCGTTACGGGAAAACTCGGCGGAAGTGGAACGACGAACTTTCTCACCATCAAAAAAGGGGGCGCTATTGCTCCAGGAAATAGCATCGGCACTCTAAGAGTTATCAAGAACTACACCCAAGAAAAAGGTAGTCGGTATGAACTGGAAATCGGACGCAAAAGTGACCAGATCGATGTCCGAGGCAAATCCCACCTCAAAGGAGGTGTTGTCGAAGTTCTTCCTCTCGAAGAATATTCGATCAACAAACCTTACACCATTCTCAAATCAAAGAAAGGCATCACTGGAAAATTTGAAAAAGCCGAATTCAACCATCCGCACCTCACACCTGTCCTCAGCTATGGAAAAAATCATGTTCATTTAACACTACAAAGCCATTACAAAGAGGGTGCTAAAGACTCGAATGAAGCGCATGTCGGAGGACAACTTGACCATGGCCATCATGAGTTCCACGGAAAACTCTCCGAGTTAACAGGAAAACAATACACCAACCTCTTCTATATCGCCCAGCACTCCAGCCAACGTTTCATCCAAAGAATCTACTATCCTTTAGCTCGCCGCATCGGAGATGGCTGCGAATATGTCTGTCCCGATACGACGAAGATCTGGGCCGATGGTGAGTGGGGCAAAAGCCATCTTCGAAAAGGATATAAACTCCACAACTGGAATTTCACCCTCGGAGCCCATCGGTATATCGGCACTCATGGGACGATTGGAGTTGCCGGCTCTTATGAACAAGATCATATTGATTTCGGTCATGCCCATAACATCATGGGAGCCATCTACGGTGCCTACAATCCCGATCCGGTCTACTTCATCTCTAATCTTCTCGCCGGCTACAGCCATGATAAAGTCAGACGTTCGATCCATGACAGAAAAGCCACCGGCTATCCCAAAATCACCGAGGTCACTTTCTACAATGAACTGGGTGGAAATATCTTTCTCGGATGCACCACACTCCAACCCTTTGCAGGACTCGAATACCAGCACTTCCACCGTAACTCTTTTAAAGAGCACGGAGCAAAAAGATGGGATCTCCACGTCGAAGAAAGAAATGTCAACCCTGTCAACAGCCGCCTAGGACTCCACTTTGCAACCAAAGCATGGTCATCCCTCACCTTCGGTATTGATGCAGCCTGGCTCCACCGGTTTTATTTCCATCAAGACGAAATTAGGGCCAAATTCAAGCACTTTGGTAAACAGTTCACCATCGAAGGTGTCGAACTCCACCACGATGCGTTCCAAGGATCTTTGAACTTCACCGCAGCATTGCCGAAGAACATAGACCTCTTCGCCGAAGTCGCCGGTGATTTCTGGAAACACTTCTATGCATATACCTTCACAGGCGGTCTTTCTTGGAAATGGTAGGATAAAGAGAACAGGATATGCAGGATCGCCCCGAAGAAAAGCCCCGAAGAAAAGATAGGGGCGGCAGGATAGGCATGATAAGAAAGAATTTACCATCCTGCATATCTTGCCGCCCCTATCTTTTCTTCGGGTCTTTTCTTCGGGGCGATCCTGCATATCCTGTTATCCCCTGAAAGTGAATAGGATAATTTTTACTCGCTAAAAAAACCTCTTGTCAGTCTGTTTAGTTTTCGATGTGATATACTAGTTCCATGGCGCTGAGTTTTTCGACGATGCCTGCGGAGATACGGGCTTATTTTTTCAGATTTTTAGATAACCGAAGTTTGATTGCACTCTCTCGAGCGGATAGGCTGACAAATATCGTTGTTTTAAGAGAATTTGAGAGAAGGCTGAAGCTCGACCTGCCTGCCGATATTCCCAATGAGAGACTAGGAGCTGAACTGAAAGCCACTGTGGAAAATTTGCGCGAAACTTTTCGTATTTGGAAGAAGGAAGATCAAGGATATTTTTTTATACCCTTTAAAGCAGAACTCCCTGGTTTAAGAATGTTGGTGGGATTTATACCTGATTTCCGTGAATATCCCGTGAACATCATTGTGGGTTTGAGAAGTTTGGAACTTTTACAATACCGTCTGCAACGCGCGACAACATCGAATCCTCCGCCTTGGTGGCCCTTATCGACTCTGATTAACTGGGGCAAAGCAGCGAGTCAGAGAAAACAACTCCGCATGGTGAGTTGTGTCATTGAAGCCGCACTACGCGACAACCTTCAAGTTGAAAAAGAATACAGATCAAAACTCGATGGCGACATCTTACTTTCCTTTTTATGTCCCACTTTGCGCCAGGGGAATTTAGACTTTGTCAAGAAAATCGAAGGATATTGTGATTTAGAGTCGCGTCAAAAATATTATGCAGAAAATCAACTCTATATCTTTATTGCAGTCCATGCATCGAATACCGAAATTATTTTACAACATGTGATTTCTAGTTTGCGTGAAATTCAGGGTTTAAGACTCGATTATAGGTTAGTGAGGGGTATTCATCGCATGGAGCCCTCGGAGCTGAGGACCAAGATTTTAAACTTTGCGCTCACGTTACCCTGTGATTCCGCAGAAATCCTAAAAGAAGCCTATTCGACGCAAGATGTTGCTTACATAACAATTTGGAGAGATAGACTGGATGTAAAAAACAACCCGATCAGTGGTGAACTCGCTTTTGCCCTTGAAACAGGGGAGACAGGAAACCATACCGTTGTCGACTTTGCATTCAGAATCATTGATCGAGGGTGTTGTAATATCCTCGCAGCAACTCGAGCTGCATGTAAGACCTATAATTTCAATGTGTTTAGGACGCTTTTGCAAATACGCCTTTTTCAATTGGATGATCCGACCCTTTTACGCACCGTGTTGCTGGAGGCAGAAAAACAAAACCATTTCGAACAATTGGTAGAATTAATCTTAGATAATCTCACTCCACATTTATTCTTAGAAAATGCCCTCACACCCTCTGATTTGTTGAGAGCTGCTTATAAAACTAAAAACCTCAAATTAATCGAGCGAGCTCGTAATGAAGATCGAGTAAAATCGGCACCGCCTGACCCCCATGAGCTCAAATACGCCTGCGAAACGGGAGAGACATCTATTGTTGAATATGCGTTGAAAAACATCAGTCCCGAATCCGATTTGCGCTCGGCTTCTGAAGCTGCATGTGAATTTCCTGCCATTGCTGAACTTCTGATCACACAAAAGATCTTTAATGTCTCTAAAGCCGCTGAAATAGAAAGGCTTTTCCAACGCGTACCACCCTCTGACTTAGAACGTTTCATCGCTAGTATTGATTTAAAACAACCTTTGCATATCATTGGGAGCTCTTCCTATATTAAAGCCAAAAAACAGGTCGTTGTTGCTACAATCGTCAGAGAAATAGGAAAAGATTTTGAAAGAGATGCGCCGCTTCAAGCTGAGCTGGAAAAATATTTCGAAGACCATTGCATAAATGCAGATCCGTTAGATAAAATTGTCGCTCACTTGCTGAGACGGGGATGCAACATCAAGTCTGTGAAAACCCTGAAGAGCTACACAATCGATGCGCTTTTGAGGGGCCATCTTTCAGCAGCTCATCTCTTTTTGCAAACAACCCAGAATCTCTTAGGCCTATTTTATTACATTTACATTCTTAAAAACATGAACTCTTTCAAAGAAGCAGCCCATCGGTCCCAAAACCGTGAAGTTTCCCGTTTCATAGACACCCTTCATCCTTTTCTTTCGTTCATCTCCAAAATTTTAAGACTCTTTTACCGTAACTGATAAGATTTTTTTTACCACAGAGGATACCATGAAGCTAACGAAGTACAAAAGAAAAAGAAACTTAAAAGTTTCGAGAGAGCCTGCAGCAAAGGTAAGGAAAGCAAAAGGAAAAAGCCTCATCTTTGTCATTCAGGAGCACCATGCATCGCATTTGCATTACGATTTGAGACTCGAAGTGGAAGGGGTTTTGAAGAGCTGGGCGATTCCTAAGAAACCATCGAATGACCCTGAGGTCAAAAGACTCGCAATCATGGTGGAAGACCATCCGTATGATTATAAAGATTTTGAAGGAACGATTCCATCCGGTTATGGAGCTGGGACAGTGTCGATCTGGGATAAAGGAACCTATTCGGTTGAAACGAGCGTGAAAGAAGGGATCGAAAAAGGGGCTTTTCATTTTACTTTAAAAGGGAGAAAATTGAAGGGCATCTTTAATCTTGTCCGTTTGAAAAAGAGAGAAAAAAATGAATGGCTCTTCTTTAAAAAAAGGTTTTCTCTATAGTCTTCTCTGTGTGGCGGTGGTTGGAATTGGCCATCTTTTGTATCTCTACACCCACCGAGAATTTAAACCCGATCAATTTTCTCATCCGTTTATCCTCACTAGAGAAGGGCCGGCGACATCCCAAGCAGAAGTCTCCCATATCCTAAAACAAACGTTTGTTTATTGCGGCCATGGGAAACAAATGACGGCCTTTGAAAGCGAAGACGGTCGGTACATCCTCAAACTTTTCAATCCGCGCCCCGTTCTCAAGAAAAGTAAATTCCGTGATTATAAACGGCTAAAACGGCTCATATCACTCAAGTGGATTTCCCATGCTTATTTTAAAAAAAGAGAAAGACTCGAGAAACTTTTTAAACGGTATGAAATAGGGTTCGATCACCTTCGAGAAGAGTCAGGGTTGGTTTATGTCCATCTGAGCGCATCAACGGAGCTTAATCAACCGTTGCAGCTGATCGACCAAAAAGGAAAATCTTATACGATCGATCTCAAGCAAACCCCTTTTGTTTTACAAAAGAAAGCCATTCTCGTTTTCGCATATTTAGACAAGTTACTCCAACAAGGAGAAGTGTTAAAAGCCAAAGAGGCCGTTCTTCAACTACGGAACCTCTTCGTATCCCGTGCAAAAAAAGGATACACCGACCGGATTCAAACGCTTCATAACAACTACGGTTTTGTCGACGGCCAAGCCATCCAAATCGACCTCGGCAGAATCGTAAAAGATGAGATCATTCAGCTCTCTCCCGAAAAAGAGATAAAGCGGGTGGTGTGTGAAATGAAAGAAACCCTTGTAAAACGGTATCCCGATCTATGAATCGATGTTTTGGTGAAGGAAAAGAGATTTATGCCGAGTATCATGACAACGAATGGGGGATTCCTGTCCATGATGACCGGCATCTGTTCGAAATGTTGATCTTGGAAGGTGCTCAGGCCGGTCTTAGCTGGGAAACCATCCTCCGAAGACGGCCTTCTTACAGAAAACTCTTCCATCATTTTGATCCCAAAAAAGTTGCCTCGATGACCGATGGTGAACTGGAATCGTTATGCAAGGACGAAAGGATCATCCGAAATCGATTGAAGATCTTTGCAGCCCGGCAAAATGCCCAAGTTTTTCTACAGATCCAGAAAGAATTTGGTTCTTTTGACACCTATCTTTGGAATTTTGTCGGGGGAAAACCGATCCGAAATAAATGGAGAAATCTAAAAGAAATCCCTGCAACCTCTCCCGAGAGTATCGCCCTATCAAAAGATCTCAAAAAACGGGGGATGACCTTTGTCGGCCCCACGATCATCTATGCCTTCATGCAAGCCGTCGGCCTCGTCAATGATCATCTCATCAACTGCTCTTTTAATCCGTCTTAAATTATTAACAATAAGAGATTTGCAAAAATTTATATAAATGATCAATTATGGTATAATAATCAACCTATGGTTTGTAATATCTATTTTATACGGCATTTTGAACCCAAGCTTCCAGCAAAAGGGAAAGTTTTATGCGGCGGATCCGTTCCAGGATCTGAACTCGACACAGGGCTCACGGAAGAGAGTCGAGATAAAGCTCAAACGTTATATGAGAAATTTTCCGATCAGCATGTAGCCGCGATTTTTTCTTCTCCGTATCTTCGAACACTCGAGACGGTCCGTCCCCTAGCACAAAAATTAAATCTTCCTATTGTTGTACAAAATGCTTTGAATGAACTCGATCACGGCTCTTTGACAGGTTTTCTAAGTGAAGACTGGAAAGTCCATCCTTCATGGAAAGGGTATTCGAAATTAAGTCGATTAGAAAAAATCATCTCCCAGCAAGCAGATGGCGCAGAAACCGATTGTGAAGTGATCGATCGGATGAGACGATTTATTCTTAGCATTTCTTCAGAGTATGTCGGGAAAACGGTCGTTTGTGCCTCCCATGATGGGGCGATGAGATCGGTATTGAATCTTCAACAAATTGAAACCCTTTTCGGTCCCCTCAAAGATCAATCCTCTGCACAAGTTGTATCTCGGATCAAAGGCGTTGAAATGAAAGACGCGAAACATTTTGACAAAGGTGAAATGCTTTACATCCAAGTCAACCCCCAGACTCTTGAAATTAAGATCTGTTAATGTAATATTTTACGATCATGATCATCGCCATTGGTTCAACAAATCGTGTGAAAGTTCTTGCTGTCACAGAAGTTATCAGAGATTTCTCGATATTTGCTGAGGCGAAGATTTTTTCTTATGCCTCACCTTCCGATGTTCCGGACCAACCACTCTCCCTTCAGACGACCATCCAAGGAGCAAAAAATCGAGCCAAAAATGCCTTCCAAGAGTGTCAAGGGTGCCATTATAGCTTTGGGATCGAAGGAGGGATCATGGAAGCCGACGGCACCAAAACAGGCTTTTTAATCACGACAGTTTGCTGCATTTACGATGGAGTTCATTACTATACAGGCCTCTCCATGGGTTTTGAAATACCCAGGCGCCTTATCGACCTGATTTTGGAGAAAAAAATGGATCTCTCTCAGGCCTGCCTCCACCAGGGGATCACCTCCAATACGATGCTCGGATCTACAGAAGGTATCATTGGCATTCTTACGAAAGGTAGAATCGATCGAAAAGAGTATTCAAAGCAAAGTATTGTGTCGGCCCTTCTTCAACTTGAAAATACCCATCTCTATTCATAAAAGATACACGGTGCCTCTTCCTTTACCCCTTTTTTTGATTTTGCCGAGTTTTACGAGGGTATCTAGTCTCCTACCAGCAGTTGTTCTTGCAAGTCCAAGACTTTTTATGACATCTGAAATGGTGAGTTCTCTTACCAGATCAAATAAGGCTAAAATGGGCTGTAGCTCATCTTGAATAGCTTGTATGATTGGTTCTCTTGGCAAGATACATTTGACGAAACCTTCTCCTTCGATGATCGAAGGTGTTTTTAAGTTTCTCTCTTCATAAGCTTTAAAAATCGTGATAAATCCTGTTCCCATTTTTTCAATATATTCAGCCTCGCGGAAAGCTTTACAGATGGCAGCATTTCTAATGAAGCTAAGACCCATTTTTAAGTTCTGAGGATTCAGCGGTCCAAAAAATGTTCCCGGGCTGAAAAATTCAATCCGGTTTTGATAAATCGCAATTTTTGAAGGACTTTTTTGATGGTAATTTCTATGGACAATCATATTTAGAAGTGCTTCACGAATAGCTTGAGGTGGGATTTCGAGAACTTCTTTGCGACGAGGCCCTTCAATAGTAAAAGCTTTGGACAATCGGCTCACGATAAAATCGTAAGCTCTCTCAAACTGTTCAAATAAGGTGCCATTGCAATCGATAGAGGCCAGTGACTCTCTTCCTTCGTTCCTTTTAAAATGGCTACAGATAATCATAGCTTCAGTGAAAAAGTATTGAGGTTGTCTACCAAATAAAAGAATTCCTGCTGTAGTTGCATAGATATGGGCATGCTCTTGAGTGATCAGATAGTATGAACTTAAAAGCTCATGTGAAATCTTTGCTTTTTTTTCACTCTTTCTGGACCGAATAAATTCTTTTATCTTCTCTTGATCTAAATCATTTTCCGTCGTCTTGTAAACGGGCATCATATCGTAAGATTTTCCACGTGCCTGCCATTTCAGCTCTTCGATCAAATCAGCTGAGGCTCGCATTGTCATAGTGGCTAATCGAACATAGGTCCCCTTTTCTAACCCCTCCGATTTAATATAGTAAGGTTTATTGGTGCCTGAGGAAACTTCTATAACAAGTAACGTTTTGTCATGGACTGTTTGAGTATAGACAAGAGGTAAAATTGATGGGGTTGACGCATCGTAAATTGCTTTACTTAAAGACTCAATTGCATCGGCGGCTGTCTCTGGAGAAACTCCAACGATATGACCATGATCAGTCACTCCAATCACCAATTTCCCGCCATTCTGATTGCAGAATCCAATTACAGTCTTAACGATTTGATCGTTTTTGGGCATTTCCTGCTTAAACTCTAGAGTAGATGATTCAGCCTCTGGAAATTTCATAGCTTGTCCTCCAATTTTTCATTCTAACATGGATGGGTTATATGGGTCAATTTTCGTTAATTTATTTAACCCAATTAACTCACTTGAAAAAGGATGGTTTAATTTAACACATTGTTTATTAACTACTTAAGAATAATCGACCCAATCCATGTATCCAAAAATTTTGCGGTGGAACTCTGGGTAAAAGATTGTTTGGGATCCAGACGGTCAGAAAATGAGGTGCTCCATCAGCAACTCTTTGACTCGGGGGATTCGCTTAGAAAGATCGATTTTTGTGTCGCGGATCGTATAGGCAAATGGATAGAAGCGGTTATCTTTTTCGATCCAGCCGACAAACCAGCCAAGTTCGTGACCATCAATGGAGCCCTGTCCTGTTTTTCCGAATAATTTCCACTTGTGGAATGCATCGATGAAAACGAGTTGTTTTGTCATTTGAATTGCATAGCGGGAAACGGGAAGCTCTTCTTGAACCATTTTTTTAATAAAAACAACTTGTTCGCGAGGAGAGATCTTAAGAGTAGAGTTTAACCAAGAATCGGGGTCTGAAGCATCTAGATTGCCATAGTCGAAGGCTCCTACATAGGATAAAAGGTAGTAGAAACCGAGTTGATTGGCTAGAAGTCGTGAATACCAAACACAAGACGTTTTCATCCATGACTGGGGAGTTTGCGGACATTTCCATGACTCTAAAAAATCGTCGTAACCCTTATGAAAAGGCCAAATCGGATTCTCCTGATCTTTTAAGATTCCGCGGTCAAATCCCATCAGGCTAAGCGCAATTTTAAAAGTTGAGCCAGGTGTCATTCGTTCATCGACCCGGCCGAGTTCTTGGATGGTTTGCCCAGTCGTACCATCCATGAGAATGAAATTCTCCTCAGTTCCGTAAATAAAAAGCGAAGAAAAAAAGAAAATAAAATAGCACACTTTCATAGTCGGACATAGATTATCGCACGACTCTAGAAGAGTCAATGCTTTTGGCAGCATTATTTGTCAGGCTTTTGTTGCTCAATAGCAGAAAGTCTCCAATATTCACTCGGCGCGTTTCTGTACTTTTCTAGATCAATTTCTTTGAGTTCTTGTATTTGTGAGTACTGAATATTCCCTTTTCGCAAAGACCTTGTAAGCCGAATTCCACCGCCAAAACAGCTTTGATTTTCGGCCATTTGGATCAATGTCTCGCGTAAAGATTTTTCCTCATGTTCTAGTTCTGTAAGCTTTTTTTGTAGTTTTAGCCATTTTTGTGAGGTTTCAATCCAAGAAAAATCATTACGCCTTACAAAATCACGATCATTCAGAGGAGGTGGTGTACATGTTTCGATACACTTCCAAAAAGCCAGTTCTTTACATATCATCCGCTCAATGTACCTATCATCCCTACCCACTTCGACAACGATACCATCACTTCCATCAAAGCTAAAGTAATAGGCCAAATTCAAACTAGTTACAGCCAGTTGGTGCTGAATTTGCGGAATATATTTTTCAGGAATTTTTCCATTTTTGGCTATTTCATGGTCATTTTGACCGGGACATTTGATTTCCAAAACGGCGTTTCCATCAATACCATCTAGACTTGCCATCATCCAATCCAACGTAGGATGCAAAACAACCTTTGGATTCATGATCATCCCCGTTTTCTTTTCGAATACATGTCTGGCTAGTTTCTCTAACTCAATTCCCCGCATTTGATGAGGTGCAGTTTCTTGTAGAGTCATTCTAGTTTTTTCAAGCCAGAGCTGAAAAGGAGTTTTCCAAGGTGATACTTCCATTATAATGGGTGCATCACTAGCTCCTATCTTTGTACGACGAAATTCGAACCATTCAGGGGTATTTTGGGTAAGTTCATCATTCATTTTGATCTTGAATCCGTTTTCGTGCATGTTCTATGGCTTTATGTAGTTTTTCCCTCAAGACTTCTTTGGATGGCAGTGCTGTAAGATATTCGGCTACATGAATGCCTGCTTGATTCAATTCGAGCAGTTCAATTTGTTCTCTTTGTTTGCCTGCACAGAGTATGAATCCTAAAGGCGATTCTTCTCCTGATTGTCGTTCATATTTATCAAGCCATCGGAGATATAATTCCATTTGCCCTTTGTATTCTGGCTTGAAATCTCCTAATTTCAATTCAATGGCAACGAGGCGTTTTAATTTGCGATGAAAAAAAAGTAGGTCGAGATGAAAATCTTTATCATCAATGATGATTCGTTTCTGTCGGGCAAGGAAGCAGAAACCAATTCCAAGCTCTAAAAGGAATTGTTCTAGCTCTCGCATTATGGCGTCTTCAAGATCTTTTTCTATATAGTGATCATCGAGATTCAAAAACTCGAGAACGTAAGGATCTCGAAAGACAAGGTCAGGAGTGAGCTGATCATCTTTTCGTAAAGCATCTAGCTCTTTTTGTGCTAAAGACTCCGGCTTTTTCGAAAGAGCAGTTCGTTCAAAAAGCATGGAATCAATTTTTTTCTCTAAAGTCCGTACATTCCACTTTTCTATCCGACACATCTCGGCGTAAAAGTCTCGTTTTATGGGGTCTTTTATAGGTAGTAGCAAGGTAAAATGGGTCCAGCTCAATTGTCGCAGCAGTGATGCGACAATCTGTTGATCAGGAAAGGTATTTCCGAATTGGATCATTCGACGTAAGCTTTTTTCAGAGAACCCTTTGCCATAATGAATTGTTAAGTGTCGTGCCACGGATGCGACAATAGTTTGACCATATTCAGCACGTTCTTCTTTCAAAATTTCCTTACGCACTCTATTTCCAACATGCCAGTAAAGCATTGCAAGTCTAGAATTAACAGTGGAAGCAATCGATTCACGAGCTTCGTCTATCATGAGCCTTAGTTCTCCAATAAGGTCATTTAATTGAAGAGCTGAAGTATTGGTTTCTGTGGATTGTACGGTCACAAGACCCTCCTTTCAGAATTCCTTCATCTATAAGCTTCTAATCGAAAGCTAAAAGGAAGAAATAAAATAGTTCGAATGTAATTTAAACTTTAACTTGATATAGGGTCAATACTATTTCGGGATAGGTTCAAGTTCACTCAAGTGAATCGAGTAATGGTGCCGAAGTGCGCCGTATCTTAGGTATGAGTATACGATTGAGTTGCTACTAACCCGAGGGTCAAATAGGTTACAACATGCGTCAGCGAACTCCTGCCAGATCGAAGCGTTAGCGGTCCGACCGACGAGGACCCCATCGATAGGTTAGGGCGAGAGGCTAGGCCGAGGAGGAGGATCGATCTGGCAGGAGTGCAGCAAGCAGGTTGTAACCTATTTGACCCTCGGGTTAGTAAACAAGCCATGATGTCGCTTTTCTTTCCGTTTGAGTAATTCTCTCAATTTGTCGAAGATTCCAAGGATCTTGGCTGAAAGGAGTATCAAACCATGCCTGTAAAATCTCTTGTAAAATGGCAGGAGAAGTGAGTCGAAGACTAAGCCCCAGAACATTGGCATGATTCCAAGTCCTTGCGCCTTTTGCTGTCTCTGCATCAAAACAAAGTGCAGCCCGGATTCCGGGGATTTTATTGGCGATTAACGTGCATCCTGTTCCGGTCCAACAAAGAACAATGGCTTCATCAGCTTTTCCTTCTCTAAGTTCCTCTACAGCTTTCAGTGTCACTTCAGGCCAATCGATCGATTTTCCTCCAGCCGAAGGTCCAAAATAATGAACCTCGTGCCCCCTCTTCTTTACAGCATCGATTAAAAGGTCAATGATCGGAAAATACTCGTCTGAACTAATCGCAATTTTCATAAAAATGTTCTTTTCATTAAAACAATCTGCCGCTATTGGGAATCGACTTGGAGGGTTCTAAAAGAATGACAGCTCCATTTTCATCAGGCAGGCCCAAGGTGAGGACTTCTGACATGAATTTCCCGATCTGTTTTGGAGGAAAATTGACGACAGCGATCACTTGTTTGCCTAGGAGATTTTCTTTAGAATAATGGTCGGTGATTTGTGCGGAAGATCTCTTAATTCCAAGCGTACCAAAATCGATCTCGAGTTTATACGCAGGTTTTCTCGCCTCGGGAAAATCATCGACCTTCACTATTGTTCCGACCCGGATATCAACCTTTAAAAAATCAGAAAATTGAATCATTTCCATCCTTGCTCCGAATAAAATTTCCCGGTTAAAATAGCGTTTAAGGCTTCCCCATTAAAACCTGCAGTATTTGTTGGTAAAGAATTTATAGGGAAAAACTCCAGCTTTTCGCATTTGTCCGGTTCGAGGTTTTTGATTTCACCTTCCCACTGCAGGCACTCGAAAAAAATGTCCATATTAAATCGATTTGTTCTGCTATGCATCACATGCAAGACCTTTAAGTCTTCAGGTCTTAAGATCACTCCGATTTCTTCTGCGGCTTCTCGAATCATCCCGTGCGTTGCAGATTCCTCTTCTTCAACATGGCCCGATACCAAGCACCACATTCCATCGCAGTAGCCGGTATTTTTCCTAAGTTGCAATAAAACCTTATCCTCTTGTTTTAGAAGAAGATAAGCACAAACATACGCTTGGGTTTTCATCTTTAGGCAAAAATGATATCACACTCGTAAATTCTATCAAAAATGAAAAAGTTGACGATTCTGGACTCTTCTCGGTGACTTTTTGATACCGCCTTCGCTATTAAGGCGATAGAGGACATGCTTTCTGAGTTTATGCCCCTCGGGTAGTTTCGGGTGATCAAAGTCATCCATGGAATCATGGTGCATGCCGATTTTTTCCATGACACCGATGGAACGACGATTTTGAACCGAAGTGAATGAAACAATTTGGTTTAGATGGAGGATTTCAAATCCATACTTTAGAACTTCTAGAGCACCCTCTGTAGCATATCCACGTCCCCAATAATCGTAGGCTAAACGCCAGCCGATTTCAATTGCTGGAGTAAAGTGAGCATTTTCGTTCCAAAGATAATGTCATGGTTTATTCCCCTCCGGTTAATAAAAGTGATGTTGGGTGGGTATACTTTTTTTTGCACCAGAGATATTTATGTTGAACCTCTTTAGGAACACGGTCCAAGTGGATGCAAAGGGCAAATCCACACTGTTTATAAAAAGGGACAAGATGTTCGAAAGGAATACAATAGATGGTTTGTGAAGGAAGGGCGTGTTTCAAAAGGAACTGAACTATTTTCCTTGCAATTCCTTGACCTCGAAATGGCTCAAAGACATACATTCCTCCGAGCTCAAGGTTTTCTTTATCAATTGTGATAAGTCTTCCTAGACCGGCTTTTTGGCCATTCACTTCGGCAATAGCAACAATCTCATTATCAAAGTTAGAATGGACGAACTCGACTTCATCATACTGTAGATTAACCCATTCTATTTCCGATCTTTCAGCTGATCTGACCTGTATTAGATCTGTTGCCATAATGATCTAAGCCTATGCTCTGCTTCAAATGTGTTCATGGGTCCCATTATAATTCTACATGATGTTTTTAGTAGAAGAGAATAGTAGGGCGAAGTTTGACCACCGTTAATAAGTGAAAAAAGAAGAAATTTAGGGTCCAACTACCGGGATCCTAAACGGCGAGATCTTAGATAGGACAGACTCGTCGATATTCAGATGCGCTCGCACGAGTTCATGAGGGGTGAATGCTAACCATTGGGCAAGAGGAACATCTTCAAAAAGCGGGCTGCGGAACATTTCAAGGAACCGGAGCGTTGTCTTGCCGGTGTTTTCGACATAATGGGGCAGCGCCCGTGGTATAGAACCGACATCGCCAGCTTGGTAGTCAAAGGTTTGAGCGTTACCACTCGATGCAAACACGGTCATTCGCCCCCGGCCTGAAAGATAGTATTGCCACTCATCGGCATTGGGGTGCCAGTGCAATTCCCGCATGCCACCTGGCTCTACTTCAACCAGGGCACTTGTAATTGTCTTGGAGGCAGGGAAATTAGTAGAATCCATGATGCGAACGGTACCATACTTCATCCGGATCGGATCTATTTTATCCAACCGATGGCTAAACGTCTCCGGAACAGGCCCCTGGCCTGTAACACGATCTTTCGATAGCGGTCCGGGCACTTTTGATTGGAAAATATAGAGTTCATTCTTCGGAATTTTATCGAAGGCACTCTCGGGCACGTTGAAATTCTTGGCAAGGACGTCTTTTGGAACGCGGGACAACCAATCGGTGAGCAAAAAAGTCTCGTTCTCATCGAAGTTGCCATCGTCGAAAACAAGAAGAAATTCGCACCCATCATCCTCAAGGCCTTGGATCGAGTGTGGAATGCCAGCAGGGAAATACCACCCCTCGCCCTCATTGACATCATCTTGAAAGGTTCGAAGGTTTTGGTCAACGGCAGTGATCCGGGCTCGTCCTTTGAGCATGTACGCCCATTCACCCTCCTTATGCCAATGCATTTCCCGCACTCCGCCGGCCGTAAGGCGCATGTTAACGCCAGCAAGAGTTGTTGCGGTCGGCAGTTCGCGGACCGTTGTTTGCCGGGCCCAACCACCTTCTGACACACGATTGTGGCTATCGCAAAACGACCATCTTAGGCTTGGCAGCGTGCCATGGTCTGTCTTCGGCGGGAGTACTCTATCGGAGCTTTCAGCTTCACGCGCGGCATTCGTAGGTCCCATGATAGAGGCCCTCTTGTTATCGCGCGTCGGTTCCTGTGGATTCATCTGTTTACTTATTTCTTTAAAAGTAGAGATGTTTTATTTCAAGAAATAGAAATGACAGAGTTTAGATTTGAAAATGACAGTCTCGGAAAAGTAAAGGTTCCTAAGGATCGTTTGTGGGGAGCTCAAACCCAGCGTTCATTGGAACATTTTTGTATTGGAGATGATCTCATTCCAAGAGAAATGATTCCTGCCTATGCTATAGAGAAAAAAGCGTCGGCTTTAGTCAACTGCAGGCAAGGCCGTCTTCCTAAATACAAAGCAGACTTGATCCTACGAGTTTGCGACGAAATTCTTGACGGGAACCTGAATGACCATTTTCCTCTTCATGTTTGGATGACGGGTAGCGGGACGCAATTCAATATGAATGTCAATGAAGTCATTGCAAACCGTTGTTCTCAGATAGCTAAAAAGCCTTTGGGTAGCAAACTCCCTGTTCATCCCAATGATGACGTGAATATGTCCCAATCCTCGAATGACTCTTTTCCAACAGCGATGAATATTGCAGCAGCGCTAGGTGCTGAGAAAAATCTCATACCAATTCTTAAACAGCTCCGCAATAGCCTCCACGCTAAATCTCAGCAATGGAAAAACGTCGTTAAACTCGGTCGAACCCACCTTCAAGACGCTACGCCCATCACACTAGGTCAAGAATTTTCCGGATATGTGGGAATGTTGGATGATAATATTAAAGACCTAGAAAACTCTCTTAAAACCGTCTATCAGTTACCCCTTGGAGGAACAGCGGTGGGTACAGGATTAAATACGATAGAAGGATTTGATAGAGAAGTTGCCAAAGAGATTGCAAAGCTTACTCGACTCCCTTTTACAACTGCAAAAAATAAATTTGCCGTACAGGGGGCTCATAATGGTCAAGTTCAAATGAGCGGTTCATTAAAGACTCTAGCTGTATCTCTTTATAAAATTGCAAATGACATTAGACTTCTATCGTGTGGTCCACGTTCAGGGATTTACGAACTTATTATTCCATCCAATGAAACAGGATCTTCTATCATGCCAGGCAAGGTCAATCCCACCCAGTGCGAAGCTCTATCCATGGTAGCAGTACAGGTCATGGCGAATGATATAGCTGTATCTTTTGGGGGTGCGGGCGGTTATCTAGAAATGAACGTCTACAAACCGTTAATTATTCATAACGTGATGCATTCCATTAGAATCTTAAGGGATAGTTGTGAAAATTTTGAAAAGTTCCTAGTTAAAAATACCAAACCGAACTTAAAACGGATCAAAAAAGACTTAAGTGATTCATTAATGCTTGTCACAGCTCTTAGTCCCGTCATCGGATATGACAAAGCTTCTCAAATAGCCCATTTCGCCTTAGATCATGATTTAAGTCTCCGCGATGCAGCCTTAAAATTGGGTGTCACACCTGGTGAGTTCGATCGTCTTGTCAATCCATTGAAGATGTGCCAGCCAGCCAAAAAGAAGGAGAGGTAAAATGAGTATTTTACAAAACCCTGCCTTAAATAAATCGACTGCATTTTCTCAGCAAGAAAGGGAGCAGCTCGGTTTGACTGGATTATTGCCAGGTACAATAGAAACCATCGAATTGCAGCACAAAAGAGTTCTTAAACAATTAGGCCATAAACCTACCGATTATGAACGGTACATTTACTTGATGAATTTATTAGATCATAACGAAACTCTTTTTTACAAAACGATCATGTCTGATCCTGCTTATTTCTTACCCATTATTTATGATCCTACGATTGGAGAAGCCTGCCTAAAGTTTGATATCGGATTTCGTCAACCAAGAGGGATGTACATTTCTATCAAACAACGGGGGCACATTAAGGAGATTCTGAAAAACTGGCCAGAAAACGATGTACGCTTTATTTGTGTCACGGATGGAGGAAGGATTCTTGGACTGGGTGATCTTGGAGCCAATGGGATGGGCATTCCTATTGGCAAATTACAACTTTATACAGCCGCAGCTGGTGTTCTTCCTAAATATTTACTGCCTCTTTTTCTGGATGTTGGAACAAATAACGAATCCCTTCTTCATGATCCGTTATATTTAGGTATCAGGGAAACTAGACCTTCTCAGAAAGAATTGCATGCATTTGTGGATGAATTTGTCGAAGCTGTGCAGGAGGTATTTCCACGGTGTTGTATCCATTTTGAAGACTGGACGGGCAGCGATGCAATTGATCTTTTAAAACGATACCGTGAGAAAGTCTGCTGTTTTAATGATGATATTCAGGGAACGGCTGCAATTACTTTATCCGGGCTCATCAATGCAACGAAAATAAAAAAACAAAAGTTAAGCCAACAAAAGATTTTATTTTTAGGAGCCGGTTCAGCAGGAATTGGAATAGCAGATTTAATTGTATCGGTGATGGTGCAAGAAGGTCTTTCTTTAAAAGATGCACAGTCTCGAATTTCTTTATTTGATGTAAAGGGTTTAATCGAATCAAAACGATCCGACCTCATGGATTATCAAAAGCCTTATGCACATCCAAATATTCCCACAAAAGAGTTTCTCGAGGCGATTATTAACCCAACAGGCAAACAGGTGACAATCTGCTTGCTACACTCCTGCCAGATCGATCCTCCTCCTCGGCCTAGCCTCCGCCCTAACCTATCGATGGGGTCCTCGTCAGTCGGACCGCTAACGCTTCGATCTGACGGGAGTTCGCTGACGCATTTTGTCACCTGTTTGCCCGTCGGGCTAATAAGAGCGGCGGAAAGAATAGCTAAAAATATTTTCGATCAAAAATTATCTCGTGTTACCAGACCGGATAACATCCACGAGTTAATTCAGAAAAATGTCTACAAACCTGAATATAAAAAAGGAGTTAAACAATGAAAAAAGAAGTACCCGTAAAACTCGCAACGCCAAGCGATCTCAGTGAAAAAGGGCGTCAAGAAATAGCAGAAAATATTAACCCATTAGTGGCTGATGCGTTCGCCTTATATGTCAAAAGTAAAAATTTCCATTGGCATATGTCCGGCTGTCACTTTCGAGACTATCATCTTTTATTCGATGAACAAGCAGATCAAATTTTTGCCATGATTGATATTCTGGCAGAACGTGTTCGCAAAATGGGAAGAACAACGATATGTTCTATTGGTCATATCAGTCGTTTACAAAATGTCAAGGATGAGGATCGGGCTTTTTTAGAACCCGAAAAAATGCTTCAATCCCTGATGAAAGACAATCAAGATTATACTGCCCGTATGCGCGCTGCTCATAAAGTCTGCGAAGACAATAACGATGTGGCAACGACCAGCATCCTAGAAATTTTCATTGATGAAACTGAAAGAAGAACATGGTTTCTCTTCGAAACACTTGCGGCACATTTAAAAAGCTAAAGGGCCGTATCATCTTATTAACATGCCATAATTGCGCCATTAACAAGGGGTTACTCCAAAAACGGAGTAGTATAAACTCTCCAATGTAACGAGATTTTTTCAAATCTCAAACGCTCATAAAGAGCAAAAAACTGGAGTAACCCATGAAACATTATATTGGATTAGATGTCGCAATGAAAAGAACTTTTATCTGTGTACTCAACGAGCATGGAAAAATTGTCCATGAAGGGTCGGAAAAAACAGACCCACAATTGATAGCGGATTATTTTTCAAAAATCGGTCTTCAAGAAATTATTGTTGGTTTTGAAAGTGGGGCATTATCTCATTATTTAATCAAAGGATTTAGGGAAAGAGCTATAGACCCCATCTGTATGGATGCAAGAACTCTAAGCCCAATTCTCTCTCTGAAAATAAACAAGACCGACAAAAATGATGCGCGAGGAATCGCAGAAGCGCTTCGGTCAAATCTGTATACGCGAGTTCACTGTAAACCCTAGGAATCTGTAGAACGATCAATTTTGTTAGTTTCTAGAAGAGCCTTGATCAATCAGCAAACACAGCTAAAAAATACAGTTCGAGGACTGCTCAAAATCTATGGGATACGATTAGGGTCTGTGGGAGCTAAAAAATTCTCTTCCACTGTTATGAAGCACTTAGAAAAACATGAAGAGATAGTCATAATCAGTATAACAGCCATTCTGAGCGCATTTGATCATCTTGTGAAAGAAATCGAGAAGATCGATAAAAAAATGCTCCAATTAGTCAGTCAAGACAAGGAAGTTCGACAACTCATGAGCGTGCCTGGAATAGGACCTGTAACGGCCCTAACCTATAAAACAGAAATTTTTGATCCAACGCGATTTAAAGACTCTAAATCTGTAGGGGCCTATCTAGGCATGACTCCAACGCAGTATGCATCGGGGGATGTTCAGAGGCAGGGAAAAATTTCCAAATGTGGATCCAATGAACTCAGATCTTTATTAGTCGAAGCTGGAGTAGTGATTCTTACAAGAAGCAAGAAATGGAGTAAGCTGAAAGCTTGGGGATTAAAGATTATGAGAAAAAAGGGGCTAAAGAAAGCAGCCCTAGCGGTGGGAAGAAAACTAGCAGTGATCATGCATCGTATGATGATTGAAAATAAACAATTTATTTATGGCGAGCCAAAAGTAGCTTAAACCAAAAAGAAAAACAAACAGGCAAAGAGCTTAAATTATGTAGGAGAAAAACCGAAGAGATAGGCAAAGACGAAGTCGGGTTGGCTCTTGGAAGCCGTTATTAACATTGTCTTGCCTGTTTCATTTCGGTCGGCATAATGGGGCGGAGAATCCAAATATAATTCTCCAAAAAAGACCCCGAAGAGAACCATGGAACTTCTCTTACATTGGTTTCCTAAGTTCAAAGTCCTGAAGATTATTTCGCCTTTAATTTCGCAAGAGAAATACCGGCGAGGAGGCTTTAGAGAGAAAAAAGAGAGAATTTATATTTGCCCTTGTGCGCAATTAGAGAACCCGAGAGGTCAAAAGGTGACAACCTGCTTGCTGTGGCTTCGCCACATCGATTCTCGCTATTCGTCAGGGAAAGCCTCAGCAAGCTGTATCATTCGTCGTAAATTTTTGTCTGAGAAATATTATCATGCGGAAAAATGTCATGAAGAAAATAGAGAAAATCTCTTAGAATAAAGTTTCTGTTTCAAAACTAAATCGAGATAGAATCATGGATTTAAGTGAAAAGGCTCTCGACTATTTGGAAGAGCACATTCCAGAGCTAGCTGAGGTGGCATTCAAACAAGCATACTGGGCAGCTCTTGCATCCGGCAGTAGTGTGCTCGTCAGTGAAAATGGAAGTCTCGTAGAGGTGTTCCCTGATGGAACGCGTAAATTCATTAAGAAATTACCTGCTTGGATACCAGTAAAGCGTGGCCAAAGGTTTGAATTAAAATGATTCTAAATACTCCACGTCTTCGTATGTTTGCTGGACCCAATGGATCGGGCAAAAGCACGTTTAAAAAAATGCTTCGTCAAGAGCTCCTTGGCGTCTATATAAATCCTGATGAAATTGAAAAAGAAATCCGAAATTATGGGTTTCTCGATCTTGATGCCTATCAAGTAACAACATCAGAACAAGAAATCCTCGGCTTCTTTAACAAATCCCCTCTGCTGCTGGAATCGGGCAGCCTGGACGAGACATGTACATTACGCTTTAATGAGAATAAACTATCCTTTCACGAATCAAAGATCGATGCTTATTTTGCCTCCGTTGCAGCTGACTTTATTCGCCAAAAGTTAATCCAATCTACAACATCTTTCACCTTTGAAACTGTCATGTCTTTTCCTGATAAAATAGAGCTTCTCCGCAAAGCACAATCCAGAGGTTATCGTACTTATCTATATTACGTGGCCACAGAAAATCCTGAGATAAATGTTTCTCGCGTCCGATATAGAGTTAGCAGGGGAGGTCATTCTGTACCCGAAGACAAGATTGTAAGTCGTTACAAACGTTCTCTGGATCTATTAGTACAGGCTGTTCAATTCACACATCGAGCCTATATCTTCGATAATTCAACCCATGAACATGTTTGGCTTGCAGAAATCACCGATGGCAGCTCCCTCGAGATGAAAACCGATCAAATCCCAGCCTGGTTTAAAAAATTCTTTTTGGATAAATTCAATGCTGGCGTGCCATAAAGCGGATATCTTATCACGAAATTCGTTTCCGACAGAAAGGCCGGCATCATAAAAAACCTTTCCTTGTGAGCAGTTTCCAAAGAGAAAATTTTCTCGTCAGTTCGGATATTTTTTCCCAATCGCCAAACAGTACAACCGCATAATGGAGCTAGAATAGTTTTTCAATCTATTGTGAATGGGGGTCTTTTGTCGTCTTGCTGTTCTGGTGTTGACTGTGGCTTCCTTGAGAAATGTGGGGCAACTAGGACTTGAACCTAGGACCTACGGATTATGAGTCCGCTGCTCTAACCAACTGAGCTATTGCCCCGAATAGGGGAAAATCATATCGGAGAAAAGTTGGCGAAGCAATGTAAAAAATTTTTTGGATAATATAGGGGAGTTCGATATAGAAGGATTAAGGAGATCTATGTACCGTTGGATTGGGCTGCTTGGATTGGCCGCATTGACATTGGGAGCCCAGGAGATTGTTAAAATTGATCCGGAACTGTCTGTGATTAAACGGGGAGACAGTTTGCCTGTTGAGAGTTTTGAGCATGCGACTGACCCTTATCTAGAGGGGTATATTCAGGCGCTGATCGATGTCAACTATTACGATTATAGCGTTGTGGTTTTGGTCAAAGATCATCGTGTTATTTTGTCGAATCTTCCGAAAAACGATCTGATTGCAAAGAGTATTGTGACCTATGTGCAAGATCTGCCGGGGGTGACTTCGGTCGAGGTGCGCAAGGAGCTGACTCCGGAGGAATTGCAGACAAAGGTCATTTATACGGAAGCGCCCCGGGTTTCGGGGATATGGTTTCCACAGTCGACGGTGCTGTTTTTGCCCCTCATTGCCGATCCGAGAGAGCCGATGTATTCGGCGAATTGGCGGTTTGGCGATCACGTGGTGGGAAAAGAAGCGGTGGCGGTATCACTCGGGGATGATTTTCCGATTTTTCGGTGGCACGATGTTTTCCGGTGGCATGGGGATTTGCAGATTGGAATCCAAGCGGGTGTCTGGGCGGTCTTCAATTTTAGCCATGTTCCGCACCGAAGACACAATACATGCGAGCTGATCAATACCGATTATTTGGTGGGAGTTCCGCTCAGTTATGCGTTTGATAAATGGTCATTCCGTGGAAGGGTCTATCATATCTCGGGGCATTTGGGCGATGAAGTGCTTTGTAATCGGCCTCATTTGGTGAAGAAACGGAGAAATCCGAGCTTCGAGGCGATCGATCTCATCGGCTCGTATCAATTTACAAGTGGTCTTCGGGTCTATGGGGGTCCTGGATGTGTTTTTGCGAGTGATCATACCTATAAAATGAAACCTCTCTACATATTTTGGGGGACAGAGCTCCGCCTTTTTGGTCAAAAGCTCAACTACCACCGTCTATTTGGAACTCCCTTTTTTGCGGCCCATATGGAAAACTGGCAAGAGCGTCATTGGAACATCGACAGCACGTTTAAGCTAGGATACGAGATCAGTAAACTACAAGGTGTGGGTCGAAAGATGCGCGTTTATCTGGCGTATCACCAAGGATATTCGTACGAGGGTCAGTTCTTCAAAAAACGGACTCAATACGGGGAGGTTGGGTTCTCGTGGGGATTCTAAGAATAGAACCCATCTTCGAAGATCGGTCCGTTGACTCCAATTTTCAGGGTGCCGCTGAAAAATTGCTTATATATTTTGAGCCCTTGCTGCGCATTTTGGATGCAGTAAAAACAATTGCTGACCCATTCGGAGCCGGTGATGGTTCCGGTTTCTAGATTGCAACGGAAACGGGATGTGATTTTTTGTTTCCAATAGTCGGTTTTGCCGAAGAGAAGAACAGGCGTGGCAGGGGTAGCTCCCACTTTGCGGCGGACTTCTTCTAAACAATATTCAAAATCGGACCCAATGCCTCCCAGGAGAAAAATGGGAAAATCGAGATTGAACTCAGCTTGTCTTTCGACCAGTTTGTCTAAACGGTAGGTCATTTTGGCGTCGACGTATGGGTTTGGTTTTTGTTCATTGACAACGCGCTCGCCATTTCCCCGAAAATCCATGATATTGGCACATGATAGAATGCCGAGTGATTTTGCAACACGATTTCCGATGCTCATCGAGCCAGGACCTCCTCCTGTGACGAGAGCCACGGGTGTGTCACTATTGAGAAGAGGGTGGTGCATTTCTTTCGAAAGTTGCACCACTCCTTCGAGAAGTTTTGTCAGTTCTTGCTCGAAATGGGTGTCCTCAAAGAGATTGGACCCATAAATTCCGAAGAGGGTTGCTTTCAAAAAAGTTTCGATGCTACCCAGCGGGACAAACATCCCCGAGTCTTTTCCAGGTTTAGGGATGTATTGCAAGATGTTTTGACTGATTTGATCGACCCAATAGGTGGGTATCCCGAATTTGGCTAGATCGAGCAGGAGAGATCGGTCTTCGTGGGAAAAATAATTTCCATAGGTTCGAGAAGGGTATTTAAAATAGATCCGTTTGAGGTTCCGGTGAATTTGAGCGCCGAGGAGCATTTGTTTGAGAAGAGGCGAGGGGAAATACCGGGTAAAGAGAACACCTTCGCTCGTGATGAGCCCTTCTTCGATCGCTTTCAAAAAGGGGAGAGCCGGTTGTTGCTGGATATAATGTTCGACGGCAGCCGCTTGCCTGGACGGATTGACAATCCCTGGGAATTCGGTCATGTGCGGTTCCCGGGCGATCCAATCGTGTGGCTGCAGATTGAGGAGCTGCTCGCCCTTCACAACAAATACAGCTGCTAGTTGATGTTCCGGTGCTGGAGCTGTGTCAAAAGCTTTAAAAACAATTTCTGGATTTTCAAGAGAACTCTGGAGCTGATCTCTGTCAGCAAAAAAGACATGTTCACGATGAGGCTCTAGAGTGAAAAATTCGAGCGGCATATCGCGCACTTCATGCGTTGAAGATCCAAAGAGTTCATAGATATCTCCAGATGCCTTTGTATCGGGTTGGAGGACGGAGGCAGAAGTATGATGAACACCCTTGGGGAGAAGTTCTGTAGCAACTCTGCCAAAGACGGTGCGGACATGGAGGGGGAGTGTCCGAACGAGGAGAATTTCACCTTCTTTGACCGTCCGAGAAGCGCCCGGTTTCCAAATCTGTTCGATTTGGAGGAGAGTTCTCGTCTTGAGATACGGAATATGGAGAGCTTTGGCGAGAACGGGGAGGAGTCCTTCGACTTCGTTGTCGTAGACTAAAACCCCTTCCAATAGAGCCAAGAATGCAACCGTTCGGCCTTCAATCTTTTCCAAGATGAGTTCGTCACTCCCTTGCAATCCTCCCAGAGAAAGAAGAGGGAGCCCGTGCCGGTCAGACCGTCCAAACATACGGGAAAGATATTCGGGATCGCGGACCCGTCTCCGATCATCGGCGGCGAACAGTTTTCCAATATATGCTCCCGGGGTGAGAAGGGGAAGAAGCTTGTTTCCAACGGGATCGAGTGATTCAATCTGAAGATGGACTTTTGCTAGAAACGATTTTGCATCGAGCTCGATACCCTCCGTCGTTGCATTGAGACCTAGCTGGGCAAGAGTGCTTTTAAAATTAAAAGTGACAAGTTTTGGATCAATTGTAAATCCTTTAAAGGCCGAAGAAATATTTTCAATCGTGACTTCTATAAATCGTTTCGTGATGGCGGTGATTCGACCGTCAGGTGTAATCAGGTCGAAATGGTCTGAGTGTAGGTAGCTCTCCATCTTGCCAAATGTAGTGCATTTAATGTTATAATGGAATGCTATGATAACTAGATCGTGCGGAACACATGATGGAACCTTTCATGCCGATGAGGTGACTGCCTGTGCACTCCTTGAAGTTTTTGATAAAATTGATCGGGATAAAATTGTTAGATCCAGATCACCTTCTGTTCTTGAAAAGTGCGAATACGTGTGCGATGTGGGAGGGATTTACGATCCCGGGCTGAAACGGTTCGATCATCATCAGCTCGATTACCAAGGCGATCTCAGCAGCGCAGGGATGGTTTTGCTCTACCTAAAAGACCAAGGTGTGATCGATGAAAAAATCTACGATTTCCTTAATCGGTCGTTGATTGGAGGTGTCGATGCGCACGACACAGGGCGGGTCATTTTTGAGCCGGGGGTTTGCACTTTTTCCCAGGTGATCAGCAATTTTGTCCCACCCGATTATGAAGTCTCTTCAGAAGAGATGCAAAAGGCGTTCTTTGAAGCCCTTGATTTTGCATTTGGCCATTTAAAACGGCTCGTGGCAAGGTATCACTATATCGAAGAGTGTCGAGAGGCTGTGACCCGCGCGATGCAAACGGGAGGAAAACTCCTCATTTTTGATAAAGCGATGCCGTGGATGGATGTCTTTTTTGATAATGGGGGAGAGCATCATCCGGCTTTGTTTGTGATCATGCCGTCTGGCTCTCACTGGAAGCTCCGAGGAATCCCTCCCAATCCGCAAGATCGGATGAAAGTCCGAAAACCCCTTCCAGCAGAGTGGGCCGGCCTGATGGATGGAGAGCTTAAAAAAGTAACCGGTATTCCTGGAGCCATTTTCTGCCATAAAGGGAGATTTATCTCCGTCTGGGAAACGAAGGAAGACGCCTTGAGAGCTGCAGACAAAATTTTGAGGGACACATGACAACGATTTTTGGAAAGATTATCCGTGGCGAACTTCCCTCGGAAAAAGTTTTTGAAAATGAAAGAATTTTGGCCATCAAAGATAGGTTTCCTGCAGCACCCGTCCACATTTTGATCATGCCCAAAAAAGAAATTCCGAATCTGCAGGCCCTGCAGCCCGAAGATTTCCCTTTGATTGAGGAGATTATCACGTTAGCACAGAAACTAGCGGAAGAGTTCGAAATCACCGATGGATACCGTTTTCTCACCAATAGTGGGGAAGAAGCGGGGCAAACGATCTTTCATCTCCATTTTCATCTGATCGGAGGACGTCGGCTATCACATCTGGCTTAAAGTGGATTTTACTCGTCTTATGGATGACATCTCTTGGCGCTGATGAAGCCGAGGCGGTCAGGCGTGTCTATGCCCATCTCTTGGTGCACGATCCGAACTCTGCTGTCAAAGAAGCAGAAAAGTTATTACAACTCTATCCCGAGTCGAGCGATCTTCAGCTAGCCTATCTCCAAGCTTTGACAG
Source organism: Parachlamydiales bacterium (assembly GCA_963705295.1). Classification (GTDB taxonomy): domain Bacteria; phylum Chlamydiota; class Chlamydiia; order Chlamydiales; family Rhabdochlamydiaceae; genus PALSA-1444. The sequence goes on along the minus strand of OY970065.1, from coordinate 1,786,040 downwards.
AGAGAGGCGATGAAGCCATCGCACTCCAAAAATGGATGGGCAAAAAAGATGAGCTCGTAAAAAATCGGCGGGCTCTCGAGATTCTTGCTTGGGGAGTGCTAAAAAAAGGGGACCATTCATCGCAGCTCAATATCCACTTCAATGCACTCATAGGCTCGGCTTTAACCCGCGATGTCCGGGCAGTACCGATGCTCATTCAGGCGATGCGAGGGACGAATGCGCTATTTCGGCTCTTGGCCATTCGATTTGCCGCCCACTATGGAGATGGACCTCTTCAAGATGAACTCAAAAGACTACTCGTCGAAGAAAAGGTTTGGTTTGTCCGCCTCGAGGTGTTGCAGGCGATCGGAAAGCTGAGAATGCAATCGGTGAGAGAATCCCTGAAAGAGATCATTGGGAACAAAAAAACCCTCACAGAAGAAAAAGCCCATGCCATTTTGGCTTTAGTTCAGATGTACGATGCTGTTCGTCCCGAAGACTTGAGCGAACTTTTAAAAAGCAACAGGGCAGGCCTGCGCGAGCTCGGTTGTGAACTGATCAGCTATTTTGACTTGCATGGCCATCTCAAAGAATTAATGCCTCTCCTACAAGACTCTTCTCCCGATGTCAGGGCACATGCCCTGAGAACAATTGGACTCTTAAAATTCCGTATTTCTGAAAAAAAACTCGAAACTCTCATGGAAGACTCTTCGCCCCTTGTTGCCATCACCGCGTGTTGGGTCTCCGCTCTTCAAGGCATAGATAAAGGAATTGAAAATTTAGGCATATGGTTGAAAGACATCCATCCTCGGTGGCGACTCGTGGCGGCTGTCACGCTCAGTAGCTGTGGAAAATCGGCATTTCCTCTCATGATCCAAGAGATGGAAAAAAATGAAGATCCGTTTGTCAGAGTGAATTTAGCCATGGGTCTGATTGGACAGAGGGCGGAAGTTGAAAAAGCGTGCACAACCCTGAGCCAATTTTTAGAAAAGGACCACGAAACCTATTTGATGTGGGATGACAATTTTCAATTACGGATGCTCGCGCCGAGCCTTGTGAGTCATATCGAACAAATACCCAACTATCCCAAGGTCATCGATCAAAAAGTCAGACTCGATCTTCTGAATATTTTGTGCATTTTGCAATACCCCAAAGCTCAAGAAGCCATTAAAGGGTTTGTGAAGAATGAAACCTGGGGCATCACAGGAGCGGCTATTTCTGTTTTATTAGAAGAGGGGGATGAAGAGGCGATGGTGATCATCCGGCAGCTTCTGAAAGATGAAGATGCCGAAGTCCGTGTGCAAGCTGCTTTTCTCTTGGCCATGGTAGGTCGTGACCCTGAAGCGTTGAAAGTTCTAACCGAGGTCTATCCCCACATGAACCGTGAGATGAAAATTCAGATTCTTGAAGCGATCGGCCATGTCGGCAGTATGGAATCGATTCCTTTCCTCGTCGATATTTTAAACGAGCCTTTTCAACTCTTGCGAGTGGTCGCAGCCTCTGCTATAATTCAATGTCTATGCAACTAAAAGAAGTTCAGAAGATTCTCCAAGAAAAAAACATCGATGGATGGCTTCTCTATGATTTCCACCGAATCAATCCACTCGCCTGCGATTTTCTTGGCATTCCTCCTGAAACGATGCTCACCCGTAGATTTTGTTATTTCATCCCTAAAACCGGCGAGCCCATAGCCCTCATCCACGCCGTCGAAACCCATATCTTCAAACACCTCCCAGGAAAAAAACTCGTCTATTCTGCAAGAACCGTCTTTGAATCAGACTTAAAAGAGATTCTCAAAAATTACAAAACCGTCGCCATGGAATATTCCCCACGAGGTGCTATCCCGACCATGTCCAGAGTCGATGGAGGGATGCTCGATCTCGTCCGCGAACAAGGGGTTAAAGTCGTCAGCTCTGCGCCGTTTCTTCAATACTTTATTTGCCGCTTCACCGATGAACAATACAAGCTCCATAAAGAAGCTGCCGATGTTCTCGATAAGACCGCAGCCAAAACCTGGGAGTGGATCGGCAACAATCTCGGCAAGATCACCGAATACGATGTGCAGCAATTCATCTTCAGTGAAATCAAAAAAGGGGGCTGCACCTCCGATTCCCTTCCGATCTGCGGCGTGAATCAAAACAGCGCCAATCCCCACTATAATCCCGAGCCGTCTTCTGCTCTCCTTGTGAAAAAAGGGGATTTCATCCTCATCGATCTCTGGTGCAAGCGAACTCTTCCTCACGCCGTCTATGCCGACATCACCCGTGTTGCCGTTGCCGGACAACCATCACCCCGCCACCTCGAAATCTTCCAAATTGTCCGCAATGCCCAAAAGACCGCCACCGACTTTGTCCAGCAAAAAATCGAGCACAGAGAAGAGGTCAAAGGATACGAAGTCGATCAAGTCTGCCGCAAAGTCATCCTAGACGCCGGCTACGGAGATTTTTTCACCCACCGAACCGGCCACAATATCCATGAAGAAGACCACGGCCCCGGTGCCAATATCGACAGCTACGAAACCCTCGACGAAAGACCCCTCATCCCCCGCACCTGCTTCTCTATCGAGCCCGGCATCTACCTCCCCACCGAATTTGGCGTCCGCCTCGAATACGATGTCTTCATCCTCGAAAACCACACCATCGAAGTCACCGGCGGCATTGAAGATACTTTGGTAGAAATAAAATAGACAGTCGGGTGACAAGTCCCCCGCTGCCCCAAAATGCAATACTTTAGTGATGACTGTTTTGCTACTGTTGCGTCAACCTAAAAAAAGAAAAAAATTGCGTCTTCGCGTCTTGCGCGTCTTTGCGTGAAATCTTCGTAACGGTTGAATTTCAAAAGAATTATTTTGATCGAATATCGCTAGAGTTTTTGGTATCCTTTTGCCCCTATGTCAGTCGAATCGATACGGGAAAGCTCTGTCCTGGTGGGAGAACACCTCTATCCTTTTAAGGAAAAAATTGAGCAGAACCGGGTGGTTTTGGAAGATGCTTCGGGCAAGAAGCACGACTTTGGAGCTTTTTTCCATGGAGTTGGGAAGGGAAAAGTCGATGGGATGAATGTTCAGGCGAAGATCGATCGAGACATGATTGAGCTGAGCTTTTTGGTGACGCATGTTTTTCGAAATCGGCTTGTCTCGATTTTGGAAAACCTTCCAAAGGAGGAAGTCCCTTTTAAGGAGATTGACCCTAGGGCTCCCAGCGAACATATTATGGCTTACAAAATGAGCTTTGAAGGGCTGGGGACAATTTGTATCGGAGCCGATCGGGAATATCCTAACTTTTTCGACAGGGTGATTGTTCAGTTCGATTCGAGTAGAACATTGCCTGAGGTGAGCAAGCTTTTGTCCTATGTCGAGCTCGAAGATGCGATCGAGCCATCATCGGCGGAGGATATCGAGCGACTGAAGGTCGGAATGCTTTTCCGTGCTTTTCATCCGCGAGAAGCGACTTTTTTAGAAAATACCTCTGCTTTTTATGCTATGCCCATCGTTGAGCTTAAAGAAGCAATCATTCGAAAGTCGCCCACCATGCAACAGATTTTCGAAAAGTATCTATCCAAGATGGAAGCGCGCGATCTTCTGCCCGGTAAAAAACGATATGCGATTCCTGGATTGGCTAAAGAGGTCTATGCAGCCGGTGGTCGCGCGCTCATCACGGCCATTGGTCGGCACGATCCGGCCAATAATGATAAAAATTTCGAAGATGCTCTCACGATCTGGAAAATGGGATTTTTAGCCCCTTCTCTGAGGCCTGAAATGGCATCGATTTACCGGTTTTATGCAACGGCAGGAAGCGATGATTGCGTCTGGGCGCAACTTGTGACGGAGCGGGATGTCCAAGAAAAACGGCCTTTGATTGATTTCGGTTATTTTAGTCTCATCCGCTTTTTGATTCCCCTCACTGCCTTGGAAATGGGAACATATCAATATTACGACGCGTTTTATGGATTTCGAAATCCTCAATTCGAAACCACCTCCAACGATCCGGATGCAAAAGATCCGACGTGGAACGATTATCTCGAACGCCCTTCCATTCTCCAATTCACAGAAAAACTCCAAAACACTTTCGTCCAAGAAAATGAAGTCATGATCAAAGAAGCCGCCAGACCTATCAAAATGATCGTTCCCGACCAAGAAACTCTCGATGCCTTTATGGAGTACATTCGACGGCGAGGTATGATCCAAGAGTTCGACATTTTTGTTGGCAAAGAAGTGACCGCGGAATTGTTATGGTGATGCAATTCATCAATGGATTTGCTTTGGGTTATGAATTCATGCACATCCAACATGGGATCGATGAGTTCAAACAAGGAGAACACGGTTTATTCCTTGCTTCGATGATTCAGGCTTCGCAAGTCACTACTCTTGCAAATATCATTTTTCTTGCAGCTGAAAAATATCCACCTTGGATAAAAATTCCTCTCCATATCTTGTGCAATGTCGTTCCTGTGTGTCATATAGCCTTGCCGGTTTCTCATCTCATCCATGAGGGATATTACGAGGCGATGGCACTGCAATGGAATCAACGGCTTGCGAGGTGGAAATTCGTAACGGTTCCGAGAAGATTGAGTCCATCGACATTAAACATGACAACCTTTGTCTCAAAAAATTTAAACAAGGGTATTCGTATCACCGCTTTCTTTGCGGCAATTTCTATCCTAGGCTCTAGAAACTATCTCTATGGACTGGGGATCATCACCGCGTGTATTTCCGAAATTGCAATACGGCATTTCTTCATGTTTCGCAGGGTGAGGATTTATAGTGATATGTATTTGCCATTGCTTGCAAAAATGACCTTTATTGTCCAAGGTGTCTTTATCAGTCGTTTGATCAATTTCTATAAAGTTATAACCCACTATCGTCCATTGAATTTCTATGTACAAAATCAGGTTAGTTGTTTCGCCCGCTATCTTTTTGGTTGGGAAAAAGGAATTGCTCTTTCAGACATCGATGCAGACTGGGTTAAAAATAGAGAGTTTACTGCCGCTCAAATTCTAGAAATTCTGGGTGGGAGAGATGAAGAGTACGAAATAAACCCTGCCCATTGTTCCAAACCTATTCTCGGTGATCATTTGCCTTGTGATAGAGATTTTCAAAAATTATTGGTTTTATTCGACCGAATCGATTGGACAAAAAAAACCTCTCTTCTTCTTCCCAAGTTAAAAGATGACACCCGATTTAGAGCTTTTATGCGAACCCAGTTGGAAAAAAAAGGTGTCCCGGTCCAAAACGATTTTCAAAGAGATCTTCAAAACCTCACAAACGGACTCTCGACAGAAAGATTTTTAGCTCATTGGACCCGAAGACAAATGGCAGATTTAGTTGCCATTTTAAAACGAGAGAAACCTGTAGAGGGGGATGAAAGGGTTTTAGAAGAGGCGATTTCCAAATGTTCGAGACTTATACCCCATCTTATCACGTGTAAAGACAAAACGCATGTAGAGGATGCTTTATTACAACTCAGTATTGAAGGGGGTAACTACTGCGCCATCGAGATTAGACGTACAATGGGGAAACTATTGGATGAATTCGAAACAATTGGCCTTTCTGGAGATCCCCTCAAGGTCTACGAGTTCAAAATTTTAAGGACTTTGGAGCTTTGGCGGCTGGCGCCCATTGAAGCTGTGTATGGAGCTATGAGTGAATGGTATCGACAACAAACAGGCGGCTTCGCGCAACAATTCTCTTCTTCCATGTTGTCCAATCTTCATATATTTGAGAGTTATAAAGGTTGGGGCGGTTTAGGATTTGTCCCGCTCACGACTTATGAACGAGATCTTGTTTCTCTTTTTGAGATTGTGTTCGCTACATTTAACTTATCCAAGTCAATGCCCGAAATCTATAACGATTACATACAAAATTTAGACGGAGCCGTCACTTATAATGGAGAAATTTATTTTGGAACTTACATTCCCGCACTGATCCATTCGATGAAAATAACTCCCACTCAAAAAGAAGATCTTATTGAAAGGTTTATCGATCCAACGAATCCTGAAAAAACGAAGCACATCTTTAAAAGACTCATGTTCGTTCGGTTAGGTGTTTTGCGTCGGAAGTAACACGTTGATTCCACGTATCGTAGAGAAAACGGTAGAAATGAGCTTCCTTTACGGCTTGGAAGAAAGGTCTTGGATCTTGATTACTCACACAATCTTCGGGTACATCTTTAAATTGGATGTCAAACGCGGCTATGCTCTTGTTAAGATTTTCATCCAGCTCATCGAGTTCTTTCCTCCGTCCCTCATTGTATTCTTTATCTAGGGGAATGAAGCTAAGAAGAGCTTCTATGAATTTTCTCTCTTCAGGCGAGTTTAAAACTTCAATGAAAGGATTAAATAATTTATCATATGGACCGAGTTGTGACCTTTTTGCCCTTTGAAAATTACCTATAATAGCCGTCCAAAATATATAGTTCATTTTCTTATCAGGATCAACTTTTTCGAAGGCTAACTTTAGCAGATCTTCTTGAGCGATGGGGAATTCCATATCGATCATCAATTCATAAAACTTAGCTGCGAATATGAGGCCATGCTTTTCGAAATAATCTTTAGAAAAACGGCCGATTTTTAAAAACAACTCCTGAAATTTTTTACTTAAGGCTGAGATCAAAAGTAAATGATAGATGTCGTGCCAGCTGATTGCATAATCACGCGCATCGAAATCGTCTATCTTAGAAGGAAGTGTGGTGCCAGGAAATGGAAGGGCCAAATGCCTCTTGCCTTCTGCAATGCTATCTCCGATCTCCTCCGTTGAAGAAAAACCCAGGGCCGCTTTTATTTTAAGGGCATTTGTTTCCCCGTATTTAACTTGTAAGTAAGTATTGACAAGTTCTGCGGAAGGGACCATAGGTCCCTCACTTGTTTCGTAGAGTACATTGAAACCTAGCTCTTGAATTTTACTGATGAGTTCGGGAGTTTTTTCTCTTTCTTTGATGAAAATGCATTGTGCGGAAGCGGGGTGCTTTCTCATTTTCTCAAATAAATCATCGAGTTGTTGTTCTGTCAGAACAGGTTTAGTGAGGTCAGGTTGAGCTATGAAAGTTGCCAATAAGGGTCGCTTAATCTCCCTTAAGGTGAGTGTGCTTCGGATGAGTTCTCGAGCTTTAGGATTAACACAACCTGTCTCCGTAAAAAGTGGAACAATCCGGGCCCGTTTCCGCACTTTGGTAAAGTTGACCCAATAAAACATGATCGTTGTAAATTGTTCCTCGGTGATTCTCCCTCTTTCAAATGCCTTTAAAGCAATATGAGGATAATTTTCTTCTAGAAAGACAGCGGCTTGCCAGTTCATCCCTTGCATGGCCGTGACGAGCAAATCGACCTGATGATCTTTGACGCGCGACAATCCCTCATGCAGGAGCGCCAGCTCATCTGCGGGAAGCCTTCGTGTTAGTTCAATAAACCCTTCCTCGTTGGATGGTGAAGACACCGGAGTTAAACTTGCTCTACTAAAAGAATCTGTTACAGATTGTATGGTTGCCATATTTTTACCTTGTGTAAGGACCCGCCATTCTTTTTTCTTCCTCGAGTCGCCGATTCCAAGCTTGGACGATGACCCGATCGACATTGTTGTTTTTTAAATCCAACAGCGCTTTTCTTTGTGGTTCATAAGTCGCTCCGATCCATCTACTAAGAATATTATTTGGATCGATATTGTTGAGTTTTTCTTCGACCTCTTTGAGCGTTTCATCAATCCTGTGCTCATGCTCGTGGAATAAATGGCCTTCCGCATAAGCTCTATCCATAGGGATAAAAGCAATGAGGGCTTCAATGAACCGTCGATCGTCTTCTGTTATCAGATAATTTTCTTTTTTTGCTCGCAATAGAGAGCCTGTGATGCAGCCCCAGAAAATAAAGTTTGTTTTCGTGGTTAATTTTGCACCAGGATTGCGACAAATAAATTCATCGAGTGCAAAGACGTACTCCATATCAATAATGAGTTCGTAAAATCTTTGTGCAAGCTTATAGGTGGGATTTTGCTCATAATATTTCTGAGAGAAATCTCCGATTTTTAATAACAAGTTACGGAGCCAGATATCGAGTGCAGAAACAACGATTAAATGATAAATATCGTGATATGTGATGGCCCATCCTGGGGCAGCCTTTCCATCGGCACTATCAGTGATTGTCGTTCCTGGAAAACGGAGGACAACCTCCCTCCTATTTTTTGAGATACTTTCAGAGATGTCTCGTGGCGTTGAAAAACCCAGGACAAAATGGGCCTTGAGTCCTTTTTCTCCATATCTCGCATCGAGAAAAGCTTGAACGAGTGCAGCCGATGGGATGATCACACCTTGATCTGTCTGATAAAAGACATTGATCCCAATCTGTTGAATAATCTTGACTATGTCTGGGATTTTCTTCTCTTCTTTGAGAAAAAGATAACGTTCTAAAGGGGGATAATGTCGCATCTCTTCCAAAAGATCATTGAGCTGGCTTTCTGTTAAAAAGGATGTACCCGGTTCCAGATTTTTATAAAGGTCTCTTTTGTAAGGTCGGACAAGAAGAGTCTGCCGAAGGAGATCTTTCGCTACAGGGTTAACATCTCCCGTTTCCGTGAAGAGGGGAATCTCTTTAATTTCGCCGTTAGAATTCATCCAATAGAACATGATCGTTCCAAACTGAATTTCAGAAATTTCTCCCATTTGAAAGGCTTTTAAAGCAATGTGGGGATAATTATTCTTCTCAAAGATCTTTGCCTTCCAGTCTCCCCGGTTCATAGCAACGACTAAGGAGTGAACTTCTTCCCCGGTCACGCGCGACAATCCCTCATGCAGGAGCGCCAGCTCATCTGCGGGAAGCCTGCGTGTTAGTTCAATAAACCCTCCCTCGTTGGAAGCGGATGTGACTGGAGTTAAATTCACCGTACGTAAAGAAGACGCTGCAGGTTGTATAGTAGCCATTCGTTATCCTCCGACCATCCGCCGTGTATTTCCTGAGGTTTCACGATCCATGAGCCTTCTCTTCCAAGCATTACTGACCACACGGTGGATGTTGGTCTGTTTGAGATCTTCGAGTTGTGCAAGCCCGCCGAAGAAAAAAAAGGGAAAATAAAAAAGTTGCATTTTTAAACGTGCCAAGGCCATTTCGATTTCTTCATCGATATCATCGGCTTCTTTTGTCCGCCCGCACCGATAAGCTTCATTCTGGGGAATAGCCTGGACAAGGGCTTCCAGGAATCGCCTTTCTGTTAACGTTGTCGCCAAACTGTCAGCCTTCATCAATATTTTTGCTTTATATAGATTGGTTGCAAGTGCGCCTCCCCAGATAGAATAAACCGCTCTATTATTTTCACCTAAGAGTTGATCATAATATTCTCTCTGCTGATAAACCAGTTCCATATCGACGACGGCTTCATGAAACTTTTCAGCGAGCTTGCATTCAGGATGGGCTTCAAAGTACTCTTTAGAAAAATCTGCTAATTTTAAACAGAATTCTACAAATGGTGCAGAAGCGCCTGAGTTGAGAGCAAGATGGAAAATATCGTGCCATGTGATGGAAAAGCCACGCGCTTCCGCTCCATCGGCAAGCAGGGGAATTGTTGTGCCTGGAAAACGGAGAACCAAATCTCTTTCTCTCTTTTTGAGCGATTCATAGATTTGATTTAAAGTCGACCAACCGAGGACAACATTGATATTGAAACTGTCGATTCCATATTTGACCCTTAAATACGTTTGTACCAACTCACATGTCGGAACCATGATTCCTTGATCTGTTTCATAAAAAACATTGAAACCATTCCGATGAATCCGTCTAACGATCTCCGACAGCTTCCCCTTTTCTTTAAGGAAAATGCAGTGTGCCGAAGCCGGGCATTTTCTCATCTCTTCAATTAAAGTATCAAGTTGCTGCTCGGTCATAAAAGAGGTTCCAGGTGCCATACTCTTTAACCGATAGTCTCTCCCGATTAAATGCGTCTCTTTTATCACAAGTGTCTGACGGATGAGCTCGCGTGCGTCAGGATTGACACCACCCGTCTCCGTAAAAAGAGGGATGACGCGAGCCTCTTTTTGCTCCTCTGTAAAATTAGTCCAGTAGAACATCACCGTTGCGAATTGCAGTTTTGAAATTTTCATTATTTGATACGCCTTTAAAGCAATATGAGGACAATTTTCTTCTTGAAGGACGGAGGCTTTCCAATTCATGCTTTTCATGGCCGTGACGAGTGAATCGACCTGAGGATCTGTGACACGCGACAATCCCTCATGCAGGCGCGCCAGCTCATCGGCCGGCAGCCTTTTCGTGAGTTCAGTGAAACCATCTTCTTTATTTATAGCACTAAAAGAATGCGGTATAGTTTGTGTAATTGCCATATTATTGCCTATTTTTTAATAAAGTTATTATACAATAAAAAATTGTTTATAACAATACCGTTTTCCTGTATATTAGATAGCATGGCAACTCTAACGCATCTTCTCAATCGATGTGCTGTGCGGACTGAAAACATTGAGAATTGGGTTGGATCGTATGAAAATGCTAAGGGATTGAGGGTCAAACACTTATCTGAGAAATGTTTTTTTTGCTTTGGTGATTATACACTTAAAAGCCAGGTAGTTACGTTTTCATGCGGTCATGCGATGCATGCAGATTGTTTAAGAAATCTCCGTCATAAAGTTTGTCCCTATGATAAGACATCTTTGGTCGGTACTAAAGTTTCTCTCCTAGGCTATTCGATCCTTGTCCCTCGGGAGCCTTTTGGAAACTATATTGGTAGCCGTTTAGATCAGATCAATCGATTTTTACAGGCGCGGATGAGGTCACTCGCGCCATCTTTGCAAAACGGGCCGAATCGAGAAGCTTTGGAAGCTCTTGTCCAGCATTTACAAAAACTTTTTGATACTTTTTCCAATGTTTATAACAACCCACCAGGTTCCAATGAGGAAATGGTCGCGCTGATCAACGACTTTCATCAGCAGCTCATGCCCCATCTGAATGCGCTGGGACAATTCGTTGATTTCAATTTTGATTTAGCTGAAGTTTTGCGCGCAAGGGAAGACTACTTGACGTCGATGTTTCAAGATATGGAGCTTTATCCGGACCATCCTAAAACTCAAGCTTTGGCTTACAGTACGACGTTCTATCTCGCCCAGACTATGCTCGGCCTGGCCTCTCAAGTAGTTTTTCATCTCGATGTCCGGTTTAGGGACTATCATCTGCAAGCGTACCAAACCCTACCCGATGCCGCTTCCAGATATCGGTATTTAGCCCAAATGGACTCCTCTTCATTAAAGCGGTTAAATCGTTTTCTTTTAAACGGTTTCGAAGAGATCCACGATTCAATACGCAAGATAGAAAAAAAGCGGACGTTTTGCAATCATTCGCTGGCCATTTGTTTAGGATTGCTCTTTACCGTATCCATGATATCAAATTTGTTCTACGGATCTCTCTACGGATTAAAATAAACTGCCTCATAAGAAGATATCATTTAATGTGATGATGCGATCAAAATAGCTTTGGGAAATTAAGCCATCGGTTACACCACTTGCAGATATCAATACCTTCTCAATTGTTTTGCCGGCGACGTCGGTCAATAGGCGCAATTTTTTTTCAAATTCCTCGATCACTTCAACCCCAGTCTTTGCTATCGTGTATTTAATTTCACAAATCGTGAGAACATGATCGGCGCGGTCAAAAAAAAGGTCGATCTGATATCCAGGCTGCTCTTTTATGCTCGTTCGATTGAAGAATGCTCCACTGCGTACAGCGGAAAAACCTATGATGGAGGCAATGAGCTGACTGTTTTTTCTGCAAAACCGTTCAAATGAAAAACCAAGCCATTTTTGATACGATTCTTTGTTTAAGGCATATAGCGGCGTTCGATTGAAATCGGCCTGCTGTATGCGATCAGAAAGGGGGGCAATGAACTTAAAATAAAACCGCAAATAGCTGTCTGCTATGCAATACCGAACCAAATTGCTATTGTTGTCTAGCTGGTAGGGCACATAGCGCTCAATAAAACCGCACTGCTCAAGGTCATTTAAGACATCTTTTAACGTCCCGCCTCCTTTTACGCGGAGATGTTTTTCAATATCCAATTTGTTTGCGAATTTGACCTGGCTTAAAAAATTGACAATCTCTTCATAGTGGACGTTTGAGGCGAAACTGCTAATAAAAATATGCCTCTTTTCATTGCTAAAATAGCTGTCTTTCTTAAAGCTTTCTTCGCAAATGCCAATCTGGATGGAAGAATGCTTTTTCAGGCGCTTGAGGTATTCTGGAATACCGCCAACCGTAAGGTAGGCATCCATGATTTCGCGATTTGACCGCTTCCCGAGAAATTCCTTTGTCTCCTTAAGGGAAAATTCAATCATTTATGGCCAGATAGGTAAAAAAATCAGGCTATCTGGCCAAATATCTACTTGCCCATGTATCGTGGATGATACGGAAAATATGGGCTTGTTTCATGGCTTGATAAACAAGCCGCCTGTCAAAAGTCGTTGGAGGGGCTTGCTCGTATTGGCGGGTGAACTCTTCGATCTGCCGATCAAGATCCCGATCGAGATCCTCCATCTCTTTTTTTGCGGCCCAGGCGATAATCGTCATCCATAGGGATAAAGTTCAAAACCGCCTCGATGAACAGTTTTTCTTCAGGACCCACGAGGACCATACTATAAGGAATCAATGCAGCAACCAAGGGATTGAGAAGAGAAGCATGGGCTCGAAGGAAGCTTGTCCGGATCGCTTCCCAGAAGATGTGGTTCATTTTCTGATCGGGTGGAATGTTCTCGAAGAGCCGGTTGAAAAGGTCGTCTTGAGCTACGGGAAATTCCATATCAATGATGTACTCATAAAATTTGTTGGCAAAGGAAAGGTTTGTTTTTTCGAAATACTCTTTAGCAAAACGTCCGATTTTCAAAAACAATTCCTGATATTTCTTAAGCAAGGCAGAGATCAAGAGGAGATGGTAAATATCGTGCCAGGTGAATGCATAATCAGGTGCTCCGTAACCATCGACCAAGGGTGGAAGGGAAGTTCCAGGAAAATGGAGGCCTAAATCTCTCAGTCCCTCAGCAAGACTCTCCTCAATATCTTTAGGGGTGGATAAACCCAGAACAGGTTTTGCCCTTAAAGCATTTGGTCCATATTTGATCTGCAAATAAGTATTGACCAGTTCTAGAGGAGGAATAATGGCACCGTCACCCGTTTCATAGAGAATATTGAACCCTAGTTGTTGAATTCTCGCGATGAGATCAGGAGTCTCTTCTCTTTCTTTTAGGAAAAGGTAGTGTGCGGAAGGGGGATGTTCCTCCCCTATTTTTTTGAATAGAGCATCGATCTGCTCTTCTGTTAAAACAGGAGTTTCAGGGGATTGAGCATAGACACGGGACATATCTGAGTCGGTAATCCGTCTTAAAATCAACGTTTGTCGGACGAGTCGTCTTGCCTCAGGATTTACCACGCCGCCCTCTAAAAAAAGAGGAACAATTTTTGGTTCTTTCTCAACTTTTGTAAAATTGACCCAATAGAACATAATGGTGGCAAATTGCTCTACGGTAATACTATTCATTTGATACGCCTTTAAGGCGATGTGAGGATAATTCCTCTCTTTAAAGACAGCCGCTCTCCAGTTCCCCTCTCTGACAGCTCTAACTAGCGATGCAACCTGCCCGTGCTTTACACGCGCTAATTCTTCCTGTAAGAGAGCTTGTTCCCCAGGTCGAAGCCTCCGGGTTAATTCTCGAAATCCTTCTTCATTGTAGACAGGGGTAGCCCGCATTAAACCGACAGGACTTAAATAATTTCGGATCGATTGTATCGGTGTCATTCTTCCCTTTTTTTATGAAAATTATAAAATAGATCTAAGCAGCGGAAGCAGTGCCATTTTTCTGCGAACTCAAAAGAGTTTTTCCCATGATCGAGGAGGAAGGGATTAGCTCCCCATTCTAAAAGAAGAGCTGCTTTTTGATCATTATTTGTCAAAATGGCCCGATTTATCGGGGTTCCTTCTCGACTTGCTTTATTAGGATCGGCTCCATGATTCAGGAGAATAGCCATCGATAGTTCTGTTCCAGACCGTACCGCCCAATAAAGAGGGGTTTCTCCATCGACATTTTCAGCATTGACATCGGCTCCGTACTCCAAAAGAACAGCTGCGAGATCTTCTTTCCCTTCATTTTCAACAGCAAAATGGAGGGGAGTATTTCCAACCGTACATCGAAGATAGTTGCTTCGCCCTTCTTTTAAGTACTGAATGTTGGGATTTGCACCATAACTCAAGACAAGACGGGCCATGTCTTTATTGGGCAAGGCAAGAAATAAAGCGGGATTGCCGTAACGATCCAGGGCTGTGTTTGGATCGATCCCTCTTTTTAGGAGAAGTTCTGCTGTTTTATAATTTTCTCGCTCGAGGGCCCCAATTAAAAGGTATTCTCCCTCCTTCTTCTGAGAATTTGGAACGGCTCCCTTTTCAAGGAGGAGAAAGGCGGTCTCAAAATCTCGCATATGAATCGCAAAGCTTAATGCACTAAATCCCTGATGAGTCTGTGCATTTGGATTGGCTCCCTGATGGATCAAAAAAGCGGCGGACTTCGACTCTTTTTGGGAAATCGCCGAATGCAAAATAGTTGCTCCATTTTGGTTTGCTGCATTGATATTGGCTCCGCTTTCTAATAAGCTCAATTTTTCAGACTCGGGATTAAACAATAACGAATTGGCAATGTAGACTTTTCCTTGATATCCTTTTAAAGATAGCTCGACTCCCTCTGAACGGAGCAGAGAAACATGAGCTAGCCCTGCGATTGTTGTTAAACCCACTGAATCGGAGACATCGAGATGGCTAACAGCTTCTGGAACATCCAGATGAGTGATCTTTTTACAATCCACCAGAATTAAACTTTTAGAGCCAAGTTCAGGTGGTATACATTTTCCTGTAACAGAAGAAGAGGTAATTTCGAGAACTCTTAAAGAACGGAGTGTTGCTAAAGTTTGGGCAAGATCCCTTTCTTCTTCACTGCCCGTGAGACCTGGAAGACTTAAAATTTCCAAAGCTGGAAAATTTTTCAGGAACCGTGTGGCGGCTCCGCAAGATAGATTTTGGGCTGTTATTTTTGTAATGAGACCCACTCGCTTTGCAAGTCCCTCAAGATGAGAGGGTTTTGTTTCTGGAGGGATGTTGAGGGTTCTAATTTTATCTCTTAATATCAGAGTGAATCGGCTGCATACGAAAGTTAACAAATATTTGGATTTATCATCCAAACAACGGGATATAGCTAAAATCATCTCTGAAGGCATAGCTAATAAAGGAGAACAATTAATCATAGAAATTATTATAATTTAAAAATTAATTCATTACAATTGACAAACTAATTGTAGTAAGGCATTCGATTAAGTTTTTGACTTTAAGATAGATATGTTCTTATAAATAGGTTCTTTAAATAAATGTAAAGATAGTATAAAATAATTGAACTATGGCTGCAAATGTAAATTTATTACCAAAGAGTCCTCCGGCATCCATTCATAATATCCCAAGTGAGATACTTGAACTCGTTCTTTCCAACCTGGATGCTGTGTCGCTTGTAGCAGCACGAGCCACTTGTTATCGTTTCCGCGTTCATTGCGCAAGTTTGAAAAATCGTGTTATTCCCTTTAAAAGCCGATCTGAGTTTTGTGAGAAAGCAGCGGAGCTGGGGTCGTATTCATTCTTAGTGTGGGCTCGCCGGGCAAATGTGATGGGTCGCGGTGAAAAAGCGTGCTGGGATGCGAATACATGCAGAGGTGCTGCAAGGGGAGGCCACTTAGTGCTTTTGACAATACTCAGAGCAAATGATTGCCCTTGGGATGCATCGACCTGTGCCTTGGCAGCTCAAAGCGGGCATTTAGAGGTCTTGAAATGGGCGAGAGGAAAGGATTGTCCTTGGAATGAATTGACCTGTGCGAAGGCAGCTCAAGGCGGGCATTTAGAAGTCTTGAAATGGGCGAGAGAAAATGGTTGCCCTTGGGATGCATGGACCTGTGCTTATGTAGCTCAAGGCGGGCATTTAGCCGTTTTGCAATGGGCGAGAGAAAAGGATTGTCCGTGGAGTCGTTTGACCTGTGCCTTAGCCGCTAAACATGGGCATTTAGAGGTCTTGCAATGGGCGAGAAAAAGGGGTTGTCCTTGGGATGAAAGGACCTGTACCTTTGCTGCTGAAGGCGGGCATTTAGCCGTTTTGCTATGGGCGAGAGCAAATGGTTGTCCTTGGGATGAATCGACCTATGCCCATGCAGCTATAGGCGGGCATTTAGGAGTCTTGAAATGGGCGAGAGAAAATGGGTGCCCAGAAAATTAACAAGTGATCATCAAAAATGTTTAAGGGCTTCGCTTCGAAGTTTATGATAAAGACTTGATAGGCCATTGGAGCGGGTAGGGGAAAGAATGTCATGGAGTCCCATCTCTCGTAGGACGGTGGGTGGGCATTCCGAGCAGGTTTGGGGAGTTTCGCCGGAATAGATCTTAATAAGGAGGGCAGCGAGTCCTTTAGAGATGAGGGCTTCGGAGTCGGCATTGAGGAAGAGCTTGCCGTTTTGAAGGGAGACTTCGAGGTACATCGTGCTTTGACAACCGGGAACGAGATTCTCGGGAATTTTGGAGCTGGGATGGAGAGGGGGGAGCTGCCGTCCAAGCTCAATAATTTTTTGATATTTTGCCTCTGGAGTGGAGCAAATTGAAAAAATTCTTCTCAGTTCCTCTTGTTTTTCTAAGCACGATTCAAAGCTCACATAACCCATAATATCTTAAATGCAGCTTTTCGTATATTTGAGTCTCTGATAAGATATTTTTCTTTATGCCGAAAGAAGACACGATTACGATTGATGGTAGTGTAGAAGAGGTTCTTCCGAACATGCACTTTCGGGTGGTGCTTCAAAATGACATGCGGGTCATAGCTCACTTGAGTGGGAAGATGAGGATGCGGAATATTAGGGTCATGACAGGGGATACAGTGACGGTCGAAATGTCACCTTATGATTTGACGAAAGCGCGCATCGTTTACCGAAAAAGTCGGTAGAAATTTCTTTAAAATTAACTCTTGAATATATTTGTACATCCTTGTATGCTTGTGGCCTTTACATGAAAAAAAAGGATTGGGCCCCAGCAAAAAGTACCCTTTTTTCCTTGTTTAGGCCCAGATAGCTCAGTGGTAGAGCACTTGCATGGTAAGCAAGCGGTCGTAGGTTCAATTCCTATTCTGGGCAGAAGTTAAAATTAAATAAATACTGGAGCCTAACGGAGGAAGTTAAAATGGCAAAAGAAACATTTCAAAGGAACAAAGCCACACGTCAACATCGGAACCATTGGTCACGTTGACCATGGTAAAACCACATTAACAGCTGCAATTACAAAAGTTTTAGCAGAAAAAGGCGGAGCAAAATTTCGAGATTATGCTTCTATCGATAATACACCTGAAGAAAAAGCGCGCGGTATTACGATTAACTCTACTCACGTTGAATATGAAACAGATAAACGCCACTATGCACACGTCGACTGCCCAGGCCACGCCGACTATGTCAAAAACATGATCACAGGTGCTGCTCAGATGGACGGCGCTATCCTCGTTGTCGCTGCAACAGACGGTGCGATGCCTCAAACACGAGAACACATCCTTCTTGCTCGCCAAGATGCAGGTTCCTGCGATCGTCGTGTTCCTCAACAAGATGGACATGCTTGGCGAAGGCGACGAAGAACTTGTCGACCTCGTCGAAATGGAACTGCATGAACTTCTCGAATCAAAGGGTATAAAAATGCTCCGATCATCCGAGGTTCTGCTCTGAAAGCTCTTGAAGGCGATCCAAAGTATGTGAAAGCATCGACAAACTGATGAAAACTGTCGATGAGAAGATCCCAACTCCAGCACGCGAAATCGATAAGCCTTTCCTGATGCCTATCGAAGACGTGTTCTCCATCTCCGGCCGCGGAACTGTAGCTACAGGACGTGTCGAGCGAGGAATTGTTAAAGTTAACGATAAGCTTCAACTCGTCGGTCTCCGCGAAACACGTGAAACTGTTGCGACAGGTCTTGAAATGTTCAACAAGACCCTCGACGAAGCGCGTGCTGGTGAAAACGTTGGTATCCTCCTTCGCGGTTTGAGAAAGAAGATGTCGAGCGCGGAATGGTGCTTGCTGCTCCTGGTACTTGCACACCTCATACGAAATTCAAAGGGCCTGTCTACGTTCTGACAAAAGAAGAAGGTGGACGTCATAAGCCATTCTTCACCGGATACCGTCCACAGTTCTACTTCCGTACGACCGACGTGACAGGAACTGTCGAACTTCCAGCAGGGACTGAGATGGTGATGCCTGGCGATAACGTTGAAATTACAGCTGAACTGATCGCTCCGATCGCGATGGAAGAAGGATGCGCTTTGCGATCCGCGAAGGCGGCACGTACGATCGGTGCCGGAACGTTTCTGAAATTCATCAAGTAAAGATTGTTAGGAGAGTGAGCTGCGGTTGCAAGCCTGGAGCTTATGTCTTGCTTTTGTGGGTGTGTAGCTCAGCTGGTAGAGCAGCGGTCTCCAAAGTCGCCGGTCGGGGGTTCGAATCCCTCCGCACTCGATAAATTAAAGAGGTAGGAATATGCGATGGGATGTTACAAGTGGAACCAGGTAACAGCTCAGTGCGTCTGCAAACCGAGACTAAGCCTTCGCAAGAAAGCATCGGATATGTGCAAGAACTCAAAGCAGAGCTTAAGAAAGTTACCTGGACGACGAAGAGAAGAACTCATACTTTTTACAAAGATTGTCGTAGGATGCGACGTTCCTTTTTGGATTTGGAATCTATGGTGTAGATCTAGTCGATTCAAGGCGATTTTAAATGGTTATTGGTGTCGTTGTGCACCTAATTTTTGGGTGAAAAACATGCATAAGTGGTATGTCGTACAGGTATTTCAAGTCAGGAAAAAAGAGTTAAAAAAGCTCTCGAAGAAAATCGCGAAGTCGAAAGGGATGGCCGAGCTCATTTCAGAAGTCCTCGTTCCCACAGAAAATGTCGCTGAAGTGAAACGGGGTGAACAACGTATCAGTGAAAAAAGTCTGTGGCCAGGTTATATCCTGGTGAAGATGGAATCTGACCGATGATTCATGGATGTATGTGAAGAACACGAACGGCGTGATCGATTTTCTCGGTGGAGAAAAACCGATGCCCTTGCCTCAGCACGAAGTCGATGCGATTTTGACAGATCTCGAAGAGAAGAAAACAAGGCGTTGTTCAGAAACATAATATTGATACCGGCGACAAAGTTAAAATTATCGATGGTGTGTTTGTTAACTTCATCGGAACTGTCCAAGAAGTCTTCCACGATAAGGGAAGACTCAGCGTTTTGGTTTCGATTTTTGGACGAGAAACCCGGGTCGATGATCTGGAATTCTGGCAAGTGGAACAAGTGCCTCAAGAAGTAGAAAGATAAAAATGAAGAAAGCAACCACAGAGACACAGAGAAAGATGAGATTGCACAGAGAATTCCTCTTCCTACCTCATCTTCCTCTGTATCTCTGTGGTGAAATCCTAAATTTAAAGAAGTAAGAACGATATGGCAAAAAAACTCGTTAAAATAATTAAGTTGCAAATTCCTGCAGGGAAAGCAAATCCAGCGCCTCCTATTGGACCCGCGCTCGGTGCTGCTCAGGTCAATATCATGGCCTTCTGCAAAGAATTTAATGCAAAAACACAGAGATCAAGCGGGAGATATTCTTCCTGTTGAGATCTCTGTATTTTCCGATAAAACATTCACGTTTATCACAAAGCAACCTCCTGTTTCCCGGATGATTTTAAAAGAACTGGGAATCGAGTCGGGATCTAAAGTGCCGAATCGTGACAAAGTTGGAAGCATTAACAAGAGCTCAAGTAAAGAAAATCGCAGAGAAAAGATGCCCGACATGCGGGTCCGCTCTTCTGATGCAGCTCTTCGCTTGGTAGCTGGAACTGCCCGTTCGATGGGTGTAGATATTGTAGAAGGATGAAGGAAATAACCACAGAGACACAGAGAAAGATGAGATTGCACAGAGAATTCCTCTTCCTACCTCATCCTCCTCTGTGTCTCTGTGGTGAAATCCTAAATTTAAGAAGGATAAAAAAATGTTAAGTAAACGCTTTCGGGAGATAGCAAAACTCGTTGATTCACAAAAGGTGTACAAACTCGAAGAAGCTATCGATATTTTGAAAAATGTCCACCGGTCAAATTTGATCAATCGGTGGAACTGGCGCTTAAGACAGGCGATCGATCTCCAAAAATCTGACCAGCAAGTGCGTGGCACTGTCTCATTACCGAATGGAACAGGCAAAAAGTCAGTGGTTATCGTCTTTGCCAAAGGCGATAAGATGAAAGAAGCACTAGATGCTGGAGCTGACTTTGCTGGGAATGAAGAACTCTTTGAAAAAGTTAAAGGGGGCTGGACCGATTTTGATGCCGTTATTTCTACGCCAGATATGATGCGAGATGTCGGTAAACTCGGTAAAGTTTTAGGACCACGAGGGCTTGATGCCAACACCAAAAGCAGGAACCGTGACCAATGATGTCGCAAATGCCGTTCGTGAAATTAAAGCAGGACGGATCGAATTTAAAACTGACAAGTATGGAGTTGTCAATAACGGTGTTGGAAAACTCTCTTTTTCTTCAGAAAAGCTCGTTGAAAATATTAGAACTCTACTTCGGTGCTATTGCTAGGTCAAAGCCTGCATCTGCAAAAGGACATTATTTGGTATCCGTCGCGATTTCATCGACGATGGGACCTGGCTTAAGATCGATCATCGTAGCTGGAATGCGGAGGAGGCTAAACATGAGACCAGAAAAACAATTCTTCTCGATGACATTAAAGAAAAGATCGATCACTCAAAAGGGTTTGTTTTAACCCGTTATAGCAAACTGGATCCGAACCTCGCTGCTCAATTTCGGATGTCGACTTGACTAAGTCTGGGCGGCGATTTCGAAGTGATCCGTAAACGGATTCTCATGAAAGCTGCTGAAGCTGCTGGATGTCACTATTGACCGAGCGCTTTGGAAGGGCATATTGGTATCATTTTTGCAGATGATGATCTTCTACAAACGACGAAAGCTATTTTCAATTCAGAAATGAAAATGAAGAGATCTCGAAGTTATCGGTGGACGCTTTGAAGGGCAGCTCTATTCTGCAAAAGATGTAGAAGCCCTTTCTAAACTTGCCGTGCAAACAAGAAATGCGAGCACAGTTCCTGGGTCTTTTCGAAGCTGTCCGCTGTCGCAAACTCTGGCTGTCATGGATGCACTTGCTCACAAGCGTCGTACATTGCTTGGAAAACAAAGCAACAAGAATCAATAAACAAGTAAAGAGGTATAACCGTGAGCTACTAAACATTAGAACAATTCGTTGAAGACTTGAGCGATCTCAGCGTACTCGATATGTCCAAATTGAAAACATGCTTGAAGAAAAGTGGGGCGTTAAAGCTGCAGCTGCAGCTCCTATGATGATGGCTGCAGCTCCAGCAGCTGGCGCTGCAGCTCCTGCTGCTGAATCAACAGAATTCCAAGTCACTTTGGAAGAAATCTCCAGATGATAAGAAAATCGGAGTGATTAAAGCTGTCCGTGAAATCACTGGACTTGGCTTAAAGAAGCAAAAGACCTCGTGGACGGAGCTCCTAAAGTCTTGAAAGCAACTTGCAATAAAGCAGAAGCAGAAGAAATCGCGAAAAAGATCACAGCTGCTGGCGGTAAGGTAACCTTAAAAGGTCTGTAAGACAACTTTATATAGAATGGTATAATGCATTGAGCAGAAGCGGTATGAAGATAGTCTTCTGCTTGCCTATGTTATTTGTAATCAGATTACAAGTGTAGGAGCACGCTTCAATGCTGAAAAGGCCGCCACAACGGGTGAGTTTTCGAGAGAAAGGAAGAGATCATCGATCTTCCGAATCTGATTGAAATTCAAATTAAATCCTACAATCAATTTTTGCAAGCCGATAAGTTTCCCGCATGAAAGGAAAATGTAGGGTTGCAAGAAGTTTTTAATGAAATTTTTCCCATCAAATCCTATGATGAAAAAGACAATTCTTGAATTTCTCTCTTATAATCTTAGGTGTGCCTAAATACACTCCTGAAGAATGCATCCGCCGTGGGATTACCTATAATGTCACCTTAAAGTTAAATTCCGTCTGACCGATGAAACGGGGATCAAAGAAGAAGAAGTCTACATGGGAACTATTCCCATGATGACCGATAAAGGAACATTTATCATCAATGGTGCAGAAAGGGTCGTTGTTTCTCAGCTGCACCGTTCTCCTGGTATTTGCTTTCGAACAAGAACGGCATCCCAAAGGGAATGTTATCTATTCCTTCCGCATCATTCCTTATCGCGGAAGCTGGCTGGAAGGCGCCTTTGATACCAATGATCTGATTTATATCTATATCGACCGCAAAAAACGACGTCGCAAAATTCTTGCGACCTCATTTATCCGTGCCCTGGGATATTCGACCGATGCCGATATCATCGAAGAGTTTTTCAGCACACGTCAAAGTTAAAATCAAATCGGAAAAAGATTTTGCCAAACTGGTTGGAAAAATTTTGGCAGAAGATGTCGTCGATGAAGAAAGCGGTCTTGTGTTTGGAAAAGCAGCTGAAAAACTGACGACTGCGATGCTCAAGCGCATGGTCGATGCAGGTATCGATGTCATCCGCATCGCAGAAGATGCCGATGAAACAAGCCCGATCATTAAAATGCTTGCTAAAGATCCGACAGATTCCTATGAATCGGCTTTGAAAGATTTTTATCGAAAAATCCGTCCCGGCGAACCTGCGACTCTTTCGAATGCCCGTTCTGCCATTATGCGCCTCTTCTTCGATCCGAAACGCTATAATTTAGGCCGAGTGGGACGTTATAAGCTCAACCGCAAACTGGGCTTGGAAGTACAGATGAAGAGCTCAAAGTTGTGACTCTTGCGAAAAGAAGATGTCATTGGAGCTCTCAAGTATCTGATCCGCTTGAAAAAGGGCGATGAGAGATGCTTCTGTCGATGATATCGATCACTTGGCAATCGCCGTGTCCGTTCTGTCGGTGAATTGATCCAAAACCAATGCCGCATCGGCTTGGCACGGATGGAAAAAATCATTAAAGAAAGGATGAACCTCTTTGACTTCTCTTCCGATACTCTGACTCCTGGAAAATTGTTTCTGCAAAAGGGCTTGCCGGCGTTCTTAAAGATTTCTTCGGCCGATCGCAGCTTTCTCAATTCATGGATCAAACCAATCCTGTTGCTGAGTTGACGCACAAACGCCGTCTGTCCTCTCTTGGGCCCTGGCGGCTTGAACAGAGAACGAGCGGCTTTGAAGTGCGCGACGTTCATCCTAGCCATTATGGAAGGATTTGCCCGATCGAAACTCCTGAAGGACCGAACATCGGTCTGATCACTTCGCTTTCTCTTTTGCGAAGATCAACGAATTTGGATTTATTGAAACGCCTTATCGCATTGTTCGCGATGGCGTTGTCACCGATGAAATCGAATACATGACAGCCGATCAGGAAGAACACGTGCGTCATTGCGCAGGCTCTGCTCCGCTCGATGAATATAATATGTTTGAAGAACCGATCTGCTGGGCGCGCTACCAGAGGGGAACCGTTGGAAATCGAGACAAACAAAGTCACCCATATGGACGTCTCTCCGAAGCAGCTGGTTTCGATTGTCACCGGATTGATTCCGTTCCTTGAGCACGATGATGCCAACCGCGCTTTGATGGGTTCCAACATGCAGCGCCAAGGTGTGCCTCTTCTTAAGACCAGAAGCTCCGATTGTGGGAACAGGTCTTGAAGCACGAGCTGCTCGCGACTCTGGCGCTGTTGTCATTGCTGAAGAAGATGGCGTTGTCGAATATGTCGATGGATTTAAAATCGTCATTGCTCCAAGAGACAACCCTCTGAATAAAAAGACCTATCATCTGAAGAAATTCATGCGTTCCAATGCAGGAACCTGCATCAACCAGACAGCCTCTTTGCGACGTTGGCGATAAGATTAAAGCAGGCGATGTCATTGCTGATGGTCCTGCGACAGATAAAGGGGAAGTTGCTCTTGGGAAAAACGTCCTTGTCGCCTTCATGCCCTGGTGCGGCTACAACTACGAAGATGCGATCATCATCTCTGAAAAACTTCTTGCGCGAAGATGACTACACTTCGATCTATATCGAAGAGTTTGAACTGACTGCACGCGATACGAAGCTCGGGAAAGAAGAGATCACACGCGATATTCCGAACGTCTCTGAAGAAGCTCTTGAGCAATCTTGGGCGAAGATGGGATTATCCGCATTGGCGCCGAAGTGAAGCCTGGCGATATTCTTGTTGGTAAAATCACTCCGAAATCGGAAACAGAACTTGCTCCTGAAGAGCGACTTCTTACGAGCGATCTTCGGAGAAAAAGCAGCCGATGTGAAAGATGCTTCTTTGACTGTTCCTCCAGGAACTGAAGGGGTCGTCATGGATGTGAAAGTCTTCAGCCGCCGCGATCGTCTTTCTAAAACCGATGATGAGCTCGTCGAAGAAGCTTCCCGCATTAAAGATATTCAGCGAGAATACAAGAACAAAGCAAGCTGAACTTGCGACTGGAGCTCCATGAAAAACTGGGAGCTCTGCTCCTCAATGAAATAGCTCCTGGCACCATCGTGCATCGCAAGACAGGCGAAGTCATCATCGAAGAAGGGGAACTGATCACTCAAGAAATGATCGAAGACTCTTGAAACAGA
Source organism: Parachlamydiales bacterium (assembly GCA_963705295.1). Classification (GTDB taxonomy): domain Bacteria; phylum Chlamydiota; class Chlamydiia; order Chlamydiales; family Rhabdochlamydiaceae; genus PALSA-1444. The sequence continues at coordinate 1,761,384 of OY970065.1, read as the reverse complement.
GAAAGTCGAAGATCTGTTCATGCCAGACAACGAGATCTATGCGACGCTTAAAGCAGATTCTGCACGATTACGAAGTGGCGATGCAGACTGTTGCAGACGCAGTACAAGACTGAAATCGAATACATGCGCAAAGGGGATACCGATCTCGATCCAGGCGTCATCCGCCAAGTGAAAGTCTATGTCGCTTCGAAGCGAAAACTGCAAGTCGGCGATAAGATGGCAGGACGCCACGGAAACAAAGGGGTTGTTTCTAAGATTGTTCCTGAAGCCGATATGCCTTATCTTGCACGATGGGACAGCCGATCGAAATGATTTTGAACCCTCTGGGCGTACCTTCCCGTATGAACATGGGACAGCTCTTTGAAACCCATCTTGGGTTTGCCGCTGAAACGGCTGGCATCTATGTGAAGAGCCCTGTTTTCGAAGGATTCCCTGAAGATCAAAATTTGGGAAATGATGAAAGAAGCAAGGACTGCCTGAAGATGGTAAATTCTATCTCTACGATGGCTGCACAGGCGAACGGTTTGATAACCGCGTTGTTGTCGGCTACATCTACATGTTGAAACTGAGCCACTTGGTCGCCGATAAGATCCACGCCCGCGCCGTTGGACCTTATTCGCTTGTCACGCAGCAGCCTCTCGGCGGTAAAGCCCAGATGGGCGGTCAGCGTTTCGGGGAGATGGAAGTGTGGGCTGCTGAAGCTTATGGCGCTGCGCACCTGCTGCAAGAAATGCTGACTGTGAAATCGGACGACGTTGCAGGACGTACACGATTTACGAATCGATCGTCAAAGGCGAAAACCTGCTGAAGCAGGCACACCAGAATCGTTCAATGTTTGTTAAAGAAATGCAAGGTCTTGTGCCTCGATGTCCGTACTGAAACAGTCAGAATAAAGAGTTAAGGGAGAATAGATGTCTGATGACAGATCAAGAATGTAAGAGAATCGCAATTTGATAAGTTGACCATTAAAATTGCCTCTGACGATGTCATCCGCAATGAATGGTCGCGCGGAGAAATCAAAAAACCTGAAACGATCAACTACCGCACATTCAAACCTGAAAAAGGCGGTCTTTTCTGCGAGAAGATTTTCGGCCCGACGCGCGATTGGGAATGCGCTTGCGGAAAATATAAGAAAATCAAGCATAAAGGGATCGTCTGCGACCGTTGCGGCGTTGAAGTGACTCTTTCTAAAGTGCGCCGCGAACGGATGGCTCACATCGATCTGGCTGTTCCTGTTGTCCATATTTGGTTCTTCAAAACGATGCCTTCGCGCATCGGCAATGTGCTGGGCATGTCTACCGCAGATCTCGAACGGGTGATCTATTACGAAGAATATGTCGTCATCGATCCTGGCCATACCGACCTGGAAAAAAAACAACTTCTCAACGATACCGAATACCGCGAAGCCCAAGAGAAATGGGGCGCTGATGCTTTTGTCGCCAAAATGGGCGGCGAAGCGATCCGCGATCTTCTTGAGAACAGAAGATCTGCCAGCTCTCGTCGTCGATCTGAAAGAAAAACTGCGCAAGACAAAATCGATGCAAGCGCGGATGAAACTTGCGAAGCGTCTGAAAATCATCGAAAGCTTTGTCTCTTCTCCGAATAAACCCGACTGGATGGTGATGTCATGCGTTCCTGTCATCCCGCCTGATCTGCGACCTCTTGTTCCTCTGGATGGCGGCCGTTTTGCCACTTCTGACTTGAACGATCTCTATCGCCGCGTCATCAACCGAAACAACCGTCTTAAAGCGATTTTGAAGCTGAAAACGCCTGATGTGATCGTCCGCAATGAAAAGAGGATGCTGCAAGAAGCTGTCGATGCCTTCTTTGACAATGGCCGCCATGGCCATCCTGTCATGGGCGCCGGCAACCGTCCGCTGAAATCCCTTTCTGAAATGCTGAAAGGAAAACAAGGGCGTTTCCGTCAAAACCTGCTCGGAAAACGGGTCGACTATTCAGGCCGTTCTGTCATCATCGTCGGTCCTGAACTGAAATTCAATCAGTGCGGTCTTGCCGAAATTGATGGCTTTCGAGCTTTTTGAGCCTTTTATTGTGAAGCGGCTGAAAGATCTCGGCTATGTCTATACGATCCGTTCTGCTAAGAAAATGATCCAACGCCATGCTCCTGAAGTGTGGGATGTTCTCGAAGATATCATTAAAGGCCACCCTGTTCTCCTCAACCGTGCGCCGACGCTTCACCGTCTTGGGTATCCAGGCGTTTGAGCCTGTCTTGATCGAAGGTAAAGCGATCCGGATCCATCCTCTCGTCTGTGCAGCGTTTAACGCCGACTTTGACGGTGACCAGATGGCCGTTTACGTCCCTCTTTCCATCGAAGCTCAGCTCGAAGCAAAACTGCTGATGATGGCGCCGGACAACATCTTCTTCCTTCTTCCGGAAAACCGGTTGCTGTTCCTTCTCAGGATATGACTTTGGGTCTTTATTATCTGATGTTCGATCCGCTTTATATCCCTGAAGAGCATGGTCAAAAGACGAAAGTCTTCCGCAATACGGAAGAAGTGCTCTTGGCTCTCCATGCCAGCGGAAGCTATAACTGGTATGAAAAGGAAAGCAAGAAGAGAAAGTCGCGACGATCTATGGACGCGGTCTTCGCATTCATGAAAAGATCAAAGCTGCGTACTCGAAGATGGCATCATTGAAACGACACCAGGACGCGTCCTCTTCAATACGATCGTTCCTAAAGAACTCGGCTTCCAAAACTATGCTTTCCTAAGAAGAAAATGAGCGAGCTCGTCTTGAAGTGCTATAAAAAGTAGGCCTTGAAGCGACTGTTCGCTTCTTGGACAACTTGAAAAACCTCGGATTTGCCGAAGCGACGAAAGCGGCTCTCTCCATGGGTGTGTGCGATGTCAGAGTTCCTGCCAACAAAGCAAAAGATTCTCGAAGAAGCGCTACAAGCGGATCGAAGTTGTGAAAAAGCAATACGAAGATGGGATTATCACCGATGGGGAAAGAAATTCTAAGATCATTAGTATTTGGACAGAAGTTTCCGATAAGCTTTCTGAAGAACTGTTCAAACTGATCAGCGAACATGAACGATGGCGAACTGAATCCTCTCTATCTGATGATGGATTCCGGAGCTCGTGGTAACAAATCTCAGGTTAAACAGCTCGGAGCTCTCCGCGGCTTGATGGCGAAACCTTCTGGCGAGATTATTGAATCTCCGATCACCTCGAACTTCCGCGAAGGATTGACGGTTCTCGAATACTTCATCTCTTCTCACGGAGCCCGTAAAGGTCTTGCCGATACCGCCTTAAAACGGCCGACTCCGGTTACTTGACACGCCGTCTCGTCGACGTTGCCAAGATGTGATCATCACTGAAGATGATTGCGGAACGCTCAATGGCATTGAAGTCTCTGCGATTAAGCAAGGTCAAGAAGAACTTCTTCCTCTGAAAGACCGTATTTTTGGACGTACCGTTTGCGAAGATATCTATCTGCCTGGCGATAGCACAAAATTCTTGCAAAAGCAGGCGATATGCTCACTGTGCTTCAAGCCGAAGCGATCGATGATGCCGGTATTGAAAGCGTCAGAATCCGTTCTGCACTCACCTGCGAAACGCGGCGGGGAGTCTGCGCAAATGCTATGGACTCAACCTGGCCAATGGCAAGTCTCGTCAGCCTGGGAGAAGCTGTCGGGATTATTGCAGCCCAGTCGATCGGTGAACCTGGAACGCAGCTCACGATGAGAACGTTCCACTTGGGCGGTATTGCTTCTGCAGCGCTTAAGCCCTGAACTTGTTATCGGAACATGAAGGTATTCTGGTCTACATGGATCTGCGCACCGTTCAAAACGAAGAAGGGCATTGGCTTGCTCTGAATAAAAACGGCACGCTCCATATCGTCCGCGATGAAGGACGCACTCTTGAAGAGTATAAAAAACTCCTCAGCACCAAATCGATTGAACCTCTTCAAACCTTCAACATTGAGCTTGGAACAAGATTCTTCTTGCCGATGGAGCTAAAGTCAAGAAGCGAACCAAAGATCGCTGAGTGGGAACAGCACAACATTCCGATCATTTGCGAACGCCCTGGTTATGTCAAATATGAAGACCTCGTTGAAGGGATCTCGACTCAGCGAGAAGTCAATAAGCAGACAGGTCAGACCGAGCTGATTGTGAAGCAGCACCGCGGCGAACTCCATCCGCAGATCGTGATCTATGCCGACAAAGCAGTTCAACGAACTCGTCGGTACCTATGCGATTCCATCAGGCGCCGTTCATTTCGGTTGCAAGAAGGACAATATGTCGTCAGCAGGTATGCTGCTTGCTCGTCTGCCACGCGGCGCGATCAAAACGAAGGATATCACCGGCGGTCTGCCGCGCGTTGCCGAGCTCTTTGAAGCGCGCAAGCCGAAAGATTCTGCTGAAATTGCCAAAATCGATGGTGTCGTCGACTTCCGCGGCGTTCAGAAGAACAAGCGGATTGTGGTTGTGCGCGATGAAGTAATCAGGCATGGAAGAAGAGCACCTCATTCCTCTCACCAAGCACTTGATCGTCCAAAGCGGCGACCATCGTCATCAAAGGACAGCAGCTGACCGATGGCCTTGTCATCCCGCACGAGATTCTTGAGATCTGCGGCGTCCGCGAACTTCAGAAGTACCTCGTGAACCAAGTTCAAGAAGTCTACCGCCTGCAAGGGGTGGACATCAACGACAAGCACATTGAAATCATCGTCCGCCAGATGCTGAAGAAAGTGCGCGTCACCGATCCAGGCGATACGACCTTCCTCTATGGCGAAGAGGTCGATAAGAAAGCATTTCCATGCGCAAAACCGCAAGAGTGATCGAAGAAGGCGGAAAGCCAGCCCAAGCAGCTCCTGTTCTCCTCGGGATCACCAAAGCCTCCCTTGGCACCGAGTCGTTTATCTCGGCGGCCTCCTTCCAAGAGACAACCCGTGTCCTCACCGAAGCGGCCTGCGCAGGTAAAACCGACTACCTCCTCGATTTCAAAGAGAACGTCATCATGGGACACATCATCCCTGGCGGAACAGGCTTCCAAGACTTCCAACAAAGGGTCAAGAAGTACCTCGAGGAAACCGACGAAGACGTCCTGGCTTTCAGTTTCCAAGATTAGAAAGATGGACAGACCAAGAGACTACTATGTGATTAAAATTTTTCTCAGTGGAATTTTGATTCTATTTTCAATCTCTTTGCGAGGGAATGAAACGATGGAGACTGCTCCGAAGTATTTATATAAGATTTTATCTCAACGTCTTTGGCAAGCGACGGTAAGTAGACCTTCCGTCTATCTTTCTGCCGAAGATGACGCATTTATCCATTTTTCTAGAGATGACCAGGTGGAGAGGATTGTCTCAAAATATTGGTCGGATGTGCCGCAATTTGTCATTCTGAAAGTGGATACGGATAAGCTGCCAGGGAAATTGGTTTACGAAGCAAATCCGGGTGGTAGTTCTAAATATTATCATCTCTATGACGGATCTATCCCTTTCCATGCGATCGTAGAATCGAAGATTGTTTATGCAAAGCACGAGCAGGCTTCCAAGGCGTGTAAACTCGACATTGTCGAAATGGGTGATCCGGTGCTCCGCAAACCAGCGCGCCCACTCACGAAGGAGGAGATTTTAAGCCCAGAGTTCCAAGAACTGATCGAAACAATGAAAATCACCATGCGGGAAGCGCCTGGTGCAGGCCTTGCTGCTCCTCAAATTGGGAAATCGGTGCAAGTGATTGTCATCGAAGATATGGACCATAGCCACCTAACTCCTGAGCAAATTGCCGAAAGAGAACGGAACCCGGTTCCATTTCATGTCATTATTAATCCTAAACTCACTTTCGAAGGGACCGAGGTCACCGAATTTGTGGAAGGATGCTTGAGTATCCCTGTTCTGATAGGGATCGTTCCTAGGGCCAGATCTGTAAGAGTGGAATGTTTGAATGAGAGGGCGGAGCCTGTTGTGATCCATGCAAAAGGGTGGTATGCCCGCATCTTGCAACACGAAATCGACCATGTTCAAGGGATCTTATGTCTTGACCGCGCACATCAAAGAAGCGTGATGACTGAGAATAGTTATTTCAAATTATGGAAAGGGAAAAAAGTCCAAGAGATGATTCAATGAAATCCTTTTGTCTTTTTTAGGTGTTGGTATTCTAGCCAAATTACAAGGATAACAGCTGAATCAAATAGATTGAATAAACCCAGGTAGAGTGAGGGGGTGTAAAACATCTGTATAATTTGATAAAGAAGTAAGATTATTAAAAATGCCACTGCTAGAGGAAAAGCAAATAGCTTTTTTAAAAGAAGAGAGGTTGCTAGAATTATTTTAATAGCTCCATTGCAAATTAAAATTATGGATATAAATATTTTAATATTTGTTGTTAAAGCATTCGAAATCTCCGTTACCCAACGAGAAATAGTTTCATTGGGAATATTGAACAGATTGTAATTTAAAATGTGAGATATTAATCTTAGTATATGTTCTTTTTTTAGAATAACAAATGCAAGTCCGCCTAATAACTCAAAAAAACCATCTATCCATTTAAGAATCATTGAAATGTTAAATAGAATATGTACAATTCTATTGTTTTTCATTTCTCTGGCCCAGATTTGCAAAGTCTTTTAAATTCAGGTTTTTCCGAGAATTTTTAATAGATTCTACTTGATATAAAGAATTTGTTTCCTTTGTTTGTATTTCCTTCAAAATGATTTTGTCAATCAAGTCGCAAATTGATTCTAATGTGTAGAACTCAGGATTTACAATTAATTGATACTGTTCCAAAGATCTACTTTTGAAATTTATTTCCGCAATTACACCCATTTTTTCCAATAAATTTAAGATTTCTCGAACATCTAGTTCTGAAATCCCCAGATGATCCGAGATATGTTCTAAAGGTAAAGGGGCGTCTCCCTTCATAAAATGAGTTGTTATCTCACGAAGAACTAAAAGGGTTAAAACCTTTTGATTGACCGTTTTAAAATGATCTTTGTTCGAAGTTTTCTTGAAAAATCTATCACCTTCGATTTGAGCAGCAATTTCTGCTCCAAACAGAAAGATGACAAAATTGATCTGCATCCAAATTAAAAAGAGGGGAAGGGCAGCAAAGCTCCCATAGATAACACTGTAACTCGATATATAGACTTGAAACTCAATATACAGAATCTGCCAAAATTGAAAAATGATGCCTGCCAAAATACCAGCAAAAATTCTTGGCTTAAGGCTAATTTTTGTATTGGGCGTAAATATATATAAATAGCAGAACAGTGCGCACATTAAAGCAAAAGGGGTGAACTTGAGTAGTGTAATCACATAGTCGGAAAAATATTTTATAAATGAATAGGTTTGAGCAGATTGAACAATTTCAGCATTGATAAAGACAGTAATACTTACTGAAGCAATAAAGACAACCGGGAAAAATATGAGGGCCATAATGTAATTAATAAGGCGCCTTAGTAAACTTCTATGTTTTAATACACCCCAGATCGAATTGAGTGATTTTTCGATATTTTCAAATAGACCAAAAACGGTGAAAAATAAAAATAGTATTCCAATTCCAACAATAGTTTGACTTTTGATATGACCTATAAAAGCATATGCAAACCGCATGGCTGTGGAAATAACATCTTGCTGTTCCTTAAATGTCACTAAAATTTGCTTTCGAAGAAAATCTTCAAAACCAAACCCTTGGGCTATCGCAAAAATGATTGCTAAGATAGGAACAATCGAAATAAGGGAATAGAAAGTAAGAAGTGAAGCCTTTAAATAAAGCTCATTTAAATAAAACGCCTTGATGGAAAGATAGGGTATACGAATTAGCTTATAGAAAAAAGACCGTGTTCGTTTGTGTTTGTCATACGGTTCATTGATCGCTTTTCTAAAAAAATTCACAATGAGCCTCGAATGTTATTTTTTCTCATTATATATATTCTCCATTATTTATTAACCCTCCACGCAAAAAAGAGACAATCTGCTGGCTGCACCCCTGACAGATCGATCCTCCTCCTCGGCCTAGCCTTCGGCTATGATCCTCGTCGGTCGGACCGCTGACGCTTCGATCTGGCAGGGGTTCGCTTACGCATCTTGTCTCTTTTTTGCGTTTCGGGTTGATAGATATCAGCATCCCTTGTTAAGTGGCAAGCTTTTGGGATTGAGCAGGTTAAGTCTTTTGTAGTAAATTTATTTTGAAAAATATTTCTATTTTAGGGTAGTTGTAGATTTATGGAATTATCCATAAATCAAAGGAGAATGTATGAATACTTTAAAAATGATCGGAATGATCTTTTTAGCAGTTTACCTTATTTTAATGGGATTGTCTACGATGTCAGAGGTGACTATGGCGCCGATGGTGAATGCAATCGTGAATCTTCTGGGAGTAGCATCTGGCGTGCTAATCTTGATCTCTATTGGCAAATTTCTTCCAAGAAAGAAATAAGAAGCTGAGAACGACATTTAAATAACAAAAGGAAAAATATGAAAAATGTAAAACTGCTTTCTTTGGTTTTGTTAGCAGTCTACCTGTTCTTTAACGCTGCTTTTAGTATGTTTGGTTATACTCCTTCAGGAATTATTAGTTTTTTTCTGGGGTTAGCAGCCCTTGGATCGGGCGTCTTAATATTGATTTCGATCAGGGAATTTTTGCATTTCGCAGAGTAAGCGCATGAGCACTTGATTTGCCTGAGTTTCAAGTGCTATTTCGACTTTCTCTTCTTCCTGACAGTATAGTGGTGGACCCTCTTCATCTCTTTCTGTAATAAATGGTGAGCTTTGGATGAGAGGTGTTTATATTTTGAGAGAATTTCTTTCTGAATCCGTTTTCCGTGCTTGGTTTTGAAGAGGAAGGCACCGATGGAGCCGCCGATGAGCATGCCTAAAAATAGTTCTTTAAATGTTCTCATAGATTTACCCTTTTTTAAATTTATCCCATAGATGGAGCCCCGAGGAAATGAGATCTAAGACGGTGGAAATGGTATCTTCATGCTGATGGACTTTCTTTTCCATATCATGAGTAAAGGGGGTTCTATCGACGTTGTCAGTGGTTAATAATTCACCGAGATGGGTCACAATTTTCCCAAGAGAGCTCGTGGAAGATTTTTCAGGAGGAGTGGGTTTTTTTGCAGCCATATAAACGGCAACAACGCAAATTCCCAGAAGGATGGTTTCAACAACGATATCTTTGTTTTTACCTCGTTTTGACATACTGTTTTATTCCTCCTTTAATCTTGTGATATAAGAGCATCCCATCAGAAACACATTCTGCAATGTCCGTGACAATGTTTTGATCGTGTCGGTGTTCCGACAGAGGCTTAAAGAAAACATTCAAGGTATGGAGTTTATGGTTGATGTCGATGGTGGTTGCGTTAACATTTTTGAGTAATTCATCGAGATCTTTTTTTGTGGAGTGGAGAACTTTGTTCATCTCTTGGGTGGTTTTCGTGATGTTCAGAAGGGCTCGAATGAGGAAAATCACTAAGATGACGAAGGCAGCTGCTATGATTGCGACTGAAATTTCGATAATCATTTAATTAGCTCCCCTAAAGCTGATTATTATATTTTGAAATTAACTTGTAAATAAAAATCTATTAATTATTAAAAACTTCTTCCGTGATCGGACCGATATGAATAAAGGGGATAGGGATACCATGCTTCCTTAAATAATCGATAAAATCATCGGAAGTTTGTTGATCTTTCACAATCATTCTCAGTGGTTTAGCTGCCTCTTTGATAATCACTTCGTGGCCTGGAATGCTCGACTGTTGCAGCCGCTCGGTGAACTCTAAAATAGAGGGCCGATTCAGATAATCGTTCCAAGTAGGTGGGTTGTTAGAGCCCGGTGGTAAGCACGTATAAAATTGAGTCATTGGATTTCGAATTCCATATAGAGGCTCGTAATACTGATACGTTCCTAGCTCTAGCACTGAAAGAGGCAAGACAAACATGATAGGAGCAACGTATGGGCTTTTAAATTCACCTTCTTTGCAGTCTCGCTCCGTAACGAGGTGACACCAGATCCCATCATCGCTGCCCGCAGCTCGATAATAGGAGGCCATCCCTGGGATCGCTTTATCGGAAAGGAGGGAGGGAGCAAGAAGTCCCATTTTCCAGATATTGGCCGCTGCTTCAAACTGTTTCTCTTGGCTCTGTCCACGTCCTACGAAGGTGATAAGTCCTCGACCTCCCAGAGCATGAATTTTCTCGGCTAGACCTGCAAGGGCATACCTTTTCTTCCCCGGTAAAAGATCGCGCGGCTCCATCCTTGAGAGATATTCATCGAATCGATTTCTCATCAAAGGAGCTTGTCTTACGATCTCTTCTTTGAGCTGACCCACGCTCCAGTTATAATAGTTTTCTGTCCGCTCCAATAAAGTCGCCCGCCTGGGATCAAAAGCTCGGAAGACCATCCCTATCTTTAAACGAAGAATATCGTCTGGGGACGATTCTTGAAGCACATCCGTCAAGTCGACATATCCCAGGAGTTTGTGTAAATCATAAATCGTTTTTCGCGCATCGATCTTAACGGTGACCCGCTCGTATAGGTTAGGATACCGGGCATCGGCTCCTACAAATACTGTTCCAAGGTCCTCGAAATGGACCCTGTACGCCAGAATATCTCCATCCACATGATAACGAGTCTTTGGCAGAGATTCGATGAGAACCCCGAGTCTATCCCGGAAAACATGGGTCACTTGAAAGCAGAGTTCAATGAACCCACCCTCCAGCTTCGCTTGGACATTCATCCCATCGACTTTTCCTTTTCCAACTCCGTGAAAGAACGGCCTCGTCTGAATTTTCTCCACTAGGGGATAAAAGGGAGACAAAGGGAGACGGCGCATAGCGTGTCCATTTTTAAGCCGATGCCAAATCCGTGAAACAATCCCAACCGGTGGATGATGCCACAGTTTCCATGTGAGAAAAGCGGCCACGAAAGAGGTGATAATCTTGGCGCTGGCCAAGACCATATTCCTCTCATGAACTGTTAATGAAATCCAACTTCTTTGTACGTGCGTGATCATTTTAGCTTTTTAAGTTTACCAAGCACTAGGAGCGATATTCCAATGGCAGCAGCAACAACAACGACCCGGCGGCGCGTGATTTTTGATAAAACTTTAACAGTCATATCCGCTCCGAAATTGAGTGATCGAACAAGAGAGTAACAAAAAATAGCAACAAAACGATTCATAGATCTTTTGAAGAGCAAATCCAACATATTCCATCGTCTACGATGAGCAGACAGTTGAGCAGCATTAAACCCTTGTTTATTTTGAACAGAAGGATCAACACCTCTATCGAGTAAAAGAGTTGCAGCAGTAAAATTTCCATACAGAGCCATACGATGTAAAGCCGTCGTGCTAGGGCACCAAGAAGCATTGAATTTCCGGTGAGGGTCGGCGCCTCGTCTCAATAATTCTTGAGTAAACCAAACATCCCCTCCTGCAGCCCGACCCAAAGGGGTCATCAGATTTCCTGAACCATTGGGGCTCGCACCACGATCCAAGAGGAGTTGAAACATACCTCGATGTCCTCGATCAAGACTTGTATCTAAAGCGGTCCATTCTGGGTCAAAAGTAAAATCAGGTTTTACACCTCGATCCAGTAGGAAAGTTGCAACATTTTGTTTATCTTGAGCAGCTGCCCGGATAAGGGGAGTGATACGGTAATGATCCTGGGCATAGAGATCGGCTCCTCGAGCGTACAATGAAGGAAGTCTGTCGATCTCTACCAGGTCGGAAAAACTATATCGTTCTCCTCGAAAATTTTCTGATGAACGAAGATTGCAATTTTCGCACCGGAGGAGCTGCAGACAATCGAGAGGTGTAATGGAATTTAACCTACCAGAGTTAGAAATATCGAGATGGACGAGGGTAGTCGGTATTTCGAGTGTACGGATTTCGTGGCATTGATCGAAAAGAGCGCTGACAATGGATAGCTGCGCAATACAAATACCTGTGACTGTAGAATCGTGTATTTTCACGACTTTTAATACGGGTAGCTTGGCGAGGGTTTGCCCAAGTTTAACCTCCATTTTCAGGCCGCCATATAATCCACGCAGAGCAATAAATTCGAGCTTATTTAACACATTTTTAGCTAAAAGGGTTTCAATCAAATGCGCTATTTCATGGCAGGAAAGATCCGTGGCTGTGATCTGTACGACATGCTTTGGAAAGTTCTCCAGGAAGGTTTTAAAGGCCAGGCTCGATAAATCACGAGGAAGATGCACAATCTTGAAAAAATCTCTCGCGATCGTGCGCATTTTTTTGCAGGCCAGACCGACTTGTCTGCGTGTCGAAGCATCCGTCCGGTCTAAAATCGCCCAAAGGACATCACGGGGTAGATCCATTAATTTCATGGCACTATTTTACTGTATCCATATAATTATTAGCCCCATGTCCGTCTTAATTGTTCAAAATTTAACTAAGCGATTTCCTGGAAAACCACCCTTTACGGCTGTGGATGGGATTTCTTTTGAACTGAAGAAAGGAGAAATTTTAGGGATTTTAGGACCCAATGGTGCAGGGAAAACGACGACGATCCATATGCTGCTCGGGACTTTGACCTATACTTCGGGAAGTATTCTTTATTTTGGGAAAGATTTTGGAAAATATCGGACAGAGGTTTTGCAGCATGTCGCTTTTGCAAGCACCTATGTGAACCTTCCTTGGAAACTGACTGTTAAGCAAAATCTTGAAATTTTTGGAAAAATCTATGGAATGACGAGCCAGGAGATTCGGAGCCGAAGTCTTCCTTTACTCGAGCGGTTTGGGATTGCGGATAAGCAAAAGACCATTGTCACACAACTCTCAGCAGGGCAGCAAACAAGGCTGATTTTGGTGAAAGCGTTTCTTGTTAAACCCCGGATTGCACTTCTCGATGAACCGACGGCCTCTTTAGACCCCGATATGGCCAAGGAAGTTTGTACTTTTCTTCAAGAAGAACGGGGAAAAGAGGGGATTTCAATGCTTTTTACGTCCCACAAAATGGATGAGGTTGCCGAGCTATGCGACCGGATTCTTTTTTTGCAAAGGGGCAAAATCGTCGCGGACGATGTTCCTGAAAATCTCGTTCGAACGATTTCCCATTCGAGATTAGAGCTCGTCATCGTGGATGGGATGAAAAGAGCATGTGCTTTGGCAGAGAAAAGAGAGATCCCTTTCAAACTCGATCACAGATCTGTCGAGTTCACAATCGAAGACAAGATGATCGCACCGTTCCTGATGGAGCTCTCTAAAGCTGATATCTCCTATAGTACGATCCGGATCAAGCAACCGACCTTAGAAGATTACTTTTTAAAGATGGCGGACCAATGAGTTGGCGTCGGTGCTATGCAGTCTTTCTCCGTTATTTTTACTTGTTTGCCAAGATGGATCAGATTGCCGATCTCTTGTACTGGCCCGCAGTCGACATTTTGATTTGGGGTCTCACAACAAGCTGGATCCAAAGCCATGAGACAGGCATTTCCAATATTGCACTTGTTGTGATGACCGGACTCATTTTTTGGCAGATTGTCTGGCGGGGCAATTATGAAATTTCGGTCAATCTTCTCAATGAGTTTTGGAATCGCAACCTCGTGAATCTCTTTTCAACCCCGCTACGGCTCATCGAATGGGTCTTTGGCGTCATCCTGCTCTCCCTTCTTAAAATTGGGATCACATTGGCCTTTGGACTCCTTGCAGTCTACCTTCTCTATGAGCTCAATATTTTCTCCCTCGGTTGGGCCTTTCTTCCCTTCGTCGCATCCGTCATGATGTCAGGGTGGTTCATCGGCTTTTTTGCCGCCGCCATCGTGATCTACTGGGGACAACGATTTCAAATGCTTGCCTGGATGACCGCCTACACCATCTCACCCTTTAGTGCCGTCTTCTATCCCGTCACAACGCTCCCATGCTGGGCCCAAAAAGTCGCCTGGTGCCTTCCCACCACCTACATCTTCGAAGGAATGCGCGGCATCCTCCAAGGTGGCCCCTTCCCCTGGTCAGGCCTCTTCATGAGCTACTTCCTCAACCTCGTCTTTCTCGCCATCAGCATCTCCGTCTTCTACTGGTCATTCGAAAAGAGCCGCTCCAAAGGCCTCGCAAGATTTGAGTAAAAGGAAGAGGAAAAACCACAGAGACGCAGAGGAGGATGAGTTAGGAGGAGAATTTGCTCTTCCTACATCCTGGATGAAAGAAGGCTTTGGAGTTTTGTGAGGTCTTTGGCGAAGGTGCGGATCCCTTCGTAGAGTTTGTCGGAGGCCATGGGGTTGTCGCAGAGGAGGTAGCGGAAGGTTTTTTCGTCGACGTTGATTTTTTGCGGGGGATTTTTTTTACAGAGTTCGGGGGAGAGCTTTTGGGGAACGGGACCTTCGGCTTGATGGAGTTCTTCGAGGAATTTGGGGGCGATGGTCAGGAGGTCGCAGCCGGCGAGCTCGAGAATTTCGTCCGTGTTGCGAAACGATGCTCCCATGATCTGGGTAGAAAATCCCATATTTTTGTAGTAGTTGTAAATTTGAGTGACCGATTTGACGCCCGGATCTTCAGCAGGAGGATACGACTCTTTTCCTTCGGCTTTCTTGTACCAATCTAGGATGCGGCCGACGAAGGGGGAAATTAAGGTCGCACCGGCTTCAGCGCAGGCAATGGCTTGTCCTAGGCTAAACATGAGGGTCATGTTGCAGTGGATGTGCTCTTTTTCGAGGAGCTGGGCGGCTTTAGCACCTTCCCAGGTGGAGGCGAGTTTGATGAGAATCCGTTTCCGATCGATTCCTGCTGCTTCGTAGAGGCTGATAAGTTGACGTGCTTTTTGGATCGATCCTTCGACATCAAACGAGAGGTGAGCATCGACTTCTGTTGAGACGCGGCCTGGGATAATTTTGAGAATTTCGAGGCCGAAGTTGATGAAGACTTTATCGGTCGCGAGCTCGACTTGGGTAGCAGGCGTCTTTCCGTGTTTTTTCCCATAGACGACGGCTTCTTCGATGAGAAATTGGTAATCAGGTTTTGAAGAAGCAGCGAGGATGAGGGACGGGTTGGTGGTTGAATCGGTCGGTTTATATTTCTTTATTTCTTCAAATTCTCCGGTGTCAGCGACGATCACCGTCATTTTTTTAAGCTGGTCAAGTTTGTTCATAATTTGAATGGTAACTGAAAAGGGAGTTTTGTTGGAAAATTTTGAAAATCTTGGAAATGATCGGAAAATTCCGAGGGTTCGATCGTTGTGAAATATCCTTCGAGGAGGATGGTGACAGGGGACTGATCGCGCAGTGAATCGATGAGAAGGGTATGGAGCTCGGAGGAAAGGGTGACCCTTTGGCCGCCTTCATGTCGGTAAGCAATGCCTTCGAAAGTTTTCTCTTTGGTTTTCATTTTGACGAGGGCTTGGTTCGATTTTCCTTGGTAAGGGGGAATAGCCTGTGCATGGACCTCGAGATATGTCTTGATTTCCCCGCGAGCAAGTACCATTTCGACCCCTATTCCGTTCACAATATCACGGATTGGATACGAAAGTCTAGAGGAGTTGTAGAGTTTATCTCCGGCATCTAAGTGGGACACTTCCCAAGACCGCTGCGACTGGCACGCAACTAAACTAAAGAGAATGAAAACCCACCACATCAATGTTGATGTTTTTCTTTGTGGCGATGTCTGTGGCCTTGATTTTGTGCAACCACGATGAGTCCTGCAATTCCCAGGGCGACAATGGTTCCTGCAAGGATATAAGTTCCTACCCTAGAATTGCTCGAAGTTTCAGAACCGTCCACAGCAGCGGCTCCCACTTCTTTCCGTGTTTGTTCCAGAGTTTGTTCAGGAGGAGGAGTGGTGACCTGCTCGCTTTCATCTTGGATGACCGGTTGATCATCGTCGGGAGTAAATTGAGTCCCTGAATCGGCAAACGTCGAGGAAAAAAAGTAGGTCATACAGGTTATTAATCCAATCGAGGTTTTCATACCGAGCTCCTTATTAATTGATTTTGTATCTCTTGCAGCATTAGAATTTGCCAGTAAGGACCCATTTCCGTAAAGTCGGTAATGATTTTTTCTTGTAGCCGCTGCCATGTTTCTTTCTTGAAGGTGTCCTGTTCGAACGCTTCTTCTTTGGAGAGTTGATGCATCTGCTTTTTGATAAAAGAAATGAGGTAAGGGGTTTTTATCACTTCAATCAAGGGGAGTGATTCAGGAGGTGATAAACCAATATTCCAGGAAAATGTTTGGGGACGTCCCTTTTCTAAATCGAACTGGGCTTTTTCGATCAGTTCAAGGAGATGAGCTCTTTTTTCAGGTTTTAACAGATCTGCGAGTTTTTCAACGACACGGAGTGACTTGAGAACTTTGTCAAAAACCTTATAGTGTTTTGAAAATTCTTCTCGAAGAGATCCTGCTGTCAAGATATAGGCTGTATTGTTTTTAATGGCGAGCAATTGGACTTGTCTTGCCTTGCCCCATTCACTATTGGCCTCCACCTCGGTGAGTCTTCCTTCCCCAAAAGGTGTCGTATATTTTCCGAGATCCCGCCACCGGATATTGGGATCGGTTTCATACATTTTTTTTACAGCGGCAACATACTCTTTCAGGCCGACATCGACGACTTCTGTGGCTAAATTGACCGAAGGTAGAAGGGCGCCTGAACTTTTTCCTAAAAAACAAACTTTGACACGAGGAGATAATTTATCAGGATCGGCGAGATCCCACCCTTCAGGCGGAATAAAATAACAAAAATCCCCCCATAGGGAAATCATCGCTAAAATTAAAAGAAATTGTTTAAACATTATTGGTGAGCGGTATGAGCTTTGCTTTGATGGAGGACAGCGGCAAGGACTGCAATTCCAATGGCCAGGCCGACTCCCCAACCAATCATCGATGTGCTGAGAGCCGTGTACGATCCGTCATGAGCTCCGCACCCCGTCCGCCAGAGTCTGTCTGTTGTGGTAGCAATATCTTGAAGGTCATCCCGTCCATGGACTGAAGATGAGAAACTTATGAGAGAGATGACAAGCACAGCTTTGACTAATTTCTTCATAAGCATCCAATTTGACTTTCTTCCCCTTTTTCCTCAACAAGTTTTTTCGGTTTTAATTTATAATATTTCGATATGAGGTTAAGTTTTTTTCCACAGTTAGAGCTTCCAAAGTCGGAGATTCTCACAGCTGATGCCAAGGAGAGTTTATTTAAGAGGTACCCCGATATCGATGAAGGACATCCACAGGTCTATGTTCGTTGTCTAATCGCGGTAGGATTGGCGGGCATTGGGGCCGTTCTGCCTTATTGGAAAAGAAATGCTTTATGCGATTCGACTCAACTCGTCGCTTTGACAGCTCTCTCGTGGATAGGACATGGCATTGTGAATTATCAATTCACGGCTCGAAATTGTATTGAATTTCATACCCATGGTTATCACAACTTTCATGTTCGCTTTTTAAAAACAACGGATCCAACACTCAATGGGATTGTTTCCGGTATACAAAATAAGTGTTTAGGTGGTTTCATCTTTGGAGGGATCTTAACATATTTTGCCCAAATACCTAACTTCGCTCAGCCGATTCCAACAGAGAAAATTGCTCCCCATCTCGGCGTCCTAGCTGCGGGTGCCTTGATTTACTCCCAGGTCTCTTCAATAGTTTTCAAAAAAAGATTTAAAATCGATTCAAGTCAGCATCAGGAAGAGTTAAACAATTATTTTTCTGGTGTCATTCGCCCTATCGAAAAAGGGGCTTACCCTGTTGATCTCTCAAAGGTCCCCGAAAATAAACGGATTGCATGGTTGGGTAATCTTTATAGAATACAAAAAATCAATTTTATCATCTTCTGGGGAAATATCTTCATCCTTATCGGTACGGTCGTCACTCGTATCATCAAGAGATAAACTTTTTTTTACTAAATAATTTCTATAATTCTTTTTTTTATGGTTTTCGGGTATAATGGCATGACATGAAAAATTTGAAAGCTAGAATCATTGGGACGGGGAGTTATGTTCCGGAAAAGGTCCTGACCAATCACGATTTTGAGAAGATGGTTGAGACGACCGATGAGTGGATTGTGTCGCGCACGGGAATGAAAGAGAGGCGCATTGCAAGGGCGGATGAGTACACGTCGGACATGGGGCTGGAGGCTGCGAAGAGGGCGCTGGAGGCTGCGGGGATCTCGGCGGAAGAGCTTGATTTGATTTTGGTAGCGACGCTGACGCCTGATTATATTTTCCCCAGTACGGCGTGTTTGATTCAATCGGCATTGAAGGCGAGCAAGGCGGCAGCCATGGATGTGCAGGCGGCCTGTACTGGTTATTTGTATACGCTGGCGATGGCCAAGGCGTTTATTGAGTCGGGAATGCATAAGAATATCTTAATTGTTGCTTCTGAAAAGTTGTCGAGCATTGTGAACTATAAAGATCGGAACACGTGTGTCCTTTTTGGAGATGGAGCATCGGCTGCAGTGATTTCAGCGGAAGGAAAAGGGCTTCATATCCGAGATGTTTCTCTTGGGGCAGACGGTGAGCAGGCAAACCTTTTGGTTCTACCAGCAGGGGGCTCACGCAAACCTGCGACTCGAGAGACAGTTGAGGAAAATCTTCACTTCTTGCAGATGGAGGGGAAAGAGGTTTTCAAGCATGCAGTGCGGAGGATGGAGACGGCTGCTAAAGAATCACTGGATAAAGCTGGGCTGAAAGAAGAGGATATTTCATGGCTGATTCCTCACCAGGCGAATATTCGGATCATTGAAGCTCTCGCTAAACGGTTCCAAGTGCCGGTCGAAAAAGTGTTTGTCACGATTCATAAATATGGAAATACGTCGGCCTCGTCTGTCGGGATTGCTTTAGATGAACTGATGAAAGAAAAAACTCCTCAAGAAGGGGACAACATCGTTCTGGCTGCTTTCGGGGCAGGACTGACCTTTGGGGCTTCGGTACTCACGTATGAATAATGTCTTTCTTTTCCCTGGACAAGGGGCTCAGTATGTTGGAATGGGGAAAGATTTCTATGAGGCGTTTTCGGCCTTCCGAGAAACGTTTGAAGAGGCGTCGGATCTCCTTTCTTTTGATTTTAAAAGATTGATTTTAGAGGGGCCAGAGAGTGAACTGATTCTGACGAAAAACAGCCAACCGGCCATCTTTCTGACGAGTGTGGCGATTTTGCGTTGTTTGGACATTAAACCATCGATCTGCGCAGGTCTTAGTCTGGGAGAATATACAGCTTTATATGCGTCGGGACGCGTTTCATTTGCAGACTGTTTAAAAATCGTTGCGGCCAGGGGACGGGCGATGCAAGAGGCGTGCCAAGAGAAAGAAGGGACGATGCGGGTGGTGCTGGGTCTTGAGCCGGTGGCTATAGAAGCCTACCTTCCAAAAGATGTATGGATTGCGAATTTAAATTGTCCTGGACAGGTCGTAATTGCAGGAAGTGCAGAAGCGATGTCGCAGTTAGAGGAAATTTTGAAGGAGAAGGGTGCCAAAAGGGTACTTCCACTCGGAGTTTCTGGGGCATTTCACACGCCGATGATGGAATCTGCAAAGAGGAAACTGGAAAAACATCTTAAGGAAGTCTCTTTGCAGGAGAGTGACATTCGTTTGATGATGAATGTGCCGGGCGATTTTGTCGAATCTCTGTCCGATATTCGGAAGTATCTGATAGCACAAGTGGTGAGCCCGACACAGTGGGAAAAAGGGATCCGAAAAATCGATCAAGAAAACTCCCTTTTTATTGAAATTGGGCCGGGGAAAACCCTTGCAGGAATGAATCGAAAAATAGGAACTCAAGGGTCGACCATTAGTATTGAAAAAGTTGAAGAACTGGAAAAAGCATATGCAACTACTCAAAGATAAGGTCGCTCTCGTTACGGGGGGAACCGCCGGTATTGGTCGTGAAATTGCTCTTAAATTTGCTGGGCAAGGAGCCCATATTATTATTTTTGGAACGAATGCCGAGCGGGCGGAGGAAGTGGTGCAATTGCTCAAAAAAGAATTTCCCGAGCAAAAATTTGCATCAAAGCTGATTGATGTTGCCGATAAAAAAACCGTCGACCAGGCGATGCAACAGATTATAACAGATTTTGGCCGCGTCGATATTCTGGTGAACAATGCAGGTGTCACACGGGACGGTCTTCTCATGAAGATGAGTGAAGACGATTGGGACCGAGTGATTGCTGTCAATCTGAAATCTGTTTATAATACGTGCCAAGCCTTAGTTAGACCTATGTTGAAAGCCAGGGGCGGAAAGATTATTAATATCTCTTCTGTCGTGGGACTCGTAGGAAATGCAGGGCAGGCGAATTATGCTGCCTCCAAAGCTGGAATGATCGGGTTCACCCAATCTCTTGCCAAAGAGCTGGCCAGTCGCAACATTTGCGTTAATTGTATTGCTCCTGGATTTGTTAAGACAGGAATGACCGATGTCTTAACCGAGACGCAAAAAGAGACGCTTTTGAAACAAATACCCATGGGTCGATTGGGATCAACAGAAGACATTGCCAATGTGGCTGTCTTTCTAGCTAGCCCTCTGTCGGATTATATGACAGGGCAAGTGATCGCCGTCGACGGTGGAATGGTCATGTGAGTTATTTAAACAAGAACCTGTAAGGAAATTATGCTTATGTCATCTCTAGAAAAGGACGTCATTGACATCGTTGTAGAACAGCTCGGTGTTGATGCTGCCGACGTTACATTAGAAAAGTCATTCATCGAGGATCTCAATGCCGATTCTCTTGATTTGACAGAGCTCATCATGACTTTCGAAGAGCGTTTTGGTTTTGAAATTTCCGAAGAAGAAGCCGAGAAACTTAAAACAGTCGGCGACGTCGTCGAATATATCAAAAAGAAAAAAGGCGCTTAATTGCAAAAGAGACCATCTGTATCTTAAGATGGTCTTGACTTCTATCAAATCATTTCATAAGTTCTTGATATTTTAGGGAGGACTTATGAAGTTCAAAATTGCACTCTGTGCTCTGGTGCTCACATTACAAACCATTTACGCCGAAGAGGGAGAAAATGTTGCGTTCGAGGCGTGGAAGCAGACCCAAACGGGAAATGATGTCTTCAGTACAACGCCGGAAAAAAATTCTCTTTGGGTGATTCATCCAGGTCTATCGGATAGTCAGGCTGATTTGCTGATGAATGAGAATGGAACTTATGTATCCATTGGTCAAATGTCTTCCATAGACGGAACATTCTTTTTCACGAATGGCGGGGGTGCTACGTCCGATTTTTCTAGATTAGTTCTGGTGGATAATGATGGGAATTTTAACATGAGAATTCGGGTTTTAAATTCGAATTTAAAAACGTTGGCCTCGACCATTTCGAGTGTCACGACGATGAAAGACCCCAGAATTGTTTTCACGACCGATGAAAGGTATTTTGGAATTTGTCTGCAAGTTGGTCCAGAACTGATTTTTAGGATCTACCGGACAGAGTCGCTGGAACCGGTTGCAGAAAAAAGTCTAGGATCTGCATCGAATTTAACAGCACAATCTCCGAGCTACTTTCGAGAAAAGAAGAGGAATGGAAAACAGATCGAATATTTTACATTTAATCTTGTGACTACCGATGATGCAGGAAAACCGCTCGAGTCGAGAGTTCAATTTCTGAAGTTTAAGCGGCAACCTGTTTACAAACTCAGAATTATGTAACTTAGTTAGTCTTAACACGGACCCAAAGGTCGCGGATGTTCTCTTGGGATGTGAGGAGCCGAGCAAAATGGAGTGTTCGAAGCTCGGGAGAAGACATGGCAATCAAGTCGTGTGTCTTTTCATCAACTTCTAGGTCGGGGAGAACATCCATGGTCGCCGGGAAGGTTCCGTAGGTCTCGAAATGGGTTTTCATTGAAGAGCGTGAGTAGAGAAAATTGATCAATTGATACGTGAGATGCTCTTTTTCACTTTTCTGAGGAATGCAAAAGTTTTCAATGGTGACAAAGGTCCCTTCCTTCGGGATAACGTACCCGACAAATGGGAATTTCCGCATGGTTCTCCAAATATACGAACTCGATGTGACGACGACGGCACTGTTCTTTGTGGCGAGGAAATAATCAGCTCTAAAATCGGCATACGCATTGACCCATTTCTTTTGGCTTAAGAGGAGGTCAGTGATGTTTTGAAGTTGCATATCGGAAAGGTGCTCTACAGGGCCGTAGAGGTAGAAAGAAGATAAAACCAGCGTTTGAATCGGATCGTTCAACATGGTGATCCGATAATTGATCACCTTGTCATCGAAGAGCATTCTCCAGCTAGGATTGAGAGTGCGGCCTTTAAAAAAATCTTTATCAATACCCAGAACGAAGATCTCCCATTCAAAAGGAACGGAGTATTGATTTCCGGGATCAAAAGAATGATTTAGAAGTCGTGGATTCAACTGGGGATAAAACGGAAACTGGCTTTTATCAAGCGGTTTGAGAAGCCGTTCTTTGATGAGAATTTCGACCGAGTAATCGGATGGAATAATCAAATCGTACCCTTCTCCACCGGTTGCCTTGAGTTTGACAAGCATCTCCTCATTGGAAGCATAGAAATTGAGATTGACCTTGATTCCAGTCGTTTTTTCAAACTCGGCAACGACCGTTGGATCCAAGATATCCCCCCAGGCAAAAATGTTGATACTTTTCTTCTCTCGGAAAAAGAGGGCACTCGGCCAGTAGAGAATCCCAAAAATTAAAGCGACCCAGAAGAAAACCACCAAAGACCGAATTGCAATCTGCCGAAAAGTTAGATTCATATAAAGATTTTACTCCTGCTGCTGAGGTGGAAATAGATGAGAACCATGATGCTACTGATGAACAGGAGAATAGCAGACAGAGCATTCACGATAGGAGAAACGCCTGACCGGATCATCGACAAAATATAGAGAGAAAGGGTTTGGACAGAGCTGCCAGCGCAAAAGTAAGTCAAAATGAAGTCATCAAACGAGATGATAAACACGAGAAGGCCGCTCGTGATGAGGGAGGGTCGAAGGAGGGGAAGGGTGACTTTGAAAAAGGTTTGTATCGGCGAGGCCCCCAGCACAAGTGAAGCCTCGGTGAGCCGGTAATCGAGCTCTAGAAAGCGGGCATAGACGATGGGAATCACCAGGCCAAGCCCCAAAACGGTGTGGCCGATGATGAGGGTCGTGAGTCCCAGAGAAATCGAAACTAAGCTAAAAAACCCGAGCAAACTCACCCCTAAGACCGTTTCAGGAATGATCAAGCTTCCATAAAAGAGATTAAGATACCGTCCAATCCGTCCTCCTTGAGCAGCAAAAAAGATGAGAAAAATACTCATGAGTACGGAGATGAATGTGGAGCAAATCGCCACAATCAACGAATTACTAAACGCTTTCCAAAGATAGACTGAATGGATGAGCTCCCTGTACCATTTTAAAGTAAACCCTGTCCAAGGCGATGGAAACCCTTCCGTATTGAAAGAAAATACGAGCAGGACAACGATCGGCACCCAAAGAAAAAGATAGATGAGGGCAATGAGAAAAACATGTCCGGCTCTTCCCAAAAATTTTCCTCTCATTTGCCCCTCATAAATCGACCGAGCAGCCAATAAAAGAATAGAGCGGTGATCAGTAAGATAAAGCAGCTGATGACCATGAACGCAGCGCCAAGAGACCCTGTTCCTTCACCGAGAATGTATTCTGAGACGACATTGCCCACGAACATGATTTTGTCTCCTCCCATGAGGGAAGGAATGGCAAATTCCCCAAATGAGGGGATGAACACGAGGAAAAAACCTGCCCTAACACCGCGCATCGTGAGCGGCAGAACAATTTGGCGGAACGTCTTCAGCCAAGAAGCTCCCAAATCATACGACGCTTCGATTAAACTTGTATTGAACCTCTCCAGAGACGAGTAAATCGGCAGCACCATAAACGGCAGGTAGTAATAGACCATCATGATCATGATGGCAAAGGGGGTGTTGAGAAGGATGATCGGTTCGTGAATCAAACCGATTTTCATGAGGACATTGTTGAGAAAACCGTGCTTTTCGAGAACATAAAACCAAGCGTAAACATGGAGAAGAAAGTTCGTCCAAAAAGGGATGAGGAGAAGGAAGAGAAGAAAATTCTTAAAACGGCGTCCTTTGAAGGCTAAAAAATAAGCCAAAGGGTAGGCAAGCAAAAAGCAAAGAATCACATTGGTCAGAGCGAGCAAAAGAGAAAAACCAATCACTCGGAGGTAAAGGGGACTTAAAAAATGATTGATTTTCTCAAAAGTGACCCCTGCAAACCCCTCGGGGGACATTTTAATGAAGCTCGCAATGACGATGATGAGAAGGGGAAAGTAGAAAAAGAGAATTTGCCAAATGACAGCTGGTATTCCGATCGAGAAAGGGTGCTCTGAAATAGGCGGTTTTAATCTCATTGTTGCTTAATCATTGTTCAAGAACAACCACGTTTTCTTTTTGCCAATACAGGTTTACTTCATTGTCGTAATCGATCACCTGCTGAGGAAAGTGTTCTTCATTTTGCTCAAAGACCTGGAGTTTCATGTGATTTTTGAGGAGGATGTTGTATTGCGTCGATCGGCCATGGTAGACGATTGATTGAACCACTCCCTTGACGGTATTGGAGAAATTTTTTACCTCGGATTTAGAGATGAAAATCTTTTCGGGCCGGATGCTCATGAGAACGTCGCACCCTTCCTTCATCCAACTCTTTTTTTGAGCCAAATAGATTTTAAAACGACCCAGATCAGGAATCTCAATTTCAGACTCCGCCGCGTCAAGATTTCTCAAAATTCCGCTTAAGATATTCGTTGTACCGACAAATTTAGCCACAAAAGAACTATGGGGGAATTCATAGATTTCCTTAGGAGTTCCAATCTGTTCGATTTGACCTTTGTGGTTCATAATCGCCATTTGGTCAGCAACGGTGAGCGCTTCAAACTGGTCATGGGTCACATAGACGAACGTCGTCTTCAACTTATCTTGAAGCTCGATGAGCTCGATCAACATCCTCTCCCGGAGTTTAAAATCGAGAGCCGCGAGCGGCTCATCCAACAAAAGAACATCGGGTTCATTCACAATCGCCCGCGCTAAAGCCACACGTTGTTGCTGTCCTCCCGAAAGTTGACTGGGTGATTTATAAATATGATTTTCCAGATGGAACGATTCGAGAATTTTAACAACCTTTTGGTCGATCACGATTTTCGGCAATTTTTTGAGTCTCAAGCTGTAGGCAATATTGTCAAATACATCCAGGTGAGGAAAAAGGGCATAATTTTGAAAAACAATATTGATGGGTCTTTCGTGGATGGGGACATCGGTGATATTTTCATCGCCCAGATAAATCTTCCCAGCGTCGGCTGTTTCAAGGCCTGCAATGAGTCGTAAAAGAGTCGTTTTTCCGCATCCGCTCGGCCCTAGAAGTGCAAAGAATTTTCCTGCTGGAATCGTGAGGCTGATATCATTGATAATCGTCCCCCCACTGATCGACTTTTTTAGCTTATCGAGACGTATACTGCGCATCTAGAAATTTTACTGTGGACACCATTTAAATTAATAGATTATTGTTATGCTTTTCCTATGAAAAAAAGCAAACTTATCATCATTGGTTCAGGTCCAGCAGCCTATACCGCTGCTATCTATGCCGCCCGTGCCGAACTTCAGCCGATTGTCTATGAAGGTTTCTCCATCGGGCCTCCTGGTGGTCAACTCATGACGACCACCGAGGTTGAAAATTACCCGGGGTTTCCTGAAGGGGTTATGGGTCCTGAAATGATGGATTTATTCCGCCGTCAAGCGGAGCGATTTGGGACCTGTTTGATCACCGAAGATGTCACCGATATTCATCTTCAATCACGACCATTCAAAGTCGTAACCATATCGGGACCTGCAGAAGCTGAAGCGGTGATTGTTGCAACAGGAGCTACCGCTCGTCGTTTGGATGTTCCCGGGGCCGATAAATTTTGGCAAAAAGGGATTACAGCGTGTGCTATTTGTGATGGGGCCGTTCCTATTTTCCGCGATAAGCACCTCTATGTCTTTGGAGGTGGGGATACGGCTTGCGAAGATGCCCTCTTTCTAACCAAATTTGGAAGCAAAGTTTTTATTGTACACAGACGAGATCAATTTAGAGCTTCGAAGGTTTTGTCTCACAGGGTTCTCAATCATCCAAAAATCCGGGTCATCTGGAACCATGTTCTAAGCCGAATCGACGGTGATAGTGTCGTTCGCTCTGTCACCCTTAAAAATGTCCTTACAGGACATGAAGACCCCTATGAAGCGGGCGGTGTCTTTTTCGCCATTGGACTCGATCCGAATACCAATTTTCTCAAAGGGCAATTAGAGCTTCATCCGAATGGGTATATTAAAGTCGTACCAGGAACAACCCGTACCAATATCGAAGGGGTTTTTGCAGCCGGCGATGTCCAAGACCATGTCTACCGGCAAGCCGTCACAGCTGCAGGCAGCGGATGTATGGCCGCGCTCGATGCCGAGCGGTGGCTTTCTCATCAAGAATACCTGTATGCTTAGAAAGTTGCTTCTTTTGTGTCCCATCACCGTTTGTGCATTGAATCGCGAACCGTGGTTTTGCAATGTTTACGAGTTCACATTAACCCCATCCTACACCTACAGCCGGTACCGGGATGTCCAAGATGGACATCCGCAACTTCCCAGTGTTTCGAATGACCATCTCCTCGCCTTCGACTTAGCTGTTCCACCTTCCCCAAACTGGGAAGCGGGTGCCGATATCGAATTTGCCGAGACCCCCAGACAACCGTTTGGAATTCGGAGCGGGGCTCTACAAGGACGGTATCTTTGGCTCAATGACTGTGTCGGTGATCCCGTCTCTCTCTCCACAGGCATCAGCGCTCGTGGCGTCTCTCATCATAGCCTCAAAGATGTCAGCTCTCCCTATCATTCCAATGTTAACTTCGAGCTCAATACCTCCATCGGCCGTGAATGGGATCAAGGATTCGATTGGCGGCTCCGTCTCTGGGGCTTCGGTGCCATCGGCATGGCCAATCGTGGTTTCCCCTGGGGCCGAGCCTTTGCAACCTTCGAAGGGAACATCCACCATCATCGCCTCGGCCTCTTTTCCGAATTCTACGCCGGCTTCGGTGACCATGCCCTCGTCAACACCAGACACTT
This sequence comes from Parachlamydiales bacterium, assembly GCA_963705295.1. GTDB lineage: Bacteria > Chlamydiota > Chlamydiia > Chlamydiales > Rhabdochlamydiaceae > PALSA-1444. The sequence continues at coordinate 1,734,388 of OY970065.1, read as the reverse complement.
CCTCGGCTACGCCTTCATCCGCCATCGCAGCCTCGACCTCGGCATCCAATACACCTACGCCTTCGAAATCTGGGGCCACCTCTCCCTTTCCTACACCCGCCGCCTCTATGCCCGCTCCTTCCCCGAGAACGTCAATTTCTTCACCCTCAGCTACCTGTTCCCTTTTTCATTATTCTAAAGGAGTATCTATGACATATTATTTATCAGGCTTACCAGCCAAATTGGATGACGGATTGACATTTCTAGATCGACTGGGTGGCCGCTGGAGCTGTGATGGTCCTAGTCGGAAAGAAAAATCTCTTCTCCTCACCATCCAAAAAATTGCTGGGAGGATTCTTCAATTCATTGGTCTTCCCTTTAAGAAGATGGCAGATGTATTTAAAAGCCTATAGATGCGGCACTTTATCAAGCCGAATATAAAGCATGGACGGACCGTTTCTTTCCAAAGTGGGAAGGTGGAGATTCTAGACTGATCGAACTTCTCGTCCGTTCGAGGTTCCGAACATCTGCATGTCCTTTTGAGCATATCGTTGTGGTCTATTTTAACATGCAAGTTGCTCATAACATGTTCGCCGCAGATGGAGCTCACAATTATTTTACCCGTTATTTCTCAGAAGCGCCTGAGAAGTGTCTGGTGATTGGCTTTACAAATCCCAAAGATCTTTCCGCCTTTCAAAAAGATCACAGGGAGGCTTCCCTCCACAGGAGTTGCCGATGATACCCCTGACGATAAGGATTCTTTCCGATTCAAATGTTTCCAGTGTTCTAAAGCAGACCACTTCTACAATTTGCCTTTTTCTCAACTTATTAACCCGAGAGGTCAAAAGGTGACATACCTCAAATCGACCATCTCTCTTCTTCTCAAAGAGAGAAAATCCTTTCTAATTTTAAAAGACATAATGGACCCCCAAGGTAATGGGGAAAACGATTTCGGTGCCGATGCTGGGGAATTGGACGGGGGGAAGGTGGGGGAGGTTGAGGCAGGAATTAGCAAGGCATTTCTGACGACATATGATCCCGTGCGGAACAGGCTTCTTCGACTTCCAAGAACGGGTCAAGAAGTACCTCGAGGAAACAGAAGAGGACGTCCTCGCCTTCTCCTTCCAAGACTAATTTCTTAGAGCTGGATAAAATCCAGCGCGTTTCCGATTTTCGTCAGTTCGAATTATATTGCAGTTTCTGGAAATAAGAGTGTAAAATTTCAACCATGTGTTTAAACACAACTCTTGCAAACATAGCTTCTTGTGAGGTAGTGCCTGTAGCATATCTCTTGGAAAAAAAACAAACCCCCTATCCATTGAATAATCGGCTTATTGAATACCCTGATGGCAAACTTGAGATCATTCCACTTACTCCTGCTCAAATAGCAGGGGAAATGATTGTTCGGCCTTTGATAGAAAGATCCATACAAGTAGGTCGTGAAGTTGCAAATTTGGCAAATTGGCTGAAAAATCTTCGAGGCAATTTTACTTGTCGTCGTGATCCTTTCAAGGATGGTCAAGTCGAGACTTATCTTCAAACAGGGACCTTCCGATTTGAACTTTTTGCGGAAGAAGTGGATGAGAAGGAAGATCATCCTGCTTATAAAGCAATGAAATTACATCAAAAAAGGCATGAGATACTAAAAAGAGGACTACAAGGTGCTACGCATTATCGATATGAAGAATTGAGAGATCTTTTATACGAGGAAGCCGTTGCTTGTTACGATGCTGCCAAATTGGCAGATGGTGCTGAGAAAAAACTCGAATGGATTGCACGTGGACTTGTTGAATTAAATCTATCTACAAATCCCCAAAAAAAACAAGCTTGCCCTTTTGAGGGAATCAAAAAATGTGAAGTCGGTGCTCAGTTGTGGGAAATGGCGGGAGATATTTTTTTAAAAGCACCTTATATCACTCGTTGTTATCATCAAATCCTTGACTATAAACATTCTCATTTTCCATTCACGGATTCTCGATTTTTAGCATCCCAGTGTTTTTATAATGCCGCCTATTGTACGCGTCGAGAATGTTGTGATATCAGTGAACTTTACAAAAGATCGATCGAAGCCCTTACAGCTATTGATGTGACAGCGTATCCTCTAGCAGTGCATGTTGAAGTGCAAGAAGAGATTTTCTTCAGAACCAAAGCAGCTTTAAATCATTCCATGAACGTCGCTATAGATGAAGCACTTTACTCTGTTAACTTCACTGTGAGCTTGAATAATAACGAGAGGAGAAGAACGGCATTAAAGACAGCCTTCTTGGAAGTTTCTAAAACTCTAGAGTTGTATCAAAAGCTCATCCAAGAGAGTACGGGTGGATATCGGACTCACTGCATGATCAAGAGAGTATATCGGTTGATCGATGCTGGCTATTTATCCACCGATACGAAACAAAAACTTTCATTTTATACTCAAGCTCGGGATTGTCTAAAGGAAGCATGGGAACAAGATTCAACTTCATGTTTAGATGACCCTGAATTTACCTGTCAAAAAAGTGGAGATTTCTCTCTTGAAAATAGCCTGCTTGGGTTGGTTGAGAAGTTAGTGAAAGAAAATCCCTCTTAAGCAAGTATTGTTCTAGGGATAGCTTTAGATGTAGAGAAAAAAAGAACTGGATCCTCTAATTTAGCTTGGACCTAAGACTGGGGCTAAGTCAAGGACTAGTTCTCTGTCAGCAAAGTTTTTATGAGTTTGGGCTGCGTCAAAGCCCTTATCGTGATCGATAGAACCGCGGGAGCTTTCACGCCAGCCGGAACTGTAAAAACTTTGCTGACAGAGTACTAGTTTGAAGCGATCAGAATAAGGGTATATCATACATGCTGTAAGTGAAATTGTAAAATTGACGACAAACCACTTTACAATATGCCTTTGATTCCATTGAAAGGGTAGGTTGAGATCAACCGAAAAGAGATATGCATTAGCTTTCAAAAAGAAAAAAATAGCCACTGCCATTGTTATTCTTAGGACTGCATAAATAACCCATTGAATTTGTCCTCTCTTGTAGTCCGGATCACGCGCTTGTATACATCTATACATCGGATTGGCAAGATCTAGAACTGGTCGAATGATAAGAGACATATTTAGGGTAATTTTATTCAGGCGTGAGATGAATTACATTACAAATTCAGCCTTTAAAAAATTGAATCTCTCTTTTAAACTTTTGGGCTAGTGGGGGATTTTTGTCATCCGTAACTCAGCCTACATGGCCCATTCCCTCTGGTTTGAAAGGGTTGCTTCCGTATCCTCGGACTCCATGGTTGCTCGGTCAAGAACTGCTGAGGCGTATAGGAGAACAGCCTTCGAGAGATTCTTATCAAGCGATCGAAGTTTTAAGTTCCGATGCGGAATTTAAATTTATCCTCAAATATTTCGAACAGCAAAAACCACCAGGCTATGGAATTAAGAGAATGATGTGTGTCTATAATCCTATCCAAATGCAAAGCTTTGAGTCAGGGATTAAAACAGCCGATCTAGAAGCTTGGAAGCCTCTGTTTGCCCCAAAATGGAAAGAAGAGGAATCGACGAGCGAGAGAGTAAGAGTCATTGAAAGATGGAAAAAACTAACAGGACAATTTTCTCCATTAGAATGCCAAGGTGAGATCAAAAAAGCCAAAGTTCTTCCTTTATGGCATGGAAGTTCTCCTGAGAAATGCAAGTCGATTTTCTCCACAGGATTTACATCTTTTGGGAAACACCATGTTTATGATTCGAATGCCAAAAAGGGAGATAGCACTATTACAGATGCAGGGTACTTTGGAAGTGGCATCTACTTCACTAGCAGCGCCAGGTATGCTGTGATGTATAGCCGCCAAGGATATCTGCTTCTTTCCTGGGTTTTTATGCGAGAGCCTTATCCTGTTGTCAGTGATAAGCCGCCGCCAGTGAAATGTAGCGACATGGAAAAGCTAGAGGGGAAAGAACATTACCAAAATTATAATGCTCATTTTATCCCTGTCGTTCCGATTCGACCCAATGATCCTGAATGTATGGACTTCGCTCCTTGTTACAGAGATCAATCTCCTGTTTGGGATGAGGTCGTTGTTTTTGAAAAAGCTCAGGCCCTTCCGAGATTTTGCTTGGAATTGGTCGCAGATTGTCCTCGCCCTGTGGATCTTTTACCCGGAGAAGAAGACTACCAAAAAGGGCTCGATTGTTTAAAAGAGCCCCACACAGAGGAAAGAGCAGGTCAAGCTTTTTTGCATTTTCTTCATGCGGCAAGACAAAGACATCCTTACGCTCAATATCAAGTTGGAAATTGTTTTCGCACGGGCCTTGGCAGTATCAAAAATTGCAATTGGGCTGTTCAATGGTTCAGGGAAGCTGGGGCACAAGGACATGTTGAGGCCCAATATGTTTTAGGAACGTGTTACGCGAGAGGGGAAGGCATCGATCAAGATATGCAAGAAGCTGCAAAATGGTACAACAAAGCGGCTGAGCAAGGGCATGCTGAATCCCAATTTCAGCTGGGTGTTTATGAAGAAAATAGAACTTTTCTCATTAGAAATATAGAAGTGGCTTTGAAGTGGTATACGAAAGCAGCCGAACAAGGACATGCAAGAGCCCAGCTCCATCTCGGGAAACATTTCATGAGTCGTTATGACGGGGTGGAAAAGGGTAAGCAATGGATTACCAAAGCAGCCGAGCAGGGTCTTGATGAAGCACAGTTTGAGCTCGGGAATTATTTTTATGAAAGGAGTTCTTGGGAAGAAGCTATAAGATGGTACACGAGGGCAGCTGAACAAGGATTTGCAAAAGCTCAAGTTTGTCTGGGGAAACATTATGCATCCAGCGCTCTCTTTTCTGATCAAGAACGAGCCGTGAAGTGGTATAAAAAAGGAGCAGAACAAGGGGACGGCGGGGCTCAGGTTGAGCTTGGACTTTGTTACAGTGAAGGTAAAGGGGTCAAAAAGAATAAGATAGAGGCGATGGACTGGTATAAAAAAGTCGCGGATCAGGAGAATTATGAAGATCAATACCTACTTCGTCATGCTCAATTTCTACTGGGGAAATGTTTGCTATCTTACAATGAAGCCCATCCTGTTAATAATACCATTTTCTGGCTTACCGAAGCAGCTGATCGGGGACATCCTGAAGCTCAGTTCTACTTAGGGAAGTTGGAAAGGCGGTTTGATCGTAGAAAAAGAGCGGTTGTTGCTCTGGATATGAAAGAAGTTGATTATTATATCTCCTATGCAGCGAATCAGGGAGTTGCTGAAGCTCAATTTTATTTAGCCGAGAAGTACGATTTTGGGAAAGGGGTCAAAGAAGACAAAAAAGAAGCTGTAAACTGGTATGAGAAAGCATGGTGCAGAGGACATGTTGAGTCAACGTTTTGTTTGGCTAGATATTATTCCGAAGGTACTGGAGTCGATAAAGACGAAGAAAAAGCGACGAGATTATTTAAGGAAGCTGCTGAAAAGGGGAGCGTTAAGGCTCAGTATCATTTAGCCGGAAGATATCGAGATGGAATAGGAGTCAAGAAGAGTGTGTATGAAGCGTTGATGTTGTTCCAGAGTGCAGCTAGGCAAGGGCATGCAAGAGCTCAGCTTGATCTGGGAAAATGTTATGCAGCGGGTGTTCTTGTTTTAGATAAAAAACAAGCAGCGGAATGGTTTAAAAGAGCAGCGGACCAAGGCGATGGGGAAGCTCAGTTTGAACTTGGGCGATGTTATGAAACAGGATTTGGGGTTGAGAAGAACGAAGAAACATCCCTGGGATGGTATGAGTCTGCGGCTCGCCAAGGGAATGTTCATGCGCAATATGAATTGAGTCGACGTCATAAAAAAGGATTGGTAGTCGAGAAAAATGAAGAAGAAGCCTTAAAGTCTTTAGAAAAGGAAGAAGGTTAAATGGCCATACGTCTTTTCCAATCCGCAGTTGAATGGAATACGGAGATAAGCAGACGGTTCTGTCAATGGGCGGAAATACATCCATCTAGAGATTCTAAATCTACATGCATGAATGAGTTTTTTTGGTCTGAAGTGGGCTTAGTTATTTTTGTGGGTATTACAGCGATAAGGTCCGCTTATACTTGTTTAAAGAGTAGAAAGATAAGTCTTCTAAAATCTCATACGGAAGCTCTAATAAAGGCTGCAACTCTAGGAGATACTAAAGAGGTCAAACGTATGATTCTTCTAGGTGCAAATGTGAATGCTCATGATTCAGACGGCTATACACCATTGATGCTAGCATCCAGAAAAGGGTTTTTGGAAGTTATGTTAGCTTTACTTAGGGCAGGAGCAAATATTGAGGCGGGTAATCTTAAAACACCTGCTTTGATAGAGGCGGCTCAATTTGGCCATGTAGAAGCCGTGCGACTTCTCCTGGCAGCTGGAGCAAATGTTAATGATAGAATCCCCCTCACTGGCGATACGGCTTTAAACTACGCAGTTATGCATCGTAAAATTGAGTTGGTTAGAGTCCTTCTCCAAGCAGGTGCTGATGTTGATTTGGAAGGAACATTAGGGTCTCCTCTGAGCTATGCTTGTAAAATGTCTCCCAATGTAGAGATGGTCGAAACCCTTCTCAATGAAGCTAAGGTGATCAATACAAGTAAAATCATTGATATATTGAGTCAAGGAGTGTTTAACAATGCAACTGAAGGAGTACTCGAAGATTACCTCTCTAAGAAGGGATTACCAGTCGAGTCCCTAAGGGCTTATCTGTCCAAGAGAAAGGGCGACCCTAAACCTGATTTAGATAGAAACATTAGGGAAACAGTGAGAAATACAATGGGACACATTTATGGTCTTTCTACTGTTACTGCTAATCCAAAACGATCGACTTCAATCCCCTATACCCTGGAAAAGTTTGATGAAAACACGGAGAAATTTTTTACGGCGGCTTATAGTGGTGATGTCAATGAATTACGTGACCTGATCAAAGCAGGTCTTGTTGCTGTGAATACATATAATCATAATCATTTTACGGCTCTCATGGAGGCATCTTGTCACGGTCATCTAGCAGCTGTGATTTTACTTTTAGGCAAGGGAGCCGATATCAACGCGTGTAATCGTTTTGGTGAAACGGCCCTTTCACTTGCCGTTTTAATGGGTCATGAAACCATCGTTCGAATTTTAATGATCTATAGGGCGGATCTTGAAAAGGAAGATCTCGATCACAAGACACCTCTACTCTTAGCTATGGTAAATGATAGAACTAAAGTCATGCGAATACTTCTGGAAGGTGGTGCATCTTTTACACCTGATACACTCGCAAAAATTTCTAAGCTAGGTCGAATGAATGCCGTTAGAGACCTTTTAAGTACACAAGATCCTAAAGCCAAAGAACCAGAAGTTTTAAACAAAGCATTTTTAAGCGCTTCAGAAAATGGGCAAGTCGAAACGATGGGACTGCTTTTGGATAAAGGAGCTGATATTAATGCGAGAGACATACTTGACAATACATCTATCATGTGTTGCGCTAATCGGGGCCATTTCGAAGCTGTTCAGGAGCTTGTAAGGAGGGGAGCTGATCATCGTCGTAAAAATAAACACGGTGAGACTGCGTATGAAATAGCAAAACAAAGTGGCTACTCGGGGATATGGATGCTTTTACGTGCTCTCCGTGAAGCAGATCAAGATGCTTTAATGCAAGCAGCCGATGAAGGCGATACAAACAAGTTGCACGAGCTTGTCGAAAAAGGAATCGATATTAAATGTGAACTTTATCCACCAGGTCCTTTGCAGTGGGCTTGCAAAAAAGGGCATTTAGAATTTGTTAGAGCCCTTTTTTCTCTAGGAGTTGTAGTCAGCCCTGTGGAACCGCACTCCCCTGAAAGACGTTGTGAGGATCGAGAGATTCACGCTGCTTCTAAAAATGGACATACAGATATCGTACGATTGTTAGTCTCCAAAGGGGCCGACGTGAATGCTAAAGGCGAGTGGGGCCGAACCCCAGTTATGCTTGCTTCAGAAAGTGGACATCTGACTACCGTCGAGCTTCTTCTTCAAATGGGTGCACATGTTAATGACCTGAAATCTAATGAACAGAAAAATGGTTTAATGTTAAGGGCTTGTGAAAGAGGGGATACTGAATTGGTAAGAGTTCTCCTAGAGGCAGGAGCTGATGAGAATGCTAGAGGGGAGTGGGCCCAAACCCTCCTTATACTTGCTTCAAAAAATGGACATTTAACGACCGTTGAGCTTCTTCTTAAATCAGGTGCACGTATAAATGATTTGGATTATTGGGAACAGAATTCTCTAATGCATGCTTCTAAAGGGGGTCACCTAAGTGTTACAAAAGTTCTCCTAGAGAAAGGAGCTGATGTAAATGCTAAAGGTAGCCGAAGTACTCCGCTAATTTACGCTTCACAAAATGGACATTTAACGACTGTTGAGCATCTTCTTAATTCAGGCGCATCTGTAAATACATTCGATCTTGGAGGGCAAAATGCTCTAATGCATGCTTCCGAAAATGGACATTTAAATGTTGCAAAAGTTCTCCTAGAAGCTGGAGCTATAGTGAATGCTGGACGTTCTACTGCAATTCATATTGCTTCTGAAAAGGGATATAGAGACATCGTAGAATTATTAGTTTCCAAAAGAGCTGACGTACATGCTAAAAACGGACGAAATTGCACCCCACTTATGTGTGCCTCTGAAAATGGTCATTTGACCACCGTTCAGTTTCTTCTTAAATCAGGTGCTCGTGTAGATGAACTGAATACTACTGAAGAGTGGAATGCTTTAATGTATGCTTCTATAGGGGGGCATCAAGAAGTCGTAAAAGCTTTGCTAGAAGCGGGAGCTGATGTGAATGCTAAAGGTAGATGGAAGAAAACATCACTCATGTGTGCCTCCGAAAATAGCCGTTTAACTACTGTCAATTTTCTACTTAAATCAGGCGCACGCATAAATGATTTTGATTGCCATGGCCAGAATGCTCTAATGCATGCTTCTATTGGAGGTCATCTCGATGTTGCAAAAGTTCTTCAAGAAGCGGGAGCTGGTGTAAATGATAAAGTTGAATATGGTCATACGGCATTGATGTGTGCCTCCGGAAATGGGCATTTAACGACTGTTGAGTTTCTTCTTAAATCAGGGGCTAGTGTAAATGATCTGGATCGTGGTGGATGGAATGCTTTAAAATGTGCTGTTAAAGGGAGACATCGGTCTGTCGCAAAAACCCTTCTGGATGCTGGGGCTGAAATCAGTAACGAAGCTAAAGCTATCTTATTCTAAACTCACCACCCTCATTGAGGAAACGTGTCAAAAATTAAAGTCTTTAAAAAAGGAAGAAGGTTAAATGGCCATACGTCTTTTCCAATCCCCAGTTGAATGGAATACGCAGATATGCAGATGGTGGTGTAGAGGGATAGTAAGCGATTCATATCCCGAATCTAGATGCATGTTTAATTTTTTTGCGGCCGAAGTGTTGTGGATGGTTACTGTTGCAGGTATTCCTGCGATAAGGTCTGCTTATACTTGTTTACAGAGTAGAAAGATAAGTCTTCTAAAATCTCATACGGAAGCTTTAATAAAGGCCGCAACTCTAGGAGATACTAAAGAAGTGAAACGTATGATTCTTCTAGGTGCAAATGTGAATGCTCGGGATTCAGAAGGCTATACACCCTTGATGCTTGCGTCCAGAAAAGGGTTTTTGGAAGTTATGTTAGCTTTACTAAAGGCAGGAGCAAATATTGAGGAAAGTTATCTTAAAAAACCTGCTTTGATAGAGGCGGCTCAATTTGGCCACGTGGAAGCCGTGAGACTTCTCTTAGCAGCTGGAGCAAATGTTAATATCTCCTTCTGCAATACGGCTTTAATGTATGCAGTGATATATCGTAAAATAGAAGTAGCTAGAGCTCTTCTACAAGCAGGCGCTGATGTCGATTTGGAAGGAACAATAGGAGGGTCTCCTCTGAGCTACGCTTGTACAATTTCCGGTATAGCGATGGTCGAAACCTTTCTTAATGAAGCAAAGGTGATAAATCCACGTAAAATAATAGGTCTATTAAATCTGGTGTCAGACACTGAAATTAAGCGGTTACTCAAAGATTACCTGTATAAGAAGGGAATACGCGTTGATTCCGTAGGGGGTAGTTCCAGCGATACTGGAACTGAGGTGAAAAGGGAGCTTGAAGAATCCATGCGACAGTTTTATGGTCGTTCTTCGCCTGCGGCTGCTCCAAATCGAACTTCAATCCCCTATACTCTGGAAAAGTTTGATGAAAACACGGAGAAATTTTTTGCGGCGGCTTATAGGGGTGATATCAATGAGTTACGAGCTCGTTTAGATGCGGGTGTAAATGTAAATACTTTCAATCATAATCATGCCACAGCCTTGATGGAGGCGTCTTGTCACGGCCATCTAGCAGCTGTGCTTTTACTTATAGGCAAGGGAGCCGATGTCAACGCATGTAATCGTTTTGGTGAAACGGCCCTCTCACTCGCTGCTTCAATGGGTCATGAAACAATCGTTCAAATTTTAATGATCAATGGGGCAGATCTTGAAAAGAAAGATCTCGATGAAAAGACGCCTCTATTTTTAGCTATGGAAAAAGAACACATGGAAGTCATGCGAAGACTTCTTAAAGGGGGTGCATCTTTTACACCCGAGACACTCATAAAAATTTCTAAGCTTGGTCGACCAAATGCCGTTGGAGTACTTTTAGATATGTTGTTAGAAACAGTGTATTCTAAAGTTACAAAGCAAGAAGCTTTAAATGCAGCACTTTTAGGGGTTTCAGAAAAAGGGCTGGTCGAAATGGTAGAATTGCTTCTGGATAGGGGAGCTGATATGAATGCGCGAGACATATTTGGCAATACGTCTTTTATGCTGTGTGTTAAGGAGGGTCATTTCAAAGGAGTACAGGAGCTTTCAAGAAGAGGAGCGGATTATCGTCTTAAAAATAAAGACGGAAAGAGTGCATATGAAATGGCAAAAGCAAGAGGGTCATCCGAGGTGAGAGAGCATTTACGCTCTCTCCGTGAATTAGATGAAGATGCTTTAATGAAAGCAGCCAAATTAGGCGATACACAAAAGTTGCATGAACTTGTTGAAAAAGGGGTCGATATTAAATGTGAAATATGTCAACCAGGTCCTCTGCGCGTGGCTTGCGAACAAGGGCATCTTGAATTTGTAAAAGCTCTTTTTTCTCTAGGAGCTGAAGTCCATCCTGTAGTCCCACCGTCCTATGGAAGACGTTATTATGATCGAGAGATTCATATTGCTTCTTATAGGGGACATACAGAAATCATACGATTGTTAGTCTCAAAAGGTGTTGACGTGAATGCTAAAGGCGAGGATGAATCGACCCCTCTTATATATGCTTCAAGAGGGCGAGATAATTTGGCTACTGTCGAACTTCTCATAGGGTTAGGAGCTCGTATAAATGATTTGAATTCTGATGGTTGGAATGCTTTAATGTATGCTTCCAGAAATGGACATCTAAGAATTGGACAAGCTCTCTTGGCTGCTGGGGCTGACGTATGGGCCAGCAATGGTAAAATTTTCGAAAATGTGTTTGGGAATGATGAGCTTCGGGACCTCATTTATAAAAAGTCACGTGAAAAACAAAGTTGGCCCAGGCTTCTGCTTGAAGCTATAAAAAGATAGGTGCAATGATGTGGGTATCATCAAAGTATTTACTAGATTATCTAGGCCGCAGAAAAATTAAAGTCTTTAGAAAAGGAAGGTTAAATGGCCATACGTCTTTTACAATCCCCAGTTGAATGGAATACGCAGATAAGCAGATGGTGGTGTAGAGGGATAGTAAGCGATTCACCCGAATGCATGTTTCTGTTTTTTGGGACCGAAGTGATCATGGTTATTTTTGCAGGTATTACCGCGATAACATCCGGTTATATTTGTTTACAGAGTAGAAAGATAAGTCTTCTTAAATCTCATACGGAAGCTCTAATAAAGGCTGCAACTCTAGGAGATACTAAAGAGGTCAAACGTATGATTCTTCTAGGTGCAAATGTGAATGCTCGGGATTCAGAAGGCTCTACACCCTTGATGCTTGCGTCCAGAAAAGGGTTTTTGGAAGTTATGTTAGCTTTACTAAAGGCAGGAGCAAATATTGAGGACCGTTATCTTAAAACACCTGCTTTGATACAGGCGGCTCAATTTGGCCATGTTGAAGCCGTGAGACTTCTCTTAGCAGCTGGAGCAAATGTGAATATTAGAGTCCCCCTCTGCCATTCGGCTTTAATGTATGCAGTGATATTTTTCAAAATAGACGTAGCTAGAGTACTTCTACAAGCAGGTGCTGATGTCGATTTGGAAGGAATATTAGGGGGGTCTCCCCTGAGCCATGCTTGTACAATACGCTATGTAGCGATGGTCGAAACCTTTCTCAATGAAGCAAAGGTGATAAATCCAAGTAAAATAATAGATCTATTAAATCAGGAGGTGTCAGACAATGAAATTAAGCGGTTACTCAAAGATTACCTTTATAAGAAGGGAATACGCGTTGATTCCAAAGGTGGTAGTTCCCCCGATTCTGGAGCTGAGGTGAGAAGGGAACTTGAAGAATCCATGCGTCAGTTTTATGGTCGTTCTTCGCCTGCGGCTGCTCCAAACCGAACTTCAATTCCTTATACTCTGCAAAAGTTTGATGAAAATACGAAGAAATTTTTTGCGGCGGCTTATAGGGGTGATATCAATGAGTTACGAGCTCGTTTAGATGCGGGTGTAAATGTAAATACTTTCAATCATAATCATTTTACAGCTCTTATCGAGGCATCTTGTCACGGCCATCTAGCAGCTGTGATTTTACTTTTAGTCAAGGGAGCCGATGTCAACGCATGTAATCGTTTTGGTGAAACGGCTCTTTCACTCGCGGCTTCAATGGGTCATGAAACGATCGTTGAAATTTTAATGATCTATGGGGCAGATCTTGAAAAGAAAGATCTCGATGAAAAGACGCCTCTATTTTTAGCTATGGAAAATGAACACATGGAAGTCATGCGGAGACTTCTTAAAGGGGGAGCATCTTTTACACCCGAGACACTCATAAAAATTTCTAAGCTTGGTCGACCAAATGCCGTTAGAGCACTTTTAGATACACAAGATCCTAAAGTTACAAAGCAAGAAGCTTTAAATGCAGCACTTTTAGGAGTTTCAGAAAAAGGGCATGTCGAAATGATGGAATTGCTTCTGGATAGGGGGGCTGATCTGAATGCGCGAGACAGGTTTAGTGGCAATACATCTTTTATGCTGTGTGCCAAGGGGGGTCATTTCAAAGGTGTGCAGGAGCTTTTAAGAAGAGGAGCGGATTATCGTCTTAAAAATAAAGACGGAGAGAGTGCGTATGAAATGACAAAAGCAAGTAGATTATTCGAGGTGAGACAACATTTACGCTCTCTCCGTGAATTAGATGAAGATGCTTTAATGAAAGCAGCCAAATTAGGCGATACAAAAAAGTTGCATGAGCTTGTTGAAAAAGGGGTCGATATTAAATGTGAAATATGTCAACCAGGTCCTCTGCGCGTGGCTTGCGAACAAGGGCATCTTGAATTTGTAAAAGCTCTTTTTTCTCTAGGAGCTGAAGTCAGTTCTGTAGAACCTCAGTCCCCTGAAAGACGTAATCATGATCGAGAGATTCATGCTGCTTGTAAAAATAGACAGACAGAGATCATACGTTTGTTGGTCTCCAAAGGAGTTGATGTGAATGCAAAAGGTGAGCGGGAACTAACCCCCCTTATGGAGGCCTCAGAAAATGGACAGTTGGCTACTGTCGAGCTTCTCATAGGGTTAGGAGCTCGTGTAAATGATTTGAATTGTGATGGTTGGAATGCTTTAATGTATGCTTCCAGAAATGGACATCTAAGAATTGGACAAGCTCTCTTGGCTGCAGGGGCTGACGTAAGGGCCAGCAATGGTAAAATTTTCGAAATTGGATTTGGAAGTTATGAACTTCAGGACCTCATTTATGAAAAGTCACGTGAAAAAACAAAGTTGGCTTCTGCATAAGCTATGTCGGCGAGTAATCCTTTTCAATGCTTCGATCTTCCTAGAGCTCTAGGGACTTCTCCGACTTTAAAAAACCATGACTTGATGAGGGGGCCGCCTTATGGGTTGCTGTTTCTCTCTCCTGATAGGCTCCGAGAGTTTCAGAACATTATTCGTGAATTCGGGAATCTATTTATCTCAGCTTTAGATCCTACATTTTTTAAAGAACTTCGCTCGAAGTTGCATGCAGACATCACTCTGCAAGAGTTGCATAAAATCACCTCGGGTCAAGAATTAAAAATGTTATTGCTCGATCGGTGGTACATTGAAATCGGAACGAAACTTACCTCGGAGGCTTTTTGGGCAGGGCTTTCGTCTCGGCCGAAAAACCCGGGCGAAGTAGAAAAACTAAAAATTCGATGGCTTAGTCAAGCAAAATGGGCATATCTATCTTCTCCACAGCTGATGAGAGCTAGGGATTTGTTGGCCAAAATGAAAGCTTATAGTCTCAATGCTCAACGTGAGCTGGCTAAATTGGGTGACAGAAAGGCTATCTTTTCAAGAACTTCTGAAATAGCTTTACCTAGAATTCCGATTTTACAAACCCCCACGCTTACCATTCCCAATCCGTTCTATGTCTGTCCACAGTTTTACGATAACTGCAATCATTATCTATCATCTCTATTGGACAGAGTTGATGAGCAGTTTCGCTCGCTTGCAGAAGGTATGCTTCTGCGGTTAGAGTTAGCCTGTGAATCTAAGGATCTGAATCAGGACGATGTACTCTATAATTTGGTGCAAAAAATTCAATCTTTATTCGAGAGACCTCCTCCCGAATTGGCAATCAGTGGACCTCTAAATCGTCTTTTTTTCCCTACAGAGCCTAGAAAGACACTCGATGCCTCTGCAGTTAGAGTTTTTCACACCCATATTTTAGAAGCAGGCGATGAAAGTTTAAAGAATCGTCTCAACCAATTGGAATGGCAAAGATATCCGGGAGGAATCCCTTATCAACTTGGTTCGACTTCCTCTCAATTGAGCATTATTTTGGAGGGCGTATTTGTTGATCTTTCTACTTTAGTTGATGTTTATGACCTGATTCAGTTCAACATGAGCATGAACAATGCTGAACTTTCTGATTTTGTTCATGCTTTTTGTTTTCTACGAGATACATTTGAAAAGCTAAGAAAGGTAGCCAATTCTGTTAATGCTGTTTCATTTACCTCGGTATGTACAGAATTACTTGCCAAAACTTGTCTAATTTTGGAAAGAGTCCGACCCAGGATGCTTGAGCTTCAGCAAAGAAAGATTCGGGATCCACTGCCCCAGGATTATATTGAATTCCTATCTGTTCTAAATGAGTTTTCTACATACATTGAGGAGAGGTTCAAGCCTGTTCCTAGACCTGCGAGTGAAATTTTATCTCTATTTAATCTGATTTATAACGATTTTAGTGTTTACATTTTCGTATTACTAAAAGAAAAAAATATCGATCGATTGAAAATTTTTCTCGATGTATTGCATGCATCAGCAATTCCGGCTAAAAAACCAGCTATTGATGTCATCCGCAAAGTAGTCTTGGGTGATATCAAGATCACATTGAAAGCTCTTCAATCTGCGATAGAGCAGCTTGTAGGAGCGGAAAACACCCGTTCTCATTTGAGGCTGATCTTAGAATGGTTATTGGATACGAGGCCACTCTCAGCCGCGCTTGTTAGCCTTGCCCGAGAATATGGAGATGTTACCCTTCTATCAAAAAATGTTGATTCAAAGCAGAAAGGATCGATCACTTTATTGACGGGAATCAACTTTCAAGATCCTCTACCTTATGAAAAAGTTGTCGAGGCCTTGGAATATCTTTTGCTTTTCCCTCCGTCTCAAAATATCCCCCTCGTCATTTCAAGTTTTATCAAAAACTGGATCGAATACTCTCTTAAGAACGACCCGTCTTCCCTTTTACAGGACGAATCCCTCTTGCAAAGCTTGGAAAAGATTTTTCTACAAGATCCCGAACTTCATCACTGGGTCCAAAATCGGATCACTCAATTCATCATAGAGGTCTTTCTTAAGGGCTTGCCATCTCAAATTGAAACAGCGCTTAAAGAAGAAGTCCCTTTATTTCATATTAATAAATTGACCGTGTCAGATGTTGTAAGGTTGATCCGGTTTTATTTGTCCTCTAATATGACCTTGTTAGAGTGTCTTGATCACGAGTTTTATATTCAGCTTTTCCAGGCTCCTTTAGAAGGGGCTGCACTCGAACAGTTTTTAATGTTATTGAATATTAATTTTATTGAATTTCCAGTTTCTAATAAGTACGTCGCAAAAATAGAAAGTCAATTAGTCGATAATGTCTTTGTTCATCGTTGGTCTCGCGAGGGACATCGTTTGAGCGAACAGTTCGGTTCTCCTTCAAATCTCCATTTACGGAAATTGTATCGGGTTAAATGGGTTAGAAGATTATTAGAAGATACGGATCCTCTGTTCAATGAGTATTATGGCACTGTATATGCAAGACCATCGGTATCTGGTTTAAAGGGAATCGAAGAATTTTATGGTAAGGACAGTGTGGATCCTGTTCTCAATCTTATTGGGACTTATTTGCAAACCCCTTGGTATCACCCTGCCATATATAATTTACTCAGGTTCTACTTTGCTTCCGAAGAGAACTCTTCGCGGCTTTTTGATCAACAGAGAGACGTATTTAACTCATATGATTCCTTTAGAAAACTCGTCGGGGTTTGTTTAGATGCTCTATACAGCGCTCGCTTTCACGATTTGATTGCAAAAGTGGAAACGGAAATTGTCTGCATAAGGTTTCCTCAGACTATTCTATTTACTTACTATAAGTTCTTAAAAGATATAGAGGAGAGACTTAGAGCTTCTCTCCGCTCTGAAGGAATAAACAGAGATGTTCTCGATGTTTTGGCTAATAAAATCCTAGGAGTTGGAAAAGCCCATTTGATAAAAGTAGAACTTTTAATGAAATGGAAGGATGAAAAAAAGATTTCGCCGGAACTTTTCAAAAATCTGCAAGCTGTCCTACAACTGTTAGTATTGGAAATAGGTGCTGTGCGCGGTGATGCTGCATCTCAGTGTGAATTGGGGAATTGTTTTTATTTTGGCAGGAGAGTGCCTCAGGATCATGAAGAAGCGGTGAAATGGTATCTAAAAGCAGCGGAGCAAGGGTTTGCAGAAGCTGAATATAGGCTTGGAAATTGTTTTTATTTTGGGGTCGGGCGACCTCGAGATTATGTTCAGGCTGCGGCTTGGTTTCGAAAAGCTGCGGACAAAAATAATGCCGAGGCTCAGTGTAGTCTGGGTATCTGCTACTTCAAAGGGCAAGGAGTTCTTCAGGATCATGATGAAGCAGCCAAATGGTATCAGAAGGCGGCAAATAGGAACATTGCAGAAGCACAATACTACTTGGCATCTTGTTTTTATCATGGCAAAGGGGTATCTCAACACCGTAGTACAGCCGTCGAATATTATAAAAAAGCAGCGGAGCAAGGTCTTGCTTCAGCTCAATATTATCTCGCGCTCTGTTATCTTAATGGAGAAGGGGTCGCTAAAGCTGATCGTAAAGAAGCCGTCCAATGGTTTGCAAGAGCGGCTCAGCAGGGTGACGTCGATGCAAAAAACCAGGTCAAGATTTTAACTCTATTAGAAAAGGCTGAAAAAGAAGATTGCCAAGCCCAGTTTGAACTCGGATCTTGTTATTTCCAGGGAGATGCAGTCCCACGAAATTATAAAGAGGCCCTTCATTGGTTTCGAAGGGCAGCAGAGAGATATCATCCTGAAGCTTTATATAGCTTAGGGGTTTGTTATTCCGAAGGACGTGGAGTTCCCGAGAACCTCCCAGAAGGGGCTAAGTGGTATGAAAAAGCGGCTGAAAGAGGTCATCCCCAGGCTCAATGTAATTTAGGAGTTTGCTACTTCAAAGGAAACGGGGTTCCTCAGAAAATCGAGGATGCGGCAAAATGGTATCGAAAAGCTGCAGAGCGAAATATCCCTGCAGCCCAATATTATTATGGATCTTGTCTCTATCATGGAGGAGGTGTAACTCAAGATCGCAAAATGGCTGTAGAATGGTATAAAAGAGCTGCTCAGCAAGGTTTTATCCCAGCTCAATATTACTTCGCCTTATGCTGTCTCCATGGGGAAGGATTACCTAAACCTGATCGTCAAGAAGCTCTCAAGTGGTTTAAAAGAGCAGCCGATCAAGGCGATGCCGATGCAAAAAACCAGCTCACCCTTTTATCCGGAAAAACTCATTAAAAGACATAATGGAGGCCCAAGGTAATTGGGAAGACGATTTCGGTGCTGATGCTGGGGAATTGTATGGGGGGGAGATGGTGAGATTCGATGGTTCCTTTTTCGAGGCGAGGGCCCGAGTTGGCGAGGCATTCGGTGAGGAAGAAGAGGGAGAGCCCTTTCCAGACGCGGTATTTGAGGCCGATCCGGCCGCCACCGCTGAAGACATTATTTCCGGGGATGTATGTGGTGACGTGCGGATGATGGGCTCTTCGAGTACGGACTTTTAAGGGAACATGATGGGTGAAGCCGATTTTAATTCCGTACAAGAAAGAGAGGGTTTTGGCGATTTCAAGGTGGTAATCGGTGCCGAGATAGAGCGAGAGGGATTTATAATCGCTGAATTTGTTGTGGAGTGTGACAGGATGGTTCGGAAGATGGAGAGAAAAATGTTTCCCAGAGGCTTGTATATAATGAAAATCAGAATAGATTTCGATGTGATTGGTCAACGCAAAACCAAACTCGACGCCGAGCATCCAAGGGAGTGAAAAAAGATTATGGAACGGTGGCAACCGATGGAACGATTTAAAATTTTCACAGGTCGGGACTTGAAAATGTTCACGCCCTGTCCAAACAATGGGAGCAATCCCCCCTTTGAGTTGAAAGTTGTAAAGACCGACACATAGGGGTTCGCAATAATACTCACCTTTTAGCTGGGCCTCGCCTCTTTTCGCCTCTTCTAGATCTTTCTGAGCTTTCTCGACTCTTTCTCCAGCAAGGAGTGCACTTGAAAATAAAAGGAACAACGGTAATTTTTTCATGGTTATTTTACCCTTATTGCTATGGTTACAACGTAATGTTTACAATGGCTGATGGAGATGAGAACCTCGGGATGATTGAATTGTGTATCAAGGCCATTTGAAAAGGTGACCTCGGGTTTTCCTTGTTCATCATTGAGAATCTCGATGTCGTGCCAAGAGATTTGCTCGCCGAAGCCGGTACCGAATGCTTTGACGATCGATTCTTTGGCGGAAAAGCGGGCTGCATAGTGGGGGACCGGGTCGGCATGTTTGGCGCAATAGGCGATTTCGAGCTCTGTGAAAAGACGCTGGAGAAATCGATCTCCGTGAGTTTCATACGCTTCGCGGATTCTTTCGATTTCTAGGATGTCATTGCCAACACCGAGGACCACTCTACTGTTCCTCATCTTCCGTAGGTTCTTCTTCTGTAAAAGGTGGCTCTTCACCCTCTTCTTCGGCAACATTACAGAAAACCATCCGTCCTGAAGAGGTGTGTTTGACAGAGAGAACCCGCGCTTCGATCGTTTGGCCGATGTAGTCTCCTCCGCCATTGACAACGACCATTGTTCCATCTTCAAGGTAGCCGACTCCTTGACGCGGTTCTTTTCCATATCTTTGGATTTTAATGCGGATGAGTTCCCCACCTTGCATGAGCGGTTTTAAGGCATTGGACAGCGCGTGGATATTAATAACGGTGATACCCTCAATCGTAGCCATTTGTACACGGCTGATGTCGGAACTCAAAATATTTGCATCGAGAAGACGAGAGAGCCGGACGATTTTTCCCATCATGTCTTTGACGTCAGGAAAGTCGGTCTCGTTATACCGAAGGCCCAGATGGGGGATCTCTTCTAGTTTTTTAGCCACCTCCAGGCACCGTTTCGCCCGATGTTTGGTGTTTTCATCCCCTGTTTCAGCTTGGGCATACAGTTCCTTAATGACAAATCGTGGAATAATGAGCTGATGATCCAAAAGTCCTGTCGCCGCCAAGTCATAAATGCGAGGGTCGGCAAGAACAGAGATATCGACAACGAGATCTTTTTTCTTCTGGGCTGCCTGTGTGAGGCGAACAAACGGAATGCTGATATAGAGTTCATCGCTCGATCGCAAGGTCATAACCATTCCAAGGTAAACACCAAAGAGAAGAAGGGCAATCTTGATGATCTCCAACGTCTGCGGTTTGAACACAACGGAAATGGAACTGATGTCGACGATCGCATCGAATACCAAAATCAGCGCCTGGCCCATCAAATAGCCGATGAAAATTCCAATGATCGCAATATTAAATGATCGTAGGTTGAACCTTCGAAAGGTCATATCGAGTCCAATCAGCAACATTCCAAAAACAAAACCCAGTCCCATTCCAAAAATCGTGTTGGAAAACGTTTTCCCCTCAGGCATCGAATGCATATAAATGGTCATGAACACCATGCTGAGCACCAGAAACAACACCCTTAAAAAAACCAACGATATATTCATAAAAATTCCTATTATGCTTTTGTGTGAGTCTACATTTAAGATCGTTTTAGAACAAGCTCGAGAGATTCAGTGATTTATATACTTAAGGATTAAAAGCTTATGTCCATAATACAAATGGTTGACATTAGTGTCATTTATTCGTATTATAAAAAAATGAAATACGATCCTGTTCAGAGTGTAGAGTTTTTTCATCTCGTTTTTTTAGATCAATTAGGAAGAAGGTTAGACAAACGACTCTATTCTCTAAAAGGTGGTTGCAATCTCAGATTTTTTTTGGGAAGTATTCGTTATTCTCAAGATATTGATCTTGATGTAAAAACTATCCGAGTTACAACACTACAAAAAACTGTCAATAACATTTTATTATCTCCTGCGCTGGCTACGATTCTTAAAGCCCATACACTTGAAATTGCTCAAATTTCCGAACCGAAACAAACAGAAACAACGCAACGTTGGAAAGTTCTATTAAAAACTGACGCAGGAATGTCTTTTCCCACCAAAATCGAGTTTTCAAGAAGAGGCCTTGAAGTTCCTGTAGAATTTGAATCGATCGACTCTGCTGTATTAAATGCATATCGGCTATACCCCATCTTTGTACCTCATTATGGCCCTGAGATTGCATTTAAACAAAAAATAAGGGCCTTAGCTTCTCGAACCGAAACGCAAGCTCGCGATATTTGGGACCTTTTTCACCTCATGCATGCCTACAGAGTGAAAGTAGAGGATCGAGAATATTTACTAAAAGCTTGTGAGAATGCATATCATATTAGTTTTCCTGATTTCAAAGATCAGGTTCTAGCTTTTTTTCCGGCAGATTTACAATCACAATATAACCGAGAAACCTGGAATAAAATTCAGTTGACAGTCGTTGAGTATTTGGAGTCGCTGCAATGAGGTTGTTATCGGCCTTAAAAGTTCTTCAAAGTGTAAAAGTTCCGGTGATGAAAACAGAGGACGTTGCATATAAACTGGGTTTGAGTAATGGACACGCAAGTCAGGTTCTCAGAAGATTAGCGATGGAAAAACACATTATTCATCTATCGAGAGGTCTCTGGGTTATCGATCTTCAATTAAACCCTTTGCTCATTCCGGAATATTTAGTAGAACCTTTTCCTTGTTATATCTCTTTACAAACCGCTCTTTATCACCATGGAATGATCGATCAAATTCCCCGTGTTATCACAGTTGTTTCTCTTGCACGGACACGTCGCATTGAAACTCCGCTCGGAGTCATATCGGTGCATCATATTGCACCTGAATTCTTCTTTGACTATACCTTTGATCCAAAAACCCATGTTAAAATGGCAACTCCAGAAAAAGCTCTTCTCGATTTTTTTTATTTAAAGCCAGCAAAATCTCTCTGGTTTAAAAGTTTGCCAGAAATTGAAATACCCTCCTCTTTCAATGTTAAAAAAGCCTTTGCTATGATTCAGAAAATTCCCTCTCAGGGGCGGCGTACTCTTGTTGAAGAGTCTTTACGTTCTATTAACCCGAGGGCCATAAAAAGGTGACAACCTATACCCAAAACTGATATCATATTTTGACGATGTTTAATCTTTTTGAGTTCTTTTCTCTGGGTTTGATTGTCCTTTTAGGTGCAATAAGTCCTGGGCCTGACTTTGTCTTGGTCACAAAAAATAGCCTTATCGGTTCAAGACGAATGGGGATTTTAACAGGCCTCGGTGTCGCATTAGCCCTTCTTATTCACGTTTTATATTCATCACTGGGGCTTGCCGTGATCATTCAACAATCGAAAATCGTGTATACGATCATCAAATATGCTGGCGCAGCTTATCTGTTTTATCTCGGTAGTCAACTCATTTGGAAACAAAAAGTCCGTGCATCCGAGGTAAAAACAGAAAATATGGGTCAAGAGATATCAGCCAAACAAGCTTTTGTTTCTGGTTTTTTATGTAATATCCTGAATCCTAAGGCCGGTTTATTCGTTATGGGTCTTTTCACACAAATTGTTCAGCCAACCATTTCTGTAGCACATCTTTCACTCATAGCTTCAGAAATTGTGCTCATTACTTTTTCTTGGTTTGCATTACTCAGCTTCATTCTCACTCACCCATCGTTTAATCACAGATTCAAACGTATTCAACCTCATCTAACCCTTGTCATGGGGATTCTTCTGATAGGATTTGCTTTTAAGCTGATATTTTTCTGAATATCAAAAAATGATTTCTTGTCTAAAAACATTCGTTTTCTGGACTGGCATGATCTATTTCTGATCTTTTTGTTTGAAATTTAATCCAACTTAAGGATAGCATAGATCGCATAACCAAATTTAGGAGGTTTTTTATGACAACGACAAGAACATGCGAAAGCCCAAAAACCGTCATGCAACAACCCTGGGTATGTAGGCAATCTGATTCCTTAAGGATTGAAGATATCCATGATCTTTTTCAGGGAAAAATTTCTGTATTAAGGGTTCCAGAATTTTGTTCCACAAACGTTTTGGATCACGCTCTTGCTAAATTGCGGGAAAAAGAAATTGTTGATTATACAAATGCAGCAGGAGTGGGAAAATACAAAGATATCGGTATGGCTTATTTTGAGGTAGAAGATCCTACTTCAAAAAACGCATACTACCATCAGGTTTCGGCCTCTATAAGGGCAGTTCGCGATATATTTTCACCTTATCTCTCACCGATAGACAAAGTCCGCTTGACTCTTGAAGACATGTGGAATCACGGGGCATCTCTTTTAAATTTAGGGGAAGGTTCGATGTTCGTAGGATTAATCCGTGCTACAAGAAAAGAAATTCTTCCTCATGAAGATAAACTAGAAAGAGACGATCCATCGATTGTGTCAAAAACTCATTACGTTGGACAAGCAGCTTTCAATTGTTATCTAGCCGTACCTCCTTCTGGAGGAGCCCTACAACTTTGGGACATTTCCCTCGAGGACAAAGTCTATCACAAATTACGGGGTTCAAGTTACGGTATTGACCGTTCGTTACTTCCACCCCCTGGTCTAACGATTCAACCGAAACCAGGAGAGCTTGTCATTTTCAATCCGCGTAAAGTGCATGCTGTATCTGAAGTAGGGGAAGCTCAGACACGTATTTCCCTTTCTGGGTTTATTCTGTATCAAGGAGAGAACAAACCCATGCATTTTTGGAGTTAAGATGGCAATCCATGCAAAAAGGGGTATCGGGAGCTTTCGGGTGAATTTGACTTTTTCAAGAATGAACAGGGTCAAAGCGGCTCAGGCAAATAGGAAGGTAAATGCCCTATTTTTCACCCAAAGACATTTTGTATCTGAATCAAAAAAAATAAATATAGGAGAAAAAATTATGACGCCAACAATCCCATCAACAGAAAGAGTTTACTATCGAGATACTTATCTTGATCGACTCGATGCAAGAATTCTCAGTTTAGGAGATGACGAAAAGGGTCGGTTTGTGGTTTTCGATAAAACGGTATTTCATCCCCAAGGAGGAGGACAGCCAGACGATCAAGGCTATTTTGAGGTCGATGGAACTAAATTTACCGTCAGTAAATTATCGGCACCACGCAATCCTTATGAGAATCCGTATATCATCAAACATTATTATGTTTCTGATCAAAATGTTCTCCGAGTCGATCAGGTCGTTTTACAAGTCATTCATATGGAATCGCGCAAATTATTTGCTCGGTATCATTCAGCAGGCCATCTTTTATCCAATGCAGTTCATCGACTCTATCCTCAAGTAGACGGATGTAATGGAAATCATTTTCCAAAACAAGCCTTCGTATTATTTGATGGTGAGCAACTTCCAGAGAATCTCCAAGAACTGAAAGAAAGAGCCTGTGATCTTGTCAATAAATTGATTCAAGAACGTCTTCCACTCAAAAATCGATGGGAAGAGACTCCTCGAACAATACAGTTTGGCGACCTGCCTGCTTATCCTTGCGGAGGTACGCATGTCATGAATACCTCAGAGATAGGAACGGTATCGATTCGAAATATTAAAAAAGAAAAAAAAGGTTTTAAGATCGGTTACGATCTTGAATAAACATTTGGAGAATTATTATGAGCATGGTTACATTATTGCCATTTCCATTAAATATTTGTATTGATCTACATGAGCCAATACACCCGTCTAATTACAGTGTCCCTAACGATATCTGTGCGGATGATATTTTTAAGGCAGCAAGTTCTTTAGGACAAAGTGTAAAAGCTATCAGGCTTCAATATGCTAAAAATAAAACATTTACTCCTCATGTTCTTGAGGAGTTTTTGCAAACTTGTTTTAAATGTGAATGCTTAGATTTTTCACATTGCTATGATCTCCAAGACAGTGATCTCAAAGTGATCGCTGAGAGTTGTGACAAAAATCGGAGCGCTAGCATCAGAAGAATTATGCTTTGCTCCATTCCAAAAATCACAGAAGCCGGATTGGCATATTTTAGACGTTTGACATCGCTGGACGAATTAGACGCCGAGAGATGTTTAAAAATTGATAATCTGGTCTCTCAACCAGGTCACTTTGTTATAAAATATGGAAACTGGACAGGTTACGAAGGATATTGAAGATATGACTATTGCACCTCATTCAACTCAGCAATATCGAATTGGAATGTTCTATAGCTTAGGCCTTGGAACAGCCATAGATCGTAAAGTGGCTGCTGAGTGGTTTAAAAAAGCCGCGGATCAAAGATTTGCTCCAGCGCAATTCAAGCTGGGAGAATGTTACTTTAATGGATACGGAGTAACAAAAAGTGAAGCCACGGCTTTTAACTATTTCAGAGCAGCTGCAGATCAGGGGTTTGCTCTTGCTCAATCCAACCTAGGATATTGTTACCATTTTGGTCGAGGTGTTGTTCAAGATAATATTGAAGCATTTATTTGGTATCGAAAAGCAGCAGATCAAGGAGTTGCTGAAGCCCAATATCGCTTAGGAAAGTGTTATTCAAATGGGTATGGAGTGCAGCAAAATTCGAATGAAGCCATCAAGTGGTATCGAAAAGCAGCAGATCAGGGACACATTGCCGCTCAATTCATTTTATCCGATCACACTTCAGAAAATATTAACCCGACACGCAACAAAGAGACAACCTGCTGGCTGCACCCCCCTGTCAGATAGGGGCAGATCGATCCTCCTCCTCGGCCTAGCCTATCGCCCTAACCTATCGATGGGGTCCTCGTCGGTCGGACCGCTGACGCTTCGATCTGACAGGGGTTCGCTTACGCATCTTGTCTCTTTTTTGCGTGTCGGGTTAATCAGCAACGGAAAGCATTCTTATCTACCAGTTCATGAATGAGCGTTACTTAAATTTATTATTTAATGTTTATTTTAATTCTTGTTCAATAATGAAATTCTCTGATCTAATTAATGGCGTTAAGGAGAATATTCATGAAAAAATTTGGAATTATTTGTTTAATAGCCTGTGGCGCTGTTTTTGCAGAAGAAGTCAAGTCGTCTCATGGATATGTCAACGTGGGTATCGGACCCCTACCCATACCTGCACCGCAAGTAGGTTTGGGATGGAGGTATCAAAATGGACATCATGGATTGGATGCACTCATACAATTGGCATGGTTTTATGATTTTGCTGCCAAGCAAAGCCTCGTCTATCTCCATTATTTTAATCCCAACACAAAGTCACAATTTTATGAAGGGATTGGAATTGCCTTCTCAGAATTGTTCGATAAAAAATTTGGCGGCATTTTTTTCTCCCCTGAATTTGTCATTGGAAATGAATTTACAACGAAAAGGGGAAATCTACGTTTTGTTCAAGCGCAAATCGACTGGCCTTTCAAGGATTTATTGAATGGAGGGCTGACAATGGTTGGTTTTTGTCCCGGAGTCTCTATTTCTTATGGAATTTGTTTTTAAAAAAATGTAAAATGATTTCATGAAATTATCACGGCGTGTTTGGTTTATTATATCAGGTGTTAGTTGGCTCGGAATTGGGATGATGCTCCTGATGAAAGGACTCCGTTTTGTTGTGGCATCGACAGAGCAAGGAGCTTTAGTGGGGTGGCTGGCGCGGATTGCTGGGTCGAAGCAACAAGGGACTCTGATGCTCATTTGCCTAGGCCTCTTGATTGGATTCATTAAAGGTCGGACGGTTTTAGCCAAGACAGTGAAGAGGATTGGTGCACGGATTCGGGTGGCTGAGCAGTTGAGCATCCATGAGGTGTACGATCGGAAATATTATATTGTTCTTGCGGCTATGATTGGAATTGGAATGATCTTTCGATTCGTGCCCATTCCCTTGGATGTCCGAGGTTTTGTCGATGTGGCGATCGGCTCGGCACTCATGAATGGAGCGATGCTCTATTTTCGTGAAATGTTGGCGCCTAAAAAAGCATGATAGCCTTTTTCTACTGGGATCCTTCGAGGGCCGTTGTTCCATGGAACATTCCTCTTTTGAACCGGCCCATCTTGTGGTACGGGTTTTTATTTGCGCTCGGATTCTTGTGCGCCTACGGTATCGTCCTTCATTTGCTCAGGCAAGAAAAATCGAAAGTTGAAGCCAAAAAAATCGCCGATTCTTTGACATTTTATGTGATCATGGGAACGGTCATCGGTGCCCGCCTTTTTGATGTTATTTTCTATGAGAATTTAGACGTTATTGTTCACGATCCGCTTTCGATTTTCAGAGTCTGGGAAGGGGGACTCGCCAGCCATGGGGGAGCGCTGGGGATTGTTGTTGCTTTAATTCTGTTTCAAAAGAGACACAAATTTTGCTCGTGGTACAGACTTCTCGATTTGCTGGCTCTCGTTGCGGGTCTCGCTGGATTTTTCATACGACTCGGTAATTTTTTCAACCAAGAGATCTTAGGAAAACCAACAGATCTACCTTGGGCAGTCACGTTCGGTCATCCAGCCGATGGAAGTTTTCCCGTGCCACGTCATCCTGTTCAGCTTTACGAAGCATTTTTCTACCTAGGAGTTTTTATCCTCCTTTGGTTTCTTCGCGGTCGGTGGAAAGAAGGAAGAACCTGTGGCCTTTTCTTGGTCCTTGTCTTCACCTTCCGTTTCTTCATCGAATTCTTGAAAGAGGAACAAAGCTGGCTTTTTCTCGAGAGTCCCTTCCCCCTCACGATGGGTCAATTGCTCAGCATTCCCTTTATTATTTGGGGATTATGGCTTTTGCTAAGAGAGAAGTTCAGGAAGGAGCGGTAAGGCTTCTTCTAATGGAATGATTTGAATATTGTCTTTATATTCTCTTCTTTTCCCACCATAAAAGAGAAATAATTTGGCTTCAGGATAATCTTCACCGAAAGATTTGAGTCCTTTCAAGTCTTTGGGATCGATGGAGGCTGTTCTCTTGACCTCGATGGCAATAATCCCTTTGGGGCCATAGAGAACAAAGTCGACCTCAACCTTGTCAACGGTGCGCCAAAAATAGATTTTGTATTGGAAGTTAAAATAGTGATTGATGGCTTGAAGTTCTTGGTAGGTGAGTGTTTCAAATGCAGCCCCATCATTTTCCTCTTCGGTATCATAAGGACCTTTAGGTTGAATGGCCCGAAAGACGCCGACATCAAAGAAAAAGAATTTAGAGTGGGCGATCAGTTTTCTTTTTGCCCTTTTGGTAAAGATGGGGATACTTTGAGCTAAGAGGAGGTCTTCGAGAATTTGAAAATAACTCTCAATGACTTTTCGATTGATGGAAGTTTCTCGTGCTACTTCAGACATATTGATGATGGAGCCTTGAGAAAAACTCGCTGTTTCGAGAAAACGAGAAAAAGCTCCAATGTTACGCGTGAGTCCTTCTTGCATCACTTCTTCTTTTAAATAGGTTTGAGTGTAAGCCTCAAGATAATCGATTTTTGCCTGTTCGTTATCTTTTGTATAAATGTAGGGTAGGTGTCCAAATTTGAGAGAATTTCTTAAGTGAAAATCGTTTTTCAATTCCATAGCTGTGAGTGGGAACATTTTGAAAGAGAGGGCACGGCCCGCCAACAGATTCACACCTTTTTTCTTGAGACTTCTTGCACTTGAACCTGTCAGGATGAATTTATAATGTTTTTTTTCTATCAAGCGGTGCACTTCATTTAGAAGCTGGGGAATTTTCTGGACTTCGTCAATGATGATCCAATCAGAGAAATGGTCGGGGATTATATCTTCGATTCTGCCGGGATTTGCAGAGAGTTCTATGAATGCGTTTGTTTCAAGAAGGTCGATATAAAATCCGTGAGGAATTTTTTCTCGTGCCCAAGAAGTTTTCCCCGTTCCTCGAGGACCAAAAAGGAAGAAACTTTGTTTGCTCTTTAAGGGCCTCTCTAACAGTCGCTTATACATAAATTCCTATTTTTGGAGTTGAAAACTCCATTTTAACACAATTTTTGGAGTTTGCAACTCCATTTTTTAGAAGCCAGAGGGAAGTAGAGGGAGCTGGCTTTTGCAAAGGTCTTCGATTTGGGAAGTTGAGAGGCCTTGAGATTGATGCCATTCGAGGAAGCGATCGAAGGTCGATTGTTCCGGAGAGGAGAGGAGGGAGTACCAAGCATACCGGGTGAGGATGGTGACACGGGAGGAGATGGAGGGAGCGAAGGGAGTGAGGGAAGGATAGAGGGAAATATAGAGTTGGGTAATGTCACGGCTTTCGTGGGAGGTGATGAGGTCGAGGAGGGGGTTTCGCTCTATGCGAATGAGGCGGTAGACAAGGTCGCCTTGGATCGTCCAGAGGGTGATTTTGTGTTCGATTTCGACCCAGTTGGAGGATTGGACGAGGGCGGCGGCTTTTTTGAAGAAGAGGGAGGCGGTTTCGAAAGCTTGGATGGGGGAGAGATGAGGGTTGTCGATGAGGATGTGGATGGTTTCTTCATCTACCGCATCGAGAGATTGGAGGGTAAGTCTGACTTGTCTCTGGAGTTCTTCCTGGGATAGCTGGGGATTTTTTCCGAGGGCTTCGAGCATGAATTTTAAGATGAGTTTATCGAGGGAGTCGCACTCTTCGTACGGATTGGCGAGGGCGGGGATTTGTTGCGGCGGAATGAGGTGTCTTTCTACGGCCCAGATGAGTTTTGTCATATGTTGGAGCATGGGGCGGATTCCGTCGTAGGCGGCAAGACATTCGCTGATTTTGAGGGCAACTTGTTGGGCGAGTAAGTAGGGATGGAACGGGAATTTTTTTTTGTTTTTGAAAAATTGTTTGAGATTTTCTCGGATGAGAAAATGTAAATCCAGGTGACCATCGGGTGTTAACGCTTCTTTTTGACTTTCGAAGGTTTGAGAATAATAGGCGATTTTTTCCCAGACTTTTTTTAGCGCGGCGACTCCGAGGCGGTAATGGGGAAATTTTTTTCGGAATTCAGGGCCGATTTTGGTAATCAGTTTTTCCTGCAGATAGATCGACCATTTTTTTACTCCTGTCTCTTTAAATTCTTCTTTGATCTGGCGGGTTAGGAAGAGATTGAGGTCCGAGTACGGATCGTGAAAATCGGACGCTTCATCGAGGGGATGGAAATGCGTGAGGGGTGGAAGGTCTTTCTCGTCTGTCCCTCGAAGATCCGAGAACTTTTCGCCCATAATATGTTCGTCTTACAGCACGTGTTTATTTAGATCAACTTTTAATCGGAATTCGCTATGCTAGAGGAAAGTTGGAGGAAAACTATGAACAATGCTTGGATAGCTGGACATTTAGGTGCTGATCCTGAAGTTCGTTTCACATCGTCAGGGCAAAAGGTGACGACACTGCGAGTCGCTGCGCGGAGCAGAAGGTCGGGAAAAGATGAGACGATTTGGTGGAGGGTGACGATCTGGGGAGAGCAATTTGACAAGATTATTCCTTATTTTAAGAAGGGAAGTCCGATCATGGTCATGGGTGATCTCAATAAACCTGAAATTTTCACAGACAGGGAAGGGAAACCCCAGGTTTCGATGAGTCTGACAGCCTTTCAGATCTCGTTTAGTCCGTTCGGACGTCCTGATAGTGGTAACAGTTCAGAATCTTCTCAAGAGACTCAACAGCCGCAGCAGAACGCGGAGAGCTTTGCCCATGCCGGTGGCCATCCAGGAGACCAGAGTGGGTCTGCTTTTGGTCAAGGAAAGCAAACTTTTTCAGATGACGAGGTTCCTTTCTGAAATTAGAGAGTTGCAAGACTTTTTCCGATAGGCCGCCTTCGGATGCTTTGATTTTACCTTTCTGGAATGAAGGGGCACATGCGCTTCCCGCCAGTAGAATGACAGGGGGTATGTCGGAGTTTCGGTCTCTTTTCAGAGTTCCCATTGAAGAAGGTGATTTCAAAGGGAAAGAAGGGGAAACCCTCTTTCTCTATAAGAAGGATCGGAAAGAAAATAGGATCCTTCTCGTGGGACTAGGGAGCGAAAAACAATGCACTCTCGAGACGATTCGAAGAGGGTATGGAGCTGCGTTAAAAAGTTGTTTGCAAAAAAGGCTAAGAAGTATTTCTGTTGCTCTTCCTGAGACAGACTTTGAAGTCGCCTATGCAGCGGCTGAGGGGCTTTTTCTTGCCAACTACACCTTTGATAAGCTGAAATCGGAAAAAGATATTCTCGTACAGAAGATTTGTTTCATTGATACCGATATCAAAGAGTGTCGAAAGGCGGAGACGATCATCTCTGCTGTGAATTTCGCGCGCGATCTCATCAACGGAAATGCCGATGATATCACTCCTCAATTTTTGGCAAAGACAGCACAAGGGTTGGCTTCCAAGACGATTAAAACAACGGTCTTGGATAAAAAAGCTCTCGAAAAAGTCGGAATGGGACTTCTTCTTGCTGTAGCTCGCGCTTCGATGCAGGGGCCTACATTTATTATTCTCGAATACCGAGGAAATCCCCGATCTTCCGATGTGACAGCGCTGGTTGGAAAGGGAATTACGTATGACACAGGAGGGCTTATTCTTAAGCCAAAAGGTGGGATGGAGACGATGAAAGACGACATGTCGGGCGGAGCCGCTGTCATGGGAACCATTAAAGCTGCCGCGGCTTTGGGTCTTAAAGTCAATCTCATCGGCGCCATTCCTTGTACTGAAAATGCCATTGGATCGAAGAGTTATAAGCCTGGCGATGTGTATAAAAGTTACAGCGGTAAGACCGTTGAAATCTGGGACACCGATGCGGAAGGAAGACTGGTTTTGGCCGATGCGGTCAGTTATGTCCAGGACAAATACAAACCGAGCCGGATCATCGATATCGCAACCCTCACGGGAGGAGTCGTCGTCGCGCTGGGTGAAGATACGACGGGCCTTTTTTCTAATGATGACGATCTAGCTACTTCTCTGATCAGTTCGGGTATTCAAACGCATGAAAGGCTATGCCGGCTTCCTCTCTATTCCGATTACAAGGAGGGACTCAAGTCGCATATCGCCGATATTAAAAATTCAGGGCCTGATCGAAAAGCTTCTCCTATAAGGGGAGCTATTTTTATCCAAGAATTCATTGGAAAGATTCCATGGGCCCATTTGGATATTGGGGGTACGGCTTATCTGGGAGCTCCGCGCCACTACCATTTAACTCCCGCAACTGGAGTGGGGATTCGGCTTCTCCTCGATTTTCTCCAAAAACATGAAAAAATTTAAGGTTGAAAAAGGGGAGCGACTTCTCGCTTTTCTGAGAGATCATCTTCCAGGCGCCCCTTCTGTCAAAGCGATCAAACGAGCTATTGAGAGAAAGAGTTGTACGATCAACGGGAGAGTCGAAACGTTTTCAACCCATCTTCTGAAGAAGGGAGATGTTGTCGAAATTGATCTCGAAGATGATGTCGCTGTTTTAAAACCAGTTGTTTTATGGGAAGACGATGTTTTAAAGGCGTTTGATAAGCCGGCGGGCCTTGTTTCTGAAGCTAAAAATTTTCCAGGTGACCCAGGTCACTTGGGGGTCCATCGCCTAGATAAAGAAACATCGGGAGTTCTTCTGGTTGCAAAAAATGAGGAGATCCTCAATGCAATGATCACTCTTTTTCGGGAGAAAAAAGTCGAAAAAGAGTACATCACTCTGGTCGATGGCCTCATCCATGAAAAAACGAAAACCATTGTTTCAAGACTTAGCCCCAAACATTTCTATCAAGGACAAACGATCTACGGTTCATCTCCCAAGGGAATGGAGGCTGTGACTCAGTGGGAGCTGGTAGGACTTGGCGAGAAGAGCTCTTTATTGCTTTGCAAACCGATCACGGGGCGGACCCATCAACTACGGGTTCATCTGAAAGAATCAGGACATCCGATTGTAGGAGATTATCAATACGCGAAAAAGTTCAGTTGTCCTTACAGGGCCAAAAGGCATCTGCTGCATGCTTATAAAATCTCGTTTCCCCATCCATTGACGGGAGAGCGGATCGAAATCGTCGCTCCGCTTCCTCGAGACTTCCAGACAGCCTTAGAGAGTGTTGGTATGGCTCATTTTCTGAAGCTTTTTCGCACCGAAAAAGAGCAAAACCGCAGGAATCCACGAAGCCAGCACGAAGATCGTGAAAAACCCCGAAAGTTCATGCATCGACGACATAAAGCTCGCGATTAGACCACCCAGATAAAAAGCAACGCCGATGCAAAGATACCACGCTCCGACCAAAAAGGCTGTATAACGGCGCGGAGAGAGACGAGTGACCATTGAAAGGCCAATCGGGGCTAGAAACATTTCTCCAATGGCCATGAAAGCGTACGCCGAGATCAAATAGAAGGGACTGACCGCAGCCTCTTTTGCTCCTTCTGGAATTTGAGATGCTCCGAGGCGCATGAGAAAAAAACAAAAACCAATGGCAACGAGACTGAAAAAAGTTTTCATCGCAGGAGAAGGATTGAGATTTCTTTTTTGGAGAAAATTATAAAACCATGCCAACGGAAACGCTAAAATGACCAAAAACAAACTCTCAAAAGAAAGAAGCCACGAAGCGGGCATATTAAACGAGCCGAACTGCCTTTCTGTGAAACGGAGGGCAAAGATACTCATCGACGACCATCCCTGGTTGTACGAGATCCAGAATAGAATCGAAATAAATGAAAGAACACAAATGACGATGATCCTATCTCGTTCTTTTGTATTCAGAGGAACTTTCTTTCGCGTGATTTCTTTCTGTCTTCCATGAAATTCAGCAAAAGCGGGCCGTTTCATGATTTTGATGAAAATGACCAGTCCTAAAAGCTGCACAAAACCGGCCAATAGGAAAGCCACTCCCCACGCCCCTGCATGCCCGAGGGCCCCTAGAATAAACGTCGCTAAAAATACTCCAATATTGACGGCCGCGTAATAAATGGAAAAGCCCCCTTCTCTGAGCGAAGATTCGCCGTGGTAGACATTGCCCAAAATCGTATAGATACTCGGCGTGAAGATACTGGCACCGACCGCTGCGAATAATAATGCCAAATAAAGGAGAGAGGGTTGTCCTGTAGCGATTAAAAAACATCCTATTGCAGTCGAGATCGACCCAACGATCACCCCGCCGCGGTAGCTCGTTCGATCGACAATATATCCTCCCAGCAGAGGAAGAACAAACGCAACTCCGGTAAAAATCCCATAGAGAGAAGCGGCTTTGGCGTCTGAAAATTGATATTGCTGCACTAGAAAAAGAACGAGTAAGGTCCCAATACCCCAAAAAGCAAATCTTTGACACATTTCGATCAAAGACAAGTAATACATTTCTTTAGGCTGTCTCATTTTCTCGTGTTATCGCAAATATCTATATTTTGCTACTATTAAGTAGTGAAAATTCTCATTGTTAAGACATCCTCCATTGGGGATATTATTCAATCTTTTCCTGTCATCGAGTATTTGAAAAAACGGCATGCCGTCATCGATTGGGTCGTGGAAAAAGAGTATGAAGGTCTCATAAGGTCGCATCCGGACATTCGAAGAGCCATCACCTTGCAGTCGAGAAGCTGGAGAAAATTCCGCAGCTGGAGAGACATCCAGCCCTTCGTAAAAGCATTGAGAGAGGAATATTACGATGTTCTTTTCGATCTCCAAGGGAACACCAAGTCAGCATGCATCACCTTCTTGGCGAGAGCAAACGACAAAGTTGGATTTGGGTGGGAGTCTCTTGCTGAATTTCCAAACTTTTTTGCAACAAAAACTCGGATATCCGTCGACCAACATCTGCAAATCCAAAAAAGGTATTTGCAACTCGTTCAAAAGTTTTATGACGATCCTGCAGATTTTATTCCTCAGGGAGTTTCTCTCCATTTAGAAGAGATTGCAGTTCCTCCGAATTGTGTGATGGTGGCTTGTGGCTCAAAATGGTCGAATAAAACACTTTCAGAACTGACATTAGAAAATCTCGTTCGAAAAATTGCCGAGCAAGACCATCCCCATTTTTATTTTATCTGGGGAAATCCGGAGGAAAAAGAAAGGGCTGAAAGACTTCAGGAGAAGTTTGGCGGGATATCTCTTGGGAACCTCTCGTTCCCGGTATGGCAAGCTTTGATGCGAAAAATGAAACTGGTCGTGGCAGTTGATTCTGCCGCACTGGCCCTTTGTGGGACGACTCAGACTCCATCGCTGAGTTTTTTTGGCCCTTCACGCGCGTCCATTTATAAGCCCCTGGGAGAGCACCATATCGCGTGGCAGGGACCTTGTCCCTATGGACAAGCTTTTGAGACGAGATGTCCTCGCCTTAGAACGTGCCGCACGGGATCTTGTCTGAAGAAAGCAGATGCCGAAGAGTTGTTTTCGTTTCTGCAAAAATCTCCTCGTCGTTAGAGAGGTGTTCGATTTCTTCCAAAGTAAACCATTTAGCAGGGGGAAGAAGTGAGCCGCCCACCGGTTTTGCAAGAAAGATCATGTCGATGTGTTGATGTGCTGGAATATCGGCATGGGTTGGAATATTTTCTAAGAGACAAAGATACGGCCTTTCGATACTGGAGGCATTCCAAAAATCGACCCAAAGATTTTCCTGACGGATGAACTCAATATCAAGACCTGTCTCTTCCTTCACTTCCCTCTTAGCACATTGCGGAGGGGTTTCATTCACTTCGAGATGGCCACCGGGAGGAAGCCATTTTTTAAGCTTAGGATGAAGAATCAGGAGAACCTTTCCCTGATCGACAATATAAGCTGTAGCCGTGAAGTGTTTTTCAAGCGCCATTTCTTCTCTCGAGATATCCTGCAGCAATATAGCGCAAGAGACCTTTCATGTGATGAGATTCGTGGAGGAAAGTAAATAAATCGTCGGCTATCGAGTAAATTTTGTCGGTAAAGAATTTCTTAGCATCGACACCACTCACAATTTTCTCCGCTCCTCTTAAAACAACGGAATCTTCGACCCCGCAGGCGATCGGTTGAACTGTTTGTGCCCAAGCACTCAGCGGTTCTAGGTCTTTTTTGACCAGGGCAAAATCACGCGACATTTGAATACTATCAAATTGCTCTGTTTCGAACATTTTTTCAATGTGAAGTCTGCAAAGTTTAATGTGTTGTTCAATCAATTCATTATGCCCCTTCTGTCTCGCTAGGGGAAATTTTATGATCTGATCTAAAGAGACTTTAAATTGAGTTAAACTGTGACTCAGCGCTTTCGAGTAGGGGCCACGGAGATGGTCACAGAGAGCAGTTAAAAGTTCTATATTTTTCTCAGGTCTATCGTCTGGTTTGTTTAGAAGATAGCGGGTAAAACAGCCTTGTAATTTTTGCAAAGGAGCTTGCTTTGCTCTTTTCTCTTCGCCTTTGAGATGCAACTCTCTGATACGTTCTGCAATCTGAGGTGTCTCCTTTCTAAATCGGTCTAAGATTTGGAGCATCGCCTCTTGCGTTGAACCATTCACCCTCGATTTTGCATGTTCGTAACGACTCGTGATGGAAGCGTGTGTATCGGCCCATAATTTATATAATCGTCCGGTATCATTGGGGGGAAGTGTTTGAATATTCTGGTTTAATGCACGAATATCATTTTTGAATCCATCGACAAACCCATTTGCTGCGGCTTGAATGTTTTGAGCTGGGTTAAAAATATCGTCCACGGCTTTATTGACAGCGAGGGCAACGAGTTCTTTGAGCTTTCCTGACCTTCGTTGCTCGGTAATTTTCATCTCTTCAGGAGTTATGGTAATGCTGGTCGGATTAAAACATTGTTCATTGAGGTTTCTGAGGGATTGGAGAAGAAAGTCTTCCAAAGATTCTTTTTGGAGGAACGACTCTAAAAGACTGAGGAGTTGCGTTGTCAGGGTCGATTTGATACTCGAAGTTAATCCTTCATCAATACCACGCAGTACTGTCTGAGCAGCGTTATTGGCTTGAAACTCTCTTAGATTATTTAAGACTTGTGCTTTATCCAATGTCGTGAGGGTTTCCAGAAGATTTCTAACGAATTGGCTGAAGGTTTTTTCCATCATCCGAGAAGCGTGTTGCTCACTCCTAGGACCCGTGTCTTGAGGATTTAAAATCTGGAATTCGATCGCATTCAGTTTTCTCAGCATGAAATCGTTCATGGAGTGTAAATAGAGGCTTCCAACACCGATCGCTTGCATCGTCGATTGGTAAAGAGAAGGGAAAGCAACTTTGGCTAAAGCATTTTCTAAGATTTTGTGGATTGTTTTATTCACCGACCATTGGAGAGGTGCGATGATTTTCCCAATGATAGCGAACAAACAATACCACCCATAAAACCACGTTTTTGCCACAAAGGAAGCCGTATCTTTTCCCCGGCTGTAAAAATGGTCGCTTGCCGATGTAGCCCAGTGAAGTTGTGGTGCGTACCTTAAAAAAGCTCGCATGAGTTTATGGAGCAGTTGTTGTTGGGTTAACTCTCCAATTTTAGCTTGGTTGATCCGATCTCCCAACGTCCGAACAGGTGCTTTGTTTTGACCTGTTTTGTCTGAAATGGTTTTCAGAGTGTCTTGAATGAATGTGAAAAAATCGATCGCTGGGTTGACGCCGACTTGAACAAAATCTTCGAGCCGTTTGTCGGGATCCTTTTCAACAAAGAGTTTTATATCACTGAGAAAATTGTCGAAAAACGTGGTCAGGTAATACGAAAGAATCGCTTCCAAAAAGTTGAAATACCATTTCGACAGTGACCTCGTAATAATATTATACCGGGTGAGATCGATCTGTTCGTAAATCCTGTCTTTGAAATCTCCATCGGAAGAGACCTCTTTCATGATTTTTAAAACCGTCGTGTTCTTTCCAGGAGGGAGAACAAGCTGGCCCAGAAGAATGCGGAGAACATTCGATCGGAGCCGTTTGAATTCAGTTTCAATTCCTCCCATTCTATTTTCTTGGGGTCCCACAGGAAGCGATGGCATGACGACACGTGCTGCAAGAGTGGCTCGCACGTCCGCTTCCATTTTCCCAAGACCTACCGTCGAAGAGGCAGCAGTTGGAGTCCCTCCTCGACTAAGCTGAGTCTGTGCAGCATCTATAACACGGGCAACGACGCCTGTTTGTTGAGCCCATTTCCTGAGAATGATCTCATGAACGATCTCAACTTTTGTGATTCTATCATTGTCCGTGTAGAGAGTTCCTTGAGTGATTTGGACGCAGAGCCTTTGGATTTGACCATATTCGCCCAGACTTAAGAGAGTTTGCGGAACTCTTTTGAGGGTTTCAGCCATTTGGGCAGATTCTGCAGCTGAAAAATTCTTGGATGAGATCTGCTCTTTTAAAGTTTTAATTGTTTGATACGCCCTGTCTAGAAGAGGATCTGAAACTTGTGTGACAGATTCGAGCGCTCTATTTTGCGCATAGGTTGTCGCTGCAGACAAGACACTTTGAGCCACGACTATTTGAGTTGTGGTTTTGCCGTAAGCCCACGGATTAAAAAAACTAAGAGCGTAACCAACTGCCTTTGTCATATTAATTTGATGTTAATATTTTAATATAATTAGATATATTTAAACCACATAGAATAAATTTTAATTTTACTGAACACTAGACGCATATTTTACCGGGATGGTATGGTAAAAACTTTATGAAAAAATCTCTATGGATTGCGGCGACTCTAATGTGTACTCAACTGGTTGCGTGGGAAGATGATTGGAGTCTAAATAATTATTTGTCATTTTGGGGAGATCTCGCCTACTACCGTCGATCGGAAGGGGGCCGCCATACCCTGATCTCAAAAAAGAAAAAGCGGAAGCATCACGATCGGAATCAGCCTGATAATTTAATCAAGCCGAAGCCTCGCTTTGAGCATTGTACGGGAAAGAACCTGGTCACAAGATTTCGTTACGAGCCAGGGTTTCAGGCAGGCGCTGCCTATTTGACAAGGCATACGTCCTTGGAAGCCAATTACTTATGGATAAGTCCTTGGATGAGTTCGTGTCATAGACTAGATCCTCATCACCGTTCAATATTTTTCTCTCGGAAACATCAGCGGTATTTTCATGGGTTTAGTAAGGCTCGGTCTGCAGCCGCCCATTACGATTCGAGATTTCAGAATGGAGAGCTCAATTTTTTTAGATACATGACCCCTCGAAAAGGGGATTATTTTTCTGCCGCTTGGATGGTCGGTCTTCGGTATGTCCATCTGCATGAAGATCTCGATCTTTCTTTTCACCGGACAAAGAAGCATAGAAGCGTCTACGACATCACTGTTTCGGATCAGATAGGGGTTGCTCAGGCGGGCCTCAGTGTGATTTGGAATCCGACGTGGTATTTGAGTTGGGATTTAAGGTTAAAGGCTGGTCCTGGGTGTGCTTGGAATAAACAACGTACCTTTATGGGAAATCACCATAGGCACCTCTTGGACTTCAAGAAGAGCGAGTTGTCTGCAGTGCTGATGACCGATGCGAGTCTCTCTCTCACCTACCAGCCATGGAGGTACATCAATCTCCACGCCGCTTATCAAGTTTTATTTTTAGATAATATTGCTCTTGCACCCGATCAGATCATTCAGCATCCCCATCCGAAGCATCGTATTCGAACCAATGGGCACGCCGTGATTCATGGAGCGACGGGTGGGATATCAGTGAGTTTTTAAAAAGAGCTGGAGATTGATCGTAACATAGAGACTATCTCTTAAGGCTGCTACCTTCCGGTCCTGACCTGGTTCGAAGAGTCTCTATCCACAAGATCCCCAGCAAAAGGTTATTTTATGCTAAAGCGGATTATATTATCAATTTGTATAGGGTTTCTGTACGCGAATCCTCAAGAATATCCTGTTGTCATCTTGGGGAGCGGGGTGGCCGCACTCACGGCGGCGGTTCAAGTGAGTCATTTGGGGTATCAGCCTTTGGTGATCACGGGCAGTGCGCCGGGCGGCAAATTGGTGCAATCGTTCAAGATCCATAATTGGCCTGGAGAGACTCGCATCAGCGGCGCCAAACTCATGGATCGGCTCCAAAGCCAAGCGGAAGAAAAAGGGGTCGCTTTCTATTATGGACAGGTCGTCGATATCGATGTTTCGAAGAGACCTTTTGTCATTCAAGTTCAAAATTTGTTCGAAAAACAGACGGTTGAAACGATCAAAGCAGAGACGTGCATTGTCGCCCTTGGCGGAATGCCCAAACTCGCTGATGTCCCTGGGGAACAACAAAGTCTCTATAAAAAAATTTTTACCTGTGCCACGTGCGATGGGTATCAATTTAAAAATAAGAAAGTCGCCCTAATTGCAAATGGTGGAAGTGGAAATCAGGCACTTATCGAAACTCAGTTCCTCTCTAAAATTGCAAAAGAGGTGTATGTCATTGCCGAAAAAGAGTGTTTTGATGTCGCGAGATTTTTCAATGTAAAAGTTCTCCATGCCCATGTCGAAGCCTTCAAAAAAACACCAAAGGGCTTATCTCTGCAGCTGAGCACAGGTGAATCCCTCGATGTCCATGGAGCTTTTCTGGCCCTTGGATCCGATCCCAATACAGTGCTTCTTCAAGGGAAAGTGGAGCTCGATCAAGGTGGGTATATTGTTCTCAAAAACCAACAAGAAACATCCGTACCGGGCCTCTTCGCAGCAGGAGACGTGACAGATAATGAATTCAAACAAGCGATCACTGCAGCTGGCGATGCAACGAAAGCCGCATTCCAAACCCGAACATATATCGATACCCCAGCCTGCAACTCTCATAAACGTAAAATGTGCGAACTTGTCCTAGAAGTACCTTCTCTTGAAAATATCCACTTCGATAAACCAACCGCCGTCTATTTTTACTCCGAACTCTGCCCGCCCTGCAGGATCTTTAGAAACATCTACAATGACTGGGCTTCTCGGTTCCAGGGAAAACTCTGCTTTCTCAAGATCAGCCGGGAAAAAGGACAACGGTGGTTCGATTTCTATAAAGTGAAGGCCACGCCCACCGTTCTCGTCTTTCACCCCAACGGCACCGTCCTCCGCAAAGTATCAGGCTTCCAAAAACTGGCCGAGCTCCCCCACTTCCTCGATAAATTCTAATAATAAGAGAAACCACAGAGGGAGAGAGGAGAAGATTTCAACCACCGAGCACACCGAGAGCACCGAGAAAATGCAGAAATTCTTTTTTCTTTGCGGCGAAGCCGCCTCGGTATCCTCGGTGATCTCGGTGGTTGAAAATCCTATTCTCCTCCTAACTCTTCCCTCTCTCTCTGTGGTTTCTCCTAATCCTTTCTAATTTAAAGTCTTAATTGTAATTTATTTTTATTAAAAAATGTAATAAAATAGATCGATATGACAATGAGAATTAATGGTTTTAATGGTGTTAATCAGAGAAGGGTGGGGGGGTTGACCGATTTGCATCAAGCCCTGCTGAAAGGGGATGAGGGGAGGATGGAAAGGTTGCTGAGACAAGGAGCCGATCCACTCGTTATCACTGACGGGGGAGACTCATATTTGCACTACATGGTTAAAAATAATTGTTCTCCTGAGATCATTGTTTCTTTTCTGAATCAATTGCAGGTGAGACCAGCCGAGCTGAAGAAATTGGTCAATCTGAAAGATAAACAAGGTGACACGATTCTTTTTCATGCCTCTTTATCTGGGCAAGAAAAGCTTGTTGAAGCTTTGCTGCGCAGCGATGCCGATGTGAATGAAAAAAATTCGAATGGTTCAACCGCTCTGCATGGAGCTGCTTTCCATGGACATGCCGAAATTGTTTATCTGCTCTGCCATTCGCGCTGCAGGAAAGGACTTCCTGATATCGATGTTCATCTGCTTGCAAGCGATCAATGCTCTCCTCTCTATTACGCCTTGGCAGGGAGACACTCGGGAGCTGTTTCTGCCCTCCTAGAGAGTGGAACTATCGATGTCTATCAACAAAATGGACCCGAAGGATTAACGGCTCTTCATATAGCGGCTGCCTGGGGAGATGTTAATGTTCTCCGTCGACTGATCGCAAAGGCGGCTCATAGGGGAGTGGATGATGTTCGCTCCACGAATGGAAATACGCCTCTGGCCCACGCCATTTTTGCAGGTCAATTGAGCTCTGTTACACTTCTTTTAGAAGAAGGCGCGAGTATCCATGCAACCACGAATGAAGGTCTGACTCCGGCACATATCGCCGTTCTTAGGGATCATCTGGATATCCTCAAGGTTCTAATTGAAACTCCAGGTGTCAATATCGAAGCTAAAACGCCGGGTAACCATACACCGCTCAGTCTTGCTGCCTTAAATGGAAGACAAAAGTCTTTCGAGTTTCTTCTTGAAAGGGGAGCCAATCCGTTTGTTCTTTGCAATCCTAATGACGCGAACCTGGTCCACCTTTTTGCAGAAAATGGAAGGGCCAATATGCTCAAACGGCTACTCGAAATTCCAGGAATAGACGTCAATAGCCAGTGTAGAAGACCGATCACCTTTTTTTTGGGTCCAGGGCAGAGTCTGGAACAAATGCGGAAATTGTGTGCGGAGAAAAAATGGAAATTCGATGAAGAAAATACGATGACAACATCTCTTTATTATGCTTCCATGCGAGGAAGTTTGGAGGTTACCCAGATTTTACTGCAAGCAGGAGCTAAAGTTGATGCGGAAAATGGCCCTTTTCATGATACCGCTTTACATACTGCGGTTGGGAATAATCATTTACAGGTTATACGGAGATTGGTCGAAGCAGGAAGCAGCTGCGACAAACCTGACTTGAC
The DNA here is from genome assembly GCA_963705295.1 of Parachlamydiales bacterium. Taxonomy (GTDB): domain Bacteria; phylum Chlamydiota; class Chlamydiia; order Chlamydiales; family Rhabdochlamydiaceae; genus PALSA-1444. The sequence continues at coordinate 1,692,093 of OY970065.1, read as the reverse complement.
TGGAGCTACGCCACTGTCCCTAACTGGAAATTTAGGGATTTTTTCTTATTTTCTCGATAAAGGAGCAGATCCAAATACGGTGCAAGGTGTTGAGAAATCTTCACTTTTACATAGAACATGTAGTCAAAAGCCTTTTTTAGAAAGACTCTTGGAAGATAAACGGACTAAAGTGGATGCAAGAGATTCGTCTCAGAGGACCCCTCTTCACTGGGCGGCTCAGGAAAATAAAGTCGATGTAGCAAAACTTTTATTAGGTGCTGGTGCAGATCCAAATGCAGTTTGTGAACCCGCTGAATCGACATCTCTTCATCTTGCTGTCTTAAAAGGGAACATCGAAATCGTTCGACTTCTGTGCTCAGATTCAAGAACTGAAATCAATAAAAAAAATAAAAAAGGGCAGACTCCTCTCGATCTTGCGATCGATCTTAATAAGACCGATATAGCAGATTGTCTCCGCTCGAAAGGTGGCCAAGCCACTCCCAAGGTTGTTATTCGTGTCCGTCCCGAAGCTTTCTTAGACATTTCAACTAAGGCCAAGGATTTGCTGAGGCAGGGGTATAAGTTTATCGATGAGCATAAACTCGATCAAGCCTACCAATGTTTCAAAAAAGCGGCAAAATTAGAGCCGAATGACGCGGATGTTTTACTCGCTCTCGGTAATATTCTTTTCCAACAAAGAAAATTCGAGGAAGCGGAAAAAATTTATAAAAAAATTAAAAGTGAAGATGGGCGTGTTCAAATTGGGCTGGGAAAATGTGCGATGGTGACTGGAAACCACACAAAAGCTAGAGAATATCTTGAAGATGGTTTGCGGCGGACACTTCCTGAAAATCTAGGACAGAGGCTCTCCATTTTACATAACCTTGGGGAGAACGAACTTTCTCGTGGATCTAGAAGGGAAGCAGAAGTCTGTTTTAATAGAGTGCTCGAACTGAGTGAAAAGAATACCATGGCGCATTTGGGACTTGCTCGTGCAGCTCGTTTAGAGGGAGATTGGGCAAAAGTGGAAGAGAGGTTAAAGACGGCTTTTCTCTGCGATACACAAAACCCTAGCGTGTGGGCACAATTCGGAGAATTAGCACTGCGGCAAGGAAAACCTCTTATAGAAGTGCGAGGGATCTTTGAAAAAGTTCGTCGTTTAAATGAAGAGTATTCTTTAGCTTATACGGGACTTGGAGAGGTCGAACTTCGAGGAGGAAATCTTGAGAAAGCAGAGCAATATTATCGACAAGCACTGAGGTGTGATCCGAATGATTTTGAAGCTCTCTGCGGCCTGGGAAATGTGGCTGGATCACGGAGTCAATATGCGGAGGCAGCGAAGAGATACTCAGAAGCTATAGCAATCCATCGTAATTGTGTCCGAGCTCGTGTCGGACTGGGCGAAATTTTTATCAGGCAAGGACTTCTGGAAAATGCCGAGCTCTACCTCTCAAAAGCCGTTGAGCTCGATCCGCATCATCTTGAGGGATTATTAAAATTGGGACATGTTGTCTTACAATACGACATCAAAAGAGCGCGTACTTATTTTTTGCGAGTTCTCGAACTCGATCGTAAAAATACCGAAGCTTTGAATGGGTTGGGTGAGATTTGTCTCAGGGAAAAAAATCTCGCTCAGGCTGAAATTTATTTACGAACCATATTAGAATTTGATAAGCAGAATTTCAACGCCCTTTTGGGTCTGGGTCAAGTGGCTGTTTTCCAGGGGAAATATTTGGATGCCGAAAAGATTATTGAGAAGGCTAAAGGAATCGATGATACACATCCACTGGTTTGGCTATCGCTCGGCAAAATTTATTTCGCAAGGAGGGAATTAAAACAGTCAGAAGAACATTATCGTCATGCGATAACATTGGATTTAACAAGTCCTCAGCCTTTTATTGGACTCGGTGAACTCAAATTGGAGCAGAACCGCCTCCAAGAATCGGAGGAGAATTTTAGAAAAGCCCTTGGACTCGACCCCAAAAATGTTTATGCATGTTTTGGGCTCGGAAATGCGATTTTCGACTCCCGTCCAAGCGAAGCTAAGCAATCATATCTGAAAGCGTGGCAGCATGTGGATCCAAGCGACAGTCACATAAAACTGGCCCTCCAACTCCGCTTGGGCCGCTTAGCAAAAAAACAGGGCCTGCCTTCCGAAGCAGAAAAACACTTCAAAAAAGCCTTAGAAATCGACCCTCAAAACCCAGAAGCCCGAGCTTCCTTGCTCTCTTGAAAAGATAGGAGAAACCACTTTCTCTGTGGCTCTGTGGTTTCTCCTTATTCTTAAAGTTTTTCGAGTTTGGTTTGGGGGAAGAAAGCCTGGAGGATTTGGGGGGCTTTTTCACCTTTTTCTGCCATGATGTGGGCGCTGTAAAGACAGAGGCCGACACCGGGTCCTTCACCATAACCGGAAAAGAGAAGATCATCTCCTTTAATTTGGACAACGAAGTCGTTGCTACGGAGATCGGGTCCAATGATTTTTTGGAACGTTGTGAAATCGAAATCTTTCACTTGGCATTCACCGGTTATTTTGATGGCATAAACTTTTTCAGAATCGGGGGTGAGATAGAGATCGATGCCGGTGATCCGACTGAGATCGACCATTTTGGAGAGAACGGCTTTGGAAAAAGAGCAGGTCCATTTGGTTTTTTCTCGATCTTTTGCGGCCAGCGGTGCGGTGACACCGGTCGGTGTTGTGAGGGCTTTACGAAAGACAGCGGCAAAATCGGCTGTTTTTCCTCCGCTATTTTGAGTCCAGGCCGCTGGGAAGGAGGTTTCATGGAATGTCAAAATCGCTTGCCGTGTTGTGTCGACAGCTTTTTCGATATGTTTTTCTGGAAGAATGGCAGCTCCTGAATAATTCACTTCCCCGGCCGTGACATGCCAAAACGCTTGTTTATTACGCTGGGCCATAAAATACGCATTGGTACGGGCTACAATGGTGATCGCATTCATCACCTCTTCGTTAAGAGGTTTTGGGAAACTTGCAGAGAGGGTGGTTTTGAGATAGTGTTCGACATCGATTTCATTGATCACATTGAATTTTCCATCGGTGTGGTAGATTTCAATGCATCCACGGTATTGTATGCCGTTAACAAGAATGGTGCTTTGGGAATCGCCTGGAACAAAACGGAGCTGATGAAAAGGGAATTTCTCGCCCCACTGAATCCCATACGTATCGGATATCACGGTGTGCCGTTTTCCCATGATTCCCCAAGAGATTTGGGTGCCGTCTAGAGGGTTGTAAATGTAGTGCCGTCCTTTGACTTCTAGAACGACTTCAGGCTGTTGTTTTTGAATCAGAACTTTGAGGGTCACCGGTTTCGATTTTTGTGAAAAATCGGTGTCTTGGGGGTTGGCTGTGCCAGAAATTGTGATCAGCAAAAACAGCCAAAATAAATTAGTCATGCGTTTCATATAGATCTCCTAAAAAGGTTTTGGGGAGTTTTTTTCCTAAATGGGTATAAGCGAGCGGTGTCGCTTCTCGTCCGCGAGGTGTCCGTTTGATCAAGCCTTGCATGATGAGGTAAGGTTCGTAGACTTCTTCAACGGTATGCGATTCTTCACCAATGGCGACGGCAAGTGTGCTGACTCCAACGGGTCCACCGCCATGTTGATCGATGATCACGCTTAAAATCTTTTTATCCATCTCATCGAGTCCCCGGTGGTCGATCGAGAGCATGGCCAAAGCGTCGGCAGCGGTTTTTTGATGGATGGTGGTCTCGTTGCGGATTTGAGAGTAATCGCGCACCCACCGAAGGAGGTTATTGGCAATGCGGGGAGTTCCACGGGCGCGCATCGCAATTTCACGGGCAGCGAGTGGATGTAATTGGATTTGCAAAATGGTTGCCGACCGGTTTAAGATTTTGATGAGCTCTTCTTCGGAATAATGATCGAGGCGAAGGGTATAGGCAAACCGTGAGCGGAGTGGACTGCTGAGCAGGCCCATTCGGGTTGTCGCTCCAACAAGGGTGAAATGATTGAGTTTCACTTGGACTGACCGGGCAGAAGGACCGCTATCGATGAGCAGATCTAAAGCAAAGTCTTCCATGGCAGGGTAGAGGTATTCTTCGACGTTTTTCGAAAGGCGATGGATCTCATCAATAAATAAAATATCGCCCGGTTTTAGATTGGTGAGAAGTCCGGCAAGATCGCCCGCTTTTTCGATGACAGGACCTGATGTAACGGTGAGCTGCGAGCCCATGGTTTTAGCAATCACATGGGCCAGGGTCGTTTTTCCAACACCTGGCGGGCCATGGAAAAGGCAGTGGCCCAAAGACTCTTTTCTTTGCTGCGCCGCAAGTAGTAAAACATCGAGCCTCTCTCGCACGGCTTCTTGACCGACAAATTCATTCAGAGAAAGAGGTCGAAGCGACTTTTCAATTTTTTCATCGATTTTGGTAGTTTTTAGCGAAGACTCAACAAATTTATCGTCCGACATTTTACAAAACTGTAGCAAAAAACGATTTGGCGAGCTATACCTTTTAAATAAACAAGGACACTATGAGTATCAAGTCGGATAGATGGATTCGGGAGATGGCTAGGAAGCATGCGATGATCGAGCCTTTTGTCGATGTGCAAGTCCGGACTTGCGAAGGGCAAAAAGTGATTAGCTACGGCCTTTCGAGCTATGGATACGATCTCCGTGTCGATAGGAAGTTCAAAGTGTTCACCAATATCCACAACTCTTTGATCGATCCGAAACATTTCCGCGATGATGCGTTTGTCCACATCGAAGGAGATTCGTGCATCATTCCTCCGAATTCTTTTGCACTCGCAACGAGCATTGAATATTTTAGAATTCCTCGCGATGTTCTCACGATCTGTGTTGGAAAATCGACCTATGCCAGGTGCGGAATCATTGTCAATGTGACCCCCTTTGAGCCGGAATGGGAAGGGAAAGTCACATTGGAAATTTCCAATACGACCCCACTACCTGCCAAAATTTATGCCAATGAAGGACTGGCTCAAGTTCTCTTCTATCAAGCCTCCGATGTGTGTGAAATCTCTTATGCAGACCGTGCTGGAAAATACATGCGGCAAAGTGAAATTACGCTACCTATCGCGTAAGCTTCTTGCTCTTAATGATTTAAATCTTTAACATCTCGAAGCAAAAAAATTCATCGCAAAAAAAACGGCTCTCCATACAATCGAGCTTAAGATGGCAAAAAAAGGAAGTTCCTGGTGGGTGGTTGTTTTTGGACTGGTATGCTTGCTTTTTTATTTTCAAGCTTCTCAAACCAAAAACAAAGTGTACAACGAAGCCGCTCTTCAACTTAAAAGTCTCGAAAATGAAAAAAATATCGCTCTGGCAACGCGCGAGGAACTTCTCCTTCAATTGCAAAGCCAATCAGATCCTGCTTGGGTAGAAATGGTCTTAAAGCGTAACCTTGGTGTCGTACCTGAAGGCCAGGTGAAAGTTTATTTTCAAAATTGATGATTTCTTTAATACTTGTTCTTGCAGTCCTTCTGTTTTTTTCGGGGCTTTTTTCAGCATCGGAAACAGCGCTTTTTTCCCTGTCATCACTGAAAGTCAAGACGTATAAGCAGAACAAAGATCCGCGCAAGCAACTCATTGCGCAACTCCTTGCATCGCCTCGAGATTTGCTGGTCACCATCATCATGCTCAATGTGGCGGTCAATATCATCATTCAGAACGTCACATCCTCTCTTTTTGGGGAGGCCACCAATGGTCTTATCAATGTGCTTGTTCCTTTGGGTTTGACACTTGTTCTAGGTGAAGTGATTCCGAAATCGATCGGCCTTGTTCATAATGAAAAAATCGCTTACCGGATGTCTCCTGTTCTGCAGTTTCTCCAAAAAATGTTGATGCCGCTGAGGAAAATGTTGGTCACTTCGACGAACTATATTTCGCGGGTCTTATTTTTCTTTTTGCGAAAAGAACAAGATATTTCAATCGATGAGCTTCAACATACCCTCCGAACATCCCGTAAAATTGGGATTTTAAACGAAGATGAAGCAGAACTTGTCAGGGGATATCTTGCCCTACAAGAATCGACCGTGAAAGAGCGGATGCGTCCTCGGGAAGAAGTTCTCTATTTCGACCTCGACGAGCCCCTTTCAAGGTTGATCCATCTATTTGTCGATCAAGAGTGTTCTCGGATCCCTGTCTGCGATAAAGGGCTCGATCAAATTTTAGGTGTGATCACTAGTCGTTTGTACTTTCTTCATCGGGATAAGATTCAAACGAGTGAAGATTTAAAAGGTATTTTGGAAAAACCGTTTTTTGTCCCCGAGACTGTGCCAGCAAAAACATTGCTGAGGCAATTTTATGATAGGCAAGATTCGTTTGCTATTGTTGTCGATGAATACGGCTCTGTATCGGGGATTGTTGCGCTTGAAGATCTAGTCGAGACCGTGATCGGAGAAATCGTCGATCGGCGCGATGAAAAAAACCTCTACACGCTGTCGGGCGAAGATGTGATCATTGCCAATGGAAAAATGGAGCTATCAGAGCTCGAAAGAATCTTTGATATCCCGTTTCAAACAGAGAATCACATGGTCACGATCGGAGGTTATTTAACAGAAAAAATGGGAGATATTCCCAAAAGTGGAAGCAAATATACGACCGATGATTTTCTCTTCCATGTTTTGGCAGCAGAACCGACCCGCGTCCGCCGCGTTTATATCCGCCGTCTGAGGAAAAAATGACGCATAACTGGAAATTTTTTCTTGTTATCATTCTTGTTTGCCTTGTGATTCAGGGATTCTTTGCTATGGTCGAGATGGCGTGTGTCTCGTTCAATAAAATTCGGCTCCAATACTATGTGAGTAAAAACAACCGTAGGGCCATTTGGCTGAGCGACCTTCTGCAACATCCAGGGCGCCTTTTTGGTACGGCACTCATTTGTATCAATGCCGCCCTTCAAGTGGGGTCAGAAGCGGCCCGCCGTTTTTATGATGCGCTCGGAATGAGCCCTGATATCGCCCCCTTTACACAGGTCTTTATCGTCCTTATTTTTGCCGAGATTTCACCCCTTTTTGCGGGGAGACGGTATGCGGAACATGCTGCCATGATCGGAGTTCCTATTCTCTATATCATGTCGTTTATCTTAAGCCCTATCATCTGGCTTTTGGATGGCCTTTGTAGAATCGTGCATAAGCTTCTGGGGAGTGCAGAATCTGCTGGACTCTATGTCAGTCGCGAGGAGCTCCAAAAAATTCTCGAAGAAAAAGATGAAGAAGAGTTTAACACGATTGCATCGCAAATTTTTGCTATCCGTCATATGACAGCAAAGGATCTCATGCAACCGTTAAAAAACATCCAATCGATCCCTTCTTTTTGTACTCTGACTGAAATGAGAACCCTGCTCAAATCTCATTACCATCCGTTTGTCCCTATTTTTCATAAAAATCCTGAAAATATCATTGCCGTAGCCTATCCCCGCGATTTTCTCCGAATTCCCGACAATAAGAAAGTCCGCGACTATGCACGGGCTCCTTGGTTTATCACCGAGAAAGATTCGATCATGTCGATTTTGAGACAATTTCGAAGAAATAACCAGAGCTTGGCAATTGTTCTCAATGAAGCCGGTCTTGCACGAGGGATCTTGACCCTGGACGAAATCATCGATGAAATCTTTGGCCTCTCCGATAACTGGATGTCATTTGAAGAAATCATCCCAAGAGCCCACCGCGTTGTCGTCGATAGGTCGTTTCCCGGAGATACCAAAATCACCGATTTCAACTTGGCATACCATGTTCATCTCGACGGTAAAGATGCCGAGACCTTAGAAGATCTCGTCACCAAACTTCTCGGCCATCCTCCCTCTACAGGAGAATCAGTCCGCATCGATCAATTCGAACTCACCGTCGAAGAAACCACCCTTCTAGGTAATGTCAAAACGATCGCCATCCGAACGATTTATTGAGCCTCAAAGTCGAGGGCTTGAAGGTCACCATTATAGAAAAGAATAACTAAGCGATTTCCAAGGATGTGGAGAGATTTAATTCTATTTTTAAAAGAAAATATTTTGACTGGCACTGGGATAAACCCAGGGTTGTCCCCATCTTTTATGAAGAATTTTAGACAGCTTCTTCCATTTCTATCTATGGCTATAATGAGGTAATTACAGCAGAGGGAAATAGCGCGGATAATATTTTCACCTGGAAGAAATTGCAAAGTTTGAATGACGGGGAGATGAACTATTGTTTTATCTCGGATAACAATAATTCCAAGGAAAGATTCATGGATGAGATAGTTTTGAGATGTTGACACATGGTCAAATCTCATTGTCAAAGAAAGAAAGGGTCGAAAGATTGCATTTTCTTTTATCCAGCACGTATAACAATCCAGTAGATCCCTAATATAGAATCTTCCAAAGGCATGCATCCACTCTCCCGGTGGAAAAGTAGCAACCCGCTCAAAATTCCCACCCCTTTTTAGGACGATAAGCCTATTGCCAGAATCAATACAGAGATAATCATCGACCGTTTTCAGATTATTAATGACGCCATAAGATCCTGGTATAATCACAGAAGGATCAAAAACCATATTTTCTGCACCGTCCATCCGGTAAGGGATAGCATAAATAATTCCCTCACGGGAAGCATATATAGCCCGATCATCGGAGCAGGCCGCTTTAGAAAAAGATTTGAAACGGCAGGTGAAGGTATAGACATGCGTAAAATATTCTCTCCCATCCGGACTCTTTTTCCTTTGATTGATTTTGACGGAACCTCCCGCATCATAAATGAAAAAGTGGGCGTTAAGCTCGTAGATCTTTACCACTCTCTCTATCTTGCCGTCATAACCGATGGGTTGAATGTCGCCACCCACAATCACCGGAGGCCTATTGTCTCGGTCTAAAATCAAGTGATTATTATCCAAAGAACGGGCCTCTGTTTTAGGCCTTACAGCTTTCTTCGCAGGCCTGTCATCCAAGACTGTTTGAAATGCACCCTGTTCAATCGACCTTTTTCTTTTGAAAGCCCTCAAATAGATAGAGAAAACAGGATCGTCAGACGCGGGTATAATCCCAAATTTTCTCTGACAGAAAGACCTCCAAAGATCAGAATCGGTTGCCAGGTGAGCAAAATACCGGCATACGACTCGAAAAGACAGGATGGCTTGAGGTGGTAGTTTTTGAAGAATGCCAAGAGTGATTTCATCCGGCAAGGGCCACTCTGGGGGTCTTACAATCAAATTATTAGCCATTTCTAAACTGAATCATGTTTTTTCTCTTGCTGTCAAAAGCTTTTATTGCTGTTTATTAACGGGGGCTATAAAAAGGTGACAATCTATTAACAAACAGCGATATAACCTGTTCGTCTAAAAATGCCAATGCGAGAGCGTGGTTTATGTATTCTGATTTCAACTCCACAGCCCAAAATTAAGAGATAATGCATGAGTGTCTCTGAACTAAAAGCTGATAAATGTCCCCCGACTAGCATAGAAACTTTGAATTGAGTTATTCCTAATTTTTTGGCTATTTTTTGTTGAGTAAGTCCGCTTTTTTTGATGAGAGAGCTTACTTCATCTAAAAGCTTTGCCCTGGCCGATAATTCTTCTGCATTTTCTCTGCCAAGAGCAGCAAAAACGTTCCCTTCAGTGACTTCATAATCAGCTTCTTTTGTTTTAGCCATTTTTATCTCTTTTATTTTTCCATTCTTTGTAAATTACTTCTGCCAGTCTCAGTCTCGAACGAATGAGCTCCATATCTGCCTTAGGTGTTTCTATGCCTTTTTTGCTCTTTTTTTGGAAAGCATGTAACACAATGATAACTTCTGTAAATCTAACCGTGTAGACAGCTCGAAAAGCATCTCCTTTGTGATCTTTTACTAGTTCAATAACATTTGCGCTGCCAAAACCGCCTAAAGTTTTTCCTATATCGGGATGTTTTCCAATTTGTGCCTGGAATAGCCCATGACCGAAGTCATCAATCACATCATCAGGCATATCCATTAAATCACTCTTTGAAGACGCAATCCATATAATAGGCCGAATCGACAATTCCTCAATCATTGTTATAAACTATATCAGTAATGGAATAATCAGTCTAGAGCATTGTTGTCAGATTGATAGACGGTTTTTTAGGGTTGAAATAACCTGTATTGTCGTGTCGATCTCTTGTTCTGTGGTAAAGCGGCTTAAAGAGAATCGGAGACTGGTGCGGGCGAGGGTGAGGGGAATTCCCATGTTGAGGAGAATGGGAGATGGCTCGAGGCCGCCTGATGAGCAGGCAGAGCCATGGCTGACTGCGATGCCGGCTAGGTCGAGCTGCATGAGGTGGGTTTCACCATCGATATGGGGAAAGCCGATGTGGACGGTATTGCAGAGGCGGGGGCCTTGGCCATGGACGACGATATTGCCCAGGGTTTGCATGAGGCTGTCGGTCAATCGATCGCGAAGGGTCCGCATGTGGTCGGAGGCTTTGGGAAGCTCGAGGGCGAGCAGTTCAACAGCTTTTGCGAATCCGACAATTCCGGGCAAGTTTTCGGTTCCAGCTCTACGTCCTCCTTCTTGAGGTCCGCCTGTGAGGAGGGGAGGTAATTTGAACGGCGAGCGAACAAAGGCGACCCCGACACCTGAAGGACCATGGAGCTTGTGAGCTGAAAAGGCCATGGCTGTGACCCCTGGAGGGATATGGAGAACTTCTTTTCCGAGATGTTGAATTCCATCGACGATGAGAGGGATATTATGCCTGTACGCAATATCTGCAATGGCGAGCAGATCGGTTTTAACTCCGGTCACATTATTGGCTGACATGAGCACAATCATTCTCGTTTCAGGCTGGATCGCTTCTTCCAATTGAAACGGCTGAACGGCTCCCCAAAGCCCCGCTGGCAAATAGGTGGTATTGGCCCCTAAACTATCGAGAGTTTCTCGCACGGCTGGATGTTCAACATTCGAGGAGATCACGTGGCAGCCACGGCTTAAACTATAAAACCCTCGGATCAGGTAATTAAGGGCTTCCGTCCCACCCGAAGTAAAGACCAATTCGTGGGGTTTGACATGGAGCCCATGCGAGATTGCATCCCGCGCCCTGGTCAAATATTTCCTGGCATCTTGTCCAAAGATGTGGGTGCTCGATGGATTACACGGGATCGCCGTCAAAACCTCCTGCATCGCCTCCATGACCCTCGGATCTAATCCCGTCGTTGCGTTGTTATCTAAGTAAATTTTCCTCACAAATAATCCTCAATATGGAATATCATTTTTCGTTTAAATATATATTATAATGTCTGCAATTACAAGGAATAATAATTACGATCTTCATGTTGAAATTCGGGCTAAAGAGTTGTTAGTCCAAGCCCTTTTTTTAGAGGAAACGGAGAGATCGGAGGAAGCTATAGAAAGGTACACAAAGGCGCTCTATTGCCGATCAAGAAAGGCGGATCTCAATCGGGAGATTCTCTGGTTGAGGGGGAGGCTGTATGCCAGACAAGATTTATTTGAGAGGGCATTCAGTGATCTGACGAAAGCTCTTGTAGATTATGAGAGTGATCGGGATCCGCTGCGGGCTAAGATTTTGGTTGAAAGGGCCGCTATTTATCTGCAAAAGAGAGAAGCTGAAAACTGTAGACGGGATTTGATGGAGGCTTTTACATGCGATCCTGGGAATATACCTTTTGTGACGGAAATTCTTCACCGGAGAAGTGCATTGCTGAGAGATGTCGGGAGAATGGAAGATGCGATGGATGATTTAAAGGTAATTGAAGCTTTATCTAATGGCAAAGGATGACGAGGGCAGTGATGTTGTCGGTGCTGCCGGCATTTTTGGCGGCTTCGACGAGTTCGATGGCGGCATTCTTGATGGAGGGGGTTTCGCGCAGGATGGCTTCGATTTGAAAGTCGGAGAGGGATTCGTGGAGGCCGTCGGAGCTGAGGAGGTAGATATCTCCGGATTGGTAGGGGAGGTGATGGATGTCGGGTTGGATAAAGGGGGCGATACCAAGAGCGCGGGTCAGGACATTTTTGTACCGGGTTGACATTTGCTTGGTGATTTCGCCGGCAGCAAGGAGCTCGGCTTTGAGGGTATGATCTTCGGTGAGCCGTTCTAGTTGTTTTCGAAACCGGTAGATACGGCTATCTCCGATGTGGCCGTAGACGATTTCATTTTTGAGGAGAAGGACGCAGCATAAGGTTGTTCCCATGCCGGCAAATCGATGGTTTTCTTCTGTCAGGGACCGGATCCACCGGTTGGCTTCTGAAAACGCATTTTTGAGATGAGTTGTGGCCATCTCTATTGTGGGGTTGGGATTGACTCGTAGAAACCGCTCAATCGAATCACAGAGATGTAAGACACCTTCTTTAGCAGCCACTTCTCCAGCGAGGTGTCCGCCCATCCCATCGGCAAGCACATAAAAATGTTCATCGGGAAGTTCACCCCAAACGTCTTCATTATTGGAACGGGATGTTCCAATGTCGGAGATCCCAAAACTTTCAACGAAAGGAATTTTCATCAGGTTTATAGAATTCGCCTAAAAAAAGCGGGGTTTTTGTTTCCATGTCGACCAGTGCAAAGATAAACGGATGATCGGCTCTAAATTCTAAAGGGTATTCCTCTTGAAAACAACTGGTGACATTCATCACAGATGCTGTGGCAGCAGCAGCTGTTACCCCTTTTTCACTCAGTTCAAAAAAAGCTCCATGAAGCACATGGCTGAGATAGAGATTTTTCTCTCCGGTAATGCCTGAGAAATCGGCTTTTTGCGAAAACGGAAGTGAAAGCCCGAGGCTGCGGAGTAGGGGAATGAGGTCGTAGCGGTCTTGAATTTTGAATTTCGGAATTTTTACTTGGACATTTTTGGTATATAAGTTGTCGAGAAGTAATTCGAATCTCTCGGGATTCAAATAGGTGGCGAGATCGGAAAAAATTCTCTCTTTTGGCAAGAAGATGACCAGGCTGATGTTGGAGTCGATAAAAGGAAAAGAGACAACCTTAAACAGGTTGTCCTCGGAGTACGATTGATGTGCTGTTTTATTCATCATGGGTGTCGGTACATAAGCTTTATCATCCACCCAAAATAGATGAGATTTGGTACGCGATGCGCTAAAAGGGTGGAAAAATTCTCCCTTAAAATGGAGTGCATTGATCAGAATAAGCTTGGAAAACGGGGAGAGATCGGATGGAGAAATAAGATTTTTGATTTTTTGCTCGGTTTTTTCGGCAATCCACGTATTCATGATGTGGGCGGCATTTTCAGGAGCATTAAGCTCAATCCTCTGGATAGAAGCTTGAAACTGGGGCAAGACAAAAAAATGGGGACTGATCCAAAGAGTGCTGGCTTCGTGCAAATGGGAATCTTCGATATAAGGCATTTCATCTGTTAAATAGAGAACCCGTTTCAATTCTTTGAGGGTCTCTTTTTTAGCTCCTGAGGAGACCATACTGAGACACCGTGAAATGGAGTAGGGAGAGAGGAGGGTGTTTTTTTGGGGTGTCGATGTTGTCTGTAACAGATCCAATCCAAAATCGGTGACCCCGTTCGAAAGTAAAGGGGAAAGAAACAATATAAAAAGGGAGATGAATTTTTTCATGCAGACTCCGGTGAAAAAAGGATACGCAGTGCGCTCGCTAAATTGAATGTCGCATGGAGGGCAATCGAAGCCAAAAGAGATCCCTGCCTTTCATAAATAAATCCGAGATAGCAACCGAACGCGAAAAGAGAAGGAAGTAACGATAGGTTGCCGAGTCCTTGAGACGGGGAATAGTGAAACATTGCAAAAAAGGCTGCTGCGAGCAAAATAGCGGCTTTGGCGCCCAGCTTTCTTTTAAAATAGGTTTGCAATGTCCCTCGGAATAAAAACTCTTCGATGGTAGGGGCGATGATGAGGATCGATATTAAGGCTAAAATAGTCAAAGAAGGGGAAGCTAGTGTGCTCTTCAGATACCGGACGGCGACTTGTTCATAACTTTCCAGTCCAAAGATGAGATAGAGTAAAAGATCGAAGAGTTGACTGAGAAACGCAACGATGGGAAAGGCAATAAACCAAGTGAGGAGACCCAGGGTAGCATCAAACCAAAGCGATGATTTCGATTGGGGATTTTTCACGACCTGGATAAAGGTTTCCCTTGCTTGAGACCGACAGTAAAAGAAAATACCCGCCATCGTTCCTAGAATAATGAAAAATTGGACAGCGACGATGATCCCGAAGCTGGGGATTTGAGAAGAGAATTTGAGAAAAAGAGAAGATAGGTAAGGGGCAGCAATGAGAAGGGCGAATAAATAAATGACGAAAACACTCGCCACATCTTTAAATGAAACGGGGGGAACTAACCGAGGATGCCAGGTATAGAACCTCTTTTTCCAGGCAAAATAGTTGATGGCAGCCGCCCATAAGGCAAGAAGCAAAAGAATCTGAACACTGTCCGAAATGATCACGGCTTACTCGTCATCAAAATGTAATCTTCGATCCGGCTCGAGAGTTCTTTACAGAGTTGATCATGTGCAATGCCTAGAGGAGAAACATCAAATAGTTCATCTCCCCACGGAACTTGATTGAAGTTTGTTTTTGTGAATTGTTGGGGAATGTGGTGTGCTTGTTCAACAATTTCTTGGAGAACAATTTTAGGGGTTTTGTCGCGGAGATCAAAAATTCCGACTCGCATTTTTAAAATGAGCTCAGAAGGGGAAGGAATTTCATCATGTTCTAAGAGCTCTGTAAACACAACGAATTCATTTTGAGGAAATGCCTTTTTAATCCAAGTGGTGTCGGGCTCAAACGGGTGATGGGTGGCGAGAGCCCGTTTGGCATGGGGAAGAAAACTCTCTCCACCAACAAGATAAAGTCGGTTTTTCTGTGTGAGATTATGTCGCATAGCAGAGGATAATTCCTCCGAGACGTCCCAATTAAGGTCATGCTTTGAAGCATCCATCACAGGAACAAAGGCAACTAAAGGGCGCTGCAGCTTCGGTGTCTCCAGAAGTGCAGTGTCGCGATCTTGATTCCCACATCCGACTAGAAAAATTCCTAGTAATAAAGCTCCCCATTTGCGCATGCGATCCTCCACCAATATAGAATCCAATTTTGTATCAATTCTATTTATTGGGCAATGAGAATCAAAGAAGAATAACCCTCCATGCGGCACATGGTTTTAAGAGGGGGTTGCTGGGTAGGATGATCCATGAAGTCATGAGGAGGGGCTAGGGCGGTGTCGACTAACCGGTACCATTTTTTATGGCTAGGTGGTGGAGGGAGTTGGATGTTGGGACGGTTTGGGGTGGCATTGAAGGCAATATACAGGTGGTGCTCTCGGTTGTGGTCTTTGAGGGTGTAGGAAACGAAACGGCTGGTCGGTCCCCAATCGGGATGGAAGGGTACCGTTCCATGCCAGTCGATATCTTCCGGTTTTAGAAATTCAGCGCGGCGGAGCAACGGATTGGTTCTTCTCAAATGAATCAGAGATTTCCAGAAATGGAGGAGGTTTTTTTCTTGGGGGAGTTTGTTCCATAAGAATGCATTTGGAGGGCCGTCATGGCACCAGGTATTGTTGTTTCCAGAGTGGGTATGTCCATATTCATCTCCCATGAGAACCATCGGCGTTCCAAGGGAGACAAAGAGGGCAACGAGAAAGTTTTTCATCTGCCTTTGGCGGAGTTGAAGAATGTGGATATTCGAGGTTTCACCCTCATGCCCACAATTCCAACTTTCATTGTCATTGGCCCCATCTTGGTTGTTCTCTCCATTGGCTTCGTTATGTTTTTGATTGTAACTAACAAGATCATGGAGGGTAAAGCCGTCATGGGCGGTGACAAAGTTGATACTGTGGTATGGTTTTCTATTGGAGTTTCCGTAGAGATCTTGCGACCCGGCAAGGGCTCCTGCAAAAGCTCCAGCTACACCATCCGTTCCTTTAATAAAGAGGCGGACAGCATCTCGGTAACGGCCGTTCCATTCGGCCCATTTCCCATAGGCGGGAAAATGTCCCACTTGATAAAGCCCTGCAGCATCCCAAGCTTCGGCAATCAGTTTGACATTTTTTAAAAGAGGATCTTCGGTGATTTTTTTGACCACCGGAGGATCACCGAGGGGTTGGCCTTGAGGATCGCGCGTTAAAATCGACGCGAGATCGAACCGAAATCCATCGACATGCATCTCGGTCACCCAATAGCGGAGCGAATCGACAATGAGAGTGGTGACGACAGGGACATTGCAATTGAAGGTATTGCCGCAGCCTGAGTAATTATAATACTCTCCTTTGGGGCCTAAGATATAGTAGGTTTTATTATCGAGACCTCGGAACGAAAACGTTCTCCCCGATTCATTTCCTTCACCCGTGTGGTTATAGACTACATCGAGAATCACTTCGATTTTATTTTTATGGAGTTCTTTGACGAGGGTTTTAAAATCATCGATGGTTCCAAATCGATTCATGAGTGAAAAAAAGTTTATCGTGTTATAACCCCAGTAGTTAAATAATTTTTTTCCGGTTTTGGGATTTTTGCGAGGGTTATCACACTCGTCAAATTCGAAAATAGGCATGAGTTCAACGGCATTGATCCCGAGCTCTTTGAGATGAGGAATCTTTTCAATCATTCCTAAAAAAGTTCCCGGGTGTTTGACATGGCTCGATGGATCTTCTGTATAGCCGCGAAGGTGCATCTCATAGATAATTAAATCTTGAAACGGAAGGTTAGGGGGAGAATCACCCTCCCAGTCGTACGATGATTCTGAGTACCTCCCGAGGGGCTTATACTCGTTATAGAAAGGATCGCCCCAGATATTGGAGGCATTCGTATTTCTTGCATATGGGTCGATCAGGAGATGATTATCGATAAAAATCCCGTAATCGAAAAGACAGTGGAGATTTTTCACCGCGACGTGCCAGATCGACTCGGTTCTTTGCATAGGAATTTTTGCAAAAGGGACGTGCTCGCCCGTTGAAAATAGGTGGAGAAAAACATCTTTTTCAGCTGCAGCATAAACGGCAAAATTGAACCCGCCTGGAATTTTCGTAACTCCCAGCGGCGAAGACGTCCCATTCTCAATCTGATACATATTCTTTTCATACAGAAGGAGGAATGTATTTGCAATTTTTTTGAAGAATTGAGACACTATAACCTATTCATTATCGCGGAGGATTATTAAATGTCTTATGAAAATGCCAAAGCCAACCTAAAAGAATTTGGAAAAGAGCTCAATCTTGAAGGGTTGCAATTTGATGAAAACCATACGTGCATTCTAGGAATTGATAACACATTTTCATTGCATATCACCTATGAGCCTCATTCCGACCGTCTCTATTTATATTCTCCCATTTTAGATGGTCTTCCAAAAGATACAGCGATTCGGCTAAAGCTCTACGAATCCCTTTTAGAAGGTTCAATGTTGGGTGGTCAGATGGCCGGCGGTGGTGTCGGAGTTGCAGTCAATGAAGAGCTGATTCTGATGCACTGTGTCCTCGAAATGGGAATTGGAGCAGATCCTTCTTCACTCCGCAGGTTCGCCCCTATTTTTGTCGAAGCTGTTGAACGTTGGAGAAAGAGAGCGAAAGATATCAGCGAAGGGCGTGAACCGCAAGATACAACGCCCGTCCGTCCAGGAATGCCACAACCTCCACATGGACCAACTCCCGGAGGACCAGGAACTCCTGGCAAACCCGGCCAACCGTTCATTAAGATCTAAGTTTCGATTCAATCGCATTGACATACGAGAGCAAAACTGTATTTTGCTCTTTTATTTTTTTCTCCACACTTTTCACACTTGTCATCACCGTCGAGTGATCTCGAGAGAAAAATTCGGCTATTTTTAAAAAAGGCATTTTAAGATTTTTGCGACAGAAATACATCGCGATCTGCCTGGGGAGGCTTAAAGTTTTTGTTTGACCTTTCCCCAAAATATCCGGCGAGCTGATCTCAAAGAGTTCAGCTGTTATTTGCACAATTTTCTCAGGTGTAATGGCTTTTTGTTTTTGATGAGACAGGAGAGGGGCCAGCCATTTTCCCATATCGGAAAAATCTTTTTTCTTTTTCAAAATTTCGGAAGCTTTGAGCAGATCGGCAACCGTGGTGAATTGAGCCGCTAAATCATCTTGAATTTCTTTAGGAAGAGAGCTTCTTTGGTGCACCAACTCTTTCAGCTCCTCTGTACTTAAGGGAAAAAAGGGTAGGGTGATTCCCCATTCAAATCGACTGGTCAATCTCGGTTCAATTCCACCGAGCCGGGAGGGAAGATCATTTCCAGACAAAATGATCTGTTTTCCGGCTATGGAAAGTGCATTGAAGGTGTGAAAAAACTCTTCCTGCGTCGCCGTTCTGTTAGCGAGGAGATGGATATCGTCGATGATCAGAGCGTCTTGCCCTCGATAGAATTGCCGTAATTTGGGCATGCTACTGGACCGGATGGCTGCGACAATATGCTGGGTGAGAGTGCCTGCTTTGATATAGAGGCACGTTTTTCCCATGGCTTGCAAATACGATGTAGCACCCATGAGAAGGTGTGATTTTCCGCAGCCGGAGGGGCCATAGAGATAAATCGGATTAAAGCTCAAATTTTGCAGTGTCTCTTTAAAAAGGGAGAAGTGGAGGGTGTTCGTTTTTCCTGGATAATAGGTTTCTAAAAGGGAAGCGGGATCTACAGGATCGGGAGCCAGTTGAAGAACCGGTTTCCAGATTTTTTTCGGTTTCATGAAAGCAGATGCGAGAGAAAGATGGACCTTGATCGGCCTTTGATTGTTGTTTTTGAAGAATTTTTGAACTTTTGGCCGCAAATACTCTTCAAACCAACTCACTTGAAAGGCATCGGCTGCTTCTAGGTAGAGGTTGCCTGCATCAAAATGGACAATTTTGAGCGACTTTGCCCATTTTTCAATGGTGCCAGCCCCTAAATCTTTAACTTGGTTTTGAAGGAACTCTTCCCAAATTTTCATCGGCTCTTTTCTTGGTCATCCACCATTGTTGCAGGATACCCAGTAACATGGACGAAAGCCAGTAAATATTGAGGCCCGCAGGGAAATTGTAAAAGAGAACAGTGAAAACAACAGTCATGATATTTCCCATGAACCGTTGCTGCTTTTGCTGATCGGTGAGTTGTTTCGGATCTTTGCCCGCCGTCGACATCCGTTGTTGCCAGTACATCGTAGCACCGAGCAGGAAGGGGAGAAGATGGAACGAAGTCCCGATAAACCAAATCGGGGCATGCCAGGAGAAAAGGATGTCGGGTGCAGCCAGGTTGTCGATCCATCCCGGAATAAACCGATCTCCCCTCAGTTCAAAGGTCGTTTTCAGCAGTTCGAACATTCCAATCAAAAACGGCATTTGGATCAAGAGAGGAAGACATCCTCCTAATGGATTGACCCCTTGCTGACGGTACATGTTCATGATTTCAACTTGAGCTCTTTTAGGATCTTTTTTGTACTTCTCTTGAATAGCCGTTAATTTTGGGGACAGTTTTTGCATTTTGATGGTCGATTTAATCGACCAGGCATTCAGAGGATAGAGCATGACGCGCAGTGCAATCGTTAAAAGAATGATCGCAACCCCCCAGGACCGGACGACTGCATAGAAAATTTTCATGAGGAAGAATAAAAATTTCGCAAAAGGTTCCGAAATAAACGCAAACCATCCATGGAAACTCTTGGTCGCGATATAGTCGCCTTTATAGACGGCGTCATTCTTCTCCAAAATCGTCGTGGCGAGTGGTCCAGCAAAAACCCGGAAATGGTATGTTCCTTCCTGGTTTTTCAGGGGAAGTTGCATGAGATATCCTGGATAGTTGCTTGGAGGATAAAGGTTATATTCCGAATCGATCACCGTCAGTCTTGTCGGAACAAGATTTCCATCGACTTTCCAAGCTGTTACACCTGGTCCTACTTCGGATTGAGGATCTAGAATCACAGCAAAAAATCCATTCGAGTTGGCAATCCAATTGGGGATAATCGAACCGATGGTCGTTTCGGTTTTCGGAAGAGAGATTTGTTCGACAATCCCTTTTTTCCCCTTCGTCAATCGGTATTTCAGCATCTGAGTCGAACTTCCTGAAACAATTTCTACCTCTGGAACACCCGTTGTTAAAAAAAGGTTTTCCGGTTTCCCTTCAACTTTGATTTGCAGATCGAATGAATACGGCGTTGCCGATGGATCGGCTGGCAATGTGTAGGTCTTTGTGATCGTTCCGTGGTCGGTTGAACCTTCAATTTCAATCAAATTTTTTTCCAATCTTTTCAATTTAAAAGGGGAGCTTGCAGCTGTTGCAAGAGCGTAGTATTCAGGAGCGCTACTTCTTCTGATCAAAGGATAATACCCATCGACGGCGCCTTGATTGAAACTACCTTGATAGGTTTGGTACGGACCTGCGGGAAATCGATCTCTGTTTGGATAGTCATCCTCTAAGATGATATCGGGCCGAATCTTCCGGACAACACTCTGCGGATTTTCTTGGCTTTTGAAAGGCAAGTTGATTTCGGCAACACCCCCATTCAGATTGGATATCACCAGCTGTTGGTATTCGTTCTGGATCACGTATCTTATCTCATTGGAAACAGCAACAGCGGTTTTCTCTTTGACCGGAGTTGTTTGCACCGCAACAGGAGCGACCGGTTGAGGTTTGGAGGGAAATAGAAAGTGGTTCACCAGAAAGAAGGCCGCAGTCATCAGAACCACAAAAATGATCGTTCGTTTATCCATCTATTTCCTCGGAAGGTTGACACTTTTTGCAAAACCTGTATTGTAACAAACGGGGGATCTATACACAAGGATGAGGGTATATACTGGCATTTTTATTTTGCTTCTCCTAGGAAAAGTCTATGCAATCGATGATCCGGGCCTTCTTTCTGTGGGAATGGGTCTTTTTAATGTCACGGGAGTTCATAAAAGGTATCTTTGGGAGGTCGAATACAAGTTTAAACCGGTCATTGATCAGCTCCGGCCCCAGGTTGGCATCTTCGGCTCAGAAATGGGTTCAACTTATCTTTATGGGGGAATCAGCTACGACATTTTCATCGGGAAAAGATTGGTTTTTACTCCCAGTTTTTGTCCTGGAGTCTATTCCCGAGGTTACGGAAAAGACTTAGGTTTTCCGATAGAATTCCGCTCCGCCTTCGAGGGAGCCTACCGTTTCCGTGGCGGCTACCGTTTCGGCGGCATGTTCTACCACGTTTCCAACGCCCACCTCTCGAGCCGAAACCCCGGCGTCAACAACTTTGTCGTCTTCGCCGCCTTCCCTATTCATTAGGATAAGAGGGCGAGGAATTCTTGGAAGGAGGGGGTGAGGCGGAGGCCGTCGAGCCACTCGTCGTCGAGGAGCTCTTCAAGAGGGGGGAGCGATTTGGCTTCATGGGACTTTTGGAGAAAATAGAGGGCTTTATCGTAGTTTTTCAGGAGTGAGTAGAGGCAGCCGAGTTGGTAGAACGATTGTTCACTGCCCAGACGGGCCGCTTGGAGCAGTTTTATTTCCGACTCGCGGTAACAAACATCGGCGATATCTTTGTCAAAGGTGTGCTGAGCGATGTGGATAAGGGTGATGCCCCAGTCAAGGATGATGAAATCGTCTTCCTCAGCATGTTTAAAGGCTAGACGGTAGTGATGGACAGCTCGGTAAAAATAGTCCATTTCTCCCAGAGCTTCTCCTAGATGAGAAAAGCTGAGGCCGAGGTGATAATGGATGCGGGGAAAATCGGGATCGACCATGAGCACTTGGCTAAAGATTTCGAAAGATTTTTGGTAGAGAGATTCATCTTCTTGGAGATCGCCTAAAAGATCGAGTGTAATCGCATAGTGGAAAAGCCACCCTGGGTGGGTGTACAACGCTTTCCTTTGAATTTGAAGGGCGTATTCAAAATATGTGATGGCCTGCTGCAAAAATTCGGGGTCCCTTTTCATCTCTCCCAAATGGGAAAGTGTGAGTCCATATTCAAAATAATAGAGGCTCGACGGTCTTAAATCGACGGCTTTGGCGTAAAACCGGAGCGCCTTTTCAAATGCATCGATGTCGTCATCGATTTCTCCAATTTTGGAATAAACTTTTGCAATCGCAAACCAATCTTGGAACCGGGTCCGGTCGTAAGAGATGATTTCTTGAAATTTTTCAATGGCTTGGTAGTAATATTCAAAATCATTGAAATAATTTCCCCAGTAATAAAGAACTTTACCTTCATAGTGGAGAACATCGATTTCTCCTTCTTCAGAAAATTCATGGGCTTCGGCAATTTTATTTTGGGCATCATGGAGAAGATCGATATTATCTGTCATTTGCCCGAGGGTTGCTAAAGCTTCGGACCAGATGGCTAAAAGGTTTGGACTTTGAGAATTTAAAGCAGAGCCTCGCTTACATTTTTCGATGCACGTGCGGAGTTTTTTTGTGTCGCTCGTTTGCTGTCCTGCTTTCAATAAGAAAAATGCCCATTCGTGCCATGTTTCTAGATTGTGAGGCCGGAGATTGGCTGCCGCGGAAAAGTATTCGTGTGCTCCGTTGAAATGGGCTTCATCTTGAACATAGGTGTAGAGTTTTCCCATACTCCGGGCAAGATTCATCCATCCTTCGAAAGAGGAAAGCTCGAGTGAAACGGCGTGTTTGAGATGGTGGATTGCTTTGATCAGTTGGTGGGTATCATTGATCCGCTCCGACATTTCCAAATAAGCCAGAGCGAAATCAATCCAAAATTCTTGAGGAAGACTCTTATCGAGCTCACAACTTTTTTGAAAGGCGTCAAGACCTTTTTGTAAATCACTGGCTTCGCCCGAATGGTGTCCAATTTCAATCCAGACTTTGCCGAGGTCCCAAAAGAGTTCCGCTTGTAAATCTGGAGATTGATGGAGGCTGTTTTTCACCGCTTGTTGAAGCTTTTCCTCTGCCTCTTGAGGCCGCTCCAAGAGGAACAGGGTATTTCCCCAGGCATGCCAAGCTTCGAAAAATTGGGGTGAAAGCCGGGTCGCCATTTTAAATTTTTTTGATGCCAGTAAAAGAGTTTTTTCTCTTCCTTTCACTGAGCCAAATTCGAAGAGGGCAAGACCCTGTCTATAAAAATTTTCGCTATTGGAGGGATCGAGTTCCGATGCTTTTTCAAAAAAATCGATACCCGCCGGGTCCCCTACCAAAAGAGCCCGTTCTCCCTCCATTAAAAAAAAGTCTATTGGGTTTTCTAGATGCGATCTTTTTATTGCCATATTTTTGCAAGCAAGTGCCGGATTATAAGAAAGGATCCTTTTTCCGACAATGATTACACTTTTAATAAATATAACTACTTAATACTTAAGGAAATCGAATGGCTTCCAAGAAAATAACTTGAAACATCTCTTTTGAAAATAAGTGGGCCTCATCACTTTTGAGGAACTCTCGGATATGATTTAGATACTCTTCATACGTCGCCGGGCTTATGTTTTCTAAATTCTGGAGTTTTCTTCCATCGATGAAGCAGTTTGAGGGAATATAGTCTGTGACATTGCTGGATCCCGTATAAATCGGCACGCAGCCCGCAGCAAAACACTGGAAGATCTTCTCGGAGATGTATCCTTTGGTTTCCACTTTCTCCTTGCAAATGCAGAATCTGAATTCGGCTGCCTCTTTAGGATTATGGGTCACGAGTTTTCTTTTTTCAAACGGGAGGAGATTTCCTGCCATCGCTTGGAGGACGGGATAGTAAAATTTGAAAAATTTCTGATTGTCAACAAGGTCGTCATTCCAGGTATAGACCCGTTTGAAAAGGGCCACATATGCAGGGTCATAAGCTTCCGGTTCCCAGAGAAATAAAACCGGCTTTTTGTGTGCGAAACGGCGCAGAACTTCAGGTGTAATCGAAGCGGGTCTGTCCCAGATGACGATATAGCCGAGCCCGAGATGGTCTTTCTCGTTTTTGAGATCGGTCATCACGAGTTTGATTTTCTTCTCTTGAAGAGTTAATGCAATCTCCTGGATGAGCGAAGAATATTCGGCCCTCTCTTGAACGAGATCAATTTGCTCTTTCCTTGCTCCCCAGATTAAAGAAGGTAGTAAAAAGTAAAGGATGACCATTTTCATTTTGCTTCAAGTCTAGATAATCGTTTTGAAAAAATCGAGTTAAAATGTGCTCTTTGCCTAGCACCTTTTCGCTGATCTCACCCGCCATGGCAGCAGCATGCTTAACGTACTCGGTTTTTCCTTCAATATAGATTGCTTCTTTTAACCCTTCTTGAAAATCGGTGAGAAACTTTGTCATCTTCTCTGGAGAAAAATGACACTGCACCCCGACAGTGAGGCTTTTTAAAAGATACTTCACCCCTTTTCGGACCTTTTTTTCCTTGAGATACGACCAACCGAGACCTGGATACGACCTAGCGGCATAAGGATTTTCTTTTCCAAAATATTTCTGACCGAAATAACACCCTTTTTTGAACATCTCCTTTGCTTTTTTGAATTGGTTGAGGTGGAAATAACACACCCCCATGCCATTGTAAGGGTAGTTTAATTCCCCATGTTCAGGGCCCTGATATGCTGCTAAGGCTTTCTCAATCATCGGTAAGGCTTTATTAAAATCTCCTCTTGCCGATAGACAATCGGCTTTCCAAACTTGCACCCACAGATAATACGGATGCTTGGTATCGCACGATTTGTCCATCACTTGAATCGATCGATCAAAAGTTCGTTCAGCCTGATCGAAATGGCCTTGTTCAAAGAGACACCGCCCAATGTTATTGAGATTACAGCTCGTATAGATTTGATAGATGTTCCCTTCTCTTTTTTCATTGATTGCTAAAGCATCTCGAAAATAAGTGAGCGCCGTTTCATAATTTCCCATGACAAAATTTGTCAGGCCGAGTGAATTGAGATTGTCAGCGAACCGGTGGCCTTGTTCTCCCTCGACAAAAAGTTGGAGGATTTCGCCACCTTTAGCAAGATATTCAGAGGCTTCCCTCAAGTTTCCTTCTTCCAGCAAAGCCCATCCAATAGAAGAATAATCTTCTCCCAAAAGGAAAGAATTTTCATTCAAAGATAATCTCAAATTTAAGGCTTCCTTTAAGTTTTCTGTCGAATCATGGTACCTGTAATTAAAGAGATCCCAAATGCCGATCGATTCATAGAGGCCAGCTTTTACCTTGATCGAAAAAGAATCAGATAAGAAATGCGGGTATTTTTGAAGCCACTTTTTGATTTCAACTGCATGTAAATGCCAATTTTTCCCGGCTTGCCACGACGATGTTTTGAAAAAGTTGTAATCATCTTCGTGTTTCTCGAGCAGGGAAACAGTCTCTTTGAGGTCGTCTTCTGCATGCGCCTCACGACTATCGCGGATCATATGTTGAAAAAAACGGTGGAGATAAAATGTTTTCGATTCTCTCTGATACTTGATGATACCGTAATCTTGCAGGGTTTTTAGAATTTCTTTCCGTTCGATTTCAAGAGGTTTTTCCTTTCCAAGTTTAAACTTTAGCCAGTCATCGATCCAGTCTTCTTGGATATGTTCAGGATACAAATAACTGCAGACATAGAGCCATTGAAGGGCAAGTGGATTTTCTTTTTCTAGAGCTTTCAGAGGAAATTGCCAGGAAGAAAATAAACTCTTAAAGTATCTCCGATTGACATCGGTTTCATTCCAAAGAGGCCCTTCTTTTCCATAGAGATGGGATGAAAAAAGAGTATGGTAATCAGAGACCCCGCAACCGGGCGTTGCTTTAATGTAATGGGCAGCATAGTTCAGCAGCAGGGGAATCCCTTCCAAGTCTTGAAAAACTTCTTCCATCGCTGCGCTGCGCGGTTCATGGGTAATTTTCTCCAGAAGTTGGATCGATTCTTCTTTTGAAAAAGGATGGATTTCCAAAAGATATTCTGGATTTAAAACTTTTTTCTGCGAAGTGATTAAAATAGCTCCGCCCCGTTGAGGATATTCCTTGAATTCTTCCTCCACATTGTCAAAGAGCAACAGCCAGGGGAGATGAAAGTGATGGTTTTCTAAGTAAAAATGGACTTTCTCTCGGATTTTAGAAAAAGAATCGGAAGGATTCAAAATGCCCAACTTATTAGCTAGATCTCGGTACCCTTGATGGATGTTTTCCTCGCTATCGCAGTAAAATGTCCAAATGAGTGAAAAACGGGACCTAAAACGGTTGGCAAATTCTACAGCCAGTTCGCTCTTTCCATACCCGCCTCTTCCCCAAATCACTTTCATTCGAACAGTTCCAGGAGCGACACGAACCAGTTCTCTACTCAAAATATTCAAGTATTTCTCTCGCCCGATAAAATCAGGAAACGGCCCTTTTAAATATGTAAACGACTCTTGAACTTCCGGTGTTCTCATCCACACAAAAATAACGGTACAAATCACTCCCAAGCCTAAAAACATCCATTTCAAGAATGGTTTGGAATTCTTTTTCTTCGCGGGTGTTTTTTGAATATATTTATCGAGAACAGGCGGACGGAAAAGATTCTCTAGCCTCTGCGTTTGAAATGGAGGAACTCCCGGCATAATGCAAAAATGTTACCTGGGGATCCAATTACCAATCTAGAAGAAAACTCGACACTCACTCGTTACGAAGATTTGATATCCGTTGGGCGAGTTCTTTTCGATTGGGTTTGAGGCTGGTTTGAGGGGGAGGGGGAATGCGCGGATGGGGATTTTGTATTTGGGGAGGAGGGCGGCTCAGAAAGGGGTGATTGTCAATAGAAGTCTATCCTAAATTCTTAGCAAGAAAGGCAGCAATTTCAGGTTTTTTCTTTTTGCCTTCGGCAACTGAAAACACTAATTTTTCCAACTCACTTTCTTTAAAATCGATAGGATAATCATTCATAGCCAAAAATAAAAGTGCTGAGACTGTAGCGACTCTTTTATTCCCATCGATAAAAGGATGATTTTGGCAGATATGGAAAAGATATGCTGAAGCTTTATCAAATATAGTTTTATGGAGGTATTGCCCCTCAAAAGTACTAAATGGTTGTGCAATAGCAGAAAGAAGTAGATTTTGATCGCGAATTCCTCTTTTACCGCCATACCGGTTGATCTGGTCGGAATGAATTTCTAAGACATCTTCGAGAGTTAAAAAATACATTATTCAGCTAAATTTTTGAGAACTCTACCATATTTTTTGTTAATTTTTCTAAGCGAGCTTGAAAACTTCCGTTTTTGAGCTTTATCTTTGACGGGTGTAATCACAATGGAGGCCCCATCAGGTGTAGAAATTCGAAGCAAGGTATCGGTATCAATCCCCAAGAGTTCGAGAATAGGACGTTCAATCACGAGAGCGTAACTATTCCCGTGTCTAGTTAGTTTTTTAGTTACTGTCATATAAGCCTTATTTTTGTAGATACGTATGTATACACAGTGTATCAACAACTGGAATTATTGGTCAATTGGGCGAGTTCTTTTCGGTTGGGTTTGAGGCTGGTTTGAGGGGGGAGGGGGAATGCGCGGATGGGGATTTTGTATTTGGGGAGGTGGGGGAGGAGGGCGGCTTGGAGTTTGGGGAGGTTGAAGGGTGGGGGGAGGAAGACGGCGGGACGAGCGCCGAATTCGGGATCAGGGAAAGGGACAACGATAGACTCCATGTGGCAGAAGGTTCGGATGGCGGCTTCGATTTCTTCGGGCTGGATGTTTTCACCGCCTGAGATGAAAAGGTTGTCTTTTCGGCCGAGGATATGCAATTTCCCATCTCGCCACTCACCGAGATCTTTGGTGGCAAACCAGCCGTCAGTGAGGGGAAGGTGGATTTCATTGTTTTCTAAATACCCTTGGAACAGGACGGGGCCGCGGACCCAAATTTCTTTATCTGGAGCGATTTTGAGTTCTGCGTGGGGATGGATTTTATTGCCAGTGACGATTTGAGAACTCATCTCGGTCATGCCATAGGTTGGAAGAATATTCCAAGGTGTGGAGATGTCGGGTAGTGGGGCACCGCCGAGGAGAATGGTTTTGAGATTAGGGAGCGGGGTTTGCAATCGTAAGAGCTGGGTGGGGACCATTGAGATATGGGTGGCGGTTTCTAAAGAGTTGAGGAGAATGGAGCACTGGGCGAGATAGCAGCGGAATAAGATTCCAAGGCCGCCGACATGGAAGAGGGGAAGGGTGAGGGCCCACCGGTCGGTTTTTTCGAGGGGAATGAGTTGGTTTGATCCTTGGGCGCTGAAGAGATGATTGGCAAGGGTGTGACAGGCGATTTTGGGTTTCCCTGATGATCCGGAGGTGAAGAGAAAGGTGGCTGGCTTTTGCAAGTTCCATTCTTTGGAAATGGGTGGTTGGGGTTTTGGCATGGTCGGTATGAAGAGTTCTGTTTCGAGTTGTGACAATGCTGGTTCTGGAGAGGGAAGTCTTGTGCTTAAGGGACACGCAATTTTGCCGACTTTCCAAATAGCAAAGAGTGCGAGAATTGTCTCAGGTGCAATGTGGCCCAATAAGGCGACTCTTTCATGGGGAAAGGCATCGATTTGAGCGCACATTCCTTCGACATGCGCTTCAAAAGTCTGAAAATCCCAAGTGAAGGTATCGGTGATCAGCATGGCGTTAACCGGTCTCTTTTGATTCTAAATTCAGGGGGAAAATGGATTTCTCCGTCTTTGAAATAAAGACGATCGATCAGAATGTCGTCATGGAGATCGAGGTAGGTTCCAATTCCTAGAGGATGGGATGGGATTTCGAAGGTTTGTGCAAGGGAGGCGATTTGATGAAGACCGACTCCCGATTCATACGTGCTGCTGAGAATGATTTTTTTCTGCGGCTCTGGTAGACCTCGGACCATCGGTTTCCAAATGGTAATATCTCCGAGAGTGTGGCAATCTGCCGCCATGCGAAAAGGGGATATATCGGAGCCTGGATCTTCGATATAGTCGAAGTCGGATGGATCAAAATGGGAACAAAAAGTTGTCACATCTTTTTCCGACCATGTGCCGCCCAAATCGAGGCGGAGTCGGAACTGTTGTTTGAGGTTTTTAGCGAGATGGATGGCCGAAGTCACATCGAGTGATCCCATTTTCACTTTTGCGGTGGTGCAGCCAAAAGGATGTTTCGCTTTTTTAAGGATTTCTTCGGGTGTACCGCTTAAAAAAAGGGCGACCGGCGCTTTGGCGATACGGGGCGCAGTCAACCCCCAGAGTCCAAATCTCACAGAAGGAAGATCGGTCCGTTTGGTTTTTAAAGCTGCTAGGGTTTCTGGATGAGTTTCTAAATTTCTTCCAGGGAGGGGAGAGACTTCGCTCCAGATTCCATTTTCTCCTTCGAGAAGAAATCCTTCTTTGTTGCCGATGCGGAAGGAAAAAATGTCAAAATGCATGGTTTGCAATTAGAAGAATCGTGAACAGGAGCAACAGTTTTCCCGTTTGAGCAAGAGTGACATTGAGTTTTTGTTTGTCTTTGGCAAGCCAAACGGCTTTAAGGGTCACAAAGGCTGGAATGAGGGTAAGGAGTGGGAGATAAAATCCAAAGAAACACGGAATGAGACACGCAAGGGCTAAACAAACGGTATATTCGACGCGGCAAAACGTTTCACCGAATCGGACACAGAGGGTCTTTTTTCGGCTGACTCGATCTTCTTCGACATCCCGAAGGTTGTTAACCGTGAGAATGGCAGTCGAAAGAAGTCCAGGGCAGAATCCCAAAAGGGCCACTTCGGGAGAAATCACGTGGGTTTGTAAATAAAATGTCCCGAGTGTTGCAACCGGACCAAAAAATAGAAGGACGAAAATATCACCGAGTCCGAGATAGGCCAAAGGCCAAGGGCCTGCTGTGTATCCAACTCCCAGAAAAATCGACAACATCGATAAAAAGCCAATGAGAGGGCCTCCTTGCAAGGTGAGATAAGAACTACAAAGCGCTGTAAAGCTGGCTGTGAGAAAGACAGCCCGTTTCATGCTCGGTATCGAAACAAGATCGGCTTGAACAACGCGCCTTGGTCCTATCCGTTTTGAAGTGTCTCCGCCCTTGACGAAATCAAAATAATCATTTGCAAGGTTCGTGACAATTTGGATGCCCAGCCCTGTGACCAAAGTAAACATGAATGTCAGGAAAGAAAACGATCCTGCTTTAAAAGCCAACATCGACCCAATTAAAACGGGACTGATACTTGCAATGAGGGTTTTGGGGCGGGTTGCTTCGATCCACGTTGCAATCATGGGTTCCTCTTGAATTTTTTAAAGTTCGGCTTTCTTTTTTCGACAAACGCATTCCGTCCTTCTTGCCCCTCTTCCGTCATGTAGAAGAGCATGGTCGCGTTTCCAGCGAGTTCTTGAAGACCTGTTTGGCCATCACAATCGGCATTGAGAGCAGCCTTTAAACATCGAAGAGCAATGGGAGAGAGGGCCAAAATCTCTTCGCACCACTGGAGTGTCGTAGATTCGAGTTCTTCATAGGGGACAACACAGTTCACAAGACCCATTTCCAAAGCTTGGCTCGCGGTGTATTTTCGGCAGAGAAACCAAATTTCACGCGCTTTTTTTTGTCCGACGATGCGGGCTAAGTAGCTCGAGCCAAACCCCCCATCAAAGGATCCAACCTTGGGGCCGACCTGCCCAAAAATCGCATTGTCTGCAGCAATGGTGAGATCGCAGACGACATGGAGCACATGTCCACCGCCAATCGCATATCCTGCAACCATGGCGATGACAGGTTTAGGACATGTCCGGATTTGACGCTGAAAATCGAGCACATTCAGACGCTCGCTACCGTGATTATCCACGTAACCCGAATCTCCACGGATTTTTTGATCGCCGCCTGCACAAAAAGCCTCTTTTCCTTCGCCGGTTAAAATGATGACGCCGATGGAGCTATCATACCGGGCATCGTTGAGAGCATGCATCATTTCATCGACGGTCAGCGGACGAAAAGCATTCCGGACATGAGGACGGTTGATGGTGATTTTAGCAATACCATCCATTTTGTCGTATTTGATGTCAGTGTATGTTCCAACATTTGTCCAAGTTAAAGTTGTTGTCATGAGATTGCACACGCTAGTGAATAGATTTTTTCTTTCGTTTTTTCTTCGATGGTTTGGTGGAGAGCTCGGTTTTCGGTTCGGTCGGTTTTAAATTCAATGATCATCGACTTTTCTTCACGCAAAAATTTGGTGAGGTGCAGCGGGTCGGTCAGGGGATGGTATGGGATATGGAACATCTTGGCAGCATCTTCAAAATTCCACGGGTGAGCTCCGGCAAAATAATCTTCGAAAATTTCTTTTTTCTGAGCAATCGGAAGAAAAGAAAAGATCCCTCCGCCTTGATTGTTCACGATGAGGAGAATGACGGGAAATTTGCTTCTGTGAAGTTGGGCGAGCGAATTTAAATCATGGAGCGCTGTCAAATCGCCTAAGACGGCGAAAAGAGGCCGCCGCATTCCCTCAGCAAGACCGACAACAGTTGCGATGTTCCCATCAATGCCAGAGCTGCCCCGTTTCCCGAAAATAGGGGCCCGGTGAAACCGAGGAAAAAAGAATTGATCGGCATCGCGGATCGGCATGCTATTGGCGATAAAGAGGGCATAATGGAGAGGAAGATGGTGGTGTAGAAATCGGATCAAGCCGGGCTCGGATGCTGAAGGAATAAAATCATCGACATGTCCTTCGACCACCTGACTGATGGTTTTCCAGGTATTGAGCCATGAGACCCTGCGCGGGATCCATGAGAGCAATTGGTCGCAGAAAAGGGTCGGATCGATTTGCAGTCGGTGGGTGAGTGTGTGGGTCGGATCGTGTCTAAACGGATGGTCGACGACCATGCCATATAGAGAAGGAGAAGCTTTTTGGATCCATTGCAGCAACGGTTTTGAAACCAACCGATCGCCAAAATGGAGAATACAATCGGGTTTTAAGTGGGGATTGATTTTCAAAACGATATCGTAATAGGGGATCACATTGTGATGGAGTCCCTCGGACCTGATGCCTGACATGATATCGGGCAAAATCGGCCAGTCGAGTTGTTCTGCAAGGCTGAAGATCGATTTGAGAGATCGGTTCGTAGAAAGAGAGCCAACGACAATGACCCCTCTTTCAAATGTCGGTAATTTTTTTGCCCATTGTTCAATGGTCGCTGTCGATAGAGTATGATGGAGAGAGTCGTAATGGGTGGAGGGGAAAATATCGCCCGTTTCTTCCGATAGAAAAGGCTCTCGAAAAGGACAGTTGAGATGGACAGGTCCCCTAGGAGATTGCGTTGCTCGATAAACCGCTTGGGCAATCGTCGATCCGATAAATCCTTCTGGTATCCCTTTATCAGCACACGGAATCTCGAAATACCATCGAACATAATCTCCAAAAATTTTCACTTGGTCGCACGTTTGATTGGCCCCGGTGTCTCGCAGTTCAGGCGGACGATCCGCCGTGATCACAATCAGGGGCACTTCATCTTGAGCCGCTTCGATGATCGCTGGAAAAAGATTGGCCACAGCCGTCCCTGAAGTCACAATGATGGCGACCGGCAATTTCGATCCTTTGGCATAGCCGTATGCATGGAACCCAACTCCCCGTTCATCGAAGTGGATCATCTTTTCAAGACGGTCGTCTTGCGATACGGCGTAGGCAAGGGCTGTTGATCGAGATCCAGGGGCGATACACACCCGTCTGACCCCTTGCTCAACTAAATGATGGATAATTTGTTTCGAGTGATATGCATTCATGTGAACATCTTTATAAATTGTCCGATTTTTCGGTCGAGTTCTTCCCATTCTTGATCCGGCTTCGATCCCCTCACAATCCCTGCACCTGCAAAGAGATGCATTTCGGAGCCTCGGATCAAAGCTGACCGGATACTGACGGCGATGTCGGTTTCATCCGCCGAAATCTTTCCAATGGTTCCCCCATACCAGCCGCGAGAAATCGGTTCGACCTCCCGAATATAGTCGAGGGCTTCTTTTTGTGGAAATCCCCCAAGGCCGGGTGTCGGATGCAAAAATTCGAGTAAATCTTCATCTGAGACTTCGTCTTTGAGAGATCCTTCAATTCCTTGATAGAGATGATTGAGATTTGCAAAGTTTTTTTGCTCGGGTGGATGCCACTGAATTTCTGTGCAACACCGGAGAAGACGTTCGTGTAAAAAGACCTGAATCGCTTCGATTTCCGCTGTTTCTTTCGTGGTCCATTCCTCATTCCATGTTTTTGTCCCTGCTAGGGCCTCGGAAGAGACTTTTCTTTTTTTTCTCTCAAAAAGCTTTTCCGGTGTTGCACCAAGAAAGGTTGTCTCAGGATCGAGCTGGAGTAGAAAAAGAGACGTCTCATCACCCCTGGGCATTAGTTTGTGAAGTACTTGAACTGGATCCAAACGGTCCTCAAATCGCAACGTCGTTTGCCGTGCCAGAACAACTTTTTTAAACTTTTCTTTCCCAATTTTATCCAGAGCGTCTGTCACCACTTTCCACCACTCATTGAAGGAGGGGGCATCCGTTCGTTCTAAGAGTTTAGGGAAAAAGGTATTCATGGGCGACTGACCCCAGGGCATCGAATGCAGAGTTGCTGGAGAAAACTCTAGCGACTCTGGAAAAGAGCTCCAAACCCCTCGACAGCTACTCGGATCAAAAGCCTTTCCTGAAAATTTCATTTCCGACTCTTTGGAACCATACCCTGCAACAGCAACATCACTACCCCGTGATTTCCAATAGATTTTTGGATACTCGGCGACCTCTTGCAGTAATCTTAAGAGCATTTTTCTCCTACATACAGAGTCACAATCCCTCCCGTCATCGGATAACCCTTCACTTTCTGAAAACCGGCCTCTTGAAGGAGCCCACAAAAAGCTTCTCCGTAGGGGAAAGATTGGATCGTTCTTGCCAAATAAGAATAAGCTTCTCGATTCCCCGAGAGCCGTTTTCCGATCTGTGGAAGAACTTTATTGAGATAGAAAAGGTAAGGATTTTGGACCCAAGATTTAGCTGGCAAAGAAAATTCCAAAATCAAAGCCCGCCCTTTCGGTCTCAAAACCCTGTAAATCTCTTGCAGACATTTCAAAGGAGGGTCAATATTTCGTATCCCAAAAGAAAGGGTCACCGCATCGAAAGTATTCTCCAGATACGGAATTTCCGTTCCCGAAGCACACTTCAGCTCGATTTGATGGGCAAAAGGCGCAAGTTTTTTTCTTCCAATCTTGAGCATCTCTTCAGAGAGATCAATACCGACTGCTTGATGGATCCGACGACTTTTCATGAGCGCCAGTAACTGATCGCCCGTCCCTGTCGCGCAATCGAGAAGTTTTAGTTTATTTCCATGCGGAAGGAGCGACTGGAGTTTCCATCTCCAGTAAAGATCAATTCCTAGAGATAAAATCCTATTTGTTCTGTCATAGGTAGGCGCGATCTTGTCAAACATCTCGACAACTTGCATACCCTGTCAGTTTTACATGATCGGCTCATTTATTAACAGGGAACTAAAAAAGATGATAAATAGCTTGCTGCGGCTTCGCCATATCGATTCTCGCTCGGAATCCTTCGTATTCAAGAATGTTATTCCTCGCGAGAATCAATCTGGCTTTGCCTCGCTAGCGCTCTTTGTCATCTTTTTTAGTTCCCTGTTAATACCACCACAGGCTGGTTATTCAGCACCCTTGTTTTCAGATCGATCACATTCCTAAAAAGTGTATAAATTGCCGCTAGATAAGGACTTTGACTGCGTAAAAATTGGTTTCGCTGGACCATGCCCACCCAATTCCAACCTTGATTTTCCAGAGGGGGGATATTTCCAAAGGCGATCATGTGCATATTAGAAAGTAGGAATAAATGTGACTCTATGGAGATGATAATTTTTGAAATCGTGTTGATCTGATCTAATATCCAAAGAGATTGCTGATTTAAAGACATTAAACGTTGTAATAAAAATATGTAATTCGCTGCACTCAGAGTCATATAAGTAAGATTTTGGATATAACGATGGAAGGCAATATTGTAGACTTTCATTTGAATCTTTCTAATACCTTCCATAACAGTTTTATGAAGTTCGATGAGTGACCCTTCAACTCTTTGATAAAGTGGTCTCCTGTTAAAGAATTGACTCAGATACAATATAAAGCAAAATGTTAGAAAACCATTTATTAAATACGGGCTACAAGATTGAGGAATATGATTTTTCCAAAAGTCAATCAGTTGAAAAGCATTATGGACACTAAAGTCCATTTCTACAGCAGAATTCCTCTGAAATAAAGAGAAAAGACCCGCCATTTGATACAGAATGTCGATTCTTCTTACAACCCAAAATTGCCGTCTTAGAACACCCTCTACATATGCTTGAAAATCAGGCTCCAAGATCCTACTGAAAAGAGAAGCATAAGGAGAGACAACTAAAGAAACCAAAAAACATCCCTCAATGAAATCTATTATTTCTAGGACGTCTCTCAATAAACGACTGAAACTGTGCTTTTTGATTTGGAATTCCCGTTCGACTTCGGGGTGTTCCAAAAAATGGTGAGGGTTTTGGTATTTCACATAGCAATAATAGGCTTTAGAAATGACCATCTCGCTGGGTTGTCGGCAAGATGCACAAAGATCAGTCCGTTCTAAATTTCGATTTAATTCATTTTTTTCGTAGATATGTAATCCATCTTTATTAAAACAACCATCCTCGCTCAATAACCGATTGTTATTCCTTGCAGTTTGAGGTCCGATCCGATCTCGAACTTGCTCAGAAATATGGAGCGCATCCATAGCTCTCACAAAATCAATCCCCCTATCTGTGTACCAATCGGGAAAAGTTTCTCTATCTCGCATTATTTGAAAAATTTCTTTACAAATACGATCCATCAGGTGGGCGCGAATACCCCCCTCATTGCACGACGTAAAAACGGGCGTTGTCGTCATCTCATGGCTGATAATGCATGACGGGTCCCTGAGATGATGGAATAGATCAGGACGTTGGACTGACATAGAAGTATTTTATCACTCCTGGAGATAAAACTATACAGGAGGGGGTTATTTTTAAATTTGGAAAATAAATAACATATCGTGTCCATCCTAAAAAAGAAAATTAACAGGATATTAGGATGGTCAGGATGTGGCTCATTATTAGTGACTTGGTTCTTCTTTAAAAACCCTTGAAACTGTCACAAAACGCCAGTTTCTTGCAAAAAATTAGAATAATTGATATTTTTAAGCTAGAAACTGTCATAAAATGCCAGTTTTACGAGAGAAAAAATGGATTTAAGTTATCCGAAACCCTACATTAATGACACAGCCCTAGCTATTATTCTTGGTGGTAGTGAAGATCGCCGGTACTCATGGGTAAAGCGAGCTTTGAAAAAAGGCACTCTTTTGAGATTGAAAAGAGGCATTTACTTAATTGAGAAAAAAGAGTCTAAGCCGATCGATTCTTTTGAAATAGCTCAACAACTTAGTGGCCCTTCTTATATCAGTTTTGAATCAGCCTTAGCACACCATGGCTGGATTCCAGAAGCCGTTTATACTATCACGAGCGCAACTTCTAAAAGAGACTCAATTATCCGAACCCCGATCGGCTTATTTAGTTATCAACATACACCTTGGGATCAGTTTTTCATGGGAGTAGAACGTATAGTCAGATCTGATAGTACCTTTTTGATGGCCCATCCCTGGAAAGCCCTGGCGGATTATGTGTACGTACATCATAAAAAATGGAAAACTTTAATGGATGTCGTAGAAGATTTGAGGTTAGATGAAGCCGCCCTTCAAAGAGCCGATCAGGCAGTACTTGAAGAGATCTCTCAATATTATGATAGTCTTCGAGTTCGTCGTTTTGCTCGCAATATACTAAAGGATTTACATAGATGGGAATAAAAATTATTGAAGATAAGCTTAAAATATATAACGCTCGCACTAAACAGGAAGAGAAGAATGCTTTAAGAGAAATTTCCCAAGAGATTGCTCTTTCTGCTTTGGCACGTACTGATTTTTTTAAACATGCAGCCTTTATTGGAGGCTCCTGTTTGAGAATTGTTTACGGCCTTCAACGGTATTCGGAAGATCTAGATTTCTGGACATTAGAGCCTGCACCAAATTTCTTGTGGAAACCTTATCTTCAAGTGGTTGCCGATGAGTTTAAAGCCTATGCATTTGATATGAAGATTGAAGATCGTCAGCAGCCCCAGGCTAAAATTAAAAGAGCGGCCTTGAAAAAAGACTCTATTGAAAAAGTTTTAATTCTCTCCGATGCCAGAAAATATACAGAAAATGAAAAGCTGCAGATCAAATTTGAGATTCATACGCATCCTCCAGCTGGAGGGAAATTTGAGCCAAAAAATATAGATTTCCCTTATCCATTTTCGATAACATCCCTTGATAAATCTAGCCTATTTGCAAGCAAAATTGCGGCGCTTTTTGATCGAACAAGAGAGGTGAAAGGTCGTCATTGGTATAATTTTATTTGGTACATTTATAATAAATACCCTATCAATTATCAACTATTGGCCAATGCTTACAATCAATTAGAAAATGTTCCAAAAGTTGATCCAAAACAAATGTCATTTTCTTGGCTTCAAAAGGAATTAGCTGAATTGATTCAATCAGTTGAATGGAATGATAAAAGAGATGATGTCCGCAATTTCATTTCTCTCGAAGAACAAGAGACTCTCGATTTGTGGAATCCACCATTTTTCTTAGGTCATCTCGAAGCTTTAGGGGAGTATCAAAAGCCGATACCCATTTCTCTTGGGTCTTTGATTGTCGAAAAAAAAGGGGCTCATTTGATCAGAATGGTTGAAGAAGCCCTAGCTTCTGGTGCTAATGTTGATGATGATTCACGCAATGGCCATCGTCCCTTACAACTAGCGCTATCTAAAGGATATCGAGAAGTTGCCAAACTTTTGATAGAGCATGGAGCGGATCCCAATCATCGTGATCGCAGCGGTTTGACGCCTTTGCAGGTAGCTGTGAATCATGGTCAATTTGAGATTGCAAAACTCTTAATCAAAAAAGGGGCGATCTTTAATCGCAAAGCTCCCAATTTGGCTTTCGACCAAACCAAGCTCTATCAGTTTCTGATGGGTGACAACTGAGCTATCTCACGACGAAATGTTGCTGATAGGTGAAGCGTTGTTTACGAAGATAGAGGATGCTTTCACCGATCGTGCATAAGGCTAATACGAAAGGATGCTGTGTACGGAGAAACTGATTCCACTCGACGATTTTCACCCATTGCCAAGAACGGTCCTCAGAATGTGGTAAAACAAATATACTCGACCCGAGCGTTTGAATCGTATAGCTCAAAAGATTCCAAA
This sequence comes from Parachlamydiales bacterium, assembly GCA_963705295.1. Classification (GTDB taxonomy): domain Bacteria; phylum Chlamydiota; class Chlamydiia; order Chlamydiales; family Rhabdochlamydiaceae; genus PALSA-1444. The sequence continues at coordinate 1,654,094 of OY970065.1, read as the reverse complement.
TGAGAAAAATTCTGGAGATGAAATGGATGTACTTAAAGGAAAAGTTGGAAAGTTGATTCAGAGGGTTCGTCCAAGGATGATTGAAATAGAAGTGGACCAAGGAAAGCCCATTTAAAAGGGTGCAACCTGCACTGATATAAGCACAATCTGGAGCGGGCAGGCTATTGACCTGATTTATTTTTTCAAGCAGAAAACGGTGCAATGCAAAGACAGGATAGAAAATTTCCCGAATTTGAATCCGTCTTGCTTCACTCAGCCTAGAATAGATCTGAACCAAAAGAATATCTAAGTTTAAAATTTTTAGGAGGTATGGATGGAATAGGTTGGGTAAATAATCTCCGCAGATTTGAAGAAAAGTAGTACATTGAAATTCGAAGAAACTCACTTTCACAGGACTATCATGTACAATCCAACGAAGAATACCGCAAGCATGACATAATTTTTCTAAGAATCCTGCTAAAGCAATCTGTGGCTTTAAAATGCGATCTCCTATGAATTGCAGACGTGTAGTAATTAAAACAGAGTAGACAATCACAGATGTTATTACTCCGAACCGCAAGTCAATTTCCAGATTGGACAGTGTTATATGGGAGATAACTCTGCGACAGAAATTTTTCATTTTGGCAAATTGAAATTCCCGATACAAGGAAGCATCTTTTAGATAGTAATCCCGATCCTGATACTTGACATAACAAAAGTACGCTTTAGAAAAAGCTATTTCACCCGTGTTGTTTTTGCAGATCGGACATTCTTTTTTGGTTTGGAAAGCTCGGTCGAGATTCTCACGGTCATAAAGATGGAGTCCATCTCGGTGAAAAAGGCCTTCTTCTGTGAGGAGACGGCATGATTCCGAGGCCTCAGGTCCAATTTTTGCTCTCACTGCTGTAGAAATTTTCAGCGCATCCATAGTAGGGCTAAACTCTATCCCTCTTTCTGTATACCAACGGGGGTATTCTCCCGTTTTTTTTCTCTCTCGGAAAATCTCTTGACAGATCCGGTCCATGAGGTCGGCACGGAGGGGAGCTTCATCGCACGTTGTAAAGACAGGATTTTGAACACGCTCTAAACTGATGCCACAGGTGGCACCCTGGAAGTGATGGAAAAGATCGGGTCGTATGGCAGCCATAAATTCCTGAAAGTATGCTACAAAAAAGCAATTTTGTCTTGAATCATGGGTATTTATTCTCATATACGGGGAATATGAAGATTATTCCCATAACAGCAGCAAATAGTCATATTTTTGAAGTTTTTGAGCAAGATTATGAAGCGGAGTTTTCAGCATTGACTAAAAAAGAGCCCAATGTGGAAGGCCGATTTTCCATAGAAGCGGATTGGAGAGACCCCAACACGGGCTTGTATTTGTTTATAAAAGAAAAACCTGCAGGATTTGTCATTAGAGGAATCATCGATGGACGATCGGACATTGCTGAGTTTTATATCCTTCCTTGTTACCGTAGAAAAGGGTTGGGAAAAGAGTTTGCTTTTACGATTTTTGATTTGTTCCCTGGGACTTGGCAAGTCCGCCAAATTCAGACTGCAAAAGAGGCCACTTCTTTTTGGCGAGCCACCATTCATGAATACACGCATGGGAATTATACAGAGGATACGACAAGTGACCCTATGTGGGGAACAGTCATACGTCAAGTGTTTCAATCAAGAACATTAGCTTTGGGGGAGCTTAGTTGATTTCTTGTCAACAAGGGTGCCCAGTTTGAAGGTGGCGAGGACGCAGCTGCCGGCGATAGCGAGGACCATGAAGCCGACGATGGAGGCGCTGGCTAGGACGCCGCCGCAGAGCTGGATGAGGACGATGCTGAGCATCGAAGCGCTTCCACGACCGACACGAGAGCACATCCCGTCGATGACGAGCTTTCCTTGCATTTTTTCAAGGGAGGGGAGGAGGATGAAGGAGAGCTCCTTGGAGGTGTCGAAGAGGGTATATTTGGCAGCTCGAACGAGGCAGAAAAATGCGGTTCCAAGGAAAATGAGAATTTCTAGTTGGCCTGGGATGTTATTCCAAAGAGCTATGAAAAACGCTCCTTCTGTGATGAGAATGCAAACAGGAGTCACCAGTGAAGCGATAACCCATCGGCATCGTTTGAGAAGGAAAGGAGTTATCACCAGGGCGCTGAAGGCGGTCATGATTCCACTCCATAAAGAGAGGTGGCCCATATAATCGCAGTAATCTCTCGGATCGGGATATTTTTGTTTGAGAACATCGAGGAAAATCACTTCACCCAGCGCGTAGGCGACATAATCGGCAATGGTGATCCAAGCAAGAAGAGAGAGATATTTGGACCGAACACAGATTTGAATACTTTCCCAGACTGAAAGTTGTTCTTTTTTCTCTTCTACAATCTCTCTTTTAGGACCGGCAAATTCTTTCCAGAGTTTTGTGAAAAGCCACATGGTCAAAATTCCTATGAAGGAAAGAGATACCATCATCCACGTCAAAGATTGTGACCACGTCGGAATAAAATGGGAGGTGCACATGGAAACGATAGGACCGGCCAAAATAGTCCCCGCACTTCCACCGAGCATCAGCGGTGCATAGTATCTCTTAGCATCCTCTAAGGGGATGTAGTGATTGACAAGTCCCCAGAATAAAACCGTCAAAAGGGCGATTTTCCACAGCTCTGCCATCACAAAAAAGAGCATTGAGAAAGGCCCTGCCAGCCATCCAGAAAGATAAGGATAAATGACCACGGCAAACACAAGAAAGAAAGCCGAAAATGTCGTCAAGCTGAGTATGAAAACTTTTTGCATCGAAAATCGGTTCAAAAGCTTGGTCAAAATCCAAACCATCAAAACGGCGCATGGCATGGTGCCGCACAGCTCAAAAATCGGAATCGATCCGGCTCCATGACCCAGATCAGCGACGACCAATGCGTTACGCGCACTTCTCAAAATATTATAATTTACATTCAAGAGGCAAACGATGCTAAACATCAAGAAAAACAGAACTTTAGACCGCCGGTCAGCCAAAAATTTGATCATGAGTACCGATTCTAGAAGAATCTCTTCAAAAGGTCAAAGTTGATTTATTTTTGAAATTATATTAAAATAGCTCCAACTTTATGGCAGCAGTATCAAATCAAATTTTACCTCCACAAACCGATTGGACACGCCTCAATGGCCCTGTTGAAACAGTGTCCCATAAAATAAGTCGACGGATAGGAAAGTTTTTATTCTTCTCTGCCCTTCCTGTCGGAGTCCTAGCTGTTTACTCCGTGAAATTTCCTCTCAAAGTCGCCAGCCTGGTTTTAGCAGTCATGGGAGCTGCTTTATGGCGTTTCAATTATCTCAACGTCAATGTAGCTGCGCTCCAGCGTCGGCGGCTAGAAATCGGTGAGCAGATTGAAACAAAACCTTTAGTCCATTTTTATCACTCTACTCCTGAAAATACGGTCTTTTCCTCAGATGAATTTAATTCTTGGCTCCTCTATCTTTTGAAGACAACTCCTTTTGCTGCCTTTATGAATCACCAAACAGACAATATTTTTCCCATTGGTCTAAGGTTCGATTTATGCAATACCCTTCACATTAAATATCTAAAATATCTTGAAGAATCTCCAGTAGGACTTAAAGATGTCGATAAACAAGTAGCTTTCACGTATCTCCTTTCTCAAAATGACAAAGATGAATGGAAAAAGAAGCTGGTTCAACCCAGACCCAACGAGACCTATGCCGATTACATCGCGCGCAATGGCGTTGAAGCCATCGACCTAATCACCGATCCGGCAGCTCGAGATAGACTCTATGAGAGCTTTGAGCACTTTGTTTTAGATAAAAATGTCGGTGTTATTCCGGCTAGCGTAAGATACGCAACCATCCTCCAAAGGTTCCAAAAAACTCCTCAAGGTCTCTACGAGAAGATTCTTGAAAGAGAAGTCAGAGATTTAGAATATATCCCATTTATGGCGCGCAATTGGATCGATGCGCCCGTCTTTAAAGAGGTGATGCGTACTATTTTGAAGAAAAAATGGGACGCGATGTCATTTCGGGAGATTCTTCAAAAAGATGGGGACTTTTTATATAGTAGCCTGCAAGGACCATTGAGTTGTTTTTCACCCAGCGATTGGACTCCCAAAGCTACAGAAGAGACCAAAGAGTGTTCTTTTGAACAAAAGACAACCATTTATATCCCTCTTTACAGAATGGGCATTCTCAATCCGGACGACCTGAAAACTTTTAGACACACCTTCACCTTAGGAGTTGATGGGAGTGGGATGGGTATACTCTACCTCCTCGTCCTAAAAGTTTACACTTTAGATCAAAAAACTGTGACTCAGCTTCAAAGTTCCTCCTACAAAGGAGATGTCGAAATACCCGTCTCGCTTCCTGGAAACATCGATAAAGTCGAAGTTTTTCTGGGAGCAAATGGTGTGAAAACTCTTCTTCCTCCTTTCAAAGATTTCCATTTTGAAATCAAAGGGCCCGATACCATTTATCCACACGAAGGAAAACTGAATAAAGGTTCCCTGCGCCCCATCCAGACCGGAAGCCTCCTAGAACTCCCCTAAGCAAATATTGAAAGATCGATTTTTCTTTAAACAGTCGGGGAGCAAGCTCCCCCCGCTGTCCCTCGAGGATAAAAAATTACATGGATGGGCACCATACTCTAGTGAATTTTTATCATGTATATCATGCCTATCTTATTCATCATGTTTTTTATATTGTTCGCTTCAAAAGACTGACGGAATCACCGTTTTATGACTAAGTTTTGAGTACACAGTATAAGTAGCATGATCAACGTGATATGCATGATAAAAGTTCAGGATGCCATCCATGTAATTTTTTTGTCCTTGTGGGGCAGCGGGGGAGCTTGCTCCCCGACTGCTTATAGAAAAAATCTCATCCTCGGCTTCTTTTTTTGGCTCAGGATTGCGGTTTGACTTCAGCGGTCGTTTTCAGATTATTTTATAGAAAATTGACTAGACAATAATGATTATAGATAAGAAAATGATCGCTTTTAAAAGATACCCAAGGAGGGGATATGGCATGTAGTACAGGTGGATGTGGTTACCATGTAGGTAGTGGAGTAGGAGGCGGTTATTATTCAGGTGAAAGTTATGTGGAACAAGAGCGTAAAGAAGCTCGAAAAGAAATTGACCAAAGAATTCTTGCAAATGGTCCAAGTAATCCTAGGATTGATTCGTTGAGAGAAGAATACTTCGATGAAATGGTGAAGAGTCGACGTGAAACGACGTTGATAGTCCAAAGTTTTATATGGGGAGCAGGTATAACGGCTACAATACTAGCAACTTCTGTTGCGGTTGCTGGTGCAGTTGTGTTCTCTTTGGCCGAGCGTCTGATCGCTTATCAATCTCCATCTGAATTACAGGAAATAAGTGAATTATTTAAATCATTTGCTAGTGAGTATATTCCTACTCATCCAGGTGCAACAAACCGAGAGATTAACAAGTACGCAGCAGATCAAGTTAAGTGTTTGCTCTACAAAAGAGACAGATCCGATGATTAGTATTAATCCACTTTAAATTACGATTTTTCGTGGCGCTTACGGTCGTGTTCTTTGAGGTGGCGCTTGCGGAGGCGGATCGACTTGGGGGTGACTTCAACGACTTCGTCTTCGTTGATGAAATCGATGGCGGTTTCGAGGGTGAACTTGCGGGGAGGAGTTAGAATGATATTCTCATCGCTGCCGGCGGCGCGAACATTGGTGAGGTGTTTTTCCCGGGTGACGTTAATGATGAGATCGTTGTCTCGATTGTTTTCTCCGACGATCATCCCTTCGTAGACTTCTTCGCCGGGCGATACGAAGAGACCGCCCCGTTCTTGGAGGTTGAAGGCGGCGTAGCCGGTCGTTTTTCCTTGATTGCCTGAAATCATGACTCCTTTAATACGCCCTACAATAGGACCTTTCCAAGGGCCGTAGCTGTCGAAAATCGAGGTTAAAATGCCGAGTCCTCGGGTGGCGGTGAGAAAATCGTTCCGATATCCCATAAGGCCACGCGTTGGTAAATAGAATTGGAGTGTTGTGATGCCATGCTCGTTGGTTTCAAGGAGGCGGAGTTCACCCCGTCTTCGGGAGAGCTCTTCGATCACTCCTCCGGTAAATTCTTGGGGGACTTCGATATGGACATTTTCCATCGGTTCTGACTCGACACCATCGATGGTTTTGAAGATCACTTTGGGTTTAGAGATTAAGAATTCATAGCCTTCTCGTCGCATTGCTTCGAGCAGAACAGCGAGATGGAGCTCTCCTCGGCCGCACACTTCCATCGCATCTTCTCGTTTTTGGTCGATACGAAGGGAGATATTCGCTTTTTTCTCTTGGAGAAGACGGTCGCGGATTTTGTTCATGGTGACATGTTTTCCTTCTCTTCCGACAAAAGGACCGTTGTTGACCATGACTTCAATGGCAAGAGTGGGCTCCGCGAGGTGAATGGGAGGAAGTTGGACGATGTGAGAAGGATCGCAAAGGGTATCGCCGATCATAATTTCAGGAATTCCTGCAAGGCTCACAATATCGCCGACGCCGGCTTCTTCCATTTCGATTTTTTTGAGACCGAAATAACCTTCGATCCGGACGATTTTATGAGACGAGGGGTGTCCATTTTTATCGATGTGAGAGACGAGTTGTCCTTTTTTGACAAACCCTTCCAAGATTCTTCCGCATGCCTGTCTGCCGACATAATCGTCATACGTGAGCGTGGTCGATTGCATCAAAAAGGGGAGTTCGAGGTTGCCAGGTGGTGGCGGGACACATTCGATGATCATCTCAAAAAGAGGTTTTAGATCGGAGGAAGTCTCACCGAGATTTTTAATGGCGTATCCTTGAATGCCGGAAGCATAGATGATCGGAAAATCAAGCTGGGCATCTGTCGCTCCAAGTTCGACAAACAGATCAAACGTCAGATTGAGAGCACGGTCCGGATTGGCATGAGGCCGATCGATTTTATTGAGAACAACGATCGGGCGCAGACCCATTTTTAAAGCTTGTGACAGAACGAACCGGGTCTGGGGCATCGGCCCCTCTTGAGCATCGACGATCAAAAGGACAGAATTGACAAGACCGAGGACCCGTTCTACTTCTCCGGAGAAATCGGCATGTCCAGGGGTGTCGATGATGTTAATTTTATAGTCGTTGTAATAAATACTCGTATGTTTTGCGAAAATGGTGATGCCACGCTCTTTTTCTTGGTCGTAGCTATCCATGACCCTTTCAGGGATTTTTTCGTTCTCACGAAAGATGTTCGACTGTGCCAGGAGTTGATCCAGCAACGTCGTTTTTCCATGATCAATATGCGCAATAATAGCAATGTTTCTTATCTTTTCAGGTAAATACATAAATTTTAAATTAAATCAGGACGCACACAGCCTATGAGACCGAGATGGATCTGACTCAGCATCCATCCGCTGGTTCTTAAATTTTTATGAGCCCACGTGTTATATTCTTGAAGGGTTCCCAGCGTAAAAAAAGAAGCTATGATAGGAACGAAATTAAAGACCAAAACAGCTGCTCCCCAAACCAGTCCTGCGAGGGAAGAAAGAGGCGCGACGAGACGGGCTGAGATATTCCGATGAATCCACCAAGGCGATTGATTTAAATAATGGATTAACATTTGTTGCTGGATGACATACCGGGTTATGAGTGCTGGAAGTTCTGCATAGGTAAAACATCTTTCAGAAAAAATTTCGCTTCCTGGAGTATTATAGACCTTCTCATTTTCATAGGTCAAAGGAAACTTTGCTTCTTCCTCAATTTTTGCCCCGGGATAGAGGATTCGAAGGCCATTCAAATAAACATTTTGAATAGCGGCTCCCGATCCTTTGGCCATCTCTGAGGTGGCCCTGCCAATATGTCGATTATTACCGGTTGTTAGTGTTGCTACAAGATCCCATGAACCATTCAGGATAAATAAAGCGATATGCATGACGGCGGAACATGCCGACTGTCCGGTGAGAACGCCGTGGTACATCCGGTGGATGATTTCATCGGCAACAATGATTCCTTTTCGGCCAACATAGGCACTTGCTGTAATCAATCTAGCTGTGATCGACATATGCCCACTATCTTACTCTGTTTGAAGATTTTTTTAGAGGAAATTTTCTGGAGGGAAAATATTTTTGAGCATAAACTAAATAAATGGACCGTGTTGAAGCCAGGCAACTCGACGAAATTCTCCAAGAAAAGCTCGATCAGGCTTTTCATAAGGAGACTTCTAAAGTTGTTCTACAGAATATTATCCAAATTGCCAATGAACACTCTCCGATCGACCTCGCTTATGTCGCCTCCCGTTTGCCTGCCGATGTTCGGCCGATTCTCTTTGACAATCTCACGAGCTTAGAAAGCAAAATTGCTTTCATCATCAATACCGATTCGACTACCCGTGTCGCCGTTTTTCGACGGATTTCCGATATAGAAGCCAAGAAATTAATTGAACTGATGCCACCCGATGACGCCGTTGTTGTCTTGGAAGATATGGCGGAGCGGAGATTTCGGCGTGTCATGGATTTATTAGAACCGAAAAAAGCGGTCCGTATCCGGGAGATTAAAAAACATCACCGGAATACGGCGGGCCGTTTGATGACAAATGAATTTTTTGCTTTCCAGCAGGAGATGACCTTAGGAGAAGTCGCGACTTTCATCCGGAACCATCCTGGCATTGATCTATCGAGACAGATTTTTGTTTTGAATGAGCAAGGTGAGCTCCAAGGGTATGTTCCGGCAAGAAATCTGATTATCAATCCACCCCATCTTCCATTAAATGCGGTGATGAAACCGATCGTGCACAAGGTGGGGCCCGAAGCTTCGCGGGAAGAAGTGGTCGATATTGTTGAAAGATATAAATTGTCAACACTCCCTGTCATCGATCATCACAATTTTTTGATCGGAATTATCACGTATGAAGACGTGATGGAGGCGATCGAAGATATCGCGGATGAAACCATCACTCAAATGGCGGGTACGGGAGAAAAAATCAGGGAATATGTTCCTACGTGGAAAAGACTTCTGGCCCGGGTCCCTTGGCTGGTGGTGACTCTTTTCGCGGGGCTTGTCAATGTAGGACTCATGTCTTCACTCCAAAGTTATGAAGATGGAGCGCTGACCTTTGTTCTGTTTTTTGTCCCTTTGATCACCGGTCTTTCCGGGAATATTGGAATTCAGTGTAGTACTGTCCTCGTCCGTAATATGGCTGTTGGGTTTAAAGGAGACTCTGTCTTTAAGGAAATGACAGTCGGTTTTCTAACGGGTGGGATTTTCGGTGTTCTCGCTGGTCTCCTTGTTTGGGGTCTCGATCTGATCGGTTTTTCTGGCATCGAAATCAACCCCGGTATCGTCGGCCTGATTGTCGGCATTGGACTTTGGGGCGCCTGTTTGGCAAGCACACTTCTCGGCGTTTTTTCCCCCTTATTCTTTGTCCGCATCGGCGTCGACCCAGCCATTGCGTCGGGCCCGATCGTCAACGCCATCAACGATTTCCTCTCCATGTCAATTTATTTCCTCATTTCTATTTGGCTCAACGCCACATTGTTATTTTAACACGTTGCGATATTGCGTTGTTTGGAGTATACTGAGAAGATTCGTATGCGACAAAAAACACAGCTCACAAACAGGCATATCCAAGATGTTCTTCCCTCGGTACTCCGACAAATTGAAATGAGGAAAGATGAGAGGCCTGATCTTGTTTTGGCTGGGTGGAATGAAGTGATTGCAGAGAAGTGGCGCCCGATGACGGAAGCAATCTCTTTCGAAAAAGGGACAATTGTGGTAAAGGTGAAGAACACGACTTTATATAGCATATTGGTGCAACAGGAAAAACCAAATTTGCTGCAGAAGTTGAAGAAAAAGTTTCCTGATGCCGATATTAAAAACATAGTTTTCCGGATAGGATAATCAAGGTATGACGACGATGGTAGAAGAAAATAAGGGCACTTACGATGCAAGTTCGATCACCGTGTTGGAGGGTCTCCAAGCCGTTCGTGAAAGACCTGGGATGTATATCGGTGATACACAATTGGCCGGTCTGCATCAGCTTGTGTATGAGGTTGTCGACAATAGTATCGATGAGGCGCTCGCGGGATATTGCACAGAAATCACGATTGTACTCCACAAAGATGGGTCTGTTTCTGTCGAAGATAATGGTCGGGGAATACCGGTTGGACGGCATGAGAAAGAATCGATCAAACAAGGCCGGGATGTTTCTGCCATCGAAGTTGTGATGACCATTCTCCACGCCGGTGGTAAATTTGACAAAGCAACATACAAAGTTTCGGGCGGCCTTCACGGTGTCGGTGTTTCGTGTGTGAATGCTCTTTCTAAAAAATTTCATGTCGAAGTGTTTCAAAATGGAAAAATGTATGAGATGGATTTTTCCAAAGGGAAACCTCTTCACGCCATAAAAGTGATGGGGGAGACGACCAAACGGGGAACTTTTATCCAGTTTTGGCCCGATGATTCGATCTTTACAGAGACGACATTTGACTACGATGTCTTATTAAGACGGCTTCGCGAACTCGCTTTCTTGAATAAAGGAATCAAAATCGTCTATCGCGATGAACGGGATACCGAACATCCAGAGCAATGTCTCCTCTATGAAGGGGGAATTGTTTCATTTGTTTCGTATTTGAATGAAAACAAAATACCCATTTTCCCAAAACCGATCTACATCCATGGTATCCGAGAATCTACAGATGGGCCCGTTGTTGTGGAAGTCGCCCTTCAATGGAATGAGACGTATACCGAGAATCTCTATTCGTATGTTAATAATATTTCGACCCGTCAGGGTGGAACCCACGTTTCCGGATTTTCCACAGCCTTGACCCGTGTTCTCAACCAGTACATCAAAAGTCATAACATTCTCAAAACCGATAAACTCGCTGTTTCGGGCGATGATATGCGGGAAGGTTTGACAGCTGTCATTTCCGTGAAAGTTCCCAACCCGCAATTTGAAGGACAGACCAAACAACGGCTAGGAAACAGCGATGTCGGCTCGATTGTTCAAATGGTCTGTGGTGAAGAGCTCACTATTTTCCTCGATGAAAATCCTGGTATTTCAAAACAAATTTCTGAAAAAGCGATCATCGCAGCCCAAGCCCGTGAAGCCGCGAAGAAAGCGCGCGAGCTGACGCTTCGAAAAACGGCTTTAGATGGTGCCCGTCTTCCCGGAAAATTGACCGACTGCCAAGAAAAAGATCCTGCTCATTGCGAGATTTTTATTGTTGAGGGAGATTCTGCGGGTGGTTCTGCAAAAATGGGGCGGGATCGAAGATACCAAGCCGTTCTTCCGATTCGCGGTAAAATTCTCAACGTCGAGAAATCCCGCTTAGAGAAAATTCTGCAAAACACTGAAGTCGGGGCGATGGTTTCAGCGTTTGGGTGTGGCATAGGGAAAGACAATTTTAATCTTGAGAAACTCCGCTACCACAGAATCATCATCATGACCGATGCCGACGTCGACGGATCGCATATCCGGACACTTCTCTTGACTTTCTTCTACAGACACATGCCTGCACTGATTGAAAATAATTTCGTCTATATTGCTCAGCCGCCTCTCTACCGTGTCACCCGCAAGAAAATCTCTCGGTATATCCATAGCGAAAAAGAAATGGATGATTACCTTCTCAGGCTCGGTATCAGTGATATCCAAATCAAACTCATGGGCCGTACAGACACCATGTCAAAAGAAGAAGTCGAAGAGTTACTCCAGGTCATTTTAGATATTGAAGGGTTTTTACTCTCGGTTGAAAGAAAAGGGATCCCATTCCGTGAATTCCTTGCTTCGCGAGATGTTACAGGCCGGTTCCCTCGGTTCCAAGTGAAAATCGGCGACACTTTCCGATTTGTCTATTCCGATGATGAGTTTGCTCAGCTTCGCCTTGAAGACGAAGAGCTGCAACGGAAAATCCATGCCGAAACACTCGCTTCCATTCCGCCCGATGAACAAACCGAAGAGATGAAAAATTTCGTTTATAAATCCCTCCCCTTCCTGGAGCTATTTGAAGATGATAAAATGCAGGCTCTCCGCCTCCGGCTGTCCAATTTTGGATTTGCGTTTGATAACTACCTCATTGCCGATGGAAAATTGTTCGATATCATCGATGAAGAGGAAAAAGAGACACCTGTTTTCACACTCCGCGAGGGGATCGACTTCCTCAGGGCCAATGGCCGCAAGGGGATTGAAATCCAGCGGTACAAAGGTCTTGGAGAGATGAACGCCGATCAGCTTTGGGAAACCACTATGGATCCAGAAAAGAGAACGTTGATCAAAGTCACCCTTCCAGACGCGATTGCCGCTGATCATATGTTCACGATGCTGATGGGAGAAGATGTACCGCCCCGCCGCCGTTTCATTGAGCTGCATGCTCTATCGGTCAAAAATCTAGATATTTAAGGAATTTATGGACTATCCGAAAGATCAAATGATTGTTCCACGCAATGTAGAAGAAGAAGTGAAGGAGAGTTATCTCCGGTACTCGATGTCTGTGATTATTTCACGGGCTCTTCCCGATGTCCGCGACGGTCTAAAACCGTCCCAGCGTCGCATTCTCTATGCAATGAGACAACTCAATCTGACACCTGGAGCCAAACACCGAAAATGCGCCAAAATTTGCGGTGATACCTCAGGAGATTACCATCCGCACGGTGAGACGGTTATCTATCCGACCCTCGTCCGTATGGGCCAAGATTGGCTGATGCGGTACGAGCTTGTCGATGGACAAGGTAACTTTGGTTCGGTCGATGGCGACCCTCCAGCCGCGATGCGTTATACAGAAGCCCGTTTGACCCACGCAGCCATTGCGCTCATGGAAGACTTGGAAAAAGATACCGTCGAACTCGTTCCCAACTACGACGAAACCAAAACCGAGCCGACCGTTTTTCCTTCAAAATTTCCCAATCTGCTTTGCAATGGATCTTCTGGAATTGCCGTCGGTATGGCGACCAACATCCCCCCTCACAATTTAGAAGAGCTCATCACAGCAACGATTATGGTGATCGATAATCCAGCGACAACGATCGATGAAATCGTCCAAGTCATGCCCGCTCCTGATTTTCCAACAGGGGGCGTGATCTGCGGCTACAGAGGAATCAAAGAAGCGTACCATACAGGGCGCGGCAAGATTATCCTGCGCGGCGTCATCCACATCGAAGATAAGGACGGCGACCGACAATGGCTCGCCATCGATGAAATCCCTTACAACGTCAATAAATCGCTCCTCATCCAAAGAATTGCTGAACTCATCAATGAAAAAACCATCCCTGGCATTTCTGATATCCGCGACGAGTCGGACAAAGATGGAATGAGAATTGTACTCGAACTCAAACGGGGTGAAATTCCCGATGTCGTGATCAACCAGCTGTACAAATTCACCGACATGCAGATCACCTTTGGTTGCAACATGCTTGCCTTAGATAAAGGCATGCCCCGCACCATGAATATCAAGCAGATGATCTCTGCATGGATCGACCACCGGATCGAGGTCATTCGAAGACGGACCCGTTTTGAACTCACCAAAGCCGAAGCCAGGGCCCACATCTTAGAAGGTTATCTCAAAGCCCTCGATCATTTAGATGCTGTCGTCCGCCTGATCCGTCAGAGCGATAGCCGCGATACGGCACGCGTCCAGCTCATGGAGCACTATGCTCTCACCGAAAGACAAGCCAATGCTGTTCTCGATCTCCGTCTCTATCAACTCACCGGACTCGAGCGTGGCAAAATCGAAGAAGAATATGCCGATCTCCAACAAAAAATCGCCCATTACCGAGCCGTTCTTGCCAGCGAGCATCTCGTCCGTGGCATCATCAAGGAAGAACTCGAACATCTCCGCAAACAACACAAAGGCGAGCGAAAAACCAAAGTCGTTGCAGCAGAAGGGGAGTTCCAAATCGAGGATATCATTCCCGATGAGCCTGTGATCATCACCATCTCTGAAGACGATTACATCAAACGGATGCCGATCGATACATTCCGTGAACAACGGCGCGGTGGTCACGGCATTGTCGGAATGGATATGAAACGAGAAACCGACACCCTGAAAGATATCTATGTCGCTTCGACGCACGAATATCTCATGATTTTCACTAGCCTCGGCAGATGTTATTGGCTCAAAGTGTGGCAGATCCCAGAAACAGGCCGTCGCTCCAAAGGAAAACCGCTCATCAATCTGCTCGAAGATATTCAGCCTGGCGAGAAAATTGCCACCGTTCTTCGCGTCCGTAGCTTCGACGAGCCAGGATCGATTTTACTCGCCACCAAAAAGGGCGTTGTCAAGAAGACTCTCCTCTCTGAATTCAGTTCCCTCCGCAAAAAAGGTGTCTATGCGATTAACATCGATGATGGGGATGAAGTCATCGCAGCTCGCGTTGTCCGTGCAGGGGAGCAGATCATGCTCTTTACCCGCAACGGAATGGCCGTACGATTTGATGAAAGCCTCATCCGCGCTATCGGCCGTGTTGCTCGCGGCGTTCGCGGCGTGATGCTCAAGAATGAGTCCGATTATGTTGTTTCGTGCGAAGTCGTAACACCCGATCATAACGTTCTCATCGTCTGCGAAAAAGGGTATGGGAAACGGTCGAATGTCAGTGATTTCCGCCAAACCAACCGAGGCGGCGTCGGAGTCCGTTCTATCATCACCAGTCAGCGTAACGGTCTCGTCGTCGCAGCACTTTCCGTCACCGATCGAGATGGCGTGGTCATGATGTCAAAACAAGGACAAACCCTCCGCATGTCGATGAAAGATGTCCGTGTCATGGGCCGCTCAACCCAAGGCGTTCGACTCGTGAACCTCCCCGAAGATGACATCGTCGTTGCAGTGCAAAAAATCGAAGACATCTCAGGAAAATAGTGTTTATAACATTTGAAGGTGGGGAGGGTGCTGGAAAAAGCACCCTCATCCAAAAAGTTAATGAGAAGTTTTTAAGCCGGAAAAAGGACGTTTTGCTCACCCGTGCTCCAGGTGGCACCATGACCGGCGATCTCATCCGTCATTTGCTACTCCACCGGGATGAAAAAGATATCTCGTCTCGCTGCGAACTTTTCCTGTTTTTGGCCGACAGGGCGCAACACGTTGATGAGATTATCAGACCTGCTTTAGAGAAAGATAAGATTGTCCTTTGTGACCGGTTCAACGACTCGACCATTGCCTATCAAGGAGGGGCTCGTGGGTTTGGTCTCGATTGGGTCCACAAACTGTGTCTTTTTGCCACGGATCATCTCGAAGCCGATCTCACTCTCTATCTCGATATCGATCCACTCGACGGTCTAAAACGGGTGCAGCGGTCGAAAGATCGGATCGAACAGCAAGACTTGCAGTTCCATCAAAAAATCCGCGAAGCGTTTCTACAGATTGCAAAAAAAGAGCCTAAACGGTTTCATATTCTCGATGCCTCACAACCCCCCGATGATGTCTACAAACAAGCCGAACTTATTCTCCAGCCTTATTGGCAATGAAAAAGCCAAAGCGATTCTAACCAAGCTTCTCCCTAGCTTGCCTCCCGTTCTTCTTTTCCATGGTCCTGACGGTATTGGCAAAGGCCACTTCGCCCTTGAAATTGCCCACGCTCTCTTCGGAAAAACCAAAAAAGACCATCCCGATCTCCATCTGTTATTTCCCCTAGATGAACAACATCCCGTCTCGACCATCCGCGAGCTCATCCAAGAAGCCTCCCTTCCACCGTTTGAAGCCCCTGTGAAATTTTTCATCATCCACGATGCCGAAAAGATGCTCCCCACCAGCAGTAATGCCCTCCTCAAAACCCTCGAAGAGCCACCCCCGCGCACCCACTTCATCCTTCTCTCCAGTCAGCCCTCTCTTCTCCTGCCCACCATCACTTCCCGCTGCTTCAAAATCCCGTTTTTCCCTCTCTTCGACGAACAGCTCACCCACTTCGGCAAAAAAATCGCCCTCCTATCCCAAGGCTCCATCTCCAAAGCCCTCTACCTCACCGAGCACCCCTCCCACTTTCCCATACACGAACTCTTCCACTGCAAAACCTACTCCGAGCTCCATCACTATCTCGACAAAATCGACGACGACCTCTCTCCCGAAGAAACCAACCACCTCTTCGAAGAAATTCTCTACCACATCCGAGAGCACGACCCTCTCAACCTCGAAAAAGCCATCCCCCTCCTCACCCAGGCCCGCCTGGCCCTCCACCACCACGTCAAATTAAAAACCGTCCTAGAACACTTTTTTCTCAGGTAAAATTTATTAACCCTCCACGCAAAAAAGAGTCAACCTGCTGGCTACACCCCCCTGTCAGATAGGGGCAGATCGATCCTCCTTCTCGGCCTAGCCTACCGCCCTAACCTATCGATGGGGTCCTCGTCGGTCGGACCGCTGACGCTTCGATCTGACAGGGGTTCGCTTACGCATCTTGTCTCTTTTTTGCGTATCGGGTTAATAAGCGTTTACTCAAACTCCCAAAAAAGAGTTAAATCTTTGTATCATCGTTCCAACTAGAGGTTAACATGACCATTTGTAAAGGTGTTTTCCCTTTTATAGCTCACTATTTAACTTATGAAAAAAGGTTCTCTTTTAGAGTCGATACAGAAGATTCCGCGGAAGTTTGCGATCTTTCTAGCCAAAAGAAAACCGACGTTGCCATCACCCCTGATTCTTTTGACTTGCCGCTCATTCCTCCAGAGTCTCGCCTCAGCCATAAAAAGACGATCCGCTGGCTTCTTAGAAACGGTTTTATTCCCACTCTTCAAGGAAAAGAGATCGTTTTTACTCCTTCTTTTCAAACCACGGCTTCTCCCTGTCGGACTTTGGATAATCTCTCTTCTGTTCAAAGAATCACAGCTCCTTCCCCAGAAATCCTAGCCACGGCTAATGGCTCTAACATTACAGTATGGAATCCTTCTACAGGCAACCTCCTTCACACGCTACAACACAATGGTGTAAACTCTTTAGCCTATTTTTCCGATGGAACATTGTTAAGTGCGGGAGGGGGTTATGTTATCAGGTGGAACTCTTCAACAGGCAAACAGCTCCAATATCAAAATCTATCTACTACTGTTATCGCACCTCTTTCTAATTATAAATTTGCACTAGTAGATGGTACTTACACATACAATAACAACAAAATCTCGATATATGCGGGCTTTTCTGTACACCAGTGTAACCTTCAGGGACATACAGGTCGTATAAAAAGTCTTGCGGGACTTCCCGGGGATTTATTAGCCAGCGCATCCGAAGATCGTACCATTAAAATATGGGACGCCTCCAAAGGAGCACAGGTGCGTACCTTTCAAGCTGATACCAATGGAACGATGATATCCCTTCCTAATGGATTATTAGCCAGTGGAGGCACAGATCATTCGATCAGCCTATGGAACTCGGCTACAGGAGAGCTTGTACGCACACTAAAAGGGCATACGGATACCGTGAATAGTTTTGCCTATTTTCCCAAAGAGATTCTCATCAGTGCATCTAATGACAAGAGTGTCAAATTGTGGGACCTTCATACAGGTGAGTGTATCAAGACACTGCAACACGATAGACCGGTTCTTTCTTTAGCTTGCTCCGGAGAACTATTAGCTACGACATGTGGGGATAAAACCGTCAAATTATGGCAATTGAAAACCTTTTCTAATCGCATCAGTAGCGTTCAAGTCTTGTCCCAGTTCGACTTGGCCATAAGACAAGCACAAGTTCAGCTTGCCGAAGAAAGCACGGATGCCCCCCAAGACCTCGTCTGTCCTCTAGCCAAAACCCTTTTTCAAGATCCCTATATCACTGACTGCGGACACACTTTTGAAAAAAGCGCTATCGACGAGCACATGAACACTCAAGGAACATGTCCAATTCCCAACTGCGGGAACGATATTAAGACTCTCGTCGTTAACTATAAAGTGAAAGAGCTTGCGGAAGCTGCAAGGAATCATTGCCCCGTTCCAGCGCCTCCTTATCTACTGATTCCCGATATAACCCTTGCAACCAGTTGCATAGAGGCAGGAAAAGCATTGGCAGCTAAAGGCGAAATCCTGGGGGCTTTAGATTGTTTCCGGAGTGCACTGAAATTCACCCGTCGAAGTGAAGACTATGCAGCGATTACCACTCTCTTTGAAAAGCAAAACAACCCTCTTAAAACCTCTTTAGCCTATTTACACCTGGCAAAATGCCAGCTTCGTGAAGAGAAGTTTGTTGAAGTTAAAGCAACCTTTGAAAAAATTTTCCAGTTAAAACTTTCTGAAACTCTGAGATCGGATATGCAAGTAGCCTATGCATTTTTCCTCCAGATGTTAGGCGATCATGAGGCAGCTTTTTCTCTCTATCAAGAGCTTGCCCAGGTCCCACTTGCACAATGTCGCCGAAATCGAAGAAGATATTCAGGAGAACATCCAAAAAACAAAGTTATCTTTTATTTGGAACACGCATTGATGTGCAACCCTCACCATGTTGAAACTTATGAGAAACTTCTTCCTTTTTATGACCCAGAGAGAACAGTCCACTTCTGTCTCGTTGCTTTTTTACACCTTTTTTCCACAAACCCTGAAAAAGCCAAAGAATTCTTAGAGAAAGCTAGGCAGAGTGCCTCTGATAACCCTCTCGTCCACCTAGCTTATCTTAGCCGACTGAATAAAACTCAAACCGAAGAACGGTTAGAAATCTATCGGACGGTTGCCGACATCACTGAGAAAGAAGAAGCGCTCATCTATCTGCGAAAAGCGGTCCGTAGCGAGCAATCCTCCGATTTTGAACGGTATGTCTCTGCTCTTTTACAAAATGATGAGCTTCAAAAAGCAGAGAAAGTCTATCTTGATT
The DNA here is from genome assembly GCA_963705295.1 of Parachlamydiales bacterium. GTDB lineage: Bacteria > Chlamydiota > Chlamydiia > Chlamydiales > Rhabdochlamydiaceae > PALSA-1444. The sequence continues at coordinate 1,635,359 of OY970065.1, read as the reverse complement.
GGAGTGATCTCCTCATAAAAAAACGTTCTTATGATGAAGGGATAGCCGTCCTTGACGAAGCGATAGAACAGATAGGAGAAAACTCCCCATTTTTTGAACGACTCTTCACCATCTTTACAGAGTTGCAAGCCGAGAAAGCAAGTTATGAAACCCGCTTTAAAGATACCGTCCGCACTCTAGGTAGTATTTACGAGAGGGAAAAGAAATATGCAGAAGCAGAGAGAGTCTATCGGAGTAGCTATGAGAAGTTTAAAGAATTTGAAAGCGGTTGTAAACTGGCAGACATGCTCCAAGAGCAGAGTAAAACCTCTGAAAGCGTCCGCATCTACTACAACCTTTCCGAAGCTGCTTTTTATCAAAAAGAATTCGATAAGATTTTGAAATGCTTCGAGAAAGTCAAACAGTTCGATCGTGATTATAAGTCGCTCACCGAAGAACAAAAACAGTTTCTTTTCACCCAAAACTATATTGCAACCCTTTTTGCTCAGCAGGAAGAAACGCTGTGAAAGTTTATTTTGGAGGACAAAATGAGCATTTGTAAAGGTATTTCCCCTTTTTTAGCTCACTATTTAACCCATGAACAACAGTTCTCTTTCAAAGAAGATTCAGCAGAGGTCTGTACCTTTTCTAACCAGACAACAACTGAATTTCCCATTAGACCAGACTCTTTTAACATTTCTGTGATTCCTCAGGAGTCCCGCCTTACCCATAAGAAGACCCTCCGCTGGCTTCTTAAAAACGATTTTATACCCTCTCTTCGAGGAAAAGAGATCGTCTTCATCCCTTCTCTTGGGTCCCCGATTTCCTCTCAGACTTTAGATCTTCCGTTTCCTATTCATGCTATAACACTCCTTTCCACACGAATTCTAGCTTCAGCCGATGGTATGTGGATTAGACTATGGGATCTTTCTACAAAGACGTGTCTTCGCACATTATCATATGATGGGGCTAACGTAAGCTCTTTAACCCATTTTCCCGATGGAACATTGGTAGGTGCAGGAAGGGGTCGTATCACCTTATGGAACTCTTCTACGGGAGAGTGCCTTAAAAAGATAGATATAAATCCCTCATCTCCCTTAGTTCTTGAACCTCTTTCCGGTAAACTGCTGGCCATGAGTAACCACTCCGATATCGAGATCTGGGACCTTTCCTCTGGGACATGCCGCTTCACACTGAAGGGACACACAGCTGTTGTAAAAAGTCTTGCAAAGCTTCCTGGGGAGTTATTGGCTAGCGCATCCGAGGATCGTACCATTAAAATATGGGATTTCTCCAAAGGAGAATTTGTGCGTACCCTTCAAGCTGTTACCAACGGAATTATGATAGCCATTCCAAAACGAATTGTTGATCTTCCAAATGGGATATTGATCAGTGCTATAGATAATCTAATCTTGGTATGTAACCCTGCTGGAGGGGTACATTCCCTTGGGTCGCATAGAGTTAAGGGTTTAGCACTTTTGCATGATTTTGGGATCCTAGCGATTCTATCTGACGACCATACGGTCAAATTATTGAGGAAGGATGAGTGTATAACAACTCTGGAACATGACAGCCCCGTTCATTCTTTAGCCTCCCTTCCCGGAGAAATATTAGCCACTGTATCGGATAAAACCGTCAAATTATGGAAATTGCCCTTACATGCTTCTTCGGAAAAGGTCGATGGAGTTCAAGTTTTGGCCTTCTGCGACCGAGCCATTGGACAGATGCAAGCCCAGCTTGCCGAAGAAGGTGCTGATGATCCTGAAAATCTTGTCTGTCCTATAACTCGGGCTCTTTTCCGCGAACCACGCATTGCTAATTGCGGGCATACTTTTGAAAAAAGCGCTATTGAAAGCCACTTGCAAGGTCATCAATTATGCCCGCTTTGCCGAACATCCATTTATGATCTTAAAGAGAATTGGACAGTAAAACAGCTTGCGGAGGAGGCGAGAAATAATTGTCCCATTCCGTCGCCTATACATCCTCTATTGAATAACGATATTAATACTGCACTCAATTGCATTGAGGCAGGGAAAGCGCTAGCGGCTAAAGGGGATCTTGGGGGAGCTCTAGATCTTTTTAAAAAAGCAATGAGATTTACCAATCGAAGTGAAGACTATGCAGTGATTCCTCCACTCTTTGAACAACGCAAGGACACCCTTAAAGCCTCCTTGGCCTATCTCCACTTGGCTAAATGCCAGTTTCATGAAGGAAAGTTGGATCAAGTTGATGCGACTTTTGAAAAAATTCTACAGTTGAATCTCTATACCAAAGCCCCACCTGGGATCAAAGAAGCCTATGCCGCTTTCTGCCAGATGCGAGGGGATAATGTATCGGCTTTTTCTCTCTACCAAGAACTCGCCCAAAAACCAGACTTGAAAAGAGATGAAACGATTTATTATTTAGAACACGCACTGATGTGCGACCCCAGCAGTATCGAAACCTATGAGAAACTTCTTCCTTTTTATGACCCAGAGAGGAAAATCACTCTTTATCTCATGGCCTTTCTACATCTTTTTTCTACACAGCCTGAAAAAGCCAAAGAATTCTTAGAGAAAGCTCGGCAGAGTGCCTCTGATAACCCTCTCGTCCATCTAGCTTATCTCAGCCATCTGAACAAAAATCAAACCCAAGAACGGTTAGAAATCTATCGAACCCTTGCCGCCATCTCTGAGAAAGAGAAAGCGCTCATCTATCTGCGGAAAGCGCTTCGTAGCGAGCAATTCGGCGATTTTAGACGGTATGTCTCCGCCCTTTTACAAAGTAAGGAGCTTGAAAAAGCAGAAAAAGTCTACCTAGATTGGAGCAATCTCTGCACTAAAAAAAATCATCATTCTTACGGGATAAACGTCCTTAACGAAGCCGTTGAAAAAATAGGAGAAAAATCGTCATTTTTAGAACGGCTTTTCACGATCTTTACGGAGCTTTATTCTCAGAGCGCAACCTACGAGAACCACTTTAAAGATACCGCACGGAGACTGGGGGATATTTACGAGAGGGAAAAGAAATTTGCAGAAGCAGAGAGAGTCTATCGGAGTGCGTATGAGAAATTTCAAGAATTTGAAAGTGGCTGTAAACTGGCCGATATGCTCCAAGAGCAGGGCAAAACTGAAGAGAGCGTCCGTATCTACTATAATCTTTCAGAAACAGCTTTTTATCGAAAAGAATTCGATAAGATTTTGCCCTGCTTTGAGAGGATCAAACAGTTCGATCCTGCTTATCAGTGGCTCACTCAACGCCAAAAACAATCTCTTTTCACTCACTATTATCTTTCCATCCTCTTTCAACCTCTCTCTCGTTAAAAAGATTGAGCCAATAACGTGTATGACGAAGTTCTCCCGTTTTCACTAAAGCCCCTTTTTGAACAAGATCAGCCAGATCACGCGATGCGGTCGCTCGAGAGGTCTTCGTGATGTCAATATAATTCTCAGCATGCAACCCTCCGCTCGGCCCTTCGGCAAACATTCTCAGCAAAACCTTTTCTTGGCGGGGATTCAGAACTCCTGACATTAACCAGTTCAGTAAATCCATCGATTCTTTTTGAGCTTGCAAAACAACATCGGTAAAAAAATCGACCCAATGATCAACTTCCAATGTTCGGTTACATCTTTCTAAAGCAGAGTAATACTCTTTTTTCCTTTTTTCTAACACTTTGGAAACGGCAATCAAGACCGGACGTTCAATACCCTGAGAAAGAACTTTTTCGATGAGCACTCGCCCAATCCTTCCATTCCCATCTTCAAAAGGATGAATGCTCTCAAAATAGACATGAGCAATGGCAGCTCGTCCTAGAATAGGTTCTTCTAGACTTTGCTCATTAAACCAATGGATGAAAGACGTCATTTCTTCTTGTAATTTCGATGAAGGGGGCGCTTCGAAGAAAATTTTACGTGAATCATATCGACCCGAAACAATCTGCATTGGTTCAGCATGTGTCCGATATTTCCCTTTATCTTCTAATGAAGTGTGATCAAATAGAATGGCATGCCATTTCCAAAGCATTTCATGTGTTAACGGCTTGTCATAGGTTGTATACACTTCATAAAGAAGTTTTGCCATGTGGGATTCTTTCTCACCATCTCGCTTGGGAGAACTTTTCAGTCCAAACTGCCTCTGAATAGAAGATTGCAGGCTTTCTCTGTCGAGGATTTCACCTTCTATTTTAGAACTTTCTAGCCCTTCGCTACTGAGAATTTCAACGATGAATTGGTTATACTCTGCTTTATCAATATTTTTTAAGAAAGCCGATGCAGAACCCATTTTCAAAAGGAATTGTCTTTCCCTATCCAGGATCGATTTTCGATCGTACTTAAATTTAGGCCAATCTAGTAGCTGCCAGTTCCAACGCATGAGTTATAGACCTCTTTTCTATAACTCAACTTTTAGCATAAATATGAGTTATAGAACAAGGCTCTATAGCTCATTTATTTACATCCTATTCATTATGAAGGAGTTATTAACCCGATACGCAAAAAAGAGACAACCTGCTGGCTGCACCCCTGACAGATCGATCCTCCTCCTCGGCCTAGCCTATCGGCTATGGTCCTCGTCGGTCGGACCGCTGACGCTTCGATCTGACAGGGGTTCGCTTACGCATCTTGTCTCTTTTTTGCGTATCGGGTTAATAGTTTAAATATAAAGTTTTCTTCTCAAGGTGAGGGTTGCTTCCACAGCAAAGCCACTTTCGGATAAAATTGCTGTTAACTCTTCTCTTTGACCCTCTCTAAAAGAAAGATGGTCCAGTTGAATATAAATTAAAGACGAATTCTTTTTTAGTTGACGAGCGAAGTCAGCAAGTGTAGAAAATGAAAATTTATGTTCCATCTTTAAATCGGATAAAGAACGAACATTTTGAAGCGCTGATCCCAAAATTCTCAAATGTTGATCCCTAAGTTTGTTGTAACGGAGATCCAAATTTTGAAGTGGATGTTCCGTTTTTAAAACCTCAGCGAGAGCTTCGATCGTTGCTGTACCAATATCCGTATCAGCTAAATCCAATGTTTGAAGAGAAGTATTTCTATGGAGAGCTTGTATAAGAATAGCTCCATTTTCATCTCCTATCTGGTTCGAATTTAAGATAAGGGTGCGAAGACAACAGGTTTTGGTTTTCAAAACTTCGGCAATTCCCCCAATCATAAGAAAGGCGGTCTGTTGAGTCATACGAATTTTCAATGTCCGCAGAGTCCGATTTTGAGCTAAACCTTCTCTAAAAAGCTTATCGACTCTTGGATCAAGTTTATCGACTCTTGCATCATAGGGGTCTAAAAATAAATTTAAAGTCTCGACAGTCGAATTATTTCTAAAAGCTCTTGCGAGAGCATCCACTTTTGCCCAAGCATCCATTTTCATGCCCATTTCAATACTTCTTAGACTTTTATTCCGATCGATCATTTCAGCCCAATCAGAGATTTCCACATAACCTAGAGATGAACTTCCTGCAATATCAACACATTGAAGTTTAGGATGGTTTTGGATGGATCTTGCCAAGGTTATTATAATATCTGAATGATCGATGGATCCTCCGAGATAGAGTTCACTTAACCCCTGATTTCTTTGCAAACTCGTTGTAAAAGAAAGGGCCCCTTCCAGATTCAATATAGAGCTACAAAAAATCCGCAGAGTTTCTAGAGTTGTATGGTGTTCTAAAGCTTCTCCAAGACTCTTTAATCCCAATTTCATGTCTATTTTACTATGGATGATGAAGGTTTTGATTTTGGTTCTTAAAATATGTGGGATAAGGTGTTGTAATACTCGATCATTGTCAGTTCTTAAAGTAAACCCTACCAAATCGGAAGAGATACCATAGACATCTAAGAGGTGTGCCAATTTTTCAGCATCCGCGAGATCATTGCACTCGCACATCAGATGACCGATTTTGTACCTATCCTGGAAAATCCTCTCTAATAATGTGAGAAATTGGGGTGAAGTTTTTGGAAAAGATAATAAAGGATCAGAACCATTTCTACTTGCTTTTCCCAAATCGTCGCTGAGCTTCATTGCTTTTACTGCTAAAGATTCTGTCTCATCGGATATTTCGGAAAAATCACAGAGTTCAAGATCTTTCGGATATTGCGTTAATAACATTCTCTTTAATTCGCTATCATTGTTTGTGAAGGCAAATGTCCAAACACCCAATAACAGCTGAATATTAGAGCGGTCTATTCTACTTTTAATTGAACTTAACGACATTTCTTGGAGAGTTCTGGAGAACCATGCGATCGAGAATATTCTAATCTCTAACAGTGCTTCCAAAGAAATCCCCGATGTATTCCAATTTCCGGTATTAAAGAAAGCAGCAAGTTCAGCGAGAGCAGCAGGATCACTGATTTCATCACAATCCAAGGTTGTTAAATGTTCAGTAAAATAAGGGAGTTCTAGGCGCAGAACGACTTTTGGGACAATTTTTTCTTTTAAGAGGATGGTTTCGTTTAATTGAGGAGCTCGAGACCCTAAATAATTACCTAATGCTTTAAATAACATAATGGCTCGGTCCAACGAGCCTTCATTACCATTTCTAATATGAAGGATTAGCCTATTTATAAGTTCCTCTGGCCGAGAAGCTTCAGGCTGATTAAGAATCTCATATACGATTGCTTGTAAGTTTTCTCTTTCTTTTGATTTAAAATAATCAGATAAATTACGTGTTGCGACTTTTACTGCTAGTATTCGTGATTCTAAACTCATTGCAACTATTTTAAATTAGAAAAGTTTAAAAAGCTACATTTTAAAAAAGGGCAGTTTTATAGCCTATTTCATTATGAAGGAGTTAGTTTTTGGAGAATTTCGGTGTGGTTGCTGACTTTGGCGGCTAGTTGGGAGAGTTCTAGGAAGTCGGGATCGATATTTCCTTTTTCCAAAACGAGTTGCACGCAGGCGAGATGTCCACCCATGGTTGCCATTTCGAGGGCATGTCCAAGCTCTAGGGGGGTAAAGGTGTGGTGTTGGAGAAGTAACTTTAAAATATCAAGAAATCCCAGGTAAGCAGCCGTATTTAAAGTGCCGGGGAAAAAATCATCTATCAAGGGAGGACCATTTTGGAGTAGTTCTTTAGCAATGCCGAGATGAGGGATATTATCGAGAAGCAGGTTAAAGTTGAGATGTCGACTCCATATCGATAAGGGATGTCGATGAATGAAATGATGAAACATCCGAAGATTGCCTCTGCCTACAATAGCTGCCGCGACGGCAGTTGCATCAAATGAGGCAGCATGGTCCAGAAGTAATACGAAAAGATCGGTATTTCCTTTCCAGACACTCCAGAGTAAAGCAAGAGTAGAAAACCCATCAAGAAGGTCTCGATTTTCCTGCAATTGCCCTCTTACGGAATCGAGATCTTCGTTTCGCACGGCATCTAAAAATGCATATCCGACAGGGTTGACAAATCCTTCTTTGGTCATGAATTCTTCCAAAAATTTTGTTTGTCCAACGAGGGCCGCAGTGAGAATGACGGCATTTTTTTCATCTAGATTCGTAGGTTTTATCTTTTGAAAAAGGAATTGGACAACTTCCATCTGACCCTGTAGGGAGGCTTTTTCGATGGCAATGAGAAAATCGGTACATGTGAGAACTTCAGAGGCACACATCGCCTTTACGATCGGAAGATCTCCATTTCTTGCAGCTAGAGTAAAAGCTTTCTGATAGCAGATGCTTTCGATTGGCCCTAATCGACGCATATCATATAGCAAAGCGCGGTCTCTTAATTTGACACCTAGAGCAAACGCTGCACCTCGAAATAGAGGCATTATTCTGAAATAGCCCATCACTGTTGAAAATTGCATGCCGAGATTTTTAATTTTCAGAACCTCTAATCGACTCGCTCTTCTCGTACCTGGATTGTCTATAATATTTGCAAAAAGTTGAAAGAAAACGCGTATCACTTTTTGGCAATATTGAAGAACCCGTTGCTTCGGCGTCTGATCTGTAAGAATCTGGATGTCTCTTTCTTTAAGGAAATCACGCCAATATTGGCCGCCGTCTCCGAAAATAGCCCTCTGAAATTCCCAACAAGCAAAAGCCGCGCTGTATTTATCTTTCTGGGGTACATGCTCCATGACCTTTTGGGTCAATTCAAGAGGTAACGCTGAAAATGTCATAAGAATTATTTTAACATAATCAAATTTTCCCATCGATAAATATTACTCCAGACGGTAGAATTTTCGGCATGACGGTGCAACCTCCTCTCTATCTGGATATTACGGTAAGGGTTTTTAAACGGATAAACCCTTTTCCAAGTGTGACGGACCGGGTTCATCGGGTGGCGCTGGTTGTTTTTGGGTTGGCCATTTTTGGCCTCGGTTTATTTTTGGGGGCTCGTCGGAAGATCGTAGCAGAGCCGCCCCTGCCTGCTTTGGTAAGAGCCGTGCGTAGACTCGCCGAAGATATCAATACAGATTTTGAGTATATTCTGGAGCATTTAGGAGAGCTGAATAAGGAGAGAGGAAAGCATCTTTCTGAGAAAATCACCCGGTTCAAATGCACCATTTTACGCGATCCAGAAAATCTAGCGGCGCATGCGATGGTCGAGAATTGTGAAAACAATTTGAATGGACTTAGGGCTCAACACGCAGGGCTTTTCTTGATCACCGTTCCTCCTGATGGGAGTTGTTTATTCCATTCTTTGTGCCGGGCAATGCAGATGCTCGATCGAAAACTAAAGATGGATCACCACGGTTTAAGACAGCTCGTCGTCGATGAAATGAAAAAGAATCTCACCTGTGATGCCCGTCTTCAAAAATATATCGATGATGCCATCGAGGCTTATGTTGCTGCAAAAAAAATAGAATTCAATGGTAGGCGTGCAACCTACGACCTTCTTTTTTCAGAAGGGCGTGAGGTGACGACCCTGCTCAAAGAATTAGAAGAAGAAGAAACGGTCCTCAGTTTTTTTGAGCAGCCTGATCTGAAATACGGGGCATATTTAACCCGCGCGGATATGAATCGATTTTTTGCCTCCGTAGCTGAAATCTATACCTTTAGTCGCCTCTACCCAAACTACCGATTAGAAATCGAGCGGTGTTTCAATAACGGTGAAAGGATGAAAGGTCTTGACCCCGTATTCAATGAAAAAGGGTCTCGTAAAATTATTCTTGTTCACAAAAATGGATCCCACTTTGACTTTGAAGTTAGATAAATTTATCCTTCTAATTTGTTTCCCTTTTTTACTTCTCGCAAGTGAGGGTAAATATTCGGTAGGGCCTGAAGCCGCATGGGTGAAGCCGTGCAGTTTCAATGCTGATGCGCCTGTTAAGCCTTCACAAATCCACTCTCAACATCTTTTGGTCGATACTCAACGAAATTGGGAAGAAAAATCAAATTATATCCATAGAGTCATTAAGCTTCTCGATCAAACCGCTGTCGAGAGTTTTACCAATCTCCAGATTGAATTTGATCCCAGCTATCAACAATTAGTTGTCCATCAGCTCCAGGTTCTCAGGAATGGTGCATGCTTGGATCGATTAAAAACCGCCCGGTCTAAATTGCTTCAACGAGAAGAAGACCTCGAGAATAATCTGTATGAAGGGGATGTGACGTTGGTCTATTTTCTAGATGACATTCGAATCGGAGATATCATCGAATATGCGTATACCTCAGTCGGCGAGCACCCGCTGTTTTCGAATCATTTAACCGATTCATTTAGAATGCAGGATGAGGTTTCTATTGAGAAAATGGTTTACCGTCTTTTGATCGATCCCGATAAGACTTTTTCCATAAAATCGTTCAATACCTCAATCGAGCCTACGATCGTCGACCTTGCACCTAACCTTCACGAATGGACTTGGCAGGCCTTAGAGACTGAAGCTGTGACAAGGTATCATTGGGAACCATCGTGGTATGTCCCTTATGCTCGCATCCAACTTTCCCAATATAAAAATTGGCACGAAGTGGCTCAGCAAACGGTTCCTTTCTTTACATTGCCTGGCAATTTTGCCACTCAGGCCATGCAAGAGAAGGTCGCTCATTGGAAAGGAAAAAATCCATTTGAGCAAGCGGGGCTGGCTCTCCGTTTTGTTCAAGACGAGGTAAAATATCTTGGGTTTGAAGATGATCTCGGAGGTTTTATTCCAAGAGAACCCGGTATCGTTTTTGAGAAACGGTTTGGAGATTGTAAAGATAAGGTGTTTCTTCTCCACGCACTCCTCAAGATGATGGACATTGCATCGGTGCCTGTTTTGGTGAATACAGAGAGGGGAAGAAAACTACCTCATATTCTCCCAGCATCGAAGGTTTTCAATCATGTCGTTTTGCAAATAACGATGGGCGAAACCGTTTTTTATGTCGATCCTGTCATCACGCGGCAAGGAAGTTCCCTGCCAAACCACTGTTTTCCTGAATATGACTGGGGACTCATGATTTCGGATCAAACCACACGGCTCATCCCTCTTCCAAAGATCATTCTCGAAAAACCGACTCAAATTTTCACCACCTTGACTCTCACAGCACCCGATATAGCTTCTCTCGATATGAAACGGCATTATTATGGATTTGAAGCAGAATATATGCGGCAGCGGATTGAAAACAGAGGTCTTAAAAAATTAACACAGGATTTCTTAGAAGCCGCTCAAGCTTCTTATAGGGGAGCGACTCCTCTCCAGCCCCCTTCCTTCTCAGATGATCGAGAGAAAAATGTTGTCACCGTCGAAGAGTCTTATAAAATCCCCATCCGCCGAAAATCTTTACAGATTTATTCCCACACCCTCGAGAGGTATTTTGACGATAGCCTCGATAACGAGCGGACTTCTCCCTACGATTTAGCCTATCCACGGTGGGTCGAAGAACATATCCATATTGAAAATCCATTCCATGAATGGAGTCGTGATTCAGAAGAAGCGGCATTTGATAACGGAGTCATTTCGTATCAATTTCATCATCAAAAGCAAGGACATACCGCAGACTATCATTTTGAACTTAAACATCTCCAAGATCACGTCCCCCTAGACCTTGTTCAAAATTATTGGGACATCATTTCAGAAATCTATCCTAACCCTTCACTCGATCTTATCCTATTAACCCGATAGGCAAAAAAGAGACAAGATGCGTAAGCGAACCCCTGTCAGATCGAAGCGTCAGCGGTCCGACCGACGAGGATCATAGCCGATAGGCTAGGCCGAGGAGGAGGATCGATCTGTCAGGGGTGCAGCCAGCAGGTTGTCTCTTTTTTGCGTGGAGGGTTAATAAGGTAAACATCTTTAATAACTTATAACTAATTGATTTAAATTAATTATTATTATATAATTAACGGAAAATTTAAGGAGATTATGTCAGTAATTAATCAAGTTCTTCAATTAAAACAACTTCAACAAGTTATATCTTTTCTTGAGCCGCACGATTTAGCAAAATTCGCTCAATGTTGCCGTTTTTTTCAGCAGGCTTCTAACGGGTATTGTTCCGCCTTTCTCGCACAAAAAGGGATCGAGCTACGACCCGATGAAAAGCCTCTTCAGGCCGTCCAGCGGATTTTCCGAGAACTCTTCAGTTGTGCCAATGTGCTCCATAAAAAACCCACTGAAACAACTGAGGGTATTGAATGGAGGTCTTCCCTCCGAGAGGCTTTAGTGATTCCTCAACTTTGGACCCGATTCAACCGCGTCGTCGAGCTTATTAATACAGAAACGTTTTGTGCGCATGCAAGAGAGGTGTGCGAAGAAGCGATCCGGCGAGGAAATACTGGTGTTTTTAGATTGTTTTTAGAGCGAGGTTGTCCCGAATGCTCCGATTTTGCTGCCGAAAGGGGAAATCTATCCATGGTTCAACTCTGCTACTCTCACGGATCGATCCATTTAGACCGGGCTCTTGAAATAGCTGCCAGAGAAGGACATTTGGCAATTGTCGATTTTATCTTGCAACAGATGAGTATGGGAAAGACCTTAAAGGCAAGCATTAAAAAATGGGCGATGGTCGGAGGCCGTCTGGATATTTACCAAAGACTATCTGAAAGGGATACAGCGCCCGAAGATCTGCACGGTTTGAAGTTAATCGAATCGATTATTTGTAATAATAGAAAAGCAGCAGATCTTTTTGAAAAAGCTTCTCCCTACTACAAAAGTCTTGCATTTATTTTAGCAGCGGGAAAGGGGAATTTATCTTTCTTTCCGAACATGGGAGAGGATGACAACTATTTTGCACTATTGGCAGCCGGCTTCCAAGGAAATGTTGAGACTTTTAAAGTTCTAGTATCTCGTCGTCTGGATGTTTATGCATTGAATGAAGCTGTCCTTTTCGCAATTAGGAAAAATCACCAGGGTATTATCGATATTGCTTCTCGATATTCTCATTCTATTTCTTATAAGACCTATGAAGCGTGGTTTTTAGAAGCTTCTAAACTCGGTCATCTTCCCATGATCGAGAAATTCGTTGAACAAATGGGGGGCCCGAGAAGAGAACTAGGCTATAAAGCAATTCTCCTTGCAGCAGGGGAGGGGCATTTGCATCTCATACAATATCTCAGCATATATCTCGATCGGAACTATCTTTATGAACTTATCGAAGCAGCTGCTGCAGGTGGTCATTTGCTGTGCGTCCAAGAGCTCTGGAAACTACGGCCTGTCGATCAGCTAAGTAAAGATACCACACTCGATGCTGCGCGCGCTGGTCACTTTGCAGATGTCGTGAAATGGATTGAAGAGCAACCCATATGACAGTAGAATGCAATTGGACCCTTCCTACGGAAATAACTCAACGCGTCACGACGTTTCTACCCCTTGACGATCTGGTAAGGTTTAGCAAATGTTGCAAATTCTTTTTCCAGGCTGCATGTGAACCAAATGCCGAATATTGGAAAGCGATGGTCCAGCGAAGAGGGATTGAACTTTTGCCCTCCGAGACGGACAAGGGGGCTGTAAAGAGATTCTTTGGAGAGACGGTGAGTTTATTGAATGGCATCAATGACTATTCAAGTGATATTAAAGATAACCCCAACTTTAAACGGATTCTTGAAACATGCTTGAAGATCGATCGGCTTTGGCCCAGATTGAGGGCTGTGTTCGATTTTCTAAAAACCCAAAAAGCCGAGCTTATTTTGGATACCGTGGTGGTCAAGGCTACTAAAAGAGGAAACACAGCTGCTGCTCGGTTCTTTCTAGAAGAAATCGGTGGGATCGAAGCTTGTAAGGGTTGTCCCCCTAGAGTTATTGAAAGTGGAAATTTGTCCTTAATACAACTCTTCCATTCCTACAACCTATTAAAATTGGATGCATCTCTTTTTATTGCGGCCAGAGAAGGACATTTAGAAGTTGTTGATTTTCTGATGGAGCACTCATCCTTCACTCCTGAAACGTTAAGAATGGCAAGGAAATGGGCAGCGGTGGGAGGAAATTTAGAAATATATGAGTTGCTTTCTAAAAATGACAAAACTCCTGAAGCGGCACAAGGTTTAGAGTTGCTGAGAGCTGTCGAAAACGGCGATTTTGAGAGGGTGAGAGAAATTTTTGAAAAGCAGCTCCCCGATATCTATTACAGAGGCCTTGTTCTTATTTGGGCTGCGGGGGAAGGGGATTATCGTTTCATCCAATATCTTTTCACGATGGGTTTAGAACTGGATGTCTACGATATGGCCCTTTGGGCATCGAGTCTAAGAGGCAGAGCTAAAACGTTTATGACGATGAGGCTTTTGCATTCTAATGATGATGTTCTAAAGGAGGCTGTTCTTTGCGCCATAAAAAATAAGTGTCTTTCTGTTGTAGTCAAAGCCACGCTAGGTTTTTTTAATTTAAAAATATTTCAATCATGGGTCATTGCTGCATGCGAAAGAGGCTACCTTCCGATAGTCGAGGAATTGGTAGGAGATGAGAATATAGATCGTCAAACTCATTTGAAAGCACTCTTGGTAGCTGCCAGAGAGGGACATCTCCCTGTCATTCAATTTCTTTTGAGGTTGCCTTCTGCTAACGAGTATTTTTTTTATCAACCCATTCTCGCAGCTGCAGCAAATGGCCATTTGGAGTGCATTAAAGCGCTTGTGCAAACTGGGCGATGGGATTCCTTACTCAAACGTTTTGCGATCGAAGTTGCACAAGTAAGCCATTTTGGGGATGTCGTGAAATGGATTGAAGAGCAACCCATATGACAGTAGAATGCAATTGGACTCTTCCTGCGGAAATAACTCAACGCGTCACGACGTTTCTACCCCTTGACGATCTAGTAAGGTTTAGCAAATGTTGCCGATTCTTTTTCCAGGCTGCATGTGAACCTAATGCCGAATATTGGAGAGCGATGGTCCAGCGAAGGGGGATTGAACTTTTGCCCTCCGAGACGAATAAAGGGGCTGTAAAGAGATTTTTTGGAGAGACAATGAGTTTCTTGAATGGGATCAATGACTACTCAAGTGATATTAAAGATGACAACTTTAAACGGAAGCTTCGAACATGCATGAAGATCGATCGTCTTTGGCCCAGATTGAGGACTGTGTTCGATTTCCTAAAAACCCAAAAAGCCGAGCTTATTTTGGATACCGTGGTGGTCAAGGCTACTAAAGGAGGAAACACGGCTGCTGCTCGGTTCTTTCTAGAAGAAATCGGTGGGGTCGAAGCTTGTAAGGATTCTATAGTTATTGAAAGTGGAAATTTGCCCTTAGTACAACTCTTCCATTCCTACAACCTATTAAAATTGGATGAGTCTCTTTTTATAGCGGTCAGAGAAGGATATTTTGAGATAGTTGATTTTCTGATGGAGCACTCCTCCTTCACTCCAGAAACCTTAAAAATGGCAAAGAAATGGGCAGCGGTGGGAGGAAATTTAGAAATATACGAGCTGCTTTCTAAAGATGACAAAACTCCTGAAGCGGCACAAGGTTTAGAATTACTCATAGCTGTCGAAAATGGCGATTTTGAGAGGGTGAGAGAAATTTTTGAAAAGCAGCCCCCTGATATCTATTACAGAAATCTTGCTCTTATTTGGGCTGCGGGGGAAGGGGATGAACCTCTTCTCCAATATCTTTTCACTGTGGATTTCGAATTGGATTACTCCTACTACGATATGGCCCTTTGGGCGTCGAGTCTAAGAGGTAGATCTAAAACGTTTATCGCGATGAGGCTTTTGCTGGCTGATGATAACGTTCTAAAGGATGCTGTCCTTTGCGCCATAAAAAATAAGTGTCTTTCTGTTGTAGTCGTAGCCACGGAAGGTTTTCTTAATTTAAAAATATTTCAATCATGGGTCATTGCTGCATGCGAAAGAGGCTACCTTCCGATAGTCGAAGAATTGGTATGGGACGAAGATTTAGATTCTCCAACTTATTCCAAAGCACTCGAGGTAGCCGCTAGAGAAGGACATCTCCCTGTCATTCAATTTCTTTTGAGGTTCCCTCCTGCAGACGGGGGTCTTTTTGTTCTACCCATTCTTGCAGCTGCCGCAAATGGTCATTTGGAGTGCATTAAAGCGCTTGTGCAAACTGGACGATGGGATTTTCTAATCAAAAGTTTTGCTATCGAAATTGCACAAATGGGCCATTATGGGGATGTCGTCCAATGGCTCAAAGAGCAACAACTATCTTAATTTGCCGACCCAGCCGAGTTTGGTGCGGAGGGTGGTGAAGTAATCGATGCGTAGGAGGCTGACGAGTTTGAATTTCTTGGGGCTGCGCGAGATGTGGAAGACTTCGCCGGTTTTGAGAGGGAAGTGGGTGAGGCCGTCGGCGCGGATCTCGATGGGATCATAGGGGCTGAGGTATTGGATTTGGATTTGGGAGTCGGCGGTGAGGACGATGGGCCGGTTGGAGATGGTGTGGGGGCAGATGGGTGTGATGACAATGCCTTCGAGAGTGGGGGAGAGAATGGGCCCTCCCGCAGCGAGAGAGTAGGCGGTGGAGCCGTTGGGGGTAGAGATGATCACGCCATCGGCTTCAAAGGTATTGAGGTAGAGGCCATTCACATGGAGAGCAACTTGAATGATGCTATGATTGGTTGCCCGGTGAATGACAATGTCGTTGATCGCAAAAAAGGTTTCCTTTTGAAGGGTCTCGCCTTGGAGCATCATTCTTTCTTCGATGACAAATGAGCCTGCGATGAGATCTTGAAGGCTCGGATAGACTTCTGGGATTTGAACATCGGCCATGAACCCGAGATGACCCATGTTGATTCCTAAGATGGGAGCATCGATGTTATCATAGTTGTGGAGCAGTTTGAGGATGGTTCCATCGCCGCCGAGCGTAATGACGAAATCGATCTCTTTTAAGTTGACTTGCGAGAGAGGATGGGCATCGATTTCTTGGGTGTCCAAATCTTCAACAAAAACTTCAACTTTTTGATTCGATAAAAATTCACGGATGCCAATCGCCAAATTTTTCGACTGTTCTATGGCACGATTGCGGAAGAGTGCAATTTTCATCGGACTTCAAACGGTTGAACGGTCGGATTGCCGGCTTCATCGAGCACAGGCTCACCGTTTCGATTTTTGATCATCATCTCGATTTTCTTTTCAGCATCTTGTAATTTTTTTTGACATGTCGTGATCAGCAGGTCGGCTTCTTCATACAGCTTGAGGGAATCATCGAGGACGACTTTTCCACCATTCATTTTTTCTAAAATTTCTTCTAATCGGTGATACGCTTCTTCAAATTTCATAATATTTTGGCTTTGGTTTCTCCATCATGGAATACAATGGATACATTTTCTCCAGCATTCACATCCTTACTTGAGAAGATAACGGACCGGCTGTTTTCTCGGAAGAGAATGGAATACCCTTTCGTTAAAAGGTTTTTAGGGTCGATCGACTTCAGGTGGCTAGTGAGCTGGGTCAGTTTTTGTTTGTGGATTTGAATATTTCGCTGCAAACTTTCGAGGATCTCTTCTCCTAAATCATCGAGCCGCTGGGATGCATTGCCGAGAAGAGCAAAGGGGGAAGAGAGGATCGGTTGCTTGCGGATGTGATCGAGTCGGTGACGGTAGAATTTCAGCAGGTGCAAGAGGGCCTGGGTGATCCGTTTGTCCATTTGCCGGAGAAATTGAAGGTGTTCTTCGGCTGCTGCCATACAGATTTCCGCTGCAGCCGACGGGGTCGGTGCTCTGACGTCGGCCACAAAATCAGCGATCGAAAAATCGGTCTCGTGTCCGACGGCGGAAATGATCGGTATTTTTGATCGGAAGATCGCCGTAGCCACAATCTCTTCATTGAACGGCCAGAGATCTTCGAGACTTCCACCCCCGCGACCGACAATCAATACATCAGCAAGATTGTAGGTGTTAAAATGTTCGATCGCTTTCGCAATCTCTTGAGCTGCCCCCTCGCCTTGGACTTTGACCGGATTTAAAAGCAGATGAAACCCGGCATGTCTTCTCCCCAAAATATTTAAAATATCTTGAATCACCGCGCCGGTCGGACTCGTCACCACTCCAATGGTTTTGGGGGTTTTGGGAAGGGGCTTTTTGCGCGATTTGTCAAACCATCCCAAGTTTTCAAGTTTTGTTTTGAGAGCGTGGAGTTTGAGCAAAAGTTCGCCCACGCCCGCATATTGCAATCCTCGGATGATCAGCTGGTAGTTGCCGCGCGGCGGATAGACACTGATCTCTCCCTGCACAATCACCTGGTCGCCGTTTTTTGGTAATCTAGTCAATCCTTGCGTGTGACCTCTAAAAAGTACGGCCGAGATTTGGGCGTTTGTATCTTTCAGGGTAAAATAGAGATGTCCGGAAGCCTGTTCTTTAAAATTTGAAATTTCTCCTTGCACCTGGACAGAGGGGAATCTTCCTTCTAATTGTTTCTTGATAGCCTGGGTGAGTTCACTGACAGTTAAGACGTTTTCTTGCATTTGCTCAAGGGTTTAGCTAAAATATTCCCATGTCCAATAGAAACCCTATTATTGCTGCCAACTGGAAAATGTACAAGACAGGAGTTGAAGCCGAGACATTTATTCGGGCTTTAAAAAAAGATCTCCCAAACCCATCTTGCCAAGTTTTCATTGCTCCTCCTTTCACGGCTCTTCCCCTCATATCCAGATCTGAACCTTACGTCATCGGAGCTCAAAATATGCATGAGGCAGAAGAGGGGGCTTATACCGGCGAAATATCGGCAACCATGTTGAAAGATGCCGGGGCTCGGTTTGTCATCTTGGGCCATTCGGAGAGGCGGAGACTTTTCCATGAAACCGATGAGAGAATCCATCTCAAACTCAAGCAAGCGTTGACCCACCATCTCCTTCCGATTCTTTGTGTGGGCGAGACTCTCGAGAAAAGACAAGAAGGGAAAACATTCGATGTGCTGGCCGCGCAACTCAAAACCGCCCTAGGAAATATTCCCCCTGGAGATCTCGTCATTGCCTATGAACCTGTCTGGGCGATCGGCACAGGTAAAACTGCGACGCCGGAAATTGCACAGGAAGCCCACCGATTTTGCCGCGGCGTTATTGAAGAGGTCTGGGGAAAGAAAATCAGCGAAAAAACCCCTATTCTTTACGGCGGCTCGGTCACTCCTGAAACGGCCTCTGGCCTTGCCCTGCAACCCGATATCGATGGTGCCCTTGTTGGAGGCGCCTCCCTCGATGTCACAAAATTTATTAAAATTATCCAAGGATTCAACCCATGACTTTCTTATTTTATCTTTCTATTTTCTTTTTCATGTTTCTCTGCGGCATTCTCTGCCTGGTTATCCTGGTGCAAGAGAGCAAAAGCCTTGGCCTTGGAGCCTCTTTTGGAGGAGATCCGGGGGAGTCGCTCTTTGGAACGTCTACGGCCGATGTTTTAAAGAAGTTCACCGCATGGCTCGCCGTTGTCTTTATGGTGGCCTGCTTGGTCCTCTCCATCTGGTCATCGACGATCAGCTCGCACCGTGTGAAGGCTCTCCCCACAACGATTGAAGACGTCCAGAAATGAAGCTCCCGCTCCGTTACTACGGCGATCCCATTCTCCGGAAAAAATGTGAGCCGATTGCCGAAATCACCGATGAGATTCGGCAGCTCGCTGCCGACATGATCGAAACCATGGATGAAGGAGGACGGGGCATCGGACTCTCCGCCCCCCAAGTTGGCCATTCCATCCGTCTCTTTGTTCTGCGCAGATACATCCACCTTCCTGATGGGAAATGGGCCCTTTCAGAACCGCACGTCTATGTCAATCCAAAAATCCTCGGATACTCCCAGGAGACGTGGGTCACCGACGAAGGATGTCTTTCTATCCCAAAACTCAATCTCCCCGTCGAAAGGCCCTTCAAAGTCAAGGTCGAGTCAACCAAACTCGATGGCACCGTCCTCACCGAAGAGTTCGAATGGCACAATGGCCGCGTCATCATGCACGAAAACGACCACCTCAACGGCGTCCTCTACATCGACCGTGTCCCTAAAAAATTCCTCCATAAAGCACAGCCCGAACTCCGCGAAATCAAGAAGAAATATGCCCATTAAGCCCTTTGTTCCCAAGTCATGGATTTGTTTAAGGGAGTATTCCTGGAATACATTTCGACATGATTTAATTGCCGGGTTAACCGTCGGCGTCGTCGCCCTGCCGCTGGCTATGGCATTTGCCATTGCTTCCGGTGTCGAACCAGAACGTGGTTTATATACCGCGATCGTGGCCGGTTTTTTAATTTCGCTTCTCGGTGGAAGCCGATTTCAGATTGGCGGTCCCACCGGAGCTTTTGTCGTGATCATTTATGGAATTATTCAAAGACAAGGGTACGATGGACTCGTATTTGCTACTTTAATTGCAGCTGCATTATTAATTATCGCCGGATTATTCCGGCTGGGCACACTCATCAAGTTTATCCCTTATCCTCTCGTAACCGGTTTTACTTCTGGAATCGCCGTGATTATCTTCTCTTCGCAGATCAAAGATTTTTTTGGCCTTAAAATTGCTGCCGTACCTTCGAGTTTTCTTGGCCAGTGGGATCTCTATTTTAAGTGTTTTCCCACATTCGACGGTGTGACATTCGGGGTCGCTGCTACTACCTTAGGCATCATTTTGATCGTCCGGAAATATATCCCTTCTCTTCCTTGGGGCATTACAGCGATTGCTCTTGCAACAGCAACGTGTATTATATTTCAGCTGCCGGTAGAAACAATCGCCTCTCGCTTTGGAGAAATTCCCCGTCTCCTTCCGACTCCAAAACTTCCCAGTTTTCATTTGAGTTTGCAAAGTCTGCAGAATTTACTCCCCGATGCTCTGGTGATTGCTTTTTTAGCAGGGGTTGAATCTTTGCTTTCTGCTGTCGTTGCCGATGGAATGACAGGTGGAAGACATAAATCTAACTGCGAACTGGTAGCCCAAGGGATCGGCAACATCGGATCTATCTTCTTTGGAGGAATTCCTGCGACAGGCGCCATTGCAAGAACAGCGACCAATATCAAGACGGGCGGAAAAACCCCTGTTGCAGGGATGATCCATGCGATCACTCTCTTTCTGATTATCTTGGCTTTTGCTCCGCTCGTTGGAAAAATCCCTTTGCCTGCTCTTTCCGCTGTTTTGATGATGGTCGCTTGGAATATGAGCGAAATCACCCATTTTCGCCATCTGCTCAAAGCACCACTGGGCGATGTGGCAGTCCTTTTGACCGTCTTTTTGCTCACCGTTTTTGTCGATCTGACCGTTGCCGTTGAAATTGGGATGATCCTCGCCGCATTTTTATTCATGAAACGGATGAGCGATCTCTCACCCAAAGTATCGACCGCCATCCAAGTCGAAGAAGAAGAGGAAAAAGACCGTGATGCGATTTCTAAAAAACATATCCCGCCCCATACGGAAGTCTACGAAATCACCGGACCTTTCTTCTTTGGCGTTGCCGATAGCTTGAAAGACATCCTGCACAATCTCGAAAAACCACCCAAAGTCTTCATCTTACGCATGCGCCATGTTCCGATCATCGATGCCTCCGGCATGCACGCCCTCAAAGAGTTTTACTACAAATGCCAAAAAGACAACACCATCCTCCTCCTATCCGGCGTAAAAGATCGACCCCTCGAAAGTCTCAAAAAGTTCGGCCTCGCCGATCTCATCGGCCGAAAAAACATCTTCCCCCACATCGACGCCGCCCTCAAGCATGCCAGTGTTTTAATTTCTGGCTGAAAATTCATTGTGAATTTTAGCCAATCGCGTGTTATCGGATTTCTCTCCTTTTTCATATCACGTGTATCAAGCATATCCTATGAATCATGTTTTTCCGGCAACTGTGTAGACAACGCCAAAAACATGATTCATAGGATATGCTTGATAGTGCATGATAAAAAATTCATGAGAGTATGTTTTAGACACAAATCTCCAATAAAATTGGATATTTTGGTTCGGAAATTTCTATAATTAACTGATGCACAATTTGTTGCGATTTATTGAAATTATTAAAAAACTAATATATAATACTTCTCATGGCTATTACATTGCCGCAAGAATTATTAGCCCATGTTTTTTCCTTCTGTGATGGATCTGAGATACGTGCGCTCCGTCAAAGTTCAAGGGTATACAGAAGTATCGTCGGTGAATTGCGAGGCTACAAATGGATTCGATTGGTCAATCATTGGGATCAAAAGCTTAAAGAACTCACACATAGCGAAGGTTTTTTAATATCTAATGATCGGCCTGCCTATCCGGATATCAAAAAATTCACCACTGTCGACTTAGGTAACTACTTTCGTCGTATTTTTACATGTCGAGGCGTAGAAGTGGCTAGAAACATCGATCAATTTGCAGAAGATATCATCGATGCTCTTTGTGATCTCGCGCCTAGAGAGTTAAATCTATTAGAGTCCCCGAAATCGGATGATGTACCTTCTGTGAAGGCTATGGCTCTTGTTCTTGCCAAAGCTAAAAATCGAGAAAAAGGGGATGTTTTTATCATTCCCAATCCAGCGTATGTTTGCGGAGAGAGACTGAGGTATCATGGAAACTATGGGACCGAAGGTGGTCCGCTTGTCTCCGTTGAAACATGGGTTATGAGTCATAGATGTGGCAATTGGTCCAGGCATGCAAAAAATATAGATGATGCTCTTCCCGCTCAACTGTTTCTAGGGAAAAAAGAAGGGGATAGTGTTATTTTTGATCTCAAAGGAAGAGAAATCAAACTGGTTTGTAGGCAGCTTTCCTATAAATTTAATCAACTTGGCCCCTTTGAAAATGCTCTAGAAAAAATGACCAGAAACCCTACTCATCTAATGGATGTCACCTATGCTGACAATTTGCCCATCGAAGAGCAGCATCGTAGAATCCGAGCATTCCATGCAGAATGTTTGAAATATGTGACTGCCCAGCAGGCTGCTGCACCTCTTGTACCGACACCGTCCCGTGTCTATCATTTCGTACGCAATTACAATACTGCCCTAGGGATTTTAATGGTCCTCGTGGCTGCCTGTGCTCTGACTATTTATGAGAAGTATCGGTATTAACCCGCTGATCAAATAGGCGACAAAGATGCTTGCTGCGGCTTCGCCATATCGATTCTCGCTCGGAATCCTTCGTATTCAAGAATGTTATTCCTCGCGAGAATCAATCTGGCTTTGCCTCGCTAAGCCCTTTTGTCACCTATTTGACCATTGGGTTAATAAATTTCCGTTTCGTTTGAGAAATTCTCCTTTCTTCTTTGGTAAGTAGTTCGATACATTTTTCTTTTTGATGAAGCATTGCCACTTCTAAAGGAGTGAGGTCCATGACATTTTTTGATTGTAGGTTTGCACCTTTTTCAAGGAGTAAAGCGACACATTCATCACGACCCTCGGTGGCTGCTAAATGGAGAGGAGTTTCATGAAAATGATCGATGGCATCAATAGGGGATCCTCTGCTCAAAAGCAGGCGAACCTGGGTTTGATCCCCTTGGGCCGCTGCAAGGTGTAAAGAGGTTCTACCGACGGCATCAACTTTTTCTAGAGCTGTTTTTACATGTAAGAGATATGGAAGACATTTGAGTTTTTTATCTCTAGCAATTTGCAAAGGTGTTTTGCCTTCATGATTTGTAGCATTGATATTCGCTCCTCTTTCCACAAGTAATTCTAAAAGGGGTCGTTTAAAATGGACAGAGTCTCTCCTGACAAGGTAATGCAAGACGGTTTCATTGAGATGATTTTGAGCATGAATATCGGCTCCCTGATCGAGCATGAGGCTTACGCGTGTTCTGGAACCATAAGCGACGGACAGATGTAAAGAAGTTTCACCTTTCGCATTTTTTGCATGCATGTCTGCACCTTTGCTAAGGAGCAATAACGGCAAGGTATCATCCTTGGAATGGTAGGTATAATGCAAAGGTGTCATATTTTCCAAATTAAGAGCCTTGATATTAGCCCCTTGATTTACAAGGAAAGTCGCACATGCAACATGGCCATGCTGTATTGCCACATGCAAAGGAGTGGAATTTTTTTTATCAACAGCATCCATCGAAGCCCCTTTGCTCACTAATAATCTCGCTACACTCACATGACCTTTAAGGGCTGCACGGTGAAGAGGAGTAGCACGCATGTCATCTCTTGCATGGATATCCGCACCTTTCTCCAATAGAAAATTTGCAAAGTCCCCTTGACCATTTTCCGCCGCTTTATGCAAAGGAGACCATTTATGGATAGCTCGAGCATTCAAATCGGCGCCATGACTGACTAACAAAGCTCCGCAAGCAGTATCCCCATTGGAAGCAGCGGCGTGCAAAGGAGTTTCATATTTGGCGTTTGTAGCTCGAACATAGGCTCCATTTCTGATAAGTAAGTGAGCAATATTACTAAGACTCTGTTGAACTGCTTGATGTAAGGGAGTGTTCCCTTGACGATTGACATCATTGCAGGGAGCTCCTCCATTCAATAATAAAGACACACATGCGAAACAAGGTTTATTGATTGCATCTTCGAGATCTTGAATTCTAAGATTAGCTCCATTTTTGATGAATAAAGCTAAACGTGCATGATCGCCCAGTATAGGCAGTGGAGCAGTATTGGGATCTGCGCCTTGATTGAATAACGACTCTATTGTTTTTAAATCTCCGGAAGCCAACGTTTTAGAGGTGTACCTTGTACCTTGATATTCGGGATAAAGGTTCTGTTCATCGCGGAGGAGTTGAAGTTTAGATAAGTTTGTCAGAGTTGGTAAGCCCGATTTTGGAACATCATGGATACTGAGATGTTCAAGTGAAGGTGGAAACAGCGCGATTCTAAGAGGATAACAATTTTCTAGAATCAAACTCCTCAAATGAAGAGAGGGATGAATGCAAACACCTACATTATTAGAGGATACGATCTTTAATATTCTTAACGATGTTAATTTTAAAATAGCTTTTGATAAAAGATCTTCTTCCTCTAGCCCATTCAGTGCAACAAGCGATAACATTTCGACTTTTTGAACTTCTGGTTCCGAAAGAAGCGCAGCGACTCTCTTACAACTCCAACTGCCAAAGAAAATTCTTTTAACGTGTGGAGGGAACCTAGAAAGAAATTTCTGAAGATGACGATCATCCGAGGGTAAATAAACCGATCGAACAAATTCTCTCATAACTCTAGCAAATATTTTACAACTCAAACTAGATGCATTTCTTGTTTGAACATCTGTATAACTAAAAATATATACCCATAGTTCTTCGGGCATTGATCTAACAATTAAAGACATATTGAGACATTTTAACATTATTTTAATAAAAAGTACCCTTTTCTTTTATCGGGCCCGAGGTATAAACTCTTGGGTATGAGTCAGCCGGTTGGAGGTTGTGAACGGATTCTTGAGTTTAAAAGACCCCGGTCTTCTTCATTTGTGGACCACGTTTCACATAAATATGCAAAAGTAGAGGAAGAGGGAGAGTTGCCTGCACGGAGGATTCCCCGGGTTAGTTGGAATGATACGGTTTATTTTGATCAAGATTTTAACCCGATATCAGCGCATGGGACTGCCGAGTTTGTCACGGATGAGCAGATCGTAAAAAAGTATCCTCTAACAGGCGATGGCAAGCATGTTCTGCTGCAGCAAGGAACCCGGACCTGTGTACCGACAGCCATCACGATGCTGGCGCTCGATCTGGGGAGAACGCCCCTTTTCGAAGAGATGCGGCGAGGAAATATGACAACCGAGGAAATGATGGAGAGATTTCTTCAAAAGGCGGGTCTGTTGTACAAGATCCATAACCTTCACGGTGGTGCCATTGAAAGGGTGACAACGTTGATGGCTTTATTAAAAGACGGCCCTGGGCTTTTGGGTATTCTTCATCCTGAAGTGGGAAGTCACATGGTTGTTCTCGATGCGATTTCTCTTAAAAAGATGACTGCTACGATCCGGGATCCATATCATGGATGGAGAATTGATGCGGCTCTCATTCCCTTCATGCAGTGGATAGGAACCCAATTTATTATTGTCAAATAAAATTCCAGAAGATGGCAATTTCTATTAGATAAAGGGCTAGAACGACAAGGGTGCCTAGAAGGGTGATCGAGGGTCGAGGTGTTACAGGGCAGAGCCACCAGCGGAGAAAACGGATAGCGATGGGCATCATGGGCCAGGCGATTAAAGTCACGCTGAGGGCATTGCCAATGAAGGTTGCAAGGGAAGGGCCCCATTGGGATGTCAAAGGTGACAGGTATTTAATTTCGAATATGACAATGGGGAAAAGGACAAGGAGAACGACCATGGTCTGCTTCCAGACGGAAGGAAGGCCAGTTTTTGCAAGGGAAGAAAACCATCCTGCATAGGGGGAAATCACACGGTGACTTTCAAGGGAGGCTATGAAAGATTCGGATTCTTTTAGGACTTGGTTACGCTCGGGGGATGTTAACCACCGATCGAGATTTTCCGGCGTGTCGAACTGGAGCATCGTTATCCAATTCTTAGCCGTTGTACTGGGCGATTGAACATACACGCCTCTAAATCCAGGGAATTTTGCTTCGGCTTGATGCATTTTCGCAAGCCATTTCCGAAAAGCCTCATCCATGTCAGGGGCGACCTGTGTCACAAAGACTTCGGTAACACCTCCTTCAAGATTGCTTGCCTCTAATTCGGTTTCTTCAATGGCATTAGGGCCCACAATGCGCTGCAATTTTTCAATGAGCTCCTGGTGTACTTTAGACTTCTTCCAAGCCTGCAAAGCTTCACTGTTTGAAAACCGTTGCAATATCCTCCATTCAGACACAGCAGATAAAATTTCCATACTAACAAAGCCAGGAAATGCGGCAACTGTTGTATTAAAATCGACTTGCCAATCGGCAAATGGTGCTTTTAATGGAGGTTCAATATGGACCTTAGTGGTCAATATCGTGATTTCATTCATCAATAACGCGCTCGGTCAGGCATCTTGGAAAATTCTTTCCAAACCTCGACAGCTTCAGGCTGGAGCATTTGTGTGAATTTAATGCGCCGATCTTTGGGATCTTTTCGGATTTCGTCCAAAATATCGATATCAGCAAATTCTCCATATTTTAGAGCATCAGCTGTTGTCGCAGCATAATAGACTTTATCGAGATGGGCCCAATAAGCTGTGGCTAAACACATGGGGCAACATTCAGCACTGGTGTACATCACGCAACCTTTAAGATGAGGTGTTCCTAATTTTTTGCACGCCTCTCGTATGGCTTGCATTTCGGCGTGCCATGTCGGATCGTTATGTCTAAGAACTTGATTGTATCCCTCACCGATAATTTTGCCGTCTTTGACAACGACGGCGCCGAAAACCCCTCCACTTTTTTCAATAATGGAAGCTCTCCTGCTCAGCTCAATCGCTTTCTTCATAAACGCTTCGTCATTTTTATCCATAAAAACTCCTCGTATATTCTCGTGTTATTATAGTTCTTAGTATTTTGCAATTAGAATAGGGTGATCATTTGAAAAGTTGCGATCACAGTTTGGGGGAGATGATATCCACCGCCGGGTGTGGGAATATAACTGATCACAGGTTCCAAGTATGTCGTATGGAAGAGGTGGGCTTGGTAATAGAATTGAAACATCAACTCGCTTCTTCGGGTAAAAAGTTTGTGATTGAGCCGCGACCAGGCAGTTCCAAAACCGAATGAATCTTTCGGACGAGTGAGTGCAAATGCTGTCAATCCAAAACCTACAAATCGATTCATCGGCAGGGTTTTTGCATGGTTATAACCTAGCTGCCAAAACACGCTGATCCCGCTATGATCGACACCGGGGTGTTGAAACCAAACCCGTTGAGAGCCGAAAAGATATACGCCTTGAGCACCGTGCTGCTTTACGACATTGGGAACAGATAGTTTTCCTGTTTGTACCCATCCGCCAATAGCAATATTTCCTGGTTTGCACTCTTCCCCAGCCAACCAATCGACCCCTGTTTCTGCAATATAAAAATAATACCCATTGAAATGAGGACCCAATTTAAGTCCTGTCTGGACCCCTCGGGCTAAATTGCCGTCGTAGCTACCCAAAGAAAGATAGTAATTATCGGTGGGAGCAATGTTGACTGTAACTCCGTAGGCAGAGTTGTAATATCCAGGGAGCACGCCAATATTGACAGGATTGATAAAGATAGGAGTATACAAAAGACCACTCACCCCTGGAATGTCTAGACTCTCATCTTGGACGGGCACAGGACGAATCACATTGTTAAAATCGTAGGTAGGAACTGTTTTCCCTAGGCGAATAACGAGTTTTTCATCAAAAAGCACCTGGCGGATCCATACTTCATATAATTCCGAACGATTTGTAAAGGGAGGGACAACGGACATCGAATCAAATCCTTGAACAACCCCAGCCCTTCCATTCGAATCCATCCCGTTAAACTGTAAATACGCGATCCCGAAAGATCCTCCCTCCCAAAAATTGTATTTTTCAAAATCTAAATTAAGCCCCAGAACCACTAAATTGTTTCCACTCCAACGCTTGGAGCCTTGCCCTCCTGTAAGAGTGACATCTCCATCAGAAATCCAGACGCCGCCTAGTCGAACGCCCGAGGTTTCCGGTTGCTGAAAAATCCACGCGCCGAGTTCACCCGTTCCAGGCACAATGTCCACAGTACTAGGGTTCGTGCTAATGCCAAGGCCCTCGTCTGTTTCCGTGGCGAAACTTAAAGCCGGCAAAAGAAAAAGTAAATTTCGAAAAGAGATCATACTAAAGTCTCCTCAGCAGCTTGCTCGCCCGCAAAAAGGGCTCCTTCCAAATAACCATTCCAGTCTTTTGCAAGATCAGAAGCAGCCCAAATGATCCGCCCGAAGCTGGGCATCTGATTTTTTCCGAGGGCAGGACCGAGTTCCTTCCAGAATCCAGGCGGAAAGTGGCATCCATGACCGCCCCGTATGGTAGGATCTTGGAGCCAATCGTATTCGATGTATTCGATCGGATCCATGACCTCTTGCCCGAAGACCGAGGCCCATGTCGATAAAACCGCATCCCTCCGTTTATTTTCAGGCAGGCGATTCATCTCTGTTGCCTTTGAAGCCGTAAGAAATCCAAGCAGGACTCCCGGAACTCCATCGGGACCACTATTATCATATGTGAAAGTGGGGCTTCGATTGTAGGAGATCCCGTTTCCTGAAAACCCTTTTGCGCGCCAGAAAGGAGTTTTATAAACCGCCTGCACTTTCATAGCATTCCCCGTTTGCATAGCAGCAAAGGCCCGGTGAAGGTCCGAGGGAAGCGAAGGCTCATAATGGATCGTCAGAATCAGTTGAGGTGGGACAGAAACGACCGCACGTTGAGCTTTGTAGATCCTCCGAGTCGTCACCACCTCTACCCCAACTTCCGTCTGAACAATTTGAATGACTCTCTCTTGGAATTGGATAGGAAGTTTTTCTCCCATTTTGATAGCCGCCAGTTGAGTCCCTCCATCGATCCGGTTGGCTTGAGGACCCCCCATAGCCCAAGGGGGCAGGCCGTGGCTCGTTTTAAAAAACCAGACCATCTGCAAAACGGAAATATCCTCCGGTTCCGTTGAAAACCCTTGATTGACGATGAATCGAAAAAATTGCTGAGCGGCAGAAGAGTGGAGATGATCTTGGATCCAACTCTCGAAAGTCATGCTATCCCAAAGATCCCCTTCAGCAGCATCCCAGGGAGCGTGCGAAGGGACCTCTTCAACCATCTTTTCCAGCATTAAGATAGCTTGATCAATCTCTTTTTGGATCGTTGGATCGGATAGAAGTTTTCCAAGGCATTCCGAAGGTGTCGATGAATACCGAGCCAACATACCATCGTAGATGAGGAAATTGTCTCCCTTTCCCCAAGCTTGATAGGTCTTCAGCCCCAGATCGGCGATCATTTTCGTGACCCTCTTTTGAATAGGAGCAATATATTGCCCGCCCAGCTCTAACCGGCGACTGCCGAAGACCTCCCGATCCAGCGTCCGCCCCCCAACCCGATCTTTCGCTTCCAGCAAAACGACTTTTGCTCCCTTTTCTTGAAGCTTCAGAGCACACGCTAATCCGGCATATCCGGCCCCAACAATGATCACATCATAGAAATCCAACATCATCGCATCATATTATTAACGGGGCTGGTAAACAAGTGACAATATGCGCCGCTAGGCAAAGCCAAATCGATCCTCCTCCTCGGCGTTCTAGTTATTCTAAATAATTCGGGATAAAGTTAAAATACCCCCGTGCCTGGTATTCCGTCATCAATTCTCAGGGATGAAAAGATCGAGGATCTCTACCTTCCGCCCAAGAGGAAGAAAACCTTTCGCTGGGTATGGGTTTTTAGTCTCGGATTACTCCTTTTCTTTTTTTATCCCAAGCGGTCTTCGGATTCTCACTTTGTCTATCTCAAAGGGCCATCGCCTGATTTTATTGGCCGGCAGAAGGTGTTGGACTCTCTTAAGAACGATCTGACGAAGAAGGACGGGAATTTAAAAATGAGAATCCTTCTCGGGAGGGGAGGATTTGGCAAGAGCGAGACGGCGATCCAGTTTGGAAATCTGTATCAGAATAAGTTTTCATTCATCTGGACGTTCATGTGTGACAGCAAAGAGCATCTCGATCAAGGATACCGGGACCTGGCGGAGAAGCTGGGACTCCTCGGTGGGGGAGAGTCGGCTCAAAGAATCCAGGAAAGGGTCCATCTCCATCTTGAAAATCACCCGTTTAAACTTCCTTGGCTACTCATTTTCGATAATGTGGAAGACGATACGATTTCTTATCCTCAAAGAGGAGGATCGATTCTGATCACCTCTCAGAAGAGGATCTTAAATCCCGAATATTGGGTCGAGATTCCCCCCTTTTCCTTGGAGGAATCCATGGCACTGCTCGAAAAAATTACGGGGGAAAAACCGAGCCTTGCTATGGAAGATCTGGCAAAAGATTTGGATGGAATTCCCTTACTTGTGAATGCTGTGGGGCATTACATCAAAGCCACTCCCGGTTTTAGTATTGCCGAATACCACACTCTTTTTGCTTCTAGTTATCGGGAAAAATTCGGGCCTCTCTGGAAATACACCGATGTGAATGGACGGTATACGAAAAGTCTAGCGACATCGTGGCTCTTCCCTCTGCGGTGGCTCGAGAAGAATCATCCTTCGGCACTCCAGTGGCTCTATCTTTGCGGCTATCTTTACCGTGAATCGATTCCAGAAGAGTGGATTGCCGATTGGCTGGGGAATATACCGAACGTCGATGTCGAAAAAAAAGAGATCTTAAAGTCGCTGCAGATGTACAGCCTGATTCGGTACGACGAAAAAACGAAAACATTTTCTCTTCACCCCTTTTTCCAGCATGTGCTGCGGGAAAGTCGAAAAGATTCGATCCGAACCGATCTTGGACAAGCGGTGACCTTAATCGAAAAACATGCTCTAGATTATCAATTTGAGAAGATGTCAACTTGGAGAGAAGGTTGGCTTTTTTATATCCACGCGAGTGAGGTTAGGAGGCATGCCCTTCAAAATGCGGCTGAGGTCGATCCTCTAAAAAGAGCTAAAATTTTAGAAATGATAGGGATTTGGGGTCTTTATAATGACTACTTTTTTGATTCTGTCGAGGTTTTTAAGGAAGCTCTTCAAATTTTGGGTCCACATGTTACAAAGATCGAAGTGGGAGACATTTATCAAGCGATGGGTTGGGATCTGATGAGACTGGGGAGGTATTCTGAAGGGCTCGACTCAGTTAGAAAGGCGATAGAAATTCAAAAACTCCATTTTGAACAATTTCCTTTGAATCTAGCGCATTCTCTGAATAACAAAGGTTGTATTTTGGTAGAAATGGGAGAGTATGAGGAGGCTTTAAAATGTCATCAAGAAGCCTTAGCCATTAGGCAGCAGCATCATGGAGAAAACGACTTCATCTTTAGCTACCATAATATCGCCAATAGTCTGAGTAAACTAAAAAGATACGACGAATCTTTGGAATGGTTTGAGAAAACGGCGATTGTCGATCAACAAATTTTGGGAAAAAACCACCCTTTCTATCTGTACAGTGTCCTATGCAAGGGAATCATGCTCTATGACCAGGGCAAGATCCGCGGGGCGTTAGATTTATTCCTCGATATTGAACGGAAATTTCCCCTTCGAAACCCTTACCTCTCACGTCTTTGGAACGCGATGGGAAGAGCTTATCTCAAGCTCCATCAGTATAAAAAAGCCCGCACATTATTCAAAAAAGCTCTCCGCATGGGAGAGCACCATTGCGGAGACAGCAATCCTATTGTTTTGACCGCCTACCAAGGGATCGGCTGGAGCTACCTTAAAGAAAAGTGTGAAAAAAAAGCTTTGAAATACCTCACCATCGCGAGGGAAATCAATGAAAAACTGTATGTCGATGCTCCCAAAAAAAGATTAGTATTCGACCAAGAACAGTTTTAGAGTATAATATTCTGAAAAAATTGAGGAATATATGGCATCAGCACCAGCACCTTCTTTTGCACGCGCACCTGCTCCTAGACCACTTACAAATTGGAATGACTTGACGGGACCGATTGAAACTGCAGGGCGGAAAACCCGTCGGCATGCGGGCCAGTTTTTGACGGCGGTCAGCATTCCGTCAGGAATCTTTACACATTACGTATACACTTCTCTCACCGCAAAACCGAGAACAATTTTAATCATTTTTACCGCTTCAGCAACATTCACTCTCTTCTCTTCTGTGGTCGGTCTTGCACTATGGTTTTTTAACCGGCGAGAGAAAGATCCAAACGAAATGAAGATGCAACGACGTATTGTGAGTAGTGGTATTGAAAATAACCCCCTTGTAACTTTAAGAAATGTTTATAAGGATCCACTTGTCTTTTCAGATGAAGAGTTCAATCAGTGGGCTGCGTACCTACTCGACCAACATGGGTATTCTCAATTTTTGCACCGTCAAACCGAAGGCATTTTCAACGCCCCTTTAAGTCGTGAAACCCTCGATGCCTTGAAGGCATCGTATATCCATTATCTCGAGCAACCCGAATTCACCTTAACCGCTTTAGAAGGTCAGAGGGCTTTTACAAGGTTGCTGACAACCGAAGAACAAAATCAATACAGAAGATCGGTCGTTTTTAGAGAAGCTAGAGTTGACGGCCAAACCTATGAACGGTTTATCGAGCGAAATGGCATGAACGGTCTTGACCACCTGGATCCCGACGGCCTTGCTTTGCTCCAGCCGAGTTTTGTTGCCCATGTTCTGAGCCGAGGTCTGGGTCTGGTCGAAATCCGGTCGAAGTATGAAAAGGGCATGAAAGCGTTCAATGTGCAAAACACCCTTGAAGTTGCCCTTTTAACAAGGGAATTTAAAAACCTTCCTGCCTTAACATACACCATCTTTCGCTTTAGAAATGGGATCGAAACCATTGCTGCGAACCCCGCCTATGTCCCTCTTCTCAAAGAGCAGTTTCTTCAACTGCCGACACTCGACATCGTCAATCCTGCCTTCCGCAAGGATCGGGAACTTCTCGGGATTACGAAAAACGATGTGAGAGAAACTCTTTTATCCAGGTGGGGATCTCCTATTAACCTCCGCAATGTTTTGGCTTTTGATCGAGCCGGCTTTTTAGAGAGTTTGAAGGTCTTTTTCTCACCTCGAGAATGGACGCAAGCAGCTCTTGCTGAAACAGCGGATCTGCCTCTTTCAAAACTCTTTCACGAATATTTACCTCTTTTTGAGTCCAGTGTTTTGTTACCCGAAGATGGCGATTTAAAAGCTCGCTTTGCTAGGGAAGTAAAAAGGGTCACGCGATGGACCGAGATTTCTCAAAGATATGGATCGGAATTTCTCCAATATAATTTTATCGACCCCAAACAACCGGAAATTCGTGCTTTAGTGCGAGGTTTTTTCTATGAGCATGCCGATGTTTTGGTGAGTCGAACCTTTCAGGAGCCGGTCACCTCTGAACTAACATCGATCACCCATTTGGACTTGATAGGAGCTGAACTCCGAGGAGCCTATACAGCCGCGCAGAAAGAGTATGCCGATGAAAAAAATCTCCATGAACGGACCCTCGGTGCAATCGATACGATTTATACAACCGAAAAACAAAGGCTAAAAACTGCGGAAGAAAGCCGCGTCAAGACAATGGAAACGCGGCTCAAAGAGAAAGAACAAGTGGCTCGGAATGCAGAATTGGCCTACGACAACGTGCAAAGGCAATTGAGGGAGTTGCAATCCCGTCCGAGTGGTATAAGTACCGCTAATCTTCTCGCTATAAAAGGAAAACAGTTAGAAGCTCTGCAGCAAAGTGTGCAACGTCTCGAATCAGAACAGATTTCTACACGGCTTCAAGCTATGCTCGTTAAATATCGAGAAGCCGAAAGGGCACTTGCAGATGCAAAGTCTAAATTAGCTCCAAAAGTAAAAGAGCTGGACCAACAGATTGAAACCGAGAAAAAGGTTTTGAAAGCGCTTGAAGCGGAAATTTCCGCCATCTTAAAACTTGAAAGAGAAGAAAAAACCTTAGCCGGGACCGTCGAAAGCCTAGAATTTAAAGCCAAGAAGAGGGAATTTAAACAACGGGTCGATCATCCCGATACCCCCGTTACAGGAGTAAAAGCCGCCCGTCAAGATCCTAAAAAAGAATTAGAAGCTCTTGAAAAACAAGAACAGCGGCTGAAAGAAATCCGCGGCGAACTCGAAAAAAGCCGTAAAGGGGATCTCGAGCGGCGCCGTCTTGCGATGTATCAACCTCTTGAAGAAAAAGAGCGAGAAAAAACTCACTTAGAAGGGTCGAGTGTCGTCCAATCTAAGGAAATTGCTCTTAAACTTCTAGATACACAGTATCGAGAATTAGAGAAGCGGAAGAACCGATTAGTAAGAGAGAGTGAAGAGATAGGTCTTTTAAATAGAGAAATAGAATCCCTTCGCGTGCAAATGGCTGCGGATACAGTGGGTGCCCTCCAAGAGAGTTTTCAACTAGGGAGGTTAGATAGTCAGCTGACGATGTTTGCGCGGGCAAAACAAGAGGCAGAGTCGGCTTTGCATACGGCTCGGTTGGATACGGCAGCTAAAAGTGCCGAGATCCGTGAAGATTCTATCCGCTCTCTGGAAAGCGAGATGCAGAAAAAAGTGGAAAAACAGGCGGCCGAGCGGACCCGTCATGCGACAAAACTTCAATCGATCATTTCCTCCTTTAGAACTCGGTTGGAAGTAACTTGATATAGGGGAAGACCCACTCGTTCTTGATGCCAGGAGTGTGTTTGTAGCCGAATTGGAGCTGCCATTTACCCGTGAGAAGGGTAGAGATGCGGACTTCGAACCCGTCGTAGCGTGGCTCATTTTTCCGTCCCCAGCCGTGGTGGCTTTCGATATGGCATGTCCAAAGAGGTGAAAGCCGGATTTGGAAGCGGGAAAGAACGGTATCGCGGCCATCCGAGATCGGGGAGTGGACGAGCTCTTCAATCGGCCTTGCGAGATCGAGGAGGTAGTTGTCATGATCCGATTTTCTCCAATCAAACTTACTCCGGTGCCGAAACTCGAGTCCGAAAGCAAAATTTTCTGAGACAGTCCAATCTGATTTAATATTCGTCCGGTCGAATACCCATTCCTGAATATTGTAAACGATATCGGTACTCACATGCCACGACGGATAGATAAATTCCCAGGTGGTGTAGAGCTTTGGAAGGGTCCGGTGGAATTTATTGGGACCGAGGAAAATGTTGCTATACAGATCAAGGGAGACATCTGGAAGGAGAGACGTTGCCAAGGGATAAAAGTTTTGAACGAGGCCCGGCCGGAGGAGATTTTCTTGGAAATAACCGTCGTTGATGTTGAAGATGAAATGGGCATGATTCGGAGTGGGAGGAGAACTGAGGCCTTGGTATTTCAGATACGGTTTTAGAGTATGGCCGAACCGGGGGTAATTTTTGTAGAGGAGTGAGTTGAGATCAAACCCATACGATCCGATCGCCTGTCCTGCCGGGTGATGTTCTTGTGTGTTGCTATAAAAAATCCCAATAAATCCAGTGTAAGGGGTGAAACTGATCGGGTCTAAGTCAAAGTTCCGGTAGATCGTGTTATTGGTTTCTAGGCGAGCTGCTTTCGAGCTGGAGAGTTCTTTGGCGATGTTCGTTGCATAGACATAGTTGAGATAGCCGGCGGAAAACCAGTTGTCGAAAATAATCCCCGATTCTCCCAGTGGAAAAGGGCGGAGGTCGAGGGTGATCAAAGGGAGTTCTTGGTTGATGCTTTGGAAATAATTGATCCGAGGCTGCACGGAAAACCGGGTGAGATAATTGTCTTGCTGATTTTTGACCCAGAGAATCGTTCTTTTTTGGGTGCCCAGTTCAAAATCATCGCTCTTAAAATCTTGCGGCATCTTATTGTCGCTGAGTTTGTCATAACTCATGTGGACTTTCGTCCGCTCATCGAGAGATTTGTGATTCAAAAGTCCTTGAAATCGGTACCGCTCATTTCCGTGCTCATCATCGACGACTTTGTCATAAGCTGCGTAGTTCTTTGTCTGGAAAAATGTTCGGCCACTTAAGGGATGGTAATCGGTTTCGATCGCCGCTCCAGGACCCCGTTTGAACCGGTAATCGAATCTTCCAAAAAGATCGAACGTTTCACTTGAGTAGAGTTCGTACCTCATGGATATTTTTTGTTTCAGAATCTGATCCCAAATGAACTTGTACCGGATGGTTGATTCTTTAACCTTCTTGCCCCAATTGAGATTCAGCTTGAATTTCGGAAACCAAAAGACCGGCACTTCAAAAAACTTAATTTTGATGTTCTTAGCCGTCATCACACTTTGATCGGAGACATCGATTTGCCCCGAGCTCAGCTCCCACCAAGGCTCTCCACCTTCGACCGTCGTTAGATACGCATTCGAAATCCAAAAACTTCCATCGGCCAAAAGTTCGATCTCATCGCCGCCGATAAACCAATAATCGGTCGTGGTTTTTCCATCGATCATCTTTCCTGTTTTCTCAGCGAGATTGTACTCGAGTTTCTTCCCGACAAAAATCCGCCCCTTTTTCTCCAACAGCAAATCACCCTCAGCCGTGATTTTCTTGATGGCCATCCCATTTTCAACCCGATTCACATATTCAATCTTCTGCGCTTGAATCCTAAAATCCGACCCCGATATCACCCCGCCCTGCTCCGTCGAAAGGACACCATTGGTGAAGACAGGATCTTTCAGATTGATTGTGTACTCTTCAGCAATGACACAAGACAGAGCCAATGTGACTGAAAAAAGCAGACGCTTCATTCCGAGGAAGAATACAGAACTTTCCGCTAATGGTCAATCGTCTAAATATGAGATATTTACAATTGTTTGTATGATTTGAATTATTTTGTTATATTATTCACTAATGACAATTACACATCTCCTTCAATTGCCCAATGATATTTTATCGGTTGTTATAGCAGCATCCGATTCTAGAAAATGTTGGGCCCTCGTCTGTAGACGTATAGCTGCACTCGTGAGAAAAACATCCCCCCATGTGAAATTTCCGGCAGACATTACCGATGCGCAGCTTTCTGCCTTTTTTAACCGTTTTACAGACTACAGAATGAAAAATCTTATTCTTAATCGGTGGTCTTTTGCACGGGTTTTAGATTTATTCAACCGGAGCGAAATAACACAGGTTGAGTCTGTAGCAATCGCTTGGTTTGACGGCGATCTAAATACGACTTTTGAGCAGTTAACAGCATTAAAAAAGCTTCGGATCGAGTTTTCTTCCTTTCGAGATCTTCGCATTCCTCCGAACTTAATTTCCCTTTCTCTTTCCTTTTGTCGGGAGATGCAGCACCTGAATTTAACAACCTCTTTGCAGCATCTAGATATCCAAGAGTGCCGTTCTTTAACCCATATTTCACCTCTAAACCACCTCCAGTTTTTGCATAAAAGAGATTGTCCCGCGTCTTTTAGAGGTTTTAGAGGAAAAAAGTATGGAGCAGATTCTTTTCTCGTAGAGGATTTAGCCAAAAGAATATTAGCTTCGGGTGGAAGGCCTTGGGTTAGGAATCAGTTCGGAGAAACCCCTTTACATTTGCTGTGTAAACGTGGGGGGAGTGTGGCCCTAGCTGCTTTACTTCTTCAAGCTGCGCCCGTATTAATGCAACTCGACTACAACGGACAAGGAACACCGCTCGATGTCGCTATTAAGAATGGACATGAGGCCCTTGCCATTTTTATATTACGTCAAGGTGGACAACACAATCGGTATTATGAGGACCTGGCAATCGCTGCCGCCCGTGGGCAAATGGATCTCATGAAACTTTTACTAGAGCATCTCCGAGAAGGAGATGATATAGATATCAGATCTCCTTTGAATAGAGCAGTCAGAAGGGGGCATCTGGCAATGGCAAGGCTTCTTTTAGCACACGGAGCCGACCCAACCATCATCGATGTAGGTGGTCCTTCGTTGGATATAGCAAGAAGAAAAAAAGACCGAGGTCTCGAAAGACTCCTACTAGAACATATGAGTTTAAAGGCCCGTCCACTGGTTCCCCGGCCCCTTCCTAGAGTTCCATTAGCCCTTCACGTTGTGGTAGTTATCATAGCGATTGTCTTTAAGAAGATTCTAAGTTCTTAATTTTTAAATGTTTGTAATTAATTAACATTTTATTTTAAAAATAAAGTATAATATCATTCTAAATATGTCATTAATTACAGGATTGCCATTAGAAATACTCCAAGGAATTGGTGCAAGACTCTCCGATATAAGAGCTATGGGGCTTGCATGCAAAGCTTTTTATAATGCAACGTTGGAT
The DNA here is from genome assembly GCA_963705295.1 of Parachlamydiales bacterium. Classification (GTDB taxonomy): domain Bacteria; phylum Chlamydiota; class Chlamydiia; order Chlamydiales; family Rhabdochlamydiaceae; genus PALSA-1444. The sequence continues at coordinate 1,597,447 of OY970065.1, read as the reverse complement.
CCTGAATCTCAATATTGGAAAGAATATTGGAAAAAGGTGAAAGGAGATGTAGTCATCGAATTAGAAGACGATACTCCCAAAGCCGCTGTCCAAAAGTTTTTCCAAGAAACATTGGAGTGCATCCATGGTAAAACAAAGGGAAGATTCGAAGATACCGAAGAGAAATCTGCCGTGAGAGAGTGTAGGCAAGCTCTATCTAGAGAGACGGTCATAACACAATTCCACGCAGTTATGAAGGTCGATTGTGATTTCATTTCACGAGAAGCTGTTGCGCTTGAGGCTGCGAAAAAAGGGTACTTAAGGACGATGCGTATCCTTCTCAAAGATGTCCAAATGACCGACGAATTTAGAGAAAGTTTTGTAACAGAAGCTGCTAATGTGGGAAATCTTCCTACACTTCAGTTGATGCACGCATCAAAGCCACTTTCATCCGGATTGAGAAGTCGTGCATTAGGTCAAGCACGGTCTTCGGCGGTTGTTGACTTTATTCGTAGCATTAAACCTATGGCCCCTAAAGATCGTAAGGAAGTTGCACGTTTTGCTGCAGAGAACGGTGATCTAACCACCTTTCAGAGTTTGTTTCGGAAAAAAAGACCCGATGCGATCCATCGTGGGTTGGAATTGATAGCTGCAGTTTCAACAAATGATATTGAAAAAACCAGGGAATTACTTTCTGGAGGTATTCCCCCCTTTTTCCAAGGATATGCTCTTATTTTTGCTTCTAAAGTGGGAAGCCGTATTTTAGAGATTCTTTTGGAAAAACCTTTTGAACTGTATTACTATGGAATTGCATTGTCTGTTGTTGCTAGAAGAGGAAATATTTCCGACTTTCGGCTTTTGTTAGATAGGCATCCGAGCGAATTTTATGACGGAATCGAAATGGAGATGGCTATATGGGATGCGGTGAAAAATGGTCACTTACCGATCGCGCAGGAGATACTTCTTCGAATAAAGAATATGATGTTAGATCATTTATTAACTTCGGCAGCAGAACATGGACATGCTCATCTCTTGCCACTTTTATTCACACGCTCTAATGGGCCTTTCTTTCATCATGGTATTACTAGAGCAGCAAAAAATGGCCATCTCGAGGTACTCCGATTTCTTCTTGACAAAGCTTCTAATCACAATATGTGTCAGATTGCATGTGATATTGAAGCTGCAGCTGCTGGTGGGCATTTAGAATGTGTTAAATTGCTTCTCCCCCTTCTTGGCCCTGGCGAAATTCACCAAAGAATACGGCAAGCTGCTCTAGATGCCGCTAGAGCAGGGCATTATCAGGAAATCATCGAACTTTTAAACTAATAAATCATAGGTAAATTATGTCTTCTCCAACAAATGTAAAAGCTTTATCGCAACAACTCCAAAGGCGCATGTCGTTTGGTCCCCCTGATCAGTCACCCATAGGTCGACGTCTCTCTGAGCCTCTTGACCCGCCAAAAGCGAAGGAAAAAGAGCGAAAGGTTGAAGATGAGGTGAAAAAACTTTCTCCTCCACCCGTGCTGAGGGGAAACGAGACCCTGGAAGAGATACAAATGATGACCGCTTTCTACGAAAGATGTCGCGGGCTCATCACTGTCAAAATTACCAAAAATGATTCGAAACAAACCAAGCGTCAAGATTATTTATCTGCTGTCGAAGAGCGGCTAAAGCAATTGCAAGTCATGGAAAAATCTCGTGGTCTTATGACTGAGGTAGATCTCCTTTTGAAAAAGGACGAGGTGGAAGGGATCATTAAAAGATTGAACGACACGAGCGAAGAGCGGAAGCTGATGCTAAGAGAGCTGAAGATGTGTATCAGCCGCCTTGTGCTGGGGGAACCTTCTGCCGATGGGTATGTGACAAAAGTTGTCGATTCCATTGGCGAGATGCTACGTACCGGAGGTTCAACGTGCATATTTGAGGGAAATAGAGTCGTTCAGCTCATTCGAAAAGATGCTGATCAGCTTTTAGCAAAAGTTGACCATGGTGATCTTGCTGACCGTTTTAGGACCATCTGGATTCTCTTTCAAAAATATTCGGGCGATCGTACTTCCCTTCCAGATACAAAGGAATGGACCTATGAAGAATGTAAAGCATGGGCTGAGGACATCGCTACTTTTGATGATGCCCTGCAGTTGTTTCGGCTGGATGCGAGAACTCTGTTGGACAAAAAAGTCATTGCCGGCCGTATTGTAGAGCTTGTCAGCCTCTCTCGACAAAAGCCACTGCCGGATGCCTCGACATGGTCTGTTGAAGAATGTCTTGCATGGGCCGAGAAACGGGCGATTTTTAATGAAAAGATGAAGCGGTTTATTCGGTCGTGTTCCGCGTCAATGTATACAGGCTCATTGTTGAAAAAAGATGTTCTGAATCATGCAAAAGATCCGGCCTATATGGAAACGTTAAACAAACTCTTCGCAGCCTTGCCGGCCGGTGAGCAGCAGATTTATCGGTACTTTAACGACGATGGTACTTATTCGATCAAGCTGATCCTACCGCTTGCCATGAAAACCTCCGATAAAAAGGAAACCGCCCGATTCACGATCGACTACACCATTGGGTTTGACAAAGAGCTGCAGGTGACTTCACTCACCTCCAAAGCCTCAGCTCCCATCTACAATTTGTAAAGGCAGGATTAAAATGTCATTAATTACAACCCTTCCAAGAGAACTGGTCCAAAGAATCGGAGCTTTAGTCCCCGATATAAACTCACTAAGAGCTATGGGATTTTGCTGTCGAGCTTTTTACAATGCCACTTTGAATCCCGAGTCCCAATATTGGAGAGAATATTGGAAAAAGGTGAAAGGAAGTGTAGAAATCCAAATAGAAGAGACCCCCAAAGCCGCTATCAGAAATTTCTTCCAAGAGACGGTAGAATGCATCCATACAATGACAAAGAGGCGAACAGAGGATCCCCAGTCGACAACCCTGGTTAGAATTTTTAGGCAAGCCTTATCTAAGGCATCGATCATATCACGATTCCATGCAGTTATGGTGGTTATGCGTGATTTCCGTTCACACGAAACTATTGCGCTTGAGGCCGCGAAAAAAGGGTACTTAAGGACGATGCGCATTCTTCTCAAAGATGTCATAATGAAGGATGATTTTAGAGAAAGATGTGCAAAAGAAGCCTCTAAAGCGGGAAATCTTCCTACACTTCAGTGGTTGAATTCATTGGAGCCTCTTTCAATCAGTTTGAGAAGTAGAGCAATTGTTGAGGCAAACTCGCCGCCTGTCATTGGTTTCATTCTTAGCCTTGGATCTGTGGGTGAGGCTTATCAGGTGGTTGCAAGAGTTGCTGCTGCAAATGGTGATCTGGCTACTTTTGAGAGTTTATTTCGGAAAAGATCAGAAGGGGTTGATCGTGGATTGGCACTCATCGGTGCAATTACAACAAATGACCTTGATAAAACTAGGGAGTTGCTTTCTCGAGATATTTCTCACTTTTTCCGAGGACACGCACTTATTTTTGCTTCTACAAAAGGAGGCCGTATTTTTGAGATTCTTTTGGAAGAGGGAAAAAAAGAACCTTTTGAGGAGTATTATTTTGGAGAAGCTCTCTCTGTTGTTGCTTCAAGAGGAGATATTTCCGATCTTTTGCTCTTGCTGCGCTACTGCCCTCATCCCAATAATAGTATTGTCACAAGGGCTATGAGGCATGCAGTGAAAAATGGTCACTTACCCATCGTGCAAAAATTACTTCCTCAAATGAATGAAATGGAAGTTGATCTATTATTAATTCTTGCAGCAGAATGTGGACACGCTCATCTCCTTCCACTTTTATTGAAAGACTCTCATACAGTGCAAATGTTTCATAAGGCTTTCGATCAAGCAGCAAGAAATGGGCACCTGGAGGCGCTCCGATTTTTTCTGAGCAAAGCTACTCATACTTTTCCCTTAGCTTCTTCTATTGTTGCCGCAGCTGCTGGTGGGCATTTAGAATGTGTTAAATTGCTTCTTCCCCTTCTTGGCCCTGATGCATTCCATGAAGGCATTAGAACGGAAGCTCTTCTAGCCGCTAAAGCAGGGCATTATACTGAAATCGTCAAGCTTTTAGAATCACTGCAACGTGTGGATCAAAAGACCAGCTAAAGCATACCGATTCTTGATATTCCCTTCTTTGATTCCACGGAGGAGAATTTCGATTCCTTTTTCATCATGTCGGTCTGAAAGGGCTTGGTACGATTCTAGGAGGAGGCGGGTGCTTTCTTCGGGGTTGAGCTCATGGGTCGAGTTCTTTTTTCGAAGATGCCAGGGGAGAGAGGTCCGGAAACGAACCATCTCATGGGTTTGTACGTGAGAGATCCATGAACGGAGTCTCGCTTCGTACGGTCCGTCTTGTTTGAGACGGAAGAGGGCGAGTGTGCAATACATCCGGATGAGGGGGACGCCGGCATGGTCGGCGTGTTTTTTGAGGAGTTTGAGGCTTTCTTCAGTTTTGTGATTTTCCAGCAGTTGGACGACAAGGGGGATAAGATCGAGTTCGTGGTGCTGAAAAACCTTTTCGGTGACCGAAAGAAATTCTTTTTCAGGAAGTTCTAAGCATCCAGCCAACATTTGTTCACGGAGTTGCAGTGAAACGGCTTCCAAATCAAAGTGGACATTTTTCATGTTTTGTTGGAGGGAAGGAACCACTTTCCATGCGGTGATCGAATGTCCAATCGAAAAATGGGGTTGATATCCGAGGTCTTTGGTGTCGAGCAGAAGAAATTCTTCGATAGCAGATGCGGCGCGGCTGTCCCGACGCTGCAAGAGAGAGAACGCTGCATTAAACCGGACGTGGATACTCGGATGTTTCAAGAGAGAGGCTAAAACGTCTTCTCCTCCGGGGAGTTCGCCTAAAAGGGAAATAGCAAAGATGTCGGCTTGTTTGGCCAGTTCAAAGATCGGAAAAAGAGCCTGAGTATCGCCGAGGAGATAAAGGGATCGATATGCTGCGAGTTTTACGGGGATGGAGGTCGATTGGGTTAAAGTTTTAAGTTGGGGGATCGATTTCGAATCTTTGAGCAGCCCCAGTGCTGTTGCAGCGGCTTCTTGTTCTGCATGGTGGAGATGGGTGGCATGGGCACGAATTTTGGGCAAAAGGTCGTCCCTTCCAAACCGAGCCGCGCAGAGAATGGCTTCGACACGGGTCACTGAAAACGGATCTTCCATCAATTTTTTCAACATCTCCATCGAATCTTGGGTTCCAATCAGTGCAAAAAATTGTGGAAAATAAAACCAGAGCTCCTCGGGGAGTTTGTACATGAGGGCTTCGATGTGTCCCGTCGCTTTCCGATGTTTTCGCTCAGCGAGATGGAAACCGGCTTCGATCCGGGCCATGAGAAAAGGGGAGGCCATCGCCTTGGTGAGGAGTTCATCGCCCCGATCATCTTGGAGATGGGCAAGGAGTTGAATCGCCGCCATCTGAGTCTCAAAATTTTGACTTTTGATCCCTTCCTCGAGAATGTCAAAAGAGGATGAAAGGGTGGCAAGGGCCGTTCCATACAGGCTGGAGAGCTGAATGGTGAGGTCGGGACTCCGAATCCCTTCTTGCAGAATATGGGTCGCCAGCTGGATCAAAATCTCGAAATCGTGGTGTCCAAGCTCTTTTTTATAGGTTTCATAGAGGTTGATCGAGGATTCGATGTCTTGCGCATGGATCAGATAGGCGACATGATCTCGATCGAGAGAAAAAAGAGTAGAGACCAGCAAAATAATCAGGGAAAGCTTTTGAAAAAATCCCATAGATCAATGCCTACCTTGAGAAGTAATTTCTGGACAGTGTTGATCGGCAGTCCGAGAACATTGTAATAACATCCCTCTAACCTGGAAACAATTAAATTCCCATTTTTCTCAATGGTATATCCGCCCGCCTTGTCGAGAAAGTAGCAGTGGAGATGGAATTGTTTGATCTGCTCCGGTGTCAAGTCGTGAAAAAGGAGCCTCGTCTCTGCCACGTCAGAAAAACCCTCCCTTCCTCTTCTCTCCGTCACACCGGTGAAAACACTTTGCCACCGACCACACAGATGGCGTAAAAAGTCACGCGCCTCACGCTCATCGGCCGGTTTGTTGTACAATTTTCCTTCGCAATACACCACGCTATCCGCCGTCAAGATCACATCCTCAGGATACTTTGCGGCAATGACCTCGGCTTTTTTCTGCGACAACAACATCGCATGCCGGCCTGGATCTCCCTCGAAAGGAACCGATTCTTCATCGAAGTTCGATCCCACCTGAATAAACGGGAGCGAGAAATAATCTAAAATATCTCTCCGGCGCGGCGACTGACTCCCTAAAATAATCGGCTTCATATCATTAATTTAAAGAGGAAGAAATAAACCACCGAGCACACCGAGATCACCGAGAAAATGCAGAGGAAGAGATTCTTTTGCGGCGAAGCCGCCTCGGTGATCTCGGTGTGCTCGGTGGTTAAAAATCCTATCCCTCTTTCCTTATCATTTCTTCTTTTTAGGCGGTAACGATTCTTGGTGCTCGGGGTAATCGATCCAGATGGGAGAGCTCCACGCCATATGCCCATCTTGCTGCATGACGCGCAGATAATAGAAACAAAAGTGTGGCTTTCCTTCAGATCCTTCCAGAACGCATTTGGAAAGATGCTCGGCGTCGTCATAGGTAAAATCGATGAAATACTCTTTTGTATTAAATTTCTTGATGGCGACTCCATTCCGAATCAAAACAATTTCTTTCAAGGGAGCAGTCCCTGCGGCATACACAATGATATGCCTGTTGAAGACGAGACCCGGTTTAATCTTGGTATTCAACTCTCCGCCCATAGACGTTCCAGCAATGTTAATGCCAACAATGATTCTCTCGCCGGTTGTTGCGTAGCACGACCGTCTAGTGATAGCCTGGACAATGGCTTCCTTGGTTTGATCGGCCGATAACACAGCGGTGAGACCGGGGGTATATTGTTCCTGCCCGTGCTCAAAAAAGTCGGCATAGATCCCTCGATCATCGAGGCCGCCCGCGACAAATCCAAAACGGCAATTTTTCTTTAAACCGTTTAATACCGAACCGGTCTCGGTTTCTTGGATTCCTTTTTTCGAGCTCGATTTAATTGGACGAGGATTTCCCTCTTTCGCTGAACATTCGGAAGAACCCCAGGCGTTGTAGATTTCGACGACTTTTTCAAAATCGGGATCAAAGTGTGAAAAATTGGTCTGGAACCCTTTTCCCATGGTGAAAGAAGGAATCGCAAACGCCTCTTTTGGACTCATCGATTTGTAGACTTTTGAAAGAACATTGCTCTTGGCTTCTTTTTTTCGATGGAGGGGTTTGCTGTCTTTGAGATAGACAATCTGCCTCAAGCCCTCATCGGAAGGGTATTGAAACCCAAGAAAGGCGCAAAACCGCTGCTCTTCACTAAATTCAGCAACTTGGAGGTTGATCTGTTTCCACGCCTCAGGAGACGTTTCTTCTTCAAACGGAGATGTCGAATAAAACTGGAGCGCTTTTTCATCCCGAAACTCTCTCAAACACGCTTCGATATTTTCCACCGAGTCGTTCTTTTCCGATTCTCCATGAAACACTCCCCAGCAGATAATCGTGCTCGATTCAGGGAGACATTTGATCGGAGAAGAATAATATTTATCGCCGGTCTTTAAGTTGAGGAGTTGAATCTTATAAACTCCGGCTTCGTTGAAATAAAGATTAGGCAGGTTGATAAAACCGGTCTCAGGAATGAACAGCTTCCAGTTGAGATTTTCCCGCTGATTTTCATAGCTCAGCTCGATCAAGCTTCCTTCCGGAGCGTAATTCGTGAGGTTGCCGTATTTGTCTTCGAACCGGACCAGCACATCGAACCGTTTGTTTTTGGCAACGAGAGACGGAGCAATGATCCGAATATTTTCGAGCATGTTGCCACGGACATCGATGTGGAACACCTCTTGCTCCTTGAAATCTCCTTTGCCGCGCGGGTCGATGAATAGATTGAAAGGACGTCTCCGCTGCACATTCAGCTGACACCGGCTCCCATTTTCTCTCCCTTTTAGGGGTGATCCCATGTAAATGATGAAATTGTCGCCAGCCTTGATTTCTTGCTGCAATGTAAACTCATAAACCGTTTCCCATGAATCGGCTTTCTCGATCGCCTTCGCCATAAGGCCCTTATTGTCAGGCATTTGCGCCCAAATCAGGTTCTTCTTTATTTTGACATTGGTTTGGGGAAGTTCCCAATCGATGGGACGGCCGCGCGTCGCTAGATCGAACCTCAGCTTGGCCCCTTTGGGTAGGTTGACCGCAGGGGTATAGACAAAGCGGAATGTCCCCATTTCCCCGGCAAAACATGCCATGGGCTCACAAACACAGATCGATCTTCGCATAGTATAACTCACCCAAAAAATTTGACTCATTCTGCCTGAACAGGTTATTCTCCTGCAAGGATGTAAATTAAAATTTTAACTTTACAGATGTTTCGCTGGAAAAAAACTCTAAAACCGATTAGAATGATGGTTAATATGTTTTTATTTTTAAGAAGATTTTTAGCTCGTTTAATGGATTACGGGCTGTTTTATTTCTGCTCGGTCTTTATATCTCTCTTGTTACCCTTCGAAATACCCGAAACGTTCTATTTCCTCTTTGCCCTTGCCGTTCCATTCGTTTGGGCGCCGATCGAAGCCATCCTACTCAAATGGAAAGGGACCACACCTGGTAAAAAACTTTTTGGAATCTCGATTCCCTCCCTCACTTGGAAAGAGTCGTTCAAAAGGGCATTCTTTTTAGGAAAAAGGGCTGGCACCCTCGTTTCCCAAAAGATCTCTCATTGGAGGTACCTGATAGCCCTCATGATCGCCTCGACTGCCGGCAGTGCCCTCTTCCTTGGAAAAGACATCACCGACGTCGCCATCCACTATGAACAATCGGTCGCCGGCAAGGGGTGGATTGAATACCTCTCTGATAATGGCAAGTTCACCGTTCAGTTTCCCAAAAAACCAGAAGCTGTCTCCAAGACCTACGAAGCCCCCAATGGCGAACCCCTCAATCTCAATGAATATAAAGCCGAAAAAGAAGCCACTTTCTCCGTCAGCTACATCGATCTTCCAAAAAAATGGAAACTTTTCAGCTCGAACACCCTTCTCAAAGGTGCCATGAATGTCGTTTTAGATCACATGCCTGGAACCAAGCTGATCGATAAAAAAATCGTCAAACACAAAAGCTACCCCGCGATGGACTTCAAAATGAAAGAAGGGGATAACGAAATCGAAGGCCGCCTCATCCTCGTCGGCAACACCCTCTACCGCCTCATGGTCACTTACTACCCCGACACGCCCCGCAACCAGCAGCACGAAATCTTCGTGAACTCTTTCAATCTCAAAGAAAGCAACAAAGTCATTATTAACTAGTACCTAACCATAAAAGTTTTCATGGGTTGATTATTAACCCAACAGGCAAACAGGTGACAATCTGCTTGCTGCACTCCTGCCAGATCGATCCTCCTCCTCGCCCTAACCTATCGATGGGGTCCTCGTCGGTCGGACCGCTAACGCTTCGCTCTGACAGGAGTTCGCTGACGCATATTGTCACCCTTTGGGTCACCTTTTTGCCCGTCGGGCTAATAACGAGCGGCAAAAAAGAGACAATATACGCCAGGAAGACAAAGCCAATTTGATATTAATGAAGGGACTGTTCACTGGTTATCGCTACGATGACTCACTTTTTTCTCTTTTCAAGCTTTGAATTCTTCTTGTCGCTAGAATAAGCGGTCAAAATATCATCTGCGATTTTTTCCGCAATGACATAGGCTGTACCATTAGGCCAGCGGACACTCACGGGCACCACACTCATATCCGCAATATAGAGGTGCTTGATCCCGTGGACAGCGCCGTGCTGATCGACTACGGCCTTTCGATCGCAAGAAGTGCCCATTTTGCATGTTCCCATGGCATGGTGTCCACCGACATAATTGAGTAGGAATTGGTCTAACCTTCCGCCAGGCGAATCATCGACATTAGCCACGCTGAAGGTTGTAAAACCTGGTTTCAATATGTCAGCTGGAGCCGGCCACAAAAGGTTACTAAAAAGACCAAAAGCTGGTAGTTGCTCCATAATCGGAAAAACCGTGTTCATCATGACACTTTTCCAGTCCCGAAAATCTCGTGGATTACTCAAATAATTCATAAAAATTAGGGGAGGAACTGTTGGATCGGATGACTGGAGTTTTACGTAACCTTCCGATCGATTATGTTCTTCTTGTTCGATAAGTATTCCTAGGACTTGATCCGGTGATATCATGATAGGTAAAAATGCTGGATCACCCGTGATCGTAGTCTCTCCAGAGCCAAAGATACCCGGATCTAAAGGATATGAAAGAGTAATAGAAGTCACATCGGGAATGTTGTTGCCACTAATGTTCGTCGCAGTAAACTTTCCATCATAGTTGGGGTTTGAATTTCCAGCGATGGTGTACCCGCCTTGAGATACAGTTGAGGAAGGAATGGAGAAAGTTACCAACCATGGACCTGTTTCTGGGGGTATAGGCGATATTTTTGACACAAATGTCACGGGAATGGGAGCAGGATTTGCAGTTGGGTTTGAGGGATTCAACAAGATATTTTCGAAAGCATTCCGTGTATTTGCGTTAAGGGTTGCTGGAAGGCTGCGAAGTCCTATCCATGATTTTTGAACAAATTCATCTATCGATTCAAGATTTTGATCAAAAGCTGGGAGGATATTGGAAATACTGATATCGAAAGTTGGAGGAATCCCATTTGGGGAGTCAGTAGGATTTGTGAAAGCCGCTAATTGACCTAGACTATTTGGAGGTAGGGAAGTGGGTGACTGCCAAAATATAAACAGCTCCTGAGCATCGATGAGATGCTTTCCTACACCCGGTAAATGGTGGATGGGTTTAATTCCTACTTCTTTCAAGTCACGCTTATTTCCAATACCAGAAAGCATCAAGATCTGAGGGGTGTTGTAAACACCTGCACAGAGAATAACAGCCTTTCTTGCATACACTTGTTTTTTACCCTTCTCTAGCGCAGTAATACCATTTAACTTGGCATCAGCTACCGTTCCACCATATCCTCCATCCATCGTATTCGGATTGCGTCCGGTCTGATAGATATTCCAACCTTTTAAGTACTCGACACCCTTCGCCTTTTTTCCCGACATGATCAAGTTGGTCACCAAAACTTCCGATTTGATCTTCAGATTGGCATTCCGTGTTTTTTGAGCCGCATAGAGATAAGTATTAGCCGCGCTAGATCTTTGCGTAATGAATAAGGCTGAAGGATCAAGAGTAGGGTCGTTTAAGCGCTGATATTCTACCGGGACTTTGAATCCTACATCCCCATAAGGGTTGTATAAAGACACAGGAACATTGTTGGAAAAATCACCAGGAGCTGGTGCCGTTCCGGGTATTGTAATCGTTGAATCGTCAATTTGAAAAAGATTGGTTACCTGTTGAAAACCAACTCCTCCAAGAGCCGCTGTTGGGGGATAGTCAAAGTCTACAAGATTTGGCGGGTACCCAAAACGAGCGAGAGAAGGTGTTGTTAAAATAATTTCAAGCAATGTTACTGCTAATGCTGAATCATCTAGATTTAAGGGCACCATCCCATCAAACCCGTAGTAGGCCGGATCAAAACCACCCGGACTTCCTGGAGGCAAAGAAGGATCATAAAATTTGAAAGCTGTACCAAACAATGCCTGAGATCGATTTTCCATCTTCTTGTAATACTTAATAAGCGGACTATCTAGATAAAGAGGCGCACTACCTCCGCTCCATTCAGTAAGACCAAGGGCTGCCCATTCGTTCCAGTTATAAGGGGCGTTTCGAAGAGTAGCCCCACTATTATGTGAAGTACATCCTCCAAAGCCTGAATACCTTTTGTAACTGGTACTTGTTACATTATTGGGCCGACTATTTGTTGTTTGATAAAACCACCACTGTCCAAATCCACGGTTAGTAAGCTCACCTGCTAGCTGTGTCGCACGAACATATTGTCCCCAGTGAAAGTCCCCAGGCTGTGGCACATCAGCAGAAGAAGGCTCAGGAAGTAGCTCCGGCAAACGGGCATCATCGCGTCCAGCTTCGAGCAAACAAACGGAATATTTGCCGTTTTCACTCAAACGCTTAGCTATTACACATCCCGCATTGCCAGCTCCAACTACAACGAAATCGTAGATATTTTTCTTTTTCTGATGATCTTGAAGAGAGCCCGAAGTTTTATTTTTCTTTTTACCGTATTGGGTCTTTATATTCGTTGTCTGAACGCTTTCTCCCCATAACCCACATGGGATGACAAGTGCTAGTGAAATACCGAAACCGATTGCTTGTCTTTTAAAATCCATAAAATCTCCTTTTTAAAAAAGATATGCTGAAACTTTTTTTTAGTGAATAAAAATTTTTCAGATACGTCCTAACTCCACATACTCGGAGCTGTGCTCGGTGGTAAATCTTCTTATTATTAACGGGGCTGGTAAACAAGTGACAACCTGCTTGCTGCGGCTTCGCCATATCGATTCTCGCTCGGAATCCTTCGTATTCAAGAATGTTATTCCTCGCGAGAATCAATCTGGCTTTGCCTCGCAGCGCATCTTGTCACTTGTTTACCAGCCCCGTTAATAACTAGTCGTCATTTCGACGAATTCGTCGGAGCTGCCAGAAGTGCAGAAATTGAGGAGTTTGATTTGCTCAAAATCGCGCACGGTTAAAGATCGGATGCGAGGGTCTTTGATAGCTGTGATCAGTTTATCGCACTCTTCAATTTTACCTGCGAGACAGAGATCTCTCAAGATCATTTCCATCATACATTTTTGCTGAGAATAGGTGGGTAGAAACTGAACACATTCCATCGCTTTTTCATAGTTGGCTTCACCCAAAAAGGCATGGATGAGGGGTTGAAAAATAAGGCCTCTAAAATGTGTATGGGGGATCTGCTTTGCGACATATAAACTATCGATCAGTCGTTTTTTTCCGTAAAGGGAGAGGGCAATTTGAAGCAGTGCCGAACCCTTCTCGCTTTTAAATTCATCTCCAATTTTATATGCAATTTCTAAGGCTTTTTCATAAAATTCAAAGATACAGAGAATTTGAACAATCTGTGTCCAAGCCGTGGTCTTTGCGATACGGTCCGTAATCTTCTCTGCAATTCGAATTCCTTCTCCAATAAATCCATTTAAGATGCACGCAGAAGAGCAATCTAAAAACATTTCAGAGGCAGTCACTTCATCAGAAATATCGGCGTCGTCTTCATATTGATAGACTTCGATCAGTTGTTCCATCTGGTTGAAGAATTTTCTGACAGGGTGATTTCCTTCCAGGGAACGTTCAACAGGGATCAGATCTTCCAAATCGACATTTTTTAGGTGTCTCGCCAAAACTTCGATGATCGATCGAAGATTATTTTTAAGTTCCAAAATAGTGACTCCATTCAAGACCGATTTTTTTGCACGCACGGCTTTTAAAAATCGGAGTTCGTGGGAATATTTTCTACCCTTCAATTGGGTGATCAAAAGATCGAGAAGTGTTGTAACAATCCGTGTGGCATCTTCCTTGGTCTTCTCAAAGGAAACTGGGGGCATCGGAGTTGCTGCAGCTGGAGGATTTTTTGGGATCATATTTGAATCGACTAGAGATGCATGCTCATTTTGGGGAGATTCTGGAGAACCTTTCTCTGTTTCGATGCGACTTGTCATAGGAGCCTCTGGCAAGAGACAGCGGATACGATAGCTCGAGCACCGAGGTGTTGGGTTCTCCAGATAAAGCTGTCGCTTATTCTATAAATATCTCCGATGAGTTCTTCCGGATGATCGGAAGCGAGCATGCTTTGATAGACCAAACGGAGTTGTTCCAGTTCCTCTAGATGCTCATGGACAAAAGGAGGAGTATTTTCGGCCGTCAAGGGATGTGGAGATTCCATTAAGTGTTCTAGGGCCATTTCTTTGAATTTAGTGAAGGTATCTCCAGACATCTCGGAAAGTTCTTCCAAAAAGGTGGTTCTATTAGGGAGTTTTGCAAGATAATTTGTTAAAAGAGTGCGAAAGAATTCGACATTCGAATCAGGTCTCATGATCTGCCGAGTTGCATTGCAATAAACGACGAACGTGAAGGCTAAAATCAAATGAAAAAAAACATCCAATAAAGAAGGCCATTTCCACGTCGAAAAAATTCTAGCAGCAACGGTAGAGGCATGAAAAGCTGTAATAAGGGAGATAGAGAGCCCCGCTACTTGAATACAAAAGACAGCCGAGAAACGTTCGGAACGTGTCGGGAGTTCTTGAATCCTCGGGAAAATCCGAGTTGCAAGGGCGTCCAAACGAGAGACCACCTCATTCACAGTTATCCAGCGTCTGTTATTTAGATTTAACGCTACAGCCATAATTATAACTATTATAATAAAAACTTTAATATTAATACAGATTAAAGATTAAATCCCAAGTTTCTAAGAATGAGAGTGTTAGAGTTCAAACAAGCTGATAAATTTCTCTACCGAGGGCAGCGCCTTGGATCAGCCCACCAATAGGGATCCCACGAACATCGAGATTGGAAATGAGGAAGGCATGGAAGCATTCCAGGGCCAGGATGCGCATTTTCCCCCAAGTATCGGCATTTTGATACGAAGATACTTCAAAAGATCTTCCAAAAAAGAGGCGTAAAAAAGGCCTTCTCATCGCAATATCGAGATAACTTTGATACGATCTTATGTACGGGGCTGCCGCCGAAAATCGTCTTTGGATTGCCGGTCTAGAATAGTAGACAAAACCCCCGATGGTGCCAACAGCTGTCTGATAAGGGTATTTTTGGAGGGGAGCAGCCGTTGAAATGATCATGATGGTGATGTAAGTGGCTCGATCGACAAGGGGAGCGACTTTGGAAACCGGGTGCGTGGTTGTTCCAGTCAAAAGGGTATATAATCGATTTCTCGTTCGACTGCTTAGAAACTCTTTCAAAAGGCGGAGCACGGCTGCTTCCTTATAGAGGAGGCTTTCATCGTTATTTAAAACCTTTCCGATGAAATCACCCAACGTTCCGATGCCCAGTTTGTCCAAAGCTTGGTCGAATGTGTTGGGGTCGGCAACATTGAAAAGATCGAGGAAATGTTGATATTTTTTATCTTGCGAAAACTGAACGATGATGAAATCGCTCGTTGGGCCCATTCGGTCGATTTTTTGCCGGCTTAAAGTTTGAGAATTGAGCCTTTGGAGTTTGTAGGCTACAAATCCTGTGAGAAGCCGTTTTTGAAATTGCCGGAGTTCGGTTAGGATCAGTCGAGGCAAAAAGATCTCGGTTTCTTTGCAATGAAGGGAAATCTCATTCCTTAACTCGTGGATTTCCCCTGACACTTCTTGAACTTTTTGCTCATCGAGTCTTTGGTTCCAACTTTCAAAGAGAGAGAGCTGGCATTTTCGTAGAAGTCTATTTTGATTTTCTGAGAGGAGCTGCCGTTTACCAGCAATTTCACCCTGCATGGGGAGACGCCGTTCGATATTCACAGTTCTCCCGATTTCTAAATAACGGGGAATCAACTCCCATTGTAGATGGGAAGGGAGCTCTTTAAGAAAATGGAGAGAGAGGTCAAGAAGGGTTGCAGAGCGTGGACTATCGAGAAGATCTTTCAAATACTTTACCAGGTGATCGGTTGAGAAAAACATTCTTGTACTGATCTTAACGGGAAAAGATAGAAGATTTTCAAATTTTTCAGGAGCTGTAATAGCGAGAAGAAATTGGCATTTTTGAGGGAACGAATGAATGAGTCTTTTAGATCCTCCATCTTGCTCCATATAAGCACGCATCTCTTTCCACACGTCTGCTTTATACAGTTCAAGACCTTTCAAATAGATCATTTTCACACCAGGAATACCATAACCCAAAAATCCAAAGAAAATCGTGAATTGAGCTAAACCAATCTCAAGCGGAGTAAAGGGCCAATGACTCATTTTTGGAATGTACGACAAACCGTGCAAGAGTCCTGCAGCGAAAACGGAGCTGGTGACAAAACAGGCCACGATCATCCACTCGCGAATCTCCTGGTGTTTGGATGGATCCCACTCTCTCACCGCCCTGTTAAAATCAACAACATGAGCCAGCCCCAGCGCTACACTGCCGACCACAAACAATCCGAATCTCCGGTGACTAAAAATGGTCAGCACAACCGTTGTTGCACTCCAAGCAGCTCCATAAACAAAGCCTTGTCTCGAAAAGGAAACTCTCATAAAAATTCCTAAATGTCTTTGACCCAGAAGATCATGGAGCGGGGGATGTGATTTTTGGCTTCGGTGCCGAAGAGGGGCACTTCGGAGATGAGATCGCGGTGTTCGATGAACCCACGTCTTTTCCAGAAGAGATCGAGGGCAACGGGATCGTTGGGATACCGCTTGAGATGGTTGGTCTGAACAATTTCAGAGAGGCAGATTTTCTTGTATCTTTTGAGATGTTTGACATGGTCTTCACGGATATCGAAGAAATGGTGAGCCAGTCCGCGGCTCCGATAAGGTTTGAGAAGGGCGCAAAAGTCGAAATAATAGTAATCGCCGATGGTGTCTTCTTTTTCGAGGAACGGGTGGTGGTAATAGGTCGGTAATTCCTCGAGGGGCATTCCGAGCGTGGCGCCGATGATTTTTGGGCCGTCAAAAATGAGGACGGCGATGGCATCTTTGATTTGGCTACATTTTTTCACAAAGTGGACATCGGAAGGAACGGTACTTTGACAGACATACGGCATTTCGCACAGAACTTCGCTTCTGATTTTAACAATACTCGGGATATAGGTTCTAATCCCCGCTCCCATTAAAGTTCTGACTTTAATATCTGACGATGGCATTATAGTAATAACCTTAACCGGGAGTCTAAAAATGGCCAAGCTTTATTTTCGTCACGGTACGATGGGTAGCGCAAAAACCTTAAATTTGCTGGCAGTTGCACACAACTACAGACAACAAGGAAAACAGGTTCTTCTTCTAAAACCCGATTTGGATATCCGTTATGGAAAAGAATTCATCAAATCGAGAGCGGGTCTTCAGATGGAGGCCGATGTGCTGATTTCTCCAACCTCTGATTTGATGCAGATCAACTTTGAAGGAGTCAACTGTCTTTTAGTCGATGAAGCCCACTTTCTTTCCATGGAGCACATCGAACAACTGCGCGATATTTCTCTCGACAAAGATATTCCGGTGATTTGTTATGGCCTTCGAACCGATTTCCGGGCAAAACTCTTTCCTGGATCGATGAGGCTGATGGAACTTTCCGATTCGATCGAAGAAGTGAAAGCGACCTGTTATTTCTGCAATCGGAAATCGATCATCAATCTCCGCCATGTCGACGGGAAGGCGGTTTTAGAAGGGCCGACGGTGCAACTTGGTGGTGAGGAGAGGTATCTCCCCGTCTGTTATCGGTGCTACCGGCAACAATTGGAAGAAGCGGGCTATAGCAGGTCGACGGCGATCGCTGCTCGGTAAGACTCCATGAGTCTCACCATGAAATGGAGATTGTGAACGGTTGTCAATGTGAGGGCTGTGATTTCTCGGGCTTTAAAGAGGTGGTTTAAATAGGCCACGGTAAAATGTTGGCATGTCGAACAACCACAACCTGCCTCAATCGGCTCAAAACGGCTAGCTTGTTTCCCTTGAGTGAGATTAAGAGGCCCCGACGCCGTCAGCGCCATCCCATGCCGTGCCGCACGCGTTGGGTACGAGCTGTCAAACGTATCGATCCCTAAGGGGATGCACGCTCCGATCGATTCGAGATCTCCTATTCCCAGCAAATGGTTCGGTTTTTCAACCGGTAGGAGCGGCATCATGCCCGTCAACATGCCAATCATCTCATCTTTATTTTTCCCAAGACTTCCTCCAATGGCAAATCCATCGAAGGGAAGAGCCGTTAAAACCTCGCAGCTTTTTTGACGCAGCCTCGGATCGATTCCTCCATGGATGACACCGTACATCGCTTGATTTTGAGGGTTTTTCAGGTGGGCTGAGAGCGATCTCTCTTCCCACCGGTGGGTCCGCTCTAACGAGGCGAGAAGGGCATACGGGTCCATGTGATAGGGTGGGAGTTCATCAAAGGGGATGATGATATCGGCACCTAAATTTTTCTGCGCCTCGATCGAGATTTCAGGGGTGAGCATGATTTTGGCGCCGTCGCGGTACGACCGGAATAAAACCCCTTCTTCGGTGATTTTTAAAACAGTGCCATCGGTCTTTTTGGTTCCTTTGCTTTTGAGTTCATTCGCGACACCCCCATAAGCGAGACTAAAGACCTGAAATCCACCCGAGTCGGTGATGATCGGCAAATCCCTGTTGATAAACTTGTGAATTCCACCGGCATTTTTTATCACCTCTGTCCCCGGTTGCAAGAGGAGATGATACGTATTGCAAAACATCAGCTGCAGGCCAATCTCCTGAACAAGTTTATTGTCGAGCCCTTTGATCGATCCATGGGTGCCGACAGCAACGAAACTCGGCGTTTCAATGATTCCATGCGGCGTATGGATCCTTCCTAAGCGAGCCCTCGATTTCGACGAGGTATGGAGAATTTCAAATTTCATTTGACAGAGGCTTTTGGAAAAAACGGGCTGAAGCCGTTGTGATCAAAATGACGGCACATTTCACACAGTAACTCATCATGATGATGGAACCGATCTCTTGCACAATCCCATAGAGTCCAAGAAAACTAAAAAGAACCGTATCGATGGCTTGCGAAAGGAACAATGAAGGGGTGTTCCGTTTTAAAAATCCATAAATTCTCACATCGAGCTGCTGAACAATAAAAAAAGTGATCATCGAAGCGAAAAGCAGCCGCGGTGCAGGAGCGAGGAGGGCCATAAAATGGCCTTGACTCGAATCAAAACGACTCGGCTCATATTGGAGATGGATTTGAGAAACGATGACAAAAAACACCATTCCCCAAAGCGAAATCCAGATGGTTTTTTTGGCCGCTTCTCGACCGAATCCTTTCTGGATGAGATTCAATCCAAAAATACTCCCAATGGCAAACGGATCACTGCAGGTGACATTCCATCCAAAAAGCTCCACCTGTTTCAAAACAAAAAAATTGGCCAAAATCGCCAATAGAACAGACAGCGCAATAAGTGCTTCTTTACCGATTTTCCAGGCTCCCCAAAGGGAGCCCAGAATCACCAAAATCTGTAGCAGAAAAACAGCTTCATTCATTAGAAAACGCGACGAGGTCTGTCACCACTCGATGCAACAAATGCCCCTGCAAGTGCATCCAAGATACATACAATCCCAAAAAATGAGTGGAGATCGGGGTTTCTTAATTGGAAATACTTTCCAATCCTAAGCGTTAAAAAAGTGGCTCCAATGGGTAATAAGTGGTAAACAACTTGGCGCAATCTTAAATTTGAAATTTCCTTTTGAGATAATCGACGAGCAAACTCACTTAGGGCAACTGCGCCTGTAACAAGAGCTGCCAATTCTAGCGATCTAGATGAACCTAAAGCAAATTTACCATACAGAAATGCAGCACCTCCAAAGACTATTCCTTGAGCAGCTGACTCTACAATCATTGACATAAATACCTCCGGGAAAATCTTACTGAAACAAAGGAAATTTTTCCATGGCAAAAAAAAATTGCATGGATGCACCGAAGTCTTTTAGAATAAGGGACTTAAGAATTATTGAATTCACCATCGACTTTTTGATATACTGGCGGGATGCTGACGCCGCACAAACTCCGAGAAATCGTCTTCCACCTGTTGTATAGCTCTGATTTCTCAGAAAGCGAGCAGAGTGAAATTTTTCCTTTTCTCATGGAGCATCATAAGGTGACCAAAAAAACACTGCACGCGGCAGATGAGCTCGCTCAACAAATACGAGACAAAATGTACATCCTCGATCAATGGATCTCGGAAACAGCGACAGATTATGAATTCGAGAGGATTCCCAGGGTAGAGAGAAATTTATTGAGACTGGCTCTGTATGAAATCTATTTTTCTAAAACCGTTCCTCCCAAAGTTGCTCTCAGCGAGGCGATCCGGCTTGCACGAAAATTTGCAACGGCTGAAGGGGCAACCTTCGTTAATGCTGTTTTAGACGCTTTGTACAAAAAGAAAGAGCATGCGTTTTGAAGAAGGTCGTCTTTTAAAAGATTTTACGACCTTTGGTATCGGCGGACCTGCAAAATATTTTATCGAAGTCCACACCATTCCTGAGCTCCAAGAAGCCATCCAATATAGTGGCCGCTCTATCGTCCTTGGAAAAGGATCGAACGTCCTTTTCGATGACAGGGGATTCGACGGGCTTGTCATCTTGAACAAGATTCACTTTTGCGAGCAAAACGGCTCTGAATTCCGTGTCGGAGCGGGCTATAGTTTCTCGCTGCTCGGAACACAAACAGCTCGTAAAGGATTTGCCGGCCTTGAATTTGCCTCAGGCATTCCCGGTTCTGTCGGCGGAGCCGTCTATATGAACGCGGGGGCCAATGGGGGAGAGACATTCCAAACTTTGACCCACGTGACCTATGTCGATCAGCAAGGCGAGGTTCAAGAACTTTCAAAAGAGCAATTAAAATTCGATTACCGGTTCTCTTCCTTCCAAACGATGCCAGGAGCGATTGCTGCAGCTCGGTTTCATCTCTTGACCTCAACCGAGGCTCGTCAGCGGCAACTCAAAATCATCGACTACAGAACCAAGACCCAACCCTATGGCGATCTATCTGCAGGATGTGTCTTTCGTAACACTGCTGGCCATCCTGCAGGAGCCCTCATCGAACAGTGCGGCTTAAAAGGTTTCTCCATCGGGGGCGCACAAGTCTCCACTGTCCATGCGAACTTTATCGTGAACCGGTGCGATGCAACAACCCAAGATGTCCTTCAGCTCGCCGCGCATGTAAAAAAAACCGTCTTCGAAAAAACCGGCCACGCTCTCGAAATGGAAATTAAGATAATTTCATAAGTAAATCACACGACTTCTGCACCACTTTTTTCAAGAGGTCAGGAGAAGAAGTCGTGTGAGTGAAAATCTTATCTATCCATGAATAGATGAGATTTTTCTCACCCTCGCTGAAAGGGGAGAGAAGGGCGAGAATACGAAATATGTCGTGCATTTTTGTATAAATTATCTGGCAGAGCTCGGGTGTTGTGGCCTTTTCAAAAGACTCCAATCGAGCGAACCTAATATTTTCTCCACTCTTATCAATTTTGATATCATGGAGATTGCCGGTGTAAAAATAATCTAAGGAAGCCATCTGACGGAAGATCTCTACGATTTTAGCTACCGCTTTATAGGTGAGCGACTTCTCAACGGTTAATGAGCTTCCTTCAAAATGCTCCATTAAAAGGTATGTATCTTGAACTTCTTTTGTTCCCTTTTCGTAACAGTTACGAATGAGGCCGAGTACACGAAGAATATGAGGATTGTTTACGGTTTGAGAAAATTCCAAATGCTTTTCGGCTTTGGATGCGTGGGGTTTGAAAAACCGTTTTAGAACGGCGATGTTCCCCTGTTCATCTTGGACTTTAAACAGCTCTCCCTGTTTTCCGAGACCCCTATATTCCAAAACGGTGAGTTTTTTGAGTTCATCCGATCCACTTCCTTCCCTCTGAAGTCGTAGAAGGGCTTTGGCTTTTTTCTCTTCTTGGATGCGCTTTATGGGACTGGGTTGTCGGGCAGCAGTCGGCTGCATTGGATAGATTTCTTTATAAAGACTATGGACTCGCAGACATAGAAGACACGTTTGCATTCCAGCTCCCAACCCATATTCCTTATTCCACTGATCGAAAAAGTCGGTGATACTTGCAATGATTTGGATCGCATGGGAAAAGATCTTCAATTCATAAGAGTTAGAAAAAGAAATCGATAAGTTAACAAGATCGATACTGAGGTGAAGAAGATCTTCTCTATTTCCCTGTATAAGATACATCAGATGCGTGAGTGTTGATCGGAGAAGTTCAAGGTGTTGAAAATAAACAGGGGCAAAAAAAACGGAATAGACAGAGATGGCAGAAAGAGTCGTATTGATGAGAGCCGGTGGAACCTTTTTCCCCAGTCTTTTACACTGAAAAAGTTCGGTGAGATCGGTAACCATGCGGAGCGAAATGCCGAACCTCGGAGTTAAAGCTCCGGCGAAGGGAAATAATTGTTTCCCGCAATAAACGAAAGAATTCAAAACTTCATCTCTCAGAGAAGGACCATAAAGGTTTGTCACAGTAACCTTGGTCAGGGGTAAATGGTTTAAAATTTGTGAAGGTGCAAGTGGCATAAAAGACCAAAATTATACCATTTCAGAGAGTTTTATGATATTCTTTCATTTATGATTTGGGCTGATTTGCATTGCCATAGTGATTGTTCGGATGGGACGTCATCGCCCCAAGAATTGATTCTTCAGGCGAAGACGATTGATCTGCAAGGACTTTCGATTACGGATCACGATACGATCGATGCTTATCCGGCGGCCATACGGATGGCTTTGGATACGGGTATCCATCTCGGTTCGGGCATTGAATTTTCTTGCGAATTTGAAGGAAAAAGCCTCCATCTTCTCGGTTACGATTTTTTAATTGATTCGGTTGAGATCGAGCATCTATGCCAGCGGCATCAAACGAGGAGAGAAAACCGGAATAGGGCTATTTTGGATAAGCTTGCTGAAGAGGGGATTCAGATCACCTATGAAGAACTACTTGCCCGTGCGACAGGGGCGACGATTGGCCGGCCGCACATTGCCCTCATTCTTGTGGAAAAAGGGGTCGTAAAAAACATCCGCGATGCATTTCAACAATATTTAGGTGAAGGAAAAAAATGTTATGTCCCTTGTCATGCCCATGGTGAACCTTTTAAAGCCGAAGAAGCGATCGATGTCATTCATGCGGCGGAAGGGAAAGCTTTTATAGCTCATCCACAACTTTTAGATAGTGACTTTCCTGTCGAGAAGTTATTGCAATTGCCTTTCGATGGGATCGAATGTTATTATGGAAACATGGTAAGAAAATCTTGGATAGAAGTGGCCAAAGAGCGGGTTTGGTTGATCAGTGGAGGATCCGATTTTCACGGTAGTGTTAAACCCGAAACACGGCTCGGGTGCAGTGGGGTCGATGAGGCGACTTTTTATCAGATTTTTGAAAAACCCCTTGCATGAATTATCAGGGCATGAATTATCAAGAGACATTGAAATATTTATTTTCTAAGCGAGCGATCGGAGGGTGCACAACTCTAGATCCGATAGAAAAGGTTGCCGCGTCTTTAGGATCACCGCATTTAGCCTTTCCCTCCATTCATGTGGCGGGAACCAATGGAAAAGGTTCTGTCTGTTTAAAAATTGCCAAAGCTTTAGAGTTTGCAGGTCTCAAAGTCGGTCTTTTTACTTCACCCCACCTCTTCTCTTTTTGTGAAAGAATTGTCGTCAGCGGAGTCCCCATCTCCGAAGAACGAGCAAGAACGGGACTTTTGGATCTCTTCGATAAGGGGAAAGAGTTTTGTTTTTTTGACTTCGTCACACTGCTGGCTTTCGACTATTTTTGTGAGCAGAAAATTGATGTTGCTGTCGTAGAAGTGGGGATAGGCGGTCTTTTTGACTCGACCAATATTGTTAATAGTATTCTTTCGGTGATTACTTCTGTTGCCAGAGACCATGAAGATATGCTGGGAAACACTTTGGATGCGATCGCCTTTCAAAAAGCGGGGATTATCAAGCCTCGAGTTCCTGTCGTCATTGGATCTCACGCAGACTTCACTCCCATCAGAGAAAAAGCTTTGCAGTGTGAAAGTCCGCTCTACAAAGCTCCCTCTTCCCCTGGATTTTATGATCTGGAAAATAGCTCCATCGCTCACCGGGCTCTCGTTCTTTTAAAGTCGGTTTATCCGCTGAAAGACGAGATGATCGAAGCTGCTTTGAAATGGAGACCCCCTTGCCGATTCCAGCAGATCGGAAGGGCAATTTTGGACGTCGCTCACAATCCCGCGGGGATTATCAAGCTTTTAGAGGCTTTCGATTATCATTTTCCTGGGAAGAAATTCTCGGTTGTTTTTGGGATGTCTTTCGACAAAGACGTCAAAACATGTTTAAACTTACTGGCCAGCAGAGCAACCCATCTCTATCTGGTGGCTGCCCCGTCGAGGCGTGCGACCCCTCCTGAAACAATGGCTCAAATGCTCTCCGAAGAAGGGTTCACCCATTTTACGTCGAACCTCTCCCCTGAGGAGAGCCTTCAAAAAGGGTTAGACTCCGAGGAGATTCTCCTCATATGTGGGTCGTTCTATATCATGCAGCAAGCTTACCGTGAGGCGGCCCGGATTGAGGTAGGACATGACCAACTTTCGTTGATGAGGAGTCAGCCGTGCCCATAAGAGGCGGAGACTTACCTTGTCACTATTTCCTAAATACTCATTGATTTCTTCAAGAATTTCTTCGATTTCAAGACATGATTCTTCCGTTAGCATTGTTTTTGCTGTCAAAGTGCCTTGAAGTAGCCCCTCGGCCTGCTCCAGTGCAAGACCTGCAAAGACAAGGACTCTCCTTTCTTGCAACCCTGGGCTATACGATTCTAATAATTTTTGTATGTGCATTTTGAGAGAATCAACTAGCTGTGAAATTCTCAAAAAATCTTTTTGCTGCAGTGTCTGTTGCAACGATTTGGTTTCATTTTGGATTACATCGATTTCATGCTGATGGAAAAATTCGACCACCTCTCCATACAATAAGATGGTTTTTTGGCGGAGTTCTTCTAGAAATGAAATCGCAAATCGGTTGACCCGGCTCGCAGTGATTTCCAGCTGTGACAATCCATCATGGACGACGTCCAATTCATGGACGATATGTTCACGGACTTCCTCCGTGATAGGCTGTGCGTGAAGCTCCTCTTCAATCGAGTGGAGTTTCTCGGCGTACTCAGAGTAAACGGTGTTCATACTCAGATCCATAATTTCCCTCTTATTACTTTATTAAAATTAAAGGCAAGTCATTAGATCTACATCACTAATTATACTATTATTGTATTTTGTTTATAAATACTAAGAATTAGTTTAATATTAATTACAAAATTAAATTTTTAATTTTAAAAATAATAATGTTGGAGAATTTTCGCGCCACTGATGAAATGTGATAATCCATTTTTGAAAATCTAATTTTAAAACCGCTTCCTGTTCTAAAAGACCCTCGGGATGACCGGGGTAAAAGGTGATGCAAAGAGCTTCAGAAATTTCCATCGCCTTGGAGATGCTTTTCAAAGTTGTGTTTGTCATCGTAGTAATTTTTTTATTTCCCCCGGGTAAATAACCCAAATTGTAAACAATTAATTTCACGGAAACCGGCGGAAACTCTTCATGGGATTGATGGAGAAAGGTGACGTTCGAAAAGGGGATAAGTTTTCGAGCATTTTCGAGCGCAACCTCTTGAATATCAAGAGAATAAACATGCCCATCGGGAACTAACTCGGCCAATCGGAGTGTGTCTTTTCCATTTCCGCAGGTCGCATCAATAACGATATCATCGGGCTTCAGGAGAGATTTCCAATACGTATAGGCTTGTTCAAGATGAGGCTTGAAGGAATGGGAGGGATTATGTAAAATTTCTTCCTTCATGGGGTATTAGCTCAGTTGGTTAGAGCGCCACGTTGACATCGTGGAGGTCAGCTGTTCGAGTCAGCTATATCCCATTATATTGTGAAATCATCTCAAGCCACCAGTAGTATTTTACTTTCCATTGCCATCCAAGAAATATTTCCAGAGAGTCGAATCTTGATATCTCAGGCGACGGAGAAATATTTTTTTTGTGACCTAGTTTTTCCGTTTACCTTTGAGAAAAAAATGTTTTCGATGCTCGAGGAACGGATGCGAGCGTTGGTTAAGAAGGATATTCCCATTCAGGTTTTTGAAATGATCCCTTCGAATGCGACAGCGTTTTTGAAACATCATGGAAATCGAGAGATTGCTGCAGGAGACGGTTTGGTGGAAATTTTTCAGATCGATCGATTTGCAGGTCTATCGCCGGGAACGCCTTTGGAAAGTACGGGGCAGCTAAAGTTTTTTAAACTGCTCGATTTTCAAAAAATGGATGGATCGATTCGGATCATTGGCTCAGCGGCGCCGCTTAAATCTCCTCAGAGCTATCCGATTTCTGAGCTGAGGCTTCTTGAAAAATGTCCAGGAGGATGGCTTTGGCTCCCTCGAGGAGAGGTGGTTAAAAAAATTCTTTTCGAAAAAATCAGGCCGGCTGGATTGGATTACATTTCAACGCCTGGTGTGAGCGAAAAAGAGTTGATGGCTTGCCATGGTGCGTATGGAAAAGGATCTTTTGAATGGATCAAGAAGCCGCTGCTTGGAAAAGGGGAGGAGCTGGTCGATCCTTCCTTTGGGTGGACAGACCGGGCTTATCTGCCTCTAACCGAAGAAAATGTAATTTCTTTCTTGCAAAACATCACAAAATTCCTTAAAATTTTCACTTTTGATTTAGAGATAGTTTTCATGGGAAAACCTGTGAAAATGGTCCGAAATGCGCTTGAAAAGAGTGAACTTGGCTTTCATACAAAGTGGCATACAGAGAGGGGAGACTCTTCAGCCGTTGTCTTTCTGGTGGAAGATAATTTAGGGCGGAAGTGGGAGATGTCTCGACTGGGGTGGGATAAAACTACCGTTGTCCTTTCGCTTTTTCACTCCCTCGAGCGGTTTGTAACTTTGCTGGTGGAAAAAACAAAAGGGAAGCTTCCTTTTTGGCTGCAACCCGAGCAGATTAGGATTATATCGATGCAGCCCGATTATGCGAGGGAGATAAAAGAAGCTCTTGAGGAAGCAGGATTTCGAGTCGGACTCGATGAAGAAGACGAGCTTCTTGCAAAAAGGTTGCAGCGAGCATTGCGTGAAAGAATCCCTTGTTGTATTGTTTTAGGGGATCGTGAAAAAAAGAGTAAAACAATCACAGTGCGAGAGGGAAATACGACGTTGAATATGAATATAGAAAAGTTAATAGACAGGTTGAAACCGTTTGAGAATCAATAGAGAAATACGGGCTCCGCGCGTCCGTGTCATCGATCGAGATGGCAACCAACTAGGGGTTTTAACACTGCTAGACGCCTTGCAACGAGCTGAACAAGTAGGCCTTGATTTGGTCGAAATTGCAGCTTCTGCTGATCCACCCGTCTGCAAAATCATTGATTTTGGAAAGTACCGGTATCAGCAAACGAAAAAAGAGAAAGAAAGTAAAAAAGGACAACACCAGGTTAAGGTCAAAGAGGTCAAGATAAAGCCGACCACAGACGAACACGATCTCCAGACCAAAATGCGACATGCGAGAGAATTTATCCAGAAAGGGAACAAGGTCAAAATCACTTGTACCTACCGTGGAAGAGAAATGCTCCACCAAGAGATCGGCTTGAGGGTTGTACAAAGACTCTGCAATGATCTCGCAGATATCGCAACGCCTGAGTCGCCCCCAAAAATGTTTGGACGAGCCCTATCGGTGGTGTTGGCGCCCGGAGTAAAGAAAAAGGAACAAAAATATGCCTAAGATGAAAACGAATAAAGCCATGCTGGCCCGCTTCAAAGTGACAGGAACTGGTAAACTCAAACGTCGAAAACCAGGCCGTCGTCACCTTTTAGTAGGCAAATCTTCCAAGCGTAAACGACGCCTCAGGAAAGATGCACTGGTTGACTCAAGTCAGTCAAAAATGTACGCACGATTAATGGGAGTGTAAAAATATGGTTAGAGCAACAAATGCTGTTTATAGCAATCGGAAGAAAAAACGGTTGTTAAAGCAAGCGAAAGGGTTTGTAGGAGATCGAAAAAACCATCGAAGATTAACCTCCAATTCTGTCTTGCAAGCGATGGCTTTCAATTACAGAAGCCGTAAACAACGGAAGCGTGATTTCAGAAGTCTTTGGATCAATCGTCTATCTGTCGGATCAAAAATGCATGGTCTGTCGTATAGCAAATTCATCCATGGCCTCAAGAAAGCAGGATGTGTTTTGGATAGAAAAATGTTGTCCGAGATGGCGATCCATGACCCAACCGGATTTGCAGCGATTGCCAGCCAAGCAAAACAAGCCTTAGCCCAATAAATCGATAAAAGATGATCGAAAAAATCGGGGATTTACGCGAGCAGTTCAAACAAGAACTCTCTCACGTCAAAGACACGAAAGAAATCGAACAACTCAAGATCCGTTTTCTCGGAAAAAAGGGCATTCTCCAAGATTTGATGAATGCTCTCCGTGAAACTCCTGCCCAGGAGAGGCCAACCCTCGGAAAACAGATCAACGATCTCAAGACCGAGCTCACCGATCTATGTGAAAAAGCCCAAACCAGTTTTCACTTAGCAGAAATCGCCCACCGGATCGCCGATGAAAAGATCGATGTCACTCTTCCCGGTAGAAAACACTTTTTAGGTCGTAAACACCCTTTGACACTCGTTCTCGATGAAGTCATCGAAATCTTCTCCAGCATGGGATTTTCTGTCCAATACGGACCCGAAATCGATTCCGATTGGTACAACTACGAGGGACTCAACTTTCCTCCCGATCATCCCGCCCGTGAAATGCAAGATACGTTCTATATCGACACCGATAAGCTTCTTCGGTCCCACACCTCCAATACACAGCTCCGCGTGATGGAAAAAACTCCTCCTCCCATCCGGATCATTGCACCCGGAACCGTCTATCGGAATGAAAATATCAGCGCACGGTCACATGTCTTTTTCCACCAAGTCGAAGGGCTTTACGTCGATAAAAATGTCTCGTTCGCCGATCTGTTCGCCACCATGGAAGAATTTTGGAAAAAACTCCTCGGAAAAAAAGTCGAAACCCGTTTCCGGCCCAGTTATTTCCCTTTCGTAGAACCTGGACTTGAAATCGATATCAGCTGCACGAAGTGTGAAGGGAAAGGTTGCAGGCTCTGCAAAGACTCAGGCTGGCTTGAAGTTGCTGGCGCTGGGATGGTCCATCCCGAAGTTCTCAAAAACGGCGGCATCGACCCTGAAATCTACTCCGGCTACGCATGGGGGATGGGCATCGAGCGGCTCGCGCTACTCCGATACAACATCCCCGATATCCGCCTCTTTGCGGAAAACGACTTAAGATTCCTCTCTCAATTCTGATTTAGTCATAAATTTCGCGTGACTGGCCTCTACTTATTCTTACTTCGTTACCATTTTGAATATAATGTTGAAGGGATTTTACAATTATCAAAACGCCCCCTGTTAAAAGGATATTCTGTACAGACTGCACATCCCATCTAAATTTGCGCGCTAAAAAGAAGGCGATGAAAAGCGGATTCAGGTGTTGGATAGTAAACCCCCACAGAATTCCTGTTTCCCTCCGTTGAGAGAATTTGAAAATAGGAGATAAGGCTGTGTGGATCAAATAAGCCATAGCTACGAATCTTGGCATATTAGGAGACACTGTGAAACCGGCAGAAATAAATTTCCCCAAATAACTGACTCCTAAAACTCCTCCGTAAGCTAAAGCCGCCCCGGGTGAATTGTTCACAGCTTGAGAAAGTCCATGACCCATCACTTGAACACTCCATAACAAATAAGCTGAGATGGGGTTTGACTGTAAAGGTGCGATAGGTTGTGAAGCCGCTGATGCCAGAGGTAATCTACTATCTGCTGTGTAACCAGAAGGTCTTACTGGTGGTGGTGATTCTGATCGTGCTGATGTTGCCATAATTAAACTCCTTTTTCGATTATTTATTTGGGGGTCGATAGCCTTGAAACCATTTCCAAGGATGATATAAGCCTCCGAATGTGATTGCCCAAGCTGCGATTCCATACTGGGGAGGAATATTCAGGTGCCAGATTTGATGAATGGCAATCGTCGGAATGAAAGTATGCGTTAAATCCAAAACCCTTCTGCAACCCTTATTCAGCTCGTTCTCACGTCTAAACATTTGAAAGAGAATCGGTGTGGCAATCTTATAAGCCAACGAGGCAACGCCGACAAAAGTTACTGCAGAATCACGATCTAAACTGGGAACAATTCCCACTAAAAAATAATTACTTAAATCGACAACCGGATACGTTAACATCATCGACAAGACAATGTGTGGCGCTTCCTTCGCCAAACCCTTTAAAACCACATCGTAAACACATTGAATGCCATGTAGAACCGATGCCACCAAGGGATACGTCTGACTCAAATCGCCACCCTCCTCAGCTCGATTTCTTGGACTAGCCCGACCTCCTGCCGCTTGTTCCACACGATGAACGCTATCCGATAAAACCGGAAGTGCCGCTGGCGCACTTGAAGAACCGGGTACTGCTGATGCTGCTGCTGCTGCCATAATTACCTCTGGTTGAAGAGTTTTGGCAAAAATATATCCCACCCAGTGATTTCAATCAAATATTTTGCAACAATTGAAATTAAAAAAACCCCTTCTTATAATATCGACCTTTGGAAGAGTGGCAGAGTGGCCTATTGCGGCTGTCTTGAAAACAGCAGTCGGGCAACCGACCGTGGGTTCGAATCCTACCTCTTCCGAACGTAGTGAGGAAGAAGCGAGCCAATGATTTGGCTCGCGTGGTGGATTCGAAGTGAAGGTCGCTTGCGACCGAACCGGCTCCCATAGGAACTTGGGAGGAATCCTACCTCTTCCGAAGTAGAGACCAATTCGTACCCTTGTACTCATCCAAGAGTGCAAGGGATTCGATATTCGGATGCGCTAAATAATAGGCCCTATTCTGAATCAGCTTCCCACATCCAACTACACGCAAGAATCGACTTGTACAAATACCAAGTTGAAATTTAAAGTGCGTCATGGTGCAATTGCGGTGCGCTGACGCTCGCGAAAGCGGTCGACAAATCAAAACAGGACGGCATGACAGGGCAAGAAACACAAATTGAAATTCAAACTTTTAGAGAAGCGACAGGCAAGAATGCACAGCAGTTTTTAGAAGAAATAAGGCTTTATAACTACAAAATTCTTTGGACCTATGTGGTTAATGGCATATTGGCTATATGGCTCATCAGCCAGCCTTTTCTTTTAAATTATAAGAGCGTGGCTTTAATGAAGAGTGATATCATATCTGGTGTCATTGTTATTCTTGTAGAAATAATGGCATTTGTTCCTCGATTCGCTTTGCTCAGGTGGGGTACAGTTGCTGTAGCGTTTTGGTTATTGCTTGCACCACTTATATTTTGGTCGCCAACCCCTACTGTTTATTTGGTTGATACATTAATGGCTTGCTTATTCATTGCATTTGCTGTGCTCATCCCCGGATTGCCAGGGCGGGCTGGTATTCAATTGTCTGGACCAGACAAACCTCCTGGCTGGTCATATAATCCTTCCTCATGGATTAGGCGTTGGCTTGGCATTGCTCTAGCACTGATTGGCTTCTTCCTCTCGCGATATTTAGCAGCTCATCAGCTAGGTTATATACCTCATATATGGGATCCATTTTTTGGCGACGGCTCTGATAAAGTAACAGGCTCTGCATTGTCGAGGTCTTTTCCCATATCTGATGCTGGTTTTGGTGCAGTTGCTTATATGTTGGAAGTGCTGACAGGTTTTATGGGTAGTCGTGCACGCTGGCGTACTGCCCCTTTCATTGCAGTTACGTTTGCTGTTCTTGTTATACCTTTAGGCGCAGTAAGTATATTATTAGTTATTATGCAGCCGGTTGTCGTGGGTGCCTGGTGCGGATTTTGTTTAGTCTCTGCTACCGCATTATTAATTTCTGTGCCTTTAGCAGTGCATGAGTCTATAGCGGTAGGACAATTTTTGGTGCTGGCATATAAACAAAAGAAAAACTTCTGGCAAACTTTTTGGTTGGGCGGCAATGTACTTGGTTATGAAGGTAAAGATCCAGATCGTACACGTTGGTCTATTAGACAACGTTGGGCAGCAAGCGTACAGGGAGTTTCGTTGCCTTGGCTTATAATTGTGCAGGCTATTGTTGGCGTGTGGTTAATGGCGCGACCGAATATCTTGCCTTTTAATATTGAGAGCGCTAATTGCGATCATTGGATGGGAGCGATTATAGTTACTGTAGCTGCGGTTGCTGCAGCTGAAGTAACTCGAACAGTACGCTTTCTTAATATAATTGCTGGGGTGATAGTGCTTATACTGACTCTTGTCTTTTCATTGGAATCTACAGCAATATTGATTAGCGGTATCGCCAGTGCCGTTTTATTGATTATTGCCTCGATACCAAGAGGAGTCATCATAGAACGATATGCTTCCTGGAACAGATTTATAAAATAGCTATTAACCCGCTTGGCAAATAAGAGACAAATAGCTTGCTGCGGCTTTGCCATATCGATTCTCGCTCGGAATCCTTCGTATTCAAGAATGTTATTCCTCGCGAGAATCAATCTGGCTTTGCCTCGCTAGCGCTCTTTGTCTCTTATTTGCCAAGCGGGTTAATAAAAGTTGCAATTGAATGGATGCCATTTGAAGAAGCAAGGGATCAACTTGTCTGGGAAGAGCAAAAAGGTCCTCCCGTCGTAAAGTCAAATGTACAATAAATTTATAGGAATTTGCATGTGCGCAATTGTTTCAGTGGTGATAGCCGAAACTCAGAACTCTATTGCGGTCCGCGCTGCGATCGATTTGGGAACCGGAGGACCAAAACTCCGAGTTGCAGAGATCAACCAAGAAACCGGAAAAATTGTTAGGATCCTGCATGCTGAGCAATTCTTCGTCCGTTTTCATGAGAGTCTTGCGAAAAGTCGTATGTTTTCCGAGGACATTAAAGCTCGAGGATATGAAGCCTTCCAACAAGCTGTTGCAAAAGCAAAAACATTTAATCCCGAAGGTATTGTTGCTGTAGCGACAGCGGCTTTTCGTGATGCGGCTAATGGACTAGAGTTTGCTCAAGAAATTCAGGAAAAAAACGGTGTCAAAGTCCATGTCATCGACCAAAAATTAGAGGGCGAGCTTCCATTCCTGGCCGTATTGGCCAAAACGAATGCAAAATCCGAAGAGCTCTTAATCTGGGATATTGGAGGCCGCAGTACGCAGTTTGTTAGAATAGGACCCCATAGTTTCTGTCATGTCGATGGCAGACAAGAAGGTTCTGGATTGTTCAAAGATTATATTATTGAAAAAATCCAAGGCCGTTCTATTCACGAATGCAAAAGTCCCAATCCTTTATCTGCTGAAGATGTCAATCAAGCGAAAGCCTACGCCCGATCTCTTTCGGAGAATGTCGATCAGGTGTTTAAAGCTAAAATCCAACAACCTGCTCGAGCCGTAGTAGTCGGCCCTGTTTTTGGAAACGGGATCGCGAAGTCGGTGGGCAAGACTTCCTTTACTCGGGAAGAACTTCGTGCTGTTGTCAATGGAATGATCAATAAACCTGATGAAGAGCTCGGCGGGGATGATTTTGCCTGCGTCGAAGCCTCTAATGCTATCCTTGTCCTTGGATTTATGGAAGGATTGCAGATCGAGGAAATGCAAATCATCCATGTCAATAATGCCGATGGGGCTTTGATCTACGAGCCTTTTTGGAGATAGCTATTAGCCCGACGGGCAAACAGGTGACCCAAAGGGTGACAATATGCGTCAGCGAACTCCTGTCAGATCGAAGCGTTAGCGGTCCGACCGACGAGGGGCATAGCCAAAGGCTAGGCCGAGGAGGAGGATCGATCTGGCAGGAGTGCAGCAAGCAGATTGTCACCTGTTTGCCTGTCGGGTTAATAACTCCTTGATCTAGGAGCGAGCTTGTAGTTGACTGACGTTGCAGGGGAGAAACGAAATAGTTCGAATTGGTCCCTGCCGGGTCCGATTTCCTCATCCCAATCGGAAGAGAGCAAGCAAATAATTTGTCTAGCGGGTTTTATAATGCTGAACTCAAGATGGCGTTTTTATTAACGGGGGCCATAAAAAGGTGACCCAAAAAAATGACCCAAAAAAATGACAAGATGCGCTGCAAGGCAAAGCCAGATTGATTCTCGCGAGGAATAACATTCTTGAATACGAAGGATTCTGAGCGAGAATCGATAGCCGCAAGCCGCAGCAAGCAGGTTGTCACCTTTTTATAGCCGCCGTTAATAATTTTTTTGTTAAAAGCAAGTGTGCTCCTTTTTCAGTATTCTTAACGATGGTGACAAAAGGAGCCGTACGCCGGTTATTATCTAGGAGGATAGTGGCATGGTGTACGGGATCGGTGAAGACCACAGAGGGTGGGGTAAAAGGACCATCGAATGACTTCATATAGATGGCATAAAATTTGTTTCCTTCGGCCCTAAGGAACTGATAATCACCTTCAGTCATCACTCCTTGGGACGTCAGGGGGCCATTCTGAGCGATATACGATTTTTCAGAAAGACGTATCTCTTTGATAAAATCGAGGCCGACATGCGTTTCCTGGTAGATTGCAAGCCATGCATCCATTTTGGTGTGATTTAAATCCGATCGATCATCCTTGCGAAAGTCAAAATATAGCACACCGACGCGTCCATTTTTAGTGACGGCAACAAAGGGTGCAAAAGCTTGAGGATTTAATGCATTGGCAGGGGTACGATTAATTTGTACAGGCGTTGACCAAGTATGTCCGCCATCCCGCGAAGTGACAAGCCCTATTTGCTGGAGTTGGTCTGCTCTAAACTCGCTCGTTTGATAGGCAACGTACAAAAAACCATTTTTTGGGTTCACATTATAAGAAGGAATTGTTTGATCATTTCTCACGAGGGTTCCGAGTCCGCCTGTGATATTTCCCTCGCTGTCGTAGGTGTATCCACCCGTGTAAAGTAAATGATTGACAAAACTGGGTATGACAACTTTTGAATGAGGATTCCATTTTTTACCCTGGTCTTTGGAACGTATAGCGACAATATCTGTCAGTGAATATTGGAAAGGAAAAGAATCGTTCGTATATTGAGCATCGGTGCTGCCTGGCTTTGCATAGACTCGAACAGTGAAGTTGAGCCAATCGCCCTTCTTTGGTATGACAACCACATTATTGCTCGCCTGATTGTCATTTTGAATCCCATTACTTAAGCCTTGTTCTACAAGATCTGGAAAGGGATCGTATAAAAGTTGTACCGCCGACCAGCTTTTTCCACCATTCGTTGTATAGCTGCTTTGAGCGACACCATGGAATGACGCACTTGGATTGAAGTTCGCCCAGACCGCGATGGCATTACGGGAATCATTTGGATCAGCCGTTAGGGAAGTTTTGTCGGAATTTGCAAATTGTTTCGTGGGCTCGTTTAGATAATTCATGCTGGAGAATAAAAAACGAGGCTTGCTCCAGGTCGCTCCATCGTCTTCAGAAATTGTGACGACCACTCCGAACTGCTTTTCTGTATGGGGTACTTTCGTTGCATTGAGGACTGCAGCGCATAGATAGACTCTGCTCCCATCAGCAGAATAACTTAACCATTCATCCCCAGAACGTTGACTTATCCCACCTTCACATATTTGAAAAGGAACACTGCTTTTATGCCAATGTCTACCGCCATCTTTGGAATAGGCTATTCCCGCTTCAAATGCTGCTCCATTCGAGATTCGATCTTGTTGCCAGACAGCGACCATATTTTTTTTATTCTTTGGATTAACCGCAATGGTCGGTTCGACAGACGATCCATGATAAATGGTTGTGGTCGTATTAAAGACCTCTTGTTCATCGATACATTCTGGAGAAAAGCCAATCGCAGCAAAAAAGATCGATAAAGCAAAGCTTTTAAACATTTTTTTATAGTAAAAAAATTTTGTATTTTCTTACAGTTGGAAGTGATGCGACTGGGATTTTTTAGAAAACTTAGGCGAAAAAGAGTCATTCTGTTGGATGAAGATCTCACCTTTGGTGTCAAAAAAGTCATGCGTGACCGGTGGGACTTGCTATTGCTCGTTGAATTTTATCATAATTTAGAGGAGCTCGAGCATCTTATTCGCAAAGAGAAAATTGTTGAGGAGCTCTCAAAGAAGGGTCTGATCGATGACATTGAAAAAATAAAACGAGATTATCCATTCGAAAAAAGAGTTTTGCCCGAATGGGACATCGATCATTTCATAGGAGATCTATTATGGGTAGCGGGAAGCATCAAAAAAGTCGTCTTGCTCTCTTCAGAGATTCCCCTTGAGAGGGCTAGGAAAATCCTGGATGATTTTTTTGGTTTAGATCAGCGAAGACGGTCTATCATGGAAGAAGAAGAAAAACGGCTCACGACGTTTATCCTCGTCGCAAGCCAAAAGCATATCTATTACTTGCAGTTTTTCATCAACATTTTAATCATCATTATTGGAGTCGTTATTGGTTGGCTCTTTGCAAAGTAGGTAAATGAATCGTCTTTTTTTCGGATTATGTCTTTTGGGTACATATTCCCTTTATACTAACGAAGGGTGGCTGGAAGGTGACTATCTCCTATGGGCGACCAAAAAAGCTCCTGCTGAAGTGCCACTCGTGACATCGGCGTCTTTGACTGACCCTTTGCCGGGCGCCCTTGGGCAGCCCGGAACAAAAATCCGACTCGGTGATAAAGAGATCGATATGGGTTGGCGCAGTGGATTTCGCATAACACTAGGACGATGGATCGGGGGCTGCCAGCAGTTTGGACTAGACGGGAATTTTTTCATGCTGCCAAAAAAATGGCATCACAAATCGATCCATACATCGGGTGAGCCTGGATCTCCGAATGTTGCCGTGCCGATCGATGATGTCACAGGTTTGTGGGGGCTAAATGTTGTTCTTGGAGAAACGATCTTCATTCTACCTGGCCCTCTATCAGGACCCGGATTTAAGGGCCGTTTTACATTAAAACTGTCAAATAAGCTGCTCGGCTCTGAGCTCAATACCTTAGTCAATTTAATCAGTAGGATCCATTTTATTGGGGGGTTTCGATGGGTACAATTGCAAGAATCTTTGTCGTTTATAGGCAAAACTGCCGCCTTATCCAATTCTATTGCCACCGGATTCTACGATTTCAAAGACAGTTTTAAAACTTACAATAACTTCTTTGGACCCCAGATTGGACTAAAAGCAGATTACAATGTAGATCGATGGCTTTTCAATGGTTTCGCCAAAGTAGGTTTTGGGTGCATGCATCAAAAATTGAGAATAGAAGGCAAAAGCGAAACATCGAATGGCAATTTGTTTTATATGACAAAAAATACGGGCAATGAAGTTTTGAAAGGAGGATTATTTTCTGAACCAACAAATCGAGGATCACAGCATCACAATCGATTTGCAATCGTTTTTGAAACCGGCGTCCACCTCTCTTATCAATTCTCACGCTGCTTTGAAATGGGTGTTGGTTACGATTTCTTATGGCTGAACCAAGTGGTGCGCCCAGGAAAACAAATCGACAGGAAAATTAATCCGACTCGAACAGCCCTTGCAAAAGCTTCTCGCGCTACAGTTGGAATCGGTCCCGATAAACCAGTTCCTTTCGGCATCCCCGCCGCTGCACCACTTCCCCGAGGACCAAAACGTCCTAAATTCAAACATCGCACTACAGGTTTTTGGGCTCAAGGCTTCGTTTTTGATATAAATTTTAAATTCTAATACGCAAAGCAGTCGCAGCCGAACGACCATGGATTGAGTGACGGTTCTGTATGTCCGAAATGATGGTCGAGGGGATTTTTATGGGAGCAACATTGAGGTTGGTAGTAGCCGCCGAAGTGGCGGACGGGAGACCAATCGGGACTAACGGGGAGATCTTTGAGGGAATCGAGAGGGGAAAATTCATCGGAGCCGTAGACGATTTTCCCGCCCACGACCGTTAGAACGGAAGTGATGTCTTTGATCGATTTATCGGGGACTTGGAAATAGTCTTGGGAGAGGACGGCGAGATCGGCATATCTGCCAATGGAGAGGGATCCTTTTTGGTTTTCTTCGCGCGAGAGGGTAGCGCTTCCGAGGGTGTAAAGGCGGAGGGCTTCGAGCCGGTCGACTTTATTTTCATCGCCATAGAGAGACGTTCCGCCGACGGTTTTGCCTGTCACAAGCCAGTAAAGAGACATCCACGGGTTGTAGCTGGCAACGCGCGTTGCATCGGTTCCTGCTCCTACGGGAATCCCCATCTTGAGCATTTTACGGATGGGTGGCGCTCGTTTGGCGGCTTGTTTTCCGTATCTTTCGATAAAATATTCGCCCTGGTAGGCCATTCGGTGTTGGATGGCGATTCCTCCATTTAGAGCTTTGATCCTTTCTAGATTGCCATCGGTGATCGTTTCTGCATGATCGAAAAACCAGCTGAGGTCTTTGAATGGAACTTCTCGGTTGACTTCTTCGAAGACATTGAGGGCTCGGTGGATGGTTTCATTGTAGGTGGCATGGAGCCGGAAAGGCCACCGGTTTTCGACTAAAAATCGAACGACTTGTTTTAAATCTCCTTCCATGTTGGAGGGCATGTCGGGTCTTTGATACAAAAAGTCTTCGAAGTCGGCGGCTGAAAAAACCAACATTTCGCCGGCGCCATTTTGCCGATACATGCCGTCACCGGAATAGGGGGAAGTCATTTTCGACCACTTTTGAAAATCGGCGAGTTCTTTTCCCGGGTTCTGCGTGAATAAGTTATAGGCGATGCGAAGGGTCATTTGATTATTTTCATGGAGATGTTCGATGACTTTGTAATCGTCGGGGTAATTCTGAAAACCGCCGCCCGCATCGATGCAGCTCGTGAGTCCGAGACGGTTGAGTTCTCGCATGAAGTGGCGTGTCGAATTGATCTGATCTTCGAGGGGAAGTTTTGGTCCTTTCGCCAGCGTTGCATAGAGGATGAGCGCATTGGGCTCTGCAATGAGGGCGCCGGTAGGAATGCCATTTTTGTCACGCTCGATTCTTCCGCCGACGGGATCTGGCGTCTCTTTGGTGTATCCAACTGCCCGAAGTGCGGCTGCATTGAGGAGAGCTCGGTCATAAAGGTGAAGAATAAAAACAGGGGTCTCCGGTGCCACGGCATTGATCTCTTGAAGAGTCGGCATCCGTTTTTCAACGAACTGCATTTCTGACCAGCCGCCAATCACGCGGACCCATTGCGGTGGGGGAGTGCGCCGTGCTTGGGCCTTGAGCATGTCCATTGCCGTCGCCAGTGAGGGAACTCCATCCCACCGTAGTTCCATATTGTAATTGAGGCCCCCGCGAATCAAATGGAGGTGAGAATCGTTGAGACCCGGAATGACACGCCGTTGTTTTAGGTCTATTTGCTGTGTTCCCTTCCCTACTTCTTCATCTGAACCAAGAGCGACAACGAGGCCGTCTTTAATTCCTAGAGCCGAGACTTCAGGTTTTTCCGGATCGAGCGTGGTGATTCTTCCATTAAATAAAACGAGGTCAACCGCCATGTCAACCCCCATGTCCACCCAGGGCCCAATGGGAGAAAACAACCTGCTTGCCGTACGGCGACTCTTCCTTTAGAATCTCCATCACACCATCGTAAGTCGCGCTTCTAGCCCAGTCTTGTTGCAATTCAAAGAGGAACTGCAAAGAGGTGATAGGAACGGCTCCGGCTTGGACGAGTCTCTGGACGCTTCGGTCATGAGCTTCGAGAGAAACATCCCCACACGCATCAGTGGCCACATAAATTTCGTAGTTCGCTTTGAGCATCTCTAGAGAGGGGAATAAAACGCACGCCTCAGTCCAGAGTCCTCCGATGACACATTTCTTCCGCTTGATTCCTTCCACAGCTTTCCGAAAGTTTGGATCACCCCAGCCATTGATCGAAGTCCTGTCAATGACTTTCTGGTCTTTAAAAATGGATGTGAGCGCCTCATCGAGAGGGCCACTAAAACTATCGCGAGCCACCGTCGATAAAATAGTCGGTATCTTGAACAATTTCGCTGTCTTTGCAACGACAACGGAGTTGTGCATGATGGTTATCCGATCATGACTTTGCACGCCAAAATACATCGCTGGTTGGTAATCAATCAGCGCTACAAAACAATTGTCTGGAGTCAGTAAATCTGTATATCCCATATAAAAAAGCTTTTACTTTTTCTTGGGGTTTAAGTCAACTCGTTAGCAGCCGATGCCGGCCATGAGGACGGACGGGAAGAGGTGGTCGGGTTTTAGGGTGTAGGTTTTATTGGGAACGATGTCGACCCAATTGGTGAGAAGGTCGGGCTCGCCTTCGCCTGTTGACCAGACGAGGAGTCTAAAGTATTCGGCCTTTTTAGGGACGGTAAGGTGGACTTTTCCGCTTTGAGATAGAAGTTGGATGGTGTCGGGGTTTAATTTTGTGCCTGCGGTGATGGCTTGGTTGCTTTCTTCGATTTCTTTAGCAGAGGTTGCCCATTGGATGCCGATTTTCGATTTTTGGATGGGATATGAAGTTTCGTTATGAAGGACGAGATCTTGAGCAAAGCTTGTGGAGATGGCTAGGAGAAAAAATAGGACGATTTTTTTCATCTTGTTATTCCAGGGGTTATTCCAGGGTTATTCCTTCTTGGGGTGTGCATGGATTGATAGTGGTCTTGGGAGTTTTTAATGGAAACTTCCCCTCTTGGCAAAGAGTGGACGGTTTTCCATTTCCTTTGAACGGCTCTTTCGGAATGTGCACGGTGACGTTTTTGATGACATTGACGGCCTCGGCAATTTCAAAATCACCGACCATGCTCAAGAATTGATAGCTGTCTTCGGGTGAGAGGCCTTGTGTGCGGACTAAAAAGTCGATGGCGTTACGAGAGGCGAGTTTCATTGCTTCGAAGAGATCGACATTGAGGCCGACAATCATCCAGTGGGTGGCGTTTTCGACGATGGGCCAGGTGAACGCGTTTCCACCCTTTCTCTTGGTTTTGTCAAATACACCTTCGGCTTTGAGATCTTTTCTAACGATAAATTGGAGGGTGATGGCTTCATAGGAGGTCTCGAGGGCTGTGATATCGATCTCGCCGTTGCTTTGCATCGCATGAGAATCTCCCGTCCAGACGAGAGCTCCTTTTTGGAACACAGGAAGAAAAAGGATGGAACCGGCTTGCAGTTCGGGCTGATCTAAGTTGCCACCA
Source organism: Parachlamydiales bacterium (assembly GCA_963705295.1). GTDB lineage: Bacteria > Chlamydiota > Chlamydiia > Chlamydiales > Rhabdochlamydiaceae > PALSA-1444. The sequence continues at coordinate 1,556,691 of OY970065.1, read as the reverse complement.
AAAGGTCCTGGAGGAACCGAATTAAACTCTCCCTTGACAGGTTGGGATGCTTTTGTTTCTATGTTGACGGGCCACCCATCGGGCCAATCGAGAGGAGGAGCTACAGCGATGATCCCAGGAAACGGTTTTAACTGCAGACATACACCTTGTGTGAATTCGGTGGTGTTGTTCTTTTTGTCGAATTTAAAATATTTGATTCGGGGTTTTGTAAATTCTGCTAAAATTCCTTGCGTTGGACTTAAGAAATTATAACCAAAATCGCCGAGTTTAATATCGAGGATTCGAATTTCTAACACATCACCTGGCTCGGCACCTTCAATATAGACCGGTCCTGTCAGCGAGTGCATGCCCCGTCTTTTCTGAATGTCATGGGCTACGTAGAATTTTGCGACATCTGCAGGGGTTGTTTTATTGAAGACCATTTCATGCAGACAGCTATTCCATGTTGCGAGGGAGACGGTGTCGCCCGAACGAACTTTTACAACAGGTGGTTGATTGAGGGTAAAAAGCCCTAAGGTGACGGTTTCTGATGTTGCTGGAACTTTGTAGGTTTCCCCCGCGAGTAAAGAAGCGGATAGTAAGAATAAAGAGACAAATTTCATCATTTCTGTTCTTTTAATAGGAAATGAAAAGATATTCAAGAAAAATTCTTAGAATAGAACGGTCACTCTTCCTGTGAGAGCGACAACATTGGATTTGTTTGGATGCGCGCCAGGGTTTGGAATATAACTCACCACCGGTTCAAAATAGATGGAATAGTAGAGCTCGGCTTGATAATAGGCTTGGAGCATGAGTTCGGAATATCTTTTAAACGTGTGCGGGTTGAGGCGAGACCAGGCAAGCCCGAACCCAAACGAGTCGTTCGGGCGACTTTTTATCAGGGAAAATGCGGTGAGTCCTGCTCCGACGAAGAGATTCATGGGAAGGGTTCTGGAATCGTTCCAGCCGAATTGAAAAAATCCAGAAATGTCCCCATTTTTAGGGCCTTCCGTTTCTTTAATCCAAAGAGCTTGTGAGGCGAAACAGTAAACTCCGCCGGTTCCGTGTTCTTTTTGCGTCACCGATTTTAAATGTCCGCTTTGATACCAACCGCCAATTGCGGCTATCCCTGGTTTTGGAGCGGTCCAGCCATACCCTGTTTCGATGATCGAAAAGTAGTAACCATTAAAGTGAGGGCCCGTCAGTCCTGTTTGGACCCCGCGCGCTAGATTGCCATCAAAAAAACCGAGATTAACATACGCCTCATCGACAGGAGCAACGGTCGTTACAATGCCATAGACAGAATTATAATAACCTCCAATGGCTCCGATGAGTGTTGTATTGACAAAGATCGGTGTATAGATGAGTCCGCTCACAGACGGAATCGCTTTCGCTGGATCCGATTTAGGAACAGGTTTGGTGACATTGTTAAAATGACAGATGGGGACTGTTTTTCCGATGCGGAAGCTCAGTTTTTCGTCCCAAAACGCTTGCCGAATCCAGAGCTGGTAGAGTTCGGATCTGTTAAGGGGAGGTTCACCTGGAAGACTGTTGTAACCCTGAACAACGCCAGCATCGGCATTGGTCGGTTGCCCATTGAATTGGAGAAACTCCGCGCCAAATAAAGCGCCATCCCATCCGATCGATTTTTGCAGGTCAATGGATAAATCGAGAATAAAGGAACTATTGCCTGTCCACCGCCGATTGTGATGGACTCCAGCGGCGCCGCTTACCAGAGCGTTATAGTCGCCCTGCCATACCCCGCCGAGTTGTACGCCCGAGCTCTGGGGAATCTGGAAAACTCTTCTCCCCAGTTCTCCAGTGCCTGTCACGACATTGGTTGCACCTGGGTTACCGCTGATTCCATAGGTCGGTTCATTCGCCTGGATAGCGACCGTTTCAAAAAGAATTATTAGGCAAAGCAGTCGCAACCAAAAGACCATTAGATTAAGAGAAGGTTTTACTTTTTCTTAGGGTTTAAATCAACACTTGAGATATGGATTTCAAAATTGTCTCCGAAATTTTGTGCAGAGCAGATGACTCCCTTCGTAAAATAGTCTTTTGCTTTTTCTTTTTCGCCTTTGGCTTCTGCCAGTTGTGCTAACCGATAATACGAGTAAGAATGATTCGGATCGATACCGATAATCTTTTCGAAACACTGCACAGCAAGATCGATATTTTTTTGATGCTCGGCAACAGAGCCCATTCCCCAAAGGGCGTGAAGAGATTTAGAGTCGATGGCTAAAGCTCTCTCGAAATATTGGTGAGCAGCTGCGTACTCTTTAAGATCGGAAGCAATCTTTCCGAGTCCGATGAGAGCACGCTCTGATCTAGGGATGAATTGTAGATGGAAAAGAAAGTGTTTTTTGGCAGCTGTTGGATCGCCTTGCTTTTCAGCAACAATTCCAAGCCCAAGATCTGGGATGGGATGGGTCGGATCTAAATCTTTGGCTCCTTGGAAATGTTTTTTGGCGGTTTCATAATCTTGACTTCGGATGGCTGCATCTCCAAGATCAACCGCTTTTTTAAAATCGGAAGCCATTTTTTGGCGGAGATAGGTTTCTATAGAGGTTCTTTTAAGACTCTTCGCAATATCCAGAGCCGTTCTTTGATCGGCCCCTTTTTTATGAATGATCGTTCTTGTGTCTGAGCAAAGCTTCATAACAACCGGTAATGAATCTTTTAAGACAGCAAAGTGTAGAACTGTGTACGCTTGCCTATCGAAGGTTTCATTCGGATCGGCTCCGCCGGAAAGGAGCGCTTCTACGATATCCACAAGCCCTTCTTCAACGGCATAATAAAGAGGGGTATAATTTACGATATCTCGAGGATTCAGGGTGATCCGACGATCTAAAAGAAGCCGTCTAACAATGGGCAAACTGTGAACCCCTACAGCATGATGCAAAAGCGATCTCTTATTCCTAGGAGTATAATAATTGACGTCTGCACCTGCTTTCAGAAGAAGATCGAGAACGTCCAAAAATTCCTCTGCAATAGCCATCATGGGAGCCGAATATTCCTCGACTGTTTCGTAATCGAGTTTGATGTTTGGTGCACGGCAGAGTCTTTCGACGGTCCGAACAAGATTTCTTGCAACGGCTATCGTAAGAGCCGTGTTTTTGAAAGGTCCATTCGTTGCATTGACATCTGCACCCGCTTTCAATAAGGCGTCGACAGCCTCTGTATGACCTCGTTCGGCTGCAAGATAGAGCGGGGTGAATTCCGTGTCGTTTCCATCGATCTTGATCCCCATTTCTTTATATTTCTTTTGGACCTCGGAAAATGAAGGTCCTGCTGAATCGACGCAAAGTTCTTTACGAACTTTAGCTTTGCTATCGACAGGAACTCCGTATTTTTGACACAGAAGTGTGATGATTTCGGCACGACCTAAAAAGGCGGCTCGGTGGAGCGGCGAATGTCCGTCCAATCCACAAGAAGCATAAAGATCCGCTCCCGCAGATTTTAGAGCATCGATCGCTGGAATATGTCCATTTTCAATCGCGCAGCCAAGCGGTGTAAAATACGCTTTATTTCTAGCTTCTAGTTGAATTCCAGGGATCCTGCAGAGAAAACCAATCATAGCAACATTTCCATTGAGGGCGGCCAGATGAAGAGCTGTTTCTCCGGTGGGTCCGTTTGCAGCATCGAGCTTCGCCCCCGCAGCTACGAGTAATTTTACCACCCTCTCATGCCGGTGGATGACCGCAACAGCTAGAGGGGTAAACTCTTTTTTATCTTTAATGTCGACAAGACCCGTTCGGCCACAAAATTGTTGGAGAATATACTCTTCTCCAAGTCTAGCGGCCTCATGGAAAGCCGTAGTTCCCTCTTTCCCATTTTGTAGAAAAATCGAAGCACGGGAAAACGACATCATCGCGGAGACAGCATCGCGCCGTTTATTTTTTACCGCCAGAAAAAGAGCCGAATATCCTTCTCCATTCAAACGATCGACCTCAATGCCAGGTGTGGTGCAGAGTAAATAAACAATCTCTGCATGACCCGCCTCTGCAGCAGCGTGAAGGGCAGTCTCTCCCTTCATCTCTGGATTTCCTCTCAATAAGATCGCCTTCACGAGCGCAGTCTCACCCGCCTTTGCGGCTAAATAAAGAGGGCTGTATCCAGCCTTATTTTTAAGCCCTGCGAGGTTCGTCACGGTTTCGCCTTCTAGCGTATACAGAAGATGGATCGCTAAGTCGATACGACCTTCTTTCAAACAGAGGTGGAGGCAAGAATCGCCCCCATCGGTCAAGGCAAGGGGATTTCCACCTTGTTTTAGCAGCGTATCGACCTCGCTGCGGCTATTGCGTTGAATGGCTAGATGAAGGGGGGTCAACCCACCTTTTCTTTTTTGGTTAATATCAATATGCGAAGAATTTCTGTAATAAACGGGCGATGCCATAATTAATGTACAAAATTATACTAAAAAAGTTAATTAAAACCAATAAATTCAAATTTTTATTTACATTGATATCCTGGGGCTGTTTTTGGTAAATTCTGGAGGAATGGAAGGGAAATACAAGAATATCATTTTTGATTTAGGCGGGGTGATGATCGAGTGGGATCCGCCGGCATTTTTGCAAGAGCTGGAGCTGCCGCCACATTTCACGGAGGTTTTTCATTCTCTTTTATGGGCATGCCATGATGGGGGATTGCTCACCCGCGAAGAGGTGTTGAAAAAGCTGCCGCAGCACTATGATAAAGAGGTTTTTTCTCATTGTATCAATAAGCTAGCACCTAATCTAAAACCAATTCCGGGGATGATCGAGCTCTTCCATGATGTCCGCCGGATGGGATACCGAGTTTACATTCTCTCGAATATGCCTCGGGAAATGCATCTAGAGCTCCTCGACCTTCACGACTTTTTCAAGTATTCAGATGGGCATGTCTATTCTTATGAGATCGGAGCGATCAAGCCACAGCCCCAAATCTATGAAGCCCTCCTTGCGAAATACCGGCTTTACGGTCCCGAGTCGATCTTTATCGACAATCGAGAAGAAAACGTCCATGCCGCATCAAAATTTGGAATTGAGGGGATTATCGCCCAAAATCCGAACCAAGTCCGCCACGAGCTCCTCAGGAAAGGAGTCTTTTCATGAACCGATCATCTGTTTCACGAGCCTCACGATATTTTCCTCGAAGTTAGGAAGCTCGAGGTCTTTTTTAGGCCTATCAGGGTACTTTAAAAGAGAAGGAATGAGCATCAAGAGTTGTTTGCTATGGGTAAATCCGTAGCCAAATCCATTTTTCTCGACAAACGGGATATTGAATTTCTCCCATGAGAGATGCCGCGCGCTCGACCGCTTTGTATTATCGAGAAGAAGTTTTTTTTCTAAATAAATCGCTTCATTGACAGTGCAAGAACCGGTCTTTGTGATGATGAGATCAGATGCCGCCATCAATTCAATGATATCTTTGGTGAACCCTCGGATGTGCATGACCAGTCCCGACGGAAGCAAAAACGTATGTTTACCGAGAAATTTTGCACCTCTATTGAGGAGTAACTTCCGTATTTTCTTCCCCATCCGTTGGTTCTGTCCCACACAAATATTCATTTGGAGTTGAAGATGGTGCGACCTCGGGTCAAGCTGGCTCATCACGCGCACATGTTCGTAAATCAGATTGCTGCCGACCGCGCCCATGACCAATGTCGCGGTTTTATGCGACTCAAACAGATAAAATTTGGCACGGATCGATTTCAGCTCATCTTCGGAGTATTTTCTCAGACACGCCGGCCTGACAGGAAACCCCGTGATTGCATATTGATCTTCCCGAAGAGCCATATTTTGAAGGGTCGTTTCGACAAGATGGGGATCGTTGTAGGCCATCGCAATTTTAAAATCGTCAGACAAGTGCTCTCTAGGGAAACCGAGTAGAAATGAAGACCCGTCGAGATCGGTTGGCACGATGAGAAAGGGTATATTCCACCGGTGGGCTGCACAGGCGATACCATAATTGATATAAGGCGTCGGTGAGATAATGAGATCAGGAAGGGGAAATTGTTCGCTTAAATACTGCTCGAACGCCCTTTCAACCTTGTCTGAGCGCATGAAAAATTTCCCAACCTGCATCATCCACTCAAGACATTTATTCAGGTGCCGCTTCAAGAGGAGATTATATAAATCTTCCCCTGTATAAGAGCCGAAGGTGAGCCGATTCAACGCATCGAGCGATCTTAAAATATCGGCAATCACCCAATTGATCTCGATCTCATAATCGTCCCCCAAGACCTGTTTTAACGAATCAGCAGCCGTTTTATGCCCGCCCCCTCCGCGACTGACTAAAACCAAAATCCTCTTCTTACGAACCATAAAATCAGGTTGGATTGCCATGCCTATGACCCTTTTCCTTTGCTATAAGGATTTTGCAAAAGAATTGTCAACAATTTTCTTTGGTCTAATGCCTTTATATCCAATTAATTATAATAATTACTTGAATTATATTATAATATTTAGTATTATAAACAGTATGTCAATAATAATAGATAGTAATAATTCGCAAGTCACTGTGTCTTCTCAAACTGAGCCCGGTAGCCCCGTCTCTGATGTCGCACATAGGCAGCTCGGAGAATTGAGGGACTCCCTTCAACTAAATCGGTCGTTAAAAAATCGATGTGCCGATATATCAAAGGGTTGCCTAATCCTTGCACTGGTTTCTGCAGGAGCAGGAGCAGCTACGCTCAATCCTCTCTTTTTAGTCGTCGCCGCAGGGTTCTTATTTGGGTGCCTTGTTGCAGCAGTTTTCACCTACCTCTCTGAAAAGAACTGTCAGGAAGACTCCAGTCATATTCAGAAACTTCAAGCAAATCCCCAAGACAATAACGCCGTCCGAAAAACAGCCGATGACTATTTAAAATCAGATGAAGCTATAGCATCCGAAAAGACCTATTCGACCTCCGAACTTGTGAAATTTGTCGATAAGAATAGATTCGTTGAAGCTCATGTTACTCGTCCATGTGAAATCTTAGGAACAGAAATTCCTCTTAACGATCAATCCTTTTTACCTTACTTTGTTTCGAATATACTCGGCGTAAGCAATCAAGATGCTCTCGAAAGATTCAAGGAATGTATTGCAGGAAATCATGGAGCAGAACTTCAAGAGAAAGCGTTTCAACTGAGCGCCTTCTTAGTGATGCTAGGCGATGGTGATGAACCCCTTCCCGCGAGACTGAATGAAACTCTCGCTGCACAGGGTGGTATTGTCGAGGAGCAATTGGATCCAGGAATGGTTACCATTGAGAAAATGCCCGATGGGAAAGGAGCAGCAGAGTTTCACGTTTCTCGCGAAGCTTATGGGCTCAATAAAAATCCGTATATTGCTAAATATCTCACATCACGAACTATTACAGTTTCTCCTCATACACCCGAGGGTGTTAAAATTAATATAACAAGAACATTTTATAGGTAATCCAATGTCGTTAGCAGCAGTTAGAGAGAATTTAAGACTCAATTCTGATTCTTCACCTCGAAATGAGAGAGAAGAGCGGATCACGAAAACCGCTCAAGAGAAACTCAAGCTCGTTTCACTTAACCACCAGTACTATTTCGATGCAGCAGTGATCACAGGAGTGGCTGGTGTAGCTTGTGCTGCAGTGGGTGGTCTAGCTATCGCAGGACTCTGCTGCTGTCCATTATTATTTTTCGTAGGAGCAGTCTTTTTTCTTACCCTCGCTTATATCTGTCTTAAAGATGGAATCGATCTTAAGAAACGGGCCTTAGATGCCTACCGTGCAGAAGACAACGGAATCCGCTTCGGTGCCAGTGGACAGATTGATACAGCGAAAAGAAAAATTGATCATGAAAGAGTCAGAGTAGGGACAATGACTTTTTCAGTCTTTCATCTTAAAGAAAGTATTTATAACAAAGAGATTTTTGCAGAAGGCGATTTCCCTTATCAAATTCCAGGTATTCCAAAGAGAAAAACAGAAGACTATAAAACAACAATTGTCCGGCACTTTGTTAACCGAGTTTTACCCAACCACGATTATGAAGATCCGTGGGAACGGTTCAAAGATTGTGCAAAAGGGAACAAAGGTAGAGAAATAGAAGAAAATGCTGTCCTTCTCGCCGCCTTTTTAATAGTGTTGGGATCTGAAAATAAACCTGTTGGAAACGTTCCTGAAGAAATTCTCCCAGAGGGAGGTCTCGGTCTTGGAAAACCTTTCCAATATGGTCAAATTCCTTCCATCAGTTATTCAACAACTCAAAAGAGTTTAACTGTGACCGACGAAGTTTATCCTCTCTATCTGCGGGAAGAGATCGATGATGATAAGCCAGAAATGTTAAGGACCCTCCTTGGGACCCTGACCACAGAAAGAACCTTCAAAATCGATTCTCAAGAAGGCGACGAAGTGACTGTTTCATTTGCTCAGACTTTTGAACTTTCTAAAATTGAATGACGATCCGCATCACCGATCTACCCGATGAGGTTTTAACGCACCTTCTAGGGTATGTCGGTGATCCTCAATATCGGCAAGTTTGTCGATGCTTCCAGCGGATATTTGAAGAGGTATCTGCTGAGTGTTACCGGGTTCTTCGAGCTTCTCAGGCCGATCATCCTGCAATCAGGGTTTTTCTAAAAGAACCAGCCCAAAATCAAACCTATTTTCAAGTGATGGGGATCTTTTGGAGATCTTTAATTCGAGAAATGGTTTTCCCTGTTCGACTCAACACAAGACAATTTTTTGAAGCACTTAGGGTTGTTGAAACACCTGCTTTAGAATGGATGACAGCGGTTGTTTCTAAATATAATCCCATCCAGCCACAGCAGTTCAGAGATAACTTAAAGTCGGGTCTTGATCTTTCTTTAGTCCAAAAATTCTATGTTTGGGAGCCAAAATTTCCATTTTTACCATCTGAAATCGGTTCTTTAACACATTTAGAAGAGGTCACGATTGTTGGACCCATGACATTTCCCGATTCCATGAGTCGATTAACACAGGTCCATGAGTTGATCCTGAATTCGTTAGCTCAATTTCCTCTTTGGGTTTGTAGCTTAGTGCAATTAACTCGTCTCAGTATTCAAAGAACTCCTTTTGAAGTGTTACCCGATAAAATATTCCAATTGACAAGACTTAGATATCTCAATTTCAGTAGAACAGCATTGGCTTCATTTTCAGAATCTTTTTGTGCATTATCCTCCCTAACTTCGTTATCATTAATGGGCAATAAAATTTCCTCTTTTCCTACACGACTCAGCAGCCTTGTTCAGTTAAAAGAACTCCATTTACAAGAAAATTTCATCTCAGAAATTCCGGTGGATATTCTTTATCTTACAAATTTAGAAAGACTCAATCTTCTTCATAATCCACTCACTTCTGTTCCCACCGATCTTACAAAATTATTAACGGGGCTGGTAAAAAACAAGTGACAACCTGCTTGCTGCGGCTTCGCCAAATCGATTCTCGCTCGGAATCCTTCGTATTCAAGAATGTTATTCCTCGCGAGAATCAATCTGGCTTTGCCTCGCCGAGCATCTTGTCACTTGTTTACCAGCCCCGTTAATAACTAGGCTTATCACCGATCCGTTAAAAAGATATTGATATATCTTGCCTGAAGTCAACAAAACAACCGGTTGTTTTTGAGGGCTGCTCGCAAAAAGAACAGGTTGTTTTTGCAAGTACTTGGGGTTAAGACTCTTCGGAGTGGTATCAGAGCTGAGGATTTCTAGGTCGAAGTCATGGATCATGCGTCAGTTTTAAACTTCGAAATTCTTTTTTCGTTAAAAATTAATAAAATTGTTTATTAAATGACACTCCTTTATCCTCATTATGGAAAGTCGGGGAGACTCTTCAAACTATTTATGTCGATTAGGTTCCTTAATACCCAATGTCAGTCTCTCCATTCGGATGTTTGGGGAATTATTCTTGCAAAGGTTGATCCTTTCACGCGTGAAAAATGTGCCTTAGTCTGTCAACAATTTAATAAAATAGTAAGAAATAGAATCTCCGTGGTTCGTTTTTCTGGTGAAATTGACGACATCAAGCTTTTTTTCTTTCAAAAACGTTTTCCTCCCAATGCTGTGCAAGTCATTTGGACAAAGGGGTCATATGTCAGAATATCACGATATTTGGATAATCTGTTTCTAGCCGGGTATTTAAGAAAAATAATAAAGATTACACTTAGGGGAGGCTTTGTTGAACAACAAGAGGATGAACTCGCTTTTGCAAAAGTCTTAGAAAAAATATCTACTTTAAAAGTGCTTGAAATAATCTGCTCGAATATTTCGGGCAAGTGCATTCCGATGTCATCTTCCCTGTGCAGTGTAATCGTGAATGATTGCAATGAAATTTCGTGTTTAAAACTTCCACCCACTGTCATACACCTCGATATGTCAGATTGTAAAACACTGAAGAGGATATGCGCGTCTTCTCTTCGATTTATAAGAGCAGAGGGATGTAGTATCCCTGATATAATGATTACGAATAATAATAAAATAATTCTCTATCTTTCAGAAGACTTAAGAAGGGAAAGTAAAATTGCTATAGACTTACTAAATGAATATGCTAATCCCGATGCTATGTCTTCTCATAATATTCACGATAATGGAGTCTTATTGGAATTTCCTCCATTGCATCATGTATTATCTTTAAAACAACTTGAATATGCCAACTTTCTCTTAGACAGAGGGGCGGATCCCAGTCTTGGTAGGCCAAACCATTTGTTTTATGCAGCATTTTTTGGAGATTTAGATTCTAGTAGGCTTCTTTTAGATAGGGGCGCCAATCCTAACATTGATAAAAGAGGGCTTTCGCCCCTGCATGCTGCTGTCATGGAAGGACACCTTGAATCTGCGAGGCTCCTTTTAGAAAGGGGAGCTGACCCAAATGATGCAGTAAAAAATAACCTTTCGCCTCTGCATTATGCGATAATGCATGAGCACCTTGAATGTGCTAGACTTCTATTGGATCATAAAGCTCGTCTTTGGACCTTTCAAGTGCTTAGGTCTTTTCAAATTCTCGCTAGTATTTCGCTTTTCTTTTTTAGGCTTATATTTAAAAGAAACTTTCAGCTCTTACTATTTCTCGTAAAAACAACCTTTCATGAATTGCTTTTAATGTCCAAACATGTTCTTAATTATTTACTCAAGAAGAAAGGATGAAGCTTAAGATTCTTCGGAGGGGTGGGGGAGGATGCGGACTTTATCGATGGCACGATCGTCGGAGCTGAGGATTTCGAGGTCGAAGTCGTCGTGGTGGAGGCGCCACCCTTGGGCGGGGATGGTGCCGGCCCGGTTGTAGATATAGCCGCCGAGGGTGTCGTACTCGGGGCTGGGAGGGATTTGGATGCCGAGCTCTTTTTCGATGTCGAGGATGTTCATTCGGGCATCGACGATCCAGCCGCCCGAGGGGAGGATGGAGTAGAGAATTTCTTGATCGGTGTCGTCTTCATCGGCAATTTCTCCGACAAGTTCTTCGAGGATATCTTCAATGGTCACGATTCCTTCGGTGCCGCCGTATTCATCGACGACGATCGCGAGGTGGATTTTTTTGCTCCGGAGTTCTTGAAGGAGCAGGGAAATCTTTTTGGTTTCGGGGGTGAAAATGACCGGTTTGATGAGCGATTTGATCGAATCTTGTTTGTTTTGCGCAGACACGACATCTTTGTAGAGAAGAAGGCCCACAATGTGGTCGATATTGTCTTGATAGACGGGGATACGGCTGTACCTTTCTTTGATGAACACTTCGGCGGCTTCTTGGATGGTGATTTCTTCTGGCACGGAGATCACATTGATCCGTGGGACCATCACTTCGCGGGCGTTGATTTCTTTAAAGTTTGCAACGGAGAGGATCAGTTTTCTTTCTTGAGGGTCGAGATGGGCGGAGAGCTCTGATTCATAGAGGACTTCCAAGATCTTGTCGCGGATGGAAGGAAGAGCGGCTTTTTCTTTTCCATCTTGGGGGAAGAACGTTTGGACCATTTTCATAAAAACGAAAGTGACGGGGGAGAAGATGGTCAAAAAGACGGAAGAAATGGGAGCAAAGAGTTTGAGAGAGAAAACGGGTGCAGCTGTGGCGATGAGCTTCATGAGAAGATCGGTGATGAGCGAGATGAGAATGATGATGGCTCCAAGCGCGATGACCCAGAGGGTATCGTAAGTGTAACCATGGGTTTCTAAAAATTTCAGGGCTTTGGTAAACGGATTTTGGGTCAGAAGAATGAAGATGGTGATGACGCCGTAACAGAGATGGAGGACGTGTTTGCTAAAGCTGAGGGTGAAAAAGAGGCCTTCCCATTTCCGGTTGCCAAAGAGAGGTTTTAAGAAATGTTGGAAAAAAAACAGAGAGGGGATTTTTTTAAATTCTTCTTTGGCATGGAGACGCCCGAGTTGAAGAAGAGCTGTCGTCATCCCTGCCAGGATCGCCGAGCTGAGGAGAAAGACGAGGGCTAAGAGGATGTTTCCAAAATACATCGGTGTTTCCTGGCGAGGGCCATCAGCCGTTTTTCTTCGCGGCGCATAATGGCTCTCTTTCTATTATCGATATCGTCGTAGCCTAAAAGATGCAAGAGGCAGTGAAAAATATACAAGGTGACTTCGTTGTACGGCTTTTTGGGATTGTGTTTGAGAGCCATCTGGGGGCAAATAAAAATTTCCCCGAGGAAATGGTCATCAAGGGGAAAAGTAATACAGTCGGTCGGAGAGGGGTTTTGGAAATATTTTTCGTGAAGCGTTGATATTTTTCTTTTGCCGACAAAGTAGACAGATACTTCGTCACAGGAGATGTGCTTGTGTTGAAAAAAGAACGAAATCACGTTCCTCACGGAGGGGACGTGGAGCTTGAGATTCGATTGACGGTTGTATATATTTATGCGACGACAGGTGTTTTGGGGAGAGCTGTGACCTGAGTGTTTTCTCCGTCTTTCCATTTTCCTAGTTTGCGTAAAACATCGATCCGCTCGTACCGCTTCAGGACGTTTCTTTTTTTAGCTGTTTTGCTGGCTTTTCCGTAACTGCGATGGCGTGTCATGGTTAACCTATTCTTTTGGGAATGAAGATTTGCTGAGCCATAGTTTCATTTGCGATAGCATTCACATGAGGTTTAAAACCTTTAGGCAATTTATCTTTCTTCGGGCCCGTTTTCTTTGCGGGTGGGCGAGGTTTATGGGGACATTTTGCCCGTCTTTCCGCTTGTTTACTGATCCGTACCATGAGATTCTCCAAATAAAAGGTAAAATTTATCATGAAGGGCTTTAATTTTCAATGATAATAGAGAAGTTTTGATCGCGGTAGGTTTCGTAACGGTGTTTCGATAACTGGATTTTTTCAGGGGAGGTGTGGTCTTCGAACTCGTAAACGGTTTTGGCAGGGTCTACGAAGGGGGTGGGCCGGAGGTTGAAGATGCTAAAGCCGGGTTTGGGCTCTAGGGAGATCTCAAGGAGGGGTGAAGGGTGGGGGAGAAAGCTTTCTGGGGGCGAGGTCCACAGGAGTTGATCGAGGAAGTCAAAAGAGGTTTTGTCAGCAGCGAGGAGCAGAAGGGGTTCTTTTTGATCGATATGGCGGAGGGCGATCTGATAAATTTTCGAGAGTTTTTGGGTCGGGGTTTTGATGGTAAAAAAGATGATGGTATTCATTTTTTTGGTGGGGGTTGGATGACGCCGCATGAAAGGAGAAATTTGAACGTATCTTCGACGGAGACGTTGGCGGAGTGGAGGGTCTCTTTATTGCAAAATAAAACAAATCCCGACATCGGATGCGGGGCAGTGGGGACAAAGACAGAGGTATTGGCCTGAGGAATGATCGGTTGAAAAACAGGGGGGACTTCTCCGGTGATGAAACCGACAGAATATGTTTCTGGCGAAGGAAACGGAATGAGGACGGTCTCTTTGAAGGTTTTTGTATCGGACGACAGCATGGCTTTGGTGATGTCTTTCGTGAGGCGATAAATCGTGCCGACGAGGGGGATGCGGACGACCAATTTGTTAAAAAGACGGAGGATCGCATCGAAGAAAAATTTTCTCGCGAGGTAACCGAGCACAATGATGAATATAAATGTTAAAATAAGAGCGGCGATGCGGCTAAGGAAGGTCACGAGAGCAACATGGTTGATCATGCTGATCCCATGTTGTTTTTCATACCAGAGAATGAGGGCTTCGAGCAGATTGAAAATGGGATTTGTAAAAAGGTCAAAAAGATAGACAACAACCCAAATCGTGAGGGCAAAGGGGAGCAAAATGACGAGGCCGGTTGAAAAAGATTTTTTCATGTAATCCTCTCTATGGGGACGAGGACTCCACAAGATAGGATATATTTGATCGCCTCTTCGGGTTTCAGGTCGAGGTAGATGACATCTTCCGGCTTATACATGAGGAGATAACCGGTGCTGGGGTTTGGGGTTGTCAAAATAAGCACGGCAACTAGGTGAGATTGGAGAGTGTCGCTGAGCACGCGCGGTGCTTCACCCGAGACTAACCCGAGCGTATACATTCCTGGACGTGGAAAAGGAACAAGGACAACTTTTCTGAATGTCGTTTTTTCAGGAGAAAAGAACGTCTTAATGATCTCTTGGGTTGTTTTGTAAACGGTGTTGACGATGGGGATTTTCTTCAGGATCCGATCTCCGAAATACAGAATGGAGCGGAGGGCGTACATCCGAGCGATGGTTCCGAGAAACAAGATCACAAAAAAGAGAAGAATCAAGATGAGGAGCTTGCTCAAATACCGGATGACTTGTTCCTGCGTCAGAAAAAGAAATCCATTCTGAGCCACACAATACTTCAGGATGAACGAAGAGACGATTTCGACGAAAGGAGCCGTGAAGAAATTGATGATGAATCCAAGAATGGCAAGAGTCACCGCAATGGGAAGCAGAATGACAAGACCGGTGAGGAACGATTTTTTCACTTCCTTCTCCGCTCTCTTCTAGGAAGCACCAGTTCCCATTTAGATTCTAAAAGGATGAGATCGATGGAGGTGGGGCGGACCTGGATGATTTCGCCCACATGATGGGTTTTGCCTGTTGTTCGACCAACAAGGGTGTTTTGCGTCGGATTGTGGACGAAATAATCATTTTCGAGCTCAGATATATGCAAAAATCCTTCTAGCATCAGATTGGAAATATCGAAGAAAAGCCCAAACGGTTTGACCCGTGTCACAATCGCCTGGTAACTCGTTTGTGGATCGTCTTTCATCCACGCATCCATGAGACGGAGCTTTTTCAAGATTTTGACCGAATTTTCTGCACGCCAAGAAATCCGCTCTTTTTCGGAACATGCCTCGGCAATTTTATCCATCTCGAGATCTTTGCCCTCTTCATTGAAGAGAAGTCTTTGGATGACGAGGTCGGTGTACCGACGGATTGGACTCGTGAAATGGGTGTAATACTCCAAAGCGAGACCAAAATGGCCCACATTATTGGGAGAATACGAGGCGAGTTTCATACTCCGAATGAAAGCGACGGAAAGTTGCTGAGCATGGGGTGTTTTTTTGACTTTTTCGAACAACTCTTGGAGATCTTTCTGGGTCGGTTCTTGCGGCATGGAAAATCCGAGAGATCTAGCCAACTTATAAAATTCATCCATGTCTTCTTTATCAGGCGATTCGTGAACTCGGTAGACGACATGTTTTCCTGCTTTGAAAAGATGCGTCGCAACGATTTCATTGGCCTTGAGCATGAATTCTTCAATCATCTGATGGGTGATGTCGTATTCCACACGGTGGGTTTTTTGAGGCTGTCCCTTTTCATCGACGACAATGACCAGATCAGGAAGGGCAAAGTCGATACTTCCCCGCTCAGACCGTTTCTTTTTTAAAACATGGCAGAGATCGACCATGTTTTGAAGATTTTTAAGAAAAGGACTTTTGGTTTCTCCATCTAAAACTCGTTTCGCCTCTTCGTAGGAAAACCGTTTGGAGCTTTTGATAAAACTCCGGACGATTTTGTAATTTTGGAGATTCCCTTCTTTATCGAAATCCATGAGGACAGAAACGGTCAATCGGACTGCGTCCGGTTGTAGACTGCAAAGGTTGTCGGAGAGTTCGTGCGGAAGCATCGGTAGACAAAATCCCGGAAAATAGGTCGAATTGCCCCGCAAAAACGCTTCTTTATCCAGGGGAGAACTTACAGGGACATAATGGGCCACATCGGCAATATGAACGCCGAGACTGAAATTTCCTTTTTTATCTTTGCTGATAGAGATTGCATCATCAAAATCTTTTGCTGTCTCAGGATCGATGGTGCAGGTGATCAAGGTTGTGAGATCGTCCCGCTTCTTGAGTTCGGTTTTCGGAACTTCCCGTCCCCACTCACGGGCCATCTCAATGACTTCGGGAGGAAAAACCCCTCTGAGATCAAATTCTTCAATGACAGCTGGAATGTCGGTTGAGGGATCTGAGATGTGACCTAGGTAGTGGGTGATGTCTCCTTGAGGTCCTTCTTTTTCATCGCCCCAATCGCGGATTTTGATGATGACACGATCTCCGATCTTCGTTGTTTTCTTCGGTTTGATTTCGATGAATTTCGTTGTTCCAAGTAGAGGTGAATAGGCGTAGGCGAAGGTTTTGGGGCCCATATGATGAACGGTGGCACCGATGTGCGTTCTCCCTCTCTCGAGAACGGAAATAACTTTTCCCTCAGGTCCCTTGGGAGATTGTATGCTACTCATCTCGACTTCGACTCGGTCTCCGTCGATCGCATTATCCATCAGATGTTTTGGGATAAAAATATCTTGAGGACATTGGGCAGGGTGATCAGGAGTGACAAAACCAAATCCTTTTGCGTGAACATGGATCACGCCGGCAATGAGCTCCTGAGGAGGTCCTTTTAAAACAATTTTTTTATTCCTCAGTTCAATCACTCCTTCATCAATAAGATCTTTTAAAATTTGATGGCATATCAGATGAAATTTGGGGTCAATACTCAGTTTTTTAAAAATTCCCTTTTCCCCCAACGGTTCGTATTTTTTCCCATGGATGTATTCTAAAAGCACATCTCGAAAAGTAAGATATTGAGGATCTGATTTATCCATCCAATCATCATATAGAGATTTTTCTTAAAAACAAACCCCCTTTTTCTCTATAATCCTTTGCCCATATGACAGGTTGAAAATAATTAATAAATTTAGTAAAATATAGTTCTACAAAAACTAAGGAGAGTTATGTTATCAATTAATTCGTTATTATCTAGAACTTCTAGTCCATCTTTTTATTATTCAGTTGGTGCAGTTGCGGCCTCCATGCTGATTGATTCGGTTTCTAAGTACATTTTGAGGAGACAGAAGTTTTCAGAAGGCGATTCGTTTTACCTTTCGACAGCTCTTTCTTCTGTCAGCTGTTATTTATTATCTCGTAATTCTGAAAACGGTCTTTATGAAGGAATTGCTTTTGGCGCTTATAAGGCTATCCAAGTTTATTTGAACCTAAATACTCTTATGGGGTACCATCCTCCGGAAAATAACGGGAAATAAATCTCAATGGCATCGATTTTAAATGGGGCTCTTCTAGGGCTTTCAAATTTTCGTACGGGACAATGGACGTGGGATGATGTAGCCAATGGGGTTCGATCGGGCTATGGAAATGGTAATTATTTCTTCAATGCCCAGCCTTTGCGAGATAACCCCTCGGGATTTTTTCCAACCTCATTGAAAATTATCAAGACGGTCATGAAAGCTCATCGGCTTGCCCCAGAAGTTCCATTTCTGGCTTCCCATACAACGGCTATGAAATGCATCGGGGCTTTTTGGATCTTAGCTCATGTTAACATGTTTATTCCAAGACGGGAAGAAACGTATTTAAGTACGCGTTGTGCTCAGATCTGTGAAATAACTCCTTATGCTCTCTTAGCATTGAATCTTTTATTTACAACGCTTGAACTACGCACCAAACCAACAAAAGCCTTAACAGGTTTTGTTATCCTGGGAATAGCCACTCTCATGCAACGTCACAAATTGCCTGTTGAAGTCTCCTTTGGCTGGAATTGGGCTTTACCCATCACAGCAAGATCCGTGGCGTTTTATTGTGGTGATGCTTGGAGACGATCTTTCATAGCCTTTGAAACCATCTTCAGCCTTTTCAGACTAAAAACCGTTCTGCACCACCTCTGATTCTTCTTTCTTTGTGGTAAAAAATCTTAAATAAGAAATTTAACCACCGAGCACACCGAGAGCACCGAGAAAATACAAGAAAGAGATTCTTTGCGGCGAAGCCGCCTCGGTGATCTCGGTGTGCTCGGTGGTTTAAACTCTTTGCGAAGCAATAATTCTTAATGGACCCAGTGGAGGACATCGCGGATGAAGCTCCACCGTTTTGATTCGGGGGTGAATGACTTGCCCAGGAACCAGTGTTGTCTTTGCTGGAGCTCGAATCCTTGCTCTTGTTTCAGCTGCATCCATTCATTGATAAATTGGACCATTTGATCGGCGCCGAGCTTGGTCGGATAGGCGAAGAATTTTTTTCCAAGGAGTCCATTGTAGGCAAGGGTTTTATAGTGGGTGTGGGCCAGACACCAGATGTAGCCTTGGATTTCGGAGCAGAGGCGTGCATCGACAGTGCCATTGAGAAGGCTATCAAATCCTGATGGAACTACAATACTATTTGGGAAATATTCTTTTGCGATCTCTTCGTACGCTCCGATGGCCCCAATTTTGAGATTGTGCATTTTTTGGACTGTAGATAGGTCTTTATAGAGTGGGGTCTTTGCATGGGGAATGATGAGAGCATTGAGCTGTTCCATATAAACGTTGGTGAAATCGAGTCCTAAGATTCTCTTTTCATCCACGATGATCGCCGACATGACGATATCACAATATCCTGCATTCACATCCTCAATCATCGTATTGTAATTGATCGGGACGAGCTCGAGCTTCACACCGAGATCTTTTGCCAGCTCGTACGCGTAGGCGATATCATACCCGACAAGTTCTCCCCATTTGTTCAGGTAGCTGAAGGGGATATCGAGAATACTGTAGCCGACACGGATGGCTTGTCGTTTTAAAATTCTGGCCATCGGATTTTCAAACGGCCCTGGAAGAGATGGAGGTCTTTCTTTATAGATGACGACGGCCGGTGGATTTTCTATTTCGAGTTTTAAGCTGTAATAGAGGTCGCTGTAATTATCCGGGGCGGAAAAAACCCGTTTCCCAATGATGGCAAAACCGAGCAGGACGACGAGCATACTTGCTGCATGGAAAAAGAGTCTCTTCCAATTGATCTGCAAGAGTCCATAAAAACGCAAAATAACGAGGTACATGAAAGAGAGCATCGAAACGGTGCTCAGGAGAACTTGAAAGTTCAACGTGATGGCGGAAATTTCTGCAAAGAGATTAAACCCTTCAGCCGGGAGAGATAGGGTGCGCAGGAGAAAAGGGAGAGCGATGAAGGTGAACTGGGGTGTTCCGAGTGAAAAGATGGTGACAAGGAACGGTAGAGCTATTGTTTGAGATGTTGACAAAGGGTGCCGGTAGAAAAAGGCCATGAAAAAAAGGAAAAGTAGAGGGAGAAAATTTCCGACTTGGGCGAACCCAAATCCAATGGGAATGATGGTTTGAGAGGTGTTTCGAAAATTGGCGAGTTCGAGATTTTTTCGCTCGGCCAGGCGGCGCATCGAGTTGTTGATGTAGGGAAGCGCAAGGGTAGGAATGCCTGTCGCAAAAGGGAGAAAAGAGACAATTTTGTATTCTTGAAAGAGCTCTTTGTATGGAATCGACGTCAGGCATGAAACAATGGCCGGAAAAGCCCAGATGCTCAAGAAAAGGGTCGTGAAAATCACCAGCACCACATAGAGTTGCAGTTTGGCAAGATCGCTGAAATTGACCGTTCCCATCACATAGGCGACGTGGGCAAAGATACCGATGGGTGCTACGTAACTGATCCATTTGATCACCCGGTCGAGCGAGCTGTTGATTCTCTCGAGGAGACTTAAGAGAGGATCTTTATTCTTCAAATGCATGATCGCAAGGCCGAAAATCAAACTGAAGATGGTGATGATCGGAACGATGTTGTTGAAGATGTCGTAAAATTTATTGCCGGGAACGATCAAACTCAAAGGCTGAGTCGAGGCTGCCGATTGTTCCAAGGAAAATCCAAGAGCGGGGTTTTGAAGGGGAGAGGGGATAATTGTTTTGACGATGTAGCAAACAATGAGGACAAAAATCCAAATCAGGATCAAAATAAACCAGCCCCGCTTGAACAGTTTCAAGGCAAGATCGGGTGAAAGAGATCCAAGACCATGCATCAGCAAAGAGGGAATATACGGAAGAACGACGATTTGAAGGGTTAAAACAAAGATATCACCAATCGGTTTCAAAACATCGGTCATCGGTCCAAAAAAAAGACCGACGACAATTCCGAGTAAAATCGCTAAGAGAGCTTCATATCCGAGTTTCGAGTGAACCATTTTACTGTTTCCTCTCATAGCTGAGGACGGTATTGGCAAGGAGCATGGCGATCGTCATCGGCCCGACGCCGCCTGGAACCGGTGTTATATGCGATGCCACCTTCGAGACTCCATCGAATTCGACATCACCGACGATTTTGCTCCCTTCTCGGTTGATCCCAACATCGACGACGACGGCTCCTTTTTTCACATACGGTGCGGTGACAAAATGGGGAGTTCCCATCGCTGCAATGAGAATATCAGCCGAGAGGGTGATCTCGCGCAAATGTTTTGTCCCGGTATGAGCTACAGTGACGGTTGCATTGGCTTCGGGATTTTTCTGCATGAGGAGAGCAGCGAGAGGTTTGCCGACAATGTTGCTCCGGCCCAAAATCACCACATGTTTTCCAGCTAAAGAGATATCATAGGCGAGTAAAAGCCTTTGAATGCCGAGGGGAGTGCAAGGGACAAACCCATTTGTTTCGCCCAGTAAAAGCCTTCCCATATTGATCGGATTAAAACCATCGATGTCTTTGTCACGATCGACTTTTTCCATGATGGTGGAAGTCTTGAGATGTTTGGGGAACGGTTGTTGGATTAAAATGCCGTCGATCGTTGGATCTCGGTTGAGCGATTCAATGTGGTCGGTGAGTTCCGATTCGGTGATATCATTTGGAAATTGATGGTCTTTCGAGACAATCCCAACTTCTAAACACTTTTTCTTTTTCATCCGGACATACGTTTCAGAACCAGGGTCGTTGCCAAGAAGAACAAACGCTAGACCAGGCGGCCTTGTGAAAGTGCCGATCTTTTTCTTCAACTCTTTTACGATATGATCAGCCACTCGTTTTCCATCGAGGAGGGTCATTTCAACAGCTCCTGCATGAAGGGGTGAAGCACTCCATTGGTGGCTAAAATAGTTGTTGCCTTGGTGACATCACAGGGAGACCCATCATACTGAGTAACGGCTCCTCCAGCTTCTTCGACGAGCAGTTTTCCGCCAGCGTAGTCCCACGGTTGCAGTGAGACTTCAAAGTAAGCATCGAAACGGCCCGAGGCGACGGAGGCTAAATCCATGGCAGCCGATCCCATTCTCCGGAAATGGACTCCTTGACGGAGCAACTTGGTGAAAGTTTCGATGCAGTGGAGGGGGTCTTCATTGACATTGTAGGGGAATCCTGTGGCTAGAAGTCCAGCATCCAACGAGTTTTGCTTGGTCACGTGGAGTTGTTTCCCATTTAAAAAAGCACCTTTACCTTTCTCAGCCCAAAAAAGTTCATCCGACATCGGTTGATAGATGCAGCTAATTACAATCTCATTTTCAACCGCTGCTGCAATACTAACACAAAATACAGGCACACCATGGGCAAAGTTCACGGTTCCATCGAGTGGATCGACAATCCACATCACATCGCCGTGCCGTGTTTTTCCTTGCTCTTCTCCTATAAATCCGTGGTTTGGAAAGCGATCAAGCAAGCAAGAAAAGATAAGCTGCTCCGAAGCTTTGTCATATTCTGTGACGAGATTATATTTTCCTGGTTTAAATCCGATTTCGAACGAAGTCCCAAAACCTTTCTGGAGCAGTTCACCTGCTTCTAAAGCCGCTTGAATAGCTGTGATCAATAATTCAGAATTATTCTTCATGTGCGGTCTTTCGAAAAACATTTCTCCATCCGATTTTCTTTATATATGTATACAATCTCAAAGGACAAGTAAACCACAAAAAAGCATACATTCCATCGATGATCGGCATGACAATCACATCGAGAATCGAGAAAGGGATGCCTCGATCAAACAAATGAATCAAAACGATTTGCAAAGCTGTAGAAACGGCTGAAATCACCCCTGTGAAGATCGAGAAAGCGACCGGTTTATCTTCAAAAAAGTGTTTTTTCTGCGAAAAGAGGACGAGTGTTGTCAGAACCCACGTCAAACTATAAATCCCAAACCGAAATTCAGACGAAATAAGATCTAGAAGATATCCACATCCTACTGAAATCCAAAGAGCTTTTGAGAAAGGGGAAACATAATAAACCATGGCCAGAAACGGAGCGAAAAAGTTGAGCTTGATAAAACTCCCTAGAAAAAGCCCTAAAATAGCCAAAGAAAATGGAATAATTAAAGGAATTTTTCGCATGCCTCTAGACTCATTTTATGGTATAATAGTTGGTAAATAAATTTTATGACAGCGATTACTTCCCTAGGAGAAAAACCATGATGAAATATAAAGGATATATCGGCCATGTCGAATATGATGATAAGGCAAAGATTTTTCATGGAGAAGTTGTTGGTTTAAAAGATATCATCACATTTCATGCGAATTGTGCCTGATACGATAGATTTGGTTGTTATTGGTGGTGGAGCGGCGGGGATTTTTGCGGCGATTTGTGCAAAGACGGCCCATCCTCAGGCCCAGGTTGTTGTTTTGGAGAAAACGGGTGTTCTTCTCTCCAAGGTGAAAGTTTCAGGTGGGGGAAGATGTAACGTCACCCATGCTTGTTTTGAGCCTGGGTTGCTCGTGAAGAATTATCCCAGAGGAGAAAAAGAACTCCTTGGCCCTTTTCACCGGTTTCAACCACGGGACATTGTCGAGTGGTTTCAGTCGCGAGGGGTTCGACTGAAGACTGAACCCGATGGTCGGATGTTTCCTGTCACCAACTCATCTTCTACTATTATTGAGTGCCTGCTTACAGAAGCTCGCAAGCTCGGTGTCGAAATTCGGCTGCAACAGAGGGTCGAAAAAATCGAAAAAGGATTTAAAATCTATCTCAAAGATAAAGAACCTCTTCAGTGCCAGTCACTTATTTTGGCCACCGGCAGCTCTCCTGAGGGATTTCAGTTTGCCCAGTCTCTGGGTCATGCGATTGTGCCACCTGTTCCATCGCTGTTTACATTCAATGTTCCCACATCTCCCTTAAAAGATCTCAGCGGAGTTTCTGTCCCTGCGGCGACTGTGACACTGGGACCTTATTCGAGAACAGGTCCACTTCTCATCACCCATTTTGGATTCAGCGGACCCGCCATCTTAAAACTATCTGCTTGGGGAGCAAAGTATCTCCATGAGAAAAACTACAAGACTGAATTTATTATCGATTGGGGAGAAATCGAATCTCTTCCAAAAAGTCTTCGGAATAAATTATCGACTTCGAAAGAGACGTATCTAATGGATGGAAAAACGACCCACAAAGAAGAGTTTGTGACGTGCGGCGGGATTGATCTCAAGGAAGTCCATTTCAAAACGATGGAAAGTAAAATCTGCCCAGGGCTATTCTTTGCCGGAGAAATTCTCAATATTGATGGGATCACCGGAGGGTTCAATTTTCAAAACGCTTGGACAACTGGATATTTAGCGGGGAGTTCCGTATGAGTACAATAGCTTCAATTAGTACTACTCCGATCCAGGCTTTGCCTCTCCATTTAGAAGAAAGAGAGTGTCAAGCTTATACGGAAATGACCGCCTTTCTGACACCCGCGCAGCTGGAAGAGGTGCGCAGAAAATTCCACTCCATCCCCGATATCAGAAAACAGGCTCAATTTCTCCTTGAAGCTTATACATTAAGATATTGGGATGATGCGATTTATCAAAACCCCGATTTTCCGTATGTTGCTTTATATGCCCTAAAAATAGGAATACTCCCTATCGATGGGTTCATTTCCATCCAACTGTTTTGGAAAACAAGTCAAGATTCAGCCCGTATCGAAACAATTCGTCAAGACCTGAGAAATCTCATTAAACAGACGCTCCACCTTGTCCCGAGATTTAGTGATGATAGAGGGATGTTAAAGACTCTTCGAGGCCCTATTCAAAACTCGACCGGGGGGATGCGCTCTCCTGCTGACTTCTTAAATCATAATATCACGGATGAAGATGTCACAAAGATCATCGAGAGTATCTATCTTTTAACCGATGAGCAGATCGATCGGATGCTCACTGAGGTTCCTTTTTCCGAACAAGTTGTCTGGATTGTCGATTGTCCAGAAGAATATTCTTTTAAGGATCGAATAACTAAAGCGGGTCTCAATTTTTTCATGAAGATCCCCGGCGGAAAAATCATGGTTCCATCGTATGGACTTTGGAAAAATTTTATTCGCATTAAATTTGGAGCGGATGCGGTTCAAATCGTTCCGGCGTTAAACTTGACTCCGTATGAAGCCCGGGTCGAAGCAAGCAAAAAAGATTGGCGTCATTTTTTGGTTCCTCATCCGATCATTAAAGCTCCGGCTGAAGCTGATGGGGTGCCGGTTTGGGGGATTGATTTCCAAAGGCATGATTTGATGTACCATATTTATAATATTTCTTCCATTCCAAAACCGCTGCGGCGGCTAAGCAATATAGCTGCTGATATCGTCAAAAAACTCTCCTCCCAATTTTCACTTAACGACCGCGAGGGTTTTGAAATCATGGAAGACATTTTGTTGGATATCGACTTTGATTCGAGAGAAGAATATGGCGATTATTTTGGCACCCCTGGCGATCAATTCTGGGCCTTCTTATGCGGTGTTATTGAAATCAGTCGGTACGGAAAAGATATGAGCCCGCTTGCCGTTGAAACCGTCATCACCGAACTCGCGCAAACTCTTCCAGCTACTGCAGAAATTCGACCCGGTCCACGCGCTGCTTATCTCCGCATGTTAAGAAAAATTGACGACGAGGAGAGGCGAGTCCATTTTCGCAAGAATCATCCTTTAAAACTCATGACCGACCTTTGGGAGAAAAGGTAGATTTTTTTCTTTAATCATCCTATATTCAAATAGTTTTAGGAGGGTTTATGAAAAATTGGATGGTTGCGCTACTGATTTCGATCATCAGTCATGGTTTTGCAGCCGATAAAAAACCGTTTAGGTTGGTGCGTACGGTCAATATTGGCTATCCGCAGAACCAGCTGCCCACTGAAGTTTTGATTGATGGTGAGCCTAATCCTTGTTATTTCCAACAGGAGGAATTCCATAAGACAACAACAATTTTTCACGGAACAGCCGTCGAACCCAGCATTGCAGTCAATCCGACCAATCCATCGAATATCGTTGCCGTTTGGCAACAAGATCGTGTGAATAATGGAGGGGCTCTTGAGATGGGTTCTGCCTACTCATTCGATGGGGGTAAAACATGGACGAGAATGACGGTACCCTTGCAAATCTGCAATGGCGGCATTACACAGAGAATCACCGACGTCTGGCTCAGTTTTTCTCCCACGGGAAGACTTTTCCTAACATCGTTTAATCTTAATGCCTCTCCATCGTCGCAAACACCCAATCAAAGCTCAATGTCCGCTTTATTTTCAGATGATGGTGGAATCACTTGGTCACTTCCCCAGTCGGTAATTCAAAGTGCTTTGACAAACAGCGGCCCTTTTCAATTCCCTTTTTTTGATAAAAATTCCATCACTGCAGATCCGAATCGCGTCGAGAATGCGTATCTCGTTTGGGATCAATTTCCTAATCAAAATGTGACTTATTACGGTCCGGCATTTTTCAGCCGCACGACAGATGGAGGCATCACATGGACGCCTGGCACTGTAGCTTATGATTTGTTTCCTGATCTGTGTGTGCAAGGTTTGAGTACTTGTAATTTTAATCTACTTGGGCGAGGTAGTCCAGGACAACAAACCTTAGGGAATGTCGTCACCGTTTTACCTCCAAGTTTTGGCGGACATCTCTTAAATATGACCCTCCGTTTTTATCCCACACCCAAGGCAACGCCTAAAAAATTTCTCAATGATGGTCCCATCACATTTTTCTTTCGTAAGTTAGATATCGTTGTCGTCCGATCGCAAGATCAGGCGGCCAATTGGAATGGGACTGCAACCGTTGTTGTCCCTAATACCGATTTTGCAGGCAATGGTGGAGCTGTTCAAATTTCCCCTACAGTCTATACGGGTGGGTTTAAATACGATAAATTTGGCAATCCCCTACGCGGTATTGGCACGATGATGCGCGTAGGTGGTGAAGGACCTTCTATCAATATGAACCCGAAAAATGGTTTTTTATATCTTGTCTACCAAACGCCGCAGTTTAGAGACGATTTTCTAAATCAGATCGGCATCTCAACCTCGCGCGATGGTGGATATACATGGTCGGACCGCGTAAGAATTAATCGTACTCCACAAAACGGACCCAATCCACAAGCCTTCACTCCCTTCGTTGCAATCACAGAAGGCGGCTATGTTGGAGTTCTTTACTATGATTTTCGAAAAGATCCAACTCCTGTTCCCAACACGAAAAAGAAAACCCTTCTGGATTCATGGCTTGCGATCTACAAAGAAGTCAAAGATCCGAGTGGGGGAAGTACCGGCATCGGGCTTGATTTTGTTCAAGAAATACGCCTTTCTCGCCATTCTTTCATCGCTCAAAACGGCCCAGCAACCACCGAAGGGGTTATGACTGCAGGAGATTATGCATTTTTGACGACGCACAAGAATAATTTCTATGCTGTAACCACACAATCCTTTAATGGACCTTTTACTCCACCCTCACTCTTTTTCAAAGATCCGGCCCATAAAGCCAAGGTTTTCCTGGATGATAACCATCGTCAAGCACCCTTCGTCAGTATTATCAAATTTTCAGGCAAATAAATGCCATTGAAGAGCTGTTTTGATAATGGATTCGAGATCATGATGAGGCGCCCATCCGAGGATTTGTTTGGCTTTTGAGATGTCGGCTATGAGGGTTTTGGGATCTGTAGGATGGGGAGGGGCACTTTCTTGTGGGATGGTGTGGCCTGTTTTTTGCTCGATCATTTGAATGACGTCGTGGATGGTAGAGGCTTTTCCGGTGCCGAGGTTGAGGGTAAGGGAGTGGCCACTGGAGAGGAGCCATTGGAGTGCAAGAACGTGGGCCTGGGCGAGGTCGGAGACGTGGACGTAGTCGCGTATGGAGGAGCCGTAGATTTTGAGGGGTGTGGAGGTCAGGGCAGCTGAGATGGCAAGGGGAATGAGATGCGTTTCGGGAGAGTGTGCTTCTCCGATGGCGCCATCAGCTCCTGTATCTGCTCCAGCGGCATTAAAAAAGCGGAAGGAGATAGAGGAGAAATCGGAGAGGAGATTTTCGGCAAGAAGTTTGGTTTGTCCATAGACATTGAGAGGAGAAAGGGGACAGGTTTCGGGAATGGGAGTTTGGGCAGGATTCCCATAGACTGCGGCGGAACTGGAAAAGATGATATGGGGGATGTGGTATTTGCGCATCACGTCGGTTAAAACTTCGGTTCCAGTGACATTGATCTGGTGGTAATTTTCGGGATAGAGATTCGATTCGCGGGCATTGATCAGGGCGGCGAGGTGGATGACGGCGATGGGTTGAAACTCAAAGAAGGTTTGATCGAGTTTTGTGTGGTCTAAAATATCGGCCTGAACAAGGGGGCCCCACTGGACGGCCCAGGTATGGCCGCTGGAGAGATTGTCGTAGGTGATGGGATTGAACCCTGCCTGAGAAAGAGCTTTGCAGACATGGCTTCCGATGTAACCCGCACCGCCGGTAACGAGAATATTAGAACGCATTGCGGGCGAAGAAGAAGATCGGAATGGTTTTTAGAATGATCCAAAGATCGCGTGTGAAAGACCGTTTGTCGACATAACTTTCTTCGAGACGGACCCGTTCGTCAAAAGGAATGAGACTTCTGCCAGATGTTTGCCAAATGCCGGTGAGTCCGGGTCTGACGGAGAGGATTTTCTGGGCTTTTTCACCAAAATATTTCTGGATCTCTTCTTCGGTTACAGGTCTAGGGCCTACGACGCTTAAGTCGCCCTTGAGCACATTCCAAAATTGGGGGAGTTCATCGAGGGAGGTTTTGCGGAGAAATTTACCCAAAGTGGTGATGCGGGGATCGTCGCGCAGTTTGAAGTAGAGATTCCATTCGCGGCGGAGTTTCGGATTTTCTAGAAGAATTTCTTGTAGTTTTTTGTCGGCATCGATGGCCATGGTGCGGAACTTTAAGCAGAAAATCGGTGTCCCATCTTTTCCCACCCGCCGGCTTTGATAAAAAATGGGGCCTTGCAAAGTGATTTTGATGCAAATGGCAATGAAGATGATCAAAGGAGAAAAGAACACAATCGCCAGAAAACTAAATAGAATATCGAAAACCCGCTTACACATAAAGGAAAAATCGTATCACAAAAGGTGGAATTTAGGGAATCCCAATTCCAAAATAATCGAATCCTTTGGCTAGCATTTCGTCTTTTTTGTATTGATTGCGGCCATCGAAGAACGCTTTGCCGCGCATGATTTTAAGAAGGGATTTGAAATCGACGGTGCGGAATTGTTTCCATTCGGTGACGAGGACGACCGCATCGGAAGTTTCGGCGGCGTGATAGGCATCATTGCACCAGGTGATGGAAGGATGATCGAAGAGTTGTTTGGTGTTGGAAATAGCAATGGGATCGTAGAGGCGAAGCTGGGCACCTTGGCTTAAGAGTTCTTGGATCAAAACGAGGGCAGGAGCCTCACGGACATCATCGGTATCGGGTTTAAACGAGAGTCCCCAGATGGCGATGGTTTTTTTCGAAAGGCGGCCTTTAAAATAGGTGCGGAGTTTTTTAGCGAGAAGTTTCTTTTGATTTTCATTGATCGATTCGATTGCTTCTAGGAGGGGAGTGTCATAACAGGCAGCGCGAGCCATGGCTTGGAGGGCGCGGACATCTTTAGGGAAGCAGGAACCTCCGTAACCGGGACCGGCATAGAGAAATTGATAGCCGATGCGGGGGTCAGATCCAATACCGAGCCGAACATGGTTGATATTGGCGCCGAGTTTCTCGCAGAGGCCTGCGATTTCATTCATGAAAGAAATCCGAGCGGCGAGCTTAGCATTGGCGACATATTTGGTCATTTCGGCCGAATTATTATCCATGAAAAGGAGCCTATCGTGATTGACGGTGAAAGGGGCATAGATTTCTTTCATGATTTCGGCCGCTTTTGGACTTTCCACTCCAAGAATAATCCGGTCGGGTTTCATGCAGTCGGCGATCGCTGCCCCTTCTTTGAGAAATTCCGGATTTGAAACAATGTCCCAGTCGTTCAAAATGGCCCGTAGTTGATGTGCCGTACCGACGGGAACGGTTGACTTGATGACAAGGAGTCGGTATCCCGTTGCGACTGCGGCAATGGACTTAGCTACTTGAAGGGCTGCTTGAAGGACATAGGTTGTGTCGCAAGAGCCGTCTTGTTTGGAAGGTGTTGGGACGGCGATGAAGCAGACTTCTGATTTTTCGACACCTTCTCGATAGTCGGTGGTGAAAAAAAGCCTCCCTTCATGGGAATTTCTCTTCACGAGTTCTTCGAGGCCAGGCTCGTAGATCGGGACTTTCCCTTTCTTTAAATCGGAAATTTTCTTCTCATCAATATCGAGACAGATGACGGTATGGCCCATTTCGGCGAAACAAGCTCCCGTGACAAGTCCGACATATCCTGTGCCAACGATTAAGATACGCATTCTATGCTACCATCTGCTATAGCATAGATTTTTTGGCAAAGGTTGGCAAGTTCTCCGTCATGCGTGACGACGATGAGAGCTTTTCCTCGCTTTTGGGCGGTGCCTAAAAGGAGATCGTAAATGACTCGAGAATGGGCATGGTCGAGGTTGCCGGATGGTTCATCGGCTAGAATCAGATCGGGATCATTGAGGAAAGCCCGCGCGATAGCAGTTCTTTGCTTTTCGCCGCCCGAGAGAAGTTTGGCGGGAAAATCGGCACGGTGGCTCAGTCCTACTTCTTCGAGGAGTTCCAAAGCCCTCTCGCGAGCGCGTGTGAGATCTTTTTTCCCAATTCTGGCAGGCATCATCACGTTTTCCAAAACGGTATAATCTTCGAGAAGATTGTAGGCTTGAAAAATAAAACCGATTTTTTGATTCCGCAGTTGGCTGTAGACGGAAGGAACTGCGGGGATGCCGCAAATCTCGAGTTGGCCTTCTGTCGGAGGCTCTAAGGTGCCCAAAATGTGGAGAAGCGTGGTTTTACCCTCGCCCGATTTTCCGGTGATGGCGATCGTCTCGCCGGCATTCACTTCCAGAGAGATATTTTTCAGAACGGAGACGAGAGTGGGTGTTTTAAAAGTTTTCGTGATGTTGGTGGCGCGGAGGATGGTCATTCCGACCTCAAAATCTGGGATGGACTCAGACGGCATGCTTTCCATGCTGGAATAAGTCCTGCGATCAAGGAAAGAATCGGCCCCGCACATAAGACAAAGAGGAGTGCCTCGGAACTCAGCGAATGGGGGAGCGATGACCCATAAAAAGCAGCGCTGAAGGCTTCTTGTCCTTGCAGAAAGCTCAAGAATTTCACCAAGGTGTCGAGGTTTTTGAGGGTTAAAAGGGCAGCGCTCACGCCGATCAAGCTGCTTAAAATCCCGATAAAAGCCCCCAGACTTCCAAAGATCAACGCAATACTCCGTGTCGGAGCACCGAGAGCCTGGAGAATTCCGATCTCTTTCTTTTTGTCATTCACCAGAATGACCAGCAGCGAAATGATGTTGCAGCAGGCCACCAGCAAAATAATCAGTCCAATCAATGTGAACAGATACCGATCACTTTGAAATTGCTGCAGAAGATCTTTGGCGAAATCGTACTGTTTATAGGTGGTGACCTTCCAGTATCCGGCAATCCCAGCTTCATGAAAACGGCGGCTGATCTCTTCGCCGATTTTCGGAGCATTTTTGATCTCTTTAAACCAGATGGCAAACCCCGCCCCCGCCGACTTGTCAAAGTGCTCCATTTGGCTCGTTTTGTTGATGTGGTGAACAATATCAAAAGGGGCCAAGATACACTTGTTTCCGATCGAAACAACTCCCGGATCATAAAAACCAGCCACAACAATGGGAAGCCGCTGCTCTTGCAGTGCGCCGGCTGTGGCAGCTGGGTACGAAAGCCATCCTTTGTCGCCTACTTGGACTCCATTTTCAAGAAATTGTTTGGAAATATAGATTCCCCCTTCGGTAATGTTTTGTATCGGCTGCATGAGAAGATTTTTGATAAATGGATTTTTCTCAGGAAATGATGCCAAATAAGACGCCTGTGTCAGGAAGGAATGGCTCCCTCCACGGTTGAGCTGAAGCTTGAGCATGGCGCCCCCCATCTCAAAGTCTTGGAAGGTCACATCCAACTCTGACAGGATTGCCGCAGCGATTTTGACAGGATCTTTAATCTCTCCCTCTGCATTTAAATCGGGCTTGGGCCAATATGAGGGGATTGTCTCATCTGTTTCAGGATCGTACGGATCGGATGGGCTGGAGAGCTTTTCTCGAAGACTCAAGGGTGCATACCGCGATTTGTGACTGATGGTATCGATAAGATGGTAATACGAAGAGTAGTAGTTTTGCGTCGGCGTGATCCGGAGCGGTGAGTTCAACGTCGTCAACTTTTCAAGCCACGTTTTTTCAATCCCTTCTGTCACAGAAAGAAATAAAATAATCAGCCAAACCACAAGTGAAATGACACCGACCGACATGAGTGCGATGAGTGTCATCGACAGATTTTTTTTCCGGGGAATTAAATATTTCCGAAGAATGGAAAGTTCGAACACACTATTTTGCTTCTTTAAAAACGACGTGCTTTCTCAGTCTTTTATCGAATTTCTTCAGTTCGAGTCGTTCGGTCTTTGTCTTTTTATTTTTTTTCGTCCAGTAAACTTCAGGGCTTTCGGTGCTCTTCATTTTAATGGTTTCTCTTCCTGATTTCGCCATAATACCTCAAAATTTTCAGCCATTGTATCTCAAATGATTTCATATTGACAATGGGAATTCTAAGTCATTGTAAATCAGTGGGTTGATTTTAATGATTTTTTAAATTATAATAGATGGCTTATGGCACATGCTTTAACTGCCTTGCAGCTCTTACAAACGGGATTTGTCCACGCCTCCACACGGAACCCTAAAGTCTTTGACTGGATGTACAAAACACGGGTGATTTTCCATGCGATGAACCTCGGATTCATCGGTTATGGATTCAAGAAAACAGTCGATTCATTGGGCATCATGGAAAAACTCTCCACAAAGATCACAGACCAAAATACTCTTGGCAGATTGGTCGTGGCGGGATCTGTTTTTTTGGGTCTATGTTGGTTCGGGATCGCTTCTGAAATCACCTCTTTTGTTAATAAATATTTCAAACCCAAAGAGTCGTTAGATAACTGGCATGCAGGGTTTGGTATCGATCGGTCCATTCTCCAAAACATCCGCGTCGAGTGGGATCAATCTTTTCATCAGAAATGCGTTCAGGTGATTTATTTAACGGGGTGTGTCGTGAGTATGGCACTCAGTTTTAGATCAACCTCTCCTTGGCTTTACCGAGCAGGGGCCGCTCTTCAACTCTACGATTTCTTCAAGGTCGCTGCGTGGAAATGGATCCGATTCGATAGAAAATTCAATACTTCCCATCAACCTTCGGGCGAAGGGTCTCATAGTCTCACCGTTTCTTATTTCCTTTCTGTTTTCCCTTACCAGCCTTCGGCAGATGAAAAATGTGGGATGTGTCTAGAGCCTCAACCCTCCGTCCGTTTCTGTGAGAGTCATAGTTTTCATCTGGGATGCATTCCAGGAATTGTCTACCAAAAAAGTAGACTTTTCCTCGAAAATTTAAAGTGGACGAGAATTCCTCACATTGTTTT
Organism: Parachlamydiales bacterium; assembly: GCA_963705295.1. Taxonomy (GTDB): domain Bacteria; phylum Chlamydiota; class Chlamydiia; order Chlamydiales; family Rhabdochlamydiaceae; genus PALSA-1444. Next base: position 1,523,820 of record OY970065.1, on the reverse strand, counting down.
AGGACCCTCTCGCAGAGAATGGATCGATTACAATGTTACCCTGGAACAGGAGAAATTTCCGACGTGCCCTCTTTGCAGGCGTCAGCCCCCCGTGAATGAAATTGCCGTCGTCATCGATGATCAATTTAAAGGGAAGAGAAGTAAGATTACTGCAAATCTGACAATGGTCGGCGGGCCCTGGACCTACCGAGCCTACAATCTTGCCTTACGTATTTTTGAAGAAAGTCTCAATAGGCTGTAAATAGTTCAGCCGAAGCTTGCTCGAATTCAGATCTTTCAGCGGGATCCTCCTCATCAGTTTCGGGTGCCGGCCGTTTGCAAAGTTCTTTCAGGGCTTCCGATAGTTTATTAACCCAATACGCAAAAAAGAGACAACCTGCTGGCTGCACCCCCCTGTCAGACCCCCTGTCAGATAGGGGCAGATCGATCCTCCTCCTCGGCCTAGCCTACCGCCCTAACCTATCGATGGGATCCTCGTCGGTCGGACCGCTGACGCTTCGATCTGACAGGGGTTCGCTTACGCATCTTGTCTCTTTTTTGCGTGTTGGGTTAATAGATTTGTCACGGGATAGAGCTGCTTGGACAAAGGTGGTTTTTTGAGGGAGGTTCCACTCGTCCCACAGTTTTTCAAAATATCCCCTAAAATTTCTCAAGACAATCTCCGATACTGGGACTGATTCCTTTCCTAGTGAGCTCTTCTGTTAGGACCATGGGCGGGGAATGACACAGATAGATTCGTGTCTGGTCACTCATTTCTACTTAGGTCTCTTGTAGATTTCTAATGAATTGGTCCAAATGACTGCTGGGAGATACACTGGTTGCCATAATTTATTTTTTCTTTGCAAGTACTGTAAAATTTGAAATTCTATCGCATAGGTTTTTGTAAGCTAAATCGAACTTGGGTTTTTCTTCTTCAGTATCATCGGGTTTCTCACCTTTTTCACAAAATTTTCTCATCCGCTCCATAAAAGGGAGATCATTTTTTGCAAGTGCAGCATTCACAAATTTGATCTGATCAGAGGTTGATAAATCATTCCATATAAGGAGAAGTCCTTTGTCAAATTCTTTCAGCTTGAAATGTTTTGCAACGACAAAAGATTTGTACAGATCTTCAAAAGTCTCTGCTCCCACCATAGTTATAAAGAAATTGGGTCTTTGTTTCAGAAGGGTTACGCAAACCTTCTTCAAGTCTTCATTCTCATCATGTCCTAATTGAACAAAAAGCAAAGAGACGATGTCTTGGGGGAGTAATTTATCCAATTTTCCATAGATATATTCCAAGGCTACGTTACGGAGGGCATCGGATAGCAACGAAAAGCTCCAATCGAGAAATTTAATCGCAGTGCTCGGAGGGAATTGACTCAAATCGAGCCGTTGCAAATACATAAATGTCATAAAGCTTTCTAACTCTTCCTTAGTAAATTCTACCGTTGGAAAGATAAATTGTTTGGAGCGGGATTCTGACATGTTCGACGCTACCTGACCTCTAAAAAAAGGACTAAACGTTCTAACCAGGCAGAGGTGTGCAGGGAACTCCATTTTCTTGGTATCTTCGGTATCTTCCCCAAAGATTAAAGTACAATCCGTTCCTTCTCCTTTCTGCCTTTCTTCATTGGCAAGGGGAATACCCCAGGGCTTGGGTTGTGCTAAAGTCAGAGAGGGCTTGGAATTCGGAAATAATTGAGGATCCCAACTGACGGTTAGATGGGTTTTATCATGTGTAATTAAGCTACAAAAAGGGGAATGATCGCCGTCAGCTTTAGATTCAATAATGATTTTAAGGGTTGTTTGAAAAGCTTGAAAAGCAGCAGCAATTTTTGCAGCTTCAGTAAAATCATCAATTGCATTGAAAGTAAAATATACTTTCGAATCTCCGGTAAGAGCAGCCTGGCTTATGGATTTAAAGAGATTATCTGCATGAGTTAACACGCCGCCGTATGTTAATTCCTGAGGGTTATATCTAGAGTCCTTTTTGTGATGCTGAGAGGAGCAAAGGGATGTTTTTCCAGGACTATAATAATCATGGACCCTTCGAATATACCCGCGAGTTTCTTCCAATGGATTAGGTGCCGGTTTGGTTGTTGATACTTGAAATGCCATAAAGTGTCCTTGTTAAAGTTAATATTTTAATAAATATTCGATTAAGATTCAATTAAATTTTTGAAAATGACGCGTATCCAACTCAAGATCAAGGGGATCCCCCTGGTTGTTTCTCTTGATAAAAACATGGTAGCCGAGGCCTGCAATCATGGCGGCATTATCGAGGGAGAGGCCGGGAAGGGGCCAAAAAACGGGGATTTTGGATGACTGGAAGAGGTGTCTCAGCCGGTTGTTTTGGGTCACGCCACCCCCTAGAAAGATCATTTTGCACCCGTATTGATCGGCAGCTTTAAAAGCCTTAGAAGCAATGTCTTGGAGGGCGGTCTCTTGAAAAGAGGCAGCAATATGAGGTTTGTCTTCTTCGCGGATCTGATTGGCCGCTTTTTTATCGGAATTTTGCCCCTTCACCGTGTAGAGGACATTTGTTTTAAGGCCGCTGAAGGAAAAGTCGAAACGATTTTTTTTGACAACCCCTGGTTTAAAAGGGAAAAGAGACGGGTTTCCTTGGAGAGCCAGTTGCTCGATTTGCGGGCCACCGGGATAAGGAAGACCGAGCAAAGCGGCGACTTTATCGAAAGCTTCTCCAACAGCATCATCGACGGTTTGACCCAGAATATCGTATTCCGTCACACTCCGCATGAGGGCCAAAAAGGTATGTCCACCCGATGCAACAACACCGAGGGCGGGGAATTCTGGCCTCTCGCAACCCATGATAGCCGAATAGAGGTGGGCATCGACATGGCTCACCCCTACAAAAGGCTTATTCCAGGCCAAAGATAACGCCTTGGCTGTATGGACCCCTAAAAGAAGCGCCCCAACCAGCCCTGGCCCTTTTGCCACGGCGATCAAATCGATTTCTCCGATACCGGAAAGAGCCTGACCTAAGATCGGGATCAAAACATCAAAATGCCGCCTGCAGGCGAGTTCCGGGAACACCCCCCCATAAAGGGCATGAAGATCCACCTGAGTCGCAATGACGTTGGTAAGAATTTTCTTACCATCTTCAACTACAGCACACGCTGTCTCATCGCATGTCGTTTCAATTCCCAGTACGCGCATAGACAACTATTTTACATCAAAAATCTACGGCTGGGTATAAAAAGATTCATGAAGAAAAATTTTTACATTTTATATAAACTCTTTTTAGTTCAAGAAAATTCAAAATAAAAACATGATTCATGGGATATGCTTGATATGCATGATAAAAAATTCTCGGTGTCTTATTTCACATCATGCATATCAGGCGTATCCCATTGATCATGTAATTTTGTCTCTTGCATCAAAAGCTTTATTGCCGCTATGAAAGTAACAAGAGAACAGCAATGAAAAAGAAGAAAACTGATAACAAAAGCAAAACATTAGTCTTTATGGGATTTGGTTTTCCCATAAAACTTATTCATAAGCCAACCCTGCTGACAAGCTGTGAATTAAAATTCATCCGAAAGTTAATAATAAATGAAAGGGGGGGATTTTGGAAGGTCCATTGACGTCTGATGAATTGAGAAAGATGCAAGCGTATTGGAGTGCAGCCAATTACTTATCGGTGGGGCAGATCTATCTTTATGACAATCCGTTATTGAAAGAGCCGCTGAAGATAGAGCATGTCAAGCCGAGGTTGCTGGGCCATTGGGGGACAACGCCTGGGTTGAATTTTCTCTATGTGCATCTGAATAGGGTTATCAAAAAGAATGATTTGGACATGATTTTTGTGACCGGGCCGGGACATGGGGGGCCGGCTTTGGTGGCAAATACGTATTTAGAGGGAACTTATAGCGAGGTTTATCCGAATATTTCGGAAGATGAGCGGGGGATGAAAGCTCTTTTTAAACAGTTTTCTTTCCCGGGAGGGATCCCGAGTCATGTAGCTCCTGAGACACCGGGTTCGATCAATGAAGGAGGTGAGCTTGGTTATAGCCTCGTGCATGCCTATGGAGCTGTATTTGATAATCCCGATCTTGTTGTTGCGTGTGTGGTAGGCGATGGTGAGGCGGAAACAGGACCTTTAGCCACGAGCTGGCATTCCAATAAATTTCTCAATCCTGTGCATGATGGAGCCGTCATTCCTATCTTGCATCTCAACGGTTATAAGATTGCCGAGCCAACTGTTCTGGCCCGGATCAGCCGTGAAGAGTTGACCCAACTTTTTTACGGCTACGGGTATAAACCGTATTTTGTTGAAGGGGAAGATCCACTTTTGGTGCATCAGCTTCTGGCTTCGACGCTCGATGCGGTTATTCTGGAAATAAAAAAAATCCAGAGTGAAATACGATCGAATGGTTTTAGCAAGCGGCCCATTTGGCCCATGATTATTTTCTGCACACCGAAAGGGTGGACGGGTCCTAAAGTTGTCGATGGCCTTCCTATCGAAGGGACATGGCGGGCGCACCAAGTTCCTCTATCGGAGCTGGCGACTAAACCGGAACATTTAAAAATCCTGGAGCAGTGGATGAAGAGTTATAAGCCGGAGGAGCTCTTCGATCAGAATGGAAAATTGATCGCTGAGCTCGCCGAGCTGGCTCCTAAAGGGGGGAGGAGAATGGGTGCAAATCGTCACGCCAATGGGGGACTTTTGCTGCATGATTTAAAAATGCCCGATTTTCGAAAGTATTCCATCCCTGTAGACCAGCCGGGAACAGTCCTGGGGGAAGGAACGTTGATCATGGGGGCGTTCTTAAGAGATGTGATGAAGCTCAATTGGCAAGAGAGAAATTTTCGGATTTTTGGTCCCGATGAAACGGCATCGAATCGTTTAACCCATCTGTTTGACATCACCGATCGGACATCGACTGCTGTGATCTTGAAAACAGATGACCACATTTCCCCCGACGGCCGCGTCATGGAAGTGTTAAGCGAACATTTATGCGAAGGGTGGTTAGAGGGGTATCTTCTTACGGGCCGGCATGGTCTTTTTTCTTGTTACGAAGCATTTATCCATATTGTCGATTCGATGTTTAACCAACATGCCAAATGGTTGAAAGATTGTCGCGAAATTCCTTGGAGAAGACCCATTGCATCTCTCAATTATTTACTCACATCGCATGTATGGCGGCAAGATCACAATGGGTTTAGTCATCAAGATCCTGGTTTTATCGACCTTGTGCTCAATAAGAAAGCAGACATTGTTCGGATCTATTTGCCGCCCGATGCCAATACTCTTCTTTCGGTAACGGATCATTGTTTGCGCAGCCGCAATTACATCAATGTGATCATTGCGGGTAAACAATCGGAACCACAGTGGCTTGATATGGAATCGGCTATAAAGCATTGCACGGCGGGACTGGGTATTTGGCGGTGGGCGAGCAATGATGACGGGTTTGATCCCGATGTTGTCATGGCATGCGCTGGTGATGTGCCGACTTTAGAAACATTGGCTGCTGTTGAACTTCTCCGAGAACATTTTCCGGAGCTGAAGGTTCGGGTTGTGAATGTCGTTGATTTAATGACGCTTCAGCCTCATACCGAACATCCCCATGGTTTGAGTGATAGGGATTATGATGATATTTTCCCCAAAAATAAACAGGTGATTTTTGCTTTTCATGGATATCCTTCCGTCATCCATCGTCTGACGTATCGGCGGACAAATTATCCCTACATGCATGTTCGGGGGTATAAAGAAGAGGGGACGACAACCACTCCCTTTGACATGGTCGTCTGTAATGATCTGGACCGTTTTCATCTCGTCGGCGATGTGATCGACCGGCTGCCTGAATTGTCATCGCGTGCTGCCTATGTTAAACAATTTTTACGGGATAAACTTCTCGAGCATAAAGAGTATATTCAAAAATATGGGGAAGATATGCCTGAGATCCGAAATTGGAAATGGGGACTGAATAAAAAGTGAAAATTTTTGTCCTGAATCGAGGATCGAGCAGTATTAAGTGCTTTTTGTACGTCTTGGATGATTCAACGTGCACGTTTGTCAAGCCCAGGTGGGAGGCGCTTCTCCAGTGGAAAGGGGATTTTGATGCACCGACTTTGACCATCAAAAATGAAAAAGGGGAAATCCATTCTGAATCGGTGCATGAGAAATCTCCTGGCAAAGCCCTTGTGCATTTGATGAAAGTGAGCTCCATTAAAGAGGTCGATGTTGTCGGCCATCGGATTGTTCATGGAGGAAAATATTTCCAAGAGAGTGTTGTCATCAATGCCGATGTCAAAGAAAAAATCAGGCTTCTTTCCGATCTTGCGCCGCTGCATAATCTTCCAGAACTGGAAGGGATTGAAATCCTCGAAAAACTGTTTGGAAATACACCTCAAATTGCGGTGTTCGACACTGCATTTCACCATACCCTAAACCCGGCTGCAACGATTTATCCTGGCCCTTACCAATGGTATGAGGAGGGGATCAGGCGGTTTGGATTCCACGGGATCAGTTTTCAATATTGCGCGAGAAGAAGTGGTGAAATTCTGGGTAAAAAACTAGAAGATTTGAAGATGGTCGTCTGTCATTTGGGATCAGGAGCTTCTCTGTGCGCGATTAAAGACGGCAAGAGCATCGATACAACGATGGGTTTTACCCCGCTTGAGGGACTCATGATGGACACCCGCTCGGGCTCTATTGATCCAGGAATCATCCTTTATTTATTGGAGAAGAAAAAGAAGTCCATTGAAGAAATTGCAAAGGAACTCTACCAAGAATCTGGACTTTTGGGTGTTTCTGGAATTTCGAGCGATATGCGCGATATTATTGAAAAGAGCTTGCAGGGAAACCGTCGCGCTAAATTAGCGTTTGAAGTTTATCTCCATCGATTGAATTCACTGATCGGCTCCATGATCGCATCCTTAAGAGGTATAGATGTTCTTGTTTTCACCGCGGGTATCGGAGAAAATGCCTCTATTCTTAGAGAAAGAGTTTGCACCCATTTTTCTTTTTTAGGCGTCCAGCTCGATCCTGCATCCAATCAGAGAATATCTGCTGAAGATCGGGACCTTTCTACTCCAGATTCAGATGTCAAGGTCGTCTTGATACATACCCAAGAAGCTTTTGAAATAGCCCGAGAATGTTGGAAAAAGGTTTCCAGTGATCGATAGATGCTTTGTCAGTGCCGAGGAGGCTAAACAAAAGACATCCGATCAGTTATTTGCCCTGCTTAAAAGTACTAAAGAGGGACTCAATGATGCCGAGGTGAAAGGCCGTCTCCAAAAGTGCGGCCGAAATACCATTGAAGAGAAAAGGGAATCGATTTTTCGGAAATTTCTGGCTTATTTTTGGGGTCCTATCCCTTGGATGATCGAAATTGCTGCCATTTTATCTGTTGTTGTTCGGCATTTTGCAGACTTTATTATCATTTTGATTTTACTCATTGTGAATGGGCTTGTTGACTTTTGGGAAGAGTTTCAAGCGGGGAATGCGATTAAAGCACTGAAGAAAAACCTGGCTCCTAAATCTCTTGTGAAACGGGATGGTAAATGGTTAGAGATCGATGCGGCAGAGCTAGTTCCAGGAGATTTGATTCGAATAAGACTTGGGAACATCATTCCTGCTGATGCGAAGCTCGTAGAAGGGGATTATTTGACAGTCGACCAGTCAACATTGACAGGTGAATCTCTTCCTGTGACAAAGAAAATAGATGAAGTCGTTTTCTCAGGATCTATTGCGAAACAAGGGGAAATGACCGGCCTTGTCATATCAACGGGTCAAAATACTTTTTTTGGAAAAACAACCCAGCTGGTCGAGAAAGCAAAACCTGTCTCTCATTTTCAAAAAGCTGTTCTTCAGATTGGCGATTATCTGATTTATTTGAGTTTAGCTTTGGCATGTATTCTGGTTGTCACCCAGCTGATACGGGGTACCCCTTTTTTAGAGCTCGTTCAATTTGTCCTTATTCTTGTGATTGCATCCATTCCTGTCGCGATGCCAGCAGTACTCTCTGTCACGATGGCGCTGGGTGCTTTGAGACTCTCAAGGATGAAAGCTGTTGTAACAAGATTGGAATCTATAGAAGAGATGGCAGGTATCGATATTCTTTGTTGCGATAAGACAGGAACCCTCACGCAAAATCAATTAACGATGGGAACCCCCGTTGTTTTCGGGGCCGTTGATGAACAAACCGTCATTTTTCATGCCGCTTTAACTTCACAAGCAGAAACTCAAGACCCGATTGATCTAGCAATTCTTAAGGGAGTTAAAAATCGAGAAATATTGAACGGTTACATTTTAGAGAAATTCATCCCATTCGATCCTATAAGGAAACAGGCCGATGCGATGGTACGGGATCCTCAAGGAAATGTTATCTATGTCACCAAGGGGGCACCGCAGGTGATTGCAGCTCTTTGCAATCTACAACCTTCGGTTGAACAAGAGATCGATAAAGCGATCGATCATTTCGCACAAATAGGGAATCGTGCGCTGGGAGTAGCTCGGAGTAAAGATGGAAAAAGCTGGGAATTTCTCGGTCTCTTACCTTTATTTGACCCTCTGAGAGAAGATTCGATCGAGACCATCCGTCATGCACAGGAGCACGGGATCAAAATAAAGATGCTTACAGGAGACAATATTGCGATTGCAAAAGAAATCGCCCGGCAGCTGAAAATTGGGGATAACATCGTCATTATGGAGACACCTGAAATTGCCGAGAAGATAGAAAAAAGTGATGGGTTTGCTCAAATTATTCCAGAGCAAAAATACGAGATTGTCAAAACTCTTCAAAGTCGAAAACACATTGTCGGGATGACAGGGGATGGGGTGAATGATTCTCCAGCATTAAAGCAAGCCGATGTAGGAATTGCTGTCGACGGGTCTACAGATGCTGCCCGGGCATCGGCCTCTTTGGTCTTAACAGCTTCTGGTCTTTCCGTCATTATCAGGGCCATTGAAGAAGCCCGGTGTATCTTCGAAAGGATGAATAGCTACGCGATTTATCGGATCGCCGAGACGATACGTGTGATGCTCTTTATGGTCGCTTCCATCCTCATCTTCAATTTCTATCCCGTCACCGCTCTCATGATCATCTTGCTTGCCCTGTTCAACGATATTCCAATTCTAGCAATAGCCTATGACCATACTCTGGTGGAGAAACAGCCTGTTCAATGGCAGATGAGACAGGTTCTTACGATTGCAAGCGGGCTGGGAGGTGTTGGCATTCTCTCATCATTTATCCTCCTGATCTTCGGTAAAGATCTTCTCAATTTGAGTATCCCGCAGATACAATCGTTCATATTTCTGAAACTATCCCTAGCTGGCCACCAAACCTTATTTATTGCCCGAACAAAAAATGCTTTTTTTTCTAAACCTTATCCGGCCCCTATTTTAATTGGCGCCATTTTATCCACGCAATTGATTGCAGCCTTGTTTGTCGGTTTAGGGGTCGTTATGACTGCAATTCCATGGTCGTATATCGGGTTAATTTGGGTATACACCCTTGCCTGGATGTTTATTCTAGATAGGGTTAAAATTTTGCTTTATCGATGGGGGGCAAATAATGCGAGCAATGGTTCTTGAGAAGATGGGGCAGCCGCTTGTTTTAAGAGAGGTTCCACGTCCCAATCCCGGACCCTTTGAGGTGTTGATCAAAATTCGGGCTTGCGGAGTGTGCCGTACCGATCTTCACATTGTCGATGGAGAGCTGCCTACTCCTCAATTACCTCTCATTTTAGGGCATCAGATCGTCGGCATGATCGAAAAAATGGGAGAAAAGGTAACTCGGTACAAAGTCGGAGATCGGGTAGGAGTGCCATGGCTAGGAAAAAGCTGCCAAGCCTGCGAGTTTTGCAACTCGGAGCGGGAAAATCTCTGCGACCATCCCGTTTTTACCGGTTATACGAAAAATGGCGGGTATGCGGAGTTTTGTACGGCCCACGAAGACTTTATATTGAGACTGCCAAGCCGCTACACAGACCTTCAGGCGGCACCTCTTCTGTGCGCGGGCCTTATAGGCTACCGTGCTTTTCGGCTGTTACAACCGACTAAAACCATCGGTTTTTACGGCTTTGGTTCATCGGCTCATTTATTGATTCAAATAGCTGTAGCACTGGGCCAGGATGTGTATGTTTTCACCAGGCCTGGCGATGAAAAAAAACAAGCCTTTGCCCGTTCTCTTGGAGCCAGATGGGCCGGAGGATCGGATCAAGTGCCGCCGATTTCTTTAGACGGAGCCATCATCTTTGCACCGGTCGGCGCTCTTTTCCCCCAAGCACTCAAAACGGTTAAAAAAGGAGGCAAGGTGATCAGCGCCGGAATTCACATGACCGATATTCCGTCCTTCCCTTACGCACTTCTTTGGGAAGAGCGGTCGATCTCCTCCGTCGCCAACCTAACAAGGCAAGACGGCCTCGAATTTATGCGGCTTGCAGAAAAAATTCCCCTAAAAGTCTCAGCAACCCCATTTCCACTCGAAAAAGCCAACCAAGCATTGTCCGCCATTCGAGAGGGAACACTCGAAGGCTCCGCTGTTTTACTGCTCAATCAATAGAGACAAAATTACATGATCAATAGGATACGCATGATATGCATGATGTGAATTAAGACACCGAGAATTTTTTATCTCGCGTATCAAGCATATCTTACGAATCATGTTTTTATACGGTAGCAAGCAGATTGTCATCCTTTACCCCCCTGGTTAATACTGAATTAACGAAGCGGCGGCTTCGTCGGCGATCCAGAGGGCGGGGTGGTCGGCGGAGCCGACGAGTTGGCAGGGAAGGGAGAGGTTTTGGGAGAAGACTTTGGCGAGCATGGGGGCTTTGGAGGGGCCGAGGGCGTAGAAGGCGACGTGGGAGGCTGAGTTGATGCATTCGAACGTGAGAGTCATCCGCCAGGTCTCTTTTTGGGGAACGTAATTGGCGGCGACGAGGTGGCCGTTGTCTTCGAGGGCTTTTGTGCTGGGAAAGAGAGAGGCGGTGTGTCCATCTTCTCCCATGCCGAGCATGATGAGATCGAAGGCTTGGTCTTCGAGGACTTTCCGGATTTTGGCTTCGTAGGCGAGGGCATTTTTTTCGATCGCTTCTTCGGCGACCATCCGGTGTGTATGGCCGGGTGGGATGAGCATTTTTTCGAAACCGGCTTTCATGGCCATGTGATAATTGCTGTCGGGGTGGGAAGGTGGGACACTTCTTTCATCACTCCAGAAGAGGTGGACTTTTTCCCATTCGATTTCGAGGGAGTAAGGGGGCTGGCAGAGGAGCTCGTAGATCGCTTTTGGTGTCGAGCCGCCGGAGAGGGCGACCACAAATTGGTCATGATCCATTATGGCATCGCGGCACGTGGTGATAAAATGATCGACACAGTAGTGGAGGGTGTCTTCGTAATCGCCAGGGACAATGAGCTCGGCATTGATCATAAACATGCAGGATCTAGAGGGCTTAAAAATTCGAGGACTTTTTGGAAGTGTGGACTGGTTCCGACATGGCCGATTTCATTGGTGAGAGAAAGTCCTATTTGTGTTTTGGAAAAGATGTACTTCGAAGGAATTTCGCACTTTTCAATATCGCAGATGATCGTTTTGATATGGTCAGGTTGATCTTTTTCACGAACAAAAGAGAAGTGATTCTGACTCTGTGCTTCAATCTCAAGAGAAATCACGGCTCCAGGGGCAAGGGCGTTGTTCTCCATAGCTTCAAGCGTGATGGTCAGGGTTCCGTATTCAAAACCGCTCGGTTGTGCCTTAGAGAGTTTCCAGCCGAGTTGTGTTGCTAGCCAGCTTTGGAGATAGAGGGCTTGGATTTTGGTGTGGTGAAAAAAAGGGGTTGTGAACGCATTGTAAACGATGGAGATTTTTTGAGCATTCCGGAGGGCCGAGAGCCGCTCCATCGAATAAAAAGTCGAAGAAATAAGCTCCCGCCAATTTTCTGTCCTCGCCCAGTTGAGATCGGCGATTTCACACCCTGACTGTTGGTAATGTTTGAGAAGGGTTTGTGCGAAAGCAGGCAGGTTGTCGGTGATTTCGGAATCGAAGATGATCCGGGTTGACCACTGCTCGAGTTGCTGTAAAAGAGGGTTGTTTTTGACCGGATCTTCGGTCCAAAGAAGGTAGATGGGGAGATCAGGAAGGAGATGGGGCAGAAAAATAAAGGGTAATTTAAAGGAGGTTTTTTGGGTCGCTTCAATTTCAATGAAGTCGCACATGACATCAGCTTGTCCCCGAGAAATTGGAATGACAGAGACAGAGGCGTCGAGCTTTTCATCGGAAGTTGAATCGATCGACACAAAAATCACCCTCGAGGGAAACCTCTCCAACACTTTGTGGGTGATTTGCCGGATATAATCGATCCGTGAATTTTTTGGCGCGATGACAAGGAGATTGAAAAGAGACGCGCGCATTTTACTCGTCCCTTCAAAAGAATCCCAAATTCGGGACAGTTCTGCGGGAATCTCAGAAACTTTCAAAGAATCCTCCATCTCCGACCATCGAGTTGGATCAAATGATCAGCCTCTTTGGGGCCTAAACTTCCCGAGGCGTAGTTCGGAAAATCAGTGACCGGATTTTCGGCCCAATAGTTTAGGACAGGCGTCAGAAGTTTCCACGATTGAAAAACTTCGTCTTCCCTGGCAAAAAGGGTTGAATCACCCAAGATACAATCGCAGATGAGCCGCTCGTACGCTTCTGGAGGGGTTGTTCCGAAGTAGGTCCCATATTTAAAATCCATTTTCACCGGCTGAATGGGACTAAAAGGTCCTGGAACCTTGCAGTTGATTTTGAGGGAAGACCCTTCATCGGGTTGGATCCGAATGACTAAGATATTTGGAGTCGTTTTTCGATTGGCCTCTTGGAATAAAATGCCGGGCGGCTCTTTGAAGATGACGGCGATTTCGGTTGTTCTTTTGGGAAGTCTTTTTCCAGCACGGAGATAAAACGGAACTCCCGACCATCTCCAATTGTCGATATACAGTTTGAGGGCGACATACGTTTCGATTTGAGACTGAGGATTCACATTGGCTTCTTGCCGGTATCCGACAACCTCGACTCCGTTGACAAGGCCCGGTCCATATTGCCCCCGAACCACTTCTGAGGGAACCAAAGGCCGAATCGCTTCTAAAACTTTGACTTTTTCATCATGGATCGCATGTGATTCTAAACTCACTGGAGGTTCCATCGCCACGAGGGAAACGAGTTGCATCATGTGGTTTTGAAGCACATCGCGCAAAATCCCGGCTTCTTCGAAAAATTTTCCACGCGTTCCAATTCCTATGTCTTCTGCAAACGAGATCTGGACATGATCGATATACCGGTCGTTCCACTGCGATTCAAAGAACGAATTTGCAAATCGAAAGACGAGGAGATTTTGAACCGTTTCTTTTCCCAAATAGTGATCGATCCGGAAAATCTGTTTTTCTGTGAGAAATTTTAATAGTTCATTTTGGAGTTGGTGGGCCGAAGCGAGGTCGTGGCCAAACGGTTTTTCAATGATAATCCTCGACCATTTATCTGTCACTTCGGCTTCATTGTAGATGAGGCCGGCTTTATGCAATTTTTCACAAATGAGAGGGAAATAACTCGGCGGTGTCGCGAGATAAAAAACTCGATTCCCTTTTGTGCCGAGTTTAACATCGAGCTCGCTTAAAAAACTTTTTAAACTCGCATAGCCAGCATCTTCATGGAATTCCGAAATATGATAGAAAAGGTGATCTTTAAAATGGTCCCAGACCGACTCATCCAGTGGTTTTGAACGGGAAAATTTCTCGACGGCCGCCTTCATCTCTTCCCGGAATTGATCATGGGTTTTAGGACGCCTTGCAAAACCGACGCACGCAAATAAAGAAGGGAATTGCCCATCGCGCAAAAGATTGTAGAGAGCCGGAATGATCTTTCTCGATGTCAGATCACCCGTCGCTCCAAAGATCACAAGAATGCACGGTTCCAACAGACGGTTTTGTTGACCTTCTTCTAACGGATTCATACGCGGTCCAGGTATGATTGTAAGATGAGTGTCGCTGCGAGGGCGTCGGAGACTTCAGCCCGTTTTTTTCGATTCACTCCAGCATCTCTCAGCTCCCTCTCAATCTGAAGAGAGGTGAGCCGTTCATCCCACAAAATCACAGGCGTTGAAAGGGTTTCCTCAAGCTTCTGTGAAAATTCTCGAACTTCCTTAGTCATATCACTATCTTTCCCACTCAGGTACAGAGGTAATCCTAAAACAATCCCGTCAATCGGTAAATAATTTTTTATTTCTTTTTTCAATTGCTCGAAAAAACCTTTCCGATTTTCCAACGTTTTCAGCGGTGATGCAATCCTTCTTCCTTTGTCGGTGATGGCTATGCCAATCCGCGCTCTTCCATAATCGAGACCCAGAAGTCTAGTCATGCTGGATGGCAGCTCCAATAAAATCGACAAAGAGAGGATGCGGCTCATTCGGTTTTGATTTGAATTCTGGATGAAACTGGACACCGACCATCCACGGATGATCGGCGACTTCGGCGATTTCACAGAGAGTGTTATTGTGGAGAATCCCCGAAATCACAAACCCTTTTTTCTCCAACTTCTCTTTGAAAACATTATTAAATTCATACCGATGCCGGTGCCTTTCCGATACGACGGGTGCTTTGTACGCTTTTTCGGCTTTGGTGCCGGGGCGAATATCGCATTTGTAGGTTCCAAGACGCATCGTTCCACCCAAATTTTCGACCCCTTGTTGCTCGCTCAGCAAGCTGATCACAGGATGGAGAGTTTTCGGGTCGATCTCAGTGGAATTTGCATCGGCGAGGTGGGCCACATGTCTTGCAAATTCGACACACATCACTTGCATTCCCAAACAGAGTCCAAAATAAGGGATTTTCTTTTCGCGGCAATATTTGGCCGTCATGATTTTGCCCATCCAGCCCCGCTCTCCAAATCCCCCAGGAACCAGATACCCATCGCAGCCACCAATGACATCTTCGACATTTTCCCCGATCTTATCCGATTCAAATCTCCGGATCTCCAAATCGACCCCGTGAGCAATCGCCGCATGGTGGAGCGACTCAAAAACCGATTTGTAGGCGTCTTGATGCTGCAGATATTTACCCACGATGCCGATCGTCACCTTCCCTTTCGGGTGGCGCATCTTTTGGACCATCGCTTCCCACTCTTTCATGTCGGTCATCTTTTGCGGCAAGTGGAGAAACTCGCAAATCTTCGTATCGATCTGCTGTGCTTTCAAACTCAGCGGAACCTCATAGATACTGAAGGCGACATCGACTTCATCAATCACCATCTCTTTCCGGACGCTGCAAAACAGACTGATCTTATCTTTAATTTCTTCAGACAAAGGATTTTCGCACCGGCAAATAATGATGTCCGGAACAACTCCAATCCCACGCAAAACTTGTACCGAATGTTGTGTCGGCTTCGTCTTGACTTCTCCAGCTGCCTTCAAATACGGAACATAGGTCAAATGGATGTTCATGCAATCGGCTTGTCTCTCATGTCGAAATTGCCGAATCGCCTCCATAAACGGAAGCGACTCGATATCGCCCACCGTCCCTCCGATCTCCACAATTGCCACATCGGTGCCCTCCTCCTGATGAGCGCAGTCCAAAATCCTCTTCTTGATCTCGTCCGTCACATGAGGAATCACCTGGACCGTTTTGCCCAGATAATCACCCTTCCTTTCTCTCTTAATCACAGTCTCTAAAATCTGTCCCGATGTCGCACTCGATAGCCTCGAAATCGTCGCATTCGTGAACCGATAGTAATGCCCCAAATCCAAATCTGTCTCTGCCCCATCATCGGTCACATAAACTTCTCCATGCTGGAACGGGTTCATCGTCCCCGGATCGACATTCAAATACGGATCCAACTTCAGCATCGCAATCTTCAAGCCCCTCGCTTCCAACAACTTAGCAATCGACGCCGCCGTCAGCCCCTTCCCCAAACTCGATATCACTCCCCCTGTAACAAAAATATACTTAGACATGTTTGCGAATTTTATCCCAAAAAACCCCAAATGTACAGGGCTTACTTTAAAAAATTTTGGAACATCTCTTTATACAAATTTATGTTAAAATCTTACCATGGCGAGTCGCGCTATAAATAATTTAATTCCCAATTTTAATAGAAACTATCCCCTTTCTCAACAATTACCAAATCATCTTCTTGCTCTTGTTCTGCAAAATATTAGCTCTTTAGATCAGGGACGGGCAGCCCGTGTTTGTCGGAATTGGAATGCAGCAGTGAAATGTATGGAATCCTATCGGCAGAGGGTTGCATTCTTAAATGCAGCTGTTATGAAGCCAACGATGATGGATTATGAAGTGCCCTATTAAATCGAGCGGACTGTACCGTTATAGATTTTTTGGCTCTGGTATCTACAATGGGGCTGTATTTTCACCTCAGTTTGCTATCATTGATCTAGGAAAGGATTTTTGTCTTTTGAATCGAGCAAATGGACAAGTTCAGACCTTATCTCTAACACTCGAAGAATTAAGCAAGCAAGTTTTGACATCGGCAGCTTTTTTATCGCAAGAAAAGGTTGTAACACTCTGGAATAAAGGAACAGTGGCTTTCTGGAGCTTGACTCAGGCAGCGGCTACATGTGAATACCATTTTCAAGTTTTTACACCCGAAGAGAGGCTTTCCGATATCAAAACTCACCTCTCGAGCTGCGCGGTTTTTAAAAATGATTTGTATCTATCAGGCTCTAAGAGCGACGTCCCTTTTACTCTCAAAGTCGTGAATCACAATCCTCCAATCCCTGTTTCAACTGAGTGGAAAGTTGTAGGATCCAATTCCAGGAATCTATTTGTTTTGAATGCCCAGGATACCTTACTGGCTTTAGATCACGATCTTCAGCCCATCTGGACAAGAGCAAAACCAAATCCAGATATCCAGTATCAGTACCTAGATGTGAATGAGCATCATATGGGTATAGAGATGCATGATCCATTTCAAGATTCTCAACTTAGCAGTCTGCTGGCTATTTTAAATGTAAATACAGGTGAGTTGATTTTTCATCTGAAGGGAATTGGTCAACCAGGATGTTGTCATGGGCATAATCTTTATTATACAGATATCCATAGGCAAGATGTCTGGCACCAGGGAGATTTTTTATTTGTTTTAAAAGCGTCTCGACTTCATATCTTTCGCATCGCTACCAAAGAACATTTAACAACCATTCCTTTAGAGAGGGTAGATTTTTTGCTCCATGTCGAGCTCCGAGCAAAGGAATTACACGTCTACCATCGAACTACAGATAACTTGCAAGTTTTAAGGTATGTTTTCGATGAATCCTTAAATCCAAGTTTTCGTAAACGGATCAACAATTTCCTTAATTGGCACATCTCCTGGATCATACCCAGAGTTTTAATAGCCATTGCCATGGTCATCGGCCTCATCTTTGCCAGAAGGGTCTATAAATCTATCCGGAAGTAAAAACCTTGACTTGAATAATTATACCGAATTACAGTATAGTGACATTTTTGAGGTTTTCTTGATCATATCATTTGCCGATGAAGAAACAGAGAATATCTACAACGGGATAAACTCGAAAAAAGCTAGGAAAAGATTGCATACTACTTTATGGAATAATGCTCAAAAGAAGCTGGATATGCTTAACAGAGCTTATAAACTTGATGATTTGAAGATTCCCCCGAACAATAGACTGGAAAAATTAGAAAGGGATCTCGCTGGTAAGTATAGTATCAGGATTAACGATCAATGGAGAATTATATTTAGATGGGAAGAAAGTAAGCGTGGAGTTTCTGAAGTAAAAATTGTAGATTATCATTAGGAGAAAATCATGATACCGAGTCATAGAAAACCGACACCCCCTGGACGAATTTTGCTGGAAGAATTCCTAATACCTATGGGTATTTCACAATCTGATTTCGCCGAACATCTGGGTGGAACTTGGACACAACCCAAATTAAATGCCATCATAAATGGCAAAAGATCGATCACCGAAGAAATAGCCTTAGACCTTGCAGATGCTTTAGGAACATCACCTGAGTTTTGGATTGGGCTACAAAGTGATATCCATTTGTGGGAAGCGGCCCAAAAAAGAACTAAGATCAAGCGGATTAAACCGGCCCGGATTTCTCGATCGAGACGGCATAAATTCAGTGGCTTACTTTAGGTTGGCTCGGTCTTCTGGATGTATGGAATGAATAAGGGACCTAAAGAGTTGATTTTTGTCCGGTGCATTCGGAAAAAGCTCTTCAATAAAATCAGAGCTAAAAAATTTTTCAATAGACTTAGGATCTTCAAGCTTGAAAAGACGGTTTTTTATGAGTAGCTCGATAAGGTCCGGGTGGATAAAAACAACTTGCGAGGCTTTGGCAATATGGGCTGTAGAACGGTCTATTTTTCCAGCGGTGTATTCTATGACTTTCAGATTGTTAGTGAAGCATGCATATACGATTTCATTTGGATCAGGTCGGCTGTTTAAATCGAGTTTTTCTCGCACGCGTGTAATGAGCTCCAAATCCAAAGTAAGATAAAAAGAATTTTGAAATCCAAGTCGCTCTAAAGAAATTGACTAAAGTCAATAATACGAGAGAAAAAATCTTCCTCCTCTACTTCTTCTTTTATTCCATTCACATGGATCAAAACTGGATGAACAGAGTATCCCCTAGGCAAACTTAACTTTTCGATTTTTGCTTTCATTTCCTGAATAACATCAGTGCCAATCCTTTCTTTGTGAAACTTCACTTCACAAATATATAAAATATTAAATCGAGTTTGGATCATATAATCGATTTGTAAGCCAGGTTCTTTTTTTGTAGTTCTTTGAAAATAAGGGTTATCAATCTTAATTTCATGTGATTGGATTCCTAAGATTTGATGAATTCGTCCACGATTATTCAATATTAAGTTTTCGAACTGGAGTCCCATGATTGTGGTCCATCCTTTCGGCAAAAGATCTCGATTTTGTTGGATATTCAATTCATTTGGTTCAATGTAACGGAGGTAAAATCGGAGATAGTTATCACAAAGTCTATAACGGCTTAGTTTTGAAAGTTTTCCTGATTTTATACTCCATGTATAATCGCGGGCAATATACCCTGTTTTAACAAGTTCGTCTAAATATTTACTGTATACACCACTTTTTTCTACCTTGATCGCTTTTAAAAGAGTTTTCTGATCTGCCGAAGATTGAGCTAAATGCGAGACAATTTTTTTATAGAGAGGAGCTTTTTTCCCAAAAACATCTGAAAAAATACGATCAAATTCGAGAAATAAGAGTCCTTCTTTGCGAAAACATAACCGGCGAATATTTTCTTCGGCTGAAAGTTTTGGGTTTATAGATTCAAGATAAAGGGGAATTCCTCCAGTGACGCCTAGCACCTTAAATTTTTCTATAGCTGCAATGCTTTTTTCAAATGGGCGCCAGAAGTGACTACATTGATGCAGAGGAAGTTCGTGAAGAGTCATATCTAAAGCAATGCGACCAAAAAACCCCGTACTGCGTAGAATGTGTTTTTCTATCCACGCTGACATCGAGCCACTGAGCAATAACACTAAATGAGGATTTTTTTTAAAGTAGATGTCCCATGCTGTTTTTAATTTTCCTAAAAAAGCTGGATCTAACGATCCCATCCAATTGATTTCATCTAAAACGATCAAAACTCTCCCTTTTTCTGTAACTTGTCCAAGGGCGTGAAATAAAAAGTCCCAATCATCTGAACGTAACGAAAATAGTTGAGTTTGCTTTTCAAGTTCATTTGCAAAATGGCGCCTTTGAATTTCGGCTGTAACTTTCTTTTCTGGAGGAAGGCCTACAAAAGTGAATCTTTTTTCAAAAAAATCACCGAATTTTTCTGCTAGCCGGCTTTTTCCTATCCGCCTCCTACCTCGCAAAACAACCAGACGGGCGACTTTTGAATCTAGCAGTTCTTTTAATATTCCTAATTCACGTTCTCGACCATAGAATGGATCATTCATGCTTTCACCAAAACGGATTTTTTCTTTTTAGTGCAATTTAGAATGCTATAATATATTGCACCAAATCGCACAAGTCCATTTTGGTGAAAAGTAAAAGTCTAAATCCCTTAAAATTAAGGGCAATTGGAATTATACAGCAATTAAAAATTTGTTCTTGTCATGCAAATGCCTGAATTTATTAACCCGAGAGGTCAAAAGGTGACAATCTGCTTGCTGCACTCCTGCCCGATCGATCCTCCTCCTCGGCCTAGCCTCCGCCCTAACCTATCGATGGGGTCCTCCCTCGTCGGTCGGACCGCTAACGCTTCGATCTGACAGGAGTTCGCTGGCGCATGTTGTCACCTTTTGACCTCTCGGGTTAATAAACAGAAATAATGATAAAATAATTCCACGTCATAGAAAAACCGACATCTCCTGGACGAATTTTACTCGAAGAATTCCTAATACCTATGGGTATTTCACAATCTGACTTTGTCGAACATCTGGGTGGAACTTGGACACAATCTAAATTAAATGCCATCATTCATGGCAAAAGGTCAATCACCGAGGAAGTAGCACTAGACCTTGCTGATGCCTTAGGAACCTCACCTGAGTTCTGGATTGGGCTACAAAGTGATATCCCTTTCTGTACTAGAACTTGTATCCAAACTCCAGAGTAGCGGCGTAGAAAGTTATAGGATCGTTCATATCAAATTTTAAAAGATACGGTTTTAAGCAAATATCAAAATTTCTACTCTCGGTTGGAGTCCAAGTGATGGGAAGGTCCAGTTGGATACCAAAAAAACTACTTTTTCTGAATAGAACTTTATCGGGCCTTTTTGTATTCACTGAGAAGGAATACATTGTTTTTAAGTCGACACCAAAATTCACCAGTTTTGAAAAATCTTGAGAAGCTTTAAACCCTCCCATGGCATAGACCCAAGCGGAGCTTCTCCTATCTTTTACTTTTATCCAACGGTAACCTGGACCTGCATAGACGCTCAAAAGAAAATGTGGAGCAAAAGAGGGCTGGAAATTATAACCTACACCCAAATCCCCATAGGTCAATAGAGTTGTGGCGGTTTCATGAAATCCCTCCATATCTATCTTGGTAGCCCCTGCAGCAAAAAGTGCATCAGTTCCCCAATAAAAAGTATTGGGCTTGATATTTTCGAGCTCCCACCTGGCACCGCCTAAATAGACATTCGCATTACTGAAGACATGTCCCCATAGAAAAGTAGGACCAATCCTGTTCCTAATATAATTTTCTGCGTGAATTTCTGTTGAACTCTCCTCCCCATAAGTGAAAGAGACAGCAGCAAGAAACGCAGTGAACAACAATTTGGATTTCATAGGGCTCCCTTGTGTTAGGACGCCATTCTATTTATTTGCCAAATTTTAACACAACCTTAATCTTTCTTTTGAAGGGATTTGATGACAGCTTTTACTATTTTGATATATAAAAAAGTGAACGCAATACCTGCCGTGGCATAAAGAAAAAGGGATTTATGGGCAACGACCCATTCTTTTGCAATGGATAATAAATCGGTAAAGCGGAAAGGGGAGGCGCCGTAGCGGATCAGTAGAGCTTCTAGCTCTTTATTTCCTTGAGCTTTAGCCAAGAGAAAAAGCCGTCTTGTATCGATTTTTTTAACATCGGCCCCATTTTGTAAGAACAACTGCACAACACTGATGTCACATTTTCCTGATAGATAAGACCGGCATGCGAAATAAAAAGGTGTTATTCCTACCTCCCAGACTCGATTCGGATCAGCCCGGTGTCTAAAAAGAAGTTCCAGGAGCTGCCTGCTTCTTGAAAGAACGGCCAGGTTCAAGGGATACATTCCACTCATATCTGCCGCCTCGCTTGGATATGCGCCGTGTTCGAGTAGCAACCGAACAACGGAGAGTTTTGTGGGAAGATCTTTTATTTTCATCGCCAAATCAAGGGTATATTCCCTGACCCAAGACATTCCAAATTCTTTATTTGGATGTGCTCCATAATGCAGCAACAATGCAACCATCGCGGCATTTTCCGTTTCAATAGCTCTATGTAAAGGTATTGTTCTATTCCCTGGCAAATTTGGATCTGCACCTTTCTCAAGACAGTCTTTAGCGAGCTGAAGAAATCCTTTATTGATAGCGATATTCAACATTTCATTAGGATTAGCACCTTGTTCTAAGCATTCTCTCAATAGAGGTTCTTCTGTTAAAGCTTCCAATGCATACGTTCTTCCTTGAAAACTCTGAAAAACTTCGGTGTCTAGGAGGGTATTTCCTGGAGGTACAATAAATAGGTTTATTCGGTTGCCTTGCATTCCACCTGATTGGAAGCTATGAAGTGTATTTTCTGCTCGCAAAAATTGGAGGTGGTTTAAAGGCGTGACAGTTCTTAAGCCAAGACAATTCGTGACATCCAGTTTAGAGACAGCTTGCGGAAGCCGCAGCTCTGTCAAATGAGGACAGTCTCGGATAACGACATTTTCGACGGAAAGATTGCTGAGATCACAGAGCCCAGAAAACCCACCACGATAATCCATTTTGAGGTTTATAAAGGTGATTTTGTTTCTCATTTCTAAAGATCTTAAACAGGTCAGTCGACTTAAGGCCCCCTCGAGAGTTCTTTGTTCTTGTGGTTTTGACGGTAGCTGGATGAGGGTTAAACGTGTGATCTTTTGCAGCTCGCTTCTATGAGCTATTGTTAGGAATGTCTTCGACTCAATAGAGATCGATTTTAATGCCAAGGGAAATCGACCAAAAAATTGATCGACCCTGCCCTCGAGAGAGTACGAATCGAGAATATGAAGAGCATTTACCTTGGATCTAAAAACACTACAGAGTGACTTGCAAACAACCCCCAACCTTTTTCTCTGATAGGGCGACAAGTGAGAAAAAATCAGTCTCCAACCATCGCCATGAATATAAGGAGTTGTTAACGGCTGAACCATAATGCCATAATTTTATACCTTTTTTCAGAAAAAAAACAGCTCAATTAAATATATGGTTATTAGATACTTAGGCTATGAAAGACTTTTATTATATTAAATGGTAGAATATCCGCATGTCTCAGCTCGTATCTCTTGCCAGTCCAGAAAGTCATTTAGCACGTACTATCCCTGGTTATAAACGGGGGTTCGGCATTGCATAAAATGTTCCTGTAGAAGTTTTGATCCATGTCTTTAGTCACCTAAACATTGCAGAACAAACAAGAGCAAGTAGAGTCTGTTGTCTTTGGAAAAGAGCTTCAAGGAGTGTTGAAATACAAAGTGGTCTCCTATTCTCGATGTTACGGATGTCGCTCTTAACACGGGTTACTGAAGTTCCACTCACAACGACACGATTTATTGATAATAACAATTACAATATTCTTGCAGCCTGTCGGGATTTTGTGCTTATTAAAGGAGCAGGATATAATTCTTTCTGCCTTATTGATCGAGTGAAGGGAGAAGCTCTACCTGCTTTAGATTCTAAAAAAGATATTTTCAGTTCTGCGGAACTTCAAGATCGTGATTTGCCTCATCAAGAACTCAAATCTGCGGTTTTTGTCTCCAATGAAGAATTTATCACAATGCTGACAAAAACTGTTGCTTGGTGGAGAATATCTGACAAGGGTGTACATTGTGTCTCTCATCACTCATTGTTTAACGAACTTCCCTCCGCGGGTCCATGAGTACGTAATTTTTCTGCATTTGACTCGACCCTTTTTAGAAATGAGCTCTATGTATCTGCTCTAGAAGGGGCTGAAGACGAGGACGACTTTGAATACTCGCTTAAAACTACACAACAACACGTGCCTAATACCCGTTTATTTTATCGCGAACCTAATGGTCCATCGTGGAATTTGGTTATAAAAGCTAGTAACTCGAGGCATCTGTTTGGGAATACCCATCAAGATGGCTACTTTCATACGGTCCGAGCCTTAACTCCTGACCTGGTATCCGTTTGGTCTTTCTCCAAAGATTTGGATAAAAGATGTCAAATTGTTTTCGCCAATGATCAATATGTTGTGGTAGCTCATCCTTATCTCATAGATTTGAGGAGTTTTATTAAAACCAACTTCTACATTTTAAGTGCTAGTACGGGCCAGGTCATCTTTGAATTCAGCGAAAAGTCTCCGTATAGTAGTTCTGGAGACTTTCGTAATGCCGTCGGATATGAACATTGGGTCCATCGAGATTTTATTTTTGTTTTAGTCGGCGATAACTTAAAAATATGGCATATTCTCACGGGCAATCTCCTGAGAGAAATTCCTTTAGAACTCCTTTTTGGAAAACAGGACGATTATCTTTCAATTTTGCAATTTAACGACAATAATCGATTCTATAAACCGATTCTCCATGTCGATATTCAAGGAAAAGAACTCCACGTTTTCTTACAACATGCGAGTAGCCATTCACTCCGGATCGTCAAATTTGATTTAACAGGAAATTTCTTAGCTTTACCTGCTGTGCAAATAAAACCTTTGAGATACCAAATTCCGCAACCGACTTGGAGAGCGACTATCAGCAATACTATTCAAGAATCTAAAGTTCTTATCCAACGTTCCTGTTTAAAAGTGATCCGCATCTATCGCCTCTTTTATCACCATTTTAGATTATATCGCAGGCCTTGGGTACTTCCCTCAATCCTGACTACAATGGCTCTGATGACCGGAATGGTTGCCTACCATTTGCTGCGAAATAAACACTTAAATAAGCTGGGATAGGAAGGTTTGGACAGGGACTAAAATAGGCCCTTTCTCTTCGAAACAATTTTTATTTACGAAAGGGAGATCGAAAGCAACTTGAAAAGCATGGGGAGCACCTGTCTCTTTTTGGAAATGATAGAGGGCTGGAGAGAGTCCTCCGGCTTTTGTTTTGACTTCAACGAGAAACCAAGGTTTTTTATCTTTTGTTACAAGGAAGTCGGTTTCGATCTTGTCTTTTGTACGGAGATAATAGAGGCCATATTCTCCAAGACCTTGATCGGTCCAGAAATGGACGGCTTTGAGAAGATGGCTGGCAACCAGGTTTTCATTTCGATGCCCTTCATCATCGACCCATGACCAATCCCAAAGATAAAGTTTGGGTTCCTTGATTAAGGAACGGCTGATGTTTTTGGACCAGGGTTGAATCGAAAAGCAATAATAGAATGATTTAAGCACTTGAACCCATCTCCGAACGGTATCGGCAGAAACTCGGACTTTTTTTGCTAAAGATTGATAATCCATCGATTCAGCTGCTTGCTTGCGTAAAAGTTCTGCGAGGAGCTCGAGTTGATCAAGTTCTTGGATCCTTGTTCCATCTCGGATATCTTCTCGGAAGAGTTGATCCTTTCGGATGGTGCGCAAACGGCGCGAAAAAGCTTTTGATCTTTGAAGAAAAGGTTCGGGAAATCCGCCATGTTCTACAAGGGCTTCCCAATCATCTTCGGAAATGGGGGATGGCGGACGAATCTCTTCTTCGATGAGAAAGGGTGTTGTTATCTCTGCCACAGAGAGGGGATGGATCCGATAATAGAAATACCGTCCCATCAAACTATCGCCCCCTTTTTTGTAAATATTGAGACGGGCACTTCCTGTGACAATGATCTTCGTTTTCTTCTCGTAGAGATCAAAAAAACCTTTCAGGAAGTTTTTCCATTTTCCAAATTTGTGGATTTCATCAAAGATCAAGACGGGAATTTCTTCCATGAGTTCTTTGATATTGACTTGCTGTGCGATAGCATTTGGACCTTCTATAAAAAGAAGTTTTTCTGATGGATTATCCCAGTTGAAATAAAAATGTACTGGCCACTCGGATGCTGATTCGAGACTGGTTGTGGTTTTCCCCACCTGTCTTGGACCCATTAAAAAAACCATTTGCCTCAGTTTTGACAAATGGCGGGAAATCAATTCCTGATAAATCCTTTTCATACGACCATTATACGATAGATCGTATTTTGGTCACGACTATTTTACGATCGACCGTTTTTTGGTCAGAATTAAGTTCTTGACTTTCAATGGCTTTCTAAAACTTGTATCCAAACTCCAGAGTAGCGGCGTAGAAAGTTATAGGATCATTCATATCAAATTTTAAAAGATAGGGCTTTAAGCAAATATCAAAATTTCTACTCTCGGTTGGAGTCAAAGTTATAGGAAGGCCCAGTTCGATACCAAAAAAACTACTTTTTCTGAATAGAACTTTATCAGGCCTTTTTGTATTCACTGAGAAGGAATACATTGATTTTAAATCGACTCCAAAATTCATCAGTTTTGAAAAATCTTGAGAGGCCTTGAAACCACCCATGGCATAAACCCAAGCGGAGCTTCTCCTGTCTTTTACCTTGATCCAACGGTAACCTAGACCTGCGTAGACGCTCAATAGAAAATGCGGAGCAAAAGAGGCTGGAAATTATAGCCCACACCCAAATCCCCATAGGTCAATAAAGTTGTGGCGGTTTCATGAAATCCCTCCGTATCTATCGTGGTAGCCCCCGCAGCAAACAGTGCATCAGTTCCCCAATAAAAAGTATTGGGCTTGATATTTTCGAGCTCCCACCTGCCACCGCCTAAATAGACATTCGCATTACTGAAGACGTCTCCCCATAGAAAAGTAGGACCAATCCTGTTCCTAATGTAGTTTTCTTGTGTCTGGACCTCTGTTGAAGGAGATTCCTCACCATGAGCGAAAGAAACAGCAGCGAGAAACGCAGTGAACAACAATTTGGATTTCATAGGGCTCCCTAATGTTAGGACGCCATTCTATTTATTTGCCAAACTTTAACGCAATCTTAATCTTTTGTTGGGGATGAATAAGATTTATTATTTTTGTAAAAGATACTCTTATTTTGTACCCTTTTCATTCAGTAAGGTTCTATGGCTACATGTGTTGGTTCTATAAATTCTTTTCCTCTCGACCTACTCCAAAAATTTAAAGAAAGTTGTCTCAAGTTTTCTGTGCTTCAAACCCCCTATCTCGTTCTGATTGATGCGAAATGTCAGCGATTGTATTTATTCCACCTGGAAGAAGGTGTGAGCTCTTATTTTGTATCAACATCAAGGAAAGGAGTAGGTCAAGTGGAGGGATCGGGCCAAACTCCTCTAGGATTGCATCGCATTATTGAAAAAATTGGAAGTGATGCGAATACCTATGCAATATTCGAATCACGTGTGAACACTGGAAAAATATGTTCACCGAATGATTTTTCTAAGGATTATATTATTACAAGAATTTTACGTTTGTCAGGGTTGGAAGATGGTTTTAATAAAGGAAAAAATAGAGATCAGCAGGTTGTCGATTCCTACGATCGATATATTTATATTCATGGAACCAATCAGGTAAACGACATAGGAATTGCAGCGTCTATCGGATGTGTTCGGATGAAACCTGACGATATGGTCGATCTTTTTTATAAAGTACCAAAGAATACACTTGTTTATATCTTTGGGTAAATTGGATCTTCGATATAAGTTTCTTAGATTTAGCTTTTGAATTTTAAAAGTCAACACTCTGGGATAAATTTTTTGGAAAAAGCTAAAAGTAATTCAAGATTTCCAAGATCGGCTTCACGCAAAGCTTCAATATAGTATTTTCTAGCATCAGCCTCTCGATGCAGATTATCTGGCCACATTGGATAGTGGCATGCATGAGATTTTAAGTAACGATCCGCTATTAAACGTGAAAAACGGCCATTTCCATCTTCGAAAGGATGGATGGAAACTAACCGATGATGGATAAGGCATGATTGTTCTAGAACTGTCAGCTCGACGGAGTTTGTATTCCAAAAAGCAACATCTTGGCACAAATTGAAGAGTTGGTCTTGGATAAAATGAGATTTAATCCCGATATTTTTTTCACCTTGACGTTGTTTTCCAGCCCATTCCCAGACCGAAAAAAACATATCTTTATGCACTCTAAAGAGAAAGGGAGGATTGAACCATTTTGAAGGTGAGGGTATAGCTCGATGCAGGTGCTTTTTTTGTGCTTTTAAAATAAACTCCGATTCTAAACCGTTGATTTGTTCTTCGGATAAACCTATCCACCGGTCTTTCAAACCACTTCGATCTTTAGGCGATGTAATGCCTTGCGTTTTTCCCTCAGTCATAGAATTTCTTTCCAGATATCTAGTTTATCCGATGCATGAAGTTCTTTTTCTTCTTTGGCAATAAGTTCTCTGACAATTTCATCGCTGGGTTTTTGTAATTCAAGGGCCATGGTTCCTTTAAGATATTGAACTCTCTTTTCTGCGATCCGTCTGATTTGTTGCTGGACCAGTTGGTCGAGGTCATAGAGAGGAAGTGGAACTAAAGCGGTGTCGCAAAAGAGAGCTTTCAAGATTTTTTCAATCGTTCTAAAACTAGGAACAGCTTTTCCAGATTCAATTCTGGATACGGTTTGAGCCGGAACTTTGCTTCTTTTTGCCAAAGTTCGTTGTGACATTCTGAGACGCTTTCGTAATAGACGAATTGTTTTTCCCAAAGGAATATGACCTAGGCGAGTTCGATATATTTCACCTATTTCTAAAAGCGTATCGCACTGGATTTTTTCAACAACTGGTATTCGGACCATATCTTTAAATTAACATTTTTATGAATTTTTCTGAAAGAAACTTAACCTTTTTGACAACTTTTTTATAATTTTATTCATTTTTTTGACAATGTTCATTGTAAGTGATTTTATATTAGATGGTTATGAATAAATACGAAAAAATTATGAGATCAATTATAATAGTTGCTATGACAATCGGTTTTTTAACACTGCCTAATGATATTTTAAGTCATATAATAACATTTGGCTCAAGGAATGCTTTGGGGGTGACATGCCGTCGAATCGCAGCTTTGGTAAGGAAAGAGACGAGGATAGTCTATTTTCATGCTTATTTAACGGATGCTGCTGTCTTAAACTTTTTGAATCGATTTCCGCTTAGATTAAGAACTGTAACCTTCGATGCATGGAAGCGTAGCCGTATAATAGCGGTTTTGGACCACCCTGAGTTGAATAGAATTGAAGAAATTCGTTTGTTTGATTTCTCTGAACTTGAACGAGGGGCTAATTTAGAAACGGATTTGAGTAAACTGACTGCCCTAAAGAGGTTGAAATTACAAGGGTCAACTATCACGGGTCGGTTTCTTCCAAAAGCGCTCCAAAGTTTAACACTTCATCATTGCTGTGTTGTTTTTGATAAATTACATCTTCCTCCTACAGTTCAACATTTGTGCATTGATACTTGCCAAAACTTAGCCGAGATTTCTTCTTTGGCTAATGTTAAGCTTTTGCGCAAAAAAAATTGTCCTGCACCTGCTCATGATTTTCGAGGGAGAAGATACACTGCTTCCTCTTTTCTCAATGAAGAAAAAGCCAGAACAATTTTAGCTCTAGGTGGAGATCCAAATATCACAGATAGCTCAGGAGAAACTTATCTGCATTTATTATGCCGGTTTGGTGGGAGCACATCACTCGTCGCCTTATTACTTGCAAACGGTGCTCTTTTAAATCAACATGATTACCGTATCAGAGAGCCTGTTGATATTGCCATTGAAAACGGCCATGATGAACTTGCAATTTATCTCTTAGAACGGGGAGCCCATTCACTATATCTCTATGAACGTACGTTGTCCACAGCTGTCAGAAGAGGAAATATGAGGCTTGCGGAGTTATTAATAAAACTGTGCAGAGAGGGTGACATTGAGATAGGGCTTGCCTTACATGTTGCCGTAGGGAAAAAATTCCTGGCAATGGCAGACCTGCTCCTGCGTAACGGCGCAGATCCGAGTTCTTACGATTATGTAAAAAAACGAACTCCTTTAATGATCGCAAGAAGCAAGAAAGATCAACGGATGGAAGCTCTCATTTCGAGCTACTTATGACAAATTGTATTACAACCCACTTTCAACACAGCACGGCCGTCTCATTTCAAGCGCCCCTTGTTAACAAGGTCTTAAATTATGGGGCGGAAGTTTTCCCTTTAATGGCTCCTTTATGGCCAAAAGTGGGGATTTCTATGCGAGCGGTTATAGACCTCATGGGAGTCGTAAAAGCCCCTTTGAATCTGGCATCTTCGATTCGATCGGGGTTTTCTGTCTTCTCAGCCTATGCGATATTTTTTGCTCCCGCCAGCTTATATAAAATTGAACTCGTTCGATCGACGCTCGTTCATCTTCGTGAACTTTATACGGCAAAAAATAAAGAGAGGTTATTCAGGGCTGCGGTCCATTTTTACATCGATGCACTGAACTGGGCTGTTTTAATACAACCTTCTCGTGAGCTCAAATTTTTTTCATATCTATTGCAACTCATCGTGGGCATCTTTGATATCCAAGAACAATGGGATAAGGGATCTAAATTAGGAGTCGGTGTTCAACTCTGCCTTTCAGCACTCCGTTCCAGGGGCTGTTTTACCAACGGAAAAGAGATCTACGATCAAAGGCAGATCAGAAGGCAAGTCGCATCGTTTGAAAGGCAAACAGTGAAGGCAATTTTCGGCCAACAATTAAAGGAAATAGAAATTCAACATTACAATGTTACCGGCAATTCAATTTCTAAAATGAAGGATTTGCTAGTCGATCTACGGCCCATAGAAACAAATGGACATAATGGATATACATTTTGTTACATCCGCTATAATTGGCCCGATAAAGAGGGCAAGCCTGATTTCTCTAATATTAAAGCAACCTATCAAGCAAAAGTCTATTTACCTTCATGGATTCCCAACCTTCCTGTGAGCGATGAAACCGTTGCAAAATGGAGAGATTATTTTTTCAAACTCGCGGAACATGAAAAAGGGCATGTCGATATTATCACTAAAAATCTTCCGGAAATTTCCAAACAAATTCAGCGCGCTGCTCTAGAAAATCCACATCTAACCGCCGATGAGGCAGTAGCGATTGGTGATAAAGTGATTGAGTCCATGCGTGCAAAACACACAGAATATGACATCGATACAGACCACGGTAAAAAATTTGGCTGTCAGTTCTAGTGCCTGACCACAAAATTCTTTATCAATCTTTGACCCATCTTTATTCCGCTGGGCGGCGCGCTCGCGCTTAACAGCTTGCTCGAAGATGCCGGCGCGCTCCGCGCTGTGCCCAGCGGAAAAATCTGGGCGCAAATCTTGACAAAGACTTTTGTAGTCAAGCACTAGTGAGATGTTCTATAAACTTTGGGCCCGCACAAGGGATTTTCTTTACGGACTAATTCAGAGGCTTCTTCAAATGTTCTGACTTTCTCGCTCGAGATGGGGTTATTTCTGATGTCAATACCACAATGACTCGGAAGATTTGTTAACGATACTGGTAGATCTGTAAGTTGATTGCCGACTAAATCAAAGCTTCTAAGGTTCATGCTTCCCATTGATTCTGACACAGAAGTTAAATGATTATTACCGAGATAAAGAAATTCCAGACTTGAAAGCCGAGACATCGATGAAGGTAATGCTGTCAATAGATTATCAGTAGCATATAAAAATTTTAGTGGTGTCATTTCGCCGATAGATTCAGGTAGCGTGTTTAAGTAGTTATTACAAATACTTAAAAGCTGAAGCGGGAGACTTCCAATCGACTGAGGTAACTGTGTGAGATTACAACCATTGAGGACAAGTCTTTCGAGGTTTTTCATTCTGCGCAAGAATTCCAGATCTACCATAGGAATAGAAGAGAGATTTAGATATTGAAGAGCTGTTAAATTTTCCATCTCCTGCGGAAGCGAAACAACTGGGTTGCACGACAAATCAAGCACTGTTAATGCTGTTAGCCTACCAATCAAAGAGGGTATCTCTCTTAATTGATTTTTAGATAGTACGAGCTCTTGCAAGGTTGTCAAAGATCCAATAAATTCGGGTAAATCGGTTATTCTATTATCAGGAAGGTGTAACTTTCGTAGAGCTGTTAATCTAGAAAGTTCTGGGGGTATAGTTGTAAGATTATGTAGACCTTTATCACGAAGATTTTCGATGATGTTTGCATTTTCTTCAATCCATGGACCAAAACCGTCAGCCTTTTGAGCTGTTTCTTCTAAAGATAAAGGGTGGCAATGTTCTAGAACATAAACAGCCTTATTTATTTCTTTTCCAAGTATTTTCCAACATGCCAATCTATCATAAATCAGCAACCATTGCTCCATCGTATTAACAGCTTTTAGAGTAGCTTCGGCTGATTCTAATATTTCTTCTCTGTCCCAAACAAGTATTTGATCAACAAATAAAGGATAAACTATAGGCTCCTTAAATAAAGGACAAATTATAGGCGTCTTAAACAAGTCAGACACGTTATTAAACAGCTCAATTAAAGCAGGTGATGGTTTTGGTGGCCGAGCTGGTATAGTCAGTGTAGGGATTCTTTGAACGTTGGATGAAAGAGGTCTTGGTGTTACTTCTTCCTGCTCTCGGATTTTCTCTTCGAAGTATCTCACGAGGGTTGTAACTCGTCTTTCCTGAAGTGTATTACTTCTTGGGAAAGATACAATTGTTCCAGTTATATTAGATGCCACTTTATTATCTCCTTTTTATTGCTTAAATTATAATTATTTTTTACATTTATATCAATAATTTCTTTTACTTTTTAAGTCTTTAACGATAAGAGGCTTAAATCGAGATATTCAAAAAGTCGAAAATGATAGATAATGGGTCGTAAAATCAGGAGGGGACATGTCAACAGTGATGATGCAGGGTCTGTTTGCGGGTGGGGCTGTTTCGTATCTCCATCAGAAAGCCGTGAGTGGCAATGATGCCCAGGAATCGTGGGAAGCCCTTGCGCTCGAAATCAATCACCTTTTTCTTTTGGCCGGAATAGTTTTGAGAGACTCGAACTATTTTTCTTTAGCCGCGAAGGGTGTTTTCTTACTAACACCTGTAGTTCTCTTGGGTAATTTTTTGAACTGTGATCGGACTGTCTCGACTCAAGAGAAGAAAATTCAAGAGGGATTGAGTCATGTGTATCAAACGGCAGCACTTCTCATGTCGATTGCTTTGGTGGCTTTAGGCAAGCATCAAATGGGATTGCCTATGTTGGCTGCCGGGGTGGTTTATTTTATCGCCTCTAGAATACTTCCCTTCGCCTGGCTAGCTACCGCATCCGCAACGCTGGCTCTTGCTGGGTTTGCAATGAGAGCGATCGATCATCCATCCCACTATGTCAAAACTGCCATAATCGCTTTAGTGGCAGAGATGGTGCTTTTGAGAATTTATAAATCGATCAACTGGACCGATTTTCGCCCAGCGCCTAATGGAAAAAAAAATGAGCCCGCTCCCACACCTCTTCAACCTGCTCCTTCAACCGCCTCCCATACAACAGTCGTAATCGTTGATAAATCCCGTCGCAGTGATAAGGCACATTATGCTGTTCATACAAACCAGATCGGTTCACATTCAAGGGTCTTTGTGTATAAGAAGCCCTGGAGTTCATCATCAAGATTTGCTGCAGCACCGCAGCCTCGCCCCAATAGAGGGATTGTCGAGACAGTAAAAGGGTTTTCTCCAGAGCTTGCTTTCTAGGGGGAAAGGAGTTGATCGGGGTTGAGGATGACGCCGAATTGCTGGACATTCTGACCGGTTTGGGTGGGGTCATTTCTGGCGTCGTACCAAGTCATGGCAACTTTTCCTGTGACATCATCGACGGCGAGAGTGACTTGGATTTGGTTGAGTTGGGACTTGGGATTGTCGGCGACGAGAAGGGGGGAACTCCACGTGATGCCTTGGTCATCCGACCAGATGAGGAATGGTTTCGTTGCAAGGGAAAAAGGGGAACCCAAAACATCGACATAGCCGATGTAGATTCTTCCCAAGTGTTTGGTCGATTTATCGATGACGAGCCCGGATAAGTTTGTAAGAGCTCGATGGGGCTGGGCGGGTGGAGGATGGATAAAATCGAGAGATGAAGCTCCTGCGGACAAACTACTTGCTACCTTGATGGGCGAAAATTCTCCATTGATGCCGCCGGTATTGATCACAATATAATTTCTGGAATTGCTGAGGGAAATCCTGTCTTCGCTCACGGGCCTTGGTGCATCAGGGAACGATTGGTCTTCCATGGCAATAACGACTTCCCCCTTTGGTCCAACGGCCAAAAGTGGTAAATTTGCAAAATTGAGTTCAGGTTTTAGGTGGAATGCTTTTTTTGGTACTTCGATGTTTGTTTTTCCAAGTCCATTGATGATGACGGGCTTCACAAAAAAATCAACGGCATTTGCAGTCATCAGGTTAGTGATAACATGGAATCCCAGCCAGATGAGTTCTCGGGATGGATCTTGAGGGTCGGGTCCGATATCGATCCAAGGAAAATCTCCGGCTCTTTTAAGACGTCCTTTAAAAGTAAAAATCTTATCGAAACTTTCACCTTTATCTGAGCTATAAACCAGGGATAATTGTAACTCGGTTTCAAGATAGCAAATCCAAAGGCCCCCATATTTGTCCCAACGGACGTGGACATCAAAACCTTGTGGAGGTTTCGAAGAGTCAGAAATGGTGAGGATTTTATGTGTCCAGGTTTCTCCTCCATCACACGACTGGGCCAGGATAAACGGACCTTGAGCCATGACGATAACGGCGATATTATTGGGATTATTTAGATCGATAGCGACCGATCCTTCTGCGTAGGTGGTATCGGTAATCAAAGTGTCGCAGGTTGAGATGCCGCACAGAGGTGAAACTGGACAGGGGACACGGGTGAGGTTGATCGGTTTATGAACCTTCACCTTCTTGTTTTTTACATCGATTTTTGCAAGGGCGTAGCTTTTGAATGCTTGATCCGGGGTATTGAAAGGCAGCTCTGCCGAGTTGTCTGCCCAAATAGCATAGAGTTTATTGTCATGAAAGCCGTGACTGATATCGTCATAATCACCAAAGTCAAAAGAGATCGCTATCTCTTGTCCATCGGGAAAATCGAAAGGATTCCACTTGGCTGCATTGGAAAAACCATCCCAAATGATGAAATTCTTGACTGTGACTTTGGGTGCTTTTTTGATTTCATAAGTAACGGTAGCTGGCATGCTGGCAAATCGACCTGCATTCACAGGTAAGCTTTGCGGTCCGAGAATTCTCAGCTTTCCTCTAAAATCGACTTCACCGACATAAAACGGATCGTTTCCATTGCTTTCAATGAAGAAAGAGACAGGAAGAGGGTAGTGGTGTCTGAACTTTTTGGGAAGGAAGTGATCGATGGTATCGACATATCCACCTGAAGGGAAACTAGGAGGGACGGGAGGAGTCAGCATGGTGGGAGCAAAAGCAAGATTCAAGCCTGGAATCGTGAGTGTCACTTCTTTTCCATTTTTCTGAATTTCCGCCGTGACATTAAACGGACTTCCCACGAGAGCGCCGTCGATATTTTCTTGCTGCATCGTCAACGTGATGGTTTCTGCCGATTGAAGCGTGATGCAACTAACGAGAAGAAAAATTAAAAAAATCATGATGTAAATCTATATTAAATTTTTTTATTACGCAATTTATTTTAATGGGTTTTTATGGTAAAATAGCTCCTTATGTCAAGCGTAAATCGATGTGTTATACGGTATGAGGATCTTAGGAGCTGGGTTGGTTCTTATCAACAAGCTCTACCGTTAAATTTCAAGTTTTTAAACGAAAGATGTTTTTTTTGTCGTGTCGATTATGTGCCGGAAGATCGGGTGATTATTTTTCATTGTCAACATGGGATGCACGAAACGTGTTTCAGTCTTTTAGATCGAAAAATTTGTCCCCATGATCAAATGTCAATGGTTGAGGCCAAAGTGAGTTTCTTGGGATATTCGATTCTCATGCCTAGGGAGCCGTTTGGGCGGTTGATTGAAGCACGACTAGATCGGATCAATAAACTGTTGCAGGAGCGGATCACGACTATGGCGACACATCAGCCTGAAGATTATCAAAGACTCTTAAGAGAAGGTGTCAACGCGGAAGCGATGCAGGCTTTGGCTAGTCATTTACAACAGTTTTTTCGGACATTTTCAGAAATTTATAATCAGCCCGATCGAGGCAACGAAATTTTTTCCCTAGTCGACGGTTTTAATGCCCTGTTTGAACAACACGCAGCTTCATTTGCGGAAATCATCGACTTCCACTTTGATTGGAATGTCGATCTTAAAAACTATTCTAGCACGATCTTCAAAATGATGGATTTAAGTGTAGGATCTCTGAAAGCACGTTCCTTTGTTTTCTTTATGGGTTGTTATCTCAGGCGTATTATGCCTCGTCTGTCTAGTTCTCTTGGAGTTAGTTCGGATACTCGCTTCCGGGAGTATCATCTCAGTGGTTACCAAAAATCGACTGCACACTACCAGTATTTATCTAGGATGGATTCTCATTCCTTAAACCGGTTTGATCGTATGATGAACTCTGATGAAATTCATCGTCATGTCCAAAGTATTGAAGGTCTTCGAGCTTTGACTCAAAATTTACCACTATTAGCAGCCCTATTCGTATTTATCTCGTTGTTCGTTGCTTCACAAGGGGTCACCAAGTGACTTGCAAACTAATGTCAAATCGATAAAATAAGGCATTCTTTTTTGGAGGCCTTAGGAGGTTGGTGTGGTCAGTCTTTTTCAACTATTTTCTATTGGGATTGGACCTTCGAGTTCGCACACGGTGGGACCGATGCGGGCTGCGAGGATGTTTGCGACGGAGATCGAGCTGGAGAGTGTGAAAAAAGTTCATGTGGAACTGTATGGTTCGTTGGCGATGACCGGGATAGGGCATGGAACGGACAAGGCGATTCTGCTGGGATTGGAAGGGGAGAAGCCCGAGGAGATTGATCCAGACTGTGTTGACAGTCGGTGTGCCAGGGTCAGCAGCGAGAGAACGGTCTATTTATTGGGATCACGTTGTATCGAATTTGATCCGTCACTCCATCTGGTTTTTCAGAAGGGGAAACGGCTGCCGTACCATTCGAATGCGATCCGATTTAGGGCGTATGATCAGGTGGAAAATCTGGTAGCACACAAGCTTTATTATTCTGTGGGTGGGGGATTTGTGGTACCTCACGAACATGCGCAGCATTCGGCAGTCAATGACACGCTCGACTTGATGCCGTTTCCATTCGCAACGTGCGAAGAGCTTCTAACCCATTGTCAAGAGACTGGGAAGATGATCTACGAAATCGTGATGGAAAATGAGAAGGCGATTCGGACCGAGCAACAAGTGCGGGAAGGGATTTTGCACATCTGGAAGGTGATGGAAGAAAGTGCTGAGAGGGGATTTAAGCAAGAAGGCGTTTTGCCAGGTGGTTTAGACGTCAAACGGCGGGCTCCAGAGATGTACCGGCAACTGATGCAATCGGCGGACATGAACGATCCGACCGAATTCATGGAATGGGTCAGTTTATTTGCCCTTTCTGTCAATGAAGAGAATGCCGCGGGCGGCCGTGTGGTTACGGCTCCAACCAACGGAGCAGCCGGTGTGATTCCTGCAGTTCTCTATTATTATCTCCATTTTACTCCGAACCCCAGTGAAGAGGGGATTATTCAATTCTTTCTGACGGCAGCTGCCATGGGGACATTGTACAAACTGGGCGCTTCGATTTCAGCAGCGGAAATGGGATGCCAAGGTGAAATTGGGGTCGCTTGTTCGATGGCTGCTGCGGGTCTGACGGCGGCTCTGGGTGGGACGAACGAACAGATTGAAAATGCCGCAGAAATTGGGATGGAGCACAATTTGGGCCTCACCTGCGATCCGATTGCAGGACTGGTGCAAATTCCATGCATCGAGAGGAACACCATGGGAGCGGTTAAAGCGATCAACGCATCGAAGCTCGCCCTACGTGGCGATGGGACACACCGAGTTTCTCTCGATCAAGTGATTTTGGCGATGCGGCAAACCGGAGAAGATATGAAAAGCACCTATAAAGAGACTTCGGAAGCCGGCCTTGCCCTCCATGTCGCTGTGAGCGTGCCCGAATGTTAACCATAGCGCATCTACGACGGACCTATAAACCGATTCTTCCATCCGTTCTAAATGGGCTCGGCAAGGTGGTTTTTGAACGGCTCGATCACGGCCATGTCAAGGAAGAGATTAAAAAACTGTTTCCTCTCACATCAGAGCAACCGGTTGTACGGGCTACACAAGGTCCTTCAGGTGCATGTAAACCTCTTAAAATAGGGGTGGTTTTTTCAGGTGGCCAAGCACCCGGCGGTCACAATGTCGTGACAGGAGTGCTGGATGCCTTGAAGGCTTTGAATCCGAACAGCAAGTTATTCGGTTTTTTAGATGGACCGAGTGGAATTGTCGATGGGAAAACAGTCGAACTCACCTTCGAAATGGTCTCTCCCTATCGGAATCAAGGGGGATTTGATCTCTTGGGGTCGGGACGGACCAAAATCGAAACCGATGAACAATTAGAAAAGTCGCTCAAAACTGCCAAAAATCTCAATTTAGACGGGATCGTCATCATCGGCGGCGATGACTCGAATACCAATGCAGCTGTGATGGCTGAATATTTCCTGAAAAATAACTGTAATACACGTGTCATCGGTGTGCCCAAGACAATCGATGGTGATTTGCAGAACGAGTACGTTTCCATTTCTTTTGGTTTCGACACCGCCACCAAAATTTATTCCGAACTCATTGGAAATATTGCCCGTGACGCTCTTTCTGCCAAAAAATATTACCATTTCATCAAGCTGATGGGCCGCTCAGCCTCTCATATAGCCCTAGAATGCGCTCTTAAGACCCATCCGAACCTAACCCTCATTTCTGAAGAAAGGCTCAGCTTAAGGCAAATTACGCAGAAAATCGCCGATCTTATTGAAAAGCGGGCAGCCGCCAAAAAAAACTATGGCGTGATTCTGATTCCCGAAGGACTCATTGAGTTCATGCCCGATATGACGACATTGCCTGAAAAAGTTCGGCAGCAACTCATGCTCGATAAAGACCCGCATGGGAATATCAATCTTTCAGCTGTACAGACAGAGCTCCTTTTGATCGATACGGTCTCGAAGGAGCTCCAAGATAGAAATTTTCAAGGTAAATTTACCCCACTCCCTCACTTTTTTGGCTACGAAGGACGGGCAGGCCTTCCGACCAATTTTGATGCCAATTACTGTTATGCTTTAGGTCATGCCGCCGCCCTTTTGGTCGCCCATGGTCTCACATCGTACATGGCTTTTGTAGGGCCCCTCACCAAGCCTCCTTTGAACTGGAACGTCGGTGGCGTTCCACTCACACCCCAACTCGAAATGTTCGAGAGAAAAGGAAAAATGAAACCGGCCATCGCAAAAGCTTACGTCGATCTGAAGGGAAAGCCGTATCAAACACTCCAAAAAAATGCCGGCGAGTGGGCTCTCAAGGATGATTACCAATATCCCGGCCCCATTCAATTTTTTGGCGAGCCCGATATCACCGATAGCTTGCCCCTCATTTTACAATGTTAATCCTTCGCCTCAAAGTCAAACTCTATGAGTCGATCCAGAACCGCCGTATTTACCGGCAATTCCCTGCCTTCAAAGCTTTTGATCAGCAGCTTCTCAAAGGTCGTAATCCGTACTCGGTTCAAGAAGCATTTCCTTACGGAGAGACACCGCTCACAACCCTCCAGCAAATGGCCGATCGGTGGTCCCTTAAACCCGAAGACCATTTCGTTGATCTGGGGTGCGGTCGTGGGAGAGGTGTTCTCTTCTTGGCCCATGTTTACGGGTGCAAAGCCCATGGAATCGATCGAATTCTTACCTTTATTCAGCAGGCTAAAACCGTTCAACATCCCAAAGTCTCGTTTTCCTGCGGAGACCTCCTCCGTTTTGACTTTAAAAAAGCCACCTTTGTCTATTTCTATGGGACAGGGTTTAGTGAAGAGGTTGTTCAGAAGCTATCTACAGCTTTACAGACGCTTCCTAAGAATAGTAAAATTGTCACCGTCAGCTATCCGTTAGAAGGTTTTACGGTTCAAGATCAATTTACCGTCTCTTTCCCATGGGGAAAAGCCGACTTATTTCTGAATTTGAAGACTTTTTAAAGCAAGGGATGCTTTTTCACATAGGTCGGGATCGTAAATTTTTGTTGTAGCAATATTAGATACACTTGTCACAACAGATTGTATTTGTTCTGACATCGGTTCTTTAAAGGGAACCCGGGTTGCTAGGTCGCAGAGGTTTCGAATATTTTCTGCAGCTCCGTATTTTGCATTTGTTTGTACATAGTTTAACCAGCCGATTTGTGCATCCTGCTGTATTTGTAATGAGAGTGACGATCTCGACGCGGCGCTCATAGCCGTCTCCTTGTAGCTTTAATGGTGTTCATGCGCTCATTTATTGCTTCCAGCAACTGCGGATGGATACTTAAAGCAAGTGCCTCTTTTTCCCAGCCGGGAATAAGGGTTGCATATAAATGAAAGTGCATTTCTTCAATTCCTTGCCGGAAGGCAGGGTATCCGATAGAAACAAGTTCTTTGGAAAATAATTCAAATTGTTGTCTGAGTTCAACGACGTTCCCCGTGCTCATATCATCGATTTGAGTTTTAATCGCATTCTGAAAGGTCGTTAGCATATTTTGAGCCAGCAATTCTTCAAGATTCGAAGAGGAAAATAATTTTTGAAGAAAAGAAAGATACTTTTTTCGCTCTGTATCATTTGAAACAAGTTTGGAGTCAACTCCATTATCAATGGCGAAGAGAAGCGGGGCAGATTCATCATC
Source organism: Parachlamydiales bacterium (assembly GCA_963705295.1). GTDB lineage: Bacteria > Chlamydiota > Chlamydiia > Chlamydiales > Rhabdochlamydiaceae > PALSA-1444. The sequence goes on along the minus strand of OY970065.1, from coordinate 1,483,381 downwards.
TTTTGACCATACCACCATAACATTCCCTAGGTTGGCTTCCAGATCTTGGAGAGTATATTCACCATCTCGATCTATATAAATTTGTACGAGGCGATCAAGATTTCCTGCGACAACATCCAACATACCAAGTCTTCCCAATCGGTTAAAGAATTTTTTTCTATAGTCGGGAGTTAAAAGCCGGTATCTAGTTTGAATAAAATCAAAGAGGTTTTCTCCATCGATTCTTTGAGAAAGCATGAGAACATTTTTCGAAATGGGATCCCCATGATAAATCTCTGTGATCCTGAGAAATTTTTTCTGCAACTTCGAACAAATCTCTGGTGTCAGTAGATTTTTATCTCCACTCGGCAATTCGTGAATTTTGGTTTCGAAATTAATGCTGCTAAGGGTTGGGACTTGAAAACCACTGATAGGATTTAGATGAGAATCGTGGTTAAAATTAGTAGCAAAAGCGTGATAAAGCCAGTTACATCTGACCTCTAACTCGTCCGTCCATTTCAAGACGTAGGAATGACTTTTGTTCCGTTGGTAATGGACTAATAGAGTGGGTCCCTTATTTCCCCTAAATGATTGTCTGCAGGGAGGAATGATAACAGCTGAGATATCTTTTTGCATTTGGCGGAGACATTGGGAGATCTCTTCAGGTTTAGAGATAGTTGAGACTTTTTCTTTGTAAATTTGATGAATGGTCCTTCCTAATCTAGGAAGGTTTTGAACGAAAATAGTATGGGCTGCTGTAAAAGAGTGAGCTAGTTTCTCTTCAACCTCTGTCCAAAGGTTGGCAAATAGCTCTAAAGTCTTAGCTCGGTTTAACAATAAGACAGAATCGAGTTCAGCCAGTCGCAGTAATGTATTGCTGGCTTGATTAACCTCTGTTGTTGATCCAAAAATCTTAATTGTCATAATTAATCAATTATATCATATTTATTAATAAATATAAACGATTAATGATTAAACAATTATTGAAAGTAGTTGAAGTATAATTATATTTATAATAAATTGAGCTTAAAAGAAGCTGTTGTTATTCTACTACAACTTTTGTTGCAGTGATAACACTCAGGGTACCAGAGTCCTCTAATAGAGGTTCGACGATCGGTTGTGCCATGTACAACCTTTCATCCATGTAGCTTGAGTAAAAAACAGCTTCTATCCTCTCTACTTTGTTGGCGACTTTCGACAAATGTGTTGCAGGTATGTCACAACAAGTAGAGAGGTCTTCTTTTATTAATACCGACTAATCACGGCTCCTAAGAAGTTGGGATCTAGAAGCATGGAGAGTTGAGCTTTCGTAGGAACTCTATCCACAGCAGTTTCTGCTATTTGGCAAAGTATACGCATCATAACTGCCTGGAGAACACGGTCTTTTTTTGCTTTTAAATTCTGTTTTGCTCGCATAAATTCAATCACGGCAATCAAGGTTGCTGTTCGTTGAAGCCCCATGCGGCAATGAATAAAAGGAACCTTCCCTTCATTCATCTCCAGAGCTATTTCATGGGCAAGGTCAATGAGAGAATCTTGCTCTGGAACGAATTGCTGATCTATCCAGCATCGGAAATGGATGAGTGTTTTATTCCCCAATCGGCTTCGGGTTGAAAAGGTTTCTGTGATCGTATCTGTGAGCTGGGTATGAATGTCGGGAATATAGTTCCCAACCTCATCCATTGGCATTAAATTGACGATGAGATGATGGTCGGGTGAATCTCTCAAGAGAGCGACAAATTCGTCTTGGCTTAAACGATCGTTGCCCCGCGCAAAGGCAGGCCCATAAGCGATATAATAGGCTCCATTGATTTCGAAGGGAGCGCGCGATTGCTCTTTAACGCCTCGAGAACGTGAAATCAGATTGTTTGATAGTTTTGAGAGATCAATTTGTTCAGGACTCGGTTGCCTATATCTATTGTGAAGAAATGTTGCAAAGGCTGCAAGGGCGATCACACTGACGGCGGCAGCGACAAATCCCCAAGGTGTTTGGGGAACGAGCCAGCCTGCTGATGAAAGTGTATTAGGTGTAATTCTCTGTGTCATGGGTAGCTCCTATAAGAGGGTACGTAAAAAGGAAGGATTTTGGAATTCGGTTATCCATGCACGGCTTGGGATTCTGCCGCGGGCTGTTCGGGCAATCGACTGGAGAATGTCGGCCATAATTTGTTTTAAGCCATCATCGGTTCGATCGACATTCTTCCGTTTATCTCGGATAAATTCTACTAAAGCTAAAAATGCAGCTGTTTGTTCAAGCCCTGTCTCACACGTGACAAAAACCACTTCCTTTTTTTCAGCAACGGATCGAGCTAAATTGATGAAAGCGATCGAAGAGCCTCTATCGTTCCCATGGTGGAAATGATCGATCGTCTTCTTTCCAAGCCGTCCTGTATCCAAAAACTCTCCGCGGATTGCATCTTGAAGCTCGTAATCTTTTAGGAAATTTTGCGGGCTTTTATCCTCGATTAAACTCACAATGTGGCGATGATCGCCTGCATCCTTTAAATGACCCATAAACCACGTTGTTTTAGCGGTCCCTTTTTCGTAAGCATGCGAGTAGGCGATATACGTTGCATTGTTGAGCGGGAAGGGGTAGATCGATTGTTCTTGGGCTTCCACGGCGATTTTAGTGAGAGATTCACGGAGGGTTTCGATGCGGGGAAGGCGGGGTCTGGTAAAATGGATGTAAACTATTCCTGCGAAGACGGCCGCGGCTAGACCACTCACAGCAAGGGCGATACGGCCAAGGGTTGTTTTGGGGAGAAATCGATGTGCGGTTGCAATAATATTTTGAGAAATTTGACTTACCATAAAAACGACCCTTTTTTCGAGATATTTTACCTCTAATCATCGAAAAACACAATCTCTTAGTCGAGAAGCCGTTTCTTTCCCTTTTCGGAGCGGTTTTTATGGGCCAAATCGATGTCCCCCATAAAGTCGCTACGTCTGGGGAGGTCAGGTAGTCCCATCTGTTTAGCCGGTTTCCTCCAAACCTTGAAAAGCCCCTCAAATTCTGAGTAACTTTGATTTCCACTAATCGCCATAGAGGATTCTTTTTTTAAAGTCGAGCACCTGTTTTAAAAGAAGAAAGCACATGACGATTGGACCCCATGTGAACCCAGAGATTCCTTGGAAGCTGTGGCAACGACTCTAGTTGATTATAGGTGAGATCCAGGTGTTGAAGATTCGTTAATGAACCGAGATTGGGGATTTCAGTCAGTCGATTGATACTAAGATTTAAATCTACTAGAGAAGTGAGACGATTTACAGAATCAGGTATTCGAGTGAGTTGGTTATCTCCGACTCTGAGGAACCTTAAACGGGTTAGTTGGCCTATTTCATAAGGTAATTCCTTCAAATGATTGTTAGTCATATCGAGCTGCTGCAGAGAAGTGCAGCTGCAAACGAAATGCGGCAGACGTGAGAATTGGTTGTAGCTGAGGGTGAGAATTCTCAAATTGAGGGAAGCAAAGGCTGAGGGAAGTTGAGTCAGTTGATTATGGGTAACTGAAAGCTGTTGTAAACCTGTTAATCGGTGAATCATTTCTGGTATCTCAGTGAACTGATTATCACAGAAAAATAACCCTTGAAGAGATGTTATTTGGCCGAGTTCTTGAGGAACTTGTACCTTAGAGCGGAAAGCAAGGGCCGAAATCTGATCCACTGCCGGTCTGTTGGAATTTACCCACTTGTGAAATTGATTGGACAAATCGATCTCTCCCATAAATTGGGAACGTTTGGGGGTAGGTAAGCCTGTCGCTTTTGCTAGGGTTTTCCAGAGTTTAAAGAGACTTTCAAATTCTGAGTAACTTTGATTTCCAGTTCTACTAATACTTGTCATAAATCACCTTTGGTTATTGTGAAGTATATTATAATATATTTACTAATTTATATAAACAATTGTTTTAATTATATAAACAGCTAAGCTTTAAGCGCTTGCTCAGAAACATAAGAGGTGTTTGCGAATTAGACAGTTTTAATGTAAAATAATGCCTATTAATATAATAACTAAGGAGTAAAAATGAGTTCTTCAGTAAATTCCCGCAAACCCGTAGATCAAATCAGCGGATTGTTTGTCCGGGATAAAACAACGTCTGTAGCGTGTCATGTAGAATTGGTAGGACCTAGTCAGTATTTTGTTACTGTGAATGGAAAGAAACTGATCAACCCTACATCTCAACCCAAGAGTGAAGATCGTCTTTTATTTGCAGGAATTACACTGATAAAATTTAAAGAAAAAGGGCAATTCTTAAAAATTACGAGCTGTAATTCGGATACTAAAACAAGACATTACATCGATACAACCAAAACCGCCGATGGAGTTGCTTTTGATACTTTCACGTATTTACCAAAGGAAAGGGTAAGCTTAGAAGCAGCTGTTGAAAAAATGCAAAATTTACCGGCTTTTCCTGATTTTACACCCCTGCGCGCATTCTACAATAGACACGGTGTTGTCGTTTTTGGGCGAGGCCCCAAGGGGTACGAAATATTCTGGGGCAAACCCGATGAAAAAGAAGTTAAAAGAATCCCTTGCTCTATGTGTAAGGGTTATCCTCATCCCATGGCTAACGCACGCGATGCCACTTTGAGTTTTGGCGCTCCTTACATGGTAGCCTTTATCAATGGAGATATGGATGTTAATGAAATTCCTGAAGATAGATTTCCAAAAAGAGCTTCCGAAGTTCCGGTCCCTGTACCTCCCAGTGGAGCCCCCACCTCTACACTTCCGAGCGGCCTGGCTGTTTATGATAAGACAACCAGTATGACGTGCACCGTTACTTATTTACCGGATGAATCAACGCGGAAGGGGAGAACCTGCTATAATCTTACTGTGAATGGAAAAAAATTAATTCGACAGACAGGTTTTTCTGAGCTTGTATTCACCAGAAGTAGAAGCATGAAATTTGAACAAGTCGGTGTTGAAGGTAAAATCTTACAAATCACCGAAAAAGATGAAACTAATACATTGGTTTTGTATGTCGACACAAGCAAACTGGTGGACGGAGTTGCTTATTATGCCCTAACATATCTACCTCAAGAACTCAGTTTGGGCCAAGCTGTACAAAGAATTCAAAATTTAACACTATTTCCCGATTTTAAACCAGAGGCCGCTGTCTATTGTAATCGAGGGGTTGTTGTCTTCGGTAAAAACAGTCAAGGATATGCTATATTTTGGGCTAAACCACAGCAAGAAGAAGTTGTTAGCATTCGATCGGCCGATCAAGACCTGAATTTTGTGTATGACACTGGGAGTCGATGTTTTTATATGAATGGAGAAGCGTGCAAAACCATACCAGCAGATAGATATCCGCAAACACAACCTTCTTCTACAGCTTTTTATCTTGCTTCACAACCCGACGATAATGGGGCTCGTTTTATTCTTACTTATGAACCAAAATCAGTTAGCTTAGAACAAGCGCAAGCAAAACTTACGAATTTAGAATCAGAATTTCCTGGATTTACAATTCAGTATGCTGTTTATAACTCTCAAGGAGTTGCCGTTTATGGAGTTAACAACAAAGGGTGTGCCACATTATTATGGGCAAGTCCCGATGAACCCACGGTTAAAATGAGGGATTCCCAATTTTTTTGCGTAAGGGACGGAACCGTTTATGCTAAGTCGAAAGATGCCCATGTCAATTTTGGGTTTGTAGCTCTAGAAAGATTTTTTTATTTAAATGGAGAAAAGGCAACGCCTTATGGCAATACATCGGTATCATTCTCAGCGAGGTGAAGGGATTTCGACGAGTCCTGCTCTGCCTCCAAAGAAGAGGAAACGATTTCCCCTCGAATTTAAAAAAGTTGTTGAAGGTGAGAGGGCCGATTTATCGAAGAGGGTTGTCACGCCTCTTATTCCATCCTCTCCGCCTCAGCCTAAAGATAGAAAAGAGATTTTTGTAGAGGGATGTCACCACTATAGAGAAGCCGAGGTTCAATCGGATCAGGAAGATCGGCGTCGGGGTTTTGAGAGGGCTTTGGATACTTTTTCAAATGTCCATAGTCCTGAAGATATCTACTATCAAAAGAAGCAGTACATGCAAGGTCTCTGCCTTCTTGGTTTAGCACAAAATCAATTGGATGCCTTAGAAGAATGGAGATTTTTCGAAGAGGCAGAATCTTCTTTTCAAGCGATCCAAGATTCCAAACACCCGTATTTTTTGGATTTTAGGTTCTGGGAGGGGTACTCGAGCTGTAAACTCAAAAAATTCGAGAAAGGAGTGGTATCCCTTTCTAAAATTCCTCGGGATCACCCTTACTTTCAAGAGGCCCAATTTTGGAAGGGGATCTGCTTGTTTGAGCTTGCGAAAGACGAACTCGACCCGAAGGAAAGTCTGATCGAAGCAAAACAATGTTTTTCAGCCATTACAGATCTCGAGAATGTTTATTATAGTGAAGCAAAAAAATGGCTTCAAAGTTGCCTCGATCCGCGTAGCCTCTTAAAATAATCGATCCGTTTTTTCATCTCCCGTTCAAAACCACGCTCGATGGGCTCATAGAAAGCGGGCCTGTCGAGATTTTCTGGAAAATAGTCTTGTCCTGAGAATCCATCTTGTTGATCGTGGTCATAGAGATACCCTTTTCCATATCCGAACTCTTTCATGAGCTTGGTCGGGGCATTGATGATCCACGGGGGTGGTGAGAGGTGCGTTGTTTTGGAAGCGAGGTCTTTGGCTTCGGAGAAAGCGGTGTAGGCGGCATTGCTTTTGGGGGCGAGGGCCAGATAGAGGACAGCTTGCGCCAGGGCCAGTTCTCCTTCAGGAGAACCGAGCTGGTCGTAGGCTCTCCACGCATTCAACGTCATCTGGAGGGCTTCTGGGTCGGCAAGACCGATATCTTCTATGGCCATTCGGACGAGTCTTCGAGCGATATATTCGGGCGCTTCGCCACCTTCTAACATCCGTGCAAACCAGTAGAGAGATGCATCCGGATCGGAGCCGCGGACGGCTTTATGAAGGGCTGAAATGAGATGGTAATGGCCGTCGTCGTGTTTATCGTAGACAGCGGGTCTTTTCTGGAGGAGTTGTTGAAGCCGCGGTATGTCGATGGGTCCGTCGATCGATTGGAGATTTTCGATCATGTTAAGAAGATGCCGGCCATCTCCTTGAGACAGTTGGATGAGGAGATCTTTGGCTTCCTGAGAGAGGCCAAGAGATTTTTTGGTCGACTCAAACCGGTTTAAGATGTGGGCGAGATCGTCATCGGAGAGGGGTTTGAGTTGGAGGACGCGGAGGCGAGAAAGAAGGGCTTTGTTGAGGGCGAACGAAGGGTTTTCGGTGGTAGCTCCAATCAAGATCATGGTTCCATTTTCAAGGAAGGGGAGGAAGACATCTTGCTGAGCTTTGTTGAACCGGTGGATCTCATCGACAAAGATGATGATCTGCTTTTGGAGAAGGGGGTATTTCTGGTGGTCTTCAATGATTTTTTTCAGGTCGGCGATCCCATGCATGAGGGGACTGAAGGTGATGAACTGGCCATCGAGTGCTTTGGCGTAGAGGCGAGCAACGGTTGTTTTGCCGCAACCGGGTGGTCCCCAGAGTAGGAGGGAAAGCGGTCTTTTTTCCCGGATTAAAAGAGAGAGAAAACCTTCCTCTGAAAGAAGGTGGGATTGTCCCGCGATATCTTCGATTTTTTGCGGACGAAGTTCTTCCGCCAAAGGGGTATTTTTACTCATGTTCAGAGGGCGGAATGGCCCAAGACGGTTGTCTAAATTGGTAGATGATCAGCGGAATGCCGCACATCACAAAGAGGCCGACAATCAGGAAGGTTTCATAAAACCAAAGACTGCCCGTTTGGAACTGCGCCGGTGGGATAAAACCGATGAAAATAGCAAATAAAGAAGATAAGATTCCAAGAACAGACGCAATCCAAATGCCATGGACTTTGTAGGGGACTTTGTAAGGGCGCGGCACTTGGGGTTTGGTATATCTGAGCTTGACGGCAGAGATGAACATCATGATGTACATGATGAGATAACTTTGGGCTGAAAGGGCGCTCAAAATCCAATACGAGGCACTGACAGAGGGCATTTGGAGAAAAACGAGGGCAGCCAGCGTGACAATGATCGCTTGGAAGAGGAGAAGATGGGTTGGGACATTTTTCTTATTGAGATTTTGAAAGAGAGGAGGAAGATTTCCATGGATCGATGTGGCGTAAAGACCTTTCACCGGACCAATGATCCATGCATTGACTTCGGCGATCGCTCCAATGACCAAAAGAACGGCCATAACAGGAACAATCCAGAGAATATTGTAGGCAGCGAAAAACCGGCAGAACGCATCGATGAGTCCGGCTACAAGACTGATCTCGCTTTTCGGAATCACAATCGCGATCGCGAGAGACCCGAGCATAAAAAGAAGGAAGGTGATGCAGGCAGACAAAATGATCGACCGTGGGTAGTTTTTTTGAGGATTGATCACATTTCCTGCATGGGCAGCAGTGACCTCTAGTCCTGCAAAGGCAAGAAACATCCCGGCTAAGAAAACCAAATTATTGAGATGGGTTGCCTTAGGCAAAAGAGCATCGAGGGTAAAGGAGATTTGAATCGGTTTTCCGAGCGCCATCCATGACATCCCCAAAGCAATGATCAGAAGGCCTGGAAGGATGGTTCCGACGATCACTCCAAATGTTGAAAACCAGCTCGAGGTTTTGATCCCTAAATAGTTGAGAAGGGTCATTCCCCAAAAAGAAAAGAGGATGACGGCGATGATAAAATGTTTGTTTTCGGCAAGGGCGGGGTTGATCACGAAAGCGAGCGTCGATGCCACAAAGGAGAGGATCACGGGGTACCAAGAGAGATTATGGGCCCACTGGACCCAGACGGCAAAAAATCCCCAACGGTCGCCGAGGGCTTCCCGCACCCAAATGTAGATTCCACCTGTTTTTGGCCATCCGGTCGCCAACTCTGCTGAGATGAGAGCACACGGAACCAAAAATAATAGAGCCACTAAAAAGAAATAAAAAACCGACCCCAATCCGTATTCAGCAACAAGGGGAAGATTTCTCAAGCTGGCCATCACAGAAACATTGAGCATGGCCAGGACAAAAACAGTCAAAACACGTCGCGGAGATTTCTGCATCAATGGACGATAACGGATTTAGATAAATACTGTTGGTGCGCTGAAAGCCAATCAATGATACCGGGTGCATCATAGATCGGTTTTTTATCCGCCAAGGGACCCACAAAGAGACAGGGAACGATAGCATAACCGCCATACGTTTCTAATTCTTGTTTCGCCGTTCCTTTACGGAGAACATCTGTCATGGGGACATTCAGATTTTTTTCCTTGATATAATCGAGAACTTGTCTCGAATGGGGGCAGCGGGGTGAATAATAGAGCATCACTTCCTGAAAATCAGGTTTTTCCGCAGAGTAAAGACCTTGCAGACTATGAACTAGGAAAATTAAAAAAAAGAAATACTTCATGAATCTGTTGTATCACCCGAGCGGGTTTTCTGCAATAGGTATATCGAGATGGATATGATGGGCGATCACTTTGGCTGCCGAGCTTAGATTGTATAAAGTGCATAGACGATTATACAGCCAACTGATTTGGCAAATGGTTTTTTCATCTAGATAGTCTATACATTGATTAGTCATGGTGTTATATTCTTTAAGATACCCCTTAAGCATGGGATCAGTGGCAATTAGAAGGTTGTCTTTTAAAGCCCCTTTGATCAGAGATTTACTTCTCTGGATTAATCCATGATGGATCTTGTAGTTCATTAAATTCAGTTGATATCCGACAGTTCCTCGACTCGATTCGTCTGCTTTTTTCATATACTCGGTCGCTTTTTTTAGATAGAAAGGAAGATGGGTAAAAAAACCGAGTATTAAAGATAAATTAGATAAAATTCCCCCTAGATTAAAAGATACAACAGCTTTTTGGAGGTCTACAAAAGCTAAAATACCGTGTTCAACTTTAAAAACTGTACTGTCAAAAGACATTTTATACCGAATGATCCCTTTCAGAGCTGTTATTAAGAGATCATCCGTATTCAACTCTTCTAAGAGTTTTAACGATCTTTGTAAATAAACACCTGGGTTTTTGGAAGTTAGTGCCAGCAAACAATGGACCCAGGCTAATTTTTCGAGATAATCTCGACGTAACGGGTGTGTTTTATAACAGACCTCAAGCCCCTTCTCTAATAGGTTGTAGGCATAGCCTAATCGGTCTTTATCTTCTTCGTTCAATTTTTCATGAAAAAACTTCCGTTGAAAAATAGACACCTCGCATACACCTACTGCAAAGAGAATGTGTGGTTTAGTTTTGTTATTGGAGGATTCCAAAGCTCTTTGAAAAAAGCTTAAAGCGGTCATTAGATCATCAATTTGATTGGTCAATTTATAAAAATTGTAAAATAAAGTTCCGTAACAATAGAACGAGTCTTCATTTAAATCGTGACTTTTTAACTGAGTTAAGGCTTCTCGTGTTAAATCAATATAGGGGCCATGATCTTTATTGTCTTCGTACATGATAGTAATGCCTTTCAAATAACAGATAGATCTCCATTTTATTCCTTCGATGCCGGGAATGTGTTTAGTTTTATAAACAGCCAAAAGAAATAAAGAAAATGCCATGGAATATTCTTTTTTTATTCTGGCATCTTCAGCTTCCATAATAGTCGTTTTTATATCGTCTAAACTATATGTAGTTGGGGGTGAATTACAAGCGGAATTTAATGAAACAAAATGGGCCATAACGGGATTAATTTTATTCATCTTTTTATTAATGTCTATAAAAAAATTTGCAAATTAAATAATTATTTTGTACATTGAAAATTGTAGGGAATATAAATGTGTTTATACACGGCCTACAAGCCAACAAGGAGTTAATTATGGCTAAGAAATCACGTAAATCAGCTCGTAAGTCAACTAGAAAAACAACTAAAAGACGTGCTACTAAATCACGTGCTCGACGAGCAAAAAGATCTGCTGCCTGGTAATCAGGTCTAAGCAGGTTCATGAATCGGGCAGGGCTTTTTAAGCCTTGCTCGATCTTTCTTGAAACTTATCCTTCATAATAAAATCAACGACAGGCTTTCGATCATTAGGGTGTTCTCTCTCTTGAATTTCAGGGGGAAGCTTTTCTTTGGGGGCTCGCTTTCCGATGGCAACCAACGCTTCAACCGTATAATCTTCAGGAATTTGGAGTTCTTTTTTGATTCCATCATAATCGAACCCTTCCATTCCATGAACGACATAGCCACGGATAAAACCTTCCAATGCCAGGGACATCCATGCGGCGCCGGTATCAAAACTATGGGTCCTGGCCGGTTTATTGTTTTTATAGAAGTTGTTTTTCGAAAGAACGACTAAAACAACGGAAGAGTTTTTGGTCCATTCTTTATTAAAGTCGATCATATACGACCGGATTTTTTCCCAGGAGGGTGTCTCTCGGTGGGCGTAGATGAAAATCCAAGGCTGGTTGTTATACGAAGAAGGGGCCCATCTGGCCGCTTCGAAAAGAGGCATCAGTTCTTCTTCGGTCATTTTTTCTCCTGTCATGGAGCGGGGAGACCACCGATTCACAAAAAGGGGCAAAATCGGAGAATCGGGTTTTCGAGCGTTTCGGGCTTCTTCGGTTAGTTGATCAACGACTTTGTTCATAAATTCCCATCTTACAGAATGATGATCCCTTTTGTAAATAAAATTTTTCAATTATAATGAAAAGAAAGAGGGGATGACCATGTATAAACTCCATATTCAGAATGAAACGGTCCGCCAAAATGTCGATACGGTTATGGAGAATCTGCGTGCGATCGACTCTCAAAAAGAAGAGAGAAAGAAAATCATTCCCCTGGCGCTCCATCGGGAGACGGGGGTATTGGAAAATGTTCCTGTCCATTTGAAAAGAAATTTTGTCTTAGTCCAGTTGCACCTCGACCTGGACAAGCACGATGTCTATATCACAGGGCCAAAAGAGGCTGTTTTTGAACTGAAAAAACTGAATAAAATGAGCGCGCATATCATGGACGAGACGTTTCACCTTCTCAAACAAGCATTGAGGCATATCCACGATCTTCGAGAGCTTTCACACCTCCCCTTGGATCCTTCCATGGATGTCATTAAAGGCCGCTCGATTCTCCATGAGGCGTGGCACGCTCTGGGCCGAGAAGATGCTGAGAGGGTTCTCCTGGGAATGCCCCCGGGTACGTATCTTTTTCGGAAAGATGTCTTTGCAAAAGGATTGGAGATGATCCTTACGGGGGCAAAGAAGATGAGAATCCGGTGTTTTACTTTGACCTACGTCGATCAAAAAGGTCAGGTTAGGGATCGAACCGTCATCCACTGGAATGAGAGATGGCTGTTTTATGATGATGACCCGACTCTTTCGGGTGATTATTATCTGTCTTTAGAAGAGCTGCTTCAATCGATGAAAGCGGCTTTGAAAAGACCGCTGGCTGGAGTCGTTAAAAGGCCCGGATAAGTGTGCATCCATTGTTGGTAAGCATCTCGTCTTTTTTTCCAAGCTTGGATCCACTCTGGAAAGCACTTCATCAAAGAAAAGCCACCGTCTGGATTTTCAACATATCCGTATTTTAAGATGTATTTACCAACGGCAAATGCCACTGCCACTCCCATCAAAAAGAAAAGGATCGATGGTGGAAATGCCATGGCTAAACAGACGCCGCTGACAACACCCAGGGCAAAACCAACGACTGCAACCGCATGCCAAATCGCTTTTTTGATGGCGTACGATCGGATCTGGTCTAGTTTTTGGATCGCCTCTTGTTTATCTCCCTGTAGAAGTTGATTCAAATTATTTTTCCCACGAAGCCATACAGGAAGAGCTCGTTGTAATAAGAGGGGATTTCGTTTAATGAGATCTTTTAAAAGAGATTTGGGGTTTTCTTTCCAAGCGTGGTGATTAAATATCCGGATGAATGAAATCTGTCTGATTAAGGAAAGACTCTCTTTAATCATGAAAAACGCCGAGGCAACGACACCCGCATAACCGAGCATCGCTGTAAAAGAGAAACCTCGTGCGAAATCTGCAGAGAATTTTGGAAGATATTTCTCGATCAGAGTGACGTAATACGATAAATACGAAATGCCACCGCCGGTTTCTAAAGTCGATTCTGTGACGTCGAGAGCGTTTCCCATCCTGACAGCAACATGCAGTCCCTTGACAGCATCGCCAAGTCCAATAGCATAACCGTCCACTGCTTTAATTAAAGATGTCATAATTAAATTATATCATTTACGAGTGATAATAATCAATATTTTAGTTCTAATAATTAAAAGAATTAAAATACCTAAACTTATGAGGCTTAGGAGGCCAGGAGGCATGAATTTAAAGGTGATGAAAAAACGATAGGTGAAAAATAGGGTCAAAATAAAAGTCAAAAACGTCGCAAAATACGTCCCCCATTTCTTCTTCGCTAGCATCCCACCCGCAGCAACGAGGAGGAGGATCCCAAAAACCAACCCTGAGACCAAAGAGGCCATACTTCCTGAGCGCGCATGTCCCAGAATCCCACCGATTAAAATAAAAACTGCATAGATAAAAACGGTATAGGTCATGAAATGTTTTTTAAGTTATAATAGTGATTCATGATTGGTTTTGCAAAAAGAATTTACGATTGGGCGGCAAAAAAGGCCCACTCAAAGCATTCGGTCCTCTGGCTGGGGGTTGTTTTCTTCTTGGAAATTGTCTTTCTCCTGCCGATGGACGCGATTTTGCTTCTTTTTTGCCTAGAAAACCCAGCCCGGCGGTACACCTACGCCTTTGTCGCGACGGCGGCCTCGATCGCCAGCGGCTTGGCTGCCTATTTACTCGGCTGGGCCGCCTGGGGGGCCATTAGTCCCTACGTTCTCGATCACATGATTTCGACTTCTTTTTTTGAGCGGCTCAGCACCCATTATCAAGAGCACCAACACCTCGCCGTCTTTATCGGCTCATTCCTTCCCGTCCCTTTTAAGGCTGTTACCCTCTCTGCTGGAGTGTGCAACCTTGCCATTATCCCTTTTCTGGCCATGATCGCGTGCGCCAGAGGACTCCGGTTCTTTCTCATTGCCAAGGCGATCCATAAATGGGGTGCTCAAATCAAGAATTTTGTTGATAAACACTTCCACCGGTTCATCATCGCCGTTGGTGCAAAGATTGCCCTGGCACTCACTTTCTTTTGGGCCCTCACTTGATTGTTCTACTGCAATGTGCAGCAGAGCTCCTTAAAAAAGGAGAGATCGTTGCTTTTCCTACAGAGACGGTCTATGGTCTTGGCGCGCTGATCTTCGATCCCGATGCCGTCGCCAAAATTTTCAAAGCCAAGGGCAGGCCCTCCGATAACCCCCTCATCGCCCATATCTGTTCTTTAACCCAAGTCGATCAAATCGCCCGTGATATTCCCGAGCTATTTTACGACTATGCCAAACAATATTTCCCCGGCCCTCTTACCATCGTTTTAAAGAAACACCCCAATGTCCCTTCGATTGTCTCAGGTGGCCTTGATACCATCGCAATCCGGATGCCGGCACATCCGATCGCCAACCAGCTTATTCAGGCTGTCGGTCAACCGATCGTAGCTCCTTCTGCAAATCTCTCTGGAAAACCCAGCAGCACTGAAGTATCCCATGTCATCGCAGATTTTGAAGGAAAAATTGCCGGTGTGATTGATGGAGGTCCGTGTCACTATGGCATTGAATCGACTGTCATCAGCCTCATCGATGAGCCATGCATTCTCAGACTCGGCTCACTCCATCTCGATTTGCCTTTGGCCACTTCGGAGCAACAAAAATCGTCTCCAGGCACTCGGTATAGGCATTATGCCCCTAAAGCAACTGTTCGATTATTCTCGACTGCAGAAGAACTCGCATCTTATTCTATCGAGCGGAAGTATTGTGTGATCGAGCCTAAAGCCTCAAATCTCTATTCTCTCTTACGTCAAGCCGATGAGGATGGCTTCGAAGAAATCTTAGTTCTTTGTACGACGACCGATCGAGCTCTCCTCGATCGGCTTTACAAATCTAGCGGTTATTGAACGAACAGGTGTACTCTGTAACCCTGTTACTTAAGCTTTGCACACGCAAGACATCATCCTGGGTCATTTTCTCTTTATTGTTCTGCAGGGCTTCAGTGATCCGATCTTGAATTTTTTCCAGCTTCTCAAGAGCTTTTTTAGTTGCCTTGGTATCTTTGGGTGGACTGGAATTGATTTTATCCAGTTGTTCTGCAATCTTATTTAATTTTACCGCGAATGTCATATAAACTCCTTATTAGTATTTTATTATTTCGACAAGACTTTATTTTAACAGAATGCCTGAATTAACTCAATTATTCTTTAAAGTACTAAAATTAAGGGGTTTTCGCTCGCTATTGAATGAGATCTTTATGCTCGGATAGCCAATTCCTTGTGAGTTCTACAACAAGAGCTCTTGTCCGTGTTTTTTGTTGTTCAATGAGCACTCCTTTCATTGCAGAATCGTTTTCCATCTTTTCGACGGTATCAATGTCAATTTCTTGAAAAGGAGCTGGATGCAATTTCTTGAGCCTATCTACCCAGATGTCGTAATGACATAAAATTTCGAGGATGTCATCTAGTTTAGTCGTCTTGGAGAGAACAAACTCCTTTGCCCTCTCAATCTGTTCGTCTGGAACTCTCGCTGCATCATTATAGAGCATCCCATGAGTGGTGATGGGCAGATGAAGAGCTTCTTTCAACCTAACTTTAAATTTCAGAAACACTTCAATGGGGTCAACAGCCCTGAGTGTTGTGATGAAATTGTTTGCAAATCGATCGAGAAGATCGAGTCTTCCCAGCCCGATACAAAGCATAGCAACGCCTCTTTCATCCAACGTCTTCGACTCGCATAAAATCCTCCACTGAACTTCGATCAGATTAAAATACTCTGTCACCCTATCTGTACAGGATGCATTCGCATGCTCTAAAAGGGCAAACATCTTTATTCGAAATTCTTCATTTAGAGAAGCTCCTTCCAGTATCTGTCTTAATCGATAGACAAGATTCTTTTTTCTCTTTTCACATTTAAAGTCGTCAGAATCTCGTAGATGGACCAAAAATGGATTTAAGTCTCTGCATGTCGTCAAAACCTCATAAGAAAACTCTCGGAATTGTTCTGGAAAAGCTTCTTTGAAGAGATTTTCCCAAAAAACAAGAGTCTCACGGAGTGAATGTGTCGGTATTGTCCTGGGTTCCTCATACACAGAAAAATAGGTTCGAGGTCCATGGGTCTGTTCCACTTCTCTTAAAAAAGCCTCTCGATTTCTATTCGAGATCGGATTCCGTTCTATAATAAAGCGACATTGGGAAGAAAGTCTTGCAAGTGGAAGAGGAATTTCTGAAAGTCGGTTTTTAGATAGATTGAGCGCGCTTAATTGAGAGAAATTTCCGAAAGTGGGGGGAATAGAGGAGATATGATTGTCTTGAAGATCGAGACATCTTAAGTTCGATAACCGATCTAAAAAGGGAGGAATAGATGCTATCCGATTTTCAGATAGATCCAATTCAGTTAAGTTCAGGAGTTTTGTGATTTCTTCTTGCAGTTGTAGAGGTTGTGCACTCCGCATCATTTTGAGGCTTTGTAGGTTAGTGAGAAGAAAAACAACATCGGGAATGTTTTCAAAGTGGTAGGCCATTTCGATAGATGTTAAACGGGTCAGCCGGGTGAAAGAAGAAGGTAAATTTGAAATGCGATTCGCAAATATATCGAGTTTTTCAAGAGAATCTATATGATCGATGGTTCCGAGAGACGTTAGAATGTTATTTGTAACCCTGCAGACTTTTAAACGGGTCATTCGACTCATTGTATTCGGTAAATCACTCAAACCGTTGATTGAAACATCCAGTTTAGTAAGGGTTTGAAGGGCTGTAAGCCACACTGGAAATGATTCAAGACGATTACAAGTCAAATCAAGCTCTTGAAGTGACTCGGGGAAGGCACGAAAATCGCCGTTTCGATATGTGTAGATTCTTTCTCGAGTGGGTTCAGGCAAGGTAACCAGATTGCACATCGCCATCCGAAGGTCTTCCAGACTTGGAAGATACGATGTTACGTTTTGAAACCAAAAACTATTGATACGACAATTGGAAAGATCGATGACTCTGATCTTTGCAAGCTCTCCTCTGTTCCTTTTTAACCACTCATGAAATTTTTCAGGTGTGGGATCGTTAGGAACAGGGTCGTAGATCACCCTCTGTGCGAGTTTTTCCCAAGCTTCGAGGGGAACAACATTTATGGGAGGGTTAGGAGGTGGAAGTCTCTGCGGTTCATCTTTGCGGACGGTTTTTCGGAAAAGATAGAGGAGGAGGCCAGCTAAAGCTAAGGTGCATCCCACGGCCACAAGAGGAATGGAACGAGGAGAGGATGCGATTCTTTGGAGGGTCATTGAACGAGATCTTTATGTTCGGACAGCCAACGGTCTGTGAGCTCTTCGAGGAGAGCCTTTCTCCGTGTTTTTTGCTCTTCGATCAATAGACCCTTATTTGCCGACTCAGCTTCCATTCTCGTGACAATATCATCATTGATTATTTGGAAAGCAGCAGCGTGGAGCTTCTCCATTCTTTCTTGCCAGATGTCAGATGCCAGGAGGATAGTTTGTACATCTTCTTTAGAAGATGTTTTAGCTAGGATATGGTTTTTGGCCTGGTCGATTTGGGCATCGGAAATCGCTGCAACAGGGGCGAATGACATTCCTTGGGTTGTGAGAGGAAGGTGGAGGGGCTTGGAGAGGCCGGTTTTGTACCGGAGGATGATTTCGATGTGTTCTGCGTGGTCTTGGCGAGCCATTTGTTCGATGAGATCGATCCGGGCCAGTCCAATGCACAGTTTTGCAAGATCGACATCGGATAAAGTGGTCGACTCGCAATAGATCCTCCACTGGATTTCGATCTGGTTGAAATACTCAGCAATCCGGTCAGAACATTCGGAAAGTGCATGTTCGATGATGCTGCACATCTTCATACGAAATTCGTCATGTCTGCAGGCTCCCTCGATGATCCGTACGGCTCGAAAGATCAGATTACTGCGGGTTTTAAGATTTTGAAAATCCTCGGTTTCCATCAATCTGCGGAAGAAAGTATGGATATTGTGATGGTCAGGATGTCTTAAGAGAACTCCGAAAGAGGATGGGGATAGAGTGACTTCTTTTATAAACAAATCATGGAACCGGTCGAGCCATAGAGAGAGAGTTTCCCGGAGAAGGACCGATTCAACAGGGGGGCCTTCATAAACAGAGAGGTGGTAGATAGGTCCTCCAAGGTTACGAAAGATAAGAACTTGATCTGCAGATAAATGATTGTTTTCAGCGTAAACGGTACATGTATTTGGAAGGTCTGCAAGGGGAAGTGGAAGGGATGAAAGTCGATTATTTCTGAGGTTTAAGGTCTGCAAGCAACTCAGCTGGCCGAGACTACTTGGAACCCATTCTAAAAGGTTCGATTCTAAATTGAGATTTTTCAAGCGTGTTAATTCACCGAGGGTTGAAGGGAGCTCACGAAATGAGTTGCTCCGAAGATCGAGTGAATCTAAGTTGGTCAATCTTACGATGGGAAAAGGGAATCGGATAAAGTGATTCGAAGCCAAATTTAAGAGTTTAAGATGGGTCAACTCTCCTAAAATATCGGGTAAATGGGTGAGATCTTCGTACGAAAGGCGGAGAAGGGTGATCTTATCTAAATCTACTTTATATTTCCAAATCCATGCGTGAAATTTTTCTCCGATGAGATCGGCAGAAAGTTTTTGAATATCATCTGGAATAGATACGTGGACCTCTCGAGAGAGAATGGCCCAAATCGCCTTGATATCTGCAACTTGGGAAGCGGTTAAAGACTCTGGTTTTGCAGCAGCAGGACGATGACCCAAAAGAGAAGAAACATAATTTAAAAAAGTAGCCATGGCATCGATTATACCAAATCCGAGAAATTAAAGATCTACGGGAGCGGCCGTGATGCCCGTCTGGCCGACGATCAGCCAGTAACTCCCTGAGCGTGAAAGAGGTAGATGAACCGATTCGAGGGTGGCCGATCGAACGCCGGGGATTTTCCAATTTTGCATATATAGTTTTTCCCAAAGGGGAAGATATGACCAAGGGAGAGATGAGCCTTCGTGGGGGAATTGGTTATGCCGGCTCGATGTGCTATATCCATTATATACGGTTTGGAGCCGGTAGAGATTGGAAAAGCCGAGCCAGTGAAAAGGCTTCGCGAGATGAACGACCTCGGCGCGCAAGCCGACCGTATCTCCATAGACAAATTTTCGACAAACTTCATTTCCTTTTAAGTCTTGGAGAACGACTTCATAACTTTTGAGCCAAGCACCCTGGAGATTTTCATGGGAAGGATTTTTCCACGACACCCAAACATCCTCGCTTTTTCCAGTCAAAATGACCTTGGCAATTTTTTTATCATCTGTCAGTCGAAATAACGAAGTTGTGAGAGCTACGATAACTCCCAAAGTATACACTCCTATCCAGCTGAGATTGGAAACCAGCGATCTTCTTCCGGGATGCGTCAACCTCCAAAAGGTCAAAAAACCGACACACACCAGTGCAACTAAAAACACCTTCCAATCAAACGATTTCGGAAAAATTACAAACAAGGCCAAGGAATAAACTCCTAGCACCCCATTCCATATCTTTCTTCTTTCCCAGAACATCAGAAAGAAAGATCTCAAACTCAGCAGTAGAAAAATCGTAGACATCTAATCACAATGTGCCAGTTTCAGGCCAATAATGCCAATGATAATGAGCATGATCGAAATGAGCCGAATGATGTGGTACGAGTCGCCAAAAAAAATAATCCCTGTCACCACCGTCCCTGCTGCGCCAATGCCTGCCCAAACCGCATACGCTGTCCCAATGGAAATCGTCTTCATCGCCTGTGAAACCGAGAAAAAACTCAGCACAATGAAAATCACCGTAATGATACTAGGTACTACTTTGCTAAATCCCTGGCTATATTTCAGCGCAATGGTGAAGCAAATTTCAAAAAACCCAGCCAGCAACAAAAAAATCCACGCTAACGACATAAGATGACTTATACTTTACTGACATTGTCAAATCAACTGTTTTGGTCTGGGAGAGGAAACCAGCTTGCTAAATAGAGAGGATATAAATGAATAGAGGAACCAATATCCAAGAGTTGGCCGCTAAAAATGACTTGGTAAGCTGTTTTATACTTTTGTGAAAATATCTTTAAGCTTTTTGCTTTAATTGTAGAGCCCGCTTTAACCTCAATAGGAATCACTTCTCCATTCCTTTCTATTAGGAATTCTATTTCATTATTTTTTTCTTGCCAGTTATACAGAGTATCTTCGCCTAGTGCCAATAATTCTTGCGCAATGAAATTCTCAGCAAAATAGCCTTTATAGCTTCCGTAATCATAATCTAGAATCACTTTGGGAGGAAGCCCACTCATAGCCCCTAGAATTCCCACATCAAAAAGAAGTAATTTGAAGATATTCTCCTTAGAATACCCCTTAAAAGGAAGATGGCCCGTATTGACAATATGTACTTTAATGATTAGACCGGCTGCTTCTAGCCAATCGATAGCGCCTGCCAGTCGATCGTAATGAGTTATACCAGGAACAACGCCTCGAAATTTGAAACGAGCTGTTGAACCATCTTGCACTTGACTTAACTGCGTTGGTACCGAGCGAAACACCCGGTCAATGTGCATAGCGTTGACTTTTCCAGAATGTTTGGCGATATCTGCATAATATGAATTTAGAAGATCGTCTTGTTTTTTTCTGACTTTGGAAAATGCCTTAAAAAGATCTTCTTTGTCTTCAAGGTAATTCATGACGACTTCCGGAAGACCTCCTATAACAAAATACCTTTTAAGTTGTTCCCAAAGATGTTGATGCACGATCTCTGGAATTTTATCTTTTGATGTGAGCTTTTGAATAAGATGGAGGGATGGATCATGATTGGCCATTAAGAACTCCTCAAAAGTCATTGGTCTTAATGTCTCGAAGGTTACTTTTCCAACAGGGAAAGAGGTCGGGTTCAAATGAATTCCTAACAAAGACCCAGCTCCGCAGAGGTGAAGTTCAGGACAATCCTCTTGAAAATATTTGAGACTTGTCAATGCTTTGGGTAATTCTTGGATTTCATCAAATATCACAAGGTCTTCTTTAATGTTTATTGAGCGATGACTCAAAAAACTCAATTCATTTAAGATTCTCTTTGGGTCGAGGTCCTTTTCAAAAATTTTACTTAAATCTAGTTGCTTCTCAAAATTGAAATAATGGAATTGGGGAAAAAATTGTTTGCCAAATTCTTTTAAAAGATGGGTTTTTCCTACCTGTCGCACCCCTTTAAGTAAGAGAGGTTTTCGATTTCTTTCATCTTTCCACTCTACAAGTCGTTTCATCATTTTTCGTTTCATAAGGCAATTATGACAAATTTGTCATTTTTTCTGCATAAAAAGTGACAGATTTGCCACTTTACTTTAACTCCTTGAGAGTCAAGGCTGGACAAGAAATGTGCTATCTTGGCTATAAGAGTTCAATGCAAGTTTTCCTCAGTATATCGATTTTTTCTCGACATAATGGGGAAAACTTGCAGGCAGAAAATTCCACTACTAACCCGAAGGTCAAATAGTTGACAAAAGGGCTTAGCGAGGCAAAGCCAACGAGGAAGATCGATTTGGTAAAGCCGCAGCAAGCATCTTTATTAACTATTTGACCTTCGGGTTAGTGAACTAAAGATTAGAGCTATCGATGACGAATAGTTGGTGCACTTTTCCTGATGCTAAATAGTATTCGGATCCAATAATTTTAATTTTACCCTTCGCAACCAAAGCAGAAATAAGCTTCGATTTCTTTAACATTTGTTTCGCCACATAAGAAACATTCGCTTTAATAGATAATTCGAGAGCATTGGGGGCATAAATATCAATCCCGGCTGCAACGATCGCTCTTTCAATTGGAATTAAAACAGCATTATGATGGTTAGGGTTTGGAGGATCAATCTTTCCATGATTCCGTCTAAGATGATCAAGCGCTCCGATGACTGCTCCACATTTTGAATGACCCATCACAACAATCGTTGTCACATCAAAATGCGTAGCTGCATATTCAAAACTGTCAATCACGACATTATCAGCAACGTTTCCCGCCACTCGCCCCACAAAAAGCCTTCCTAATGTCTGATCGAAAATAAGTTCCGGAGGAACGCGAGAATCGGAGCAATTTAAAACCAGAAAAGGGGGATTTTGCCCATCCACCAATCCTGCCCTTTGCCGTGCAAATCTTGGATTTCGAACAAACTTCTTATTTCCTCTCTTAAGAGCCTGCCAATGATCGCCTCCGTCTTGAGGACAACAGCCGGCTTGAAGATGGGCGGAAAAGATGGTTAGAGAAAATAGGATAAGAAAAAATTGACGCATAATGATCCTCCTTTGTTCTGGATGTCTACTCCTCATCCGTAAATCTTTGAAGGAATTAAAGCAATAATTTTAAAGATGTGATGTATTATTCCACGAGAGGATGACGCGGTTTGCGTGTTCGAATCCGAGGATGGAAATGGAGCTGGGGGAGAGATAGAGGTGTTTTCCGGTGAGGGGAGGAATTTCAAGCCAGACGGAGGCGAGGACGCGCATGAGATGACCGCTGGAGAAGATGGCGATGTTTCCGTCGGCGTGCAGGCTGTGATCGATGAAATGACGGGCTCGGAGAGCGATGTCGCTTAGTGATTCACCGAGCGGTGCACCGTCACGGAAGAGATCCCAATTGGGGTTATCTTGGTGGATTTCCTGGAGGGTGAGTCCTTCGTATTTTCCGTAGTTCCATTCGGAGAGATTAGGGTCAAGGGTGGGTTTGAAGCCGCAGATGTGGCATGTTTCTTGGGCCCGTTTGGAAGGGCTGCAGAAGACTTTGGAAAAATGGTATTGTTGGAGCTGCTTGCTGAGAAGTTGGGCTTGTTTTTTCCCAAGATCGGTGAGGGAGATGTCAGTGTTACCGGTGTGCTGGCCGGTTTCAGACCACTCGGTGGCGCCATGCCGGATAAGGTAAAGTTTAGGGAAGATAACGTTTCGCGACATAGATGAATTCCTTGATTTGTTTTTTCTCCCAGGCGGGTGATTTTTTGAGTTCGTGTGCGAGAATTTTTGCGACGAGGGGAGCGGCTTTGATTGCTGCACGGGCATCGAGAAAGAGGATGCGGGTCCGGCGAGCGAGAATATCTTCGACGGTCCGAGCCATTTCATGACGAATGGCAAAGACAACTTCTGCTTTTGTGTAGGGGAGATCGGGAGTAATTTTTTCGGAGAGGCTTTTTTTATGACGGATGAGTCTTTTTAATTCTTTGATGTTGGAGCCGTAGACACTGAGCGAATCGGTAAGGTCGATCTTTTTTTCGAACCCATGGAGCTGTAGAGTAGAAGTGATGCAGGCGCGGAAGGGGAGTTTGCCGACACGGATCGCTTTGTTGATCACATCTTCGCCCATTCTTCGGTAGGTGGTCCATTTCCCACCCGCGATGGTGATCAAGCCTGACTTAGAGGTGATGATGGAGTGGTCGCGGGAAAGGGCTGCGGTCGATTTTCCACTAGCTTTCAAAAGAGGTCGAAGGCCGGCGTAGATGCTGAGAATGTCACTTAGGTTTGGATCTTTGGCAAGGTAGCGGGCTGCGTGTTTCAAGAGAAATTGTACCTCTTCTTTGAGGGCCTGAGGTTCGAGATCGGCTTTTTTAACAGGGCTATCGGTCGTCCCGATGAGAACTTTTCCATGCCACGGAACGAGAAAAATCACCCGTTTATCATCGGTATGAGGAACTAAAATTGCCGATGCACGCGGAAGAAAAGAGGCAGGGAGAACGAGATGGATCCCTTGGCTGGGCTCGAGCATGGGACGGGCTCTTTGGTCATCGATTTTTCGGAGTTTGTCGGAAAAAACGCCGGTTGCATTGATCACAACTTTCGCTTTTAGAGAGTAGTGATTGCCGGTTTCTGAATCGGTGACACGGACCCCTTCAATGATTCCTTTCTTCTTTAAAAAGGAGGTTACTTCCATGTAGTTCAAGATGGTGGCGCCATGATCGGTAGCGGTTTGTGCGAGAGTGATGGCGAGCCGGGCGTCATCAAATTGTCCATCAAAATAGAGAGCGCCGCCGCGGAGCCCTTTTCGCTCGATGGTCGGGATAGCCTGGAGGGTTTGCCGGCGAGTGAGATGTTTGGAAGGCTCGAGGCCTAGTTCGCCAGCGAGCACGTCATAGATTTTTAGTCCGATCCCGTAAAAAGGTGCCTCCCACCAATGATAGAGAGGAACGACAAAAGGGATTTTGTGGACCAGATGGGGAGCATTTTGGCAGAGAAGGCCCCGCTCATGGAGGGCTTCCATCACAAGGCCAACATTGCCTTGCTGCAAATACCGGAGGCCGCCGTGGATGAGTTTCGTGCTCCGACTCGAGGTTCCCTTAGCAAAATCGTGTTGCTCGAGAAGAAGTGTTTTAAAACCGCGCGAGCTACTATCGACCGCCGCTCCAAGCCCTGTGGCGCCACCACCAATAATAATGATGTCCCACTGTTTTTCGAGGCCACTTAAGGTTCTTTTCACTTATCCTCCCACGTTTGGGAACAAGTGATGGCTTTGGCCCATTTATGACGGAGGAGTTGAACTTTTTCCTGGGGCATACTCGGCTCAAACCTCCGATCTTCTTTCCAATACGACGAGATTTCACCGAGATCTCTCCAAAAACCGACAGCAATGCCGGCCAAAAATGCCGCTCCCATAGCTGTGAGTTCGGTGATTTGAGGACGGATCACAGGCACTCCCATGAGATCGGCTTGAAACTGCATGAGCAAATTATTTTCAACGGCCCCTCCATCGACACGAATTTCAGCGATGCCAATGCCGGCATCGGCTTCCATCGCCTTTAACACATCGGCAACTTGATGGGCAATACTGTCTAAAGCACTCCGGGCTAAATGTGCATCTGTCGTTCCTCGGCTGAGTCCTACAATGGCACCTCGAGCATAAGGATCCCAATACGGAGCGCCCAGTCCTGTAAACGCAGGAACAAAATAGACTCCTTCACTGTCGGGAACAGAGGCGGCAAGTTTTTCGATATCGGACGAGTGTTTAATAATTCCTAAGTTGTCACGGAGCCACTGAACGACAGCCCCTCCAATAAAGACACTCCCTTCCAGGGCGTAGATCAATTCATCTTTGATTTTATAGGCGATCGTAGTGAGGAGATTGTTTTTAGAGAAAACCGGTTTATCTCCTGTATTCATGAGGAGAAAACATCCTGTCCCATACGTTGTTTTGACCATACCTTTGGAAAAACACGACTGTCCAATAAGAGCTGCCTGCTGATCACCCGCAATCCCTGCAATCGGAATAGAAGCAGACAAAATGGGAGTCTTGGTCATCCCGTACACTTCGCTCGAAGTTTTGACAGTTGGAAGAATAGCTCTTGGAATCTTAAACACAGCGAGAAGTTCATCATCCCAATCGAGTGTGTGGATATTAAACAAAAGAGTGCGCGATGCATTGGTCACATCGGTCACATGGCATGTATGACAGGTGAGTTTCCAAACGAGCCATGAATCGACCGTTCCAAAAGCTAGTTCTCCATTTTTTGCCCGCTCAAAAGCTCCAGGAATACTTTTTAAAATCCAAAAGAGCTTGGTTGCAGAAAAGTACGGGTCTAAAAGTAAACCTGTCTTCTCTTTGAATAACTTCTCCAATCCCTTTGATTTTAAGTCTTGGCAAATCGATGTCGTTCTTCGATCCTGCCACACAATCGCATGCATCAAAGGTTTTCCAGTTTTCCGATCCCAAACAATGGTGGTCTCTCTTTGGTTCGTAATTCCGATACTGGCAATCTCATCGGGTGTCACACCTTTGGCTAAAACCTCTCCAATACAAGCCGCTTGAGATGACCAAATCTCTTGTGGATCATGTTCAACCCAACCGGGCGACGGAAACAATTGCTTGAATTCTTTTTGGGCTGTTGCCTGAATCGATCCATCATGCGAAACAAGAACCGCCCGAGAACTCGTCGTTCCCTGGTCCAATGCTAAAATATATTTCATATTTTTAGATTGTATCGTTATAGTCTTTGGAATCAAGAGGTAATTTATGAATATATTTTGGGGAGAACTGATCGGAACGTTTCTTTTGGTCTTGCTCGGCAACGGATCGGTTGCCAACGTCCTACTCACAAAGACGAAAGGACATAGTAGTGGTTGGATTATCATTTCAGCAGGATGGGGATTTGGGGTTGCCATTGCGGTCTATGTCGTCGGCTGGGCCAGCGGCGGCCATATCAACCCGGCAGTCACACTCGGATTTTGTCTCGCAAAGAAAACACCGTGGGAACTCCTTCCCGTTTATCTCTCTGGTCAGTTTATCGGCGCCTTCCTAGGAGCGATCTTTGTCTGGCTTTCGTATTTTCCCCACTGGCAAAAAACCCCCGATCCTCAACTGAAGCTACTGTCGTTTGCAACACATCCAAACATCCGAAACTATCTCTGGAATTTTGTCTGTGAACTCATCGGTACCATGGTTCTTCTTCTTGGCATTCTTGGCATTTTTGATGTTCATAATGGAATTTCGGGCGGCATGGGTCCTTATGCGGTCGGTATCCTGATTTTCGCCATCGGCCTATCCCTCGGAGGCCCGACCGGCTATGCCATCAATCCCGCCCGTGACCTCGGCCCCCGCATCGCCTACGCCCTCCTCCCCATCAAAGGGAAGGGCTCAGCCGATTGGGCCTACGCATGGGTCCCCGTACTCGGCCCCGCCATCGGCGGCCTCCTCGGAGCTTTAATCTATCTCCTTTATATTCAACCCCTTGAAGCATTTATGTAAGAGAAGTTTGATTTAAATCTTTTTCTCTTTTATCTGAAAGATAACGGAGAGAAATTATGAAAAAACTGCTGCCTTGCATTTTTTTGAGTCTATGGATGGCCCAAGCGTCGTGTCACAAGAAACCGAATACGCCGATTGAACATGTGGTGGTCATTTTCCAAGAGAACCGGACATTTGATCATTACTTTGGGACCTATCCCCATGCAAAAAATAAAAAAGGGAAGAGGCAGTTCAAAGCAAGAGCAGGGACTCCTGCAGTCAATGGCCTTTCACTGGCCCTCAAAAAGCTCAATACTAACCAAGCAAAACCATTCCGCTTTTCACCCAAAGACGCAAATACCTGCGATCCGAATCATGGGTATACGGCCTTGCAACAAAACTGCGATAAAGGATTGCTGGATCAGTTTGTGCAAATTAATGTGGGGGAATGTCCCTCTATGCCGTCGTTTGTGATGGGGTATTTTGATGGAAATACGGTGACAGCGCTATGGAACTATGCTCAGTATTTTGCGATGAGCGACAATTTCCATACGACGGTTCTTAGTCAATCATCGATTGGTGCGATCAATTTGATATCGGGACAGACGCACGGTGCAAATCCGAGCAGCATTCCTAACAAAGTCGTAGACGGAACTCTCATCAGTGATACCGATCCTGCTTTTGATATGTGTTCTCACCCACCTACAGTGGAAATGACAGGTTTAAATATCGGAAATTTGCTCAACAAAAAAGGGGTTACTTGGGGATGGTTCGAAGGGGGATTTGCCGATTGCTCTTCAACGCATGAAGGGCCGAATGGTCCCGTTACAGATTATTCTCCTCACCATGCTCCGTTTCAATATTATCAATCGACTTCCAATCCGAATCACCTCCCTCCTACCTCAATTGAGATGATTGGATACACCGACCAAGCGAATCACAACTACGATCTCTCTTATTTCTTCGAAGCTATAGCGGCTGGGAATCTTCCCGCGGTTTCATTTTTAAAAGCTGCTGAATACCAAGATGGACATCCTGGCAATTCAACGCCTCTGCTGGAACAGAAGTTTCTCGTTTCGACGATCAATCAACTGCAGAGATTGCCCCAGTGGGAAAGTATGGCGATCATCATTTGCTATGATGACTCTGGAGGCTGGTATGACCACGAAATGCCACCGTTCATCAATCAATCTCAAATCCCCAATGATGCTCTCGTAGCACCTGGCAACGCAGGTTCCGTCCCACCCCTCGGTGGCTATGAAGGGAGGCCGGCATATGGTTTCCGCGTCCCGTTCATCGTCATCTCTCCCTGGGCTAAGGAGAACTATGTTGATCACTCTCTCCTCGACCAAACTTCAATTCTTCGATTCATCGAAGATAACTGGGATCTGGGCCAAATCGGCGATTATTCGTTCGACGCCTATGCTGGTAAACTCGGCCACCTTTTTGATTTTAAGAAGTTTAATAATCGAAAACTCTTTTTGAACAAAAAGTATGGTACGATAAAAAGCATCAAGACTTCGTAATTAGATAGAGCTCATGGGACCTGTTTTTCCCCAGCGAGAGTATCCAAGACATGAGCTCTATAAATGAGATTATCCCCAACTTTCTTTGAGGCTTTGACATTGATTTCTGCAACGATTTTCCCTTTCCGAGTGACTTCTATGATTCTGAGGGTAGGCGGGGTTGTTGGATCCTGAACTGGCGGGAACCCAAAATCGATGACCGTATTTCCATTGTCCAGTCTCGTTACACTACCCACTGCATCCGTAAAAATATCTGGCTTATGCCGGTATTCCCACACTTTCTTAGCTTCCATTGTCTTAAAATTGAGTTCGAGCTCTAGAGCACGAGAATACTGCCCACCTTGTGAAGCGGGTCTCTCATTTCCGTCATCATACAGAAGAATATTTGTTTTAAATTTGCTTGATTTATTAACCCGAGGGGTCAAAAGGTGACAACCTGCTTGCTGCGGCTTCGCCATATCGATTCTCGCTCGGAATCCTTCATATTCAAGAATGTAGTCCTCGCGAGAATCAATCTGGCTTTGCCTCGCAGCGCATCTTGTCGCCTTTTGACCCCTCAGGTTAATAATTTGTTGTGGATTATGTTGATTATAAAATTGATCATCTGGATTTGGAAATGTAAAATCGCTGTCAATTCCACCTAAGATCCATTGTCTGCAGGGAAGGTCTTTTCTACTGGGGTGACAAACAGCAATCTCTTCATTTCTCGGGTCAGGATGTTGACCTAGGCTGATGACATGACTGAGGCTTCTCGAGCCATAAATGAAGTTGTTGTCTAATCCTATTGCAAGAGCATTGGAATGGATCCAATCTTGGGCGGGAATAGCCGCCTTGCAGCTCAGATCGATAATCACGTTCGATAAAGACGATCTATCTGAAACAGGGTTAAGGAAGTCAAAAGGGTTCCATACCAGGCGATCTGTATTTGTCCCGAGATTCCATTCACGGATCGTTCCACCCAGTTGAGGACGAGAAAATCCATGAACCTTTGGAGCCAATTGACCAAGATGAAGGATCTTACCATCAACATACTGCATATCGTGGAGATCAACACCACCGATGACGGGCACGGATGAGTTGCAAATAAGAGGGCTTTGCCGAACCATCCGACCAAATGGGGTTATCTCTACCAAGGTATTCGATGAACCGCTTAGAAAGAAGCCAGATGCATATAAGTAATTTCCACTGGGCATTTTGATGATATTTCCAACCTGCTCCACCAACGGGTTTTGGTAATACCAAACAATTTGTCCGGTTGAGTCCACGGCAATATATCCATTAAAAAAATTGGTGTTTTGATCAAAAAGTGTCAGAGGATAAGTCGTCCTTTTCCCTTGAGTTAATTTAATAGAAATGTCAGCTATTTCTGGCGGAAGTGGGCCTGTCGTGAACTTACCAGTGAATTTTTCAGAACGATGACCTTCTTGATCCATGGCAACAAGAGAATAACGATAAGTGGTTTCTGCCCTGAGTCTAAGAATCGAAAACCTCTGACTCGTAGAAAAGTCGAGTTGTGGCTTATATTTGAATGCACCCGCCTCTTCATTCCAATAAGAAATTTTAAGAATAGCCGGCTTATTCAATTTCACCTTAAAATCAATAATTAATGCATTATCCGGGTTAACAGCTGTCTTTACCTTCAAAACAATCGGTTCATCACCATTAACAGACGAAAACAGTGCAAATATTAACAGGGAACTAAAAAAGGTGACAAATAGCTTGCTACGGCTTCGCCATATCGATTCTCGCTCGGAATCCTTCGTATTCAAGAATGTTATTCCTCGCGAGAATCGATCTGGCTTTGCCTCGCTAGCGCTCTTTGTCATCTTTTTTAGTTCCCTGTTAATAAAATAAACAAACAGTATTTCAAATTTTTCATAACGTTCATTTTCATTAAGCACGCAATTTTTATCTACCAGATTGCTTTACGTTTGCCTTTCGAGCTTTCTAAGATGGGAAGTGAGGTCGCTTGATTAAAATCGGTAAAAACTCTCAACGAAGGGTTGGATTGAAGAAGGAGTTGGAGACCTTTTTGGGTGACAGACGTTCCATAGAGAATAAGATCGGATAAAAGGGGAGAGTAGGTGATGACTGCACGGAGAGCAAAGTCGGTAATGTGGATACATCCCGTGAGGTTGATCGTGCGGAGATCATTACAATTTTGTACGAAATGTTCAAAATCAAGGTCTGTAATACCAGAGCAACAGTAGAATGAAATGTGTTGTAGCTGTTTGGACGACCTTGCAATCATTTGAACCCCTAAAGAAGTCAGGGGACAATTAGCAAGAATGAGATGGTTTAAATCATTACGATCGAAAGTGATCCCTGTGATAGACGTCCATACGTGAATGGTGAGAACATTCGAATTGATGGCGGTGCACATGCCGGAGCAAAGTGGTAATATAGTTTTAACTAAAAGTCGGGAAGGGGAGAGACAAAGCGCACTGTTTTTTTCTTGAAAGGGTGATAAAACCCAAGAATATGGGCATGGAGATGAAGCCGCTTAGACCGGTGGGTTTTTAAGCCGTATTTCCGGTCGCCGACGACGGGGTGGCCTGCATCTGCAGCCTGGACCCGGATTTGGTTTTTTCGGCCGGTTTCTAAGGTGAATTTCATCAACGATAAGTTGCCCTGTTCTCGGATGAGTTCGTAATGGGTGATGGCTAGTTTTCCGCCCAATGTACCCAATGGCGCGCTTTTTACAAAATACGCATCATCTTCGATTAAATAACTCTTCCATGTTCCTTTCTTTATCTTTGGAATCCCATGGACTGTCGCATAATAGACCCTTTCAATCGAATGCTCAGCGAATTGATCTTTAAGCCTCTCATAGGTTTCTTCAGTATAGGCAAACATCATAACGCCGGACGTGTCTTTGTCGAGCCGGTGGACAGGATAAACTTTTTTCCTAAGACGTCTCCCTAGGATGGTATGCGCGGTGAGTTCATTTTCATCGAGGCTTGCCACTGAAAGCAATTGATGGGGTTTATCAATCACAACAAGATACCGGTCTTCATAGAGGATTCTGATCCCTTCATCCGAAAAAGAGACCTTGGGCCCCACAACAACCTCTTGTCCCGGCTGCAGATCATAACGGTAGGTAGTAATCCTTTGCCCATCAATCATCACTCTTCCCTGTTCAACCCATGACTTCAAAGTATTTTTTGAACTTTCCGGGCTAAGCTTTTGAAGTAGGCTCAAAATGGAGATTTTCTCTTTAACAAGGTGTTTCACTGTTATATATTTTAAGAAAACTAAACAAATTAATAAAGAAAACGATTTTTTGGTTTGGAATTTAACCAAAGAAGGCTCAATTTTGGTTTGGAAAACGACCAAAATTGCGTGAAATGAACCCTGGAAAATACGCATGTTAAAGAGAGTCAGAGACTTCCATCTAAACGGATTGTCAAGTTTCTTTTTAGGTTGGATTGAGAATAGGGAGGGGTTCTTTTTCAGCTCCTCGGAGGTGAGGTACGAGGAGATAGAGGACCATCTGTATGAAAAAGACTAGGACGAACAGTCCTGAACCGGAGAAGGGAATTTGTTTGTCATCGAAAACCGTGTATAGAGTCGATAAAAGTGTTACAACCGTCAAGCTTAAGATAAGGGAGACTTTTTCGGGCAAAATCGCTTTGGCTCCGACCTTCATAAATGAGAAGAATTCATGACAAAGGACGGCCATGAAGGCGGGGTTGCCTGATTCCATTTGTCTACCTGCAAGTAAAGAAAGGCCCAGAATAAGACCCAGAACAGCAATCGTTTTTGCGACTGTTTTCCATTTTTCTTCTTGAGAACCATCTTCTTTTTTGCAGGCTTTAATCCAACATTTGATGGTCTTAGAGATCACTGTAGAAGGAGGTATCACACCTAAATTGAGAAGTGGGTTGGAAGAGAATTGTGTCAGGACAATTCCGGGAACTCCAATGGCTACGACTCCAGAATAGACCAATGCAAGAACTTTCCTCTGACGGGTTTTATCTTCGATATGATCGATTTCTTCCCAAGCCTTCTCAATGATATCCAGCATATTGCTTTTGAAAAGGATTCCACCAATGGTTGCAAGGGGGATATTGTACGGTTGTATTGCAAGACCTGCAGCAAGGCCTCCTTGAATCGCCGAGGTCACAATAGCAGCTTGTGTTTTTGAAAGTTCGAAGCGGCATTTTTTACTCAGTTCTACGAGTTGTCTATCAGGTTTTAGTTTGCATAAATCACATTTTATAAAAATGGCAGTGGGGACATCTAAGAAGGGGGCTTTGTTTAAAAAATTTAAGACACTATTATTAGGCAATGCAAATTGAGTTCCTAAGAGACCCATGGAAATTAAAAAGCAAATAGACGCGATGATCCTATAAACGGTTTTAGGACGTGTTCCTTCAGGAATTTTTTGATATAACTCTTTGCAGAAATCCATGACCGATCCCGATAAAGATCCCGTCACTATCCGTCTATCTTGGAAAAGCCACGATAAACCACCAATTCCACCAAGCCCTGCTAATTGGACAGAATATTGTTTGAGGCCTGGAGGGTCTCGCTCTTTTTTTTCTTTTTTGGTACCAGATGCTTCATCGTCATCCGCATGAAATCTCCACCCCTCGTTTAATAATAACTCAAGCGTTGATGGGGCCTCCGCGACCTGCCCTTCTTGTTCAGGTTCAAGTAATGGCGCAGTATCTCGGTTGCTAACAGGGGATAATTCTGGACTTGAAGAACGAACTAAATCTACTGTCATAATAGTAAATATTATAACAAAAATAAAGATTAAATTAAACTTTTAATTTTCATATTCAACTAACTGATAATTAGATGTTTACTGCGCTAGTAATCAAAAAAGCTTAGTCTTGGTTTGGAAAGGATTCTTTTTGATATAAATCTCTCGTTTATATAAAATGGTTTCATGCGAAATTCACTTCTGTCAATTTGCATTTCTCTCTTTATTCTGCGCTAAAGCGCAGGACATTCTTTCATTTCACATTCAGATTTTTTCGAAAAAGATGTTAAAAAAGGAGATTAATTATGACATCTAATGTTAATCCATCTGTACGATGGGCGCAGCGTGTAGAGCTGTATCAAACTCGAGTTTTGCAGGCTTCTTTGGCATCGGCCTTTGTGCCGGCGCTAGGAGCTGCGGCTGTGGGTGTGGTATTCAAGGCAACCCAAGGAAGGGTCGGCGGGAAGGCATATACCTGGCTGATGCAACCGCATGTAGGAAACCGCATGGCATATTCATCGGTTGCCTTCATGGGACTGGGCGCAGCTGCGCTTTATTGGTCTAAATATGTGTTGAAACAAAAATAAGGCCCGGGCAGGTCGAAAGACCTGCTTTTATTCACCCGAGGGGTCTTGGATGACCGATGCACCGATGATGACATCGTCATTCATGACAATGCCGACAAAGGGATGATTGAAGATGACAGGTTCTGGACTTGCAGGAGCTACAGTTGCTACATCGGGCTCTTCCATGAAGAACTTTTGGGTAATGGGATCGATTTTGGTTGAATGGGGGATACCACGAACGTCGATTGTTTCGACTCCCAAGAACTGTTTTAAAAGGGGAAGACAATTGATCTGCACATCGATTTTGGTTTTCGGTAGATAGAAGACATGAGGATGCTGATTAAGGCGATGAGGAAGGGGGATATTCCGAATTTCTTGGCAAATTCCTTGAAGATTTAATTGACCTAAAAAGTTAACGATGGGCATCCGGGAATCAACGGGTTTGAGCCAAATTCGATAAAAGCCACTATTTTGCCGATCATTGAGTTTGTAATCTAAGCAAACTCCTTCTAAAGGAACCCCCGAATAGGGAGAAGTCTGTAATCTAAAAGCATACATACTTTTTATACGTTCTTTCCATTCTTGATCCATGGGAGCGGAAAATTTTCCACGGAAAGAGGCTTTTTGAGCAATCAAGGCGACCACGCTGGGATCGTTCACTTCATGGGAAATGTTCACACCAAAACATTTCGTGAGGTATGTCTCGTAATTGGGATTCAGTTTTACCCATCTTTTTATGGCAAGCACATTAGATATTTTGAGGTGTAATTCCTCTCTTCGACGGGTGCATTCCTGAATGATTTCTCTCATGTCTTCAACAAAATCCCCGTTCCTTCCACCAGAGGGGTAGATTTTTGCCATAATTTTCTTTTGATCAGAAGGGGACAAACCAGGGAGGATCATGCTGATTAAGACAAAAAAGCTTAAGGGACAAAATCCGACTGATTTCCCAAGATTTTCTTTATCGCGGAGCAGTGTTTGCAAAACCTCGGTGGTCAAAGAAGCCATTGCTGAATAAATGAAGGTTTTAAATGTATATATGTGAGAAGAAGGGCGGGAAGAAGGAAAGGCTATCCGAGGAAATCGGTCATTAAAAACCATTTTTGCTTTTTCAATCGCACCGTGAGAGTCAGGGAATTCCAAAAAAATAGTGCGGAGTCCTTCTTTGATATCGGTGGGATCTTGTCTCCAAGCTTGCCGAAAAAGATCTTGAAAAGCTCCAAATCGGAGCGTTAGGACAGATTTGACTAATTCGATGAGCAATCCGAGACGCCCTAAAACATCTCCCCGCCTGGTGACAGCAGCATAGTGTCCTTCGCAAAACCAATTTAGTTTTTGAACAGATAGAGACATAGGTGTGATATTATACACAAAAGAGGACTTGAGTTCATTCTAAAAATGAGGTATATATCATCTATTTATTAGGAGAAATTCAATGAAAACAACGCGGGAAAAAGTGAGTTATTGCATTGGGCTGGAGACAGGTCGGAATTTGAAGCGGCAATTCAATGAGATGGACGTCGATCTTTTGCGGCAAGGGTTTGAAGATGGGGTGGCAGATGCTCCGGGAAAACTATCACAGGAAGAAGTGCAGGGGATTATGAATGCGCTCCGGCAGCAGATGGAGCAGCAGCAGCGGCAATATTTGGCGAAGATGTCCGAGCAGAATCGGCAAGAAGGGGAAAACTTTTTAGAGGAGAACAAGGGGAAAGAAGGGGTGAAGGTGTTGAAGAGCGGCCTTCAGTACAAGGTGCTTCAGGCGGGAAATGGGGCCAAGCCGACGCCTGCTGATGTGGTATCGGTCCATTATCGAGGAAGTTTCATCAATGGATCGATCTTTGACAGCAGTTATGAGCGGGGAAAACCGCAGGTTTTTCCAGTGAACAGAGTGATTCCCGGGTGGTCGGAGGCGCTGCAGCTGATGCACGTGGGCGATAAATGGCAAATTTTTGTGCCGCACTATCTAGCCTATGGGGAGTCGGGTTTTGGAGAAGAGATCGCTCCTTGTACGACGCTCATTTTTGAGATGGAGCTTCTTGGAATTAACCATTAAGCCATCGAGGCTGAAGGGGACGGTGGAGATTCCGCCGTCGAAGTCGCAGACGATGCGAGCGCTTGTTTTTGCGATGCTCGGCAAGAAAACGTCGGTCATTCGAAATTATCTCCATTCTCCCGATACAGAAGCGATGATCCGCGCATGCCAGCTTTTAGGCACGCAAATTCGGGCCATGCCGGATGTTTTGGAGGTGCAGGGGAATTTGAGATCCGCCGAGGATGTGATTGATGCGGGCAATTCGGGACAGGTCCTCCGTTTTATTGGAGCGATTGCGGGACTCGCGCCTGGTTATACGATCATTACGGGCGATCCGTCGATTCGGCAGCGGCGTGTGGTGCAACCTCTTTTGGACGGACTCAATCAATTGGGCGCGTGGGCTGTTTCATCGAAAGGGGATGGGCATGCTCCGATTATCGTCAAAGGTCATTTGAAGGGAGGGACTGCTCTGATTGAAGGGCACGACTCGCAACCGGTTTCAGGGCTTTTAATCGCTGCAGCCTTTGCGACGGGAAAGACACAGCTTTTTGTGACCGAGCCTGGAGAAATTCCGTGGGTTGGACTCACTTTGAGTTGGTTTGATCGGCTGGGGATTTCGTATCAGAACAGCGGCTTCGAAAGATATGAAATCGTTGGAAATAGTGTCATCGAGGGGTTTGAGTACACGGTTCCGGCCGATTGGAGCTCGGCTCTCTATCCTATAGCTGCTGCGTTGGTGACACAATCTGAGCTCACGATCGATGGAGTCGATTTTAAGGACGCTCAAGGGGACAAAGAGGTGATTTCCGTTTTGCAAGAGATGGGAGCCAGGTTTGAGATCACTGAGCGGAGCTTGACGGTTTTCCCATCGAAGCTTCGAGGAATAAAGATCGATATGGGCCGTTTCATCGATGCGATGCCACTGATCCCTGTCATTGCCTGTTTTGCAGAGGGGAAGACAGAGATTGTGGGTGGAGGGATTGCGCGGAAAAAAGAGTGCGACCGAATTTCTTCCATTGCGAAAGAGCTTAAAAAGATGGGCGGGAAGATTGAAGAGAGAGACGATGGAATGATCA
This sequence comes from Parachlamydiales bacterium, assembly GCA_963705295.1. Lineage (GTDB taxonomy): Bacteria > Chlamydiota > Chlamydiia > Chlamydiales > Rhabdochlamydiaceae > PALSA-1444. Next base: position 1,446,733 of record OY970065.1, on the reverse strand, counting down.
TAGAACCGTCGGAGCTTGTGGGTGCTACCTTAGAAAGCTTCGCCGATCATCGGATGGCGATGTCCCTGACCGTCGCGGGGCTGGGGGCAAAAGGGGAGTCAACGATCTCGGGCACTGAAGTGGTCTCGAAGAGTTTTCCAGGTTTTTTTGATCACATGAGAAAAGTTGGTGCGGAGATTGAGTAATATTATCCTGTGTGGTTTCAAGCGGTGCGGAAAAACTACTCTCGGGAAAAAAATTGCTAAAGTAACCGGAAGAGAGTTCATTGATACAGATCCCAAGAATGCCCGCGAGCTGTATCTCGAAAATCCCGAAGCATTTCGGAAACTAGAAAAAGAAATCATCGCAGGCTTAAAAGGAACTGAGAATGGTGTGATTGCCACGGGCGGTGGAGCTGTCTTAGATCCTGAAAATGTTTCGGTTCTTAAATCACTTGGCAAAATCTATTATATCCGCATTGAAAAAGAGGAACTGAAGACGCGGCTATTAACACCACCGTTGCCGGCATTCTTCGATCCACACGATCCAGAAACATCATTCGAACAAATGTACCAAATCCGCCATCCGATCTACGAGTCTATTGCTGACGACCAAATTTTTTCCTTGTTTCCGAATTTGATGGAGCTGTAAGATCTCACCAATCAAATTCAGCAAAGGAAAAGAAGATGAAAAAATTGTTGTTTGGTTCTTGTATTGCATTTTCTATCGTTCATGCCGACACCAATGAACAAGTCGTCTATGCCGACCAGTGGGGTGGATGCGCACCTTACCGGATTGCGCCGGATAACTCGATTTATTTCTCAGGAGCGGGCCTTTGGTGGGAAGGATCGAATGTGGGAGCCGTTGTTGGATTTCAGCAAAAATTAAAAAAGAAAAAGAAACACGCTGAAATCGAAAATAAGACAATTCTCTTAAGACCTGAATTTAATTGGGGATTCCGTGTCGGTGCCGGTTATCAGATGCCTTTTGATGATTGGGAGCTCGATGGTGAATGGACCTATATCCGGGAGCATTTCCATACAAAAGAACATTCCGGCCATCATGAAAAGCTGATCTTAAGTTTGCGTGATGCACCCCTAGAAGTTGATTCTATCCATGCGCATGGTCACGTCCTGATCAATTATGTCGATTTAGCGCTGAGAAGAGAATTTCTTGTGACGAGATATCTCGGCCTCAAACCCATACTCGGTCTTAGGAACCTTTGGTTTAAAGGCGAAAGCCATAACGATTTTGTCTCGAAACACCACCATCCTAACATCCATGGCAGAACCAAAAATGATTATTGGGGAATTGGCCCAAAATTAGGACTCGATACACGGTGGGTGCTCGGATGGGGCCTCAGTATTTATGGCGACTTGGCGCTGGCGCTGTTGTATGGCCGTTTCAAGCTCGAAAATCATGGCAGCTTAGACAATGTGTTGATTGGAAAGAAGCGTCAACATGTCGATGTTGAAATCGAGAGTTCACCCCGCTCTGTCACTCCGATGACAGATCTGCAAATCGGTCTTCAATGGGATGAATTGATCTCGAGCAATGACCTCCACCTGAATCTCTTTGTCGGTTGGGAACACCATGTCTTTTTCCAAGTCGGTCAAGCCGACATTGCTCAGCTCATCGACACGAATAATAGCAACTTTACCACCAGTGGCTTGACATTCGGCGGACGTTTAGATTTTTAATATTGAAATTACAAAGGAGAAAAGATGAAAACATCTTCCACGTTATTAATCGGTTCTTGTATTGCTGCTTCCCTCGTATATGCTGACACAACAACTCCATCTGAAAAATGGGGCCAAGCTGGAGTTTATGCGGATCAATGGGGTGGATGCTCACCTTACCGAATTGCTCCCGATCATGCGTTTTATTTCACAGGAGCTGCGCTCTGGTGGGAAGGATCGAATGTCGATCTAGTCGCTGGTTTTCACGAGAAAACCAAAGAAAGAAAGAGAAAAGTAAACGGAGATTTAAGAACCATTTTATTAAAACCTGAATTCAATTGGGGATTCCGTGTCGGGGTCGGCTATCAAATGCCTTTCGATGATTGGGAACTCGCCCTCGATTGGACCCGGATCCATGAGCAGTTCAATGCACGTGAACGGTCAAAACATCATGAACACCTTCGCCTGGATCTTGAAGATGCTGATTTAAGCCCGAAATCTATCCATGGTCACGCCCGTATCAAAATTGATTATTTAGATTTAGCTTTAAGAAGAGAATTTCTTGTGACCCGTTTTCTTGGTCTCAAGCCTCAGGTCGGTTTAAGATCGCTGTGGCTCAGAGAGCATAATCATATCGATTATTCAGTCAAAAGAGAAAATCCTCATTTCAAAACAAAGAATAATTTCTGGGGAATCGGACCGAAGTTTGGTTTAGATACCCGTTGGATGCTCGGATGGGGGTTTAGCATTTATGGAGATATGAGCCTCGATCTCCTCTATGGACGTTTCAAGCTAGAAAATAAAGTGAATACGGATCAAAAAAAACATCACATTGAAGCTGAGCTTGAAAGTTCCCCAAGAACAATCCTCCCCATGACAGATCTTTCTCTTGGTCTTCAATGGGATCGATTATATAGCGACAATAACTACCACTTGAACTTCTTCATCGGTTGGGAACACCATGTTTTCTTCCAAGCTGGACAGACCGATGTCGCTCAAGTTGCTGATCGAAACAACGCCAACTTCACGACCAGTGGTTTGACTTTTGGTGGCCGTTTCGACTTTTAACACGTGGGAAGTAATTCTTTTGGAAGCCACTTTCGGATCACCACCTGGGGGGAGTCGCATGGCCCTGCCCTGGGTGTTGTGATCGATGGTTGTCCTGCCGGTCTTGAGCTTTCAGAAGAAGATTTACTTCCTGATTTAAAGCGGCGCGCTCCTGGCAGTCCACTGACATCTCCTCGGAAGGAAAAAGATATCCCTCAAATTCTTTCTGGGGTTTTCGAAGGAAAGACGACCGGAGCTCCCATTTCCATTATAATTTATAATCACGATTCTCAGTCAAAACCGTACTCTGCCATCCAACATCTCCTCCGTCCCGGACACGCTAATTTTACCTATCTTGAAAAATACGGCATTTTTGACCACCGAGGTGGTGGCCGGGCGTCTGCCCGGGAGACCGTCTGCCGTGTGGCTGCCGGAGCTGTCGCAAAAAAGTTCTTAGCCCATTTTGGTATCCAGATCGAAGCCCGCCTTTGTCAAGTCGGATCCGCCCTGATCGAAGATCAAATCTTTGAAGAATTAAAACGGATTCAGGAAGAGGGCGATTCGGTCGGGGGCGTGGTTGAATTTCAAGCCACAGGGCTTCCAACAGGCCTTGGCGATCCTGTTTATGAAAAGCTAGAAGCGAATCTAGCCAAGGCGATGCTCTCTCTTCCGGCAACGAAAGGTTTTGAAATCGGAAGTGGATTTAAAGCGGCAGCCATGCGGGGCTCTGCTCACAACGATCTCTTTGAAAACCAAGGAAGTATTAAAACAAAGACCAATTTCGCTGGAGGAACACTCGGCGGGATTTCGACAGGAATGCCCCTTGTCGGCCGTGTCGCATTCAAACCAGCTTCGAGTATTGCTAAATCCCAAGAAACCGTTACACTCGAGGGAAAACCTGCTACTTTCGATTTACCTGAAGGGTCTCGGCACGATCCGTGCGTCGCCGTGCGCGCTGTTCCCGTTGTTGAAGCGATGGTTGCATTGGTTTTGGCCGATGCTGTTCTTTTGAATCGATTATCCAAGCTATGAAATACGCCATCATCACCGATACCCATGTCGAAAAACTGTACGGCCACCACTTAAAAGTTCCCATCTTTTCTTTTCCTGCCGGAGAAGCATCAAAAACTAGAAAAACCAAAGAAGAGCTGGAAAACCGTCTTTTAGAAAACGGTTTTAGCCGTGAGACCACTCTCATTGCCCTCGGCGGGGGAGTCGTGACCGATCTCGTCGGCTTTCTCGCATCGACGTTTTGTCGCGGCGTCGACCTCATTCTCATTCCGACAACACTTCTCGCAATGGTCGATGCAGCCATTGGCGGCAAAACGGCTGTCAACACCGAGTATGGAAAAAACCTCATAGGAACATTCTATCCACCTAAATCGGTCCTCTTGAATTTCAAATTTCTCGAAACCCTCCCTGAGAAAGAATGGTTCAATGGACACGTTGAAATGTTGAAAGCCGCGCTCCTTGCTGACGAAGAGTTGTTTTACAATTTCTCAACGATTCCCCTTACGCAAGCCATTCACCGCGCCATTGAAATCAAACGACGGATTGTCGCACTCGATCCTTTCGAAAAAGGAGTCCGAAAACTGCTCAATTTAGGCCATACCATGGGCCATGCACTCGAGACTGTTTCCAATTACCAACTCTCGCATGGCGAGGCCGTCGCCCATGGAATTGTCCTAGAATCTCGGATCGCCCATGAACTCGGCATTTTAACATCTTCTATCCTCGATCAGATCGAAAAACGACTCCCGCCGGTCACAGGTGCGTTTGATCTAGAAAAAATTCTCCAGGTTCTCACATTGGATAAAAAAGGAGCCGGCACGTTTATTCTCCTCCGAGATATTGCCGATCCTGTAGAAATGGAAGTTCCCATCGAAGTTGTAACAAAGGTTCTCCATGACGCGGCTCTGTGCCCCCGTTAAATCTCTAGTCGAGACAGACAAAGTCGATCTGCAAGAAATCGATAAAATTCTCTATGAAAAAGGAGTCCCTCGGTATATCGATGTCGATTGGAAGAAAACCCCTCCCAAAAATCTCCCCGTCATTGTCTCGTATCACAACTTTGAAGAAACACCCGATCTTGAAAAAATCTACCAGACTTTAAAAGAAACGCATCCCAACGCTCACTATTATAAAATCGCGACCTTTGCCAACTCGACACTCGACAGTCTTCGTATGCTTCTTTTTCTAAAGAAACATCCCCAAGTGATCGGACTTTGTATGGGAGAGCTCGGCCAAATCACCCGGATTTGCGCTCCTATATTCGACGTCCCCATCGCTTACGCACCTTTAGAGGAAAAAGACAAAAATGCACCCGGACAACTCACCGTCGATGAACTCTCCCATATCTACCATTTTCATTCTCTCAATCCATCCACAGAGCTGTTTGGTCTCATCGGAGCGCCCGTTTCTCATAGCCCCGGCCATCTTTTCCATAACGACTATTTTCGGACGCACCGCCGTAATGCCGTCTATCTAAAAATGGCCGTTCAGCCTCATGAACTCGGTTTATTTTTTCAATTTGCACAGCAACTTCCTTTCAGAGGCCTGAGTGTCACCGCACCTCTCAAAGAACTCGTCTTGCCCCACCGTGCCGTTAATACTCTTCTTTTGCCAACTCTTGAAGGGTACAATACGGATGGAGAGGCAGCGATCAATGCTTTAGGAAATATCCAAGATAAAGTTCTTGTCATTTTGGGAGCGGGCGGGGCAGCCCGTGCGATTGCTCTTTCTTGTGTGCAACAAGGCGCTCACGTGATCATCGTCAATCGGACATTAGAAAAAGGGAAAAAACTATCTCAAGAGCTTAGATGCTACTGGAGTGAAACTGTTCCCGACTACGATATTGTGATCAACGCTACGACCTCATCGATGCCCATCCAGGCAGAGGTACTTAGGCCGGGAAAAATTGTCATGGATATTTCCCTCTATGAAACCGAATTTTTTAAAACAGCACTAAAAAGAGGATGCCACTGCATCGACGGGTGGCCGATGTATGTTCACCAAGCTCTCGCTCAACAGAAATTATGGAGTCGGTTTTTTAGTGACAAAATATGAAGCTAGCCAGGCCCAATAACTCCTTTCAGGTGGTGGACGGCAAATAATAGCTAAGGTTTTGGTGGTTTTTTCAATGAAACATCCTGGATCAAGAATGTGATCAGGAGGAGGTGCATTAGGCGCATTAGGAGTTGCTGGCTGCGCTGTTGGAGCTGTCGCAAAGATAAACCGGTGTACTCGATTGACATAATTCGGAAGGAGCGCAATACCTGCAATCAGAGCAATTCTGACGAGCACCAGCCCCGAAAGATAGGCTAAGGCCAAATCATAAACTCCCGCCGCCACATGGATGAATGCTTTTTGAAGCTCTTTTCGATCGATCTCTTTCCGCTGAATCAAGGCATAACCCAGGAACGAAAGATGTACCGCTCCTATTCCTAAATTGCACCAAGCAGCAGGTTTTGCAATATAGGGGAGTAAAATCCCAAAGCAAACCCGCGCCAGCGTCGCGTGAATCTTTTCTTTCGACGGATCTGCTAAGATAGAATTTTGACTGAGACCCTTTTCTTCCAACCATTTCCAAGGACCATCAAATGCTGTCGTCAACGGAAATTCCTTGATCACGTCTCTAATTGCTCCAATCGCCATATCGATCTCCATTTTCCAAAAAATTATAGATCACCACTTAAATAAAATCTAGCAGAGGAGGAATTCACCATCTTTGTTTTTCAATCCTTTGGGTAAAAGATCAAAATTATGAAGCGGAAGTAATGAGTTTGTAGCGTAGCTCGCCATGGCTGCAAATGGATTTAGATTAAAAAGGGGTTTTTGGGTGATTTTATGGAGAATTTTCATCGCAATTGCTGAAATCAGCCAAGGTGCTGTAGCGACCAAAAAGTATGCAACAGGTTTACTTTCCTCTGGAGGTAGTCCATGAAAATATTTTTTCAGCGCAATGCGGGCAACCAGATTTGCAAGTGCTGAAAAGGCTCCATAGACAAATCCTGGCTTTATTTGATAAATATCTCTTTTAAAGGCGGCATCGATTAAGCCTGCAAATAGTCCTCTCCGAATCACAAATTCATCTGCAAACCAACAAGGATCGGTGCAGTTAGCCATTAATCTAGCGCTAAAAGATTCATCGCTGGGTGGAACATATTTGTACCCGGAATCATAAATGATATCGAGATTGTGAGTTGAAACAATGTTGTTTGCAATTGTCATCGCTGTGGCAATTCGTTCATTAAGATTAAAAAGAGGATTCTTCGTTTTTTTGTGAATCCATTTCATGGTCAGCGCTGAGATCACCCACGGGGTTGTCGTCACAGCTAAGTAAGCTAGTGCACGGGCTTCAGGCATTTTTAAACGATCGAGATACGGATTTGCAAAGAATCGGATTGCCAAATTGGCAGCAGCAGAACCTGCACCGAATATCAAACCGGACGCAAAAGAATTTTTTGATCGATCTGAAAACAGACCATTCGCTAGGGAAGCTGTCACTCCCCTATAAAGAAACTGTGTAAGGCAATATCTCATTGATAACATATTTTTTTTCTTTGAATGTAAAAGATTATATCTTTCTTTAAAGTTCAAGTACAGTAAAATAATTTTTATTTTGTTTTATTATAATAATTACATTATAATTAACCGAGGAGATTATAAATGAAGTTAAAACAATTATTGGGTTGTATTGCAGGGTCATTATTATTAATTGCGGCAACATCAAGGCCTATTTCGATACCCGAGGCTTTCTCAGAAACACTGACCATGGATGATCGGGAATTGAAGGTTTCGGCAAGGGTCTATTCGGCCGATGAGAGTGAGCATTTTCTGCATGCCGATTTGTTGGCCAAGGGATATGTTCCTGTCGAAATTACGATTTTGAATGAAGGGGACCATACGTACGGGATATCTGCAGCCAGTACAGCGATGAATTCGGCTAAGCCTAAAGAAATTGTTAGTAAGCTGACGAGGGGTGCCATGGTTCGGGGGATTGGACTGAGGGTTCTCAGCTTTTTCTTTTGGCCCTTGATGATTCCCAGCACCATCGATTCGATCCATACCTATAAAAAGCGGGGATCTTTAACGAGGGTTTTAACTGCCAAAGGATTCAAACAATTCGAAGAAATTGTCCTTCCGTATTCCATAGTCAAGAGAGTTCTTTATGTGCCGAAAGAGGCGTTTTATGAAACTTTTTCGGTCGCTTTAGAGGATCTCTCATCAAAAGAGTTGGTCGTCATTCGAGTCACAGCTTAATATAGATAAATATGTCAGTCATAACACTTGAACAGATCTTTCGCCCTGTGAATCCTCAAAACGATTTTGAGAGAGGAAAAAGATATATTCTCCTAGGTACGAGCCGGGTGGATCGACCTCCTCAAGCGGAAATGACGAGAATTTATACACAGGCCATTGAAAGGAATTTTACATCTGTAGACCCTTATGTGACAACCTTGAGGCTTCGAACCGTTAAGATAGGTTCCCATTCTAATTGGTATCTCTTAAAAACGATCCTCAGGGTTCTATGGGCGAAAAATACATATTGGGATGAAATTGTCGGATATATCGGTGTCTCAATTTTTTCTCTTTTGCCGCTGGCATCTTACATGGGTGGTAACCCTACAAAAAAGCAACTCATATTCGGGTCTTGTTATTTTCTATTCGCTCATCTTTCCACGCTATCGATTTATATTTATGTGAAAAAAGCTATTATTAAACAAATTTTCCGCCAAAGCAGAGATCGATTCGCTTTCCTTTTAGAGATGAACCGGGTTCCAGCTTCTTTATCAACAACGTTTTCTTCCCTTTCTAATGAAAAGGGAGAAGATCCCATTACCCTGCAACCCCTAACTCCGAATATCTTTGCTCCAAGAATTCTCCGCATTGGAACGTATGCTTTGGATATTATTTCTGCTTTAAGATCGATGCTCGGGAAGGGTTATGACAAAAATGGAAAAATCCCTCACCCGATCTATAATCAATCTCTTTCTGCGGAAGAACAAGATAAGTTCTTGACCGATTGCTGTGCATTTTTTTGTATTGCAGATCGGAATGCTCTCTTGAGTTGCTGGAATGACCACCCCTTACAGCACAATTTTGAAAGGGAACTTGTCCCTTATGGTAGAAGGTTGAAATTTATCCGGCTTCTGCCACCACAGATTGCTGCAAAATACTTTGGAGAAGTCATACAAGAAATGGCGCCTTTTTCTAGGTATGAGGGATATTTTTAAGAACTTTTTCACCTTCAGTGTGGGCGACGAGGACGGCGCACGAGGCGTCGCTGAAGACATTGACGGTGGTGCGGCACATGTCGAGGATCCGGTCGATGGGAAGGATGAGGGCTAGGCCTTCGGCGGGAAGGCCCATGGTGTTGAGGATGATGATGATTGCCACGAGGCTGCCGGAGGGGATGCCGGCGACTCCCATCGAGGTGATAAGGGAGAGAAAGACGACGAGAATTTGGTGCATGAAAGTCATGTGGATACCGAAAGCTTGGGCGACAAAGAGGGCCGCGACACATTCGTAGAGGGCAGACCCCGATAGGTTGACGCTCGTCCCCAGGGGAACCACAAAGCTACAAATCCGATTCGAAACTCCAGCTCGTTTCTCCACACATTCCATCGTGATCGGCAATGTGGCTGCTGAAGAGCTGGTTGAAAAAGCGGTGACGAGAGCGGGCGCCATCGCACGAAAGTGTTTCCACGGGCTGATGCCCATGAGACGGAGCAGCAGGGGAAGGATCACAAACATGAACGTGGCGAGTCCAGCGAGGACTGTGAGTAAAAAGAAAAAGAGCGATCCAAAACTTCCCAAACCTCTTGAAGCAATCACCGGAGCTACAAGACAAAAAATTCCAAACGGCATCACCTTCATGAGCAGGTGGGTCATCCGCATGAGCGTGTGGAAAAATCCCTTAATCACATTGCTCACAGCATGGGACGCTTCACTCTCAATTTTTGCCAGCGCAAAACCAAAAAGCAGGGCAAAAAAGATAATCCCAAGCATATTTCCTTGCGTGGCTGCTTCGAAGATATTGGTAGGGATGAGTTTAAAAAATACTTGGGATAGAGCTTCCAAATGGTTCACGGGAACTTTTTCAACAAGAGCAGGGGAGACGGTTGTAATTTCTGTCTTCATTCCCGGTTGCAAAAGATTCACAAAGAGAAGACCGGTCAACACGGCTAAAAACGTCGTCAGAATGTAAAAGAAAAACGTCTTCGCCCCGAGCTTCCCAAACGATTGGTCGCGACCCATCTGGCTCGTACCATAGACGATCGATGATCCGACGAGGGGAACCACGAGAAGTGTGAGTGCGTTGAGAAATAGCCGCCCTAGAAATCCAAAGAGCTTGATATAAGCCGAATCAGGCTTTGAAATCCCGCCTACAATCAATGCAAGTGCAAGAGCGATTAAAACCTGCCATAATAGAAAAGACTTCTTTCGCATCAAAGAAGTCTACCCTCCAATTATTTATTGCTCAAGGGGAGAATCTCGAACTCAAACTTGTTGACACTCGATTCTTGATTGAGATCGGCCTCAAATTTGTGACGTCCCATACATTCGATGTCGATATGGATTTTATTTGTCTTGGCATCATATTTAATTTTTTTGAGATCGACATCTGGTAATAAGGGAATATCGAATGTGACTTTTTCTGAAAAAGGTGGTTCTAGAAAAGTCAGAGAGAGATCTTCGAAATCAACCTTTGCTGCTATCGTGGTTGGAAGTTTGATTTCTTTTCCTTTTGCAAATTTCTCTGTGATTGCATTTGTAATTTTTTTTGTATAGTCCTTGAGCCTTTGGAGGAAATTTGTCTGTTGAGGCGTGTCGATCGAACGGAGCTTGAGATTTTTGATACGCAAAGCTTGAGGGTCATTAAATTTCATTCTGAAATAAGGAATCGAGCCATCCCACATGAAGTAAAAGCTTTCAGAAAGAAATGGTTTGATGACAGGTGTGTATAAATCTTTGAGTTGGTGTTTTAGAAAAGCTTCAATCAGTTTTGGAAATTCCTTCGTCTCTTTTGGGAAATTTAGTTCTAATTGGATGAGTCCTCCTTCAGGCAGGTTGATCACAATGTTGGCTTCCCTATTTTGACCATCCCATCTAACCTCAGACGCTTGTGTTGGTAAAGACAAAAGAAGCTCTGCCAAATCGGAACTCATGGTTCCTTCTAGTTTTGATGTGAAAAGGGGATGAACTTTAAGCTTGGCGACGGTCTCTTCTTTTCCTTTGAGCTCCATACCAATCTTGCAACGAGTTCCATCGTGCAAGTCTACCGTGAAGTTTCCCTTCACTTGTGGAACCATCAAAGGTAAGCCATGAGCTATTTTCTTCAAGAGGGGGGCATAGAGAGACGGTTTGCTTTGCCGTTTGACAGCTTCTTTTTTTCGAGCTTGTTTAGCGACTTCGCGAGATTGAATTTCTAAAGCGACTCGATCGACACGGGATTGTTTCAAGTCGATGGTCTGTCGAAACGGGATAAAGCCCCAGAGAAACACTTCAAACTCGAGTTCTTGGGTGTCCGGATTGTAGCTTAATCGGTCTAGATCAAACTTCGGAACATTGGAGATGTCAAAATGGGTTTTCTCTCCAAATTGAATCGATGAGTTTGCAAAATCGATCGTACCGGTGATTTGAGGGGGAAGTTTAATCACCGTTCCGCGGACCAGCTTCTCGGCGATTTTTTTGATAAATCCTTTTCCTTTGAGGCCAATATCTTGAATGGTGATGTATTCTTGTTTTTCAAAGATCAGCTTGAATTGCGACGTTTTTCCATCCCAAATAAACGTGAAGTTTTCCGATAAAATCGATTGAATTGTCGGATAAAGCCCTTTCAGTTGTGCCGATAAGAGGCCTTCTAGAAAAGGTGGAAGCTGATTGGAGCCTGGCAAAGCCACCTCTAATTGTAACTTCCCACCCTCTGGCAAATTCACAACCAAAAACCCTTCACCTTTTTCACCATCCCACCTTAGGGAAGATGTCTGCATCGGCAACGATAGAAGAAGATCGGCCAAGTGGGGAGATCCAACCATATTTTCGATCTGCTGTGTGAAGAGGGGATGGAGCTGAATTCTCTCAAGCTCAGCATCAGAAGAGCCCGAAGGAAGGACCAGATCTAACTTGAATGAAGTTCCATCTTCCAAAACTTCTTCCATCGAAAAACTCCCATTAAACTTGAGATTTTCAGGAGCTTTGAAGGAAGTGACTTTGGGCAAGATCTCTCTGACAAAAACGGAATTAAATGCGCTGGCAGCAATCGTTCGAGTTTTATACCCTTGGTTCTTAGGAAGCTCGGTAATTTTAGGCGCTTTGTAAACTAAATTCTTTAAAGCTTCAAACAGTTCGCAGATTTCATCAAAAATGATTTCCGCATAGCTTGCAATACGGGCTTCGATGGAATAGATATCATTTAAAATAACTGCAGTTATATTAGTTTCAACTCTTGTTACCATAATTATATACCTAAAATTTATAATAATATTGTAATAAATATTAAATTAATAAGCAATAAACTTATTAATATCAGCATGTTAAATTATAATTTTAATGAATTAAAAACATATCTCATTAACAGTATTAATCCTCCACGCAAAAAAGAGACAAGATGCGTAAGCGAACCCCTGTCAGATCGAAGCGTCAGCGGTCCGACCGACGAGGACCCCATCGATAGATTAGGGCGCTAGGCTAGGCCGAGGAGGAGGATCGATATGTCAGGGGTGCAGCCAGCAGGTTGTCTCTTTTTTGCGTGGAGGGTTAATGAAGTTATTGATTTTCTTTAGAGAGTTTGAAAATAGGCCTTAGATTGGTTTCTGATGTTGGTTCAAATGAAAGCTGAGACACAGGGCTCTGATTTCCTTGGGAATACATCAGAATAGGTTCATCGTACACGTGCATCGACATGACCGGCTTCGAAGATGCAAGCATATACGGTTCTAATTTATCACGTGTATCGTTCCAAGTAAGAGCATCAAAGCTGACAAAAGCATCGGTCCCAACGGGCGTTTTATTCGTCATCATCTCGTGAAAACTACAAATATTCACATCAACCGTCGAATCGGGGGAAATTTGTTTGACATAGTGTTTAAAAGATAGCTCTGCGCTTTGAAGATAATCGTCCTCATCACTATCTACAAGTGTCCAATCAACTGCGATCCCCATTTTGGCTAGCAAAGCTGCTAATACCAATTCATTGAAGCATTCCCCACAGCCCCAAGAACATATTTTAAGCGACTTTTTGTTCCGAAAATACTGCAGTATGGCACTCAAAAAAACACCCTCTGCTTTTCGGGTCGATTCATCATTTGAATGCGCCCAGAGTCGCCAACCGACCTTTGGATCCGCATAGGGATAACCACCATTATTCAAAACGGCGGGTGGATCTAAGACAAGGGCTTCTTGGAGCGATTTATAAATGTTATAAGTTCTTGAATGCTGAATATAAGTACTAGAAGCTACTTCGGTCGTACCCGGTATAAAATTTGGAAAACTAGTTTGCCACCTTATAGTAAATGTAGAAGCTGCTGGAGATGCCATTATCTTAATCCTTTTTCAATAGAGAGTTTGAAAATAGGCCTTAGATCGATTTCTGATGTGGGTTCAAATGAAAGCTGAGACACCGGGCTCTGATTTCCTTGGGAATACATGAGAGTAGGTTTATCCCATACGTGCATCGACACTACCGGCTTCGAAGATGCAAGCATATACGGCTCTAAATCGTCACGCATATTGTTCCAGGAAAGAGCATCAAAGCTGACAAAAGCATCGATTCCAACAGGGGGCTGCCTTTGCATCATTGACTCAAAAGTACAAATTCTTACATCAACGGTCGAATCGGGAGACATTTGTTTGACATAGTGTTCAAAAGCAGGCGCTGCACTTCGAAGATTATGCTCATCATCTCTATCGACACAAGTCAAGCGAACAGTGATCCCCATTTGGGCCAGCAGTGCAAGTAATACCAATTCATTGAAGCATTCCCCAGAGCCGACAGAGCAAAGATTAAGCCCATTCTCTTGAAAATACTGTAAATTTTGTCTAATGTAACTCAAGAAAACACCCTCTGCTTTTCGGGTCGATTCATCATTCGTACCAGCCCAGAGATGCCAACCGATCTTAGGATCGCGATAGGGATAACCACAATTATAAAAAACGGCTTGAGGATCTAAGATAAGGGCTTCTTGGAGCGATCTATAAATGTTATAAGTTGCTGAATACTGACTATAAGTATAAGAAGCTACATCGAGCGTACCCGGTTTAAAATTAGGGGAACGATCTTGCCACGTTTTAGTAAATGTAGAAACTGCTTGAGATGCCATTTTAACCTCGTTGTTTCCGGTTATTATAATATTTTTATTAATTAATATCATTTAATTTGAATCAAAATAATTCTTATATGTTTTAAAGAAAAGAGTTGCTAGCCGCTCTATAAAAGATGAGTTGGATTTCACGGACCGTCAGAAGAATGTTATAATATTTTTTTCAATTGATCGCAATTATTGTAAATTGACGGAATGTTAAATTATTTGAATAATTCTCGCATTAAAAGCTAAATTGAATTATAATAATTTCTGTATGTTTCCAATAATGAGTGCTTTTATCTCTCAGAGCAAAGAGTTTCTTGCTTCAACTTCTGATGCGAGAGAGGTTGCTAGCCGCTCTATAAAGCTTCTCAAAGGAAATGGGATCAACTGTTTGAGCGCCCATGAATTTACGTTTTGGCTAGGGGAAGTGCAAGGGTATTTAGAAACGGCGCTAAAAGTCAAGGAGATGGCTGCAGATATTCGAAGCCTCTTAGTTGCTGAACTGAAGTTTAGATTTTACACTGTTCAAATGCCTGTCTTTAAGGCCTATGGGAAGATTTCATCGGGGAGGATTATCGAGCAACCTCAGATCACTCTTTTATCTCGTGAAAGTATAGCTCAACTCATTATTCGTGAAGAAGGGAAAGAAGGATCTTGGGATGAAAACCGCTCTGTTGCTGAAATTGTTCAGTCAAAAGATGACCTCTTGAATGAACCCGAACAGATTGAACCGTATGGTAGAGTCAAAAAGTTATTCAATGCAAAACCGCCGAATGAATATACCGTTATTGAAACTCAAAACGACGCGCATTTATTGAATCGATACCTTGCCGGATTAATGCCGATTGTTTGGGAAGACTACCTCTACTGCGAAACACGGGCTCAAGCTGCCTGTGAGTATTTAGAAGGATTTCATATCGACCCTCACACCCTTCTCTATGCAAGAGTTAAAGCCGATGAAACCAATCGATTGTACGAAAACTGGTCGTACCATCAAGCCGTTGCCATTAAGACGAAAGATGAAGGTATTTTTATTCTAGATCCAGCAACGGATCGCGAAAAGGCCTTAAGTCCGTCAGAATGGTCCAAAAAACATGGAGAAAAATTAACTGTCCATTATGAGCCTGCATTAGAGGATCTGAGAGGTTGGTTTTATGGCCGATATGGGAGTCCCGTTACTGCTTTTGCAATCGCAAGAGGGGCGAACCTTCCGTATCTTCAAGAACTCGTCGATGATAACCATCCCTTACTAAAAGAAATTGTGGCCCACCATGTCACTCAGAATCGGTATTAATTTATGACAATCACCACCATTGAAATTCTACCCGACGATATCTTTACGCAGATTTCAAGATTATCCGACATCGATGTGATTGGACTCATGGGAAGAGTAAAAAGAGCCTGGTATAGAATTACGAATCACAATTCTCTCTGGAAATATCTTCTAGAGAGGGACGTGGGTCTTGTGATCGATGGGCAGCGCAATTTTAAAGCGATCTATAGACAGATTCCATACAAATTGAAAAGACTTCTCGCTCCCTTAAAACTTCCTTGTTTTTACAGCAGCCCAGAGGAAATAACGTGTTTCGTTAAGCCGATCGGTCTGGGGATTCAAACGATCCCTTATCTCATTGTTTTTCTTCGAAATGACCAACAGCAGGGTCGAATCATCCTCCATCGAATGGAGGACGGTCTTTGGAAAGCAGAATCACCTTTGCCCGACAGCCTTCTCGATTACCCTAGTTTTTCTCTCGATCATAGAGGATCTCTTCAGAATAAAATGGCTGGTGTCCGAGTTCTTGAAGCAATAAGATGGCTCATCCAAGAAACACATCCTCACTTTAAGCTCGATGGCAAACTATGACGATCCATACCATAGGAGATGAGTTGCATCTTCATATTTTAACCTTCTTAAGTCCAGAAGAAATCGCACGCTTTTCACGCGTCTCAACAACTTGGAACAGGATTCATAATGATCGGGTTCTATGGAAGATGCTGCTGAAAAGAGACTTTGCAAAGGAATGCAATAATCAAGACGACCCAAAGAGAATTTATTTCAATACACGGCTCGATTTCCTTTATCGATCTACCCGCTGTCCGGAGCATTTTTAATCTAGAACTGGAATGCGGAGCCCAATATGTAAGCAATGGAATACGTGATCTTATCTTGTTTTCCATGGAGATCTTGCAGAAGGGGGAGACTGATGCCACATTGTACAATTAGACGGTTAGAGGATAGCCAGAGACTGGGGGTGACAAAAATCGAATTCCCCCCCGAGTTACGATCTGTGGTGTGATGGATTTTGGTTTTTTCAACATAGACTCCATCAAATTCAACCATGAGATCAAAAATCCAACCGGGCGGGCTGAGCTGATCGATATACCTGGCAAAACCCCATTGATAGGGGTATGAATTTCCAAATTTTGTGCCATGGCGGGTGGTTGTTAAATTAACTCCGGGTGAGACAAATGCATACCAATTGTAAGAGAGGTAGGCAAATGTGGTTCCCAAAAAATAAGCGAAGGAGCCGTTTCCCGTTCGAGGATTTTTCGTGCTCGATCCTGTCGGAAATTGGACATTGGCGACAACAGTTGCTTCAAGAGTATAGTCTTTTCGACCTGTTCTATAATATCCGTATTCCATTTGAAGAAGAATATCTTCGATCCCAGAAGAGTGGGATGAATAAGTTCGACTTCTTGGATTAAAAGGAACTACAAAAAAGGCAGAAAGATCGTCTCGAATTCCATAGATCACATTCGGCGCAATGGTGTTCAGATATCCATGATGGGTTCGGGTATAAGATCCAGAGAACTGAGGCAGAAGTGCCTCTTCGCCGATCAGAAGCTGACCAAAACTGACCAATGGTGCGATTTGAGTAACCGTCGGCACAGAGAAATTTCCAATCGGAAGAGGCTCGCTTCTTTCATTTCCCAAAAGAAAGCTAGAAGTACACAGGATGGCTACGATGCTTTTTTTCACTGGATCAGGAGATTGACTCCGTAGACTCTTCCATGAGAATCGACAAAACAAAGAAGCAGAGCAAAAATAAATTTTTTCATTCTCCCATTTAAAGAAAAATTCGGAAGAATGTCAAAACTTATCGTTTGCTTGGAATGAGAATGGTCAAGACGCCCGTATCATCCAAAGAAGCGGATCCTTGGGATCCATCAAAGCCTTCAGGGATGATCAAGTCAAAATATGCAGCTCCTCGAGCATCATGGATATGAACATGAAGATGTTGCCGATCAACGAGAATGTCAACGGTTGGTCTTTGGCAGGCACCTAATCGAAGAGTAATGGCATCACCGGTACGCTTTAGAGACAAAAGAGTTGCACGCTGGTCGGTTGTCAAAGGAGAGAGTTTTGTAAAGTCTACGGGGAGATGGTCTTTTTGGCCTATCACCATTTGTTTTGTTTGAGGAGAAAGAGAAACACTTTTGCCCCATCGATGGTAATCATCTTCTTGTTCTTTGTTGGGGATGACAAGCTGAAGTCTTCCAGCATCATCTATAGAAGTAGTCATTTTTGCCGCATCCCAACAATCGAAAATCCTCTCTTCCCAACCGAGAGATCCATCTAGATAGACGTACAAGTGATTGTCCTTGACCTGAATATCGACCTTTTTTCCATAGGTATTAAGTCCTAACCGATATCCCGGAAGATGAGTTTCCATAGAAACTGGAATTGCCGATGTAGTAAATGCATAGGAAGGCCTGATGCCGGTTTTTGAAGTTTGCTCATAAGAAAGGCCTATTAAAGGGGTATTATTTCCCTGGCAATAGACCAGCTCGTACGGTTCGGTCCATGCGGTCATCGTTAAGGTTGGTGTAGGGGATCTTTGCATATAGGGCCCAACGACTTGATTGATATCTTTCCAAGAGAGAGCATCGATACTGATAAACGCATCGATATCTGTAGGAATTTTCTTATCAAAATAACCAATCTTAATTTCTACCGTAGAATCAGGTGACCATTGTTTTAGATAACGGATAAAAGCAGGAGCTGCTCTTTCAAGATCGTGATCACCATCTTTGTCGCACAATAACAAATCCACCGGTACCTTCATGATAGCAAGCAGTAAAGCTGTTATGACAAGCTCATTAAAAAGCTGGCCGCAACCGATGGAGCAAATTTTAATCTTCTTTCTTGTAGCTAAATACTTCTGGATCACTCCTAAAAATATTCCTTCGATTTTACGGCAATGATCGGAATCACCACTATGTGACCAGAATGGCCAGCCGATTTCTTTGTCCATATATGGTTTTGCTTTATAAAAAACTTGACGAGGGTTTTCAATAAGTGCTTGTTGTAATGTTAATGATGTAGTTGCCATATAAAGAGATATTATACTATGTTTTAAATTTAAAATATAGTGCTACTTATAATTATAAGTTATTTATAATAAATGATTTGTTTTATTAAAAAATATTATATAATAGTAGAGATTTTCGCCTAATCTGTTTTTTTTACCGCTATAGCAGCAAATCTTGATAATTTTCTATCCTGGGTTGATAAATATTCTTCAAAACAGCAATAATTACTGTTATAGCGGCAAAAAACATGAAAATGGATAATGAAGAACAAATCGGTCAATTAATTAGATTTCATCGAAAAAAAAGCGGTTTGACGCAAGAAGAATTAGGAAAACTTGCGCATTTAGGAAAAACGGTTGTTTTCGATATAGAAAATGGAAAACTTAGCGTCAAGCTAAGTACCCTTTTAAAAATTTTGGAAGTCTTAAATATCAAATTAGATTTTCAAAGCCCCTTGATGCAGTCGTTTAAGGAAGAATGCAATGAGAAAGGCTAATGTTTTTGTAAATGATGTTTTGGCTGGCGAATTACAGGAACTAGTTCAGGGGAAACATTACCGATTCGAATATCTTAAGGATTACACAGGACCTTCGGTTTCACTAGAGATGCCGACAGAGCAATTGACATATGACTATGATCGATTTCCACCTTTTTTTGAAGGACTGCTTCCTGAAGGAATCATGCTCGAAGGATTATTAAGGCAGACTAAGCTCGATCGAGATGATCTTATGGGTCAACTCATTGCAGTGGGAAAAAATCTAGTTGGTAATGTCACTATTGAGGCAGCCTCATGAATAAATGTCCCATTACTTATGAAGTTTGTGAGGGTCACAAATATTCATCGAAAGGATTAAAGCTTTTTTCATCTCGACTGAAAGAATTGCATGATTTTCCGTTCACTGCAAAAGAACAAAGGGAACTGGCTCTAAAGCAGGCTTCAAAAATATCGATTCAGGGGATTCAACCTAAACTGAGCGTAAAATTGAACATTCATAAAGGTGAATTTGAACTCGTAGAGCAAGGAGGAATTTTTATCTTTAAGCCTCCGCATCACATTTTCGATGAACTTCCACAGAATGAAGACTTAACAATGCGCCTAGCTAAAACGGTGGGGTTAGAAGTGCCATTACATGGAATGATTTACAATCTAGACGGCTCATTGACATATTTTATCAGACGTTTTGATCGACTCACAAAAGGGCGTAAATTGGCCGTGGAAGATTTTTCGCAGCTGATGGGATTTTCAAGAGACACTAAGTATGAATCGAGTATGGAAGCGTTGATTCCGGTGATCGAAAAGCATTGTACTTTTCCTCTTCTAGAGAAACTTAAGCTTTTCCGGATAATCATTTTTAATTTTCTGACGGGGAATGAAGATGCTCATCTAAAGAATTTCTCACTCATTAGACGCGAGGGTAAGGTTGAGCTCAGCCCTGTTTACGATTTGGTCAATTCCACGATTATCTTACATACACAAGAAGAAATTGCTCTTCCGCTCAGAGGGAAAAAAAGAAAGCTCGATTACTTAGATTTGTTCGATTATTTTGGAATTCAAAGACTCGGTCTTTCTGTAAAAATTCTCAGTGAAGAAGTGGAGAGATTCCAGCAAGTTCTTCCTACGTGGGAAGGTCTCATAACGAAAAGTTTTCTATCTATGCATTCAATTGATAAGTACTGTCAGCTCGTGCAACAGCGACAGGCAAGGCTAGTATTATAGTAAAGCGGCTTTTTCCACAAAAATATCGGGAATGTCAGATCTTGAGCCCACGAGCATTTGAGAAGCCTGTTCGGCGGTTACCTGTGCGACCGGTTGTACAAAATGACTCATTTTTTATCCTTCTTATTTAAAAACTTGTTTAACAAAAATTATTATAATCTTTATACGATTTATTGTAAAAAATTATTTAAACATTGATTATAGGTTATTGATAATAAATGAGTTGTTTATATTGGTTTTTATTTAAAAAATGTTATATAATAGCGGGATAAAAAACAGGAGATAATAAAATGGGTATAATAGAACGAGCATTTGGTAGAATTTACGGTATTTTAGGCCATCTTCGAACTCCATCAAGGGAAACACCGCTGACAGGAAACAAATTTGGGACAGAAGCGGCGAATTACACAGTTGGGAGGAAACCTTATCCGGAAGAGGTGTTTAGTTTGATTAAAGAATGGGTTTCGAAATGGGGGGAGGTCGATCTTCTGGATCTAGGGTGTGGCAATGGTAGGGCAACACTCGAATTGATTCGAGTGGTTACGCCGCATGTCACGGGGTATGATATCGATCCAGGTATGTTGGAGGAGGCGGTCAAGAATGGTAAGAAAAATCAGGTCGCTTTGAAGGTCCAAGCGGGAGAGGTGAAGCACCTTGCACAACATTTTGCGCGTGAGAGGTTCAAAGCCGCTACAGCATTCAGTTGCTTTCACTGGTTTTCGACGCCGGAGGAAATCCAAGCGATACGGTCTGTATTAGATCCAAAGGGAGTTTTTATCGTCGTTAAAGGGGATGGATCCACAGGAGAATTCAGAGAGATCATTGCGAAATGCAGGGAGATTACTTATGAGACGATCGGACGTACTTTAATCCGTAACAAACACGATGCAGAAGAAGCTCTGGAAAAAAACGGTTTTGAAGTGATCGAAACAAAGAAAATTGCTTCCAAAGAAGTCTTCACAGCTGAAGAATTGATTGCGAATGTAAAATCGAGGAGTACCTGGGCTGAACTCACGGAAGCTGAAAAACAGCGGGTAAGCCCTTTGATTGAACGGTATGTTCGGAGCAAACTCCCAAACGGAACTCTCAGCACGACGATCGACTACAAGTGTACCCTTGCAAGACCTCGTTAAGGATCTATGTCAACCCCATCGATACCGAAAAGATATAGCCCTCTGCATACAGCGGCCATTGAAGGAGATGCCGAGGCGGCCTACCTGCTTGCCGATAGGGATAATGTTAATGTTAAAACCGCTGACGGTTTTACGGCTCTTTATCTCGCTACGGTGAATGGGAGAAGTGATGTTGTTGCGGCTTTGATGACGAAACAGCCTTGCATCCTTGTGTCTAATGGTAAAGAGGGGACGACCGCCTTGCATGCAGCGGCGAGAAGAGGGGAGACGGCGATCCTCCGTCAATTTTTACCGTTCGTCCGCTTTGGGGTGCACACGGCCCTTTTTGAGGCTGTCGAGGGAGGGCAGCTGGAGGCGGTCCAACTTCTCATAGAATGGGGGGCGGATGTCAATGGGGAGGGGCCTGATCAAAACACTCCGCTCCATGTTGCGGCTCTCAGAGGGGATGTTGCGATGGTCGAGTATTTAAGCCGCGTTCCGGATATTCAACGGGAAAAAAGAAATAAGCAAGATTTTACGCCACTGGCCTCTGCTGCTATGAAAGGTCAACTAGGAACGGTCGAAGCTCTTCTAAATGCGGGGAGTGATCCCTTTGCCCCATGTGGACCCGATAGGTGGACACCGATGCATGTCGCGGCTCATTATGGAAGGGGCGAGATTATCAAGAGGCTCAGTCAGATTTCAGGTCTGGTGAATCACAAAGCAAAAGCTCGGTTTCAATATTTTGTCCCTAAATATACACCCCAGGAATTGAAAAAACTATTTCAAACGTACGGAATCACAATCGACTTGAGTCAAACTTATCTCACACCTCTTTTTTTAGCCGCAGCATCGGGTAGTTTGGCGGCTGTGGAAGCACTTTTGGAGGCAGGGGCACCGATCCAAGAGACGTGTGGACCTTTGCTGGAAACGGCTTTATTCGGCGCAGTTAGAGGAAAAGATGTTTCCGTATTGGAGCGGCTCTGCCGTGTTCCCGGGATAGATATCGAGCAAACAACGGTTGATGGAATGACCCCGATCATCGTTGTTATTTTGGACGGCAATCTTAAAATGCTTGACTGCATTATTCGAGCAGGGGCCCAGCTCAATATTCAGACAGGACCCAAAAAATCAGGGCCTCTTCTTCTTGCCGTAGAAAATATGAACACGGATTTGGTCTTGAGGCTTTTGCAAGAAGGATCTCGCATCGATAAGAATATCCGAGATGGGGAAGGCTATTCGGCACTTATTCGTGGCGTCGATTCTGGAGCGTTGCAAATCGTCGACGCCTTGCTCAAAGAGGGTGCCGATCCCACCGTTGTTTATGGAGAGAAGAAACGGACGGTTCTCCATCTGGCTGCTGAAAAAGGAGATTTGGGAATCGTCAGACGGCTTTGCGAAGATCCGAGAGTCGAGATCAATCGGAGAGATAGTGGTGGATATTCATCGCTGGAATTGGCAGAAGAACAAAAACACTTAGGGGTTGTAGAATTCCTTCTCTCAAAAGGAGCTAAAAGATCTCCTGCTAGGGAAGACTTAAAAACTGCGCGTGAACTCATTGCGAAAAAGCGGAAGCACGAAGCCAAAAAATATTTGCTCCGAGGTCAAAAATTAGACCCGCATAATTTTCATATACCTTATCTTTTGGGAAAAATAGCCAATAATGAACAACTATACCCGGAGGCAGAAACATATATCCAAGGAGCTTTAAGGCTTTGGGAAATCGATGTTGGACCCAGCCATAAAGATGAAAGCGGCAATCTCGTTTTAGATATGTATGCCACACTCGCTGATAATGCGTTTTTACAAAATATCTATCCACAAGCATTGAAATATTATGCCAAAATCACCCTGCTCAATCCCCAAAATGCGCAAGCTCACCACAATGAAGGGATCGCTCATTTTATGCTCGGAGACTACAAGAAAACCGAAGAGTGCTTAAGAAATGGCTTAAAATATGATGGAGATGACTCGTATATGTGGCACCGTTTGGGCGAGGCTCTACGGATGCAAAAAAGATATGAAGAGGCAGGACAATGTTATGGAAAAGCTCAGAGCAAAAATCCGAAAAATTCCGATGCTTTTATTGGTTTAGCGCATCTGGAGGTCATTAAAAATGACCTTGGGAAAGCAAAATCCTTGATCGATGAAGCTCTAAAGCTCTCTACCAATAATAGCCAAGCATATTATGTCCTGGGACTCATCGCAGAGGCTGAAAACAAACCTGAAGAAGCCGAAAAACAGTATCATAAAGCACACAGGACACATAACCAGAATTATCAAGCTCTGCTGAGCCTTGCACGTCTCGCTTCAAGGCAAGGGGATCTCCCCAAGGCACGGGAGTACTACCGGGCAGCCCTCATCGTCAACCCTTACAACCCAGAAGCCCAAACAGGACTGAAGAGATCTCCTGCTCAGACTCATATTGATACGGTGCGAGGGATCGTCTCCAACATGGAAGTTGAGAGGGTGGACGAGGCATTAAAACTCCTGGCAGAGGGTCGAAAATTAGATCCGCAAAATTACCAGATTCCTCTTTTAGAAGGAAGGCTCGCAAAGTGGAAATCAAGACCAGAAGCGCAGCACTGTTTTCTCGAAGCTTTAAAGCTATCTAGAGAAGGGGATTATCTAGATGAAATTTACTCGGAACTGGCAGGAATCCTAGTCGATCAAAAAAACTATGCTGAGGCCATTTCGTATTTTGAAAAATTAGTGCCCCATAAACCGATCAATTATCTCAATTTAAGCATGTGTTTTGCCAAACTCGGCGACTATGTAAAATCGGAATCTCATGCGAGAGCTTATGTAAAATATGCCCCTCATGAATGGAATGGTTGGGAATTTTTAGGAGAAGCACTCCTCATGCAAAAGAAATTCGATGAGGCGTCCATATCATTTAAGATCGTCATTGCCAAAAATCCTGGTAATCCAGAAGCCTACGTTCACCTCGCTTCTATTGCTGAGGCACAAAACAAACCGGGTGAGGCCTAAGAATATTTATGACGACACCGCTTCATATTGCTTGTATAAAAGGAGATGCGGAAACAATCTACCTTCTAGCCAATGCGGATAATGTCGACCTCAAAGATGACATGGATTGTACACCTCTTTTCCTGGCCGTTGTTCATGGTCAAAAAGATGCCGTATCTGCTTTGATGACAAAAAATCCATCTCTTCTCATCCCGAATGGGAAAGAAGGTTCGACGGCGCTGCGAGAAGTTGCCAAACGTGGCGATATTGCCATGCTCCGCCTATTCCTCCCGCATATTTTTCGAGTCGATCAAAGACCCAAGTGGGGATATACCCCTTTGTATGAGGCAGTAGGCGCACATAAGGTTAGTTCAATCGTTCTTCTTTTAGACGCAGGAGCCGATATCAATGCTCCCAATGGGCCCGCAAATAACACAGTTCTTCATCTTGCAGCGGAGAAAGATGATGCCGCTCTCGTAACGTATTTAACTAAAGTTCATGGTGCTCATATCGAAAGGCGCAATCTCCATGATGAGACACCTCTAGCGGTAGCTGCTTCAAAAGGTTGCCTTAAAGCCGTCGAAGCCCTTCTAGAGGCTGGTGCAGATCCGTTTGTTTCCTGCGGGCCTGATCGGTTGACTCCGATGCATATTGCAGCAGAACAAGGCCACACAGAGATTGTCAAACGGCTGTCTCAAATTCCAGGGCTTGTGAATCATAAAGTGAAGGCCAGACTTCTCCGTTTTATCCATGAAACTAATCTTGAACGAAGGAAAAAAGAAAGCAAAGACGCCCGAATCCCACTCGATTTAAGCCGAACAGACATGACACCCCTTTATCTGGCCGCCGAAAAAGGGCATCTCAGTGCTGTAGAAGCTCTTCTCGAAGCTGGAGCCCCTGTCGATGAAAAATGCGGACCTTTTCATCTCACTGCCTTGAATGGTGCCATAAGCGGAAAAAAAACTCCCGTTGTTGACCTCCTTTGTAGGGCCAAGGGAATCGATCTCGAGCAAACAACTTTAGACGATATGACCCCGGTTATTTATGTTGTTTTGTACGGAACAGGGGAGATGTTGGACTCCATTATTAAGGCGGGGGCACAGCTCAATATCCAAAAAGGTCCAAGAAAATCGGGCCCTCTTATTATGGCGGTTGAAAAACGGGATACAGCTGCTGTCTTAAGGCTGTTAAAAGAAGACTCGCGGATCGATAAAAATATAAAAGAAGGGGAAGGTTATTCACCTCTTCTCATTGCTATCGACCGTGAAAGCGTAGAAATCGTGGGCGCCTTACTCAATGCGGGTGCCGATCCTAGTGAGATTTACACCGAGAAGAAGATAACAGCTCTTCATTTTGCAGTGATAAGAGGGGGATTGGATATTATTCGGAGACTTTGTGATGATGCGAGAACCGAAATCAACCGGAGAAATAAAAAGGGTGAATCTGCCCTCGATATCGTCGAGAATATGAGACGGTCTGATATCGCTACACTTCTCCTCTCAAAAGGGGCTATAAAAACCTCTCCAGCTCAAAAAGATATTAATAAAGCAGAGGAAATAATTCAAAATTTCCAGTTAAACGAAAACGACAAAGCCTTAAGGTTGCTTTCAAAAGCTCACAAACTGGATCCGCAGAATTTTCGCATTCCATTCCTACGAGGTCAAATCTCTCGCATGAATGCGAAATTTCCAGTAGCTGAAAAATATTATCTAGAAGCCTTAGACCTCTGTAAAAATGTGGATGATACCGTCCAAGTCTGCAAAGAGTTGGCAAGTTTAATCTCTGGCAGAGATAGATATGCAGAACAAGCAAAATATTATGAGAAAATAACGGAGCTCAACCCCGATGATAAAGATGGGTATCAAGGTTTATGCCGCTATTTTGACAAACTTAGAGATTATGCAAAAGTAGAAATCTACGCCAGAAAGGCATTAAAAGTCGCTCCCGACGATTCTACGAGCTGGGAGTATTTAGGAGAAGCTCTGTTAAAGCAAAAGAAATTCGATGAGGCGCGGCAATCTCTTCGATTTGCTCTTGTAAAAGACCCGCGCAGTTACGAAGCCTGCACCCTTCTAGCGCAGCTTGAATACGAGCAAGGTAATTCAGAAAAAGCCTCCGAGCATTGCCTAAGATCACTCGCATTTAAATCCAATAACCCTAAAGCCCTGTGTGGACTTGGAATTATTGCCCTGAAACGAGGCGATCTCATAAAAGCCGAAAATTATTACCGAAGGGCCCTAGCACTACAAAAAGATCATCCCGAAGCCCTTCAAGGCCTCGAGATGGTTAAGACCGCCACAAAGCCTGAATAAAGGCTCTCTCTTCATCAGAAAGGACTCTAGAAACCCTCCACGTCCCGTCTCTTCGATAGACATGCCCACTCTTAAAGTGAATATGGTCTACAGCATCATTATCGTGGGCCTGATCGATTCTTTTAATCGTCGCTGGTACAGGCATATTGCCGACCAACGCTTGGATCATTTCAGGGGTATATGCTGTTGGCCTCTTATTCGGTGTCGCGGGGTCTTCGATGGGCCATTTCATGTTTTCTTCTGCGGTATACTTAAATCCAAGGGCCTGAACAATACCCATTTCCGACTCTTTAAGTCGTCTTCCTTTGCCATGCCACCATCTTCCATATTCATCTAAGGTTTTATTCGAATGCGTATGGAGATGGGCGATATTCGTGAGTTCAGGATGCAACTCTGTCGCCGTATGCTTATGGATGTTTTTGATTCTCTTTGGAAGCTGATCTCTACCGAGATCTTTCAAAACCTGCTCCAATTTTCTTTGAAACACCTCCCGAGTGGGATATTGACTGATTTCCACTCCCCACATTCCATTCGTAGGCCGTTCATAAGTTCCTAATATTGTCATAGATTATTACCTCTACTGATTTTTTCAAATGCCAATGCCGCTATGGCAGAATCTTGCTTTTCCTTTGCCCAATACGATATATGATTCCATAACCGGCTAGAAACCTCGGTTCTTGCTCCAACATTTAAAAGGCGGAAAATGACTTCCGGTTCTTGATTTTCTGCAACTTCTAAAACTGTTTTGTGATTATGTCTTTGGGCATTTGGATCCGCTCCAAAGGCTAACAAAAAATTGACCTCAGCAAGAACCAAATCTGGGTTTCTGCGAAGAGCAACAACTTTGTGCAAAAGTGTTTTTCCTTCAATGTTGAGCGCATCGGGATTGGCCCCTCGTTCGAGAAAACTTTTTGCCTTAGGTGTTATGGGGAGCAACATTTTGGCTTCATAAGTCTCACCATGAAATTCATCCATAGGAAAATTCCCACTCCTTTCATGTCGGAGTAAAGAGACACGCGCAAGACCCCTAATCTTGACTAAATGATTACAACCTGAAACATCGAGATGCGTCACAGATTCAGGAACAATCAATTCTTGGATTGCTTGGCAATCCTCTAAGATTAAGCTCGAAGCTTTAATTTCAGGTACAAGGCATAGACCTCTAAGATAACAGCCTGTTAGTTGAAGCACCCTTAAGAAGGGTAGTTTTTTTAAGATATTTCCAAGCTTATCTTCATTCCAGGTCATTATTGAACTTAACCCATAGCTGACACGTAAAACCTCTATATTTTGGACGGAAGCATGATTCAGAAAATCAGTGAGCTGACCACACGTCCATCCATAGACCTTAATTGTTTTTGCATTACGAGGAAAGTGCTCTACGAACCTCCGAAGTGGGGCATCTAACGTCCATATTGAAAAAGAGATGGTTCTTATAACCTCTCTTGCCATTGCAGATAATCTACGACACGACAAAGCTACTTTCCCTCGTGAATACGGATCCAGAAACCCCAAAGTCTTCACGATGAGTTCATCTGGTAATTGCAGATAATTTGTTATTTGTTGCGTAGTCATACTATAAAAGGACTATTTTAACACTTATTATAATTTTAATAAATAGCTATCTAACCATCTCGCGCTTAGGAACTTAAATAGAAAAATTCAGAATAAAAAAGGTTAAAGGGTATGATTTATTGTTTTGGTGGGATGGCGATGGTAAGAACTCCTCGATCATTCAGAGTTGCAGATATTTGGGTCACATCAAATCTCTCGGGAATCATCCAATCGCTATAGAATGCGTCACCACCTGATGTTCGAACGACTTCATATCCTTTCTCTTTCATTTCTCGGAGGTCAGCCGGATTGTAGGTATGGACGTGTAAATGTCTACGGTCGATCAAAATATCGATGGTAGGCCTTCCACAGGCTGCAAGCTGTAAAATGAGTTCGCCCGTTTTAGGATGGGTGTCTCCATATAGGATCCGAATCGGTTGATATGTTGTTAGAGGTTCTAATGTGCCAAAATCAACGGGTTCTGCACCTAATGGAGTGACCCGTTTGGTTTGTGGTGAGAGATAGACAAGATGGGACCACGAGTGATAATCATCAGGGATGTCTTGTTTATGTAGAAATTCACATCTAGTTTCTTTTAGCTCGGCTTCAACACCTTTGAGATGGTCGTCAAAATCGGGATCTAGATTTAACACATGGAGATGACCATTTTGTTGAAATTCGAGCCGGTTTCCCATCCGAGCTTGGGTAAAAAGAGAAGAGGGGAGTTCTACCTCTTGTAGGGTAGTCGCAGACGTTACCCGGACAAAGCAGATATAATCTTGTGGGGAGATCCGTAAAGGTGTGCCATTGGAGAGTTTTAGGGATGCAGCAAAGGAGTGGCTCTCGTCTTTTCCAACATAGCCGGTTCTCCTTAAAGCTATCGATATCATACCTGATGGAGAAGGCTTAAAAAAGCGGCTGAGGAATGTATACGTCATTAAAAATGTCCAGACAGAAATAATCCACTTTTTCCAGTAGGAATGAGAAGCAGAACTCGGAGCAGGCAAAATCAGGGAAGAACTCGTAGCACGAACGGCCATTTTCACCTTTTATTCAGGGATGCTAACAGATGCTCGAGAATTTTGTTATGTAAATTCTGATCGGTACAATGGCTCGGCCAAAATGGAGGCAGGAAGAAAAGGTTTCCTCGATGAAGTATTAGCCCAACAGGCAAAAAGGATTGTTTTTTTTGATGATACTGCTGCCGGGATCTATAAAACCTGTCCCGGCATACGATCAACTTAGTTTGATTTTGTTGTTTTTTTATTCCTAGACGAGGTTTTAATTTTATTCATGAGTTGCTTATGTTTCTTTGCTTGCAGATCTTTCAGTGAAACTTTTCCAACAGGAATGGTCCCCATGGGTAAGGAAAAGATATTATAGTCTGGGGGGAAATTGTTTTTTGGAGGATCATTCCTCTGAGCAGCAGTCACAGGCCCCCAGTTTTGAACTTCCCCGTAATAGGTTATTCCTGTATCTAAATCGAGGAAAAGCAAAAAGGTAGATTCCAAAAGGCCCGCAAAAGGTTGCAAAGGCAGTTCTATTAAATCGTTTTTGTCGAGTTTAACATTTCCGCTCGTGAAATATCCTTTCCAGAAGTTTTTAAGAACGTAATTTGTCATTCTCCATCCATCGACTTTATAGGAATTTAGTTTTGAGGTGTAGCCTCGGCCGACAGGATCGCAATTCTCTTGTCCCAATGTAAAAATTCCTCCTGCTGGAAACACTTCAGAGAGAAGGGGTAGGTGAATAAAACCATCCGGCCCTTTTTTCCCATTCGTACAGACTCCCTTTGCATTAAATTCAGCATAATGCCAACTCGCAACGGTGGGTGCATTCGAATCAAATACAACCCAGTTTTGAAGGCTATCATTTTCCATGAGTTCTTTAAGTTCGTGATTAATTCCGGCACTCAAGAACTGATAAAAATTAGAAATGGCATAAGGGTCATTAGCAACAATCCCTCCATCTAATAATTCTTTAATTAGGCTTGAAGCTGAAAATCCCCATGGAGCCCATTCAGGGTAGTTGCTGGGAGGAGGTATTTCAATGAGGCTTTCTGAATTACCATTTCCAAACGTGTAATTAAAAATATAGCCCGAATTCGCTGGCTCCGTTGCCTCGACAGAATGGGTTCCTAACCCTGCATCTGTGGTAGAAATATAAAAAGGGATTCTATCTCCATTAAAAAGAGACGGATCGTTAGCGCGGCTAGCGGGATAGAGTTTGATATCGAGAGCTTTTCCATTTGTCTTAGCGAAGTTTTCCCAGCTATCTTTGACATTCGCTCTAAGAATAGATCTTAGCTTTTTTTGATTGACGGTTTTAGGGTCCAGATTGAAAACATTAATGCGATAGACTAAAATTCCATCTTTCTCACAAATCCAAGGACTTAAAATTGATTTCCCATTGATCTTTGGATTTTTGCATTCATTATTATCCCCATAGGCAGGGAGTACGAATGCCATCATTGCAACTATGAATACGATTCCAAGAAGCTTTTTTGATCCCATAAATTTTTTTGTCTCCTGATATAGGAATATCAAAATATTTCTTTTTTGAATAGAGATACAATTGGCCGCAGGAAGACAATCAAGAAGAGTTCGATAAAGATATAAAAATAGAGCTTGAAGATGCAATTTTTGATGCTCAAGTCAAAATGCACTATCCATTTATAGTCGAAGAATTTAAGAGAGAATGTCGGTATGAATACGATGAAAAATTAGACGAAGAGATTAAGTTGTCACAAAAAGCCTTCGAAAAGAAATGGAAAGATCGGCAACTCGAAATCTTTCTCCCTAGAGTTCATGAAGATGTAGAAAGGGTTTTTCCCAATGCCCCCGAACCATTCGGACACAACAATTATTTAGCGCAGTATTTTTTTATCGAAAAAGAAGCTGAAATAGAATGGACATATGGTGCAAGCTCCGGATCGATGACCCGCTATACCCAAGGCCTAATGGGACATCTTTTTGCAACCCTGACAAAAAAATATCGCAAGTCAATACCGACATACTTTTTCAAAAATACAAAAAATAATGATTTTCAATACGTTCAATCTTGGAAGAAATTGAAAGTTGACCGTCATGAACTTACCGGAAATTATCCAGCCGACTGGGAACAATCCGAATCACTTTTTAAAGGTTTGCTTTTTTGATTTTTAATGCCACTCTCCAAATCCTTCGTACTCAAGAAGGGGATTAATAGCATAAGCTTCTCTGTATCAAAAATTTAAGTTTATGATATTTCAGACATTGACATGTGATATCATTCTATTATTTGCCATATCAAATAAGAGAGCTAAAGGAGGTGCTAATAGATCATGGCTACTAAAAAGAATTTGGACTATTACTTGAATCTCAACTGGTCATATACAATCGAGCAAGAGACCCATAAAGGAAGAAAATATTATATCATTCGAGTGAATGAACTCCCTGGTGTGTGTACTGATGCTGAAACTATAGAGGAGGGAATGAGAAATATTAAAGAAGCTATTGAGGGTGCTATTCGTCTTTATCTCAAAAATGGAGAAGTAATACCTGAACCTATCAAAAAAGAAGAATTTAAAGGGAATATTGCTTATCGAACCACGAGCGAGCGTCACTATTATATAGCTAAGCTCGCAAAGAATATGCACAAATCTATCAGTAAAATGTTAGATGATATAATAGATTTTGGAATTGATAAATTTCTAACGATTCCACATTAATTTGTATTATTAAAATGAATCTATTTAAGCCTTGGATTAGTAACATATAAAGCGAAAAAATTATTCATGATATGGCCACTGATGGGAGCAGTAAGATCTCCCGTCGTCAATCGAAGACAACTCCAGAGGCATCCCAGGATCGTAGTATTAAAAAAGAGGCAGATTTGAGGGGGTGTTAGAGTGCCGGTTAAGAAAGGTTTCCAGACATGGAAAATCCCAAAGTAAAGGCTGCTGAGGCCTACGTACGAAATCTTAGCAAGTACTCTTTCTGGATTTTTATAAAATAGTCCTCGAAAAATATATTCTTCGTAGATAGGGAAAAAGAGGATATACAAAGCGAAAAAACTTTTACCGCGAAAGGACGCTTTAAGATCTTTCTGTGCATCCGTCGAGTCATACTGGTTTCTTCTCATCCATGGAATAATGCATTTCTTATATAAGAAAAAATTACCAGCATTCAGAATAGCGGTACTTAAAGCGCCCATCGCAATATTTTTAATTTTTGAAGAGGTTTCCAATGGCCCTATGTGGAAACAGATATGCGTTCCTATCTTGTGATAGATACTTTGAATGGTCAATTTATTACGTTTTGAGTTGCTGTGAGCGTGAGTTGGTGAGTGTTCCTACTATGGATGGGCCATGTGGAATTTTGCTCTGCAGTGTAATCAAATCCTAAGTTTTGAATGATGGCCATTTCTGTTGCATCCAATTGCCTTCCATATCCAGAGCGCCATCTTCCCAATTCATTTAAGACATAACCCGACACGAAAAAAACATGGGCTAAGGACGTTATTCCTTCTGATGGAAACTGGAAATTGATTTTCGTGATCGTCTCAGGAAGTCGCTCGAGATGCAAATTCCTTAGAACTTGATCTACTTTGCTTTGTAATTCAGCTTCAGTAGAATATCCACTCTTATTGACCCGAGGGGCTGGATAATGAAGACCTGATAAAAATGCCATAAAACTAACTCCTTTTTTAAATTAATTTTGCAAACATTATAATCTTTTTCATGTTAATTGTAAAAAGTTTAAATATCCATTATAAGATCTTACTAAGCAGCCGAGACCTATAAAGGTTTGGCCCGGCCAACTTAAGGAGGATTAATTTTTTTAAAATAGCTCTGTAATGGCTTTGCCTTGGAGAATATTTGGATCAGAAGGATGTTCTCCATTAAATTCAAGCCTACCACAAGGTTCGTGGTTTAGTAAGCGTCCGATAAAATCTAACCCTTTTCCTTTCGGCATTTTACAGAAGCAACTATCAAACGTATCCCAAATTCTATACGAATCTTTGCTCCCATGATATATCGAAAAATAGATACCTTCTTCTACGTGAACGCGGTTCCCTATAGGATAATAACGTATACAGAAGATGTCCGGAATATCGGAATCCCATGTATGATCAATGACGCGCAAGAAAAGAAAGGAAATTTTCTCATCGTTGAGATGGGTTTCAACTCTTCGGACAGGACCAGATAGTGCTGCTTTGTAATCAAATAAAAATTCAGGAGTCATATAAGTGGGGTGTTTTCTGCATTCAAGACGTAGTGGCTTTATGTTAAGAAAAGCACTGGGGCCAATATTTCTTGCGACAAGAATATCCAATATATTTCCTTCCTGAGTAATCTCAGAAAATGCTATGAACTCTTTTTTAAGCCCCGCATTTTCATCCCATTTGAAGGCACCCAGCAGTCTAAACTTAGGTCTCCACCAGACTTCGACCACAATGAGGTCAAATAACCTTGAAACGCTCCCCAGATCTCTTAAAGTTTGGGGAGGTAAGAACGATCCTATAAGGCACAATGCTTCGTGCGGAAGTCCACTGATCAAATCAGGATTTATTAACGAAGTCATCTGCTAGATCGAGATTTAATTCATACGACGAGTTTGGATCGAACATCAATGAGTCTCTGGTTGCGAATACGACAGCTGAGTAAGTCTCATTGCTGCATTTTGTGGGCTCCTGAATAATTAAATGTGCTACCCCTTTAAGATCTTGGGCGATAATTTTAATCCCTCCCCCTTCTAGCATTTCAAAAATAGCCTTTACAGTTCCTTTTAAAATCAAATCGCGACGATTTTTGGGCTTAGTGCCATCGACCACTTTTTTACCGTTAAGGAAAAGAAGATAAGAAGGCACTTGATACCTGGCGCTTAATTCTGGTGAATGAACAATCTCCAGGGCAATATTTGAAATACCTTTTGTCCGATCAACAATCTGCGGTCCTGGGTTCTGAGAATGAGGGACTTGAGTTGAAGGACTTAGGGCACCGGGGTTAATAGATATAAAATATTGGGTATTAGTTGCTTGTGTTGAAGAACTCATTTTTACTCCTTTTATTTAAAATTGTTCTTATTAAGAAATAATTTTAACATTATACCCATTTTCTTTAAATTAAAAAAGCTGGAAAAGCCAACATGAGATCAAGGTTGGCCCGGCCCACAACCAACATAAGAATAAAGTTTTAAGCTAAAAACTTAAACGGCTCATTATTTTCTGCTTCTTTGGTTAATCCTAATAGTTGCGATTTATCCTTCATCGTTGACGATGGGGTAGCTGACACTAAAGCTGAGTAAGCAACTCCATCGATACATTTTGTGGGCTCCTCAATAATTATTTGTGCTAATCCATTAATGTCTTTTGCGTAAATTTCAATGCCACCCCAATTTGCCATTTGAAATAAAATTTTTACAGTTCCTTTTAATACTAAACCAGGATCATTAGCTCTATTCGAGACCTTGGACTTTACATCAATCACTTTTTTACCATTAAGGAAGAGAAGATAAGAATTCATTTGATGCTTGCGGCTCAATTCTGGTGAATGAACAATCTCCAGGGCAATATTTGAAATACCTTTTGTACGGTCATATACCATCAATCCGGTAGAAGTTGTATATTCTTGAGAATGGGTGACTTGCGTTGAAGGGCTCACTGCGCCTTGAGTTGAATATAAAGTTGTAAGATACTGGTTGCTAGTTGCTTGTGTATTAGAACTCATTTTGTACTCCTTATTAATTGGTCTTATTAAGTAATCATTTTAACAGAATAGGCCTTTTCTTTAAATTAAAAATGCTTGGAAGGCCAACATGAGATACAAGCTATCCTAAATATAGCATAATTAATTGTTTAGTATTGTGTTGAATATGTATTATAATAAGGGATATAATTTTTCTCATAAAAAGGAGTTATTTATGGCAACACTACAACCATTGCAAAGAGTTTATTTTCCATTTCTGAATGCTGTCGAAAGAGATTTCGGCCAAAAAGCAGCAAAGGAAGTTGGGATATTTTATCGAAGTCTGAAAAGAGCTCATCCTACATTCGATGTGGTCTACAATATTCAGACGAGGGATTTTACGATTTTAAATAGTAAGAGTAGGCGAGATTCTGAAGATTCTTTCGATCAGTTTCTAATGGATTTCCATATAGTGATGGGAAGTATTCACGGAGAGCTATCAAAGGATGACCTTTATCTTACGCTTTCAAGCCGTCAGGACCAAGGTGATGACGTTGTCTATTTTTATTCGATAAAAGAGCTTGAAGAATTAGAGGATAAGGAAGAGGCTGGTGAAGTTTTGGCGAATATCCCAAATCCTCCAGCCCAAAAGCGCAAAACTTCTGGTTCTTAACCCAACATAAGATCAATTATCAGACGTTCTTAATAACGAGGCCAATAAAAAGGTGACAAGATGCGCTGCGAGGCAAAGCCAGATTGATTCTCGCGAGGAATAACATTCTTGAACACGAAGGATTCTGAGCGAGAATCGATATGGCGAAGCCGCAGCAAGCAGGTTGTCGCCTTTTTATTGGCCCCGTTATTAATGTGAGAGTTCTATGCCTTTTGCCTTGAGCTCAAGCTGCGGGGTATCTTGGGTCTCAAACTTGCCACAATTGCGGATGAGGATGCTTCTCAGGCTGGGTAGCTGGAGGATGGTCGTCCAGGAAGCGGTGGTTAAATGAGGCGCTTCTTGCAGGGAAAGACTGGTCAGACGTTGCAGGGATGTGAGCTGGGCAAGAGTTTCATCGGTGAAATCCCCGATCAGGATCAGGTTTCTAAGGTCTGTTTGATGGGCGATTGCTGTGAGGTCTTCTTTTGTAATGGTGCCTGAGGTAATGAGATCAAATGTTCTCAAATGAGGAAGAGAGCGAAGGAAGCCGAGGCCATTTCCAAGGTATCCTTTGATCTGTAACCTCCGGAGGCGCGTCAGCTTTGCTAAGGGGTCTAAAGTCGTGATGTGTCGGCAATTCCACAGGTTAAACGACTCCAAGAATACGAGCCGACTCAGATGATTCAGCCCCTGATCTGTTATTTTTAGGCAGCCGTCGAGCCAAAGATCGACGATTGCAGGGGGAAGGAAGGGTAAACATTCTTCAGTGAGTAGATCGCATCCTCCGAGATGAAGGCGTCGAAGATTTGTGAGTCTTCCGAGTGATTCGACTCCCCTATTGGTGATTCTATAGCATTGTCCGAGCTCGAGGGTCTGCAGATTTGAAAGTTGACCCACTGCATCCAGATCCCCGTCTTCTAGTTGACTACATGAATTTAAGATAAGAATGCGGAGGGTTTTCGGAAGATGAACTAGTCCTTCTCTTGAAAAGTACCGATTTCCACCTAGGTGCAATTCTTCTAGTCTCTGCATTAAGCCGAGAGCAGCGAGATGAGCATTGGTGATCGTTCCGCCGGTTGCATTGGTCTGATGGAGGTCAAGTTTGCGCAAGTTTGTGAGGCCAGAGAGGAGCGCGAGTGCTTCTGGAGGGAGGTCTCGTCCTTGGAGGTTGAGTTCTTCGAGTGATGTCAGCCTAGCAATATCGGCCAGAAGTGCTGAATGTAAATCCTCGTCTTTGCCCCACGAAAATCCGGCGATATCAAGGTTTCTTAAATGAGGTAGGAATGGGAAATTCTGACAGGTAAAACGACCGGTTATACGGAGCTTTTCTAGACGGGTTAACTGGGCGAGGTATGAGGCACCTGCTTCGGTGAGTGGCATACTTATATCCAATTCACGCAGCGTTGACACTTTTGAAATGGCTTCTAAGCATAGATCTTTGTCTAGGTTTTTGAAATAAAGGATGGACAATTTTTCTAAAAATTTGAGCTGTGCGAGCGGTGCGAGTCCTTGAGCTGTTACCTGCCAGCTGTCTAGAATCAAAGTCTGCACGCGGGGGCAATTTCGACTCAGGGCTTCCATCGATCGATCGGTGAGTTTGTAACCCCGCATAGCCAAGAGATGAGCGAGATTTGGGCAATGTCTCGTCAATTGTTCAAACGATTCATCTGTGAGAGTATAAAATTCAGACAGATTTAAGACGGTGACTTTTGATCCGTGCTTTTCTAAAAAGGCAGCGAGATCTTCGATCTTTGTAAATTGCATGAAAAACACTTCAAAATAACGGACCAAAGCCGTGTGGAGGCCAATCGTTTCTTGGATGGCCACGGCCATTTCAAAGTCTTCCACGGAATTTCCTAGTCCCTGGATTCCCTCGATCAAAATATTCATGACTTTTTCTTTAACCGGGTCATTTCCGAGACTCTGAGCTTGACGAGCGATGTCGAGGAGGTCGAGTTCTTTTCGAAAGGAAGATTCTCCGCCCAGAATATCTGCCATGACAGATCCCGGTATGTGGAGCGAATCTTCTTGGATTTTAACGGTGAATGCTTGACCGATATGTGGAAGGATTTGCTCGCATACCCGGCATGCCTCCCTTTGAGAAGGAAGATGGGATAACTGTGTCGCTAATTGCCAACATTTTCCGATGAGCGTTGGAATGGATTCTAAATGAGGCTCTGTTCGAAAAGCCTCGCTGACCCTAAGAGCAATGTCTTTCAAGTCTTCCGGCCGAACTTGGTTATTCCAAGTCATTTGCGCTAAACAATCTAGAGAAATATTTGAACTCATTATCCTATCCTTTTTAAAAATTTCCTATTATTATATAAACTTTTTTATATTATTTCAATAGATCATTATATATCACTTATAATCATTTGGTTATAATTAAAGAAAATTATTTACAATCTATGTATTTATTGTTAAAATTAAATCATGTCGATTAATGCCATATATAATCAAAAAGAAGTCATGCTTTTGGCTTTCATCGGGCTATCGGGTTTAGACAAGAGAATTGAGATGATTGTCCATAACATCATATCTGCAAATAAGCAGCTTCGACAGCTGGAAGAAGAATCGGCAGGGAAATTGCAATCCATGCAAAAGAGAATCTCTGAATTACAATTTCTTACGTATTACCAATGCCTTACCTATATCGCAGAGCAACTCCAAAAAAGTAACAAAGTAGATGATTTGCCTTCAAGGAGTTGGCGTATATTCCAAAAAGCTCTGTCATGTCCCAGAATTACAGAATTATATAATGAAGCACGGCTTGCAAAATATGACGAAATGGGAAAAGATGATTTCTGCTGGGTGCTTGACCTCCGTTCTAGTGATAACGACTTTTCAACTTTTAAGAAAGCTTTTTGCAATCCTTCACGAAGATCTATCGTGATCGATTCAAGATTATCCGATGATGAGATTCTAGCACTTTTTGTCTTTGAACTCACCAACGCAGCAAGTTCCAAAGAAATATATCAAATTCATCGAGCTGCTTTTGAAGGAAAAATATCCCGAGAAGATTTTGCCTGCAGCTTAGAGCGTTTGGAACACGAAGGAACATTGAAGCATAGCTCCATCATGAACCATGCGGTAGCAGAGATGGGATGGGATCGTAGTCTCAAAGATTATTATGATGAAAATCCCCTAGAAGATTTCGATGAATATTGGCCCTTGATCAAGGATGATGCACATACAAACGGTTATCGAAACCAGTGGGATAAGATTCAAAAGAAAACCTGACAATTATTCCTTCGGTAGAATAGTTGTAAAGGTTGATCAGACCTTTCATTGGGAGGTCTATAGAGTTTATGCTCTACCTTTATGCCTCGAGTGGTTAAAGGCTGCAAATCATCACTATTGAGCAAGGGACAATAGCTCAAATCAACAGCTTGGAGGTGTTTCATTTTTAAGAGATGAGGAATGCATCCCTTTGTGAGATCACATTCTCGAAGAATCAAGGTTTGGAGCCGAGGGCAGGAGACCAAAGTAGATAAATCGTTATCTTCCAGAGATAGTGACCAGAACTTTAGAGTTTCAAGACTTTCAAGACCTGCAAGACAACGGAGGTCAAACTTCTCAGGACCTGAATGATAACTTAATGTAAGAAATTTTAAATTCCTTAATCTAGTAAATAAAGCTGCTCCTTTGTCTGTAAACTCTTTAGCTATCGACATTTCGAGTTTCTGCAAATTTGGGCAAACAAAAGTCACAAATGCTAAAACGAGATCATCAACGAAATAACCTAATTTCAACTCTTGGAGATGTTTTAAATAATGACCAGAAGTTATGAAAAATAGATATATTTTCTGATAATGTGCCAGATTTTCAACATATTTGACTAGGAATTCAACGATCGTATCCGATACGATTTTATCTTCTACGAAAAAGGTTTTTCGAAGGGAAATGACGACATGTAAATGGTCCTCCGTTTTATCCAACTCTTTAAGGGTGTTTATGAGGATTTCTCTTGCCTGTTCATACGGCTCTTCTAATAGGAGCTGATCTGCTTGCCGCATGAATTCGGCCAGTTCCTCGAGTTCCATCCCTTCAAAAATGGGAGAATCTCCTTTTTCAAGGATCTCGAGCATGGCTAGGAAAAATTTTGGGGAGATGTTCTTGAGACAAATGGTTGTGCTCTCCCCCTCTTTGAATTTTCCAAAGAATAAGGCCTGGAAGAAGGGACTCTTTTTTGAGAGGGTCATTTTGTAGTGTCCCGGGACCTGATAGAATGAGGTTCCTATCTTTACTCGAAAAGGAGGGATTTGTATTCGAAGGATTTCGTGGCAAATGCGATACGCGATGAATTTTTCTCGGCACTCAACTCGTGTGGATGCATATCGCAAGTATCTGTGTGTTAATGAGTTAAACGATGATAATGGGATTCTATTTTGATCGAGAGCTGTTCGGATACAAGTCGCTAATCTATAAAGGTTTGATAAGTTAATCCCCTCTTCTAGAGGTCTCCAGGTAGTGAAGTTTTTAAAGCCGATCCTCGATGTCATATAATCAGAAATTATATCTAAAATTGAAATTTATTAGTATAATATGCGTAATTTAGCAAAAAAGGAATTATATGAGTTTGTCTTTAGAATCTAAAACCTTGGCATTAAGACTAGAAACTTATCGTTTAGGCAACGAGGATTGGAATAGCCCTATTTGGTCGATTGTCGGCGAAGTATTAAGGAATCCACAATCTATTCAACGAGAAGAGCTTAAAGCGAGATTGGTCGAATTCTTAAGAGCGGAATGTGACCCTAAAACGACTCGGGTATTTTTAAAAGCTTTATCGGATTTTCTTGGGGTGGATCTATCCAATCTGGATCAGAAAATTCAACTCAGACCGACGATTTCGGTTTCTAAAATGCTGCTCACGCCTCGGATGTTGAGAATTTTGGAAAAGGGAATTCCAGAAGAGGTCGTCTCGGATGGGGTTCTTCAGGAAATCACTGCATTTTTTAATACAGGCGAGGTTTGTTTCTCCGATGGCAACGTTTTAGAAATTCGAAGACTATCTCTAGAGTGGCAAGATGAAAAACTCCTAGGGGCAACTTTATCGAGAATTTTAGAATTACTCCCCTCTTATTGCGAAAATAGGCTGAACAATCTTTTTGAAATCTGGGTCTTTGCTTTTCGAAATCGGGATGACGATTTAAAAAGAGAGCTCTTTTTTAGATGTAACCATTCTGGGGCTAATCAATTTAAACCTTCTATCAAAGAGCTTGATGCCGACCAGAAACAGGCTTTAGAAGCCATGCAAAAGATGGAGGGATTTGACTGCGCAACTTACACTCAGGCCTTCCATGGTCAGAACCACTTTAAAACAGGAGTTCCTGGAGTCAATCGTCAGTTTCTGGATATTTTGGAAAGAGTTTTTAGTCAGGGTTATAGAATCACTTCTCTCGATTGTGAATTTAGAGTGGAGGACCGTAACTTAGGCCACAGGCTTGCAACACTTTTAAGTACCTGGGGCCCCTCCTCCTTTTTAGATCGGTTTATCCTAAGAACGGATCATGCGTCCATTGTACAAGAACTTCTTCCAGTCATTTTAAATAAAACAAAAATACCGTTTCTTTGTATTGTTACGAATCAAGACATTGGAGCGAGCTTAAAAACCCTCCGATTATTAGAAAACAATCAAAAGTTGACGACGCTTGTGATTCTTGCAGGTCAACCTTTAAATACAGAAGGGATGCAAGCCCTTGCGAGGGCACTTCACCGAAATAATTCACTTACAAAGCTCAAAATTTCTGGATTTAGAGTGGACTGCGAGGCTTCTCGCGTGCTGGCTCAGGCTTTGCATACCCATAAGCTGGAAGATGCAGAATTTACTGCTTCCTTGGAATCTAGAGACATTCCGATCTGGGCCGACATGATCGGTCTCAATACGCATTTAACGTGTCTTGATTTGGATATCAACCTTCTGACACCTAGAATTGAAATGCTTTGGGCAGCCCTTGCAAGAAATCGTACCATCAAAAAATTAAAATTATCGATTCGCAATCCCATAGAACCTTTAGACATAAGGCCTCTAGCTGAAATGTTAAGAACCCAACACTCTCTCAGATATTTTGATTTCAATGATTATGAAATGGGTGATGCCGAGGGTGGTATTTTCGTCCGGGCGCTGAGATCGAACTCCACTCTTCAAACTCTTCATCTAAGCAATACAGGTATAGGGACTCAGACTATCCAAGCCCTCGCCGAGGTTTTACCCGGCCAGTCTTCTCTACGTGAATTAAATTTGGGATCTAATGCATTGAATGATGAACATCTAAAAATATTAGCAAAAGGTCTTCAACAAAATGGGTCGATCCTCAAGCTCGCATTAGATAAGAACCAGTTTACTCCCCAAGGAATCGTAGATTTTCTTTCAGATCTTCAAATGAATCAGGCTCTTATGGCTTTGAATCTCAGCTCCTCCTCGAACGAGAGTGACTTCGATGGGCTATACAGAGAATTGCATCGACTTGGCTTCTATGGAGAAGAACGTTTGGATCTTAGACGGGGTGTTCTTCAGGAAGAAACCTCCTCAGAAGAGTCTTTCGACGAATTTTCTGGGGATGAATAGTTGTATATTATGAATTTCGAGTTCTTTTTGGAGGATGGGATTCGGGATCCAGGATCAGCCGGAGCCTCTTGAACCCGCTAAGCGTACTACTCCCCTTTGCAGTGATTTGTTTGCAACGGGTTAGAACGAGCAGGTTTAAGTTGGTTAGATTTTCAAGGTAGATGAGGCCGATATCAGTGATTCGAGAGCACCCAGCAAGGTCCAACATAGCCAAGTTTTTGTTGAGACTGATTAAAGCTAAATCGTCATCCGTGAGGTCGCAGTCAGTTGCAATAAGAGACTGAAGGTGTGCAAGAGGAAGAATAAATCCTCGCACCTCCTTTGCAAGAGCACATCCCGTGACATCGAGTTGGCGGAGTGAAGTTAATCGAGAAAAAAGCCGCGTGGAAGCGTGGTATTCACAGAGCATGTTTGTCCGGCCGATGTCTAAATTTTCTAGATTTGAAAAGACAGATAATGAAGAAATTGCTGCAGGAGTCAGCGACCGGCAGTCTCTTAAGCTGAGTGTTCTCAGATTCCGTGGGAAAAACGCAAGATGCTCATCCGTAAGAGATGGACATTTCATGATTTGGAGCTGGGTTAAACTGAGTAAAGATAGACGGGCAAAGCCAGAATGTGTCAATACTCCTCCCACAAGAAAGAGTTTTTCTAATCTATAAAGGTATTGGATATAGGTCAGTGTTGTATCGGTTGTCTTGCATCCCAAGAGGGTAAGAT
Organism: Parachlamydiales bacterium; assembly: GCA_963705295.1. GTDB lineage: Bacteria > Chlamydiota > Chlamydiia > Chlamydiales > Rhabdochlamydiaceae > PALSA-1444. The sequence continues at coordinate 1,404,136 of OY970065.1, read as the reverse complement.
TTTGGAGATAGATAAGCGATGCAAGAAATGAAAAACCGTCGTCTTCTACATTTTTTATCGATAAGAGGCTTAAGTCTTCCAAGTGCGTAAGCCTCTGTAGAGGCATGAGACCATTTTTTGAAACGGGGCACCCATCGAGTGATAGCCGTTTCAATAAGGGACAGTTCAAGCAAAGCGACTCAATCCCCTGATCTGTGATGTTTTTACTCTTTAAAAAAACAGCCCTTACAATAGGACAAAACGATGTTAATTCTTTGAGTTGTTGATCTGTTAGATCAAAAGGAAGATTTAAGGTAGGTATCTCCCTTCCATGGTTTTGCAAAAACACTTTCAGTTGACTATACGTTATTTGCTGGATCATATGCCGGTTAAAATAGTTCTCCAAGGCGAGTCGAAGTTCATGATCTTTTTCTAAGAAGGGATACAATTGACAACCGATTTTCCAGTCTTCCAGAGAGAGTGTGAGGTTATCGATTTTTTCAGCCAGTACTTCTCGGCACATTTTTACTGCTTTCCTCATTTCGAATAGACTCGCTACCGATATAAAATGAGCGAGCAACTTAATATCTATAGAAGAAAAAGCACTCGCCTCACAGGATAAGGCGATATCGAGCATCGGTTGAAAAATATCAGAGGAAATAGTTTTAAACTCGTACGGTTGTTTCCTATTTTCATCTCGATAAAACAAGTTCTTAAAGTAAGGGCTTTCTCGAGCGAGAACTGCTCTAAAATAACCGGGAAATTGGACAATCCCATCATTGAATTTAAGCAGCAGAGGTACAGTGTACCCCCTTTGATCCCCCTTTTCCAATCTAGGCAACACCTCAAAGCAGATCCGGCACCCCTTCATGGCTTCTGTAACATTAGGCACCTGAAGGCTATACATCCAACACTTTCCAACAACAGCCGATAAAACTGCCGTTGCACCCAGGACCGTGTACGACTGCTGCACCATTGCAGCAACACTCTTCAATCTCTCATAATTGGTGGCTCCTTTCACAGTCGTTGGAACCCCCTTTCCCCAATCTAATCCAGCTAAATGATCTAACGTCATAATAAAAACTATTATAAAGATTATAATAATTATTTACAATAAGATAAGGATTGAGCTTATTTGTCTAATTATAAGGATCTTAACTAATATTGATATATAATACTTAATTTAGTATAATTTTCTTTAAAGGAAGGATTTATATATGAGTATAATGCCAATTGTTCCACGAGATGTAGTTAAAGTCATTTATTCCCAATTAGATGATCGATGTGCAAAAAAGAAATTTGGAACCGTATGCCGGATGTTTGCTAGCATCTTTAGAGAAAGCGTGAAAAGCCTCTATCTATCGTCAGATAAAGTTGACGCAGATATCCAAATTATCACCCGTTTTGTAAACCGATTTCCTCTTAGAATAGACTATCTCAATATCGATGGATTCAGACCTTCATTTGTAGCGGCTGTTTTATCTCTGGAACCTCTCAAAAAAATCCCAAGATTACGGATCAATAATCTACATGGTGCTGCGGATGATGAAAGTCTGGTTAAGGCTGTCCGAGAGTTACCATCTTTAACCGATAAAGCAGACATTCATTCTAGACTTTGTATACCCGTTATGTCGGCCTGTACTGTCAGCAGCTCAGGCGGTGGCGGTTTTTAGATTAAGTCTGACAAGGTCGAGTTGATTGGACGGAAGCTGGAAGAAAAGATGGAGCTCTCTGCCGTCCAGATCGACATGGAGAAGAGTTCCGGGTTGCTGGATGAGAGAGTCCAAAGGGATTGTCTGGAAAAGGGTTCCGTTGAAGTGCCAAATGCGCAGTGAGTTGCTCGCCACGATGAAGATCAGATTTTGCTGAATCCAATAGTCCTGGCGGGTCGTGGAGACCGGTTCTTGTATGATTTGAGAGACGAGTTTGCCGGTAGTGGCATTTAGGATGAGAAAGACGATTTTTTCTCCGAACCTTTGGGTGACGATGACGACTTGATCGTTGGCAAAGACGATATTCGGACGATCGACGGGAAAAGTCCAGGCTGCTTTATAGTCAGGAGTCAGGCAACGGACTTTTGACATCTTACCAAGAATATAGGTGATTCCAAAAAGATGTGTTGCATTACAGGCTTCAATGCTTAAGTTACAGAATGTTTCACGGTGAAGTAATCCCATAAATATGCTTTCTTGATCGATGAAGGATATGCGATATTGAGGGGGTTCATGTCCCATGATTTTTAGCGAATAGTCCATTTCCCCTGCTCCTCCGAACGATTCAAACACAGAAACGTAGAGAGCATCTTTGAAAAGGGTTATCTTTTGAGCCGCGGCAATGCGCGGGCCGGGTTGGTTATTCTGAAGAGCAGTAAAGATCTCCATTTGAGATATGCATTCGATAACATTTTGAGCAATTTTCCACCACGATACTGTCGAAGACGTGGTGATAATAAATTCTGTTTCGGATTGGAAGGTTGCTGCAACGATTTGAGATGGTAGCCGGGCCTCGGGAAGGGCTTCACCTTTTGTCCGATCGTATACACAAAAGGAGAGGTTATCGGTTTTCCCGAAGATAAGGAACCTTCTTGATACGGCGAGCACTTTGCTGCAATGGGTAACTGTTGTAGCCGCCTCGGCAACTCTGGGCGGAAGTGGTATATGCCTCAACGCGTAGAAAAGTCCATAGGTCAAATTAAGGCTTCTAGCCGCTAGATTCCATAACCGACAAACTCTTGACTTGCGCGCTTGATCTTGAAAATCTACGTGCCTAAGTATCTCGGTTATAAGTTCCTTTGGAAGTCTAGATATGCTCATAGGCCTTAAGTATACAAAATCGTGACCCCTTTATCAACCAGGGGTTGCATTATTCCACTTGGCTCACTTGGCGGTCCATTCAATCGGAGGAGTCGCAGACGTGGGAGCTGAGCGATGTAAGTCATATCTTCCGTGGAGAGATGTTTCCTGCCAAAGAGGTGGAGGGTATTCAGCAGGCGAAACTGTCTCAGGAATGAAAGTCCGCTGAGTGATTGGAAATTCCACACTGTTAGGTTTTCCAAGTTGCTGAGCTTTGCAAGATGAGCCAAACCGATCTCAGTGATACTCATCGCACGATCAAGAATCAATCTTCGCAGTTTTTTCAGCTGGGCTACAGAGTCTAAGGCTTCTTCAGTTATCTTTTTGCAACCTTGAATATTCAGATAGATTAAGTTAACCAGAAACTCTAGAAAGACAAGACCGGCATTGGTGACTTGAGGAGATCCGGAGATATCGAGCACTTGTAGCTGGGTGGCGAGTCCTATTAAAGATGCATCGTTATCAGTGATGTCGCAATTCGATAGAATCAGTTTTTCTAAATTTTGAAGATCAAAAATGGATCTCCTCACTTCACTTGTAAGTTTACATCTCGAGAGATCGAGCACGCGGAGTCGTTTTAAACAGGAGGGATGATAGTCGGACAACATAGAGGTGCCACTCAGATCGAGTTTATCGAGGTTTTGGAGGAGGGAGAGCGATGGGAGTCCGGCTGGAGTCAGTCGGGTACAATTTTTAAAGCTGAGTATCCGTAAATTTCTAGGGAGGAAACCCAGCGATTCGTCCGTCAAGGTATCACATTCTGTGATATGGAGCTGGGAGAGGCTAAATAACCGTGCCAGACACGCCCATCCCCGATATGTCACAGAGCCACGATTGAAACTGAGCCTTGCTAATCTGTGAAGTTGGCTCAGGAAAGTCATTGTTTGATCGGTGACAGGGCATCCCTCCAATGTAAGACTTTCTAAACGGATTAGATGAACAAGAAATCCAAAGCTATCCCCTTCTAGATTCTCGGCATACCGGATAGTCAAGTCTCGTAAATGTGTAATCCTCCCAAGAGGAGCTAAACCTTCCTTGGAAAGCCTGCAGCCATCGATCTCAAGACTGCGGAGCCCCGAGCAGTTCCTAGAAAGAGTGGCAATCCCCTGATCCGTTATAGAGGGGCCTCGGAGGTACACTGTCATAAGACCTGTAGTTAATATATCAAGCTCATGATCGTTGTGGACATTCAAAACGGGGGGTGTTTTTCCTTGAAATTTGTTAAAATACGCCTCTAAAACAGGCTGAATTCTTTGATCCGATTCGAACATAGAATAGAGCTGATATGCACAGTTCCAATCCTCGAGGAAAAAACCTTGTATTTTTTCAATCAAAGCATCCTGGCCAGCACCCAGGGCATGAGTCATTTTATAGAGCGTTGCTAAATGGACAAACTCAGCGAGCATTTTGATCTCTAAAGTCAGGAAGACCGCAGACTCCCCTTTCAAAGCGATATCGAGCATCGCTTCCAACAATTGTGCAGAGATATGATGCAGCTCAAAGGCTTGATTTTGCCTGCCGCGGCCAAAGAACAAATTTCGAAAAAAAGGACTGGCCCGTGACAGAATTGTTTTAAAATACCCTGGAAACTCGAGGGAAGTCCCATCATCAAATTTCAACTGAAAATTGGAAGTATTTGCCTTATCGGCCTCTAGTTCAAGCCGAGGAAGAAAATCGTAACAAATCTTGCATGCTTTTAAAGCGCTGTCAATGTCGGGTACTTGGGTTGTGAACTCCCAACATCTCGTGACCATTTCTGAAACTAGGCGTGATGCGCTCTCCGTGTGAAAAGCCACCTGGACAAAGCCCGTAATGGTCATGAGCCTTTCCAGGTCGGTCTCCCCTGTTACACAGGTGGGAATCGTACTCCCCCACTTTCTATTTGATAATTCTAATAATGAAATCGCCATCAAGATATATTATTAACCCGCCAGGCAAATAAGAGACAAGTAGCTTGCTGCGGCTTGCGGCTATCGATTCTCGCTCGGAATCCTTCGTATTCAAGAATGTTATTCCTCGCGAGAATCAATCTGGCTTTGCCTCGCTAGCGCTCTTTGTCTCTTATTTGCCCAGCGGGTTAATAACAGCTTTCATTTCGATAGGAAACTTTCTAATTAGATGAATCTTGGCTGAGGTATTCTCTAGGACATCAAATCCACTTTTTTGAAAAACATCCACGGAGAGTGTAACTTCCTTCTCGAGGCCGAGTTTACATTGCATTAAGGTGGGATTTTTTTCTAGGAGCGAGGCAAAAGTCGTCAAACCAAAGTGAGAAAAAACACCACTGATAAAGAGCTGCTCAAGGGACCTGTTTTTGACAAGTGCAGAGCCTATCGCTTCTAGATCGGCATCATCGGCCTGATTTCCCCATAAGACTAATCCTGAGAAAGTAGGATGGGTTCTCAAAAGTTCACAGGCGGCTAGGATTGTTTTTCTTCCGATCCCGGTTTGGCGAAGATTCAATCCATGAAGAGGGACATGTTGTTGAACGGCTCGTACAAGGATCTCACCCTGATCATCTCCTAAGTTATTAAAACTTAAATCGAAAATCCGGATGGAGGTCGCTGCGATTTGCTCAGCTAAGGGAAATTCCTTCAAGACGGCAGGATCTAATTTCAGGCTGAGTTCTTCGAGTGTTCTATTTTTTGCAAGGGGAACTAATCCTTGGATAGGGGTATCGAGAATGAGTTCTCGTAAATTTGTATTCTGCTCAACAAAACCTGCAAGAGCCTTGATTCCAATGGCATTCATGGATTTTTTATTGTGAATGGAAAGCGATTTTAGGCGCATTTCTGAGTTAAGCGATTGTTCGAGATGTTCAAATCCCTCTTCTGAATTGCACCGGATGACAAGGGAAGAAATGGAGGTGCTTAAAATTGTTGGAATAATCAAGCGCAAAACATCTTTGTTACCTGTGTGTAATTCAAAACTTTTAACACTAAAAGATTCCCTTTTGGAGAATTCGCGTAAAATTCTCGCGAGACTTTCCGCATGGCGAGGATCGTCTGTCTTGCAGTCTAAAGAAGGGATATCGAGCTGTTGCTCAAAAGCCCATTTCAAGAGATACAAGCTTTGTGGAGATAAAGTGATTTCACCGGAGAGATCGGATGAATAAAGATAACTCACCCTCATTGCATTTAAAGCTTTAATTTCCTCAAGCGTCGGGGATTTATTGCTGCTTTTATATTCACAGGTCGGTTTTATGGAGAGCAATTCTCTCATCAAGGCCAGGTCATTGTTTTCAAAGGCAAAGACCCAAAGCTTGTAGATAAAAGCGAGATCATCGGGCCTAATTGAACATCCGAGTTGAACGAGGGTTGCTTTTAAAAGCCCTTGGCACCCCCAAGAAAGGGCTTCTTTTCGAATCTGAAGAAGTCGATCAGGAGGAAATTGGGCAACTCCTTCATTAAAAAAGAGGCTCACTTGTTCCTGGGAAGCTGGATCATCGGCAAAGATTTGCCATCCCTCTAGGAGAGGTATAACTTTTGACGTTTGAAGTTGAGCAACGAGCCTTGGAACACTCTGGGGAACACTCTGGGTTGAATTCCCGATTTGAACGGGTGCTTCTAAGAACATAAATTCTGGGCCTAAGTAAAGGCCAAGGGCCCTGCAAAATACTATAAACTGTTTATGAAATTCATAAGAAAGGTCCCTACCCACCGCTGTCACTAATCGCGAGACAAGTTCGGGCGGTGTTTGTGGTGGGCTTTTAAAGATCGCTTCAACAAAGGGGTTAAGATTTAGATGTGGAAAAAGGCGAAATGTGGCCACTTTAAGAGCCTGTATTCTTAATTCTAGCGAGAGAGTCATGGCTTATATTTCCTCATAATTTGAAGGTAAGGGTTTACCGATATAGAAAACCCACTCTGATCGAAATGAGTTTTTAATTGTTCCATCTCTTCATCGGTCACTTTCATATCAAAAATCACATGCATGAGCTTCAGATTTGTTTGGAGCTGAGAGGCGAGCTTTTTAAGTCCAGAAAAAGTAAAACTATTTCCTGATAAATTGACGCTATAAAGAGTTATATTCCTCGCTAGACCTTCGCCTAAAATTTCTAAATGTTCATCGGTGAGTTGATTCGTCCGTAAACTTAAATAACGGAGAGGAGTTTTTTCTAATATTAAAATACTAGACAGTTGCTGAATGGTTTTGATCCCGAGAGATGTCCCATCCATAGTTAACGTTGAAATCGAAGAATTTTCTCCAACGCCTCTCATGAACATTTCGCCCCCTTCATCGTCAAAAAGAACCTCCGAAAGATCGAGCGTTTCAACAGACTTGAGAGTTCGAGCCATTTGAGAAAGACACCTTGCTTCTATTGGGGATTTTTTATCCCAAAAGACAGGTTTAAAACGTTTAAGTGTTAAGCAGGGAGCAACCCCTTCCGTAAAAATCGGTTCGATACAAGGATGAAATTGAGGAAATCCGATTTCAAGATCATGGAGATGAGAATTTCTGAATGCACGCGCGATTTTTCTTATCAACGTTATATCGATTGAACTCACGTCTATCGAAAACTCAAGGCTACAGAGAGCAGGATTGCGCTCAATAACCTGTGCCATAAGATCGAGGGCTATAGGATCCATTTTGAAATATAGAGTCACATCTCGGAGCATTTTTTTATCCAGGAGAGATTCTAAGAAAGAGTGCATCGGTGCCGATTCGAGCCTTAAAAAATTTAACAGAGTCAAATCAGAGAAAGATCGGACAAATTGTGTCATAGAATCTACTTCTTCTTTTGTCGGAGTACCATAATAAGTGACATGTAAGGACCGAAGGGTGTGATTCTCTTTTAAATCAGGTAAGGTTTTTGGGAAACAACCCTCTTTACAAGTCAAAGAGAGTCGGGTTATTTTCGGAGTTGAAATCGGAGGAATCAGGTGTGCAAAAGTTTCCTCATCATCTATGTGTAAATCTAACCATTTTATATTGGAATAAGGAAGGTATTTGAGTAAAATCTTGGATAAATTAGAAGCTAGAATAGGAGTGGCAACTTTTAATTCCAAGAAATCCATGTCGCAGTTTTCTAGAAAAGCTCTTTCTAAAAGCCACAACGATTCTTCAGAGCAAATCGATAAACAATGCGTTAAATTTAGAGGTTCGTATTCCTGCCTTTGATGCAACCGCTCATAGATATCAATTTCTTCAAATGTTTCGAACACTTTTCCTGCAGTAGAATCTACAAAATCGTGAGGCCGCATTGAAAACAAGAGGGTTTTTAACTTTTCATCATGGGTATCGGCAAATTCATAGAGTGTAAAAAATTGCTCAGTATTAGGATCCAATCTAAGAAGTTCTACAATCCGATCATGAATAACGGCTTCAAGAGAACGTAAATGCAAACGCCTTGCCTCACTCAAAATCTCCAGAAGGTTGCCCGGAGAAAAATCAGTTTTTCCTGTCGCATAGTAAGCAGCAACTTCCTTTTTTGCTTCGTCACTTAACTCCCCTAACCAAGAAGTATCGAGCCTATCATGGGTCGTATCTAGCTGGATCTGGATTTCTGGGACATTAACTCCTGCACCTAAAGATATCTCCCTAACAATTTTCTGGGCCGAGGGTTCTAAAAATTTCCCTAGAGCTTTGAGAAAAACCTGCATAGCCATAGAATTTTCCGGAAGTAAAATTCTTCCCAGAAATGTAGGTTTCAAACACGCGATAATTCTAGATCTAAGATTCTGAGGATCAATACTTTGTGGTTGATTTAAAACTTGATCGATTAAAGAACCTAAAGAATGGCTCTTTAATCCAAAGGGATGCATCGAATGGATGAGCTCACAGGTCGCGACCCTTAAATTGACTGCTGGTGTTGCCATATCCTGATATTTTAAAATAAAGTTTATTTAATGTAAAATTATTGTTAAAAAGCAAGTAACTGAGTATAATTATCTTTAAATTATGGCAACATTACCTATACTAACCGCTTTAAGAGTAGCAACCTATGATTTAGTCCAACTCACGAAAAATAAAGAAGAGGTTCAAGCGATTTCCGATGAAATTCTCCAAAATCCTCAAGTCGCTAAGACTGTGGGTGTTACAAATCGAGTTATTGCCTGTTTGCAAGAGGGTCCAGGAGTTCTCCTTTATGATGACAATCATATAAAGCATATCAATGCCGCGAAGGTATTCTTTAGAGCGGTAGAAGCACTGGCTGGTCCTGGAGCTTTGGGATTGGATCAAAAGGTCGCCCTTCAAACCAGGCATCCGAATGGATCCCTCTCTTTGGCTGTGTTGGTAACGAGAAGATTTCTTGAACTTCATTGCCCGCTTTTTGGAAGGAATATATCTGAAAGGGATTTTATTGAAGGGGCAAGCGAAGAGACCCTTGCTGAAATTGCCACCCTTTTTGAACGAGGGACAGCTCAATTTTCCCATATCTTGGAAGCTAGAGAGATTGCCTACCGGTATCAATGTCCTGCTCTCCTAGAAGAAACATGGAACGTCATCAGTGGATCGGTAGGTAATTTAAGAGGAGCAGAGCACGTTTCAGATCTTTTTAAACTCTGGGTTTTTGCTTTAAAGACAGAGGATCAAGACTTGAAGAGAAGGTTGCTCGTTTACACCTCTCCAGAAAGTCTAGAGCATCTTCCGCAATCGGAATCTATGGAGCGGATCGAGCTTCTAGCTCTTGAAGCCATGCGATTGAGCTATGACAGACAGAAAGAGCGTCTGAAAAGAGGGTATAGTTATGGATCCTATCATCTTTTCCAGGAGACCACCGGTTTTTCTCTTTATTTATGGGAAAAAATATTAACCGGCCATTACGGCGTTACAACGTATGATTGCGTCTGTGAAGATGACCAAAAAGCCGCAGAATTAGCTCAAATGTTGAGCTCTCATGGACAAACTTCCGGTTTAAAAACATTTCATTTGATGACAGCGAGGGAGAGTGTTTTGCAAATTCTCATTCCTGCAGTAATAATGTTCACGAAAGTTTCTAAGATCGACGTACATTATATAACCGAAAATCCGTTGCACCAGAGTTTAGGATATATTGCCAATGCTTTGAGGAATAATAAATTTTTAGAGTGTTTAAGAATTTGGATTGCAACTTACCCAATATTAGAAGGTTTGAAAGCTTTTGCTGCAGCTTTACAAGAAAATAAAATCGTAAAAAAATTGGAATTTTATTCCTCCTCTCAGCAACCTACAGACAAAAATTATGCTGAATTTTTTGCTAAAGCTACTCAGAATCATCCCACATTAGAGGATTTTACCACGAACTTTATGGGCTTGGATTGGAAAGGTGTGCAAGCATGGTCGGAGACTCTTCAGAGCAATAGAAGTTTGACTTCTCTTCAATTGGACATTGAAGACGATGGGCACCTATCAATGAATCAATTGGCACGAGCTTTAAGAGATAATCTAACATTGAAAAATCTCGATTTGAAGCTCAAATGTGATGTACTTCCTTTCTCTTTCGAAGGATCAACAAACCAGACTCTTCGCTCTTTAACAATAACAGCTGCCACCGTTAGAACGGGTGGACTTGCTCACTTTTTGAGAAGAAATAAGTCTCTTCGAAGACTCAGTTTACAAGTTACTCGGATTGAAGATGAAGAGGCTCTGATCCTAGCCCTTCAAGGGAATTCTACTTTGCAAGAGCTTCATCTTCCCTACAGCGGAGACAGAATGATCGAAGCCGTTGCAACTATTTTAAAAACACAGTCTCTCCGTATCTTGAGCCTGGTTCCAAACGGAATGACAGATCAAAATCTAAGAACTCTTGCAGAAAGCCTCAAACACAACCATTCTCTTTTATCCTTAGGACTATCCGGTAATACATTTACATTTCAAGCGATCTCCGATTTTGCTCATCAACTCAAGACAAATCAAACCTTGATGTCCTTAACATTATACAATCGTTTACCACCGGAAGAGAGGGTTCAAATACATTCAATTTTCTCAGAACTCGGTTTCAAAGAAGAAGGATGCTTTTTCCGCAGAAAACTTCCAAACAGTAATAAAGAATAAAAAATGGCAACATTACCTCTACAAACCGCTTTAAGAGTAGCAACCTATGATTTAGTCCAAGTTACAAAGAATGGGGAGCAATTAAGAGAGCTTATGGAGGAGGTTTTAAAAAATCCTCTAGTTGCAAAAGATCAAGAGTTTGCGGCGAAGTTTCTCGCGAGTTTAGTTCCCAAGGATCCGAAAGGGTTTATTCAAGCCATCCGGGTATTTTTTAAAGCCATTAGAGGCGTTGCAGGTAAAGAGGCCTTAGGCTTGAATCAGAAGGTTCTGTTAGAACAAGATCTTAAGGTTAGACGTCCTTTATTCGAATTGCAATGTCCCAATATTCCGAGAAATTTCAATCATGCTTCTCTTTTTGCAGAAATCAGCCATACGGCACTCGTAGAAATCCAAGAATATTTAAAAACAGGGACGAAATCATTTTCTCCCGATTATATTTTAGATATCCGACGTTTTGCCCTTTTGACGGGGTGTGAAGGGTTATTGGATGAAACTGAAGCTCAAATATGTCAAATACTTGGAGATGAGCAACTGGTCAATGTTTGGAATTTTGCCCTGACCTACGACGATCGAAGATTAAAAGCAGCTCTTTTAGTGAACAATCCTCCCCGGCAAACTCCGCAAGAATGCAAAGTGAGGAAAAGACGGATCCATCATTCTCTCATAGAGGCACAGGTGGATGAATACATTCATCTCAGTAAAGAGTGGGGGAAAGCTCGCAGGAAAGAATTAGTTCCCGAGAATGATCTTGTAGTCTCAAGAGATAAAGTCACTCTACGGTGCTGTTCATTTCTGACCTTAAATTATCTCATAAAAGTTCTGCAAGAAGGCATCGTACGAGAGGTCGAATGCGATTGCAATGATCCTGCTTTGGCTATGGATCTGGCTACAATCTTAAAAATCTATGGGTCTACGCTGACTTCTTTTTCCCTGACGACCACCACCGAACAAGTTATAGAAGCTCTTCTTCCCGATGTGATTCGATCGACAGGGGTGCAAGTGATCTCTTTGAAGACGGATGAAGGTCTGGATACAAGTTTCAGTGCTATTTCTGATGCATTGATAAAAAATAGATCGTTACAAAGCTTAAATATATGTTGCCAGGATGTGACCAAACGGGCAGTGACGGCTTTGCTGCTCGTTTTGGCAAGAAATAACTGCGCATTGAAAGAGCTTACGTTGAGCGAACTCGATGACGGGAATGATTTTCCCACAGTTATGAACGATCCCGATATCGCCCAATTATTCATCGAAGTTTTAAGAAAAAATACTGTCTTGCAATCGATCCATTTCAATGATTTTATTTGGTTTCGTGCATTTATGGAGAAAATAGCAGAGGCCCTTCGAGAAAATCGTTCTTTAGTATCGGTGAATTTGCCTTTGGAGTTGAATGGAAATGCATGGAAGGTCGCAAAGGCTTTGGCCGAAAATACCCGTCTAAAATATTTAGCTCTAAAATTAGAATCGAATAATGGTGGTCATGAAGAAGTCTTTTTCAACCATCTAAGTAGAGCACCCATCCATCGTTTAGACCTAGAAGTACAAAATCGCGTCCCTCCAGTGATTACAGGGCTGTCACGTTTGTTGCAAATCAATAGTACTCTTCAGATCTTGGATCTCAGTAGAGTTAGTTGCTTAAGAAACGATGAGGCTATAAAACTTCTTGAAGGGGTGCAACGAAATTCAACTCTCCGTCATCTTACAATAGCTCCTCGTTATACAAAATTCATTTTTCAAGCTCTCAATCACCTTTTAAGGAGCCATCCCTTAGAACGTCTCATTGTGAAAAAAAGAATGTTTCTTGTTCCAGAGTCTGAAGCCGAGGAAGTTTTTGATGATGAGAAGATCAAAGCACTCGTCGAGGGGATGCAAGAATTTCCATCCCTCATCGAGCTTGTAATCAACCCCCACGAGCTTACCTTGGAAGGATTGACCTATCTCGCCGATCAGCTAAGAAATAATCAGACCTTAATGGTCGTGGAATTGGTCCCAAGCGAGCCCGATGAGGGAGTTCCAAAATCACAAGTGGACGCGGTTTTTTCTCCCATTGGATTTGAATCTATCCCCGGAACTTGGAAATATAAGAGAAAAAGCCTTTGATAAATTCCTTTCCGTTCTTTATTATCTCACCCATTTATGGCGCTTCCTCCTTCCTTAAGGCCTCTATGTCAAGATCCTCCCTGGACAGTCAGCGCGCCTCTTTTTAATAAGACCCGAACCGATCCCTCTTTTGGTGCAGATTGCCAAAGGATAGAAATTTTACCTTCCGATCCCGAATTCCATCTCGTTTTTAAATCTTTTTCATACCAACCGCCAACTGAGCTCGAAATCAAACGGATCTGGTTTATCCATAATGCGAGACTTAGTCGTCGGTTTGAAGAGCATATTGGCGCCATGGAAAGAGAGGCTAAAAGACCTTATTTTCAACCCCGTTGGAGAAACGAAGATAACATAGCCCTTCGCGGGAGGGTTTTTAAACGTTTTACCGAGCTGGCGTCCCATTACTCCCCGTTCTCTATCACTCTCGGAAATAAAAAAGAGACTTGTACGCAGGTTAAAGTCCTTCCTTTATGGCATGGAACAACGCGAGATAGTTGTGCTTCTATTTGTGAATCGGGTTTTTATACACCTGGGAAACATGCACTGCACGGAAAAGGAGAAAAGAGTGACAGTCGCGATATTGGCTACTTCGGCGATGGAATCTATTTTACTACGAGCGCCCGTTATGCAGCGGAAGCCTACAGCGATAAAGAGAATCTACTCTTTGCATGGGTTGCTATGCGCGAACCATACCCTGTTATCAATGATAAGCCTCCATCACTCCAGGGTTTTCCACAGCGGTGCTCCGATATGGAAAAATTACAAGGTTTAGGCCATCGTGATCAGCACAACGCTCATTACATTCCTGTTTCTCCAGCAAATTCCGATAGAGGATGTACGACCTATTATCCAACTCCTTCAGGTATGGAACCTCACCTAGATGAGTTTGCCGTCTATGAATCTTCTCAAGCGTTGTGCCGGATTTGGATAGAAATAGGAAGAGTTGAAATTCCAAAAATGATGCCACTTCAACCTTTTTTAGGGCAGTTACTCGATTTAATGATCAAACTTGCAGATCATCCAGATCTGAGAAAAAACTATCCTTCTCTTGCTGAAGCGTGCGCTGCAAAAGCCGATGTTCTTGCCGATGTCAATCTTCCTGAAACTTCTCCTTATACGGAAGATTCCCCTTTTTTTGAGCTTGCTCGAAGAGTTTTGACACACGACAATCGGATCGATCCTAAAATTGCAGAAATGTTGATGCAATACCCTCCCCTCTCCGTCTACCATTCACAAATGCGTGATAAAAATTTAAGTCCAGAAGTTTTAAAGAAAATCCCACCTTCAGAATTTATTTCTGCCATTTCGAAAGAGCCTCAAAATGGAGCACTTTGGTGCAACCTGGGACGTAGTCTTACTTATGAAATGAAGATTGGCTGTAAAATATTTGATAAAATTTACACCATTTTAGACGTTTATATTAAAGCGATCTCACTGGATCCAACAAATTCCCTAGCTTATCACAATCTTGCATGGAAACTTCCTCCAGGGGGTAAGGCGAGATTGGAAAACGGAGTGGAAATGACGGTGCAGGAGCTCTATCTTAGAGCTGTCGACTTAGAACCCACGAATTCTCTCAGTCTCAATAATCTTTCCACAACTTTGCCAGATGGAGGACACATACAACTCTTGAATGGGACAATAGTTTTAAAGGAAGATCTTTTAAAAATGGCGATTGAATTCGATCCCAGTAATTCTCTTTATTATCGGAATCTTGCACTCACTCTTCCCGCTGGAGGGGGTCTTTATTTGCGAAACGGGATTTACATAACCAAAGAGGAACTTCTTAAAAAATGAGCTTGGCAAATTTAGTCGGATTTGGCTCGTTTAAATGGGTTCAGGTCGCACATGACATGTACGAACGTCGATTGAGTCAAGAATTTACCGATCCCAGTTGTACCATGGATTGGAAGTTTGAATATACCGATCCCAAAAAAGGAGTCGTTGTTGTCCAAAAGCCCAATCATGGACTGTCTCATACACTCCGCTCAGCAGCCGCTTATGTTTGGGTTGTTGCAGATGGGTATAACCAATCAAAAAAGCAGGTGATTATCTCGCAGGGTGACGTCGAAGATATTCAACTCGCCTTGGTATTTTATGTCGTGGGCAGGGAAAATGATGCCGGAAGTAAGGAAGATCCTTATCTAAAATTCCGTCGTAAATCAGCCGAAATTTTTGGGCAATATGTGGGAGAGAATATTCCTTCTTTTAGTCAGGCAAAAATCCACTTTTATCAAACCGTACTCACCGATACGTGTGATCCTTCAGATCCCCGCTATGTCGTCACCCGGCTCAGTCATAATTCCGATCTGCTCCGCTGCGTCTCAAAAGAAGTTTATGAACAAAATATCCTGGTTCAAGTGGGCAACGTCGTCGGAAATGCTTATACCCAATTGATCTATAATCTTGTCAAAAATTGCCTTCAGTTTACGGGTGATAGAATAGGGTCCACACAAGGCTACAATCCCCCTTTATTTGTTCGGTGCAGTACAAATGTTCTTTTTTGTCTAAAGCAAATTCAGAGGGTTTTGCAAGTCGTCCATTCACCTCATTTAGATATCCTTTGTGAGCTAACAGATCATGAACAGATCAGGAAAAATTCTCGACTCATGCGAGTTTTGAACTCAAAAGCCCAGCTTCTTTTATCGGCTTCTCGGCAAAATGAACTCCCAGATCAAAGATTTTACCGACTGGCTAAAAGGGTGGTCGTAGAAGGCACCGTCAGCACAACCGCCATGAGTCTCATCCTAAAAAACTCACTAAAAACCCCCTTCTATTTTCAGATGATCGATAGAAATTTGGGGCTTGACCTTGTAAAGAAGATTCCTATTTCAGCTTTTCAAGCGGAAATTGAAGAAGATCCCTACAATGCAGCACTCTATTTCAATTTGGCACGAGCACTCCCTCAAGGTGGAAATGTCTCTCTTAAAGGCCCTCTTGAAGGCCACACGATGACCATCCCACAGCTTCTACAAAAAGCCGTCGAACTCGACTCAAACTTTTACTTGGCTTACTTGCATCTTGCCCTTTCGCTCCCTTTAAACGGATCGATTGAAATCCATGGTAAATCGATGACACAGCAACAGGTCTATCTCAGAGTCATCGAGCTCGATCCTCAAAATTTTCTTGCCCATCATAATCTGGCAGTCTGTCTTCAAAACGATGCATCTGTGGTCCTTCCTGGCGGCACCACTCTGACCAAGCAACAGCTTTATGTTAGAGCCCTTCAATTGAATCCGAAAAGTGGCCTGGCATATTATAATCTTGGATCCATTCTACCATTAGATGGCGGCGTCTTTGTTGGGTCAAGATACATGACGAAACAACAACTTTTACTTCATGCCATCGATATGAATCCCCAACATTCGTATGCCCATTTAGCATTGTCCTACACTCTTGCTGAAGGAACCGCCATTACCCTTCTGAATGGCACGACCCTCTACAAACAACAATTGGCCCTTAAGGCCAGTGAACTAATAACGAAATAGGAAATATAAGAAAAAAGTCTCTAATTCTTAGATGTTTATGTTATAATAATAAGTTGTAATTAAATTAATAATTATATATAATATAAAGCATGACATCACCAACAAAATTTAACACTAACGTAAAGCATTTATTAGACCATTGTTCCGTCAATCAAAGAGATGAAAATGGGGTCATTTGGAGAGGAAGGATCGTCGAGTTGAACCTGGCGATTTATCCAGAAGATCTTGCGAGGGGTCAAAAAGCCTTTAAGGTTCTGATTATCAATGCTAAATCCGATAACCCCGAAGGATCTCCCCGCTCTTTATATTCTCAAGACGTGATTTCGTTGCAGTTGGCCCGCCCTATATTGAAAATGTGGCATCTCAATGATGTGATTGAAATCAAAATGGGAGCAAACCGTGTCATTTCGATGCGCAATCCATTACAGAAAGACGTTTCGTATATCTCGGTTGGACAAAATGAAGAAAGCGCCATTTTCTTATAAAGAGTTTACTTATAGTCATGAACCGACTATAATTATCTTTAAATTATGGCTATTCAAATAATAAATAACAACTCATTCCATGGTATTTTACCGAGATTGATCGATGGTGTTGCCCGTCGGATCGAGAGTCTGGTGCGCAGGATGGTTCTTGACTATCCCCAGGTGATCAGGCCGGCTTCTATCATGCCCTTCATGATGGGGATTGTTGTCACATCGTGTCTTTTCACCTGCTTTGTTATCTCGAAGATTGCCTTTCAAGTCGTATTTCAGAGGAAGATCCCCCATTACTCAAACGGTATTTTGCTTCTCATTTATCTTACTGTGTGGCTCTTGTCTGCAAATACAGGGTTTAGACTCCACAAGAATCCCATCCACTGTGATACCCCCTTTTTTAGACAGCTGTTTAGAAATATGACGCAAGATGAACTTGAAGAAATCTCGAGTTTTACAGGTGAGGCTTATTTAAAAGTCCGTGAGATGGTTGTCGAACGGATGATCCTGTCGAGTCGTCCGTTGACACCTGACAATACGCCCCATTTCCTCTATCCCCACTTGAGAGAGCTAGAAGAAATGCGCCTCCATCCTAACACCGTGCAAATTAAACAAATCGCTTGGAACTGCCGGTGTGAAAGACCCATTTTTCAGGCTTTAGAGAGTCTATATTAACCCGACACGCAAAAAAGAGACAACATGCGTAAGCGAACCCCTGTCAGATCGAAGCGTCAGCGGTCCGACCGACGAGGACATAGCCAGTAGGCTAGGCCGAGGAGGAGGATCGATCTGTCAGGGGTGCAGCCAGCAGGTTGTCTCCTTTTTGCGTGGAGGGTTAATAACATGACGATTCATTCAACTGCTTCTGTTCTTCGACTTGCTGCGGCTCAAATATCGGAAGAGCTCAGTCAACATAAAGAAGTTATTTTGGCCATCGCAGAGGAGATTTTAAGAAATCCTGAAAGGTCGAAAGCAGATGACTTGATTGTCCGGTTGATCTCCCTGATTCAACTCGAGGAAAATAATATTCGGTATCCGGGGCTGCTCAATTGTGCAAAAGCGTTTTTCAAAGCAGTTGCCTCTCATGTCACTCCCCTCATTGGACCGGGAGCTTTGGGCCTTGAGGAAAAAGTGGGCCTTGTTGGAACCCCGACTCCAAATCTGGGCGTTTCGGGTGTCGTTTCACAAAGATCTTTGGATCTTCATACCCCTTTCCTGGCCAGACAGCGAAAACCTATTCGATTTTTTGAAGGTACCAGCGATGGGGCGATCGCCGAGATTGCCGCTTTTTTTGAGAAAGAGTCTTTAAAGCAAGGAGAAGACTACTTTTCGGGCGAACATATTTTGAAAGTACGCCAGTTCGGCGTTCTCTATCAATGCCCTGTTCTCCAGCACTACACTTGGCATCAAATCCATCGAACCGTTGGGAATGGAGAAACACCTGATCAAATCGCACAGCTATTTCAGGTGATGGTTTTCGCATTTGAAACGGAAGACGAAGATTTGAAACGGGGACTTCTCCTTCACAATGGCCCCAAAGTTCTGAGCATTGAAAATGGGCTTGCTACGGCAAACTATGCAGCCGTCGCTGAATTCAAGGCACTGCGAGCGGTCCATCTCGCCCACGAGTTTTATATCAGACGGAGCGGGAATTTGTTCCAAATTCCAGGCGGTCTTAAATTTGAAACCTCGATCGCCTATCTTGAACTCTTGGATGAGATCCTCATGAGAGGTTATCGAATCCCCTGCTTGGAGTGTGCCTGTCATGAGGTGGGTCATGCGATAGAATTAGCGAACATTTTAAAAAAATATGGCCGTTCCCTTTATTTCCGTTATTTTGGCTTAATCACATCCGACGAAGCAATTACGAAGATCATTATCCCTACAGTTCTTGGCTTTAACAGGGTTCAAGAAATCGAAATCGAGATGGGATATGAGCTCGATCAAAGTGGTGAAGCAATCGGAGTCGCTTTAGGGGAAAATCGAGAGGTAAAAAGTTTTAAACTTGAATGTGATTTTATGACCGAAAATGCTGCTTACCGTTTACTCGAGGGTTTTTCTCGGAATGAAAGCTTGGAAAAAATCTCGCTCAGTCAGTCTGAAGGTGACCAATCTTATTCTGATCCGAAGATCGGACCTACCGTTGCTGAGATGATTGAGAAGCATCCTCGCCTTCAAGAATTTCGGTCCGTGGATCTCAACCGGCTAAACCACATAGGAGTCCAAGCTTGGATACAAGCTTTAAGAAAAAATCGAACGGTGACCTACCTTTCTTTTTATTTGACTTTGGAGAGTTATCCCGAATTGAGACAACTCGGCCGAGCGATTGCAGAAAATCCTTGTGTTCTAACACTTGACTTAACCGCCGAAGGTGGAAGACCTGACTTGAATCCGTTTTTTTCAGAGCTAACGGCAAATGAAAAGCTAACGAATGTCGGTATTACCGGCAGTAGACCAACATCTCAGCTCATGCTAGAGGGACTTTCTTTATTTTTAAAAAGAAGCCCGTCTCTTCATTCTTTAAGACTTTCCCTGTTCGATATCTTAGATCGAGATGGGGAATTGTTGATCAATGCCCTTGCCCATTCACCCGTGCGGACTTTATATTTTCATGGATGCAGGTTTGGCCCTAGAACATTCCAAGCTTTAGCGCAGCTTCTCAAAACGCACCCCCTCCAAACGCTTAATCTCATCGATTGTGCATTAAAAAATGACGATTTAAAACTATTATCCCAAGTTTTGCGCGAAAACGTTCATTTAAATGAGCTTTCTCTCAACCTGAACCGGTTCACATCCGCCGGCCTTCAGTCTCTTGCAGAGGCCCTCGCAGGCAACACCACCCTCTTCAAGCTCAATACAGATTGCTTTTCCGGTGTTGGATCTCGTTTTCTAAATCACACCAAAAATTATTTATAGACTTTGCACGAACTTTCCTATCATCTCTATCGCTTGTTGACCTTCGGGGATCTTTGCAGCGAAGAGTTGCCAGGTATGGAACATGTCTGGGAACCGCTGGAGAGTGACTTGGACGCCGCTTTTCTTGGCTTTTTCAGACAGTCTTTCAATTTCGTCGAGGAGGATTTCGTGAGAGCCAACTTGGATCAGGAGGGGTGGAAGATTATGGAGGTCTCCATACAGGGGTGAAGCGAGGGGGTCTTTCGGGTTGTGCCCTTTCAAATAGAAATCTGCCGCGATTTTGATCCGATCTTTTTGAATGATATCGGTAGGAGCATCGAGGGTTTTTCCAGTGAATGCCAGGTCGACCCAAGGGCAGATGCAGATCCCCGCTCGTGGCTGTGGCTCTTTCAACTCTTTGAGCTTGAGAAAAAGGGACAAGGCCAGTCCCCCGCCGGCTGAGACTCCCACGACGATGATCTGCTCGGGGTTGAGTTTTTCTTTCTGCGTGAGATAGTGGTAAGCAGTCAGGGTGTCCTCGACAGCTGCTGGGAACGGGTGTTCTGGGCCGAGCCTGTAGTCGATGGCAAAGATATCGCACTTTGCTGCTTTGGCAATTCTCCCTATGAGATCTCCATGAGACATAAAGTCCCCTGCCGAATACCCTCCTCCATGGAGAAATAAAATCACTTTTTCCCGAGTGCCTCCCTTTGAATGGATCCATGCCGCGGGAATTTTGCCGAGGTCGATTTCTTCAAAGTGGACATCGTTTCCAGGCGGAAAGTCTTTCAAGAGTTGCTCAAACCCAATGCGCAGTTTTGCAATCGTCAGTTCCCCTGCAGGAACACGGCCTTTCAACGTCTGATAAAATTCTTGTGCTTCTTTGGACATAATTTCCCAACTTATTAACGGGGCTGGTAAACAAGTGACAAGATGCGCTGCGAGGCAAAGCCAGATTGATTCTCGCGAGGAATAACATTCTTGAATACGAAGGATTCCGAGCGAGAATCGATATGGCGAAGCCGCAGCAAGCAGGTTGTCACTTGTTTACCAGCCCCGTTAATAAACAGATTCGAAATTTTCGTCCAGTCCCTCAGGTTCGATACAAGAGAAGGAGTTCGTCTTGAGAATAATCAATTGGGTTAGATGAAAATTTACGGGGCTTTAATTCTCGGGCTTTTGAGAGGGATTGTAGGCTCTTTTCTGGCTTCCCAAGTTTTTGATAACACTTTGCTTTTAAAATGTACGATTCAGGGATATCTGGATCGTGATCTTGCGCCATTTTGACATACTTAACGATTTCTCGGATCGGTTTATGGTGGATGAAGAAAAGGCGTGTCGCCAGATTATGATAAATAAAAAACTCACGATGTGAATAGTCGAGCAAAGAGGTGTAGAACTGGATGAGTTCGAGCCGGGTGTTTAAAAAGAGTGAATAGATGACAGCGGCATTGATGTTCGTTTTGCTATAGAAAAACAGCCAGGCTAGATCTTCTTTTCTGATGTACATCCTATTCGCGCTGATAATCCGAAGAGCTTGATCGATGTTATTTAATCTAAAATGGGCATAAGCAACGCCGAGTTGGACTTGGGGAATCTCCCTCTGATACCGGAGCATCGTATGGCAGGCTGGGAGATCGTCTTTTAAAAATAGATAGATGATCCGATAATCACTCGAGGACAAAAGAGAAGTGTGACAAAATTCGACCCATGCCTCAATTCCAGCTGTTTGATTTTTTGTAACCTTACAGAGTTGGCATCGGAAGAAAAAGTAAGTAGGGAAAAAATCGTCCTTGGAAGAATTATAGAGAGTACGGGTCGGAATATCTAAAAGAATTTGATAATAGTTTTCTAATTTGTATGTCAGGGCAAGACCCAATAAAGTTAAGACAGGTTCGAGGTCATACTCGGTTTTGTGCAACATATGGTTCTCGAAAATCTCCAGAACGAGCTCCAAGGCATCTTCAGATGGGATTTGATCAGAGTGTTTTTGCTTTAAAGCGATCAGCAGATCGCCGATTTTTGTTGCAAGCCTAACCTCGTCTCGTGGAAACATGCAAACCTCTGGATGTAGCGCTTGAATATAAAGATCGATCGCTTCTTCTTTTTTGTTGAAGCTATCTAAGATATCTCCTAAAGCCTCGAGTAGCTGCCAAGACGGTTTACTTCTTTGGCATTCCTCTATGAATCTCTGAAAAGAGAGAAGTTCCCCTCCCATTTCTTCTGTTACCAACTGGCCGTAACAATTCAAAGTTACAAGGAGCTCAAGCCATCTCCCCTGTTCCAACCAGATATGTGCAACTCCCAAGAGAAAATCGTGAAAATTGGGCAAGTTAAATTTCTCAGGTAAAAATATCATCTGGTCTTTTGTCAATTTTCCAAGAGAGCGACTAAAAATCCTCGATAACCACCACCCGGCATGTGGATTTGAACGAATCAAGGTTTGACGGTGCTTAAGAAAGACAGAGAACGCAGAGGGGTGATCTTTGACATTTAAAAGCTGGAGAATCTGTACCAAAGCCTCGTCGGTAATCGGTTTTCCTCCCAGTACAGCTTGCATGACATCCAAACTAAACGCCTCCTCCCCTGCTGTAAAAAAATGGATCGCTTCTAGAGGAACTCCTTCGCGCCAAAAAAAACGGTAATTTTTTTCCTCCTTGAAAGATTGAGCTTTCCGAAAGTAGGTTTTCCAGTCTAATGTTAGAGAGAATTTCGCCTCAGGTGCAAGATGCCATCTCCGATCATAAACCGTTTTCCATAGGGTTTTATCGCGGGCCAGCCGGGCAAATTCATGGTTGATGCGGGCCATGATGGCGATGGTTCTAGGTTCCATAAAAGAAAGGATATAAATCTTCACTTCATCAGAAAGTCGTGAAATTGTCATAAGTTTCTTATTATAATGGGGTTATAATTAATATATTTAAAGGGTAAAATTGTATATAATTAATGCCATTATGTCGCAGCAAATTAATACCATCGCCCTAAGGAAAGCAGCCTATCAGTTATCGGAATTGATCACGGATGGCCCACGCTTAAGACCCATTGTAGATGAGATTTTGAGAAATCCACAAACTGCATGCCAACAGGGTGTGATATGCCAAGTCACTTCTTGCCTCTTACCCCACATCTTTGCCGATATGAAGGATTTTCTCAAAATTGTACGGGTATTTTTTAGAGCCGTTCAAGCTTTTGCTGGGGAAGAGGCACTCGGACTGCATCGAAAAATCAGTATTGGAAGCAATATCTGGGTGAGTGAACTACTTTTTCGATTGCAATGTCCTATAAGCATACCGATTACCCAGAACATCATCAGTGCGGCTGCCCTCCATGAAGTTGTCGAGTATTTTGAAACGGGTGAAAAGGTATTCTCTCCTGAAACGATCATGGAGGTTAGGGAACTGGCTAGAATGTGGAACTCTGAAGCTTTGCTGCAGGAAACTGAAGTCCAAATTGGAGCGCTGCTTGGAAAGCCAGGTTCAAAAGACGACGTCAAAGAACTTGCTGAAGTGTGGGCGGATACAATCCAAAGAGATGATCGTAGACTACAAGGTTTCTTATTAACGAATCATCCTCCTCTACGAGTTCCGCAAGATGCAAGTCTTAGTAAAAAACGGAAAAATGCCACTTTGCAAGAATTGCAGGCGGGTGAATTTTTGAGACTGAGTCGGGAATGGCAGGTTGCCAAAAAAAGGCACAAAATCACGGAGGATGCTTTTAGTTATTTCAATGGTGTCGTCGATATGAAATGTTCCCACGAGACACTTTATATGCTCGAAAAGCTGCTCCGGTATTGCTACGTCAAAGAGTTGGATTGTAGATGCAATGATCCGGCTTTAGCCTTCGAGTTAGCGCTAATTCTAAGGCAGCTAGGAACTTCGTCATTACTGACTAAATTTACATTAGAAACAACGGACGACCGGGTTGTTAGTATCGTCATTCCAGATATTGTCAGATCGACGTGTGTGACAACCTTGTATATCACGATGAAGAATGAGATGGATGCAAGTTTATTCAGTATCGCGCAGCCACTTGCAAATTGCAAATATCTCCAATTTTTATCGATGCGTGTCGGGTATGTCACTTCTCAGGGATTGCAAGCCGTGGCAGAAAGTCTTTGTACGAATACAAGTCTCAGAGAAGTTTATGTCGATCAATATAATTTAAATATATCTTTTCAACCTCTCCTCGATACCACAAAGATCCTAGGGGAAGTCATTAGAAGAAATACTCATTTATCTCATTTTCATTCAGATTTTATTGAACTCGTTTTAGATGGCAATGGTCTTGCTGAAGCGGTCGCACAGAATCGGCATTTGAAGACTCTGACTTTGCCTCTGCATGATTCAAGAAATCTCTCTACTCTTGGCGGAGCTCTAGCAGTCAATACAACTCTCCAGAATCTCACTATAAAAATGGCAGCCTTAACGGATGAATCAGCTCCCCTCTTCGAGGGGCTCAGTAGAAATAAAACGGTTTCTAATCTCACTCTGATTACAAAAATGGATTCAACATCTGTTTTGCCTCTTGCAGAGATGATCCGTCTCAATCAGTCTTTAAGAAAACTCGATATCAATGAGGTGTTTTTCATCGACGATGGTCAAGGAGAGATTTTGATCCGAAGTCTAGAGAAAAATCGAAACCTCAGAAATCTTCACCTTACTAGGCCACCCTTCAGCACTCGTACAGTCCAGGCAATTGCCGATCTTTTGAAACAAAAGCACCCGTTTGAAACTCTCTGCTTAAACGGTTCATTAGATAACATGCACCTTCAGCTTCTAGCTGATCCCCTCGCGGATCATCCCACCATCGTCGACCTGGCTCTAGATTTGAGAGGCTGCACTCTAGAGGGATTTGCCTACCTAGCCACCAAACTAAAAGAGAATCAAACTTTGATGTCCCTCACTCTAACCCCCTTGGGTCATTACGAAGATCCCCAAGTTAAGCAGCTTTTTTCCGAAATCTCGGTGATTTTCTCCTCCGCAGGTTTCCCTCGAAATGGCCTCTCATGGGAGTTTAAAAGAGGATAAAGGATAAAATTCTATAAACCTTAATACAAGTGTATAGTATGACAAAAATATGTTTGTCCTTTCTCTGATTGCATATGGGATTGTAGGGTTAATCGCGGGATTTTTAGGGAGTTTGTTGAGTATCAGCGGGGGCCTGATAACGGTACCTTGTCTATTTTTGATTTTTACCTTGCTCAAATTTCCTCATGTTTATCTGATGCAGCTTGTGATTGGAACTTCTCTTGCCGCGATGGTGTTCAATGCGATTGTTGCAACATATTCCCATGCCAGGCAAAAAGAAGTGAACTGGAAATTTGTTCGAGCGATGCTCCCAGGGCTCATCCTAGGCTGTATCTGTGGAGCGTTTATAAGCTATTTACTTCCAAACTCTTTTCTCCAGATTATTTTCGCTGTTTTTGCTATTGGTTTTGGAATCTATTTTTATAGAAGTCATTCCGCTCCATTGCGAGACACGAAACCTAAACAAGGTAGACTCGGCGGGATTGCTTTTGGACTAGGAGCCCTCTCGAATATTTTAGGTATGGGCGGAGGAACGATGATGGTTCCCCTATTTGTAAAATACAAATTTCCCATGAAGATCGCCATTGGATCAGCCGCCGCAACAGGCTTCATCGTCTCTCTTGTGGGAGCCGTTTCATTTCTACTCATCGGCCTCGAAGAAACCTATTATGAAAATACCATCGGTTACATCTATCTCCCCGCCTTTGTCATCCTCTCCATCACAACCATGATTGCAGCTCCTTTTGGCGCCCGCATGACCCACACCATCCACTCCCTCAAGCTCAAAAAATACTTCGCCCTAGCCCTGATCGTCCTTGGCCTGACGATGATTATTCGGTAATGATTTTCTTTTTCTCTTCTTCTTTTTGATAGGCACAAGCACATATTTGTAGGGTGGCTTGATCTTTACAATTTTCCCATTTCGATTGTAAATCAGACAAGTGCCCGTACGCACTGCTGTTTCGAATGCAACCCGGTAGCTTTTCTTCTGAGCCTCAATCATGATTTTTATCATGTCGATATCGTCGTCTTCTTTATCCATGAGCCATATCCTGAATTTTTTTCCAACTTTGGGGGTCATGTATGTCCATTCGACCCAAATGTTTACTGAGAATGAGCTTGCCCTGCTCTTCTAATGAGTTTTCAACGATAAGACCAATATCAGCTATGGGCAAGTAGAACATAATTAAATTTTTTAAGCCTGAATAATACCGCCTTCGAATGACTTCTGGTGCGATATAATGACCTCCCTGCTCCTCCCTCTGAGCAACCCGATTTAGAGCTTGCTGTACATTTGAGAGCCATAAAAATAAGAGATTGATTTCATATCCTTTATTTTTAGCTTCTTTGAGATGTTTTAAGTAATTAGTGCCAGCGCCGGTAGTTTCAAAAGCGAAGCTTTTATTTGCTTTAAGCAATTCGCGTAATCGATGAATCATTAGCTTACTTGCAGCTAACGCAACACTTTCAGGGTGTAATGGTGCAAGACCTTTAGCTATTTCATCAGCATTGATAAATTCATACAACATAGGAAGATCCGGAATAAGAGTGGACGCAGTTGTCGTTTTTCCTGCTCCATTGGGTCCTGCTATGACTAAAATCCGTTTCATAAGGGATAGCATAACTTACTTCAATGTTAACTGGACAACAGATTCGACGTGGGTGGTTTGGGGGAACATGTCGAGGGGTTGGACTTGGTTGATGGTGTAGCTGGGATGCAGGAGGTTGAGGTCACGGGCGAGGGTTGCGGGGTCGCATGAGATATAGACAATGCGGCGGGGCTTGAGGTGGAGGAGGTGCTTGAGGGCAGCGGGATGGCAACCTTTGCGGGGTGGGTTGAGGATGGCGGTATCGATGGTGGGGGGGTGGAAGTCTTCCATGGGAGCGCAGGTGAAGGTGACGTTGGAGATTTTGTTTGTTTGGGCGTTGGCCTTGGCATCTTCGATGGCTTTGGGGACTGATTCGACGCCGATGATGTGGCGGGCATGGGGGGCGAGAATAAGAGAAAGGGTGCCGACGCCGCAGTAGGCATCGAGGACGGTTTCGGTTCCGCTTAAATCTGCAAATTCCACGGCTTTTTGGTAGAGATGTTCGGCTTGGATGGGATTGACTTGGAAAAAAGAGGCGGGTGAAACCTTGAAGGTGAGGTCGGAGATTTTTTCTTCGATGTAAGGCTGGCCTGCCAGGGTGACATAGGTGGGTCCTAGGATGACATTGGAGGAAGAAGGGTTGAAATTTTGAACAACTCCTTTGATTTCAGGGAGAGATTCCATGATTTGCTGAGCAAGAGGAGTGAGGAGTTCTTTATCCTGGGTCACCAAAATAACTAAAACTTGGTTGGTTTGGACGGCTGTCTTGATGAGAACATGTTTGACGGAATGTACGATTTGTCTGATCTGCTGAAAGGCTCTTTCCCCGAGCGGGCAATGGATATAACAGGTATCGATTTCAATAAGATCATGCGAGTTGAAGGCATAGAGGCCGAGTTTGCCGGAATGATAGGGAAGTTGGATTTTATTCCGGTAGGCCAGCGGCGCAGAGGGAATGCAGGGGTGGACAGGGACGTCGAAGAGTTTTCCGATTCTCTCTAAAGCATCGACGACCCGGGCACGTTTGGTTTCCAATTGCTTTGAATAGCTCAGATGCATGAGCTGGCATCCGCCACATTTCCCAAAGACGGGACAGGGTGGTGTGACTCTATCGGGAGATTTTTTTTGGATTGACACGAGGCGGGCCCTTGCATAATTCTTGCGAGCTTCTTCGATCTCCACGGTGACTTCTTCTCCAGGCAGGGCGCCGGGAACAAAGACCGTCAGTCCATCAATGTCCCCTATCCCCTCTCCGTGAATTCCAATTCTTTTAATTTTCATAAAAAACGTCACTATTTTATGATGTTTGGTATGGTTTCGTCTATCAATGATTTTATTTGGGAAAAAGCCGAAGATTGTTTTGTCCCTCCCGCCTGGAAAGAGGGTGATTCAAGAATCATTTACAGTGTAAAATTTTTAGCCAATACGACGGCAGGCATGGTTTTCACCTCCCTTGGGATCTCAACGGGAATTTTAACGGGTGTAGAAAAGATTTGTCGTTTTGTCGCTTCTTTATTTTATAAAAAAGCGGTGGAGCCGGGCTTTCCGGCCCTATTGGATGATAGCCATCTTTGGACTCAGATCGATGTTGTAAAAAGTTTGAAAGAACATCCTTTAGGCGAAGGAGATCCAGATTTGAGAATAGGCGTTGCCACATGCACGGCTCAAGACTCTCCCTGTCCGAATTCGAATTGGGCCGACTGGCAGACAAAAGTGATCCGTGATCCTAACAATCGGTCGACTGCACTCGAAGTCTCGTTATTCGAGCTTTATAAAACAGCCGAAGGTCGCAGCCAAATCATCGATCGGCTTCACAAGATCGGTGTCAATGCATACCGATTTTCGGTCGAACAAAGCTTGGTCAATCCTGCCAAAGGTGTATGGGATGAGGAAAACATCCAGGTTTTTGTCAACCTGTGCAAACACCTGCGCAGTGAAGGGATCCGGCCGATGGTGACGTTTGACCATTTTTCACGCCCAAAATGGGTTCAAGAAATGGGTAGTTTTGAAAATGAAGCGGTGATTCCTGATTTTGTCGAATACTGCAAAAAAATGTTTGCACCCCTCACACAAGATTTTCAAGGGTCACCTTTAGTCGATGAGTTTTGTACAATCAATGAGCCTGCTATCGATGCCTTCTCGGGTTATGTTCGAGGAGCTTTTCCTCCTGGAAAAATCTTTGATTTCAAACGGGCAGGACAGTTTCTCAAAACCGCCTTTAAGGCTAATAATGCGGTTTATGATGCCCTTAAACCGATGAATCCAAAGGTGAAAATTGGAATCACTCATCAATATCTCCACTTTGTTCCGACGAACCCTCTCTTAGTTCCGATAACGAGATATCTGACGAGGCTGATCAACGATGTTCCCCTCGAATATTTTAGAACGGGAATTTTTGAATTGAAGGTCCCCTTCTTGTGCAATATGAAAGAAGATCTAGGGCCTCTAAAGGCTGATTTTATCGGGCTACAATATTATACCCGGCCCGTGATTGGACTGACCGGTCCGACGAGTTACGGTGAGCCGATGACTCAGATGCCGTTTAGGGAAGATCCTGCTGGGTTTTATAAAGCCATCCTCGATACCTATAATGCCAGCAAAAAAGAACTAAGAATCACTGAGATGGGTATTTCAACGCATAATGATGTGCAACGAGCCCGGTATTTGAGCCGCTCTCTCTATACCATCCGAGAAGCTCAGAAAGAGATTGGCATGAAAAATCTCCGAGCTGTGTACGGCTGGTCATTTACCGATGATATTGAATGGGACATGGGTCGAAGACCTCAGGCGTTTGGAGCCTATGCCATCGAAAGAAACAAAATCGCTGAAAACTATAAGCCCGGATTCCAGCCGTTTGTGGATAATGCCCGTCAGCGTCAGATCTCTCTTAGCGACGTCTCCGTGGCTTAAAATAAAGGGCAATCAGAAGGACTGAAGGTAGCACCAAAAGAGCGATGATCAGCGCGAACCCAAAAGTCGCCGCGAAAGGGTGTTCTATTAATTTCGTGACTGCTACGGTATTTTCTGTAATAACCTTTTCAAAGCTTTGCATGGTCTGAGTTGAACGGCTCACTTCCCTCGTGTTTTCTTGGATGGTCGAACTCGACGTTTGTATACTATCATTCATTTGACTAATGCCGCAACTTGCCATAAGAAGCAACAACACGAGCTTTCTCATCCCTTATCACCCACATAAATCGTGGCGATCCCACCCGTCAATGGATGGGCCTTGACGCTCTTGAATCCCGCAGCGCGCAAGAACTTGCAAAACTTCTCTCCGGATGGAAATGTTTCAATCGTCTCATTGAGATAACGGTATGCATCGAGGTTGTTTGAAATCGTTCCACCGACGCGTGGCAAAATATTGCGGAGATAAAACAAGTGGACCTTTTTCAGAAAAAAATTCTTTGGGACGGTCCCCTCTAAAATCAGGACTCTCCCCTTCTTCTGAAGAACACGGTAAAATTCAGAAAGAGCTTTTCGGACATCGGTCACATTCCGTATCCCAAACGAAATCGCCACGCAATCAAACATAGCATCCTCAAAAGGCAAATCAAGCGCGCTCGCAACCTGGAATGAGATCGCATTTCCGTAAGGCTTACTTTCCATCTTTTTCTTTCCAACAGCCAGCATCTCCTGGGCCAAATCAATCCCGATCGCTTGACCCACCTTGTCACTCCCCTCCATAAAAGAAATCAGCTGATCAGCCGTCCCCGTCGCACAATCCAGCAGCACCTGCCCCTGCTTATCTGGCAGAAAATAGGCCATCTTTCGCCGCCAAACTTGATCAAGTCCCAGTGTCATCACCCGGTTCGCCTTATCGTACGTCGGAGAAATCTGATCAAACATTTTCCAAATCCCAACCCGCGACCGTTCTTGTTTCTTCATATCTATCCTCATAGGAGGAGTGGAAATTTAATCAAAGAAGATTTTGTAGTTAATTAAGAATGATCTGCTAATATGCGGAAACGATGCCCGTCACCTTGACTGATTTTCAAGTCGTTCGCCCTGAGTTTGAGCTGCTGCAAGAAGAGAGTTTGAAGTGGCTTGCTGCTTTGCATAGCCGAGCAGGTGTTGTCAAACATGATGGAATCCATGCTTTGCTGAGGAAGATAGGATTGGGTGAGCAGAAGGTGCAGAAACGGGGTGTATCTTTTAGAGATTGTATCCATCACGAGTGGAATACGATGGAGGTTTTCGATCGACCCGAAGGGGCAGGTTTTGGAAAACGGAGTGAAATTTATGACCGGATCACGACCGAAGTTTTAAGGAAGATTTATGTGGGTCGTGAGCTACCGGAGCATTTGGTCCATGTGACGTGTACGGGATATGTGGCGCCGAGTCCGGCGCAGAAGCTTGTTTCGGAGAGGAGAGGTGGGACGGCGGTGACCCATGCGTACCATATGGGATGTTATGCGGCGATTCCGGCGATTCGGATGGGACGGGGGGCTGATGTGGTTCATACGGAGGTATGCAGTTTGCATGTGAATCCTATGGCCCATGAGATGGAACAGCTGGTGATCCAGACTCTATTTGCCGATGGATTTATTAAATATACGGTCTCGGAAAAAGAGACGGCCGGGTTTCGGGTCGTTAAACTCGAAGAGATGATCATCCCCGATTCGACGGAGGTGATGACGTGGATTTGCCATGACTGGGGTCTAAAGATGAAGCTTTCCTTGAGAGTTCCTGAGCTCATTGCCAAAGCTCTCCCCTCTTTTGCCGAAAAACTTTTGAAACATGCGAGCGGGGATGTTTATTTTGCGATCCATCCAGGCGGTCCAAAAATCATCAATCAAGTCGCTAAAATTCTTGAACTTAAACCTTCCCAATATGAACATAGTCTTTGGGTTCTTCAAAACTATGGAAATATGTCATCGGCCACGCTCCCCCATATTTGGGATCGGATGTGGAACGATCAGCAGGTCAAATCGGGTGCGACGATAATCAGTTTGGCATTCGGCCCAGGATTGACCCTTGTAGGAGGAGTTTTCGAGTGCGTGCGTTGATTTTTATTCCGTTCATTGTGCAAGGGTTGGTGATTTTTTTTGATGAATATATTTTTCATGTGAAAAGAGGTCTCCCCAAATGGGAGCGGATTGGCCATCCCTTAGATACGCTCAGTGTCATTGCTTGCTTTGCGTTCATTTTGCTGGTGCCCTATGATCCGGCGGGGATTAAATATTATGTCGCCCTCGCTGTTTTCTCCTGCTTGCTGGTGACCAAA
Source organism: Parachlamydiales bacterium (assembly GCA_963705295.1). GTDB lineage: Bacteria > Chlamydiota > Chlamydiia > Chlamydiales > Rhabdochlamydiaceae > PALSA-1444. The sequence goes on along the minus strand of OY970065.1, from coordinate 1,372,526 downwards.
GACGAGTTTGTCCATAAACACCACTGCCCAGCCGCTGAACACTGGCTCCACGCGATTTTGTTCGTCAACCATTCGGTGCTCCTGACTGCTATGGGTCTCATGTGGCCGAAGCTCCATGGAAAAAATATCTTCGATTGGCTGCCAGAAGCCTCTCTTTTAACGCCCTTTCTCTATTTCCAAGCGTTCTGTGCTACTGCTTTCTTCGTCTACCAAGTGGTCTACTGGAATTTCATCTATGAAGAAAGTCAACAATGAGTTTTACGATGATCTCGCTGATCAATGGCATACAGCATCCGATCATCCGATTGCCCTTTTAAGAGCTGAAAATCGGCTAAGAAATCCGTGGATTGCAAGTTTCTTTCCTTTACCTGCAAAAATTCTGGATATGGGGTGTGGGGCGGGTTTTCTGACCCATGAACTAGTGAAGCTGGGACACGGTGTCACAGGCATTGATCTATCGGAGCGAAGTCTCCAAACCGCCCAAAAATTTGATCAGACAGGCCGTGTGGCTTATTTGAAGGCCGATGCCACAGCTCTCCCCTTTCCCGATACGAGCTTTGATGCGGTGTGTGCCATGGATCTTTTGGAGCATGTCGAAAATCCATCAGCTCTGATTCAAGAAGCCTCCCGCGTTTTAAAACCAGGAGGATTGTTTTTTTTTCATACCTTCAACCGGACACCTTTGTCTTGGCTGATGGTCATTAAAGGGGTCGAATGGTGTGTTAAAAATACGCCACGAGACATGCATATCTACAGACTCTTCCTAAAACCGAGCGAACTAGAAAAAATGTGCTCCGATTGCCAATTGAAAGTTCAACAATTTCGAGGAGTTCATGTCCAGATGGGTCTTGCTTTTTGGAAGATGATGCTCACGCGAAAAGTCCCAAACGATTTACAATTTAAGTTCGGCTCGTCACTAAAGACCGGATACTCCGGAGTAGCCATAAAAGAGAGGAAAATAACTGTCTAAACCATGATACTGACCTACTTTTTAAGTCGGCCTGGGTGACGATTGAGGCTGTACTTTTGGAGCAGATTTGCTCTAAAAGTGTGATGGCGCTTGCTGGAAGAGCTTGGTAATTCAATCTCTCTTTGGCTTGAAGGACAAGGGTTTCAAAAATTGCCGGATCGATCTTAAATGGCTTTCCTTTTTGCTTCGAATAATATTCTTCATAGAACGGTCTGGCATCAGCGAGGACATCGATCGATTCTGATACACCGAGCTCGGCTAAAACTTGGATCGAGAGGCGCCTAAGAATCGATTCACCTTTATCCAGAATATACTCTTTGGCGTCTTCGGGAGTGGTCGCGCCAATGAGCCTGACTTTCCCTTCAGCTAAGATCGGTTTAAAAAGCTCATAGATCGGGATCCCTTGTCTGGTTCTCGCTTCGAAAAAGGTATGGAATTCATCGGTAAATAAAACAAAATGACCTTCGTACCTGCTCGCACTTTCGATGAAGTCTGTGATAACATTCGGATTTGTTTTTTCTTCATTTAAAAGATCTTGGAGTTTGAGGGTCAGTAAAAGACAATTTTGCAAAAAGGGAGGAACCTCTCCCCTGACCATCGAAATGGCTAGCTGCTTGATTAAACTGGTTTTCCCTCCCCCTGCTCGGCTCACCAGGAGAATATTGTTGATCGTGACACATCCCAACGTGTTGATCATCGATTGCAATTCGTAAGTTCGGTGGAGCGACCGTCTAAAAAGACCTTGCCGTGCTTTATTTGTCCAATTTTCTGTGAACCGGATGATCGGTTCATGAACAGGAATTAAACTATTGATGGGATGGAGTTCTGCTTTGAGCCGGACGAGATCTTTCTCAGCAAGACTTCGATCGTGTTTCTTTTGAAGAAATTCTGTGACATAATCGATGACGCACCCTTCTGTTAATACAGGCAATCGTTGCATGCCCGCATGGGCGCAGGCACCGTGGAAGATCTTATAAGCAGATGCAGGGAGAAATTCTTTCGGTAGATAGTGTACGGCAAGATAAGCTGTAGCTTCCATAGCCGCAGGTTCAATAGAAAATGGCCGTTTCATTTTAGCTGAATACGCTTTTTGAAAGTGGTCTCTTTCTAAATTTAATACCTGGACAGTTTGCGCAACCGAAAAAGGAGAGATATTTTGAACTTGAAAACGGCGGAGGAAAGCAGGATCGGATTGCATCGATTGAAAGTCTAGAGGGGTCGTCATCCCTAAAACGCGGAGTTTTCCACGTGCGAGAAGGGCTTTTAACTGATTGGCGACATCATCATGTCCATGTTCTGTTCGGCCAGAACCTACCAGTCGATGGGCTTCATCGATCATCAGAATAAATTGCCCTGCATATTTTTCTGCACTGCGCAAAAACTCGCCCACCTTTTCTTCGAATTGCCCTCGGTATTCTGTTTTGCCAACGAGACTATTTAAATCGAGAAGAAGGACCAACATGTCCCGCATCGATTCAGGCACCTGGCCATGGACCATCAGATAGGCAAGCCCTTCTCCAATCCGGGTTTTACCACATCCCGGTTCTCCACATAAAATCACATTATTCGATTCAAGTCCGCTGAGGATCGTGATGACATTTCTCATCTCCAGATCTCGCCCGTAAGCCGGTAAGATTTTACCCAGAAGAGCTTCTTGGTTGAGGTTGAGGGTATGCCTCATGAGAGGTTCCGTGAGTGGAATCGGAGTGGTTTTAAGGGCTCGATCGAGGTCTTCAGATTTCGCGTGTACATCTGATCTCGTGACCTTGAATTCGCGGATGACATACTGGACGATATCTTCTTGTGTGATCTCCAAATAGAGAGGCACGCCCGGTTTTTTTTCTTGCATGAACTGGATCGTTTTTCCCGTCACAGCAGGCTCTAAAATTTTGGAGACTTTGTCCGGAAGAAATTCCTTCGGCAAGTAGGTAACAGAGAGCTTCACCGCGGTTTCGATCGCGTCGTCGCGGATCGAAATTTGGAATCCCAGCGCGCCGAAGTTTTTTAACACGAAATTCTCAGCCCATGCTTTTAAACTGGATCGAGACGCTTTAAAAGCTTCGATCGCATCGGGAATCGCCATTTCACTGAGGTGGAGCGTCTGAAAACGGCGCCTCATGGGAGGATCCATCATGAATTCTTCCCACCGATCTGTCAGCCCGATCAGTGGAGTCCGCCCATTCCCAATGAATGGTTTAAGCTCTTCGGTGAATATCGATCCAATTCTAAAATAAGCATGCACCTCATCGACAACCATCAGGAAATCGTCGCGAGAATGTTGCCCCAAAACATCCAATACTTTCTTGAGATCTGAAATAAATAAAAAGACCCTCCGGTTCTGAAGACCGACCGGTGCTTTACCCGTCATAATAAGATAAGCGATCTGACGATAAAGGAGTGTTTTCCCCACACCTGCAGAACCAGTAACCAAAACACTATCTTTATTTTGACACGAAACCTTTTCCGCTACCCATAGAATATCCTTTTCCCGTCCATAAAACGGCCCCGGAGGTTTTCTTTTAACCTCTTCTGTCAAATCAATAATATACTTTCCTTCCAACAGCGCCTGGACTTGTGGAGGAATAACCGGCAGCTCTACTTTTGAAACAGACATTAAGATAGTATAAACGAACTGATCTTTATCTTCCTCTTATGATTTTCTTTTCTTGAAGAGAGAAACTAGTGCCATTTGACCTGTTTGTTCTGCTAGAGAATAAGGGGTTAACCCTGTAAAGTTGCAGAGAAGATAAGGATCGGCTCTTTTTGAAAAAAGAAAAGCGGCAACTTTTGCAAATCGATTGTCGACGGCAAAGTAGAGAGGTGTATGTCCCCAGTTATCTTTTTCATCGACAAAGGCCCCTTTTTCTATCAAAAAGGCGATGTTTTCTGAATCATCCATACTCGATAGGACTGCCCAGTGCAGGGGTGTTTCCCCAGCCCCGTTTTTGGCATTCAGATCGGCGCGAAATTCGACAAGCAGGCGGGCCATCGCTCCATCTCTTAGATCTAAAGCCAAATGCAAAGGCCGAGCCTGATTCCATCCTTTAGATTGACGGATGTCAAAACAATAATTGGGATCTGCTCTGTTTTCCAGCAAAAGGCGAACCATGACTTGATCTTTAATTAAAAGGGCTTCCTTTAAAGAATAATTTGGATTTGCCCCTTTCTCTAAAAGAAGGGTGATTCCTTCATAATCTCGTCGGTCAACACAGTCTTTAAGATATGCCCATGATGGAAAACAATATCTTGCCCCTCTCCGAACAAGCATCAAAGCAATAGAATATCTCTTGTAATAATTCGCTCTATTTACAACTCTGTTTCCAGCTTCCTTGGCATTGATGTCAGCTCCATGTTTTATCACCACCTCATGCGAGTTTTCTAAAGGAAACCCCATCAGATAAGCCAAACCAGTCGATCCGTGAGCATTCGTTGCATTGGGGTTCGCCCCTTCCTCTAATAATTTGTGCTCCGGGTCGTTTACAATGTCACCAAAGGTGTACACTTTACCGGTAAAATCGTGCAGGGGAACCTCTACACCATCTTTTCGAAGTAGTTTCACGTTAGAAAGACCACGGATTTGGGTAATGTTCTCTGAATACGAGACATCTAATTGACAAGTACCAGGAGGAACAACCAGTTCCCTCACTTGGCTACAGAAGCATAGATTTAAACTCGAAACCTGAGGAGGAATACATTTTCCAGTAATCGATGAATGATAAATATCAACGACTCTCAAGAGGCTCAAATGGGTAAGAAGCCCCCTAAGCTCGAGTTCTTCCTCTTCGGTCCCTTGCAAGTATTGCAGGCGTAAAACCTCCAACCTAGGTGCTACGATACCTTTAAGAAACTCATTTAGGTCTTTACAACTCCATTCCTCGATTTTGATCTGCCTTACGCGGGCTGGAAAATGTTCTTTAAACTTCTGCAAGACAGCTCCCCCAACATAGCCTAGAAAAGAGACCGTTTGAAGAATCGCCCTTGCCCGCGCATTTAACATTTTCGACGCAAGTGCCACCTTATTTCTCTCATGCGGAAATAAATATCCGAGAGCCATCTCAATAACATCACCTGGTAAACTGGAAATATGAACCATGATCATCCGATCTATTATACCCGAAAAAAGGATAGGGAATCCAATTCATAAGTATAAGCTACAGAAAACTATCGAACTGATCTTTATCTTCTTCCTAATCATGCATATCATGCTTATCCTGTATATCAGGTAAAGAAAACATACATAATAGGAAATTAAAAAAAATAGTGCCGACCTTTATTTTTTCTTAACTCGTTGATAATCAAAGATAATTTATCATGTTCTAATAAAATAACCAGTATGTTAGTGTTATGCTAACATAGAGGTAGAATATGAAGGGGTTGGGGATGGACCCAGGGCTGATGGTTTTGCGAGAAAAGGCCCCTGGGGAAGAATTGGATTATGGTTTTGTGATGGAATGTCTCAGCGGTTACAAAAATCCTCGGGTAAAATTAAACCATCTTTTAAAAATAAAGGGTTTAATTCGTGTTAAAAAGGGAATCTATATTTTTGGGAAAAATTTTGCAAAAAAGCCCTATTCCTCCGAGGTATTGGCTAATATGATTTATGGGCCGTCGTATGTTTCTTTAGAATGGGCATGTCAATATTACCGCTTAATTCCCGAAAAAGTGACTACCGTTACGAGTGTCACAACTGGGCGAACTAAAAGATTTCAAACGCCTCTTGGGCTTTTTACCTATGACCATCTTTCCCAGGATGCTTATGCCGTCGGATTTACATGGGTTAAATTCTCAGACAACCAACACGCGCTCATTGCCACAAAAGAAAAAGCGCTAACTGATTTGTTGGTTATTCGAAGAGGCGCCTTTTCATCAAAAAAACAATTTAAAGAAACCATATTTGAAGATTTGCGCATAGAAGAGGAAGATTTTTATAGCTTAAATCTTCCGCTGCTAAAAGAGATCTATCAAGCTCGGCCTCACAGCGCAATCCAATATCTGATACAATGTCGAGAAAATCATGAATAATGCAATCCAGGAAATGCTAAAAAAATACACCTCCAGTTCTTTTCAAGAGCACGAGCAGGCTTTTCGCGAAATCCTACAAGAAATTGCCTTGGTGGGATTATGGCGGGGGAAATTTTTCGAACATGCTGCTTTTTACGGTGGCACGGCCCTCCGAATTTTCTATGGGCTGGATCGATTCTCTGAAGATCTCGATTTTACATTACTTACCCCTAATCTGCATTGGAGTTGGCAGCCTTTCGGAGACGCAATCAAGAACGAATTATCGTCCTTTGGGTTCGAAGCCTCTTTTACAGTTGTGAAATCTGCTTTCCTAAAGACTACAACGGTCCAAGAGCTCTTAAAAATTGGGGTCCATTCCGATCTGTTGAAGGGGGTCCATCAGGATAGGATGATCCGTGTTAAGGTCGAGATCGATACAGATCCCAGGATTGAATTTGCCCACGAACAGAAGTTTCTGTCACAACCCATACCCGTATCGATTAAATGCGTGAATGAAGAATACCTCTTTGCTGGAAAAATGCATGCTGCTCTTTTTCGAGCCTGGAAAGGACGTGTCAAGGGACGAGACTGGTATGATATGGTATGGTTTATCCGAAGAAAAATCCCATTAAACTTGACCCTCTTTTCAAAATTAAACCAACAGAGAGAAGTTTTAAATCGATCGGCTTTCTTAAAGATGGCCGAGGAACGGATTGATCAACTCGATGTGCCTTCTGCCATCGAAGATATCATTCACTTTGTCCGCGATCAAGAAGCCATTAGACGAACCTGGTCCAAAGAATTCTTCCACCATTGGATAAATCGCATCGAAACAAATTGAACCCTATGAGAAATAATTGGTGATGCGGCCGATGCGGAACTGGCGTTCTTCGTGGGGCTTCATCATGTCGGCCCAGAGTTCGTTTTGGGAGGGTTGTGGGTCTGAGGAGAGGACCGAGATGTCGCTCGAGAGGTCTTTGCCTTTTGAGAGGAGATGAAGGGCGCGGAGGAGGTAAAGGTAACTTTTTAATTTCCAGAGTTGGACACGGGTGGGAATGAGGGAGGGGTAAGGTACGAGTTGAAGGTCGAGGGAGGACGCTAGATGAGTTGTTTGTTTGACTTCAGAGTTCCATTCGTTGGAGACGATTTTTGCTTCTTGCAACCCTTTTTTGGGTGTGTTAACGTGGTAAGGAACATTTTGAGCAGTGCGCATTGGAAAAGCAGTGTACGCTTTCTCAGGAGAAGTGGTGGTAGATGATTTTTTCTTTTCTAGAAGAGCTTTCTGAATCTTACTCGCCAGTTCTTTGTATTTCATCGCCGTATTTTAACAAATCTTTAACTTTTATAGCAAATATTTTATTATGAGTAACATAACACTGAAGGGGTCGCCCTTACATACGAATGGAAATCTGCCGGAGAAAGGGCAAAAAGCACCGCCGATTACGGGGGTGAGCATGGATTTGCAAGAGAAAACGCTTGCCGATTTCAAAGGGAAGAAAAAAATTATTTGTTTTGTGCCGAGTCTCGATACATCGGTCTGTTCACTTTCGGCAAAAAAGTTTAATGAAGCGATAGGTGGAAAAAGTGGTGCTGCTGTCATTTATCTTTCAGTCGACACTCCTTTTGCGCAGAAAAGAGTGTGCGGAGATGAGGGAAACATCACGACGCTGTCCCTTGTCCAATCGAAGAAGCCTGCAGAAGATTATGGGGTGCTCATCGTCGATGGTCCCCTAAAGGGATTTTGTGCACGGGCCGTGGTTGTTTTAGATGAGAATGACAAGGTCATCGATACGGAGCTGGTGAAAGAAGTGAGTCATGAGCCAGATTACGATAAAGCACTTAATTTGGTGTAAACGGGCTGCCAGATTGTTTCATTGAGGAGCGGTGTTTGTGTGGCAAGACCTTCCTGCTGGGCGACCTCGATGACTACACGGGCTATTTCTTGGGAAATTTCACGGAGCTTTTCGAACGGAGGAAAGAGATTTCCATCGGGAGTTTTGACAAGGGGTGAATAGCGGCTTAAGATTTCTGCTGCTTTAAAGAACATCTTTTCTGAAACTTGCCGCGCTTTGCAGGCAATGACTCCAAGCCCGACTCCCGGAAAGATAAAGACGTTGTTACATTGAGCAAAGCCTTCAAAGGGACTCCCTGTTGCGATGATGGCTTTTCCTTTGGTCCACTTCAGAAGGTCGACCGGATGGGCTTCTGATTTCGAGGTTGGGTTCGAAAGGGGGAAAATGATCGGCCTCTCAACGTACCGGGCCATGGTGGTGATGACGTCTTTTGTAAAAGCTCCTCCCTGGGCCGAAACTCCAATGAGAACGGTCGGTCGTACTTCTCGCACCACATCGAGGAGGGTTGTTTTTGTCCAATTTTCTTCTTTTGGCCTTGCAAAAGGTCTTTGGTGGGCCGGGATGTCAGGCTGCCCTTCATGGACAAGACCGTGAACATCGATCACATAGATCCCCTTCTTGGCTTGCTCTTCAGGAATTCCTTGGGCTTTCATGGCGCCAAGAAAATGGTTGCAGATGCCCATCCCGGCAGATCCCCCGCCGAAGACGACGATCCGCTGCTGCGAAAGATCGGAATGACTGAGTTGGATGGCGCTCAGCAGCGCAGCAAGAGCGACGGCGGCCGTTCCTTGGATATCATCATTAAACGAGCAGATTTCATGCCGGTATTTTTCGAGCAGCGGTCCAGCATGGTCCCGTCCAAAATCTTCCCACTGAAGTAGAACTTGTGGATACCTGCGCCTGATCGCTTTGACAAAGCGGCCTACAAACGCATCGTACTCACTCCCCTTCACCCGAGGATTTCTCCATCCAATGTAAAGAGGGTCGCTCAGGAGATTGGGGTTGTTCGTTCCGACATCAAGCATGACGGGCATCGTTTTTCCCGGATATATCCCGCCGAACACCGTATAAAGAGTCAGTTTGCCAACGGGGATCGCCATTCCCCCCGTTCCTAGATCGCCCAGCCCCAGGATTCTCTCTCCATCAGTAACGACGATCACATCGATCTCTTTTTGAGGGAGGTTGTCGATGATCTCTTCCATTTTATCACGGTGGGGAAACGAGAGATAAATCCCTCTGGGGTCGGTATACAGATAGCTGTAATGGAGAGAGACATCGCCAACCGTCGGTGTGTAAATATAAGGGAGCATCTCTGTCACATGGTCAACGACGAGCCGGTAAAACAACACCTCATTCCGATTGTGGAGGGCAGAGAGAAACAAATGTTTTGCTAGATCGGTCGTTTGCGCTTTAAAATTCTGGTACCTGCGCTGCACCTGTTCTTCCAGAGTGGAGACATGGTAGGGCAGTCTTCCATTCAGTTTAAAGCGGTCCCTCTCTTCCTGGGTAAAAGCGGTCCCTTTATTGAGAAGAGGATTGCATAGTAGTTCTTGAGCTTGCATAAATAATTTTTCTGACTTTTAGGAAAACATTTCTTATCCTAAACTGCCTGTCTGAATTATGGCAACACTTCCCATCATACCGCAGACAACACGGGTTTCAACCCAGACTTCACAACCGGGTGAAAGGGCTCCTTCTTCTCCACCGCGGCGTCTCCATTCTGATCTTCATCCTCTTCAATCGTATTTGAGTTTTATCCAGGGTGTGGGACGGGTTGACCCAGAAGGAAACCTGCTTGCACCTTACTCCGATGCGAAACTTCCTCCTCTACCCGCTTCAGCAAGGGACACGATCGAGATATTTTTAAAAAAACCTCGCCCGCTTCCTAGACATCTACTCGAGTGGAGTATCCAAGGTTTATATCAAAAATTGTTTGCCTATTTCTCTAAGATGTTTAGAGGAACACAGTCGCATCTTTTTGGAGTCTATCCGCTGATTGGAAAGGAGTATTGGCAAAAAACCATTTGTGAAGGTCTCATGATCGATGATCTAACGGCTCAGACAAAGCCAGAAATGTGGGCCTTTTGTTCGAAATCTTTTTCCCACGAGCTTCGGTTTATCTTACCTCAGCGATTTAATGGAGCCGATTCTCAGCAGACGTTTAATCGGTTTCTCGACCTTTGTTATTATTTCCTGGCTCTTCGAGAAGTCGGAGAAAGTTTTTTTGGTGAAGAGCTCCGTGAATTTGGATATCTTTCTTCAATCCAACCCGATACGCCCGGTCTTTCTCAAAGACATATCGACCTCAAGAAACGGATAGAGAGTTTAAGAAAAGTCATTCCCGCAGATATGACAACAACAAGTTTAAAATTACCTTTTCTCACGATCCGCTTCACCTTCGAAGAAAAACAAGATGATATTTCCTTAGCTTTGAACGGAGACCATTTTGAGCTGGCGTGTGGATCTCCTCCGATGCGTGTGTTGCATAACCATCTATTAAATTGCTTAACTGGAAATACGCTCGGCCATTTATGGGCCCATTTAACAGAATTTGGGCAGCCTCTTCACCCACCCGAAATCGATCCAGCGGTCGATTTGCATCTCTCTTTTCAAGAAGGAAGTGAAAGAGTTGCCCCTGATGTCGATCATTTCATTGCTTATTATTTCAATGTGTTGGCCCAATTAGGGCCCCGGCGTGTCGACTTCAAACTTCCGATTACTAAAATAGGCCCTGAAGCACACAGGACACCGCTAGGTGCTTTTCTTTATCACCACTTAAATGGTCATCTTTTTGAAAGGGTCTCTTCCGTCCTACAAATTGTTTATGGACTTCGCCTTTATATCTGCTCTGAAAACGACACATCCTCCCCTCGACTTACCCCAAGTGGAGCTCTTGAAATTCCTATAGGCTCGGGATACGTTGTCATCCCTTTGCAACTCGAGAAAAGTCTGCTTCAACTCTATGATTGGATCCAAACCGATCGAGGTTCTATCCAGTGCCTCACCGATTGTTTGAAGATGGCCTTCCCCTCATCCCATTTGGTTTCTCTTCCGAGAAACAACCCCCCTGTTCTACAAGAAGGTCTCTTGGATGAAATTGAAAAAGCCCTTCCTCCTGAGGTCCAGTTTCTGTGGTACACTGCACTACGTACAGCAGGATGGAAAAAGGTTGGGGAAGACGATGTTTTAAGGCTTCCAACCCTTTGTACGGATGCCGAGAGGATGCGGCATTTAGAGGGCGTCTATCGAAATTCCCCTTATTTTCCTCTCTTTAAAACGATTCAAGAACCTGCAGAAACCTTCAGTGTTCTTTTACTTTGCAAAGATCAGAAAATAGTTCAAGGAATTTGGAGAGCCTGTTTGGCCCTAGATCCTCCCCTATGCGCCGAAATTCTGAACCGTCTTGTCGATCAATTCGATCTTCCAACTTTATCTCTCGTTCTTGCCCGCGTCAGTGAGCTTTCATCGGACCGGAGTTCTCTTCCTCGCGAAGATCGGATTTCACTCATGGAGAAATATCTCAGCCGTTTATCAAAAGAGGAGCAAACTCCCCAGTTGAGCGAAACCCGCCAGCGGCTTCAAAACTACTTACTTACAGCCTACGAAGAAAATCTTGATACCGATCCTTTTCTTTTGTGGAGAGCGTTGCGGCAATCGGGAACCAAACGTCGCATCTTCCATTTGATCAAGATTTATCAAGCTGTTATCCGGTCTGGAAACAAGTGGAACCATTATACGGAAGTCGCTGAGGAATTTCTAGCAGCAGAACATCTGACAAATGTTACTCCAGAATTTATGGAATGGCTCGCTGCAGGCCTTCTCCAAGAAGACAAGATTGAACTTTTAACTTCTGTTGCTTGCCGCATGCCTCCGAGTAAAGATGATCACCCATTTTTACTGAAGCTTCTCGAAGAGCTACTCGATAGGAACAATCCTAAATCGTATCCCAAGGTTCTGGAACTCAAAGGGAGGATTGTGGGTGAAAAGGTCGACGGCAGTCATTTCATCTCGTGCTTACTCCGGTGTTATCCTCTGATGCCCTCTGAAGCTGTGATGGAAGATATGACCCAGCATTTTGCCATTTTTCGACAACACGAGCGGCTGCACGCTCTTTTTCCGATCATCCGCATACTCCTCCAAGAAACAAGCGGCGACCAATATTGGACCAAATTCATCGAGCTTTTTAAACGACTCAAAAATGAGAACTCATTGACGGAATTTGTCTTAGAAATCTTAGAGCAGATCCATACGGTTGCGCCTCAGCAAGTGTTTAAAAGAGATTTTTCAAAATTTGCAGCGAAATTATCAAAAGAACAAAAAGTGCGCCTCGGCCGTATTTTAATCGGTGTTGTTGAAAGGAGTAAAAGTCGAGAATGGATCACTGTTTTTTTACCTCAGTCGACGTATTTGACTGCATCTGATTGGCTTCTTTCCCTTATTAGAACGGAAGAGACCTGGAAATTTTATGCCAAAAATTATTTTATCTTCACCCGCGGAGACCCTGTCAATCACGAGCCGATTTTTTGGCTTGCAGCACATCTGTATAACGATCCCAATCCTACTTTAGTTCCTGAGCTGCAAAGGGTGGCTCTGTCTACCTCGGAGGCCAGTAACCGCTCAAGTAGGCAAGAATGGTTGAAGCTCTTTGCCGGTATCGCCGCCTGCTCCCCGGTTCGGTCGAATCCTCTCTTCAACCGACTTTTAGCGCTAGCTGTTGGAGATGAAAGACCGTTCTTCAGACATTGCTCTGGACTTCCAAAAGATCCGATGCAGAAGCTCCTGCGCGCCTATGTCGCAACCGGCGCTATGGATGTGCCGCTGAGGCAAGAAGTCGTTGAATATGATGCATTTATTGCTACCTTATCAGGGCAACCCGCCACATCCCAACTCGAGCACGCTTGGGGTCTATGGATAAAATCTCATCCTGTTGAGAAAATAACTGCTAACGATGTTCGGAAATGGGCCGATGCTCTCCGGTATTGTTTCCAATCTAAGAACTCTACGGCGGCCCTTTTTGACACCCACCTTCTGGATATTTTAGGATGCATTCTCACACAACTTGGCAATCGTGAGCTTGTACTCGAGTATTTCACCTTAGCGATTAACTTTTGCTGGGATGAAAAAATGAAACCTTCTCAGAAAAGACTCGTACTCATCCATGCCACGATTCGAAGTGAGGTGATTCGAAAAATTGTAGGGGAAGATCCTGTCCAAGCATTACCTCATATCACTCAGGCCCGTTTTGCAATTCTGCTCTGTATCAAAGATGTCGCACTCTTCAATCAAATCGAGTGTTTTTCCTCTATTTTTCGGCATGAACCTCTGCAAAAAAAGTTCAATCAAGTGCTCATTGAGCAGTTCTGTGTTCTTGCTTGCGTGCCTGATGATAATATCCTTCGCATTCGAATTTACGATTGGCTTGAAAATTCTATCACGCAAACGACTCTCAATTGGAACCAAGTTGGACAAATTTTAAGATTGCTCCGCATCTTCGTCAAAGAGAGAAATTTCCACCGGATTTTTACTCAGTGGAAAATGTATTTGGCGATACAGAAACATGAAATAGAAGGAGTTCCTAAAACGCTTGTTTCCTGTCCGGAAATCAAATTAAATATGGTCCTCGGTTTTGAAGCGCCGACCGACCTGTTTTTAAATGCAACATCCTTTCTTGTGAAAGATTTTCTCAGTCAGAAATTTAACTTTACCATTAAACAAGACGTTCTTTTTTCTTTAGCATCCATGGTAGAAGACTTTGAAATCAGTTTTTTTCTAGCCAATCCTGCTGGAGCCGTTCGCTTAAGAGAACTATGGATGGTCTTGATCCTTGCAACCCTAAAAGAAATTCCAAAGCTTCCAGATTATGACCTATCGAAGGCAACTCCTCAGTTCATGTATTGGTACGGATCGAACGTTTCTTGCTCGCTTCTTGCGATTGTTTTAAGAGGAATGAAAAGACTCTTTCCAGAATTTATGAAAAAGCCTTCCGATCAAACCGAACTCAAAGAGGCATTAACTGGGTTTACAGATGGTCTCCCTTCGATCTTATGCGTGGCTCAGTACAACGATCCTATCCTCGAAGAAGTCCGGTGTATGATACGCATATTCCCCGATTTTTTTAATCTCTATGCATCCAGTCCCCGTACCTATAATGATCATTGGGGAAATCTCCTCGTGAATTTTATTACCGGAATTTACATGGCCACTTCGCAGCATCTACCAAAAATGCTCAGGTTTGGTATTCAGATATTTACAGAATATACCCATACAGATAATGGTGAAAATTCAAACCGGATGAAAGCTGTCGCTTTCCATTCATCGAAATTCTTGGACTTTTTCCTAAGTGGTGCTCATCTCGAAATACTTCCTCCAGCTGAATTGGAAGTTCTCTTTCAAGGATTATCGGAATCTTCCGTAACCAATGCAATCGACGAATGCATGAGTTCTCTCCTAGCAGTTAATACCGATCATATCTGGACACTTCTCCGCATTCTCCGATTCACGAGACCCTATGGTCCTAAATTTTTAAGACCTCTTTATAAATTGATCCATGAAACCATCCCAAAAATGGCCCCAAAACTGCGTGATCCTGATTGCCCCGAGCTGCATCTCCTTTTTGTCATTCGATTTGGTTGGACCATTTTGGCCTTTATTGAAAAATGCAAACAATTTCCCGAAATGCGAGATCTTCATGACCAGTTGTTCATCGACTTCCGCGCTATCGTAGGAGATATTGAAGAACAATTACCGAAAATCACTCACCCAAAGCTCATTATCAAAGATCATACATTCAACCTCATCTACGAGTTTCTAGATCTATATCGAGAAGCCCTTCCTTTATATCAAAACTCCGAGCGCACCGTACGCCAATTTACGGCACTTGTTTTTTCTCCCATCAAAGACAGTGAAAGTTACATCACCTACTCTAAAATCCTCTTCGCTCTCATCCAAAAATCCGATCCAGCCACTCTCTCCATCATCCGCTCCGCTATCACAATCCCCCCCGACTCCCCCATCAAATCCCATCTCGAAGGCCTCCTCAAAATCCTCGACGCCAAGATCGGAAAGAAATAGAAACGGGATTTTTTTTCACCACCGAGCACACCGAGAGCACCGAGGCGGCTTCGCCGCAAGGAAAATCTTTCTTGCATTTTCTCGGTGGTCTCGGTGTGCTCGGTGGTGAAAATTCCTAATCTCGGGAGATGGTTTCTAGGTCTGCAGGGTTTTCTTTGAGTTGGAACATTTTGTAGACGACGAATGTCCAGAGGATGAGGAGGACGAGGGAGCCGCCGGTGAGGCAATGGATGATGGAGAGGGAGCCGAAGAATTGGAGGGCAAGGATGAGGCACGAGGCGACGGCTTTGGCGGTCCGGTAGGCAAAGACGTCGATGATGGCTTTGGCTTGGAATTTCTCCTCTTGGCGCAGCGGGATATAGAGCATTTCCTTGAGGACTCCAAAGAGAGAGAAGTCGAAGGCTTTGATCGTGATGAAAGCGATCGAGATCATCCCGAATGTTGGAAAAAAGATCGATCCAAAGGCATTGAGCGAGAGGATAAGGGGCAAGAAGAGATGGCTCCGCTTCAGTCCCAAAAAATGGACCAAGAGGAACGAGCCAACGAGCTGGAAAAACACGGTCAGAATGTTCGCGACTCCAAGAATCTTTCCACTATAGGCAGTCCTTAAGTCTTGTTCGATGATATTCGCTTCAAGAGTTATATTAAACTGGTAGTAGATGAGGGTTGTTGTCACCTGCATCAAGAGGACGATGGCCAAGATGAAGATCAAGTATTTCGATTTCCGAATCAGGTCAATCCCCTGCCAAATATTTCCAACCGGTTTTTCCGAGGGTTGCGAGGCAGCGACACTACTATTTTTTATTAAATAGAGAAAAGAGCAGATGAGGATGAGGCACAGTGGAATCGAGACAAATAATAAGTTAGGCGAGCCTAGCGTGACTGCGAAGAAACTCGGAACAGCGCTTCCCACAATTCCTCCGATCCCTCCGACCGCAAATAAAAGGCCATAAAGATATTTTGCCTGCTGCATCTGAATGGTCGAGTG
Source organism: Parachlamydiales bacterium (assembly GCA_963705295.1). Taxonomy (GTDB): domain Bacteria; phylum Chlamydiota; class Chlamydiia; order Chlamydiales; family Rhabdochlamydiaceae; genus PALSA-1444. The sequence continues at coordinate 1,356,643 of OY970065.1, read as the reverse complement.
AACCACCGACCACAGCTGCTGAAACAGAAGCATCACATAAATATCCTTCCAGATGTAAAAGAAGAAGGCCAAATACGGAATTTTTGAAATGAAAATGGCGCAGAATGTATTGATCGCAATGACCGCCCCTATGATCATGAAAAACATCTTCAGAACGCCGATCCGGGACAAAAACCGATTATACAGTTCGACAATCAAAAAATTGAGTGGAACAATCGCCAGCCATGCATACGGAAACAAACCGCTTCCATGGGCCGTCAAAAAAATACTTGTGCTGGTCGGTCTCACAATCCCATAATCCGCCGTGATACAAAACCCGCAGATCATGGCACAGAGGATAAAGATCCTCTGCGTCCCACTCAGTTTTAAAATTTCTTCTTTAATCCCTTTCAGCATGCCAAAAAATTATACACCATCTCACATAATTTTTCCTCTTTTTAACCATAAACCCATTTGTTTAACAAGAGTACGAACCGAATAGACTGAATGAAATTTTAGGAAATATAACAGGATATTACGATGGTCAGGATAAGAAATTAGGAATGAGGCATTTCTTTTTCATCCTGACCATCCTAATATCCTGTTAATTTTCTTAGATTTGGTGGTTTCAAAATAAGATCCTTGATACGCTTCTGGGGGTATGTTTTCAGTTACGATTTTGACTAAGGATTGTCATGAAACTCTGGCAGCAACATTAGAATCATTAAAAGATGTGCCGGAGATTGTCATTTTGGATACGGGGTCAACGGATCAGACGCTTGAGAAGGCTGGAGAGTTTGCCGGGGTGAAGATTTTTAAGACGGAGTTTAAGGGTTTTGGTCCCCTGCATAATGAAGCGAGTGGGAAGGCGAGTTATGATTGGATTTTATCGATTGATAGTGATGAGGTCGTGACGGCTGAACTGTTGGAGGAGATTCGAGGGTTGAAGCTCGATCCGGAGAATGTTTATGTGATCGAGCGGGAGAATTATTTTAAGGGGAAGAAAATTCGAGGATGGTCGCCTGATCCGGTAGTGCGGATGTACCATCGAAAGAAGACCCGGTTTTCAGACGATGCGGTGCATGAGAGAGTGCTCGCGGAGGGGCTGAAGAAAGTGAGGCTCAAACATCGGCTGAAGCACACACCGTATAGAAGTTACGGAGATTTTTTGGAGAAGATGCAGAAATATTCGACGTTGTTTGCCGAGCAATATCAAGGGAAAAGAATTGGATCGTTTTCTAGGGCCCTGTTTCATGGGCTGGGGGCATTTCTTAAGAGCTATTTTGTTAAAAGAGGCTTTTTAGATGGAAAGGAAGGATTTATCATCTCGCTCTATAACTCCCAGACGGCGTATTACAAGTATCTGAAACTTGCGGAATTGAATAAAAAGAATTGATACAGTATTGTTCGGTGTTCATGGACGTTGAAATTCTGTCACGGGTTCAATTTGCTTTCACGATTACGTTTCACTATATCTACCCGCCGCTGAGTATTGGGCTGTCGCTGGCGCTGATTATGATGGAAGGGATGTTTTTGAAGACGGGGCAGGTGTTGTGGGAGAAGCTGACGAAGTTTTGGCTGAAGGTTTTTGCGATGACGTTTGCTTTGGGTGTGGCGACGGGCATTCCGATGATGTTTTCTCTGGGAACGAATTGGTCGAGGTATTCCCGGTTTGTCAGTGATGTGTCGGGGAGTCTGCTGGGGGCAGAAGGGATGTTTGCCTTTTTGATTGAGGCGGGATTTTTGGGCGTGCTTCTTTTTGGGTGGAATAGGGTTTCTTCCAAGGTTCATTTTATGTCGACGATTTTGGTGTCGCTGGGGGCTCATTTTAGTGCGATATGGATTGTGAGTTTTAATTCGTGGATGCAATCGCCGGCAGGTCATAAAATAGTAACGTTAGCAGATGGAACCGAGGTGGCCCAGGTGGTCAATTGGTGGAAGGTTTTCTTGAGTCCGACCAATCTCAGCCATCTGACGCATGTGATTCTGGGAGCTTGGATGACGGGCGGCTTTCTGATTGTCAGCGTGGCAGCGTATTATCTTCTTAAACACCGTCATTTAGAATTTGCGAAGAAAAGTATGAAGGTGGGGCTACTGATCACGATGGTGACCACAGCTCTTCAGCTCGTTTCAGCCGACAATCTGGCACGAAAGATCGGAAAATATAATCCCGAGAAGCTCGCTGCTTTTGAGGGGGTTTATAAAACCGAGCCGTACACGCCTGCCTATGCCTTCGGATGGGTCGATCCGGAGACTCAAAAAGTTTATGGGTTTCCAATACCGGGACTATTAAGTTTCATGACCCATAGGAATGCGCAGGAGCCCGTAGCTGGCCTCGATCAATTTCCTAGGGAAAATTGGCCTCGCGTGCCGATTGTTTTCCAAACGTACCATCTGATGGTTCTCCTTTGGGTCGCCATGACCATCGCCGCTTTTATGGGAGGATATTATTGGTGGAGAAAGAAGCTCGTGGTGCGGCCAGCCGTACTGAAATATCTGGCGATCTCGGTTATTTTTCCCCAGCTGGCCAATATTGCAGGTTGGTACAGCTCATGCATCGGAAGGCAGCCGTGGACGGTTTATAAATTGCTCAAGACCAAAGAAGCTTTTTCTCCCGTTATTTCCACCGGCCAAGTGATGGGATCGCTGATCATGTTTGTGGTGATGTACCTTCTTTTTTTCGTGTTATTTTTAGTTCTTCTCGATAAAAAGATTAAGACGGGGCCCGATGTCGGTATGGAGGAAGAACAACTCCCCTACCGCGATATTTATAAAGAGCAGAAACATGGACACTAATTATCTAGCGCAGCTGATCATGTACTTTGTATTCATGTTTGCCATTGTTGCCTATGCGACGCTCGATGGATTTGATTTGGGCGTTGGATGTCTCCATCTTTTTGCTCGGGGTGACCGGGAACGAAGACTGATGATCAATGCAATTGGTCCTGTCTGGGATGGGAACTCGACCTGGATTGTGATTGGTGGCGGTGTTCTCTTTGCTGCTTTTCCGAAAGCTTTTTCGATCATGGCACCGAATTTCTATACTCCATTTATGTTCATGCTCCTCGGTTTCATGCTGAGGGCCGCTTCGATTGAATTTCGGAGCAAAGGGCATCAATCGTGGTGGCCGCCGTTTTGGGATGGTTGTTTTTTTGCTGCCAGCCTGCTCGTTGCTTTCATTGTCGGGATGATCCTTGGAAATCTAATCCAGGGCGTTCCTCTGAATGACAAAGGAGAAGTGGTCGGAGGGATCTTTGGACTGATGACTTTTTACCCTCTCTTGATCGCCTTTTTTGGAATTTCATGTTTTGCCATGCACGGATCGCTCTATCTTCTGATGAAAACGGAAGGAGCTTTTCACGACCGGGTTCGGAAATGGAGTCATATCTGTATTGCGGTCTTTTTAGTATTTTGGCTTGCTGCGACCGTTGCGACTTTCATCAGTTATCCGCACATGACCAAGCTCTTTTTCAAATATCCGGTCATCGGCGTCTTTCCCCTAATGAGTTTGGTCTGTATTGCAAATATTCCCCTCATGATTCGGAAGAAACAAGACGGTAATGCCTTTTTCTTTTCGTGCCTTTCGATCTTTTTTTTAATGGCCCTTTTTGTGATTGGAACGTTTCCGAATCTTGTTCTTTCAACGATTCATCCGGGCCACTCTCTGACGTTCATGAACAGTTCTGTATCAGAGCTTGCCCTTTGGATCATGGTCGGAGTCACCTGCACGGGCGCACCGCTTTCATTTTTTTATTTCCCATATATTTACAAGGTTTTTAAAGGAAAAATACAGCTCGATGCACACAGTTACTAAATACATTCTCCTGATTTTGTCTTCCCTTGGAATCGTCCTCCTGACGATCATCTATCTTGCGGGTGACCAAATCGTCGTTCTCAATCCAAAGGGAGTTATTGGTCTCAAAGAAAAAGAACTGATGACTCTTGCAACGGTTTTGATGCTCATCGTCGTGGTCCCTGTCTTCATTCTCACGTTTGCTTTTGCCTGGAAATACAGGGCCGATAATAAAAAAGCAAAGTACACCCCTCAGTGGGCTGATCATCCTATTGCCGAGATGATTTGGTGGGGAGTTCCGTGCGTCATTGTCATTATTCTATCGGTCTTTGCCTGGAAGAAAAGCCACGAACTCGACCCTTTTAAACCCCTCAGTAGTCCAGCCGGAGATCCGATCCGAATCCAAGTGGTCGCCCTCCAGTGGAAGTGGCTTTTCATCTACCCCGATTACAAAATCGCTTCGATGAATTTTTTTCAGGTCCCTGAGAATATCCCGATCAATTTCGAAATCACGGCAGATGCGCCGATGAATTCGTTTTGGATTCCTCAGCTTGGAGGGCAGGTTTATGCCATGCCTGCAATGAGAACCAAACTCCATCTTATTGCCAATGAGATCGGAAGTTATGCAGGCTCTTCAGCAAACTTGAGTGGAAAAGGATTCGCAGGCATGCGGTTCATTGCAAAAGCGACCTCCGAGGCAGATTTTAATACGTGGATTGCACAAGCTCGAACGTCTCCTTTGATTCTCGACCATGCCTCCTATGAGAATTTGGTCAAACCGACCGAAAAGAATCCGGTTGCAAGTTATGTGGTCAAAGAAGAAGATTTATTTGACCAAATTCTCATGAAATATATGATGCCCCAAAAGTAGAGGCTTATGTTTGGAAGATTGACACTCCATGCTTTTCAGCACAATTTCATGCAAGCCATGGTGGGACTCGGCGTCGTCTTGACCGCCCTTGGAATCGTTGGTTATTTATTTTATGCCCGTCGGTGGAGATGGCTTTTGGAGCATTGGATTGTCCAGCTCGATCCGAAGAAGATCGGCGTCATGTATCTGATTGTTGCAGGTGTGATGCTTTTGAAGGGTGTCTCCGACGCTGGACTCATCCGATTGCAGCAGCTGACAGCGGTCGGCGAGGCTCAAGGGATTTTGTCTTCAGACCATTTCCAACAGATCTTTACAGCACACGGATCGACCATGATCTTTTTTGTGGGCATGGGAATTGTCTTTGGCCTCTCGAATTTAGTTGTTCCCTTGCAGATCGGAGCTCGCGATGTTGCCTTTCCATTTCTCAATGCCGTCAGCTTTTGGCTCTTTGCCTCCGGAGCAGCCCTTCTTATTATCTCAATGCTCATTGGAGATTTCTCTGCTGCCGGCTGGGTTAACTACCCTCCCCTATCCGGGATAAAATATAGTCCGGGTGAAGGGGTCGATTATTGGATTTGGGCTATCCAAATCGCCGGAGTGGGTAGCTTACTGGCAGGAATCAACTTCTTCACCACGATTTTCAAGATGCGATGTCCTGGGATGTCGATGATGCGGATGCCTCTTTTCACCTGGAGCATTCTTTGCACCATGGTTCTTGTGATCTTTGCCTTTCCCATTTTAACCGTTACGGCAGGACTCCTTGCTCTCGACCGATACCTCGCTATGCACTTTTTCACCTCCGATTTTGGAGGGAACCCAATGATGTACATCAACCTCATTTGGGCTTGGGGCCACCCCGAAGTCTACATCCTTGTTCTCCCTGCATTTGGAGTTTTCTCTGAAGTCGTAGCCACCTTTTCACACAAAAGACTTTTTGGTTACAATTCGATGGTCTGGGCGCTTGGAGGAATTACCCTTTTGTCTTTTATTGTTTGGCTCCATCACTTCTTCACCATGGGGGCCGGGGCCAACGTGAACGCCTTCTTTGGAATCATGACCATGTTTATTGCCATCCCCACGGGAGTTAAGATCTTCAACTGGATCTTCACCAACTTTCGAGGGAGAATCCATTTTGCGACTCCGATGCTCTGGTTCTTCGGATTCATTGTCATTTTTACCATCGGAGGAATGGACGGCGTTTTGATGTCGATTCCCCCCGTCGATTTTCAAGTCCATAATAGCCTCTTTTTAATCGCCCATTTTCATTCGGTGCTCATTGGTGGCGTCCTCTTTGGATTTTTTGCCGGCTACACGTACTGGTTTCCAAAAATTTTCGGCTTTAAACTCGATGAAAAATTGGGAAGACGTGCGTTTGTCTGCTGGTTTGTCGGATTTTTATGCGCTTTTCTCCCACTCTATATTTTAGGGCTGATGGGAGCCACTCGCCGCTTGGATTACTACGACCCTTCCATGGGATGGAAACCTCTCTTCATCGTTGCAGCCATTGGAGTCACTCTCGTCTCCGTTGGGATCGGTTTTCAGATCACCCAGCTCATCGTGAGCATTAAAAACCGGAAAAAAAACCTCGATACAACCGGAGATCCTTGGAATGGAAGAACGTTAGAATGGGCGACATCTTCTCCCCCACCTGTCTATAATTTTGCAAAACATCCTGTAGTACAAGAAATAGATCCTTTCTGGGAGATGAAACAGAGGAAAGAGAAACCCCATCTGCTCTACGAAGATATCCATGTCCCAAGAAATACCGGCACAGGATTTAATATCGGAGCGCTCAGCGTCCTTTTTGGGTTTGCCCTCACCTGGCATATCACCTGGCTTACCCTTGCAAGCATTGCCGGTATCATTGCAACGATTATCATCCGTGGATGGGAAGATAACATTGAATATACGATTCATGCAGATGAGGTCAAAAAAAGAGAGAAAGCATGGCAGAAGCCTTAACAGAATCGGAAGATTACTCTAAAACCATCTTTGGCTTTTGGGTCTATCTCATGACCGATTGCATTTTATTTGGAATCCTTTTTGCAACCTATATTGTTTTGCATGACAATACCTGGGGAGGGCCATCGTCGCATGACCTTTTTAATCTCCCATTTGCCCTCGCCGAAACTCTTCTTCTTCTGACGAGCACCTTCACTTGCTCGATGTCTTCCATTGCCGCTTCCAGACAAAACAAAAAACAGGTGATGTTCTGGTTTGCCCTCACCTTTTTGCTCGGACTTTCCTTTTTGGCCCTCGAGCTCCATGAATTTTTCCATCTCGCCTTAGAAGGAAATAGTTGGCAAAGAAGTGCGTTTCTTTCGTCGTATTTTACCCTAGTCGGCACACACGGAGCCCATATCACCGTTGGCCTTATCTGGATGATCGGCCTTGTTCCTCAAGTCTGGATCCGCGGATTTACACCCTATGCAGTCAAAAGACTGAAATGTCTCCGGATGTTCTGGCACTTTTTAGATGTCATTTGGATTTTCATCTTCACCATCGTTTATCTCATGGGGGTAGCATGAAAGACACAGCAAAAGATCTCAAAGTCTATCTGCTCGGATTTAGCCTCTGCATTTTCTTGACCCTTGCCGCCTACTTCCTCGTCTCTCTGCGCTTCATTCAAGGAATTCCTTTACTTGCGACCATTCTTGGTATTGGAACCGTTCAAGCCGTAGTCCAGATGGTCATCTTCCTCCATCTTGGAAGAGAAGAAGATTATCCTCGGTGGAATTTTCTCACCTTTCTTTTCATGCTCTCCGTCCTCTTGATCATTGTCCTCGGATCGATCTGGATCATGAAACATCTCAATTACAATGTCATGATGCATGATTAAGACTTACACAACACTCACCAAGCCCGGCATCATCCTCGGCAACCTCATCACTGCAGCCGGTGGCTTTGCCCTCGCCTCAAAGGGAAATATCGACTTCAAGCTCCTCTTCGCCACCCTTCTTGGCCTCGGCTTCATCATCGCATCGGCCTGCGTTTTCAATAACTACACCGACCGAACCACTGACCAAAAAATGAACCGGACTCAAAATCGCCCCCTCGCCAAGGGAACCGTTTCAAACACCCATGCGCTCATCTTCGGCACCCTCCTCGGCCTCATAGGTGCTACACTTCTTTTCCTCTACACTCACACCCTCATTCTCGCTCTCACCGGCTTCTTCGTCTACGTCGTCCTCTACGGCATCTCAAAATACAAAACCACCCACGGAACCATTATCGGGTCCGTCGCCGGTGGCATTCCCATCCTCGTCGGCTACTGCGCCGTCACGCATCACTTCGATCTCGCCGCAACCCTCCTCTTCTCCCTCATGGTCCTGTGGCAAATGCCCCACTTCTACGCCATCGTCCTCTACCAACAAGCCGACTACGTCGCTGCCGGCATTCCCACCCTCCCCATCATCAAAGGCCCCACCATCACCAAAATCCACATGGTCTTCTATATCTCCCTCTTCATCCTCACCGCTCCCTTCCTCACCCTCCTCGGCTACACCGGAAAAACGTACCTCATCACCACCACCCTCCTCGGCTGCCTTTGGCTCTTCCTCTGCATCAAGGGTTTCAAAATCCAAAACGAAAAACTCTGGGCCCGCCAGATGTTCCTCTTCTCCCTCGCCGTCATCCTCATCCAATCGATCCTAATCTCCATCGATTTCACTTATTAACTCCATCTCGTTTATATTCAGTTTATTGTGTAATTAATATAAACATTTATTTTAATAGCTGTTTTGATTAAAATATTAGCTATTAATATGACTTTAACTACACAACTAGATCCAAAAGCGATTGCCCTCCGAGTGGCAACCTTTGAATTAATCCATTCTATTCAGTCAGAGGGAGTCGGCTCACATCCTCTTTGCTCTCTTGTGGATGACGTTTTAAAGAACACGCAGGCATTTGAGCCTGAAGAGCTTAAGAAAAGAATCGTCACCCATTTAAATGGATTTGTCGGTCAGTACAAATATTTTAAAGAAATGAAGGTTTTTATTCGTACTTTAACTGAATTTCTAGGACCTGGTTTTACGATTCCCGTGGATGGTTGCCTTTTATCAAAGTTAGGTGATTTAAGTGAAAGGGCTCGAGGGGAAATTCTCTCTTTTCATGAAGCCAGAGAAAATGAAACAGGAGAAACGATCTTTTCCCACGATACCCTTCTGGAAATAAGACAGTATGCTCTCCTGCGGCATTGCCATGCTCTTGAGAGGGCTACTCTGCACCAAATTGAAAAATTACTAAACGATGCAGAAAACGATCCTGAGCTTCTTTCAACCCTGTGGGTCTTTGCGGATGAAAATGATGATGGAAAATTAAAGGCCATTTTGTTTCCACGCCGTTCAAAAGATGCGGAAAGAAAAACCGAAACCCGTGAAGAAATCAATGCGTTTGAAACGGTATTTGTGACCGGGACACTCCCCTCTCTAGATTTAAGAGGGTTGATGCTTTTTAACGCTTCAGATTCTCTTTTCTTATTAGAATGGGCATTTCTAGAAAGGTGTGAATTTAGTCTTTTAAGTTTCGAATGTAATGATCCCGTTATTGCATTGGGGTTATCACAAATTCTATCGAAATATGTAAACAATTCGAGTGTCCGTAGAATTTCAATAACAACAAAGAAAAAGGATGTCTTAGCCATTCTCATTCCTTCGATTTTACGGACCGGGATTAACGATCTCACCATTCAAGCGGATGAAGGGTTTGAGACTTTAGGAAATTTGATAGAAAAAGCTTCGTTAAACCGTCTTATTATCAAGTCTGGGCGTCCCTTAACCGCCCAAGAAATCCAAGGCCTTGCAGCGTTTATAAAAAAATTTCAGGTTTTAAAGAAGTTCCATATCATTTCACCCTCCACGGATCCCGCTGCAACTTTACCTTTAATAGAGTCGCTTCGATGTCGGACAAAGCTCGAAGCTTATTTAGAAATAAACATAGGCCGTGAAGGGATCGATCCACTATCCGAAATGATCGAACTCAATCCCAGGCAGCCTTATCTGCAAATTCACTTGGATCCGAGTGCCCTTCAAAATGGAGAAGCTAGAAGACTGGCAAGGGCATTGAAACAATCCAATCCAGCATATCTACACTTGGAATTAGATCGGTATTCACCGGGTTTAGATACGCTCCTCAGTGAATCTCCTCCCACTTTAAAAATACGGATTAAAGAGATTAGCTCTACTTTTTTAACCAGGGGGATTGCTCAAATGCTCCGTACCTCTAAAGTGATTGAAGCACTATTTTTAACCCATACTCACATCGGCGATGAAGAAGGGGAGATTCTCATGAGCGGATTAGAACAAAATACCACCCTTAAAAACTTAGATTTATCCGATACGGGTATTGGAATTAAAACCTTGCAAAAGCTAGCACAGATTTTAAGAACTAAACACCCTCTCCGTCTTCTGTCCTTGGACAGGAATAAATTCAGTGATGACCATCTAGCCATTTTGGCAGAAGGTCTTGCACACAATACATCCGTCTACGACTTAGATTTATCTTGGACTGAATTTTCCTTTTCAGCCTTGGCTAACTTTGCCGAGCAACTCAAATCGAATCACTCTTTAATAGGCACAATGTTGACAGGAAAACTCTCAGACGAAGAAAAAGAAAAATTAAGTGATATTTTCAAGAAGGCCGGTTTTTCCTTTTCTACAAAATATCGAATTCAAATAACAAGAGGAATAAAAAAATGACAACATCCACGATTGCCTTAAGAACGGCAGCAGCTAGGCTACCACTTCCACGTCTAGATCAGGCTCAATTGTTGACAGATATCTTGAAGGACCCGCCCGAAAAAATCGGCTCCAAAGTGGTGACAAGCTTGAAGGGAAAGATCTCCCCTGAAGCGATTAAACCACTGTCCATATTTTTGAAGGCTCTTCAAGACTATTTGGGACCTGGCACGAATATCGATGCTTCTAGAATTTTGCTTCAGATCGAATCTTCTAGAATACCTGGAGATCTCTGGGAAGAATTGACTCAATTACCGAAAGCTCACAAAGCTGATAGCCAGGTAGCCCAATTTTATAAAACGGGGGAAGAACATTTTTCTTCAGATACCATTTTGGAAATAAGAAAAGTAGCCCTTCTATGGAATTGTAACGCCCTTCTGGAAGCCACCTTTACTTACCTTAGACTATTTACAAAACCCAATGATCTTCAAACTCTTTTTTTATACTGGACTTTTGCCTATGAAAATCGAGATCGGGCCTTCATGAGCCTCCTCTTTACTTTTAGTCCTGAAGACTTGGGAGAGTTTACATTCGAGAAAAAAAACGATCAGCAAAAATTAGAGGAATTTAAAGCTCTGTACGCACTCCGTATTTGCCATCTATATCGGGATAGCAAACAGTTTGATCGGCCTATGGTGATATCTCGAGCGGAATCTATTTTTTTACTCGACTTTGCCTTTAAACAAGAGTTTCAAATTCGCTCCCTTCAGTGCGAAATTGACAGTCTCCCTCTTGCACAAAGCCTAGGAAAAATTTTACGGAAGCATTGTCAATCGCCCTCTTTTGAACTCGATAGATTTAGTCTAACGACGAAAGATGAAAAGGTTCTAGTATCCCTTATTCCAACCCTTTTAAGTACTAAAATTTCCCATCTCACCATTGACGCCAAGACGGACTGCGGATTCGAATGTTTCCTCAATTTATTTGAAAATATTCCTCCCCAACTGAAATCTTTAACGATCCGTTGCAAAAATCCTATCAATCTTTTAAGCAAGGTTTATTTTAAAACAAAAGACGGAACTGAAGAAGCCTTTCGACCTTTGTGTGATATTATCGCCCGAAATAAGGGAATTACCCACCTCTCTCTCAATTTAGATGAGGCCGCTTTGAAAGAAGGGGCAACCGATCTAATGCAGGCCTTTAGGAGCAGCTCATTAGAAGAGGTTGAGTTGTCTTTGGATCGATACGATCCAGCTTTAAATACACTTTTGCCGGGCCTCGCACAAAACAGCTCTCTTCGTCAGTTAACGATCCATATTCAGAACCCCGCATCGTCTTTTAAAACCGGGGGCTCGCCGAAATGTTAAGAACCTCTTCATCCATACAAAAGCTCGTCGTCCGATCTAATACAATAGGGGATGATCAGGGAGAGGTTTTAGTTCGATCTCTAGCTAGAAATTCTTCTCTAAGACAACTAGATTTGTCCAACACAGGTATTGGAAAGAAGACCGCCTTAGCAGTCGCTGAAATTTTGAGATCGGGCCATCCTCTTTATGACTTATCCTTAAGTAATAACAAATGGGATGACGATGATTTAAGACTCATCGCATCTTCCCTTACGGCCAATCGATCTCTAGCGCATTTATCGATGGAGGGTCATTTTTCCTACCCGGTTTGGGCGAGCTTGGCCTGCCAACTTGAAAAAAACAAAACTCTCATTTCAGCACGCCTCGGTCAATTTGTAGGACCTCAAGATACCACTCTCGTTGAGCTCTTCTCCCAAAGTGGATTCTATGCCAATTTTGCCCCTGCTGTGCCCGGAATTCCAGGGATCGACCGAAAACTCCCAGCCCATCTCGAGGAGAGAAAATGACCCTAGAATCAAAAGCCTTGGCCTTAAGAGTTGCGACGCACCACTTAACTTATAACTCTTGTACCATAAGTTTATTGCGTATTCCTTCACTTGTAGAAGAGATATTAAAATTACCACAAACAGTTAACCATAAAGAACTTATAGATAGAATCGTCGTTGTTTTAAAAGAACATCTTATATTGGTTCATTTAGAGGAAACCGTTGTATTTCTCAGAAAATTAGCAAACTATTTGGGCCCGGCCCTGCAATTAGAAGAACAAGTGGAAATAGGTGATCACTTTTTTATTCCAAAAATTTTGCTCGAGATGGATACACCCTTCGATAGAAAACAATTGACCCAATTTAAGTTACCGAATTTAAGTGATAAGGCTCGAGGGGAAATTGTCTCTTTTTATCGAACAGGAAAAGTCACCTTTTCCCCCGATACGATTTTAGAGATACGGCTGCAAGCCCTCATGTGGCACTGTAAGGTCCTAAAAGATGCCACGTTAGATCAAATTAAAGGCATGCTCTTGCTCTCTGATAAAGATGTAGCCCTGCTTAACACTCTTTGGGTCTTTGCCTATGAAAATGACGATGGACTTTTAAAAGCTTGTCTATTTTCGAATGGTCCGCGTGATCATTGCACTATAGAAAATATAACAGGAGAAAATAAAACCTTTGAAGAGCTTCAAGCCTTAGAAGCCATGTATCTAAGTCATAAATTTCCAAATTATCGTGTTGATACCGATCCTCATAACACCCACCTATCCCTTGATTTACTAGAATGGTCTCTTCAAGAAGGAATGAAGGTTCGTTGTCTGAATTTCCACTCTGATGACATTCTCCTTGCCGTTAAATTAAGTGAAATTTTACTGAAATATGGAACGACTACCCCTTTGGATTCTATTGCATTCTATACTACAAATAAAGATGTTCTAGCACAGCTGCTTCCCATTATTTTACGTCTTAAAGTAAATGAACTCTCCCTTCATAACAATACCGAGACCGGTTTTGAAAATTTCGAGAGTTTATCTGAAAACGATTCATTAAGATCTCTAAGCGTTTATTGTAAAAACGAGTTAACACCTAAAGGACAACGGGGACTTAGAAACTTTATTAGGCAGAATCGAGGTTTGACTTTCTTAACTATAAAGGATGAGGAGAGCCGTGATTCAACAACAACTCTTACTCTAGCTCCGCAAATTCAATGCTGCAGCAGCCTTAGAGATTTTGATTTAAGGATGAGACTAGGCCTTAAAGAAATCGGTCCGTTGTCCGAGATGATCGAAGGCAACAAAGGGCTAACTTCTCTAACCCTTAAGATGGATGGAGCTGCTTTGCAAAAGGCGGATGTTTTTGCAAAGGCGCTGAGAAACTCAAATCTCCGGCAGTTAAATTTAACGATCCGTCCATACGATATTGCAGGTTTGGATAGACTTCTGACGGAGGGGCTTGGAAGAAGCCCGACTCTTCAAACTTTAAAACTGCATGTTGCGGATGGGAATGTTCCTCTTGACATGAGGGGATTTGCTCAAATGGTAAGAACTTCTGCCTCGATTCAAGAACTTACTTTGAATCATAATAAGATGGGAGACGAAGGTGGCGAACTTCTTGTTCGAGCTCTTGAGGGGAATTCTTCGCTTCAAACATTACAATTAAGTGAAACAGATATTGGAAAAAGGAGTTTCCAAGCTCTTGCTGATCTCTTAAGAAGTTCGCATTCTCTCCGGACCTTGGCTTTAAGAGGAGGTAAGTTCACGGATGAACATCTTGAACTTTTGGGATCTGGACTCGCACACAATCGATCTCTATCTGTCTTAGAAATGTCGGAAGCTTTTTCATATAAAGCAATGGCTTCTTTTGCCCATCAACTGGGAACTAATCGGTCTTTAATATTCGCTGAGTTTCGTGATACATACACCCATGAAGAAAAGGAAAAGTTAACGGCTATTTTCGATCAGAACGGATTTTCGGCATCGTTTGGCCTTGGGGTTAGTAAAATCGAAAGAAAAATTCCACCTTTGGAGCAGTTATGACTTTCAATATTATTAGCCCGACGGGCAAACAGGTGACAATCTGCTTGCTGCACTCCTGCCAGATCGATCCTCCTCCTCGGCCTAGCCTTTGGCTATGGCCCTCGTCGGTCGGACCGCTAACGCTTCGACCTGACAGGAGTTCGCTAACGCATATTGTCACCCTTTGGGTCACCTGTTTGCCCGTCGGGCTAATAGAATTACAGATAAAACCTATCAAATCGTAGAAACCGGTAAAAAACCTCAGGCTACAACTACATTAGCCAAAATCAATCAGGTCCTCGAAAATGGACTCATCTATAAACCTGGGATTGGTAGTCGATATCCGGATCGTCTGGAAGGGCTTAGAGCTTTTGCTTTAGGAGCGGGTGTCCAGTATGTCAAGAGAATTGAACGACTCATTCAGCGACAACCTAGAGGCCATGTGAGTCACTTGCCAGACGAGTTAATGGTGATGGTGCTGGGTCATCTTGGAACTCGTGATTTAGGAAACGTATCCCGGGTTTGTACAGAGACTCGGAGATTAACCGCCGATGTCTGGTTAACACTTGCTCGTGAATTTGGGTATCTAGGGACAGATGCAGCTCAAGCAAAAGCCTATATGCAGTCTTTAGATCACAGCCTCCACTTGTTAAGACCTCATCTTGAAATATATCTATCTGAGGGATCAGATTTGGAGACTTCTTTAAGAAACCTGAAATCTATAACTGCAGCTGAAATATTCCATTTACCCGAGTCTTACACGATAGAATTTACTCAATTTTTATGTAAAATTTTAAGAGATCGAAAATCTGCTCCCCAGATCGATTATGTATATACTTTAAATAAACGTTTAACGAGTCGCCATCCTTCTTATGTTGACTTTCATAGTGAGTTCCCTAGATATGAGCTCTTAATAAGACTCGGCGGAAATGAGCTTGATCTCCATCATTGTTCTATCATAGATAAAGCAATAAAGACCGAGTGTTTCCCCATGCTGCAAATCTGTATGGAATGTGTTCCAACTATCGATAAAAGTTGTGTGCTTCTGAATAAAGCTGCAGCTGCTGGAAAATCCGATGTTGTTCGGTATCTTCTTGAAGAAGGGGCGAAAGTCAATGCTGTTGATAATCTTACGCGGACCGCTTTGCATAGAGCTGCAGAAAATGGTCACCTTGCCGTCTGTAGAATTCTTATCGACAGTGGTGCCGTTGTAGATCGAGTCGGTTTTTGTGGAGAAACCCCTTTACATTTTGCCTCTATCAATGGTCGCTCAGATGTCGCAAGGTTGCTCTTAGAAAACGGTGCAAATGTCGATGCAAGATGTCATGTTTTTCACGAGACCCCTTTACACAAATCTCGATGTAAAAAAGTCTCCCAGGTTCTTTTAGAAAAGGGTGCCGATTTGGAAAGCCACTGATGATCATGGGAAGACGCCGCTACATTCAGCGGCTTTAAGATGTAATCCCGAATTAAATGAATTCCTTTTAGATCAAGGATCGGATCTTCATGCCAAAAACAGTTGGGGAAGTACTCCCCTCATGACCGCCATTACCGCTGGCGCTATAGAGGATGCCGCCCTATTCTTACGAAGAGGCGCCCATCCTAATGCTACAGACAAGAAAGGTAGAACCCCATTGCACGTTGCTGTGAAAAATTTAAATCCTGCTGAGGATGAAGCCCGTGTTCAATTGCTCCTCCAATTCGGAGCGCGCATAGATATCCGCGATATGTATGGAGAAACACCCCTGCAAACAGCCCGTAGAAAAGGTACTCATTCTAGAATCATAGCTTTACTGGAAAAGGTAAAGCTGATTCAAGAGCTCATCTCACAGTTATTAACGGGGGCCATAAAAAGGTGACAACCTACTGGCTGCAACCCCCTGTCAGATAGGGGCAGATCGATCCTCCTTCTCGGTTTTGAAAAGACTTATATGAAAAAATTAATGTTTTGCAGTGATTTTTCCTGTAAAAATCTTTTCTTTTTTTTGGGACATTTTTTTAAAGAACAACAAGAAAGAAAAAAATAATATTAAAAATGAAAACGAACACCAAACTGGCCATACAAATACAAATCTAATCGGAAATAGTTTTGATAATAAAATTGTAATAATCAATGATAGAGAAATACCGCCAAGAAAAATATATAGAATCCCGAGTGTGACTATTCCTAGATATTCGATGTGTTTTTTTATATTCTTCCTGCTTGGGCTCCTATTCAGAAAATAAGCCAAAGAGCAACTAATCAAAACGGGAAATATTTTTTCGAAAAAATATGCAAAAAATTTTGATAAATCTTGTTGTAATTCCTTGTCAAATATTAACCAGCAAAGAAGAGAAGTAATAACAAATGATTTTATATATCGTTTTTTCTTAAGGTGTTCCATTCCAGTTGTGAAGAGGGAGGTTATTTTTCTTCATAATTTTTTTATAGATGTCACAAGTTTATTAAGAATATCTCGCAATTCCATTTCAGATTCTTTCTTTTCTTTATTAATTTTTATTTCTTCGAATTTTGCATGTTCATTGTGCGCAAGTTCCTTAGCCAAATCCGCAGAGATTTTTCCAGCATGGGTTAAGATATCTCGATCATTCAGCTGCAAAAAAGCATCTAATTTAGTCTTCCAATCAATCATATACATGGGTTTACGTTGTCTGGCTTGCAATTCTGCAAAATCTAAGTATTGGCTTACGAGTATCTCTAAATTTTTCAGTTCATCTTCATTTAGATAATTTTTAGCTATTTCGGCATCTTGTTTAGAAGGTGTTTTACCTCTTTTAATTCCGTCCCAGGTCATTAACCCCATATGGGGAAGAGAAGCATTTGCTCTATTATAAATGATCTCAGCAGCTGTGAATCCACTGACAGCATAGAGAAGCTTATTCTGTACTGTTTTATAAAATTCTTGAGTCATGGGATGCAATGAATCATAATCAATACTGAGGGTATAGATATCCCTTATTTTTTGATAAAATCTCTTTTCTGATGCTCTGATGGCGCGAATGCGATCCAGTAGTTCATCAAAATAATCTATCGTACCCGGTTTACTTAATCTTTCATCATCAAGTGTGAACCCTTTCACTATATATTCTTTAAGTCGATCTGTCGCCCATTGTCTGAACTGAACACCTCTATGACTGCTGACACGATAACCTATAGCAAGGACAACCTCTAATCGGTACATCTTAGTTCGATAGTTTTTGCCATCAGCAGCAGTTATTAAGGATTCCTTAACAACTGACTCAGAAAATAGCTCTCCTTCTGAAAAGATATTCTTTAAATGAATATTGATATTAGCCGGTGTAGTTTGAAAAAGTTCTGCCATTTGTCGTTGACTCAGCCAAACTGTTTCATTTTCTAGACGCACCTCGATTCGTTGTCTACCATCTTCTGTTTGATACAGGAGGATTTGACTTTGCGAAAAGGAAAAATCATCAGACATAAAAAACCTTAATATTGCACCAAAGTAAAACAGAATGGCTTGAAGTTAGCAAGAATAAGTCAGTATACCGATAGGTATGAACACAATATGCGTAAATGATCTTCTTCTCGACCATTTTTGCTAATAAGATTTTGATGGGAAATAGATAGCTTTTTGCTTTGTTAATAAAGCATCAGAGTTTGATAGAATTTTGCTGTGCAATTTTTGGCTGATTTTTTCGGCAACTCTTTTTTCAGAACCAGAAAAGAACCTCAGATAAAGACTAGGCTCAACCATCTCAATTTCCATGATGATGATTTCATCGCCTCTTCGAATGAGGTCAACGCGAGTTTGCAGGGCTGGGAGATTGAGGGTATCAACGATGCGCTGAGCCTCTTGAATCATCCACTCTGGGGGTTGAATGAGAATCTTTTTACCGGTTTGAACAAGAAAGTGACCGGGAGCGGGCTTTTTCAGTGTACAATGAAGATACTCTTTGTCGAAGAAGACAAAAGACCACTCTCCCTCCAGGACAATCTCGGGTGCGAAGGGCTGAAGAATCCAATCTTCATTAAATTTTTCCAGATTGTTTTGGATCGTAGAAAGATTGGATCTGTTCAGCCTAAATGTGTGGTGAGCCGACGTTGAAACCTGAGGTTTAATAACACAATCGTCCCAACCTTTTTCTTCCATGATCGATTCGAGTTTGCTTAATTCTTGCCCGGAAATGTAGACACTTTCGAGAGTCTTTAATCCCATCTTTTCTAGATCTTGCAAATAGGTTTTGTGAGAATTCCACTCAATGATGAACGAGGGGTTATAGAGGGGGATATTCAAACTCTCAATTTTTTTCAGAAGATTGATAAATTGGGGACGATCTTCGTAATAATCCCATACCGAATAGACCATCACCGCATCGTATGCCGTCCAGTCGACATTATTAACCCTCCAGTCGATCGACTCTGCTTCAACCCCATGCTCCTGCAACGCAGCCATCAGAAGTTGATCATCGATTTTTTGCGACGGAGGGTACCGATCAGAGGTTAAGAGAGCAAGATGGAGTACTGCTGCAAAAAGCCACATAAGTAGGGCAATTTTAATAACTTCTGACAATAAAAGTCACCTTTCAATAGAATTATTCGGTAAAAACCGGTATAATATCTCTATGTCTATAAAAAATATTTCTAACAGTTTAGTTTATTTATCACTGGGGATAGCCTTTACAGGTGCAACTATATTTATTATCCATAGAGTCATGCGTTGTTGGGAGAAAAAGCAAGCTCCGGTTCAGCCTCGGCCTCTTATCCATCAGCCTCGGCCACCTATCCAGAGGATAGTCGTTAAAATAGACCCCCCTTCCAAATTCTCCTTACAACCGGAAGGTCGTGATATCCTTGTCGTTTGGCAAGTACTGGGTCAAAAGATAAGGGTAGACATTCCTAGCTGTGAGGATTTTACTTCCAACGAAGAGGTAGTGTCTAGGTTTTGCCAATGGATAAATGACCATATAAAGGCTCTCGAGGGAATTTCGGACCTTCCCCTCTCTAGATATAAACTCACCCACGTACCAGAAGCCATAGGCAGGCTAACCGGTCTGCAAAAACTTGATCTTTCCAATAATCAACTGACTCAAATATCCGATACACTCTTCTTCAGGCTTACAGCTTTGAAAGAGCTTTCTTTCATCTACAATCAACTCACTGAAATACCCGCAGGTATCACCCGGCTCACAGGTCTAGAACTGCTTGGTTTTAATGAAAATCAACTCACTGAAATACCCGCAGGTATCAGCCGACTAACGGCGCTGCAAAAACTTTATCTCACTAACAATCGGCTCACTCGTTTGCCAGAATCGATCGGCGGGCTAACCGGTCTCCAAGAGCTTTCCCTAAGCAGCAATCAACTCACTCAAATACCCCATGCAATAGGACGATTAACGGCGCTGCGAGAGCTTTTTTTCCACTACAATCGCCTTGATCAAGTTCCTGAAGTCATTAGCAGGCTTACGGCTCTTCGAGTGCTTGACCTCTCCCACAATCTACTCACGACCCTTCCAAGGTCATTGTCAATGCTTCCTAGAGGGTGCAACATTAATGCTGAAAACAATCGGATCGGGGAAGCCCAAAATCGAGCATTTGCAGATGCCTCTGTTCAAGGACCTGGTTATCGTTACTCTATATACGAAGGATCAAGACCAGCAGCTGCAACCTCTTTTGAAGAGACTTTGACTTTCTGGCTTAAACTATTTAAAGAAACATTCCCCCAGGCAAATAAAAGAGATACTTTATTTTATCAGCCTCTATCCATCCATCCTAAAAAAGCCCTATTAGTAACCTTTCTTAGCATGTTAAAAAATACGAAGGACTTTAAAGATAAACGGACTCGTACAAATGTCATTTTGCGCGTAGGCCACATGTTAGAAGGGGCGTCCATCCATGAACAATTTCGTGATAAGATATTTTTAATCATAGAAGATTCTCTATCGAGCTGTACCGATCGGGTTGATCACGCTTTCATTCAAATCGAAATTCTATGGAATATTCACTGTAAATCAACGACGTTAACCGATCGACAGCTGGTCGAGCTCATCCTCGGTATGAGAAGATTTGATTTGCTGAACAAAATTGCCGAGGAGAAAATTGCAGAGCTCAGACTAGGCGATCCTATCGAAGTCTATCTTTGTCTTCTGATACGCCTTAGAGAAACTTTAAAGCTTCCCTTTTCAACAGAAGGAATGCTCTATGGCTCTGGAATGTCAGCGGAACTCCTACTTACCGTGCTAGAAGATGCAAAAAAAAGAATTTTATCCCAAACAACTTCCGCAGAGGATGTGTGTCAAGTTCTCGCACAATCTGAGCTCTGGCAAGAAAAGCTAAAAGCTGCTCATCCAAGGGAGTTCGAAGCCATCAATTCTGATGTTGTAACTCAGATGCTGGGAAGCGACCCTCTACTGGGCGTTTTGATAGCACAGCAAAAAGTACGGATGCAAAACCTTGTATTAACACTCACTCGAGATTGGATCCGAAGATCTACTCTGCTCGAATACAGTAGCCGTAAATGATCTTCTTTTGGTGGAGTTTATTAACCCGCCAGGCAAATAAGAGACAAATAGCTTGCTGCGGCTTCGCCATATCGATTCTCGCTCGGAATCCTTCGTATTCAAGAATGTTATTCCTCGCGAGAATCAATCTGGCTTTGCCTCGCTAGCGCTCTTTGCCTCTTATTTGCCCAGCGGGTTAATAGCGAGCAGAATTTGAAAATGGAAATGGAAGCGGAAGTGGCTGGACCCTGATTGTAGATCCGAAAGTAAAGGAACGACATCTTTGTACTCAAGATTTCTTTGGCTTAAGAGAACACAATAATGAAGGAATTATAATTTCTCTAAAGTGACTTTTAAATAGAGAGTGAGTTCTCGTCCTTTGAGAAAATCTTCAATTTCTTCTTTTGACCAAGTATATTCCTTTTTTCTTAATTCCATCAGCACGAGGGTTATAAATTCTAAACCGTGTTCGATGTGAGTTGGATTTGACTTTGTGACAAATTTGGAATTGACCGTCCATGTGTACGCGAGATCGGGGGGCAATTGGAGACCTTCACTGTTAAAGGAGATGTGAGATGATCGGATGGTCCGGTTTGTTTGGAAGCAGAAGGCGAGGATTTGATCGAGCGTGATCCTCAAAACCCAGTTGCCTGGAGAAACCAATTTGAACCCTTCGCCAATTTCAAAATACCGTCTGCAGGGACGACTTTGCAGCGCGAGTTCTTTGGGTTTATGCTTCAGCTTTTTGGGTGGAAAATATTCAAAACGGATGTGGCTTAAATAATCGGCTAGGTTTTTGATCTGATTGTGCTTAGCCCACTTCTTTAAAAGTTCGTAAAGTTCGTATTCGCTTTCGATCCGGACTTGATCCGATTTTAAAAGACCCATGACGGTTTCTGGAGAAAATTGAAGGAATAAGTTCTCATGGACGTCGGGCAGATGCTGAGCAATCACGTCAATGCTGTGATGGAAAATTTCGGGAAATTGAGGATAACGGACCCAGTGCAGAGCCTGATTCAGATCTTTTGTTTGTTTTATCATTTGTTTCTGACACGCTTGTTTCAGAGCGTGGAAACCGAGTTCATCTGTTAATTCAAGAATTTCTATCGCAAATGCATCATCCATGGGATAAAATTGAAACGATCTGCTCCATTCGACCATGCATTCCACAACTTCTTTTCGATGTTTTTTGCCTACAGGAGATGAGGTTCGAAGATCGATTGGAGTTCGAGTTTTTCCATCTTTACAGAGATGTTGTTCCTTTTTTACTTCTTGGAAATGACCACGAACATCCGTGCTGCAAAAATGGATATCTTGAAGAAATAAACTGTGAGCGTAAACTTCATCCCCATTTTGACAAATAAAAACGGTATCTAAAAATGTTGTGTTTTTAACAAGCTCGCGGAGTCTCTCTTCCGTTTGTGGAGGCAAGGTCATGAGCCTCTGTATTCCAGCATTCCTTCTTTCCAAGCTTGCTTTTTCTTCTTCTAAAGCTGCAATTTCATCTCTTGTGGTATTCAACGCGTCTGTAACCGTTTTTTTAGCTCCCCGCTCTGCTTCTTTAAGGATTTGTTTTTCCCGGCGTCGGATGTCATCTGCTACAGTGAATGTCTGATTTATATGAGCTAAAATTTGAGTGATTGCAGGCTGTAGACCGGCGACTTGCGGAAAACGGGCTTGGATTTTCAACAATGTCGGAAGGACTGCTAAATTATCGCGAGGAGTGTTATCACGCATCAAGGGTAGATTCTCTTGAAAAAAGGCCTCAGCAAATTGAGATACTTTCACATATTTAACGGTATCTTCGGGGCCAAAGAGCCAAACCCACAATCGACCCCATAATGATAGCGGTTTTGCTTTTGTCTGAAGAGTATAACCGTGTTCTTTTGGAACAATAGCAAGACGTTCGTGTCCTTGTTCTCCGAGCTTGCTTAGTTCACCCAAAACATTATGGAATTGAAACAGATAAGGATATTGATACGGTCTAAAGGTAGAAGACGTCATAATTAGCGGTAGTCGGATTCGAACCAACGACACAAGGATTATGATTCCTCCGCTCTAACCAACTGAGCTATACCGCCATAGGTAGCATAGAGATGAAAAATAGCGGGGGAAGGATTCGAACCTCCGGCCTTTGGGTTATGAGCCCAACGAGCTAACCACTGCTCCACCCCGCGATAAGTTGACGGTAAGATTAACGGATGTAAGGATTTAATGCAATGAAGGTTCGCTCGGTAGCTCCGTCGACTTCCCTAGCGAGTTTAAGGCCGGCTTCTTTCATCTGCTGAGGGGGATTTTCAAGGAAAGAATTGATGATGCTGGGCAATTCATCCAGAGTCACCTGCTTGCCGGCGCCGGCTTGGAGGACGGTGTCGACGAGGTCTTTTTGAGACTCCATGTGTGGGCCGAAGAGAACGGGAACCCCGAGGGCTGCTGGTTCGAAGATGTTGTGGCCACCGACATGGGAAACGAAGCTGCCGCCGACGATCGCAAGGTCAGAGAGTTGATAGCAGGCGCTGAGGATGCCCATGGCATCGATGAGGATCACTTTTTCGCTTCCAGTTTTGGGGAGATGGTCAGAGAAAATGCCATAGGAAATTTTTTTCTTTGCGACGAGTTCTGCAACCGACCGGAACCGCTCAGGGTGTCTTGGAACAACGAGAATTTTTAAGTGGGGATGCCGGTCGAAAAGGGGGATGAGGGCTGTGAGGAGATTATCTTCTTCGGTTTCATGGGTGGAACCAAGGGTGATGACTTGAGTCTGGGGAGTGATGCCGAGGTCTTTTTTCCATTTGGCGAGATCGATATGGGGAAACGGTTGATCGAATTTCAGGTTTCCGGTGACGATGATTTTAGACGGATCAATGCCCAGCGATTCAAAGCGGCGGGCGTACTGGCCACTTTGGACGCATAAGAGATCAAACTGCTCAAAAAGACGGCGGGTAAAAAACGGAATGAGTTTGAACCGGGCAAGAGAGGTTTCTGAGATTTTTCCATTCACGAGTGCGACCTTAGGATTGTAACTCACAAGATTATACCAAAAATCGGTCTCGACTAAGATGAGAAGGTCGGGCTTGATCCGAGAAACGAGGGCCCGCATCGTCCAGGAAAAGTCGAGAGGGAGATAAAAGTAGTGATCTAGTTCTGGCATACTCCTTTTGGCTTCTTCAAGACCGGTCTCTGTCGTCGTCGAAATGACAATAGACGCATGATTGCGGAGCTTTTCAACCAGCGGCGCGACGGCCTTTGTCTCGCCGACGGAAACCGAGTGGATCCAAATGCGAAAGGTATCATGGGGAAGAGAAAAAGTAGGAAGTTTAAATCCGAGTTTTTCTAAAAACGATTTTCGGTATTTTCGGTGCCTTATCGAATCCCATAAAAATTTCGGCAAGTAGAAGAGAGTTGAGAGAACTAAGACAAAATCGTACAAGATTCTAAGCATGAATCACGAGATTGATGAGTTTATTGGGCACAAAGATCACTTTTTCGATCGTCCCCTCGAGATGTTTTGCGATTTGCGGTTGTTTCTTTATGAAATCCAATATTTCAGCTTCTGTTTTATCTTTGGGAAGTTCCCATTTGCCACGCAGTTTTCCATTGATTTGGACAATGTAAAGGGCCGTAGAGTCGATGAGATAGGTTGGATCGAAAATTGGAAACGGTGCAAATGTTAAACTTTCAGCTCCGCCAAGAAGCTCCCAAGCTTCTTCTGCAATATGCGGTGCAAAAGGATAGAGAACCTGCGTGAGCATCTTTAATACTTCTCGTGGGTATGTGGGCAGCGGAGAAAAATCGTTGATGAACTCCATCATCTTGGCAATCGCAGTATTGAACGACATCTCCTGGATATCTTTTTCAACATGGTAAACGAGACGATGACCGAGTTTTAAGGCAACTTCTAGTTTTTCGTCGCTCACCTTCTCCGATGTAACAAGAGCATAAAACCGAGATAAAAACCGGTAACACCCTTGAACAGCATCGGTATTCCACAGTTTTTCTTGTTCAAAGGGTCCCATGAACATCTCATAGAGTCGAAGACTATCGGCTCCGTAATCTTCAATCATATCATCGGGGGTCACTCCATTGAGCTTCGATTTTGACATTTTTTCAATATGGGTCGAGAGAAGAAGATCGGTCCCCATCTGATAATATTTTCCCTCTTTTTCGATGGCTTCTTCTGGAGAAACATAAGCTCCTGAATGGAGCTGGAAGCACCTAGCGGTCAAAAGGCCTTGATTCCGGAGCTTTTGGAATGGCTCGAGTGTCGAAACATAGCCACAATCATAGAGAACTTTGTGCCAAAAACGAGCGTACAAAAGATGGAGCACCGCATGTTCGACTCCGCCTACATAAAGATCGACGGGCATCCAGTATTTTTCTTTCTGGTCATCCCAGGCAGCTTTGTCATTGTGAGGGTCACAAAAGCGCAAGTAGTACCAGCATGAGCCGGCCCATTGGGGCATCGTGTTGGTCTCGCGCCATGCTTTTTTTCCTGTTTTCGGATCGATGATCTCGACCCATTCCTTAACTTTGGCCAAGGGACTTTCGCCGGCAGCAGACGGTTTATAATCTTTTAGTTCAGGAGGACAGAGGGGAAGTTCATCGAGATCGAGGACTCTTTTTGTCCCATCTTCGAAATGGAGAATCGGAAACGGCTCTCCCCAATACCGTTGCCTTGAGAAAAGCCAATCGCGGAGTTTATACCCGACCGCCCGCTCTCCTTTATGATGCTCGACGAGCCAGTCGACTATTCCGTCTTTTTCGATCACAGGAACGATCGGAATCCCGTATTTTTCAGCAAATTCTTTGTCCCGCTCGTCACCGCCTGGAACTCCCATGACTGCACCCGTTCCATAGTTCATGAGAACATAATCCGCGATCCAGATAGGGATCTTCTCGTTATTAGCTGGATTGATGGCATAAAGACCCGTAAAAACCCCTGTCTTTTCTTTGGCCAGTTCGGTCCGTTGCATGTCCGATTTTGATGCCACTTCCCTTCGATAATCGTCGATTTCTTTTGATCGTAGGTCTGCTACAAAAGGATGCTCGGGAGCTAGAACCAAAAAGGTCACCCCAAAAAGGGTTTCGGGACATGTCGTAAAAACGGTAATGTCACCAAAATGGATTTTAACTCCCTCGCTCCTTCCAATCCAATTGATTTGGAGTCGTTTTAACGACTCGGGCCAGTCGACGAGCTGAAGATCCTCGAGTAAGCGGTCGGCATATGCAGTGATTTTCAAAATCCATTGACGGAGAGGTCTCCGCTCAACAGGAAATCCCCCTTCTTTCGAAACACCATTCTCTACTTCTTCATTGGCCAGCACTGTTCCCAGCGCCGGACAAAAATTGACAAGGACTTCTGCCTCATAGGCGAGCCCTTTCTCGTACAGCTTTGTGAAAATCCACTGGGTCCATTTGTAATACGACGGTTCGCTTGTGGCGACTTCGCGGCTCCAGTCGTAACTTAATCCAAGCGACTTCAGCTGCCGACGATACGTGTTGATGTTTTCCTCGGTTGTGACAGCAGGATGTTGTCCTGTCCGAATCGCATATTGTTCTGCAGGGAGCCCGAAACTATCCCATCCCATCGGATGAAGGACGTTGTACCCTTTATTTCTCATATACCGAGCGATGATGTCGGTCGCGGTGTACCCTGTCACATGGCCGACATGGAGCCCCGCTCCAGAAGGATACGGAAACATATCTAGAATGTAATATTTCGGCTTGTTCGGGTCGACCTCCGTCTCTAAAATTTCACTTTCTTCCCAAAAATGCTGCCACTTTTGTTCAATGCGCCTGTGATCGTACATAGGCTAAATAAAATATATGAAACTTTTTTTATTGTCACGAAGTGGAAAATTAAATATACTGTCAGTTGAGGTTTGATCAATTTAAAATTTATGCTAGAAACAACAGTTAAGAAAAACAAAATATCTCTTATCGATTATAACTATAAAAGGGATATTGAAAATCGTCTTCTCTTGTCTGATTTTTCCGTAGTGGAAGTCTCTGTTCTCGAGGAAATTCTCTTTAGCCCAATTAAGACGCCGATCCGAAAAATGGGTAAAAATCTCGACATCGGTGAAGAAACATTGATTCCCATTCTCGAAAAATTCTCTACAACAGGTCTCCTTCACATCGAGGACGATTCGGTCGTTGTCGATAAAGAGATGAGGAAATATTTTGAGGCCGAAATTGAAAAATTTAATGAAGATTTCATCCCTGGTATGGAATTTCTTCAAAATCTCCTTAAAAAAGTCCCTATTCATGTCCTTCCTTTATGGTATTCGATCCCTCGGACATCGAATAATATTTTTGCTTCGTTAGTTGAAAAATATTTATTGACACCTCAGATTTTCCAGCGGTATCTCTTGGAGCTCAATTTTTCCGATCCGGCCATCGTCGCCATCGCCCAAGATGTGTTTCGTGCCCCTGACTTTAAAATTCCGACCAAAAAACTCGTCCAAAAATACGGCATTTCAAAAGAGCAGCTCGAAGAATATATCCTCCTTTTGGAATTTCACTTTGTTTGCTGCAGCGGCTATCAAAAAAATGACAACGCGTGGGAAGCTGTTGTAACGCCGTTTCAAGAATGGCGTGACTATCTCACGTTTTTAAAAACAACGACTCCTTCCCCCCTTTCAGACCCCAGTAAAGTCGTCCGGTTTCGGCCCCATGATTTCTCTTTTGTTGAAGATATGACCTCTGTCATCCAAGCCATTCGATTGCAAGAGCCGATTTCCGACCCGCAGTATTTGAAGCAGATCCAAGACAAAATCGAACTTTTAAATCTAAAAGATCCTGAAATTGCCAAAGAGTTTTTGGAGATGCGGCTCGAAAATAAGGCCCTCTATCTCTACCGGCATCCCCAAAACAAAATCTCATCTGCTCCTGTCCCCGAAAAAGTTATGCGAGAAGCGGAGAAATCGATTGGGCGTGTTCTTCACTGCGGCTGGGTTCTCTATGACGACTTTTTCAAAGGAGTGATGGCACCTCTCGGTGAATTTCCCGTTATGCTCAAGAAATGCGGTAAATGTTGGAAATATGCTATCCCTGAATATACACCTGAGGAAAAAACCGCGCTCCATGCCACGATTTTTGAATGGCTCTTCGAAGCCGGCATCACCGCCATTGGCACCTATGAAGGTCAAGACTGTTTTATGGTGACTCCCTTCGGTCAATCTCTTTTTGGGTGAAAATGGAAGATCTCGTTTCAAATCGGAAGGCATTTCATCACTATGAGATCCTCGAAACCGTTGAAGCTGGCATCATTTTACTCGGCAGCGAAATCAAATCGCTCCGCAACCATGGTGGAAATCTTCAAGACGCCTATGTTGTATTCTATGGAATGGTCCCTTATCTAAAAAACAGCTCCATTGCTCCCTACAAATTTGCCGGTTCTTTTCCGCACGAAGAAAGGCGGGAGCGAAAGCTCCTCCTCCATAAACGGGAAATCCTTCGCCTGAAATCAATTGTTGATGAAAAGGGTCTCACCATCATTCCCCTAGCCATGTACCTCAAAAAAGGGTTTGTCAAAGTTAAGCTAGGCGTCGCCCGCGGCAAAAAAGCGTACGACAAGCGTGCAGCCATTAAAGCCCGCGAAGCCAAAAGATTAATTGATCGTTCCATGAAAGACTCAGAATAGTATAATGGTCGCATGGTTCAACCTATCACAAGTTCAACACCTTTCTGGAAATTGACTCCTGTCAAATGTCTTGCTGTGGTCATCACAGGAATCGCCCTCCTTGCACTTGCCAAGTTCATCCATTCTCTTCTCACAACGAAACAACCCTTCCCTCGCCTCACATTCACTCCCTTATTCCAACATAATCTGCCTTTAGATCAGTTCCAAGGGCTTATAATGAATTGCAGCCAACAATACCCACGCCCATCCTTTCAGGCAATTCCCATTTTTGATGCCAAATATATCATCTATGGACCTGGTTTTGCCGCTCAGCATGATAACCTCGATGAAGTCGCATTTGTTGAATTGATCCGATCTTCTCCTGATCACCATCTCATCGTCAATTTAATGCGATCTGAGGAACCTCTCAATTACCTCGATATTCCCGATGTCCGATCTCAAATCCCACTCATAATCAAAAATTTATCTTATAACGAAGGTATCTGGAACACAAAGGTTTTCTATCACTTCCATGCCTGGCCCGACAAAGCAGCCGTTCCCGCCGAAGCCCACCCCGCCCTTATCGTTCTGGCACATAAAATTGCCCAGGCCGTCCAAAAAGGAAAAATCCCCTTCATCCATTGTTACTTTGGGCTGCAACGGTCTTCCACATTTGTGGCCATTGTCGAATTCCTCCGCCGTAAAAACCTCCTCGCTGATACCACCGACGCCGGCCTCGCCCTCTACATGAAACACATCATCGAAGAACTCGCCAAAACCCAATTCCGCGTCCCCACTCTCAAGCAAATGGAAATGCTCCTCGACCCCACCTTCCTCCGCAAGTTATTCGCAAGCAGTTAAGTTTAGGAGAACCACAGAGACAAAAGAGAAGGATGAGGTAGGAAGAGTAAATCGTGGATGAAATAACTGAGAAAATTATTGGAGCTGCTATAGAGGTTCATCGGCAGCTGGGCCCAGGCCTATTGGAATCTTCTTATGAAAGGTGTCTAGCTGTAGAATTTAACCACAGAAAAATTAAGTTCGAGCGGCAAAAGATTTGTACACTTACATATCGAGAGATTCAACTAGAAGAAGTTTATAGAGTTGACTTTCTTGTTGAAGATGTCGTTAAGTCAGGCATAAAGCGAATCATTCTTTAAACCCTCCTCCTACCTCATCCTTCTCTGTGTCTCTGTGGTTTCTCCTAAACATTGACATACCTTTTTCGATCGGATATCTTCTTTAGTAAAAGGTGGGCACATGAAGCTGACGATCCCGAGACTTGTTTTGATCAATTTGATTGGAAAAATTCAGGCCATTGTTCCGACGAAACCAGCGCTGCCGATTTTGAGCAATGTTTTGTTGGAGGCCCATGATGATCAGCTGGTGCTCAGTGCAACCGATTTGACGGTGAGCATGGTTGCCTATGCAGGGGCACAGATTGAAGAGGAAGGAGCGATTACGCTGCCGGCGAAGAAGTTTTTCCAACTGGTGCGGGAGCTGACGGCGCCTCAGGTGGAGATCCATGCGACGACGACGGAAGTGGCTCATATCAATGCGGGAACGTCCCATTTCAAGATGAGCGGGATGCACAAGAGCGAATTTCCAGCTCTGCCTGATATGAATGGCGGTCTATCGATGACGCTCGATGGAGCGATGCTGAAAGAGATGCTCGTCCGAAGTTCTTTTGCTGCTGCACGCGACGACAACCGGCAGGTGCTCAATGGCATTTTGCTTCTGCACCAACAGAAACTGGCAACCTTTATTGGGACTGATGGGAAAAGACTCGCGAGGCTGTTTGCCGATGTGGAGGAGGCCCAAGAGCAAACGGGATCGTACGTGGTTCCCTTAAAAGCGGTCGAAGAGATGATCAAGCTCTTGGAAGTCAAAGATCAAAAATGTAAAATCACGTTTCTTACCGACAAAATCGGGGTAGAAACCAATAACATCACCCTGATCACGAAACTTCTCACAGGTCAATATCCCGATGTCGACCGGGTGATTCCAAAGAAGGGTTCAGCTCCAATCGCTCTTCACCGGGAAGAACTCATGTCACTACTCAGGCAGGTCTCTCTCTTCACCAGTGAACAAAGCAGCGCTGTCCGTTTCACCTTCACGTCGGGCGAGCTCCATTTGACGGCGGTGAGCGGAGACATTGGAGAAGGAAAAGTGAGCATGGCCGTCAACTATGGCGGGCCGAAACTCGATATCGCCTTCAATCCCCATTTTTTCCTCGATATTTTGCGCCATAGCAAAGACGAAACTGTCCAGCTCAGTTTGACCGATTCTTTCAATCCTGGCCTCATCACCGATTCGACCAATGCGTTTTTTGTGTTGATGCCGATGCGCCTTGAAAATTAATGTATATTCGTCGACTCTACCTTCGACATTTCCGCAACTACGGAGAGGTCGAAGTCCAATTTTCTGAGCAGATGAATCTCATCCGCGGGCAAAATGCCCAAGGGAAGACAAATCTTTTAGAAGCTCTTTATCTCATCGGAACTGGTCGCTCGTTTCGGACAACCCATCTAAAAGAACTCATCCACCATGCCCATCCGTTTTTTTTCGTCGAGGCCGAGTTTCTTAAAGACGGTCTTGTGCAACGGGTTCGCCTTTCATTCGATGGAGAAACCAAAAAACTCGATTATAACAACACCAGCTATAGTTATTTCTCTCCGCTTTTGGGATTACTGCCGATTGTTCTCTTGGCGCCGGAAGATGTTCTTCTCATCTCAGGTGCACCCGCTGAGCGGCGCCGATTTTTGGATCTCCATCGTGCGCAAAGCGATCCTCTCTATGTCCACCACCTCACCCGGTATCACAAAGCGGTTAAACATCGGAATTTCATGCTGAGGAAGAAATCGACCGAGTCGATCGAGACATGGGAAACCTTGATGGTCATCTCAGCGAAATATTTAAAGCAGCAGAGACAAGAGATGATCACCGCGCTTGCCGATCATTTGAGAAGTAGCATGTTGGAGCTTTCCGATGGAAAAGATACCCTCAAGATCGATTACATCCCCTCGTACACAGAAGATTATAGAGAACACCGGGCCAAAGAAATGATCGTAGGTTCGACCTTTGTGGGGCCTCACCGGGATGATCTCGAGATTCTCATCAACGACCAAGAAGCCCGCTCTTTTGCCAGCCAGGGGCAGCTCCGCACCGCCATCGCCGCCATTCGCCTAGCCCAGTGGAAACACCTCAAAGAGCACCACCAAGTTCCTCCCCTCTTCTGTATCGACGATTTTGCCGTCCATCTCGATGGTGACCGTCGCTCTGCCCTTCTCAAGCAAATGACCCACTTTGGTCAAGTCTTTCTCACATCTCCGTCGTTCCATGAATTATCTTTCCCATCCATCGAAGTTACCGGTGGTCGGTTCAATCACAACTTAAGTTAGCAACTTGAAATTGACGAGGAGCTTTTAGAGAAGAAACCCAGGTGATAATCCCTTTCCCCTGCTCATTGAAGCTAAAACTGGGAGAGTGACAATTATAGGGAGAAAGCTGGGCCGATTCCCAAGTCTCTGTCAGGGTAGAAAAACATTTTCCTTGGATGGAACATCCTTTTTCAGAAAAATCGCCCCAGACGACAACAAAATGACCGGCGTTGTGGTATCCATAGGCGGGAGTTGGATTTGGTCGAGATCCGTAGCGAGTTGGATGGGTGAAGACCAAGGTTTTCCAACCAGTTTGTAGGCTGCTGAAATTCCGTGCTTTTGTTTGTCTTTGGTTGTCCAAACAACAACGGCATTCCCATTTTTGTCTATAGAGAAACGGGTTTCACATCCGTCGTATGCGGTACTTAAAAATACAGGTTTTCCATGGCGAAAATTCTCTGAAAAAACAGCATAGAGATTCCACTGAGAAGCAATACCCAATTCTCTTTCTTGCCAAAGAATAACCAGATCATTCTTGGTATTCGAAATTCCCTTTAATCCCCTGTAATCAAAGGATAAATCACGCTGACAAATTTCATAGAATCGCTCTCCAACCTGGCGTGAAGCTTCTAATGAAAGTTTCGATGTAAGTGGAAGCCAACCAGGTGCTCTGATAAGGGAACAAACGCCCGGGGGTTTCGAATTATTTTGGATAAACTCTTCACACCGGATATCATCGATAAAATCTTCATCTGATGAGACAAAATCTATCAATGGCAAGTTTGATTTAGCCAAGATTTTAGAAAATTCAGCCACTTTTATTTCTTCTAGGGAAGTCCATGTCCCTTCTTTTTCTTTTTTAGCAAAACGAGTGTGGATTTCATCGTCAATATTAACTCTCCAGGCTCCCTTAGAGATTCCATCGCTATCCATATCTACAAAAGGGTGCAAGACCCATCCTTCGAACGTCTCGAGTGGTGTCACGGAAGACCACTCCCCTGTTGCAGATCGGGTTGCAGAA
The DNA here is from genome assembly GCA_963705295.1 of Parachlamydiales bacterium. Classification (GTDB taxonomy): domain Bacteria; phylum Chlamydiota; class Chlamydiia; order Chlamydiales; family Rhabdochlamydiaceae; genus PALSA-1444. The sequence continues at coordinate 1,323,968 of OY970065.1, read as the reverse complement.
AGGATCCCTGTTTTGATGGTTTTTTTGGTCATCGCTTCTTCATCCAGATACGACCAGAGAGCGGCAACTTCCCCCTTTTCATTCATTGAGATCGAAGAATAAAAGGGAGCAGCAGTCTCAGATTCTTCAATGGTGATGGGCTCTGTTGTCAAAAAAGCAGCCAGAAGGGTGATCATGTTAATTCCTTTGTATAGGCCCAGCCGAGCGGATATTGTATAGGTTGATCGGTTCGGATGTCTATAAAAGTTTCGATCATCTGGGTGGCAAGTTTTTTCCCCAATTGTACACCTTCTTGATCGAACGAATTGATATTCCAAAGAAAACCTTCGAAAACAGTTTTATGCTCATAGTAGGCAAGGAGTGCCCCCAAGGTGAACGGATCGAGCTTTTGGCCCAGCAAAATATGAGAGGGGCGATTGCCTGGGAAGATTTTATTGGGATTGGTGTTGTCTTGGCCTGTCGCAAGGGCAATGGCTTGGGCAAAGAGATTACCGAGAAGCTTTTCTTGGGAGAAAGAGCCGGCAATTTCGAGATCGTCTTGGTATTGAGCTTCTCTAAAGCCAATGATCTCGAGAGGGACGACGGTCGTTCCTTGATGGATAAGCTGGAAGAACGAGTGTTGTCCATTCGTTCCGGGCTCTCCCCAGAGAATAGCACCGGTTTCATACGGAACCACATTCCCCTCTTTGGTGATCCGCTTTCCATTTGATTCCATGGTGAGTTGTTGTAGATGGGCGGGGAACCTGGCGAGGGCTTGAGAGTAGGGAATGACCGCAACCGTCGGATGGTTTAAGAAATTCCGGTTCCAAACTCCCAGAAGAGCGGCTAAGAGGGGGAGATTTTTCGGTTGGAGGGCCGCAAGATCCATCGCATGAGCCCCTTTGAGAAAATCGAGGAATCGATCGAGACCGAGTGTCAGGGCCAGAACAACTCCGCCCACCATCGATGTGACCGAATACCGGCCTCCAATGTAATCCCAGATGTAAAACGCGGCCCGGTATTTTGAGGGCTCATCCATGGGACTCCCCTTTCCTGTGACAGCAATGAGGTGGTCTTTTGGATTCAGCCCTGCTTTTTTCAGCTTTTCTCGGATGAGAGCTTCATTGGTTACCGTCTCCAATGTGGTTCCCGACTTTGAAACGACAATGATGAGGGTTTTTGCAAGGTCAACTTGTTTTAAGATTTTGGCTGCTTCATCGGGATCGACATTGGAAAGAAAATGGGCCCGCTTTTTTCGGAATATTTCCAATCCCAAATAGATTGCCTCAGGACCTAGATACGATCCACCAATCCCAATCTGGATCACGTCGGTAAACTTCTCGACCGTCGGGAGAAATGCTCTAAGCTTTTCGATCTCTTGCTGCGCTAAAACGGCCGCCTCGGACCGTCCATCGAGATCCCGCATGGCCGTATGGAGGGCCGGTCTTTTCTCGGTAAAATTGACGATTTCCCCCGCCTGCATGGCATGCATCTGCTGGAGGAGCTTTTTTTCATCTGCTAATCGATAGAGTTCTTTTAAAATTGTCTCGTCCACCCGCTCTGTTGCATAGAGAAGTTTCAGCCCGCACGCCTCTGCTTTGTAGGCGGCAACCCTCTCGGGCGCTAAGATTTTTTTTAAATCGGGAGGGATTTTTGCAAGTTCTTTGAGTTTTGTATCCATGGTTAATATAGAACCTTGAGAAAAAGATTCCAGTCAAGTATTATATTCGTTGTTCGGAGCATAGCGCAGTTTGGCTAGCGCAACTGCTTTGGGAGCAGTGGGTCGGGGGTTCGAATCCCTCTGCTCCGAACACTTTTCCTCCCGCAGCGATGAATCCCTTCACATGCCGAAGGCCTTGAGGACTGACTGCAGCCACATAAAGCTCATCTAATCCATCCCACATTTCATTGAGACGCATTTCAGGAATGATTCGATAATCTTCTACGAGATAAGCCTCGAGTTTTTCCAGGGCTTCTGTTGTGCAGTACGGATCGGAAGGAAGGAGCACTCCTTTAGAACTTTTATTTTCCTCCAAACTTAAATGGAGGTGCCAAAACCGGTCTTTTGACATGAGCTGTGCCGACTTTGCCTTGGTAAAAGAACATGCCCCCTCAAAAAGACAATACGGTGTTGCTTCATCGGGCAAAAACGATGCCAAACGGTGAAGAAAATCGGCAAAATAGTCGGCCTCTTCGACCGATTGAACAATATCGAGCGAACCTCGGTATAAGACAACTCCTTTGGAATCAGATCTCCAGATGTTTTTCGCAAAATGCTCGACCGCGAGTGCATATGTGTGGAAATGAATATCTTTGAGCACTCCAAAATCCAACTCCCAAAGGATGTTCTCTACATCAGGAACAGTCCAATTCAAATCACTGCTGATGGAGGCATCTAAAATGACGGTTTTCAAATTGCGGTTTCCAAATTGATAGTACCTTAACGTTTTTCCTTTCTGTTTCCAAAGAGTCTCGAAAAATGAAGTCCCATACCCCGGCCACTCGGTGATGAAATGAGGTTCTTGAAATGTTGCCTTCCATCCTTGCATCTCGTTCAAAATTTGGTCCCCGTATTCCTCACTATCCGTAGCAACTGTCACCGTATTTCTGACCGTCCGAGCAAGCTGCTCAATGAAGGGCTGCTGAAAAAGTCGATTCTTCGCATGCTTTTTTTTCGGCCACGGATCGGGGAAATTGACGAACACTTCTGCAACAGAAAAATCGGGTAGATATTCCGTCGCAAATGTTAACGCCTCGCCACAAACAATCAATAGATTCGAGATGCCCCAGTTGTGCATTTTGGCCCAGATCTGCCTCACTCTATCAAAGCGATACTCAACCGCAACCCAATTCTCTTTCGATTTTTTTGCCTTCTCCGCAATCCACATCCCATTGCCTGAGCAATATTCAATGTTGACAGCCCTGTCATTTCCAAAAATCGACGCCCATCCAGGAAAAATCCATTCATGATGCCGATCATAATGTTCCGGAATAAAAAGAACCTTACCTAGGAGAAAAGGCTTTCGCTCTTCCCAAGGGTAAGGAAATTTTAAATCCGTCGGCTTCATTTTTCCAGACAGCGAGCTGGATTTCCAGACCACCCTTCATAATGAGGTTGTTCAGGACAGATTTTAAACGGATTTTGGCTCGTATCCCCTCTAAATAAACCCGGTTGAGGCTGATCATCCCGGACGGCCCAATCGCGGAATGGATGGGCTTGAGATAAATGGTGGAGTAAAGGGGCAAGACTATCGATACATTCATTGTATACCTTTCTACATCTACCTTCCAATGAGTTTTCCTGCGAGAATATTTCGACTCCTTCCGTTTCAAGACCAAGGGAATGGATATGGTATTTGTCAAGGAAAGTCCGACCAGGTGTAACAATAAAACATAATTTCCCCCTGATCAGCCGATATATGGCTAGGGGGGAACTTCCTTCAGTAAGATAATCGGTAAAATAGTATATAGATAACCGTTTTTGAGATTTTGTTAAAGTTTCCATTTCTCTTCGAAGTTGTGCCGTACGGTGTCTCAATTCCAAACAACTTGCAACGAACAACTCGTCTGCTTTTATAAGAACCTGTGGGTCAGCCCATTTAAGTCTGAGCCTCACTCGATGGGCCGTAGCAGCGTCATCAAGATCGCTTGATCTCGGTAATTCAATTTTCAATTCCTCGACAAGACTCCGATAACATCTTCGAACATCTTTTTGAGCATTTTCTAATAGTTTCTCCTCTGCTCGTTTAGTCCAGAAACCGTAGAGAAGTGTACAAATCTTAATAGCTGTATAGGCTATTATTGAATAGTAAATGGGCTCCACTTTTCGAGCTATGAGAGAACCCAGGGCAAAAACCACATAATGACTATTTTGAGCCGTGACGTACCGTTGCACTGCAATGTCAATACCTACAAGAGCTGCTGTTCCTATAGCTGCAACAGAAAGTGTCTGTGTCATAAATCACCAAGGAGAGATAGCGATGGGTGTCCACTCCAACCTTTATAGTGGCCCTCTTCAGGAACTATTTTGAAGGGGTTTCTTACACTATCACCTCGGAATTTTCCAGGCTTCGGCTGTGTATCTTGTACAGCCCAATCACAGATCATGTTATTGGGGAGATAATGTAGTAAAGGTTCAATGAGTTGTACACACTCGTTATACTCTTTTCTCCATGCACCCTGCGGAGTATCTTGGAAGAAAACCTCTGTATTTTCGTCTTCGAGATCTAAAGAGTGAACATGATATTTACCGAGAAAGGTAGCAATTCGATTCCTCTCAGGTAAAGTGTTTGGATCCTTTGCCAGAACATGATTGATATAACACAGTTTTCCACGTAGAAGACGATAAATCGTTAAAAAAGAATCTTTCCCAGGCATGTCTCGACAGAATCTTTCTTCAAAAAGTTGGGCTTTTTGCATCATTCGCATGTGAGTAATGGTTAAGTGTTTGGTCTCTTCATCCAGTTGAGCCATTTGCAATCTAAATTCTGCAACACTTGCCTCAAATAATGGGGTTCCTTTCTCGATCAATTTCGAATCTGCCCATTTGATCCTAAATGCGTTCCTATTTTCTGCAGCCAGTGCATTCATATCACTCGAATTAGGCTCATCTACGTTTAGTGGTATTATCAGCTCTTGAATCAGTTCCCTATAGTGCATTTTCACATTTCTTTGGATCTGCTTCAATTGATTCGATTCGGCGATTTTATTCATCCACCGAAAGAAATGAAGTGCGGCCTTAACCCCAAGGAAGCCAACGGTAGAATAGGTTAAAAAGTTTAGAGGTTGCACAAACCTAGCCAAAAGAAGTCCGGTACATCCGATTAGAGCCTCTGTATTTTGCGCAGAGATGTAGTTTGAAAAAAGACGTTGGACAAGAGCATCGATGCCAACTTGTGCTAGTGTTCCTGCAACGACTTGCCCTAGGCGTGTTATGGGTATCTGTTTGATTGCGTCGATCATATATCTCCTTGAATTAAAGAGGAGGATGGATACCCTCCCATGCGTGTGTATAAGGGTCTTTCTGGAAAAATCTTGAAGGGATTGGTCTTATCCCACTCGCCAGGCAGAGGTTTTTCATCAACGACTAGCCATGGGTTCATGGGTTGTGGATCAATTATTGCTTTAAGGACCCTGACAACACAATTATACATTTCTCTTGAAGTGTTGATGTTGAAAGCCACCAGTGTTTTTGGAGTATAAACTCGGAAACGATCTCTAAAAGTTGAAGGGTCTGTTTGAGTAAATTCAATCAACCGAAGCTGTCCTCTAAAAAAACGGTAGATATATAAGAAGGAATCATTTTGAAATAACGGTTGTATGGCTCTAGGGAAGTCGGCATCTTCTGATTTCATATGTGAGTCAAAGAATTTGTGCGAAGACACTTGAAGGTTAAAAAGAAACTCTACGCAAGAAATGTAGATTAAAAAGTTGATCTTTTTTTGAATATTTATATTGCGCAATTTGCTTTGATAAGCTTCAGAATTTGCCTCAATGATACCATTAAGCCCATCTTCTGTGATCGTATTGGGATTTTGATCCGACTGGATAAGGAGATAAATAAGCAGCGCATCATATAGCTCTCTCTTTTTATGTTGAAGAAAAGGATGTAGGATTGAAACCAAAATTCTAGATAAACAATAAAAAGAAACCGCAAAGGCTGTATACAGAAGAGCAGACCCTCTTAAAAAACTAAGGGATGAAAAGCGCGCGGAAAGCCCTATCGAAGTCGTTGAACAAATGACCGTGGATACGTAAAAAGCCTGTCTTCCTGTCATACAGTGTCGTAAGATATCATGGCCAACCCAATCGACTCCTGCTATTAAAACAGATCCACCCAACGTATATAAAGCACTAGTTACCTTCACGCCGTACCTTTTTGCGAAGAATTTTAGATGATCCGCCGGATAAATTCAATCCTTGATCAATACTAAGCGGGTTGCTATTGTAAAATTTAAAAAGAGGTTTAACGCATGAAAAAATGGGTCATTCTAACAATCTACGCCTCAACCCTTTTGGCAGAAGAAATCCCCCTATCCGAGCAGGAGGCCAAGCACGAAATCGAAAACTTTGCAAAGTCGCTACCTGATACGGAAGCTCCTAAAGAAACCGCTTCAAAGTTAAATATTATTTTAAATACAGACTCCCCTTCTATTCCTCCTCAAAAAGCGGCTACGCTTTTGGAAACATCACCTCAAGAAATTCAACCGGTCCCCTTTGATCCTGAAGATGAGCTTTCTGCTCTTGAAGAAGAGGAGCGTGAAGTTGAAGCTGCTGTTAAATCGAATGGAATTTTAATTGATCTCGGTCAGGTCTTTGCGGCTTCTCCAACGATCTATACCCTTCTTTTTATCCTTTCCATTGGAAGTCTCTCGATTTGGGCTTATGCTCTGATGAACCTGAGGGAAAAACAACTGATCCCCGCAGAGAGCCTCCGTGAGATTCGAGAAAAGCTTTCACAAAAACAGTACGGAGAAGCGCTCCTGGTCTGCGAAAATAACCCCTCGGTCCTCTTCAAGATGGTAGCCACAGGAATTCAGACCCGTCATCAAGGACAAAATATCATGCTCGATTTGATGAAAGCCGAAGGTCGAAGGGCGACCACGACATTCTGGCAAAAACTCGCTCTACTCAACGATATCGCTGTCATCGCTCCGATGCTCGGTTTACTTGGAACTGTGCTGGGCATGTTCTATGCTTTTTACGATCTCAATCGGTCGATGGAGAGTATTACGGCCCTCTTTGATGGGCTTGGAGTCTCGGTTGGAACCACTTTGTGCGGTTTAATCGTGGCGATCCTTGCCCTCACCTTCCACTCGATCTCCAAATACCGACTGACCCGGCAGCTCGTGCGGGTTGAAAATGAAGCGCAATCGCTTGCCAACCTCATTGAGAGTTAATCCATGAGTCTCATTCCTGAAGAAGAGTTCAAAAGATCCCATACCATCAACCTGGCACCCATGGTCGACTTTCTATTCCTCATTGTCGCCGTCTTCGCCACCATGGCCATCACCCGTGCCGTCCTCTACGACTCCGAAGTCAAACTCGCTCGCGTTCATACCCAAACCCCCTCCTCCGACCAACCGTACCAAGTCAACATCAGCATCTCGGAAGATGGAACCTACAAATGGCTCACCGAAGTCAACGAGTTCATCATGGACGGTCCCGAGAGCATCAAACAAGAACTCCTCAAACAACAACAACTCGGCCTCATACCTTCCAACCCTTCAGAGACCAAGGTCCTCCTCCACATCGCCCGCGATGCCCGCTGGGAACCGATCGCCCAAGCGATCTTCACCGTCCGCTCCGCCGGCTTCCCGATCCACCCAGTCTACGAACCATAAGAAGATAGACAAGAAAGAATCTTTAATGGATCATTTCTAAATCTTTAAAGATGATCTATCTCTGGGTCCTGCTATTATTATTCTCGTGCTCGACAGCGACGTATCAGCATGCAGCGGTCCATTTTGAGCACGGAAATTTGGATGAAGCAGAGCGAGATTTAGCAGAGGTTGATCGGGCGTATACAAAGAATCGAGAGTCTGCGCTCCTTCTGCTATCGCGTGCGATGGTCTATTTTCAAAATGGGAAAATGGAGGAATCTGTAAAAGATTTTCAGGCTGCGCTCGATGCGATCGATTATTATAAGCAGACGAGCGTGGCCGAAGTGATGGGTCAAACACTGATTCAGGATGGTGTAGGAGCTTATGTTCCTCCGCTGTTCGAAGAAGGCCTTGCACGGTTTTATCTAGCGCTGGCTTTTCTCCATTTAGGAGATGAAGACAATGCAGCGGCAACGTTGTATTATCTGGAGAATCATGAAGGGCAAAATCCCCTCACGACATATCTACTGGGAACTCTTTTAATGAGAAGGGGTGACGATAGCAATGCGCGGGTGTTGTTCAACCGCTTGGGAATGGATTTGCCCCAAGGAAATATTTTGGTGATCCATCACCGAGGTCTTGTCCCACATAAGATTTCAAAGATAGCTCCGACAAGTATTGTCTGTGCGGCTGTATTGGAGACGATTTTGGGGATCGAGGATGTGAGGCCTGCCTTGTCGACCTTGATGGGTGTACCTGTGCCAGAGCTGGTCGGGATACGGGAGGTTTCGCATTTAGGTCTCCCGCAAAAGCCGGTGCTGAGCTATGATGTAGCCCTTGCTGCGAAGGCGGCTTTGGAAAAAGAGATGCCTTGGATTGCCACCCGAGCTGCTGCTAGACTTCTGCTGAGGCGGGGAGTCGTTGCATCGGCTAAGGAAGATGTGCAGCCTCTAATGGATATTGCAATGTTGATCTCGAATGCTGCGACGCAGGCCGATACTCGGAGCTGGCGGATGCTCCCCGCACAGATCGATCTCTATCATTTGAATAAAGAAAAACCCGGTATTATTGAAATCTTTCAAACAAGGAAAAACGATGAAAAAATATATTCCAATTGCTCTATCAATCATATTGGCCAGTTGCGGCCGTGATATCCGCACAGCGCAAGATATCACCCCTGGAAATCCGAAAGAAACGTGCTTGAACTGGAAATATGGTGCAACCGATATCCGGATTCAGACGGGGAAAATCACCAAGCAGCTGGTGGACAGGTGGATTGCACGGACAAATTATGATGTGGCTCAAGGAAAGCCACGGATTATCATCACCCACATCGATAACCGGACCGATATGGTGATTCCAACAGATGTCATTCGGGATATTGTCGAGCATGTCGCAGTCGATGATGGACGGGTAACGATGGTGGTTGGAGATACCAAAGATGAGCAAGAACTCGATCATTGGCTCAAAAAAATCTTGAAAGACCCCAAATACTCTTCGAAAACACGGGTGGAAAACCACCAGGTCTCTGCACCCCAATTTCTAGCTAAAATTCGGATTTCCAAAGCGATGACGGAGCAGAAAAGGTATGATATCGAAGATTATCTCATGACACTGACCCTTTACGATATTGAGACGCAAGAAATTGTCGATTCTGCTACAGATATACTCCGTAAAAAGGTAGAGATTTGAAAGATCATTTACTGAAAATCTTAAGAGATAAAAATATTCCTCTAGGGGTCTTTCGCCAGACGGCGTTGCAGCTTGCCGAGCTGATCGCCGCAGAAGCGATTTCTGCCATAAAACCAGAGCGGGCACTCCTGGTTCCTATTTTGCGAGCCGGAATGTCCCTTCTCCCCTCTTTTTTGAATTATTTTCTTGAGGCGCCGATCGGGTTTTTTGGAATCAGACGGGATGAAAAAACCGCCACCCCGATTCTCTACTATGAGAATATTCCCCCGATCCAACCCTCCGATACAGTTTTTATTTTAGATCCAATGGTTGCTACGGCTGGTAGCTCTCTGCTGGCTATTCAACGATTGGTAGAAAAAGGTGCTTCAAAAATAGTTTTAATAGGAATTATTGCTTCAACCGAAGGTTTACAGAAAATCCGAAGTCAGTATCCTTATGTCTCTATTTTTGTGGCGGCTGTCGACCCATCCCTAGACAGCCATCACTTCATTGTCCCTGGTCTTGGGGACTTTGGAGATCGGTTTTTTGGTACGCATTAATAACTGGGCCCAGGTGGTGGAATTGGTAGACACAACAGATTTAGGTTCTGTTACCCGAAAGGGTGTGCAGGTTCGAGTCCTGTCTTGGGCAATAAGAGTTCGCACTTTTAGCGCAAGAAGTGAGCCAATGATTTGGCTCACGCCAGGACGAGAAGTGCAGCACGCTTGCGTGCAAACCGGCCCCTCGGACATGACAGCTTTAGCTGCTTGCCGAGGGGGAGCCTGTCTTGGGCAATAAGAGTTCGCACTTTTAGCGCAAGAAGTGAGCCAATGATTTGGCTCACGCCAGGACGAGAAGTGCAGCACGCTTGCGTGCAAACCGGCCCCTCGGACATGACAGCTTTAGCTGCTTGCCGAGGGGGAGCCTGTCTTGGGCAATAAGAGTTCGCACTTTTAGCGCAAGAAGTGAGCCAATGATTTGGCTCACGCCAGGACGAGAAGTGCAGCACGCTTGCGTGCAAACCGGCCCCTCGGACATGACAGCTTTAGCTGCTTGCCGAGGGGGAGCCTGTCTTGGGCATAATTCTATTTTTGGATGCAAGCTGTAATTTCCATTGTAAGAGTGGATGTGAATTGATAATCTGAATTAAATTGTAATCTCGCGTGATTAATGTTGCGTCAATCTCCCCTTTCTCAAACACGTTTTTAAGAAAAAGCTGTTCGCCTTCTTTCAAAGGGAAAAGTGACTTTAAAGCATTTTTACAATCACTAAGCATTTGATTCGTCCAACTGAGCCAACCATCATTTCGATATGCACGTTTCCTAAGAACAGGAATGAGTTGGTTTTTCAGCTCTTTTTCCTCAAAGGAAATATCTTCGATGGATATCTGGCGCCAGTCTTTTGACCCCATTGCTCCATACACAAGGCATGCAAGCCGCAGTTGTTCGACATTTAAAGAACATTTCGTCAACAGTTGATGTGCATCGAAGAGGTCACGAGAAGCACGTCTGTTAAACAGCGCTACAATTTTCCCAGCACCAAGCTCATGGATATCCAGAAGCGCTATCTCTTTGGTTGTTCGTGTTCCAATCGCGCGCGAATGTTGCTTGCTTATCTCGTACAAGGGCATTCTAAACATAAAGTTGAGATCTACTTCTAGATTGCCACTACCTCCCAGAGCACTTTCATAGCGAAGCTGCCATTTTCCTCCCGCATGTTTTTCTGGGATTCGCCGAATGCTTAAGCCTTCTTTATGAAATACCGCTTCTAGTGCCTTTTCTATCTCAGGACGTTCCAGAAGCATTTCTTGTCTATCCAATTTCCCAATATAGTTGAGGTCGATATCCAGAGACAATCGAGGAAGGTCAAAGAAGAAAAGATTTAAAGCCGTACCTCCTTTTAGAACTAATCGATCCTTTAAATAGGGATGTGTACTGATGCCATCAAGAATGGCCATCAAATGCCAAACTTTTTCCATAATTTCAGGGCGAAACCCTGTTTTATTGGCTTCTTTCATCAATTCTTGTTCAGATGTTTTCATTAGGTTCTTCCCATGAACGATTGATCAGGCTTAGAGGAACAATTAAATTCCATTTAGTGATCATTTTTTGAGGTTGTTTCTGGTTGCGATTCATATAATGAGGTTTGGCTGGACAATGTTTACAGAGCTCTTCAAGATACTCATCGGATATCATGAACTGTTCTCGATGAGTTTCTAGGAAAAATCCAAGCTTTGCAATTGTTGTTGCATTGTCTAAAAGAAGAGCATATTTAAGCACTTCATCTAGATCCAAATATTCGATATTTTCAAGAGAACGCCAAATCTCTTCCCATGAGCCACATAGATGGGGACGATCTAGAACATCCACTAAAGTGCGCTCCAGAGTCGTTACTACGATTTTTTGACCAAGACGATCTAATGGCTCCACTCCAAACATGGCTTCAGTAGGTCCTTTCAAAGCCGTTGGAATGGAAACAGCTTGGTACTTAATTTCTCTAAAAACAAAAGGAGCCATGACTCGCTTTCTTGTAAGATAAATAAATTCACTTTCAGCAGAGTGGAGTTTTCCATGGAAACCAAGAGCAGTCCGATAAGCAAGCACTGCATCCTCTGCCATTTTACTAGCAATTAAGAATGGATCAATAGAGCAGCTCTTAGGATCAACCCCTTTAGGAACGGAATAATATAACCCACGACGAATATGAAGAATATGGCCTTGCTTTTGATGATAAGCGATTAAGTTATAGAATGTTGAATTTTTGGAAGACCCCATACTTTTAGTTAGTTCATTGATAGTAAATACTTTATGTTGAGCGAAAAACTCATCCAACCCCATAAGGAACCACTTGATATTATTCTTGTATACTACCAATAAAATTAGTAATTTTCAAGAAAATTGTCAAGTAGAGATTCTGGCTTATAAGAGAACTGACTCTGTTGCAACCGACCTTGAACTGTGTGAAAATAAGACTTTTTTCTAAGAGTTATTAAAATTGAGTCAGCAGAAGATCTGTCTGCTCTGCTTGGATCATTCTTCTTTGATTTTCTTGCGCAATGATCGAAATATTTCTGAAAAATACGAGGGTTATTCTCAATTCGGGTTTTAAAGGATTGCAGAGAAGAGCATTGGAAAAATCTAGTGTGGCAAGCTGAAAATTATGAAATGAGCCATAGATATGACCTCTCAAATAGAGAATTTTCCCCTTCAGTTCATCCATCACAGTGTAATGATGAATTGCATCATTGAGATCATGGAAAGCCTCACGATTTAAACCACACCGCATCGATGTTTGTGCCCTGGCGTAAAGAATCTCTGTCCGGAGGCTTTGCTCTGGCATGCACTCTAAAGCAGCTTGGAAACGGATGAAAGCTTCATCATATCTTCCATCATCGCTTAAGAATAAGCCGCCGATATAAAGCTCTTTAGCTCTAATCTCTAAATGAAGCTCGAAAATGGCACTGGCTCTAAAACTAATTCGTGTCGTCATTGATTTCTTCCAAAAAGTAAGAGTTGCTTTGCGGCTTCGATATCTCTGGATCGATCTCTCTGGACAGCGCATTTTAGATAGAATTCTGCCCGTCCACGTAATTCATCCGATATCGGTTGGCAACGGAGTGCATTGATGAAATCAGCAATAGCTGTATGGAAAAGATTCATATTGAAGAAAGTGATTCCTCGATCCATTAAAATGGAGGCTTTCATTTCATCCATCGCACGGTAATGGAACTCTGCATTGTTTAAATCGGAGAGGGCTTTCTCCCCTTCGGCCATTCCTATAAAGATTTTAGCCCGGGCCGCATAGATTTTTGCGAGCAAAGCTGGACTCCCACCTTTTTCAAGGACTTCGTTCAATTTTCCAAGAGGCATTTGATTAATAGATACTTTAGTTGTCATATGTTAATTATTATAACATATTATATAAATTATTTCAAAGTTATTAATTTAACCATAAGTCTTTTACATTCAACTACTTAATAAATTGACATTAATGTTAGAATTTTAATATAATAATATAACTTTTAAAAAAGGATAGTTATGAGTTCATTAGATAGAATTAATGTTTTATTAGGGCACATTAGACCTGTTATTACTGAGAAAAGAGATTCCCCAGCCGTAGCAATTGCGCGGGGCATTTTTAGCGAAGTCCCACCCGTAAATAGAAGCTTAGAAAGAGCAATAATCATACTCGGACAAGTCGTACCTTCAAAAACCGAGTTTAATAGTTTAAAGGAATTTTTTGAGTATATGAGGGTTCAAGGTCGAAATTTAACAACCCTCGATTTAACCCACTATTATCTCCATGATGACGAGGTCATAGAAATCTTAAAATACTGTCCCAATCTCACGAGTTTAACTTTAAACAGCGAATTCAAAGGGAAAATACCTACAGAAAATGTTATTGCAGCGATTTGTTCTTCCTGTCCCCGGTTGCAAAATCTTCATCTCGGTGCTTTTGAATTTACAGATACCGCTTTAGGATTTCTCACCCAGCTGCCTGCGTTAACAAACCTCAGAATAACCTTTTCCAAAGGGATAACGGATGCTGGCTTAGAACAGATCGGCAAAATTTCAAGTTTAGAACAACTCGATTTAGATCTGAGTTTTACCCCTATTTCTAATGTAGGTTTAAGCGCCTTGTCCAAACTCCCCCGTCTAAAGGCGATCAATCTCAATCTAGCCCATCAGGACCTCACAAGTGCAGGCTTATTAGAGCTCACTCGCCTTCCTCTAAAAAAACTGAATCTTTCCTCTTCCAACATCACCGATAAAGACATCGAATTTTTTATTTCAAATATTAAAACTTTAGAAATACTCGATTTGAGTCATTGTAGAAATTTAACCGATTGGGGCATTCGCTTCCTTGGAAAACTCAAACAATTACAAAGCCTCATGCTGCGCTGGACAAGTATCACGGGAATTACCCTGATTTTCCTAAAGGGGACCTCTTTACATACTCTAGACCTCAGTTCATGCGACAATCTAGGTGATAAAGGCCTGCGAGCTCTTGCAGTGCTAAGAAAATTACAGACCCTTGACCTTAATTTCTATCGATGTAGTGATCAGGCTTTAGCTTATTTAACTTGGCTTCCCCATTTAACAACCCTGGGTTTAGCGCAAAACTCGTATGAGCTTTCCGATATGGCCCTAGATTCTATCTCTAGCATTTCAACCTTGAAAAGCCTTGATCTGAGTTTTCATAAAAGTATCACCAGCTACGGTTTTTCCCTTCTTTCTCGACTGACCCATTTGGAAACACTACGCCTCAATGGTAATCAAGGGTTGACCGATGAGAACTTAAAATCACTCTCTACCCTTCCACTCAAAACCCTCGAATTGACAGAATGTAGGAAATTAACTGGAACTGGTTTTGCCCACCTAACACATCTCCCCTTAGAAAATCTGGCTATTGACTGTTGTTCTGGCCTAACGAATCAAATTTGGGATTTTCTCGCTCAACTTAAATACCTGAAACAGCTTTTATGCTGGGATTGCAACCTAAACCTGATGCTCGGCCGTCATACCCTACAACCCCTTATCGACCAAGGCCTCGACGTACGAGGTTAATATTTGGCAAAATCAAATGAATGCCCATTAACTCAGCTGTGTTGGAATCTTCGAATGCATTTGTCTTTTGGAGCATTTTAAGAGCTTTTTGATAGCTACTCCAATCGATGAGAGACGTATAGTGTTGAGCAAAATCTAAAATCTTGATGAGGGGTTCTGCTCGGGTATTTTGAGACAGAGCCTTCAGCGCAACCAATTGATTATTTCTTAAAATCGTTGGAATAATAATGCGGGATTGATGAGCTTCTATAAGTTCAGAATTCATCATGAGGCGAGCACATCTTCCATTTCCATCGATAAAGGGATGCACTTCTGTAATTAAAAATAGGCTATAAACAGCTTTGTGAAAAGGAGCCTCTAAAGCTTGAAGCCATTTAAAACCTTTTCTTAAAGTTCCTTCGACAAGATCTGGCATTATTAACCCGAGAGATCAAAAGGTGACAACCTGCTTGCTGCGGCTTCGCCATATCGATTCTCGCTCGGAATCCTTCGTATTCAAGAATGTAATCCTCGCGAGAATCAATCTGGCTTTGCCTCGCAGCGCATCTTGTCACCTTTTGACCTCTCGGGTTAATACAAAGACAGTTGATCCTGCTCGGTTTTGCACCGTTTTAAATTCTCCTGGTCTCATTTCAGGACGAATTTGCATAAGATGCGCATGGCGTCTCTTTAAAATTGCAATGAACTCATCCTCATTACGAGACGTTTTGCGTCGTATTAACCCGACACGCAAAAAAGAGACAAGATGCGTAAGCGAACCCCTGTCAGATCGAAGCGTCAGCGGTCCGACCGACGAGGATCATAGCCGAAGGCTAGGCCGAGAAGGAGGATCGATCTGTCAGGGGTGCAGCCAGCAGGTTGTCTCTTTTTTGCGTGTCGGGTTAATAAGGATACCCTTGAAGCCGTGCCAAATAAAGAGGCGATTGGATTTCTTTGGCTTCACGTGTCCCCAATAAAGCACCAATTAAATGATCTAAGACCTTCCATTCTTTGTTCATTTTTAATTGCGAAGAGATCTTTTTTGCATCCTTTCTTAATTTCTGAAGGGCTTCTTCACCAATTGTTTGTAGAAGAGTCTCCAATTTTTCTTCTATTTCTTCTCGCGAAAGTGCTCTAGATATTTTCCCTTTGCGGGTCCGTCGTTGACATAAATTCTCAAGATAGGTTCTGGGCAAACTAGACAAATAAAGATTGTCCATAAACGGTTTGTCATCTGAAAGTGGACCCTGTCCCTTTCTTGGATAGATACGAAGTCCCGGTAAAACAATAGACCTTTTTTTCTTAGAAACGATAAACACCGAGCCATCCTTAGCAGGGCGGTGTTCCATGGCTGTTCGATCGACAATGACTGCACCTGGAAAAAAAGAACCCACTAGAAACCAAACATGTCGTTTAATTAAAGTTTCTGGAGATTCTTTTAAATTCGTCGTATATATTCGGCTCCCTAACTTACGCAAAGTACCCTTTCTGACTTCTTTTGAAACGTACGATGCGATATCAGCAGATGAAATAAACACCTCGGGCAACGATTTGGGCATTAAAGGGTTCCTATATACTTGATTTTGCAACTTTTTGGGATTTAAGACACCTTTTTTGCAACTTTTTGGGTTTTAATAGACTGTTACTTGAGGAATTTGTTGAAGAACTGGACGGCTGAATGGCCGATGTCTTCGTGGATTTTGGCACGGTCGACGTCAGGGGGGTCATGGGCGAGTCGCTTATCGAGGAGGAGTTTGCCCCCCTTGGTGACTTCATTGAGGAAGACATAGTGGTTGGCGCTCCCTGGGATGAGGGTAAAGGCGGCTTTTCGGATTTTGCTGGCGAGGATTTTAGCGCTATTTTCGGTGGAGACGGTGCTATCGCCTTCGGAGGCGACGATATGGACGGGGATCGAGATCGACTGAAGACTCGTCAGATCGAATAAATGGCCGAGGGCAGGGGCCATCACAAAGACGGCGGTGATGCGAGAATCTCGGTATGATTCTTGGATGGGTGAAAAATCGACCGAATCGAGAAAAGCCTCATCGATTGCGGTGGGGAGTTGATCGGACGGAATCTTTCTCATCTCGCTTTTTCCGAAATTGCAAATTTGCCCGCCGGCCATCCAAATCCCTGTCAGACCGCCCAGAGAATACCCAATAAATCCAATTTTTTCTGGATTGATATGGGCACCAAATCGTCCATCTGTGAGAAGGTGATCGATCACAAAACTGACATCTTTGGGCCGTTCCCATATTTTGACAAAACATTCGGCAATTTTATTATTCCAGGTATTTCCGTGATGGTCGACCGAGGCCACGATATATCCATTGGCTGCGAGGATTTCTGCAAGCCACGCATTGTTCATCCGATCTCCCCCATTTCCGTGAGACATGACGATGAGGGGATATTTTGTAGATGATGTTTTCAGGGGCGCATCGCGCGCTTCAGGACAACGGACCCACATCCCTTCGATGTGCGAAGCTGGAACGTTCTTATCGATCGGATACCAAACCTCAGTCACCAAAGGACGGTGGCGAGATGCATCGTAAATTTTGATGGTAGATATCCCAGTTTTTTGCGGATGCAGCACGACGTTGGGGTGTTTGTTGCAAGAAGAAATACAAACGAGAAAACAAAGTAATATCGACTGAATCCACCGGGGCATATTTTACCCTATAGCGGACCTTGGATTTTCCATGTATCAAAAATTGCTGCATATACTAACATGAAATGAACATGCTACAAAAATGGGCCGTCTTCCTCATTGTAATTCCGCTGTTTCTTTCTGCTGAGCCAAAGAAGAAGCTATTGATTTTGTGCAGCAATGGTGGAAATGGACACAATGCTGCTGCAGGAGCATTGAAGGCAAAGTTAGAGAGCGAGTATGATTTTAAGGTCGTTTATCCGATTGATGAGTTGCAGATTTGGGGTGTGAAATCGGGAGAAAGCCTCTATAATTTGGCCCTGAAATATGGATGGACTCGGTCGGTCAATGTTGTTTCTAGGTACCTGGCTCCGAAGGTATTTAGAACATATAAGAACAAGATGGAAGGGTTGATTACAAACCACATTGAGAAAGAAAAACCGAATTTAGTTATCTCACTGATACCCTTCATCAACTATCCTGCCAGCGAGGCAGCCAGAAAACTGAATATCCCGTACTTGATTATCACCACGGATAACGATTTGCAGACCTGGGTGCATGGCCTTCAAGGCGTTTCCCATCGACAATTTAAAGTGGTGGTAGGAACCGATTTGTGGTGCAGCCGAGAAATGCTCCGTAAAAGGAACATACCCGACACAGCCATTGCGTCACTGGGCCTGCCGATTCGGCCTGATTTTCTAGTGAAAAGAGATCCAGAAAATCTCAAGAGTCTGTATAAAATTCCACAGCATAAACCGGTCATTCTGATCATGATTGGCGGGGTTGGGGGCGAAACGACCAAGGGTTATATCAAGAGTTTGGGAACGATTCAACTGGGAGTCCATTTCATTGTGTGTGCAGGGAGAAATGCCGATCTTGCAGACGATCTCAAAAAGATGCCGCTCCATCCCACCAATTCGATGACGGTGATGGGATTCACAGATAAAATCCCAGAGCTTATGGCGCTCTCCGATCTGATCATCACAAAATCGGGCACGACGTCTGTGACCGAAGCCCTTGCGATGCAAATCCCGATTCTCATCGATTGCACAACGCCGGTCATCAGTTGGGAGCAAGCCAACATTGATCTCATCATGCATTATGGCGTCGGTGATTTTATCACTCATTTCAATGAAGCCGAAACCATTGTCCGGCAATTTTTGTACGACTCAGAACTCCGTCATCAAATGAGAATGTCTTTTCAGAAAATTCCCAAAAACAGATTTAACGAAGAAATTGGATCTCTTATACAACAAATGTGTAATCAACCATGCCAGCAGTAATAGCTCCTTACGGAACCTGGGAATCGCCCATCACGGCGCAGTGGCTCACGATGAGCCAAAAAAGGTATGGAACCGTTGTTCTCGATGGGGCCATGATTTACTGGGACGAGCTGAGACCCTCTGAAAAAGGGAGATCGGTCGTCGTACGATTGACCCCTGATGGTGAGAAAAAAGATATGACTCCTGAAACCATGAGCGCTCGGACACGGGTGCATGAGTATGGAGGCGCTCCTTTTGCCGTCAGCCATGGGAAAGTCTATTTCGTGAATGACAAGGATCAGCGGATCTATTTGGACGAGGAGCCTCTGACGGAGCCGGGCATCCGTTTTGCAGACCTACAAATTCATGGCCACTATCTGGTGGCTGTTGGTGAAAAAGGGAATGATAACTTCCTTATTTCTCTCCATTTGCAATCCAAAAAATGGGATAAAATCGCGTTTGGTAAAGATTTTTATTCGTCTCCGACTTTTAGTCACGATGGAGGGAAACTCGCTTTTTTGGCTTGGAATCATCCGCAAATGCCTTGGGATGGGACGGAACTTTGGCTCGGTGATTTTAGAGGAGGACATCTCACGGATCTCAAAAAAATTGCCGGCAGCGAAAATGAATCGATTTTTGAGCCGTCTTTTTCTCCCGATGGCGTGCTCCATTTTGTATCGGATAAAACCGGCTGGTGGAATATATACCGGTATCACGACCACAAGATCGAATCACTTTGTCCCATGGAAGCTGAATTTGGCCTTCCTCAATGGGTTTTTGGCATGTCGACGTATGCGTTTGCTGGAAAAGAGCTCCTTGCCGCCTCTGTCAACAGCGGCATGTGGTCTCTGGGGTTTGCTCCTCCCTTCAAGCCTCTCGATCTTCCTTGGACCTATTTCACACAGATTCGGGCCACGCCCGATTATGCCGTTTTCATTGCAGGCTCCGCCACCGAAGACAAGTCGATCGTCAAGCTCGATTTAGCAACTCACAAAACGACGATTCTAGCTCATAATATCTATCCTCATCTCGATCCGGAGTCTTTCTCCAAGCCCGAATTTTTAACCTATCCTAGTAAAAAGGGGCGAGTCTCCCACGCTTTTTACTATCCGCCGCGCAATAAAGATTACAAAGCCCCTGAAGGAAGTCTTCCGCCTGTTGTTGTCGTGACACATGGCGGCCCCACAGCGGCCACGAATCCGACATTTGATTTGAAAGTCCAATACTGGACCACAAGGGGGTTTGCACTCCTCGATGTCGATTATGGTGGCAGCACGGGCTATGGACGTCCGTACCGCGATGCTTTGAAGGGAAAGTGGGGAATCGTCGATGTTGAAGATTGTGAAACTGGTGCACACTTTCTCATTCAGAATAAAAAAGCCGATCCGCGCCGGATTGCGATCCGTGGAAGTAGTGCCGGCGGATATACCACGCTCGCAGCCCTCACCTTTGGCTCGGGATTTACTGTCGGCGCCAGCTATTATGGAGTCAGCGATTTAATCGCCCTTGCCGCGGAAACGCACAAATTTGAATCCGATTATCTCGATTCTCTCGTTGGTCCCTACCCCGCAGAAAAAAAACTCTACGAGCAGCGGTCTCCCCTCTACCAGGTCGATAAACTCCACGCGCCGGTGATATTTTTTCAAGGGGCAGAAGACCTCATCGTCCCTCTCGACCAAGCTGAAAAGATGTACCTCGCCTTAAAAGAGCGAGGCATTCTCACCGACCTCATTATCTACGAGGGAGAGCAGCATGGCTTCCGCAAATCGGAAAACATCCGCGACTCTCTCGAAAAAGAGCACGCTTTCTACCTGAAAGCTTGGGGATTACCAGCTGAAAGATAGTCCTCCGGTGAAGGTGTAAGAGTAAAAGTGGCTCCATACTTGGCCTGAGGCTTCAGCAAAAAGATCGACATTTTTCGGAAGCGCTGCTGTAAAGTTCAAAGATCCTTGGAAAGCATCGTGGTGTTCATCGACACCCTCGACGTTAAATTCATGTCCAAACTTTCTAAACTTCGCGCGGATTTTGTCCTTATGGAAGTAGAAACGGTGGAGCCAAGCAACATCGGCTCCAAAGGTAAACTCACACCAAGCCAGAGTTGCTAGGTGAAGACCCAACCGGCTATTCAGAGGATTGACATTTCTATCCTTGACTTTGAGAGCGTGTCTGCCATGTTCTTCAAATGAACTTCGATGATAATGTTGCACTTCTAGACCTGCAAATGGTTGAAGTGAGCCGCAACCGGTAAAGATGTTTCCACCGATTTCAGTGTAGAACGTGACATGGTTGATTTTCGGATATCCTGCAATTCTCTTGGAGTGGATCGGTCTTTTGACTTTATCATGACTATATCCAGCAACCAGGTTCGAGATGATGTAAATGGGGTCGGGATTATAGGCGCCGTACAGTGCTCCGAGAATGGTATGGCAGTGACCGACGCCGCCTGCTTTAAAGTCGACATGGTTTTGCTCATAGGCACCTGCTATTCCGATTGTCCCTTGGGTGCCGATATAACGGTGGATCCCTAAGCTGAAGTTCCAATCATTCGACTTATACCCTTTGGCATGGTCGTCATTATGTTGATGGCTTCTTCCCCATTGACCATCGGTCCAGATTTTGGTTTTATTCCCCTCTATTGGTTGGCATTCGGTTCCGATACGTCGGGCTAAGGGATAGTAGATCCTTTGGATGAATCTTTGATCCGACTGCTGAGCGATATAGATTAAGTTCGTATATTGCTCGCCCGAGAGTTTATTGAGAGAATGCGAAAAATCGAAGTGTGTCGATGGGTGTCCATCAAGCTGCTCTGCAACTTGGGCTTCATTCGAGTTTTTAGCAAATTTTCCGAAATCACTCTTGAGTGTCATGTAGGTATGATGGTCATCATAACTCAAAACGGGTGTTAAATACGGATGGTCTAGACGGGCTTTATCAAATGCCCCCTTGAGACCTTTCTTAGCCTTTAAAATAACGTACGGTTTATTGATCGCGAAGTCGCTTTCAATAATGTCAACATCGACAGTTCCACCCTTGAGATGAGATTTTCCAGAAACCTGAATCAAGTCGCTCTTTTTGCCGACCTCAAGTTCATAGGTGCTTCCCTTCTCTTGAGTATAGTCATGGGAGACTTTTAAGGTTCCAATGCTATTTCCAGGAGCAATTCGTCCACCTCTTTTGACAGTCAGAGACGTCGTGGTTCCACTTCCTCCGAGTCTTCCGGTAACATGAACTTCTCCTTTTCCTTTCATTGTGCCATTGAAGTGACCATTTCCTTCGTGAACCACTATCCCTTCATTGACAATGTTATCTCCCATATCGGGAATATTCCCTTTGAGCTTTCCTTGTTTAACAATCGTTCCACCGGTGTAGGTGTTATCCCCTGTCAGTGTCAAAGTCGCATTTCCTGTTTTTATCAGTTCGCCCTTTCCGCTAATGTTACCGCTGAAAATAGCATTAAACTTCTGATCAAAAATGAGCGTCGCATTATCGACAATATTCCCTGTAATACTTTGGGTATTTCCCTTAAGGGCTCCTGCAATGATCTTCGTACCACATGTATAGGTATTGGTTCCTTTGAGTGCTAGAGTTCCTTGACCTCTTTTAATGACTTTTCCAACCCCGCTGATATTTCCTGAGTAGGAAGCATTGTTGTTTTGCTGGAAAATCAAAACTGAATTATCGACAATATCTCCGGCAATTTTTCCACCACCATTGACTCTCAGCTTGCCTTGTTCAATGAATGTCTGCCCTGTGTAGTGTTGTTTCTTCCTGATCACCAACATTCCTTTACCGATTTTGATCAAGTCGCCAGTGCCAGAGATAACCCCTTTGAAGGCACCACGAGATGTTTGGTTGAAGATGATGGTGGCATCATTCAGAATATTCTTCTGCAAAGATCGGGTATTTCCTTCTAAGGCTCCTGAGTTGATGATCGTTCCACCACTATAGGTGTTTTTTCCCACCAATGTTACTGTTCCCAGGCCATTCTTGATAAGTTGACCCCATCCTCGAATGTTACCATTATACGTTCCATCAAAATCTTGATAAAAAATCAGTGTCGCATGATCGACGATATTGCCTTGAAGACTGTTGGTATTTCCCTGCAGTACACCATCGAGGATCCTTGTCCCACCGCTGTATGTATTTTGTCCTAGCAAATAGAGGGTTCCACGACCCGTCTTTGTGAGAACACCGCCGCTGCTAATCACCCCGCTGATCAACATATCGATCGGAGCCGTCCCATCGGCAATATCGAAATCGACATTATAGCCATTCAAATTGACACCGCCCGTAATGAGCGCCGTTCCATTATTCGTAGCATCAAAGACAACACTTCCTCCGTGCGTCAAACTAATATCGCCCGTGATCACGGTATTCCTCATTGTCAAGGCATTTGTAGGGCTGCTTAAACTTAAAATAGCGCCACCTTGAGCTAAGGTTCCTCCATCATAGATCAGGGTTCCGATGGTGGTTGGATTGCCACTTAAGTCAAAGGCACCGCCATTGAGGGTCACGGTTGATGTGAAGGGGAGCTGATTCGATGCTCCGCAAATAAGCAAGCCTCCATTGATCACCGTATCGCCTCCGACTGCTTGGATATTTGCCGGTTTATCCAAGAGAAGGGTGCCGCCGTTGACCGTTGTTAGACCTGTATAAATATTGGGACTTGCCCCTGAAAGTGTCAGGACACCTCCGTTTTGTTTTGTCAGAGAACCGGTTCCGCTGATGATTCCAGATAAAGTGGAAGATGTCCCTAGTGCTGTATCTACAGCCAAGTTAGCTCCATTGAGAAATATAGGGCCAGAATCCATAAGAGAGGCACCTGAAAGAATTTGAAAAGTTGCCGTCTGTGTGCCATTGACCGTCGTTGATCGTGCCGTTACAACATTCCCTGCAATTTGAAGAATCGGAGATACCCCAACACCTGTATTCATAACAATCGGGTTTGCAACCGCTCCCAAATTCTGATCGCTGGCAATTTTTAAAATGCCATCATTAATGGTTGTCGTACCCGTATAGGTATTTGCGAGATTATACGTTGCAAAATCGAGAGTTCCTGGACCACTTTTCGTCAAACCCCCGGCCGTCGTACTTCCTCCCCCGGCTCCTTGATCACTCTCGATCGGATTTGCCAATGTCAAAGTATTTGTAATGTCAAACGTGAGTAGTGACGACGACATCATAAAGATATCGGCTCCTAAGGCCGAGCCATTTGTAGCATTCCCACCCCCACTCACTCCTGCAACAACACTATTTCCTGAAAAACTTGGAGCTCCTTGAATGGTGAGATTTGAACTATTTTGAAGAAAAATCGCTCCTCCAAAACCAGCACCTCCACCCCCGGCTCCATTGGGTCCAAAGCCGCCTGCAAGACTCCCGTTGTCCCCATTGCCTCCTCCAAATCCTCCTACTCCTCCTGCTCCTGGAAAAACGCCAACACCTGTTGGTCCCCCACCACCACCGCCGCCGCCGCCACCAAAACCCCCATTACCACCCGGTCCTGCATTGAGTTGTGGAGTAAAAGGCTCAGTATTACCACCACATCCTCCACCTCCACTGAAGCCACCGGCTCCTCCTGCGCTACCTTGAAATCCACCGCCACCGCCCCCTCCAAAATCTCCTCCAGCGCCACCAAAACTCTGGTTTTGAGACGTTGCTCCGCCACCTCCACCGCCGCCGCCGATGCCTCCAGCACCACCCGCTCCACCAGGTCCAGTGAGGCCATCACTATCATGACCCCCGCCACCTCCTCCGCCATTGGCTCCAGGTGATCCATTATCTAAGAAAGCAACACCGCCGGCTCCGCCTCCACTACCTGCATAATTATTACCCCCATTACCAGGAGTATCGCCTACACAATTTCCTCCTATCGAACCAACACCTCCTCCACCAGCTCCAGAACTATTACCGCCAGGAATGGAATTGTTGCCCCCCTGAAAATCCAAACCACCACCGCCACCCCCCGCAAAGAATCCCCCAATACCACCAGCTCCGCCCAGACCACCACCGCCGCCAGCCAATGGATCGTTGTTACCAGCAGTTCCAGGAATGCCTCCATTACCACCTTGAGCCTTAGAATTCACAAAAGACGGATTTACCACTGTTACAGTCGCTCCGGTTCCAACAATCAATGCTCCGCCAATCCCACCGCCGCCGCCACCGCCAACTTGTCCGCCGACTCCTCCTTGGCTTAAATTACTACTAAAGCTGAGGTTATTGATGTTGACAGTTCCCCCACGGACAAAAAAGCCTCTAAATGTATTCGAACCACCCAATGAGAAGTTATTCCCATTGATGGTGATGGCATTCGATGTCGGAGAGAAGCCAGGATCGACATTGACAGGTCTTAAATTCGGAGCGATCGCACCTGTTAAAGTGATGCTATTTAAAAAATTGATCGTTTCATCTAATCCGGCATTTGCATTGATAATCGCATTTTGCAAATCGGTATCTGTCGCTACATTGGCTGAAAATAACACAACCGAAGAAGTTAAAAGTGCAAGAGTTCTAAAGGTTCGCATATTCGTATTTCCTTTTTTTTAAATTTATTTTCCTACCAGCTGAAAGACAGCCCTCCGGTGAAGGTGTAAGAGTAAAAGTGGCTCCATACTTGGCCTGAGGCTTCAGCAAAAAGATCGACATTTTTTGGAAGCGCAGCTGTAAAGTTCAAAGATCCTTGGAACGCATCGTGGTGTTCATCGACACCCTCGACGTTAAATTCATGTCCAAATTTTCTAAACTTCGCACGGATTTTGTCCTTATGGAAGTAGAAACGGTGGAGCCATGCGACATCGGCTCCAAAGGTAAACTCGCACCAAGCCAGAGTTGCTAAATGAAGGCCCAATCGGCTATTCAGAGGGTTGACATTTCTATCCTTGACTTTGAGAGCGTGTCTGCCATGTTCTTCAAATGAACTTCGATGATAATGTTGCACTTCTAGACCTGCAAACGGTTGCAGTGAGCCGCAACCGGTAAAGATGTTTCCACCGATTTCAGTGTAGAACGTGACATGGTTGATTTTCGGATATCCGGCAATTCTCTTGGAGTGGGTAGGTCTTTTGACTTTATCATGACTATATCCAGCAACCAGGTTCGAGATGATGTAAATCGGGTCGGGATTGTAAGCACCATACAGTGCTCCGAGGATGGTATGGCAGTGACCGACTCCGCCTGCTTTAAAGTCGACATGGTTTTGCTCATAGGCACCTGCTATCCCGATGGTACCTTGGGTTCCAATTTCCTGATGTATCCCTAAAGTGAAGTTCCAATCATTCGACTTATACCCTTTGGCATGGTCGTCATTATGTTGATGGCTTCTTCCCCACTGACCATCGGTCCAGATTTTGGTTTTATTCCCTTCCATCGGTTGGCACTCGCTTCCAATACGTCGGGCTAAGGGATAGTAGATCCTTTGGATGAATCTTTGATCCGACTGCTGGGCGATATAGATTAAGTTCGTATATTGCTCGCCCGAGAGTTTATTGAGAGAATGCGAAAAATCGAAGTGACTCGATGGGTGTCCATCAAGCTGCTCTGCAACTTGGGCTTCGTTCGAGTTTTTAGCAAATTTCCCGAAATCACTCTTGAGGGTCATGTAGGTATGATGGTCATCATAACTCAAAACGGGTGTCAAATACGGATGGTCTAGACGGGCTTTGTCAAACGTCCCCTTAAGACCTTTTTTAGCCTTTAAAATAACGTACGGTTTATTGATCGCGAAGTCGCTTTCAATAATATCAACATCGACAGTTCCACCCTTGAGATGAGATTTTCCAGAAACCTGAATCAAGTCGCTCTTTTTGCCGACCTCAAGTTCATACGTGCTTCTCTTCTCTTGAGTATAGTCATGGGAGACTTTTAAGGTTCCGATGCTATTTCCAGGAGCAATTCGTCCACCTCTTTTGACAGTCAGAGAAGTCGTTGTTCCACTTCCTCCGAGTCTTCCGGTAACATGAACTTCTCCTTTTCCTTTCATTGTGCCATTGAAGTGACCATTTCCTTCGTGAACCACTACCCCTTCATTGACAATGTTATCTCCCATATCGGGAATATTCCCTTTGAGCTTTCCTTGTTTAACAATCGTTCCACCGGTGTAGGTGTTATCCCCTGTCAGTGTCAAAGTCGCATTTCCTGTTTTTATCAGTTCGCCTGTTCCTTTGATGTTGCCCCCGAACTTCGCATTAACCTTTTGATCAAAAATCAAAGTTGCGTCATCGACAATATTTCCTGTGATACTTTGGGTATTTCCCTTAAGAGCTCCTTGCTTGATCCTTGTTCCACCTGTATAGTTATTGGTTCCTTTGAGTGCTAGAGTTCCTTCACCAGTCTTAATAACTTTTCCACTACCACTGATATTTCCAGAGTAAGATGCATTGTTGTTTTGCTGGAAAATCAAAACGGAATTATCGACAATATCACCGGCAATTTTTCCACCCCCATTAGCTCTTAATTTCCCTTGTTCAATGAATGTTTGCCCTGTGTACTGCTGTTTTTTTGTGAACACCAAAGTTCCTTCGCCAGTTTTAATCAAAGCTCCTGTACCAGAGACGATTCCATGGAAGTTCCCTTGAGATGTTTGTTCGAAGATGATGGTGGCATTATCGAGAATGTTTCGCTGGAGTGATTTCGTGTTTCCTTTCAAGGCTCCTTCATTGATGACCGTTCCACCATTATAGGTATTTTTCCCAATAAGTGTGACTGTTCCAAGACCATTCTTGATAAGTTCGCCTGGGCCACGGATTTTACCTTGATACGTTCCATCAAAATCTTGATAGAAAACCAGGGTTGCTTTATCGACGATATTGGGCTGGAGACTGTTGGTATTTCCTACCAAGGTTCCTTTTAAGATTTTTGCGCCATGGCTATAGGTATTTTCTCCTGTTAAGTAGAGAGTTCCAGGTCCCTTCTTTTTGAGACCTCCATTACTGATCACGCCACTGATAACCATATCAAACGGGGCAGTACCGTCTGCAATATCAAATTCGATATTATGCCCATTCAAATCGACATTACCTGCAATGACAGCTGTTCCGTTGTTGGTCGCATCAAAAGTAACTTTTCCTGTTCTCTTCAAGAGGATATCCCCCGTTATCACGGTATCGCGCATGGTTAGGGCATGTCTCGGATTACATAAAGTTAGAAGGGCACCGCTTTGAGTTAATGTTCCACCATTGTAGATCAAAGTTCCCAAGGTCACAGGATTGCCTGTCAAATCGAAAGCACCACCATTGATGGTCACAGTGGATGTAGAGGGCATCTGATTTGTCGAAGCATAAACGAGCGAGCCTCCATTAATAACCGCATTTCCAGCAATGGCAAAGTTATTGGGTGCTTTATTCAAAATAAGGATACCATCATTGACAGTTGTCGTCCCTGTATAGGTATTAGGACTCACTCCTGAAAAAGTAACAACACCAGTTCCTGTTTTCGTCAAAGAACCTGTACCACTGATGATCCCTGAAAAAATCGAATTCGTTGATGCGTCTGCTTGTAGAGTCGCAGCTTGTAGACCAGTCAGCGTGATCGAACGAGCCGATATGACATTGCCTGCAAATTCGAGAGTCGGAGAAACCCCGATACCCGTGTTCATAACGACAGGGTTTGCCGCCACTCCCAAATTACTGTCGCTGGCAATTTTCAAAATGCCATCATTAATTGTTGTAGTACCGGTGTACGTATTAGCGAGATTAAATGTTGCGAAATCGAGTGTCCCTGTGCCGCTTTTAGTCAAACCACCGGTTGTCGTGCTCCCTCCGCCTGCCCCTTGATCACTCTGAATGGGATTAGCTAATGTCACTGTATTCGTAATATTGAAGGTGAGCAGCGACGATGACATCATAAAGATGTCTTGCCCCAAACCTGAGCCACTTGTCGCATTCCCACCACCGCTCAGTCCCCCTGCCGAAGAATTCCCAGAAAAACTCGGCGCACCTTGGATTGTAAGATTTCCCCCATTTTGAAGAAAAAGAGCTCCTCCAAAGCCTGCACCTCCACCTCCAGCTCCATTGGGTCCAAAACTACCTACGACAAGACTGCCGCTATCACCATTGCCCCCTGCAAAACCTCCTGTTCCACCCGCACCCGGTGTAAGGCCAAGAACTGTGACGAAAGCACCACCACCACCTCCGCCGCCGCCTCCAAAACCTCCATTTCCACCTTGTCCTCCATTGAATTGTGGAAAACTTTCGGGATCGGTATTTCCGCCACAACCGCCGCCTCCAAAAATGCCTCCGGCACCTCCTACACTACCTTGAAATCCTCCTCCGCCGCCGCCGCCAAAATCTCCTCCTGCGCCACCGACACTGGTCGTTGGAAGTACAGCACCGCCACCCCCTCCTCCACCGCCAATTCCTCCTGCGCCACCTGCACCGCCATTTCCTGGAGTCACGCCAAGCGTATCATGCCCTCCACCTCCACCACCTCCATTGGAGCCAGGAGAACCATTGGCAAGGAAAGTAGAACCTCCAGCTCCGCCCCCAGCACCAGCATAATTATTGCCTCCATTTCCAGGTGTGTCTGTTCCTGAAGCATCTCCACCATTGAATCCCACGCCGGCACCTCCCGCTCCAGAGCCGCTGTTGTTGCTTGACGTACTATTTCCTCCTGTATAGTCTAAACCACCGCCGCCGCCGCCGGAAAATCCTCCTCCAAAACCACCAGATCCTGCCATACCTCCTCCCCCACCTGCGAGTGGTGGAGTGACATTGGCGGTTCCTGGAGCGCCTCCATGTCCACCTTGAGCTTTAGAATTTACAAAAGTAGGGTTTACCAAAGTGACGTTGGTTCCGGTTCCAACAATCACCGAT
This sequence comes from Parachlamydiales bacterium, assembly GCA_963705295.1. GTDB lineage: Bacteria > Chlamydiota > Chlamydiia > Chlamydiales > Rhabdochlamydiaceae > PALSA-1444. Next base: position 1,294,736 of record OY970065.1, on the reverse strand, counting down.
CCACCAATCCCAGAACCACCTCCACCGCCTGTATCTCCACCTTGACCACCTTCACTCAAAGTGTTGCCAAAATTGAGATTATTGATGGAGACAGTTCCTCCGCGAACAAAAAAACCTCGAAAAGCATTCGCCCCATTTAAAGTAAAGTTGTTTCCATTAATGGTGATAGGATAATTACCCGGTGTAAAGTCGTAGTTCGCATTGATAGGACGTAAATTAGGAGCACCTATTCCTGGAGAAGTGAGCGTGATGTTATTGACAAAATTTATCGTATTATCTCCACCCAAATTCGCAGAGATAATCGCATTCTGTAATTCGCCATCTGAAGAGACATTCACAGCAGAAAAGAGCACAACAGAGGATGTAAGAAGTCCAAGAGTCCTAAAATTTTGCATGCGGTATCCTTTTTTTTTAAATAATTTTATATAAAAGAAAAAACGAATCATGTAAAGAAAAATGTTTCTTGAAAATTATTTTAAATCTCTTATACTTATGGGATTCCCTATATGGAGGCTTTATGTCAAAAACTCGTGATGCAAAAAAAGAGGATAAGAAAAAACCTCAGAAAAGTATGAAAGAAAAAAAACTTGCTAAGCAAGAAAAGAAGAAAGCTAAGTCTTTCTAAATAGAAAGATTGTTTCAAGCTCATCTCGAGAAAGGCCGCCATGCATCGCGTAAAACCGTTGTTCAAAGCGGCCTTTCTCATACCACCAGACTGATTGGTGATCGTAGGGTAAAATCACGAGATTTCCGACTCTTTTGAGAAAGGTTTCAGAAACCGGTTTCGAGCCAAAAAAACCGTCGCGGATAAGGGTCGATGTTTTGAAAACTTCAGCCTTTCCTTCAAAAGTTTTTTGAAGAAGTTCTTTGGCTTCATCGATCTGCTCATCTTTAACATAGAGAAAATAATCGCGGCACGAGCCGGCAGGGGTCAGCGGCCGTCCATCTGCCCCTTTCAGGAGCATCGATTCCACCTGCGGAATTTCTTGATTGAGAAAAACGGTTGTCTTGGGGCTGATTGCCGTCATCCCATGGTCAGCGGTGACCATGCAGGCAACACCTGGCGGAAGCTTCGATGAAAAACGATCGAGTTCTTTGAAAATCGAATCGCATGTCTCTTTCACTTTTTCCGATTCCCACCCCGTTCGATGCGCATACGCATCGATATCTCCACAATAGAGATAAAAAAGACCGCCCCGGGGAAGATAGGCTCCGAGTTGAGACAAACCATGAGAAAAGCTGTGGTATGGAACAGACTCACTTCCCCGGAACATCCAATCTGAATAAGGAGAATGGGCAATCGATTCAGACTGGAAGACATAGGAGGAGATGCCTTTTCCTTTCAGCCTTTGAAAGAGGGTGTGCTCAGGGAGGATTTGATCGGGTGTGAGGTCAAGCGTTTCCGTCGTTTTGTCACCGGCGTAAGAAAATAGCAGAGGAGAAATCACCCGGTTGACCAGGGGTTCGTAGTAAAACCACTCAAACACACCTGTTTGTCCGACCTCCATTCCTGTGCAAAGGGTGGTGATATGAGCAGCCGTCGTTGAAGGAAATTGGGAGGTCAATTTGGATACAATTCCATCCTCGACAAACTGATTTAAAAACGGATAATTTTTATGGTGTTTTTCAAAAAATTTCCACCCAAAACCGTCGATTAAAATTAAAATAACACTTTTATAAGATCGGTCTTCCCAACAATCCGATGGCAAGGTCTCTGATTTTTCTCCCAATAGATGGAGAAGAGTCCCAGGAATTTTTGAAAAACAATACGTTTTATAGAGAGGCTTGCAAAAATGGGACGACCACTGCGCTTCTTTGACGGCCTCTAACGACTTATCATTGATCATTAATTTCTTTATAAGGTATTTTATTACGAAAAAGAAATGAATAAAAAAACAATCACCGTTTTTACACTGGCCATGATCAACGTGGCAGCAATTGGAAGCGTGAAAAATTGGCCCACGATTGCAGAAATCGGTTTTTCTTCTTTATTTTTCTTCCTTCTCGCTGCGTTATTATTTTTTATCCCCACTGCACTTGTCTCCGCAGAGCTCGCAACGGGATGGCCGAAGATTGGAGGCGTTTTTGTTTGGGTGAAAGAAGCTTTTGGTCACCGGGCAGGATTTCTCGCGATCTGGCTCCAGTGGTTTGAGAATGTGATCTGGTATCCGACCATTCTCTCCTTTATCGCTGCGACGGCCGCCTATCTTTTCGATCCGGCCCTCATCAACAACAAACCGTACCTTTTGATCGTCTCGGTCGTTTCATTTTGGCTCATGTCGTATATCAATATGAAGGGGATGAAAATTTCTGGGTGGATCAGTTCGTTTGGAGTGATTGTCGGAACATTTATTCCGGCCGCAGTGATTATCGGCCTTGGATGCCACTGGTTTATTTCCGAAAGTCCACTGCAAATCGATTTCAGTTTAAAGAGTTTTATCCCCGATATGTCGAGTCCGGAGCAACTCGTTCTCTTTGCCGGTGTCCTCCTCTCTTTTTGTGGCATGGAGATGTCAGCCGTCCACGCCAAAGATGTCGAAAATCCCCAAAAAAATTACCCGAAAGCGACCTTGATTTCAGTTATTTTGATTCTTGGTCTGTCAATTCTAGGAGTCTTGGCCATTGCAGCCGTCGTCCCTAAAAGTGAAATCAGCTTGACGGCAGGCTCGATGCAGGCATTTGTCGCATTTGTCGATGCGTACAATCTTAAAGGGCTTGTCCCCTGGATGGCGCTCCTCATTGTCATAGGAGCCTTAGCCTCGCTCAGCACATGGATTGTGGGCCCGAGCCGAGGTCTTCTAGCCGCTGCTCAAAGTGGTGATCTTCCACCGACTTTCCGGCAGCTCAACCCACACGGAATGCCCCGTCCCCTTCTCATCTTGCAAGCCGGCATTGTCACGGTCCTCAGTTTTCTATTTGTCCTCATGCCAACGGTGAACAGCGCCTACTGGATTTTGGCGGTTCTCGTGACCCAAGTTTATCTCGTGATGTACATCATGATGTTCGCCGCTGCAATCAAACTCCGGTACAAAAAACCCGATGTTCCGCGGGCCTACAAAATCCCGGGTGGGAATTTCGGGATGTGGGTGGTTGCAGGGATGGGCATCTTGAGTTCTGTATTCACCTTGATCATCGGATTTTTCCCTCCCGCTCAAATACCAACGGGTAATACTGCCTTTTTCGTCGGTTTTCTCATCGTAGGAGTCGTCGTTGTTTGCCTTGCGCCCTCTTTGATCCTCCGGTTTAAAAAGCCGAGCTGGAACATCCGACTGGCTCACGAAACGGAAGACCTATAACTCATGGGGACTTCGTGGGAGACGTCTCATAAGTGGTACGATGCCCTCGTTGGAGAAAAAGGACACTATTACCACGAACATGTGATCCTTCCCAAAGCTCTCCAACTTTTGCAGCTAAAATCGGGTGACTCCGTCTTAGATTTGGGGTGCGGACAAGGTGTCTTGAGTCGCAACCTTCCTAAAGATGTCGACTACGTCGGCGTCGATGCCTCCCTCGCTCTCATCGAAAAAGCGAAAAAGCAGTCGCGCCATCCCTTTTATGTCTCCGATATCACACAACCACTCACCCTTAAACACACCCCATTCTCCCATGCGACCCTCATTCTAGTTCTGCAAAACGTGTCTGATTTTGAAAAGGTTTTCGAGAATGCAGCTCAATATCTGATGCCCGGTGGCAAACTTCTCACAGTCCTCAACCACCCTTGCTACCGCATTCCACGACAGTCCTCCTGGGGCATAGACGAAGAGAAAAAGCTCCAATACCGGCGCGTCGACCTCTACATGACTCCCCTCAAAATCCCCATCCAGACCCATCCCGTCCAAGGCGAAGAATCCCCCACGACATGGTCGTTCCATCACTCTCTCTCTGCATACGCAGCAGGCCTCAAAAAAGCAGGTTTTGTCATTGAAACAATGGAAGAATGGATCTCTGATAAAAAAAGTACGGGCCCCAAAGCCCGCATGGAAAACCGGTGTCGCCTCGAGTTTCCTCTATTTCTGGCAATTCTTAGTATGAAAATCTAGAAGTTAAGGAATTAAAGGCAGTCATCGCGCAAGCCCTTGCATACTCCATGTGAACAAGAAACTGTGTCTGTAGAGGCAATTCCCGGAGCAAGGTTTTTATTTCAGGTCTGCAATAAAACAGAAAACTCAGTGTTCTTATCGTCAGTTCAGGTTTTAAAAGAAGCAGGCGTGCGATCTCTGTACGCCCCTCTTGACAAGCACGATGAAACCCGTCATTCAAGTGTTCAGGTGTCAGCCTCAAGTCATTTTCTAAAAGGGCCACAATCTCCTGATACCCATTCAAACAAGCATAGTAAAAAACATTTCCTATGGCAAGTAGTGTAGCAGGACAGTTTTTCAATTTCTTGATCACATCAAAACATCCCTCTCGTCCTGCATTTTGCAGACCTTGAATGAAAACCCCATTAGAAACAGGGTCCAAATGTGCCAAAATATCGGCTCTGTTGTGCTTGCAAGCTTTAATAAATCCTATTTCTTTTCTATTTTGAGAAAGCCTTTCATCAGAGAGAAATCGGCTCACTAAAGGAACATGACCTTTGGTGCAGATTTGGACATACCCATCACCTAAAATCGATGGACTTAAATACCTGTGATAGAAAAGCAATTCAATAATAGTCGTCTGACCCGCTTTGCAGCTCCTCAAAAAACCCTCTCTAAAACCGACCCAGGTCAATTTGGTGTGATCTTTTAGAAATTCGATCAGAGGCACAAGGACCGATTCACAGCATCTTGCAAAAGCTTCATCGACTTTAGCAACTGTAATTGCAGGGTTCTCAATCAAAGATCTAACAGCAGCGACATCCCCGTACCGAATGGCCTGATCAAAGGCAGCAACAACATCAGCAGAGGACATTTTTTGCATTAAGGAGTGACCAAGAAGCGTCCGCACCACAACTGAGTGTGCCTTTTCGATGGAGGCGAGGAGGTATTCAGAAAATTTCTCTGGATTGAAAGAGAGTTGATCGCGAAAAAAGCGGGCAGGAGGAATTGCCAGAGTAGGGACAAAGCGAAAGAGATCGTCATAGTCGAAATCGGTTACGATACGAGGGAGTATCGCTTTCAATACCTGAGGATCGAAACTATTAAAGAAATCAAAAGTCATAGTCTCTCCCTAAGCCAGCTGGAAGCGTTGTAGGCGAGCAATAAGATTTTCTGCTGCTTGGGCAGCTCGCTTTTTAATTGTGCAATGACTCGGTTGGGTGAATGACTCCGAGTGATATAACTCATTTCTGGGATATTGACATGGCTAAAGATCGAACGGGCCACAATCATTTTTTTATAGACACAACTCATATAAAATCCCTGCCGCAGTTCATGTAAAGGGATAAAGCCACATTGTTGGAAATATTCAACAACACGAAGACTTCCATTGCAGCAAGCTCTTACAAATCCGCTGCCTATAAAAGGCTTTATCGTATCTAAAGTTGCCAGCAGCGCAGCAATCGTAAAAGCATCGCTATCACAGGCAGTGAATAACATTAATTTAGCAGAGTTCCACTTCAGTTTAGGATGGTTGAAAAAAGCTGTGTAAATGTTGCTTCTACCTTCCATACATGCTGCTATAAACCCACGGCTAAATTCATCTTTCGTTAATTCATCTCTCTCGGCCAAAATTTGAGCAACTTCTAAAAATCCGTGCTTACAAGCCAGCCTAAATCCCCCTGCAACCATTGTCTCGGTCGTAAAAGGAAGTAATCTCTGAAGAATTTCGATTCTTTGATTGGAAACGGCTCGTTCAAAAGCTCTGCAGATATCACTTGGGGAAACGAATTGAAAGAGACGGTGCGCTACAATAGTTTCTAAAACTTCTAAATCTCCTTCGCGGGCCGCCCCGATCAAAAATTTGGAGGTTTTTTCGATACGCATTGCCACACGCATGGTAAGAGCTTCGGAATCGGTCGGTTGTGGGGCTTGAATGGCGCGGATCGCAAGATCGGCCACATTCTGCTGAAGATGGGAAGCTAAAACTTTAAGTCCAGAATAGTCGAGATAACCCCCTAGCCGGGATAAAAAGACATCTTCAAAAACGGTAGGATCGATTCTGGTTAAAAGGCTCATTTGTGTTTCTTCTTCGCCGGTTGGATGCCTAATATTTTCCCTAGACGGTCAACCCCTTTTTTAAAACCTTTGCTTGTAGCATCTTTATAAAATTGCGTTAAGGTCTCACGATTTATTCTGGGTAGTAAGAGTTGGGCAATTTTCTCATCGCCGTGACAAAAAGTCTGGAAACATAAGGCATTTAACGTATCACCTGAGAGCTTGGGATGAGAAAGTAAAAAAGTGACGATTTCGGGTTTTCCCTGTGGGCACGCTTCCTTGAAGTTGTCATCGATGGTTTTCGTGTCGATCGCGGAGTGGTCTTTCAAAAGATCCGCAAGAGTGAGATTCCCATTCCAAAGAGCGTGGCTAAATTCCGTTCGGACTATTCCGTCTGAAAGTCTGAAGTTTTCTTTCAAGTTTTTAATACGATTTAAATCTCCGCTACGACAAGCACAACAAAACTCTGTATCGAAGAAAATTGTGTTATCAACCGCAGGGTGATCTATTAAAAGATTGACTACAGGTAGATTCCCATTCTGGAGGGCATGACTAAATTCCGTACGGACAATTCCTTCGCCAAGTCTACTGTTTTCTTTCAAATGCTGCACAAGACTTAAATCGCCTTTGCGACATGCTTTAGAAAATTCTGTATAGAGCATCGCAGGTGTTATCGCTGGGAGATTTTGAAGGACATCTAAAACAGAAAACGAGCTAAATTCACATGCTATATTAAAATGATCTCGCAGAGTTTCATCTGGAAATGGATGTTTCTGAATCAAGACATTGATCACCGGCCCTCGATCTTCTAAATGCGCTTGTACAAAAGCTGCGCAAACTGAAGACGACAATTCATAAATCACGCGAGTTCCGAAAACTTGGCTGACAATTTCGGCATCGCCAGCCACAGCAGCATCGACCAAGAGTTTTCCTAATCTTTGAATTCTAGAGTCCCGATCTTCCGACCCAGCATTCATGATAAAAAAGGCATCTAAGCTAACAGTATCATCTAAGTATTCGATGAGATTTTTGATATCTTTCATCTCAAGATAAGGGGCCATGTGTGTCAGAAGCACATAGAGAGTATCATAGGAAAACCATCGAAGAAAATCACGAGTCTTCACCGGCTTCAAAGAACCGCAGGATAATGGCGGAAAGGAAGATGTTTCTTTTATTTCTGAACACGATAATGGTTTTAATGTCATATTAATGAATATTTTATCATATATTAATATTAATTTAAACTGAAATGGAAGTTATTGAGGATTAAGAGCTTGCTCTATTGGCTTTCCGATCTTCGGCTTCTTTTTTGCGTCGCTCACGTCTATCGCCGGCTTCTTCAAACCGTCTCTTTTCGATAGGGCCATCGGGGAGGATGGCGGGGACTTCAGTGGGTTGTTTATTTTCATCGATGGCGATGAAGGTGAAATAGGCGGAGAGGATGTGCCGTTTTTCACCGGTTTCGTAGTGTTCAGCAATGACTTTGACGCCGATTTCCATCGATGATCGCCAGGTTCGATTGATGGCTGCGCTAAAAAGGAGAATATCTCCTTGACCAGCGGGCCGAAGAAAATGCATCGAGTCGACAGAGGCTGTGACGCACGTCTGTTTACTGTGTCTCTCAGCAACCACGAGTGCTGTCCGATCACAAATGGCCATGATCATTCCTCCAAAAGCCGTCCCGTATGAGTTCAAATCGTTGGGAAAAACTTTGTAGGTATGATCGATGACGGCAGAATCTTTGACATATTTGGCTTCCATATCTATCTTAATAACATATGTGCGGCATATTCGGATATATTGGCCCGAACGATTCAGCTCTCATTTGTTTGGAAGGGCTTAAAAAGCTCGAATATCGGGGTTACGATTCTGCAGGACTCGTCGGAGTTGCGGAAGGGCAGCTCCGTTTTTGGAAAGAGACGGGGAAAATCCGTCAGCTCGAGCAAGCGTGGCAAAGTAGCCCCGCTCCCCTTTCGCTTGCTATCGCTCACACACGGTGGGCGACGCATGGAAAAGCAACAAAGGAAAATGCCCATCCCCATTTTGATGAGAAATTGCACGTCGCCGTTGTTCACAACGGGATCATCGAGAATCACAGACCTTTAAGAGAAATGCTCCAGGGCAATGGTCGAAAATTCCAATCGGACACCGACACCGAGGTGATTGCGCAGCTCATCGCCCATTTTTATACCGGCGACTTGGTGGCAGCAACTCAAAAAGCCCTTTCGCTTCTGCAAGGATTTTGGGGAATTGCCGTCGTTCATCAAGATCATCCCGATACGATCATTGCGGCAGCCAGGGAAAATCCTCTCGCGATTGGTTTTAAATCTGGAGAGGCGTTTATTTCCTCCGATCCAAACGCGTTCCATAGCTCCGATCTCGATGTTTTGTTTCTCAGGAGCGATGAACTCGCGGTGATCCAAGCCGATAAAATCGAAATTTTGGATCCGAGCAGCTCCCCTATCGCCAAAATTCCTGAAAAACTGGGACTTGAAAATTATAGCCGCTCGAAAGGGGCTTTTGAGCATTACATGCTCAAAGAGATCTTCGAGCAACCCCAAACCCTCCAGCAAGCGTTGCATAACCGTTTTATCGAAGATTTTGGCACGGTCGAGTTCGAAAATTTTCATCTCACCCCTCAAGATTTGCAAGCCGTCAAAAGAATCTTGATTTTAGCTTGCGGCACCTCATGGCATGCGGGGTGTATTGCAGCATTTCATCTCGAGGAAAAAGCCCGGATTCCGTGCCAAGTCGAAATCGCTTCCGAGTTCCGGTACAAAAATCCGATTATCTCTGAAAATACCCTTGTCATAGCCATCAGCCAATCCGGAGAAACCCTCGATACGATAGCGGCAGTCCGTGAAGTGAAGCAAAAAGGGGCCCAGGTCATTGCGATTTGCAATGTCAAAAATTCGACTCTGACGCGGGAAGCCGATACGACGATTTTTCTACGGGCTGGTCCTGAGATCAGCGTCTGTTCAACGAAGGCGTTCACCAGTCAAATCACCGTTCTTTCACTTTTCGCAGTATTGATGGGACGGCAGCGGCATCTTAGCAAGGAAGAAGGACAGGAACTTTTAAATGACATCCGCCTACTTCCATCCCTCGTTGAGAAAGTCTTATCTCAACATGAAGCCATCGCTGAAGTTGCGGCCCGGTACAGCAAATATTCCCACTTCTTTTTCCTCGGCAGGCATTTCATGCATCCCAGCAGCCTAGAAGCGGCTCTCAAACTCAAAGAAATTGCGTATCGGGAAGCCACAGGATGTGCAGCAGGTGAAATGAAACATGGTCCGATTGCTCTGGTCGATGAAAATCTCCCCATCATCGGTCTTTGTGGTAACCGGCGCACTCTCGATAAAATGATCAGCAATCTCACCGAAGTCAAATCCCGCGGCGCACCCATCCTAGCCTTCGCCTTCGAAGATACCCCAGATATCGACAACCTCGCAGACGACGTGATCTATCTCCCTTCATGTTCCGACGCCCTGGCCCCTATCCCCTTTTCCGTCGCGACTCAGCTCTTCGCCTATTACATCGCCCTAGAACTCGGAAGAGATATCGACCATCCCCGCAATCTCGCAAAATCCGTTACAGTGGAATGAACTCTACGACAAGTGCCGGTTTTCTCCTGAGCATCCGCTCTGCATTTATTTTCTCTAAAATTTGATTTTTTAATACCTCGGTCGCTCTAAGGGTTAAGTGCGTGAGAGTAGAGGCATCTTCTAAATTATTTAAATTCGTAATACTTCCCTCCATTTTGACCGAGAAGTGAGAAATGTTAGTGCCAGGGAGGCTTGAGATTATAAATTCGAGAACTTGTTGGTTATTGGTGACGAGATTTAACGCGCGCAAGTTCGACGTTTTTCCAAATTCCCTCAAAACCTTACCGTGTTCACGGGCTTCATCTGGACTGTTGCACTCAAAAGTCATTTTAGTCAGATGCAGCCTCTCTCTAAATAAACACTTTATCAGATAGAAAAGACCCTCCGATTTATCTTGAGTGTTCAGGCGCAGATGAACGTCAAAACCGTCCCTCTCCAGTTTTACGGCTTTGCAATTGTATATTTTTCTAATCAGGTAAAGAATATCTGAGACTTCATCCGAGCAGCCCCGTAGACCATAAATGGAATTTGCCGCCTCTGTCATCAGTGCTGTAAGAAGTACTTTATCTTCAATGTCTAGTGCAAACTCTAGAACAGCTAAAAGAGAGGAATTTAAATTTTCAAGGATTGTTTCCAAACATTCTTTTCTCAGCTCCTCACATCCAAACATTGAGAAAAAAAGATAGGCAGGGAGTATGTTTTCTCCGAAGAATGCACATCCGCCGGTTTCTAAAGCTTGAGCAATCTCATACAATGCTTCTGAACTGAAACCCTCAAAAATGGCTTTGCCTTTAAACAGCGTGCTTTCACAGATTTCCTTCAACGCAAGGCTCCGGTGCTTAAGTTTTTCTCCGGATGAAAGAACATACGGGACAGAGTCCGGGTCCGCCGACTGAATTACGACAGGATTTAATTGAAGCAAAGTTTGACATTGGTCAAATCGCTTCCTAGCCTGAGATAATGGTTCCTCCCCTTCGGAATAATAACGAAGCGCTCTATTTAAAGAGGTTACCGTCCGTAGCAACTGGGGGTAGCAGAGTTTCATCAAGCTTGACATCTGATATTTTTGAGCCACTGGATAGATTTCGATAGCTATATCTTCATCAGAGATTTCGACGTTGCCGGTTTCAAAAAACTCAGAGAGTTTGATCAGGGACTCATCGCTGATCCCTCCAAAAATAATCTCCTTTTCTGAAGTTTTTAAATTGTCTCGAGAAGCCACCAATAATAAAGAATGAGATGTTCTGATGATGACAGGATTGGCATGAGCTCTACACAGATGAAATCGCTCCATAGCAACACATAAAGATTCCTGAAGAGCAAGATAACCAGCTGGAGGAGGGTGATCTTGCACCCAAGCTCTCCACTCACCAATTTTAGCAGGGTCATCTAAAATTGTTTCGACAGCTATTTTAACAATACCTTTATTCGAATGTATTTCGAACGCAGTTCTAATGGTCTTATTAAGGTCAAACAATATACACTTAGAAGAGAGATCCATTAAATCTGAATTCTTGTATTTTTGAGCAAACTGGAAGACTTCACCAATTGTTTCACTGTTATTAACCCGAGGGGTCAAAAGGTGACAACCTGCTTGCTGCGGCTTTGCCATATCGATTCTCGCTCGGAATCCTTCGTATTCAAGAATGTAATCCTCGCGAGAATCAATCTGGCTTTGCCTCGCAGCGCATCTTGTCACCTTTTGACCCCTCGGGTTAATAAATTCGGCAACCCCCGTCTCCAAGTACTTGACGATTTGGAAAAGGGCCTCTTCGCTTACCCCTTCCAAAATAACCTCTTTTTCCGAAGATGATAACTCTAATGGTAGGTTTTTTCTAGATGCCACCAATAATAAAGAGTCAGGATCAGATGTTCGGAGAAAGATTTTGTCTTCTAATGTGTTCGAACTGCGGAATCGATCGATGGGAGACACCAGTACAGAAAGTAAACGGGCTGGATCACACCAAGAGAAACCATCGTTCCCCAATTGACAAGCATCGAATATTCGGGTAAATCTCTCGTGTGCTTCTGGACTACACCACGTTTTGAGGAGTGCATTGACCAAAGGAACAAGTTTGCTTCTGCTGAGTGTGGGGTGCTCTATATTAAAACGGTTTAATTTATTTAATTCTATTGGGGGCATTGTCATGTTAAAATTATAACAAATACTTGAAAACAAATAAACTTAATTTTAACACTCTAATCATAAGGATGATAGAATTAGCTCGTAAATAAATTAATTAAAGGAATATAATAAGTATTTGAATAATTAAAATAGGTAATACAATGGCAACTTCACCCGTAACGAGCTCTTCTCAAGGTATCTTTTTCAACTCATCTCCAGTCTCTCAAACCGGTAGCTATGAAGACGGTTATAGAGAATTTACACGGAGACTTCCATCCGACGAACTTTTGGCAGTCGAGCAAGAACTTGCGAAGGTCACGGATGAACAGGTCGACCGTCTGATCGGTGCCATGAATGAACTCAAGTGGGATGCCCCTGTCTTTCATGAGGAAAAATTCCCTTTTTATGCGTTAGCGGCCTTTCGTAAAGGGAAAATTACCGACAGGCAACTGACGACAGTGTTGTTTTATTGGGTTGAGTTTTCCAAAGAAGGAATTGAGGCCAGAGGTGAGACAAGAGTTGTTCCCCTCTTTGTGGATGGAGCGATAAATTCCAAAGCGTGGGACCTGATCCGTCAGACAATGATTTTCAGACAACCAGAAATTTCTATTCCTGGAATTCAATGTTCTTTACCAGAAATTGATCCCCATACAACTTTTATGACAGATGAAGAACTCCATGAATTCTTCAGAAGGGCGAGAGAAGAACTTCGACCTTCAGAGCGGTGTTTCTTCATAAAACAAGAAAAAGAAACCCCTGAAATTGTACAGGTTATCCATAAAGTTGGAATCAATATTTTTTATCAGACAGACGAAGGAGCCATGAGACCATCCTTAGGAATGATGGATCTCTTTCTGAAGGTAAAATATGGACCCAATGCTGTACTTCCTCATCCCTGCGCTGGTTATTCCTCTGTAAAAGATATTCACGAGGGTATCCAGAAATTTAGAAGGAGGGATATGGCCGTCCATTTCCCTCTCACAACTCTCCCATCAGAAGCTGATCAAGCAGGTGCGACAGGTTTTGCGATTAGCTTCCATGATTTTTACCATCTCCTATTAGTCTCTGGGTTAAGTGAAGAATTCCGCGCATTGTGGTTTAAAATTGCAGACTTTGCTGAAGATTATTCCAAAAAAAACAACTTGAGTTTTGCTAAGACATTTTATGAAGCGATCATTGACATGGAGACACCTTTATCTCAAGAAGCGTTCTTTAATGCATTTTATAAAGATGCAGATCCAGCTAAAAGAGTAAATGATCTATTTTGGCTTGCGCTCGCTGGTTTTTTTATAAAGACAAAAACAATAGCAACAAAACCAATAGACCGGTATTTCAAACCACATATTGTTCTTCTGACTTCACTGGAAGAAAGAAATTTCCTGGAAAGTCTCCTCTCTTTTATTCCTATCAACGAAAAATATAAGCAAGGGCGGACGCAAGAAGACGATGCATTTATGAAACATCTCGATGAAGCTCATCGAGAAGCTGATAGGCAAGTTGCAGCTTATCCTCCATACACGATTATTTTAAACGATCCGAGACCTGAGATCCGAGATCTAAGAGATAATAATATTTACCGTGTACTCAGTGAAGCTTGGAAAAAGCGTTTGAGCTCGTCCAAAGATCGTGCATGACTTTGAAGAGATTCCTGCTTACTAAATCTGTGTACGTTTCTTCTAGAGGAGCGAAGATACCCGGCGGATATATAAGTCCCTTTTTTTGAATGGCTTCTCGATCTTTCTTGGCTTTTTCTAGCACAGCAAGATGGGCCTCTCCTGTACATTCTTTGTATTCAAGGTCGTAGGGAATTTTCGAAATCACTTCTCCTAAAAACTGTCTCTCCTCTGGATTAATAATAAGTATGTCTCCTACTTCGGTCGTCCGTGTTTTTGCAATCGTAAAGCCGATCGCGAGCGTATACCAAAATGAATAATTCATATCTTTTCTCCGCGCTTTAGAAACAGAAGCGAGCACTTCATCGCGGAAAAGAGAATGTTCCATATCATAGAGAATTCCAGCAAACTCATGTGCTAATTTATATCCCGTTTGATTATAAAAACTCTCAGCAACATCCCCGAGTTTCATCAGCAGAATCCGGTACTTTGCGACGACATAAGAGGCCATGATCGCATGATAAAAATCGTGCCAGCAAAGAAAATAACCCGGCGCCTCCAATTTGTCGGCTTTTGGGGGAAGTGTCGTTCCTGGAAAAGGGACTGCAAGATCTCGCTCATCCGTCAAAATCCCATTGCGGATATCGCGTGGTGATGAAAATCCGAGTACAGACTTTAAATGGAGTGCCCTCGAGCCAAATTTAACCTTCAAATATGCTTGCATCATCGAAAAGGAGGGAACCATCCACCCCTCTCTAGTCTGTCCGAAGACATTGATACCATTGTCATGAATGGCTTTGGCTATCGATGGAGCCTCTTCCAGATCAAAAAGAAAGAAATTTTGCTCTGAAACGGGCTCGTTTCTCATCTCCTCAATGAATGCTTTAAACTGCTGATCTGTCAGATAACAACTCTCTTTATCCGAGAGGTCGATCTCATATCCGAGAAAGAATGCCACATTTTTTGTAGCCTGGGAATGCTCAGGAAGAGGAGTTTTGTGGACAAGCGTTTGCCGTATCAATTCCCGCGCCTGCCGATCGACTTTCCCATCTCTCCCAAAAAGAGGAATAAACCTGTATTTTTTTTTGTTTTTCGTGAAATTCACCCAGTGGAACATCACCGTTGTAAACTGCTTCAGAGATATTTTCTTCCCCTGCACCGCCTTCAATGCATAATACGGATACTTCTCTTCCTGAAACACAGCCGCATCCCAATTTTGCCTCTCGAGCGCCGCGCACAGCCGCTCGACATGCTCCTCCGTCACATGGCTCAAGTGTTCCTCAACATCCTGCAGTTCTTCCGGAGGTAGCCGCCGCGTCAATTCATGATAAACCTCTTGATTCTCAAAAGGTTGCGTAATATGAGGGTTCATAGCCCCTCTTGATCTGGAAGATGTTACATCTTGAAGTGTAGCCATATTGATTCAGTATAGTTCAATTAATATATATTATAATAATGAAATTTGTTAAAATTTAATTATGAGCGTTACAACTATCAACACCGGTGAGCATGTCGTCGTCGATTTAAAACCTTCACAATCGACACAAAACGCCAACCTGCTTAATATAAACGGTAAGCGTTTTAGAATCACCCACTTACAAATACGAGTTTCGAAAGAGTCGGAGTGGCAAGATATCGATCCTGCAGATATCGATATGGGCCAAATCGCCCAGCAATGCGCTCAAATTTATCAAAAGCTTAAACCGGGGGAAACCGCCTCCAAGTTCACGCTTGAACTTGAAAAGGTCGAGCCTTCGACGACCTTCTTTCAAAGGGTGTTCTCCAAACCCCCACTCCCTCAACTTCAACCAAAACGACTAGAATCGACAACTCAAGCCGGTCAAACGTCGGTTCTCAACACAGAAGATTATGAGCCCGCTGACCTCCTGCCTATTTTTCCCCATGTTCAAGTGCTCGATAGATTGACGAACCCTCTTTTTGAAAATCCCAAATATCTCGCACCTAAGAAAAAACGGATATCTTCCGCTCCTGCCCCTCAAACGGCTTCACCTGTTATAGATGCCGGATCTCGAGGCAATCGGTGTGCTGCTCTTTCTATCATAGAGCGAGAGCTCAAGAGTCCTGGTAATAACGCCGATGCGATTGCTTCACGCCATGGACTCGCAAGCTATCTTCCAATAGATTGGAAACAAAAAAGCGACCTCCGGGATGTTCTAGCTAGTGCCCTCGTCAAAAAAGCTGCAGACCAAATCCGCCACAACCCCGCTTTTAGACAACCCGTCCAAGCACATCAGCCGATCAATAGTCCTTGCTGGGATATCATTCTGATTGCCTTAAGAGAGTATAAAAAAGCTCACCAGCAATCTCAGCTGAAAGTCGATCAAGACCATTTCACCAATGAAGAAAGAGAGGACCTCGTCAATGCGTATGCCAATCTCATCTCTCAAGATGGCGAAATGTTAGACCTACCGTTCTTTATGGCTTTAGAGATCCCGTTTATTATCCTCCAAAAAGAGGGCGATCAATTCAAAATCTATGCTCTGAGTCATAACTTTAAAGTGGAACTTAATCTCGAGTCTCCAGATAGCCGCCTCCCTCTGGAGAACATCTCCATTGTTCTTTATGACGGAGCCCAACATTACCAGGCCATCGTCGATAAGCCCGAACATAAGCTCGACGACCTGATCAAGCAAGACATAGAAAACCGGTTCACCAATGTCCGTATCGAGATGGAAGCAGCACGCCGCGACGACTCCAAAAAGGTCAATACTGCCAGACGTATCGTCGAATTTCTCAAATTCTATCCCTTCGGAAGAGCCCGCCTCCTCCAACTCGCAGGTCTCCCTGCATCCGACCTCCAAAATCTCACCGACGAACAACTCGCCGATTCCCTCGTCGGCCTAGAGCCCAATCTATCTTAATGAATATTGTTTGCTTCTCTTCCTATTAGAGGAAATACGTCGACGTACAATCATACGCCCTCGCCTCATGGTCCTTGATACAGGGCACTTGCTTTGGAGACTAGTGCCTGACCACAAAAGTCTTTATCAATCTTTGACCCATCTTTATTCCGCTGGGCGGCGCGCTCGCGCTTAACAGCTTGCTCGAAGATGCCGGCGCGCTCCGCGCTGTGCCCAGCGGAAAAATCTGGGCGCAAATCTTGACAAAGACTTTTGTGGTCAGGCACTAATCTCAACATCCAAGCATCTTTGTCACCTATAGCATATATTCAAGTCCTAAGATGGGGGAACAAGAAGTTGTCCGAGATCAATTATAGAAGCAAAATAGTCGGAATCTACAACCTCTTCTGTGACTCCATTGACATGGATTAAAACTGGACGTATGGAAAAACCATGAGGTGTTTTCAAAGCTTTTAATTTCATCTCCATTTCCTGAAGAATAGAACTTCCTATCGGTGATTTAGAAAATTTAATTTCACATGCATAGAGGGTGTTAAATTTCGTTTGGATGAGGTAATCAATTTGGCATCCTGGTGCGCGTTTAGTGCTTTTTTGAAAAAATGGATTTTCGCAAATCATATCCTCTGGGGGAATCTTCAAAAGATTATGGAGGTGTTTTCGATTGTGAAGGACGAGATTTTCACATTGAAGACCCATGATGGTATTCCATTCAGGAAGAGTTGTTAGTGATTTGAATGTAAAAGCATTCCTTTCGATTTTACTTCGGTTTTTTTCAATATATTTGAGATAAAAGTGAATATAATTGTCTGATAGTCGATATCGATGTGTACGCGTATCTTGGCCTGTTTTAAAATTCCATATATGGTCCTTTGCAATAAAACCAGCGAGCTCTAATTCCGATAAATATTCAGAGATGCGTCCAAGTCGTGTCTCAAGAGCAAGGGCAAAGCTAATTTCTTCCTGAGTGCGCGGACCATTTCCAAGAACTTCTAGAATTTGTTTGTAAAATGTTGATGACCGAAGGAAAACACCGGAAAAGATTTTATCGAATTCATCAACCAAAAGACTACCTGGCATAAAGCAAAGTCGCTTGATATTTTCTTCGGCACTTTTTTTAGGAAAAATCTCTTCCAAATATTTAGGTATACCTCCTGTAACGGCAAGCACTTTTAATTTTTCATAAGTGGAAATTTGTTTTGGCCAAAATTTGTTGCAATCAGAAAGAGGGAGTTCTTCTAAAGTTAAAACTCGTGAAATCCGTCCGACAAATCCTGTGCTACTCAGTATGTTTTTTTCAATCCAAGATGAAGCTGATCCACAAATCACAAATAGGAGCTGAGGATTTTTTTGCAATTGAAGATCCCAGAAATTTTTAATTTTACCCAAAAAAGTTGGATCTTCGGATCCCATCCACGAAATTTCATCGAAAAAAAGAAGGGTTTTCCCTGAACGTATTCTTTCTCCAATCGCCCAAAAGGCGTCACCCCAATCATCGTATCGTGCTTTTGGTGTATGAAATTGTCGTGCGATTTGACGGGAAAATTCATCTAGCTGATATTGGGCGGTTGTCTCATGGTCTGGAGGAAGGCCAGAGAATGTGTAAGAGTGAGTGAAATGCTTGGCTAATTCTTCAACAAGGCGGCTTTTTCCAATTCGGCGTCTTCCCCGGATCACAATAAAAGAAGCGCTTTTCTTTTCTGTAAGTTCTAAAAGAAGCTGTAATTCTCTTTCTCTGCCAAAAAAATTATGTTTCATAGAGTCAATATACTACAATTGTTGTTTTTTGCCTCCATTTTTATGTACAAATTTGGAGTTGTAAATAGACAAATGTCGATTTTTGCCTCCGTCCTTTTTCCTAACGTATTTTGATTTAGAAGGTTGTAATTTTGAGGCATTGTTAAAATACTGGAAATTTTCGAACTACTCTCTCCAAAAACAAATCGAAAACAGAACATTTTCCAGCCATGTTAATAAAGAATTAGTCAAGCATCTTTGTCACCTTTTGGTCGTCGGGCTAATAAAATTACAGAGAACAGATTATTCAACTTTGCAATGCAGCTGATGTTGCTGGTCTTTATGTAGCGTACACTCAGTTTGTGCAAAAACTCCTGCATAAAAAAGAGATAAAAGGGTTAGTTGATGTAAAATTCGCATGAAATACCTCCAAAAAAAGATCTTATGAAAAAAAAATTTTAGTCACAGAAAATCTTCGAAGGCTCTAATCTCTTTATATGGGAAAAAATGCGGAAGCAAGGGCTCTTGCTGAGAAACAATCGAAGATTGAAAGCACATGGGTTTATGAGGGGAAATATCTGAGAGTCCGGAAGGATGTGATTGGAAATAAAACGTGGGAAGTGGGAGTGTTGCCGGGAGCTGCGGCGATTGTACCGGTCGACGCGGAAGGAAGGGTGGTTTTGGTCGAGCAGTGGAGGCGGGCCGTTGGGAAGGTGACGCTCGAGATTCCGGCGGGGATGTTAGATCCGGGTGAAACGCCGTTGGAGTGTGCCCAGAGGGAGCTACAGGAAGAGACGGGTTATAAAGCAGGGGTGATGGAATCGATGGGCGGGTGTTACACGTCTCCCGGGATGCTTTCTGAATATATCCATTTATTTTTAGCAACAGACTTGATTGAGAATAGGCTTTTCGCCGATGATACGGATGGGATCGATGTCCGCGTTGTTCCGGTCGATCTGGCCATGCAGATGATCGAAGATGGGAACATCACGGATGCAAAAACAATTGTCGGTCTGCTGAGGTACAAAAATCGATGAAATTTATTTTTAGGCTGATCTTACTGGCGATCGTTCTTTTGATTTTAGCACTGATCTTTGCACCGAATCTCATTTCGACGAGTGGGGGAAAAGCCCTTTTCTTCAAACTCTATAAATCGATCACAGGAACAACAGTCACGGCAGAAAAGTTGAAGCTGAGCTGGTGGAGTGGACAAAAGGCTGAAAATCTTTGTGTCGTCAAAGACCAGTTTGTCCTGGAGAGCAAAACGGTCGAAACCGATTCGACACTCTGGCAGATTTTGTTTTATCACAATCTCGGACAATTGCAGATTGAAGAGCCGAAGTGGGTGATCGAAACAGCCATACCGATGGCTTGTCAGCTCAAACCTCAAATCAAGATGGCGAGTTTTTGTCCTTCGTTTTCGATGAAAGGGAGCACATCCCCTTTTTTCGGTCATATCATTGTCCATCAAGGAGAAGGTCTTTTCAAAGCGGCAGGATTTGAGCCGGTTTCTCTTAGAGGAGTTGATTTAGATATCACGCTCATGAAATTAGAGATGAAATTGCAAGGGAGTGGCCAAACAGAGCAGCATGGGGTTGAGGGGCGGTTCGATATCGCGTTTAATACAACGCCGGATCAAACGGAGCTCGATGCCACTTTAAAGAATTTTCCTACGCGGACGGGGGATCAAATTCTGGCTTTAACCTGCCCGAAATTCCAAGGAGCGATCTTGGATGCGGTGGGAGAAGCGATTGACATTCAAGTTAAACTCCGCAATCAACCTCATATCTTAGATTTTTTTTGCGATGCCTCTTCGGACCGTTTTTCTGCCCATATTGAAACAAAAACAGCGGACGGAAGAGTGGTTCTCGCAACACCAGCTACGGTCGTCTTCCAGATTCCTCAAGCTCTGATCGATGCGAAGGGTGATTTTCATGGACGGTTGAGAATCGATCAACTCTCTCTTCCCTTAGACGATAAAGAAAGTTTCTCGTTCCAAGCTCTCTTGAAAGCTGAGGCGATCGAATTTCCTTATGGAGTTGTCCAACCGTTCAATCTCTTTGTGACAACAGAAAATTTTAAAAATCGCGACTTCACGATCAAAGCCGATTCACCCCAATTTCAGTTGAATGCTCTTGTCCACCTTCCCGACAACCTGGAGAACGTTAGTGGCAATGGTGAAGGGTTTTTTCCTGGAAATACCAAAGTCGATTTTTCAGCGAAAAGCCTCTCTTCGGTTGCCCTGAATGTGCAGAGTGATACAGTGCAGGGACATTTCGAAGGGGGATATAACCCGCGTGATCAAACTCTCTTTTCATCCAAACAAACCGATGCCACCTATCTTCTCTCACACCTTCCTTCCCCTTTTCCTTCTTTGAAACTCGGCTTGAAAATAGAGCCGTTCCGTTTAAATCTTGCGACTTTAAGTGGAACTATTTCATCGCAGATCCATGTCGACCCATTTCTGTTACAGCAAATTTCCATTGGAGACTCCACGATTTTAGCGTCTGGCGACTTATCGTCAAAAAAAGGGACCTACGATCTGACAACAACGGTGGATCAAGGACCCTTTAAAGTCACTGGCCAGTTTGGTTGGCCGCGTGATCTCACCGGCAAGGCGATTTTTTCCCATATTCCAATGTCGATCATCGATGTTTTGATGAACCAACCTATCTCTGTTATTGTTGGCCCCTTTTTAAATGGAACGGCTGAACTCACCTCAAAAAAACAAATGGCTTTTCAAATTAATAACGAGACTTTTTCAGCAAAAGCGTCATTGGAGCAACAAGATCAAGCGGTTGTCCTCTCCCAGCCCGCCAGCTTGACGTGGACTCTCACTCCAGAAGGGTATGCAGCCCTATCGAGCTGCTTTAACCCAGCAAAAACCGGCTTTAAACTCACAGAGCCGGCCGTCATCAAAGCAGCCATCCCTTTTTTTCGATATCCTCTCTCCGACTCATTTGATTTGACAAAGTTATGCTACACAGCAGATCTTTCCATCGATTCACTCGCTTTTTCTGCAACCAAGAATATCCGATTACACGGGCTCCGTCTCCATACCAAACACGACACGCCGCTGAGTCCTTACATTTTCAAGTTCAATGGTGCAGGGCAACCGGAAGGAACGGCCAACATCCAAGCCAGTTTCGATTTTATTTCGGGGTCAACCGATCTCACAGGACAGCTGCAACAATTTCCCACAGAAGCTTTTGATGTGATTCTCACGGCTGTTTCCCCTTTTTCGATGGTCACTCTTTTTGGCCCACAAATCAATCTCACTGCCCGCACCACTCTCACCAACTGGAGTGGCCCCATTTTTCTTCAACTCTCCTCTCAAAACTTAAGAACATCTTTGAACGGAACCGTCAACCATGGACTCCTCACGCTCCACGATCCATTCCATGTTCAAATGAATCTGACCGAAGATCTCGGAAAACTTCTTCTGCAATCGTTCAATCCTCTTTCACTTTCTTCCATCACATCGGAAGGGGCGATCACTCTAGAAATACCTCCTCAAGGGTTTTCGTATCCGTTATTTCCGCATAACGACGCTGAGATCAATATTCCTCAGGGTCGATTAGAGCTCGGAAAAATCTACTGTCGTAACGAAGGAAATGTGAATGTTACCCTCGGCCTTCTTAAACTGAGCGAGTTTTCAAAAAATCAAAATATCGAGCTGTGGGTTGCTCCTTGTGATTTTCACATCCGCGACGGGCTCCTCGATTGTGAAAGGACAGAAATCCTCATCGCACGGAAACTCCAGATTTGCCTTTGGGGTCTGATCGACTTTGTTCCTAGGCAAGTCGATATGGTTTTAGGTCTCACTGCCAGCTGTCTTAAAATAGCGTTCGGCGTTAAAAACCTTCCAGAAAATTATGTGATGCAAATCCCTCTGCGCGGCCCGTTCAATAATGTCCAACTCAACACTGGATCGGCCACAACCAAAATTGGAGCTCTCCTGCTGTGGCAACAAAAAGCCGTGCAAGGCGCTCTAGAAAAAGTTCCGGGAGGCTCTATCTTCGGAAGTCTCGTCAAAAAAATCGGTCCCCTCCCCGATATGAATGCCAAAGCCCCGCCTCCCAAACGTCCGTTTCCTTGGGAACAAAAAGAGACATCGGCAGTTGATGCCGATTCTAATCGGATTTTCTCCGAAGATAAACCTATTAAACAAGTTTTGAAATTGCTACGCTAAATCGCGTGGTAATTTTATTTTTACTCTGGTTTCTAAACCTCTTTGCAAATCAAGCGACGCATGTTAATCCGCATGTTCTCGCCGTTACAGAGGGCGAACCCCATCTCCACATTTGCGACTCTGTCAATCCACTCACGGGCGATTTTTATATTTCACGCAACGAGATCGTGATTGAAGGTGCGCAGCCTCTGCCCATTCCCATTCTTTACATCAGTGGAGATGGCCAAACCGACTACAAAGGAAAAGTCGGTTTCGAGATTTTGCCCCATCTCAAGCTTGTGCACTTTGTCGACGATCGCCGGGTCGCCCGGGTCGACAGGGTGATTGTTGCCGAAAAAAATGGCTCCCGCCTCAGTTTTGATCGGGCTCTTGAAAATGAATACCTGATGGATTTTAAAAAACATGGAGACGGCATCACCAATGATGCACGCGGGGAAATCGGAGGAAGAACCCATCTTCAAAACTACCGCGTCCTTAAGACAAATCCGCGCGAGATGGTCGTCTATACCGCTGATGGTACAGAGAGGATTTATCAATTCAAACACGTCGTCAAAGAAATTGGAGAGAGCTGGGAGCTTTTTCTACTCGAATCTGAGAAACTCTCCAATGGCAATCGGATCTACTATAGTTACCACTCTAATGGCAAAATCAAACTCATCAAAACCACGAATCCAGATGGCACCAAAATTTATGCCTGGGCACGATTTAATTACGAGGGAGATGCCGATGTTACCATCAAAACAAGCGATAATCGAACCGTAACCTTTCATTTTAAACCTTATGTTTATGAAGAGTATGACAAAGATGGCGATAGTCGGAAGAGACCTGTCGATTGCTTCATTCTAGATAAGATCGAAAGAAATTTTGGCCCTACAGAGACTTTTCATTTTGAAGATGGCCACAAAGGGGATGGGCCGCGCATTCGAAAAATGTCCCTCCCGCTCAAATGCTCGATTGTACCCAGCTACTTTAAGAACAAGGTCAAAACACTCTCAGGACCCCTCGGCATGACTCATAAGTTTACCTACAAAAGCGGGGAAGCGGAGATCTTGGACGCCGAGGATAATAAAATCTCCATCAAAGCCAATAAAGAGTGTCGCCCCCTGGAAACAAATTGGTACATCGGAAAAGACCAACTCTATTGCTCTGAGAAGAATTTTTGGACAGAAAGCGGCAATCTAAAAGCAAAATTATTCACTGACGGAAAGAACGTCTCCTTTGCCAAAATCTACGACTATGATGTTTTTGGGAATGTCCTTACGGAAAAATTGTGCGGAAATCTCTCGGGGCTAGCCCGCTCCCATTTCAAGATTACTTATGATAAAACCCCTTCAAAATTCTACGAAGCATACGTCTATGAAAATGACATCCATAGAGTTCTTCTCTGCGATGATGGAAAAGCCTCCAAATGCAAAGAGCTCCGCCGCGAGGGACCAGGCCTCTATATTCCACGAAGCGAGCCCGAAAGCTTCTGGAAACTCAATCAAGTTAAAGGGGCTCTCGCAAAATTCCAAATTCTCCACGAAGATTCGATCCTAACGGATGCAGACGAAATCGCCGAAACCACCTACGGATATTATCCGAATCACCTCATGGCATGGAAAAAAGAACCGAGTGGGCTCATCACCCGGTTCACCTATCTCGAAGATACCGATTTGCTCACCTCTCGTCTTACCTACGACGGCGATAAAATTCTCATCCGTGAATATTTTGAATATCAAGACTACCTTCTCATCTCCGAGATCAAAGATAATGGCATTACCGCCGATCCTCGCAATCTCCTTGGAGCAACCCACAGGTTTATCAAAAAAATAACCCCTCGAAGATCTGAGCATTTCTATGGACTGCCTGAACTCGTTGAAGAAAAATATACCGTCATGGCGACAGGGGAAGAAAAACTCCTCCGCAAAACCATCTTAGCCTATACATCTCAAGGAAAAGTTAAAAAACAAGAGATCTATGATAGTGACGACAACCACCGGTATACCCTCTCCAAGAAATACGACAAACAAGGGTATCTTACTTCAGAAACCAATCCGATCGGGGAAATAAGAACCTACACCTATGATGCCGTTGGCAATGTTCTCTCCGCTGAAGAAAAACGACTCACCACATTCTATACCTATGACCATGCCAATCGACTCATCGAAACAAGGGAAAAAGGAGACGATGGGACCCAGCGAACCACGCACCATCACTACAACCTCAAAAACCAAAAAATCGGATCGATCGACCCCCAAGGAAATAAAACCGAGTACACCTATGACCCTTTCGATCATCTCATACAGACCAAGCTTCCCACGTCTGAAACCGTATCTGCCACCTATGATGGCCTCGGCCGTCAAACCTCCTCCACCAACGCCCGAGGAGAAAAAACAACTCAAACGTTCAACATCCGTGGAAAACCCACTTTCATTTCTTACGCGGATGGCACCCAAGAAAAGTTCATCTACAATCTCGAAGGCACCCTCAAAACTTCGATCGATCAGCTCGGCACTTCGACCGACTACACGTACGATGTCTTAGGCCGCGTCACCTGCAAAACGATTTCTAATGGAGACACCATCCTTTCCTCCGAAAGCTGGACCTACAATGCATTCCATCTTCTTTCAAAAACCGACGCAGCAGGCCACGTAACCACCTACGAGTACGACTGCGCAGGCCGAAAAATCGCCGAAAATTGCATGGGTGATCGGATCGAATACCAATACGACACTCTTGGAAGACTCACCCATACTCAAGGAAGCAATCGCACTGTTGGTCGAGATTTCGATCTTCTAGGCCGCGTCACCGAAGAAAGAATTGAAGACCTCACTCGAGTCTCCTATAAATACGACGCAGCAGGAAACAAAAGCGAAATCATCCGGTACACAGAAAACGGCCCTGCCATCGAACTCACCCTGTATGACCCGTATAAACGGCCCATCGAACGGGTGGATGGTCTCGGGCAAATTACCCGCTTTATCTACGATGATAAAGAATCGAAAAAAACCACCATCGATCCAGCAGGAATTCAACGGATTGAAACCTTCGATCCTCTCGGCAGGCCGATTGCATTGGAGATTCTCAACACCTTCCACGAGCTCATCCACAAAGAAACCTACTTGTACGATGCCGATGGCAACAAAATCTCTCAAACATCGAAAACCATCACGACAAAGTGGAAATACGGCTCTCAAAAAAGAGTCCTCAAACTCATCGAAGCCGCAGGAACTCCCGAGCAGAAAATCACGCGGTACACATACACCGTTAAAGGGATGCTCCACCAGGTCCACAAACCAGATGGCATCATCCTCACTTATACGTATGATCCACTCAATCGGCTCCATGAACTCACCTCATCCGATCAATCATGCCATCTAAGGTATACCTACAACGGTTTACATCAACCCGAACTGATCGAAGATCTCGTCCAAGGGACTCAAGTCAGGCGCTCTTATGATCACCACTCAAGACTCATCTCCGAAACTTTAGCAAATGGCCTGACAATCAGCTCCTCCTATGACTCTCTTGGACGCAAGACTGCCCTTTTTCTCCCCGACCAATCTTCCATTTTATATACCTACGATGCCGCCTTTCTCCGAAAGATCACCCGCATTTCCCCACACCAGAAAGAGCTCTATCACCATGCCTACACCCATTTCAACCAAAGTGGCCAACTACTCGAGCAAAAGCTTATCAAAAATCTCGGATCTCAAAAATTTAAAACCGATCTTCTCGGAAGAACCATCTCCACCTCATGCCCCTATTTTGAAGCCAGCCTCCACTACGATCCGCAGGGCAATCTTCAAACCGTTGTTCAAGATGGGCAAACCTCCAACTACTCGTACGATGATCTTTCACAGCTCACGGGTGAGCCCCATCACGCCTATGTCTACGACTCCCACCACAACCGGATTTTAAAAGATGGATCTTCCTCCATTTTCAATCACCTCAACCAAGACGGTCATCTCAAATACGACCGAAACGGGAATCTCCTATCCGATGGAACACTCCAGTTCACCTATGACGTCTTTGATCGGATCACCACCATTACCTCTCCAACCCACCACGCCATTTTCACTTACGATCCGTTTCACCGGCGCATCTCCAAAAAACTCTTCATAAAAGGCGCGTGCACAAAATGCTCATTTCTCTACGATGGCGATCAAGAAATTGGCTCTGTAGGATCCAATCAACTTCTCGAACTCCGCATCCTTGGACTTGGAAAAGGGGCCGAGATCGGTGCTGCCGTTGCCCTTGAACTCCGAGGTGAACTCTTTCTCCCCATTCACGATCTCCGTGGAAATGTCATCAAACTCATCTCCGCCAAAACCCGCAAAGTCGTCGAAACGACCACCTACACAGCCTTTGGAGAAGAAACCATCTCAAACCCTATCAATCCCTGGAGATTTTCTTCCAAACGGACCGATACCGAATTCAATCTCGTCTATTACGGCCGCCGCTTTTATTCCCCCTCCCTAGGTCGCTGGCTCACTCCCGACCCTCAAGGATTTACCGACGGGATGAATCTCTACGCCTTTGTCCACAACAATCCCCTCCTCAAACTCGACCTCCACGGCCTCTTCGGCTACAACTTCCAATTTTCCGTTCCCGTGTCGGACTGCATCCAAGGACTCGGCTACGGACTTGCCGCCCTCGGAAACTGTCTCACCTTCCTCGATGGCGGCTCTACAGCCTCCTTAGGTCGCTGGATGATGGGGAAAACAGTCGAAAAGCGTGACCATTCTCAATTTATTCGGCATGGCAGCCGTGATGCCGGCAATCATGTTAGAATTACAGCTGTTAATGGAATCCTCAATTGCTTTGCCGATGCTAGCCTTCTCACAGCCCTCATCTCGGAGGCCCATGGAGGTGCCTTGGTTAATTTTCTTTACAATGCAACGCATGGATTCTTTTCAGACATTGCAGAAACCATCCTCGATCTCACCGGCATCGGTTCCCGGCCTGCTCGCCTTCTAGCTCACGAATGGAGATCAATGATCCAAGAATTTCAAGGAAATAACATTTCCGATGGCGTCATCTACCACTATGCCCACAGCCAAGGCGGCGCCATCACCGAAAGCGCCCTAAAGCTTCTCACCCCCGAAGAAAGACAATACATCAATGTAGTAACCTTTGGTTCTGCTTCATTATTTTCTAGTGAACTAGCTGCAAGCGTGCTACATTATGTCTCCATCCGAGATGGCGTCCCTATGACAAATATATTGGGCTATATCAAAGCAATCTTCTGTAAGATTTTTGGACTCTCTTCTAATGTCCAATTCATTGGTAGCCCTTGCGGGCCTCCCCTTGTTGAACATGGCTTCCAAAACTCTACATATTGGCCCAGACTTCTACAGCGTGGAGATGAATTCCAAAATACATATTTTTATGAAAAATAAACTCTTATTCTCTCTTTTTTTACTTGCAGGTTGTCATCAGAGTAATTCTGATGTGGCAAATGGTGTCATGTCATCTTATGCAAAACAAGCGAAAGATCAAGACTTAAGTCTCGCAGGATATGGCGGATCTACTATGGGTAGTATAAGTCAATTTAAGATGAGTTTTGATACACCCAACCACCTAACACTTCAAGAAGCTCGCAAACTCCTTGTTAAAACAATTCATGATTTTCTTAACTACGTCAATTCCAATGAAGCCATTCGATCTCGTCTTGCTGTACATCCAATGACAGCCAAAAATGTTTCGATTATGATCAGCTTTAGAAAAGATGACGATTGGCGTCCCCCCAGAGAATTTGTCGCTTTATTTTATAACAAGGATGAAAAGCTTTTCTATTCTCACTGGGATAACACAGCTCAACGTTTTTGTGACAAACATCAAGAAACTCTTGAAGAAGCAATCAAGCTATCTAAACCTTCATAAAAAGCATTTTCTTCACTGCAAAAGATGCCGGCTGTAGAAGTGTCAATGCCACGGCTTCACTCTGGGAATCAGCAAGGAAATCGGATAAAATTGTGGTGACTTTATTTCTAAGATCGGGAGGATCGAGATCTTGAATCAATGACGGTATCTCTTCCTTGTCCGACAAAAAAAGAGGGGATGCATTTTCCGGATCAATATCGGGTGCGTATTTCTCAGAGCAATACGTAGGATAAGGTTTATTAACGAAGGCCATAAAAAGGTGACAACCTGCTTGCTGCGGCTTCGCCATATCGATTCTCGCTCGGAATCCTTCGTATTCAAGAATGTTATTCCTCGCGAGAATCAATCTGGCTTTGTCTCGCAGCGCATCTTGTCACCTTTTCATGGCCCCCGTTAATAACAAAACCGTTCAGGACAGAAATGTTATCGTGTAAACTTGGAGGATTATCATATAAGTTTATTTCTCTCTGTGTCAGAGCTATACTCCCTGCAACCGATGAGAGTGGTGTAAGCATGTATTCCCATTGAGTTCTCCTATCGCCCATTTTATCGCCTCAGCGCAAGCCTCAGGATTTTCAAGATGGGCGGCGTGGCCTGCCTGCGGAATAGCTTTGGAATCAACCTTTAAGTCGCTGTAAAGCTTACCATATTTTGTATCGAGAGTGCCATGAAGAAAAACGGCATTTTTGGGGATGTAAAACATTTGTTGAGCCAGCGACTCTTTTTCCAAAATACCGGCCCATTTTTCCGGATTTTCTTTGAGACGGCGCTCGATCATTCGCAAAAATCCGGGATGTTTTTTTATCGAATCAAAGAGGGGTTGATTGTACCAAGCCTTTAGAAATTCAGGGAAAGGGTTGTTTCGAAGAAGCTCGATCCATGCTTGGTCTTGAATCCTCCGTTCGTTTTTCTCTGCTAGTGTTTGCAGCCCCGGATGGACAGAAATCAGAATTTTCGGCTGCGACAACCCCAGCGCTATTCTCCCTCCCATCGAATAACCGACGACAATGACATTTTCGGGAACTTCAAAGGGGTACGTCAATGCTCGGCATTCAAACTCCGGAAGAGACGCGATCACTTCATCGAAATCTTCCGGACATCCCAAAAATCCATGTAAAAAGACAACCACTCGATTCATCCTATAGCATTTATAAGTTGTCATTAATTCGGAATCTACCGAAAATTCTTTTTAATTTATGGCACTCCAAGCGGTAACAGAACGGTCAGATCCTTTTCGCCCGGTCACTGGACAAAATGATAAACTGATGACGGCGCTCCGTCAGATCTTTGAACGGATTCTCGTACCCCTTTATGGATCTCAAGAAGATGCCCTTAGTAAGATTGCCCTGGGCAAAGATCGTGCCTGTTATTTGCTCTATGAAAATGATAGCCCTGTCGGAATCATTGCGTATAAGACTGTTTTAAGCGACGAGTTCGCCGCTTTTAAAATCGATAGAAGCATCGAAATTAAGTCCCTTTTTGTGGTCGATTCTGGGAACAATTCAGGGAGAGGATTAGGATCGAGACTCCTCGATAGAATCGTGCAAGGGGTCAAGGGATTAGCTCTAAAGCCCGATTCCTTTCATGTGACAGTGAGTGCGTCCAAAGGTGAATCTCTCAATTTCTTTATGGGTAAAGGGTTTCGTATTCGACATACCTGGGAAGGTAAATATAAAACCAATATGATCGAATATCTTTTGTCTTGCCCTGCTAAGACCTTAGATCCTGAAGCTGCTCCTCCGATTATCCGAGAAATCTTTACACCGCCTCTGCCGAACTCGCAGCCCTCGGTTATGCCCCATCCTCATGCTCTTTTCCGCGTTACCAATGTTCATTGGGGAGACATCCACGTATTAAAACTCTTGGCTGATAGAACATTTATCACCGGTTCCAAAGACAATTCATTGATGAAATGGAATGAAAGAGGAGAGAGGGTGTGTGTCGTCAGCGAGGTAGAACTGACCGAATCGGATGAGAAAGACTGGATTACAGCAGCGTGCATTCTCAATGATGAATATTGGGTTAGCGGTGAAAGAAGCGGCAGGATTTCTCTTTGGACCACGGCTGGTGAATACATTAAAAGCTTAAAACCCAAAATGCCCAAGTCCGATCATGTCAGCCATCATTTCAATAGACACCGTGTGACCTGCTTATCTCCTGGCACAAATCAGCAAAAATTAAGCTTTTTTATCGGCTTCCCTACCATGTTCGATAAGTTCAATGTCATTGAAGGGAGAACGGCTTCTTCGACGGTTGTGCACAACAACGACTGGGTTTATTGCATCCATCCTTTGACAGATAGCCGTATCTTAACAGTGACAGCGGGCACCCTGGAGCTGTGGGAGATGCGGGAGAAACCTCAAAAAGAATGGGAAAGGGGTAAAAAACCGTTATTACAAGAAACGCAAAAAATGTATGGGCAACGGCCTTTCATCTCTTGTTTGACACCCTTGCAATCGTCACCGCAACATTTTGGATTGGCGATTTTTGGAGGTGGGGTCAAAGTTTATGACCTACAACAAGGAAAAGTTGTCCAGCAATGGAGGGAACATGAGAGAAGAATTTGGGCTCTTGAAAATGTCTCGCCTCAGCTCTTTGCTACAGGCGGCGAAGACAGGACCATCAAATTCTGGGATATCCGCTCTCCTCAAAGTGTTCGTACCACTGCGAAACATGTCGGTGAAGTCACAGCCCTCATGAAATTAGCCGACAATCTTCTCGTCGCTGGAACATGCCCACCCGATACGGTCAGGACGAACGAAGGGGCTCAGCTCTTGTTCTATGAGATGAGAAAATAATACTAGATCTCATCTATTAACCCAATGGTCAAATAGGTGACAAAAGGGCTTAGCGAGGCAAAGCCAGATTGATTCTCGCGAGGAATAACATTCTTGAATACGAAGGATTCCGAGCGAGAATCGATATGGCGAAGCCGCAGCAAGCATCTTTGTCGCCTATTTGATCAGCGGGTTAATAATGTTCTTTTTTTTGTCATTGCAGGAGGTCGAGACAACTGCCCTTTTTGAGGGAATGGTAACTCTGGTGTGTAGGAAAAATCACAGATATCCGTGTTATGAAAAGGATATACGATGACCATTCGATTGCCTATAACTTTAAAATCGGTAACATCATTTAAAACAAAAAGAACATCCCCTGTCTCTTTGTCCCAAATTTTTACAACACCGTCTATTGACATAGAAAAAATACGATACGTATCGACTTGAATCTCAAAAAATCCTTTCTCTGACACTTCACATATGTTTATAAGAGCCCCTGTATATTTATTTCTTATTTCAAAGGTTTTTGAAAGAACCACAATGAATCGATCTCCATCTAAACATTCGAGATCTCCGTGTGTTTCGATTTTATATCGAAATGTCCCATCTTTCTTATCCCAACAAGCGATATATTCTCGACGCCCTCTGTAGTTGAGATCTTGACATTTGGCCATGATGACATCTTCATCGACTTTAAGAGTGTAAATCGAGCTGATCTCATCTTGTGGATCTGTCAGCACACTCAATAGTGTTCCATCTTCTATTTTCCATATTTTTATCTTTCCCTTCCCTGTGCACCCACAAATGAGATTTCCACCGTCCACTTCAAAACACGCCTTCTTGACACCGCATCTTATCGCATTGTCTCCTTTAGATCCTAGCGTGCGGACCAGTGCACCCGTCTCTTTATTCCAAATTCTGACAAAGCCTTTTGTTGTCGCATACAAATAATCTCCCACCACCTGGAACCCGGCAAAACTCTCAAAATCAGGGTCTGATACGAGTGTGGTCACACTTTTGGAATTTCTAAGCCAAACCTGAATACTTCCAAGATAATGGGGCCGATTATGTTGAAACTGCCTATAAGGAATGAAAACTTTAGTCCCGTCAAAAACACTGTTTCCATGACCATGGCCTCTTAAGAGAACGTCCCCGGTAATGGTGTTCCAAACACACGTCGCAAAAATATCCTCATTGTGGGCACCACCGATTAAATAATCCCCATCCACAATATAATAATCGGTAGTATCGCCCATTACGAATCCATCCAAAAGATGAGTAATAGATGCGTCCCATAAATCCCAAACCTCTACCGCTTCTTCGCGTCCTCTGCAGAAGAGCTGATAACCCGTCATAGAAAAGACCGGCCCGCAACTTAATCGTTGATAAACATATTGACCTTTCCTCCAATTTGTCTCTGTTCGATAACATCTTTCATACTGGAGCGACGGAGTCACTTTTTTCGGTATTTTCTCGTGAGGAAAATCTCGTTGAAAGAGGAGCTTCCAAAGGTCTTGATTCCCTATCTCATAAGAAAAGTATCTACAGACACGTCTCATGCTAGCAACTTGGGTTGCAGCCACTTGCCGCAAAAACAATAACGTAATCTCTCTAGGTAAATGGGTGACGATAGCTTGAGCTTGGAAATAAGGTGACTGTGCTGCCACTTCTCTAATTGACACGTGGCAACTGACCTTTCATGGGAAAGGGAATCTCGGGGATAAAGGAAAAATCACAAATATCCCTCCCTTGCTCAGATCTTATAACCATTCGATTTCCTATGACTTTACAATCAATAACATCCTTTAACAGAAAGAGAACATCCCCCGTATGCTTATCCCAGATTTCTAAAACATGATTTAACAGAGAAAAGATACGGTGTTCATCAACTTTTACAAACTTAACAAATGCATTTTCTGGCCCTGCTTGACATGTTTTCAAAAGATCACCGGTATATTTATTCCTAATTTCAAAAGTTCCACGAAAGAGTACAATAAATCGATCTCCATCTAGGCATTGGAGTCTCCCTTTTGTTGCGATTTTAAATCGAAACATTCCATCTTTTTTATTCCAACAAACGATATGTTGAGGACGATTTTCATCTATGGAATCTTCACATTTGACCATAATGACATCTTCATCGACTTTAAGAGTATCAATCGAACTGATCTCATCTTGTGGATCTGTTAGCACATTTATCAGAGATCCATCTTCTATTTTCCATATTTTAATCTTTCCTCTTCCCTCATATCCGCAAATAAGATTGCCGCCATCAACCTCAAAGGACGGATGCCCTGTCTTACTATCTGCGCTAGATCCTATTTGGCGAACCAACGTACCCGTATTTTTATTCCAAATTTTGACAAAACCTTTAGATGTCGCAAACACATAATCTCCCACCAAGCGAAACCCTAAAAAACCCCTAAGATCATTAAAATCAGGGTCTGATATAAGCTCTGTCACATGACCGGTATTTCTATCCCAAACTCGAATACCACCAAGATAATGACTTTCACGCCATTGCTGAGAAGGAATGAACAATTTAGTCCCATCAAAAATCGCTTCTCCCCAACAACCGACGTCCAAGAGAAGAGCTCCTGTAATTCTGTTCCAAACCTTGGTTGCAAAACCGCCTGTTGGGCCTCCATTAGCACCTGCAATTAAATAATCCCCATGCGGTGTACAATAATCAATGGTATCTAGCCCAGGGAATCCTACTAAAGAATGTGTAAGAGTTGCCCCTCTTAGATCCCAAATTTGTACAGTAAGAGCCCATAAAGGTGGTTCATTAACATTGCAGAACAGCTGCTGACTCGTCCAAGATAAGACCTCACCACAATTTAACCTTTGATAGACATATTGACCTTTCTTCCAATTCGTCTCTGTTCGAAAACATCTTTCATACTGGAGCGAGGGAAGCACTTCTTTGGGTATTTCCTCGCGCGGAAAATCCCGTTGAAAGAGGAGTTTCCAAAGGTCTTGGTTCCCTATCTCATGAGAAAAGTGCCTACAAACACGCCTCATGCTAGCGACTTGATTGCCAGCCACCAGCTGCAAAAACAATAAGGTAATCTCTCTAGGTATATGGGTGACGATAGCTCGAGCTTGGGAATGATGTGATCTGAATGCAATTCCACTGACTGTCATGGCCCTAAAATGATATCAAGTTGCATTGTTTTGGGCTGCAATATAAAATAGTTACACTTTTTAGAAGGAATTCTTATGGCGACTCAAAGTTCACCGGCATCAGCTGCTCCTAAACGTCACAGAGATCCTGTACTGGAATTAAAGCCTGTATTTGGAGAGGGGCGGTCTGCTCGATGGGAAGCCGTAAAAAAGATTTTTCGAGAAAGAATTGTTCCACTTTATGGCGACCAGAGCGACCTTCTCAAAACAGTTGAAGAGAAAAATGGCCTTAGATGCCGGCTGCTAGAAGAAGATGAAAGTCCTGTAGGAGTCGTCATTTATTCAATAGAGTTATCTAGAATGTTTGAAAGAGAAGGTTGCCTCGAAATCAAGGCGCTCTATGCTCACGATCAGAGTTCTGTCGATGGCCCAAAACACTTGACCGCTTTTCTCTTAAATGAAGTTCTGGAAAGGGGGAGAGAATTGAAGGCAAGGTCTCTCATTATTAAAGTATCGAAAACCGCTCAAATCTTTAAATTTTTTCAAGATAATCATTTTGTTTCTATCCGGGATCGAGAATCGTTTGCATGGCTCTGCAGAAACGTTGAAGATAAGACCCCTGAAAAAGACGAGCGGGAACCTGAAAAGAATGTAGAGCCTGCAAAAAGGGCAAGAACAGAAGCAAGAAGCCCGGCTTATCCACCACCGCCCCCTACCTATTATGGCCCCAATTATGACAATAGGTCCGCAGAACCTTCCGGGTATCCCCCTCTAGTATCAGCCCGAAAACTGGCAGAAAAACCAAGGATAGATGAATGCCCTATCATGTTGAAATACTTCAATATGATCCGAAATGGAACAAAAACCATTGAAGTTCGTACCAACAATTACCCCTTTACCAATTGGGATGTAGATACTTTAATTAGATTTAAGAACCAAAACCAATTTGTACTCTGCAAGGTGACCAAAATAGTTAGGTACACTGATTTTGAAACAATGCTTCAAAAGGAAGGGGTGAGCCCTTGCCTGCCCGATGTTTATTCTGTAGGAGAAGCCGTCAGAATCTACAGAAATATTCCACGGTATGCTGAGAAAGAAAGGCAAGTAGGGGTTTTGGCCATCCATATTGCGGTCTGCCTGACATGAGATTTGCCCATGCGGTTTCGTTAAGAACCTTTTATTTCGAAAGGGTTGCAGGCGGACAAAAAACGGTCGAAGGACGGCTGAAAAAGCCAGATCTTTTACATATTCGAGTCAACGATATTGTCCGTTTTAAGGAACAACCTTATAGGAAATCAGTTCGCCCGAGATTTCTCGATGTCAAAATCACCTTTCTCCGCTCTTATCCGACTTTTCGAGAAATGCTAGAAAAAGAGGGGTTGGAAAAATGCTTGCCTGGAACTTCAACTTTGGATGAAGGCGTTGCTATCTATCATAACTTTCCCCGTTATCGAGAGCTAGAGAAGAAGCTGGGAGTCTTGGCACTAGGAATATATTATGATCCCAGCTAAGCCTGCTGATGGATCGACCCAAACCCTAGCAGCCGCACTGCAGCAAATGAGTTTAAAGCCCGCTGCCACGCCGCAAGAGAGTTTTGATTTACGCCGCGTAAAAGTCGTTCATAATGTCCATTTAGACGATATCCACTCCATTACCCGTTTACACGATCAAACCTTTATTACCGGGTCAAAAGATGGCTCTTTAAAAAAATGGAAATTCGACGGGACGTTGGCCCGAGAACTTTATAATCCTCAAGCGATCGATTATAAAAAATGGGTCACTGCATCGGCTGCTATCAATGATAAATATTGGATCAGCGGCAATCGCGAAGGGGCCGTTCACTTATGGGACAATGCAGGAAATTGCCTTAAAGACCTGCAAGCCGAACCTTTTGTAGGAGATTCAGATCATTCACCTAAATGTAAAGAGCGGAATGCAAACAGGGTCCATTGCCTCACCTCTTTCGAAAGCTATCTGGGAAAGCCTTTTTTCTTTGCTGGATGGCCTAAACAATTTACGGTTCATTCGTACGACGAGTGCCGCAGGCTCGGTTACACCTTTACCAGCGGTAACGACTGGGTCTATGCAATCCAGCCAGTCGATAAAAGGGCTCTCTTAGTGATTACGGGATGCAGACTAGATATGTACACCTATGATCTCCAAAGACGGCGGTGGTTTCATCATCACCCCCTCATCACTGAAAAAGAGAGAATCTATCCCCGCCCCTATCTTTCAGCGATAACCCCATTAAGAGGTAACCC
Source organism: Parachlamydiales bacterium (assembly GCA_963705295.1). Lineage (GTDB taxonomy): Bacteria > Chlamydiota > Chlamydiia > Chlamydiales > Rhabdochlamydiaceae > PALSA-1444. Next base: position 1,258,476 of record OY970065.1, on the reverse strand, counting down.
CGGCAAATACGGCCTGGCTGTTTTCGACCGGTCCGTCCGTGTCATCGACATAGAATCGAGTAAAATCACTTTCTCTGCTGAAGAACACAACCCCCAGCACTTGGAACTCAAAGACCGTGTCTGGACGATTGAGAATATCCGGCCCCATTGCTTTGCCAGTTGTGGCGATGACGGCTTTATCAAATTATGGGATATACGCCGGGCCCCCAAATCCATTTTTACGATTCGAGATAATGAAGAAAAGCCCGCACGCGTCTCTATCCTCATGCAAATCGACGATAATCAACTACTTTCAGGTTCTTGCCCCGATGATGTTAGACATACAGCTAATAAAGCTCGGTTTTCCTTCTGGGATATTCGTCGACTAGGTATTGATAATTAGTCTTCTGAGATATTCTTTCGCTTCCTTGCCGAGCCAGTGGTAAATCGCGGCATCGTTGTTTTCGCCCCAGGTAAAGACGGACCAGTTGTAGAGGCGGGAGATTTCGGTGATGGGGAGGTTGTTTTTTGCAGCTAGAAAGGAAAGGGGGCCCTCTTCGGTGCGGAAGGATGGGTCCGAGGTGATCGAGTCGGTCCACTGGTGGAGGAGGGGCGAACTTTTTTCTGTGAGCACGACTCCGGTATGGTATTTATCGATGAGGTAGACGAGATCTTTGGAGAGATTGTGGGCATAAAAGTAAGATCCGCACGGCGTCGCTCCGAATTTGGTCGAAGATAGAGGGAGGGAAAAAAGAGGCTCAAGAGATGCCCTAATCTGGCAATCGAGATCGAGCCAGAGAGTTTTTTCGAAGGGAGAAAGTGCAATGGCGAGCGGTTTTCTAAAGCAAAGCCACCGATCGGCTGTCCAAGTGAATGTATCGAGCTTCCACTCTTTCCACTGGTCTCCCTGAAAAAGAAAATTCGCTGGCTTAGGCCCGGCTAATTCAGGAACATCAAAGACATCCCCTCTCTCGAGGCACCACTCTCTTGCCTCCTTGGACATTCCAAAGTCGGCAAAGGCGATGGGAAGTTCCGGATTAAAGTTCCTAAAATGGGTGTAAAACCAAGCGAGCAGCCATTCTTGCTCGCAGTTCAAGCCAACTAAAACACCTTGCATAATTCTATTAACCCTCCACGCAAAAAAGAGACAACCTGCTGGCTGCACCCCCTGTCAGATAGGGGCAGATCGATCCTCCTCCTCGGCCTAGCCTAACGGCTATGATCCTCGTCGGTCGGACCGCTGACGCTTCGATCTGACAGGGGTTCGCTTACGCATCTTGTCTCTTTTTTGCGTGTCGGGTTAATATTTTCATAGAAATTTAATAAAAAAACCACTACGAACTATAGAATGGACCTTAGTATTATTACGGTGACCTACCAATCTAAAGATTACATTGATAGTTGCATCATGTCGGTGGTAGGGCATACCTTTTGTGATTATGAACATTTGATTGTCGATAACGGGTCGACAGATGGGACCGTTGAACTGATTGAGGATGGGTATTTAAGCTATGTCCGGCTCATTAAAAATGGAGAAAACCTCGGGTTTGCGGCGGCAAATAACCTGGCCTTGAAGCAGGCTAAAGGGAAATATATTTTGTTTTTAAATCCAGACATGCGGCTGGAGGAAGGCCGGATTGAAGAGTTGATGGAGTGGATGGACCAAAGACCCGATGTGGGCCTCGTGAGCTGCCGTCTTTTGAATGAAGACAAAATTCCGACGGGATCATTGCGGCCGATGAAATATCCCCACCTCCTCCCGTATTTGTTTGGTTTTTTGAAACTCCGATCGTTTTTCGTTTCGATCCATCCCGCTTTCTTTTATCAATCGTTCGATGATGAGGCCGCTAAGGAAGTAGAAATTGTTCGGGGATCGTTCATGTTGACAAAGCGGGAGATTCTGGGTGAGTACGCCTTTGACCCGCGCTATTTTATCCTTTTTGAAGACTTGGACCTTTGCAGGGAAATCAAGAAAAGAGGGTATAAAGTCTATTATGTTCCCTTAGTTAGCTGTGTCGATTTTTTATGTCGGAGCTTCCATCTTCAGACACGGGCTTGGAAATATCTCCAAATGGGCAAAAGTTTTAAAAAGTATGTCCGGAAATGGCACTCACCTTTCCATCTTTTCTGGATCAACTGCGTGATCCCGATCGGTTTTATTTTGAGGATTAAAGAGTGGGGAATGAAAGACTCATGGAGGGCCCTCCGTGGAGCTTAGCATCATTACGGTTACCTATCAATCCGTTAAGTATATCGACAGCTGCATCATGTCGGTTGTTGGCCATACATTGTGTGAGTATGAGCACCTGATTGTCGATAATGGATCGACCGATGGGACAGTTGAGCTCGTTGAAAGCTATGCGAGCTACGTCCGGCTCATTAAAAATAAAAAAAATGTCGGTTTTGCAGCGGCGAATAACCAAGCCTTCAAAGAAGCTAAAGGCCGGTATATTCTTTTTCTCAATCCCGATCTGCAGATCCATGAAGGACGACTCGATGATATGATCGATTGGATGGACAAGCATTCCGATGTCGGGATTGCTGGCTGCAAACTTTTAAACCACGACTATGAACCGTCTCTTCCTCTAAAGCCGATCCGTTTTCCCACACCTCTCCCATTTCTCCCTTTCTTTCTCAATCAAAAGAGGTTCAATGAAGTTCTCTATTACACCCACATCCTTTACCCTAACTTTGATGACAACCAAATACAAGAAATCGATCACGCACGCGGTGCATTTTTGCTTACCCGAAGAGAAATCCTTGAAAAACTCGGCTTTGCCTTCGATCCGGCTTACTTCATCTATTTTGAAGACGTCGATCTCTACAAAGAAGTGAAAAGGCTCGGCTATAAAACCTACTATGTCCCCCTCGTCGCCTGCGTCGATCACTTCGGGAGAAGCTTTGCCCTCCGCTCGAATACGTGGAAATATTTCCAAATGGCAAAAAGCTTTAAAACCTATACAGCCAAATGGTTCTCCCCGCTCCATCTTCTCTGGCTCAACTTAGTCATCCCTCTCGGTTATCTCATCCGTCTACCCAAGTGGATTTATAAACGTTTCAAGCGCCGAAATCACCCGATCTGATGTTTGGATGGTGCACTTAGGAATCCCATTTCCCCATTTGCACGGCTGGCCCGAGTCACCGACAACCTCGTGGTAACAATGAGCATATTCGCAAGGGGCTTGCAGGAAAACCCCTTTAAAAGCCTTCGCATGACGGAGCTGGGGGTTGACCGAGCCGAAAAACAAAATGGCAGGAACACCGAGCGCTGCAGCGATATGGCTCGGGCCTGAGTCCAATCCAATAAAGCATTTCGCATTGTAAATGAGCGACATCATCTCCCGGATCGTTTTGGTTTTCACCCACCGGCCGTGAATACAATCACCCTTTTCAGAAATCTGAATCACCTCCATTTTTCTTTCTTTCAAATATCGAATCACTTTGCCCCAATCAACCCCATGAACATTCCGAAAACTCAGCGGATTTTTTTCGATGTGCAAAACCACATAATTGTCAAAAAGAGGCTTCTTTTCCTCCACCGTCAGATGAATCTGTGGAGGCCCTAGTTCCATATTTATTCCAGCCTCTAGCCGGTAAGCTTCCAAAATATGTCTTGTAGGACGGTTTTCATATGCCCCATCCAGATTAATCCACCTAGCCCCCCTTTCTACAGATGCGTGGATCTTCCTCAAATGATTCATCGGAAATTTTTCATTCATAATGAGGTTACGACTCGGATAATTTAAAAAAATTTCTGAGAAATCGGTGATCATCTGGACAACCTCGCCCCTTTCAATGAAATGACGGACAACGGGCTCCGCCCAAATCACGTCACCGAGGCCGCCTATCCTTTGGATGTGAATCATTATTTGACATATAAAAAAATTCTAATTCTTTTTAAACTATTAATACGATGTTAGATTCTAAGCTTTATACTACACGAGTTATTCTCAATGTCCCTAATAGAGCGAATGATTTTGCAAATTACTGCTTTTCTTATTTGCAACATTTCAAAGGATCGATCGTTGTCCATGCCCCTACCGGCGCCAGGAAAGTGGTTTCTCCGATGCAGGCGTCAGCTCTTAAAACTGCGACCTATTTTTCCCTTGCACTTATTTTTTTAATTCCAGGTATTTTTGCTAGACTTTGGACCCTACGCTCTGAAGAAATCTATGCCGCCATCTTTCTACAAAAAAAAATCACGCCTCCTCCTCCTCTGGAAAAGCAGGTCCACCTCGACATCCGTAAGGAAGTCGATCAATCGATCGATTTTTTTGAGCAATTAATTCTCCAAGGATCCGAAGAAAAGCTCCGTGACCACTGCATGTTCCTTTCAACCTTCGAATTATTCCTCAGAGAACAATCCGATGTTTTAACCCAAATTGTCCCTGCAGAAACCGTGCAAAGATGGCAGAGATTGAGATCGGCATGTGTTCAGAAATCTGATAAAGATGAACCGCGCAGTGACTTTATCAATGAAAAGGCACCCGAGATCATCGAGTTTCTCCGCAGTTTGCTTAAAACCGATAAAGACGGTTGCAGCGCGCTCATCAATGAAAAGCCAAGCTTCCTTTACCATGCTCTCTACCTTCTAGCACTAAAAGGAAATGGACAAATTCTCAATGAAGAAAATAAGAGATCGCTGTCTTATTTCTATGAGAGATGTGTGACAAAACTCCATGAAGTTGGACTACAGAGCCAGCTTTATTCCATTCCTGCTGGTCAACCTCGAGGAGTGGGGCTTCTTTTACATTGTTTTGGTGAAGATTTGTTATACTGCGCCCGCTCAAGTTGTGTGAATTTGGACTCTGCGAGACAAAGCCAAATCGAAGCTTGCGGTCCGAACGACGAGGACCATTCCCGAGTAGTGAAGGCCGAGGAGGAGGATCGATTTGGCAAAGTCGCAGCCAGTCCAAATTCACACAACTTGAGCGGGCGCAGTATAATTCCAAAGACACTTCCCGCTGTTGAGAGGCAAGCTGTCCTAACTTCTGAAGTTGAGTTTTTAATCCACGTCAGGTCCGAATTCGATAAGACCCTCGAATTTTTACAGGAACTCGATGAAAATACCACAAAAGAAAAGATGCAAGCCTGTCTCGATCGAAAAAAGTTTGGGCCGACTGAGTGCAGAAAACTGTTCGCATTTTGCTCCAATTTGAATTTATATCTATTAGAATTTAGAGAATCTCTCGTTCTTTTCTTAACCGATTCTTCCCTCAAGAAATGGGCTGTTGTTTATGAAAGTTGTGCTCAAAAATTAAACCGTTTTGAGATGACCGAATATCTAGATTTAGTTCATCAAAAAGAAGAAGCTCCACTTGCTGAATCGATCGAATTTATTAACACTCGAATACGAGAACTCATCCAAAAGTTAACGCGTCTCCTCCTAAGGCAAACAAAAGAAGCTTCTCTCGACTATCTGCGTCAAAACCGGGGAATTTTATTTCAAGCTGTCCATCAACTCACTCTAGAAGGCCATCGAAAAAATCTCACACCCGAGAATTTAAGATTGCTGCAGGCTTTTTATCAGAAAGTCGTCGATCATCTCCATACCTTTCAATTAGAAAAACACTTGAGAGAACTCCCTCCTTCTCAACATCACGCCACCAGTTTGCTCGTCTACTGTTTCGCACAGTCCTGGATGGTCTCCCCACCCGATCGTTCCAGAGACCGATCCCTGGATTTTCAGACGCTCAGTTACAAGACATTTTAGGCAAAGCGTTCCCCAACTTTTTGCCCATTTCGATGAATCCTCGATTGTTTAAGAAATATCGAGATCCGATGATTGATTTTATCAATGAATGTTCAAGAGAGACCTTAAAAATATATGAAGCTTTTCTCGCTTTACCGAATCATCGAATAACCGCAATGAGATGGCTCAACTGCTTGAAGAAAAGCGAGTTAGATTGGGGACCTTTTTCTCGCCGTCACCTTCAAGTTTTAGATAACTTGAAAGGGATCATTTCGAATGAAATCGTTACAACATGGAAAAATTTGTTTGAACAATGTTGGGGAAAAATAAAAACACTCAAGCTTGAGAATTCGATTGATGAAACTCCTGCGATGTTTAAGCTTTTATCCCCCGAGGAGACTTTGGGTATGTTCCGTGAGATTACCTTATTTTTTATAAAATTTTTAGAAATCCCTGATGATCAAGTCATGTCATGGCTCCTCGAACATAGGTTAAAAGAAACGTACACCTACCCGTTTTATCACAGCTTCGGCTTTCATCACGAAATGCCTGATAAAATCGATCCAAATCACCCTACTATTCTCGAGTGGAAGCAAAAATACCAGCTCGCTTGCCAAAGGCTACAAAAACCTCATCTCCAAGGATTTTTAGACGAAATCCCTCCAGATATTAAAGATTGTTTAAAAACACAAATCTGAGCTATAATTACCCCCAATTATGACTCTCGATTTAATTCAAAAACCGTACTATTATCAAAGGGTTTGGGAACTCCCATGGAACAGAGTTTTACCCCTTGTTTCTCTCTATGAGCCCGCTGGACGGCCGATCTCATCGTTTGTAACCCTCTGGAATGCAGCATCTCATGCTTACGCCCTACAAGGAAAAGAAGTTGCCAAAAATTTAATTGAATTCGGCGCAACAGTTTTCCAACTAAAATACGGCCTTTTTCTTCGGACAGCCATGGACCTCGGTGATCAACTCTATAGATATCAATTTTCGGAAGTTGTTCCCACTGCTCTCTACCTTCTAACGTTTCTACCTTTTTCAAGGAAAAACACCCTCCGACTGACTGTTATTTCGTTGGTCGTTCAAGCTGCGCTCTGCTTTTACAGAGTTTATAAAGCAAAAAACAAGAAAAGTCTCGAGACTGTCACAACCGGTTTGATGGGTGTGGCACGGCTTTATCAGGCCTACCATTACTGGCGTGTTCTCCATATAGTCCGTCAACTTTTTGTCTTGATGCGACACGCCGATAAACAATCAGGAGATAATCCTAGCCTTACCGATCGAGGACGACAGCAAGCCAAAATCACAGCTGTTGCTCTCGATAATTTGAGAAAAGAACTCGGAAAAGACCGGCTCCAAATCGTCGTGTCGTCTCTCAAAAGATCGGAGGAAACAGGGCTAATCATAGCAGAAACCCTTGGAATCCCCACCTCAGAAATCATCGTTGAGCCAAGAATCCGCGAATCGTCGAGCCATGAACTCTCGCGCAGTGAAAGGAAAACCGATCCAGATTACCAAGCTTATAGCAAGCTCCCTGAGAAAGAGAAGTTTTTTGCCCCTTCTTGCCGGGCCGAGACCGGTGCTGACATCTATGCCCGCATGAATACCGGCATCCAGGAACAACTGAATCAAACCGATCCGAAAGCTCTTCCCGTTTTTATCTCCCACCAGGGCTCGATGCTCTATTTCCTCCGCGGCTCATTCTATGTTGGAAACAGCACAGAAGCCGAGATACCTGCCGACTTTCGCAAACACCACAGTTCCACTTGTGAAGTCTATGTTATCGGCCGAGAAGGAACCACCATCGTCGCTGAGAAGCGATTCCGTCCTAAGCAACCGTAACTTCTTTGCAAAGATAGACGTCCTGGATGGCATGGAGAAGCGCAACGCCATCTTTCATGGGCCGTTGGAACGCTTTCCGCCCTGTAATCAGACCCATACCACCGCCTCGCTTGTTGAGAACCGCTGTTTCGATAGCTTCAGCCAGGTCATTTTCACCCGAAGGTCCACCGGAATTGATGAGACCAATGCGGCCCATGTAGTCGTTGATGACTTGGTACCGAACCAAATCGATGGGATGATCGGTGCAAAGAGTCGTATACATCTTTTCGGTTTGTTTTCCAAATTTGAGCGCTTTAAAACCCCCATTGCAGGTGGGCAGTTTTTGTTTGACGATATCGGCTTCGATGGTGCAGCCGAGATGGTTTGCTTGGCCGGTGAGGTCTGCGGCATCGTGATAATCTTTGTCTGCCGTTTTGAATGCAGGATTGCGAAGATAACACCAGAGAATCGTGGCCATTCCGAGCTCGTGGGCAATCTCAAAACACCTGCTGACTTCGATCAGCTGCCGGTCGCTCTCAGCCGAGCCAAAATAGATCGTAGCACCGACGGCCACACATCCCATATTCCAGGCTTGCTTCACTGAGGCAAAAATGATCTGGTCATGCTTATTTGGATAGGTGAGTAGCTCATTGTGGTTGAACTTCATGATGAACGGAATTTTATGGGCATATTTGCGAGCCACACTCCCCAAAACTCCCAGCGTCGAAGCCACTCCATTGGTTCCCCCTTCGATCGCCAGTTTAACGATGTTTTCGGGGTCGAAATAATCGGGGTTCGGTGCAAAGGAAGCCCCTGCCGTGTGCTCAATCCCCTGGTCAACCGGCAGAATGTTCATATATCCTGTTCCCCCTAGACGACCATGCCCGAAAAGAGCCTGCAAACTCCGCAAAACAGGGATATTTCGATCCGATTGAGCGAAGATCCGATCGACCCAATCACCCCCCGGAATATGGAGTTTTTCTTTAGGCACCGTCTTGCAAACATGGGAGAGAAGATCGTCCCCCTTTTTTCCTAAAATTTTCTGAATCTCAGCATAGTTCATAAAAATTTCCTTATTTAAATCACAAAATCATAGTTTTTCCCTTCCTTTTTTTCAAGGATTCAAAAACAACTCCCTGAATCTAAAGTAGATACAACTTAGTTTAATTTATTAAAATAAATTGTTATAATTGTTATTATGTCGCAACTAATATTTCAATTAAATAGAGCTGCTTTAGAATTACACAATCATTTTGATAGTGATCCGGATTATGGTAATTTGACATTTGCCGTGAACCAAATCTTACAAGGTCTCAATCTTTTAACAGAACCAGATCGAACTACCCATCAATATTCTTCTAATCCCAGGGAGTCTGCAGGGTTCACTTTTTGGGAGATCGCCCGGCAATTTCAGCTCGAAGATGGCCCTTCGAAAACTTTATATTTGACCACCCATCAAGACCGACAATACCTCGCCGTTTCCCGTGAAAATCTCGCAAAACACGGAGGCCCTTTTGCAGATCTCCCTCCCAACCAGAAAGGAATGATCTTTGAAGGAATCAGCCAAGAGGCTCTTTTTGCTCTTGCCGAGTTTATCGAAGCAGACGAACCTATTCCTGAAAAACATCTCCGCGAAATCCTCACCTTTGCAAAAAAAAATGAGCTCCCTCTTTTAGAAGAAGAATGCAGGCGGCAGCTTAAAACCGTCGTAACAGATGTAAATAAGGCAATGCTCGAGTTTTCTAATTGGAAAGAATTTGGCAAAGTCTCCGAGCTCCGCATGTATCTCCAAGATGAAGAACTCCCGGATGATGTCCGAGAAAAAGGAGAAAATCTCTGCAATGCTCTAGAAAAACTCGATTTTTATCAAGCCGATCTTGGACTCAATCCTCTGATCATTCGTTCGCCGGATTCTCTTCCCTTCATTGTCTCTTCACCCGAAAAATTGACCCGGCATAGCCATATCTTAGAACTCGTCGTATCGGCGTCGAAAGGCCCCGTCGTCTTCGAAGGTTACAATTCAGATCAGCTTTATGAGATTGTCCAAACCCTTGAAACCGGCGATGGATCGTTTTTAAATGAAAATATCTTGCAAGCCTACCGGTTTTTCACCCTATGGGAATGTGAGACCCTCCGCGTGGAGTGTCTTGAAATCATCGTTGAAAATTCTGCTCTCTTTGATGATCTTCCAGCTTTGTTTTTTGCTCGAGATATCCAAGATAAACCCCTCATAACAGCTCTTCTTCTTTTAGGAGGCGGGATTTTATCTGGCAAAAATAATACTATTCTCCGTGACTTCAGTTTTTTTATGGGTGATATTTATCAAGCACGACCCCACCTCACCTTCGAACGGAAAGGGATCGACTTTCACCTCAAGCTAAAGCTAGACGACCTTTCCGATTCTTTCGATCTCGTGGACCGTCTATTCAAAGACGGTTACTACATCACCGCCGTGACCCTTGAGTGCAACGATCCAAAACTTTCCAATTCCATCGCTCAAATCATCCGCGAGCATGGCCCTACAAGTACTCTCAACCGCTTTACCCTCATCACCAAGGAGAAACAAGTCACCGCTATCCTTCTTCCCACCCTCCTCCACTACACAAAAATCAACGACCTCTCTATCCACGCCTCCGAAGGACTCGAAACGATTGACCCACTCCTCCCCCATCTGCATCGATTCAAAAGCCTCAACCTCAATAACACTCCCCTCACCCCCACCCAAGTCGAACTTCTCCTATCCGCCTTAAAATACAACACCTCCCTCCAAAGACTCGGCCTCTCCAAAAGCCCCCTCGCTACCGACAACATCGAAATCCTTTGCCACCTCCCCACCCTCCAAAAACTCGACCTATCCCATACCGGACTAGGAACCAAATCCCTCCGCCGTCTCATGTCCGCCCTCAAAGAAAATACGACCCTCACCGATCTCGACATCAGCGGCAACTTTTTTGACCCCACTGCCATCGATATTCAAGAATTTATTTCAAAACATAGTTGATATGGATTGCATTCCATCATTTATAATCAAAAGTATGGATCGCATTCCCACAGCCATTCTAATTTAATTTTATAAATAATTTAATTTTCCTGTTTTATGATATAATCTTGATGTGATTTTAGAATCAAAATTATATTATTATCAAAGAGATTGGAAATTACAAATTCCGAAAGAGTGGACGAGAAGGGGATGTGAGATTGCAAAATTAGCCCTTCCTTTTATCGCACTTCATCCTCGAGTAGGCGCTCCCCTTTCTTATTCTTTGGGACTTTGGAATCTCTGCAGCCATGCTCAGCAGCGGAATTACAAAGAAGTCGCAAAGATTGTGTTAGAGCTTTCTGCGACGTATTTTCATCTACGGGCGGGTCTTTTCATTCGTGCGACGTTGGATATTTTTGAAAACCGGGATATTGCCTCGATAATTTCCTCTGGCCTCTACCTACTGACGCTTGTGAAACCGAAGCGGCTTGAATTTGTCGTTGCCTCTTTAATCTATCAAGCGTGTCTACATTTCTATCAGTTTTATGAAGAGCGAAAACAAGTGAAGCTTCTGACATTACTGATGGGCATCATTCGAGTCATTCAGGCGTGTGAGTGTTTGCGGGAGATGAAGAGTCTCGAATACTTTTTTTCTCAAGTGATTGAAGAGGTTGGAGCCAAACGAGCGATGATAACCGATCCGCAAGGTAACCCGATCGATTTTGGTGCTTTTTGTCATGGATATGGCAAGGGAATGGTTCGTGGAGCCAATCTTTGTTTCAGAGCAACAGAGATCAGTGATAAACCAGCGATTGAACTCTCCTTTAAAATGACAGAGGTCTACCTGAAGAGATTTCAAAGGATCTTGAAAGGGATTGCGAAGTTGAATGAAAAAGAACAACTCGATTTTGCAACTCTTTATGGCAGCGACTTCATGGGATTTGCTCGTGAAAACGAATACGGGATAAATGAAAGAGTTTCCATCCCAACGGATGTTGTTTATTTGAAAGACCTCGGTTATTGTCTCGTGGGCTGTGAACCTCATCTTCATTTCAGGGATCACGTGAAGATTTTTGCACCGACCCTCCCTCATTTACGACGATTGCTTACTATCTTAGGATTGGATGAAGCTCTCCAAAAATCGACCTCTGACGACCTTGAAAGGATGAAGATCGATTTTCTTTTCAGAATGTTCTATCCAGCCGAAGCTTACCCTCTAGAAAGAAAACGATCTTTCTTTGAGCTCCCCTTGGATCAATTGAAAGGTAAAATTGTGAAGAAAGTCCCTGAAATGAAGACGATTTTCAATACCTACAAAGTCGGCAAGCAAGAGCTGTTACCTGGCTATTTCAGATTACAAGTTCCCATCGATCGATTTCTATATGAGAAAGGGGTTCGTGCTTTAACTGCAAGTGTTGGGTTCGATTATGAAGATTATGACCGTTTAGCCAACATGGTAAAAAATGGGATGTTCTCTCAAGAAATGCGTGATATGAATGGAATCCAGGGTAGAGGTTTTAATGATGAGAGCCACTATACAGAGGGCGGTGCAAGAAGTGTTTATACCCAAATGATCTTTGAAAAAGATGTCCAAGATCAAAATAAATTAGAGCCTCTTTTTTGTTATGCGTCTAATCTTCGGTTTTATTTTGATATTCGAGTATTAAATCGAGGATCTTATCAGTACGACTACGATTTATGTGGGAGTAGAAAGGAACCCTATTACAGCAACCGGCCCAGTGTTTTTAATTTTGCAGCTGCTTCTCAACCCAACGATCACGAAGTCATGGTTCCCGACAGGATTCTGCCCGGAGAAATTAAAGGGCTTTCTGTGAAAGATGGTGCGGTCGCTGAAAAACTACTACAGCATTTTCGAAAGAAGGGGCTCGTTCAAAACGAAAAGATCAATGGAATTCCCGTCGGTGAGTTCATTCAGGTTGCAGATAGAATGTCCGAGAAACTCGTTAAACATTGCATAAAAAAATAATCAATAATAATTCAGGTTGTTTTAGGTTTATAAGCAGTCGGGGAACAAGCTCCCCCGCTGCACCACTTGAACTGACCTAGAACTGACCTTGAACTGACAAGGGGGCTGCTCAAAATTAAGCACTCTCTTTTCTTATCCCATCGTTCTTATCGTTATATCGTTCACATCGTTTATTTTGCTTTCAGGCGTAAGGCAAGATCTTTTTATCGAACAACAAAATAAACGATGTGAACGATATAACGATAAGAACGATAAATTTTTTTCGGAATCCTCAAAATTGTTCCGCACGGCTTTCCGCAGGAGGATCGATTTGACGCAGCCCTTGTCAACTTTAAGTGGGGCAGCGGGGGAGCTTGCTCCCCGACTGCTTATAGTTTTCTTTTTCTTTCTCCCTCTCATATTTTTTTCGTTTCTGCACATCAGTCTAAGACCTTCCCTTTTGTTTCAGGAAGGTGTCTCCAGACAAAATAGAAGGCGAGAAGGGCAAAAAAGCCATAGATCGCAAAGGCACCTGCTGTTGAAAAGCGGGTGGTGAGATCCATAAAGGTAAAAACAACGATAAAATTGAAGAGCCAGTTCGAGAGGTTGGCGATGCTGATTCCTTGGCCGCGGGCTCGACGGGGAAATATTTCAGTGCCCACGAGTTGAGGGATGGGTCCCATGCCGATGGCGAAAGAAGCGATGTAGAGGAGGAGGGAAAGGGTCGCGATCCAAGGAAGGGCCGGCCCCTGGAGGTGGAAGGCTGTCGCGAGGGCTATCAGGGCAACGACCATCCCTCCAAGCCCCCAGAGAAGGAGCGGTTTTCGGCCCAACTTATCGATATATTTGATCGCAAGAATGGTCATTCCGAAATTGATGAGTCCAATAAAAATGGGGGGCCAAAGGGCCATCGAGGTTGAATTAAATCCGCACGATAAACAAATCGAAGGGGCAAAATAAAGGACCGCATTGATGCCGGAGATTTGCTGAAACACATTCAAAAGAACCGCAAGAAGTAGGCCCGATCGGACGCCTGGCTCCATCAAAACTCTCCAGGTCGGTTTCTGCTGCTCTGGATGAGCAACTAAGCTTTCAGGCATTTTAAAAAACCCTAGAAAATGGAAGAGAGCTGGCAAGAGTCCAACCCCGAGCATGGCATGCCAGTTACCCGAGAAAAGCAAATTCACAAGATACGCAACAAATATCCCGAATGTCACAGCCAGCTGATAGTAGCTCACATGGACTCCCCGTCTTTCGGGAGGTGAAATTTCGGCAATATACATCGGAGTCACGACGGCAACGATACCTGAAGCTAAACCTTGAATAATTCTTCCGGCCATAATCGTCGGAATCGAATTTGCAAAAATAAGAAGTCCAGCACCCACTAAAAATAAAAGAGCAGCTAATTGTTGAGTTTTTTTCCGACCGAACCGATTTGCTAGCCATCCGGCAACTCCTGCACCCGGCACGGCTCCCATCAAAAAACTACTTACCAATGTTCCTTGTTGCTCGGGAGTTAAAGAAAATTGTCCTCCTATGAACAGGATCGCACCAGCCATAATCCCAATGGCATACCCAAACTGAAAACCACCCAAACTCGGTATCAAATATTTTAGTAACTGCATGTAGCTTGATTATACCAAATATAGATAAAGATATCAGTGAACAAGTTTTTTTAGAAACTCAAGATCTAGAAGCATTTTGAGTTGACCCGCTGTTGGAATCCGCCCTTTTGCTGTTTTGGCTAAATCTTGAAGGATGCCTTCCATAATCCCTTCCAGCTGATCTTCCTTAGGGGGGGTTCTTTTGAATCGATCACGAGCCAATTCAACCATCGCGATGAAAGTTGCTGTCTTATGAAGACCCGTAGGACAATCAATAAGAGGAACTCGTCCCTTCTCTACTTCCTCTGAAAACAACCGGACAAATTGAATCAAATCCCCCTGGACTTCTGGAGATGGGACCTCATCCAACCAGCCATGAAAATTATAAAAAAGTTTATCTCCCAATGTGCCTTTGGATAAGTAAAGTTCTAAGGAACTTATTTGGAATTCATCTGAACCATCCAAATAATTACCTCTTCCGCCTTTTTCCATCAAATGAACGATTTGCTGATACCGATTATCCATTTTCATTGAACAAACAATTTCACAAAAACTAGCATTCTTTGGCGATTGAAATCCTAAAGCAAAATACCGTCTACCATTTAATTCAATAGGAGTATCCCAATTGGGTTGTGGTGCTTGCAGAGTTGCTACTAGAAGTATTGATCGAAACAGGGATCGACACAGATCATCTGTTTCAGAATGAGCTGAAACATAGAGTGTTCTATAAGCAAAGATGACTAAAGCAATACATGAAATTGCTGCTGCAATGCGCCCCCAAGTTGTTTGAGTAACGACTTGGTATGCTGGAACCAGAAATCGTTGAGATATAGATTGAATTGACATGGAGTAGATTTTACAGATCTACTGCAAAAAGTTCTAGATTTTCTTCCCTTTTGTGATCACGAATTTTCGGAGATCAAGGTCCTTTGGTGCTGGTTTTTGTACCGCTGGATTTTTAATGGGTGACGGGGTGGGAGGAGGGGGTGTAATGGGTTTAGCTGGAAATTGTGGAGGAAGTGGGTCCTCATCCTCGGATTCCAATATAGTAGATAAATGATGTATAGGTTGTTTGGGAGCAGGGGCTTTGTATCGGGGGCTTGGGGGTGAACCGGGGCCTATATTGGTTGGATTTGCCATAATAGTATTATTTGTCTTGGTATTTAGTTAAAAATGTTAATGCCAACATACGATGTTCCTCTAATAGAGCATCGAATGCAACATAGTATGCATATAATTCATAACGTCTACGTGGATCGACATTCAAAGGATCACAAACGCTCTTTAGGCATCGGACCGATATCGCATAGATACTTTGGTCCAGGGGATTCCCTGAACCGTTCTTTTGAGGAACTGGAGAAGGTGTGTTTTCTTTGTTACCTGTTTCTTTAATAGACATAATTTAATCTAATTAATTTAGATCTAATTATTATACAATAAAAAGCTTTTTAAATAAAGACCTTCTGGATGAAATATAGACACTTGATGATCAAGGGCTTGCAAATGGCGACTTAGAATAGAAACGGTGCGCCGGGCATCGAGAGAGGCCTGCCAAATGATTTTTTGAAAGAGGGACTCATCGATATAGGTCGAACAGCTCGATGTGAGGAGCAAGGATGAGGGTGGCATACCCTGCAGGGCTAGTCGGTTGATCTCACGGTACCCCTGGGAGGCATTCGTTACATCGGCACGCTTTTTGGCAAAGGCCGGAGGGTCTAGAATCACGAGGTCGTAGTCGAGGGGACGGCCCCGAAGAAAATCGAACACATCGGCTTGAAAGATGGTATGCCGCTTAGGGTCGAAATTATTCCGCTCAGCGAGTTTGCACGCCTCAGCGGAGATGTCGATGCTGTGAACTAAGGTAGCTCCCCCTTTGAGCGCAGCAAGAGAAAAACCTCCGGTGTAGGAAAAACAATTTAAAACCCGTTTTCCATGAGATATCTCTAGAACTTTCTTGCGCATCTCCCGTTGATCGAGGAAAAAGCCGGTTTTTTGCCCCTCAAGAATAGAAATAATGTATGGGATTCCATGCTCTTCGATGGTGATTTCGGGTGTGGGAGTGCCATAGAGAAGGTTTTTAACATCGGAGAGACCTTCTTGCCGCCGCGCAGCCGATGTACATTTTTCGTAGATCGCGCGGGGTTTTAGAAGTTGAACGAGTTCATCGACAATGAGGGATTTAAGTCTTTCCATTCCGGCTGTGTATATTTGGATTACCAGAACATCGGCATATTGATCGATGATCAGGCCGGGCAGCAGGTCTCCTTCTGCATTGACAAGACGGCGTCCTTGGCATGGAACCATCCGATTTCGAAATGCGATTGCCTCTCGAAGATGTCTTCGGACGGCACCATGAGGGTCTTCTTCTTGGAAGGTGAGCATCCTGCCGGCGATCGAGTTGGTTGGATGAAAATACCCATGACCAAGAAAACGACCCGTGGAAGAATAAACAGGAAGAATTTCGCCGGGTTGATGATCGGGTCGAGATTGAATGGCACCCGAGAAAAGCCACGGATGCCGATTGAGTAGCGATTTTTCTTTACCAGGTTTTAGAACTACGCGAGACATAACTTTGATGCAGGCTTGAGAACGCGGCCGATCAGATCGTAATCGGCGATATCGGTGATCTCAACCTGGTAGAGTTTGCCAAACGATTTGACGAGCCGCCCATCATTGATGATGACTTGACCATCGATTTCAGGGCACTGACCATAGAACCTTCCCCGCATGAGATAAGGAGAGTCAGGATGGTATCCTTCGACCATCACTTCGAGGGTTTTACCCAGGTACTTTTGTTGCCGCTCCTCTAGAACTTCTTTCTGCACAGCTGCAAGCCGGAGAAAACGGTCTTGCTTGACCTCTTCGGAAATGTGTCCTGGGAGTTTTGCAGAATGCGATTCCTCCTCGCGCGAATATTTGAAGATGCCGACATTATCGAGTGGATGGTTCCGGACAAAATCGAGCAGTTCTTCGAACTGTTCTTCTGTTTCTCCAGGAAAACCGACCATGAGGCTGGTGCGGAGCACAATGTCGGGAAACCGGGTTCGCAGATGGGAGAGAGTGGTGATAATGTTTTCACGCGAAGTTTTTCGGCGCATCGCCTTCAAAATGGTCGAATTAATATGTTGGATCGGCATGTCAAAATACCGACAAATTCGGCTATCTTTGTCCATGAGCTGGAGAATCTCTTCGGTGATTTCGTCGGGGTAGAGATAGAGAAGTCTGATCCAGAATTTTTTCGGGGTTTCGAGGAGTGCTTTCAGAAGTTGGTAAAGGCCGTCTTTTTCTTTCCGATCTTTTCCAAAATCCCCGAGATCTTGTGCGATCAGGATCACTTCATGAACGCCTTGTTGAAGGAGAGCATTGAACTCTTTCACGACTTGCGAGATCGGCTTGCTGCGCAGAGGTCCTTTGATCGTCGGAATGATACAAAAGGCGCACCGTTTCATACACCCTTCGGCGATTTTCAAGTAGGCGTAGTTGCGCGGGGTGGAGATTTGCCGTGGGATTTCTCCCCATTCTAAATAACTGCGGGCTGAGGTGATGGCAGATCCGGCTTCCGAGGTGTGAACAGCCTCAAGAATTTTTTCCATATCGCCCGAGCCGAGAAAATAATGGACTTTCGGAAAGCGGCTCCGGATTTCAGGGCCGTATTTTTGAACCATGCAACCCGCCACGATCACTTTGGCGTCCTCTTTTTTTTCTTTAAAAAGGTTGTCGATGGTGTCGCACGACTCTTGCCTCGATTGCTCCAAAAAACCGCACGTGTTCACCACCAGAAAATCGGCTTCTTTGAGCTGCTCTGTCGCCTCGTAACCTGCTTTCAAAAGGATGCCGAGCATCACCTCGCTGTCGACGAGATTCCGCGCACATCCGAGACTTGTAAAATGAATCTTATTTTTCATAAACAATTGAAAGTATACACTAGTTTACGTGTTTAGGTATCTTTTAAAAAAATTAGTTATACTTGCAGCTTCTCTGCTCGTCGTTGTCACCCTGACATTTTGTTTAATGCACATCATCCCCGGCGATCCGTTCACCGATGAAGATGCGATCCCGGAAGAGATTTTGAAAGCCCTCCACCACCATTACGGGCTCGATCAGCCGCTCCCTGTCCAGTTCGGCAAATATTTTCTCAACCTCCTCCACGGCAATCTCGGCCCCTCTTTCAAATACCACGGCAGAACGGCCAATGACGTGATCCGAGAAGGTTTTCCGATCTCTCTGACGCTAGGGTTAGAAGCCCTCTTCTTAGCCATCCCTCTCGGAATCACCTTCGGGTCGTTCGCAGCTTTAAAACGAGGGAAGTGGCAAGACCAAATGGCGATGTTTTTTGCCGTGCTCGGAATTTCGGTGCCAAGTTTCATCTTGGCGACGATCCTCCAATATGTTTTTGCCATGCAGCTCGACTGGTTTCCCGTTGCTCGGTGGGGCACATTTGCCCAGACGGTTTTGCCTGCACTTTCACTCGCGGCCCTCCCCACCGCGATGATTGCACGGCTCACAAGAGCGAGCATGGTCGAGGTTCTCCAACAAGATTATATTCTCACGGCCCAGTCGAAAGGACTCTCGACGTTTCAAATCGTTTTTAAACATGCTCTGCGCAATGCAATCCTTCCCGTGATCACCCTTTTGGGACCGCTCGCCGCTAACGTCCTCACAGGGAGTTTTGTCGTCGAAAAGATTTTTGGAATCCCCGGCCTGGGGCAATGGTTTATCTTAAGCGTGGCCAACCGCGATTATACCCTCATCATGTCGATGACGATTTTCTACAGCGCTTTTCTGATGGTATGCGTTTTTATGGTCGATCTCGTATACTCTTTATTGGACCCGCGGATAAAGCATGGATTATTGGCATGATTCTTGGATCAAATTAATTGGCAATAAAAGGGTGATGTTTGCCCTTTTCACTCTTTTATTTCTCATCTTGATGGCTTTATTTGGACCTCTTCTGACCCCCTACACCTACTATGAAACCCATCTTCCTCTCAAGAATCAACCCCCTTCGCTTGAATTTTGGTTTGGAACCGATGAACTGGGCCGTGATCTTTTCACGCGGGTGTGGTGGGGAGCGAGGATCTCACTTTTCGTGGGCATCACGGCAGCCGTCATCGATTTGATCATTGGTGTGATTTATGGCTCGATCGCTGGTCTCTGGGGCGGAAAAGTCGATGAAATCCTCATGCGGTTTGCCGATATCATTTATTCTATTCCTTACCTTCTTGTCGTGATCTTGCTCACAGTGATGTTAGGCTCAGGACTCGTGACGATTATCTTAGCCCTGACTTTTACTGGATGGATTTCTATGGCCCGGATTGTCCGCGGGCAAATTCTCCAATTGAAAGAGATGGACTACGCCTCTGCAGCGTATGCCATCGGTGCCAGCCGCTCTCGGATTCTTTTTCGGCATCTCCTTCCCAATGCTGTGGGGTCGATCATCACCACGATGACCTTCACCATTCCCCTCGCCATTTTCTCTGAAGCTTTCCTAAGTTTTCTGGGTCTTGGAATTCAAGCCCCGATCGCCAGCTGGGGAACCATGGCCGCCGATGGACTCTCTGCCCTCATGTATTTTCCTTGGAGACTTTTTTTCCCTGCCTTTTTCATCAGCCTCACCATGCTCTGCTTCAATCTGGTCGGAGATGGCGTTCGAGATGCTTTTGATCCCCGGTTAAAAGTATGAAAAAAATCATCGAAGTTAAAAATCTGGAGATTTCGATCGGAGAGGTCAGGCCCGTGCGGGATGTGAGTTTTGTCCTCTACGAAGGGGAAAAACTCGGCATTGTCGGTGAGTCAGGGTGTGGCAAAACGATGTTGATGAAGTCGCTCCTCAGACTTCTCCCCCTCCATGCAACCATCGACTCGGGCGAAATTCTCATGGATGGAGTCAATCTGGCTTCCCTTTCCGAAAAAGAGCTTCAAAAAATCCGGGGCAAAGAGATCGGAATGATTTTCCAAGACCCGATGACGTCGCTCAATCCGACCAAAAAAATCGGGATACAAATCGCCGAAGGGTATCTACGCCATTATCCGGTGTCGAAAAAAGAAGCCCTTGCTAGAGCTCTCGATCTTTTTAAACTGGTCGGAGTCCCCGAGCCAGAATTTCGGCTCGATCAATACCCGCATCACCTCAGTGGAGGTCTTCGTCAAAGGGCGATGATTGCCCTAGCTCTTGCCGCCCACCCGCGCGTCCTCATCGCCGATGAACCGACCACTGCACTCGATGTCACCATCCAAGCCCAAATCCTCGATCTCCTCTCGACCCTTCAACAAGGAAAGAGCACCCTCCTCATCACTCACGATTTGAGTTTGGTCGCCGCTTTTTGCGACCGGGTTCTCGTCATGCATGTGGGAGAAATTGTGGAAGATGCCCCCGTTCACGAACTCTTTTACCATCCAAAACATCCGTACACCCAAAGACTCCTCCATGATAACCGTTAAAAACCTCACCAAATATTTCGGAAAGTTGAAAGCTGTCGATGACGTTTCTCTTGAAATCCCCGAAGGAAAAACCGTTGGCCTCGTCGGTGAAAGCGGATGCGGTAAATCGACCCTTGGAAAGCTCCTTCTCCGCCTTCACGAGCCCACTTCAGGTACCGTTGAGTTCGATGGAAATAACATTTTCTCCCTAAACCGTAGTGAACTCAAAAAATGGCGTCAAGAAGCGCAGATGATTTTTCAAGATCCGTACTCTTCGCTCAACCCCCGCATGACCGCCGAAGATATCGTGGCCGAACCTTTAAAGATCCACAACATCGACGAAGACCCAGCCACCCTGATTCGAGCCTTCGAACAGGTTCAAATCAGTCCCGACCTCCGTCACCGGTATCCTCACGAGTTCAGCGGTGGTCAGCGGCAGCGGATCGGCATCGCCAGAGCGCTCATCTTAACTCCCCGTTTCATCGTCTGCGACGAACCCATTGCCTCCTTGGACGTCTCCGTTCAAGCCCAGATTGTCAACCTCCTTAAAAAACTCCAAGCCGACCTCGGCCTCACCTACCTATTCATCTCCCACGACCTCCGCATGGTCAAATATATCGCCGACACAATCGCCGTCATGTACCTGGGCAAAATCGTCGAAATAGGCCCTACCGAAACGATCTTCAATAACCCTCTCCACCCGTATACCCAGGCCCTCCTCTCCGCCATCCCTATCCCCGACCCCATTCTTGAGAAGAAACGGACCCGCATCGTCCTCACCGGCGAAATTCCCAGCCCCCTCCATCCACCCCCCGGATGCCCCTTCAGCTCCCGCTGCCCCAAGGCCATGCCCCAGTGCAAAACCACCCAACCCCCTGTCCAGCAAGTAGATAACCGCCACGTCTCCTGCCACCTAAAATTTAATTGAATCTTTACAAAATCTTTGTTATAATATTTTTTATGGCATTTAAAATTACCACTACCCCACCAGCAATACCTCTCGATACACCCATACAAAAGCTTGTTAGAAGTTTAAAAAAGACCTATGAGGAAAGCAAATGGATCTTCCACTGCCAACATCCTAATCATAATAATATGGCTCGATATCAAGTGATTTGGAACGAAAGAATGGAGTCTCTAACGGTCGAATATTATAAAGCTTTAGAAAAGGAAGGGAAGGCCGGACATTTAAAAGCTTTTATTACCTTAGATAGAAGAGATGGGCAAGAAGCGACTGAAGTAGCTGCAATATTTATGCATTTCTATGAACAACTTCAATTGGACTATGCATCCGATCATTCTGATTACCATTCCCATTTTTGTGAGTTGACTGAACGGGATATCACTCTGACTGTTTCATGGAAACCCGAAACATTTCCCCAAACCAAGCCTCCTCTTG
Source organism: Parachlamydiales bacterium (assembly GCA_963705295.1). Lineage (GTDB taxonomy): Bacteria > Chlamydiota > Chlamydiia > Chlamydiales > Rhabdochlamydiaceae > PALSA-1444. The sequence goes on along the minus strand of OY970065.1, from coordinate 1,236,609 downwards.
TCTTAGAAGAAGCAAAACCTTGGAGCCATGAACGGCTGAATGAAGACCGGAAAACAGGAACCCGGACCGATTGTACTTTATTTTTTGGAGCGCATGTATTTCCCGCACATGAACTGATCATTGGAACTTTTAGAGGGTTTCTAGAAATTATGTTTGCATCGGGTATGCGAGAAACTGCCGAAAAAAAATATACATGTCCAATGCAGCAACTCAACTTTAGTCGTGAAGAACTCGACTCATTTATGACCTTTATTTATACCCAGAAACTCGATCTGGATCCATTTCCTCTCAACACCGCCATCAAGTTTTTAGAATGGAGTTTTTTCCTGCAGTCAGAATCTCTTCGCAATACAGCCTTAACCCATATCCATAAAAAATCGGACGATTTAACCCCTTCTGATACGATCTCCTTGCTCTTCCTTCAATCGGAATATTCTCTTCCAAATATGAGCGATTTTTGCGATTGGATCCTCAAAGACAAACCAAAGTTCTACGAAGGTCATTTAAGCGCAGAAGATCTCTTAAAGTCTTTCGTTGTTGCGAGACGGTTTCATCTACCAGAGTTTGAAGACGAGCTTAAGAAGGTTTGGGATGCAATGCCTCTTTCTGAAAAAACAAAATTTGTCAATGCAGCCCTAACCAATAACAATCCTCCACTACTCAAAGCGATGCGAAAACTCTCCGAAAGAGCCTGTAACCCTAAGCGAATGGCAAACGAAGATGAAAAAGAAAAGTCAGACTTTATCCAAGCTTTCGAGGAGCTCTCTAAAAGAGTTTTTACAATAACAGTAACTTCCCCGAACCCCAAAAATTTAATAAATAACAATTAAAGGAGACATTATGTCCGTACAATCACTCGCATCGCATTTAACCCAGCTAAAAGAACTCCATCCTGAGCCACAGTTGGATAATTTTTGCCAGACGCACTCTTCCCTTTTTGTCGTGAGTTACAACGACCGAATGGAAACGGAAGCTACGAGAATTTTTAACCAGCTTAAAGCTGCTGCCACCTCTAAAGAGCCCAAAACCATCATCAAGATCCCAAGAGCAACTCCCTGCGATCACGGAGAAGCTGTTGCCGTAGTCCGGTATTTCCAACACAATCTCGGTTTGCGCATCACGAATGAAAAGCCTGGTCATTATTCAAAAATCGAAGGTAGCAAAGACGAAGGTGCTCACTCGGCTTTTTGCCCAACTCAAGATTGTGAAGAAATCGAACTCACCGTCGACTTTCAAGCCTACAATCCGTTCACAGAATAAATCCCGATTCTGTTAATCTTTCTCGCCATGGAGAATAACTATGGCGATTAGACTAGAAACCACCCCACCTCGAGTAAGACCTGAGAATGTAAGTCCTCTTCAAAATCTCATCCAGATATTAAGAAGAAATTATGCTAAGCCGGAACAGCTCCTCTTTTGTCATTTACATCCTCAAAAGTTCGGCTATACCTCCATTGATCAAATGGTTGAGAAGGCAACCCGTATTTTTCAAGATTTAGAGCGGAGAGCTCATAGCGGTAAAACAGGTGCAATGTTTATCTTTGAACCCATAAAAGAATACAATGGGATTGTTTCTCTTATTGTTGTCTTAAAAGCTCTACAAAATAATCTTGAATTACAAATGACTCCCTTATCTGTCGGTAGTACTGCCTATTGCGGGACATTTTGCCATCTCTATGAGCACGAGGTTTCTTTTGAAATGAAGTGGAATAACGATAATCCGCACCTCCTTCCAAAACCCGCTTTTGACCCTCAACCTACGGAAGTGTGGGGCTACCGAGGTCTTTTTGAGAGATTCAAAGGCCAAATAGGGACTGATTGTACCCTTGTCTTTGGCGAGATCAAAATCCCAGCCCACCGCCTGATCGCCGCCCGGTTTAGTCCCGTCTTTGAAAAAATGGTCGAAGGGCAAATGCTAGAAGCCCAGTCAGGCGTTTTACCCTTTCCCAAAGTCAATTTTTCCAAAGAAGAACTGCAAGCCTTCATGGGCTTTATGTACACACAAGAGATCGATTTGAAACCGTTTCCATCCCGCACTCTCCTCGAATTTATCAATTGGAGCTATTCGATCCTCGCACCCCATCTGCGCAATGCGGCCCTTGAGACGCTTCTTCCCCGACTGGAGAAGTTAGAAATTTCCGATCTCCTCTACCTCCTCTTTATCAATTCCCAGCACCAAGAAGATCTCAAAACGTATACCTCTTGGCTCCTCACTATGAAACCTGACTTCTATAAAGACCTCTTCAAGTCAGAACCGATAGAAAGAGATGACCTCCTGATGGCCTTTGCCGTTGCTAGATTTTACCATCTTGATGAGTTCCAGAAGGGACTAGAATCATTCTGGAACAAAATATCAACCAAAGAGAAAACCGATATCGTCATTGCATCTCTCGAAAACAAACATCCCAGCCTTCTTGACATCATGGAGGACCTCTGCAGATTGACCTTCAACTCCAAAACCATCCTCCCCACCGACCCCGACCGGAAAGAATTCGTCGATGCCTATAAAGCACTCAATCGACGGGTTTTAGAGCTCAGAACAGACTCTATAGACCTGCAATATCTGCCAAAGTAGATTTGTCGGCGGAGTTGCAGATCCAGGTGCGGCAGGTGACATTTTGGAGGATGAGTTTGATGAGGTTGCTGGGGCGACCTTTTTTCTCATGATCCTTGATGGTCTCGAGGATCAGGAGGTCGATGGCGCCGCGGGTCGTTTCGTCGGCGATGGCTTCGGCGACATTCCGGGCGCGGACGATTTGGAGTTCGATATTGATGCCTTGCTCGAGGGCAATGGCTTCGGCGATTTTGAGGACCAACCCAGCGAGTTTGAGTCGGTGAGGAAGAGATGAATCGAGTGGAAGGGAGTACGGGACATCGATCACGTGTATGGCGGTGAGCTTGGCTTTATGGAGTTTCGCGAGTTCGCAGGCGGCCTGGACGGTTTCGGTTTGGGTGGTGGTTCGGAGTGGAAGGAGAATATGTTTGATGACGAGAGGATAAAGCTCGGGGATTTTGATTTTTTCAATCACAACTTGGGCTGTGGGAGAAATTCTTCTTTTGCGCCGGTAGAACCAATACATCAAGACCCCGAGTAAAATCCACGATATACCCAGATACCTTCCATCGGGTTTGGTAATGACGACGAGTGTCCAGACAAAAAAGCTCGCGATGGCTCCGAGAACTGCAGGGATAGGAATTTCATACCCTTTTATCCGGATATTGAAAGGAACTTTAAAGGGGCGGATCATGTCTGGCTTTTTAATTCTGAGAATAATTAACGAAATCTGCGTGAAGAAAAAAGCGATCTGAGCTCCGAAATTGTATAAATCTGCCAAAAAGCTCATCCGCGCACGGCTTAAGAGAACGACAATACTCGCGATCAAAGCAAAGATAAGGAGAGCGATGTAGGGAGTTCTAAACCGAGGATGGATCGCATAAAATAATCTTGGCAGTTGGTAATACTCTCCCATGTTGAAAGAGAGGCGAGACGCTCCAATCAGCCCTGCATTGGCAGAGACAAATAACGTGACAGCAGCGAGCACTCCGACCCAAGGAAGTAAAAATTTGCCCCCCCATGCAAAGTGTGAGACAATCCCAGCGATCGGTTGTTCTTCATAGACATGCCCCAGTTCATACGGTGTTAAGACCGAAAATCCAATGAGCGAAAGTCCGAGATACATGAATATCAAAACAACCATGACGATCATAATAGCCCGGGGAACTGTTTTGACAGGATTTCGTGTCTCGCCGCTGAGCTGAGCGATCGACTCAATGCCTGTATAGGCGACCATCGCCATCGCCGTTCCCTTGAGAAACTCAGGCCAGGTCGGCGACCAGTCGACTCCTTTTTTCCCAATCGCCATATGGCTGATGAGCGTTCCGATATTTTCGACAGAGAAAAGGCCGACGATAATAATCAGCAGCTGAGTCAGAACAGTAAACCCCATCAGAAGAAAGCTCGTCCTGGCCGATTGTTTGACTCCGATAATGTTCAACACCAGCAGAATCCCGATCAAACCAACGCTAAAAAATACCTGTACCTCGCCGCTTTTCAGAAGGGGGAAAAAGTTCATGAGATACGGCCCGATCGTGAAGGCTGAGATGGCAATTGTCACAATATAATCAAGCAGTAGTCCCCAGCCGGCGATGAAGGAAATCAAATCATTGAACGCATGCCGTGCATAGCTTGCCGACCCTCCCGACTCATGTAATGCCGCTGAGAGTTCAGCATACGACAACGCCGTGCAAACAAAAACAAACCCTGCCAGCATCATCGCAATGGGCGTTGCACCGAGCGCAAAGAATGCCGTGACTCCCAGAGCGTAGTAAATGGACGATCCCAAATCGCCATAACCGACGGCGAAAAGATCAAAAACCCCGAGCACTCTTTTTAAGGCTCCCCGGTCAATCTGCGGAATGGTGCTTCCTAGTGAATTCTTACGCCCCATAAAAATTCACTTATGAACCGTTAAATTTTTTTTAGCAAGTCTTGGTTCTACGTCTCATCCAAGCGTCATTTAATACCTTGAAAATATTATGCTCTCTTAATTCAATGAGGTCATGGAGTTGGGATTCAACCACTTTCAGTTTGAATGCATGTTGAGCTCTAAGTTCCCGTTCTTTTTCAGCTTTAAGTTCGGGTTCAATATCTTTAAGTTGGCGTGCAAGTAGACTTCCATCACGGATGATCTGGATTGTCCTTTCCAAAAACATGATTGGGAACATGCTTTCCGAATCAAGGGCTTCAGCATCTTGGTCGTCGCCTGATGCGTATTCTGGGTCGATGGGAATAATCCTGACGAGCTCTTCTATGAATTTTCTTTCATCTTCCGATGTGAGAAAGAGAGAATGAGAATCGAATTTCGGATCATCCGTATCAACAAATCGGGATTTTGTCTGTGCAAATGCGGTGGGTATAAACTGCCAAAATACATGGTTCATTCTCATATGGGATTTAAAAATCTCTTCTTGAGCTATGGGGAATTCCATTTCTGTAAATGTTCTAACAAGATTTTGAGCCAAATCAAGTGGATATCTCTTTGCAAAATCTGCAATCTTGAGCATTAATGACCGGTATTTAGGACTTATTCCGGAAACCATCAAAAGTTTGAAGAAGTTGTTGTAACAACAAGCAAATCCTGGAGCTTCATGTCTTCCTACTTTTTCAAAAAAGGTCGTCAGGGGAAAAGGAACAGGCATATTCCACTTCGATTCCTCGATACTTTTGCGTGTATCTTCAACAAAAGAATACCCCATACAAGGATTGGTTGTTAAAGCACTCTCCCCATATTTGACCTTGGCGAAGGTGTCCATCATTCCGCACGATGCAATCATCACACCATCGTCAGTCTCATAAAAAATATTGATTCCTACATTTTGGATATTTTCTATAGGTCTAGGAGCTGCACCCGTAAACATTCGAATAAAGAAACATTGCTCGGAAATGGGTAATTCTTCTCTCATTCTCCTGAAGAACTCCTTCAGCTGATTTTCTGTCAAAAAAGTGGCCTCGGAAGAAGTCTCCACATCGATCACCTTACCTGACATATTAACCTTAGGTTGTCTCATAACCAATGTCTGACGGATAAGATCTTCCGCATCAGGATTGACCGCTCCCCCGTCTAAAAAGAGAGGAACGACCGTGCCGATTCCTCTTTCTTTTGAAAAATTGACCCAATAAAACATCACTGTTGTAAGTTGCTGGGCGGTGATTTCTCGTCTTTGAAACGCCTTTAAAGCACAAAAAGGGTAATTCTCGTCTCGGCGGATGACAGGCGAGTTCCACCCATATCCATTCAAGGGTCGTCCATTCAGGGCCTTTACAAAACGGTCAACCTGTTCGTCTGTCACCTGGGCGAGTTGTCGCTCGATTGCATGGAGTTCATTGGGGGGAAGTCTTCGGGTAAGTTCTCTATAACCCTCCTCATTACTACTTGTTTGAGAAAATGCATTTAAAGCTTTTTGAACCGAGGCTGTGACTGTATGTATAGTTGCCATTTTATTATTAATCCTTAATATTAGCGTTTTAAAACAATAATTATAATGTATTAATAATTTATTTACAAACAGAACTATAAGGTGCTGATGTTAAATCACTTGACGTCGGTGGCACAACGGAAGCCGTAGGTGCCATTCATGGTGCCGGGGTTGTTCCGGTGGCGGTGGGAGCAGCGGAGGTCTTCTTTGAGGCTTTTCCAGCAGCCGCCGCGGAGGACGCGATAGACGCCCTGGAGGGGGCCTTTGGGGTTGTGGGGTTCTTGGAGAGAGAGGTTGTAGTAGTGGTAATCGTACCAATCTTGACACCACTCGTACACATTGCCAGCCATGTCGTAAAGGCCAAAGGCATTGGGCGGATAGCTCATGACAGGAGTCGTGTCGGAACTAAAAAAGTTGGCCTGGGTTCGGTCGATATCTTTCCCTGTCGGATAGGTGTCTCCTGCTGCGGCGATTTCCCACTCGGCTTCGGTCGGGAGCCGTTTTCCAATCCATTTCGAATAAGCCATCGCCCCGTACCAAGTGACCCCGACGACGGGGTGCTTGGCATAGCCCGATTCGATCGAGAGTTTTCCACCGAGCCGTTTGATGCGTGACTCACGGAGCCGAATGATATCGTTGTTATTGTGATCTTTTTCACCTCCCATCGCCTCTAGAAATTGGACAAATTGTTCATTGGTGACGGGATGGGCATCGATGGCATACGGATCGACAGAAATCCGGTGGCGAGGCATTTCATCGCGGCCACCTTTATTGCTTCCCCGCTCGTATTCTCCCCCTTCAATGACAATCATCTCAGTGAGGGAAGGTTCAATCTCTTTTTTCTCTTCAGGTTTGGGCTGGTATTTGACGACGACGGTCTCCGTTTGAAAAATCGCACCTGGGTTGGCCTCATATTCGGGCCGTTTGATCTCACCTTGATTGAAGACAGGTTTCAAAGTGACTGTGGTCCGTTGTAAAAGATTGTCGAGAATTTGGGTGAGAGAGGAAGGTCTTTTTGTCGGATCGACACTCAGGCAGGGGCGAATCACCTGCTCCCAACCGAGTTTAAAAGGGGGAAATTCAAACGCCCCTTCGGGATATTTTTTTGTCAGGAGAAAAAAGAGTAAAATCCCATACGCATAAGCATCTCCTTTCACGCCCGAGATTTTATCCCACCGCTCTTCAGGAGAAAGGCAAAGATAGTGGTGTAAAAAGGAGAGATTTTGTTTCGGCAGAGATTCGTGAGATTGTCCGATTTTTTCCGACAAAGCTTTATAGATCCGGTTCATATAGGTGGGGCCGACCACCTTTGATAATCCGTAATCAGAAATTCTCACATCGATTTTTTCATCTTGCCGTGCAATGAGAATATTCGATGGTTTGAGTCCTTGGTGCACGACTGATTTTTGATGGAGATAATCGAGAGCCGATGCAATTTGAGAGGCAATTTTTAAAATTTCTTCTTCGGTGATATGTCCTCGCTGTTGCAGGTACTCATACAGGTTTGTCGATTCTCCTTTTTCATCGAGGACGGGGTCTGTAACAAGAAAATAATGACCGTCATGTTCGGAGACATTGTGGACTTTGACCAAATGAGGATGCTCGACGGACGCAAGAGTGGCGACTTCTCTCTTAAATCGGTCGATAAAATCTCCGTCTTCGACAAGCTCGTTATCGAGGACTTTAATCACATAAGGTTTTTTCAAAAAACGGTGCTCGGCAACATAAGCAGCCCCTAAAGCTCCTTTTCCCAAACATCGGATTAATTGATAGTCACCTAAATTTTTCATAGCTTTTCAACAGCTTTGACGATTTCATCTAATTTGGTCAAGGGGGGTTCGCATCGATTTTGCCGACAAATTTGGATGGTGGGTTCCCCTGAACCTGCTTTCCATAGTGTGACAAGATGGGGAGAAAAATGTTTAGAGACGATTTGATGGATCTCATCATCCCCATTGGTAATGGTCATTTGAGGAGCCCCGGCATCGAGATATCTGAAGAGTGCCATCATATGATAAAAAGCGGCGGGTGAAAAAGTATCGATGTAATTTTTGGCGGCTTTGATCACATCTTCAGCTTGGTGGAGATAACTTTCATCGAGGCTGATTTGATAAAGTCTTAAGAGATTTTCTGTTTGAACGGCATTTCCGGACGGTTCCGCTCCATCGTAGAACTCACATTGCCGAAGGATCAACCCCGACCTCTCATCGGTGAGGTAAAAAGCCCCTTCGATTTCTTTGAAATCCCGCTCGAGAATTTTGGTGAGCGACGTAGCCCATTCATAATACAGATCTCCTCGGCCCTCCTCGAAAAGGGTGAGAAGACCCCGAATGAGAAAAGCGTAATCATCGAGCAGCGCAGAAAACCGGGGCTCACCATTGCAAAAACGGTGGAGAAGACGGCCGTCGATCCAGAGATTTTTTCGGATGAAAGCGGCGGCTTTTTCGGCGGCTTCGGTATATTTGGGTTCATCGAAGGCAGATCCGGCGCGCGCCAAAACATCGATGGCAAGCCCGTTCCATGATGTTAAGATTTTTTCATCGCGCAGTGGCCTTGGACGAGTTTGTCTTCGCTTAAGAAGACCTTTTCGACATTTTGCCAAAATTTTTTCAACTTTTTCAGGAGGCATTTGGATGGCAGAAGAAAACTCTTCGAGTGAGAGATCGGTATGCAGCACGTTTCTTCCTTCGAAGTTCCCTTGCGGGGTGACATCATAAAAAGTGCAAAACATCTCTAACTCTTCCCCTGAGAGAACTTCGGCAACTTCATCGGTCGTCCACGTATAAAATAACCCTTCATGTCCTTCAGAATCGGCATCCTCGCCGGAAAAAAAGCCCCCCTCTGGATGCATTAGATCGCCCATCAAATAATCGAGTGTTTCACGCGCGATCTGCTCATATTTCGGATTTTTAGTGTATTTCCAGGCTTGGATGTAGGTTTTGGCTAAAATGGCGTTGTCATAGAGCATCTTTTCAAAATGAGGAATCGTCCATTCTTCATCGACAGCATAACGAGAAAATCCCCCACCCAGCTGGTCGTAGATACCGCCCCTCGCCATCATATCGACGGTAAGCTGCACATAAAATAGCGACCGACTATCCGACCTTAGCTTCGACCAGTTCAGCAGAAATTCGAGTTGAAATCCCAAAGGGAATTTCGGTTCGCCCCGAAGGCCCCCATTCACCGGATCGGTGAGCTCAAAAAACCGATTCAATGCATGGGTGAGATTTATCTCAGTGGGGAGCTCGGTTCCCGTCGCATTGCTTGTTTGAGCAAACGCTTCAACGAGTTTTTCCGACTGCATCACCAGCTCGCTCCGCTGCGGGCTCTCCCAAATCTCTTTCACCTGGACAGTGAGTTCAGGCAGGCTGATCATCCCTTGGAGCGGTTTCGGAGGCAAATAGGTCACAGCAAGAAGCGGTTTTTGGTCGGGAGTTAAAACGACATTGAGAGGCCACCCGCCGCCACCGCCTGGAATTAAAGCCTGAGCAAATCCCATATACAAACTGTCGACTTCAGGATGTTCTTCACGATCGACTTTGATATTGATGAACGTTTCGTTTAAGAGTTTTCCAATTTCGGGGTTTGCAAACGACTCCCGCTCCATGACATGGCACCAGTGGCAGGTCGCATACCCGATCGACAAAAAAATCGGTTTATCTAATTCTTTCGCTTTCTGAAATGCCTCTTCTCCCCAGGGGTACCAATCGACAGGATTGTGGACGTGTTGTTGCAAATACGGAGATTTTTCATCTCTGAGATGATTCGTGAACTCGGTCACAACACTCCGAGAAACTTCGCCAAGAACCAAGCGAGCACGAGAACGACCGCCGAAAGACCTGCCCAAAGGAGATTGGGGAGCCACTTGACTCCTCCACCCTGGCTTCCTCGCATTTCGAGCGTCCCAATGCCGTAAGCAAACTCGTGTTTTTCGCCGGGCATTTTAAATGCGGCAGGATTGTCCCGCATCAGATGATCGACTTCCAGCCCTAGAAATGAAGCATACTGTTTCGTGAAACCTTGAGCATAGACACCAGCAATATGTTCATGGATAGTCCCCTCTTCAATCGCTTGTAAGTAAGAACTGCGGATCGATGTCCCGTTTTCAACTTCCTTCAGTGAAAGCCGAAGTTCGTGCCTTTTTGTTTTTAAAGTATCCCCTAAACGTTTCATCTCCTCAGCCATAATCACCTCAGTTATTAACCCGCTGATCAAATAGGCGACAAAGATGCTTGCTGCGGCTTCGCCATATCGATTCTCGACTCGGAATCCTTCGTATTCAAGAATGTTATTCCTTGCGAGAATCAATCTGGCTTTGCCTCGCTAAGCCCTTTTGTCACCTATTTGATCAGCGGGTTAATACTACTATAACTTCTTCGGTTTTTTCTGCACTTCAAATTCTGGAAAGTTAAGAATGTAAAGATTTAAAAAATTTTGATTCCAGTCAATTTCTTCAATTAATTTTTGTTTGTCTTCCGAACTTAAATCCCGACCTAAAAGTGATTTTTGTATTTTCAATGATCTTTTGAACAAATTCATAATTTCTGTCCGATCGCATTGTTCTAAAAGATCATACGAATGTAAGAGAACTCCGCATAATAGATGTTCTGTATAAGCGGCATTGCGGAGACAACGGGCCTCTGCATCCTTATTGGAAAGAAGAGATCTCTCAGTTGTATCGAAAATCGAGTGGTCGACAAAAGATCGCATCAGTGAGTAAATCGCAGCTGCACTTTGCCATAACGATCGGCTTACCTGAAATTTCCGAACATAGATATCGGCATATAAAGCCGTATCGGGAATCAGCCGAAGAACATCTTTAGCTTCTCTAAGCCCTTTTAATCCTTCAATTCCCCGTAAAATCCACGTCACTCTCTCCTCATTGGTTTTCGAAGCCTCAGCCGCCTGTGCACAGACTGCAGCATGTTGCATACGGAGTGTTTCGAGCCTTTCCCGATCTTGACTCATCTTTTCTTTCATAGCCTGGATCTCCCAGCCTAAACTTAGGGCTCTTTCTCCCACTGTCTGAGGTCCAGTACTCTCTGATAATCCGAGAAATAAACCAAAGGTCCTATAAAGAAACATCCGATCTGAAAAAAAAGATCGTGGAGCGACTTTCGTATTCCAATATGGATGACGACAGCACGCAGCCAGTGACGATACATTTTTATGGGAAAGATTTTTTTGACTGCTCTCTTGCAAATGTTGCGCTCCCGCAGCAAATGCCACCCCCATCGGTGCGATAATCAGAAGTACAATCATCGTGATCGCAACGATCTTCTTCCAATCAAAGTCTTGAGAGACAACGGTTTCCTTTCTAAAACGGTAGACAGTTATCGGTTGCACAGACATAAGCGGCCATACTATATCGGGCTCCCTAGAATCTGTAAATTCCTTCTCTATTCCTCCTCGGTGATCTCGGTGTGCTCGGTGGTTAAAATTCCTATTCCTTTTTTGAAGAGATTTAAACCACCGAGCACACCGAGATCACCGAGAAAGAAACTAAAGAATTATTCTTCGAATTCCAGGTTTCAAAATTCTGAGGTTAAAATTCATTAAAAGTCCAACTTTGCATCTAGATAGTTTTAGATAGGTAATTAATTGGGCTTCGTGAATTTTATTCAATTCAGTCACCGATTTGATCTCAATAATGATTTTCTCTTCGACCAATAGATCAAGTCTGTAACCACAATCGAGTTTTACATTTTTGTACTCGATAGGTACAGCTTTTTGCCTTTCAACCTTTAGTCCCTCGTTTTGGAGTTCGTAAATTAAACAAGCCTCGTAACACGACTCTAGCAATCCTGGGCCCAATACTCGGTGCACTTCAATTGCTGCTCCTATGATTTTTCCTGTCAAAGCATCATGAACTCGTTCCGTATAATCTGAAGCTGCTTTTTTCAATTCGAACATTTTTTTCTCAATTTTCTTCTCGGTGATCTCGGTGTGCTCGGTGGTTAAAATTCCTATTCCGTCTTGTTAAAGAGATGAATTATCATAATAGTCTTTCATAACTATTTTAGAAAAATGTAATCTGGGGTGAATGAATACTTTTGTAGCGACGATTGATGTTGCGCTGGCTTCTAAATTACAGAGTGATTTGGAGGATCAGGGTTTTACAATCACAAAGCCTCCCTACACGTTGTTATCTGCGCAGAAGAGTGGAATTTCTTGCACCCTTTATTCGAGTGGCAAATTGACTGTTCAAGGTAAAGGAAAGGACGAGTTCATCGCCTATTATCTCGAGCCGGAGATTCTGAAATCGTTGGCGTACACCTATCCAGAAATCGGGGTTGATATGACACCCCACATCGGCATTGATGAGGCCGGGAAGGGCGATTTCTTCGGGCCCCTTTGCATTGCAGGTGTGCAGGCCGATGAAGAAGGGATTAAACAGCTACTGGCGCTAGGGGTCAAAGACAGTAAAAGAATGGCCGATTCGACGATTCACAAAATGGCCGCGAAAATTCGTCATGGTTTTGCCCATTCTATTGTTCGCATTTCTCCTCTGAAATACAACGAGCTCTACGGTACTTTCCAAAATTTGAATAGGCTCCTGGCATGGGGACATGCAACGGCGATCACGGAACTGGTAGAAAAAACGGGATGTACGAAAGCCCTGATCGACCAATTTGCGAGCGAAGCCCTCGTTGAGTCGGCCTTGAAAAAGAAACAACTGTCCATCGACCTCACACAAAGGCCACACGCTGAAGAAGACCCGGTCGTTGCAGCGGCCTCCATTTTGGCCCGCGCTGCCTTTGTCGATGGGATTGATAGACTCAGTCAAGAAGCAGGTTTTGAACTCCCTAAAGGAGCTTCTAACAAAGTGATCGAAATGGGCCGCAAACTCGTTGATAAATTTGGCACCTCAAGTTTAGGCAAGTTCGGAAAGCTCCACTTCAAAACAACACAAGAGATTCTTTCCTTAAATCTATAATTTTTTCATAATGCACATTTATGCATTGGAAAATCGCCTTAGCCATCTCCCCTCTCCTTGCCTATGCAGCAGAATACGGTTTATCTGACTACCATTTTATTGATCCCGACAGACCTTGGCATGTTGAGACCAGGTACCGGGCCGTTGCTCCCGCGAAATTCCGGACCCATCGGTGGGGGAAAGTCATGTATTCGGATGCCACCGCAGGTGTCTATTTTACCCAATTTTTCAATGATGAGAACTCGCTGACGTACGAGCTTGGCTACGATTATCTCCGGTTTCATTGGCCCAAAAATCCCCGTTTTACCGGTGAAAACTACAATTATCTCAATGGATCTCTCGGATATGTTTCGACAACCTTAGACCGGTGGAAATGGATTATCAACTCGGGTTTTTCTATCGACACAGACCATTTCGATTTTGCAAAAACTTCTGTTGGCCATGCGATGCTCTGGGGCAGATACAGTTTCGCTGATTGCTGCGGCGTCCATGTCGGCATTTTAGGTTGGTACGGAGTTCTGAGTGGCCGTGCTTGGCCCATCTTTGGCTTTGATTGGAAATTTAATGACCAATGGAGTGCAAAGTCTGTTTACCCTTGGGACTTCTCACTCAACTACGCTTTCAATGATAATTGGTCGATCGATGCATCCTATGCTTGGTTTGGTTACCCCTATCGGTACCCCCACCGAGCCCACCACGGAATCAACGGCTTTCACGATCCGATCTTTATGGTCTATTCCAATGGAGCCGAGCTCGACCTAAAATATAAATTCGAGCATATCTTAAGGGCTTCTGTCGGAATTGGCTGGGATTTTGGTGGCTGGATCCTCATCAAAAACCGGCATAGCCACAATAAGTATTTTCACTATGACAACGCTCCCTTTGTCCAAGGGAGCTTCGAGATAACGTTTTAGGCTTGAATTTGGTAATTGCCTTCAGTATTCATGTAGCTGACGATAGCCTCGTGAAACTGAAGAACTCGTAGAATAGGTTCGATGTTTCCTGGGTTTTCTAGGACCACATTTCTATCTATTCTTAGGGATTTTCTCTTATCTTTCTTATCTTTATCTTTCCTTGCCAGTTTGCTATTGATGTCGTCAATTACCGATTTTGCTTTGACTTGATCATCGAAATTCCCGAGCTCGACCTGCTTGATGGGTTGGCCCACATCGGTGATTCCAAATCTTGAATGGAAGTCTTTGATTCTTGCATTCTTATCGAGCTCCTCTAATCGTGATACTTTATTCGTTACAGGGATTTTCAGCCTTTCCGCTTCCGCAACAACTGTATCGACTTGCTCGGGAGTCATACAATGAGAAATCAAGCTCGCTATTCCTCTTTCTGCACCTTCAGTATCGCGGGGATTGAGGATGAGGATTTTGTCCCCTTGGACACCCATGTTATTACTCACACAACTTAAGTTCGTCGCATGGATCACGCGGACAAGCTCAACGAGAGCAGGGTTCAATCGAGATCCGAGTTCTCTGAACCGCTTTTTCACTAATGCTGCATCTCTTATGACATCGTCTCCAAGAGATTGTTGAACAAGAACAGAATAAGTAGGTTCAACAAGCAATTTTGCACCAGGAATAGATACATACCGAGTATGGAGAGCTAAACATGCTCCTTTCACTCTTATCATACAATTCCTGATGGCCTGCAGGTTACCTGCACGTGTTAAATGCGAATACTGTGCGTCAGTTGCATTTTTTTGTTCGTGGTAAAAGACATAGGGGATATGGAGATCTTCTAATTTAAAATATGTATAGTTTCCATTGGCATGATATTTCGGAACTTGTTTGGCATTTTCAAGACCGTCCATCATTTCTTGGGTAAGGCAAATACCTTCTTCTAATTTATTCTTAGCGTAGTCGGGTTTTAATTGATCGGCGTTTTCATTCAAATTGAGGATATCCCCTGACCTTACGTAGTTCCAGTTACCGATATATTGACGGAAGAAAGTGAAGATTCGAACCAGTAAGCTTGTCTGGGAGAGTTTTATGCCGGCTTCCTGATCGAGCCTCCAAATTTTGGTCGTAAGGGAGCCAACCAGATAAGGGTCAATGGGTAGTGAAGAAATCTTCTTGACGAGATCGTTTAAGCAGACAGAGCCTGCTTGTCCCGCGATGGTAAATCTTCGACCCCCGAGATAGGGAATATAGGGTTTTAGTTGATTTATAAAACCTTCAAACTGCTCTGCATTTTGGCACTGATTTAATTGATTAATAACTGTCATATGTCAGTTATTATAACATTAATTAAAATTAGAATCAACGCTGCTTAGTTAAAAACAGCGTTGTAAAGGAATTATTTGACAGATGCAGTCTTAGTGTGTAATTTAAAGGAGTTTACGAAATGTTTGTAATGTCCTTCGTCATAGTGAGGGATTTCACATTCCATTGCCATGAGGTAAAGGCTATTTTTGACCATGACAGCCCGGCCTTTAAAATAAACATTACCATTGCGCACAAAGAAATCGAGAGCTTCGTGTCCTTCAACGAGAAGGAGATCGGCAAATAGGAGCTGATTTCCAGGATTATGGGTTAGAATCCCATTTAGGAACCCTTCGAGGCTCATTTGAGCAAAGCTTTGATCGACAAAATCAGGATATTGAGCAATCAAGAGCATAAAGACGGTTTCTTGTTCAGCAGCAGAGATATACGCATCATATTTGAGCTCAAACCCTTCTTCAGGCATCGCCATTTTTTCTGAAATATGCTCTGGATCTGCAGGAAACATCATCGAACAGCTTCCCGAATGTGAATGGAATTCTTTCCATCCTGTAGGTGCTACAACGGCTTTTGGAGCAGGCGCAGTCCCGACATTTTCAGCTCCAATTGTTAGGGGCGAGAGGAGACATAACATGCCGCCCATACACCCGAGTATTTTCTTAGTTATTCCTTTATGAATCATAATTCCCCCTCTTATTATTGATGAACCCCACCCGCTATCATACTCAAGAGCCAGCCGAGGATAGACGCTCCAATGAAGATGATGAAAAACGGTATAAGTACGTTGAGCAAGGCTTTCCATACAGAAAAACCTTGGACTTCTCCAATTGCTTTTAAAGCGATGATGAATGCCCAGACAGCGATAACCACTTGTACGATAGATGTGAAAAACATGACGACCAGTTCATTTCCAACAAACGGTGTCTCTGTGAATGTCGCTGAGAAAATGCGATCTTTAAAAACGGAGATATTGATCAGCCAAATGATACAATTGACGAGGTTTGGAACATTCGACCAAGCCACAGCGGCTCGGATATTCTGAAATGGCCCAATCCCTCCAATCCATTTCCCTGTCCAAAAAATCAGACCGGCGGCGATATTGATAAAGAGCATCCCCAAAAAAACAGCTCCTATCAAGGCTCCGATGATAATTCCTGTCAGCGGAAATCGATCGCCCAAAGAGAAATTTTGCGCAAGTTGTAGAATGAGAGGAAATCCGTAGATAAAGCACAGAAGAAAGAACATGTAGCCGGGATTGAACGAAACAATCTCGCGGATTGTATCGCGTGGACGAGTCCACATTCCGAGCCACGGATTTATTGTTAATTTCTCTGCCATACTCCCCCCATATTATTTGAGGCCTGTATGTTCATAATAGAAATTAAAAATTAATTAATCAATATAATTTTAATTAAGGCATGTAATTACCATGCCTTTTTTAGATTATATATAATTATTCGTCGTCATCCTCATCATCAGCCATCGCCGTGTCGTCATCATCTTCTTCGTCTTCGTCGGCTTCTTCTTCATCATCATCATCGTCATCACTGTCAGCGATTTCTTCAGAAGCGGCAGCTTTCGTCAGCGGGGCCGCATTTAATAAAGGATTCACAAACAACATTCCAAACACCATTGCCAATGCTAAAAACAAGTTAACCATACCAATCTCCTTAGGTTAAAAAGTTAAAAACTACCAAATACCGATTTAACCTGCAACCCCCTTTACATTTAAATCAGAAAGATATATTAATTAAATTACAACACGGTGGGTTAATTATGGCTATTCCACGAAAGAAAAAAACAATTAAGTATGATAAGAATACTATTATACAACCAATTAAAATGGAGAATTATCTCAAAAAACAAATGTTAGAAGATTTGGAAAAGAGAATTTCTCTCAATGTCGGTAATTTTCTCGTTCTTTCGGAAGAAGGAGACCCAACGCAGATCGCCCTTGCACACCAAAAAGCTAAAAGTGAGTTTCTTAAGTTCGGCCCAGAGATGCACAAGATCGCTCAAACCATCGGTGGAAACCTGCAGTATGCCGTTGCTGATTTCCTAGACAGCATCGACATTGTCCTCCACTGCGCTGAGTTTCTCGATGACGACAAAATTTCCCGTTGCTTTCACACAACCCAAACGCTCGAAGCCGAACTTAGACTCTGATTATTGAACTTAAAGCCCTCTTCAAGAAGCCTTTTGGGTACGGCCCGCGTGCTGGCTAAAAAAACTTGCGTGGCCATTTCACGGCCATAGAGCATCTTTAGGACCCACTCCGGTACTAGCAAAAAAGGTCTTCGATGCACCGCTCGTGCCATAATCTCGGTAAATTCTTTGTTTCTCACTGGCTCGGGTGCCGTGAAATTGTATACACCCTCTTTCCCTAAAACAAATTCCATGCCCCTTATCAAATCTTCCAATGCAATCCAGCTCATCCACTGCCGGCCACTACCCAATTTCCCTCCCAATCCCCATCTAAAAATAGGCAGAAGCTCCGATACCATCCCACCCTTCTCTGATAACACCACTCCAAACCTTCCTCTCACCACCCGAGTCTTTCCCTCCAAAACCCGGCTTGCCTCCTCCCATTTCTGGCACACATCGGCCAAAAAACCGTCTCCTTCCCTACTCTCCTCCGTCAATACCTCATCTCCCCGATCGCCATAATACCCGGTCGCCGAGGCCGAAAAGAAAACCTCCGGGGGCCTCTTTACCCTCGACAACGCCTGACTCAAAAGCCACGTGTCCCGCACCCGGCTCCGAAAAATCGTCTCCTTCTTCTCTTCCGTCCACCTTCCCCCGATATTCTCCCCTGCCAGATGGATCACCCCATAAAACCCCTCAAAGTCGCCCAAATCAATCTCTTCCTGAACCGGATTCCAATAAACCGTCCCCGGCCCCTTTCCTTTTTCCCTCACTAGCCTAAAAATCGAGTACTTTTTCCCAAAATGGTCCACCACCGCCCTTCCAATAAACCCCGAAGAACCAGTGACTAATAGTTTTTTCATTTATATAATTAATAATTGTTTATGCATTTGTCTTCAACAAGTATAATTTACTCCATGGCAGTTTTTATTAAGGATATTTTAACATCTATTTTTAAACATTTACCTCCTGAGGTCATTTTAGAAAAAAGGCGGGTCTGCCGAGTTTGGAATCTAGCCGCCCAGCCCTTTATTCGGGCTCTTCTAGCGAAAGGGGATCACCGAAGATATACTCAAGTCTTCGCTGCCGGCCCTGAAAAATCGATCCTTTTTACTCGAGAAATCGATCCGAATCAAAAGAAAGAGAAAAAATCTCCCGCGGATGGAATGGACATTGACCTATGCTCAGATCGTTACAATGTCTATCTTCAGTGTTTTCCAAACGGTTCTAAGGAACTTCTGTGGCGTGTGAATCTTCTAGAACCTCTACCCGATGAACGGTTAAGAGATCAGTCGAAATTTTTTAAACATTTTTTCATTTCCCCTCAAAAATTCAACGTCATCTTCCAAAACGGTATTGTTCAATATTGGGAGATCCGAGAAGAGGGACCTCTTTGTACCAATCTCGTCCGACTCCCCGTCACCGAAATTAGATTCAGTTGTCGCTGGAAAAAAAGATTTCTGGTGATTACCGATACAAAATCCCAGGCCTCCATTTACGATCTTTTTAATGCATGTGCTTGGTCACTTCCCTTTCCAGATCCTGTACATAAAGCATCCATTATAAAGGGACCCGAGCATCTCATGCTTTATTCTGAATCTTCAGGGATGCATCTGCTCCGGTATTCTGGTCAAACCCGTTTAGATCTTGTTAAAACGCTGGATAAACTTGGCGAAGTTATCCCTAATAATACGTTCCCTTTTGCCTGTACAAAAACATGGATGATCGTGCCTATTTCTTTCAGCCAACTTTTACTGATCCATTTAGAGTCGTGCGCAACCCAAGTTGCTGAAATTTATGACGTTTCCAAAACACAGCTCGCGCCTTATGCAGTGGATCGAAAAAGTTGGTCTCTCTATCACAGGAAAATCAGTGTTGCTATTTCTCGCGATATGATTATCTGTCGTCAATTTTGGTATAAATCAGGGAAAAGTGGAGCTTCCAACTATCTGGAGATAAGTCAAAATCCCGCCGACTCCTGTGCTCATACCTTTGCGATCCATCTACCGTCCAACCAATACATTCCCCTGAGAGGAGAATTCGAAACAGGTGCCTTCGAACGCCCCGTAGTTTTATCTGCCGAAGTCCAAGACAAAACATTGTCGATTGTCACCGCCGGTTTTCATAATAAAATCACCCAGACTTATCATCTCGATATTCGACGGGAATTTTGTTCCCCTCAAAATAGGCCGCCCGAAAAACCCCAAAAAGGGTTTTTATCTTATTTAACCCGAGTCTTTGGCCATGGCAATTAATCAAACCTTATCGATACGAGAACTTGTAGGCTGTATTTTTAAATATCTGAAGCCAGAAGAGGCTGCGCAGATGAGATTGGTCTGCAAGCTTTGGAAATCGGTGGCAGACCCTATCGCCGCACCCTATTTGGCGATGGGCGAATTTATTAAATACAAAAGAGTGTTTGAAATCGGCTGCCAAAGATCGTACCTCTCTACATCAGATGATGAACCCCCTTCTCACACTCCAGAATTTTTTTACTCCAATGGACCGAGAGTTGTAGAAACTTCTCATGGTGATATGGGGTTAATTAGAGGTCCCTACAGCCTTAAAATTGTCTTCTATAAATCAGGAACGAGCGAAAAAATTCGGAAGCTCGATTTATTGAACCCAAAGGAAGGAGTCACTTTAGCTCCATCAGAGACTTTTTTCTCTGCCTTTTTTATCACCCCGGAAAAGCTGTGCGTCATTTTGAAAAGTGGGATCATACAAGTTTGGGAGATGAATGGTGCTGCCCATTGCAGTGAATGGATCCAACCCCACCTATTTGAAGGACAAGTTTATGACGTCTCTTTAATCGAAGACGGTTTTCTGATAATCACAAATCATAAACATGCTCTTTATCTTTACGATTTATTGAATCAGGGAGAGTGGGCCCTTCCAACAGATCAGCCCATCGGGCAAATGGAGAGTTGGGTTTACCATAAGAGAACTTTATCCATCTATTCAGAAACCTCAACATTTCACTTGATGAGACTATCTTCAGGGAGAAAATTCGACTGCCGAATCATCCAACTTAAGCAAGCCATTCCCCTCGTCGACTTTTCCCACTTTTATGGCACAGATAAAATAAATTACTCTTTTACTCCCTCCATGGATTGGATGACGATTTCAGCAGGCCTTAAGAAAATTTTCATTCTCAATGTACAGTCGGGCGAAAGCCGCATTATTCAAGTCCCGCCTGCGAAAAAATATGGTGCTTACTGGACCTTAAGTCTTTTTAGAACCGAGGCAATCTTTGCCTCTAATATTTTGATGGTGAGGCAATGGTGGAAAGCGTCGCATGATTACAATCCATACCGTTTTGAATTAGAAGATCTTATTCAAAATATTGAAAAACTGAGCATTCGGACCTTCCTCATCCACACCCCTACAGGGCACCTTCTTTCCTCGACCGATCTTGAAAATACAGCGCCCTCCTTTCCTCTCCTCTATGGTATGCATCAACGAGATAACACCTTGGTCATCCGTTTAGAAAACCCAGAAGAATCCCGAGATTATGAATTCTCCCTCGATATCCCTCCCCCGCCTCCCCCTTCCCATCCAAAAAAACGACTGAAACGGTAATGTTCTGTCTTTTTTGATCACTTTGTGGTATTCTATCTCGATGGCATTGATGGTCCATCCTCTAAGAGCAAAAGAATTTTTAACACATTTATTCCAATTTTTAGAACCATCTTTCGTCTGTCAATCCCGGCGGGTTTGTAAAGCCTGGAGAGCAGCGGCAGAACCTTATGTCAAAGATCTATTAGCCTTAGGACAATGGCATAAGTATAAAAGAGTCTTTGCCGCCGGTCCCGAAAGATCGATCACCCTTCCACAGGAGGCCTCTGTTAAAAAAACCAGGCGGAAAATTCCGCTCGATGGAATGCATCTAAGCACGGAACCTTACCGTATAGAGTACGTTTTTTTTCCAATCGGTTCGATGGAAGAGAAATGGCGCATCGATCTTTTGGAGCCTCTTCCAGATGAACTATTGAGAAATCAGTCGAAATTAAAAAAAAATAATTTTCCTTTCCTCTCAATGTTTCATAGTGATTCTGACAAGTGCGGTTGTGCAATACTGGGAAATCGGTAACCAAGGACCTGTTTGTACCGATTTGGTCCGTTTAATGGAGCTAACTTCGGGTATCTCTCAATTACACCGGTGGAAAAAACGTTTTTTATTAGCTTGGGACAACAATAACAATCTTTCCATCTACGATCTCTTCAGAAAATGCGCCTCGGCCTTACCTTCTAATAAACCGTTGGAAAATGCAACCCACTTCTTTAAAAGGCCAGATCAGCTTGTTGTTTATTCGAATACGTTTCATTTGTTTAAAAGAGGAAATACCGATTCTTTGGAACTCATCAAATCCCCCGAAATTGAAGGACTCACGAAGTGGAAAAAAATAGCATTTTCTCAGAATTGGATGTTTGTTTTTCAAACATTTAATCAGATTTTTTTAGTCAATTTAAATTCAGGCAACCATCTAAAAACTCAAATAAATCGCATAACCTTTGCAGCTTTTGGTCCTGCTGATATTTCATTGCAAGACGAGCTATTGTTGCATTTTCTCCAGCGAATAGAAGTCGTGGATCATCAAGATTTATTAATATTCAGGATATTTTGGAGTATCCATTCAGGTAATAAACGGGAGGAAATCTTTGCAAGGATTGATCAAATTGCCAAGCAGACTGGTTTAATCCATCTTTCTTCAGCCCGGTTGATTCACCCCGGAGAATTTTCCAACACTTTAAGAGAATTTCCATTTCTTGAGGGGATCCATTCCGATGATAATAAAATAACCATCACTACAACAGACACGAAAAGAACAAACACTTCCACATACAATCTTGATATTCGCCCTCCACTGAATCCTGCTCTGCCCCCAGCTCAGCAGCCCGCCCCTCGAGGATTATTAGTCCGATTCCTCAGCTTCTTATGGCATTGCATCAGAAGACTGCTCTCACTTTTCGCCTAAAAACGACGATCTTTAGGATCTATCTCATTAAATAGATATGATAGATCCGTTTTTGCTTGTAAAAAAGGATTTATCTCAACTTCTATACCCAAGAAAACTCAAAATTAGGTCAGAAGTCGGGGGGGTCGTCAGAATCTGTTGAGGCAACCCATATAAAAACATGATTCAAAGATATGCTTGATTTGCGAGATAAAAAATTCTGGGTGTCTTATTTCATATCATGCTTATCAGGCGTATCTCATTGATCATGTTTTTTGTCTCTTGCGTCAAAAGGCTTCGTCGATTTTCGGGATTCTACTTTTGCTTCCTTGTAGGACAGCAAAGGGCTTTCATATTGCCGAGGAGGCCAATGGACCAGACGCCGGCGAGACCAATGATGGCGTAGATGAAGCGGGCGAGCCAGTTGGTGTTGCCATGGGTGAGCCAGGCGACAAAATCAAACTGGAAAAAGCCCCAAAGGCCCCAATTGAGAGCTCCTAAGATGACTAAAATCAAAGCTAGGCAAGAGAGGCAACGCATAAAAATCTCCTTTAACCTCAGTCTAAAATTCTTGCAGGGTTTCATTCAATAAGATATATTTTTCTTTCTATGGAAGAAGGGGAATTTAATAAGCTCAGCCGGCTGTGTAGAATTTCTTGCACTGAAGAAGAGAAGAAGGCGTTTTTGGGAAGTCTTGAAAATGTACTGAATTATGTGCAGCAGCTGCAGGAAATCGACACGGAAGGGGTTGAGCCTTGTTACACAGTGCATGAGACCCTTTCGAATGTGATGCGCGACGATATTCCTGAAGAACCGCTTTCTAGAGAAGCTTTTCTGGCAAATGCTCCTGCCCATGTGGGTGGGATGATTCGGGTCCCTCCGGTCTTTAAACAATAGGATTTATGTATCGATCTTCTGCCACTGATTTGCATGCTGCGTTTATCAAAGGCGACCTCTCTGCGACGGAAATCACGGAAGCGTTTTTAAAGCGGATCGATGAGTACGATCCGGGTCTGGGCTGTTTTTTGACGGTGCTGGGGGAAAGAGCTTTGCAAAAAGCGAAAGCGCTGGATGAAAAGAAGGGTCAGAAAAAACCGGTGGGAAAACTGGCCGGGATTCCGATCGGTCTTAAAGACAATATCCATCTTCTCGGTGAAATCACCACGTGTGGATCGAAATTTTTATCGAACTACAGGGCTGTTTTTGACGCTGCTGTGACACGGCTCATTGAAGAGGAAGATGGGATTTTTCTGGGAAAAACCAATCTCGATGAGTTCGCCATGGGATCATCGACCGAAAATTCGGCTTACCAGCTGACGAAAAACCCATGGGATCCCAAAGTTGCACCGGGTGGATCTTCCGGGGGCTCTGCTGCAGCTGTTGGAGCGAGACTTTGTCCTATAGCCTTTGGAACAGATACCGGTGGCTCGATCCGGCAACCGGCGGCATTTTGTGGAATTGTCGGTTTTAAACCGACGTATGGAAGAGTTTCCCGCTATGGTTTGGTCGCTTTTGGTTCTTCGCTCGATCAAATCGGCCCCTTTTCGACCAATGTCCCCGATAGCGCTCTCATCATGGAAGTGATTGGGAGACATTGTCCCCGCGATTCAACTAGTATTCCTCTTCCTCTTGAACCGTACGTTCAAAAGCTGCAGAAACCGATCCAAGGGATGGAAATCGGGGTTCCTTGGCACTTTTTAGAAGGTCTCGAAAAAGAACCTCGGCAAAATTTTGAAAATGCCCTCCAGGTCTTCAAGAATTTGGGATGCAAGATCGTCGACATCGATCTCGATATTCTTCGGTATTCGATCGCAGTTTATTATATTCTTGCAACGGCGGAGGCTTCGACGAACCTCGCCCGGTTTGATGGGATCCGCTTTGGAAAAAGATCTTCGCGAGCAACGACATTGGATGAGATTTTCGACTTTTCTAGACAAGAAGGGTTCGGGCCCGAGGTCAAACGGCGGATCATGCTCGGGACGTATGTTTTGTCATCGGGCTACAAAGACGCCTACTATAAACGGGCTCAACGGGTCCGAACGCTCATGATTCAGCAGTTTAAAAAAGCGTTCGAGAAATGTCAGATCATCGCGACTCCGACCTCTCCGTTTTCAGCTTTCGAAATTGGAGAATTTAAAGATCCCCTGCAGATGTATCTGCAAGACATCTATACCGTCCCGACGAATCTGGCCGGTCTTCCTTCGATCTCGATTCCATCAGGATTTTGCTCTCGAAAGCGGCCACTCGGCCTTCATCTGACAGGACCTTATTTGCACGATGCCGATGTGCTCCGCGTTGCCCACCATTTTGAGCAAGCGACCGACTTTGCAAAAATCCCTCCAGCTTTTGAGGAGTCCCATGGTTGATGTTCTCTACGAAAATTGGGAGCCGATCATCGGGCTGGAAATCCACGTCCAACTGAATACCCGGACAAAGATGTTTGGATCAGAACCGTACCAGTTTGGAAATGAGCCCAACACCGACATCGGAGTGGTCAGCACCGGTCAACCAGGATCACTTCCTGTCGTCAATCGGGAAGCCGTCCGAAAAGCGGTCCAATTCGGCTGTGCCATCCATTCCGATGTTTCTCTGATCAGCCGTTTTGATCGAAAATCGTACTTTTATCCCGACAATCCGAAAAACTACCAAATCACCCAGTTTGATTATCCGATCATCCATGGAGGTGTCGTCACCGCCGATGTCGGAGATGCAACGCACCATTTCAAAATCCACCATGCCCATCTCGAAGAAGACGCGGGGATGCTCAAGCACTTTTCTCAATTTTCAGGCGTCGACTACAACCGTGCTGGCGTTCCCCTGCTCGAAATTGTCTCGGATCCCTGCATGCGCTCGCCCAAAGAGGCATCTGCCTACGCCATGGCGATCAAAGCGATCATGGAATACCTCGATGCTTCTGATTGCAATATGGAAGAAGGGTCTCTCCGGATCGATGCCAACATCTCCGTCCGACTCAAAACCGAAACCGGCTTCCGGAACAAGATCGAAGTCAAAAACATGAATTCTTTTTCCTACATGGAAGCTGCCCTCGAATCGGAAATCCGTCGCCAAATCCAATTTTACTCGGCGCATCCCCATGAACAAATCGAACATGGCACGTACCGTTTCGATACAGAAAAAAATGAACTCATCCTCATGCGGGTCAAAGAACAGGCCGAAGATTACCGGTATTTTCCAGAGCCCGATCTTCCTCCGATTGTTCTCACACCCTCGTATATCGAAGAGATCCGTCAATCCCTTCCAGAACTCCCTCGTGAAAGGTACCACCGGTATCTCTCGCAGCTTCAAATCCCCCAGCAACCGGCGACCCTCCTCATCCATGACAAAAAACTCTCCGACTATTTTGAGGAAGGACTTAAAGCGACGACCAATGGAAAATCACTCGCCATTTGGCTCACCGTCGAATTCCCCGGCCGGATCAAAAACCTCGGAAAACCGCTCTGGGATCTCGGCATTCAAAGCTCCCACATCGCCGAGCTCGTCAATCTGATCGATAACGGCACCATCACCGGCAAAATTGCCAAACGCGTCGCCGATGACATCGTCTCCAACCCTGGCACCCCTCCCTCAAAAATAGTCGAATCGAACCCCGACTATCAACCCCTCCAAAACACCTCCGAAATCGAAGCCATCATCGATCAAGTCGTCACCGAAAACCCCCAAGGGGTCGCCGACTACAAAGCCGGCAAAAATAAAGCGTTCGCCTTCCTCATCGGCCAAATCATGAAACTCTCCCGCGGCAAAGCCTCCCCCGCCATCGTTAACGACCTCCTCCTCAAGAAGTTACAATCATAACCTGCAAATTCAAAATGCCACTTTGAATTTACTTGTTTTGAAAAGAAATCTTTGATATTCTTCAAGTTAGGTATGTATTTCTCAAGAGACCTGGAAAAACCATTTTTAAAAGCTTTGACCCAATTTCCTGTAATTCTCATCACAGGTCCTAGGCAAGCGGGCAAATCCACACTTCTTAAAAACAGTCTAAAGGGATTTAAATATATTACCTTGGATGATCCTGTTATTCGATCTCTTGCTAATGAAGATCCGGAGCTTTTCTTAAGCAAAAATCCCCCACCCTTAATTATCGATGAAATCCAATATGCCCCAGGACTACTTCCTTATTTAAAAATGCGTATCGATCGAGAAAGAGAGAAAAGCGGACAATTTGTCCTTACAGGTTCCCAGATTTTTCAACTCATGAAAGGAGTTTCTGAAACCTTGGCAGGAAGAATTGCAATTTTCAATTTATACCCTTTTGATTGGAAAGAAATGCGAGAAGTTCCTCAGCATCAAAATAAAGATGATCTTTTCTGTGTTCAACAAATGATTCAGGGATTTTATCCAGAATTTTTACAAAAACCAGATCTCGATAAAAACCTTTGGTTTGGGTCTTATGTTTCAACCTACATTGAGCGTGATGTCCGAAATATCAAATCGATCACCGATTTAGGAAGATTCCAAACTTTCATAGGTCTTCTTGCTGCCCGTGCAGGAAAGTTGCTCAATCTTTCGGAGATTTCAAAAGAATGTGGAATTACTCAACCGACTGCAAAAGATTGGCTCACTATTTTAGAAGCGACTTATATTATTTATATTTTGAAACCATATCATAATAATCTCACTAAAAGACTTGTTAAATCTCCCAAAATCTATTTTGTAGATACAGGTTTGCTCTGCTATCTCCTAGGATTGGATAATCCCGATAGATTTTTCAGAGCTTCCGAAAAAGGTCCTATTTTTGAAAATATGATCGTTATGGAAGCTATCAAACAACTCTCTGTACAAAGTAGTCGTTGGAATTGCTTTTTTTATAGAACCTCGAGTGGAACAGAGGTCGATCTCATTATTGAAAAAGGTTCCGAACTGTATGCTTTTGAGATTAAGTTTGTCAAAACACTTTCACGGGGCCTGGCATCTCCACTTTCCCTCTTTTGTAAGGAGCATGCTGTGAAAATGGCTTCTGTCATTTCTCTACAGGAACAACCCATTCCATTGTCAGAGGGAATAGACAATCTCCATTGGTCATCTTTCCAGATTTGACAGCAACCCATTTTTCTCTTATAGCCTGAGATGTGAAAAGGTCTTTTTTTGTATCGGTTATTTTGAGTGGATGTACGGCGATGAATCCGTACGTGTATGCGCCGAAGGCGCCATCATTGCCATATCAGCAGCCGCTCGATACGAGGGAAGTTAGGTATTTTAGCTCGACGGAGCCGCTGAGTTTGGCGGAGATATTGGATATTGCGCTGAGGAATAATCCATCGACGAAATTGACGTGGGCAAAAGCGCGGGCAGCAGCAGCTTTTTATGGGCAGGAACTCAGTCCGCTCTATCCGACACTTTCGGGAACGTATCAGTACGAGAGATCGAAGACGACATTTCCTCCAGAATTTGGTACGCCCCGGTTTGTGCAGTATTTGACCGATTGGGGGCCGCAGCTTTCGCTGAGTTATACGTTGCTTGACTTTGGACTGACTCAGCAAAATGCAGAAGCGGCTAAGCAGGCTCTTTTCTTTGCCGATTTCACCCACAACCGGCAAATCCAAACGGTGCTGCAGCAAGTCGCTGATGATTATTACAACTATCTCAGTCAGATCGAACTGATGAAGGCGAGAGATGAGGATCTCTGCACGGCAGAGACATCGTACTGTGCTGCCAAAAAAGAGCTCGATGCAGGAGTCAAAAGCACTTCCGATCTTTTACAGACAGAAACAAAACTTATCCAAGCGCAAATCGATGTGATCAATCAAAAACAAAATATCGTCAATGCGCGGATTTCTCTTTTGACTCAAATGGGGATCGACTCGAATCAAAAAATCGAGATCCAGTGCATGCCCGAGGTTCCTCCGATTGATCAAATGGTCCAAAGTGCGAACCAGGTTCTCGCAGTCGCCCTCGAGAAAAGAGCCGACTTGACGGCTGCAGAAGCCAATGTACGGTCGCAAGAAGCGGCGGTATCAGCGGCTTGGAGACAATTTCTCCCCAATGTCGTCTACAATGCGACAGCGTTCCAAGAAAGTTCAAGACCCGGCGGTAATTTAAGAATCAACTACACGAGCACGGTGAACCTCAACTTTCCCCTGTTCGAGGGTTTTGCGACATTGAATAATTTGCGGCAGGCCAGAGCCATTAAAGAGCAAGCCGAAGCACAGCTCCGTCAAACCGAACTGAATGTGATCCAAGATGTGATGACTGCCCATTCGACCGTGAAGACAGCTTTTGAAACGATGCACTGTACCGATGTTCTGCTAAAGACAGCCGAAAAACAATACGATGTCGCTCTCTGCCGATACAGAGCCGGCGTCGCCGATATTTTGGAACTCCTGTCTGCACAGAGCACCCTTTCCAGCGCGAGATCAGAGCAGGTGAGCACGACCAACCAATGGCTCAATGCGCTTGTCAATCTGAGCTATGCAGCTGGTACCATCACACCTCCTAAACCAAAAGAGATCCAATGAAAAAGTGGGCCTGGCTTTTCCTCCTCACGGCTTGCTCCATTGCTTGTTCAAAGACACCCCCTCCCGCTCCACCTCCACCCGCCTATGTAACGGTTGTCAAACCACAGATTGCCAATGTTCCGATCTATTTGGAATACATCGGCCATGTCGAAGCTAATCAAACCGTGCATGTGAAAGCACAGATCAGCGGGACACTCATGGGTCAATTTTTTAAAGAGGGGCAAGAAGTCCAAAAAGATGATCTCCTCCTCACGATCGATCCGAGTCTATTTCAAGCGGCTCTCGACAAAGCCCGCGGCCAGCTCGCAGAGCATTTAGCTAACCTCGAGATCGCCAAAACCAAGGTGGAGCGTTACTCGAAAATTGTCCACGACGACTATATTTCCAAACTCAACTACGAACAGCTCGTTGCCGATGTTTGCACGGCCGAAGCAGCGATTCAACAATCGGCTGCCGAAGTTGAAACAGCCCAGATCAATCATAGCTACTGTACGATTCGGGCCCCCTTCACTGGGATGACAGGCAAACTGCTCGTCAATGTCGGAAACTATGTTCCGGTCGGTGGAGATTCCCTCCTCACCCTCAATCAAATCACGCCCATCCGCGTCAGTTTTTACGTTCCCGAAAAAGAACTGCCGAGAATTGCAGCCTTGCATCAAAAAAAACCGCTTAAAACTATCGTCTTTCAAAACGGGGAGCCGATCGAAGGAGAACTGTTCTTAATCGACAATCAAGTCGATGAAACGACCGGGACAATTCTCTTACAAGCGACTTTCCCTAATCACGATAAAAGACTCTGGCCTGGAGAATACTTAGATGTGAGACTCATTCTCGATATCCAGAAAGATGCTCTTTTGCTTCCGACTGAGGCCGTGCAGCTGGGCCAACAAGGACCGTATATCTATATCCTCAAGGAAGAAACCGTCGAACTCAGAACGGTGACCAAAGGACAAAAAACCGATGATCATACGGTGATTGAATCAGGTCTTTCTCCTTATGAAACCGTGGTTTTAGAAGGTCAGCTCAATCTCTATCCCGGGGCAAAAGTGGCCCTGAAACCATGAACTTCTCCCGTATCTTCATCGAGCGGCCTGTCATGACCACCCTCATCATGCTGGCGATTCTTTTTTTCGGCGTTATCGCCTACAAACGGCTTCCCGTCAGCGATCTTCCGAATGTCAATTATCCTGCGATTACGGTCTCTGTTAATTATCCCGGCGCGAGCCCGGACATTGTAGCCAACAATGTCGTCAGCCCTCTTGAGAGAGAGTTTTTAACCATTGCAGGGATCACCAGCATTGCCTCGACAAGTTCCAATGACGGTGCAACCATTGTTCTCCAATTTGCGCTCGATAAAAAGATCGACTCGGCAGCCCTCGATGTCCAAACCGCCATCAATGTCGCAGGCCCCAATCTTCCTCAAGACCTCCCCTATGCCCCCACCTACGAAAAGGTCAATCCTTCCCAAACTCCGATTCTCTACTTTGCTGTCGCCTCTGAAACCATGCCGATCTATCAACTCTACGAATACGCCTACACATTTATTGGAGAGCGGCTCAGCACCATCAGCGGGGTCGCTCAAGTTGCCGTTTATGGCTCCCCTTTTGCCGTCCGCATCCAAGTCAATCCGCAAAAACTCGCCGCCAAAGGGATCGGCATCGACGAGGTGGCAGCTGCCATCCAAACTGCCAATGTCAATCTACCGACAGGAACTCTGTATGGAAAAACCAAAGAATATACGATCGATGTGAGCGGCCAGCTCAGCCGCGCGGCCCACTTCGATTCTGTCATCATCAAAAATGCGACCGGCAATACCGTTCGCCTGCGCGATGTGGGTAAAGCTCTTGACAGCACTCAAGACGATAAACAGTACATCCGGTACCTCTCTTCAGACTGTGACCAAGCGAGCGTGATTTTTGGGATTTTAACCCAGCCCGGTGTGAATTCAATGCGGGTGATCAAAGACGTCGACAAAATCCTTCCAGCTCTCGAAAAAAGTCTCCCGAAATCGGTCAATCTCTACCGCGTTTTTGATAAATCGGAATACATCAAAGAAGCCGTATCCGATGTGGAACTCACCTTACTCGTTGCCTTTGGCCTCGTTGTGCTCGTGATTTTTCTTTATCTCGGAAAACTATCGAACACGCTCATTCCCACCATCGTCCTTCCCCTAACCATCGTCGGAACTTTCGCAGCGATGTTTTGGCTCGGATATACGATCGATATTTTATCTCTCCTGGCCATCACCCTCTCAATCGGATTTTTAGTCGATGATGCCATCGTCGTACTCGAAAATATTGTTCGCCACGTCGAGCTCGGAAAATCGCCCTTCGAGGCTGCTCTTGAAGGGTCGAAAGAAATCGGATTCACCATTCTATCGATGACCCTCTCCCTTTCATCGGTCTTTATCCCCCTTCTTTTCATGGGCGGGGTGATTGGAAAACTGTTCCATGAATTTGCCATTGTGATCGTCTTCGCTATCTTTATCTCAGGATTTATTTCTCTGACTCTGACTCCGATGCTCTGCAGTAAATTCGTACGGAAAGACAAAACCGAGAGATTTTCATTCAATTTCTACGACAAAACCTTGACACACGTTCTCAATCATCCCAAATTGACACTCTGTTTTGGACTGGCTTCTGTTGTGGCAACCGTGCTCCTCTTCAAAATGCTTCCCTCCGATTTTCTACCACCCGACGATATTGGCTTTATTGTCGTCCACACCCAAGCTCCGACTGGAACCTCCCCCTTCCAAATGATGCACTACCAATCGTCCGTCAGTCAAATGATCAAGCACCATCCTGCTATCGATTCGATCTTGTCGATGGGAGCCACCTCTGAAGATAATAAAGGGACGATGTTCATCCGTCTGAAACCTTTTAAACAAAGGCCACCTCTTCCACAGATCATGGAAAATATCCGAACGGCTTTTCAAACCTTCCCCGCCGTCCAAGCCTATATCAAGCCACTTCCCTTGATCGATCTTCAGGTTTCGACCACCGACATCAATGCCCCCTACCAATACACCCTGCAAAGCTTAATTCCTGAGACTCTCTACGCCACAACCGACACGCTGATGAAAAAAATGAAAGATGTCACCTGTTTTTCTCAAGTGAGTACAGACCTCGAAATCAAACAACCGCAACTCCATGTCGAAATTCTCCGCGACAGAGCCTCTGCTCTCAATCTCTCCGCAGGCGCCATTGAAAATGGCCTGTCGTACGCTTTTGCAGGCTCCAACCTCTCACCCATTAACAACCCTGAATACCAATACTACGCCATCTTAGAAGTCGAGCCGAAATTCTACAGCGACCCGACACTCCTCTCGCAGCTCTATATCCGTTCATCCACAAATCAACTCGTTCCCCTCACCGCCGTCTCGAAATTCACCCACACAGTAGGACCGCTCAATATCAACCGCCTCAACGGCCTTCCCGCCGTGAATATCTTCTTCGATGTCGGAAATGCCGCTCTCGGCCCCTCCCTTGCAAAACTCGACGCTCTCGCCCATGAAACCCTCCCCCCTTCCGTCACCGGCAAAGTCCAAGGAACCGCCGATGTCTTTCAATCGTCTTTCGCCAACCTTTCGCTCCTCCTCCTCATCACCCTCTTCGTCATCTACATCATTCTCGGCATCCTCTATGAAAATTTCTTCCACCCCATCACCGTCATGTCGACCCTACCACCCGCAGCCCTCGGCGGCCTCCTCACCCTCTATCTCTTCCATATTCCCCTTTCCCTCTATGCCTTTGTCGGACTCATCCTCCTCCTCGGCATTGTCATGAAAAACGGGATCATCCTCATCGACTTTGCCAATGACGGCATCCTCGCCGGCAAAACTCCCCACGAAGCCATCACCGAAGCTTGCCGCGTCCGATTCCGCCCCATCCTCATGACCACCTTCTCCGCCATGATGGGCGCCGTCCCCATCGCCCTCGGCATGGGCGGCATGACCGCCCAAAGCCGCACCCCGCTGGGCCTCGTCATCATCGGCGGCCTCCTCGTCTCCCAAATCCTCACCCTCTACTTCACCCCGGTCCTTTATCTCTATCTCGAAAAATTACGAAAAACGCGTTTGAAAGCGGGTGACTTTCGCCAAAAGCCTCCTTACTAAGAGTGTAGGCTATAAGAGCAGCATCTTGCACCGATTCTTTCTGATTCGGAATATTTTTAAGGGTAGAATGAAAGAGTTCTAAAAGGGTTGCGAGCATGGCCGGGTTTTGACCAGCTTCGGCACATGCCTGGATCGGTTTTAACAGATATTTTAGTCCTTTTTTAATTCTTCCTTCCTTGATATAGGTCTGTCCGATGATTTTATAAGCTTCAATGGTACTAAAATTTATTTTTCCTTCATTTTGTTTAAGGCCCAATCTGAAAACTTTTCGTGCCTCCTTGAAATTATTTGTCCATAAGTAGCTCATGCCAATTTCATTCAAGATATGCGCGCGGTCTCTGTGATTTTTCCCGAATAGCGACATCGACAGTGATAAAGCTTTTTTATAGAACTTCTCAGCTTCGCGGTATTTTCCTAATTTAGAACAACACCACCCTTGATAGACTAAAGCAAAAGGAGCCCACCGTGAAACTAAGCCAGAAGGAAAAGAAAGAGGCTTGATTCTGCGACTTTCTTGAAAAATCTCAAATGCTTTTTCACTAAATTCTTGTGCTTTATTAACCCTCCACGCAAAAAAGAGACAACCTGCTGGCTGCACCCCTGACAGATCGTTCCTCCTCCTCGGCCTAGCCTGTCGGCTATGATCCTCGTCGGTCGGACCGCTGACGCTTCGATCTGACAGGGGTTCGCTTACGCATCTTGTCTCTTTTTTGCATGTCGGGTTAATAGTCGTATTGTCAACGATCACGAGAGATCTGGCAATTTTGACTAAGTTGATACCTATTCTAATGATCCTGTCACATAATTTTAGGGCTTCTGAGTGATGCCCTTCTTTATCGAAAGAAGTGATTTGTTTACCGATTTCTTTGATGTACTTAAGCATCGAGTCAAGGTTATTTTCTATGTCCCCAAACCAACCAAGACTTTCCAGATGAATTTTAAGAGCCCGTCTATAATATCCTAATGATTCTTCATGTTTTTCGTTTCGTGCTAGAAAAAATCCGATAAATTCGAGTGTTTCAGCATACTGTAAAACGGCATCTCCTGAAAAAACACGCTGAATCTCTTCAGCTTTTTGACATGTATTGAGAGCTTCTTTCCGTCGAAATAAAATAAACAAAGTCCAAGACATTTGGCTGTAAACTCTACCAATTTCTGGAGAGTTCTCAGCAAGAATTTCTGGTTTAAAACTGAGACATTTTTCGAAGCTTAATAGGGCCTCTTCAAAATGGGAATTTGAGTTGCACCAATCGGCTATGGCATTGAATAGAAGAAAACAATTTTTTTTGTCTTTATGACTCCACGATGGAAGGTTGCATTGGAGCAGCCATTTTCGGACCTCGCATGCATGGTAGTACCAAAAATTGGCTTCTTCCCATAAGATTTGATCTAAGAATAGGGAACCTTCAGCATTATTGACTAAGGTAGATATCGCTTGGCTTAAGTCTGCCTCAAGATGATTTTTCCTATTTTCACGAATAATAAATTGCAGAAATCGGTGAATGGAGAAGGTTTTCGTTTTATCCTCATAGCTTACCAAACCTCGATTCTGAAGGATTTTCCATATTTTTTTTCTTTCCAAAACAATCGATTGGGTCTTGTCTGGCATTTTATCCATCAGCCAATCATCGATCCATTTTTCACAGATATGTTCCGGATAAAGATAACTACAAAGAAATAACCATTGGATGGCAAGAGGGTTCGTTTTTTCTAAAGAATTCAATGAAAGCTGCCAAGAAGTTGCCAAGCTTTTTACGTATCTTAGATTGACATCCATCTCTATCCAAAGGGGACCTTCTTTTCCAATAAGACGCTCGGAGAAGAGCTTCCGATACTCAGATGTATTACAACCGGGTGTCGATTTAATGTAATGGCCCGCGTAATTGATCAGAATAGGAAGATACTCTAGATCATGAGCTAGAAGCTCCATCGGTTTCCCTTTTTTTTCCGAGGTGATTTTTTCTAAAAGTTCTAGAGATTCTTGTTGAGAAAAAGGTTCAACCTCTAAAAGAAATTCCGGATTGAGGAGTTGTAATTGGGAAGTGACTAAAATCGATCCCCCTCTTTGAGGATAAGAAAATTCTTTTTCAGTATTGTCATAAATAAGGAGCCAAGGCCGCTTAAAAGGATGATTTTCAAGATACAAATGAACGACTTCTTTTATTCTGTTTAGACTATCTTGAGGATTCAAAATATTTAACATTTTTGCGAGATCACGATAACCTTGGTCAATTTGTTCCTGATTGTCGCAATAAAATGTCCAAATAAAAGAAAAATTGGAGCGATATCGATAGGCAAACTCTCTAGCCAGTTCCGTTTTACCCATTCCCCCTTTTCCCCACACGATTTTGATGTGGAGGTTATTGTGAAAATCTTTTTGCAATAAATCTCTATGTAAAATTTCGAGGTATTTTTCTCTTCCAATGAAATCGGGCAATGGTCCTTTAAGATACGAGAAGTACTTTTCAGTGGGCTGTGTTTTTAAAAGAATAAATCCGATCAAAACCGACGTAAAAAGCACTAAAATGACAACAAAGAGAAATTTCCCCCTTGGTTTCTTAGATGCAAACTTTTTAAGTTCTGGAATCCGACATAAATCTTCGATTTTATCTTTCAAATCATTATCATGAAATGAATGTGGAATTCCTGGCATTTTTAACTCTAAAGGGTATTATTTTTTACACGAATTCTATATAGTTAGCCAATGAATTTTGAGTCACGTTCAATATATCTCGGTTTTATCCTGGTGATGGTGTGGACATTTTCTCTTCTAGCCGATGAAGAGGAAACCCACGAAGAGACTTTTCCAACACATTTTGTTCCTTGGTTCACAGGACCGTTGATTGCACCGTCTGGTTACACCGTGAAACCGGGTGATGTTAGCATTCAACCGTATCTTTATTTCTATGTCTTTAATGCCATTTATGATCGTCATTGGAAAGCACATTCACAGCCCAATTTTTATACGACGCGCGTGCAGATACAAACGCGAATTGGAGTTGCCAAAAGCATCGACTTTCGTGTTTATCCCCAAGCATTTTATAACGAAACAGAGGGGAGGCACTATATCAATATAGGGGATTTGTCTATTGGGCCGGGGTTTCAGCTGGTGAGAGCAGGGGTCGATGATCCTTTTCCAGCAATAAAACTCAACTTGAGGGTTTCCGTTCCGATTGGTAAATACCAAAAATTACAGCCGCACCTGAAAGGAACCGATGCCATTGGATCGGGGTCCTGGGAGCCTACAGCGATACTCATTTTTTCCAAGCTTTGGCACACGGCACCCACCCACTTTCTTTCGACACGTCTTGTTTTTAATTATCAGTTTGGGACTCCGATCCATGTGAAACGATTCAATACGTACGGAGGATCAGCAAACACCTATGGGACCGTTCATCAGGGCGATATTTTTTCTGTCAACGGAGCATTCCAATACAACTTGACCCATCGCTGGGCCTTAGCCGGCGATCTTTTATATACCCATAATAATAAAAACCGCTTTTCTGGAAAAACAACGGCTATCAATTCCTCTCCCTCTAGAGAACAATTCAGTCTAGCACCTGCGATCGAATATAACTGGAGTCGAGATATAGGTATCATCGGAGGCATCTGGTTTACTTTTGCTGGAAGAAACAGCGGCCGGTTTGTTACCAGCGTGATCGCAGTGAATATTTATATCTAGATTCTAAGGAAGAAAATCGGTAGAATAAATCTTTCCGTTCATTGCCTCAATAACAAGAGCATCGGCTACGACGTGAAGAGAATGGATGGAGGCTGGAAATGGAATTCTAGTCACCAGCTTGAAGCTCCCTTTTTGGAAAAATGTCAGAAAATCTTTTGTTGCTACAACAAGATAATTTTCATATAAACAAACATCCCAAAGACGGCCGCCTCTAAGGGTGTCAAATTCCAAAACGTGAATGATAGGAAAATCGGTCTTGGTTGCATCTCGGATTTCGAGCTTTCTTAAGGTATCACGGTATTCATCGCGTGGTTCTGTAAAAAGATAAAAACCGTCTTTCTTCATCCGGTAAAATTCCCTTTGGGATGTCAGGTCAAATCCCATGGTTTCAGGACGTTTTTCCCATCGGTTATAATTAGCTCCGTCATAAAAATGACCGTGTAAGTATACCAATTTTTCTCCCACTGTGCACAAATGACCAACCAGCTCAAAATTTTTATGCGTGTTTAAAACGGTATATCTTTCATCTTCTAAAATACAAAGATAATCTCCGAGAACTCTCATAGAAACCACTTTCGTAAAAGGGACTGGAATGACGGTTGGTTCTCCAAAAACCATGCATCCTTCCTTCCAGGAATAAGGAATTGAGCGGATTTGCCCATGCGTAGAAATATAAACCGCTTCACCATCAAAACAGGCCGCTTCCGGTTTTTCGGGAAATGTGAAAACTGCTTGATAGTACTCTTTTCTGTTTTGATAGATAGCGAAACAATCATTCGATGTAGCAATAAAAAACTCCTCGGAGAATTGATGCATCTTCTGGACCGCGCCATCGCACTCGATTCTCTGAAAGCCCCTCTCGGTCCTTGTTTTCTTAAAAAGAGAGTTCTCTACAATCATATAATCTCTTTTCAGGACTGAACACTCTTGATATTTTTTATCTCCAAACGGTCTTTGAAACTCACCTCTTCGAATCCCTCTGTATCTCAAAAATGTTAAGAACGGCGATTCATCCGATTGCAACTGTACGTAGTGTCTCTCACAGAGTGAAGTCCAAAGGAAACGATCCGCCCCTTGTACGGCCAAATAGGTGCACACCCTCCGTACAGAAAGCAAATCAGAGAAGTCAATTTTCCGTAAAACAGCTTGAGTCAACTCGGCTGGTAATCCCCAACCTATATTTTTAACTGACATAATAGAATATTATATAATAAATATAACTAATTTTCAATAATTATAAAAAGAATGGGCGACATATCCGCCTCAGCTTCAGGTAATTACCTTATATTGATATTTTTTTAAGAATTAATTATAATATTTTTAATCATGACAATGTTAACTGACCTTTCAAGGTTTCTAAACTGGCATATCGGAGATTCGAATTGGCACCACCCCGGCTATTTGCTTATAAGAATTCGCCCCGGTTATTTCCCTTCCAATGAAGAAGCCTCGAGAAATTTGGCCCGCTATTTCGAAATGAATGCATCTAATCCTGGAGAGACCGTGGACGTCTCCGAACTCGACGTATCTTGTAACTATATCACTTATTTACCACCCGCATTGAGCAGATTGAATACATTGACAACCCTTGTTCTTGGGCAAAATCAATTGACAGGAGCGGCCCCTTCATTGGATCCCCTGATGTCATTAACAAAATTGGAAGTGCTTCGTCTTGACTTTAATGCTATTTCTATCCTCCCAGCAGGTATTGTGCATTTAACTGCCCTAAGAATTCTAAGCCTACAAAAGAATTCTCTTTCAGAGCTTCCAGATGATCTCTGTCGTTTAACTGCATTAACAGAATTGGATGTGAATGAAAATAAGCTCACTCGATTACCGAACTCTCTAACTCAACTCACTGGTTTAACAAATTTGCATGCCAATAACAATTGCATCTACCACCTATCCGATGACTTTACCCCTTTTACCTACTTACAACGGCTGAATCTCTCTTCAAATCAGCTGAGATCCCTTCCTTTGTCAATGGCAAGACTTTCATCGGCTTGTGTCATTATCGCTCGAGAAAATCCGATGTTCTCAGACAACGTTGCACTCTTTGTAGAAGCAATTGCACAAATAAAATTTCAAAATACTCGTTTAGGACCTTTAGTACACTTTCCTTCGAGTTATGTTGACGATTACGTAGAGCTGTAACCTTTACGAGAGTCTTCTTAGAAGGCGGATGGCAAAGCCATGTTGAGCGACATAGTGCATCTCTTTTTCACCTAGAAACTCTTGGAGATCCAGAGCTCTTTGGAGTTTTTGCCCGTCATTCGAGTGGATTCCCTCCTGGATTTGTTGATATAATCTACTCTGAAACCATTCAATCTCATGTTTCTTGCAGACCTTAAGGAGAAATTTAACGAGATTTCTATCTAGGACTAAATAATCAGCAGAGATTGTTGACGGATTGCGCAATGCATGATTGTCATCAGGTATTAAAACAGAAGGGTCTAAATGGAGATAAAATCTAATTGTCTCCCAATAAAATCCTCTAGAAAGACACTGATAAATCGTTACATAGTCGAGAGGGTAATAACGTCTATGAGACAAAATCGCTTTAATCAAACGAACCCATTGTTTTGCTCTTTGAAGTTCAGGGGCTAAAATCTGA
Organism: Parachlamydiales bacterium; assembly: GCA_963705295.1. GTDB lineage: Bacteria > Chlamydiota > Chlamydiia > Chlamydiales > Rhabdochlamydiaceae > PALSA-1444. Next base: position 1,197,476 of record OY970065.1, on the reverse strand, counting down.
TGAAATCTTCTACAGGTAGAGGATAGTTTACCTGCTGTAAATGGGATCTGTTTCACACACTCATGGGCAAGAAATAAAGAACTGAGTTCTTGAAGCCGCCAGCCATAGTTATTGCGCATCTCGTTCAATATAGGAGGGGCATCTTGGGCTGAAGGGAGTCGTTCGCTGGTTCTAAATTGACATATATACTGAAGAATATCTGCAGGAAGGTTATTCAATCCAGTATAGTAGTTTGTAGAAATATTCACACGATCTTGCAGGCAGCTCGGGGTCTCTTGATCGTAGACAATCCATTCTCCATGGAGCGGGTTGTGTTGTACACCGGGCGCATGGCCTTGCCTCCACTGCTCAAAATCTGGATTTGAATAAGTGAGGTAACTCATTTTTTTTTCTTTCGAAAGGAGTGTCATCGTGAAACCCTGGACCTTGAGGAGAAGATCGGCAGGGATCGATGGCAAAACAGGAATAGGAAACGAAGTAAGTTTTTGAGACATGCACTCAAAACAATCAAATAGAACTGATAAAAGCCTCAAATAGTAATTGCCGCGAATATAAAAAAAGATATTTCCGGGTGTGAGTCTCTCAATATTTTTTCTTAGTAATAGATAGTTGCTTTCTGTTTTTGAGCGGAAAAAATGTCCCATCTGTCTGCGGATGGCTACCATCTTGGCGGAGATCGGAGCAGGAACCCTATCCTGAGCCTCCTCGGTTTCAAAATATGTTTTGATACGATTCCAGAGGTTATCAGGAACTCGAGTTGGCGCAAATATGGATTGAAATATACTTCCCATAATATTTAGGAGAGCCTCCTTAGGAGACGGATGGCAAAGAAAGTCGCTGTAGCAATGAGTGTGACTCCTCCTACAGCGATGACAGAACTATTTTGGGCAACAAGATCGCGCGTTGCAAGATAGTTCATCTCTTTTTCACCTAGGGACTCTTGGAGATCTAGAGCCCTTTGGAGTTTTTGCCCGTCGTTCGAGTTCATTCCTTCCTGGATTTGTTGATATAACCGACTCTGAAACCATTCGATCTCGTGTTTCTTGCAGATCTTCAGGAGAAATTTAACGAGATTTCTATCTATGACTAAAAAATCAGAAATTGGTATTGGATTATCGTCATTAGGCATTAAAACAGAGGGGTCGATATGGAGATAAAACCTAATTGTCTCCCAATAAAATCCTCTAGCTAGACACTGATAAACCGTTATATAGTGAAGAGGAAGATAAGGCCTCCCAGAAAAAATACATTTGACCAAACGAGTTAATTGTTTTGCTCTTTGAAGTTCAGGGGCTAAAATACGATGGTATCTTCTACAGGTAGAGGATAGCTTACCTGCTGTAAATGAGATCCTCTGCACACACTCATGTGCAAGAAGCAAAGAAGTGAGTTGTTGAAGTTGATAAACATAATTACCATTGAACCCAATTAACAAAGAAGGGACATCCTGGGCCAAAGGGTGTCGCTCACTTTTTTGGATTCGAAATCCACATATATGCCGAATAATATCTGCAGGAAGGTTATTCAATGCAGATTTGTATTGCGTAGAAATATTCCCATGATCTTGGGAACAGCTAGGGGTCTCTTGAACGTAGACAATCCATTCTCCATGGTGTGGATTGTGTTGTACACCCGGTGCTTGACCTTGCCTCCACAGCTCTAAAACTGGATTTGAATAAGTGACATAACTAATTCGTTTTTCTTTCGATAAAGAGGTCATCGTGAAATCTTCAAGATCGGGGGGTATCGATGGCAAAATACGAATATTAAAGGAAGCAAGTTTTTGAGGCATGCACTCAAAACAATCAAATAAAACGGAAAAAAGGTTCAAATAGTAATTGCCCTGAATATAACAAAGGAGATCGTAGGGCGGGAAGGTCTCAATATTTTTTTTTAATAATAGGTAGCCACTTGTCGTTTTAAATCGGAAAAAATTTTGCATGAGGATGCGGAGAGCTACCATCTGGACGGGGATCGGAGCAGGAATCCTATCCTGGGCCTCCTCTGTTTCAAAATATGTTTTGACACGATTCCAGAGGTTATCGGGAACTCGAATGGGCGCAAATGTTGATTGAAGTATAGTTGCCATAAAATCTAATTAATATTGAACATATTATAATATTTTTATATAATATCGGCAATGTCGATTGTTAAAACATTTGATTTTCCGATCATCTCAAGAAGTGATTATGATAACGGAAATTGGGATAAAGACTTTTTATGGAGTGAGTTACGAAAAAGAATTGCCATTCCTTCATTACTAACCTCTTCTATTCCATCGATTTGCACCATTCTTTCCATACAACCCTTAGTCGGAAAAATCAGCAGAGTTGGTTGTTCACTCTTTAATCTCGCATATACATTTGCGGAGATCTTCGCAGATCTAAATAATTATTCCCATGAAAAATTTCTTTCTATCGTTTCCAAAGTTTACCGTGTTTTTCGCCTCTCGCTGATGGTATCCTCGATTACCATGGGGTTTTCAACGGGACGTTTTGCCATCGGGGCGTTGGATTCCGTCGAAAGCATCATCGAACTAACCCGTCGCCGAACAGTTAAAAAAGCATTAGAACTCGTTTCTAGTCTTTTGTATGCCCTCTCTCAATATCCTTTTGAGAGAAAAAAATCGTACCAATTCATTTTAGTTTCCATGGCTTTCGAAGCGATCTTTTCCCTTCATAAAATGGGAGAAGCTCTCATCAAAGCTCGAAATGATAAGAACAATTATCTTCCAGCCATTCTCCAAGGCATTGCTGCTCTTTGCCACTTGCACCGCACCCAAAGCACTTACAAAGAAGCGATGAAAAACTTAGAAATCCTTGGCAAGCAAAAACTTTGTATTTGGGTCGAATCTCAAAATCCGGAGACACTCAAACAGATCCGCCCCCTGATCGAGAAGATGCGTCAAGAAAACGGAAAAGATCAAGTCGAGATTTATGTTCCAAATACACCCGAAGGAAAGCAAGCGGGTGAAATACTCGCTGCCTCTGTCACTCTCACCCCAGATCTTCGTCCTTTCAAGCCCATCTGTACCGACGATCCCGAAGCTATAAAAGTGGCAAGGAGACAGTATAAAAGACTCAATTCCCTTAATAAACTAAGAAAAAAGGAATTCTATCAAGGACTTCTCTATGGAAATGCCACTGAAAGCCCTCTCGCTGTCTTTCAGCGGGTGACAAATACTTTCATTCAAAATTGTAAAGAGAAAACACTCGCTGTTTTCATCATCGATCCCCTCACTTCCTTTTGGACAGATCATGGTCTAACCATTGACCCCAAAAACAATAACATCTCAAGCACTGAACAAACCGTCCTAAGACTCATCGGATATGCCGATAAAAAATTCTCCGGCCTCGAGAATTATGACATTAAAAATTGAGCAAATTCCTGCTGAATTGTTACTGGGGGTCTTTCAATTTTGTAATAAAATCGATCTACTTAGATGCAGGCTGGTTAATAGAAGATGGAACGCAGCTGCCGTCTATGTGTGCAAAAAAAATCTGCATTTATTACTCCAAAAAGCTCAAAAAGAAATTGGAAAAATCAATCAACTACCCCTCTATCGCGCAACTGAAAATCTGACCGCGTATCTAGGCCGTGTCAATGAATTTGCTTTGACCACTCTTTTTCCGCATTTAGGTCGTCTTCCTTTCGATAAAATGAAGAAACTTACTTCTATTCTTGTCGGCTTAGGATTAATAGGTCCTATTCAAGATCTATGTTCCATATTATTAGCAGCAACAAATACACATTATATCGGTGAAAATATTATAGGACAGATGGGATTAACATGGGTCGAGTCAGGACAAACAAAGAGGGCTTTAACTCTGGCTTCTTTTCCAGGTCAATATCCGACTTCAGGTGAGTGTCTAATTCCTTTTTTTATCCAAAATACAGCCATCTTCGGGCGTCCTGAGGAGGCTTTAAGCCTTGTGGAATTTTTAAAAGATAAGAAAGATATTTACAGAGTTAAAAAGGACATTGTTTTGGCTTTTATACGACAAGGAAAACACAACGAAGCTCTAAATTGTCTCAACTTAAGAGAAAGAAAAAAAATCTTCGATTCCTTTTTGGAGGAAGAAAAAAAAGAAAGGATGAAGATGGATCGTGAATTCATCCATCCCGCAAGAAAAGCCATATGGGAAACTATCATTTCACAGGAAGATCACGCTAATCGATCTATGACACAGAATCTTTTAAAAAATTGCACTGCAGTTTAATTATGGCTTGGGGTGGAATTTTTCGAAGGCGGCGTGGAGGTGCTTGCGGCTGATGTGGGTGTACCGGTCGGTGGTGGCGATGTTGGAGTGGCCGAGCATTTCTTGGATGATCCGGAGGTCGGCGCCATTTTCGAGAAGATGGGTGGCGAACGAGTGGCGGAGAGTGTGGGGCGAGATCGATTTGGTGATCCCGGCTTTTTTAGCATAGAATTTGACCCTTTCCCAGATGGCGATTCGGTTGGTTAAAAAGAGAGGGCCATCCCCTTCCCCACGGAACTTCACCAAATAGTGATCGACGGCCTGCACAGCAGAGGGTGCAATCGGAATGATCCGCTCTTTATTCCCCTTCCCTTTCACCCGGACTTGATCATCTGAAATATCGCCCACATGGAGACCACACACTTCGGAAACACGGAGACCTGATGCATACATGACTTGGAAAATGGCCCGGTCTCTTGCTCCGACTCTAGATTCACGATCGGGCGCCTCCAATAACTGTGTAACCTCGGCGATAGTTAATACTTCGGGGATCAATTGCCAGAGCTTAGGACTTTCTAGAAAAACCGTTGGGTTCTCTGTAATGATCTTCTCCCGCTTTAAAAACCGGAAAAACACTTTTAGGGCAACGAGCGCCCTACAGAGTGTACTCGAGGCGGCCCCACCCTCTTTCAATTTCTGAAAATAGGCAATGATATCCTGACTTGTAGCAAGGATAGAGTAGTGGTGAGCAAAACCTTTGAGATCCCTTCCATATGCTTCGAGGGTATGGGGACTGAGACCCTTCTCAGAACCTAAATAGACAAGAAAATCTGCAATGTGGTTTTCCATTTTTTCATCATAATATCCAAGACATCAAAAAACAATGAGCTTGCAATAAATGTACGACATATCGTACCATTTCATTTATGACTAAGTATGTCTTATATGAGACATCCGATTATAAGGATTGGTTTGAAACCCAAAGTCTTAAATCGCAAAGACAGATTCAGAGTAGGATTCTGAACATTGAATTTGAAGGACATTTTGGGAACCATAAATATCTTGAAAATGGTATTTGGGAATTAAAATTTAATGATGGTAGACGTATTTATTATGCAGTAATTCCACCTGCACAAGCAATTCTACTCTTAGGAGGAAATAAAAATGGGCAAGACAAAGATATCAAGAAAGCGACAAAGACATTTGCTAAAATCAAAGAACTTAGATCTCGATAGAATACCCGGATTAACTCGTTCTAATCCCTTAAAGTCTTTGACTGATAAGACGAAGACTGCTCTTGCTATTTTGGAGTGTTTACAAAATAACGATCCAGAAGGAGCTATGGAAATGATTGCTATTTATCTGGATGCCTTAAATAAAGCAAAACTCAGAAAACAGACTGAGTTACCTAAATCGACCATGTATTCAGCATTAAAACATGGAAATCCGACGATTAAAACTCTTGCGAAAATCATGTACAACTCTACGCATTCATAGAGAAAAGTTGTCTTAAGGCTTGTTCTTCTCGCTTGCGGACTTCTTCGGCCCAGAGGCGGGCGGCGGTTTCCCAGTTGTGGTGGAGAGCGTGGAGGCGGTGGAGGTTTTCCTGGTCGTGGGTGTCCATTTTAACAAGGATGGAATCGATTTTTTCGGGCATGGGCTGAGTGAGGGTGAGTTGGTGGAAGTGGGTAGGAGTCGGTTGCTTCTGGTATTCCCAGGGGCGGATTTTCGAATCAATGAGACAGCCTGTGGCACGGACGTTGATGAGGAGCCATGCAGTAGCCATGACAATCGAGGTAATGTAGAGGGTTGAGCCACCTGTGAGGACGGTGAGGGTAATGAGGCCTGTGATTGCCACGATGCTGAGAGCGAGGCTAAAGTAGACGACGAAACGGTCCCGCTTGCCGACTTCTCCAGAGGAGAGTTGGGAGGCGAGGGCTTTTCCGTTACTGAGCATCATCCAAACGACGCCGGATGCACCGAAAAGGAGGAGGGCGATACCGAGAGCAGATCCACCGGTTAAAACCGTTCCGGCGACGCAGGCAGCAAGGCCAGCGGCGAGAAGGGTGAGTTGAATAGCGGCTTTCCATTTGGGATTCGCATTTAAGGCTTCTTTGAGGGCAACTTCGTCTCCTTTTTTGTAAGCATCGACGACGTCTTTGCCCAAAAGAGATACGAGCTGCACTTCTGCCTTGGCTTCGCCTCTTTTGGCAGCCATCTGTTTTCCAAAGAGAGCCAGTTCGCTGATATATTTTTTGGCTTCTTCAGGGATGTCGGTATGAAAAGGTATTTTCACCTGAGATAGATCAGGAGGAATAGGAATCCCATACTTTTGAGCTGCTGCGACGGCCTTTTTCATCCATAAATCTCGCTCCTCTTGGCCAATCCCTTCTAACTCTTTAAAATCTTTACGTTCTTTTACAACCAGCTTGCGCATGTCATCCAGAGGATGAGGCGACTTGAGGAGTTGTTCTCGGAGCTTGTCTCCCTTTATCAATCCTCTGATCTGCTGGATTGTTCTCCATCCCCAAACGGCATAGGCGACGGAAAAGAATGCATTCGACCCAATAGTGCAAATGGTCTGTAGAGTTGCGAGTCCGCCAGCGATGATGATGGGATGGTGGAAGGCCTGAGCAAACTCTTGAACAATGGAAAAAACCCGGCATCCTGCCAGAAAAACCGATCCCAAAACGATATGGATATTTTCAACAATCTGTATTTTGGCCTGCAAAATGGCCTCCGTATCCCCAATCCGAGTCGCGGCATTTTTCTGTTTCAGGTTGTCGTAAATCCCTGTGAGACAGATCACGATAAAAAGAAGCGAAGTGAGTCCCATCAGAGGGGCCCATCCCATGTTCATCCCCTGCACATCTTTCGAGATAAATCCAAGCCCACCGAAAATACAGCGCATCGCAAGAGAACTATCGGCAATGGCATAGACGTAATTTCCAGCGGGAACAGAAGACCCTTTTTGGGAGACTCCGCCTAATTTTTTAAAGACAGGTGCGACCTGTGATATTTCTCTTCCGTTAGGCGGAAGTGTTGATCTGAGTTGGAGCGATGACGTAGTCATTAAATTCAGTCTCTTCTAGTTGTTTTTGGATAACCATCAATCTTAATTGAAGAAGAACTTCACTAAATTTTTGTTCATCTTGTGAATCTGGACAGCCATAGGCGGTTAGACAATCCTTTTCTTCTTCTGTAAATGTGACACTTTCTTTCTTGAGAACCTGTATTCCCTTCGCGACCACTCTTTCCACAACTTCGAATTTTTCTCTTTCAGAAAGTTTTACGAATTTATTATCGATCGGCTCTAGCTTGACGTGAGTCGAGGCTTTCGGAGTTATACAATCTGCATTCGATAATAAAAAAATAAGAGCCTTCCATTGTTCATCCGTTTTTTTGGCTGTGTGCAGAATGGGTCCTCCTTTCTCAAAATCAACCCCTTTGAAATTGATGATTCGAATCGCGCCTTGCGTCGATTCATCGTAAGTTGATTCGTGCAAAGCCAAGATTTCTTTGACTTTTTCTTCAAAAGCGTGCTTTTTACTTTGCATGGAAGCCACATCAACGGGGGTTCCTGAGTCGTCGCAGACATGGATCGTCGCGGTGTAACTCTTACCCTTGAACTGAACGGTTCCTAGCGATAATATGTTCGTCATAACTTTATACCTTTTTAATAATATTTTAACAAAAAAATTAGTTTACATCAAGGGGGATTGCGAATTTTCCCCTTTTAAGGTAAACTAGGACATCCATGAGAAAACCACTTGACGTTCAGTCGCTTATAGCAGGAACTACCCGCCCCTACCGGTCGATCTTGATTTTTGGCCCCCCGGGGGCTGGTAAAGGGACCCTCGGTAAGTTCCTCAGCAGCGCCGGGAACCACTTTCACCTCTCCTCGGGCGACATATTCCGAGGTCTTTCCCCCGAATCCCCTGCAGGCAAGCTCTACCACTCGTATGCAGGCAAAGGCCACCTTCTCCCCGATGATGTCACGGTCGGTATTTGGCATCACTATGTTGAGGGTCTCATTGCGACCAATCGGTATTTTCCCCACCAACAACTGCTCCTTCTCGACGGGATCCCTCGAACGGTCCTCCAAGCCGAGCTCCTCGAAAACTACATCCAAATCATGCATATTATCGTCTTAGAAACTCCCAAGGTCGAAGAACTGATCAAACGGATGAAACGGCGGGCCCTGATCGAAAGAAGAGCCGATGATATGGATGACGAAGTTCTCAGAACCCGGATGCGGGTCTACGAGGAAGATACCCAAAAACTCCTCCAGCACTATCCAAAAGAGCTCCTCAGCCGATTCAATGCCGCTCAAAGACCGCTCGAGGTCCTAAGGGATGTTCTCAGCGATCTCTCCGACCTATTAAGCCACAGCGAAGAATCGTATGTTTAGTCGGCCCTGATTTAGTCGCTTTATCGGAGATTTACAATGGGTTTCGATGAGATTTTGCTTCCCACTTCGAGGACAATATGTGAAAGCGGCATATGGCCGAGAAGTGGGAAGCAAAAGATCGCGAAACCCATGTAAAGATCCGATGAATGGATTAAATTAGGGCCGACTTTTAGATATCCCAGTCTCTAGCGTCGATCACCGTGACAGGTTTATTAACTGGAGGCGGCATACCCTCAACTCTTTTACCCAGTTCTGCCAGATCCGTTCTAACCCGTTGCACTTGCTCTCTCACCAGACGACCAGGAGCTGGCACACTCTGAACGATAATTCTTCGTTCGTTCTCGTCCAATTTCCTCAAAATGTCTCGAAAAGCATCTTGGTTCGCTGCGCAAATCCTCTCTCCAATTTTTACAGCAATCTTTGCGTGCTGGTGGATGGGGATGAGTCGTTGATAGAAATTCTGTTTTTTCTGTTCATAGATCACGTGTGCTATTGCATTGGTATCTTGAAACTTCCACTGAAACCCGTTGATGATGGGAACATCCTTTTTCATATTCGGATCCAGTTCTCCCGAGAAACCGTGTTCTTCTGTAACAAACTGCATTATGCCTTCAGTATAGGCTTGTTTTAAACCTTCAAGTCTCTGATCCAGTTCACGGATACTTCTCTCAAGACTTTCTGTCTCTTTAATATGAGCCGCTGCTTCTGCAAATGCGGGTTGCAATTCGATCATCTGTCTCAAGGGAATTTTATGAACAGCTTCTTTCAATTCTTTCACCCGAAGAGTCGCACTTAGCCTTTCGTCTTCATTAGCTTTTAAAAGTCGATGACATTCTTCAAACTCAGGATTCTTTTTGCGCAACTGCTCTTCTAAAACTCCAATTTGAGCTAAATTTTCTGCATTCTTACTTCCGAGGAGTTCAACGGCATTCGTCAAATTAGCAGCCGCTGCTCTTCTGATTTCATCTTCTAAAGTGTCTTTATTAAGTTTTTTTTGAAGTATCTCGAGCTTCAGTGTTTCAAATTCTTTAAAAACAGGAGGGTTTTTAATGTCTTCATGCTCTTTTTCTAAAACTTGAATTCTTGCTTCTAAACGAGCAATTTCTTCTGAACGAACAAAACCACTGATCTCTTTGTATTGAAATTCAAAAACCTTTGTGTCCAATTGTCCATTTAAAGCTTGTAATTGCTGGCGCTGTTTTAGGGATAACTCGTGGCAGGTGAGTGCCTCTTTTTTACCAGCTTGTAATGCACCGACTTTGAGACGGAGTTGTTCTAAAAGGGGAATCTGCTCTGCTGGGATGACTGTGCTAAAAGGAATGGCCTCGAGAACCTGAGATGTGATCGGCAGGTCGCCTTGAATCAGCTGAAAAATTTCCAAATTTAGCTGATTTGCAGCTGTTTTAACCTCTTCTGCTTCCTCAAACTTCTCCGATTTCATCGATCGAATCGTTTGTTCTAATTGATCCAAATAGGCGTGCATCTGTTTAACATTATTCTCAATACAGGCGGCTGCATCGATAAAGACTGCTGTAATCTCTTCTTCGGTCCCATATCCGAGCACCTCACCTTGATTGACGAGAGTTTCGAAATCATTGATGAATTTATCGATCCCGTTTGCCTGAATATAATCGTGGCAGAAAGAAAGCCTAAGATCACGCATGAATACTCCGCGCGACACATCGTCTGGAAATTCTTGCAGAAGGGCTTTCACTCCATTTTTGCCACCAAAGTTGACGACTTTCTCAAACCCGGCTCGCATCTGAGCTCTGAGCTTTTTGAGCTCAGGATCGTTTTCATAGATGGGTTTAACCGCCTTACCGACTTCATATGCGAAATTTTGATCGCGGGGAATTGTTCTCATGACTTGCAATTCTCTCCGATGTGCCTCAATGGTATACCGCTGGACCGTTTCCATCACCAGGTGGCAGAGCCGGTATAATTCTTTTTGATTTAATGTGGCAGGAGCTATTTTAAGTCCCAATGCCTGTAAAACAGAGACACATTTGAATCTTAAATAGTCTCTAAATCCATAAGTATCAGCGCCCTTAAAGTCTCGAACTGGATTTGGTCTATCTCCAATCATAACCATATTATCCCCTTATTATTTATAAATTATTCACTTATTATATCTTATTAAATTTTTAATAACAATTTCATAAAAATTTATTGAAATCCTACCCGAAAAGTGGCAAAATAAGAGATGTAATAAGAGGTTAATATGGCTATAAAACAAGATTTAAATAGTAAAATTGCTAGCCTTGAAACAAAAGTTGACTATCTAGAATCAGAACTCACTTATATAGATCAACTTCTATTGAAGTGCGGCTTCCCCGAAGGGATCACTACCCTTAAATGGACTGTCGAAGAACTCTTGAGCGAAGAACCCCAAGCTTCCCCCGACTCCCCTGCAGACGACGAGGAACTCGTTTAAGTTCAGACTCTTGTCCAAAACCGTTTATCCCGCTCGCGGGCTTTGTCCATGACATTCCGGTCGTTTTTGCGCGAGAGGTCTCTTCTGCGGCTCCGTCTTCCTTTACGAGAGACATAATCAGGTCGGTGTTTCCGGGAACATCGGAGATTTTTTCCATGTTTACCCAAGTTGGTTGTAAAGGGGGCTGTGTGGTGATCTTGAGTGATTTTGTATTGTCCAAATCGATTTCCACTTCCTCCGCGGACCATCACATCGTTTCTCATTTTTTTAAGAACATAAAAACAAGCCTGGCAACACAGTTTCGAAAGTCCAATCACCTTCTTCCCTTCAACCCTATCATCCATTGCATCGACGAGAGCAATTTCAGCATGGACATAGGCTTCATGAGGTTTTATTTTCCCTTTTGTGACTGCGACAATTTTGGGTATTAGGGAACGGAAATCAAAAGGATCTTTGCGACAAAAAGCTCTGAGTGATTCTTTGAAGTAGGTGAATTGCTCGTGAGGTCTGGGTGCATAAATTCGAAGATATTCTCTCATTTCGGGGCTATGGTGACGCGGCTGCGAAACCACTAAATGGACTAATTTTTCAAATCTTTCTGGTAATTTTTCAGCGTCGAGAGACTTCTGATTGGTGGCGACATAAAACACCTTTTCCGTTTTCTCTTGAATATAGGTTAAAGCCACACAATCATTCAAATTTTGGCCGACAAGAAGACGGGCCAGGCAATCGAGTGGCTGAGTCTGTTGAAGATCCCCAGGAGAAGGCTCCATGGAAATTTCCCTCTCCAAAGTTTCCAAAGACATGATGGGTGGGATCGGTTGGATAGACATGTTTAAAATTTTAATTTGGACCACTTGATTTTATCAAGGGAATACGGTGTAATTGTAGGAGATTGCATGGGTAAATTAGTATTTGAACATAGTGGTGAGGAAAAAGAAATTCCAGCCGGTGGAAGCATTACTGAGAGTTGTGAAGAGGCGGGGGTTCCTTTTGCATGCACCGAAGGGGTGTGTGGCACCTGCGTCATTGAAGTTGTGGAGGGAATGGAAAATCTCTCTCCGTTTACCCAAGAAGAAAAAGACTTTCTAGGAGACGAAGGAAAAGAGCGGCTCGCTTGCCAATGTAAACTCCTAGGAGGGTCCGTAAAAATAAAGTTTTAAAGGAAGATTATGATTACAAAAGAAATGACGATTGATGAAATTTTTTCTACTTTCCCTCAAAAAAGCCAACGGCTGGCTCAAGAGATGCAGAGCGCGGGGCTCAATTGTGTGGGATGCGGAGCCTCTGTTTGGGAGACGCTCGAGGGTGGAATGCTCGGCCACGGATTCTCCGAAGCTGATTTGGAGAAACTGCTCAAAAAACTCAATGCGATTTTGGCTGAAAAGGTTGATATAACGACCATCTCGATGACCGATCGAGCTGCAGCAAAATACCGGGAGATTCTTGCAGAAGAAGGAAAAGAAGGTTGGGGCCTTCGCTTTGGCGACAAACCCGGAGGATGCAGCGGTTTTGAGTATGTTTTAGATTATTCTGAAAAAGCTTTAGCCGATGATCAAGTTTTTCCAGCAGAAGGACTCGAGATCCATGTCAATAAGGGAGCGGTCTCTCGCCTCATGGGTTCCGTCATTGATTTTGTCGACGGACTCCACGGCTCGGGCTTTAAAATCTCCAACCCTAATGCAAAAGGTTCATGCGGCTGCGGCAACTCACAAAGTTACTGAAGAAACGACGCCTGCTTTGCAAAGAATTTCGCTAGGACAAAATTGGTTACGGCGGCTGTGACTAGAGGAATTTTTACAGCACGATAATCGGTCAAAGCACCCAATGAACAAGCTAAGAACGAGTAATCTTTAAGTTGCTCTGTAAACCAAGCAGTATCATGGATAATCCTAGCTTTGTATTCTTTATGATAAACATAGGTAAAGATTGGAAGCCATGCAACAAGACTTACAAGATAGATCTTCGTTATCAGCCAAAGAAAACGATTTTTTCCTAAAACAACCATACCGATGTCTGCAAGAGCTACGCCTACCCCCAACATAAGATGTCTTCCTAGGAACCGGCCAATATTATGTGTAATCACTTCGAATTTTTTATCCACAGCAGCTGAAGGGGCGGGTGTTTCATAAAAAATAAAAGTATGATGTAACAATGATAGTACAGATGACATAAAAACTCCTTTTTTGTGAAAACAGTATAAAGAAAAGGGCTTTATCGATGAATAGGTCTGTTGTGCAGAGCGAGGGCGGCTTCTTTAATCGCCTCAGACAGAGTGGGATGAGCATGAACGGTATGGGCGATTTGGAGGGTCGTGAGCCCATGCTGGATGGCGACGGCGGCCTCTTCGATGAGTTCCGAGGCATGGGCACCTAGGATGTGGACACCTAGAATTTGATCGGTGGAGGCATCGGAGATGATTTTGACAAAGCCTTCCTCCTCACCGGTGCATTTCGCGCGGGAATTGATTTTGAAAGGGAACATCCCTGTCTTGATCGAGAGATTGAGGCTTTTTGCTTCCGATTCTGTGAGGCCGACTGCTGCGGCTTCAGGATAGGTGTAGATCACATTGGGGATGGCCCGGTAGTTAATGGTGGGGTTTTGACCGGCGATGATTTCTGCAGCAGCTATCCCTTCTTCAGACGCTTTGTGGGCCAGCATGGGACCCTTGATGACATCTCCGATCGCGTAGATGTTAGAGACCGAGGTTCGAAATTGGTCATCAATCGGAATGGTTCCTTGCGGTGTCAGAGAAATACCGACGTTTTCAAGCCCTAAATCTCTCGTGTACGGTTTTCGGCCGACAGACACCAAAATCACATCGGCACGCATCTCCAGATCTCCAACATCATCACTTGAGATTTTGGTTGAAAGATGGAACGTCATCCCCTGCTTCGTCAAGATCCTCTGGAGCTCTTTCGAAATCGATTCATCCATGGCGGGACAGATCCGGTCGAGGAACTCGATAAACTCGACTGTGCTCCCGAGTCTGCTATAAACCGATCCGAGTTCAACCCCAATGGCTCCTGCGCCGATGATGATTAGCCTCTTCGGAACTTCGGAGAGAGCAAGAGCGCCGGTCGAAGAAACGATTTTCTTTTCATCAAAAGGGAGAAAAGGGAGTGATGACGGCTCAGACCCCGTCGCAATGATGATATTTTTGGCTTCTATCTGCTCGTTTCCAACTTGCAGCGTCGTCGCCGAGAGAAATTTGGCAGTGCCAAAAAAGGGGGTGATTTTATTTTTCTTAAATAGAAACGCGATTCCTTCATTGAAGGTGGTGACCACTTTTTGTTTCTTCTGCGTCATTTCAGGGAAAGAGTAGGAACACGTGGCTTTGAGTCCCCAGGTTTCCGATTCGTGGATCATTTTCCAGTAAAATTCGGAGGCGTGGAGAAGGGTTTTAGAAGGGATGCAGCCGATATTGAGGCACGTTCCACCGAGTTCTTTGACTTTATCGATGCAGGCAACCTTCATGCCGAGCTGCGCGGCCCTAATCGCCGCCACATAACCACCAGGTCCTGATCCAATCACTGCTACGTCAAATGTCATAGATAGGATTTTCCAGATTTTCTTTCATCTTCACCAAAAATTGCACCGCCTCTTTCCCATCAATCACCCGGTGATCGTATGAGACGGCCAAATACATCATCGGCCGGATCACGACTTGATCATTCAGGGCAATCGGCCGTTTGACAATCGCATGCATCCCGAGTATCGCACTCTGCGGTGGATTGAGAATCGGAGTAGAAAGTAGAGATCCGAAAACCCCTCCATTCGTGATCGTAAAACATCCCCCTCGGAGATCATCAACGGTGACTTTCCCCTCCCGGGCTTTTTTGGCATACGCCTCGATCTGTTTTTCTATCTCTCCAAAAGATCCGGTATCACATCCTCGGATGACCGGGACCATGAGTCCCTTGTCTGTTGAGACAGCGACTCCAATGTCATAGTTTGGGAAACTGACGAGTTCATCCCCTTCGATATACGTCCGGACCTCCGGAAAAGCCTTGAGAGCCGCGACAGATGCTTTCACGAAGAAAGGCATAAATCCGAGTTTGACGCCGTATTTTTTCTGAAAGTTCTCTTTTTCTTTTGTCCGGATTTCGATGATTTTCGTCATGTCGACTTCGTTGAAGGTCGTCAGCATCGCGGTGGTGTTTTTGACTTCGACAAGTTTTTGAGCGATGGTTTTTCGAAGCGAGCTCATTTTCTTTCTCTCAGTAGAGATAACTGGAGCCGGTTTGACTTCAGGAGCTATTTTTTTTGCTGGGGCTTCTGGTGCGGCGACCTGAACATCGGTATCGACTGTTCCAATCACTTGTCCAATTTTGACGGTGTCTCCGACTTTCACCGTGAGCTCTAGTTTTCCAGCTTTGGGGGCATAGAGAACTTGGTTGACTTTTTCGGTTTCTAGCTCGACGATCTCTTCATCTTGTTTCACCGGGCTTCCACTCGGCTTGATCACGCGGCTGATGGTCGCCTCATTGATCGATTCTCCCAGCGTAGGAATTTTGATCTCGACTTTCATGCAAAGGCCTCCTGGAGAATTTGGGCTTGTTGTTTTTTATGGAGCTCATAAGAGCCTGCAGCCGTTGAGCTGCTCACTCCCCTTCCAATGTACCGAATCGGTTTTTGTCCGATCTCTTCTAAAATCGGTTTGATATAAAACCAAGCTCCCATATTGTTATGCTCTTCTTGCACCCAGCACCAATCTGGGACCCCTTTGTACTTCTCTACCATCTTTGCAAATTTTTCTCGATGAAATGGATAGAGTTGCTCGATTCTCACTATGGAAATGTCGTCTTTTTTCCCCGCTGCCAACAAATCGTAATAGATTTTTCCGCTACAAAAGAGGACGCGCCGGGGTGAGTTTTGAGGACCATCGATAAACTCTTCAAAAGTTCCCTGGGTAAAATCTGTGAGCGTGCTCACACAGAGCGGATGCCGGAGCAGCCCCTTGGGAGTAAAAAGGACCAGCGGCTTCGGATGGGTTTTTAACGGATTTCTCCGGAGAACATGGAAAAATTGTGCTGGCGTTGTACAGTTGACGATCTGCCAGTTGTCATCTCCCGAGAGCTGCAAAAACCGCTCGAGCCTCGCCGAAGAATGTTCCGGGCCCTGTCCCTCATACCCATGTGGGAGAAAAAGGGTGATCCCAGATCTGTGCCCCCACTTTTGCTCTGATGCGGCGATATATTGATCGATGATCACTTGCGCACCATTGGCGAAATCTCCGAACTGCGCCTCCCACACCACGAGTGCTGGCCGGTAAAAAAGACTATAACCAAACTCAAAGCCGAGAACGGCAAATTCCGACAAGGGTGAATTGAACACATCGAAAAGGGCTTTTCTCCTCTTCAAATGTGAGAGAGGATAGTACCGGACATTTTCGTTCTTTTGATCGACCCAAACCGCATGCCGATGAGAAAACGTCCCCCTCCGGGTATCTTGCCCCGATAACCGGACATGGATCCCATCTTCAAGGAGCGAGGCATAAGCGAGCGTTTCTCCCATTCCCCAGTCAATTTTTCCTTTCAACATCTCGAGCCGATCTTTTTGGAGCTTGGCAACTTTAGGGTGGATATTGAACCCTTCTGGCACATGGCAAAAATCTTCCGCAAGTTCTATTAAAAGTTCGGCTGGAACCGCGGTTTTGCACACTTCGAATGGATTTTTTGCCATTTCAGGCTCTATGGATGGTTTTGAGACGACTTTTTCTAAAGCGGCTTGCAATCCATCCCGAAATTCTTGTTCGATTTTTTGAGCACTTGCCGAATCGAGAATCCCCTCTTGAACCAGTTTTTCGACGTAAATTTCTCGAATCGATTTTTTCTCATGGATGATGTGGTATTCGTACGGCTGTGTGAAGGCCGGTTCATCACTCTCGTTGTGGCCGTATTTCCTGTAACAATTGAGATCTATAAACACATCGCAGTGAAACTTCTGCCGGATTTTCAAAGCCAGCACCGCAGCATAGACACACTCTTCTGGTTTTTCTGCATTCACATGGAAAACCGGCGCTCCAAACGCCAGTGCAATATCGGTGCAATACCGTGTCGAGCGGCCATCTTTTGGAAGTGTTGTGAATCCAATCTGATTATTGATCACAATGTGGACTGTTCCACCCGTCGCATATCCATTGAGATTGCAAAGCTGGAGTGTTTCATACACAACTCCTTGCCCTGCCACCGAAGCGTCTCCATGGATTAAAATCGGTAGAACCGTTCCTCGCCCTTCCGTCTCTTGCTTTGCACGCACTTGACCCTCGACAACCGGATCGACCGATTCCAAATGGCTCGGATTTGCAGAAAGAGTGACGCCCATTTTTTCCCCTTTCTTGGTCGGAAGGGCTCCGACAAAACCTTTGTGGTACTTAACATCGCCCGTACCCTCAAAAAGTTCTGGCGTATAATGGTCTTCAAACTCGCGGAAAATGATTTCGTACGATTTGTTCAGAATATTGGCGAGCACATTGAGTCTTCCCCGATGGGCCATCCCGAGAACCACCTCATTCACATTTTCCTCTGCCGCTGTCTCCAAAATGAAGGCCAGCATCGGAATCAGCGTCTCCCCCCCTTCCAACGAAAACCGTTTCTGACCAACATATTTTGTATGCAAAAATGTCTCGAAAAGCTCGGCTTTATTCAGATCGTGAAAGATCTCCAACTTCTCATCTTTAGAAAACGGAACCTTGAAAAACGGCTCGATAATCTTTTGCAGCCACGCCTCGAGTTCCGGCTTCCTCAGCCCCATGTATTCGATCCCGATCGTCCCACAGTACGTCTTCTCCAACCCCTCGATAATCTCCTTCAAGGGCGCCTGCGACTTTTCAAGAAAACCGCACGTCGGAAACATCTCACCCAGTTCGTTCGATTTAAACCCTAAATAATCCAAGGAAAGTTCTCTAACCTGCAGAGGTTCACCTTCAGCCAGTGGATTCACCCGCGCTTTCAAATGTCCATAGGTCCTGTACGTCTGAATCAAATGATAAATCCTCAGATCTGCGCTTGCACCACCCGTGACTGCAAAACTCTGGCCGAGCTCCCACCCTTCAAAGAAATGCTTCCACGACGGCTCAATCCCCTCCGGATTTACCCGGTACTTCTCAAAAACCTCTTCGATATACCCCAGATTGGGAAAGGAAACTCCGTCCATAGTTTCCTCTTATCATAGAAATTTGTTTCATTGAACTGATTTTCACCATTCCTTTAAATTCATTATCTCAGGAGGTATTTATGAAATATCGAATTGCATTTCTACTTTTAACGTCTGCTCTTGCTGCTGAAGGCCGCGACCTCGCTCAAGAAATCCCCGATGTTGAAGCCGTCACGAATAACTTTGATTTTGTCCCTAACGTGGCTCAATTTGGTGAAGGTGACTGGAGCCAGGCCATCTGCATTGCGCGCCATATCCCGCTCTACAGAGCCTTTGAAATAGCCGAAGAAAATCGCGACATCACCTACTTCTTCCGCGTGAAAGGCCGAAAATTGGTCCTCCCCACCGGAACGGGCGATTTTCGCTGTTTCCACGAAGGCGACACCATTTTCTTCTCCGGAAAACCTCACTGGGGTTCCGCTCCAAACCTTGCCGACGGCTTCATCAAAAAACAATAAGCCACTCATTCTCAATGATCTACATCCGACTATTTTAATGCCTATGTTAAAATAGTCGCGACTAAAATAACATATGTGTTAATTTGGTCGTATGCGAAGAACGTATGAACTGATCTTAGAAAAGCACCTTGCTGAGCTCCGGCAAATGGTGTTTCTAACGGGGCCCAGGCAAGTAGGGAAAACAGCCATGAGCCTTGAGGCTTCATCAGAGAGTCCCCTGCATTATTACTTTAACTGGGACAATGAGAACCATCGAGCTCTCATTATCGATGGCCCTGCTCGGATTGCGCTAGAAACAAAACTCGATGAAGTCCAAAAAACTCTACCCATTCTAGTTTTTGATGAAATCCATAAGTATCGAAACTGGAAACGGTTTCTAAAAGGATTTTTTGATACGTATGAAAAAAAATGTCGCATCATTGTGACTGGAAGTGCACGTCTCGATATTTACAAACGGGGCGGAGACAGTCTGATGGGCCGTTATTTCCTCTATCGGCTCCATCCCCTTTCCATTCGAGAGATTATCGACCCTAGCGTTCCTGATCAAGAGATCAGACCTCCTCGAGAAATTGCAGATGAAGATTATGAGACCCTTTTAACCTATGGAGGATTTCCTGAGCCGTATTTGAAACGGAGCAAAACTTTTTTCAACCACTGGAAAAGACTTCGAACGGACCAACTTTTCCGCGAAGATCTCCGAGATTTGAGTCGCGTTCAAGAAATCAGTCAAATCCAGCTTCTCTCTGAGATCCTCGAAGAAGAGGCATCTCATTCTCTCAATCACTCGGTGCTCGCGGGAAAAATCAAAGTTTCACTTCCCACACTCCTTCGATGGATCACCCTTCTGAAAAATCTCTATTTCTGCTTCACCATCCAGCCCTGGAAAAAAAACCTCAGCCGCTCTCTTGTCAAAGAACCGAAAATTTACATCTGGAACCATGCTCTTATCGATGACCCTGGTGCCCGGCTCGAGAATTTTGTGGCTTCTCACCTTCTTAAAGCCGTTCAATTCTGGACTGACCTCGGCCTTGGAGAATATGGCCTCTATTACTTGCGTGATAAGGACAAACGGGAAGTCGATTTCCTTGTCACCAAAGACCGAAAACCTTGGTTCATGGTCGAAGCCAAATCATCTAGTAATAATGGAATCTCCCGCTGGCTCTATTACTATCAAGAAAAGCTGGGCATCCCTCATGCTTTTCAACTCGGATTTGATCTACCTTTTGTGGATAAAGATTGTTTCCAATATAAAGAACCGATCATCGTCCCCGCTAAAACTTTTTTATCGCAGCTTATTTGATTCCCTCTGCGCAGGTGCGGAAGATTTGGGATTGCGTTGGAAAAGGATGGATCGATTGCAAGATGGCCTGGAGGCCTTGGGAGGAGTGCATGGCGACAGTGATTTCGGAGATCATTTCGCCGGCATGGGCAGCCATGAGGGTGGCTCCAAGGATTTGATCATTTTGTGTGATTAGTTTAAAAAATCCGGTGGTTTGTCTGTCGACAATGGCTCGGTCAAAGGTAGCCATTTCGACGAGATGCGTTTTATAGGAAAGAGATTGTTTTTTGGCTTCCTCTTCCGTCAAACCGACATGGGCTACTTCGGGATCGGTATAGGTACACCGAGGAATGATGAGAGAAGTATTTTTCTCTCGATTACCGTTAATGGCGCTCAGCACGGCGAGTTTTGAGAGTTCTTGCGAAACATGGGTAAACTTATAGGGAGAAGTGACATCGCCTGCGGCATAGATATGGGGGTTGCTGGTTTGGAGATAAGCATCTGTGGCGATTCCTTTTTTTGGATCGAAAAGAATGCCTGCTTTTTCTAATTTTAATCCTTCGACAACAGGTTTCCTACCAATACCCACCAAAATGGAATCGACAACGATCGGTTCCTTGGCAGTATCAAGGTAGAGGTATTTTTCTTTTCCCTTTTTTTCAACTCGTATGACATTGGACCTTGTGATGATCTTCATTCCTTCTTTTTCGAAAACACCTTTTATCCGGTCTGATGCAAGAATATCATCTCTGGGGAGAAGGTTGGGGCCATGCGTGATCAAAGTAACCTTGGATCCAAAACGGAGAAAAGCCTGGGAAAGTTCACAACCGATGGGGCCTCCGCCAATAACTCCTAGCCGAGGAGGAAGTGCCGTGATATAGAAAACTTCTTCATTGGTGAGATAATCGGACCGATCAAGACCGGGAATATTCAAGGAAACCGGCTCTGTTCCCGTGACAATGACTGCTTTTTTAAATGTGATTGTTTGCCCTTTTACTTCAAACTGAGTAGGGCCGACAAAATGGCCGGGACCGAGAAAAATATCGATCCCTTTCTTTTTAAAATTTTCAGGCCTATCCTGCCTTGATAATTCCTCCTGAGAGGCATGGACACGCTCCATAACCGCACGAAAATCGACCTTCCACCCATCCACCTCTAGACCAAATTCTTTTGCTCCGCGGATTTCTTGTGCCACCCGCGAAGCCCGCAGGAGCGCCTTCGAGGGAATGCATCCAAAACTGAGACACTCTCCGCCCAGATGTTCTTTTTCAACCAAAGCAACGGTCGCTCCTAAATTATTACCCGCTATGGCCCCCGTCATTCCTCCGGGTCCTCCTCCGACAATCAGAAGGTCGTATTCTTTCTTTGGATGTGGATTGACCCAATCTGACGGAAAAATATTCTCCTTGAAGCCCATAAATCCCATTTATCGAGACTTATGTAAAAATTCAATCATCCTTCTAAATCAAGGACGCAAAAGGTGCCATCTTTGGTGATAACGACAAGGGAATCGGCGATGACATGAAGAAGTTTAATGGGGCTTTCAAAACGAATTTCTTTGACCGGAGTTTCAATAAACCCAGGTTTATCACCCTTTTGTCGGAAAAATGTGAGAACTCCCTTATTGTTGGCGGTGATGAGATAATTTTGATAGATATAGAGGTCACGGATGCGACAAAATTCAAACTGGAGAGTTTGAATGAGAGGCAAATCGACCTTATTTTTGTCCCTTATTTCAAGCTGGGTAAAATGAATATGGTTTAGAACGGGCCAAGTGAAAAGAAACAACGGATGGTCTTTCACCAAGCGGTATTCCTCTCGGAAAAGAGGATCTTGTTGAAAGCGGCCCGATGAATCTTTGATCCACCGCGCAAAAAATGAATAGACTTCTGTATAGAATATCCCATGGGCAAAAAGAACATGGGAGACATCTCCAAAATCACCGACCTGCTCAAAATTTCGACTTTTTTGTAAAACAATCCACCGGCCCATAGATCGGAAACAAAGATAATCGTCGATACTTTTCATTAAAGTTCCAGACTGATTTAGGATAGAGCGATTCTCTAAAGTCTTACGATCAAACAAAAACATCCTCCCATTGTGACTGATATAGATTGTATCGTCATCGAAGCATCCGCAATTTGTAGCATGGAGAGAGTGAAAGGAATAGACGGATCTGAAATAGTCATCTCCATCTCTGACTGAAATATGGATATTTCCGTCGGATTCACCAATTAAAAAATCAGGACAAAGTTGAAAGACCGTATCCAATCCTTCTTTATGTCTGATTGTCTGGAAAGTGGGGTTTCCAGGGGTTTTCTTGAGAAGAGTCACTTCTGCTTCCCCCAAACACATATAATTTCCATGAATTGATGAATTTTTGGAGTCATCGAGTTTGAATCTTCTTACGGGAAACGGCTCTCGAAAGGCAGCTTTTGCGATATTTCTTGCTCGTCTATATGCCTCCTTGTATGTCGCTAGAGATTTTGATGGATCCGAAGGAATCACTCCAAAATCTCTCTGGCAAAAGCGTGTCCATAGAAGATGATCTGCTCCTTGCTGGGCAAAAAATCGAATAACCCTTTGGCACGCAAGAACATCTCTGGCAGCCATGTGTGAGAAAACTTGTTGTGTTATTTCGCCCGGGAGAGGCCAATTAATAGTCATTAGTTTATTTATAATTAGGATTAAATTATAATAGTTTTATGTCTATTCTAACAAGCCGAATCGATCCCAATAATTATTTTAAAATTGTGGCTGAATTTGATCAGCGACATGGGCTAGGGATATCTAAATGGAGTCCAGAGAGGAATTTTGCTGTGGGCATTTTCATGCGAAAATTGGTGCAAGAGAAGCTCCCTTTAGAAATCATTGAAAGGATAGTGGATTATTGCTTCCACACCGAATTGTCGGTCTTGTCCATGCTCCGGTTTTATGTGGGAGGACCGACCTTGCGATCGCATCTGGAGATTTTGCGCGATGACCGTGCACGTGAGGCAGCCTCTCGAGCCATTTTGAGCCGGTTAGGGATTCAACCCTTGGCATCTCAAAGTGACCTCGCTCATACGAGACAACTGTTAGACATTGTATTTTTCGAATATTTCGAACGATTATCGCTTTCGGAGAAATGGGATGTTTTGAGAGATCTGGAAAATATCCCTTGGGGCGAAAGGTCCGAATACGAGAAGCTCGCTATCTTCAAAAAGATGACCGGATACAATTTTAGAATCATTTCATGGCAAGTCCAGCTGGCGATCTCCCGCTTGCTGAGGAGTCGGAAGTTTGAATGGGCGATTCAAATAGGATCGTTTGCTCTTTTATTCCTCGCCTACTGGAAGGTCCACTCCGTTTTTGGAAGATTTCTTGTTTATTTGTTTGAAAACCATGCCCAAGTGATGATCGGGGGATATTTAGCCCTTACGTTCATCCATTTGACAGTGGGACTTCCACGGTTCGAACACCCCAATATTTTTCAGATTGTAGACCGGTATTTGGTGAAGGCTTCCACCTCGTTGGCCAGGCGTATTAGCCGCTCGATGGATACAGAAAGAGAATTGATGCGATTAGAAACCATTATTCGAGCGACTGCGCTGAATCATGTATGGCAGCAGAGGGTTTTAGGTCTTGATATTAATGATTTCTAAATGCTCAATGACAGCTTTGTAATTTCCAGCGCGAGCAGCTTCAAGAGCATTTTCTATCTCAGTAGGATGAACAGCTCCACCTCGCTCAAGAATGAGCGTTACACATTCTAGATGACCATTGGCAGCAGCAACTTCGAGCTCAAAGCCAATGAAATGACTCTGTCCTTTTTTAGCACGGGCCCGCAAAAGATGTACAAGAGTGGCTTGCTCTCCATTTTCTGCTGCAATAAGGATCGCTTGATTAAGAATATGTAAGGGGATTGGTTGTTGAAGAAGTAGATCGAGGGGAAATCGATGCTCTACAGCCATTGGTAAAAGCCAGCATAAATCTTCTTGTTCAAAACCGGGAATTAAATCTGAAAAGATATCAATACTGCTAGTAAGTACAGCTCGTCCCATCAACGCACTCAATAGATAATAAGGTAGAGGAAGAACAGTTCTCAAATTTCTCATCAGAGAATAATCTCCTTTTTGTACTGCAGCGCAAAAAGCATTTTCCTGGATAATTTCATCAAATTCTTGATCCTCCATGAGCATTTGTATCAAATTCCATCTGCAATAAGTAGCGCAAGCAAAAATAAAGGCATATCCACGAAATTGGGTCGAGATATCTCTTGTTTGAAGTAAAGAAATTACTTTTTCTAGATCGTTGGCCCCCACTGCTTCTATCAATTTTAAGCCATCGATGGCTTCTGGGGTTGTTTGATCTTCTAAAACACGCTTCACAATGGGTAAAGAACCGTGCAGACAAGCCTGGGTTATAACTTGGCTGAGAGAACACTGAAAAGGAAATCCAGATTTAAGAATAAAATCAACAAAACTTAGACATCCAACTTCTATAGCAGTGAGTAGTACTACCTCAGCTTGCTTTGGAGAAAGAGGCTTGAGCAAATCGATCAATTGGATAGCGAGAGAATAGTATTGGGTAGCTTGATCCATATAAAAATATCGAGGGCATTGCTTTATAGCCGCACCTAAGTAGATATTATAGCCTTCCTCCTCTGAAATTTGAGGACGAAGATATTTCAAAACAGGAAAATGACATTGTCGAATTGCCTCGAGCGCGATTCCCCAGCTAGGTTGCGCCGAACACACCCTTAGTATCTCCATTGCCGCGTCATATTTTAGCCCTAAGCTGTTTTGAGTGAGCGCCCATCGAAAAATTCTTTTTGTCGGCGTATCGACAAAACCTTCATCCCAATGCTTCGTCGCTGCGTGGACACAGGCCAGCGTCTCTTGAAAGAACCTTAAGACGGCACCTTTTGTTGTTTCACCTTTCAAAACAACGATTTCTGCTCGGTCCCTAACATTTCTCCAATACTGAGAATTGGGGTGGAGAGAGGCTGCATAAAATGAACGACACGAGAGCCCTATATTCCAGAGTGTTTTTAAATCAGGTCGTGCAAAAGAAACTATATTCTGAAGTATTTCTATTGGAAATCCTGCAATTGAAGTCATAATTAAACGAAATTATATCATAAATTAACCATTATTTGAGATAGATTTTTCGTGATCATAGCTCCTTTGTATACAGACACTTAGAGGAATATTGAAATAATATAATTTTTTTAATATAATAACTCTATGACAATAATAGCTTCAATTGGAAGATGGCTGGGAGGATTGATCTACCGAGAGCCGTACTTAGCAAGACTGCGGCGAGAGACAAACGATTTTCTAGCACGGCTCAATGCATCCCCTCAAGAAATACACGCTATCCACACCTTTTTTGGATACGTGATGGGTGAGGTCCAAGCCGGCAGGATGTCGGTCGATTTAGCTCACATCTTAATCGTCCAGCAGGTCGTCTCCCTCTCCTACCGCCGATTACCCACGCTTACTTTCCAAGGCAATTTTCTCTAGTATTTTGGCACAATCTTCGATCCGTTTTGGAATGGTGAGCTGGGCGGCTAGAAGGGCTGCTTTGGACTGGCTGTAGATGGCGGTGATGGCAGCTGCTCTTTCGAGGCCATTTTCAAGGGTTGCAGCTTCGATTTTTTTCTCTTTAAACTTTTCGGCAATTTGAACACCGACTTCAGGGAGTCCTGAGTCGACTGCTTTGGCAATCAATTTTTTAGCTTGTTTTAGGACCCTCTGAATTTCTTCAGGAGGGAGAGTTTCAATACGGTCAATTTCCCAAAAGAGAAGTGTCTTTTGTTGTTGTATTTCGCTGGCATTTTGGACAGGCATTTCAAAGTTTGAAGGAAGGCTTTTTGCCAAGATGCAATATCCTTCTTCCCGTTTATCAGGAGTTTTGATTTTAGTTACGATTTTGAATCGCTCTGAAAATGGACCCGTTTTCAAGAGTGCTATTTGCTTTTCATCTTCTGCAACGCGCACGCCTCTCGTGTTTTGTGCAAGATTGATATCGATCTCTGTGGTTTTTTTCCCTTCCGTTTTTCGGGTGAGTTTTTCTGCCAATTTTGCTTTGAGTTTTGGATCAGAAATAAGTCTTAAGCTCTGAATCAAATAATCGATCGTTTTTTCGTCGCTGTTGAAAGCTTTTAAAGCAAAGGTAATGACTTCTTTAAAGGCATCATTTCTGACATTTGTGTCAAAAATTTCTTGAGCTTTTGCCATGGCGGCCATAGGATTTTTTGTTGCAAGAACGGAAGCTTGTTTGTGTAAACTAAGACATTCCAAATATTTACTACCTGTTATTAAGATTGCCATGTAATTTCTCCTTAAGTTAGGTAATTATTATAACATTTCTGTTATATTTTTTCACTTGAGGAAAATGGACCTTATATGAATAATTTTATACTCTTGCGTAAAAATCGTAAGTTTTTTAAAGAGAGCTGAATGATAAAAAGTGAACGTTTAAGAAAACTTGAGGCAGAACTTCAAGACCTGGATCAATGGCTCCGATTGGGACTTGTCCCTAAGAAGGACATTGAAAAACACAAGACGGAGATGAACTCTCTGAGGGAAAAAATCCAGGAAGAGAAAGAGCGGCTCCGCTTTCTCAAGGAAAGTGGCGCTATGGAAGAGTATGCTCCTCCAAAACGTTCCCCTCATACACGGCAAGCCTTCCCCGATACAGCGAGTATGCCCGATATTGAAGTGCCTGAAGAGGGTTTGACCGATTTTGGTCTCGATGTCGAAACAGAATCGTACGAATTCGAGACAGCGGCCGGAGAAGAGACCGAAAGCGGTGCAGAAACCGCAGGTGGCGGCGAGGAAGAGGTGGAAGAGGAAGAAGATGAAGACCCGTTCAGCGACCGGAATCGTTGGAAACGGGGCGTTCTCGAAGATCCCGATGCCGACAACTGGTGAGATCGGCCTTTATTTTCACATCCCATTTTGCCGGCGTAAATGTCCGTATTGCCATTTTTATGTGATACCCCATCAAAAAAATTTCCAAGAGACACTCCTAGAGGCGCTTAAGTTAGAATGGAATCTCTATGCTCCTCTGATCCGAGGAAGAAAGATTGTTTCCGTCTATTTTGGAGGGGGCACTCCGGCACTGCTTGGCCCTGAGCCAATTGGAGAAATCTTATCATGGATCGGTCCGCCGGCTGATGCAGAAATCACCTTAGAAGCAAATCCCGAAGATGTCTCTTCTTTTGCAGAGGTTGGCATCAATCGAGTGAGTTTTGGAGTCCAATCGTTCGACAATGATCTTTTAAAGCTCCTCGGACGAGACCATACAGCCGATCAAGCAAACAAAGGAATTATCCGCACGGCCAAAGCGATCCCAAATCTGACGATCGATCTCATGTATGAAATCCCTGGACAAACACTCTCTAGCTGGGAGCAGACATTGGATGAGGTTCCTTCCCTTCCCATCACCCATTTATCACTCTACAATTTGACTTTCGAGCCACAAACGGTCTTCTTCAAGAAAAAGTCACAGCTCACTCCCCTCCTTCCAAATCCGGAGGAGAGTTTAAAAATGCTCGATCTAGCCGTCACCCGTTTGGAAAAAGCTGGCCTTCAAAGATACGAGATCTCAGCTTTTGCAAAACCAGGCTTTGAATCGCGCCACAATACCGGCTACTGGCTCGGGCGAGAATTTTTTGGATTTGGACCCTCGGCTTTCAGTTATCGAGAAGGAAAACGGTACCGAAACTTTGCAGACCTAAGAAAATATGCCCTTGCGCTTCAGGAAGGAAAATCTCCTGTCGATTTTGAGGAAACCCTATCTCCTTTGGCAAGCCTGCAC
The DNA here is from genome assembly GCA_963705295.1 of Parachlamydiales bacterium. Classification (GTDB taxonomy): domain Bacteria; phylum Chlamydiota; class Chlamydiia; order Chlamydiales; family Rhabdochlamydiaceae; genus PALSA-1444. The sequence continues at coordinate 1,169,728 of OY970065.1, read as the reverse complement.
GAAAGGCTTGCGATCCAGCTCCGGATGCTAGAAGGTGTCGATATGCGGGAATACCCCGTCGAAAACTATCAACTTTTAGAAGACAAGGGATGGATCGTGCGCGAAGGGAACCGAGCAAGGCTCACCCATCAAGGCCTTTTATTCTACGATTCGGTAGCAGAAGAGATCATCCTCGCTCCACAATAAAAACAGCTCGATTTTTTCCAGAGGGAATAGACTTCTTTTTCCATTCTTGGATGGTGTGGGTTTCGACCCATTGATGGGGTCCCATGAGCTCGAGGGCGACGCAGAGGTTGTCGTGTGGCTGGAGCGATTGGACTAAATAGTGGAATAGTTTTTCGGTACGGTAAGGGGTTTCGATGAAGAGATGGGCCATGTTTTTTTGCAAAGGAGGGAGTCCTTCGCGAGGGAAATATCCATGGAATAGGAATTTTTGGCCTGAGAATCCAGAGAGTTGGAGGGCCATGATGAGACTGCAAGGACCGGGAAACGTCTCGACGATAATTCCTTTCTTGCGGGCGTCGGCAACGAGCTGGGCTCCTGGGTCTGCAAGGCAGGGAAGTCCGCTATCGGTGATGAGACCAACTTTATCTTGGGGAATTTCGATCAATGTTTCTGGTTTTTGGGTATGTTCATTGAGAAGATAAAGGGGAAGTTTTGGGAGAGAAAACCGTTTGAGAAAACGGTATCCTTCTCGCTGGCTCTCTGCAATGAGGGCATCGAAAGCGGGAGGGACATAACTCCAAGAGGAAGCCTCGTGGAGGAGATTAGGAAGAAGATAGAGGGTTTTCATACAGCTTTGCTGAGAAATGATCGAAGACAGCTCCGAGGTCCAAGGAGGAGCTTTTAGAGGCAAATTCGAGGTCGTAGAGGGCTTGCAGACCCCGTGCAAAAAAAGAGGCCTTCCGGGCTTTTGCGATCTGAGAGAATTTATCGAACTGGCGAAGGTGCGGAAACTGCTGTTTGGCTTCGGCAGGCTGGAGTTCGGCCAGCTGGCAGCCGAGCTGGAGATGATACCTGAGCTGTCCAATGAAAGGAAAAATAAAACCGAGATCATTCGACTTATGTCCAAGAGAGACCGGTTTTTCCCAGATGAGTTTTTCAGCGAGCTGCCAACCGGTGACAAGATCTCTGGAGCCACAGATCGCTTTGACATCGTCGAGAGTTATTTGGTTTTTTTCGCCGACGTAGCAAAGAAGTTTGTTTAGCTCTTGCTCGAGGGTAGCAGCATCGGCCCCGAGGTGTTGCAATAGATAAACGGCAACTTCCTTAGAGGTTTTTCCTTGGAGCCACTGCTGGAGTCTTCTTTCTTTTTCCCAAGGTTTTTCCTCGCTGAGATCTAAAACAATGATCTCCTTCTTCCCTTTTTGGTAGAGGGGTGAAAGAGATTTAAACGAGGGTGCTGCCAAAATCAGATACGATCCTTGCGGTAAAGCATGATCAGCGAGGATGACGGTGTTTTTAATTTTGTCGGCTCCATCGACGATGACCAAGGTTCTGCCACTCCAGAGGTTCGGCGATAGGAGCTCGTGTTTGATCTGTTCTACAGAAACATCGTCATTCAAAGAGACGACAGAAGCAGAAATCAAAGCCTTCACTTGATCGATGTATTTGCGCCGTTCGTACTCGCAAGGCACCACAATAATCACAATCGGATCGAGTGTGGCTTTGAGATGTTTTTCAAAAGGAATCCACGACGAAAATTTCACTTTTCTCCCCAATGGAAAAAGAATTCTTGCTGGATGTCGGGATGGAGACTCTGGTGCACCGGACACTGGCTGCCGGCGATCTCGAGCTTTCGCTTCACTTCAGCATCAAAGGTTTGGGGGCAATAAATGTGCAGCACAATGCGCCCGAGTCGTCTCGAAGGAGTATGGGCCATCTCCTTTTCGACCGTCAACCGAAGTCCCGTGAGATCGACTTTCAGCTTATTTGCCATGATTCCCATCAATGTTGCCACACATGATCCCAATGCCGCGGCAACGAGGTCGGTCGGAGAGAACAGCTCCCCTTTCCCCATATTATCCTTAGGTGCATCGGTTTGGATCTCACTTTTATTCTCGGCATGAACACATCGGGTCCGTAGATTGCCTTCATAGTAAATATCAATCTTAATCATGATTGTATCGTACCTCACTTTGAAAAACTTGACAAAGGCTAAAATTCGGGGTATTCTGAGCGTAGAGGGTGTTGACCATGCTCCGCAAGATATTCGGTAAGATTAAAAAAGAGCCAAAAGAGAAGGAATCCCCTAAACCTTCCCCCAAGCTTCTCACGGCTGAAGGATGGAAGCGTCTCATGATGAAAAAGTATAGAAAATCTTCTTGAGATTTGGTATATTCTCAGTCCATGAAAGGAAAAAAAGCATTTGTCGCTGGAATTGGCGATGATCAAGGTTACGGTTGGGCCATTGCCAAAGCTTTAGCTGAGGCTGGGGTCGAAATCATCATCGGAACGTGGACCCCCATTGTAAAAATCTTTACACAGTCGTGGAACATGGGGAAATTCGATGAGTCCCGTCTTCTTTCGAATGGAAAGATGATGGAATACCTTAAAGTCTACGCTCTTGACGCCTCGTTTGACAAACCCGAAGATGTTCCTGCCGATATCCGAGAAAATAAACGGTATTTGGAAGCTTCCGGCTATACGATTTCTGAAGTTGCCGCTCAAGTTGAAAAAGATTTTGGAAAGATCGACTTTTTGGTTCACTCTCTTGCCAATGGTCCGGAAGTCAAAAAACCGCTTTTAGAAACCTCGCGCGCTGGATATCTGGCCGCTGTCAGCTCCTCGGCCTACTCGTTTGTCAGTCTGCTCCAACATTTTGGTCCCATCATGAATCCCGGCGGCGCCACCGTCTCTTTAACCTACATGGCATCTGAGCGAGCCGTGCCTGGTTATGGGGGTGGAATGAGCTCCGCGAAAGCAGCCCTCGAAAGTGATAACCGCATGCTCGCTTGGGAAGCCGGACGGAAGTGGGGTCTCCGTATCAACACCATTTCCGCAGGACCTCTCCGGAGCCGCGCCGCCAGGGCCATCGGTTTTATTGACAGCATGATCGCCTACTCTAAAGCCAACAGCCCTCTCCCTAGAGACCTCTCTGCCGAAGATGTCGGCAACGCCGCCGTCTTTCTCCTCTCTTCCCCTGCAGTCACCGGCGTCACCCTCTATGTAGACAATGGTCTGCATGCGATGGGCCTGGCAGTTAATAGTCCATAAGTACAAAAAATAATTTCTTTAGTACAGTAAAGAAATGGAAAGGATCATTGAATTTTGCGATGTTGATTACCGGACGCAATGTGGGAAACTTTTGCTCCAAGGAATTCAACTGACGGTTTATCGAGGCGAAACGTTGGTTCTTCTAGGAAGGAGCGGCGCTGGAAAAACAACCTTGCTGAAATTAATCAATCGATTGCTTGTTCCTACGCGAGGCAACGTTCTAATTGAAAACATCCACACGACAGCATGGGATCCGATTCATCTTCGCCGAAAAATTGGATATGTCATCCAGGAAGTAGGATTATTTCCTCATTTTACGGTGGAAGAAAATGTCGGTCTGGTTCCGCAGCTCAAGGGGTGGAAAACGTCAAAAATCAAAGAAAGGGTTTCTGAACTGATGAACCTCGTAGGACTCGATCCTAAGAGATTCGGAGGTCGGTATCCCAGTGAGTTATCAGGAGGGCAAGGACAGCGTGTCGGCGTTGCAAGAGCCCTGGCTGCAGATCCGCCGATTTTGCTTTTCGATGAGCCTTTTGGCTCACTTGACATGATTACACGCAGGGAAATTCAGCAAGAGTTTAGAGCTTTGCAAGATAAATTACGCAAGACGATTGTCTTTGTGACACATGAGCCCCGAGAAGCGTTCTTGCTTGCAACCCGCATTGCTGTTTTGCAAGATGGAAAAATCATTTTTGTGGGCGAACCCAAAGATGTTCTTCGATCTCAAAATAGTGAAGTGAAAGCGTTGGCAGCATGCTTATAAACTTCCTTTTCTCCCATTGGCGAGAAACTCTGGAACTCATCGGCCAGCACCTTTTTCTCGTTTTTCTCTCCACCGGTTTAGCTGTATTGATAGGGCTTCCCCTTGGAATTGCAATGACACGTGTGACGGTGCTTAGAAAACCGATCCTCGGTTTTGCCAATATCATGCAAACCATTCCGAGCCTTGCCTTATTTGGATTGTTGATTCCATTTTTTGGTCTCGGCCCTAAAACCGCCATTGCAGCTTTTTTTCTCTATGCATTACTTCCGATTATTCAAAATACATATGCAGGCATCCAAGGAGTCGATCCAGCAGTCCGAAAAGCCGGCATTGGGATGGGAATGACAAACCGTCAATTACTTTTGAGAGTCGAGATACCTCTAGCCCTTGCCTTCATCATTGCGGGGATTCGGATCGCAACAGTGATTTCTGTTGGAACAGCAACCATTGCCGCAGTCATCGATGGTGGAGGACTTGGCCGGTATATCTTTCGGGGCCTCAGAATGAATGACAATACCCTTTTACTGGCAGGTGCGATTCCTGCAGCATTGATTGCTATTGGGGCAAACTTTTTTTTTGAAAAATTAGGGCGGGGAATTAAAAATCTAAAATACTTTTCGATCGTATTAATTCTACCGGTCTTCTTAATTTCGATCCCTCTCGGTAATAAATCCATGAAAATTGCTATTGGTTCAAAAGATTTTACCGAGCAATTGATTCTAGGAGAGCTTCTTTCTCAAGTGATTGAATCTACCACAAAAATGGAGGTCGTACGGCATTTTGATCTAGGTGGTCAGCTAACCCACCAGGCACTACTTTCAGGCAAGATCGATGCCTATGTGGAATATACAGGAACAGCTCTCATAGCACTTCTGCATATGGAGCCTCAAACCACTCCGGAACAGGATTATGAAAAAGTCAAAGAAATCTACTCTCAAAAATACCATTTGATTTGGAGCAAGCCGCTGGGTTTTAGCAACACCTTTACTGTTCTTGTCCGTCCAGAAGATGCCAAAAAGTACCGCCTCCATAAAATCTCCGATCTTACAACTGTTGGACAGCATTTTCGGGCTGGTTTTGGCCAAGATTTCTTGTCACGCCCCGATGGGTATGACCGTTTCATTAAAACATACCACCTTCAATTTCAAGCGATTCGGGAAATGGATTTCTCGCTTGTCTACAGAGCTTTAATGAACAAGAATGTCGATATCATTGTCGGCAATTCGACGGATGGATGGATCGATCGGCTTGGACTAGTGATGCTTGAAGATGATCGGAATTACTTTCCTCCTTACGATGCTGCCCCGGTTGTGCGAGAAGAGGTCTACCCTAAAATAAAACCAGCGCTGGATATCTTGAGCGGTCTTATTTCCATCGACGAAATGAGACATTTAAACTATCAAGTCGATCATGATCATCGATCTGTGAATGAAGTCGTTATGAGGTTTTTAAAGCTCAAAGGGTTTCCAGCAAAGTTGGAATAAGTTCTGAGACCGTCGGATGGATGCCTACAAATTTTTCGAAAATGGTAAGGGGAAGTTTTGCTGTCATGGCAAGAGTGATTAATTGGATCACCTCATCACAATGAATTCCTAAAAAAGAGGCTCCGATGATTTGCTTTGTATCACCATCGATCAAAATTTTCAAAAACCCTTCCGTTTCCCCTTTTTCTCTAGCTCTTGCCACCTGGGTCATCGGCAAGGTTGCTATACGGACATTTTTATATTTCTCTTTGGCTTCTTTTTCATTCAACCCGACACGGCCGAGTGGAGGATCTGTATAAAGAGCATAAATCGGAAAACGGTCCGTAACTTTTCGATCTCCCCCCTCCAGCAAATTTTCAGCAACGATTTCGTAGTCGTTATAGGAAGTATGTGTGAAGGCCCCTCTCCCATTGCAATCGCCAAGCGCCCAAACGCGGGGGTTGGATGTTCTAAGCTTGTCATCGACTTGGATATATCCTCCTTTATCCAGCTTGATTTCTGCATTGGTAAGGCCCAAATCATGAATATCAGGAACCCGGCCCACGGCGATGAGCAAATGGGATCCAGAAATTTTTTTCCTCCCAACTTTTACGACGATTTTGCCCGCCAGGCTTCCTGAAAGAACTTCGAAATTCTTGACATTTGTGTAAATCTCGATCCCTTCCTTCCTTAAAATTTGTTGCAGTACTTTAGATATTTCTGGATCTTCTTTTTTCATGATGGTGGGAGGCCGCTGAATTATGGTCACTTTAGAACCAAGCCGGCGGTAAATTTGAGCAAATTCGATGCCGACATAACCTCCTCCCAAAATCAGAAGATGTTTCGGAAGAGTCTTGAGATCCAACAAGGTCTTATTCGTTAGATACGGAATGGTATCAAGACCTTTGATGTCCGGAATTCGAGCCTTTGCCCCGACGTTGATAAAAATTTTATCAGCTTCAAGAATTTTTTTACCAACTTTGACTCGAAAGGGAGAGACAAATGCACCATTTCCTTCGTAAACCGTGCATCCTGGAGTCGCTTTAAGAGACTTTTTAACCCATTTTGTCCCATCACTGACCAACTTATCCTTTCGACGCTTGATCGCCTTATAATCGATCCGAAATGATGGAACTTTCACGCCATAAAATTGACTATTTTTAACCACATGGGCAACTTTAGCATTAGCAACCAGAGTTTTTGTCGGTGTGCAACCCGTATTGATGCAGGTTCCCCCAAAGTTTCCTTTTTCGATAATGGCAACTTTGAATCCTTTCGCAGCGAATTTTTTTGCTAAAAAAGGACCTGATTGTCCTGTTCCAATCACAATGACATCATACTTCATAAAATCTCCCTTTTAAAACACCTTCTTGATCCAGTTGTAAGAGCTCGAGATCAATCTTAAAGGCAATACGATCAAAAATAAAATGATGGAGAAGGCATGTTTGAGTGCTGTGATGATGTGGCGCCTTCTTTTCTGATTTTCGTAAATCGGATTGATTTTGATAACAAGGGTGGGATTGCAACCGACAGGCCGGGCGTGGGCTAGGAGGAAGTTGCGGCGTGCTTCGGTGATCACTCCGTAACATTCAAACTTGTGGCCTGTGGGGTGGTATCCGAGATCAGCGACGAGATCAGCGATATGGTGAAACGCATCGCCTTCAATTTTGCGCATCCATTTTAAACTGGGGAAAAGACCTGGAGCGACGTAGGCATGGATGGTCACTTTAGGCCCATACAGATTCCCCAGATGGTAAGCGAGGGCGCCTCCCAGGCTCATTCCGTAGCAATTCACGTGGGTTTTCCCGTCCATCCAGGCTGCAATATGGTGTTTCCCTTGGAGAAAAATATCTTCGCCGACAGGTCTGAAAGGATGGAGATCACTTTTCACCGCTTGCCAAAAGCCTGTAGCAGCTGGATACGGCGTTCCACTAAATAAGATGAGCGGCTCTGCCTCTGGATTTAGAGGAATGAGTCCGTGGGCGACAATTTTATTCTCCACAAGGGGTATGATCTCGGCGGTGTATCGAACCATGGTCCATTTCCCGCCGATGAGTTGAAGCAGTTCGACTTCATGGCCTGAGGGAGGGTCAAAAAAAGGATAAAGGGAAATTAAATTCCCGATTAACATTTCGGTCACGAGAGGATCATGCTGATTCCATACCGATTCAGCATGGAGATCGAAAAAAATCTTCTCGAACCGATCCCGAAATTGGACAATGAGATTTTCATTGTATTTCCACAGGAGAGCCGACTTTTCTTCGAGGGTAAAGTTGACCTCTTTGAGGCTCGAATCATCATCGAAAAAGAGCCTAAAAATATCTTCCATGTGCGGGTCATGGGCCGTCTCTTTCCAGAGCTTAAGGCCGGTCATTTCGAGTCCAGCAATGATGTTTGCAAAAGCTTTCTCAAGTTTTTCTTGAGAATCCAGCCGGAGAAGATGGGGCCCCCATTTCTTTAAACCGGCATTTTGACATCCATACTCTCGAACCTTTTTCCAATTCGAACGTATAAATTCTTTCTCTTGGGTATTACGCCCCACCGTAGCACTATCAAAAAGTTTTTGGTCGAGCGGTTCTAACATAGGCATATCCTTTATTAAGGAGAAAAAAATATGCCTTGTCAAGAAAAGTCATTTCAAAAATGATAGAGGGATGTTTTCTTTAGCCGATATTCCCAACCTGGAAACCCCTCCAGAAATCATGCCGAGTTATGAAGGGGCTTTTCTCAAGATGTTTTTGGCTCTCATTGGACTACTTGTTGCCATCTTTGTGACCGTTTGGGTTTTAAAACGATTTGCGCATGGACGATGGACTCAAGGACGAGGAAGTCAAGGGATCAAAATCATCGAAAGAAAAGCGATCAGTCCCAAAACGATGCTCTATGTCATCGAGATTGATGGAAAACAAACCTTGATCGCCGAATCCCAGCTCGAAATCAAACCGATCTGCTCTTTAGATACACGTAACAGTTCTTCAGAATCTCACTAATCAAGATCGCTCGCTTCAAGCTCTTTTTGTTGCGGAGGAGTTTTCGGATTTTAGACTTGGACTTCATCTTCTTCCTCGGCTAGAGATTTTCGCATGGCTGTGTCGGCCTGGAGGTTTTTGAGCCGGTAAAAGTCCATGAGGCCGAGGTTGCCTTTTCTGAAGGCTTCTGCGATCGCTTTGGGAACTTCGGCTTCTGCAGCGGTCACTTTGGCAACATTTTCATGTTCCATCGCCACGGCCATCGCTCTCCGTTCTTCAGCTTTAGCTTGGGCGATCCGTTTATCGGATTCGGCTTGATCGGCGCGGAGTTTTGCGCCGATATTGTCACCAATATTGATATCGGCAATGTCGATCGACAAGATTTCAAAAGCAGTCCCTGCATCGAGTCCTTTTTCGAGAGCCAGGTGAGAGATACGGTTAGGCGCCTCGAGCACATCGGTATGCGTTTCTGCAGCTCCGATCGCATTGACGATGGCCTCACCCACCCGCGCAATGATCGTCTCTTCCGTCGCACCGCCAACCAACTGTTGAATATTGGTGCGGACCGTCACACGCGCACGGCATTTGACTTGGATCCCGTCTTTAGCCACACCCGTGATATAATTGCCGTGCTTCTCATCGGGACAGTCGATGACTTTCGGATTGACCGAGGTGCGGACTGCATCGAGAATGTCTCTGCCTGCGAGATCGATCGCCGTTGCTTGTCTCCAAATGAGAGGAATATTGGCTTTTTGGGCGGCGATCATCGCGCGGACGACATTCCCAATATTTCCACCGGCGAGATAGTGGGTTTCGAGATCTGCCACAGTGACATCCTTGATCCCCGCCTTAAATGCATTGATATACGCATTGACAATGATGCGAGGCGGAATTTTTCTCAGACTCATCCCAATGATATTAAAGATCGAGATCGGGGTTCCTGAGAAAAGAGCTTGGAACCAAAGATTGAAAAAACGGCTGAACATGAGAAACAGAAGACCGGCGATGGCTAAATAATAAAAGTTTGTATTCATACGAACAGTATAATCAAGGTGAGAATTGAAGGATAGCTTCTCGAGTGAGTTCGATCTGCTCATCTGTATGAGCGCTGGAAACAAAATTGATTTCATAGGCGGACGGAGCAAAATAAATCCCCCGCTGAAAGAGATGATTAAAAAATTTAGAATCGAAAAAAGGGGTGAACATCGATCCGAGATGCACGGCCGTGTGAAAAGCCTCGACAAGAGATAACGTTTTTGCTTCAAGTTTTTCGTAAAAACCGGGCTTTTCTAATTCTAAAAGGGTGGCAAGGCCTGCTCGCATGGCAACGGGATTTCCCGAGAGAGTTCCGGCTTGATAAACCTCACCGAGTGGTGCTAACTGATCCATAAGACCGGCTCTTCCTCCAAACGCCGCTGCAGGAAAGCCGCCACCGATGATTTTCCCAAGACACGTCAAATCGGGCTGAATGTTGTAAAACCCTTGAGCACCTTTAAGTCCAACACGAAACCCTGTGATCACTTCATCAAAGATTAAAATAATCCGTTTTTTTTCGGTCTCCTCGCGGAGCATCGCTATAAAATCCCTCGCAGCCGGAACAAGCCCCATATTTCCTGCAATCGGCTCCAAAATCACCGCTGCCACATCATCCGATGATCTCAAATAAGCTCGGCACACATCGATCTCGTTGAAAGGCAAAGAGATGGTGTGTTTGACAAAATCCGGTGGCACACCTTTCGAACGGCTCAATAAACTATCTGAATGTCCATGATAGTGACCCATAAACTTCACAATTTTATCTTTTCCAGTACATCCCCGTGCAAGGCGAATCGCACTCATCACCGCTTCTGTTCCGGATGAGACAAACCGGATTTTCTCTATCGATGGAAGGTGGTCGCGGATTTTTTCGGCAAGTTGGAGTTCATACGGTGTCACAATCCCAAAAGTCGAACCACGGGCCATTTGCTCTGTTGCAGCTTGAACCACAGCTGGATGGGCGTGTCCGAGAATCAAGGCCCCCCAACTACAACAATAGTCGATATACGCATGGCCATCGATATCCCGAATGACAGCTCCCTCCCCTTCTGTCACCACGAGTGGAGTCATCCCAAGACCTGTAAAAGCTCTGACGGGTGAATTGACACCACCCGGAATCACACGGCATGAAGCTGCAAAAATCTCTTGACTCTTTTCTCTCTTTTTCATTTTTAGTGGATTATAAAAAATCGGAGGTTTCTGGCACACTATTTATGTGCTGAGAAAACTTGCAATACTTTTACTCCCTTATCTAGCGGCCCATTGCATGGAGTATTCGGTTCATTTTATTGGCCTCGATGATAGAGAAACCTTGAAAGCAGTCCAATCAGCTTCTTTCTTAAGTACCATCAAGAAAAAACCGCCTACTTCTCTCAATGCACTCCGATTTCGGGCTGAATCGGATATTCCCGACATGATCAAAGTCCTCCATGCGCACGGATATTACGATGCGACGATTGAAGAACGGATCGAAGATGAAGGGGAGATTTTCGTGATGATCCAACCGGGCGATCGGTATCGCATCAGTCAATTTAAAATCGAAGCATTTTCGGAAGGGAAACTTTTAGAGTGCCCAGCACTGGAAAACCTGTGTATCGAGATGGGGAAACCGGCCCTGACGACAGAGATTTTAGATAGTGAACAAAAAGCTCTCGCTGTTTTAGGAGAATGCGGCTACCCCCTAGCGACGATCGAAAGTCAGGAGATCATCGGTGATTATCGGAATAAAACCATTTCTGTTGCGATCAAGATCCATGCTGGACCCGTGTCGAAATATGGAAGTACAACCGCTTCGGGAGCACCAGGAGTCAAACAAAAAGTTTTCGAAAATAAAATCAGTTGGAAAGAAGGAGAAACCTACGACACCAAACAGGTCGAAAAAACACAAAAAAAACTTCTCGATACAGGCCTTTTTAGTTCCGCGATCATCACCCATGATTCCGAGCTGGGAGAAAAGGGCGAGCTTCCGATGCATATCGATGTCACGGAGACAAAACACCACAGCATCAATTTCGGTCTCAGCTATCAAACATATTTTGGACCGGGTCTTACTTTTGGTTGGGAAAATAGAAACATTTCAGGACTCGGAAGAAAATTTTCTCTCCAAGGCGATGTCACCGCGAGAACACACACCGGAACTGCCACTTATTTTGTTCCTGATTTTTGGAAGGTCGATCAAGATTATGTGGCACAAGGACAAGCATTGCAAGAATCGATCTTGGCCTACCACCAGAGAGCTTATAGTGTCACCAATCGGATCGAGCGGCGGATCGAGACCAAATACCGGGTTTCTCTCGGAATTAAACTCGAGAGAATCATCGTGAGCAATTCGGTGAAGAATGGAACATTTTCTCTCCTCGAAGTTCCCCTCTATTTCCGGTGGAGTTCAACCACCGACATTTTCAATCCAACACACGGGAGTACGTTCGAATATAAAGCAATTCCTACAATCAATTTTAGGCATGGCAATCGGTACTATCTCTACAACTCGTTTGTCTACACCCTCTATTTTCCAGTGGCCGGCGAGAGTGTCGTACTCGCGCAGCAAATCATGTTTGATTCGATCTTGAGTCGCGATCTAAAGGCCGTTCCTGTTCCGAAGCGGGTTTTAGGAGGGTCCGATCAAGAGCTCCGTGGATACCGGTACCATTCTGTGAGTCCTCTCCACCACAAGCATAAGCCGATCGGAGGAAGGTCGGGGATCTTTTACACTTTTGAAACCCGTTTTCGGCTCAGCAAAACCATTGGACTTGTCCCCTTTTTAGATATTGGAAGTGTTTATCTGACCCCATACCCTACTTTCCATGAAAAATGGTATAAATCGGTCGGTCTCGGATTTCGATACTTTACTTTTCTAGGCCCCTTTCGAGCCGACGTTGCTTTTCCACTCGATCGAAGGCGGATCGATAAGGTATATAGGATAATCGTGAGCATTGGGCAGGCTTTTTGATGAAACTATTTTATAAAATAATCACTGCTTTTCTTCTCCTCGTGATGGGTTTGATCGTTGTTGTGCAAACACGGTTTGTTAAAGATAAGTTGTGTCTAATCGTGCAGGAAATGGCCCTTCAACGAGGGATCGAACTCAAAATTGGAAAATTGCAAGGGATTCTTCCTTTCAAGGTGACTTTGTCTGGTGTCCATTTAAAAATAGATAATACTGCATTTTTCGATGCTGAGCTTGTACGTGTTCGGATTTCGATCATGGGACTTCTCCGAAAACAGGTCGTGATCAGCTATTTTAGTGCCGATCAATCGACATTTGGTTTTTATCCAAAAGATCGAACCTCAGAATTCACGCTGTTTCCTCTGACCATCCGGACCTTCAAATTAAAGAATTTGAAACTTTTGAATTTGAAGACACAGGGTGAGGAAATCTATAACGTCACAGGAAACGGAAGATTTAAAAAAGGTTTTCTGGAGATCCAAGCAAAGATCCAATCTGAGGCCGGCAACCTGGCTTTCCAGATGCGAGGGAATCAAAAACGGAACTGGATTTCCACCGGTCTGAAAATGGACATTACTTCAGAAAAATTCTTTGCTCCTTTTTTCACCCTTCCGGCCCCTACCGCATTCCGACTTAAAACCGATCTCTCAGGCCCTTGGGAAACATGGAGTGAAAGTTCTCCGATGAGAGGAGAACTCAAAATCAAAGTGGAAAAACTCGGTCTTCCCGAGTTGCATGGCCTCGATGAAAATCTATTTATCAAAACACAATTTGCTCTCTATTCAAATGCCGCTTTTGATATCCATTCTCTTTTTCTTAAAAGCGACCTCCTCTGCATCAAAGCCGATGCAAAATTTGATTCAAAATTTTTACCCACAGCCGTCAATGGAACTTTTTTACTACCCCATCTTTCGCGCATCACACCCTTTTTGGGAGGAATTGCTAAAGGAGAGATCCACTATGATGGGAATACATGTCATATCACGGCATCGAGTGATCATTTAGATCTCCAAAAAGTCGCATTCCAAAATGTCGCTTTTGATTTAGAGGCCGAGCTTCAAGAATTCTGGAAAGGAAGTTTTGAACTCAGTGGCTCCCATCCCGACCTCGGATTTCAATCGAAAGGATTATTTTCTCTCGAGAAAAATCGGCTCTCCCTCGAGAATTTTTCGTTGCAAAATCCGATCTCTTCACTCCAAGGAGATCTCGCCTTTAATCTCCCTGAGTTGACTAATTTCTCCGGCGGTTTCACATTCCAATTCCAAGATCTCGCTCCCTATTCGACCCTCATTTCAGTTCCTTTAGGGGGGCATATGGGAGGCAATTTAGATTTCAGAGAGGCAGGTGCTCAGAGTCACATCATTGGAAAGAATGTGAAAATCGATTCGTTTGTCACACAAGATATCGGGGTCGATCTCTTTTTCCGAGAAAATCTCTGGAAAGTCGATCTCGCCTTTCAAGAAAGTTATTATTCCGATATCCATTTTAAAGCATTTTCTCTCGGATGGAATAATTATGATGGAAGCTTCCGGATGTCGACAGAAGGCACTTGGAAAGAGCCGTTTGATATTTTGACAGAGGGACGTGCCCACCCCTCGCAGTTCACGTGCACAACCTTAACAGGTCATCTCCTCCAAAAGAGAATCCATCTTGAAAAACCGTTTAACCTACAATTTGGAGATGAAGGAATCTCCCTGGAAGACCTCGATCTCACGATCGAAGACGGATATCTACGGTCGTCTTTTAAAATCGACAGGGAAAGCTCCAAGGTGATCGTCCAAGCCGAGCATTTCCCCCTCGATTTCATCTCTCTGATTTCACCCCGCCTCTCTTTTCAAGGCCTTTCTTCCATCGATATCAACCTGGAAGGGGTTTATAACGATCTGACAGGACATATCCACTTTCTCCTCGAGCGTGCCGATATTTTAGCAGCGGGAAGTTTGACTCCGATCCAAACAAAGGCTTCCCTGCAAGGACATCTCAATCACGATACGCTTCAACTCCACACCCACATTGTTGCAACCGGGGAGCAATTTCTTGAACTCTCTGCGACATTTCCTATCGCCTATCAACTGTTTCCTTTCAAACTGAAGTTCCTACCCGGAAAAATGTTGGCTGGACAATGCACAGTTGAAGGACATGTCGAGCAACTGTTTGATTTCATCAATTTTGGAACGCAGCGATTCGGCGGATTCCTCTCATCTCGACTTGTCTTGAGCGGCACCACAGACAGACCTGCACTTTTCGGCCCTCTTTCTGTCCAAGGAGGTTTCTATAAAAATTATTTCATCGGACTCGGGTTTAAAAATGCTTCGATTCTGGCATTGGCAAACGGAAATACCATCCTTGCAGAAAACATGGAATTTGAGGGAGAAAGTGGCGGCTCTGCATCTGCCAGCGGAATTTTCCATTTAGAACCCAAATTCCCCTTCACCGTCCATGGAAAAATAGATCATTTTCGGGTCCTCCAGTTCGATTGGATCACCGCTCTTTGTAGCGGCCCTTTTTCCATCGTCGGAAGTGGTGAAAAAGCGGTCGCAGAAGGCAAGTTGGAGGTCGATGAAGCCGAGATCCATATACCGGAACAACTCCCCGCTGACATTCCTACTCTACCCATTACTTTCATCAACCGGCCCGAAACCCATGTTCCATCCCCCGTCTCCACGGCATACCCATTCTATTACGAACTCGATGTGCATGGAGAAAAAAATATTCACTTAACAGGAAGGGGGCTTGAAGCAAATCTCGCTGGCGACCTCCACATCTCAGGAAAAAATCTGTCTGCAACCGCTGAGGGAAGTCTCCACATCACACAAGGAGTTTTTTCATTCGCAGGAAAAGATTTCACGATCAATCACGGCGAAATCACGTTTTCTGAAGCCGGCAGTTTTGTCAATATCATCTCTAATTTAGATTTACCCGATCTGGTCGTCACCGTCAAATTTCAAGGAACTCTGACAGCTCCCCAGCTCACCTTCCAATCGAATCCTCCCCTCTCAACCAACGCCATTTTATCTCGGATCCTGTTCAATAAAGATGTTGCCGAACTGAGCGCCGCCCAAATCGTCGTTCTGGCCCACACCCTCATGACTCTGTCTGGAGGACCCAGTCCCATCACCTTCGATGCCATCCGGAAAAGTCTCGGCATAGATCGTCTCAGCATCGGCGCCTCCGAAGAGACAGGCGGGGTCTCCCTCCAAGTCGGCAAATCGTTTTCCAACGACGTCGTCAAAGGAGTCACCTTCACCTTGGAACAAGGAACCGAAAGTAGCCATGGGGTTGTCGAATTCCAGCTCAAAGGCGGCTTCATTTTCCAAGCCGAAACCCAAGAAGACAGTCAAGGAAAATTTACATTCAAGTGGAATAAAAATTATTAAGCCACAAAAAAGTCTCTTAATGTTATATTACTCAAGCAGGAGAAAAATTTATGGCCGAAATTTCAGCAATTGCACGATCTAACACCGTTCAACTTTCATCCGATGATGTCAAACCCGTCGAATACCACAAGATCAATGTCCGTTATTTGATGGTCGAAGCTGCACTCAGGATAGATGAGGCTCAACAAAATAAAATCCAAGTCAAGCATGAAGAACTCAGCGACATCAAAGATCGACTCAGCACCATCACGACTTTTATAGAAAAACTCAGTGGTGGGCTCGCCAATCGAGAAGCTAAAGAAGTCAATCTCGCAAACGAGAGCGCTTTAGTTGAAAGAATTAACGCGATGTCTCCTAACAAACTCACTCAGAAAACTGTTTGGACCAGAGCCGAGGCAGAAACACTTCTCACCATGCTGACTCGTAGAAGCGACAAACTCCAAAGCGAATCTCATGACCTCGCTGTGAAGATCAACCGGTGTTTTGAAGATTGGCACGAACTCACCCCTCTTTGGAAAGATCTGATGAAAAAACTCGATGACCATATCGACCGGATCATCAACCGTCGGCCCAATTAACCTATGACCGAAGTCAGAGCTGTTGAACGAACCGAACCCGCTCTCCTTCCTAAAGGGACAACCTTAGGCGATCTCTTCGCTTTGCAAGACGCTTTAAAAAAAGAGGGCGACCGGATCAATCGTCTTGACCTCAATAAATTAAAGGGGCTCAAAGGAGACATCGAAACCCTCATGACCGATGAAGTCAGAGCTCTTGAGAAGGTTCTAGAAGCTAAAAAAAATCAAAGCAACTGGTCGTATCAAACACTCATTGCTACAGCCCTCTGGTCTGGCATTTCGATCATTGGTGGAGCTTACCTCAATGCCATTGGACAAAACTCTGGCAAAATTTTTATAGCATCTGGAATCGCCGCCTTTGCAACATCTCTTTTACAACACCACCAGATCGATGAAGCTTCCCTTCTGCCGCTCGGGATCTATTTGCTCAGCTTTGCAACCAATACGATCTGCGCTTATCGGATCCCCTCTGAAACCCAAAACCTGATCACTCTTGCCGAGAGGATTATAAGTTATCTCCAGGTTGCCTTAGGTGTCGGCGCAGCCGTAGCCACTTTCAAACAAAACCAAGCCGAACTCCACCTTCTTAAAATCCAGCAAGAGATGAACCTAGCCAACAAAAAAGTGGATTCTCTTTCCGGCCGGCTAGAGATGACGATGGAACAATTTAGGTCTACCGTCGGCATCCTGAAAACTACTTTTAAAAAATTTATACAGGCGACGTCAGAAATCGCCATCAATTAGAGGTTATTATGTCACGCGTCAGTCGAGAAATTGAAAATACACTGTTAGACCTGCGAAAACTTGCACATGCTCAACGGAGCATGGGGAATGACCTCCTGGATGATCAGGTACGAAAAACCCGCGAATGTTACGACCAACAAACACGAAATCAACGATGGGGAGGCGCATTTCAGCTCGCTGGAACCGTTGTATTGGGTGCAGCTTCTTTACTCATTCATCCCAAACTCTTTGAATTATCGGGAATTATAACCAATCTAGTTCAAAATTTCTTTACCGGCCCTAAGTCTAATGACTTCCAAGCCAGAATCCAAGAACTCCAAAACGCCTCGTCAAACTGGACCGCTACGACACAGGGAGCCGATACAGTCATTCGGAATTTAGATGGAGTCATTGCCAGCCTTCAGCAAAAAGAAGCCGACGCTAAGCGATAATTTCATTTTAATTTCTGCCTAAATCGGTTATGATAAGGCGATGGAAGGTGAAAAAGAACAACCGGTAGGTGCGTGGCTGAAAGATCGGTTGAAGTTTGCCGAAGTACTCGGTGAGTACGCGGTACTCTTTACCGATGTCGTTAAAGCCACCATCAAAAAACCCCCTTCAATCTACTTACTTTTGCAACAACTCTATGGAATTGGGGTTGCTTCACTCCCTGTTGTCGCCATCACAGGACTTTTTACCGGCCTTGTTCTGGCCGCTCAATCGTTTTATCAGCTAGCCGACAAAGGATTAACGAGTATCACCGGACTTCTAGTTGCTAAGGCAATGATCACGGAACTCGGCCCTGTTCTCACGGCATTCATGGTGACAGGCCGGGTCGGGGCTTCGATGTGTGCTGAACTCGGCACCATGCGGGTGACCGAACAGATCGATGCCCTAGAAACCATGTCTGTGAATCCTCACCGCTACCTCATTGCACCCAGATTCCTCGCTGGAAGCCTCATCATGCCTCTCCTGACGATTTTCAGTATGGTGATGGGAATTTTTGGAGGGTATGTGATCTCCGTCTATTTCTTTGGGATGTCTCCTTCTGCCTACTTCGATCCGATGCCGCTCCATATTACGATGTTTGATCTGTTTATCGGGATTGTCAAAGGGTTCGTCTTTGGGGTACTGATCATGACGATCTCGTGTTTCAAAGGGATGAGAACGTCTGGTGGCGCTGCAGGAGTTGGAAGATCGACGACCAGCAGCGTCGTGATTTGTTACTGCTGCATTTTATTTTCGAACTTTTTCCTGACTTTAGCCCTCAACATCTTTAGGAGTCAGATTCAAAAATGGTTATGATTTCGATCCGAAATCTCCATAAGAGATTTAAACAGCTCCAAGTTCTAGATGGCCTCGATCTCGACGTCAAACAGGGAGAGACCCTCGTCATTTTAGGCCGCTCCGGTATGGGAAAAAGCGTTTTATTAAAACATATCATCGGAATCACAAAACCTGACAATGGTACGATCGATGTCGATGGAGTCCGGATTTCCGATTTACACGGACCCTCCCTCTATAAGGCAATTTTTAACATGGGGATGTTATTCCAAGGTGCCGCCCTATTTGACTCGATGACCGTCGAAGATAACACCGCATTTTTTCTCCATCAACATGGCGATGTCCAAAATAACCGAAAATACACCGAGGATGAAATCCGTGACAAGGTCACAGAAGCCCTCCATATGGTGGGACTCGAAGGGACGGAGCAGAAAATGCCTTCCGAACTGTCGGGCGGAATGAGAAAAAGAGCTGCCCTCGCGAGGCTGATTGTTTACCGACCTTCGATCATTCTCTATGACGAACCGACAACCGGTCTCGACCCGATCACATCGATGCAGATCAACGAACTTATTTTACAAACCCAAAAAGAGCTCAAAGCAACAAGCATTGTCGTCACCCATGATATCTTATCGGCCCTCTGTGTCGCCGACCGACTCGCTTTGATCAACGATGGAAAAATCGCTCATATCGGTGAACCCGACGCTTTCATGAAAATCGACGATCCTATAATTGAATTCTTAAGGAAGACGATTACACAGGACCCCCGAAAAATTAGGAATTAACATGACAAACTCAATAAAGAATTTTTTAATCGGTCTCTTTTTAATGGCTGGACTAGGACTTTTTGTCGGCCTTGTCATGTTTCTCAGACCTTCTGTCGGAGACGAAAAACAAACCATCTACGTCCGTTTTTCAAACGTCAATAAAATCAATGTTGGAACTAGGGTTTTATTTGCTGGAAAAGCCATCGGAGAAGTGACGGCGATACGAGAGATTTCTCACGCGCGTGAGACACAGCCAACCGACGAACTCGGCAGGATTTTCTTCTACCAACTCACCCTGAAAATCGATTCTAATGTCCATGTTTATAACACCGACCAAATCGCGATCCAAACGTCGGGACTTTTGGGTGAAAAGTCGATTGGTATTATCCCTCGAACTCCTCCGAAAGGGGTAAAGCCTGAACTCATCAGTGAGAAAATTCCTTTCTATGCCGATTCTATCGACCCCCTAGAAAATACCTTTGCTCGCCTCTCTGAGATTGGAGATAAACTCAACAATACCGTCGATCTTGTCAAAAATTGGTTCGAAGAAAATGGATCGAGAATCACGCAAGCTGTCACCTCTATTTCCTCAGCGATGTCCGAAATCGACCTCCTCACCCATTCCCTCAATGAAGAACAAATCGTCCCCGACTTAAAACACACCATCGCTTCAACCACATCGTGCATCCAAAAGATGGACGACGCTTTAGGACGGATGACCAAGGGAGGAGTCTTCGATGATCTGGGCCCTACCGTGTCACAATTGAAAGAAGCAACGACCCATTTTGGGCAAGTTTGTAAAGATATTTCAACAGGACAAGGGACCTTTGGAAAACTGATCCAAGCCGATGACATGTATCTCCGGATGACCGCCATCATGAGTAAAGCCGACACCCTCATGAACGATGTAAATCACTACGGTATCCTATTCCATCTCAACAAAGGATGGCAGCGAACCCGCACCAAACGGATGTCGGAGCTCCAAGCTTTAGAATCGCCCAGCTCCTTCAAAAGTTATTTCGAAAGGGAAATCGACCAGATCAACACCTCCATGGCCCGCATCTCCATGCTGATCGAAAAAGCCGACCAAGACAACGACAAAACCATCCTGGAGAGCTCTAAATTCAAGGAAAATTTCGCCGACCTCATGCGACAAATCAACGACGTGTCGGGAAATCTTAAACTCTATAACGAACAACTCCAAGAAACAGAAAAATAATGGAACCGTACGCGCAGCTTGGCAAAGGGACATTTCTGATCGCAAGCCCCGATATCGATTCTGGAATCTATTTCCGGAGCATTGTCCTTATCTGTGAACATAGCGCAGCCGGCTCGTTTGGCATCATGATCAATAAACCCCTCGACATGGAAATCCCCGAAGATGTCCTCAACCTCAAAGAGATCGGCAACCCCCGCGTCCAACTCCGCACCGGAGGCCCCCTCCAACCCAACCAGATGATGCTCCTCCATTCTTCCGACAAACTGCCCGACCAAACCCTCACAATTGCCGAAGGGATCTACCTCGGCGGCGATATCCAATTCCTCCAAGAGGCTATGGCGGATACCAATGGCCCCGCCATCCGCCTCTGCTTCGGCTACTGCGCCTGGGGCCCCGGCAATCTCGAGCGAGAATTCCTCAGCAACCTCTGGTTCCTCCAACCCGCCTCCTCCAAACACGTCTTTGACACCCCTCCTGAACGCCTCTGGCAAACCATCCTCCGTGAAATGGGCGGCAAATACGCCACCTATTCCATGATCCCTGAAGACCTCAGCCTGAATTAATTTTTATTAACGGGGCTGAGATTCAAAACTCCTTCAGAATCAATTGTTTAGAATTTAATTGAATTAATTGTAAAATATTTTTATAATGTTACTATGTCTTTTAAAACATATTTTGATATTAGAATTAATGACAATAGTTACACGATTTTAGAAACCCGTCACAAAATTGCTGCAATTGGAACCTTAAGTAGAATCCATGAGGTCCTTCAAAAAGGGTTGATCTATCAACCGACAGAGGGAACCCCTTTTACAGTTGGTCTGAGCGGACTCAGGGCCATTGCGGATCGAATTCATGACGGATTTAATCAAAAACTCCAGTCAAGTTATTTTACAAAACTTTTCGGAAGACGCATTCCTTATCTCATCCAATCAATAACGGGGACGGCCGCCTACATCAGCCAAGCCGAGCAACTCTATGCAAGAACAACGGAAGCCTGTTACCAAAGAGGGACAAATCATTTGAGTGCATTACCCGACGAAAGAAAACTGCAGGTTTTCGGTCTTCTGGGATGTGAAGATTTACAAAATGTCGCTAGAGTTTGTAGAGATACCTACCGACTCACTTGCGACCAGACTTTAAAAAAAGCTTATATCGAGCGAGCCCGAGAATTCGGATACCGTGGAGACGACGTACAAAAAGCCAAACAGTTCATGAAATCTCTTCATCACGATTTAATGGACCTTATTTCTAATAAATATCGATCTAAATATAGCTTTGGTTATCAAGGTTTTTTAGAAAAAAAATATGTTGAATCTAAAGTTCAACCCGATGGGTCTAGAGTCTTGGATTTTGAGCGTACTTTGAAGAAAATGCAATCGATGACCTCTAAAGAAATATTTCAAATTCTTCTCCAGCACAATACTATTGAAACCCGTGTTACTTGGGAAAATATACATTCACCCCTGATTTTATTTTTAATCTCTCTACAAAAAAATAAAGATAAAATAGCCGATCCGAATACCTTAACCGTATTGAATCGTGCTATCATTGATAATTATTGGGGTCGTTTGAATTTTGAAGAAATATATCCCCGTATTGAGCTTTTAATTCGGTTAGGAGCTGATCAGTTTTTTTTAAGAAATTTGCATGAGCCCCTTTGTCCTTGGGATGAAGCCATAGGAAAAAATTGTTTACCCCTCCTTGAAGCTTGTGTTGAATGTCTTCCGAATTTAGATAAAGGTGCCATGCTTTTAAAAGCTGCAACTTTAGGAAGATTAAAAATGGTTGAATATCTTGTTGCACAAGACACACCTGTCGATACCGCTGATCAAGATGGACTGACACCTTTACATTATGCTGCAACAGAGGGGTATCTCGATGTCTGTCGATCCCTTTTAGAAAAGGGTGCTTCGGTTGATCCCCTTCCGATAGCCTCAGGACATACCCCTTTGTTTTTCGCCTGCCTGAAGGGGCATGAACAGGTTGTAAAATTGTTGATCGAGCACGGTGCAGATGTCAAGAGGAGTGATGTTGAAGGTGCTACACCCCTGCATTCAGTTCAAAATGTCGCCATTGCTCAAACATTACTAGAAAATGGAGCCGAGCTTGAAAAAGAAGATAGCAAAGGTTTTACACCCTTAAGAAGGGCTGTTCGACAGGGAAATTATGCTGTAGCTGAATTCTTATTAATCAAAGGGGCTGATTCGAATGTCGTCGATCATGAGGGAAAAACGGCTCTATTCGATGTCAAAAATGTCCCCACAATTGATCTACTTTTTAAACACGGAGCTCGAATTGTTTTCGACAACGAAGGAAAAACACCTTTAGGAGTATCTATTTTTCACTTCAGTAGCACGGATGTTCTCACCAAACTTCTAGAGAAAGAAAAAGAATTTTACGAAAAAGAAACGGAAAGACGGATCCAGAAAGCTATGGATGCCGATCAAAAAAGGAACTTATGACTCAAAGTATCATTCAAGAATTAGCTAAGCCATGGGGAATCCATGTTCCCTCTATAACAGGGGGAGTCGTCTCATCAGCTGCTGATATTGCGAACCTGGAGAGAGTTGCAAGGTTTGTCCAGCAAGCTTTTATGAACAAAGAGTGTTTGGAGGAGCTTCCCAAGATCGTCGACATGTGTTGGAGTGCGGCTCAGGGATTTCCTAAACCGTCGTTGATTCTTAGGGCTTTAAGGATCTGCGCAGAAATACTTCCTCCTGAAAATAAAGTACCAATTATTTTTAAAATCGGGGGTCAAGAGAGAGTTTATCCGGGATATTATAAATTGTTACTCGCGAAAGAGAGCCGTTTTTTCCATGCGCTATTTTTTGGGTCTTTTCGAGAAGGAAATAGCAATAGTTTTGTCATTGAAAACACTTCTTTGGATCACTTCGAGACGATGCTGAAAGTGCTCGAGGATGGAAGCTCGGCCTTTCCCGATATGACGACAGACAAGTTAGTAGAATTTCTCTGCCAGGCAAGTTTCTTGGAAATGAACTCCGTTTTCCAAAAAGCAAGAAAATTACTTTTGAAAATCATCAAAGACCTACCTCAAGATACCGCGCACATCATTTACGAGAGATTAGGTTTTGATGCCGAAATTCGAAAAAGGTTAAACAATTATTATGAAAAGATCTTTAATAAGCTTAACATTGAAGAGCGTGTCAAATTTGTAAAAGAACATCGAAATAAGCTTCCTTATATCAATCTTGGGAGTAGATGGACTTTTGGAGAAAAACTTACCTTAGATGCCTTGACTCAGATTATCCCGTGTTGCCATGGAGTACAAACCCTAACCCTCACAGGGCCCACGGTCAAGTTGGCGAACGATTCTTTGACGGCTTTGTCAGATTTAAGGGAGCTCGTAATCAAGTGGGCATCTCCTAGCGATCTCGAAACTACTCTTCCTCCATTGACCCATTTGCAACGACTCTGCCTTGCTTACAATGATACGTTGAACGACAGTGCATTAAATTCTCTATCCCTACTTAAGAATGTGCAAGAATTAACAATTTGGGGTTCTCCTCATTTGAATGATAGGGTTGTTTCAAATATTGCCTTGGAGCTCACCAGGCTCCGATCCCTCTCCCTCCCTAATTGCCAAAAAATAACAAGTCTCGGTTTTGCCGCATTAACACATCTCCGACAGCTGCAAGAGCTTAATTTAGAAGGGACTAACATTCAAGATCGTGATTTGACCCTCCTTTTAAAGCTCGATGTAAAAATACTCAATTTATCCGTTTGCCGAGGGATTCAATTCAGAGAAGCAGCAGTGACATCCCCCTCTTCTTTACGAACCCTTAACCTTATCTCTATAAACCTTACTGCTGTGAACCATTTTCCCAGCATGACAAACCTAGAAGTGTTGAATTTAAGTGATAATAAAGAGCTCACCTCTAAAGATCTTACTACAATTCTCGGGAATACCCCTCATCTAAATGCACTTGATTTAACTTGCTGCGAAGAGATCGATGATGAAGCATCACCCGCACTAAATAGAATGACAAACCTACGACATCTTCGAATCAGCAAAGCCGATTTTACAGATAATGGTTTATTTCAACTCGGAGAACTCGCCCAGTTGCGATCTCTTTCTCTTAGCTCTATCACTCGTATTAGAGATTTTGGCATGATATTTCTACTGAGGGGACTTGCCCATCTAAAATCTCTTGATCTTGCAGCCTTAAGCATTACAGATCGCCCTATAAAGGTCATTTCCCTGTGTAGTAAACTCCGATCTCTCTCTCTTTGCAATTGCGATGTGAGTAGCAAAGCACTTTCTGATCTATCGTCTCTTTCTAATTTACAAAATCTTAGGTTCGTTAGAATGGGTATCTTCCCCAATGATTTGCTGAACCTTGCCACTTCTTTACAACAACTGCGTCATTTGACTCTTCACAGCTGTTCTAAATTAATGCAAGAACATGCTTCTGCTCTTAAAGCCCGTTGTTCTCATATCAAAAAGATCGGTTTTAACGACGAAGCTATTAATTAACCGGTTTTTTCTTTTTCTTTTCCTTTCCCACGCGGACTCAAGGTGCCTTTGAATTCCTCGGGCATTTGCTTCGTGGTAGCGGGAGATGCAGGCATCTTCACATATCCTCGATACAAAGAAGGTCTTGCTAAATTGTAAAAATGATAGATAGCCTGTTTCTCATCTTCGGTCCCTAATTGCTCAACAAGTCTAAAAATCTCATCCTCGTCTTCTTTTTTTGGTTCAGGATTTCTGTCTAATTGACCCAGCAGATCGATCAGATACGGAAGCTGTTGCGCTTGTTCTTTAGGCAGCATAAATTTGGTCTGTTTAGGACTGGGTGGTTTGACTTCTGCAGTCATTGAAACTGGGATCTTAGGAGGCTGAAGTCGCAAAGATTGTTGATAAAACGCTTCCTCATCTTGAGGCGCAACTTTTAATCTATCTACGATATCAGAACAAAAAGCTTGTGGAGATCCGTTCAGTTTTTCTTTGCAATTTCTGAAAATCTTGAATGTTTTACCCAGCGATATGACTTTTTCACCATTAATAGAAGTGTCGCTATAGTTAGCAAACTGGTTGGACATAGAATAACTCTGTAGGAAAATACGCAGAGGAGGAATCAAGTTCTTTTTATCGTGTACTTGTTCCATCGCTTTATAAATTATAGGAGGCTTACTGTCTAAAAGTAAAATTTTATGATTTTCAAAAATTTCCCTTAATTCAGGAGAAACCAACTTCCATGTATCACTCAAACGGGAAATCGATTGACCGTTAAGGGCTCCTATAATATTGAAGCAAGTTTGCCAATCATTATTAGAAAAAGCTGCGTCAGCTAAAAGAATAAAAAATTTAATCATCCTAGCGCGGTCTTTTATATTTTCAATTTGTAAAATTTCAGATTCAACAAAGTGCCTGACCTGATGCGATTGGTCGATACTACTTCGAATATTAACGGATCTAACTGGATCATTATTCCACCCGGCTCCAATAAATTCAGAACGTTGAATGGCTTTAAATAATCCATGAGATTGTTTTCCCAGGTCTCTTGCAATTTTTCTAGCCAGTTCTATGAGTTCCTTGTTACTTAAATCACCCCGGACAATTTTATCTTTTACTTTTCCATACGTGATAAAATCTTTAGGGGGAGTTCTATCCCCGTCGTTAGATGCAACCTTCGGTAATTGACCCCTCTCACCCATTAAAACGAGATTCCAGATCCGTGTCCCACGGAGATTACTCAAATCTTCCAAAATTTCTTTCATAATTAATAGATTAGGCTCTGTTAAATCATTGGAATGTTTAACCAAATCGAAATAGAGTTTCATAAAAAATTCAGATATGATTTTTTGATTTTTTCCTTCATTGAGACGAACATGATCTCTTATGGCGATGAGCAAATCCTTTGTTGTTGTGTACTCTAAATAAGAGAGAACAACATTATCGTAAGTTTCATGAGATGGAGATCGGAGAACGAGGTCTACGAGGTCTCTCGCACTGGAGGCAGGTGTAACAACAGGGACATATTCTGATACGGATGACGAGGTTGCAGTGCTTTCTCCACCTGAACTGACGACCATCGATGTTCCTCCCGATGAACTCATTGTGGAACTTCTTCCTGCTGAGCTAGCGGGCGAGGATACTACAGGCTTATCATAAACCGCAGCCGCACTTGCTGGGCTAAGGGGGAACCGGTAGTCTAAATTAGGAGACGAAGATGCCACTGCAGGCTTAGGACGGGAAGTCGCCGGGGAATTCGGACTTTGAACCCTTTGTGCGCTTGATGAACTCATTGTGGAACTTCTTCCTGCTGAGCTAGCGGGCGAGGATACTACAGGCTTATCATAAACCGCAGCCGCACTTGCCGGGCTAAGGGGGAACCGGTAGTCTAAATTAGGAGGCGCAGATGCCACTGCAGGGTTTGGACGGGAAGTCGGACTTTGAACCCCCCTTTGAACCCTTTGTGCAAGAGGTTTTTGTCTTTGCGCATGGGCCTCTTGCTCTTTGATTTTCTCTTCAAATTGTTTTCTGAGGGATGTGACCTTATCCCCTCTTCCGCTGGTTGTCATATCACTTCTTGCGAAAGTTACGGTTCTTTGAGTTACCCTTGCTGTTGTATTAGATGCCATTTATTATGCTCCTTATTATTTTCTTATAATAAGATTATAATTTAGTTTCGCATTTAATATCAATAAATCTTTTTAAATTTTAAGTCCTTAATAATAAAGTGCTTGAAACAACCTGTGATGACACGAAGATCATTTAGATAGCTGCAATTAATATTTAAGTAATTTCTTTAATATAGTATAATTTAATCTAAATAAGAATATATGTCTGCAATCGATAGAGCTTTAACAATCGTAGATCAACTCGATCCCGAGGAAAAGTGGTATAAAGACCTCACTGCTGAGGTTTTAAGGGAGAGTTATGCCTCCATTCCTCATCCGAAGAGTTGGTGGTTTTTAATTTATAAGATTCGGTTTGTATGGCAGTTAAACAGGGCATTATCCAGCTTACACCACTCAAACCAGTTCCTGAATAACATGATTCTGCAAATGCCAGGAGTCTCCATTCTTGCGACCTACTTACGGGATAAACATCATTTAAACGGTTTATATGTTTGCTCATCCTTCGAAGCTTTTCAAAAAAAACTCGAAGAAATGAGCCAAATGCCCGGAGATAGCCGGTGTGCATGGATCATCGATGCCACTCTCGACACCGAATCATCTCATAAAATAACGGTGTGTTTTGAAAAAAAGGGAGATTCCTTTAAAATTGCCATCTTGGATGCTTTAGGAAATTCTCCTGAAGATTTTTCTCCAACGATTGCGACGGCTTCTGCTGAATGGATTAAAAAGCACGTTGCTGAATTCCACAGGCTTCCCTATGGTCTTTATGTTCTTTGGTACATTTATCACAGCATAATTGACTTGAAACAAGCCCAGATTTATTTCTCTTCCGTTGAGAGACAACATTCAACTTTTGGATGCGATACGTTCTCGCTGAGAGATGCCAAAACCTATCTAAAATCTCCCGATTTTTTTGATACGATTCAAGTCGAAGATTGCATCGTGTCTCATAAGGGACAAGAGCTCGAGCTATCTGAAATTAAAGTCCTTCCTCCCCTCTTTATGAAAGGAGCCCAATCCCTCCGGTTACTCGATGAAAGCCTTAAAACTTCGTTAGCTGATCATATTTCCGAGGGGGTAAATCACTATACCACCCAGCGTACCATCAAATATTACCTGATCGTTCTAGAAGCTCTTCGTCTTCTCACAGCAGAGAAAATACGATCCCTCATGTCCAAAACCCTCATTACCGCTCAGCGCCCTCCTGTGTCTAGGGATCAATTTCCCCTCACACTCAATGACATCCGTTAAATATCAGCGATTTAGAGCTTTTTCCTTTAAAAAACGTGTTAGATAGACACGCTTTTCAAACGAAAAACGTGGAATGACTCACGTTTTCTAAAGGTATTGTTTTTTTATATAGAAAATTCTAAGATAAATTTATGAAAAGAGATATTTATAAAAAATTAGAAGAATGGAAGCAATCATCTCGTCGTAAGCCATTGATTATGAATGGAGCTCGACAAGTTGGAAAAACATATTCTCTAAAACATTTTGGGAAATCTTCCTATGAAAAAGTTGCCTATTTAAATTTTGAAAAAGACGAAAAATTATCCGAATATTTTCAAAATTCTATAGAGCCGAAACAAATCTTAAAAATTCTCACCATTCATACTGAAATAGATATAGAGCCGCATAATACTCTTTTAATTTTTGACGAGGTACAAGAATGTCCGAAAGCTCTCAATAGCTTGAAGTATTTTTGTGAGGAAGCCAATGAGTACCATATTGCTGCTGCTGGCTCGCTTTTGGGTGTTAAAACAGTACATGAGGAAGGTTTTCCTGTTGGTAAGGTGAACTTTTTACATCTTTATCCCTTAAGTTTCTTTGAATTTCTTTCCGCGATGAATCATGAAAAAATCAGAGTGTACTTAGAAGAATACTCTTCTTTCGAGCCTATTCCTAACCCACTCCATGAGAAACTGATCCAATTGTTGAAACTTTATCTTTTTATTGGCGGAATGCCCGAAGCTGTTTTTGAATATGCCAAAAATGAGAAATTGAATGCTGTCAGAGAAATTCAAATAGAAATCTTGAATGCTTATGAAAGAGATTTTGCAAAACATGCTCCTGCATATGAAATCATGAAAATTACCACTGTTTGGAATCAAGTCCATCGGCAATTAGCAAAAGAAAATAAAAAATTTATTTTTGCTGCAATCCGAAAAAGCGCTAGAGGAAGAGATTATGAAGAGGCTATCCAATGGCTAGAGGATGCGGGATTGATCCACAAAAGCCATCTTGTCGAAATACCGAGATTTCCTCTGAGTGCTTATGCAGATATCAATACATTTAAAATCTTCTTAATTGATGTTGGTTTACTAGGGGCTCAGAGCAACCTCTCATTTCAAACTATCATTGAAGGGAACCTTTTATTTACAGAATTTAAGGGCTCTTTAACAGAGAACTTCATCGCTCAGGAATTGATCGCAACTCAAAATCGAGAACTCTACTATTGGACAAGTGAAGCAACAGCAGAGATCGATTTTTTAGTTGAAGGAGATCATGATATTTACCCTCTTGAAGTAAAAGCTGGAAATAGTCAGAAAAAAAAGAGTCTCCTGGTCTATGGCAGCAAATACTCTCCTTCTAAACTCATAAGAGCCTCATTGATGAATCTTAAACATGACGGGAATATTTATAACTTTCCGCTTTATCTAATTTCTCGTTTTCTTTTTTTTAAAGACTTTAAGAAATAAGTAACAGATACGGTCATCTCAACGATCTGACCTACCGACCAGGTCGTAAATGCTGTAGCCTGCCAATGCACCACCGGGTAACATCCCGAGGGTTGCTGGTAGAGTCACGGGGAGACCAAAGCAATATGCAGCGGCTGGAAGGGTAAAAATACATAAGATGATCGTGATAGGACCGAGTGGGTTTAACACTAAACCAGCGGAGATGGCAAGGAGAGCGACTCCTAATTTTATACCCAGCCCCACGAGAAAAGCTGTTATGAAAGCCGATTTAAGCGAAAGTAATGTTACCCCAATAGCTCCACCAATAGAAGTGAGAGACCCTACTGCAATTCCGCTTATAGCTAGAGCTTTTTGGGATATTTTATTTGTTATTCCTTCGAGAACTCCCTCTGAATTTTTGACTTGGGGAGTTGAAGCGGCCTGATCTGTAACTGCCATTATTGTTGCCATACTAACCTCTTTTTAATGTTATTAAGTTCTATTAAATATTATAACTAAACTTTATACTATTAATCTAACTATTTTTTAATTAAAGTAATTAATTGACAAGACTTTAGCTTACTTCGCTGATTTTGATATTCTTGAGGGGGATCTCGGGGAAGAGCTGGGCGCAGGCTGAGAGGAGTTTGTCTCGATTTTCGATGAGGATCGATTCAAAATGGTCAAGGGCAGAAATGGAGCGATTAAATCGTGATGAATCGATGGACCGATGGCGGATGAGGAGGGCGGGGCCAAAGAAAGCGAAGAGGAATAGATTTCGATCTTCTTCTGTCCAGGGTTGGTTGGTGCTGAGCATCCGAGCAAAACCGTAGAAGGATCCTGCCATGGCAGCTCCAGTGTCGACTGCATCTTTGCAGGTGAAGCTGACGATGTCGGCTTTTTCGACATCGAGGGTGCGCAAGGTGAGAAAGAAGTAGAAAATTTCAATGAAATCGAGTCGGTCTTTCCGAGGAAGTTCTTTTCTTGTTTGGAAAAATTGTTCATGGACAAATTCGACGAGATCTTCGATGATTGCCGGGAGAATTTCGGGCAGTTCTTTGACAAATTGTTTGAGAAAATCAGGGCCACGGATGTCGGCAAATTCGTCTGTCTGATGATAAAAATGAGAGTCTTTGGTGAGGTTGAGGAGTTGAAATGATTTCGCGAACTCCCCTTCCTTTGTGAGGTTTTCTAAGGCCGAGGAACGTCCTTTTTCTCTCCATGAATTTTTATCTTGGAGATTGACCAAGAGGTGTTTTCGATCTCCCAGGGAACGAAGATATGCTTTAAACTCAGGGACGATGGTCGCTCTGTCGATAAAATCTTGGTGGGTTGGGCAAGGAAGGTGGACGATGGTCGCATGGGTCGTCTCGGAGGCTAAATTAAAAATGGAGCTGGGAGGGTTTTGTTGCACGAGCGGATCAAACCCTTTTTTTTCCTCTTCTAATCGGAAAATCTTGAGGATTTTCAGTAAGGGGCCATTTGGATATTTTTTAAGCTCGTGTTGGAGGGCATGTTCCATAGAGGTGAGAGTTGCCCAGATGTTTTCGTGCTCTGAAAATCGATTTCGGATGAGCTCTTTGACAAAGGTGATGATCTCGTGCCGAGCACCGCTTCTGAGAATGAGGGCTTGGCTTAAGAAATGGATGAGTTTGACACAAAGAGTTTTAAAAGGTGGCTGTTTTTCTTGCACTCTCCACTGGGCATAATCGTCTGAGTCGATTGCTTTTCGGAGATAAAATTCAAAATCGGTGAAATAATCGGCTGACGATTTTCCCTTCGTATTATGAAGGAGGTTTTTCGGGTTTGCGGCGAGAAAAAGGGCCATGCAGCATTTCAAAATCGCGCCGGGCGCCTCTTGATGTTTATGATGGAAGGCTTCTTTTAAAAACGGGTAGAGAAGATCCCTCGCCTCTTGCAAAATTTCCTGCGCAGAAACATGGAAATCCCGGTCTAAAATCACATCCATCCGTTTTAAAACATCTTCCCGGTCGGGAGATGAGAGGCTCTCATCGAAATTCCCGAGCATCCGGATATGCCGGAGGAGATTGGGAGTAAAAAAGGTTGAGCCGTCTTCTTGAGAAATATAGAACAGCTCATATTCGTGGTCTTGCTGCACGGCTTCGAGGTCTTTTAAAGCCCGTCTTTCCTCTTCGAGACCCGTTTCAAATCCTTCATATTCCCACGGTTCATCGGCAGCGATTTGTTTGACTTTTGAAAACACCTTAGAGAGATAAAACTGTTGGAGCTGTCTGTATTCCGGAATGGGCTCACCTTTAAACTGAGTACCCTTAAAAAGACGGGTGTATTTGTCGACTTTTTCAACGGCCTCACCGGCGAGCTGCATCATCGCTTTAAGACCTTTTTGGGTCTGAGGATTTTTAAGTTCAGTTCGTTCTTTTTGGTAGACATGGTGGAGGTAGGCTGTTAGGGTTCTGAAGGTCTCGCGGATGACCTCTTGGTTCTCTTCCATTTTGGCGGGGTCCATCCAAGGAGTTTCTTTCTTCTCGACATCGAGATCTGCCAAATGCGAAAGATTATCGACAGCTTCCAGGATATTAACCCGACCCCGTTTCTTTTTCTCCATAGTTTCATTATAGTTATAATTTTAATTAAAATGATTTAATAAATATAATTAACTTGACAGGAGTAGTTTAAAGAGAAAAGCCGAGAATAATGCCGAGCCTGGAAGGGTTAAAATCCAGGCGAAGACGATTTTTTTAGCCGTAATCCATTTCACGGAGCGGACTCCCTTAGCCGAGCCGACTCCGGTAATGCTTCCCGTAATGATATGGGTCGAGCTCAGGGGCATGCCTAAAAAGCTGGCCGCGAGAATCACCACAGAGGCACTCGCCTCTGCCCCAAACCCTTGGATCGGTTTGAGGTGGGTGATTTCATAACCGACAGTCCGGATAATTCTAAAACCACCCGACGCAGTTCCGAGAGCCATCATGATAGCACAGCCGGCTACAACCCAAAGAGGAATATGGGTTGTGGGAACGATGTTGGCTGAAAAAAGACCGAGCGTGATGATCGCCATACTTTTCTGAGCATCATTGAGTCCATGCGACAGAGCCAAAAAGCTGGCCGATCCTAGTTGCAAATACCGAAAAATCGGATGATTTTGCGACTTCACCTTCAATAAAGCGCGCATCGTAAAAAAGGCAATGGCATAGCCGACCATGGGGGAAAGGATCATGGGCAAAATCACCTTGAGACATAAATTGCTCCACAAGACGATCCCGCTTCCCTGCACCATAGCCGCACCGACAAGACCCCCAACTAGCGCGTACGAAGAACTACTCGGAATTCCAAAGAACCACGTGACCAAATTCCAGAAAATCGCCCCAGCTACAGCAGAGAGCACCATCAGCTGCGATGTATCCTGTGACGTCACAAGACCCGTTGTAATCGTCTGCGCAACACCACTGATCTGGGTCGCACCGACAAAGTTGAAAGCCGTAGCAATGAGCAATGCCACCACCGGCCTGACAATCTTCGTCGCTATCGGCGTCGCCACCACATTCGCTGCATCATGAAACCCATTGGTGAAGTCAAACAAAAGCCCCAAGATCACAATTGCGATGACTATTGCCATACATGTTTAGTTTACATTTAAAATAGAGTTTTGTACACGTCTTTAAAAAGAGGTTTCATTATGGGACTGCTGGCTTTGGGTTGGATGGCGACTCTGTTATTGGGTGCTGCGGTAGAAGGAGATAAATCGGGTGAAGTTCGGGTGATTCCGGTGGAACCGACTCCGGAGCCAAATGAGGTTGAACTAAGAATTGCGTTTCCATCGAAGGGTGAGGTGAAAGATGAAAATCCGGTCACGGTGCAGTTTCGTCTCGAAGCGTATCCCCTGGGATTTTATAGCGATTTTCTGAGAGCGCGCGAAGTTCACAATGGCGACGAAGGGCAAGCGGTCCATATTTACGTCGATAATAAGCCGTTTTTTGGTGTGAATGAAGCGATTGATGATATCACCGAAAGTGAAGACATCGATTTCGATCAAACCATAGAAACCACTATTCCCTACAAGCTTTCTCCCGGGATTCACGTGATCCGAGCCTTTCCTGTCCGTTCTTTTGGAGAGAGTCTGAAAGGATCGAAATGTTTTGCTGCGACCTATTTCTATTTTGGTAAAACCGATAAAAAAGAAACGGTGGATCTGTCTAAACCTTATCTAACTTACAACCAGCCGCAGGGTGTTTTCAAAGCAGATAAACCGATCCTTCTTGATTTTTTCGTGGCCAATACCCAGCTTTCGAAAGATGGATATAAAGTCCGTTTAACTATCGATGGTTTTGACCGAAGAATTTTGACACAGTGGGTTCCTTACTATATTTATGGTCTAAAGCCGGGATCGCATACCTTTCAGCTAGAACTTTTAAATCCCGCCGGTGCGGTCATTCCTCCTCTCTTTAACGACTTGGAGAGGAAGGTGGTCGTGAAATAGGGGCTGTACGTCCTGTGATCAAATAGGTCATACCCTGCGCTGTGTAATCGTTGACAGCACGAATGGAATCGGAAACACCTGAACTAATCCTGGGGAAAATTTTTCCCAGTCTGCTTTCGGTGAATTCTCTGTGGAAGGGAGACTTATCGATAATATGATCATACCATCTCAAAAAACACAGCCCTAAAATAAGATGGACAATTCCATAGAGAGCCCATCTGACAGGCGGATGTCCTTTATGGATCCGCTGATTTGTATAGGTGAAGATTTGCCTCATCGAATAGATGATACAATAGAGACTAAAACTGAGCCGCGTTTCAGGCAAAATATAAACCATCTTACTGCAAAAGAAACTAAATTCATCCAACGCTGTGTTGCTACGGAGTTTTTTCAATCCAAAAAAAACAACTGCCGTGATGGCAATTCTCTCCACACACCATAAAAATCGTCTGGCTTTCTCTTGAACGGATTGGGGTTGGTCTTCCCCTGTGATCCAGCTGAGGGGAAGCCTCGCAGAATCTAGTGCAAAGCGGACGGGGGTCATACTTTACTCCTCTTTTTAGCAAAGAGTGTAAACAAAAAGACTCTTTCTTTACAGAACAGAGTTTTTCAAGTAAGCTGAAGGAGCTATGAAATGGCTTCTTCGATTTTCAGCTTTTGTTCTTTGTTTTTTTATAGCGGCACGTTTTTGTAAAAAACAGACCGACAGTTTCACGGTTCTCCGCATCACTTCTTATTTAACTCCACGTGCAGAATGGGAAATACATCCTCTCCCTCCAGAAGAAAAAGCTTGCTTGAATCAGATTTTTAACCGGCGGTTCTTTTATTTGGGAAAAGGGGTTCAATCGTTCGTCTTTGGATCTGAAGACGGGCGTCATGTCATTAAATTTTTCCGGCATGACCGTTTTCGTCAAGGATTTTGGGCAACCAAAAAACTCTCAACATTGCACAAGGATTTCGCCAGTTACAAAATCGCGTATGAGCAGTTTAAAGATGAAACAGGTCTTATTTTCCTTCATCTGAATAAAACCACCGATTTACACCAGTCGGTCAAAATCGTTGATAAGCTCGGGATCGAGCACCAAATTCCCTTGGACAAGTATGAATTTCTTGTTCAAAAAAGGGCGACCCTCCTCTATGATACTCTCGGGGAAATGATCCAAAAAAAAGAAATAGACAAAGGAAGGCAGACTCTTTCCAAATTGGTTGAACTTCTGGCTCTACGTATTCGGAGGGGAATTTTCGACAAAGATCCCGACCTCAACACGAATTTTGGGGTGATTGGAACACAGCCGATACAGATCGATGTGGGAAGATTTCGGCAAAAGCCTAAGGTCTTGGATAAAAATGAAATCATTCGAATCACAGACCATTTACACCAATGGCTCATGGTCCGCTGCCCAGAGCTAGACGACCATCTCAAGGAGCAGATCGAAAAGTTATGAAATGGGTATTTATTGTCTTGATTTTTTTTGGATTGATCAAAATATCCGATCTCATCGTGCTTAGAGAAATCCAATCGGGCAGGCCTCATGACGCTCTCTTTGATACTCGTCCCCTGACACAGGTCGAGGAAAGGGAAGTCCAAAGAGCCTTGAATCAAAACTACACCTATTTTGGATCGGGTGGACAAGCCTATGTCTTTTTTAGCAGCGATGGAAAATATGCGATGAAATTTTTTAAACAACGGCATTTCCGTGAGCCTCGCTACCTCGACTACATCCCCTTCATTGAAAAATATCGAGCGAAGAAATACGACAAGAGAAGAAAAAAAATCGAGCATGAATACGGAAGCTACAAAATCAGTTTCGATGAGCTGAAAGAAGAAACCGCTCTCGTGTATGTCCATCTGAATAAAACAAGCCACCTGAAGAAGAGCCTCACCTTCAAAGATCGATTTAAGCTCAGCCACACCATTGATCTGGATAAGACCGACTTCATCCTCCAAAAAAGGGCCGAGCTCGTTTGTGATAAAATTGGTCAAGAGATGGCATCAGGCAACCGAGAAATTGCTTGTCAAACAATCACCAGCATTGTGGAGCTCATCACTACATTTTGCAAAAAAGGGTACCACGACAGGGATCCTCAAATTTCTAAAAATTGTGGAATTTTAGAAGGGCGGGCCATCAAAATCGATGTCGGACGGTTTTTACCCAATTGTAAAATGAAACAACCCCTCTTCTTCAAACCAGCGCTTTACCGAATTACGCGCCCTTTCAGACAGTGGCTGAGTCAAAACCATCCCGAGCTCGTCCCCCATTTGGAAAAGGAAGTTTTAAGAGTCATCGTTCATGGTTAAAAAGTTAGTTTTTTTCATCGTTTTCTTGATCGGATTTAATACAGCAGAACACTTTTGCCACAAACAAACCGATGGATTTTCAATTTCTCGGATCCAATTTAAAAGAGATAAAAAAATTGACTCTTCGATTCCTCAGGCACCTGTTCTTGCGATTTTGAACCAACCTTTTCATTTTCTTGATTCAGGGAATCAATGTTTTGCATTTCTCTCCCAGGACGGTCAATATGTTTTAAAGTTTTTCAAGTATGTCGATCATGCAGCTCCTGTCTGGACAACCAAGGTTCCCCTTTTGAACAGACTCAAGCCGTTTCGCCTCAAAAGGCAAAAGAAAATCGGTTGGAAAAGAAAAAGAGATTTTCATGGTTATCAACTGGCTTACCATCATTTAAAACAAGAAACAGGCCTTTTATGGATCCATCTTCTCCCTTCAAAAAAAATCTATCCAGAGATTCAACTCTTTGACAAACTCAATATCTCCCATCCGTTAGATCTCAACAAAACCCCTTTCATTCTTCAAAGAAGGGCAACACCCATCTATGCCCAATTCTCCCAGTGGATAAAAGCCGGTGAGTTTGGCAAGGTTAAACAAGGCATTTCTAATCTGATCTCTCTGTGTGCTTTGAAGCTCTCCAAGAACATCCACGATGACGATGTCCACTTCTACTCGAATTTCGGCTTCATTGCAGAAACGCCCATCCAGCTCGATCCCGGCCATTTCATCATCAATCCTTCAGAAAATTCGCGCGAAGAACTGCAAGATTTAACAATCGAGTTGAAAGAGTGGTTTTCAAAACATTATCCCCCTTTGGTAGCTTATGTGGAAACGTGTGCCCTATCTCATTAAAATAAGTATTTTTGTGGCGATCACAGGTATCCTTTATTTCCTGTGTGATCAAGCCACCTGGGGATTTACAGTGGCTCGTCTCCAAAGCCATTTCGATCTCGGCCTTCCCAATCGGGGCAATCCTCACCCCTATCTCAAGCAAAAATATTACCTTGCTGATCAAGGAGGACAATCGTATGTTTTCTTTTCGGAGGATGGAAATTACGTTTTGAAATTTTTCAAAGATATGCCGAGACCTTGGCTTCCCTTCCGCTCGTATCAAAAGAAGAAACGGGGCAAACTCAAACGGACTCTACACGGGTATCTTCTTGCTTATGAACGGATGCGTGAAGAAACAGGACTCCTCTGCATTCATTTCAAACCATCTCAAACACATTTACCCACCCGTTTAATCGACCGACTGCATATTGAAAATAGCATCGATTTATCTTCTGTTTTCTTTGTCATTCAGAAAAAAGCCACCCTGGGTACCATATCTGATGACGAGCTGCAAGATCTTCTCTTCACGAGGATGGCCGTGGGAATCGACGACCATGATCTCCGTCATCATAGAAATATCGGCTGGGTTGACAACCACCCTATCATTCTCGATCCCGGCCGTTTTGTCGAAATCTTAAGATGAAAAAACTGGTACTATTTCTTGTTCTTTTTTTTACTATTGAGCGGTTTTGTTATTGGCAGACGGGCGGATTTGCTCTTTCAAAAATGATGCGGGGGTGTATTTCTTCAGCTTATCCCACTGAGCAATTGACTTATCTCGCCTCTGGCAAGCAATTCTACGCCT
The DNA here is from genome assembly GCA_963705295.1 of Parachlamydiales bacterium. Taxonomy (GTDB): domain Bacteria; phylum Chlamydiota; class Chlamydiia; order Chlamydiales; family Rhabdochlamydiaceae; genus PALSA-1444. Next base: position 1,131,720 of record OY970065.1, on the reverse strand, counting down.
TTGAAACTCAGGGTGGCAGCACGGTCGTCAAATTCATGAAACTCAGCCGGAGAAAACCGGTTCCATGGCTTGAGAAATTACTCCTCCCCTATCCCCTTTCTCTTTTAAGAAACCACTACCTGTCGCAGCGAAAAAAAAGACTCACCGAGCTCGAGCTTAGCATCGATTTAGCCTGCCTGTTACTCCGAGAAGAAACAGGTCTCATTCCCTACTCGCAAAAAAATGTCACCCTCACCGATAAATTGGGAATTCAACATTCGATTGACCTCTCAAAAACACGTTTTATTGCCCAAAGAAAAGCGTCCCTTTTCCCCACCTATTTTCTTCAAAATCCCCACGAGGCTCACGCTCTCATCGACTCGTATCTGCAGACCGTTTTTTCTCAATGTAAAAAAGGAATCACCAATTTAGATCCCCTCATTGAACGAAATTTCGGTGTTGTTCAGGGCAAAGTCATCCTGCTTGACATTGGATCGCTGATCGCTACAAAAAAGCCTCTTCTCAAAAGGCAACTTTTTTTTGAAGTTCTCCCCTTGCGAGAATGGCTTAAAAAATACTCTCCGGAAAATGTCCCTTATTTTGATGATCGATTAAAATTATTTTACAAGTTAATATAAAACTCAGAGGTTTTTTATGGCACGCAAACCAGCACCCCGTTCTTTTTGGTCGTTTCCCATGTTCCGTTTCCCTTTTTCCTTTTTAGAAGAAGGAGATGAAAGTTGGCTCGAAAATTTCAGTGAACCATCTGGTCTTTCTGTCTCAGAAGATGAAAAACATGTCTATGTCGAAGCCGCTGTACCTGGATTGAAACCCGAAGAAATTGAGATGACATTTGATAAGGGAATTCTCTGGATTAAAGGCGAGAAACAAGAAGAAGACGAAAATAAAAATAAAAAATATTACCGAAAAGCCCTTAAAACTTTCTCATATCGGATTGCAGTCCCAGGCAATATCGATGAAAGCAAACAACCCGAAGCCACTTGTAAACATGGCATTCTCCGAGTGACATTCACCAAAACCTCCAAATCCGAATCGCGTAGAATTCCAATTTCTTAATTCTCTTGCTCTTTTTTCACCTCCAATTCTAAAATCGCAGCCCCAACTATTGGAGGTCCAAATGACACAACTGATACCTGCATCCATGAGCGCACTTGCACGAGGCCACGTTCCGACAAATTCCGTTGGAGTACGAAATAAAATACAACTTGCCGCCCAAGTGGGCGTTAAACCTGAATTCACCGCACGGATCGATGCCGTCTTCCAACTCGGCATCGCCAATCTGTATGGCCTGCGCGACTCCGCACTCTATCTCATCAAAGGAGCAACGAACTTTACCATCAACTATCTCGACCTTTCGATGCCCCTCACCGAAAAGTTCTCCATTCTGGGTGGCGACCTCGCCGATTCCCTCCGATCCCTTCACCTCATCGTCATTTTAACAACCCATGCGGCCCTCGGCATCATTGCACCTGCCTGGTCGTTCGGATCCCTTTTAGCAAATACCGGCCTAACACCCGTAACACACGCTGAGCTTACAAGTAGAAGAGACCAAGCTTTAGATGCTTGCACGCGTGCTGAAGCAAGGGCAAAACAATTGAACCAAGAAGTTTCAGATGCTGAGGACGAAGTCAAAGGCCTTAATGAACAAAAGGAAAAGCTTTCAAAGGTAAAAGAAGAACTTGCAGGGTTAGAACAGAAGCGAGATGGAACACAAAGACAACTCGATCAATTGCGGGCAACTCAACTTGGAAACGAAGGTGGAGTGGCTAGACTCAATGAAGAGCTTGCAAAATTGAAGCAAGAAGTTTCAGCTGCTGAGGGAGAAGCCAAACGCCTTCGAGGACAACTACAACAATTAAATTCAGAGGTGCGAGATGCTGAAACTGCCAATGAGACACTACGACTGAAATTAACAGCTCAAGAAAGTCATTTGAAAGAACAAGAAGAAAAGCTTGCAAGGTTAGAACAGAAGCGAGATGGAACACAAAGGCAACTCGATCAACTGCAGGCAACTCAAGTTGCAAAAGAAGAGCTAGTGGCAAGACTGAAAGAAGAGCTTGAAAAATTGCAAGAGAAAGTTCCACAATCCCGAGTGGTTCTTGCCAACTTGACCAACCAACAAACTGATCTTTCAGGAAAAGTAGAATTTCTCAAACCTGAGGTAGAAAGGCTCACACGTGAGAAAGACGGCTTAACCTCAACTGTTGCCGAATTAAAAGAGCAGCAAGCCACTCAGGAAAGAAGCATGGAAGAGATGAGAAAAGATCAACATGCTGAAACAGTACGCATGATTGAAGATACGAATAGACAGGTTAGTGAAGCTCAAGAACGACTGACTGAAAAATTGAGACAAAGTCAGGTGATTGAAGATAGACTCGATGGAGAAATAAAAGAAAAAGAAACTCGTCTGAAGGAGCTTCAAGAGAAAGTTGAAAAATATGAAGAAACCCTTAAAAAAGCCAGAGAATACGCTCAAAAGGTAAAAAATGATATTAAAGCGAATTCAACCTCTGAAACAAAATAAATAATAAAAGGATTATATTTTATGGCCACACCATTAGAAAGAGTTCCCCTTGTAGCAAAACAGCATGCCCCGACACCATCACTCTCAACACGCTTGGCATGGGGAAGCCTAGGTTTGCTGAGTTTTGTTGGAGTTGGATTTAGTCTCTACCAAATTTATGACAGAGCCTCCTCTCGCAGCACCGATACGGGAAATATTGTCGATTTTCTTTCAGCCATCGCTGCATTGTTATCCGGTTCTGCAGGCGTTTTTATGGCTACGCGGGGGCATAAACATGCGTATACAGTGATTCAACTCCATATGCTGACAGAAAACCTCCGTTCTTTGCATACTAAACTCAATCCATCGGGTCCTCCCTCTGCAGAACTTGAGATCAACGAACTTTACACAAGGGTGGATCAGAGTGTCGACAGTTTGAAAGAACAAGATGCCGGATTGTTGCGAGAATTAGAAGAGCTGAAGGGAAAATTAAATACCAGGGACAAGCCTTTTGACGCGCAAGCGGCCCTTGCGAGTCTCCAGGCAATCATCGATAGTCGTGGCCCTTCTGCAGCGAACACGCCTGCAAGTAGCAGCGGAGGTGGTAGAGTTGAACGGCCTCCTCCCGGCAGTCCAAGCAGTCCTACAGACGCAAGCTCAAGGGTGTGATACATCTATTGAAAAAAATCTACGGAGGATTATGGTAAGTATTCCAAGAAACATCTGGCCGTTTGCGGCTTTGGCATTCATGACCCATTCCCTCCTCGGAGATGAATTTGCGTATGTTACGGCCGATTTTTTATATTGGACTGCACGGGAAAGTGGTCTTGCTTTTGCGATCATCGACCATCAGCATGAAATCAATACTCCAGCGAAGAAAGCCCATGTTAAACAAGCGCCGACCGAGTGGCATGCCGGTTTTAAAGTCGGTGCGGGGGGACATCTTCCCTATGATGCATGGGATTTATATGCGAGGTGGACACACTGGCAGCAAAATCCGACGAGGGAGATTCACGCTCACAAAGGTGAGAAACTGTTTGCTCCCTGGCTTGCACCGACACTGGAGACCAATCGGCCAGGTGAGGCCAGAGCACAGTGGAGACTCCATTTCAATAGTTATGATTTAGAAATCGGAAGAGCTTTTTGTTTCAGCAACTGGTTGATCTTACGCCCCCATTTGGGTTTAGAAGGAGCCAGCATCAATCAAAATCTCGATATTGTTTACAAAAATAGCCCAGCTGGCATCAATCCGTTTATGAAGTCACGGCGCGCTGGCTTCGAGAAAGCAAAAGTCGATCTCAAGAATAACTTTTGGGGTGTCGGCCTTTGCGGTGGAATCGATTCGCTGTGGAAGTTCAACGAGAATTGGGGTCTTTTTGCCGATGTTCAAGCTGCTGCTTTATGGGGCCGGTTCCATACTGCAGCAGACGAAGATCACTTCCTCGTGACAAATGGGACAGAAAAAGAATCGATCGTCGATCTTGAAAATCATCGGAGCACCGTCAAAGCGAATTTACAATATCTTTTAGGAGTTTCTTGGGATGAGTATTTTTCTTGGTACCATTTGACGATTAGAGCTGGCTTTGAACAACAACTCTGGTTCGGACAAAACCAAATCATTCATTTTGATTCGTTCAATCTTTCCGGACAAAGTCATCGTGAAAATACCCATTTGAGTTTGTCAGGGTTGACTGTCGAAACAAGGTTTGATTTCTAAAAACATGGAGGAACGCAAATGAATAAATTTTTACTACTTTGCTCGACCTTGAGCTTTCCTCTCTTGGCTAATGAATTCTCTCCCATTGTCTCTTTGGAAGCACTCTATTTGACTCCTCGAGAAGATGGACTTGCCTTTGCTACGACGAACCACGAAGTCCACTCGACCGAACATTCGACAATTGGTGATGGAGGTCCAGGAAAACGCGCAAAAATCCACCATGTCGATTTTGATTGGGATTTTGGGTTCCGTTTGGGTATTGGCGGTGAAATACCGTCGATGGACGAGTGGCGTCTTATGCTGGCGTGGACATGGTTTCGTCAAACCGATACTCAATCGGTCCATCAGACCGATGAACGGATCATTTTAGTTCCCTGGGGAACTCCCCGATCTTTTCTCAGCTATGCCAAAGAAGCCAAATCCCGCTTTAAACTCCGGTACGATACACTCGATTTCGACCTCGGCCGGACTTTTTGTCCTACCCACACGGTCCAACTCATCCCCTACATGGGAGTGAGAGCAGCTTGGATCCAGCAGAACTTCGACATCAAATATGACGGACTTTCGATCAATGTGCGAGATCTTCCGATTTGCAACGGAAAAATCCGGATGGACAATGATTTTAAAGGAGTGGGACTCAGGGCCGGGCTCGGATCGAAGTGGTTTTTCGCAGAACATTGGAATGTATATGGAGATCTTTCAGCAGCCCTGATCTATGGAACCTTCAAGATCGAAGATAAAGAAGGTTTTGACGATTTCAACTCAGAAAATTACGATAAAAACTTCGGGTTTAATCCATTCATAGGACCCGTTCAACACATCGAAGATCACTTCCACTCCACAGCGGTGAATATCGATTTTTTAGCCGGGTTTGCCTGGGACTACCCTTTTTGGTCGGGCAGTCTCTTGACGATTAATCTCGGCTACGAGTTTCATCTATGGCTCAATCAAAATCAGTTCGAAAAATTTAGTTCAGGCGTGGGCGGATATACACTGCAACAAGATGGTGGAGACCTGAGCCTTTCCGGTGTAGCTTTAGGCGTGCGATGCAAATTTTAAAGAGGATGTCTACAATGAAAATGATCCATCTATTAGGAGCTTTGACATTTTCCACAGCAGTGACTATTGCCGATGAACCCCATTTTTTTGTTCGAGGGGATGTTTTCTATTGGAATATCCGCGAAGATGGCCTCGACTTTGCGATCAAAAATGGCCGCCCTACCGATGAGCACAAAGGTTCTGGCTATGAGGCCGATAGGCATGGGAAGGTCAAAAACGGCAATTTTGGTTGGGATGTGGGGGGAAGAGCCGGCTTTGGCTATCGATTCAACCATGACAACTGGGTTTTATCAGCTCTTTGGACCCATTTGAATGGCTCCGAGACGAATCACGAGCACGTCAATCCAGAAAAAAAGAATCTCTTTATCACAAGAGTTCATCCGGGAGGAGTCGGCTCTGAACATGCCGTCATTAAAAGTGCGACCAGCGCCATGGCAGATCTGAATCTGCATTACAATGTCGCCGATCTTGAACTGAGCCGAACAGCCAAAATCACCGATTATATTGAGATCAAACCCCTCTTTGGTCTTCGAGCTGCATGGATCCATCAAAACTTCGATATCCATTACCACCATGTTTCCACCAAAGACCTCTTCCTCAATTTTTCCCATGGTCGTAAAACCTTTCCTGAAGAAACCGTCTTTCTCAAAAATGATTTCTTCGGTATCGGAGGACGTTTTGGGTTCGACTCGAATTGGTTCTTTACCCGGCAATTCAGTATCTTTGCCAATGCAAACGCATCCCTCCTTTGGGGATTTTTCAAAATAGACATGAAAGAAAAGCGGCATCTCAACAATGACAAAATCGAAGATATTGTCGATCTCAATGACAGCTATCACGATACGATTGCAAACCTCGAGCTAGCCCTTGGAATCCGGTGGCAAATGGGCTTCTCCGAAGACCGGTTCCGCCTCTCCGTCTCCCTCGGCTGGGAACAACTCCTCTGGTTCTCCCTCAACCAGCTCGACAAATTCCCCGACCACAATAACCCCGGTATCATCTTCAAAGAACACGGAAACCTCAATCTATCAGGTATAACTTTGAGCACCTGCTTTGAATTTTAGGAGAGAAAATAAACCACCGAGCACACCGAGAGCACCGAGAAGGAAAAAAATTCTCTCTTGAATTTCTCGGTGCTCTCGGTGTGCTCGGTGGTTTATTTCTTATCCTAGACTTTAAGAATTTTATCTGTTACTTTGGGATGTTGGAGAAGAATGTGCTGGGAGTTTTTTTAGACACTGAAACAAATGGATTAAACTTTCTCCGTCACCATTTGGTTGAAATCGCTTTTAAAATTGTCGATCTCAAGAGTGGACAGGTTCTCGATACCTACGAAGCCGTGGTTTATCAACCTGAAGATGTTTGGAAAAACAGCGATCCTTCCAGTCTTCTTTTCAATGGTTTTACCTATGATGAAGTCCAGCACGGGAAAAAAAGCGGAGATGTTGCCCTCGAAATCACCAACATTTTGCAAAAAAATAAAATCCACCGGGACACAAGTGTCTTCATCTGCCAAAATCCCTCCTTTGATCGGGCGTTTTTCTCCAAGCTCATCGATTCCGATATCCAGGAAAAACTAAAATGGCCTTATCACTGGCTCGATCTCGCCTCGATGTACTGGGCAGAAAGCATGCGGCAAGATGATCCCTCCAAACTCCCCTGGGCAACCGGTTTCTCCAAAGACCGCATCGCCTCCGCCTATCACCTTCCCTCCGAGCAAACTCCCCACCGCGCCATGAACGGGGTCAACCATCTTCTCCAATGTTACGAAAAAGTCATTGGGTTTAAAATGTAAGTGAGTTACAATCCTAAAACATTCCTAGTGCAAGAGTGAAACGTCCTTTAAAAATTGCAAATATTCTGAAAAAGGTTCAGGAGTGTATAGAAAAGGGACGTTATTATGACACATCGCATGCGAAGTTGAGAAAAGTACAACGCAACATCACTTTGCCTCATGTGCTCTATGTATTACGGAATGGTTATCATGAAAAACAAAAAGACCAATATAAAGTGGAGTATTGTGATTGGACCTATTCTATTCGGGGCCGGAATATTGATGGGAAAGACCTGAGAATAATTATTGCCTTTGATAATAATGACATGTTAATTATCACAGTTATTGAGATTGAAGTATGGAAATAAAAAAAGTGAAGCGTTACATCTATGAAGGACTTGGCTTTCCTGTTATTTTAGTGAATGTTGTTTTAGTTAATAAAAGAGGCATTTGGACCCCTTCTATTGATTATAATAAATTACAAAAAGAAGTTCTTTTAGCTTTGACTCACAAGCCTACTGCATTGACAGGAAATGAAATTCATTTTATCCGCGCCTATTTCGAGATGACTCTTGAAAGCCTTGGGAAACATTTTGGTGTTACGCACGTTGCAGTTTTAAATTGGGAAAAAATGAATGAAAGGCCAGCACATATTAACCCAGCCACTGAATTGTGTATCCGTCTCTTTATTTTAGAAAAGTTAAAAATAAGCAATCAAATCTTTAGAGAAACTTTTAGAGAATTTAATATTGAGTGTATCGCAAAAACATCTTCTGTTAAAGCCCAGAGACCACTCAAACTCCCTGGAATGCATGTAGCTAAACATTCTTTTGCGAATGTGTGATTTTCTACTTGTTTACCAATCATAAGATTCATACAATCACGCTAGCATTATGGGTTTCTTTGGCGCCTTTACTCCCTTCGTTGAGATCTTTGTTATCACGGTGATCATCAACTATTTACTTTCTTTTTTTTGGAACACCCGTTCCATGGATCTGCTCATTGGGGCATTTGCTTTTTTGATCATTTTTGCCATCACGTCACTGCTGCACCTTCCGATTTTGTATACGATTATGACCAATCTGGCGAATGTGGCGGCCATTGCGATCTTGGTGATATTCCAGCCAGAACTGAGGATGGCGCTGTCAAAACTCAGTTTGAAAGGAAAAAGATACCGCGAGGTGACCGAGTTTGATAAGTTTTTGGATCAGCTGACAAATTCGATCTATCGGCTTGCCGAAAAAAGAATTGGGGCTCTCATTGCCTTGGAACACGATGACAAGTTGGATGAATTTGCTCAAAAAGCGGTTGTTTTGAATGCGAAGTTTTCCTCGGAGCTGATCGAGACGATTTTTGCGACATCAACCCCGTTGCATGATGGATCGGTGATCATCCGGGATATGACGATTGTCGCTGCGGCGGTCATTCTTCCGCTGGCGGATGAGACCAATGAAGTGACCAAATCTTTAGGAACAAGGCACCGGGCCGCCCTGGGAATTTCGCAACATACCGACGCGCTTGTCATTGTTGTTTCGGAGGAGAGCGGAAAGGTATCTCTTGCCCGGGAGAATGTGATCACCCGGGGCGTGAAGCCGGATCGGTTTAAAGGAATTATCCGAAGCATTTATAATACAACTCCCGAGACATCTTCTTTGAGAGGAAAATTCAGTCTTCGTAGATTTTTAGGAGCATAAGAGCGTGGCACCGTTTTACAATTTCTTTTTGAATCACTGGGAGCGGAAATTAATATCCCTATTTCTTTCCGTCATTCTTTGGCTCTTTGTCAACCATTCCCTTACAACGACGAAAGTCTTAGACAATGTAGCGGTCAGATTGATCAATATACCGATGGGACTCACTGTCGAAGATTTGCAACCCAATGGTATTTTATCCAAAAAAATATCTTTATCACTCCAGGGAAATAAAGCTTCGATGGGTGAAATTTCTTCCAACGATATTGAAGTGGTTTTGGACGCCCTCGACAAATCGGGCACATGGGAAGCGACGATTTCACGGAAAAATCTCGCCTCTTTAAATCCCGACATCGAACTTTCGAAGGCGATCAAACGGATCAAACTTCAACGGATACCGATCCAGCTAACCCGCCTCATCACGGAGAAAATCCCCCTGATCATCACCCAGCCGATCGGTGATCCTCCTCAAGACTACCAATTTTTGGACGTCTGGCCTAGTCATTTAACCCTATCGATCAGTGGACCCGAAGAAATTGTCAAAAAACTCAAATCGGAAGGGCTTAACCTGACCTTTAATTTGAATGATATCGACAGGTCCGATCTCGACACTCACGAAGCGAAATCAGACGAAGTTTCATTTTTTGTTCCCGATAGCTGGAAACAGATCTCGATTCCTGCACTTTCTGATCGACCGTTCGCGATTGACGACCCGATGGTGGGTGAATTGAGAATCGATTTTGTGAGAAACGACCTTCATCCCATCACCAAACCTCTCCCGCTGACGATCTTCTTCCCAACGGATTACCGGGTTTCTTTAAATCCTGAAATTTACTCTTTAGCCATGGGAAGCATTGTCAAGCAATTCCACGGTCTTTATTTTCTCCAAAAACCCCTTTATGCGAGAGGGGTGAGCAAATTTTTCTTAGATACAGTCCAGGATATGATCCAAATCTCCATTTTGGTCGCCCCCAAAAATGAGAAAAAACATATGGATTGGTCGGTCCAATTCATCAACCCGACTGTTTTAGAAGAGAAATATGTCTCCCATCTCATGGCCTCGGAACAAGATCGGAGCGAAAAGCGAGAAGAGTACCACCGGCTCCGTTTCAGACACTATATGAACAGATTTTCACTTTTTAAGTCGAACTGGGAGAAGTTAGATTTAAAAATTGAACTCGTCGACAACCAAATTGTCATCCATGAAAACGATCGGAATTATTAAGAAAGATTTTCATACCAAGGGAGGTCTTGAAAAAGCCTCTCTGCGTATCATTGAAGAATTTCAAAAACACGGCTCTGTCACCCTTCTCACTGCCTGCCACGCAACCGGACCGTGCCCTGTACTAACATGCTCCCTTCGGAGTCGGAGCCATTTCAGGCAATTGCAAGAGTTTGATTCTTGGTGCCGAATAAAGGCGCAAATAGAGTCGTACGATGTCGTTCTCAGCATGGACCGGTGTTCGTATCAAACCCACCACAGGGCCGGCAATGGAGTCCATGCAGCTTATCTCCATCTCCGTCGCAAGGAAGAAGGCGTACTCAAACGGTTTTCTTTTGCTTTGAACCCACTCCACCGTGTGATGCTCGATCTCGAAAAAAAGACTTTTGAAGATCCTCATCTTCAAGGAATCATCGTCAATTCTCACATGGTCAAAGACCAAATACTTGAGTTTTACAACACGCCCCCCGAAAAAATTCATGTGATCCACAATGGAGTTGAATGGAAAGAGATGGAAACACCGTTTCATGCCGGTTTTTCGGAGCGAGAAAATATTGCACATTCCCTTGGTCTTGACCCGTCTAAATTCCAATTTCTCTTCATTGGACACAATTTTAAAAGGAAAGGTCTGACCCCTCTTTTGACAGCTCTATCCCATCTTAAAACGAAAGATTTTCACCTCTCGGTCATCGGCACAGACAAAAACCTTCCTCTTTACAAAAGACAAGCCGCCGATCAAAACGTCACATTTTTTGGGCCCCAAAATCCTCTTCCTTTTTATCAAGTCGCCGATTGTCTGGTTATCCCCTCCCTATACGACCCTTTTGCCAATGTGACCGTGGAAGCGCTTGCCATGGGCCTTTTTGTGATCTCTTCCAAAAACAATGGAGGTCACGAAGTTTTGACCCCCGAGTCGGGAATCGCCTGCGACTCTCTTGATACCGCTTTACTATCGGCTTTGAGCCATCCCAAAAACCGTTTTACAGCTCAAACCATCCGCGATAGTGTTATGCATCTCGATTTCGCCCATCAACTCGAAAAAGTTGTTGCCGTATGTCTTTCTTAGCCTACCTTCTTTTCAGGTGCGTGACATTTCCTCTCCAATTTTTCCCCTATCCTCTTCTGCATAAACTTGGAAAGATTCTCGGCACTCTAGTTTACTACGGTTATCCGAAATACCGGAAGCGTGCCCTTTCCAATCTTGCCTTAGCGACGTCGCTTCACCTCACCCCCGCGCAGATCCGCGAAACCGCCAAAAAATCTCTCCAAAGTCTCGCGATCACCGCTTTAGAATATCCTCGCCTCTCCAGGGAAAAAAAGATCAGCCGTATCGCTGTCGTGGAAAACCCCGAAGTCGCCGCATCTCTTCTAAAAGAGGGGAAAGGGGTTATCTTCTTTTGCGGCCACCAAACCAACTGGGAAATTCTCTTCTTGGAAGGAACCTCTCGCATGCCCGGGGTCGCGATCGGCCGTCCTATCAAAAATCAATACCTCTACCGGTTTGTTGTTCGGCTCCGAGAAAAATTTGGAGGGACTTTGATTCCGCCGACACATGCGTATCGATCATCGATTAAAGCTCTCAAACAAGGAAAATTCGTAGGGATTGTCGGAGATCAGGGGATGCCTGATTCTGGATTTTCTTCCCAATTTTTGGGCAGAGAAGCATGGACATCACCCCTTCCCGCCCTCCTCTCTAGTCGAACAGGAGCACCTATCATTGTCGCGACTACACGGCGCGAAGCCGGACGGTATGTCATCCACTATTCTGACCCGATTTTGCCGCGTGACAATCCGGAAGATCAGATGCGTGAAGCCCTATTCATCTTTGAACAATCGATTCAAAAAAGGCCGCACGAGTGGCTCTGGATTCACAACAGATGGAAGCAGCAACCTCCCGGAAAGCTGAAGAAAGAATTTCGGCACGACTCTCTCGCTTTCATTTTTTCAGAAGATCCGAAAGAGCTCCTCAAAGAAATCCGCGCTCTTTATCCACGCGAACAGATCACCGCTTTTGTCCCCCATCCCCTCTATTCGAATGAGGTCGAATTTAAGACATGGGATGATCTCTCCATCATCGATTACCGTTTTAAACTCATCGTTGATTTCACGCAGAATAAAGCCGCCCAAAAACACTTCTCCCGTTTAGCGGCTTTAAGAATTGTCTCCTTCAACCACCCACAAGAATTTATCGACCATGCCCGCCGATAGATTTTTTCTTCCACAGCCGCTCCAATCCCCTTTATTTCTCGAAGGAAAGGAACTCCATCATCTCGCCCATGTCATGCGCGCCCGCATTGGAGAAACCCTCGAAATTGTGAATGGACAAGGAGAACTCGCCACCGCCGAGCTCGTCTCTCTCGATAAGAAAAAAGCTGAGCTCAAAATCATCTCTCATAAAAAAGCTTCCCCGCCCCAGCAAAAATTGATTTTAGCCCAAGCCTACACACGGCATCTCGATTGGATCATCGAAAAAGGAACCGAACTGGGTGCCGACGAATTTTGGCTCTTTCCCGGAGACCAAAGTGAAAAAAAAGTCCCCCAACTTCCCCGCCTTGAGACCTTAGCAATTCAAGCCCTGAAACAATGCGGTAGGCTTTTTCTCCCTAAAATAGTTTCAAAACCCTCACTTCCTCAATTTTCTGGATCAGTTTTCTATGGGGACCCCCATGCATCTCCGCTCAAAGGACCTTTTTCAACGACCATCATTTTTATTATCGGACCCGAAAAAGGATTTTCCCCTAGAGAACTCGACTATTTAGCCAAAAATGGCCAAGGGGTTTCTCTACACGAAAATATCTTGCGTGCAGAAACAGCAGCGATCACTGCGCTCGGACAGCTCTATCTGCTTCTTCATCCGTGAGAATATGAGCAAAGCTCGAGTGCGCAAATTGATAATCGGCAATTTCTCGGCGAAAAGCCGCCTTGTGAATATCGGCAAACGCATACCGGAGCCCTACAAACTCGATATTCCGCTTTTTGGCCTCTGTCTCTATCTCGACAAGATGGGAGCCTTTATCATTGATAAAAACAATCCTCTTCGGCCAATAACCCGACATTTCACAAAATTTAAACAACGCCTCTCCTTTGTGTGTCCCTGAAGTAAAGAGAATCCCTTTTCTAAATAGAATCCCGTGACCTCGGACATTGGAAAAATGGTCTTTTTCACTCGGTGCTGTCAAAGAAAGATCGATGTGATGGTCCTCCAATTGCTGCACCGTCCGGGTCGCCAGGGCAAGACCTTGTGTTGTGAGGCCCATGATGCAATGACATTCACTCTGAAGTTGACGGATCACTTCGGCCGTGTCGACTTCAACCAATTTCATTAAGCTGAAATGACGAACCCCCTCCCATTCAGCGATGCTTTTTTCAAAACCATCCGGCCTATTTATTTTCACTCGCGTCTGAAACCACTCATCGGACCCGAGCATCTGTTGAGGAATGAGCAACGTATCATCGATATCGAGCACGAGCATCGTGTCTTCTTTGGCATAATGTGCGATCTCATAAAAATGAGCCGCCTCCCGAATTTCTGCTCTTAACACCGAACATAAAAGAACTAAAAATAGTAACTTCATGCTGACAGAATGCAAAATTCATTTCTTTTTGACAAATTGTAATAATTTGTATTATACCCTAGTTTTATGAAACTTCTTCTATGTCTGTTATTTACATTGAATCTTTTTTCTTTCGAACCTCCCAAGAATGAACAAGAATGGAAGGAGCAACAGACTTTTTTCCGAGAAAACGGATATCTTTGGATCAAAAACTTTTTCTCGCCGCAGCAAGTCTATGCACTCCAAAAGTGGGCTGACGATGTCCATACCGCCGCCCAAACGATGCTCAAACTCACTCAGGATGGATCGACCACCTTGAAATTTCTGCAGAAAAATATTCCAGGGACCCTCATCGTGGTTCCAGAAGCCCGCAACCCTCTGCAAGCATGCCGCGCAGAAGATCTCCTCACGTGCTATCCCGATCTTTATCATTTCATTATGGGCACCGTGACGAACTACATCGCCTACTTGCAGGGCGAACCGTACGTTCTCTTCAAGGATAAGCTCAACTTTAAATGGCCGGGCGGCGGAGCTTTCCCTCCCCATCAAGATTTTCCTGCCTATGAGCTCTTTGGCCCCCGCGAGCACGTCACAGCCATGATCTCCATCGATCCCGCAACCCTCCAAAATGGATGCCTCCAAGTCGCAAAAAAATGGCGCTCCACCTTTCCTGACCTCCAAGTTCTCCCCTACATCGAAGGAGGCCCCAACCACGGAGTCATTCAACCCGAATACTCCCAAAAAATCACCTGGATCCCCCTTGAAACCTCCCCCGGCGACCTCATCCTCATCGACTCGTTCCTCCCCCATTATTCAGAAATCAACAAAAGCGACCATTCCCGCCGCGCCATGCTCTTCACCCACAACCCCTTACGTGAAGGCGACCACCGAAAAACCTACTACCACGTCAAGCGAAACGACCCCGATAACCCCGTCTTCCACTTCGCCACCCCCACCAAAGCCCGTAATAAGTAATTGATTCTTTGTTACTTATAATATTAAAATAATATTTTTGTTTAAATTCTAACAAATGTTATAATAATTATTATGAAAAGTTTTACAATTAGTAATAAATCAATCGATGAGGCTACAGTTTTAAGAAAACTCGAAAGGCTCCGCGATCTTCCCAATAAAAGAGCGGGCTGGATTACGGCTGATCTCGAGGTTAAGCCGTCTTCCTGGATCTCCCGTGCATTTTGGACCCTCATCGCAAAGCATTTTGACCGGTTAAGAGAACTCTTTTACGGTGTAAATCTTCAAAAATCTCAGAATTTTCTTTTCCAGTTGGAAAGCCAGATTTCTGAGAGATCTTACGAGATTTATGATTTATTTGCTCAAGCCGTTGCCAAATATGATCAGATCGCCCCTCGTCGTAATTTTTTAGTATGTCATGAAGACATTCAGGTAACATTGTCTCAAAAAGCCCGTGGTGAGTTATGAACAACTTTACCCTTAAAATCGGCACTAAAACTCTCCATTGGACCGAAGCAGAGGTCCACCAAAAATTAAAGGCACTTTCTAAATTAGAAAAAAGTAAAGGCTGGATTACAGGCGAGCTGGATGTTAAACCGTCCTCTTGGATTTCAAGACTCTTCTGGTCCCTTATTGCAAAACACTTCCAAAGTTTAAGAGACCGGTATGGTGTAAATCTAGAAAGGTCCAAAACGATTTTATATCAACTACAGAGTCAAATTCCCCCGAGTAATGCTACAATTCAAAAGTTATTCCACAGCGCGGTTATTAAGTTTCAATCTATCGCGCCTAATCATGAATTATATTTAATTAAACCAAAAAGGAAATAAAAATGTGTACGTCAACTCAATTAAGTCCATACGCCCTAGTGACAAAGCTCGAGGGAGGAGCAATCATCCGTAATGAAACCTGTGGTATTGCAGAGGTCAAATTTTCCCCTGAATATACAGCACAATATGGAAAACCAGCTTACGAAATTTATATCAACGGCAAAAAATTGACTAAGCCAATTCCTTCTTTTCCTGAGGATCGTCCTTGCCTGGTGGGAAGTCGAACCATCACTGTGAAACACTCAAAATCAGACGAACTCTTTGAAATTATCGAAAATGATAATAAGAAAGAGCGGTATATGCATAGTATCGAACACTTCCGAGATCCTATGTCTTATAGACCTCACTATGGTCTATCGATAGGAGAACAACATATAAAGATCCAGGAATTCGAGGATCGATTTCCTGATTTTGTTGTTCAAAAAACAGTCGCTAATAAGCATGGGTTTGCAATCTTTGGAAAAGACAGTCAAGGTTATGCCTTATATTATGCCAATCCAGATGAAAAAGAACTAAAAAAAATCCCTATCATCACAGGAATAAGTAGAGGAAACCTTTTCGCTCTGTCAACAGATGGTACCCTTAAGTTAAGCTACCTACGCGGTCGAGGATGGTTTTTAAATTCGATACCCGCTTATGCACCGCCGGGCGCACTTTGTGTTGATCGAAGGACTAACAACTTATACCTTATTCTCTAGGATTGTAATCGCCCCTCGAAGATTGGCTTGCGGGGCGACTTCGTCGGGAGTCAGATCTCGCGAGGGAGCAACTGAACTTGATAAAAATCGCTTTGAAAAGCGAATTCTCAGGTTTTCTGCGCAGAATTGATCAAAACGTCTCTCTTTTCTTGGTAATCCTTCGTTATTGAGCGTTCGAATTTGGGAAAACTGTTCCTGAGATGATGAAATTTGAGATCAAGATCTCCGAGAGTTTGAGCAGTTTGCATGTGAGCCATCGCTTTTCTACATTTTCTAGAAGGTTTTAAAGACTCATGGAGTTTGATTAATTTGAAACTGATATAATTCCACCATCCATAGAATCCAAGGCCTATAATAAGAGCAATGGTATCTGCTACATTGTCTATCCCGATCAAAAATTTAGACTGTAAAATCCTTCCAATGTTCGTTAAAGAATAAAGTAATGTAGAGAACAAAAATTGGAATCCATTTTTTTTATATGTAAAATAATAGAGCAATCCATTGAAAATCAATTCGGATATAGTTAATAACTTCGGTTTATCAGTTGAAAACAATAACCCAAATTCTAATCCCGATTTCACAAACAACGAAATCAGCCATCTTTTTCTGATTTTCTGTTCTTCATAAGTGAAAAAGTCTGTCATAGAGCAGAAGTTTAATAACCTAAAAAATATACTTCAAGACAGATTAAAGGAGTTGATCAACACCACTATAATTGAAATTCCTAATTCAAAAGCCCGATGGTCCCTCGAAGATTGGCTTGCGGGACGACTTCATCAGGACTTAAGTCTCTTGATGGAGCACCCTGGACAAAGATATGATCGATCGCTTTCGAATCTTTAGTGGTAGGATCGATGTTTGTCTTCCAGGGTGAATGGAGGCTAAACTCGGAAAAGCCGGCCTTTTGATACGCCTCGATCATCTCGTGTCTCTCAAAGTTATTATCCCCTAAAGCCACGGTCACTTCGCCCTGATTGTGATTTCGATGAACATAGTTTGCAAATTCATACCGTGCTGGAAGATCAGGATCGCCGGGAATATGGGTATGAATAACTCGAAGATCGCCCCTGTCCGTTGAGGCTGTTGAGAATACTGCATTTTGGATGGGCCGACTTTTGACTCGTGAAAAAAAGTAACCGGAAAGATAATGAGACTGATACGTCAAATGGGAGCTATCGTAGAGCATCACCACTTGATCTTTGCACGGCACAGTAAAACTCTTCACCATGTGCCAGCCTTCAGGAAGACATTTTTGCAATGCTTCTAAAAAAGGGTGTCCACATTCTTGGAGCGCAATGATGTGATTTGCAGACATCATCGCTCGGATCATCTCCATAACTTTAAGATCGCGCTGAGTCACCCCTTCTCCGGCGGGCACATTCAAATCGGTGATCATCGAACCTTTCAACCCTTGGGAATCTTCGTCGGTCACCCACCCCATTTGCGCATTATTGAGCACATTCCAGCTGATGATGCGAACACCATTCACTTCAACACCGACGGGCAAGTGATCTGAGGGAAATTGCCATTTCTCATGCAGCTCACCTACAAATACTCTTTTTATCGCAGCTTCAATTTCCCAGTTCCGCTTAACAATTTGGTAAGTTGTAAACGTTTGCTTTAGACGGATCGCAGACAGTGCCGCATTGGCAGACCCTTCCAGCCACCGGTCTTTCGTAAATTCTTTGATCGATGCAAGGGCTAGCACAGCGGCCTGCATCGATAATGAGGCCATCGCTAGCCTTGCCCCGCCCCGCCATTGCAACGCCACGAAAAGCAAGTTACTCGCCATCTTGAGACAACTTTGCACTCCCTCATTCCAATTCTTCGTAAGCACAAAATTTCTCAAGGCGATCGCTTCAAGAATCGCCTCTTGAGCCATCGTCACAGCCATCGCCCTGGATGATCCAAAATAAGCTCCCGCCAGGGCCACCACTGCCACGACGGTTTTCAAAACCTGAGACACTGTTCTCTCATAAGAAAGCTGAGAAACCGATCTTCCAACCCCTAAAGATCCCATAGCAAGGGAAATCGGATAACGGCACGTCTTATTGAGAGCTAAAAACGGGATCGCCACAAAGATCCCCCGTTGAAGAAAATCTTTTGCCGAATCAATGTGTAAAGGAAGTATTTGTTTATAATCTGCTACAATTGCACTCATAATGCAATTATTATAACAAAATCAGCATTAGAAAAGCTCATCAATAATTATTTGATTATCAACTACACTGAGATAAGAATCATTGATTATTGCTCCATAGGGAGTAATAAGAGTCGTAAAAAGGGCTTTTCGCGTTTGGGTTTTTTGACGATATATTTCTTTTTTGATTTGAAGTTCCTTAGCGTACGATTTAGTCATTTCAAAGGGGGCATTGCTAAATTTTATTTCACATAGATTGGCACATTGATCTGCTCGATCAATGACAAGATCGATTTCCATTTCTTTCTTATTTTCAATCATGGATTTCCAGTATCCAGCATAAGTAGTGACACCGCCGATTTTTAGGGCATCTTTAATTTTATTGATATGTTTTATGCAAAGACTTTTAAATGCAAATCCTGCCCAAGCAATCCAATCTGATGTACTTGCCTGTTTCATCCAAAAATCATTGTCATCCCCACGTAAAATAGTGCTCTTTACAGGATCAATCCAATTTAAATAAAAAAGGCTATATTCATCCGAGAGGAAATACTTCGCCGATCGACTCATGCTCTCTTTTTCATACATACCAGTGATAAAGTCTGATTCTTCTAGTTCTCTTAAAATTTTTGAATAGTATCCACCCTTTTGGATTTTCGCTGCTTTCATTAGCTCTTTTCGATCCATCCCACGTCTTCTATTAGCCAAAGCTTTAATCAGTTCAATGTGTGACTCTGGGTGTCTAAAAAGAGAATAGAAGAGCTTATGGAACTCCCCTATGAGAGGAGATTGAGGGCTAAAACAAAGAGATTGGATGCATTGTCTTGAAGAAGTCGCTGGTTTGATAAAAGAAAGGTATTTAGGAACTCCTCCTGTCACCATATAAATTTCACAAATTTGTTTTCGCGTTAATTGGATTCCTTTGGATTGCAAAAACTGTTCAACTTCTGATAGCGTGAAGGGTCTTAACCTAAGATGGGCACTGAGGCGACCATAAAGTCCTCCTTTGTTATTTAAAACTTGATGGATCATCCAGGATGCCGAGGATCCACTGACAATAAGCAGAACCTGTGGCATGCGAGAAAAATGTCTATTCCAAAAATAGTCCAGTGCAGATAAAAACTTTGATTTTCGTGATGCAAGCCAAGGTAGTTCATCAAAAAATAAAATGATCTTTTGGTGATCCTGGATTTCTTCTATAACCTCTTTTAAACGGAAAAAAGCTTCTTGCCAATTCTTTGGTGGCCTAATTTTCCCTTCTTTTTTAAAGAGACCACAAAACTCGTGATGAAAACGGAGCAACTGTTCTTTGGTTGTTGCTGTTGAAGAGCCGGTGATTTCAAAAAAGATTCCTTTATCTTGGAAAAATTCTGTAATAAGGTAGGTTTTACCAATCCGCCTTCTTCCATAAATAGCTAGGAATTCCGCCTGTTTTGATTCATAAAGACGTTGAAGGAGTTGTTTTTCCTCATTTCTTCCTATAATATTTCTCATATTTCTCCTTTTTTATAAGAATATAGGAGATTGGGGCGCATTTCAAGCTATTTTGCGCCCTAACATAGGAAAATATTGCCTTTGGGGCGGATTTTAATCTATTTTGCGCCCCAAATGAGTTAAATGGCTGCAATGAATGAGCTTTTTACTGAAACAGGGGCAGAATTGGGGATGACTGGAGAGGGTGTATCTTGATTGTCTGTAGGTTTTCTGAGGTAGGCAGCCCAATCGGCCAGTTGTAGGCCAATAAGTTGCATCACATGCTGGATGAGCTCTTGTTGAAGCTGGAGCATCAGCTCCATTGTTTCGTAATATTCTTTATTGTTTTGTTGAGAAGGCTTATTTGATGAAGTTGAACAAACCATAAAATATCTCCTAATATTGATTATAACATGATTTTATATATTGCGTTAATAAAATTTTTGATTCTAGGGGAATGGCTTAAGACCGCTTTCATCGATGATATTGGCGATGAGGCTGCTCCAGCCGGTTTGATGGGAGGCGCCGAGGCCGCGGCCGGTATCGCCATGGTAGTGTTCGTAGAAGAGGAGGAGGTCGTTGAAGAAGGGGCTGGATTCGGCATGGACGGGGCGGAGACCGGAGGAGTCTTTTTCGAAGAGGGCCAGGAGGCGATGGGAGAGGTCATGGTGGGCTTTTTGGAGGGAGGGATCGCCGGTGGCTTCAAAGAGGCGGTGGAGGGAGGAGAGAAAGAGGTAATTGATCGGAAACCAGATGGGGCCCCGCCAGTTCGAGTTGCCTCCTTTGATTCTCTCGAATGATTCACCCGGCTCGTAGCTGACCTTGTTGTTGTCGAAAATGAAGGGGTGTTTCTCGTGAAATTTGGAAAGGGACCGGATCCCATAGGGGGAGAGAAATTCATTGGGATCGAGAATTTTTGCAAGAACACGTTTGATACGGGTGGTGTCCATAAGAGAAAAAAGATACCGATTCGGAAGATGTGTGATGCATTTTGTAAAGTCGCGGGGATATTTTTTAGAAAAGAGTTGGAAGTTTTTTTGAAATCTGGGGAATTGAGAGAAATCGGTTGTTTCATAAAAATCTATGGAGAAAAAAGGGATGATACCGACAAGGGAGCGGACTTTGAGCTGCTGGCAGGTTCCGTCAGGATATCGCATCAGATCGTAGAAAAAACCATCTTCTTCATTCCACATGGAGATCGATCTCTTGCTGGGGAGTTCCATGGCCCTGGAAACGAGGAGAAAGTGTTCAAGATAGTTCGAGGCCGTTTCTTCAAAAGCCGGATCTTTTTTAGCGAGCTCTAGGGCGATTCTCATCATATTGAGGGCGAAAAAGGCCATCCAACCTGTTCCATCGGATTGTTCGATGAGACCTCCGTCCGAGAGGGGTTTGCTCCGATCGATGACTGAAATATTATCGAGACCGAGAAAACCTCCCTCGAAAAAGTTATTGCCAAGGCTATCGACTTTATTGATCCACCAGTTGAAATTCCGGATGAGTTTGAGGAAACACAGCTCCAAATAATCACGATCATGGTCTTTTTGATACAGTTTCCAAAGAGCAAAAGCTTGGACCGGCGGATTGAGATCGGAAAACGACCACTCATAGGCAGGAATTTGCCCATTGGGATGAAAATATTCGATGGTGAGTAGGAGATGGAGTTGTTTTTTTGCCTCCGCCAAATCGACGAGGCTCAAAGGGAGGGTTTGCAAAGCAAGATCCCATGATGCAAACCACGGATATTCCCATTTATCCGGCATCGAAATGATGTGATGGGCATTGAGATGGGTCCAGTGGCAGTTCCTTCCATTCAATCGAACAGGAGGAGGGGCTTCGATCCATGTTTTCACATTATATTTGTAAAATTGTTTGTTCCAGAGAAGGCCGCTCAGGGCAGCCCTTTGAATTGTCGAAAAAGATTGGTAAAACGCATCGGCCTCTTTTTTTCTTTGATCGATCACGGCATCGACATCTTTTAAAGAAGATGAACCAAGCCTGAGCCGGATGGTGAAACATTTTTGGGATTCGATCGAAAGATTTTTGTAATAAAAACACGATTTTTTTCCCTCTTTTGGGAGAGGCTCATTGTGGATCACATACCGATGAAATCCATCTTTTTTCTGAGTGAATAAAATCTCTGTCGGTGGAGGATCGGCAACAAGAAGTACCTTAGATTGCGAGATCAGTTGAGGAAGAACATGGAGGGTTGCTTTCTCAGGGCCTCGATTAAAAATATCGATTCGGATGCAGATATCTTCGGGGGCTGCTTTGGCATAGGTGATAAAAATATCGAAATATTTTTGATCGTTAAAGATGCCGGTATCTAAAAGCTCGAATTCTCGGTCGGCAGTAGACCGTTGTTTATTCGTTTCGACGAGCTGATTATACGGGTATGCTCCTTGAGGGTATTTATAGAGATATTTCAAGTACGAATGGGTCGGAGTGGCATCGAGATAAAAATAATACTCTTTGACATCTTCCCCATGGTTTCCCTCGTACGTATTGAGGCCAAACATCCGCTCTTTTAAGATGGGATCTTTCCCATTCCAAAATGCGAGAGAAAAGACAAAGGTTTGATCGATGTCGCAAAGGCCTGCGATTCCATCTTCTCCCCAAAGATATGGCTTAGATCTTGCCAGATCATGAGGAAAATAATCCCACGCATTGCCATCACCGCTATAATCTTCGCGGACCGATCCCCACGACCGTTCGGAGACATAAGCCCCCCATTTTTTCCAAAGAGGATCTTGGAGCCTTTGTTTTTCATCCATTTCCAAGCTGTGTAATCCATTGAGGTTATTTGTTCAATGGGATATGAAAATCTAAAATGAAGGCCATTGTCCTGCAGCCACACACAGCCATTGTTCAGCTCAAAGATTGGCCCGAGCCTCAAATCCAAAAACCGGATGAAATCAAAGTAAAAGTGATCCGCGTCGGGATTTGTGGAACTGATCGAGAAGAAGTATCCGGTGGAAGAGCCGATGCTCCTCCCGGGGAAAAAGAACTGGTCATCGGGCACGAGATGCTCAGCCGTGTTGTTGAAATCGGGCCTCAAGTCAAAACAGTGAAAGTGGGTGATCTCGTTGTGATCAGTGTCCGACGAGGGTGTGGAGCATGTTCCCCATGTAACATGAACCGTTCTGATTTTTGTCTGACGGGGAACTATACGGAAAGGGGCATCAAAGGACGTCACGGTTTTCAGTGTGATTTTGTGGTCGATCAAGAAATGTATGCCATCAAAGTCGATCCATCCATTGAATCGATCGGTGTGCTCGCAGAGCCGATGTCCGTGGTTCAAAAAGCGATCGAAGAAGCGACATCGATTCAGACCAAAAGGCTTCCCTATCCTTTTGAATGGAAAAAGGCTCTTGTTGCAGGACTTGGACCCATCGGTCTTTTAGCAGCACTCGTTCTTCAACTCCGAGGCGTGAAAGTTTATGGGCTCGATATTGTTGATCCAGCAAGCCCAAGAGCAAAAGTTTTGACCGAGATGGGAGGGACCTATATCCGTCAAAAACCAGCAGAGCCGTTTGATATCATTTTAGACGCAGCTGGGATTGCCAAGCTCGATTTTGACTTGATCTCGTGCCTGGGCGTTAATGGAATTTTTGTCTTGACGGGTGTTCCTGGCGACCAAAGACTCACCGATATCGATGGGGCCCGCCTCATGCGGCAGATGGTTTTGAAAAATCAAGTCATGGTCGGCAGTGTGAATGAAAGTATCTATCATTTTGAAAGAGGGATTGCTGACTTGCAAGCGGCGTCGAAAAAATGGCCCGGACTTATCGAGAAGTTCATCACCAAGAAGGTACCTCATGCTTCTTTTCAAGATGCGATGAAACATCATAGTCCCGATGAAATCAAAGTAGTGATTGAATGGCCCAATCGATAAAATGGGATATAATAATCATAGGATCCGGTGCTGGCGGCGGCACCATGGCCCATGCGCTTGCCCCCATCTGTAACAAGACGGGCAAGAAAATTCTCATCCTTGAGCGAGGCGATTTTCTACCACGAGAGAAAGAAAACTGGGATCCGGCCTCTGTCTTTGTTCAAAACCGTTATCACACGCAGGAAAAGTGGCTCGACAAAGAAGGAAAACCGTTTTCTCCTGGAATGAACTATTTCGTGGGAGGAAATACCAAAGTCTATGGGGCAGCTCTGCTCCGCCTCCGAGAAAAGGATTTTGGGCAAGTGCAACATTATGGCGGTATCTCCCCTGCCTGGCCGCTGAGCTACCAAGATTTTCAGCCGTATTATTTGCAAGCCGAGAAACTCTACGCTGTTCATGGCCAGCGAGGAGAAGATCCTTTAGACCCTCCCGAAAATTCCCCCTATTTTTTTCCGCCGATCAGTCACGAACCGTATATTCAAAACATGAATGACCGGTTGAAAAATGAAGGTCTTCATCCATTTCATCTCCCGCTTGGACTTCTTCTCAATGAAAAAAATCGAGAGAAAAGTCCGTGTATTCGGTGCGACACGTGCGATGGGTTCCCTTGCCTTGTCCATGCGAAGGCAGATAGCCATATCATGTGTATTCTTCCAGCACTTCAATCCGAGAATGTCACCCTCATGACCAATGCCATGGCAACACGGCTCATTCACAATGGCAAAAACATTCAAGCCGTCGAAGTGCAGCATCAAGGAGAAACCGTGCAGCTGCAAGCCGACCTGTTTATCTGCAGCTGCGGCACCATCAATTCTGCGGCCCTGATGCTCCGCTCTCATCTCGGAAATGATCTGGTGGGACGCCATTACATGTTCCATAACAATTCGGTCATGATTGCTGTTTCGACCCAAAAAAATCCCACCCATTATGAAAAAACCATGGCCATCAACGATTTTTATTTTGGAGCCGACGACTCCCCTCTTCCTCTTGGCCATATCCAACTCCTCGGCAATGTGAAAAAAGAGATGCTCGCGGCCGAAGCACCGATCTATGTTCCCGGTTTTGCCTTGGAATTTGTAGCCAAGCATGCTGTGGGTTGGTGGCTCACCTCGGAAGATCTTCCCGATCCCAACAACCGGGTCCGCCTTTCAACAGATGGACAAATTATCTTAGATTATACTCCAAATAACCTTGAAGCCCACCTACGTCTCCTCAAAAAACTTGAAAAAATATTGAGTTACCTAGGACCCCATTCCCACCTATTTCCAAACCATACCTATCTTCATCAAGAAATCCCCATCGCCGGTTGCGCCCACCAAACCGGAACCCTCCGATTTGGAAAAGACCCTAAAACATCTGTCCTCGACCTCAACTGTAAACTCCACGCTATCGATAATCTCTACGTCGTCGACGGTAGCTTTTTCCCCTCCATCGGCGCCGTCAACCCCACCCTCACCATCATCGCCAATGCCCTCCGCGTTGCCGACATTTTAAAGAATGACGTTTTAGTGTAAAATGGATGAATGTCTTTAAGAACTTATTACGATGTCGCAATTAATGCTAATAAAGAATATTTTATTATTAAATTAAAACTTTCTCAACCACCCTCTTTTGGTGCTCGTTTCGATACACTTCAAAAAATTGAGACTGTTTTACGGACCCACCCTGTTCCTTATGCAACTCAAAAACTTTTCTTTCGGATGTCTGAATGGGCTTTGCGTCATTACTTTTGCAAAGAAGTTTTTGAGCTTCGCGGAAAAATTCACCATTTTCTCTTCCCCTCTGAATTTCTTGCTGAACTTCCCTCAGAGCTCCGTTTATCGATCTTGAGAGGTCTCTCGATTCGAGATTTGGCTTTTGTTCGACGCGTCTCCCACTCTGGAGATCGGTGGGCTAGCCAAGTAACCTGTGAAAGGGCAAGACAGTTTGGTTTTCCAGTCAAAAGCTATGCGGCAGCGCGAAAATGTTTGGCCGGCCTTTTTGCAGAAACCCGCTCTTTAGCCGTCAGAGGGTTTCTCGACGGTTATGTCGTCGCGCAAACTTATCAAGTCAAAAATCATCGAATGAGTACTTTCTGGAATCGGGCAACCGATTATCTAAGTTATTATATTCCCCTCCGCCGCACGACCAACCAAGAGACTTCTATTGTTTTAAAAGGATTTGATCCCGAGCAAACCCTCTCTAACTTACATTTTATGAGTCGAGAAGATCGGATCACTTTCCTCAGTCGCATTTATGTTATCAGCGACTTAAACTATTTCATTAAGTCTTTAATACTCAAACAATTGCAACAATAAATGCATTTTTAGCCAAAATTTGGCTGAAATTGGTACCTATTTTAGCCATTTTATGGTAATTTTTGATTTATGAAGAGAAAATTAGAGGAAGAACTCATTCTTTGGAAAAAACGGGAAAATCGATTACCCCTGTTGCTGAGAGGTGCTAGGCAAGTAGGAAAAAGTTATCTCGTTGAAAACTTTGGGAAAGAACATTTTCAAGATGTCATTGTTGTCGATTTTGAAAGGCGGCCTCAAATGATGCAATGTTTTAAAAGCAGAGAGCCGGTAGAAATTCTGAAGCAGATCGAACTGGTTCTCCAAAAAAAGATCCTTCCTCGAACCTCTCTCTTATTTCTCGATGAAATACAACTATGTCCTGAAGCACTTGTTTCCCTTCGATATTTTCGAGAACTGATGCCAGAAATCCCTGTTATTGCAGCGGGATCGCTTCTGGAATTTTTATTAAATGATGATAAATATAGTTTTCCTGTAGGAAGAGTAGAATTTTTATATTTACGTCCTATGTCATTTCAAGAATATTTAATGGCAGTAGCTCCGATTGCTTATTCTCGCTTGGGGTCCGTGGATCTAAACCACACACTGGATAGTCTAGAACATGAAGAAATGTTGAAATGGATCCATCGGTATTTTTTTATTGGCGGAATGCCGACTGCCATTGAAACAGAGATGAAGACACAGTCTCTCTTAGAATGTCAAAGAGTCCATCAAAGAATTTTGCAAGCTTATGAAAGCGATTTTGGAAAATATGCTGCGCTGACACAACATAAATATCTCCAAAAGGTTTTTTTACGAGCTCCAGCATGTATTGGAAAAATACTCAAGTATTCAGAATTGGATAGAGAAAGTCGTTCAAGAGATCTGAAACCAGCTTTAGATCTCTTATATAGGGCAGGAATCGTACAACAAATTTTTGGCACAAATGCAAGTGGTCTACCTTTGCATGCACATATCGTTGATCATCGCTTTAAGTTGCTTTTTCTAGATATCGGTCTTCTTCAAACCGCCGCTCATGTCGATGCAGAAGCTTTTTGGACCGGGGATGTTCTTCAGATCAATAATGGAATGCTTGCCGAACAATTTGTGGGACAAGAATTAATCGCTTATGCAGATCCGTATCAAAACCGTCCCCTTTTATTTTGGGAACAAAAACAAGGGAAGGCAGAAGTTGACTATGTTATCCAAGTTGGGTCTCATATTATACCCATAGAAGTGAAAGCGGGAGCCACAGGAAAACTCCGTTCGCTAAGAAGTTATCTTATAGAAAAAAAAGCTCCGCTGGGAATCCGTATTTCCCAAAATCAACTCTCCTTGCAAGGCGGGATTTTATCCATCCCGCTCTATCTCATTCATGCTCTCCCAAAACTCGTTCAACAAGCCCTCATAAGAAAATAAGTATTTTACAATATTATATCTTTAAAATAACTTTAATTTACTGTAAAATGTTAAGTTATTATGACAATGAGGATTAATGCTCAACTTCCGCAAAAAGTTAATTCTGAAATAGATGGATCTTTATTACATCTATATTTAAGCCAAGGTCGTCCAGGTAAAGCTATTGATCTCCTTTATGAACTTAATAATGCGAAATCTATCGTCGGTATAAGAAATAAAAAGGGGGAAACCATTCTTTATTTGGCTGCTAAAGCGGGAGAAACGGAGCTTGTGAGGGCTCTGCTTTTGAGAGGGGAAGCCAGTGTCCATGAAACTGTTGGGCCAGATACCGAAACCGCTTTGCATGCCGCTGCACGGGAGGGGCACGCAGAAATCGTCTATCTTCTTTGTACAACTCCGGGATGCGATCCTAACCAAGCGACAAAAAAGGGGCAAACTCCTCTATTGCTCGCAGTTACGAATAAAAGAAAGGATGTGATTTCGGCTCTAATCATGTTTTCCGGGGCATCGGTACAAGAAGCTCTCCATGAAGCCATGGAAATGGGAGACATGGACATCTTCCGTCATCTCTGTTCACAAATCAGGCATTTAGACATGCGCGATAAAGATAACTTTACACCGCTTGGGAAAGCTGTCTTAAGTGGCAATCTTCCGTGTGCACGCATTTTATATGAAGCCGGCGCAAATGTGCATGCAAAGTGTGGAAAAGATTGTGTTTCTCTTCTCTATATTGCAGCAGAAAATGATCAGGGGGAGATGGTCCGCTGGCTGACAACTCTTCCTGGAGTTGACGTGAATCAAAAAGAGAGAAAACCTTTAACGTTTTGTTTTCCCACTGCAGCCTCCTTAGAGGAATTTAAAAAAGAATTTCAGGAACAGAAAATCCCCTTCCATCCAGACCAAACAGATTATACACCTCTCTCCATAGCCGCTCACACCGGAAGCTTAAATGCCCTTGAAGCCCTTCTCCAAGCAGGTGCCGATGTTAATGCAGTGAATGGCCCTTTCCGATTTACGGCTTTACATATGGCCATCTATGAAAAAAAACTAAAAGTTGCTAAAAGACTCTCCGAAGTCCCTGGAATCGATTTGGAAAAAAGAACTCTACAGAAGTTATCCTATCTCCGCATGACTATCGAACACATCCCCTCCCTTTTCCCTACTTTGGTCCAGCGCGGTGCTGACATCAATGCAAAGACAGGCTACGAAGAATCGCCTATTCTTCACGTAGCAGCAGCTCTTGGGAAAGAAGATCTAGTGAAGCTTCTCCTTGCACAGAAAGGGATTATCAAAAACTCAAGAGATAAAGATCAACAAACTCCCCTTTTTTTAGCTGTCGTAGCAAGACAATTAAAAGTCGTCGATCTTCTCCTTTTAGATGGAGCAGCCAATCCCAATGAAGTTTTTTGTTTTGATGATTCGACCGTGCTTCATCATGCTGCTGGGCGAGGATATCTTGAGATTGTTCGTCGGATTTGTGAAGACACAAGAACTAATATTCACAAACCAACAAAATTTGGAGAAACGGCCTTCGACCTCGCAAAGAAAAAAGGACATACTCCAGTGGTCGACTATTTACGGTCCCTTATCCCCTCGAATCCTTTAGAAATAGCCTCGGCGCTTTTGAAACTGAAAAAAATGGCTGAAGCGGAAGAGGTCTTGAAGACAGCTCTAAGAAAAACCCCTCATGATGTTCCCTTGCTGATTGCTTTAGGGGGAATTTGTATGACGCAATTCAAGATCGATGCTGCTCTCAAATATTATGAAACTGCACAAAGCTTCCATAAGGAATTCAATATTGAAATTGAAATGGGACTCGGTGGTTGTAAGATGTTGCTCGGAACCTTAAGCCAGGCAGAGGCACATTTAGAAAAAGCCCTAAAAAGATGTCCGAACAATGATTTTGATACACTAAGAAATGTGCAGCTGGGACTTGCACAAGTCTTTGCCTTTCAATTGAAGTTTCCTCAGGCCTTAGAATATCTCCACCGGGTCTCAAACCGGTTCCCAAATCATCCGGCTCTTGTTGAAATGTCTGGCCTAATCGCCGAACTTCAAGGAGAACTCCCGAAAGCTGAGAAATGCTTTCGAGAAGGGCTCATCCAAAATCCAGGTTCTTATGGTTGGAGTGGTCTTGGAATGGTCCTCTTTAAACAAAAAAAGTGGGAGGAAGCAGGAAAATGCTACACGATTGCTTCGAAACAAGATCCAGAAAATTCCTATGCTCTCTCAGGGCTCGGCGATATAGAGTTGCATCTTGGTCGTCGAGAGGCTTCAGAAAAGTACTACCGGCTAGCACTTCAATTCAACTGTTATAACCCTCATGCTCATGCAGGGCAAGGGACGCTTGCTCTCCTTCAAGGCGATTTAAAAAAGGCCGATGATCATTTTGTCGAAGCGGTCCGTTATCCCCCTCCACAACTCCTCGTTTATGTCCATCTTGCAACGATAGCAAAAAGGCAAAAAAAATATAAAAAAGCCGAAGGATTACTGCTTGAAGCCATAAGAATCGATTCAACCTGTGGTCTTGTCTACAATGCCCTGGGTGATCTCATTGTGGAAAATGATCCGCGCAAAGCTTTCCATTACTATCAAAAAGCCGTTGAGTTCGAACCCGGCAATATCATCTATCTTCTTCAGGCCGCTGACCTGGGCATTCTCATCATGGAATTGAAAGAAGCAAAACGTTTCTATGAAAAAGTCCTCGTTTTAAATCCTCAAAATACCAGAGCACTCACTGGTCTTGGGCAAAAAGCGATTTTGGAAAAAAACTATGATGAAGCGGAAAAATATTTTGAAGTGTCGCTAAAAGTCGATCGTAAAAACATTACTACTTTGGTCGGCCTTGCAGAAGTTGCAAGGGATCAAAATCAATTCGGAAAAGGCGAACAGTACATCCGGGAAGCTTTAACATTAAATCCGCATTATGCCCGGGGTCATTTTATCCTAGGGGACATCAAAATCGGTCAGGGCGAAAAAGGAGCGGCGAAACTCTGTTATCTGGAAGGAAAAAAATACGATCCAGAAAACCTCAGGGTCCCTTTGGGACTTGGGTCTTCCGAAGAAAATCCTGAAGAGGCCCTTGAACATTTGAAAAGAGCACGGAGTCAAGCTTATCGGGAGAAAAATCCTTTGCTCTATGCCATTCTAACAAAAATGGCGCCCCTTGCCCAACTTCTTGGAAAGCCAGAAGAAGCCCGCCGGTATTTAGAAGAACTCCTTCAGCTCGATCCGCAAAGAGGTATGGCTGCAAACATGCTCTCCAATCTTTTCCAATCTGTTAAGAAGTAATCGATCCCTTGTAGACGACACGTTTTTCGGGGTCGAGGGTCACAACTTGTCCATCGCGAAGGACGGCTAGGGCTTCATCGGCTCTCACGACGATGGGAATATCGAGCTCTTTGGCGATTTTCAAAGCCTCCCGCTCTGATTCTTTATCTTCGGGGTGGTTTTGAAGGACGATGCCAAGCGCATGGTTGAGAAGCGGAAGATACGAGCTGTCGCAATGGGAGAGGACGAGAATTTTTCCGCGGACCTCATCGACGGTGTGTTGTCCCGGAGTATGGAGGATGAGAACTTTTCCATGGATTTGCCTGCCCATCCCTTTTTTGGCCCTGACCACCACGTCTCCAATACTTTCAACGATCATCGTGTTCGTCGTCCCTTGGACCCAGAACGGTGAGCCCGTCGTGATCACAACAAGATCGCCATATTGGACGATTTTCTCTCGAAGAGCAAAATTGGAGGTCACTTCGATCGCCTCTTGGACATTCGGTGTTTCATGCGTCTTGACGGGTATGACGCCCCAGAAAAAAGCCATCTGATGATACGCTTTTTCATTCGGAGTCAGCGCCACGATCGGCATCTGCGGCCGAAACCTGGAGATGAGCCGTGCGGTAAAACCACTGTTGGTGAAGACAAAGATCGCTTTGGCATCAGCGCTATAGGCTGTTTGAACAGCAGCACCCGAAACAGACGATGAAACATCGGCAAATCCGAGCGCTGCATTGTGCTCGTAAAAATCTTTATAATTAAAATCTTCCTCGGCTTCTCGCGTAATTGCCTTCATCATTTTGACCGTTTCGATCGGATAATTTCCGACCGCTGTCTCTCCCGAAAGCATCACCGAAGACGAGCTGTCGTAAATCGCATTGGCCACATCAGAGACCTCGGCCCGGGTCGGTCGTGGATTTTTAATCATCGACTCTAACATCTGCGTCGCCGTGACAACCGGTTTCGAAACCTGGTAACATTTCCGTATCATCATCTTCTGCAGCCGAGGCACTTCTTCCAAAGGAAGCTCGACCCCCAAATCCCCTCTTGCCACCATGATCCCATCAGCCACTTGCAAAATTGCATCAAAATTCTGCACACCCAAACTATTTTCAATCTTCGCAATGACCAAGATGTTCGACTTTCCCTCCGATGCTAGCAATTTCTGGATCTCGAAAACGTGCTCAGCAGATCGAATAAAGGAGGCAGCAATCAGATCAATATCCTGCTTGCAGCAAAACCCGATATCAGCCACATCTTGCTCCGTCATGGCAGGCAAATTGATCGCCGCATTCGGAATGCTGACACTTTTGTGACTTTTCAAGACCCCTTCATTTTGGATCTCAATCAAAACTCCCTTCGAAGAAACCTCAACCGCCTTTGCAATGATATACCCATCATCCAATAGAAGCCTCACTCCCACTTCAATCGATTCCAGAACCTCTGCCGGAGTCAGCGATACTTCTTTCTCACTCCCCACCACCGTCTTCTTCACCAGCCATACTCGGTCCCCAGCATCCAGCGAAACCCCGCCATCTTTCATATCGCCCAAACGGATCTCCGGACCCTTAGTATCAGCCATAATGGCCAATGGCACGCCCTTCGCCTCCCGCGCTTTTTTCAATGTCGCAATGACCTTTTTATGCTCCTCATGCGTCCCATGACTGAAATTGATCCGGGCCACATTCATCCCCGCATCAATCAATTCCAACACCTTCTCATACGCCGAAACAGCCGGCCCCATCGTGCAAATAATCTTCGTCCGTGTCATAACATTCCATCATAGTGTTTCTTTCTCTGATTTTCAAGAACAGAAGGGGTAGTATTTAGGTTCATAGCTCAGCTCGATCGTCCGGATCCTCTAGAAAAATTTTTGTAGCACATTGTAAAACGCAGAGACTCTCGTAAAGCCATCTTTCAGGTTTTTGGAAATGCCGCACTCAGCTGCCATTACAGCGAATGGCTTTTGCCAGTCCACTGGCGGTTCCGGCAAAACTGCTGGTAAAAGATGCGTATTGCGTGCTCTGAATACTCTCTGTAGGGCATGTTGGAAGGCTTCGGGCGCTCGACTCTTAGGATTATTAACCCGAGAGGTCAAAAGGTGACAACCTGCTTGCTGCGGCTTCGCCATATCGATTCTCGCTCGGAATCCTTCGTATTTAAGAATGTAGTCCTCGCGAGAATCAATCTGGCTTTGCCTCGCGGCGCATCTTGTCACCTTTTGACCTCTCTGGTTAATAAGAAGCAGTATCAAATCGATTAGATCCTTCACGCGAGTATTGATTCGCTCTCGAGGAAGGGTATAGGAGTGTAGTTTCTCAGCGAATTGTTGCTCTATGGAAATCATGGGAATGATCGGGGCAGCAATGCCACAAAACTCCAGCCAGTCTCCTCCGGGAACGTTTTCTATTTGGTCGATGAGGAAGTCACCACCCACATCAAGATGAAATTCCACGAAGGGTCTGTTGTCAATGACTGCTAAGACATTGTGCCTCGAGCCGCCGTAAGGTGCATTTTCTATATCGCTCTGAGGTTGGCCGATTTGATAGGTGAAAAAATCGTTTAAATCGATGCGAGCAAGTGTTTGGAGCTCTTGCAGAATCAATTCGCTCAAGGGTTCCTTTGCATCGTTCACGCGTTTGAAGTAAGTTAAGTCCATGTCCCGTGTAGCGCGCGCCCTGACAATGCGTAATTCCATTGCATAGCCTCCCTTTAAGAAAAAGAAAGACGGTTCTTGCGTGAAAATTCTTGCCAAAAGTCGGTCGAACGCAACTTTGCGACGAAGCCGCTGAATGTCTTCGCCCGTTTTATAGGAATGAGTTCGAAGATTTGTTTCCAACTGTTTGCGAAAGTCCGCAGCGATTTTAAGGCTTGAGCTCATACATTTTTCCTAGAGTTACCTAGAGTAGATAGTGCAGAGAGAATGGAATAGGGCCCATGAAAATAAACATTTCTTAATCCCGATGAAGGATGGTAACCAGAAGGATCTTGTGCAATTGCGATGCCAACGAGAATAGGGCTGTCATTTGCGAATTTCCAAAGTCCAGAGCCGCTGAGGCCTTCAAAAGAGGTAGTGGCTTTTCTTCTCAAATTTCTTATTTCGTATGTGTGATTGCTTACGGGACATATGATATAATCTACATTAGGGAATTGCTGATAGCTCAAAGCGACAAATCCATAGGGGCCTACATTCAGCTGGAATCCCTTATGATCATCAGAACAGATGGACTCAATGCCTCCCATCGAGATGAGAGCATCCTTTAGAGAAAAACTCTGTGGTTCTTCTGGTATTTCATAGAAAGCTTTGTAAATTTTCAGCATATCAACTATCGCTTGAGTGGGAATGACGATAGCCAAATCTTTTGGTTGCTTTGCTAGAACATCATTCAGCATGCTGTCATTAAAGGCTGGGTCCCATTCAATCACGGTGAAATCTTTGACTGAACGAGTGGGATACTCTCTTCGAAAGTTATCGAAACGGAGAAGCATCCTCACAGACTTTGCCTTGCAAAAAGCTCTGCCTACATGCGCTGCAGTCAGTAAGAAGTAGTGCGATTTATACTGGCACAGCACCGCTGTCCCAAATCCCCAACCTTCTAAATGAAGCCCAATCGTGTAGGGCTCCACCATGCGTCCGAAATCTGCTAATTGTGTATTTGCTCGAGTCCATACATCATCGATTGCCTTAGCAATGATTTCTCGCATTTCCTGTGAGTCGGTTAATTGCTTGAGCTGTTCCATCTCTTGAATGGTAGCAAGCCCTTTAATTAATGATTTTTTAATTCCAAGATCGAGAATAGCAACTTCAATTTGTTCATTTTGAATGACGCCTTCTCGTATTACATCACCCAGCGTTCGAAGCGGCGTGGTGACGCGATATCCTTGCCGTTGTTCTATGTTAGACGGAGGAATTTCGTCGACAAAGTGCAAACAGAGAACATTTGGGATTGCGGTGCTTCTCCTGAAGTTTTTAGGCACAGACATATGAAGTTTTGCAGGTGCTACATCACTTAGCCCGTGGATGTCGAGCGCCGTTTCATGAGACCAAATACCTAGAGGATGACCTTGCTTGTTAGCGCTCCAGAGGGTCCAAAGAGCAAGCTCTGGACGCGCAGGGGATGGGTAATTTGCGAGCCGATAAATGCCCCGCAGCCCCTCTTTACACCATTTTCCTGATCTTAGTTTGCGGTGAAAATTCGCACGCGAAAAGCCGCACTCTACCGCTTGTCGGCTAGTGAAGTACCCTTGTTGGCTCTCGGCAATCTCGAGGAGCTTATCCTCTTTATTCATGCACAAATGTTATCAAAAGCATAATATTTATGTAAATATAGACTTTTTTAGCATAATTGTTATGCTTTTGATAATATTTGTTAAATGCTAGTCTTAAGTCAGTTGCTTCTTATTCACCCTAGAAAAGATCCCAGAAATTGAATCGAAAATTGGCTCAAAAGAACCCGAAAATCGAAAAATCTTAAATCAACAATAGCTGTATAAGAAATTCTATCATAAATAAAAATTATAACAATCCTGGATTTTGCAAAAAATCCATGCGATCTATAAATTACACGCAAAATCATGAAAAAAATTATTATTGCAGTCGTTTGCTTTTTGCGGGTTTGGGCAGTGCAGCATCCCGATGGTTTTGTCACGGTGGATGAGTTGCCGGCGGTCTATTTTCTTGAGGAGGAGACTAGGCAATTTGTGGTCACATTGGAGGGCGGTGTTGTCGTCAACGAGGGTGGCATTGTGACGGCTGAGGGGAAAATTTTGAAAGATACGGAGACATATCTTTCCGATCAGCAACAGTTGTTGAAAGAGGGTCGAAATATCGCCGAAGAAAATCCGGGTTACTTTGATGGTAGACTGGCCGTGATTTCGTCGCCGGGGCAGGAAAACTGGTACCACTGGTTATTTCAAGTTCTTCCTCGATTGAAAATCCTAGCTGATTCAGGTGTGCAGTACGATAAAATCTATCTCAATAATCTAAAGTTTCCTTGGCAGCGTCAATCTCTAGAGATTGTTTTAAAGATAATGGGGATTGAGTTTGAAAAATTGTTATTAGTCGACGGCGATACCATTTTGGAAGCCACACATCTCATTGTCCCCTCTGTCCCCTTTATTCCTTCTGTAGCTAATATTCTTCCTGCCTGGTTGACGGAGTTTATCCATCACTGTTTTTTGAAAGAGGGTCCAGAGACTCCTCAGAAAATCTACATATCAAGGGCCAAAGCCAGGTGTCGCCGGATCATTAATGAAGAGGAATTCGTACATTTTTTGAAAGAAAACGGTTTTGAAACCTTTTATTTAGAGGAGTTGTCAGTCTACGACCAAGCCCGCCTCTTCCGGGGCGCAGAAATCATTATATCTCCCCATGGATCAGGCCTAGCCAATTTAATTTTTGCAAAACCGGGGACGACCGTCATCGAAATCGATCATAAGTTGCCAGATGAAGACCAGCGGAGTTTTTACAAATCCATGGCTGAAATGATGCAATGCCATTATCACCCTTTTTATGTAGATGAAGTCAAAGAAGAAGATTTAGAAAAAGATTTATGTATTGATATAGGTCGATTCCCAAGAACCTGGATGTGATTATTAACGGGGCTGGTAATAAAAATAGTTGTGCATAATATGGAAGTGATAGAAGATCTAATTTGTCTCAATAGACCTGATAGTCCCATTGACATGAGATCATGCATGGGATTAGCAGCAAATCAAAAAAGAGGTTTTTATGAAAAATATTTTCAAGAAACGATCGAACAAATCTAATCTTAAAGTTCAAAAAGGTGCTGTGTTGAGCAAATCGGCGACTTCTCTAACTCAAGGGAACCCTGGCAAATTTATCGAAGATAATCCAACTAGACCACGACCAAACGCTTGTTAATTCATCTTTAATTCATAATGGGGGGCTTTTGGGTCCCCTTAGTATAAAATTTCCCTATTTTATTAACGCGAGAGGTCAAAAGGTGACAAGATGCGACGCGAGGCAAAGCCAGATTGATTCTCGCGAGGAATAACATTCTTGAATACGAAGGATTCCGAGCTAGAATCGATAGCCGCAAGCCGCAGCAAGCAGGTTGTCACCTTTTGACCTCTCGGGTTAATAACAATGACGCACTATAATTTACGTGATCATATCTAAATCAGTCAGTATAGGGAAGACCTGATTCTCTTAGATACAAAATCCGATACCTATACTATTTGTTCTCCTGAGTTTTCAGATCTATTAGTGGGTTTAATAGAGGGCACAACAGCTCCGCAAGACATAGACAGTATTCAAAAACTGCTAGACGATCAGACGCTTGAGAAAAGAGAAACTGTTTATCCTTTTTACATCGATCGAAAAATCGACACTGAAGGAGTCTCTGATATCGATTGGAAGCTGCCCCTAGTGCCTGACCACAAAAGTCTTTGTCAAGATTTGCGCCCAGATTTTTCCACTGGACACAGCGCGGAGCGCGCCGGCATCTTCGAGCAAGCTGTTAAGCGCGAGCGCGCCGCCCAGCGGAATAAAGATGGGTCAAAGATTGATAAAGAATTTTGTGGTCAGGCACTAGAGTCTAAAAAAGTCAATTTGAATACTTCTGTATTAAAAGCCTTTTTGACACTCATCCAAGTCAATTTTAATATAAAAATAAGAGGGTTTTATGCGGCGATTCAGTTCATTAAGAAAACTCAAAAAAATCACTTAAATTACACCATCCCTTCTGATGAAGAGCTGAAAGATCTTGCAAATATCCTCAATAAGGCATGCCTTATTTACCCCGTCAGAATAAAATGTTTAGAATGGGCTATGACCTTTGTATTGCTAGCTTTGCAGCGCCGATGGAAATGCAACCTCGAAATCGGTGTCCAGAATTACCCTTTTCTTGCACACGCCTGGGTGGAATGCAATGGAAAAGTTGTTATGGATTCTCAAGATTTACGATCAGGTTTAGCCATCATTTTAAATGAACCTTTTAGAAGGCTAAAAATATGATTTACGTCGGCCTTCTTCTTTTTAATGAGAAGAATTGCTGTGAAATAGATGAAAATAAGCTTGTCTCTGCTCTAACTTTATATACTTCAGCCCCTACCCTCATCAAAAAGGAATTTCTTACCCTTTGTTATAGCCCCCGTTCGGAGCAGCACGATAAGGATGAAGTGTGGGAAAATGAAACAACCCTTTTAATGGGGCGTATTTTTGATAAAGCTACGTCGCGCTCCTTGACGCCTAAGGATTTCGAAATTTTATCCTCTAGGAATAAGGAAGAAGCCTTAGGAAAAATATGGGGTAAGTATGTCTATATAAAAGACAATCAAGTTGTGATAGACTCGACAGGGCAACTTCCTTTTTTTTATTATTCTTTTTCCAGTGGAGACGTTTTATTCTCTTCTGATATTGAGATTCTTTTCAAAGTTCTTTCCCAAAAACCTGCTTTAAATTGGTCTTACCTATGCTCCTACCTTGTCTATGGAAACAGCAGTGCGATCGAAACGCCGTTTAAAAACGTTTTCGAGCTTCCACCCGGTTGCTGCTTAAAATTAACAAAAAATGGACACAAGACGGAACTGTTTTGGAACCCCCTGTCAACTTATAAGTCACCTCTTCATTCACCAAGGGATAGTGTAGACGTTCTAAAGGCCACTTTACAACCTTTGATTGAACCTTACAGAAATATTTGTGTTAGCCTTTCAGGGGGACTTGATTCTTCTTCCCTAGTTTATTGTCTTAAAAATATCAAAAAAGAAGATCAAACGTTAAAGGCGATCAATTTTTTTCATTCTGCAATTAAATCTTCAAATGAAACAGGATATGCCCGAGCAGTATGTCAAGAGACTGGAATAGAGCTCATAGAAATTGATCTCTGTGATACTTTACCTTTTGATTCTTTTGGCAAAAAACTATCCATTAAACCAAATAAACCAACTACCGAACTTCTAAGCTTAAAAGGAAAAGAAAAGATATTAGCTCATGTCTCCTCTCTCGACTCCTCTATTTATTTTAGTGGGCATGGGAGCGACCATATTTTTATGCATCCCCCTTCAAAACAAGCTTTATCTGATTATATTCTTGAAAAAGGGATCTCAGGATCTCAACAAATATTAAAAAAATTATCTCATTTTTATCGCGACTCAATTTTTTCTCTTTTGAAAGAGAATGGGAAGAGTTTGTCATCCTACTTTTTTCATAGTCGCTTAGGGAAGAGGCATCCTAAAAATA
Organism: Parachlamydiales bacterium; assembly: GCA_963705295.1. Classification (GTDB taxonomy): domain Bacteria; phylum Chlamydiota; class Chlamydiia; order Chlamydiales; family Rhabdochlamydiaceae; genus PALSA-1444. Next base: position 1,093,027 of record OY970065.1, on the reverse strand, counting down.
CACTATTTCAGCCGCCCGCTTGGATAAAACAGCGAGCCTACCAAGAAAAAACTTCTGATTTTATCCATCCTGTTTACGGCCATTTACCGTCTCAAATTTTACCAGGAAAATATTGCCAGATCGATAATCTGTATGAAGGACTAGCCTCTATTCATGGAGAAATGCATCAATTCCATTCCACCTGCTATCCTTTTTTTTATCAGCCGGTTGTGGAGTTTGCTCTCTCTATCCCTACCTTTAAACTCTTTGATAAAGGATATGATCGTTATCCTCTCCGCCTGGCAATAAGCGACCATTTTAAAACCGAAACGGTGTGGAGGAGAAGTAAAGGCCATACGACAGGAGTCGTGCAATTAGGTATTAAGAAAAATTTAAAGGAAATACTTGATCTATGTTTGGAAGGAGAACTTGTCAAGCAAGGGTTTGTCGATAAAGAAGGGTTGCACCAGACCCTAAGGTCAGTGGCAAGTGGTGACTATGAACACTTATGGCCTGTGATGTCTATTGCATCCACCGAATTATTTTTACGCTATTGGGGATGTCATTAAAAACAAATTGTCCTTTTATCGTTACATGGTCCCTTTTTTTCTTTGGCCCTCTGATAGACGTATAAGGTGGCGGATTGTTATTGCATTGTTTCTGACCCTTAGCATGATGGTTTTGCACTTAAGTCTTCCGCTCATTTTTAAAAATATCATCGATGATTTATCTATTCCTACTCCTTTTTCACTGTTATCGTTGCTCCTTCTGGGCTACGGAGTCTGTTGGACCCTCAATCAAGCCATAGGGCAGATTCGGACATTTCTCGTTTTTCGAGTTCTGGAGAGGTCGATTCAAGTGCTCAGTTTGAAGTTTATCGACCACCTATTTTCAATCTCGCTGCGCTTTCATCTGGATCGGCAAACTGGGGCCTTGATGAACCATATCCAACGTGCCCAAAATGGGATTGAAAGTGTTTTCTGGGGATTATTCTCATTCCTGCTTCCTACTTGCATTGAGCTTATCGTCGTGATAACCATGATCACGATTTTATTCGGAGGGATGTACGGAGCTTTATTGCTGGCGATCATGATGGGGCATAGCCTTGTGAGTGTCATTGGAATCCGCAAGTCGATCAAAGCACAAAAAATCCATAATGATAAAAAGTCTTATGCAAGCGGCCGTATGGTCGACTCCCTCTTGAATTACGAAACAGTCAAATACTTCAATAATGAAAAATATGAACATGACCATCTTGAAGCCGCCTTCAAGGATCAAGAACGGGCTGGAGTTAAGCGGTATACAATCGATGTATGGGTTGAGCTATGCCAAATCGGGATCATTGGGATCGGGCTGATTTGTTTGACATGGATGTCGGGAAAAGCCGTCTACGAAAATAGAATGACGGTAGGGAATTTTGTCTTAATCAATGGATATCTCCTACAGTTCATCATGCCGCTGAACTACCTAGGGTATGTGATATTCCAAGTACGTAAGGGATTCCAAGATATCGAATCGGTCTATCATGTTCTTTTACAAAAATCTGAAGTTCAAGATGTTTCACACCCCTTGACACTCACGAAAAATGTGGCTGATGTCGTGTTTGATCAAGTCGATTTTGGATATACCCTTGAGAGGATAGTATTAAAAGATATTTCATTTAAGATTCAGGCAGGTAACACAGTGGGTGTCGTAGGACCCACAGGATCAGGCAAATCGACCCTTGCGCGCCTTCTTTTTCGGTTTTACGACATTCACAAGGGAACTATTACAATAAATGGACTTGATATTCGTGCTTTATCTCAAGAGTCCCTTCATCAGGCAATTGGGATCGTACCTCAAGACCCCGTTCTGTTTAACAACTCGATCTATTACAATATTGCTTATGGAAACCCTTTTGCTTCAAAAAACGAAGTTGAAGAGGCTGCCGCCTTAGCTAAACTCGATTCTTTTATTGATTCTCTGCCTGAGGGTTACCAAACTATTGTAGGAGAGCGAGGGCTCAAAGTATCGGGCGGAGAGAAGCAGCGGATAGCGATTGCCAGGGTCTTACTTAAGAAACCCTCGCTTTTCATTTTCGACGAAGCGACCTCTTCTCTTGATTCAACAACTGAACGAGAAATCCAAAAAAATCTCGAAGAAGTTTCTTCGAAAGCCACAACCTTGATTATTGCTCATCGACTTTCGACAATCCAGCATGCCAATGAAATCCTTGTTCTAGACAAGGGAAAGATTATTGAGCAAGGAAAACATGACCAACTCCTAAGTATGGATGGGCTCTATTCAAAATTGTGGTATCAGCAGGTCGATGATTCATTATCCTTCCAACGAGTGACAGTTTTTTAACTCAAAATCGGCATCTGGGGTCAAGTTCGATATAATTACTTATCAATAAATTTATCTTTTATTAAAATAAACGGGTGAAATTAATACTATCTTGGCGAAATCGTACGTGGACGGAATTGGGCAGCCATCTAATTCCCAAAGAGAATGAAAATTGGGAGGAGCTCTATCACCGTCTACACCGTGAAATCTTTTCTTCCCCGACTTTTGCTCTACATAGGGCTGCAAAACTCAATTGCGACAGGCTGATTCAAAGGCTTATTTTAGAAGAAAATCATCCGGTCGATGCCGAAGATGACTTATACACTCCCCTCGGTTGGGCCGTCCTGAATAACTGCCGAGAAGCGGCAAGGATGTTATTGAGACTGCAAGCCGATCCTAATCTCGCCTTGACGAATATTTTTTTAAGAAGGGATCCAACGCTTGAAATGGGAGCCCTTCTTGTCGATCATGTGCAAACGATCAATCCCGATGTTTTCATTCAAATGGCCGAGAGAGGCCATCTTCCTGCTATGAAAATAATCCTTGAAAGAGGCCACGGCATCAACTCTCGCAATAAGAGGGGTGAAACGGCCCTCAATCATCTCGCAGGCTTGACACACCGGAACATGGCGACACTCCGCTGGCTTCTCGAACAGGGAGCTGATCCCAATATACCGAATCATTGGGGAGCTTATCCTGTCCATGGAGCGATGGTAAGAAGGGACCTGAAATGCTTTGATTTATTGGCCGCATTTGGAGCCAATATTTGGGTCGTCGATCAAGATGGCTTTGGTTGCCTTGCCTATGGATTTTTTGGGACGACACCCGATGTTATCTCTCTTCAAGCTCGAGAAGAAATAAAACATTTGAAGTTTATTTTAACTTTTAAATGTGCTCTTCTTTCACTGAAGATCTTTGTTCTTCTCCGTCGATTAGGTCTTCGTTGATTATTTATGAAGATAGAGGCATTTTGGAAAATTAACAGGATATTAGGATGGTCAGGATAAATGTTTTGTTTGCTCTCCAAAATATTGCAGTTTTCCTTCTTTCATCCTGTACATCCTAATATCCTGTTATTTTTCTTTTCTTCCCTCTCCACGCATCTTTTTGATAGTTAATTTTTTGCCGAGAGTAATTCCCTTCCTCAATTTTTTTAAAACTCTAATGATATTTTTCACAGGATCACTTCCGTCTTGTTCTGAGTAAAAATAATAATATGGCCTAATTTCATTGTCAATTTCACTACCCTTCCCTAAAGAGAAAAATGATGGCAACTCAGGTAAAATTAGACTATAGTAATAGGTTATGAAAATTGTTCTGCGGAAGGTCCGGGTCCATAACCTCAAAAATGTTGATCTGGACTTGGAGCCGAATCAATTTATTGTGTTTACGGGGGTGTCGGGGTCGGGGAAGTCGTCGCTGGCGTTTGATACGATTTATACTGAGGGGCAGCGGAGGTATATCGAGTCGCTGTCGACCTATGCTCGGAGGCATTTGGGCGATTATCCGAAGCCGGATGCCGAGCTGATTTCGGGGATATCGCCGACGATTGCGATTGAACAAAAGACGGCGGGAAGGAGTCCTCGGTCAACGGTGGGAACCATGACGGGGATTTATGATTTCATGCGGGTCCTTTTTGCTAGGTGTGCAACGCCGCATTGTCCGATTAGTGGAGAGGTGGTTGCCCCGCAAAGCACGCTGCATATCATTGAAGCGATTCAGAAACTCCCCTCTGGGACAAAACTCATCATTTTAAGCCCGTATGCACGGGGGAAAAAAGGGGAATTTAAAGACGATTTTGCAGAACTTCTCCGGAGAGGTTTCACGCGGGTTCGTCTCGATGGAACCGTTGTGGAGCTGACCGAGAACCTCTCTATTGATAAGAACAAACCCCACGACATCGATGTTGTGATCGATCGGATCACTCTTCCAGCAGATGATCGACTTAAAGAAAGTGTTTTGGCGGCCCTCGAATTGGGAAAGGGGCTCATGAGCATTTATCAACCAGATACGAAAGAAGAGACCCTTTTTTCCCAGCATGCCTACGCGTTCAAATCGAAACTGTCGTATCCTCCGTTGGAGCCGCACGACTTTTCTTTTAACCACCCACTTGGAATGTGTCCGACGTGTCAAGGTCTTGGAATCTCGCGTACGTTCGATTTGAATAAAATCATCGATCCTGAGAAAAGCATAGCGGAGGATTGTTGCTCGGTTGCACCGAGTTACAACACGGTGCGGTATGGGAATATCTATAACAATCTGGCCAAAATCTACAAATTTGATGTCGATACTCCGTGGAAAAAATTATCGGAAAAAGCAAAACATATTTTTCTCTATGGAACGGACGAAAAATGGACGCGGATGTACTTCACTCATCCGGAAAAAAGATCGCGTTGGATGGAGTATGTGCAGTGGCGCGGCGTTCTTCAAGAAGCTTTTTCAAGATACCAAGCAGCAAGTAGTGAAAAATACCGGCAGAAAATGGAAGAGCTCATGGAAGAGACCATCTGTCCATCGTGTCATGGGAGTCGGTTAAAACCGTATCCATCTGCTGCCAAACTCCATGGAAAGAAAATAGGCGAAGTCACCGCTTTATCGATTGAAGAGGCAGCGGTTTTTTTCGAAGGTGTGAAACGGACAAAGATTTCGGAAGAGCTGCTCAAGGAAATTTCAGAAAGGCTCAAGTTTCTTCTCGGTGTTGGACTCAGTTATATCACCCTAGATCGAACATCGCCGACACTCTCTGGTGGAGAAGCTCAGAGAGTTCGGCTGGCATCCCAGATTGGATCGGGGCTCGTGAGCACAACCTATGTTCTGGACGAACCTTCGATCGGTCTCCATCCTGTCGATAATCACAAACTCTTAAACACCTTGAAAACACTCCGCGACAAGGGAAACACCGTCATTGTTGTCGAGCATGACACAGAGACGATCCTCTCTGCCGATTGGGTTGTCGATATTGGACCCCTTGCGGGAGAAAAAGGGGGAGAAATTCTCTATTCAGGACCGGTCAAAGATCTCCCGTCGTGTCCCTCTTCCCTCACTGGAAAATATCTATCCGGAGAATTGAAAATCCCGATTCCAAAGAAAAGAAAAAGGTCGAAACAGCAGCTTCTAATCAAAAAAGCAGCCCATCACAATCTAAAAAATATCGATGTCGAAATCCCCCTCGGTCTTTTCATTGCTGTCGCTGGAGTTTCTGGATCGGGCAAATCGTCTCTGATCAGTGATATCCTTTTTCCAGCTTTATCCAACGTGGTGCAAAAATCGCGGCTTCCTGTGGGAAAGCATCAAAAAATTGAAGGGATCGACCTCATCGATAAAGTGATCGCGATTGACCAAACTCCAATTGGAAGAACTCCCCGGTCAAACCCCTCCACCTATATCAAACTGTTCGATGATATCCGGGATCTCTTCAGTGGGCTTCCTGAAAGTATCGCCTTTGGATATAAACCGGGCCGTTTCAGCTTCAATGTCAAGGAAGGTTCATGCCCTCATTGCAGCGGCATGGGAATGATCAAAATCGACATGGATTTTCTCGAGGATGAATGGACGGTGTGCACACACTGCAAGGGAAAACGGTTCGACGAAAAAACCTTATCGATTCTCTACAAAGGAAAAAACATCCACGATGTCCTCGAGATGAGTGTGAGTCAGGCGTATGCGTTTTTTGAACCGATTCCTCACATCAAAGTGAAACTAGAAACCTTAATGCGCGTCGGCCTCGATTATCTCCGGTTGGGACAGCCGTCGCCCACCCTTTCGGGCGGCGAAGCACAGCGGATCAAACTGGCCAAAGAGCTCGCTCGCCCATCGACAGGAAAAACCGTGTACATTCTCGATGAACCGACAACGGGACTTCACTTCTACGATATCGGAAAACTTGTCGAAATTTTGCAATCGCTCGTCCAGCGGGGCAACACGGTGGTGGTGATTGAACATAATATGGATCTGATTAGAACAACCGACTGGATCATTGAACTCGGTCCCGAAGGTGGAGAAGGGGGCGGAAGGTTACTCGCTGAAGGACCTCCGGAGAAAATTGCAAAAGGAAAAACGGCGACGGGAAAGGCTCTCCGTCACCATTTTGAACTCCCCCAAAAAACAGGAAAAATGATCGAGCCTGCCGTATCAATCTATGTTGAAGGAGCTTCTCAAAATAATCTGAAAGACATCACGGTGAAAATCCCTCGCGGCAAAATCACTTTGTGTACAGGCCCTTCGGGCTCTGGTAAAAGTTCGTTTGCTTTCGAAACTGTCTACGCCGAAGGACAACGCCGGTATGTCGAATCGATGTCTCCTTTTGCACGGCAATTTATCAAGCAGATGCCAAAACCGAAGATCGAACATATCGATGGTCTCTCCCCTGCGATTGCCATTGAACAGAAAAGTCATGCTGGAAATCCGCGCAGCACGATTGGAACTATGACTGAAAGCTACGATTTCCTCCGAATTCTCTACGCTTATTTAGGAACGGCTTATGCCCCTGAAACAGGGGCTAAAATCGAAGCGATGAGTAGGGAGGCTGTCGTTGAAAGACTCCTTGCTCTTCCACCCAAAACTAAAATTCAAATCTTGGCACCTGTCAAAAGTTCTTTCGATGAACTCCGCAAACAAGGGTATCTCCGCATCCGGCTCAACGGAAAATATTACGAACTCGATGAGGAAATTCCGTTCGATCCGCAACGAAAAAATGAGCTTTTCCTGGTCGTTGACAGAGCGGTTATCAGCGGAGAGATGCGCCCTCGTCTTCTCGAAGCTGTGGAACATGCCGCATCCCTCTCTCAGGGGAAAATCTACGTCGATGTCGAAGGAAAAGATCTGTTTTTCAACCTCTCTTTTACCGACCCGACCACCGGCAAGTCGTACCCTTCGATCACTCCGCACACGTTTTCCTTCAATACAGAACAAGGGATGTGTCCTGATTGCCTTGGACTCGGATTCCAATACGGGATTGATCTTGCGAAAAACCCCGAACTCTTCGCTCTGACTCCCTTAGAACTGCTCCGCACTTTCTGGCAAGAGACAGCAAACTGGGGCGCTCTTTCGTTCGTCGATAATCTCTTCCGAAAATATGGGATCAATCCGCGCGAACCGCTTAAGAGAATGTCTCCGGAAAGCTTAAACCTTTTCATGCAGGGGCCGATGAGACTGAAAGAATTTGAATGGCTAGGCCTCAACCACGCTCTTGGAAAGGCTGCCAAAATCCGGTCCGATTTTAGAGATCACCTCTCGCCTCTTTTGACTCAAACAACCTGTCTTTCATGCATGGGCTCTCGTTTAAATCCACTCGCTCGCCATGTCAAAATAGGCGACCTTTCGATTGCCGATTTTTGCAGCCTGCCCATCGACCGGTCTCTCACCTTTACCGAGCAGCTGCATACTCCTCCTTTCTTGCAGGAGCCTCACGAGCAGCTGAAAAGACGTCTCCACTTCCTCCAAGCCATCGGCCTCGGCTATCTCTCACTCGAGAGGAGCGCTCCCACCTTGAGTGGAGGTGAAACCCAGAGAATCCGGCTCAGCCGGCAGCTCGGTAGCGGCCTCGTCGGATGTCTCTATGTCCTCGATGAACCGACGATCGGGCTCCACCCAAAAGATAACGAACTTCTCAATAAAGCCCTCATCAAACTCCGAGATATGGGAAATACCCTCCTTCTCGTTGAACACGATCCTCTCACCCTTCGCATCGCCGATTATATTCTCGATTTTGGCCCCAAAGCAGGAAAAGAAGGTGGAAAAATCACTGCTCAGGGAACTTTTTCAGAAATCATCGAAAACCCCGCCTCTCTCACCGGAGGGTATTTAAGCGGCCGGTATGCAGTCCCCATTCCAAACTCAAGGCGAAAACCAAAATCTCATTTCCATATTCCCAATTGTCACTTCCATAATCTGAAAAATTTCGATCTCGATATCCCCCTCCATCTCTTCTCTTGCATCACGGGCGTCTCGGGAAGTGGAAAATCGACACTCCTGTTCGATACGATTCAACCGACAGTCGAAAAAAATCTCCGCGATTCTCCCTTTGATAAAATGATCGTTCTCAGCCAAAACCCACTCGGACAAACAAGCCGCTCCGATATTTCAACCTATGTCGATCTTCTGACACCGCTCCGCCGCCTTTTTGCCTCGGTTCCTGCAGCCCTAACTCGAGGACTCCAGCCCAAACATTTCAGCTTCAATCATCGGCGCGGTATGTGTATGACATGCTATGGCCATGGAACGAAATTGATCCAGCTCCAGTTTCTCCCACCCGTGAAAGTCCCTTGCGAAGCGTGCCATGGGTACCGACTCAATCCTCAAAGCCTCTCCATTCATTTCAAGGGCAAACACCTCGGTCAAGTTTTAGAAATGACCGTCCAAGAAGCTCGCTCCTTCTTTGACGCCTTCCCCAAAATCGTCCGGATTCTCGATACCCTCATTGCCGTCGGCCTCGATTACCTCCAACTCGGACAAGACATCGCATCCCTCTCCGGTGGCGAACAACAGCGGATCCGCCTCTCCCGCGAACTCTCGAAACGGTCATCTGGTAAAACCCTCTATCTCTTTGATGAGCCTACCATCGGTCTCCATAGCGACGACATTGTCAAACTCCTCGCCATCTTCCACCAACTCGTCGACCGTGGCAACACCCTCATTCTCATTGAGCACAACCTCGAAGTCATCTCCAATGCCGACTGGATCTTCGACCTCGGCCCCGGCGCCGGTGACCAGGGCGGCCACCTCATCGCCGAAGGCACCCCCGAAGATCTCATCCACAAAAAACCGTCCATCACCGGCCAATACCTCAAAAACACCCTCCAAATCCCTGTAGCCTATTGAGGTGATATGTCGCATCAATCAACATTTGATTTTTTCTATAAGCAGTCGGGGAGCAAGCTCCTCCGCTGCCCCTCATGAGCACAACAACGGATATCAACGCAAAGACGCCAAGCCGCGAAGACGCAATTTTTATAAATCATTGACGACTCTTCTATGCCTTTGAGTTTTGTCAAATAATACATTTTCAATTTTCTCCGCATCTTCGCGACTTGGCGTCTTTGCGTTGATATCCGATCGATTTTTTAATATTTAATTCTTAAACACGGAGGGAGATATTGGGCACTACGGAAAAACCTTGGTAATGGTCTTCTTGAAGGGTCATTTTAAAATAGGTTTGGATGGTAATGCGGCCTAAAAGGGAGAAAAAACCAAAGAGGAAGATGGTGACGAAGAACGGAGAAACACGAGCACCGAAGATTCCGATGAACATAATAGAAAAATTTAAAATAATGCCACGATTGGACATCATTTCATTCACGGTCTTGATTTCGATGATCTTTTGTCTAGGAGAATAAGAAACAAGCGGGTCGCGGTGGAAGTCTTGTATTTGGGAGACCAAGATATAATTTTTCCAAATCTGAACGACGAGACCCACGATCGGAATGAAAGCAACCGCATTGAAAAACGGGGATGAAACAGGTTGATTTTTGAGATAGGTGTGAAGGATATGCATATTTAGTGGAAATAATCCAGGCAAAGGACTTTTCGAACTTCGGAGAGTGTTTGTGCGGTGGCTTCTCGTGCACGTGCTGTCCCTTTTTTTAGAAGTTGCCAGACATAAGGGAGATCTTTTTCAAAAACAGCTCGCCGGTGACGGATGGGCGCTAGAAAGGCTTCTAAAACATCGATGAGATGTTTTTTGACAACGGAATCACCAAGGCCGCCTCGCTGATAATGTTCTTTGAGCTCGAGAAGTTTTTTACGGTCGTGATCGAAGGCATCGAGATATTCGAAGACGGGATTGCCTTCGACTTTTCCTGGATCTTCGACACGGAGGTGATTCGGATCGGTGTACATTCCCTTAACCTTTTTGGCGACGGTATCGGGGGTGTCGTTTAGGAAAATCGCATTTCCAAGTGATTTGCTCATTTTCGCCTTTCCATCGGTCCCAGGGAGGCGGGAAAATTTAGGGATGAGAGCCTTTACCTCGATGAGAACATCGGTTTTATAGATCCGGTTAAAATGCCTCACAATTTCATTCGTCTGCTCAATCATCGGGAGTTGATCAGCCCCGACGGGAACTAAATTTGCTTTGAAGGCGGTGATATCGGCCGCCTGGTTCACGGGATAAATCATGAATCCCGCAGGAACACTTTCCCCATACCCTTTTTGCTGGATCTCTTGTTTTACTGTCGGATTATGCTTGAGCCGGTTCCAGGTGACCAGATTCAAATAATAGAGGGTGAGCTCGGGCAGCTCCGGCAGCAACGATTGTATGAAAATCGTCGATTGACCGGGATCGATCCCCACCGAGAGGTAACCCAATGCAACTTCTAAAATATTTTCTCTTACTTTTTGCGGATTTTCGGAATGATCTGTGAGAGCTTGGATATCTGCAATCATGACATATTGCGTGCACTTTTTCTGCAGCTCCACTCTGTTCTGCAAAGATCCGATATAATGTCCCAAATGCAAAGGACCTGTAGGCCTATCACCTGTTAGTACAATTTCTTTCATTGCAATATCTTGCCGAATCTGTATATTTCCTACAATGGCTCTCGAAAATTATCAGTTGATACGCGTTCTGGGGAAAGGTGGCATGGGGGAGGTCTTTCTCGCCTACGACACCGTCTGCAAACGGAATGTGGCCTTAAAAAAGATTCGGGAGGATTTGCAAAAGTACAAATCGATCCATAGCCGTTTCTTAAGAGAAGCTCATATCGCTGCGGAGCTCACCCATCCCTCGATCATTCCGATCTTTGCCATCGAAGAAAATTTCTACACCATGCCGTATGTCGAAGGAGAAACGCTTAAACAAATTTTGAGACAATCGGAGTCGAATGATCCGAAAGTTGCAATCCCCGTCCTGATGCGGACTTTTCTACCCATCTGCCAAGCCGTCGCCTACTGCCATTCGAAAGAGATTCTCCATCGAGATCTCAAGCCAGAAAATATTTTAGTCGGAAAATTTGGAGAGGTACTCATTCTTGACTGGGGGCTTGCTGAATATAAAAATAAACCCGATACCGACGAAGAGGAGATCGAGGGCTCCGATCATCTGACACGTCCGGGGAAAGTCGTCGGAACTTTGGTCTATTTAGCACCCGAACGGGCACAAAACCAGCCGGCTTCAGAACAAACAGACCTCTACGCCTTGGGGGTCATCCTCTATCAAATTTTAACCCTCAAACTTCCGTTCAAAAGAAAAGATTTGGAGACGTTCCAAAAAACCCTCAGCTATGAACAACTTCCCGATCCGATCGAGACCGCTCCTTACCGCGATATCCCCCATACGCTCAGCCGTATTGTCAAAAAATGTCTACAACCCGCTAAAGAGCGGCGGTATCAAAAAGTCGCCGAACTGATCCTCGATCTGGAAAATTTTATCGAGGGTAGACCTGAATGGGTCTTAGCCGGAGAACTCGAGATCGAAAAAAAGGAAGATTGGGAATTTCAAGAAAATGTCCTTCTTGCCAAACACATCGCTATCACCCGTACGACGGAGGTGATGGAATGGGTCAATTTGATGATTTCCAATGCTTCATTTTCAGGAAATACGAAAATCGAAGCGTTTGTGAAGCTCGGCTCCAGCAACGGCATTGGTTTTCTCCTGAATGTGCCGGAGGCCGGCGAAAGGCAAGATCTCATGGACGGATATTGCGTTTGGATCGGATCGGAGTCCCATCCCGGTTGCAAATTGTTCCGTGGCAACATTGAAGTGATGCAGGCCCGCGATGTTTTCCTTCAATCTAACAATTGGCACCATATCCGGATTGAAAAAACCGACAGCCATCTCCACATTCTGATCGATCATGTTCCAAAATGCCATTACATCAGCCATACACCCCTCGGTGGAACCCATATCGGCCTTTTGATGCGCGATGCCGATCTCGAGATTTCCCCTGTCCAGGTTTTCATTGGAAGCCAAAATGTGATGGTGAGCTGCCTCGCGATCCCCGATAGCTTTTTGGCAAATAAAGACTATGCCAAAGCGATCGGAGAATACCGGCGCATTGCAACTTCTTTCCCTGGAAGAACAGAAGGACGAGAAGCGATTTTCAGAGCCGGCGTCACCCTTCTAGAAGCTGGACTTGACCAAACAAAACCACGCCTCAGAGATCTACGTTTCAGCGCCGCACTTGAAGAGTTTGGGAAACTTTCTGGAACCGCAGGAGCCCCTTTAGAATATTTAGGAAAATCACTCGTCTACAAAGCTCTCGGTGAAATTGAAGAAGAATCCAAATGCCTCGAGCTCGCCATCCGAAAATACCGGGATCATCCTCTCTTTTTAAGACTGGTTGAACACGTGATCTTCCGCCTCCATGAATCGTCGAGTCACGACAGAAGAGCGGCCTACTATTTTGCTCTCTTGACCCTCCGGCATTTGCCCCAGATTTTTTCTAATCCCGACCACCAAAAACTGATCGATAGCATGCGGCAAAACTGGGAGATATTGCCTTTCCTTCATCCCGATGCCGTCACCGTTCATCTCGCATTTCTCCTCGCAAAACCGATTCCCCTTGTCGAAATGATCGAAACAGGTCCCTGGGCAGAAGACGCTTTTTATGCCCTTTTAGAGCTCGGCTGTCTCAAAACCGTCAAAGAAAATCCAAAGCTCGGAGAATTCCCTGAGATTCAGATGGCTCTGCTTGCTCCTGTTTTTCCTAAAACAGCCTCCCCACGTCTACTCTCGTATCTCTACCGTGAAGCACTTGACCAAGGGAAAGCAGAAGAAGTTTTGTCTTTTGCCCACGATGATGTGACAAAACTGTGGGCTCTACTTTTATTGCAGAAATTAGATGTTGCAAAACCGATCTTCGAAAAATATTCTCTTGAACAACTCTCGCAAGAAAATTCACCACTGTTTTCGCTCTATGGATGTTACCTTTTTGCAACGGAAGGTGAAACCATTGCCATGATCCATTTCAATGCCGTATTAGAAACCCCTTATCCCAGCACTTCTGCCATTCTCGGTCACTATTTAGCTGGCAAACTCGACTTGAAAAAAGCTTTTCTCTGGGAGAAAATGCAACTCTACCGTTGGCTCATCTTGCTCGCCGTTTGCTCCAATGAACCGTCTGAGCCTTATGTCAAACAACTCAAGAAACTAAAACATGCCACACGCCTCTGATGTTTTTATCATCGGTGCAGGACCCACCGGGCTCACCCTCGCCTGTGAACTGAAACGGCGGGGTTTAAACATCCGGATCATCGACAAACTCCCCTCCCCCACCACACAATCCCGGGCCTTAGCCCTTCAAGCCCGCTCGCTGGAGATCTTCGATAAGCTGGGCATCCTCGAAAAACTCCTCGACAACGGCCTTCCGATCGATACCGTCAAACTCTACGAAAATGGAAAACAAGTCGGAAAAGCCGACTTCAAATCACTCTACATCGATTTCCCGTTTGTTCTCATTATTCCCCAATCAGAAACCGAGAAAATCTTAAATGCACGCCTCGAAGAGCTCGGCGGTCATGTCGAAAGAAATGTGACACTCACTGATTTATCTCAAATTGATGCAAAGTTCATTGTCGGTTGCGATGGAGCCCATAGCTTCGTCCGCCATGCCCTCCATCTTCCATTCAAAGGGACTAAATTTTCTGAAACCTTCATTCTGGCCGACGTCGTCATTCACAATTCGCCCTTTGAACATACCTCCATCCAAGCCTTTTTGAGCAAACGGGGCATTATCGGAGTTATTCCTCTTCCCCAAAAAGACTCCTTTCGCCTCATCACCACATCGAAACATCCCCCGTCTTTCGAAAAGCTCATCGACCATCCCATCGATACAGTGCTTTGGACAGCCCCTTTTTCGATCCACCGTCGTATCGTCTCACAAATGTCCAAGGGAAATGTTTTTCTCTGCGGCGATGCCGCACACATCCACAGCCCTGCAGGCGGGCAAGGACTCAACCTCGGCATCCAAGATGCGTTCAATCTAGCGTGGAAACTCGATCTCGTCATCCGAAAAGCAGCATCACCTCAGCTTCTCGATACGTATGATCAGGAGCGAAGACCCGTTGCAGAACATACTCTTTGGGGAACAACGTTTGCCACTTTTTTTATCACCATCCCCTACCCCACTCTACGCGTCATGTTTTTTAAAATTTTTGCTCGTCTCATCTCTCTCTTTCGAAAAAAACTGGTCGAACTCCTCGCTGAGGTGAAATCAAACTACAGAAATCCACGTCCGGGCGATCTCGCACCCATGTTAGAGACCGATCCCGAAACACGGTTCAAACTTCTTATTTTTGGAAAACCTGATTTTCAACCCGTACTTTCCGAAGAGCTTTTCGCCGTGGAGCACATCCCTCTAGACAACCCGCTAGCCACTCTTTACAATGCTAAAAAACCATGCCTTTATCTTATCAGGCCAGATGGTTACATTGCTTTTCGAACAAAGAAGCTTTTTAGCCCAAATCTGAGAGATGTCTTTCAGAATGTTTTCTTTAGTACAATTTGAACTCTCTAAGAGCATTAAATAAGGTACCCAGGGTCCTTCTCGCAGCTCAGGAAACGTGAATAATAGATCGGTGATTTCAGTGAAAAACTCTTTTCTTTCAACTGGATTATTTTCAAAATAATGGCCATAGCGAGAGAACATATAAAGCTCTCTCCAAAAGATTTCATTGAGAGATAAATTCCTCCGATTCTCATATCTAAAATGGCTCAATTCTAAATCAAGACAACGGTCTGCAAAAGACTCTAGTACTTCCATCTCGGGAAAACGTTCGAAATATTTTTGGACGATTTTTGAAACACCCAGCATAGCTTTTCGTACCCATAAAGGAGCTGATGAAACAGCCTCCAAATGGTATTTATCATGATCCGTCAGGTCCATATGAGGAGCAGGGTGTCCATCAGCCTCTGGAGGAAGTTGGATGATACGGTGGCGAAAGGCGATATCTCGTATCCCCATCTGAAGAATGTCATTTCTTGAGGAGAAACCGAGCACAATATTCATTTGTACCGCATCACGACCATGCTTTATCTGTAGATAATGGTGAAAAAATAAAGGAGGTACAGCCATTCTTCGAGAATAAGAGATTCTTGAAAAAACATTGAATCCGAGCCTGTAACAGATAACTTGGGTGACCGTTGGACCCTCTTCGTCTCTATCAGGAACAATCCAGAATTGTTGCTCGCATTTAGAGGCACTTTGCAATCTTTTAAAAAGTTCTTTAACTTGGAGTTTGGAAAAAAGAGTCACATCTTTGTCCGTCGCAAGAACCATCGTCTCTTCAATAGCTTGGACAGCCAGCGGGTTTTCACGCCCATCCTTTAAAAATAAAGGAACTCTTTCGATTTCGTCCTGTTTCCAATGAGCATTGTGGATTTGCCAGAAAACCATGATCGCTCCAAACACCATCCTTGAAAGGAGACCCATTTTCACCGCTATCAAAGCATACTCGGTATAATCATCCTTCTTGAATACCTCAGCATCCCAATTGCCTTCCTTCAATGCCTGAAGAAGGGCATCCACGTGCCTCTTTTTGTCGGGAAGCCGTTCCAACCCCTCCTCTAAAGCAGCCCTTTCTGCAGGTTTTGCCCGCCGTATCAGCTCTTCATAAACATCTTCAGGCTTAGTTGTCGGATAATAACCATTATAAGATCTAATAATAGACATAATTACTAATTATACTATTATTTTTAATAAAATTAAATACTATAATACAACTTACTCATATTTAATCATTTATCGTTTTTTTCTATGTAAAATATTTATTATTATATATAGAGAAATTATAAGAGGTTGCTATGGGAAGATGGACGAAAATGTTGAGTATTATAGCCGTGTATGTGTCAATTCAAGTACAGGCGGACGGAAAAGAAATCCAAAATCTGATCTTGAAAGACACTGTGACATTTACGGGTGCGATAACTAGCAGTATAGCCAACATATCCGATAATGGAAAAAAAGTTTTTATTGTCATGCAAGGTGGAACAATGTCACCTGTGCCTTCGGGTGATGTTCCGCAGCCTCCTTATCAACTAGCCGCTTTGTATCAGAATAATAAAGGAAAGCTCGAGCTTATACATTCCATCAACACACATGCGAGTAATTTTGCATTTGGATTTGGAGGAGGAGCGACACCTGATTTTAAGAATTTCGTGGTGCAAGATTTTAACCAAAATTTTGAAACAGGATTTAATACCTCAAGAATCCGCCTCTTTGATTCTAGTTTAAAGAAGGTCGTAGCTCAAACTCGAATACCAAAAACAAGATTCAATGATCCGAGGATTGCATTTTCAACGGATGGTCAAGTTTTTGCCGTCAGTCTCCTCGATGAAGTCACTGGGAATATATTTATTCGAGTGTATCAGACAAAGACCCTAGAAGTGATTACCGACTATAGTGTGGGTCCTTTTTATGCAAACGCCGTCAATATGGGAACGTATTTCCAAATCTTGAAAAAAGGAAAAGAGAACGAGTATTTTGCCTTTAGCTTCGCATCAACCCCCGATTTTTTTATAACCCTTACCTATGCGAGCATGCAAATCCTTGCATTCGATCGCAATGCTAGATCTTTGACTCTTGTTTCCGATACCCCTCTTCCTCAAATTGGCCCGGCTATGGGTGCGTTCCGTCCTCCAAGAGGAACGGTTTTACCAAATGCCTTTTTGACTGTAGGGACCAACCGGGCTGATCTACCTTGTGAACCGATCACTCTCCAGGTTCCAGCCAATTCTCTTCTGACAGGTGATGGAGATGAGCTGAGATATTATAGATGGAATGGTGTGAATGGAACTCCCGCTACCTTAGTGGCCAGTCAAAATGTTACGATGGATGTATCTTTAGCGGAACCGTCTCCTTTCAATAAGGGACAATCGATTGCGATGGATTTTAAAAATTTACCTCAAGCCAGTGGCACTGGTTTTGGACCTTTTCATAATCCGAATCCAGGTGGAAATCCATATCTAGGATTTTTCCAGATTCGTCAAGTGACAAACGAGTCTCCTAGCGGCGTGGCGCCCAAGGGCATCAATTCCACCGTTGGCACCTATTTTGCTGGACTTTTTGGGATAAACGCCAATCTTCAAGCACAATTTAGCTTGAATGGTAAATGGTTAGTCGTTGCAGGGTCTACAGGACAGCAGAATGAACCGGCTCCCGTTTCAGAGGTCTTTTTTGGCACAACTGCTATGGTTCAACTCTTCGAAGTTGTCCGATAATTTAAAGAAAGGAAAAATATGAAAAAATTATATACGATTTTGACTCTGATGTTAGGGTTGTTCTCTTTTGCCCATGCAGACGAAAAAGTAGTCAAAGAACTCGTTTTAACCGACTCTTATAAGTTCATCAATAGCGTAACCATCAGCAGTGTTGGCAGCATTTCAGATAATGGGGAGAAAGTTTTTCTGACCTTGGTTGGAGGAATTCCTCGCCCTCCTCTAGGTATGTTACCTCAACCTCCTTATCAGCAAGCTGTCTTATTTAAAAACAATGATGGAAAACTCGAAGTCTTAAGTTCGATTAACGTAAATTTCAAGAAATTCCCGCAGGGTAGTGGAGGAGGGGCAACACCTGATTTTAAGAACTTTGTCGTGATGGACTCCCCAGAATCTGGAGCCCCTTCAAGAATCCGCGTTTTCAATAAAAATTTGACAAAAGTCATAAAAAAAATTGTCTTGAAGAATTTTCGTATCAATGATCAAAGACTTGCTTTCACAGAAGACGGTAAGTTCTTCGCAGTTAATTTAATGAATCAATCCACTGGGAATAACATCATACGAGTTTATACAACCAAGACCCTGGAAAAATTTACAGACTATAATGCTGGGATGAACGCTGTCAATATGGGAACCTATTTCCAAATACAGCATAAAGGCGAATATTTTGCTTTCAACTTAGCGACAAGCCCCGATCAAGGAATAACAGTTACCTCATCCAGCCTCCGAATTCTCTCTTTTGACAGAAAAGCTAAAACTTTGAAGCTCGTTTCAAAGACACCGCTCCCACAATTTGCACAATCTGTGAATGCATTTAGGCCACGAAAACCTCTTTCTCACACATTTTTAACCGTGGGAACTCACAGAGCAGATTTGCCCGGCGAAGTGAGTTCATTACAAGTTCCCAGTATTTCTTTTCTACCCGATGATGGGGATGAATTGAGATATTACCGATGGGACGGAGAAGTTGGAACCGAACCAAAATTGCTCGCCAGTGAAAATCTCGGTTTCGATCTCACGTGCGCAGCACCCTCCACTTTTAATAACGGAAAATCGATCGTGGTCGATTTTTGGAATTATCCCGTTACTAGCGGTGATGATTTTTTTGGCTATTTTAATCCCAATATATTTGCGTTCCCAACAACAGAAATTTTCCAGCTTCGCGAAGTGACGAAAAAATCCACCAGTGGAGTAGCACCTCAAGGAATCGGTACCATTGTCGATACCCATATGGTGGGCTCAGAAAACTTGGGGGCTCAATTTAGCTTGGATGGGAAATGGCTGATTGCTTTCGGTTGTAAAGAAGGACAAACTGAACCTGCCCCTCCCAATGAAGTGTTCTATGGCATTACCATGAACCTGAATCTCTTTAAGGTCGTTCGATAAGGGAAAAGAAATGTCTGTTACGACCTATACTGTCCGGAGCGCGGTCGCCTTTGATTGCATGCCGTGCTCTTAGACCCCGGGGAGCCATCCATACCTACCATTTTCTCGGTAAACGGACGATGTTGTTCCGGTATCGTTGCACAGTCGACCTCCCATTTTCACGTTCATTTCGAGGCTCAATCGCTCGCTTCCGCTTACGGCGCCTACAATCTTCCTGTCCACGCTTAAAATAAGTGGTTACCTCCTTGCCTTCAAGACTCGGTACGGGTGGGTTGGTGCCCTTTTCCGACTGCCATTTCAGGCAGTTGTTATTAACCCGAGAGGTCAAAAGGTGACAACCTGCTTGCTGCGGCTTCGCCATATCGATTCTCGCTCGGAATCCTTCGTATTCAAGAATGGTATTTTTAGCGAAATAGCTTTTTGAGCATCTTCATTGCCTTGCTCAATCCTCAGATTTTTTCTAAGCTCTCTAAATACACCTCAGCAATCTCATAACCGTTTGCAATGGCTTCCCGAAACCACATCAATGCTTGAGTTCTATTTTTAGCCACCCCGGTCCCGTCCCGATAACATTTCCCTAATTCCATTTGAGCTTGGCCATTTCCTTGCTCAACAGCTTTTTGATACCATTTAAAGGCTTCTTTTTCATCCCTAGTCACTCCTCTGCTCTGGAGGTAGCATTCCGCTAATTTAACTTGAGCCTTTGCAACTCCTTGCTCAGCGGCTTTTCGGTACCATTTTACAGCTTCTTGTTCGTCCTTAGCCGCTCCTTTCCCCTCATGGTAACAATCCCCTAATCGAATTTGAGCCTTTGCATGTCCTTGATGCGCTGCTTTTCGGTACCAGTTGATGGCTTCTTTTTCATCTTTCTCTTTGTAACAATCGCCTAATTTCATTTGCGCCTGGGGATCTCCTTGTTCGGCTGCCTTGCCATATTTAAATATCTTGAGTTTATTTTTCGCCGTTTGAACCATTTTTGAATCCGCCCAAGTTGAGGCTGCTTTCTGATACCATTTTATAGCTTCTTTTTCGTCCTTAGCCACTCCAAGACCTTCTTTGTAACAATCACCTAATTGAATTTGTGATGCGGCATCTTTTTGCTCAGCCGCTTTTCGATACCATTTCAAAGCCTCTTTTTGATCTTGAGGAACTCCCCACTTCCCTTCTTTGTAAAAATCTCCTAAATATCTTTGAGCCTCGGCATCTCCTTGCTCCGCCGCTTTTCGATACCATTCGATACCTTCTTTTTCATCCTTAGCCACTCCAATTCCCAAAAAGCAGCAAACTCCTAATCCCATTTGCCCCTTTGTATATCCTTGCTCAGCCGCTTTTCGATACCATTTCACAGCTTCTTTTTCATCCTTACCCACTCCCCTGCCAAATCTATAATAAGAAGCCAAACTATCTTGAGCCTCCGCATTTCCTTGCTCAGCCGCCTTTTGGTACCACTTCACAGCTTCATTTTCATCCTTTTCTCTATAATAATCCCCTAATTTAGTTTGAGCTCTAGCATTTCCTTGCTCAGCCGCTTTTCGATACCATTTCACGGCCTCTTTTTCCTTCTCTTTCTGGTAACAATCACCCAATTTCATTTGCGCCTCGGGATCACCTTGTTCGGCTGCCTTGCTATATTTTAAGATATCTAATTTATTTTCCGCCGTTTCAGCAGTCTCTGAATCTGAGGCAGCTTTCTGATACAACTTTTCAGCTTCAATTTCATCCTGGACCACCCCTTTACCCTTGAAGTAACAATTTCCCAATTCATATTGAGCCCCAGCATTCCCTTGTTCGGCTGCTTTCCAATACCATTTCACACCTTCTTGTTCATTCTTAACCACTCCTAGAGCCTCGAAGTAACACTTTCCCAATTCATATTGAGCAAAATCATTCCCTTGCTCGGCTGCTTTTCGAAACCATTTAGCAGCTTCTTTTTCATCCTTAGCCATTCCTAAACCAAACTTGTAACAAGATCCTAAATCATATTGAGCTTCGGCATCTCCTTGTTCTGCAGCTTTTCGATAGCCAGTCACGGCTTGAGTAAACCACTTCTTGGCTTCTCCTTTGTCCTCAAAGATTCCTTCCCCCAAACAGTAACAATCTCCCAATCTTTTTTGAGCTTTAGGATCTCCTTGCTCAGCAGCTTTTCGATACCATTTAACAGCTTCTTCATGGTCCTCAGCGACCCCTTGGCCCAAATAGTAACACCAACCCAATTCATTTTGAGCTTCGACATTTCCTTGCTCGGCTGCTTTTCGAAATCCCGTTACGCCTTTATTATACCATTTCTCAGACTCTTCCTCATCTTTAGCCACTCCTAGACCATGTTTGTAACAGTTCCCTACACTCATTTGGCTTTTTAGATGCCCTTGCACTGCTGCTTTTTTATATTTTAAGAAGGCTGGGGCGTAGTCTTTTTTATTCATTAATTTATCAGCTTGCCGGTATTCCTCTTCTGCTGCGTTAGAAGCAGAAGAAGGTGGAGCGCTCGAGGAAACCGAGATCCCTCCGACTAATCTGAGCATCTCTGGTATTCTAGATTGGCGCGCTATTTCGACGGTTTTAGCAGTCGCTCGTGCCCCCTGGCCAAGAGCCTTCTTGACAATAGCAATCTGCTCTGTCGAGCAAGCGGCCGTCAATGTCTCTTCATCGGGCAATGCTCCCACCCCAATCACTGCATCCATAATCTCTACCTTCTTTGATAAACATGCCCACGTCAATGTTTGACCATCCGGTTTTGCACCTTTTTGAATAGCCATACGGACAAAATCCAAGTCTCCCGTTTGACATACCTTGCTTAGCAAATCAGGCGCAATGGTTGATGTAGCAGGAGATAATCTTGTTGCCATAATAACCTCTTTTTCTTTCGCTTATTTCATACTTTTAGTGGAAAATCTTGAACTAAATGCAGAAAAATTGTCAACATTCATGACTTGATATACCATTCTTCAGAATGTCTCTTACAACCTATACAGTCCGGAGCGCGGTCGCACTCGGTGTTCCCGTTTACATGGCATTCAATTCCTCTCCTAGGATTGGTGCATCGGTGGTTGTTCTCAGCGCTCCTTCGACGCTTTACTGTGCCCTTGGCGCGATAGAAGGAGTTGTCCGATCGTGCGGCTATCTTGGAAACTGGAATAAATTCTCTAGAGAAATGACGACTGTCCACGGACTCGTGCGGGGAGCCCTTTCTCCCGTGAGCGGATACTCGATTATGGTCCATGAATGGAATAAGCTTGGGTTGAAAGCCGATCCTGGCTTGCCTCGCGTCCTCAAGGAAGAATATTACGTCTACTCGGTTCCGAGGCAAGTAACAAAGTGGACCGTTCGAAACCTAAAGTTTGTCGTCACTTGGACAGCCAAAAAAACGATTGTTTTTCTTCAATGGGGATGGCGGGTCACTCAGCCGGTCCGCCTGTGGTTATGGAATACCACCGTAAGTCTGGTAACGTGGAGTTTAAATCGGGTAGTCGACCTATGGAATATCTCTTTGAATCTCACACGGCCTCTTCGAAAACTCGCCAAGTGGATCATTTGGGATTTCGGGGTTAAAATCGTCCTTGTGAGAGGGGTATGGCCGCCGATGAGGTTTGTTCTTTCTCTGATCTCATCGGTGATCAAGCACGCATTTATGGCAATCGCCTGGGCAACTCGGCAAGCTTTCAAACTGATCAAATAGGTTAATCATGTCCATTCAACGAGCGGCGATTATTTTGTATATGGCACCTGTTGCCATCTGGGGAGCCTCTACAGCAGAATCGGCGCTGGGATGTGCGCTCCGAGCGCTGCACACACTGGTTGCATTGAACCATCAGTCACGGGATTATCGGTGGAAGCAAACCCAAATCCATGGAATGAATGCCTGGGGGTCTGGTCTTATGACTTTGATCTCACTCGTTCCTGTCATTGGAACATTCAAGTCTTATGAAGCGATTGCCTTGATGATCTTCAACCAGATCTACAACACTTGGAGAGTGCGGGAATTGCAAAAGCGGGTCAATGCCAAGGCCGCCGACACTCTCTACCGAGAGCTTCTTGCTTGGGAGCCCGATATTGATAGACTCATGATGTACACGGCCCAGGCAGTACCGACCGAGCAACAAATCGACGCGGTAGCGACAGAACTGAAAGCTTCCTTGGTCGGCCGCAGTTTTGTCTATTCGGGTCTTTTTCATCTGATCGAAGGGAGCTGCAGAGCGATCACGATCATTGCGATTCGAGTTGCAAGACTCATTTCAGCCCGCCCATTTATCAAGATGATGCGGGCGATTGGAAAAGGGGTGAAACAAGAGATTCAATATGTGCGCAATCTCATCGATCAGCCTCTTTTAAAACCGCTGCCTGAGCTGTATTTTGAGGTCATGGAATACGTTCTCGCAACGTGCCCTACACCCGAAGAAAAAGAAAAGCTCCGGTTGCAACTTGCTAAACAACCCTCCTTTCGAACCTATGTCACATCGAATAATCTGTCATCCCTTAGAAATGATGGACCTTTCCCCGAAGGTGCCCCCGCCTACTATTTCCACATGCTCCGAGAATTACCAGCAGCCTCTGCCCATTATTCGAAATTAAAAGCAGCGGGCAAAAAAGTTTTCTTGTACAATTTTCTACGGTATTTTAACCCCATTCTTCCCTACATAAACAGGCTCAAAAGAGAGTGGCTCGAAAGGATGACCCCCGAAGCAAGAAAAGAGTGGCTCTGGGCTCTTTCTAAACAACTCCCTAACCTCCAAGAAGCCCATCTCGATATGGCTGGCATCGACCCTCGGTGGCAAATATTGATCGGTGCCCAGCTGGCCAAACACGCTCCTCGGCTACGATCCGTCACCTTGATCCATTCCGATCATCGCGTGGCTCACATTCTTCGAATCAAGTCCATAGCTGTGAAATGATGGCCAATGTATTGATTTGTTCGTGGTTGCTTTCTTGTAGGACTTTGGCAAAGGTTGCATAGGGTCCGTCTTGAAGGAGAGGTTTGGTCTTGAGAAGCTGGGTTATCTCTGTGAAAAATGCCTTTTTCTTTTCTTCGTCATTTAGAAAAACTCGGATCAGTGGATGATAATCATAGAGCTGTCTCCAAAAGAGCTCATTAAGAGACCGGCCTCCCCTAACGTCCATTCGAAACCGATTGCATTCCATATCGATGCACCGTGCCCTAAGGGTAGTCAATTTCTCCTGCGTTAGAGAATCTTTCGCCTCGGCCAAGTATTTTAAAGCAATATCGGAAATCTCGATGAATGTGACCCTCAGCTCCTGCGGAACACAAGAGGCGATATAAGAATGGTACAAGAGATCGTGCTCCGTAAAATCAGAATGAGGAGTACCCACCTCATGGGCCATTGCAGGAAGGGGAACTAAGGGATACCCGAAAGCCACATCTCTTTCTCCTCGGATACCATTATCACGAATACCTTCTAAGGGAGAAGATCCCAGCGCCGGTCTTAATCGTACCGCATTTGTCCCGAAGGCTAGATTTAAAAGCTCTTGCACCAGAGTGAATGGAGCGATCATCCGTTTCCCATTCGGGAGGCGTGAAAAAATGTTCATTCCTGTTTCAGTATATATGCGTAGACTGAGCGTCAAACCCCAACATTCACTCCTCTGAATATCAGGAACAATCCAGATCGATTGCTGACATTTCGGAGCTTGTCTCATTTTCTCAATCAGACAACCGACCCAAAAATCGGTCAGAAGAACACCCTTGGTATTGACAATCCGCATCGTCTGCCCGATCATCTCCCGCGCCTTACTATCAAAGAGTGAAACCCTCTCGATCGACTCTTTATCCCTATGAGCCTCCTGCATCTGCCAATACGTCTGCACCATCGCAAATGCCTCTATAGCCATCTGGCCCGTCTTCACAGCCAGCAACCCATATTCTGAATACCGAGGAGGCAAGGCATCCCAACTCCCCTCCCCTATCGCCTTCAGGAACAAGGACATGCATCTTTCCTTCTCCGGAAGCTCTTCCAGACTTTTCTCTACTTTAACCCTTTCTTCTGGCGTTAAATAGCGTACCAATCCATTATAAACAGCCATAATTATCAATTCCTTTAAATAAATCTTTTATTATTATATAATAATTTAGAAAAACAAACAAGGATAGTATGAGTTTATTTTTAAGCACATTATTTGGCAATCAAGCTGCTGATACAGAGACGCGGTACGAAAGAATCGGCAATCAGAGATATCTCATTAAAGAAGACCCCGAGAAAAATTGTGAAAAGCAAGTTCGAAGGATTAGTAGTACTATCAAACCTCAAGAAGGTGAAAATTGGGAAAGCCTTCGGAATAGATTACAACAAGAATTCATGAATGCTGGCGATAACTTTTTCTACCGAGCAATTGATCTAAGTTGTGACAGACTTGTTGAAAGAATTCTTTCTTCTGAACCGGAAAAATATAAAGTCTCAAGGCTGCAAGATGCAGCTTCGCGAGGTCATCTCGCCGCAGTAAGAATCTTACTTCAACACGACGCCGAACCAAGTAGCTCTATGGTAAACCCTCAATATCCTGAAATCGCAGCACTCTTGATCCAAAAAATGCATGCCGGTCTTGAAGTCATTTTCCACAGCGCAGCTCTCCGAGGAGATATTCGAATGATGCAGCTCTGTCTCGATCAAGGACTCCCCGTCAATTGTAGAAATGCGGGTGGAAATACGGTTCTTGGTCATCTCTTATTCAATACCAATGGTCAGGCCAATCGATCTATCCATCTCAAAACACTTCTCTGGCTTCTGGAAAAAGGTGTAGACTCTCGCCAAGTCCAATGGCCTGGCTCTCCTACGACACTGGAGCTAGTTTTGCTAAATGGGAATTATGATGCGGCTAATTTAATGCTCACACATGGCGATTTCACCTATTTGGAATATCTTTATTATAACGGGATTTCCATCTTTTTAAAATTATTAACCGATAATATCCCATCGGAGACTCGTCATATTGTTAGAGAGAATGCTGGATCCCATTTGGAACGAGCTTCTTCACATCTAGACCATGCTAGATCTCTAGCAGAACAAAACAATAGAGATGTAGAAGAATTTAATAGACATCTACGAATACTTTTACCACAATAATATATTATTAATACAACTAATAGAGGTTTAAAATGGCTAGTTATGCTTCAAGAATAGTAGGCGGATTAAGGTATTACCTAGGTAGACAAGAAAATCCCCAGGAAAGAGGCGCATACGTAATCGATCACGGGGAATTTCCAAGGGAATTAACAAACCCTGTCCCTCCCTCTCCCATTCATCATTCTCCAGAGGAATCAGCACCAAGAGTTCAGTATCAAAGCTGCGAAACGATTATTAGAAGAGATTATAGTTCCACTCTAAAACCGGATGATGGCCAAAGTTGGGCATCGCTCTATGATCAATTAAGCAAAGAACTTTTTCTTTCAGAAAATCGGTTCTATCGAGCCGTTGAACTGGATTGTGACAAAGTCTATACCCATCTTCTCTTAAGTGCATCGCCTGCAGAAAAGAAATCTTTTCTTCAAGATGCTGCTCAAAAAAGTCACCATGCAGCTTTAGATATACTACTCCGTTTTGACTCGAAGGGGGAAGATGTCATCGAAGTTTTCTTTGAATCAGCTCTTAGAGGAGACATTCCTGCGATGCAACTGTGCTATGATCGTCTCCACAATGTGAATAATCGAAATGCCCAGGGAGAAACAATCCTGGACTATCTTATAAGAAATTCCAATCCACATGAAAATCGATTTGTCAATTTGAGAGTGCTTCGCTGGCTATTAGATCATAAATTAGAAGTTAAGAAACTTGATATTAGAGTCGGGGATTCCCCCTGGATCGATTCTACTCATCCCATCCTTCGGGCTCTTGATAGACATGATTATCAGGCAGCATATTTCCTTCTCGATCAAGGGTATTGTTCTTTTCTTGAATATTATCTCCTACGAACCGTCGATAAGATAGAAGAAATAGGCAATGCAGACTATCGAGAATATACCCCTTTCAATCTTCTTTTACGATTAACTCGCCCATAATTGCAGTTTTAACTCTTTATAGATAAAGTGTTTAAGGAATCCTGCAATATTTCGTTGCAGGATTTTGCAGGATTTGGCAAAATCAAGGTATGGAAATCGAAGAGTTATTGTACCGAGCCGAATCAAAGACATTGGAATTCAAGAGAGACTTATCGCATTTTGAACCCATTTTGAAAACAGTGATCGCCTTTGCAAATACCGCCGGCGGAACTCTTATCATCGGAAGATCTTCTGATGGAGAAATCGTAGGGATTAAAGACATTTTCAAGGCAGAAGAAGCTCTCGCTAATTCCATTGCAGATAACATTCGACCCACGATCTTACCAGAAATTGAAATCGCAACGATTCAAGGAAAAGATCTTCTTGTGGTGAAGGTTTCGCACTGGAAAGCCCCCTTTTATCTCAAAAAGGAGGGAGTGCCAAACGGTGTCTATGTCCGTTTAGGGTCGACAAGTCGCCCCGCTGATCCTGAACTTTTAGCCGAGTTGCAGCGTTCTGTTTTAACTCATTCCTTCGACCAACAGCCTCTACCAGAATTGAAAAAAGATGCATTGGACATTCCCTTGATGATAGACGATGCAAAGCTTCGTTCTCTTGGAATTCTTGTCCCTTATAATGGAAAATTCGTTCCATCGATTGGTGGACTTATTCTTTTTGGAAAAAAGGAATACCGGAACCAACTTCTTCCCGATGCCAGAGTGAGTTGCGCCCGTTTTTTGACGGAAGATAAAACAGATATTCTAGATCGATTTGAGATTGAAGGCACAATTTTAGATGCGGTGGATGAAGTACCCAAGTTCATTTCCAGAAACACACGACTTGCGGCAAATTTTCAAGAAATAAGGCGAAAAGACATCCCTGAATATCCCCCCTTAGCCATCAGAGAAGCCTTGATCAATGCCTTGGCTCATGCTGACTATTCGATTAAAGGATCGCATATTCAAATTGGTATTTTTGAGAATCGATTAGAAATACAAAATCCAGGACAGCTCCCTTTTGGTTTTACAATGGAAGATTTTAAGGCGGGTGTAAGCAGGGTAAGAAACCGTGTTATTGCTAGGGTCTTTCATGCATTAAAATTGATGGAAGAGTGGGGAAGCGGCTATAAACGGATCACTGAAACATGCCGGATAGGGGGATATCCAGAACCCAGGTGGCAAGAATTAGGAACATCTCTGAGGGTTACATTCTTTTCCCATGCTAAAACCTCACTAACATTTCAAGAAAGAGGTCCGGTTGAATTGACAGAAAGGGAAAAAAATATTCTTTCTCTGTTTGATAAAAACAAAATTCTCCCTTTTCGTGAGATCTTTTCAAAGTTGATACCACCCATTTCTGAAAGAATGCTTCGGTACGACCTTGCTCAGCTAAAGAAAAAAGGGATGCTCCGTTCGCGAGGAAAAGGAAGGGCTACCGTCTGGCAATTATTAACAGGGAACTAAAAAAGATGACAAAGAGCGCTAGCGAGGCAAAGCCAGATTGATTCTCGCGAGGAATAACATTCTTGAATACGAAGGATTCCGAGCGAGAATCGATATGGCGAAGCCGCAGCAAGCTATTTGTCATCTTTTTTAGTTCCCTGTTAATATCTCCAATGATCGAGGATCCCTTTTAGGATGTTTTCGTCATCACCCCACTCATCTTGGCATTCAAAAAAGGCTTCTTCAGGCCCGTCGCGTATCTCGGGGGTGTATAGGGCCTCGACGATGTCCCTATAGAATGCAGTTTTAAGATCACCATCGGTCCATTGGATGATGGGTTGATGCCGAGAAAGCTGCATCCAAAAAAGAGTATTGAGTGATTCACCGTCCCTTTTCTCGTATCTAAATTGGGTGAGTTCCATATCGATACACTCGTTATATAGATTTTTTAACTGCTCTCGCGTCCTGGGATGAACTTGATTGAAATACTTTGCAGCGACACGGGCGACTCGAATATAGAGAATCCGAATGAAAAATGGGGCTGTCGATCCCATTTCAGTATGGTACTCATCATGGATCGTGTAATCGAGCCCTGGAGCTTCAAAACCATGAGCTGTTTTTGGCAGGGGTACGCCCGGATGTGGAAGAGCGACATCTCTTTTTGCATGCAAACCGTTGCTCAGAATATCTTCAGCAGAAGATTTACCGAGGACAAAATTCATTTCGACTGCATTAACTCCATATTTTAGATATAAATATGTTTGAACAAGATACGGAGGCACGATCATTCTTTTACATCCTGGAAGGCGGGAAAACACATTCAGGTTGGTTTGATCATGGATCGCTTTGCTGATGGTGAGAGAAGAGTTTCCTTGGATATCAGGAACGATCCAAATAACCTGGTGACATTTTGGCCACCTTCTCATCCTTTCGAATAAAAGATTGATTTGTTGATCCGTGAGCAAGTAGATCTTGTGATTCACCAAACGCATGGTATGCCGAATGGCAGCTCGGGCCGTGGGGTGGATCGAACCGTCTGCTTGGAATAGCGGTACTCGTTCAATAGAACTTTTATTCCAGTGGGACTGGTGCATCTGCCAGAAAACTTGATACGTCGCAAACTCTTTCACTCCGAGTTCCCCAACACGAACGGCTTCCAAGGCATAATAGGGACACTCATCATTTTCTAGAATTTCTGCATCCCAATCTCCCCTGTCTAAAGCGCCTACCAAAGCTGAGATACACCGGTGCTTATCCCCGAGCCGCGTCATCACAGTCTCTAAAATGGCCCTTCTCTTCGGCTTGATACGACGGACCAATTCTTCATAGATGTAGAGATGTTTCGGAAATATTGGACTCATAAAAGAAGAAAGATTTAACATACTTTCCCTATGAATGAAATCCCGAAGGCTTTTAACCCGAAAGAAGTTGAAGAAAAGTGGTATCTTTTTTGGGAGGAAAATGGATTTTTTAAGGCCGATGCCAACTCATCAAAAAAACCTTTTACGATTGTGATTCCGCCACCGAATGTGACGGGGGTTTTGCATATGGGGCATGCCCTGGTGGATACGTTGCAAGATATTTTGATCCGGTGGAAGCGGATGTGTGGGTATGAGGCGCTCTGGGTGCCGGGGACCGATCATGCGGGGATTGCGACGCAGACGGTTGTGGAGCGGCACTTGTTAAAGAGTGGGAAACGGAGAACGGATTTTTCTAGGGAAGAATTTATTGAACATGTTTGGAAATGGAAGATTGAGAGTGAGCAGCAGATCATCAATCAGATTAAAAAAGTCGGTTGCTCTTGTGATTGGGAGAGGCTGGCGTTTACGATGGATGAAACACGGTCGAGAGCGGTCCGGACGATGTTCAAGAAGATGTTCGATGAGGGGCTGATTTATCGGGGTGATTATCTGGTCAATTGGGATCCTGTCACGCAGACTGCTCTTGCCGATGATGAAGTCGAATATGAAGAAAGAGAATCGACACTGTATTATGTTCGGTATCCTTTAGTCGATTCGGACAAATATCTGGTTATTGCGACGGTCCGTCCTGAAACGATGCTGGGCGACACGGCCGTGGCTGTTTCACCGGAAGACATCCGGTATCAAACCTTTATCGGCAGCCAAGTGATCATTCCGATTGTGAATCGAAAAGTTCCGATTATCGGGGATGCCTTTATCGACCCTAAGTTTGGAACGGGTGTTGTGAAAATAACCCCTGCCCATGATGCCGACGATTATGCCATGGCCGAGAGGCATGGGCTTCCTCTAATCAATATCATGACACCCGATGGGAGAATCAAAGAGGGCGAATTTCAAGGTTTGACGATGGAAGAAGCCAGAATCGCCATTACAGAAAGATTGAAAAAGCTGGGACTTCTTGAAAAAACCGAAAAATATCAAAACCGGGTCGGTGTCTCGTATCGATCGAAAGCGGTTATCGAACCATATTTGTCGAAACAATGGTTTGTGAAAATGACGGCCTTCAAAAATCGGCTGATCGAAATGGTTCAATCTAAGGAAGTCAAATTGATCCCTGAATCGTACGAAAATTCGTATTTCCCCTGGATCCACCATCTGCGTGACTGGTGCATCTCCAGGCAGCTTTGGTGGGGGCATCAGATTCCGATCTGGTACAAAGATGATAAAGTGGTATGCCTTGCTGAGGGCGATCCCGGTCCTGATTGGATACAAGACCCGGATGTTCTCGATACGTGGTTTTCTTCGGCGCTGTGGCCGTTTAGTGTGTTTGGATGGCCTGAAAATACACCCGATCTGAAAAAGTTTTATCCAACATCTGTTTTGGTGACAGGACATGATATTTTATTCTTCTGGGTCGCCCGAATGATGATGATGGGAGACTATGCTTTGAAGGAGCCCCCTTTCCATGAAGTTTTTCTGCATGGCCTTATTTTCGGAAAATCGTACTGGAGATATCAAGAAGATGGATCGATCGTCTATGTATCTCCCGACCTCGGAAAGCCGCTTCCGCCTGAGATCCACAGCCGGTGGGAAAAAATGTCGAAATCGAAAGGGAACATCATCGATCCTCTCGAAATTATCGATGCGTACGGTGCGGATGCCATGCGGATGGCGCTGACTGCCTCGACGACGCAAGCACGTCAAATCGATTTGGATCAAAGAAAATTTGAAGAGTTTAAAAATTTTGCCAACAAGGTATGGAACGGAGCCCGCTTTGTTTTTCTCCACCTAGAAAATTTAGAACTCGATGCAGGCATCGATGAAAAACTCCTTACTTTAGAGGATAAATGGATTTTGTCGAGGCTCAACAGGATCATCGAAGAGGTGAATGGATCTTTGATGATGTATAGTTTTGATAAAGCAGCTCTCGGGGCTTACGATTTTTTCTGGAAGGAATTTTGTGCCTACTATCTCGAACTCACCAAACCGGTTTTATTTGGAAAAGCAGGAACACCAGAAGAAAAGAAAAATAAACAGAAGATCTTGCTGGTCGTTCTCTCCAATGCGATCCGTCTTTTACATCCAATGGCACCCTTCATCACCGAAGAGCTGTTCCAACTCTTGAAGAGTCGATTTGGAAAACCGTCCAATCTCCGTGACCCCTATACCCAAGAGACCATCGAAGCTCTGCAATCTCCCGCCTGCATCGTCGCACCCTACCCGAAAGTGATTCGAGAAATCGACATCAACTCAGAGATTGAAGAAGAATTTGCCGCGATGGACCAAATCGTCCATGCGATTCGCAATATTCGAGCAGAAATGCAAGTGCCCCTCGGGATGGCAACATCTCTCCATCTCGTAGGACCTGAAAAACGGCTCCGTTTTGTGAAAAAACACCAAGCTGTCTTAAAAGCTTTGGTTCGGATCGATGAGATTATATGGGGAGAAGAAAATGTTCCTTTTGCTTCAACAGCCCTGGTGGATGATCTTAAAATTATCATTCCCCTCCCCTTAGAGATGCGCGAAAAAGAGAAAATCCGTCTTGTGAAGGAACGAGAGAGTCTGCTCGAGCAGCAGCAAGGAGCAAGGCTTAAATTAGGAAATCCCGACTTTATGTTAAAAGCGCCTGAGCAACTGATCAAAAAACTCCAACTCTCTGTAGACCATGCCGATAAACAACTCTATGAAATCTCGAAAAAACTTGAAAAGCTGTAATTATTCCATTATTAATGGGGCTGGTAAACAAGTGACAAGATGCGCTGCGAGGCAAAGCCAGATTGATTCTCGCGAGGAATAACATTCTTGAATACGAAGGATTCCGAGCGAGAATCGATATGGCGAAGCCGCAGCAAGCAGGTTGTCACTTGTTTACCAGCCCCGTTAATAACTTGGAGAAAGAAGTAGTTTTATGAATAAAAAAGTTGTCCTGCTCGGTCTGTTTTTACTTTCTGCATGTGATCACGACCATGATTACGAACGGTGGGATGAACATGGGAGAAGATACACAGAACACCGTGAGGGAAGCGGATCGGAACATCACGGTGTAGAACATGGTAATGATGGTGGGAAATCCGATTGATGCTTTCTCCAAAAAAAATTAAAGAGAAACTTCCGGCGACCGGGAAACAAAATAATTTCATTCAAAAAAATCGGGAGATCATCCGTGATTTAATCACAGGCCATGACAGTCGCCTAGCGATTATTTTAGGCCCCTGCTCGATCCATGATTTGTCGGCTGCATTAGAATATGCCAGGCGATTTAGAGCTCTTTCCGAAGAAGTTGCCTCCAACTGTTTCTGTGTGATGCGGGTCTATATTGAAAAACCTCGAACGGTTGCGGGCTGGAAAGGGCTTGCCTATGATCCCCACCTCGATGGATCGAACGATCTGCAAACGGGAATCTTTTGGGCCCGCGAACTCTTTTTAACTCTTACAGATTTGGGCATCCCCATTGCGACTGAATTTCTCAATCCTTTATTTGTCCCTTATATCCAAGATTTGGTCTCCTGGGGTTTTATCGGAGCCAGGACATCGGCTTCTCAACCTCACCGAGAAATGGCATCTCATCTTGCCTGCCCCGTCGGTTTTAAAAACAGTCCTGATGGAAATATCGAGCAAGCGATCCATGCAATGGTTGCTTCTCGGATGCCTCATCGGTTTCCCCACATCAATGAGGATGGATATATTTCTATTGTTGAGAGCAATGGAAACCCCCATACACATGTGGTCCTACGCGGCTCTCGCTCCAGCTCCAATTATGATACGACAACCGTTACAGAAACCGTCGAAAACATGGATATTCACGGATTAAAGAATAGGATTTTAATTGATTGTTCGCATGGAAATTGCCAAAAAGAGTACACGCGGCAGAGCCAAGTTTTCCACTCTGTGATGGAACAATTTGAACATGGAAATCACAAAATTTTGGGAATGATGCTCGAGAGTCATTTAGAAGAAGGGTCGCAATACCTCTCAGAAAGCCCTTCAGCGCTGAAATATGCCGTCTCTGTGACCGATCCTTGCCTCAGCTGGCCTGAAACTGAATCATTAATTCTGTCTGCCTCTAAACCTTCCCTTAAATAGTTATGTTAATAAACCTTGTGCAGTGATGTGAGATGCTAACGGGAAAGTGTGGGTTCCTGGATAAATAACATAGAGGTGATCTAGGTGTAAGTCATGGCTTGCTATCTGCATAGAAGCTGAGATTTTCGGACTGTCAGTATATTTAAATTCGTAACCTATCCGTTTTCCATTTTCCAAAATCAGAAGATCTAGCTCTGCACCCGATTGCGTTCCCCAAAAATAACATTGCTCTATCGGGGCATGTAATTTACGAATCACTTCTTCCAATGCAAATCCCTCCCAAAATGATCCAAGTTTTGGATAAATATTGAGCTGTGATTTATCTCTTATTCCGAGAAGTGCATGTAAAATTCCACTATCTCGGAAATAAATCTTTGGAGACTTAATCTGTCTTTTTTTTAAATTTTCAAACCAAGGTGTGAGTTGACGGATCATAAATGTGCCTGACAAAATATCTAGATATTTACGGACAGTATGACTTGAAATGCCGAGCGATTTTCCGATTTCTGAACCATTAAATATTTGACCGTGATAATGGGCCAACATAAGCCAGAAACGACGCATCTGTTCTGATGGAATTTGAAATCCTAAATTTGGAATGTCTCTCTCTAAAAAAGTCGTAATATAGGTTTGTCGCCAAAGAAAACTATCATCATCTGTTATCGCAAGATATGAAAGAGGGAATCCTCCCCGTAAAAACAATGCTTCTTGATCAGCAACTTCATCCAGAGAAAAAGGCATTAGTTCAATATATCCTATACGACCGGCTAGAGTTTCTGACGATTGCTTGATCAAATCTCTTGAAGCACTTCCTAAAATTAGGAATTTTCTGTTTGTATTTGTCTCATCAACCAAAACCCTAAGAATGGGAAACAATTCTGGTCTTCTCTGAATCTCATCAATAACGACAAGGGAATCAGTGAATTTAGAAAGTGATAACATAGGATTTTCAAGTCGTGCTAAATCTAGAGGATTTTCCAAATCAAAATAATGAACATTTTCCTTATCTTCGATAAACATCTTTGCTAGTGTCGTTTTACCGACTTGCCTGGGGCCTAAAATAGCACAGACCGAATGGACTCTAAAATGAGCAGTTATTTCTTTTAGATATTTTGGTCTTTTCATATACCTTGTATTTTTGAACTTATACTTCAAATTTACAAGGTAGTTGAAAATTTAACAAGGGAATTATTTCAAGTTATTGATTATAAAGGGGTTCCCTAATAATTTTCTAAGGTGATGAGTTTGACCCAGAGTTGGTGCTTCCAGGAGCGGAAAACTTCGCAATCGGGAGTGACGATGTCGGCTCGGTAGGTTAGGAGGCCTTTGGTTTCATTGAATTCATGATCGAGAAGAGAGTAGACTTCGGTGCCGGTCCGGGTTCGGATGGGGTAGACGAAGGTTTTTTCTGTATGATTATTATAGATGACATGAAAAAGGATTTGGGGGTCTTTAGCCAATATTCTTCGAGGGACTGTCCAGCTTAAAATGACTTTTTGTCCGTGAGGAGGGCAAGCTTGGCGCGGGTCGGGGGTTTTGACATGGGTGCTTGCCAAGTAATCTTTAGTCACGGGGATTTGCCGGGCAGAAATGTAGTATTTGTCACATCCTGTGAGTAGGCAAAAAAAGAGAAGAAAGGTAAGCTTTTTAGTCATGTCGGTTGCTTGTATTCTGTTTGAAGAAGGTCGTGTTTTGCTGATTCAGAGACGAGATATTCCTGTTTGGGTTCTTCCTGGTGGAGGGATCGAGGTTGGAGAAACCCCGGAAGAGGCGGCTTGTCGAGAAATGGAAGAAGAAACCGGCATTCGGGTTGAAATTATCCGGAAAGTTGCTGAATACACCCCTCGAAACAAATTGGCCCGCTTCACCCACTTCTTTGAAATGAAGAAAATCGGGGGAACTCCGACAAAAGGATCGGAGACCCGCGATGTCGCTTTTTTTTCCCTGGATCATCTTCCCAAACATCTTCCTCCACCCTACGAGCATTGGATCAACGATGCGGTGGCACACCATACCGACATTCTGAAAAAAGAGATCGAAGGGGTGGGCTACCGGACGTTGCTGAAACTGCTCTTGAAACATCCCGTTTTGGTGGGACGCTTCCTGCTGACAAAAATGGGTATTCATATCAATACTTAGACCATTTTGCGGGGATCGACAATTTCATCAAACTCTTTTTCTGTAAGATATCGTAAGCTGAGAGCTGCTTGCTTCAGAGTTATCCCCTCTTTTTGGGCTTTTTGGACGATTTTAGCAGCTTTATCGTAGCCGATGACGGGGCTGAGTGCAGTCGCGAGCATGAAGGAGTGATTCAGGTATTCAGCAAGTTTTTTGGTATTGGGTTTGATTCCGATGAGACAACGGTCATGGAAGTTTTTGGCAACATCGGAGAGAAGGCGGATCGATTGGAGGAGATTATAGATGATCACGGGCTTGAAAACATTCAGTTCGAAATTGCCGAGAGAATCGGCAAAACTAATCGCGGCATCATTTCCCATCACTTGGGCAGCCACCATGGTCATCGATTCGCTTTGTGTAGGATTGACTTTGCCTGGCATGATCGATGAGCCAGGTTCATTCTCTGGAAGAAAAATCTCTTCAAGGCCGCACCGAGGACCCGATGCCATCCACCGGATATCGTTCGCTATTTTCATGAAAGCGCATGCGAGCATCTTGAGGCACCCGCTAACAGCAACCAACGGATCATGGGCAGCCAAAGCGGCAAATTTATTCGGTGCTGTCACAAAATGAAAGCCAGTGAGGTCGGAAATCACCTGAGCAGCCCTCTCGGCAAAACCTTTAGGACAATTCAAGCCTGTGCCGACGGCGGTCCCGCCAAGAGCCAGTTCAGAGATAAATGGAAGGGTTGCTTCGACGGCTTTGATCCCCCCTTCGATTTGGGCTGCATAGCCGGAAAATTCTTGCCCGAGTGTGAGTGGGGCTGCATCCATGAGATGGGTCCGTCCTACCTTGATAATGTCTTTGAATTCCCCCGTTTTCTTCTTAAATCCCCCTAAAAGGATACGGAGATTTGGAACGAGTTTCTTCGCAATAGCTGAGAAGGTCGCGATATGCATGGCTGTCGGAAAGACATCGTTGGAAGATTGGGAAAGATTGACATGGTCGTTGGGATGGATCGGAGTTTTGGAGCCGAGGGGTGAGCCGGCTTTTTCATTGGCCCGATTGGCGATCACCTCATTGACATTCATGTTGGTTTGAGTCCCAGAGCCCGTTTGCCAAACGACGAGATCAAAATGGGTATCTAGCTTGCCAGCTGTGAGTTCATCGCAGGTTTCAACGATGAGGTCTTTTTTGTCCTTAGGAAGAAGCCCGAGCTCATGATTGACGACGGCCGCAGCTTTTTTAACGATCCCGATCGCATGGATCAGCTCTAGGGGCATCTTTTCAATGCCAATCGGAAAATTCTGGATCGATCTTTGGGTCTGGGCTCCCCAATATTTCTCTGCCGGAACTTCGATAGACCCTAGAGAATCGGTTTCGGATCGCGTCTTAATCATTTTTTTAAATTAGCAGAAGAGCAAATACAAAAGCAAAGATCGAAAATGATTCAATCAAAGCTAGCGCTGCAAAACACTTTCCAAAAATCGCCGGTTGCTTTGCTGCTGCTTGAATTCCAGACGCCGCGCACATCCCCTGATAGACGGAAGAAAACAGAAGAGCAAATCCGACAGAAACGCCAATCCCTATTCCTGACAGAGCCGAAAGAGATCCTGCTCGGATGCTATCGCGCATCAGAACCATGAGAACAAATCCGTAAATCGACTGAGAAGCTGCCATCGCCGACATACCGATAAACTTTCCGTGATTTTCTTCAACCCGGCTCATCACCGCATGGGATGCCATTCCCCCGATTCCACAGCCGATTGAACTGCCTACGCATCCCAGACCAAGGACAAGCGCGGGTCCTACCATTCCATAATCCATACTAATCACCTATTTTAACTTTTTTAAAGGTTTAAAAAGACGTCCACCGCCCTCAAAACTATGATGATACCATTCCAAGAAATTAAGACGAAGGCCATGGATCACTCCTCCCATAAAACTGAGGAGGATATTGATCAAATGTCCTGCAAAAACGATGACCAATCCTAAGGCTAGTCCGAGGGCTGTTCCCTCCTGATTGAACGTGCTCGCCATGATCGCTCCAGCCAAACTTAATGCGTAGAGGCGAAGATAAGAAAGGACATCGGCAAAAACTTGGACCAGATTGGTGATCTCATTGAGTCCCCACCATTTTCTTTGAATGAGAGCTGCCACGAGAGCAAATCCGATTCCCCCAAGAAGCATTTGCACCCCAAAACCGCTGGCTGTCGTTTTAGAAATCCAGCCCATAAATTCGGGAATAATCGTGGAATGGAGGAAAGAAGGAAAAAAGAGGTATCCTCCCACCATGAAGGAGATCCAGCCGAGTCCAGCAATGTTTCTTCTGAAATACCGTAAAAATCCGCAACTAATATGGATGATCCCAATAACGAGGGTGATTTCCAAAATGATATTCTGCGAGAATTCCTCTACAATAGGGTATGTGATATTCCCTTTTTTATTGCCGGTTGCCATCTCTAACATCTGCTCGCCTGTTTGAGCAGACTGGATGACAGGACATTTCTCGACCCAGGCTTGATAAACATCATCCCGATTCGCCAGGTGATAATCGGCCTTTTTTTCCACCAGATAGTGAAGGGGTGAAATCTGACTCAGAAAACCACTGGGAGCCAGCTTTAAACCGAAATATGAAGATGTTGCAATTCCCCAGACAATACACGTCGCTGAGAGGAGAAAGAGAAGCCGCAGCATCCGTTTTTGTTGTCCTCGAACCCTCGGAAACTTTCGGGCTAAAAATATGGCAAATATCAAAAAGATAAGACCGTAACCCGCATCACCGACAATCACAGCAAAGAAGAGGGCAAAAAACCAAAGAACCCAAGAAGACGGATCTTTGTCTGTCGTCGATGGGACATCGTAAATTTTAATAATATCTTCTCCGATGAGTCCTGCCCCTTCGTTTTCTAAATAGGTGGGCACCCTCTCTTCGGGGTCAATGCCGATTTGTTCGACATGCACTTTCATCCCATCCAAAAATCCAAAAAGTTCATTGATTTTGTTTTTGGGAACCCATGCTTCAATCGCAAAAAGGGAATTCTGTAGCGGATACGCAACTTCTTTTTTGGCGAGTGCAAGGTAGTGTTTATTCACTTCATCGATCAGAGTGGCTTTCAGAAAATAAATATGTCCTGCGTAGTCTTTGAGCTCCGCTTCGAACCGCTCAATGCCATCTTGGACAAAATCAAGCCGATTTTCCAACTCGCCGAGAGTCGCGTCAATCCGCATCTCGATCATCCCCGGAATGACAATCGGCTCTTTGCTGATGGTGATATAATAATCGAGATCGTACTCGGTGCTGACATAGATCACCTCAGGTGGCAAACTGGTTTTATGGCTTTTGGCTGTTTTCATGCAGAAAAAATGGACTTTCCGCTTCCCTTCTTTTTCAATGTAAGCAATATCTTCCATTGAAAAATAACCAAAGGGAGCAACCCTGGCGATCTCACCCTCTAAAACCCTTTTTTCTTCCGATAACTTCTCGATATCTTCTTTCAGTTCAATGATTCTCTCGGAAACTTGCATGGCGAGAAGGGTGTCCCCTCCTCCTTGATACGGCTCCTTCAAAGGCTGCCTTCTCAAAATTTTGATGGCTGCCAGAAGATTTTGTACCGTTACAGGCGTTTCCACCTGTTTTCTCGGAGATAGGGAAATAAACTCTAAAAAACCTTGCTCTTGGGCCTTATTGAAAAACCTGTCCAGTTCTTCCTTAGTCCCCAAAATGAGATATTTAGCAACATCAACAATCATGCTAATTTACGGAGTAAAATTTTTTGTTTGGCCACTTTGGCTTGGCACACCGCTGCCAGCAGTTGATCGCCCAGAAAGATTTTAATTTTTCGGATATTTTCTTCCGCTCTTGGTATCAAAATTTTTTCAAACAGATTTACCCTAATAGAAATCTCACGGAGTTCTCGTTCCAAAGCAATTTTTTTATCTTCTGCAATCCGAATTTTTTCTCGAATGGTGATCAATTCTTGCAGTCCAACAATCGCGGCATCGAGCCAGGAAGGAGAATCAAACAGCATATACGTCGGCTCTTGGAAAATGACCTTTTCCAGCACAGGAATATCGACTCCGGCGATATTCTCGTACCGCTTTTTCACCTCTTGCACCTTCACCGAGGGAAAAAGATCGGTCGCACTCCGATCGGAGAACAATTGGGCATAAGCCGAAATTTTCTTCTCATTGAAACCAAATTCATTTTGTAAATCTTCAATCTCAAGCTGGGCTTGATTCACTTCGATCTGTAACATCATCTTTTTCAAATGGAGCGTCGGCAAATACTTCATCAGCTGCTGTAATCTCTGCTGCTGAAACCGGAGCTCCGTTTTTGTCAACCTGATCATGGTTTGGGCCAGTATTTGTCGATGAGGGTTTGCTTGATGCCGACCTCTTGCTGATTAAAACACTCTTCGAGTGTTTTCCAACCGTAATCGAGGGCATCTTCGAGGGGAAGATTGACTTCGAGATTCATCATCCGTTCTTCGAAAAGATTGGTGAAGTGGAGGAGCTTTTCATCCCATTTTGAAAGGCGGAAACCCATCGCTTGTCTTTCGCGGGCTTTTTTTCCTTCAGCGTAGAGGCGGATTTGAGCATTGGCAAGATCGCCATGATCTTCCCGGGTGACTTTCCCGATGACTTGTTGTTTGAGACGAGAGAGGGATCCAAACGGGTCGATGTAGCCGCCGTGGAGGTAGAATTGTCCTTCGGTGATGTAACCGGTATTATCGGGAATAGGGTGGGTCACATCGCCACCGGGCATGGTTGTCACCGATAAAATCGTGATCGAGCCACTTCCTTCAATGTCGACCGCTTTTTCATACCGGGCAGCTAAATCGGAGTAGAGCGAGCCTGGATATCCTCGGTTCGAAGGGATTTGATCCATCGTGATGGCGATCTCTTTGATGGCGTCGGCAAACGCTGTCATATCGGTCAAGAGAACAAGGACGTTTTTATCTTCGGTCGCAAATTTCTCTGCAGCGGCAAGAGCAAGGTCGGGCACCAACAGACATTCGACAGCAGGGTCAATCGCTTGATGGATGTACATGACAGTTTTTTCTAAGGAACCGGCTTTTTCTGCATTGTCGATGAACGCTTGATAATCATCAAAACGGAGTCCCATCCCTCCAATGATCACCACATCGGCATCGGTTTGGTTGGCAATTCTCATGAGGAGTTGGTTATACGGCTCTCCTGCAATCGAAAAGATCGGAATTTTCTGCGATTTCACGAGGCAGTTGAACACGTCGATCATCGGAATGTTGGTTCTGACGAGCTCGTGAGGGATGATGCGGCGGACCGGATTAAAGGAAGGAGAGTTGACATCGACATGGTCACCGACAATCGAAGGGCCGTTATCAATCGGATCTCCTGCGCCATTGAACCTTCTTCCTAAAAGGGCATCGGAGACAATGGCTTGCATCTGTTTTCCCAAAAAAGCCACCCGGTCGTGTGTCGAAATTCCCCGTGTATTTTCAAAAGCTTGCAACGTGACTTTGTCCCCATCGATCCGAAGGACCGATCCATACGTCGTCTCCCCATTTTGTTTGTAAATACGGGCCATCTCTCCTAAGCTGACGTTCTCTGCTTTGACAGTGAGCAGATTCCCTCGCATGTCGATGATCCGATCGTAGAATTTCTTCATGGGATTTTTCCTTCAATCCTGCTTAAAGTCTTTTCATATCTCTCAGATTTGAAAGGGATGAAATTCATATTTTTGATCTCATTTTGAAGATCCAGGAAAAAAGTTCTAGCCGAGTCGTTGCTATCAAAATGGAATTCGGCATCGAAAATACGATGGATGAGCTGGAAAAGTGGAATTTGCCGATCTAAAGGGCAATACGCATCTTCTTTGTCAAAAGCATTCTGCTGCAGATAACAAAACTCATAGAGCTCTGACTTCAAATAAATGATCATGTCGTGGAGAGTAATTCCTTCTTCTCCGACGACCTCCATCCGCTTTCCAATTTCGTCTCCTTCTCGGAGAATTTTAGCAGCCTTTTTGACGGTTTTTCCCCAACCTTGAGCTTTGGCTTCGAGTTCGCGTCCCACATCATCGATATATTTGCTCCATGAGATTAAGGGATCGATGGCTGGATACCGCCTCGCATCCGACCTTGCTCTTGAAAGTCCCCAGAAAGCTCCGACATTTGCCAACGTCGCTTGTGTCACGGGCTCTTCAAAGCTTCCCCCCGCAGGAGAAACAGTTCCTCCAATGGTCAACGATCCAATTTTATTACCCGGAAGGCGAACAACTCCAGCCCGCTCATAAAAAGCGGCTATTCTCGAGCCGAGATAAGCAGGGAACGCCTCTTCCCCTGGAATCTCTTCTAAGCGGCCCGACATCTCCCGCATCGCCTGTGCCCATCTTGAAGTCGAATCGGCCAGCAGAAGAACATCGAGCCCCATTTGCCGGTAATATTCGGCAATGGTCGCTCCCATGTAAATGGAAGCTTCACGGGCAGCAACAGGCATCGACGACGTATTACAAATGATCACCGTCCGCTCCATGAGAGGCTCGTTTGTATGGGGATCAATCAAATGAGGAAACGTTCGAAGGACTTCGACCACTTCTCCCGCCCTTTCACCGCAGGCGACAACGACGACAATGTCCACTGAAGAATATTTCGCGAGATGGTGTTGAAGGACTGTTTTTCCTGCGCCAAAAGGACCAGGCGAGCAAAAAGTTCCCCCTTTTAAGACAGGAAATTGGGTATCGATGATCCTCTCGCCAGTGTCCATCATCCGAGCCGCTTTGATTTTTTCACCCTGAAACAGCGGACTTTTTACGGGCCATTTTTGAATCATGGTGAACGAATATTCCTCGTCTTGATCATCGACTCCTTTGGCAATGACAGTATCGATCGGAAACGAACCGGCTTTTGCAACCCAGGTTAAGGTGTACTCTTTTTGCAAAGAAAACGGAACCATGATTTGGTGGTGAAACCGGCCTTCCATGGTATAACCGAGCTCGTCCCCTTTTTTAACCACTTGTCCGACTTTGGCAACCGGATGATAGTCCCAATGACGGGATCGATCTAGGGGTGGTAAATAAACTCCCCGTGAGAGAAATAAACCCGTGGCATCGGCAACTTTTTCCAGCGGATTTTGAAGACCATCGATAATGGCACCGAGCAATCCAGGGCCCAGTTCGGCTTCTAAAAGATGTCCATTGAATTCAACAGGCGTCCCCAGCTCAATTCCTCTCGTATCTTCGAAAACCTGCAGTTTAACTTCAGATCCTGCAATTTCAATCACCTCTCCTTTCAAGAGAAGATGGCCGAGTTTGACCATGGCAACTTCGCCTTGACGGACACTCCCTTCAAAAGCGACGTGCAATAAGTTGCCGAACGCTTTGACCACTTTTCCTTTAGCAACGGTTTTCATCCTACGAACGCCTCAAGAATAATTTTACCTTTCTCGATATCGAGCTCGTTCCATTGTTCCACGATTAAAAGGCGGGCCATATAAGCTAAAATCCAATCGATCGAAAACATGGGCTCATCGACAAGTTCCTCAATCGTATGAAATCTCCACTCAGAAATCACCTTAAATTGTTGCCATGGATCGGGTCCACACGACAAATATTTCTCTTTCAGATCTAAAAATTCAACCGGTGGATCATACGATAGAGCATCTTTTTGCGCCAAAATATCGAGAACCAGGGGGTCTTGTAAATCTTCAAATTGCAGCTCGTGAACAATATCTCGCCCCAGCTGCTTGGCCCGCAGCGCCAGAATCACCAATCTCCACTGC
This sequence comes from Parachlamydiales bacterium, assembly GCA_963705295.1. GTDB lineage: Bacteria > Chlamydiota > Chlamydiia > Chlamydiales > Rhabdochlamydiaceae > PALSA-1444. The sequence continues at coordinate 1,049,377 of OY970065.1, read as the reverse complement.
CGTTCAAACTCGAGATACTTTTTTAAAAACCCTTCTTGGGCTATTTGCTCTTCTCTGAAATAGACCGACAAAAGTCCTGGGGAAAACCGTAATTTCTCGACCACGTTTTCAAATTGATCTAAAAAATCAAATACATAGAGCGGAAGGCCATCTTGGAGAAGAAGGGCTTGATCGAGTTCTTTTTCATTAAGATTTCCCCGGGGGTCAATCGCTTCCTCCAAGAAAAGCGACCGGATATTATTCAGATCGATAAACCGACGAAATACCACCACTTTCTGATAGTCTTGTCTAGTTAAATTGATCTCTAATCTTGCCATGAGCTCATCGAAGGTGATATCAGGTTTCTCACCGAGCGCTAAAGGAGGAAGGGAAGCAGCGACAAAATAATAATTAGCCAAAAATATAGTCTCTAAAATCTTTTCGTATATAAGTGGCGACGAGCTCTCTCAACGTCTCATCGGACAAATCGATGGTGATATTATTTTTCAAAAGCTTGACTTGGATGCCTCCACTAATATTGCCAAGAATAACACTTTTCTCTTTCAGTTTTTTAAGGACATCGGACGCAAGCAGCTCGTTGATGGCCCGCGCAGGCATTTTCGAAGAAATCACCACACTTAAGTCGGATTCGGTTCCCTCTTTTTCGAGGGCGTGTATGATGGCCGTAATGAGCTCCGCTAGGATCTTCGGATCTTGGAGAGGTTTAGCCACCAAATGTGCAAGCTCTGGGTTGAAAAGACGCGTTTCAATTTTTTCCTTTAAACTATCAATTGTTTGACGACACGCATGCGTTAAAGAGGCTTGGAAAATCCCCTTTTGTTTTTCAATTTCCAAAAAAGCATCATCCATCATTTTCTTTGCAGAGACATGCGCATCAGCCAAAATCTCATCGGCCTTCACCTTTGCCTCTTCAATAATTTTCCCTGCTTCTTTTTTGGCAGGCTCGAGCGTTTCCCGCTTCAAGACGTCACAAATCTGTTTTACTTTGTCCTTTCCGGACTCTAATCCTTTCATGTCTCACCCAGCAATCTTTTATGTTTTCCCAAATGGACTTATTTTTCAACTTGAAATACAATGAACTAGATGTCAAAATTTCCAATGGCTCTTCAACAACTGATCTTCCAGCTCAAGCTACTGCCTGGAGTGGGATCGAAAACAGCCGAGAGATTTGCCTTCCATCTTCTCACCTGGCCCGACAATACCCTTGCCGATTTCGGAGACATTATCTCTTCCCTGAAAAATAAAATCCACACTTGTCCAACATGCCACTGCTTAAAAAATCTTGAATCGTGTGATTTTTGCAACACCGATAAAAGAGACACTTCCCTACTATGCATCATCTCATCCCCCAAGGATGCCTATGCCATCGAAGAAACCCATATCTACAAAGGACTCTACCACGTCCTCGGAGGCCTACTTTCTCCCCTCGATGGCCGCACCATTCAGCAGCTCAACCTCCCCCATCTTCTCCATCGGATTGCCCACCTGCCTATTCGAGAAACCATCATTGCCCTCGACTCTACTCTCGAAGGCGATGCCACCGCCCTCTATCTCAAAGAACAACTCGGCAAATTAGGAATTACGGTTTCTCGCCTGGCTCTTGGCCTTCCCATGGGCAGCCCCCTCGAATATGTCGACGGCGGAACCCTATCCCACGCCTTCATAGGAAGGCAGCTACTATAAATAGACTTCTAGGAAGATTTAACGCGAAGACGCAATCAATGCATTTTCAATTTTCTCCGCGTCTTCGTGGCTTGGCGTCTTTGCGTTGATATCCATCCTTTTAATTCAAATCGATGCAGCAAGAGCTTTAGCATACCCATCTAATTCGTTCGCGAATTTAGGATCGACGCACCGCCGCTTACTTCGAAGATAGGCTATGGCTTGCTCACTCGTCACATGGAAACGATTGATCAAGTAAGCTGCGACAACGGAGGCACTTCTAGACCGACCGGCCTGGCAATGAGCGAGCACCTTATCCGTACCAAAAACGGCAGTATCCATTTTTCTAAAAATAGGTTCAAACCAATTTCGAACTTCTATGGTATCCACGACCCTGGTTTTTTCAGCATAGATTGCATTCAGCTGTTCTTGCGTCGCTCCTCCCCGAGGAAAATCTCTTTCAGCAAGCTCGGTTCCCAAAAACGTACAGTCGTAAACCAAAGGTTTCCATCCGGTAGGATCGTCCATCACCATTTTACCGATGAAATTCCATTCGATCTTTTTGGCCAAAAGTGCAGTTCTATAATCACCGGCAGTTCTACCGGCTAAATCGGTAAAATCCCCACCAATATTACTCAAGACACAAAAAGTCATCACTTTGGTGAACCCATGGGGATTCGAAGTGTTTATGGGGAGTGTTGGCCTTCCATCAGAATCATGGTCATAACACGAAAAACCAGTCGTTTGAACGAAAGCTCGACTATCCCCAAGAAACAGACCATCGATAATCTGAGCACACGGAGATAATTTCCTTGTTCTGGATTTTACAATCCCAGGATCTCGAGTTTCAGAAATCACCTGATGAAAATAATCTGTCTTGATCTCCCTGCTTTTTAGAACTTCCGCTAGAAAGAAATGGCGACAAATTCTTGGTGCAAGAGAGGCCGTGCAAAAGGTAAAAAAACAGCTGAGCGCCCATGCCTTTGTTCTCTCATCAGGACTCAGCAAGAGTGAATTGGGGGCATAAATGTAATAATGGAAAAAATTATCCAGAGAAAGTCTCAGTGGATTGTTTGATGTGGATAAAATACTTGCAGCCATTGGCGTCACCTTTTTTTAATATTTAAATTATGATCTAAATTATCAAAAAAAAACAAATGTTAAAAAAATGATTGCAATCGGACTTGAGTTTTTGGATCAACATGGGGTATAACATACGATTGCATAATACCGGGGGTTTTTCTATACTTGCTCAATCATGTTCAGGGCAAAAAAAATAGTTTTATTAACATCGATGGTTCTATTCACGTGCTGTCCGCTTGATTTTGTTTTTTCTGCCCCTCCACCGGCAACCGAGACGTTGGAAAACCGGACGATCGAGAGAATTGAAATCCAAGCAGAAAATCTACCTGTTGGAACTTTGTTTGATCCTCGCCCGGTTTTAGAAAAGCTGAAGACGAAGGTTGGTGACCCGTTTTCGGGGCAGGTTTTCGATTCTGATTTGAAGGCCCTTTCAGAGGAATACGATAGGGTTGAACCCCAAATCGAAGTCGTCAGTGGCAATGTTCTGATAACAATTAAAGTTTGGCTTCGCCCCTTCATCCGAAAAATCACATGGGAAGGAAATTCCCATATTAAAACAAGCACCCTTCGAAAAGAACTCGGCGTCAAAGAGAATAAAGTTTTTAATCGGGTCGATTTCAACAAAAAATTCAACAAGGTCAAAGAGTATTACGTCAAAAAAGGGTATTTTGAGTCGCAACTTTCTTATGCCCTTTATCCGATTCCTGAGACGAATGAAGTCGATATCACGATTCATGTCATTGAAGGGCGTGCAGGGATCATTGACGAGATCATCTTCAGCGGATTTACAAAGAAAGAAAAGAGTAAAATTCTTGAGATGATCTACACCAAAAAATACAACCTTTTCACCAGTTGGCTGACGGGACATGGAGTCTTCCATGAAGAGGCGATCGAACAAGACCGTCTCACCATCTTGAATCTCCTACAGAATGAAGGGTATGCCGACGCCAAAGTCGACCTTCAAATTACCAACTCGGAAAAGGAAGGGCGCATCATCATCACGCTGACTGCTGAGCGAGGCCCTGTTTTCCATTACGGTACCGTCACGTTCTGCGGAAATACCCTGTTTACTGACCAAGAGATTGAAAAAGTTTTTAAAGTCCATCCCGATGAAGTCTACTCACCAGAGAAAATCCGCCAGACTGCCGACAGTATCAAAGATCTCTATGGTCGAAAAGGACATATCGATACGAATGTCCAATATGAAACCGAATTGGTTGCCGACAAACCGGCTTACAATATCCATTTTCAAATTGAAGAGGGCGAGCAATACAAAATCGGACTGATCCGGATCTTTGGAAATGAAAGAACTGCCTCCAATGTCATCTTACGCGAGTCGCTCCTCACCCCGGGAGAGACTTTCAATTCTTTCAAACTCAAGGCGACGCAAGAAAGATTGCAGAACATCGGCTACTTTAAAAATGTGAACGTCTACGCCGTTCGGACTCAAGACGATCAAATTCTCGGAGAAAATTACCGAGATGTTTACATCGAAGTCGAAGAAACGACAACGGGACATGCAAGCCTATTCTTCGGCCTCGGCTCTGCAGATGGTATCTTTGGTGGACTCGACGTCACCGAAACAAATTTTAACTATAAAGGATTTAAACGACTTCCTAAGGAAGGGGCTTCAGCTATGCGCGGCGGTGGTGAATACGCCCACCTCAAAGCGACTTTAGGATCGAGAGAGCGGTCTTATTTAATGTCATGGATCACTCCGTATTTTCATGACACGTTGTGGCGGGTTGGTTTTGAAACCGTCCTCAGCCAAAGTCAGCTTCAAGCCAAAAAATACGAGATCGACTCGGTCAGCGGAAGCCTCTTCGCATCGTATCCTCTCACAGGGTTCTGGACTCTCGGGACCAAATACCGTGCGAAACACGCAAAAATTGATGTGAGCCACGGCGTGAGCAATCAGGAAAAGGAAGCAGGCAAGGGAACCGGTAATATTTCGGCGATTTCAGCTTCACTCAGTTACGATTCAACGGATCATATCATGAAACCGCACCGTGGACTTCGAACTTATCTGGAAGCCGAGTTTGCTGGCCTCGGTGGAAACTTTGCCTTTTTCAAATATACTTACACCAATGCGTTCTACCAGCATCTCTGGCGCAATGGGACCCTCAAATACAGGTGGGAGGCACATGCGATTCAACCCATCATGTGGACGGCTAGCGCAAAACAAATTCCTCTCAGTGAAAGATTCTTTATCGGAGGAGAAAATTCTGTGCGTGGTTATCGACCATTTGATTTAGGCCCCAAATATCCCAATGGTGATCCTCGGGGCGGTATCAGCACCACGGTTCTTTCGGTCGAGTACAATCACGAGATTTTTTCGATGCTCGACGCCTTTTTATTTATTGATGCTGGAACAAATTCCTTGAAAAAATTTACAATGGAAACACCCCGTATGAGTTTTGGAGGTGGAGTCCGTGTCCAGATATTAAATCGAATGCCCATTACCCTTGGTTATGGTATTCCTGTAAATCCGAAACACCACAGCCAAGTCCAAAAGTTTTACTTCTCGATGGGGGGACAATTTTAACATGAACAAAAAGGAGATTGATTCTTATGAAAAAAATGATCATTGCAGCTGCCGTTAGTTTAGCCAGCTTATCACTCGGCCAACTAAGTGCCATTGAGCAAAAAATTGGAATTGCCAATTTTAACAGTTTCATCACCGATTCGAAACTTGGAAAGCAAGAACAGTCATTTCTTGAGACGATGAATAAACAATTCATGACACTGCTCGAAGACACCGATAAGCAACTCAAAGAAATCAATGGTAAATTAGAAGATAAAGACCACCTCGATGGCCTTTCTCCAGAAGCGGAGCAAGAACTGAGAGCAAAATTTGCTCAGCTAAACGAAGAAATGGGCCGGTATAACCAACAATACATGCAATTCAGAAATCAAGGGCAATACAAGGTTTTTCAAACCATTTTAACTGCCGCCAATCAAGCCGCAGAAAAAGTTGCTGCTTCTAAGGGATTTACTCAGATTGCGAACAAAGAAATGTTCTTCTATTTTTCTCCAACTCTCGATGTCACAGCCGATGTGCTCAAAGAGATGGATAAAAACTATGATGAAGAAGCCAAAAAACAGACGCCTCCTGCGGAAGAAAATAAACCAACAGCTGTGACAGAAGAGACGAAGGATGCAGCAGCACAACCTGCAGAAGCTCGCTGAGCTAACAAAGGCAAAGCTTCTCGGTGATCCCCATCACCTGATTCAAGGCGTTGAAGACTTAGCTCTAGCTAGGTCTTCTGACGCCTCTTTTTTATCGAACACACTCTATACTGCCCAACTTAAAACCACCCAGGCGGGTGTCATCTGTATTGACAACACGATCGAGCCCATTCCTGGAAAAAACTTTCTAATTTCTGAACATCCATCTGAAACTTTTCAACAACTGATTAAACTCTTCTCCTCGCAAGTAGCAACCGGTTTTCAAGGGATTCATCCAACAGCTGTTATTCATCCCACTGCAAAGCTCGCTCCCAACGTCACCATTGGCCCACATTGTGTTATTGATGCCCACTGCATCCTTGGAGAAGGAACCCATCTCCACCCAGGTGTTATTCTCGGCCCCGGCGTCGAAATCGGCTCCCACTGCATCCTTTATCCTCATGTGACTGTCCGGGAAGGATGTAAACTCGGCAGCCGCGTGATTTTGCAACCCGGCGCTGTGATTGGATCGTGTGGATTTGGCTACATTACCAATGAAAAAGGAGAGCACCAAAAACAACAACAATTTGGAATTGTTGTTTTGGAAGACGATGTCGAAGTCGGTGCCAATACGACCATCGACCGTGCCCGCTTCAAAGAAACTCGGATCAAAAAAGGGACAAAAATCGATAATCTCGTCCAAATCGCCCACAATGTCGAACTCGGAGCTCACAATATCATTGTTTCTCAGACCGGAATCTCCGGCTCTGTCAAAACCGGGCACCATGTGGTCATGGGAGGGCAAACCGGAACCGTCGGCCATATCGAGATCGCCAGTGGCGCTATGTTTGCAGCCCGCAGCGGCATTAAGAAAAATATCACCTCTTCCGGCAAATATGGGGGCAATCCAACAATACCCCTATCTGAACATCAACGGGACCTGGTTTTCCTCAAAAATATTCAACAGTATGTTAAAAAAATTCGCGCTTTAGAAGAGAAAATTAATGAAACCTAAAGGTCTTTGGGCCGATTTTTTTTTAATCGGCCTTGGAGCCTGCCTCTTTGTCGGTTTCACCAGTTATTGGGTTCAATTTTTTGGTCCTTTGAGAGAAAAAGTCGATATCCAACTCTCTCCGATTCATTTACCCCTTTACACGTTTTTTTCGATGTCCCGTGGACTTTTAGCTTATGCACTCGCTTTAGCCTTTAGTTTAATATGCGGCTTTTGGGCAGCAAAAGATCGGGTTGCTGAGAAAATTCTGATTCCCATTCTAGATATTTTTCAGAGTATTCCGATTCTCGGCTTTTTACCCGGTGTCGTTCTTTTACTGATTGGAATATTTAAACATACGGATGTCGGTTTGGAACTGGCTGCTATTTTACTGATGTTTACCAGCCAGGTCTGGAATATGACGTTTGCAGTATATCATTCTATCCGGACTGTTCCTCTAGAGAAAATTGAATGTGCGAATGCTTTCGGCCTAAACAATTGGCAAAAAATTAAATGGATCGAAGTTCCAGGCAGCATGTTCAGTTTGATCTGGAATAGTATCATGAGTATGGCCGGGGGTTGGTTTTTTCTGATGGTCAACGAAGCCTTTAGATTGGGTGATCGTGATTTCCGGATCCCAGGCCTTGGTTCTTATATGAGCGTTGCTGCCGCGCGAGGTGATGTCCCTTCCATGATCTACGCAGTCATAGCGATGATTGGACTCATTGTATTCTTAGATCAACTCCTGTGGAGACCCCTAATCGTCTGGTCACAAAAATTTCGGATGGAAGAGACAAGCTCCTCTGTCACCACAGAATCTTGGGTTTTAAATCTGATGAAAAGATCTTATATCGTAGCTTTTTTTCAAAAATTGTTTGCACGGTGGAAAGAGTTTCTTCAAAATCAAAAAAGTAAGCATCCAGGAGAGAGAAACCGTAAAAATTTTATTGCTGTATGTGTGAGCCGGATCGTTCTTGTGATTCTTCTTGGTCTCATGTTGACGGCTCTCTATTTCGTGTATGTTCTCATCCAAGAGATTCCTCTGGAAAAATGGATCTATTTAGGCAGAATGGTCTTGTTGACATTCACCCGCGTTTTGATATGTCTTGCGATCAGTATTTGCTTCGGCCTACCCCTCGGTCTTTGGATAGGAGTTTCAAAAAAGTGGTCGACACTATTGCTCCCCATTTTGCAAACAGGAGCCTCGTTTCCCCTTACCTTGCTTTTTCCTGCCCTCATCTATCTTTTTCATGTCATGGGGATTCCTCTGGGAATAGGAAGTGTTATTCTGATGCTCCTGGGTACAGGTTGGTATATTCTCTTCAATGTGATGGCGGGGGCCAGTGCAATACCTACCGATCTAAAGGAAGTAGCATCGAGCTTCCACTTCAATAAAAAACAACGTTTCTTCTGGCTGAATCTACCTGCCGTCTTCCCTTTTTTAATCACGGGGATTGTTTCGGCTTCCGGAGGGGCATGGAATGCCAGTATTGTCGCTGAATATGTCACCTATCGAGATAAAGTCGTTACGACTCCGGGTCTAGGTTCAGCGATCAGCATAGCAGCTCAAAATAATGATTTTCCTACGCTCGCCGCTGCTGTCTTAGTCATGGCCTTAGTGGTTGTTTTAATAAATTATAATGTATGGTTGAGATTATACCATTATTCTGAAAAAAGGTTCGCTCTCAATGTCTGAGGAAAAGAAGCCACTTCTTGAAGCCAAAGGAATTTATAAAGATTTCCAGACACTCCATGTCCTTGAAAACATTCATTTAGAACTTTACCCAGACGAAATTGTCGCTATCATTGGTCCTTCTGGATGCGGGAAATCGACCTTACTGAGGATCGTTTCCGGACTTATCCCACCGACGAAGGGACATATTTTTTATCATGGAAAAGAAATCAAGGATCTCACGCCCGGCATGTCACTAGTCTTTCAAACATTTGCCCTTTATCCTTGGATGACAGTCCGGGAAAATATCGAAATGGTTTTAAAAGCGATTCCTCTTCCCGTCGAAGAAATGAAAAAAAGGACCGACGAAATCATTAAACTTATAGGCCTTGAAGATTTTAAAGAAGCCTACCCACGAGAGATTTCTGGTGGTATGAAACAGCGTGTTGGAATGGCACGCGCTTTAGTCCGGAAGCCGGAAATGCTCTTCATGGACGAACCGTTCAGCGAAGTGGATACTTTTACCGCAGAAGTTCTCCGAGATGAAGTTTTAAAAATTTGGTCCAATAAAGAACTGGGACTGAGTTCTATTCTCCTTGTTTCCCACGATGTTCATGAGGTCGCCTATTTATCCGATCGGATCTACGTCCTTGGAATGAATCCAGCAACCGTAAAAGGCGTCATCATCAATGACTTGCCAAGACCCCGCGATTACCATTCTCCTGAATTTCTTAAACTTGTCGACAAGCTGCATGACACCTATGGTCAAGTTAAGCCCCTTATTTCGTGCAAACATGATGAAATTCTGGGGCTTTTAGCTTATTTAAAAAGACACGGTGGATCTCAAGACACCTTTAAAATCGGTGCAGATTTCCATCAACACTTCGATAAAGTATCCCTTATTTTAGGGGCCGCAGAACTCTTAAACTTCGTCGAGATTTCCCATAGAACGGCCACCATTACCTCGAAAGGAAACGAGTTTTTAGCAGCAAATCATGAAACCCGCCGGAAAATCTGGAAAGAAATGATTCTAGCGATTCCGATTTTCAAAAAAATCTATGAAATTCTAAAGAAAGATCCAAACCAAGCGATGAGCCGGAAAGACCTTATCCAATTCCTCAGAAAGGAACTTCCCCACCAAGATGCCACTTCCCAACTCACCTTTCTCATCCATTGGGGCCATTATGCAGGCCTTTTCACCTATCATAAGAAATATAAATCTATAACATTATCTAAATAAAACAGTTATCTCCTGAATTAATTCCTCTTGGGTTTTTTCACTTTCAAGCTTTCCATCCAGGGTGAAGGCGCTCGGGGCATTGCCGACGGTCACTTGTTGCTCCAGTACACTGCCGCCACAATCCTCGATGACGTATCGGAGGTGAGAAAGGCCGTTCAAGCCTCCTTTCTTTTTGGGAGAAGCGCTCATGATAGCAAACTTTTTTCCTTTAAAAGCATCGCGAGAGGCCTCACCACCTTCGGAGCGAGAAGCCCAATCGAGGCTATTTTTTAAAACAGCCGAGACAGAACCGTTATATTGCGGCGAAGCGATGATGACACAATCATGCTCGATCATCAGATCGCGCAGCCGTTTGGCATGGAGAGGCAATCCATCTTGAGCTTCAAGGTCAGCGTCGTAGAAAGGCATAGGAAATTCTTTGAGATCGATCACCGTAACCTCAGCTCCCATTCGACGAGCTACACTGACTGCTTCAGCCAATAACTTTTTATTGTAAGAATCTTTACGGGTACTTCCAGCAAAGGCTAAAACTTTTGGATCTGCACAAAGAGACGAAACTAAAACTAAACACGCTAATAATTTTTTCATGAAGATATAATACTTAATCGATGGTTTTCTTGCTTTATAAATAACTTCTTGTCATAGCACAAGAATGCTTCAATACTACTTCAAAACTGTACGGGATGAAGAGTTTCACTTGATACCGGCTCCAAAAGAGGGGTGCTGGATCCATATCGATGAAGCATCTTCAGAAGATTTGGCCGCGCTAGCTCAGCTGCTCCATTTGGAACAAACCGATCTTCAAGATTGTCTCGATAAATTTGAAGTCCCCCGGATCGAAAGAATCCAAAGTACCGTCCTTATTTTTACACGGCATCCCACCGAGTATGAGATAGGCCTTTATACCTCTCCCCTCACCATTATTCTCGCGCCTCATTATATCGCCACCGTCTCCCCTCACCAAAGCCATCTGGTTCGTAATTTTCTCCTTCAAAAAAACAAACTCTCGACACTGCAAAAATCGAAACTCTTGATTTCTCTCCTCCTCAAGATCACCCAAGATTTCACAGCCCATATCCGGCGCGTCCGGAGCATTGTTCTTCGGCAAGAAAAAGAGATGATCTCCGTCGATAGTGACGACATCTCAGCCCTGACCAAGAACGAAGAAATCCTCAACCAATATCTGGCAGCCCTCTACCCACTCCGTGGAGTTCTCGAAGCCATCACTTCAGGAAGATACACCAATCTCTACGAAAAAGATCAACAGCTCCTCGAAGACCTTCTCAACGCTGTAAAACAATCCGAAGACCTCTGTAGCACCAGCCTCAAGAGCATCCGCTCCCTCCGCGACTCGTACCAAATCATCTTCACCAACAACCTCCACAAAACGATCAAGCTCCTAACTGCCCTCACAATCCTCTTCAGCATCCCCACCATGATCGCCAGCCTGTATGGTATGAACGTCCGCCTTCCCCTCATGGCCCATCCGTTCGCCTTCTTTTACATCATCGGTTTCACAGGATTCGTCGTCATCCTCGCCGTTCTCTATTTCCAAAGAAAACGATGGCTTTAAGATTTTTTTAATCGAGCTGCATAGGCAAAGTAGTAGAAATACCGATCTAGATCTTCAAGCGTGGTTCCATATTCTGCGCTTCCTAGCACAGCCCCACAGAAAAGCTCACGAGCACGAGTAATCTCTTTTAAACGTTTACGCCATCTCGGATCACTGATTGTCAAATAGAAAAGTTCAAGAGCTCTTGCAACAGCATTGTCGAAACGTTGCTTGTCTCCACGTGCCCGCATTGTGCGTTGTACTTCGCTACCAATGTTGGCCATCTGTTCTATAAGAGAGAGTTGGAACCACCTGCCATCAGCCAAAGCTTTATGTTGAAATTCCATCATCATTCTTTACAAGTAGGTTAACTATTTCCTTAATTTTTTGTCGGATTGAAGGATCAGTGACATCTCGAGAGGAATTTCCTTGAGAAGGTCTTAAATTAATGATTGAATCAAATTCGATCAGTTCCTCCCCCGTTTTATCAGGATAAATATTAATTCCCCAAAGATCTTGCTGATGAGAACCTTGTTCAAGAAGAAGAGCTTCTTCATCAGAGTGCAATTCTCCTCCTAAAATCATAATGCCTCTTTTGATATCGACAACAGCTTTGACTAAATCCCCATATCTTTCATTGGCGAGTTCAATCAGCTTTGCTTTATCGATTTTTTCTTCAACAAGTGTGATGGGCATATTTCCTATACTTTACTCTTTTTATAGAGAAAAAACAAGAAGATGGGGCTAATTGTCAGAAGATTGGCTAGAGAGATCATGAGAATATAACGGGCGTGATTTCCGACATTGACATCGGTAGGTGGGAAGAAACTGACGATGATGGTCGTCAAGCAGCCGATGAAGCCGAGAAGGCAGACGGTCCAGATTCCAAAATCGTTTCCAGGAATTTTGAAAGCTTTGGGTCGGTCGACATAGGTGTAATGGAGTTTTATCGCAGCACCGAACATTAAGATGTACATGATCATGTAAAGTTCTGTGCTCAGCGCTGTTAAAAACCAATAGAATGCATTCACACTCGGAACGAGTAGGAAAACCAAACAAAAAAGAGAGACTAAGACGGCTTGAGCCAGAAGAATACGAGAAGCAACCCCTTCTCGATTTTTATGGGTAAAGAATTTTGGCAAATAACCATATTCAGCGGCATGGAGGAGCCCTTTTGCCGGCGAAATAAGCCAATTGATCATGCCCCCCGTTGAACCAATCACGATCAGCAGAGTGAGAACAGGTGTTAGACCTTTAAGTCCAAAGACATCAAAAAGATTGCTAAAAACCTGCATGATTCCGGCCACCAAACTGATTTCCTTTTCTGGAAGAACAAAGGCAATTGTCAAGGAACCGAGAACCATCGAAAGAAAGATGAAGAGTGTGGCAATAAAACTAGCGCGTGGAAAGTTTTTCTGGGGGTCGCGAACATCATTGACATGGACACCAGATAGTTCCATTCCCAAAAAGGAAGCCATGATCGCAATTAAAGAGACCCAATTCGACGACTCTCCCAAAGAGGGAATCAAATTTTCCGAATTCAAATGAATCTGGAGCGGTTTTCCACTGAAAAACCAAATCAACCCTAAAATAATCAAGAATATCATGGGAAATATCGTTCCGACAAGAGCACAGATATTATTCACAATAGCGGAGATACGGATCCCCCTGAGATTGACGAGGGTGAGAACCCAAAATATCGTGAGGATGACGGTTACTAAATAAGCTTTATTTTGTGCTAACTCAGGGTTGATCAAATAAGCGGCTGTTCCTGCTACAAAAGACAAAATGGTTGGATACCAGACCATCGTATTGATCCATTGCAGCCAAATAGCCCCCATGGCCCACTTTTCACCAAAGGCTATGCGGATCCAATGATAAACCCCACCTTTTTCAGGAAAAGTCGCTGACAGCTCCGCTGAGACCATCGAGGTTGGAATCAAAAAAGCTATGGCAGAAAAGACAAAGAAAAAAATCAGCGCCGAACCAAAAAGAGCAGCAGCAGGTAAATTCCTTAAATTATCAATAGCTGCTATGATCAGAATAACGAGAGAGAAAAAAGATATTTTCTTTGAAAACATCCCTACCATCTTGAGGGATGGTAGAGGTTTAAATCAACCAGCTTTTCTCTTTTTCTCTTCTTCACCGCGGTGTTTTTTCTGCTCTTTTCCTTTTGTGCTAGGTCCTTCTTCACGCTGCCAACGCTCTTCTCCACCCCGTTGTTCCCAAGTAGGTCCTTCTTCTCTTTCATGACCTTCTAGACGCCAGTTATGGATTTCTTTTTCTGCCTGCTCCCGTGAAAATCCATATTTTCTTTGAAGTTCGTTCATAAATTGGTCGTATTTTCCATTGATTCTAGAGATTTCTTCGTCAGAAAATTTGTTCCATTTCTTTCTGATGTGACCTTTCATCATGTGCCAATTGCTTTCAAATTGATTTCTATCCATAGTAGCCCTCTCCCTATTTGTTCAGTCCCTAATAGTGAGATTAAACTATAAATTATTTTTTTTAAACTATAATATCAGAGAAACAGGGTTTTCTAAGTATTTTTGAACTGTTTTGAGAAATTGAGCTCCTACAGCCCCATCTATCACCCGATGGTCGCCAGAAAGGGTCAGTTTCATGATTTTGCCTGGCACAACATGGTGGCTATCCACAACGGGTTTATCTTCAATGGCTCCGACGGCTACTAGAGCTGCCTGAGGAGGATTGATGATACCCACGAAATCGGAAACGCCGTACATCCCTAGATTAGAGATCGTAAATGATCCACCGACATACTCTTCGTGCTGGAGTTTTCCTTCTTTGGCTTTCTGAGCCAGGAGTTTGACTTCACCTGACAGCTCTTCCACATTCTTATAATCGGCATGTCTGATAATAGGGGTGATTAAACCGTCTGGAAGGGCCACAGCGATCGAAATATCGATCGTCTTGAACCGGATAAGAGTCTGATTGGCTGAATTGAATCCACTATTCACCTCGGGATGTTTTCGAAGAGCGAGAGCGCATGCCCGGATCACAAAATCATTGATAGAAATCTTATGCCCCAGATTCTTAAGTTGTTCCCGAAGATCTGCGAGCTTCTCTGCCCGGATATCCATGGTGACATAGAAGTGAGGGATGGAAGCTTTGGCTGCTTGGAGTCTCTGAGCAATCACCTTCCGTATCGGACTCATCGATTCTTCTTCAAAAGTTCCTGGAGCCACCGTCGGTCTTTCGTGTTTTCCAAACGTCACATCAAGATCGGGCTGTCGTAGATTTAAGTCGTCGCTGACGATCCGGTGGCCTGGGCCTGATCCTTTGATCGTCGCTAGGTCGATCCCCTTCTCTTTGGCGAGCCGTTTGGCAAGGGGAGATGCAGCAATATGCCCCTTGGAAGGTTGCTCAGGTGGTTTTAAAGCTTCTTCTTTGACCTTTACTGCCACAGGAGCTGCAGCGACCTGATGAGGGAGTCCCTCGGGCTTATACCCTTCGATACTCTCATCTTTTTTCTCAGTAAAAATGGCCACCGCTTGATTAACCCTTGCCGACTCCCCTTCTTTCACCAAAATTTTACGGAGAAACCCTTCATCGATCGCGGCATGTTCTACCGTGGCTTTATCTGTAGAGACCTCAAAAAGGACATCTCCGGCTTTGACAAAGTCGCCTTCTTTTTTTCTCCATTTAACGAGAGTTCCCTCGTCCATGGTTGGGGAAAGTTTGGGCATTGTCAGAGTAAATGGCATATAACCTCAAAAAGGGCTTCTTTAATTTTTTCAACGGTAGGCATGGTTTCCCGCTCTAACACTTGCGAATAAGGCATCGGGGTTTCCATCTGCGTCACACGCTTGATTGGACTATCTAAATAATCGAAACAATGTTCTTGGATTTCAAAACCAACCTCTGCACAAATTCCTGTGAAATAGTGACCTTCTTCCACGAGGACCACGTGGTGAGTTTTACGGACAGAATTGGCAATGGTTTCAATATCGAGGGGTTTTATGGTGCGAAGATCGATGAGTTCGACTTGAACCCCTTCTTTTGCCACTTCCTCTGCAGCTTTTTGGCAGAGATGAACCATGCGGCTGTGAGAAACGAGTGTAACATGATCTCCTTCTCGTACAATGCGCGCTTTTCCGATCTTGACCAAATACTCTTCCTTAGGGATTTCCCCCTTATCGCCATAGGAGAGTTCATTCTCTAGAAAAAGGACAGGATTATTGCACCGAATGGCCGATTTTAAAAGTCCTTTAGCATCGTAAGGATTGCTCGGAGCAATAATAATCAGCCCAGGAATATTTCCATAAATGGCTTCCACAGAATGTGAATGTTGAGAAGAGACCTGCGCAGCAGCTCCATTGGGTCCTCGAAACACAACCGGCACAGAAAAACGGTTTCCCGACATGTAGTACATTTTTGGAGCATTTGAAATCAGTTGATCAGCTGCAACAAAAGAGAAATTAAAACTCATGAATTCGACGACGGGACGAAGCCCTGTCATCGCCGCACCGATTGCAAGCCCTGCAAATCCATTTTCAGAAATGGGGGTGTCGACAACTCTACCCGGGCCCCACTTATCTAGCATCCCCTTGGTGACTTTATAGGCGCCATTGTACTCGCCTACTTCTTCACCCATGATGAACACACGGGAGTCTCTCTCCATTTCTTCATCTAGGGCTTGCCGAATGGCTTCTCGCATCTCAACAATTTGGGTGGTCATGGTGCAAAAACATCCTCCCCTAATGTCACAGGATCGGGCCATGGACTCTCTTCAGCATAGTGCATAGCGGCAATGGCGATATCTTTTTGTTCTTTATTCATTGTATCGTACTCTTCTTGAGTCAGAAGGCCATTTTCAGAGAGAGTTTTGAAATAAACAATCAATGGGTCCCGCTCCATTCTTTTCGCTAGATCTTCTTTTTTCCGATATAGACCTGGATCAGAAACCGAGTGTCCTTTAAATCGTTCCGTGACAACTTCGACTAACACGGGCCTTGAAGTTTTTAAAGTCTCTTCGAAAACATGAGAAAAACCGGCATAGCAATTAAAGAAGTCCATTCCATCAAAGGTGTATCCTTTCATGTTAAAACTGGGAGCTTTTTTCTCAGCGATCGGTTGAACACAAATCGCCCGGCTCACCTCTGTTCCCATTCCCCAATGGTTATTTTCGATCACATAGATGCATGGCAGATCCCAAAGCGATGCGATATTTAAGGCTTCATGGAAAGCACCTTGAGCAACCGCCCCTTCTCCAAGAAAGCAGTTCGACACACACTTTTGTTTTAAATATTTTACAGTGAAACCAGCTCCCGTAGCGATAGGAACCTGGCCCGTGACAATTCCAAAACCCCCTAGCATCCGATCGGTGTAAAAATGCATCGAACCACCGCGCCCTTTCGCATTTCCTGTGGCGCGGCCATACAGTTCTGCCATCAGTTCATTCGGAGTTGCCCCCAGCAGAAGCGCCAGGGCATGGCACCGATACGACGTCGTCCACCATTGCTCCTTTCCCATCGCTGCCACAGCAGCCGTTTGAATCGCTTCTTGACCAATATACGAGTGAAAAAAACCACCGACTTTTCCATGCAAATATGCCGACTCCGCTCGAATTTCAAAGTTCCGAATCAGCAGCATCTGCTTCAAATATTCAATGAGCTTTTGTTTCCCCAATTTCTGAATGATATTTTTCGTATCGCTTGGGAAAAAATGGTATTCTATTGGACCCTGCTGTCGCATACTTCTAAACTAGTTTATCCTCTAAAAAAATTGCTATATTAAAATACATTCGGCATGGGGCTTGCTTGAATGGATCCTGGCAACGCATGAGGATTGTTCGTGACCGGCACCGTGCACAGATCATCATCCTCTCGATCGACATGATAACACCCCGCCAAACATAATAGAGTTAACAACATCAGTTTAAACATATCCATAAAGTATACTCCATCCCCTATTTTCCCTGAGCAAAATAAAATTTTCGATATACCCAAACTTAAAATTGGCCAAAACTATGATTATTAACCCGAGAGGTCAAAAGGTGACAAGATGCGCTGCGAGGCAAAGCCAGATTGATTCTCGCGAGGAATAACATTCTTGAATACGAAGGATTCCGAGCGAGAATCGATATGGCGAAGCCGCAGCAAGCAGGTTGTCACCTTTTGACCTCTCGGGTTAATATTAACAGGGGCAATCTCTTGTCTTGTTCCATCGTTCTTTTCGTTATATCGTTTTCATCGTTGCAGTGTGAACGATATAACGATAAGAACGATAAATTTTTTCAGAATAAGACGGCATCCAAGAACACGTCGAACTATGAACTTATCCAAAAAAAATTTCCTATATAAAAATGGGCTGTCCATGGGAAAATTTCTTTGTCAAAATGGAGGGATATGCATGGGAATACCAGGTATGTTTAAATCGGTAGCTAATTGGGCCTTATCGGAAAATAGAGATTATCAAAAATTAAAAAAACTTATCCGCGATCGGGCAGATACGATGCACATGTATAGTGTCGCTGGTTTGATTTCTGTGGTTGTCGTGGAATACATCGGAATCCGAGCTATTTCGAGTGGAAGTTTATATCGAGGTTTTGGGGTTTTATTCATCAACTCGTTTATCTTTTATTGGTCGTATAATCATTATCAAGTGTCTGAAAATCTCCAAACTGTTGCTGACAATCCGATTCGATATATCAAATTTTCAGACGATAACTTTGATAAAGAAGCCTATAGAGAAGTTCTTTCACGGAGAACGATCTTTTTCGATTGGAAAATTGATCAATGGGTTGAAGGGGCGTAATTTCTTTTGGGGGCGCGGGAAATGATCCGCTTTTTCTTGGGGTTGGCTGCAACATAGGAGGCGAAGGGGATGCACGAGCGGAGTTTGATCCGTTGGAATTGGGCGCGGTAAGAGGTGGCCAGGGCGGGATCGGTGAGGACCAGGGCATTTTCTTGGTGGATACGAGACCCTTCGTAGGTGAAATTATACGAGCCGGTCCACACTTTTTCGGTGCCGAAGACACAAAATTTATTGTGCATGAGAGGGCGGTGGGCTTTTTTTCGCTTCAGCGGATCAGGATCCCAGACGAAGATAGGAATACCTGCTTCGGAAAGCTTTTGCAGCGGTGATTGAATTTTGGCGGAAAATCGATCGACGACAACCTCCACTTCGACTTTTCTTTTCTTGGCATCGATCAAAGCAGCAGCGACACCGCGGTGGGTAAAAGTATAAATACAGACCAGGACGCTTTTCTTTTCTTTTTCAATCAAATCAATCAATCTTTTTTCGAGTTGATCATCAGGGGAAAAATAGACAATGGTTAGCGGTGTCGCAGCTGCGGCATGCGCCTGTGATCCGAAGGTTGTAAAAAGAAAAAATATGAGTTGGAAGATTATCATATTGTTGTGATGATAGGGAGTATGGCAGAAAGAATTATTTATTACGATACGGAAACCACGGGAACAAAACCGGATAGAGATCGGATCATCGAAATCGCAGCCTATGATCCGGATCGGAATGAAAGTTATGTTCAGTTTGTTAATCCGGGATGTTTAATTCCGCCAGAAGTCACGGCCATTACAACCATTACTCAGGAAATGGTCGCGGATGCGCCGGGCTTTGAAACGGTCGGCCCTGCGTTCATCGAATTTTGTGGACAAGACGCAATCTTAATTGCTCACAATAATGAGAGATTCGACAAGCTGTTTTTGGAAAACGAATATGCCCGTGCAAAACTGACGCTCCCGTCTTGGAAATATCTCGATACCCTAAAATGGTCGCGCAAATACCGGTGTGATCTTCCAAGTCACGCCCTCCAATCTCTCCGTGAAATCTACGGATTTGAAGCCAATCAAGCACACCGTGCGCTGGATGATGTCATGATCCTCTACCGGATCTTTTCTGCGATGATTGACGATCTTCCGATACAAACCGTGTTTGAACTTCTCTCAGAACCGACAAACGTCAATCGGATGCCGTTTGGAAAATACCAAGGCCGTCTTCTCTCCGAAGTCCCGCCCGATTATTTCCAGTGGCTCAAAAATTCGGGCGCTCTCGACAAATCAGAAAACAAAGATCTTAAAGAGGCTCTTACTAAACTACAGGTTAGCTAATTCTGAAGGCTGGCTCGACTTTTCCCGGTAAAGGGTTTCCCACATCTGTCGGAACTGTGGGCAGGTTTCGAGGAGTTGGTCTTTGGTCCCCTCTGCGGTCTTTTCACCCCGGTCGATGAAGATGATCCGATCGGCATGTTCAATAGTTCCGAGACGGTGGGCGATGATGATTTGAGTGACTTGGCCATGGAGCTCTGATATGGCGGTGCGGATCCGGTTTTCACTGATCGCATCCAGCGAGGAGGTGGCTTCATCGAGAATCAGAATCGGAGCATTTTTCACAAGGGCCCTAGCGATCGCTAAACGTTGCTGTTGTCCTCCCGAAAGATTTTGTCCTGCCTCAGCAAGCGGGGTGTCGTATTGTTTCGGTTGGCAGATAATAAATTCTTCAGCATACGCTTTTCTTGCAGCTTCCCGGATTTCTTCTCGTGTAAAATTTCGTCCAAAAGCAATATTGGCAGCAATGGTGTCACAGAAGAGAAACGGTTTTTGAGAAACAAAACCCATTTGATCCCGCAGTGACCGCTGGGTGTAAGCATCGATCGGTTTCCCATCGATCCGGATTTGACCTTTCTGAACTTCGTAAAGACGCGGAAGAAGTTGGACGAGGGTCGATTTGCCAGACCCCGTCGGACCGACAATGGCGATGGTCTCCCCTTTCCGAATGGTCAAATGGATATCTTTTAAAACCCACTCGCCTTGATATTTGAACCAGACATGATCAAATTCGATACAATCTTTAAATGCTGTGAGTGCAGTGGCATGGGCCTTATCTTCGATTTCAGGTTTCAGGTGGAGGACCTCGAACATCCGCTCCCCCGCGACAACCCCTCGTTGGATATTGGCATTTTCATCGGCAAATTTTTTGATCGCCTCATAAGACATTTGCAAAAGGCCGCAAAAAACGATGAGTTCCGATACGGTCAACTTCAAGGTTAAAAGACCGTACAGAACCACACAAGCAAGACAGAGTGTCGTGATCATGTGGAGAATCGGTCTTGTGAGAAGTCCGTATTTCGCTGTTTTACTTTCTAAAACAGCCATCCGATCGTTCTGTTCTTTGTATTTTTTAAACGAAAATCCCTCCATCGCAAAAATCTTAACGGTTTGGACGCCGGCTAAAAAGTCGATCAAAACACAGGCGAATCTCTCCTGATTCATCTGGAGTTGTTTTGAGACCCGCTTGACTCTTTTTGCAAGGAGTGTGATAGGAAGGACGATCATCGGAATCCCAAAGAAAATCACAATGGAAAGTTCCCATGAGATGAAAAAACAAAAAAATAGCGTCGTTAAAATTGTAAATGGTGTGTGGAGGTAATTCGTCAGAGCCGAGTTGATCGAGGTGGCAATTTGACCGGCATCTCCCACGACCCGCGAAGAAAGACTTCCGATATTGTGCTTTTGATAAAAGCTCATCGGGAGTGCCTGAATATGCTCGAAATATTGCAGCCTCAAATCGCGACTAACGCGGATCGCCATGAGCTGGGTCATGTAACGACTCCAAAACAGCGAGATCGCTTTAAAGATGGCAACACTCACTAAAATTCCAATCAAAACCTTCAAACTCGAAACATTTCCGAGCTGAGCGTGCACTTTTTCAATGACCCATTGCAGAGGATTCGTGTCTTTGTGTTTTCCTAAAAATTCGAGTGTAGGTCCTGAGATCGGCTCACCGGACATGAGTTTGTTCAGAGTATCGGCATTGATCAAAACGCCCAGCGCAGAGACTTCTAGAGAGTTGGCAATCGTTAAAAAGATCAGTGTCAGAAAACTAATAGCGAGGAGAACGAGGTGCTTTCGATTTTGAAGAGCCGCTCTAAACAATAACAGCATAAACCGCTATCTTAATTAGGTTCGACTTTAAACTCACCCATTTTGCGAAATTTTTGATACCTTTGTTCGATTAAGATATCCAAAGAGATTGCACGGAGAACATGCCAACGATCGATAATATATCGTTTCACATTCTGATAAACTTCGTCCGGATCGTGATGCGCTCCCCCTAAAGGTTCTTTGATCACATCATCAATCACACCAAACTGCAACAGATTTTCGGCGTGCATCTTCAAGGTTTCTGCTGCCTGTGCATTTTTACTCGCATCTTTCCAAAGGATAGAAGCACACCCTTCTGGAGAAATGACAGAATAGTAAGCATGCTCTAGCATCGCGATCACATCACACACACCGATTCCGAGAGCTCCGCCCGAACACCCTTCTCCAATGACAATTCCAATGATCGGAGTTTGCAGACGAGACATTTCCCACAAATTCTGAGCAATCGCCCACCCTTGACCCCTTTCTTCTGCTGCAAGTCCAGGATAAGCGCCCGGTGTATCAATCAGACATAAAACAGGAAGCTTAAATTTTGCAGCAAGGCGCATGCAGCGCATCGCTTTTCGATACCCTTCCGGATGAGGCATCCCAAAGTTTCTCTTCAACCTGCTTTCCGTATCACACCCTTTTTCTTGAGCAATCACCATGAATTTATGCCCACCGATCTTGGCAAGACCTGCCACAATCGCCGGGTCATCTCTAAAGAGGCGATCTCCAGCGAGCTCTGTGAACTCTTCACACAGATTTTTAATATAATCGATTGCCTTAGGACGGGCTGGATGCCGGCAAATGGTGACCCTCTCCCAAGGAGACAGATTGGAATACACTTTTTTCTTCAATTCATCGAGCTTCTTTTCGAGTTTCAAAAGCTCGGGTTCTGATAGAAGAGAATGGTTTTGATTTTGCTCTTTAAACTTCGTAATGGTCTCTTCGTATTCTTGGATCTGTTTTTCGTGAGATAACATATTTTATTTCATCGGTGTCGCCACTTCCACCCCAGGAAGTTTGGCTTCTTTAAAATTTTTTACAATCTCAATGAGGGTGGGTTTCGTAATCACAATTGAAAAAATCTCCTCCATATCTTCTTTGGAGAGTCGAATACATCCATCACTGTCGTACTGACCGATCGTTTGCCTCGCTTCGACCCATTTTCCGGTTTTCTTATCAGGTGTCCAAGGGGCTCCATGGATTCCATACCCTTTATCTTTACCAAAAGGGATCCATCGCGTCCCAAAAACCTGGATCATCTCGACTTTTTTCCCTTGGAAAAGACCCATCGTACCAGGGCCATAAACAGCAATTTTATCATCTAAGAGGTATTTACCCAGAGGAGTTAATGTTCCCTCCTCGGTCTTTTTCCCTAGTCCCACCAGGTAGGTTTTCAAAAGAACTCTTTCATTCGTATCGAGATCGATGTAGTAAAAAGCCATTTTAAGGCGGGAAACATCGACCAAAAGGTGAAATTGAACATTTCTGTCTTTCCTAAAAACGTTGAACTTATCTCCAGAAGAAACCTTGAATGTAAAGTAGTCGGGCTTCTTATTGAGGCTCCGAGCGATAAAATGGCGTGAAGTCGCATAATATCCGGCATAATTCCCCAGCCACGCAGGCCCTCCCTTGTGCCAGGGGACATTGCTCGAATAGCTGATCGTCTCCACAATGGGCAGCTTAGAGCCGGATGTTGAAAAAAGTTGGTCTATCCGGTCGACTTTAGGGAAATCTCCCTCCTGCTGAGCCGGCTCTGCTGCTGCAGGTGTCGGTTTCAAAACAATTTTAGTTACCGGTTTTGGCTGAATGACAGGAACTACAACAACTTTCTTTTTCTCCGGAGAAAAAAATACTTTTTTCACCAAAGCCGAAGCCCCTATCACCACGAAAAGAGAAGCCGTCCCAACAATAATAACTTTAGGAAAACCCATAAAATAGACCCCATCATATCTTAAAAATTACAATCTTTCAATAGAAACATAACTCTTTGATAATCATGGAGATATATTTATATTTAAAAATATAATTAATTGCGGTATAATAGTTAAAGTTTTAAAAAGGAATAGTATGTCAAATATAGTAAACACAGACCATAACAATTGTTCAGTATTTTTAGCTGATAAATTAGCAGAATTAGCGGATGCGGCCACTGGAAAGGTTGCACAAATCCTTCGAGACTTCATGAGAACTGTCACAGAAACGACCACGAAAGAAGTGGTTCATATGAATACAGCTTATCAAAAAGAGGTGATGAAAGCCGCCCATGCGAAAGTGATGGAAGCAATTCAAAGATTCGAACTTTTATCCAAAAACCTCACCGACTCTTTAACACAACTTTCATCCTCATACCAAAGCACTGTCATGCTTGCAAAATCAATCTTGACACGGTGTGGAATTTTAGTTTTCCTCGGCAATCTTTTAACCATCGCGGGTGGGTTCGGGACCGTCTATTTCAAAGAACCCGAAGACCAACAAAAACGGTATTTATCCGCTTTTGTAGGAGTCGTTGGTATCGTTATGACCCTCTTGACCCTCAAAAAAATGTTCAGTACAGCAAAATTGCTTGAAGGGAATCTACTCAAGAGTCTCGGACAGTAAATTTATAAGAGTTATTTTCGTCGACATGAAATGCGATTAAGAAATCAGCTCCCCAAAAGTAGTTACCACCTGCTAGGGGAATAATTTCCATCACCTGATCTGTTTGTGTCTCAAAGACTATCTTTTCATTCCTGGATCGGAATTCCAAAGGGAGTGATTTCCCTAGATAAGTCTCTAGAGATCGAGCCTGCAAAGTTGCAACCCCACCCATGGAGATCTGTTCACATTTAACATAAAACACGAGAGCCAAGTTATGTCTAGGTTGATCTTCTTGGATCAGACAGGAGAGGGTTACCGTTTGTGCTTGATAAAACGTATCGACCTCCATCCACGTCGGTAGAGCAAAAATCTTCGTCCATCCTTTTAGACGGAAATGGTAGGCTGTTTTTTCCCAAAGAAGGTCGTGAAATTTACCACCGCAACTCCGATCAATTCCAAACCCTTGTACAGAATCAAAAGGTTTCACTTGAGGTCCACTATTGAGAATGGCGACAGATTCCTTGTGATACGAGAAAAAACCGGAATTCCAGCCCGTGACACAGCTGGCTATGCTACATTCAGGCGTCGTGAACTTGATCATTCCAACGGTGACTTCTTCTGCCAGATGTCTTGAAGATAAAGGGAAGGGATCTTTTTTCTTCTCAGGAACCAGTGTTTCCAACTTCGATAGACGAGCTCTGGGATGAGAAAGTTGATAAAACCGGTCTTCTGACGTGAGCCGGTACGCAAGGGTAAAAAGAAGATGGTGATAATCTTCTATGGGAGGCTGCCTGTTCCAAAGAGAAAAGTGAGGCGTTCCGAGGTGATCCAGGATGTGGGTTTGCCAAACGGCAATTTTTAGACCCGCGTAGATCAATATTTCATTTTTAAGCCGGAGGCCTAAGATCATCCACAAAGATCCGAGTTCGGCTGACTCTAACGGTTCTGGGACTTGACCTTCTCTCGAAAATCCTCCGACATCGAGACACGTCGCTCCGTTGGGGAGCTGGACCGGTTTGATGGGCAACGATTCGAGACTTAATAGATGTGCTAAAAGGGCAAGATAAGCATAAGGCAATTGGATTTCAGGTGGAAAACCGACAGAAAAGAGTTGGCTAAATCTCTTTTTAAGACCTGTCTGATCTTCGACACCTTCAATCACCCTCCACGTTAGGTCGCGGAGTAATAAGAGATGCTGATCCATTTATCCCTTACGGGTTGGAACTAACCGGCAGCTGCTCGATCATCTTTTTCATTTTTTTTCCGGCAGTGAATTTCACTGCTCGCCTTGCTGGAATGACGATCGGTACAGCGGCATTTTTTGGATTGCGGCCAATTTTTTGTTTTCTTTCTACAATTTCAAAAACACCAAAGTCCCTGAATTCTAAACGATCGCCTCTTGATAAGCAATCTGTCATTTCATCTAAAAAGGCTTGAGTGACATTCCGCACTTCATTCGGATGAATTCCACTCTTTTGCGATATTTTCTGAACCAATTCTTTCTTGGTGATGGTGGCCATAATTTACTCTCCTTGCTATAGACAGCCTCTTAAACCCCATTGTTGTATCGCGTTGATTTTCAAGCAAGTGTTTTTAAAAAATTATTGCACAGAGATAAGAATTTTTTTCTTTTTACCTGCAGAAAGGAGAAGAAATTCATCACCGATGAGATGGTCCCCCGTCACTCGAAACTGAGGATCTTCGATCCGGTTGTTGTTGAGATAAGCACCTCCTTGCGTCACAAGACGAGCTGCTTCGCCCTTGCTGGACGTCAGACCCGCCATAACTGCAAGATCGGTGAATTTCTGATCGAGAACATCTTTTCGTGGAAGATTCACATGAGGCATCTGCCTGAGAGATTCGGGATCAAGCTTTGTTTCATGTCCGGGAGAAGCTGCCTGAGTAGCGCGGAGAGCCGATTGTAATCCGTCCTCATTATGAAGAAGGCGTGTGAGTTCCTCAGCCAACTTTTTTTGTGCAGAATTCGGGACATAATCCGGCTGCTGCATCGCACGTTCGTACCGCCTGATCTCCTCCATATCCATGAAGGTGAGCATCCGCATCAGTTTGATCACATCTGCATCAGGCAAACGGAAGATGTATTGATAAAAATCGTAGGGTGAAAATCGATCCGCGGCAAGCCAAACAGCCCCGCTTTCGGTTTTTCCAAACTTTTTCCCATCACTCCGCGTCAAAAGTGGGAATGTCAGTCCATACACCTGCTCACCGAGCAATTTTCGAACCAGTTCGATGCCGGCAGTGATATTCCCCCACTGGTCGCTTCCCCCGGCCTGCAGAACGACTCTGTGGTGTTTATAAAGATGGTAAAAATCGTAGGCTTGCAAAAGCAAATAACTAAATTCTGTAAAGGAAATCCCTTCTTCTGACTCGAGCCGAGCTTTAACACTTTCTTTTGTGAGCATCGAGTTTACACGGAAATGTCTCCCAATATCTCTCAGAAAATCGATGAGGTGGATATGGGCAAACCACTCATCATTGTTGTACATCTCCATCCGATCTTCTAAAATCTGCTCAAAGTGTTTCCGGATCCGCCCGATATTCGACTCAATCGTGGAACTATCAAGAAGAGGTCTTTCGGCACTTTTTCCAGAAGGATCCCCGATTCTTCCGGTTGCACCTCCGAGAACCACCACGGGAGTAGACCCGAATTTCTGAAACCACCGGAGCACCACAATGCCAACCAAATTTCCCAAATGGAGACTGTCGGCTGTAGGATCAAATCCAATGTAGACTTTAAGGGGGCGGTCGCAAAGAACACGGAGATCTTCACTGGTGATTGCATCGATGAGACCCCGCTCTTCAAGGCAGTTGATCACGTTCATTTTTTCGACTTTTTCAAATCTTGGTCAAGTTCTTCGGCCAATTTTTCTATGGCACGGCTCATCTTTGCCGAATTCCGATTCTGATCGAAAAGGGAGATATCTTTTTTGACCGAAATACGGTCGTTGGTATGCCGCTGAATCCAACGGGAAATTTCTTGAGATTTTTTCTCAAGCTTTGCCGATTTTAATTTTTTCTCTGTAGCTTCGAGTTTCTGTTTCAATTTCGCCCGAGCTTTTTTCGTCTTACCACTCTCATCGACAAGGACACCTAACATCAAACTTTTTCTAAGGGTCATTACCATAACATTTCCTACTTCTATATATACTAGTAGAGAAGTCACTATCTTGCTATGATTTTTTCAATGTCAAATGAAGTTGCTAAAAAAGCTGCTGCCGAGGAAGCTATCACTCTGATCCACGATGGAATGAAGGTGGGTCTCGGAACAGGCACAACCACCCATTTTTTCATTGAGAAATTGATTGAGCGGTGTCGTGAAGGACTCCGTATCAAAGTCATCGCCAGCTCAGATCGGTCAAGAAGACAAGCAGAACAAGGCGGGATCCCTCTCCTCGATTCACAGACGATTCACACTCTCGATCTCTATATCGACAGCGCTGATGAAATCGATCCCCAAAAACGGATGATTAAAGGGGGCGGTGGAGCTCTCCTTCGAGAAAAAATCGTCGCCTCCATGAGCCGTGAAATGGTCGTCATCATCGATGAATCCAAGCTCTCTGCCCAGCTGGGAAACCATCCCCTTCCCATCGAAGTGATCCCCTTTGCCATCGGGTCTACCCTCCACAAACTCGACCTTCTGGGCTACCAAGGAAGCTTGCGACAAGGTCCCGATCACTCCCCTTTCATCACCGAAAACCACAACTTCATCTACGATATCCAACTCGATCCGAACCGGTCCCATCCCGAACTCGACCATCAGCAAATTCTTTCTATCCCTGGCGTCGTCGAAACCGGCTTTTTCTTCAATATGGCCGGCCGTATCGTCATCGGCTACAACGATGGCCGCGTCGTAATCCATTGACCTTTTTTACGACGATCCATTAGAATAGATTCCTAACGCGAGGAGTTACCCATGGATACAGTTCTGTGTTTTTCAACTCATTCTCGCCATTTCCATCAAAATTAATCTTTAGTAACCCGATCCCAAAAAAGGATATTATATGAAATTTTTAAAAATATTTTTATTATTTGCTGTGAATCTTTTTGCAGCAGACGAACTGGTGGTTGGCACAGCGACCATGTATGCACCCTATGTCAGTCTCAATGAAAAGGGAGAGTATGAAGGTTTCGACATCGATGTTGCCCAGTGCTTGGCTCAAAAACTAGGCCGAAAACTCGTCATCAAAGATTTTGGGACCATGCCCAGTTTAATCATGGCTCTCAAGCAGAAAAAAGCCGATGTTCTCATGTGGGCAATCTCGATTACCGAAGAAAGGGAGAAAGCGATGGAAATGGTCTATTATCAAGGTGAGAAAGTCACAGAAATGCCGTTCATCTTTTGGAAAAATATTCCTGGTGGAATTAACTCCGTAGATGACCTGGCCAATAAAAGTGTCTGTGTCGAAGCCGGGACATTTCAAGAAGCTGTCTTAAAAAAGAGAAATCTCAATATTAAATATCTCGATAAAATCACCGATGCCCTTATGGACATTAAATTTGGAAAATCCCTCACCGCTCCCGTGGATCCGTCTTTACTCCCTAGAATCAAGGCGCAATTTCTTGAGATCAAAATCTTGAATCTTCCCCTCCCTCCTCAAGAACAGTCGCTCGGAAATGGAATATGCATTGACAAAGGAAACCCCGCTCTCACCGCTCAAGTCAGACAAGCGATCGACGAGCTGACGAAAGAAGGGAAAATGGCCGAACTTGAAAAAAAATGGAAACTCAAAGAATGAATACGTTTCAACTCCTTTTACAAGGATCTTTTTTGACAATCAAAGTCACCCTATCGGCTGCCGCTTTTAGCTTTATCTTAGGCGGCATTCTGGGAATATTTTCGAGCGACCGGTTAAAAATACCGGTCGTTTCGAGTCTCATCGAAGCAGTCACGTTTATTTTCAGGGCTATTCCTTTTTTTGTGCAGCTCTTGATTGTCTATTTTGTCCTTCCCGACTTTCTGGGATTTAATCTCGACCCTTTTCCCGCTTCCGTCCTGGCGCTCGGCATCTGTTCGTCAGGTTATGTCGCCCAAATCATCCGAGGCGGGATCAATGCGATTCCACCTGCGCAGTGGGAATCGGCGTATACACTCGGCTATACAACCCGTCAAACCCTTCTCTATGTTATCCTTCCCCAAACATTCCGAAATGTCCTTCCCACCCTAAACAACGAGGTTGAAGCCCTTCTCAAAAGCACCGCGATCGCCTCCTCGATCGGAATGTTAGAGCTCACACGGATGGGAATGAATATTGTTTCTCGGGAAATGGATCCCGTCCCCATCTACCTCACGATCGCCCTCTTTTACATAGCGATGTCCAGCGTTCTGAACCTTTTCTCCAAATACCTCGAAAGGAAACTCCGTTATGTTAAAAATTGAACACCTCTCTTTTTTTCAAATCCTACAAGATATCTCATTGGAGCTAAAACCTGGAACCATCACTTTTTTAATGGGTAAAAGTGGAGCGGGGAAAACGACCCTCCTCCGTTGCATTGCCCAGCTTGAAAAAAAATATCAGGGCAACATCACCTACCAAAACAAACCCCTTAAACACGCTTCTCCCCAAGAGAGAAGTCAAATTGTCGGGTTTGTCTCTCAAAACTACACCTTATTTCCCCACCTTTCCGTCAGAGACAACTGCAGCCAACCCCTCCGCTTGCTCAAAAAGAACGATGAAAAGGTAGATCAAATCCTCAACTCTCTGGATATCAGCGACTTAGTCACCCGCCTTCCCCACCAACTCTCGGGAGGACAGCAGCAAAGGGTTGCCCTCGCCCAGGCGCTTGTCCTTGACCCTCAATACTTTCTTTTCGATGAGCCGACGTCTGCGCTGGACGGAGAAAATACTGAACTCTTCTACAAAATCATTCTCCAACTCAAATCTGAAGGAAAAGGCATCTTGATCTCCACCCACGACACAACTTTTACGGCAAAATTCCTCGAACCCACTATTAAATTATTGTAATTCAGATGCTTAAAAACAGCTTTGCACAATTCCAATATTATGTTAAAATTATCTTTATATAAATAATTTAAGGAGTAAAAAATGTGCACTTCAGCTCAAGCAAGTACAGTAAAAACTAAGTCACCTTTCGTAGAGATCAAACATGAGGGCGGGTTGACAGTCCGTGATAAAACTAACGGTGTAGCGCAAGTCAGATTTGCTAAGGAAAAGTTAAAACCAGGTGGTAGGGCACCCTACATCGTTTCTATTCAAGATAGAAAATTGACTTATCCAACCATCTCTAATCCAGCCAATCCTTTTGAATCGTGTGATCTCGTGTTTCATGGAAGTAAAATAATGACCTTTAAATTAAAAAAAGAAGGGACAATCCTTAAAATTACCGAAGAAGATGAAAAAAGCAAAACAAAATTATACGTTAATATAAAAGATCAGGTAAAAGGAATTGCTCACGATGTCTACACATATCTACCTAAAGAAATCAGTTTCGAAGAAGCTTCTAAAAGAATAACACTTTTAAAATCTGAATTTCCTAACCTTGATATGATTGGTGGGGCCTATAACCGTCATGGTGTTATCGTCTATGGATACGATAAAGGCTATGTTTTGTATTGGGCTAATCCATATCAAGAAAAGCTAAAAATGATGGCCTGCTCACAAGCTGACCGTTTGGAGAAAGGTTTTAAATTTAAGTCAACAAGTCGCGAAGTCTATTTTCGTTATTTCGATGTAGAAAAATGTTCTTATATCAATGAAGAGAAGGCTCAAATGATCGATTTTAAAAAATTACTTTATATCGATGCATTCAGCGCCCACTTTCCAGAGTTGAAAGACCAAATCATCGATGCCCGAGAAGAAGTTATCGTCACTTATAAATTTGGAGTATTCGTCTTCAAAGATGAAGCTTCAGCGGAAGCTGCTGAAAAAATCATACGGCCTAAGTTAGAGGCGCTCGCTGGCGATTATTTAGCAGGGACGATTAGTGTTTTAAGCACAATGAGGGAACATACTCTACAAATTTCGGGTAAGGCACTTGAGGTATTATTATCTCTTGAAAAAAATAAGTAGCCCGTACAAGTAAGAGTTTAATGACTCAGTTAATTCCCCTCTCGTTTAGCAAAATCATGCAGTCACGTGCCTATACGGTGATTATTCTTGCAACTGAGGATAAAAAGTTTGCCATTTATACAGAGCCGCATGTCGGCCTCCATATCCAGCTTCATCTAGCACAAGGACATCAACCTCGCCCTTACACTTATGATCTTCTGGATAATACCCTGAAGGGTCTTGGCGTTAAAATTCTTCAAGTGGTGATCAACGATGTCGAGGATACGGTCTATTTCGCCCGTCTTTTCCTTGAACAACAGCTCCATGGAGATCTCAAACAAATCCTAGAAATCGATGCCCGCCCAAGCGATTGCATCGTTTTAGCCCTCATTCACAAGATTCCCCTCTTCTGCAAAAAAGAAGTCTTAGAAAAAGTAGTGCCAGTAGAAGATTAAAGAAAGACTCTCAAAGGATCCTTTATATCATCGTCGTCGTCGTCTTCATTTTGTTGGAATGAAGGGTCTGATGAGGAAATTGTAATTTTTCTATTTTCTAAAGTTAATATCCTCGTTCTATTTGTTGTAAGAAAAGGAAGAAGTGAATTATTAGCCAGGTTTAAAACATCTAGCGTCGTTGGAAACATCGACAAGGGAGGGATATTTACCAATCGATTACCCGACAGATTAAGCGCTTCTAAGGAAGAATAACGGACGATCTGAGGAAGAGGAACAAAAGGAAAGTGGTTCGAAGAGAGATCTAGATTTTCGAGTTGCTGAAGAGCTGTCATTGAAGGAGGAAGAGAATGGATGAAATTTTGGGCTACCAGTAGAGTCCTCAAATGAGTGAGTAAACCCATGGATGGAGGGAGCTCCGTAATTCCATTTCTGCTCAGGTTGAGGCCTATAAGAGATCTCAGCTCGAAGATAACGGGAGAAACCTCTTTCATGCGATTGGATGAGATATCGAGTAAAACAAGATGGATTAGTTGGGCCATAAAGGAAGGTAATTCTTCTAGATTATTAGCTCGTAGCGCAAGAAATCTCAGATGCTTTAATAGTCCTATCCTCCAGGGAATAGACGTTAACAAGTTTGCCGATAAATCCAAAGATAAAAGGGTCTCGATCTCTGTTATATCTCCACACAGGGCGGTCATCCGGTTAAAGCTTAAATCGAGTAGATGCAATCTCGAAAAAGGGGTCAGAGATGGAAGCGACGTTAATTGATTCTGCCCCAGAGAAAGTTCACAGATATTCGTCAGGGACATGAGGCTCATAGGAAACGACGTCAGGCGATTATGTGTTAAATCTACCTTTTCTAGTGCTGTAAGACTTGTCATCGTCAGAGGAAGATCTGTTAATCGATTGGAGAGAAATCGAATTCTTCTTAAAGATCGGAGTTCACCCAGTGTTGTTGGAAGATCGGATAGGAAATTATGGGTAACGCTCAGCACGGTCAGTTTAGTTAAATTCCGTATAGAATCCTGGATGGAGACCAATTGATTCGAACCAACACTAAATTGTACCAGTTTTGTGAATGAAAAAATATAGTCTGGTAATACACCTAACCAACCCCTGCCTATGTCTAGGTACATTAACGTTGTTAAACCGGGGAAAAAAGGTGGAAGAGTCCTTATTCCTAACCCATCGCTACTAAATTGAGAGAGTCGTTGAAATCTCGATGTGTTGTCTTGAAGCCATTGGTCCAGGAGTTCCCTCATTTCCTTTAATGATGGGGGATGTCCATAAACATGGAGGCCCAGTTGCGAAGATCCAATAAGATGATCACCCACTTCCACCCATTTTAAAAGGAAATGCATAGATTTTAGTATAATGGAAGGCACGTTTAAACCGGCTCCGCTCGTGTTCCGAAAATTGGTTTCAAAATTTAAGAAGATTTTTCGAACTAAGGGACTTAAGTATTCTTTCCTTCCCCTAGCCATCTGAAATATGCGCCTTATGACAAGAGTAGACCAAGAATCGCCGGTTTTTTCTATGTTTAAATGGAGTCTTCTCTGGAGGGTTTCCCAATAATCAATCGTCGAATGCCTCGTGTTGGTTTGAAAAATTGAATTAAGAACGCGCAGCCTATCTTTGCGACTTGTATAGGTGAGCGCAACCAAATCACCCAAATCCAGATAATGGTTTATAACTCGGGAAATATCTAAAAAAACACGAGAGTAAATAGTCATAAAATCAATAGTTCTATTTTATCAACTATTACTAATTATTACCAAATATTAACTATATCCGCCTGTGACATATAGAGATGTGCCTGTGACCCAGGAAGAGTCATCGGATGCGAGAAAGACGGCGGCATGGGCAATATCTTGCGGCTGACCTATTCTACCGAGAGGTGTTCTCTGGTCCATTATTTTACGAAACTCACCTTCGACATAGCCTCCCTTATGAGTTCCTTCGGTTTCTATTAAACCGGGATTAATAGAATTAACACGGATTTTGCGAGGGCCAAGTTCCTGAGCAAGAGATCTGGTAATAGCGTCGACGGCACCTTTTGTGGCACTGTAAATAGTTTGCCCAGGGAATGAGGCTGTGCTAACAACAGAGCTAATATTCACAATGCTACCCCCGTTTGGTCCAAATCTCTTGACAGCCTCTTGAGTGGCAAGGAGGAGTCCAAGAACATTTAGATCGAACATTTTGTGAAAAGCCTCTGGGGTAATCTCTTCGAGAGATGTTGGGCCGTAAATACCGGCATTATTGACGAGGATATCCAGCCTGCCAAAGGCTTTCTCCGTTTCGGAGAAAAGGCGTTGAATCTCCTTCTGGCTCGACATGTTGGCTTGTATGGCTATGGCCTTGCCCCCCGCCTTTTTTACAACGCGGTCTGCGCCTTCTTTGCTGGTCGCATAGTTCACAACAACCGTCGCACCTTCTGCAGCCAGATGGAGGGCGATCGAAGCTCCAATTCCCTTCGATGCTCCAGTTACTACTGCAACTTTACCTTCTAATTTTTTTGACATGGTTAATACTTTATGTAAAATTTGTTTCTTGCTAGTTCGACGATCGACTTGACCGCCTCTTCGGCATCATCACCGACGGCTTCGATGGTGATCTTTGCACCTCGAACGGCCGCCAGCATGAGGATACCTAGAAGAGATTTTGCATTCACACTGAACTCAAGGTAATGGAGAGTGATACGGGATTTAAAAGCCGAGGCACACTTCACGAGCTCGGTCGAAGGACGTGTGTGAAGTCCCTTGTCGTTTGCCACGACAAAGGAATCAGTGAATTTCTTGAATGTCATCTTATGGTAGGTTCATACACATCTCGAGATTTTAGAACAATTGTTTTCCTCTAGAACATCTAAAGATTTTTTGAGTTCGGAAATGAGCCGCCCGAATTGACGGATTGTAGCCTCAATCGGAGCTGGCGTGGTCATGTCGACCCCTGCCTCTTTGAGTAGCTCGAGAGGAAACTTGCTTCCCCCTGAAGAAAGGAATTTCAAATATCTCTCAGGTCCTTCCTTGAGAACTAATTCAACGAGAGCGTGGGCAGCCGAAATCCCGGTCGCATATTGGTAGACGTAGAAGTTGTAATAAAAATGTGGGACGCGAGACCACTCCATTTCAATCTCTCGATCGATGGTGACGGCTGGACCGAAATAATCGGAAACAAGATTCAAGTACTCTTTTTTAAGAAAGTGGGGAGTCAGAGGAACACCTTGTTCAATAAACTGGTGAAGCTTGAGCTCAAATTCAGCAAACATCACCTGCCGGAAGAACGTATTGCGTATATCTTCAATCTTTTGGTTGAGGAGATACGCTTTCTTGAGAGGGTCTTGTAATGTGGCTAGAAGATGGATCCTTGTTAACTCCTCATGAAAAGTCGATGCCACTTCCGCCAAGAAAATAGGATAACTTGCATCGTGATAAGGTTGATTTCCCCAGGCTAGAAACGAATGCATACTATGACCCGCCTCATGAGACAGAGTCATGATATTGTTCAGATCACCATAATAGTTCATTAAAATGTATGGCATGCTGTCATAACAACCACTCGAGTAGGCCCCAGACCTCTTTCTCTTATTTTCGTACCGGTCGACCCATCGGTCGTGGAAAAACCCTTTTTCCAATGCTTTTTGATAAATCAGACCGAGAGGCTTCACCGACTCGACAATCGCTCGTGCGGCCTCCTCGAATTCCATCTTCACATCGACCTCTGGAACTAAAGGAACATTCATATCATACAAATGAAGTTCATCGACCTTGAGCGCTTCTTTACGAAAAGCCATATAGTCGTGCAAAACGGGCAAATGAGCCCGCACCGTCGATATGAGATTGGTATAGACTTTCGTATCTACGTTGTGTGGAAAAAGAGCCGCCTCTAAACACGATGGAAAATGGCGGGCTTTCATCACAAAACAATGTTTTTGAATTTCACCCTGGAGGAGTTCACTGAGGGTATTTTCATACGTTTCATACGCATGCAAAAGAGTTTTAAACGCATTTTCTCTCAAAACTCTGTCGCGGCTTCTAAGATAAATGGAGAATTTCCCATGGGTCAGCTCGTGCATCTCCCCTTTGGTATCAGAAATATTGGGAAAGCGGAGATCCGCATTGTTAAAAGCTCCGAATGCCCGTTCAGGAGCATCCAAAGCCAGCGAAGCGCCGGCAAGAAGCTCCTCTCCAGCTGCATCTAATGTATGAGGCTTTAATCGGATGATCTTTTCAAGATAAAATCGGTACGGCTCTAATTCTTGGGCCTTGAGAAGAGCTTGCAATTTTTCATCCGAGAGATGGAGCAGCTCCGGCTCAACCCATGCCGTCTCTTGTCGAAATGCATGTAAGACCGTCGTGATCCGTAGATACGCCTCTTTGTAGGTATCGTTTCCGACATCCTCATCATGCCGAAGATGGGCGTAGGTATACAGCTTAGCCAGTTTACGATCTAATTCTAAAAGATTTTTTATCAGTTTTAAGACAACCGCAGGCCCTTCCCCGAGCTTTCCCCGAAACTTCTGTAATTCAGGCCAATGGGGAGACCTTTCATTTTCTTTGGCATTCCCTTGGGTTAAAGTAAAATCTTTTTTCCAATCTTCGAACGTCGGATAAAGAGCTTGAACATTCCATTGATCTTGAGGACTCACATCAGCGCGATTCATTCTTTTTCTCCCAATTTTATCAATATGAAGAACAATCGCGCTTGCGTCAAGAAAAAACCGAGTCTCTATTTGACGTAGATAAATCCGATGGTCTTATTGCCAGATGGTTCTTTTCCATCCTCGTTATACCACTTTTTGAGTGCTTCACTCTCCGTGTAGTTCTCAACGGATTTAAAACGGACTTGGTAAAGGCCAGGTTCTTTAGGAGCTATAAGGACAAAATTATCTTTACTTTCCTTATCAGCAATGATGCCGACTCCTGTTCCAATCGTGGTCTGAGCACCTTCTCCTTTGATACCCAGAAGGATACGATGGTATTTAAGATCCTTACAACGCTTTTTATCAAGCGTATATTTCAGGTGACCCTTAATCCGTTCACCGGGTTTAACCACAATGACGCGGGGATGTCCATTCAACCTAACCTCGCTCACCGTTGTGATCCCTGAGGTTGTTTTCACATGAAATAGACCCTTCCAATCGTAATGATAGAGATAATCTTGGATATCCTCGATTTTATCTCCACATTTTTCAACGCCTTTTTTGAGACTTTCAGCAGCCCCATCGATGGCATTTTTTATTTTCGACTCTGAGCTTTTAGCCCAGGCTAAATTGGAAGAAAGAACCAGTAGTAGTGCAAAGATTAATTTAAGTTTCATATAAACCTCCAATAATGTGACTTAAGCCACACCATCAAATTTAAACCCGTGTTGTTTTTTCTGCAAAGTCCTAAAAGAAATAATTGATTAGCAGTCCGTCAATGAAAGTGCTAATTCTCTTGAGAAAAAAGTCGCTTTATCTTAAAATGGTTGTTTTAGGAGAGATTTTTGTGTAAACTCTCCCTTTACCTGTAAGGAGAAAAAAATATGGCACAACAAACTGAAAAGAAAATTTCGATACGGCCTCTCGGCAACCGAGTCGTGGCCGAACGTCTAGAGCAAGAAGAGACTCTCAAAGGAGGGATCATCCTGCCAGATAGTGCTAAGAAAAAACAAGAAACGGCAAAAGTCGTCGCCGTCGGTCCAGGCCAACTCACTAAAGAAGGGAAAACTCTTCCAATGCCTGTTCAAGTGGGCGACACCATTTTAATGGATAAATATGCAGCTCAAGAAGTCACGCTAGATGATATCGAATACGTCATCGTCAAAGCCGATGATATCATCGCAATTGTCAACTAATTAAGGAGAAAATATGGCAGCTAAAAATATTAAGTTTAAGGAAGATGCAAGACAAAAGATCTTGAAGGGCGTACGGACGCTGGCCTCAGCGGTTAAAGTGACGCTTGGACCCAAAGGTCGGAATGTCGTCATCGATAAAAAATATGGCGCTCCCCACATCACGAAAGACGGTGTGACTGTTGCGAAAGAAATCGAGCTCGAAGACAGACACGAGAATATGGGCGCTCAAATGGTCAAAGAAGTCGCCAACAAGACTGCTGACAAAGCGGGAGATGGTACGACCACTGCGACTCTTCTCGCAGAAGCCATCTACAGCGAAGGACTTCGTAACGTCACAGCGGGTGCAAATCCGATTGAGATCAAACGAGGTATCGAAAAAGCTGTCAAAACCATTTGCGAAGAACTAAAAAAAATCAGCAAACCGATTCAAAATAAAACAGAAATCGCTCAAGTTGCCACCATTTCTGCCAACGGCGACACAGAAATTGGTGAAATCATCGCAAAAGCGATGGAACGGGTCGGCAAAGATGGCACGATCACCGTTGAAGAAGGAAAAGGATTTGAAACCACTCTCGATGTCGTTGAAGGAATGAACTTTGACCGAGGGTATCTCTCCTCTTACTTCGTCACCAACGCGGAAGCTCAAGAAGCTGTTCTCGATGACGCTTTTGTCCTCATCTATGAGAAAAAGATCAGCGGCATGAAGGAATTTTTACCCGTTTTACAAGCTGCTGCTGAAACAGGAAAGCCGTTCCTGATCATTGCAGAAGATATCGAAGGGGAAGCTTTAGCGACGCTCGTTGTCAATAGAATCCGCGGCGGCCTGAAAGTCTGTGCTGTAAAAGCACCCGGCTTCGGCGACAGACGGAAATCGGTTCTCGAAGATATCGCCATCCTCACCGGTGGTAAATTCATCAGTGAAGAGCTCGGTTTCAAACTCGAAAACGTCACTCTCGACATGCTCGGGCGAGTCAAAAAAGTCGTTGTTAAAAAAGAAGACACCACTCTCGTTGAAGGGGCTGGCAAAAAATCAGAAATCCAAGAGCGGATTGGTCTCATCAAGAGTCAGATTGATAAGAGCACCTCGGACTACGACAAAGAAAAACTCCAAGAGCGGCTTGCTAAACTCTCTGGCGGTGTTGGAATCATCCGCGTTGGCGCTCCAACAGAAGTCGAGATGAAAGAGAAAAAAGATCGCGTCGACGATGCCGTCCACGCAACAAAAGCTGCTGTGGAAGAAGGAATTGTTCCTGGCGGTGGTGTTGCGCTGATCCGATCGATCCCTGCTCTTGAAAAGCTCGCTACGACTCTTTCAGGAGATGAAAAAGTGGGTGTTGAGATCTTGATCCGATCTGTCGTATGGCCTCTTCGCCAAATCGCAGAAAACGCTGGGAAAGAGGGTTCTATCATCGTTCAAAAGGTCATGAGTATGGAGACCTATGAAGGATGGGACGCTCAAAACGACAAGTTTGTCAATATGATCAAGGAAGGAATCGTCGATCCGACTAAGGTCGTACGACTCTGCACCGAGCTTCCAGCTTCGATCGCCTCTCTCCTTCTCACAACAGAGGCGATTATCACCGACGAGGAAGAAGAAAAAACTGCTCCTAACCCGATGGCTAGCGCAGATTATTAATCTCTCCTAAAAGGACGCTCCTTCAATGGGGCGTCTTTTTTTGCTTTGAAATTAAAATATTTATTTGATACAGAGGGGGTATGAGAACCTTCTGGAAAAGTTTGCTCGGTATCGTCATTCTTTGCATTCTTGCAGCGG
The DNA here is from genome assembly GCA_963705295.1 of Parachlamydiales bacterium. Lineage (GTDB taxonomy): Bacteria > Chlamydiota > Chlamydiia > Chlamydiales > Rhabdochlamydiaceae > PALSA-1444. The sequence continues at coordinate 1,010,423 of OY970065.1, read as the reverse complement.
TCGTCATCTTTTTCCTCTTTTGGTCTCGCGTTCCCGATATGGTCGCTAGCCGGCTGTCTAAAACATTGAAAGTCGCCGTCGAAATTGGAGACATCAATCTCTCCATGAATCGGATCGAAGTCGAGCATTTTGAAATTTCCAATCCCAGAAACTATCAACTCGACAGAGCTTTTGGAGCTCAGCAAATTCTTGTCAATGCTCCTCTCACCCGGTATCTTCACAATGACATCGTCATCGATGAAATCGATGTGAATGATGTTTACATCGGACTTGAATTTGACTCTCCCAAAGGAACAACAGGAAACTGGACAACGATCATGAACAATGCTCAGGCTTCTCAGGAAGAGAGCAGCAAAACTTCTAAAAAAACCGTCCTCATCAAAAAACTGGTTCTCACAAACATCTCCGCTGAACTTCTCTATAGAAGCGAGGGGAAAGTCCGCCGCCTGAAGACAATCCCAAAAATCACCCTCTATAATATCAACAGCCAAGGTGGAAATCTTTCAGATCAACTGATGAATTCTGCCCTAGGACAAGCCATCAAAGAGATTTTCGTCCAAGAAAATTTGAAAGATGTCATCGACAGAATTTTCAAAATTCCATCAAATCCCAATCCCGTAGACGTTTTTAAAGGCTTGTTCGGCGAAACAAATTGATATATTCTGGGTCGATATGATCCAAGCCTATGCAGCGAAGGCGGCATCAAATCGCCTCAAGCCATTTTCCTACAAACCTTCCCCCCTCAAAGATGACGACGTTGAAATCGGCATCGAGTTCTGTGGCCTATGCTACAGCGATGTCCACCTCATCGATAACGATTGGAAGATTTCCAACTACCCTCTTGTTCCGGGGCATGAAATCATAGGAAAAGTTGTCAAAAAAGGATCTCGTGTTCAAGAATTAGAGATCGGACAGCGCGTTGGAGTCGGCTGGCAATCTGGCGCCTGTCTCCATTGCAAATTTTGCATCCAAGGCGATGAAACCGTTTGTCCCTCTAAAGTCAGAACCTGCGTCGAACAATACGGAGGTTTTGCAGACAAAATCGTCGTCGATTACCACTTTGCTTATCCCCTCCCTTCCCAGCTCGATCCACAGAGCTCGGCTCCCCTCTTTTGCGCCGGGATCACCGCCTACTCCCCTTTTAAAATCTACAATGTAAAGGCCCCGCATTCTGTCGCCGTCATCGGGATTGGAGGACTTGGACATCTCGCCCTACAATTTGCCCACGCGTTTGGATGCGATGTGACAGCCATTTCCAGTTCAGCCGATAAAGAAAAAGAAGCCCGCAAATTTGGCGCATCCCATTTTCTATCCACCTCCGATAAACCTCCTTCAGGTTCTTTCGATTTTATCTTATCGACCACCCATGCCGATCTCGATTGGAGCTCTATCCTGAAGCTCCTTGCTCCTCATGGAAAACTGTGCTTCATTGGACTCCCCTCCAAAGAAATCACCCTTCCTGCCCGCCTTCTCATCTCTGGAAACCGGTCGATCTGTGGAAGCGGCACCGGAAGCCGTGCTCTCATGCAAGAAATGCTCCTCTTCTCCGCCCGCCACAAAATCACCCCGCAAATCGAACTTTTCCCCATGTCCCAGATCAACGAAGCGATCCACCGCCTCAAATCGAATCAAGCACGCTACCGCATTGTTCTGAAAAATTGATTGACGTTTTAAACCTTTTCAGCCAAGTCAAGTATTAACGGGGACTATAAAAATGTGACAAGATGCGCTGCGAGGCAAAGCCAGATTGATTCTCGCGAGGAATAACATTCTTGAATACGAAGGATTCCGAGCGAGAATCGATATGGCGAAGCCGCAGCAAGCAGGTTGTCACATTTTTATGGCCCCCGTTAATAATATGGGCAAATCTGAAAAAGATTGGAAAAAGAAACTCACCCCTGAGCAATACAAAGTCCTCCGAGAAAAAGGAACCGAAAAAGCTTTCTCCGGAGAATACTGGGATTCAACCGAAGAAGGGACCTACGTCTGCGCCGCCTGCGGACAACCCCTCTTCAGCTCCGATACCAAGTTCAAATCGGGCACAGGCTGGCCCAGCTTCACCGAGCCCATCACGCCCGACAGCGTCACCTACAAAGACGACGTCGGCTTTTTCACCAAACGGACCGAAGTCCTCTGCAGCCAGTGTCAAAGCCACCTCGGCCACCTCTTCAACGACGGCCCCAAACCGTCCCTCAAACGGTACTGCCTCAACTCGATCGCCCTCAAATTCAAAAAAAAGAAATAACGGTATTTGACAATCCACCAAATAATTTGGTAATATGACTAAAAAGATTGGTAGATTATGCTTGAGCAACTTTTTGGCAATCCTGTAATCGAGAAAGTCGTATTTTATATCCTGATCAACCAAAAATGTTACCCCTCTCAATTGAAAAAGACCTTTAATATGCCACTCTATAGTTTCCAAAGAGCCCTTGGGAGGTTGGAAAAAGGTGGTATCGTCGTCAGCTCTAAAGTAGGAAAAACACTCATTTACCAATTTAACCCTCGCTACCCTTTTCTTTCAGAGTTAAAAGCCTTCCTCCGCAAAGCCTATGCTTCTTTCCCAGAAAATATTCGCACCCGTTATTATGAACCTATCTTAAGAAAAAGGCCTCGTAGAAAAGACAAACCCCTCCTGCGTGTCGTGAATGGTTGATTTATCAACGGTATCCCTAAAAGACCTTGCTGGTTTTCTTGCACAGGAACTCCGAAAACGAGGTATAGAGACAGTGTTGGTAGGCGGAGCTTGCGCAACCATATACTCGAACAATCGGTATCAATCTTATGATTTAGACTATGTGACTTTTGAAGACATGAAACAAGTCCAAAAAGCACTAACTGAATTAGGATTTATCGGAAAACAGGGATATTTTAAACATAAGACCTGTCCTTGGATCATTGAATTTGTGACACCACCCGTTTCCATCGGAATGGAGACTATCAAAAAATTCAATGAAGTCATCACACCACTTGGTACGATTCAATTGTTACGACCTGTGGATAGTGTCAAAGATCGATTAGCCAGTTTTTATCATTGGGACGATAAGGAAGGACTCGAGCAAGCCGTTAATATCTGTCTTGAGCACAATATTCATCTAAAAGAAGTCGAGACATGGTCTTTGCGCGAAGGTCAAAAAAATAAATTCCTGATTTTTAAAGATCTTTTAAAATCAAAAAAAACAAGCTCATAAAGATATTAACCCGAGGGGTCAAAAGGTGACAACCTGCTTGCTGCGGCTTGCGGCTATCGATTCTCGCTCGGAATCCTTCGTATTCAAGAATGTTATTCCTCGCGAGAATCAATCTAGCTTTACCTCGCAGCGCATCTTGTCACCTTTTGACCCCTCGGGTTAATAAGTTTCAGAATTTTCTTGGATTTGAAAGGGGAAAGAATTATTCTTTTTTGCATTAAGTGATCGGTTTTTAATAAAAGCGAGGTATGTATGGCAACTGTAGCAACTGGACCTGTGATAGCACCTATTCCTTTGACTGCCGGACAAGCAGAAGCAATTTTGGATCAACTGGCTTTGTGTAGTTCAAGACAACATCGGGATGACAAGCTTTGTTTTACTTCGGCGGGGATCTCTTTAGAGACGAATAGTTATTGGAGAACGGTTAGTGCTTGGGCAGACTGGGCGCTAAAGCACCCTGTTTCACGCGAACTGGGCGACCTTCCTCCGTTGATGGAGCGGGTCAAAACAGCTTTGTGTTCCAAAGAGGTGGCCACCTACAAAGAAATATCAGACCTTTTAAAAAGAATTGCTGAAGCTAGAAAAGGGTTAGATGAACTGAGTGCTAATCAGTACAAACTGGACCCTGGAAAGATAGGACTCATCAATACAGCAGCACAACGTCTTGAAGAAACAAGGCTTCATTTTAACCCAATAATAGGTCCTTTATTAGAGTCGGAACGAAAGGCTGCTGCCGAGGATAGATTAACGGAATTGAGTCGTCTAAGAAAAGAAAACGACGAGTTTAAAGCAAAAGTGCAAAGAATGGAAGCGGAGCTGGTTTCTCTGAGAGAGGTCACGACAGGTATTATCGGAGAAAATCCTGCAAAGCTAGATCTGAAAAAGATTCCCAGAGCAACTCTTGTCGTTGCTCTAGGCGCCATCTCTCTGGCTATAACAGAAGGTTCAAAATAGACTACTTGACGTCGTATTGCGGTGCGAGTCTGCCAAGGGCAAAGGCTCCGAGCATGAGTCCGAAATCTCTGAGCGCAATGTCGAAGTAGTGGCCTGTAGCGAATAGATTGAGAATGATCGCCAGGAGCCATACAGCAACGATATAGGCGAAGATTTTGGGTTTAAACATGACTCCGATACCGGCGATGATCTCAATTACACCGACAAAGGCCATAAATCCCCTGTCGTGTCCTCCAATCATCTGCATCGCCATGGGCGACAAATAGATCGACCAATTGTCTAAGACATAAAAAAACTTATCAAATCCTGCAATGATGGGTACGATCACAAAAGCTACCTGCAAAAAACGGTAGGCTTGGTAACCTCGATCGCCTGAAAACTTGGACATAGATCCCCTCCTAATTTATGGATTAGCAGGTGGGTCTTTTTTAGTCTAGAAACCATCGCTTTTTCGAGGCACGCTGGAATTCTTTAACGAGGGCATATTCTTGAAATTCCCGTTCCTGGGCCTTGAAAGCGGCATGATGGATCTGTCTCTTACGGCTGTGATGAATAGGGGGAAGAACGTGGTGAAGGATTTCATGATAGATGACGAAAGATACAAAGAATTCTGGAATATCGGGCTGATCCAAAGCCCTGTTAATCCGAATGAGCTGGTGATCTCGGTGGAAAGAGCCGAGAACGATACGGTGGGTATACTTCGACTTCTTGGGATTGAACCAGGTGATATGGAGCTTTAGATTCCCTGCGAAGTACTTCTCATGGACCTTGTCATAAAGTTCCTTCAGGTCAAAATATTGACCCTTCGATTTTAGATGGATTTTCCTAGGTTTTCTCGGGGCTGACCATTTCTTGAAAAAGGCAAGAATTTTCAAGATAATTTCCACTCTTGGATCGTGCCCGAAACGGATAATTCTGGAGTTTGAACTCCCAGTGTAGGAAATGGGCTTTCCAAAATTTCACCTCTTCCAATCCAAAATCGGAGGGTTTGTTCAGGATTTAAAAGTTGATGGCGGCTCAAATGGGGAGGTTGTTTTGCAGTTATCTTCAGTACAACTTCCATGGGTGAACTTGACCCATTAACGAGGGCAATTCCAGGCTTTTCAACCTTTCTTAAAACTCTTGTCGGTTTTTTTTCTTTTAAATTGATCCTTAATGTATCTGAAGTAGTCAGGATCTGCTCATCAATGTCTCTGGAATTCAGGGCAGCAGTCGCTGAAAATTGAGTGAGGGATAAGTTTTGCTCAAGGGTATATTCGTAAAAAGCCATCTGTGATTTGAGCGGGACCTCCGCTTTTTTCGTTAAACTGACATGATATTTAATTTCATGGAGAACAGCATTTCGGGGTAAAGGTCCCTTATATGCAACTTCTTCATCGAGGATGCTAGCAACCCTAAAAGCAGTTGCGTCTGAGGCATGTTGTTTTAACGTGATTTCGTCTTGTTCTTCCCTTGTGAACTTTTTCCTCAATTGGAGCTGCTCTGTTGATTTTGGTGGAACTCTCCCTTCTTGGGTATCTAAAGGAGTCGTATATTGTTCAAACCCCCCATCCATTCGAAAAAAAACCTCCCACGAGGTCTTGTTTTCAATATTGACAAAGCATCGATATACATCTTTTGCTGGAATATGTTTGGATTCAACATAACCCGATTCATGAATGATCAAGCAGTAATCGTTTCGTTCTGAAGTCCGGAATTGACCTTCCCGCTGTGCCTTCAATTCGATCTGACCCCTTGGGAAACAGAGGATTTCTGTTGGAAAGCTGAACCCTTTGTGTCTCAGAGCAGTATGTCTAAAAGGAACTGAACTCCCTGGTAGAGTGATAGCAACTTCAACATCATTCGGTGTTTTATTTTTAAAGGTGAACCGACTTTGAACACGGGGACCTTCGGACAAGAGTGTTGAAAAATATACCCCTTGAGTGGATGGAGGGGGTAGACTGTATTTTTTGGCTATTGATGTCGCAGCATGATAGACGTCGTTCAAAGCATTATGATAGGCATTGATAAAAGTAGTTTTTTGATTGCTATCTTTTTCATGACTTAAATAGGTATCGACTTGGCTTGTGATCTCTTGAAATTTTCTACTGAGTGTAATGAGTTTGTTTCCATAAAATATCGTATGAAAAAAACGGCAAACACACTCCCAAATTCTCTCGATTCGGCCCGCCGGCCGAGGATAGAGGTGTAAGGTCTTATCCCTTGATAGGTAAAACCATTGATGATCGCCTCCCCATTTTTCCTTTATTCCCGCCAGATCACGAACAAGATTTTGTCTTAATTGAACGATGTTAACTGCCATATCCTTCCTATATTTTTGAAAGGGATTATATAGGAATGTTAAAAATCTCTGAATTTAAATAATTTTTACATTCTTTTGAAATGCCAATTTCCGGCAAGGGCAAAACCAACAGCTTTGAAAATGACCTTAACCTGCTCTAACAAAGGGGTTTGCGCATGCGGTATCATTGTAAAAGACATGAGAGTTTGATTCCCTTGGAGTTGCTGGGCAAAATAAAGCACTCCTTCCTCTGTACACTGGATCCAAAGAACTAAATCTAAAAGAGATCTATTTTCTCCGAGACCATTTGCCAATAACCGAATTTGTTCATCATTTAACCCCGGGGAATTTATAGCCAGCTTCTCAAGCGTGATGTCGGACTTCAAAATCTCAGAAAGGGCTTGAATTGTTCGATTTCCATGAACCCTCGATAAATTAAGCGTCAACTCTCGCACATTTGAACCGGGAAGAGAACGGACAACTCTCTCCGCTTCATCATCAAAAAAAGTGACACCGAGCAAATCCAATTTCTCAATACTGCAACGATTCTGAAGAATGTTAGGAACAGGAACATCATGGGATTCTTCGATCAATTGTAATGACCTTAATGTTGTTTGTCTTGAGAGCTGGAGGAAAAAAGCAGTCTCATCGATGCACCCGGTCTCAAATTGAAGAGTCAGATCACGTAAAGTCGTATTTTCAGCTAAAGCTGCTCCTAAATGAAGTATCCTTGACATGCCAGAGGTATTAATTCTCAAAGCAAGAGATGTTAATCTTTGACTCCGGACGATAGATCCCCAAAGAACGACTTCGTCTGCGTCAAAATCTACAAAATCTAATCTGAAAACTTGCAGTCCTATATTTCTTTCTAAGGCCCTGTTTAAAGAGGGACAAGGTGGAAGAATAAGATCTTCTTCTTCATCGTTATTACAGATCCTTAAAACCTGCAGGGTCGCATTATTGTTTAGAACGTCTGCGAGGGATTCCAAGCTATTAGAATCGATCGATCGACAGTGCAGAGTAAATTTACGGAGATAGACATTCCCTCTCAAGATTCCAAAAACGGCATCTAAAGATTGATCCACATGGCCGGCAACCACTTCAATTTCACTCACCTTCGTGTAGGCTAAAACAGTTGTAAGGAGTGTTGCAAGAACTTGATTGTTCTCGGTATCTAATTTAAATCTAGCCAAAGTAGATCTTGGTCCAAATGCCCGGAGGGTTTTAGCGAGTTCCTCACCATCTTGCAGATCATCACATTCTTCACAGCACAATTGTGTAAAGAAAAATGGATGTTCAAACATCGTTCGAATGACACTGAGTGAACATTCGGATGAAAAAAAACTCACCGTTCCAGCGGAATAGGTAATTTCATTCAACTCGGAACTGAGTTGAATCCAATATAAAATTTGAGCTGATATATTATAAATTTCCCCGATCGTCCCGATATGGTTCAACCTAGGTGGACTATTGAAAAGGAGGAAACTCATCATTCGATCATCTTTTTTTTCATAAGCAAACATCCAGACTTGGATGAGTGAGCCAGGTTGTTGTAAAATCTGAATCAGTTCTCTCTCAACAACCTCTCTTAAAACCCCGCAATTCCATACATGAGCAAACAACCATCTCTCGTAAAAAAGATCGGGTGAAAATTGTTCGATCCCACTTTCAAAATAGGTTGTCATTTCAAAGAGTGTTCGTTCACTAACAACATGTGCCCTTTCTTTTTCCAACTCCTCTGGATCAAAATAACGGGCAAGTTTGGGGCTGTGCAGCTCAAGCAGCCTTCTTCGCACGAAGAAGGTGAAATGCTCAGTTTGAAAGCAAACCCTCTCATGAAGTCCTAATGCATCTGGACCTGCATATCCTATAACCGCTTTGAAAAACAATTGAGCGAGATCTATCCATTGCCTCAAAGATACTCCTGGTCCAATTCCCCTCAAACATGCCATCACCCGGTGGGTAAATTCGGCACTTTTACACATGTCTGGACGAGTTAAAATTATCCTTGCAATGGCGCAAATCTCGTCTCTAGCAACAAACGGTGTTAATGCATATGCCGCTCTTCGGATTCCTGGTATTGTAGGTGCAATCGTTGCCATATCGTCCGATATTTTTAATCGTCCTTGTTTTTTAATAACACTAAAATAAGAAGTTTATTTAAAATTTCCTCTATGAAACTCCCATTTTTCAAATTAGAGAAATATTTCGACAAATACGAGTTCCATGCTCCCTACATTCTGTGTGCCTCGGATAACGAATCGTTTTCCTTGAAAGAACTCATCGCAATGGCCGATGACGAGTCGTTAGAACAATGGGAGAAGATGCGGCTTGGTTATATTCCGGTTCCAGGATTTCCTCTTCTCCGGAAAGAAATTGCCAAGCTTTATCAAAATATTCCTGAACAAGGGATAGGAACTTTTTCAGGGGCAGAAGAGGCTATTTTCGCAGCCATGCAGGTGATTTTGAAGCCCGGTGATCATGTCATCGTCCCCTCTCCCTGTTATCAATCGTTAAGCGCGATTCCACAATCCTTAGGAGCCGACGTCACCTTTTTACCCATGAAAGAGAGAAATGGCACATGGCTCTTTGAGATTGAAAATCTCGGGAAACTCCTCCGACCAAATACCCGACTCATTGTGATCAATTTTCCCCATAATCCGACCAGTGTTCATATCGACCGATCGACTCTAGAGAATATCATCGAGTATGCCAAAAGCGTGGGTGCCTATTTATTTTCCGACGAAGTTTACCGATTTTCTGAACTGCGACCCGGATCGTCTCTGCCCCCCGCCGCCGATCTTTATGACAAAGCCCTCAGTCTCGGTGTGATGTCGAAAACCTTCGGTCTTGCCGGGCTCCGTGTCGGCTGGCTTGCATCTCAAGACGAAGACCTGCTTCGATCTTGCCTCGACTCGAAACTCTATCTCTCCATCTGCAATGCAGCCCCCAGCGAAATCCTCGCTCTCATGGCACTCCGTGCAAAAGACAAAATCATCGAGCGGAATCTCTTGATCGTCCGTCGAAATCTCGAACTCTTAGATCGGTTCTTCGAGAAATATCCCAAAATCTTCTCCTGGAAAAAACCCCTCGCCGGCGCCACCGCCTTTCCCAAACTCTTAGCCCCAACCCCCATCAGCGAGTTCACAGAAGACCTCGTCCACAAAGAAGGCGTTCTCCTTCTCCCCGGCTCCGTCTACGATTTCCCCGGCAACTACTTCCGCCTCGGCTTCGGCAGAAAAGACCTTCCCGAAGCCCTATCTCGCCTTGACAATTACGTGAAACGGCAGTTTCTAGACAAAACTAGCGATTGGTAGCCTCGTACAGTGTTTTATCAAAATAATCGGGCGAAAAAACTTGAGCTTCTTTGCTCTGAATAAACATCCGAATATTTTCGATATATCTCTCATAAGTCTCTTGCGTCATCGCTTTCATAAACTGATAAAGCTCTTCTCGGGTTTTGAAATCTCGATAATTGATAAAACAATTCTTAGGGATATACTTTTCAATATTTTTTGGACCCCAATAAATCGGAACACATCCTGCAGCAAAGGAGCAGAAAATTTTCTCCGTAATATACCCTTTCGTCGTCTGTGTATTCTCAAAGCAGATGCAAAATCGATAATTTTTTAAAGTGGAAAGTTTTTCCCTGCCTGAATAATAACCAGGAATTCTTCCCCGGTACATTTCGTTACCCTGGAACTTATCTGGAACAGATCCATAAAACTCAAAATCCCCTTTCGGTTTTTTCGCAAAAAAATCCAACATAGCAATCCGTTCACGATTCCAATTTGAAACAACCATGGTACAGAATTTTCTATCCTGAAAAGAAGGAATCTCATCGATCATCGGTAAAAGAGCCGGATAGTAAAATTTTAAAAACTTCTTCCCATCAACGAGGTCATCATCGCACGTATAAACAACCGAATACGGCTCATAAAACCGCGGATGTATTTTAATCGCTTCCCACTTGAAAAGAACCATTTTACTCTTGGGCAATCGAAAGACATTCGGATCTTCGCAGTAATCGAAAAAGATGATCTTTTTTAAGTCGTCCGAATCTGAAGTAAAGTTTTGGGCATAGACACAGCCATTATAAAATGGCACCACATCATAAACTTCCCTGATACGCTCGAACTTCATTGGATAAGAATCAATCGGAAGTATTTCCGGGCAATACTTAGCCAGTTGTTCAATGGGCAGAAGATAATACGTATAAGAAACAAGGTCGATCCGTTCCCTTCCACATAAGGAAGCGAACAAAAGAAAAAAGACGATTAACTTTTTCATGGATTTTATAATGCCCTATGATTATCTTTTTAACATTGTTAAATTTATTCTATTAACTCTTAGTACTTGCTTATCGTTGGCGGCTTCATCCCAAGCAACTTATCTACGAGCCAATCTCTTTGAGTTTCAGGTTGGGATGTTTAGTGTCTTTAGCTACATTGCTGGCGTACTGCACGAATATGAAACCCATAATTATGCAGGAATTGAAGTCGATTTTGAAAAACTTGGCCTCTACTATGATCCAAAATATGGGCCCAATTGGTGGGAATATTATTGTGAACCTATACGACTGGGAAATAAAGAAAATGCATCTGTTAAAGAATTTAACGCGAGTGAGTATGTTACTTATGCCTATTTCACGCAGAGGCAACTCAATCGTCATCAGGTGAATTTCCTCATCCGAAAATATATTAAAATACGAGAAAATATTCAAAATAAAATTGATCAATTTATTCACCAAAATTTTACAGGTTCTGTCATAGGAGTTCACTATCGCGGAACGGATAAAATCACAGAAGTTAGACGGGTTTCCTTTGAGGAAGTTTTAGTATGCCTCCATAAATACATTGCCGAACACAATCTTCATAATTATAAAATTTTTGTCGCATCGGATGAAATGCAGTTTATTGAGTTTATACAACGATCATTTAAAGATGCCGTGATCTCTTACAGCACATTACGCTCCGATGATGAAAAATCACTCCATTTTAAATTATCCAATAACTATCTGCATGGAGAAGAAGCTTTCATCGATTGCATTTTGCTCTCCCGCTGCAACTTTTTAATTAGAACGAGCTCCAATTTAAGTCTTTGGTCAACGTATTTTAACCCTGAAATTCCAGTCATCGAATTAAGTAGTCGTTATTAACCATGGAAAAACATCATGAATAAATTTTATTTATTAGGATTTGTTTTCTTTCACCAACTCTGCTTTGGAACATATTACAGCCAATTCGGCCAAGATCAGTATGTCAATGAATACTTTTTTAAAGACATGCAAGGAGGCGTTTTTATTGATATCGGGGCACACAACGGAATTTCGCATAGTAACACCTTCTTTTTCGAGAAAGAAAGAGGTTGGACAGGAATTTGCATCGAACCAAAGCCAGAAAGGTTTGCGGAATTGCAAGCTTGTAGAAATTGTATCTGTGTCCAAGGTTGCATCACAGATATGGAGGGTGTCGGCCAATTGTTAAAGGTTTCAAGTCCTAACCTAAACACTGAAATGCTCTCGGGCCTTTTACACAAATATAACCCACGGCATTTCGAAAGAATGAAAAGAGAAATTGCTGTATTGGGCGGCTCTTACGAACTCATCCCTGTTCAATGTTATATCTTCAACCAACTCTTGGGAAATGCCGGAATCACACACGTGAATTTTCTCAGTATTGATACCGAGGGTGGAGAATTCGATATCCTTTCCAGTATCGATTTTTCTCGATTTAAGATTGATGTCATTACTGTAGAATATCTTTACGATGAACCCCGCCTTAAACCCTTTCTGGAAGAAAAGGGATATAACTTATCTATCCCGATAGGTGAGGATCTTATTTTTGTGCACAAAGACTTCCATTATTAATCATTGTGTATCCAGCGATTTTGAAGAGATATCAAAGTCATACATATCTTCAGGATAAGGTGCATCATAATCGATATCCAGAGTAATCCAGTTCGGCATATTGGCATTGACCTGGGATAAAACCGTCGGTTGGACAAAATGGGAAGGAGCAACGACAATTTTATCGGCATTTCGATTGAGATAAGCGGCCCACCAAGAATAACTCGAATTACCGATGATGTTATGCTTTAACATCGACATCAAAAAAAAATCCTCCAGATGATCTTGGTTTTCGATGAAAATCATTGGGCGATTAAATTGAGAGAAATGGTGTTTGCACCAGTGAATGCGATCAGAAAATACAACAAAAAGAGCCTCCTGTGGAAAAAGCTCGATGGCTTTCTCGTAATACTTCAGTCCAACAAATGGAATGGCCGAACACCATTGCTTATTGAAGGTTCTAACATGGATTGCGACCGTACAAGAATGTTCCAATATAGCGGCATGTTTTAACTTCATTCTCCTCAACTCATCCGTCCGTGGAGCAAAAACCTTCAATAGTTTTTCTCGATGATGGTCGAAATATTTCCATGTTTGAAAATACCCTCTTAAAAACAGATCAGGTAGAATAGGGATATCGATCTTTTCATAGTTACAGAATTGCTCAAACGTGTGAAGGATGGGTCTTGGAAGTGGAGAAGCGTTGAGTCGGAAAAAAATCCTCTTACGATTGATGGAGATATTAAAATTAGTTTTGTTGAGCTCAGGAAAGAGTGGCACTACATCGTTATCCCATGCGTAAGCCAAGGTGGCTGCTATTTCGAAAAGTTGATTGCCCAGCTGTCCACTTTGCAGCCAGCAGGTAACATACGGTTTTTCTTGAGCAGTAATAGAATTGAGAAAAAGACAAGCAAAAACAATTCTCCATCGCATAGCTTCACTCCTTTTTTACACCGACCAAAAAATTTACAAAAGGCTTTTTTTTAAGAACTAATCCGTTTATCGTATTGGATTTCAAGGAGCCTACTATGATGCGATTGATTTGGATCTTTTTGTCGACCCTTTCCCTTTTGACTGCTGAGCAATATCCGATGCGGTTTGAAGGTTTTTTTCCCGAATTTGAAAAGAAACCTTTGGATCTTATTGCAAAGTTTCTACCGGAAAATCCTATCATTTTTGAGGCTGGTGCTCATTACGGGACCGATACACTTAATTTTGCCAAGAGATGGCCGAAAGCCACCATTATCTCTTTCGAGCCTAACCCGCATGCTTTTCAAATCTTTTCAGAAACAACCAAAGATCTGACCCATGTTCTCAAGAATAATCTCGCCGTCAACAATTACAATGGCACGGCAATCCTCCATGTTTGCCATGGTTCCACCGGAGACAATCCGATCTATGAAGGTGCTAGCTCCCTGCTCGAGCCTTCCGAATGGATGCAAATCCATTATCAAGGACCCAAAGTCGAAGTTCCTTGCGTCATCCTGGATGATTGGTGCAAAGAAAATGGTTTTGATCATATCGATTTCATGTGGCTCGACCTCGAAGGATTAGAACATCAGGTCCTGCAAAGTTCCCCTCACATTCTCAGCCGAGTCAAAGTCATCTTCACAGAAACCAATTTTCTCGAATTTAGAAAAGGAATGTCACAATTTAAATCTCTCAGAGAATTCCTTACCAATTCCGGTTTTACCCTTTTCTCACATTGGTATGCAGAAGGCATGCAAGGAAATGCCATCTTTGTCAAAAAAGAAGTATTCCCCCTAGGCTTCAAAGTCTTTAAAGAGCGAGGATGATATGACACTGAGTGCAGGATTTATTGGGCTCGGGTACATGGGAACCCCCATGGCCGAGAATTTGATGAAGAACGGGGTTAAGCTCTTTGTTTACAACCGAACAAAAGACAAAGCTGCAGATCTTATAAAAAAGGGAGCCGAATGGGTCGGTGTCCCAAGAGATTTATTTCAGAAGACATCCATCGTCTTTAGTATGGTCGCCAATGACGAAGCTCTTCTAGCTATCACTTTAGGTCCTGGGGGTCTTCTTGAACAGGGCAAACCGGGATTGATCCACGTCTCGATGAGCACCGTATCACCCGATTTAATACGTGAACTTACGACGGAACATCAAAAGAAAGGGATCGCTCTTCTCTCTGCACCTGTTTTTGGAAGACCCGAGATGGCTCAAGAGAAAAAACTAAATATTTGTCTTGCCGGAAGCACCGAAGCCAAAAAAAAAGTAAGCCCGTTACTCAAGTTCATGGGGCAGAAGATTTATGATTTTGGAGAATCTCCAGAAAAAGCAAACCTCATAAAAATCGCAGGTAATTTCTTGATTCTTTCAAATATCGAAATCGTATCAGAAGCGTTTGCTTTTATTCAAAAAAATGGAGGCAATATCGAAGATTTTAATACCGTCATCAGTGAGGTGTTATTTCCTTCGGTCATGGGAGGTTACGGTTTTAGAATCGTGAGCAGAAGTTTTGAGCCCGTTGGATTAAAGATGGAGCTGGGACTTAAGGATATCGGTCTTTTGTTGAAAAGTGCCACCGATGCAAAAATTCCGATGCCCATCGCCCACTTACTCCAATGCCGCCTCTTAACAGGCCTTGCCAAAAACCGAGCCCACCTCGATTGGTCGGCAATCTCCCTCTCTTCCTTCGAAGATGCTGGAATGGAAGTAAAAGATTAGGTCTTCTTGATCTGTTGTCACTTATTGTTGATTCTTGGAGTTTGTTAACCCCAAGTGTAGCAAGAGTGTGTCATGGTTATTTCCAAAAGGGGGAAATTTCGTTGCGCATGCCATTGCCAAGTAAAAGACTCTTCTTTACAATGACCCGATTTTTATAAGGATTCGGGATGCATATCCTCTTCTTAGATGACGCAGGTACGATATCGCCAGCTAATAAAATTGAATCGAACTACTTTGTCCTCGCCGGGCCTATCATACCAGAGGAACAGTGGTCTAATCTTGAAAAGGAATTTTACAAAATTTGCGATCAGTTTAACGTGCATGGGGAAATTAAATGGAGATTTTTTGGACAAAAGCGATGTCGGGCGGACGATCAAAACACACTTTTTCATCTAGATTTTCAACAAAGAGATGAGCTCAGAAAAGCCCTTCTAAATGCCCTGATTGCAAATAAATCGATCAAGATTATTTCAGTCGTGGTACATCTGCCGACGGCTTATACAGCTGAGCACATTAAAAAACCTGAACACGTGCATGCCTTCGCATATAGATCTATAATAGAGCTCTACCAACTGCACTTACAACAACTTAGCCAAATTATCGGCTCTATGGTCTATGGAATAATTGTTAGCGACCATCGAAATCCCGCGCAAGATACTGCGCAAAGAAACTTGCATAGAGAAATTTTAAAATCTGACAACGCCCGTTTAACTTATCCTAATTTGATTGAAGGTCTATTCTTCTCTCCTTCTCATCATAGCATAGGCATTCAATTTGCCGATCTTATTTCAGGGGCCGTCTTCCGCAACTTCGAGCATCGAGATGATAGATGGCATCAATTGATACGACCAAACTTTTGGAAACCAGAGACAGAACAGCCTGAAATTCTCCTGGAAATGCTAGGATACAGAAAAGAAAAAGACGCTGAGTCAATCAAGTCTTTCGACTCAACTGAACCTACGTAAAATGACGCAGTCTCAGCGTGCTTTTCATCATAAGACAGACCTACATTAATGCGCAACTCTCCATTTAATAATAAAGAGTGTAACCCCCGAGTAGGGCTAAGAAAGGGTGGCAGAAACCCAGGTGATGTTTGGAATAGTCTTAGCTCGTGTTAGGTAGGCATGGATTATGGATAGATGCTTGTTCAACATTTTTTCATCCCAATCCTTGCTTGCTTGAGCAGTGTCTATCCAATCCTTACGAAAAATAGAAATACCTACGAGAGAGACGGTCAGGGAAACCAACAATAATGTCCAAAGCTTATAATTTTTTAAATTATTTGGAATATTGATTAAACTTGCAATGAAAGCACCTAAGCTGCCCATTGTTAAAAGTCCAAGACATGCTGTCGGCATTCCATCGAGATCTCCGGGAAGTCTATAGTGTTCATTCCATTCTTGGTTGAATTGAGAAAATTGAGGGTCTTGAATCATTATCTTTTGGACGACTCCAGTCGCTGGGT
This sequence comes from Parachlamydiales bacterium, assembly GCA_963705295.1. Lineage (GTDB taxonomy): Bacteria > Chlamydiota > Chlamydiia > Chlamydiales > Rhabdochlamydiaceae > PALSA-1444. The sequence goes on along the minus strand of OY970065.1, from coordinate 993,993 downwards.
CAAATGTTTTTAGCTGAAAACACTGTTCCTTTCTTTTTATTTCAAAAAATCGTGAGATTATATCGGACTGGTTTTCTACAAAAGTATAATGATAAGTTTTTTCTTTAGTTTCTTTAACACGAACCTGTGTGATTTGGCTACGTTCTTCGGGATAGAGTTTTCTAATATCAACTACGGGATTTTTCAAATAAGAGAAGCAGGTTCCTTGAATCGGTATCACAATTTCTCCAAGTAATGAGATCTCCGGATGTAGGGATCGAACCTACGACAAACGGATTAACAGTCCGCTGCTCTACCGCTGAGCTAATCCGGAATAGGTTGGTAATAGTAAAAAAAAGAGTCATTAAAATCGAGAGTAAAAAATCCTTTTTGTGGCTATACTGCGCTTGTGGAAGAGATCTTTGGGTATGTAGAAAATATTGTTTTTGCAGGGGATGGGTTCACGGTGGCTAGGCTGAAGGAGCCGAGGAAGCAGGAGCTGACGTGCATTGTGGGTCCCCTTCCGATGCTGCAACCGGGGGAAACGGTACGGTGCCAGGGGGATTGGAAGCACCACCCGCAGTATGGTCGGCAGTTTGAGGTGAAGGAGTTTGAGTCGAAAGAGCCGTCTGATTTGGTAGGGATTCAAAAATATTTAGAATCGGGTTTGATTCGGGGAATTGGACCGGCTTATGCCCAGCGGATTGTCGACCATTTTGGGGTGGAAACACTCAAGATTATCGATATGAGCCCGCAAAGACTCTCCGAGGTGCCTGGCATAGGAACGAAGCGAATCGAGACGATTGCAACATGTTGGCAGCAGCAGCGGTCGATCCGGGAAGTGATGATCTTTCTGCAAGCCTTCGGTGTCTCGATGGCTTTTGCACAAAAAATTTACAAATCGTATGGGGATCAAAGCATTGTCAAATTGAAGGAAGACCCTTTTGCCCTGGCGAAAGATATCACGGGGATTGGATTTAAGATTGCCGATCAAATTGCCCAAAAAATTGGGATTCCATTTTCTTCTGCGACACGGATCAAGGCGGGGCTCGAACACATGCTCTGGGAACTCTCCAATGAGGGGCACACTTGTTTTCCTCGAGATGAACTGATCAAAGAAGCGGCGAATATGCTTCAATTGACCGAGGAAATTGTTAGAAAAAATTTAGAAGAGAGTCTCCAAGAGCAGCAACTGGTTCATGAAGGTGAAATGGTTTGGCTCAAACCGTTTCATCATGCGGAAGTGGGAATTGGGAGAGAGTTGCAGCGATTGGAAAACAACTCATGCAATTTAAGGGCTGTCAATGTCGAAAAGGCTTTGCAATGGGTCGAAGAAAGGTTAAAACTTCAATTTGCCCCCGAGCAGCAAGAAGCGATTAGCCAGGCCATTCAAAAGAAAATTCATATTATCACGGGAGGCCCTGGTACCGGAAAAAGTACGATCACCCGGGCAATACTGGCGATTTCCGAAAAACTGACCGATCAAATTCTGCTTGCAGCACCGACAGGCCGTGCGGCAAAACGGATGACCGAGATCACGGGGAAAAAAGCATCGACGATTCACAGCATGCTCGAGATGGATTTCCAAAGTGGTGGTTTCAAAAAAAACCGGGAGAATCCCCTCAAGTGCGACCTCCTCATCGTCGATGAGGCGAGCATGATCGATACCCTCTTGTTTTACCATCTCTTAAAAGCCATTCCATCGACCGCACGTGTGGTGATCATCGGAGATATCGATCAGCTGCCGAGCGTGGGTGCAGGGAATGTCTTGAAAGATGTTCTCGCTTCTAAAAAAGTCGGATCGACACGTTTGACGCAGATCTATCGGCAAGCTGCCCACTCAAAAATTGTCACCAATGCCCACCGGATCAACCAAGGCGAATTTCCCGAATTTAAGTCAGGCTCTGATTTTAAATTTGTGGAAAAAGAGACCCCCGAAGAGATTTTGGAGGCTATCTTAGAGCTGGTCACGAAACGTCTTCCCTTTCACAAATGGGACGATATTCAGATCTTATCTCCCATGAAACGAGGGATCATTGGATGCGAAAATCTCAATGTGATCCTTCAAAAAGAACTCAACCCCAGCCAGACTCCCCTATGCCGCATGGGGAGAACGTTCCATGTCGGTGACAAGGTGATGCAAATCCGCAACGATTATGAAAAGCTCGTTTTTAATGGAGACATGGGAAAAATTCTCTCGATCGATCTCACGTCCCAAATTCTAGCCGTTGCCTTCGAAGACCGGAGGATCGAATACGGTTTCTCGGAAATGGATGACCTGATCTTAGCTTACGCTGTCTCTATCCACAAATCGCAAGGGAGTGAATACCGATGTATCATCATCCCGGTGCACATGTGCCATTTCAAAATGCTCCACCGGAATTTGCTCTACACGGGAATTACGAGGGGGAAAAAACTTGTCATTCTGGTGGGAACAAAACAAGCGATTGGAATGGCGGTCAAAAATGACGAAGTCAAAAACCGGTATACGGGACTCTTGTTAGCCCTTAATAAGAGCTTTTAGTTTTTCTTCTTGTTCTTGGATCAGTGCATCTTCCACCCGTTTGAACAGAACCTGGGGTTTGGGAAGAATCCCCTCTTTGGAGAGAAGCATGTCGGTCAGTTTTTGAGCTGTTTCAGGGATGATGGGTGAAGAAATCAAGGCGAGAATGTTCAAAGCTTTGAGGCAGCAGTGGAGGACGGTCTCCATGCGAGATCGAGTTTCGGGAGTTTTGGCTAAAACCCAAGGCTTGTGTGTATCGAAATAGACATTGCTGACCTGGGCTATTTCCATGATGAGTGCAGCGGCCTTTCGAACGTGAAAGTTTGAATATGCGTCACGGATTTGATCTTCTAAATGGGACAGTTGGTTGAGAAAAGTGTGATCCGATTCATCGAGCTGGTGATGGGATGGAACTTTTCCTTGGGTGTGGTTTTGGATGAAGACCAAAATACGGTTGGCGAGGTTGCCGTATTTGCCGAGGAGTTCGGAGTTGCACCGGGTTTGAAAATCTTTCCACGTGAATTCAGAATCTTGTGTTTCAGGTGCATTCGCGGCGAGCGTATACCGGATTTGGTCGGCGGTGAAGTGATTAAAAAACTCAGAGAGATCAATCGTCCATCCTTCCGATTTGCTAAACTGCCGCCCTTCTAGATTGAGAAATTCATTGGCAGGAAGGTGATCCACAAGTTTATACGGTGTATTTTGCCCCATCACCATGGCGGGGAAAAATACGGCATGAAAAGGGATGTTGTCTTTTCCGATGAATTGGACGTACTGGGTATTTGGATCGAGCCAGTAATTTTTCCAAGCATCGGGTTTTCCAGATAAAAGGGCCCACTCTTGTGTTGCTGTAATGTAACCAATGGGTGCATCGAACCAGACGTAGAGAACTTTTCCTTCTGTCCCAGGTAGTGGAATGGGAACTCCCCACTGCCCATCGCGGGTGATGGCACGGGGTTTTAAATCATCGATATACGATTTTGCAAAGTTCAAAACATTCGGTTTCCAATTTTTGTCACGGATCCACGCGGTTAATTGATCTTTAAAGAGATCAAACCGGAGAAACCAATGTTTGGTTTCTTTTAAGATGAGAGGGGCTCCTGTGAGCTTGGAGCGAGGATTGAGGAGATCGGTGGCTTCATAGCTCGATCCACACCGTTGGCATTCATCGCCACGGGCCTCAAGAAAGCCACATTTGGGGCAAGTACCTACCACATACCGGTCAGCAAGAAATCGATCATCCTGGGGCGAATAAAGCTGTTTGGTCATCTTCTCTTCGATATATCCATTGTTGAGAAGATCTTTGAAAAATTGTTGCACGGTGGGGATATGCCCTTCCCACGATGTTCTCGAATAGTGATCGAAGGAAAAATTTAGCTGAGCAAAGAGATCTCGGTTAATCTTGTGGAAGATATCGACATGTTCTTGCGGCGATCTTCCAGCAAGATCGGCGCTTAAAGTTATCGCAATGCCATATTCATCGGATCCGCAAATATAAAGAACGTCATTCCCTTGAAGCCTTTCAAAACGGGCGTAGCAATCGGCCGGTAGATACGCTCCCGCAATATGGCCAAAATGGAGTTGTCCATTGGCATACGGGAGTGCCGATGTGATCAAAACCTTCTTACTCATGTTGATTAGGTTGCTCTTCTTCCGCTTTTTCCAAAGCAGCAAGTTGCTCAGGAGTGTAGAGGCCTGGATTCTTTTGAATATCCCTCAAAAGTTGAGGAACTTCTACTTCGTGGCCGGATTTAATGAGATACCGAGCGACATCAATGGCGAAATGAGCCAGCTCAAAGTTGTCATGAAAGTGCTTCTTGAGCTGTTCATTGGTTAGTTGGTCTTGTTGATTCATATTCTTCTCCTATGTTCTTCTGCGATGAAGATGCTTTTGAGCACCGTGTAGGCCACTTCGAGATTGTCATTCACAATATGGTAGTCGTAATGATCGATCATTTCGAGTTCATGGCCGGCCCAAACAAGTCTTTCTTCCATCAATTGTTTATTTTCTGTTTTCCGCTTCATCAGCCGCTCTTTTAAAATAGCGAGAGATGGAGGTGTGATAAAGATAAAAGTAGCGGATATTTTCTCTTTCAATTGCATCGCTCCTTGAGTGTCGATGACAAGGACGACATGTTTTCCTTGAGATTGCATTTTCTCGACAAATGCCCGCGATGTTCCGTAATATTCTCCAAAAACCTTTGCATATTCTAAAAACTCATTCTTCTGGATCTTGGCCTCAAAAGCTTCCCGAGTTAAAAAGAAATAATCTTTTCCATTCTCTTCACCCGGTCTGGGAGACCTTGTGGTGTAGGAAACACTTCGAACAATGGAGGAAAATTCCTCCGTCAACATCTCAACAAGGGTGGTCTTACCCGTCCCTGCTGGGGCACTGACGACAAAAATTAAACCATGAGATAAATTACCGAGTACTTTACTCAATGTTTTGCACCTGTTCTCGGATTTTTTCTATTTCACTTTTGATCACGATTCCGACCTTGGAGATTTCGGCATTTCCGGCTTTTGCCATGACCGTATTGATTTCCCTTCCGAGTTCTTGAGCCAAAAAATCCAGAGTACGGCCCACACTTTTTTCTTTCGACTTCAGATAGTGATCCATTTGCTTTAAATGGGAAGAAAGCCGTGTCAACTCTTCAGTAATATCGCTTTTCTCAGCAAGAAGTGCCGCTTCGCGGAGGAGCCTTTCTTCCGCGACATCGAGTTGCAACTCTTTCATCCGATTTTTCAGTCTCTGGCAGTATTGATCTTTGACCTCTGGCTCCCTTTTTTCGATTTTCTGAAGCTCTTTTTCGATGTGATGTAATCTCTGTTTGATATCAGAGGAAAGAACATTTCCTTCTTGTTCTTTCATAGCCTGCCAAGCTTTCAAAGCAGCCTTGAAAGTTAGAAAGAGTTCTTCTTTTTCTAAAGGAACTTCCGTTGGATCAAACCGCTCAAGTAGAAATTTAAGATCAACACTCTCGGGGGGGAACTGAAGACTTTTTGCCACTTTAACCCATTTTTGTTTCAAGGTTTTCAACGTGCGGATCGATTGCTCGATCTCGGTATATTCAAAATCGACTCGGACACCAATCTGACCCCGCTCTGCGACAGCCTGAACCAGTTTTCGAAGGTCGGAATCGAAAAAAAGGAGATGGGACGGCATGTTGATCGAGATATCCAACCCTTTACGATTCACCGAGTGGATATCGACGGTCCATCTGCCCGATTTAGAAGCCTTTTGCGCCCTTCCAAAAGCGGTCATACTAGATCGCATAGACACACTCCCGGACGGGTTCAAAACTTTTTCGGTGGATGGGGCACGGGCCATATTTTTTGATCGCTTCAAGATGTTCTGGAGTGGAGTATCCTTTATGTTCATCAAAATGGTACTGCGGCCATGTCTTATGGTGCTCTTTCATAATCTGATCGCGGGTCACTTTAGCGATGATGGCACCACTCATGATCGATTGCGATACTGTGTCGCCCCCCACAATTCCTTCGCAGATCATCTCAAAGGGAGGAAGATGGTTTCCGTCGACCAAAACATAATCGGGTCTTTGCCTTAACTGAGAGATGGCAATCACCATCGCCTGGAAGGAGGCTTGTAAAATATTGATTTGGTCGATGATCAATGCTTCGACAATGCCAATTCCCGATAAAATTTCCCGATTTTCGATCAGTTTTTTGTAAAAATTATCCCGTTCTTCGGGGGTCAATTTTTTACTATCATCGATTCCTCGGAGATAAAAACCGTCGGGGAGAATGCAAGCAGCAGCCACAACAGGACCAGCGAGGGGTCCTCGGCCAGCTTCATCAACGCCTGCTATCCAGTGGTATCCTTGTGCTCTTGCGCGACTTTCGAAAGCGGTGATCTTAAGTTGCCGCTGCTTCGGCAGAGACGGTTTTTTCGCTATCATTTTCTCCACCACCGATCTGTTCCTTCACTTTCGCAGCTTTACCCGACATTCCTCTTAAGTGGTACAGTTTACCTCTGCGAACCTTTCCACTTTTCACGATTTCTAGTTTAGCAATCCGAGGACTATGCAGAAGAAAGACCCTCTCCATCCCAGCTCCATAAGAGACCCGGTAAAGAGCGACGGTTTCTGAAAGTCCACTTCCTCGCCGAGCAATCACGGTTCCTGTGAAGATCTGAATTCGTTCTTTTTCTCCTTCAATAATGCGGGTATGAATACTGAGCGTATCCCCGACACGAAAAGGAGGAATATCTTTCTTGATAAACTCCCCTTCTATTTCTTGCATCACTTTAGTTCGTTTCATAACTTAATCTCCTCTTAATCGTCTTAGCCACGGCTTGTGCATGTCGCCACTCGGCTATTTCGGCATGATTTCCATTTTTTAACACTTCCGGAACAGTTAGTTCTTCAAAAATGTCCGGTCTTGTATAGTGCGGCGCATCAAAAATTCCGTTTTGAAAAGAGTCTTGACTTGCCGATTCTTCGTGTCCTAAAACCCCGGGAATAAAACGGGCTACAGCATCAACGACAACAATTGCGGCAATACATCCATTGGTGAGAACATAATCGCCGATACTGATCTCTTCATGCACTTCTTTTATCAAAACCCTTTCATCGACCCCTTCATAGTGTCCGCATAGCAAAATCAAGTGTTCTTTCTTTGCCAGCTGCTCACATTTGGCTGCTGTTAATTTTTCTCCCTGGGGAGAAAGATAGACAACATGACTTTTTTCCGTCCTTCGACTCCGAATCGCTGCACAGGTCGGTTCGGGTTTCAGGACCATTCCAGGCCCCCCACCATACGGTCTGTCATCGACCTTTGCGTGTTTATCCTTTGCAAAATCTCGAATATCAATCAAACAGAGATCGAGCAGACCTTTTTCCCGTGCCCTCTTTAAAATACTGACGTCGAACGGGCCGTTAAAATAGTCGGGAAAAAGAGAAAGGATATCAACTTTCATCCTTTTTAACTTTCTTTGCAGGAGCTCGCTTTTTTGGAGCGGGAGCTGCGGCTTTTTCTTCTTTTTTTACAGCTGATGGTGCTGCTTTTTTCTTGGCACCACGACGCTCGGCTGCTCTCTTGGTGCGAGAGGCATTCCGTTTCTCCTGAAGTCCCTGAATGACCGTGGGGGCCACCTTCTTCACAAGATTCTCAGCGCTTTCGCTGAGCTCAGCGCCTTTGCTAATCCAAAACTGAAGTCTCTCTGCATCGATTTGCAGATTGTCTTTAGCCCGGTGTGGATCGTACGATCCCAGCGTTTCGACATATTTTCCATCTCTTGGATGGCGAATATCTGTGACAACCAAACGAAATGTTTGTCTGTTTTTTCGGCCTTGTTGGCGTAACCGAATCTTAAGTGACATTTTAATTCTCCTACTTAAATAATCCGCTAAAGTTTTTCAAAGAGTCTGGATTTTGTAAAGCTTTCTTCGGAAGACTCTTGAAAAGATCTTTCATTCTTCTAAAACCTTTAATGAGACGATTGACATCGTCGACTGTCGTCCCACTTCCCTTGGAAATTCTCCACCGACGGGAAGGAACGAGCTCGACCTTCTCCAGCCGCTCAGAGGGTGTCATCGAGAGAATGATCGACTCAATTTTTTTAAACTCGCCTTCGGATTGATCGAGATTGGGAAGTTGAGATGCACCAGGAAGCATTTGGAGAAGACCTTTGAGAGGTCCCATCCGTTTGACAGCCTTCATCTGTTGCAAATAATCTTCGTAGGTGAAGGAGGCTTTTTTCAACTTTTGTTCGAGTTTTTCAGATTCTTTTTCGTCGAATTCTTCTTTGGCCTTCCTGACGAGATTGACAATATCGCCCATCCCTAGAATTCTGTCGGCCATCGATTGAGGATTAAACGGTTGGAGATCGGCAATTTTTTCCCCGACCCCTTCGAATTTGAGAGGTTTTTGGGTCACTTCACGGATCGAAATCGCCGCACCTGCTCTTGATGTTCCATCGAGCATCGTGAGGACCGATCCTGTGATGCCGATTTTTTGATCAAATTCGGCAGCTGTTGTGACGGCATCTTGTCCCGTATTGCTACTGGCGACAAAGAGAATTTCGTCAGGGCTGACGACTTTTTTAATTTCCGACAATTGCTCCATGAGCTCGGCGTCGATATGGAGGCGGCCCGCAGTGTCGACAATGAGCACATCGAACGATTCTTCCTTGGCCTTTTGAAAAGCTTTTTCTGCGACGTAAACAGGCCTCGTTTCGCCGGGAATTGTGAAAACAGGAATTTGATTTCCTTCGCAGAGCCGTTGTAATTGTTCGATGGCGGCAGGTCTTTGTAAATCGCACGCTGCGACAACAATTTTTTTCTTTTGTTTTTGCAGATAAAACCCTAGTTTTGCAGCTAAGGTTGTTTTTCCCGAACCTTGCAAACCGCACAGCAAAATCACGGAGGGAGATCCTTTGAGCTGCAACCCCTCTTCTTTGGCTCCCATCAGTTGAACAAGTTCTTCGTGGACCACCTTGACAAATTGATCACCCGGAGAAACCGATTTTAAGACACCATCCCCGACCGCTTTTTCCTTGACCCGTTTAATGAAGTTGCCCACCACCGTGTAATTGACATCGGCATCGAGCAGGGCTAAACGGACCTCCCGGACAGCGTCGGCGACATTTTCTTCAGTGAGCTTCTTCTGCCCAATGAGATTTGTCCAAATATTTTTAAATTTTTCTGTCAGTGATCCAAACATAAGAATTGATCTTACTACAAAACTTATTCTAATTCAAGGTATACAAATCGATCGTGCGATGACCAATCTTGGAAAACCTCTTTCTTTTTCCAACCGTTAAATAGATTTTTTACTTGATCCCCCATTCCCGCGCCTATTTCCAAATAAACTTTACTACCCGGATGGAGATGATTTGGCAAGGTTTCAGCCAGCTGCTGATAACACTTCAATCCTCCCACCAGCGCGATCTTCGGCTCCCACAGCCGCACCTCCCGATCTAATGTGTGATAATCGTTTTCAAAAATATAAGGTGGATTACAAACCACCACATCGGCCTTCCGTCCTTGGAAAGGAGCCAAAAGATCGCCTTGCACCACTTCCGTCTCGACCTGATTGAGACCCGCATTTTCTTTCGCTATTTCAAGGGCTTTTGAAGAAATATCGGATAAAACAACCCGGCAATCGGGCCGTTTTTTCTTGATCGCGATTCCAAGACATCCAGAGCCTGTACAAATATCCCAAATTTCGACCGGCGTTTTCGGTAGCTCTTTGATGATTTTATCAGCAAGGATTTCCGTTTCTTGCCTTGGAATTAACACATCTCGATTGACTCGAATGGTGCAGCCTAAAAATTCCACTTTTCCAAGAATATACTGCCACGGCTCTCCCTCTCCACGTCTCTTTATGAACTCCCTCAGTTGAGTCAACTCTTGCTCAATCAGAGGCCGATCAAATTGCATGTAAAGCTCGATACGAGGCAATCCTAAAACATGAGATAGAAGTTCTTCAGCTTGGCGACGAGCACGGCCCAACCCCTTTTTTTGCAGATAGTCAGTCGACAGCTTTAGAATATCACTGACTGTCTTCATCGGTGAGTTTCAATTGGTAGAAATAGGTAACTAAGGCGTTTGTGATTTCATCGAGATCGCCTTCAAGGACTTGATTCAGATTGTAGAGAGTTAGGTTAATCCGGTGATCGGTGACCCGATTTTGAGGAAAATTGTAGGTTCGAATTCTCTCGGAACGGTCCCCTGTTCCGACTTGCGATTGACGAAGGGAAGCCATAGCTTGTTGGTCTTTCCGCCGTTTTTCCTCGAGAATTTTGGCAGCGAGAAGACGCATCGCTTTCTCTTTATTTTTGTGTTGACTCCGCTCATCTTGACAAGCCACAACCGCTCCGGTGGGAATATGGGTAATACGGACCGCAGAATCGGTGACATTCACGTGCTGCCCGCCTGCACCAGAAGCTCTGTACGTCTCAATTCGGAGATCCCTTTCATCGATTTCGAGTTGTTCTTCTTCTGTCGGCTCAGGAAGAACTGCTAGGGTGACAGCAGACGTGTGGATCCGGCCTTGGGCTTCGGTTTCTGGAACACGTTGGACACGATGCGTTCCCGCTTCATACTGGAGGAGACGGTGGACATTGGGCCCAGAAAGTCCCATGATATACTCTTTGAAACCCCCTCTTTCTGAAGGAGCTGAAGATAAAATCTCGTATCTCCACCCTTTTTTATCGGCGTAAAGTTTATACATCCGGACACAGTCGCCCACAAATAAAGCAGCCTCGTCGCCTCCCGTACCTGCGCGGATCTCCATGATGATGTTTCGATTATCGAGAGGGTCAGGTGGAACGAGAAGGTTTTCTAACTTGAGTTGATTTTTTTTCAGAGAATCATTGAGGGAGGCAATCTCTTCTTGCAGAAGAGCGCGCATTTCAGGATCTTTTTCGGTCTCTAGAAGGGTCCGATCGTCGTCGAGTTTTTTTTGATCGAGCTCGATCGCTTCCCAAACATCTTTAATTTCGGAAATCCGTGCATGTTCTTGCGTGAGCTCACGGTACTCTTTTTGATTCGCGAGCACTTCGGGCTTCCCTAAAAGCTCTTCCACCTTTTGGAAACGGTCAAGGAGCGCGCGAATTCGTTTATTCACTTCTTGGCAGCTTTCTTTTTCTTTCCCTTCTCTGGAACAACTGCTGCTGCAGTTTTCTTCTGTTCATCTTCTTTTTTCTTCAGGTACCGTTTTTGGAATTTATCAACGCGGCCTTCAGAATCAACGAACTGCTTAGAACCTGTAAAGAATGGATGAGACGCCGAAGAGATAGAAACACGGTAAACCGGATATTCTTTCCCTTCATACATCTCTCGCTCTTTCGGTTGCAGGGTCGAACCGCAAATAAATTTGGTCCCTGTTGCCGAATCGACAAACAAAACATCTTGATAGGGAGGATGAATATTCTTTTTCATAACTTTATCCTTTTGAAAAACATCCTATTAAACCGTTTTTTCACATTAATGACAAGCCCGCTTCGCTAGGTATGCCATTCGGGCTGTCTGGAGACCTTCCAAAACCCCCTCTTCGTATCTAAAATAAGGACTATGCTCCAAAATGGGAAAATCATTCGGCTGCATAAGATCGTCCTCTGTTATATGAGGAACGAGACTCAGCGCACATTTCAAGATTTTCCTTTTCTGCAAATCGATCAATTCGTCAAAGATTTTTTCCACCTCTTCTCCTTGAAAAATTTCTTTAATAGGTCGGATGAAATATTTTTTAACACTCCGTGTCTCACGAGAGGTTTATGGATCGGATGATCGACAAAATGTTCTCCGGCACCATGACGAAGATCCGGCGCCCCCCAGCAAACTGTGGTCACCCTCGAAAGAATCGCAGCTCCTGCGCACATTAAACACGGTTCTAGAGTACAATAAAGAGTGCAATCGAGAAGTCTCCAGTTCCCGATTTTCTCTGCAGCCTGCTGGAGGCAGAGCATCTCGGCATGCGCGGTTGCTTTTTGTAAAGATTCAACTTGATTATACGCACGAGAAATAATTTGATTTTGATAGACGATGACAGCACCCACCGGAACTTCTCCAGCTTGATACGCCTTTTCAGCCTCCTCTAATGCGATCTTCATATAATCTTCATCATAAACTTGCATACCAGTAGGATATAGAAAAGTTGAGATTGATTCAATAAACCCATTTGTCATATAATGAATGACACATAATATTAGGAGATTTCCATGCCCATAGATAAAGGCACTAAAGAAGAAATCACAAAAAAATTTCAGCTGCATGAAAAAGACACTGGCTCTGCTGACGTTCAAATCGCTATTCTTACAGAAAGAATTACCGAATTATCTGACCATTTGAAAAAAGCTCCTAAAGATCACGGTTCTCGACTCGCCCTCTTGAAATTGGTCGGTCAACGTCGCAAATTGCTTGACTACCTCAATTCAACAGATACAAAACGGTATCAAAGTTTAATTGTACGCCTCAATTTAAGAAAATAATTTGCTAATTCTTTTCTGGGCTGATAGACTATTTTATTCACATTAGAGGATACATGAACAAATTTTCGTATACTATTTCTGTTGCTGGACGCGATATCACCTTCGAAACCGGCAAATTGGCTCGTCTTGCCCATGGATCGGTTACACTGCAAGCGGGAGAAACCATTTTGCTGGCCACAGCGTGCCGTGGCAAAATTCCTTCTGAAGATACCGATTTCCTCCCTCTCCGTGTCGATTATCAAGAGAAGTTTTCATCTACAGGAAGAACACTCGGCGGATTCATTAAACGAGAAGGAAAGCCCACAGAGAGAGAAATTCTTATCAGCCGTCTCATCGACCGGCCTCTCCGTCCCATGTTCGAAGACGGATATTTTAATGAGTTGCAAGTCCTTACCTATGTTCTATCGTACGACGGAGTGCATGCTCCTGACCCCCTCGCTATTTGTGCCGCTTCTGCAGCCTTAGTGATTTCCGATATTCCCCTCATCAAACCGATTGCCGGAGTCCGTGTCGGCCTTGTGGAGGGCCGTTTTATCGTCAATCCCATCGTGGAAGAAATGCAAAAATCGAAGTTAGATCTCTTATTGGCCGGAACTGAGGATGCCATTTTGATGATCGAAGGTTATTGCGATTTTCTGACCGAAGAACAAATTTTAAGCGCGATCACAGAAGGACATGCTGCCATCAAGATGATTTGCCAAGGTTTAAGCGATTGGCAGAAACTTGTGGGCAAACCTAAGGTGGTCCATGAAATCCGGCTTCCTTCTGAAGATCTGCTCCAAAAAATGGATACTCTTATCGGAGAAGAATTAAAGCCTGCCCTTCGTATCAAAGAAAAACAGAAAAGAAACGAAGCTCTCGACTCCCTTGAAGATAAAGTTTTTTCCACTCTTCTGCCTGAGGGACATAATTTCCCCTATTCTCGCGTTGAAGTCGGAATGGCTTACAAGAAGATCAAATCCGATTACATGCGTCAGATGATTCTTCAAGAAAATATCCGTGTCGATGGCCGGGCTACTGATCAAATCCGACCGATTTCCATTGAAATGGGTCTCCTCCATCGAACCCATGGAAGCGCCCTATTCACACGTGGTGAAACCCAAGCACTGGCTGTCTGTACTCTCGGCGGCGAAACCATGGCTCAAAGATACGAAGATCTGCACGGTGAAAAAACCCACCGGTTTTATCTCCAATATTTCTTCCCTCCTTTTTCCGTCGGTGAAGTGGGTAGAATGGGAGCCCCCGGTAGACGGGAAATTGGTCATGGAAAGTTGGCTGAAAGATCTCTCATCGCCGTTCTGCCGGAACAGGCGAGTTTCCCTTATATCATCCGACTAGAATCGAATATTCTCGAATCGAATGGATCTTCTTCCATGGCATCTGTTTGCGGAGGATGTCTTGCACTCATGGAAGCCGGTGTTCCCCTCAAACGGCCCGTCGCTGGCATTGCAATGGGACTGATTTTGGAAGGGTCGAAGTTTGCGATCTTATCGGATATTCTCGGGGATGAAGATTTCCTTGGAGATATGGATTTTAAAATCTCTGGAGACCAAAACGGAATTGCAGCCTTTCAGCTCGATATTAAAGTGGAGGGAATCACCCCTCAAATCATGAAAGCGGCTCTCTCTCAAGCAAAAGAAGGCCGTCTCCATATTCTTGCCAAAATGCTCGAAGCTTGCCCCCGTCCAAAAGAAGACCTTTCGCAATATGCGCCTCGTATCGAAACCGTCCAAGTTAAACCGAGCAAAATCGGCATTATCATCGGTCCTGGCGGAAAACAAATCCGCGCGATCACCGAAGAAACCGGTGCGAAAATCGATATCGACGACTCGGGCATCGTCAGCATTTCAGCCAATACAGCAGATTCGATCCAAAGAGCAAAAACCATCATCCAAAATCTCGTTGCCGAAGTCGAAATTGGGAAAACCTACACGGGTGAAATCGTTTCTATTGTTCCCTTTGGAGTCTTTGTCAAGATTTTCGATAAAGAAGGACTGTGTCATATCTCCGAATTCGATCATCGCCGGATCGCCAACTTGCGCGATGTCTGCAAAGAAGGCGATATCATTGAAGTCAAAGTCCTCGACGTCAATGACCGTGGCCAAGTCAAGCTGAGCCGTAAAGCTCTCTTGCCATACCCACAACCCGCCCCTGCTGTTTAGAGAAACCACAGAGGTTGCTTCTTTTCTTGTTCTCTGTTAAGTTTTTCGCGAATGGCAGATTTTTCTTTTATCAAACCGATCGTACAACCCTTAGTTGGACCTTTTAATCAAGTCTATGGGTTTACCACCGACTTTCTCGTAGCCAGAAATCCGTCGTGCAATTGGAATGAACTGAACTTTGATATCAAAGCCTTTGTCTATAATGGGATTTCTATTTCGATCATCACAGTGGTTGTGCTAAGAACCCTTAGAATTTTGAGTCAATCACAGACTTGGGTGATCGTGGCGGTTTTTTTTCTTCTCAGAAATATCACCGAAGAAACAATGGAAATCAGAAGGAGCCCAAAACTCGTATCTGCTGCAGGGTCGTCTCTCATGACGACGGCGATTAAAACAGGGACACAGTGGCTCCAAGGCATACACGCTGGATGGAATGAAAATCTCTTGAGTTTCTCGGGGTTTGTGATCTTTAAAAGTACCCACCATGATATCGGACGATTGGTCGAGATTTTCGGAAAAAGTGATAAGACCTTAACGTTGGAAAAAAGCAGACACGTCTTGGAAGCACTCTCTCGATTGCGCTTTGAAGACCGTTACATGATCGCCATTTCTTCTGACAACATTTCTTTAGAGTCGTACGGTCTTTGGTGGATCATCGCACGGTTTTGTAATCGAATTGCCTTGGCTCAGTTGAGATTCGAACCTTTTTGGAATCGGGACTTAGAACCACTGCCTCTTCTGATGACGCATGTTGTTCAATTCCATCCGGAAAGAGAGCTTGTAAAAGATGCGATCGAAGGTCTTCGAAGATTTCAATTGCGCGCACCCAAAAAGGATCTCATTGAAAAGGCCATAGCATCCCTTCAGAGCTGTCTTACGTAGCTTGAGGTTGTGGCCTATCCGGAGTTACTGGACTTTGCACATTTTGAGTCGGTGTTGCTGTGGATGGCGATCTCTTGCTGAGCTCTTCTGCAGCCTTGAGGCGTGCCCGTTTCTTTTCAACATCCCAAGTACCAACCATAATCTCTTGAATGTCTTCCCTGTCTAAGGTTTCGAATTCGATGAGCATTTGTGTAATGAGTTCGGCTTTTTCGCGATTGGCCCGGATAATCTGCAGTGCTTGTTCGTGCGCCTCATCGATCATCTTTCTCACTTCGACATCGATCTTTTCGGCTGTTTCTTCAGAATAGGTTCTCTCGGACATGTTTTGCATGCCGAGATAGGCTCCATGTTCCGACCGTTCATCATATGAAACGGTTCCCAGCGGGCTCATCCCCCATTCACACACCATGCTGCGAGCAAGCCGTGTTGCTTGGGTGATATCCATTTGGGCTCCGCTAGAAATATCGGCTACAAAAATCTCTTCTGCAGCACGTCCTCCCATTAAGACGGCCAATTGATCGATGAGTTCTTTTTTCCAATAGCTGAGCCTATTTTTCTTAGGCATGAAATGGGTTGCACCGAGAGAAAGGCCTCGAGGAATGATCGTCACCTTGTCCACAGGATCGGCATTCTTGACGATGAGTCCCACAATCGCATGTCCCGATTCGTGGTAGGCTGTCGTCCGTTTTTCACCGACGTCGATCTCGAGACTCCGTCTTTCTTTTCCGTATTTCACCTTGTCGACGGCTTCCCTGGCTTCAGGAGCTGTGACAGCTGAACGGTTCCGACGGGCAGCTAAAAGAGCCGCTTCATTCAAAATATTGCGGAGATCAGCACCCGATGCCCCAGGAGTGTTCCGAGCAATTTCCATCAGATCGACCGATGGATCGAGTTTGATCTTGCGAGCATGGACTTTGAGAATTTCAAACCGGCCTTTGATATCGGGCAAATCAATGATAATCCGGCGATCAAATCGTCCAGGGCGGAGCAAGGCTTTATCGAGCACATCGGGTCTATTGGTCGCAGCGATCAAAATAATCCCTTCCGTCGGATCAAATCCATCCATTTCGACGAGTAATTGATTAAGGGTTTGTTCACGCTCGTCATGGCCACCGCCAATTCCGGCACCTCGATGCCGTCCAACAGCATCGATCTCATCCATAAAAATGATACAGGGGGCAAATTTCCGGGCTTCATTGAACATATCTCGAATACGGCTGGCACCGACGCCAACAAACATTTCAACAAAGTCTGAACCTGAAATGAAGAAAAAGGGACGATCGGCTTCTCCAGCCACAGCTTTTGCAATCAACGTTTTTCCTGTTCCTGGAGCGCCAATGCAAAGAACCCCTTTTGGGATGCAAGCACCCAGTGCGGTAAACCTGCCCGGATCTTTGAGAAACTCGACAATTTCTTGCAGTTCTTCCTTAGCTTCATCGCATCCAGCGACATCTTTAAACGTCACTTTATTTTTTTCTTTGGTCAGGAGCTTAGCGGGCGATTTTCCAAAATTCATCGCATTCCCGCCGACCCCTTTCATCTGCCGTGCAAATACAAAATAAAGGAGGAATCCTAAAAGGAGGAAGGGAAGAATGGTGAAAAGATAGCTCAGGTAGTTAGGTGATGGCTCTTCACTTTTGAAGGTCTTTTCAAGAACGAGATTGCGGGGCTGGTCGGGAGCTCTAAAGGCAGTTCCTTTATTGGTTTGGAACGCGGTCCATTCTTGTTGTGCTTGAGAGAACCAATTGCCAAAAATCTCTGGATCTTGTTTTTCCAAAGCGCGGGTAGAAAGTTCTTGGTTATTGAAAAACCAGATCACATTGGCCACACTCTGCCGAGCTTTTTCCAGTTGGGCATCATTTTTGCCCATCTCATCCGACAGTTGATTGTATTGGCCGAGATCTGTCAAATAATTTCTAACCGATCTCAATTGGACGAGCCGGGCATTATCGGTCTGGGCATTGAGATCCGCGACAATCGATTTGAGTTGCTTCAGGGTGGCTGCAAAAGTGGCCGGACTCAAATTTTGCTCTAAAGTGCGGAGTTGCTGCTTCATCGTCTCGTTGCCAATCCCCAAGGCTGAAGAACGGAAACCTTGGATCAGGGCCGATAAATCCGTTCCAAAACCCGCTTCTTGCTCTTTGGAGGGTGGGAACCGACTTTCTAACGTAGCCAAGGAAGTGATCGGCCTGTCGGACAGGGATTTGATCACAATCGAGTTTTCATGGGTTGCTGTGTCATACAGAGGGCTAATCGCCCAAAACCCGTCTACAGGAATAGGAAGACCACTCAAATGGAGAAACCAATCGGCAGCTTCGACAACATTCCGTTTAAGCAGTTTTAAATCATTCGATAGGTTCTGTTGCTGCTGCAGCAACTCGTTATGTCGATTCAAAACATCAAGAAATTTATACCGGGCTTTTGCATCGTCGGTGACACGGTCTCGAAATTTTCCTGAAAAGGTGACCAAATTATCATTTTGAGCAATTTTTCTACTCTCACCAGGTTGAATCAGATCGAGGTCGACCAAAGGTTCAACTTGATGGCTGAACGACACCTTCGCTGTTTGGTCATTAGAAAGATTTTGAATCGTTAAAAAAATCAATAAGGCGGCGAGCAAAAAAATGACAAATCCACCAGGGAAACCTTTCCGTTGATCAGGACGCGGTTTATTATCGTTATTCATGAATTTTTACCTTCAAATGTGCTAAAAATTAAACCATTAAATCGTGTTTAAGTAAAGGACCTATACTCTTAAGTCCTACATAGCTTTAAATTTTTTTTATTGCAATACGTCGCCGGTGGATTTCTACCCAACCGCCCGGCGAACCGACCCTTCTGTGGCATGTTCCTTTCTCGAGAAGTTCATAGAGAGTTTGAATGGCTGTGTAGGAAAGAAAAACTTTATTTTTCTTCGCCCAAATTTTTAAAAACGCTTTAACTTCGAAACGGTCTAAAACGGCCTCGCTGGAGAAATCAACCTCGGTTCGGCAGAGAAACGGCTCGTATTTTTTGAGCCTTTCCTCAAGGTATTGTTCGAGTTCTTCACCATAAAGACTGAGCCGCCTAAGATTTTCCCCAACACCCTTCCCGAACTCTTTTTCGAGCCGTGGAAGAATGTTCGTCCTCATACGGCTACGAAGATCGTGGTTTGTGGGGTCCTCAAGAGGTTGGAGACCCCGCTGGTCTACCCATTTTCTAAGGGTCGCTTTTTCTAGTTTTAGAAACGGCCGCCATACCTGCATCCCATCGATGGTAGAGACAGCCTTGATTCCGCGAAAAGACGATCCCTCCAAAATCCGTTTCAAGACTGTTTCAGACTGGTCGTCTCCATGATGTCCCAAAACAACGGCTTGGCACCCGTGCTCCAAAACCATTTTTTTAAAGAATGCGAGCCTCCCTTCTCTTCCGGCCTCTTCCGTGTGTGGGAGACCCTGAAGGCGCGTGGTGACGAATGGAAGGCCCAATTTTAAGACCGTATCGTGCAAGTTCTTTGCCTCTTCGGCACTTTCCTCTCTCCATCCATGATCGACGTGCGCGACCCTCAAATCGAGGTCAAAAAACCGCCGGTTTTCCAGAAGAACGTGCAGGAGAGCTAAAGAATCGGGACCTCCAGAAAATCCGACCAGCAACGGTTTTCCCGGTACAAAATACCTGCCAAGAAAATCTTTAACTTCTTTGAGGAGACGATCTTTCATGACGACATTATATCACCTTGCTGCATAAAATGCGTTGATGATGCCAACAGTATGGCGGTATTTGCTCCGCAGCTACTTTAAAGTCTTCCTCTTGTGCATTGTCAGCTTCATTGCTGCCCTCTTTGTCATGCGGTTTAAAGACATCGCTGAATTTGCCACTCTCAATTCAGACGGACTTTCGATTTTTCTCTTTAGCTTTTTTCAGTTACCCTATGTTCTTCCCGTAGCGATTCCAGTCTCTTGTGTCATTGCATCGATGCTTCTCTTTCAAAAAATGAGTCATAGCCAGGAGCTGACAGCCTTAAGAGCTGCAGGATTTAGCCTTAAAACCGTCTTATATCCCCTTTTTTTAGCCGGTTTTTTTCTCTCCCTTTGCAACTTCACCATCGTTGCGGAATTAGGCCCTCGGTGCCGCTTCATGGCCAAAGAACTGAGCTATAAGATGACCTCGAATAACCCGTTTTACATTTTCAACAAAATCACCGATGGAAAACTCACGAACGCTTATGTCGAAATTAGGACCTTGCGCGGCGGTCAGAAAGCCAAGGATGTCCTTCTCATCTTGAACAACCGGCAGCACCACAGGCTGGGCATCATGACTGCCAAAGAGCTCTCGATTCAAGATGCAGAATTATTCGGAAAAGACGTTTCGATTATTTCCAGTGTCGAAGGCGATGGCCCAGACAATTTTGATCATCTCGTGATAGAAAACCAAGAATCGATGTCGACTGGGGCTGCAAGCCTTTCGACTCTTTTACATGATGCAAAATGGTACTTGAGGCCCGAATTTCTCTCCTTCAAAGATCTCCTCCTTCGCTTTTTATCAAGCAAAAAAGGGTTTTGGACGAGCCACCAAACCCTAGAAATCGCACGGCGCCTCTCTCTTTCTTTGACACCTCTCATCTTCACGTTTCTCGGGGCTGCTTTTGGAATGGAAATCGGAAGACAAAGAACCAAAAAAGGGATCTTGTGGGCCGTCATCCTCACAGCGCTGTATCTTTCCGCTTTTATTGGCGCAAAAAGCATGAAACACTTCCCTAGAGCGGCGTGGGTTCTTTATTTTCTTCCATTTGTGATCATTTTTTTCTTCTCACTCCGAAGTCTAAAGCGGGTTTCGAGAGGTATAGAATGAATTTGTGGAAACGGTATTTCTTCCGTGAGATTCTGAAAGTCTTTTTCTTCTTCCTTTTTGGCTTTTTCTTTCTTTATTCTCTGATTGAATACTCCCTCCATATGGACGATTTCTTCAAGGACCACCATCTTCAGATCAAAGAGGTGATTCTCTACTATGTCAATCAATTCTTAAGACGGCTCGATTTTCTATTCCCGATGGCACTTCTCCTCTCGACGATTAAAGTTCTCACCTCTTTAAGCAGCAAAAATGAATGGGTTGTCCTACAAGCATCCGGTCTTTCGACCCGAAAACTCCTCGGCCCTTTTCACACCGTTGCGGCAATTTGCGCTCTTTTCACCTTTGCCAACTTTGAGCTTTTTCTACCGTCTGCCCTTCGACATATCGATGAATTTAGAATCGCCCATTTCCACGGCTCCCATTTGGCCCAGCGGAGGGAACTGATCCATCTCATTCCTCTAAAAGATAACACCAAGCTTCTCTTCCAACTCCACGATAAAGAGCGGAAAGCCCTTTTTGATGTTCTTTGGATTAAGAGTATCGATGATATTTGGAGAATTAAATATTTAAGCGACGATCCGAACAACCCTACAGCCGAATATGTCGATCACATCGTTCGAAATGCCGCCGGATCTTTTGAAAAAAAAGAATCGTATCCCAAAATCTTCCTCTCTGATCTCAAATGGCATCCCCGGATGGCTAGAAAAGGATTGATCCCTTTTGACCAAAGAAGCATCAGCCAACTTTTTCAGCTCCGCTTTCGGATGAAAATGAATCCGTATGAAATCCCCAAAATTGGGACAAATCTCTATTTCAAACTCGCCGTTCCTCTGATCTCCCCTCTGATCATTTTCGCCGTTTCTCCCGTTTGCCTCTTCTTCAGCCGAAACAAGCACCACTTTCTCATTTACTCTCTTGGCCTTTTTATCTTGTTTGCATTTTATATGATGCTTGATTCCCTCACGATTTTAAGTGAAAATGACGTGCTCGCACCCACAATTGCAATTTTTGGACCCTTTCTCCTTATAGCAACATTTTTTATAGGAAGATTTTATAAAAAAACATGAAGTGGAAACCCCTCCTTTTTTCTCACCTTGCGATCATTCTTCTACTGGGATCATTTCTTTGGCCAGCGACTCGCTGCGGCTGGGAAATCGTTGATCGAGCGGTTTTCAAATGCCTGAACGGGACATTAGATGGCCATCCTTTCGCTCAGATTTTTTGGGGCCTTCTCAATCACAAGCGGGTCGATCTGATCGAGGATGCTGTTTTCCTCCTATTCTTTATTCTCGGAATTTATGCTGCACCAAAACAAGACCGTCTCCGTCGGACCGGACAATTTGTTTTTTGCATTCTCTTTGCAGGATGCATCATTTTCTTCGTCAACCGAACTTTCCTCCGTAATCATGTTCTCATACCCCGCGACAGCCCTTCGATCGTGATTCAGCCCCATGTCCGTGTCACCGAAACGTTAACACGCATCAAAATCAAAGATAAAACGGCTGCGAGTTTTCCAGGCGACCACGCAACGACCCTTCTTCTTTTTGCAACCCTTTATACTTTTTTTGCCGGGAAAAAACTCGGTCTTTATGCCTATCTTTATGCCGCTTTTCGCATTCTCCCTCGTCTAATTGTTGGAGCCCACTGGCTTTCTGATATCTTGGTCGGTAGCGTCTCTCTTTCCTTATTTTTCATCTGTTGGGCCCTTTGCACCCCGCTCCATACTTGGATGATTGACAGGATAGAGAGATTCCTGAGATTATTTAAGGATGAAGTCAAAAAAGAGCCCGTTTGATCAACTCCATGAACTTTCTAAAACCATTTCGACCCTCGTTTCGGTCCAGTATCTCTTAGAGTGGGATCAAGAAACACTGATGCCAGCTGCCGCACACGGTTTTAGGGCGTCTCAAATTTCCCTATTGGCAGGACAAATTCACAAACTAAAAACCGGGACAAAATTTTCTCAACTCCTCAACCAGCTCATCGATTTAGAATCAGGAAATGTGCACGATACTTCTTTGTCTGAAGCCTACAAAGCAGCTCTTCGGGAATGGAGGCGTGATCACCTAAAGGCGATCAAAATCCCGACCTCTTTTGTTAAAACATTCACCCTCACCTGTTCAACAGCAACCCATGTTTGGTCAAAAGCCAAAAAAGACTCAAACTTCTCACTCTTTGCCCCTCACCTTGAAAAAATCGTCTCTCTCAATCGAAAAAAAGCCGACTTCCTTGGATATCAAGATCACCCGTACGATGCACTTCTTGATCTCTACGAGCCAGGGATGACAGCATCTAGACTGATTCCTCTTTTCGACCGACTCAAAACCGCCCTCACCTCTCTTGTCAAAAAGACAACTTCCTCTACCCATACAGCTCTCCTCAAAGGGGAATATAGCCCCGAACATCAACTCAATTTCGGAAAAAAACTCCTCAATGCAATGGGATTTCTTCCAGAAAATTCCCGTCTCGACCTCTCCGTCCATCCTTTCTGCATGCCTGTCTATCCCCTTGATACCCGCATGACGACCCGCATCCACCACGACGATCTCATGTCAAATATCTTTTCCGTCATTCATGAAGGAGGTCATGGTCTCTATAACCAAGGACTCCCTTTAGAATATTACGGCACACCTCTCTGCGAACAAGCGTCTCTCGGTATCGATGAAAGCCAATCTCGCTGGTGGGAAACACGGATCGGTCGCAGCAAACCTTTCTGGACTCACTTCTTGCCGCTTCTAGAAAAAGAATTTCCTCAACTAAACAAAATCTCCTTGGACCAATTTTACCCCGCAATCAATACCGTCAAACCGTCTTTCATCCGTGTCGAAGCCGATGAAGTCACCTACAGTCTCCATGTCATCCTCCGCTTTGAAATCGAAAAAGCCCTCCTCGAAGGATCTCTCAAGGTCAAAGACATCCCAGCTGTTTGGAATCAAAAGATGCACGACTACCTCGGTATCACACCCTCTCGCGACAGCGAAGGTTGCCTCCAAGATATCCATTGGTCTCTCGGCAGCCTCGGTTACTTCCCCACCTACGTCCTCGGCAATCTTTACGCCGCCCAGTTTTTCACCGTCTTCGAAAAAACCCACCCCGATTGGCAAGCCCGCGTTGCAAAAGGTGACCTCTCCTTTATCCGAGAATGGCTCCATGCCAACATCCATCAATATGGACGTCAATATACCCCCGATGAACTCATCCATCGCATCTCCGGCAACCCCCTCGACGAGTCTGCCTACGTCTCCTACCTAAACACCAAATACAAAGACCTCTATCACTTTTAATCATTCTCAACGATTTCCCATCGCCCCCGTTTATTCGATCCAATACGACGCAAAAGTTTCAGCAATTTAAGTTGCTGAATATTTCGCTTAATTGTGACCCCGCTTTTTCCCAATATCACCGCAGCCTGCTCATAAGAACACTCTGGCTTAGCTCGGAGAACCTCCAGAATGCGCCGTTGCATCGCATTTATAGGCTCATTTATAGGGTCATTTATAGGCTCATTTTTAGGGTCATTTCTTCTGATGGGCACTTCCCAAAAACCCTTTTTCTTTGATCCAACTCGACGCAAAAGCTTCAGCAATTTAAGTTGTTGGATGGTTCTCTTGACCGTAACATGGGCCTTCCCCAATTCGCCTGCAATCTCTTCATAGGAAATCTGCGGTTTGGCCATTAAAATCTCTAGAATACGTCGTTGCATCTCATTTATAGGGTCATTTATAGGCTCGTTTTTAGGGTCATTTATAAGGTCAATTCTTTGGTAAACCCGCTCAACAATCGCTGTAAAGAGACATCCGTTTCGATCATCCACAAATTTTATCTTTGGCCAATCCTCAATTGCCCGTCGGATGCCGGTACCGAGTCCACGATAAGGCAATAACCCTTTAGCGATAAAGGAGGTTAAAATGGGATTTCGCTGAACGGAATTTCCCGCTTGGATCTTTTCAATAGTAAGGTGATCAGGAAGATTGCCAGGACTGATGATTTCGATTCTATCCTCAAAGATAAATAACCTGATAGGGGCGCTGATAAAATAATCTCGATGAATCAACGCATTGACCAAGAGCTCTTCAAAAACACTCTGTGGAATTTCAGGTTCTCCAAGACTATTGACTCCTTTTTGTCCCTGCACTTTCCTAAGATTTCGCATAATGAATGCCAATGCCCCTTGGAAAATAGTCTGAAGAGGTCCTTCAAAATCTTCACTATCCAAGTATTTGTTACCGATTTTTGTACCAGGAAAATAGATAGCTTTAATAATAAATTGAGGCTTATACAGATGAGGCTTTTGACCAAATAAAAGAAGGCCTGCTAGATTGAGATTATTACCATTCACCAAATTCAGATTCTCTAGAAATTGAATTCTATTAAGATTTGATTTTGGTAATTTTTCGTGATAAAACTTTTTAAGGAACTCTGAAAGAAGTTTAAAGTTTAAGACTTCAACCCTTGCCTTTGTAGGAACTTCATCGGCGTGAATGAGATCGACTTCCTGAAAAAGACGGCGCAGTTCCTCTTTGGAATTGACTCTTCGCTTATCAGATCCATTTTTCAACCAGATGACCCCTTGATTATCGAAGTAAGGCTTATCTATACCTTCGGATACGGTCACGACAATGACAATACGATGATTGCCAAGAGCAATATTTTCAGTTTGAACACTGACAGGACTGCGTACTTGTTGATTGGCAGCATT
Source organism: Parachlamydiales bacterium (assembly GCA_963705295.1). Classification (GTDB taxonomy): domain Bacteria; phylum Chlamydiota; class Chlamydiia; order Chlamydiales; family Rhabdochlamydiaceae; genus PALSA-1444. The sequence continues at coordinate 968,983 of OY970065.1, read as the reverse complement.
GCTGATGAGTTGGTTGACTCTATCAATGTCAATTCGAGATAAACCTTTTAAAATTCCTTGATTGGATACACCAATAAAAATCCGCCCGCCTTCCGAATTAGAAAAAGCTACAATTTCTGCAGCTAAGGAATCACCACTCCGGACATCTTCCTTAAATTGATGCCAGCCGTCTTCTCCCTTGGCGACAATTGCTTTGAGTTCTTGGAGATCCATTCTGGCTAGTTTATCTGACCTAGCCGTTGCTGGCGACGTTTTTCTGCTGCTTCGTACCGACGCTTTTCATCCTCCGTTTCAGGAATAACGGGAGGTATTTCGACCGGTTTTAGATGATCGTCGAGAGCGACAAAGGTGAAATATGCAGAAACAATGTGGGTTTGTTCTTCCGTCTTGAAATCTTCTTTGAAGACCTTGACCCCGACTTCCATTGAGGTTTTCCAAACACGATTGACCGATGCTTTGAAGACAAGAATATCTCCATGTTTGGCGGGTGACAAAAATCTCACAGAATCGATCCCCAACGTGACACAAACTCTTCCCGAATGCCGTTTGGCCACAACACCTGTAACCCGATCGCACAAATCTAATACTCTGCCCCCAAACAGAGTTCCATACGCATTCAGATCATTGGGGAAAACAACCGCAGTTTGATCATGGATGGCAGAATCAGAGACTTTCTTTGCCTGCATCCCCTCTTCATAGGTCTAAAATTATTATTTTACAATGATATCAAAAAAAGTCCCTGGGAAAACCCAGGGACCATCAACAAGGAGGAAAGGATTAACGTTTGGAGAACTGAGAACGTTTACGGGCTTTGCGGAGGCCGTATTTCTTACGTTCTTTCCTACGAGGATCGCGGGTGAGAAAGCCAACTGCTTTGAAATCGGCTTTACGCGTTTCATCTTCAAGGAGGAGTGCGCGAGAAATGCCCAGCCGGGTAGCGATCACTTGGGCTTCTGTTCCGCCCCCTTTAACGCGGATGACCATATCGTATCTCTTGGAGTCGCCGATTTTTTTAAAGGGTGATAAAATAATGCTTCTTTGGATAGAGAGTGGAAAGTAAATATCAAAATTCCGTTGATTGATCGTTACTTTTCCGGAACCGGGCCTTAAACGGACCGATGCCACTGCAGTTTTACGTCGTCCTGTGCCAATAAATTCTTTTGCCATAAATTTAAATGTTTAAGGGTATGGGGTTTTGAGCTTGCATGGAGTGTTGGTCTCCTGCAAAGATTCGAAGTTTTTTGAGTTGCTGCTCGGCCAGTCTGCTTTGAGGCATCATCCCCTCAATCGCCCGGCGCAAAATATAGTCGGGTTTTCTATCTCTCATCACACGGTAAGGAACTTCTCGAAGTCCACTCATCGCACCGGTATGGTATCGATAAATTTTTTGAGCCTCTTTAGCCCCTGTTACCTTCACTTTTTCTGCATTGATGATCACAACACCATCACCTGCATCAACATGGGGTGTAAAAGTCACCTTGTGCTTCCCGCGGAGAATCTTGGCAACCTCTGAAGCAAATCGGCCTAGTGTCTTCCCCGTGGCATCCAACAGGAACCACTTTCGATCATCTAGAGCTTCTTTCTCAGTCAGAAGTCTCGTCTGTTTTTTCTTATTCATAGAAAATCCTTAATAGCCGCTTAGTATAGGTGTTTTAGATTATTTTTGCCAAGGATTTAATCCGTCACTTTGAAAAGATTTAAGTTGAAAATCCCTCGAGGGCTGCCGGATGTTGTAGCAACGGGCACACCTCCACAGACGAAATATTTTCCGTTCTTGCTAAATAAAGGAAAAAAGTTTGCATCGGGTATCGTTAAAGCACCATCAACACATTTAAATTGATTTTGTTCATCCGTTTTTAAAAATGTTAGATTCCAAGTGTTGGGGGGAATATTCCCGAATGGGGCATTGCTCTTGTTGATCCCTATCGTTTTACCATCCTTATAAAAGTTAGAAACAACCACATCATCATCCGTTGCCATACTGGTAATTAGGGATAATGTTTTCCCATTAAATCTATATTCTCGAATATTATGATTATCACCGGGTATAAACGTCATAGTTCCGCTGGTGTCCTGGAAGATAGAAATCTCTCCAGCATTCAAGGGAAGGGATGTTCCTACAATAATGCGGGGATTTTTCGTATTGTGACTATCTGCAAAATAACATGGAGGAAATTGCGGTAACTCAGCTTGATCGACTAAGTCCAGTTTTTTTCCAGAGACTTTATAAATTTGCAGAAAAGCGGGTGGTGTGGGTAAACCTGAGGTTGGGTTAAATCCCGAAAATCCTGAAAGGAAATAATTTCGCTCTTGCCCATCTTGATTTAATACAAACGTGAAAAGACCATTGGATAACCCGTCTATTGTAAATTTCTGAAGAGTCTTAAGTTGGATATTTAATAATTTGACTGTTGAGATAATCTTTGTACTGGTGGATTGATTATTTGTATATCCTAGCATGACAAATTTACCATCCCCTGAGATAGCCCCACCCGAAAGAAAAGAAAATCCATCCTTGTAAATAACTTTCCTAATGACTTTAAAAGAATTGCCATTAATTTTTAAAATTCGAAGACGAAAGATATTCGAGCCATTATTATCTAAAACTCCAAAGGTCTCAAAATTTTCATCGACGAAACAATCATCAAAGACACCATTAAAAGCAAAATTATCATAAGGAAGAGTCACTTTTGAAACCAATTTACCATTGACATTTTCATAAAGTTCCACTTCGGGAATATTTCTGTTAGCAGGCCCAAAATTTCCTGTTAAAATGAATCTCCCATCATTCGATATGGCTTTAACTATTACTTCGGCATTGCGAAACACGGCATCGCTGAGTGTGACATTGAAATCTGCAAGCAGCGAGCTGCAGAATAAAAGAATGCATGAAATGAATTTCATAAGGCCTCCAAAAAAAATAGGATAGATAATTAATTTTTTTCTTTCCACTGGTTTTCTTGAAAAACATTTTGGAGTTTGGTAAATTTTGACGGTTATGAGACAGCTAGGGACATTTTTTATTCGGACATATGGATGCCAGATGAACGAGCTCGACTCGGAGATCATGGTCGGTCTATTGGAGAAACGGGGATTGAAGAGGATTCAGGATGAGGATGAGGCCGATCTGCTCATTTTCAATACATGCTCGATACGGGATTTGGCTGAGCGGAAGGTGATGGGTAAGATTGGCAAGATGGGGGCCAAGAAGAAGCGGGCGATGATTGGGGTCACGGGCTGCATGGCGATGGCTAAAAAAGAGACGCTGTTTAGAAAACTGCCGCACATTGATTTCATCATTGGGACGAATAATATTTCGGAACTGGGTACGGTTTTGGATGAGGTTTTGGAGACGGGAAAACAGATGATCCGGACGGATGATCAGTTTGAAGAGAATTTAGACTATTTGGTGGCGAAGCGGGATGATCCGGTGAAGGCGTTTGTTTCGATCATAAGGGGCTGCGATAAATTTTGCACGTATTGTGTGGTGCCTTATACGAGGGGCCAAGAGGTATCGAGGCCGCCGGAGAGTATTGAAGAGGAATGTCGGAAGTTGGTGGGACAGGGGTATAAAGAGATCACGCTGCTGGGTCAGAATGTGAACAGTTATGGAAAAGACAAGCCTGAGTGGAAGTGTCTGTTTCATGATCTGCTGTATAGGCTGGATAAGATTCCGGGGCTGGAGAGGGTCCGTTTTATGACATCGCATCCGGTCGACATTACGGTGCAGCTGATGGAGGCGATCCGGGATCTTCCATCGCTCTGTGAGTTTGTCCACTTTCCTCTGCAGGCGGGCTCGAATCGGATTTTGAAAAAGATGCACCGGATTTATACAGTGGAGCAATATTTGGAAAAAGTGGCACGCCTGAGGGAGATCGTTCCGAATGTTTCTCTAGGGACGGATATCATTGTCGGTTTCCCGACGGAGACGGAAGAAGAGTTCCAGCAAACGTACGATCGTTTTAAGGAAATTGGTTATTCGGTTGCGTTTATTTTCTCATATAGCGCTCGAAAAGGAACTCCAGCCTTCAGATGGAAAGACGATATTCCGGAAGAGGTTAAACACGATCGGCTGCAAAGGCTCCTTGCGCTGCATGAAGAGATGGCAGCTGTTGAGAGGAAGAAGTTCTTGGGAACAGAGCTGGAAATTCTGGTTGAACGTAAAAACCGAGACGAGATCCATCTCAAGGGGCGGACACGGTGCTGGAAGAAGGTGATTATTCCCGGGAGTGAAGAGCTGGTGGGAACACTGCAGAGGGTGAGAATCCACGGATTTAGCAACCAGACACTACTTGGGGAGCTTATCGCTCCCCAAAAGATACACCCAACAATGAAAATCGTTATTTGATGAGTTTTGCCATGGCGATGCCAGCAAAGAACCATCCGAATATGATTTCAAACATGCAACGGACAGTGATCGTCGATGGGAAAGCAAACCAGATCGTGAGTGGAAGGGCCGACATTATCGCAATTACAAGTCCAGCAACTGTTACAAAGAGGACAGATTTCTTGTATTCCCTCGCAGGTGTTTGAAGAAGTAGCCAAGCGACGAGTCCTGCAGCAACAATTTTTAGAACTAGGCTGGCCATGAGGGAGCCCAGCATATTAGGATTTCGACCTTCGAGATCGACCATTGCGACAATATAGGGGCCGGTTCTCATTTTCTCTTTTGCAGCTTCCATCTCTTTAGAATTGTGATCATACCCACTGACATTAGGTAGAATATAGAGACCACTCGTAGGAGCGTTATCTTTGATAACCTCTCGAACTTCTTTTTCTCTCTTAAATTTGGAGTATTGATCTTGTTGCCAAGGCTTAATAGCCCAAGCAATGATACTCCAGACGAACAAAATAAGACCGCCAATCACGGCGCATCTAACTATTTTCCCGAACATAAATACTCCCTTTTAACTTTTCCCTTTTTCTTCATCCTAATCTAGAAATAAGATAATTTCAAATAAATTCTTTAGTTTTCAATTTTTCACAATTATGAGAATCTTTTTAGTACTATGGCAACTACATGTGTTCATCGAGGACCTGCATCTATCCAAAAAGCTGATATTCATAAAGATGCGACATTTGAGGAAATTGAATTTGCGACTGAGCTCTCCGCTCGCTCTGCTTTAGAAGTTCTTCCTAATCAGACCTTTGGAATTTATTTCCGTTATCGCGTCATTATATGGAACATTTCTAATCCTTCTGAAAATATTCAGATTGCCCAAAAATTAATCCATGCTACTTTCTCAGCTGATGACCTGACTTTAACTGCCTATAAGGATGGTTTTACACTCGAGTCACCCAAAGGTTTTTCCTTAAAAAAAGCAACATGACTTTTTGGAAAACCACCCCTTCCCTACAAGATCTAAAAAAAAGATGCGAAAATACGCTCATGTCGCACCTCAAGATCTCGTTTGTTGAAGTGGGCGATAATTATTTAAAAGTTGAAATGCCGATGGGGCCTCATCTGATGCAGCCGATGGGAATCATGCACGGCGGGGTATCGTGTGTCCTTGCGGAAACGGTGGGAACTGCAGCGGCATCTCATTGTGTCGATCCAAAAACCCATTGTTGTGTTGGACTCGATATCAACACCAACCATATCAAAACTGTCAAATCGGGAGTTCTGACGGCAACTGCAAAACCGTATCACATTGGAAAACGAACGCAGGTTTGGGAAATCGAAATCCGTAACGAAGAGAAAAATCTGATTTCGGTGAGCCGATTGACGGTGATGGTTTTAGAAATTTCTTCTTTATGATAAGCTCTCGTATATGAAAAAAATATTCTTACTTCTCTTTTTTTCCCTCCATCTTTTTGCAAAACAAACCCCCGATCTCCTTTTTGTCCTACAAGATGCCGGTGAAACCAACGCCCTCCTGCCCGTCATTGAACAATGTGCCGTTTTCAGGGAGAATTTTATAGTTCTGACTGGAGGCACCGCTTCTGAAATCATGGGGCAAAAGCTTGGGCTGAAAGAAAAATGGATCACATTTGATCAGCTGGGGGTAAAGGAAGAGATCGACAAAACATGGCAAAGGGACCAAAAAATCTCGGCCGATAGCCTTGATCGAATAAAAGACGAGTTGTCTCCTAAACGGGTCATCACAGGGGTTGCTTTTGAGCTGCAAGGACAACTGTTAGAGCTCTTTAAATCGAAAGAAACATTCGCCTATTGGGATAATATCAATTTCGAAGGTTCTGACCCTTATTTCCAAACAGCAAAAAAAGTGGCTAAGGTGTGCCACACTCTTTTAGTCCCTTCCCGGTCGTTCACACAATCGTATCCCCATGCGCACGTCGTTGGAAAGCCATCTCTCGAACTCTGGAAAGACCAGTTGAAAGGAATCCAAACACGGATCGTTGCGGCAAAACTCCCCTTTGCGATTAAATCTCCCATCATCGTCTTTGTGGGTGGATATGGGCGTGAATACGACGAAGCTCTCCGATTATTTCTCGATTATGCCAAAGATCTCAAGGGGTATACCATCCTACTCAATCCCCACCCGAAGCTAGAAGGCAAAGTCGAATGTGAAGAGTTGAAAAAATCGAATCTTCCCCATATCCATCTTCTTGAGAAAAACTGGAATATTTCGACAATGGAAGCGATTGCCCTAGCAGACCGAGTTATCTGCCATCAATCATCTGTTGGAGTCGAAGCTGCAGCTGCCGGGAAAGACGTTATTTACCTAATCCCCTCTCACCAAACCTATACAAACTTACTCATCGAGATGGGAAGTGGCAGTAAAGTTTCTAGCTTCGAGGAATTACAAGAGAGTCTTCAGAAAAAAAATCCCAAGAAAGACCCTTTTGAAACATTGAGAATCCCCCAAGACAGTGTGAATCTAATCTATAAGAGTCTCCATTCGTGACCGATAAACCTATTTTCTTCGCCGCTGAAATTTGTGCAGCCTGGCCAGAAGAGTTTCCCCCAGGCAGGATTTTAGAAGAGAAAAATCGGCATATGACGTTGGTCTTTTTGGGTTCTGTTGATCCTGCACACCTCCTGCCACACCTCCTGCCACACCTCCTGCAAACCGAATTTCCTAAGCCGAAATTCCATATTGGTTTAGGGGGGAAGACAACCGGATGGGTTTTTTTACCCCATGTTATTGCGGCTAAGGTCGAATGGATATCCGAGCACGCCAACCTCGCCGATTACAAAAAAGAATTAGAAACCGCACTAAAAAAAGAGAAAAGGCCATTTTTTCCCCACATCACAATCGCCCGCAATCCTTTTTCAACGGATGAATGGGAAAACTTCCCCTGCGATATCCCGTTCTATGTGAGCAGCATTGTTCTCCAAGAAAGCCAAGGGTTCTCTATTTATGAAACCTTATGGAGTTATCCTTTGATTCCCCCCTTCGAAGAAATCGAGCATACAGCCGATATTGCCTTTTTGATCCGAGGTCTTAAGGTCCACGATCTTGAGCTCCATGCTCAACTTGCCCTTGCTTTTAAATTCCCCACCTTGCTTCCTTACATTCAGAAGAAGAATAAACCGTCTTCTTTAGACCATGTGATTGCCAATTTGAACCAGATGATTTCAAAAGCAGACCAAGAGATTGGAACCCCCTTGAAGGCAATTAGCTACCATGCTCAAATCGTGCAAAACGAAAACTATCTAGAATGGAAGATGATTGTCGATGTCTGATCTTCAACAAATTGCTCCTGCGACCTATCTCATTCCCCAAGAAGGAGCGATGCGCGTTCCGGGGCTTGTCATTGCAACAAAAAAACTGCTCGAAGCGATCGATATTGAAGAACCGTTAAAACAAGTCCGGAACGTTGCGTGTCTTCCAGGGATCGTCGGATACAGTATTGCGATGCCCGACGTCCATTGGGGATACGGTTTTCCGATCGGCGGCGTCGCTGCAATGGATGCCGAAGACGGGGTCATCAGTCCTGGTGGAGTCGGATATGACATCAATTGCGGAGTCCGCTTAGCGCTCGCCCCAGTCGCATTTAAAACCCTTACTTCTCACCATAAAGACGACCTCATCCAACGGATTTTTTCGCTCGTTCCCTCAGGCATGGGACATGGACAGCGCGGAAAAAAACTGACCGACGAGGATTACCGGCAACTTTCCAAAAAAGGGGCCAAATGGTCGATTGAGCAAGGGTACGGCTTTGCAAGAGATTTAAATCATATGGAAAGCGATGGTGTGATCGAAAATGCCGATCTAGAAAATGTCTCTTCGACTGCTAGAGAACGGGGAAGAAGCCAGCTCGGCAGCATCGGTTCGGGAAATCATTTTGTTGAAATTGGGGAAATTCAGAAAATTTACCTGCCTAAAATCGCCGAAAAGTGGGGGGTCCAAGAAGGACAAACCTACATTCTCATCCATTCCGGCTCGCGCGGATTTGGCCATCAAATCTGCCAAGACACTTTGGATCAATTCATCGCTCTCGGCTTTGCTGAAAATCTCCCCGACCGACAACTCGTTTCTGCTCCCATCAAAAGCCGTCATGGAGAAAAATACTTCAGCGCCATGGCCACCGCAGCAAATTTTGCATTCAACAACCGGCAACAAATTCTCCATGGGGTGCGCACCGCCTTCCACCAAGTCCTCCATATCCCTCCAGAAAAAATCGAACTTCTCTACGATGTGTGTCACAACATCGCCAAGTTCGAAACCCACGAAGTGAATGGCAAGGAAAAAAATCTCTGTGTCCACCGGAAAGGTGCAACTCGCGCTTTTGCTGGACAACCCGTCCTCGTCCCTGGCGACATGGGCCGCGCCAGCCATCTCATGGTCGGCCTGGGGAACAAACTCACCTGGTGCTCGTCGTGTCATGGCGCCGGACGGGCTAAAAGCCGCGTCCAGTCGATGAAAGCCTGGAAAGGAAAGGATATCTACGCCTACATGGCTTCTCAAGGTGTCAAAGTTCTCGCCTCCTCCGGCCGCACCGTCGCCGAAGAAATGCCCGACGCCTACAAAGATGTCGACGAAGTTGTCGCAGCTGTCCAAGAAGCCCAGCTTTGCAACATGGTCGCCCGCCTCACCCCCTCCCTCGTCATTAAAGGATAAATTAGTCATTGCCCATAAGAAAAGAGAATGTTAAATTCTATGGCTAATTATGCACATCTGGACCTTTGGAAAGGTTATTCTCACGACCCATCTCATTTTAGACAAACCGTCTATACTCAATTCTATTGCGAATGTCGCTCTAGGCCCGCTGCAATTTATCATTGGTCAAAATAAATGGGGCTTAGAAAAGAAGAAAGTAACGAAGATCCCAACTTCTCATTTGGAAACCGTTGCAAAAATCATGATCTGCGCGGCAGCCATCACCGCAATTCCAACGGGCGGATACACAAAACAAGCTTTGAAAACCATGGCCGCTCTTCTGGGCGTTGCCGCTTTGGGTATTGTGGCCAGATACTTTAGTTTATTCTTCTCCCAGGAAGTTCAGCGGGGATTCCGTAACATTTTTAGAACCTACATCCGTCGACCCCGCACAGAAGTTCAATCCGTTGCTCGTCCTGACTTCAAAGTGTCTCTCCAAACAAAAATTAAAAAAGACACACAATTTTTTAAAACTCTTTCAGAGAAGCTCGAAGCATCCAAAGATACAGCTCTTAAGTGGTTAGAAGAGCAGAAAAAAACCACTTATTCTTACCCTTTTTACACAGCGATAAGTTTAATTAATCAAATGAAAGAGCTTCCTCAAGAGGCAGATTCTGTTTTCAACGAAAACCCCGAGTATGTGGTAAACTATTATCAATGTGAGGCCAGGAAGGATTCCCGTTTCGATATCTATTTTGATGAAAAAGACCCTGTAGAGGGTCGATCCCTTGAACAATTTTTAAAAACGTAAGGATTTTTATATGAGCATGACCACTCCCCCTGTAGGTGGAAGCCCACCACTCATTCCTATACAACCTGCTGCACCTATGCCTAAATTTTCTCCAGCTCATCATGCCATCAGTGCTGCCGATGATGCTCTTCTTGACGCTACATTAGAAGAAGTAGGGGGCCAACCGAATATTGACCTCACTCGAATTCTTGAAGAAACATTCCGCGCGATGGAGACAAATGAGGCAAATTTAGATCCTTTCCAAGCTATCATCGAATTGGGAAACAAGTCCTTAGATCAATGTACAAAATTTTTTCAAGATCTTCTTGCAGTGAAGGCAGATTCTCTTGCCGATTGGTTGAAGATTCAAAAAAGCCAAAATTATCGAGGATACAATCCGGGAATTCAAGGTTTTGATCCGTTCGAGCTTAGTAGTAATTTCAAATTACAAATGGATGCAGCCCCTGATGAACAAGATTTTTTAGACCAAAAAGTGATTTCAAAATGGTGTGTTCTCTATACGACTTGCTCGGCAAGACTAAAAGCAATGAGACTTGAAACATATTTAAATACAGCCCCTTTAGGTGGTATGGATCCAAGAGCTCTCATGAGTAAAAATTTTTCTCCTCAAATGGATTTTTTAGTGGCAGAAACGATTCAGTTTTCTGAATTGGTAAAGGAATTTCCTGATGAGAAAGGAGAAGCCCTTCGCTGGCTGCAGGACTGCAACGAAGATAGGAAAAAGATCCTTAGTAGCGCAATTTTTACTTTTTCTTCTCTTTCATCTTTTCATACTTGGCCCGAGCACGTTGTAGGGATAAAACCTCAATACGAGGCATTCCGATCGAAGATTCATGCACTGGGATTGAATGATGCCTTTTTACAAATCTTCACCGGAGAAATAAAAGTTCTGCTTGGATTGATCGAAAATCCGACACTTCAACAAATGTTTGCTACGACTTTCCGAAATCAGAAATAATTTTTGCGCCTCGGGCTGTCATGGCAGCGAGGGCGTGATCAACATCGTGAGGATGGAGATTGATTCCCCGGCAAGCATCCAGAAGGATGCTGACTTTGAATCCCTCGTCGAGGGCATCGAGAGCCGAATAGAGGACGCAATATTCGGTCGTGAGACCTGCGAGATAAACTTCTGTCACGGCATGGGTTTTGAGATATTCGGCAAGGCCGGTCGATCGGTGATGGGCATTGTCATAAAAAGCGCTGTAGCTGTCGACTTCAGGATCGGTTCCCTTATAGAAGATAGAAGAAAAGAACGCTGTATCGAGAGAGGGAGTAAATTCGGCGCCGGGGGTATTGCGAACGCAGTGGACGGGCCAGAGAATTTGGGTTTGGCCTTGGATCTCCACGGTGTCCCCGACTTTTTTTCCTGGGTGTGTAGCGGCAAAACTGCAGTGATTGGGCGGATGCCAATCTTTCGTGGCTACTACGAGCGGAAACTTTGGCATGAGAGAATTGATGATCGGAACAATTTCGTGGGCTCCTTTCACACCGAGGGCTCCCTCTGGCATGAAATCATTTTGTATGTCGACAACGACGAGGCATTTCATTCCTTAATGTCCTCGATGAGTTTCATTTTCAATGCATAGAGCGATTTTTCTAGGCCTACAAAATACGGTTGTGGATTGACAAAACGGCGGACGGCGGGGGGAAGTTCATTCAGTTCGTTCTGAGCTTTTTTTTGAATATCGATAAGAGTAGGAAATTGATAGACGATCTTGCCTTGGCGCATGACCGGAACGAGGAGATCGTTAAAGGTTGCTTCTTCATGAGGCTCTGTCCCGAGATTGTAGATGATATCAAAACCTTTAAAACGGCGGACTTGAAGGAGACCCGGATTGGTGACTTTGACGAGTTGCTCGGAGATCTTCACTTTATACTGCCAAGGGGATGTTTTCGAATCACGGATCGCTGAGAGTTTGTAGACACCATCGAGGGCGGGTTGATCCTTCCCTGTGACGAGATGGGTCCCAACACCCCAGAGATTGATTTGAGCGCCTTGCCGTTTGATATCGGCGATGAGGTATTCATCGAGCTCATTGCTGGCCATGATTTTTGCATCCTTAAATCCGGCTTCATCGAGAATTTTCCGAACTTGAATACTCAGCTGAGCTAAATCTCCCGAATCGAGCCTGACTCCTGTGATGTGAATGTTTTTCTTCCGCAAAGCTTTGGCAATTTCAACCGCTTTTTTAGCCCCTTTGATGGTGTCGTACGTGTCGATTAAGAAAATCAGGTTATTGGGCATCACATCGCTCCACCCTGCGAACGATTCGAGTTCTTCGGGAAAAGCCATGATCCAACTGTGGGCATGGGTTCCTTTTACGGGGATGCCAAACAGTTTTCCTGCGAGAACATTGGAGGTCGCAGGACAACCGCCAATAAAAGCGGCCCGGCTAGCTGAAAGAGCTCCATCGATCCCTTGAGCCCGTCTCATGCCGAATTCGATGACCGGGTCAGGAGCCGCAGCATAACAAATGCGGGCGGCTTTTGTTGCGATCAAAGTTTGAAAATTGATGATATTGAGCAAGATACTTTCTAGAATTTGAGCATGTATGATCGGCCCTTGTACTCGGAGAAGGGGCTCATACGGATATACAACCGTCCCTTCTGGAACGGCATCGATGTCGCAACTCAGTTCAAAGGTCGATAAATAGTCGATGAATTTTTTTTCAAAAAGTGGATTTCCGTCTGAACCCTCCAGTTTTTCTAGATAGGCAAGATCGGACGGGTCAAAACGGAATTCTTTTAACAGATTTAAAGCCGTTTCGAGTCCAGCTGCGAGGGCAAAACTTCCGCCGAACGGGTTTTTTCGAAAAAACAGATGAAAAACGGCTTCTTTAGAAGACATTCCTGTTTTCCAATACCCGTAGGCCATCGTGAGTTCATACAGATCTGTTAAAAGGGCGAGACCCATTTAGGGTTGCCACAGTTGCGGATAAATCTGAAAGATATGATTTTTTCTGTCGTTGAGTAAGTCAATTTGCCGCTGAATCTGGCCAATTTGAATCCGTTCGTGATCGGCCTTTGCCCAAGATGCATGAGCATCTTGGATTCGACCGGTATTATATTGCCATTGATCGCCTTCTTTCTGATATTTACCCGCTAAAACGACGTGTTTTTGTTTTTCCGTCTCTAACTTTTGAATTTGTTTTTCGATCGATACGACTTCTTTACGGCATGCCTCCACATCGGGAGAATCTGCCCATAACGGCATAAAAAAGAGTAATAATATCCAGAGTTTGTTCATACTTGTTCTGAATATAATAAATTTATATAGGTTGCAATAGAATGCCGCACTCACATGCAAAAGCTCTTCACAAGTCGGTATGGATAGCCGTCTGCTTTATGATTCTTGAGGTATTTGGAGGTTGGATTGCAAGTAGTTTGGCGCTCCTTTCCGATGCTCTGCATATGTTCACCGATGTAGGTGCTCTTCTTTTGGGGCTAGCTGTTTCGCGGATAGTAAGGTGGCCTTCAACACCGAGCATGAGTTTTGGATACCACCGCGCTGAAATCATCGGCGCGCTGATAAGTAGCTGTTCTTTATGGGCCCTATCGGGAGCCTTGATCTATGAAGCGATCCACCGTTTTTTTCACCCTGAGGTGGTTCAAGGTCCTGTCGTGTTTGTTATCGCATCGGTCGGTTTTATTGCGAATGTTTGGATGGTCCGCATCCTCCATCCGATGCAACATGATAATTTGAATTTACGCGCTGCCTACCTCCATGTGATGAGCGATCTTTTGGGAAGCATCGGCGTTATTTTAAGCGGACTCATTTTGTGGATCACCCGCTGGAATCCGATCGATCCCATCATCACCATTTTGTTTACACTCTTTATTTTGAGAAGCTCAGGCAAAGTGATTCTGCAGGCATTTTCTGTATTAATGGAATCAACCCCGAAATCGATTAACGCTGCCGCTGTCCAGAAAGCCTTGGGGGAACTTCCGGGAGTCAAAGAGGTTCATGATCTGCATATTTGGGCCGTTTCTTTTAATAAAATTTCTTTGAGCGTTCATCTGGTGGGAGACTCGAAAACCGATATTCTGGGTGCTGCACACCGGCTCATCGTAGGGAAATTTGGCATCCGGCATATGACAATTCAAATTGAAGATCCCAAGAGGTTTGAACCCCGGTATTGCTACGATTGCGAAAATAATTTATAATCCAATTATGAAGAAGCTAATTTTTGCATTATTCATTTTTATATCAACTTTTATAAATGCTTTTTCTTTCAAAGATAAAATTATCACGGGCGCCGTGGGCGATTATGTCGTCACCGAGCAGGCTGGAATCTATACGATTCTTTTGATCCGGTCGATCTCACCCACAAGGCTGGTCATCGAAGAGATCGATGTCCCCACCCTCCACCATGATCCCCAGCAAACCTCCTGGAAAGAGTGGGTTTCCAAAAATGCCCCCGGCAATACCGCTTGGGTTTCTTACTACATCGATCTCGAGAAAAATAAACTTTTACAAAGTTATTGCCACACCAAGAAAGCTTGGATGTATGTCGGAGATCCAAACCATTTTTTGACCCGTCTTCTCACTCTCCCCTTAGAAAAAACACCCTTAGATAAAAGGAAAAAAATAGGACCTCCACCTGCGGGCGAAGAAGACCATCGGGCCCTCTGGATGCCGACCGTCGTTTTCGAAGGAAAAAAGATCGAGAAACCGCCCCTTACCGTTTGGATCTCCCATTGGCCCCGCGACGATTCCATTATCTCAGGGTGTGAAATCGAGATGTATTTTTCCCAGTTCACTTTTCCCTACTGGATCGAAATCCGAAGCACCCATTATAAAGCCGCCATCCGCACCGTCGATTCCGGCATTGCTATGAACTCTTCCAAACCTATTATCTTTGAGAGCGTTTCCGCAAAGTAAAAATAGGAAGGAAGAAGAATTTTAACCACCGAGCACACCGAGATCACCGAGAAAATGCAAGAAAGATTTTCCTTGCGGCGGAGCCGCCTCGGTGATCTCGGTGTGCTCGGTGGTTTAAACTTCTTTGGACTTTATTGACAAACTCTTGCAAAAGTAGTCTTTTATCGACAAACTTTCCCCAGCCCACCATTCTCAGCGCAAGATGCTGATTATCAGTTACATCTAAATTAGATAAAGATTGGTTAAATGGTGGAGTTATCGACAAGTTTTCCACAATGTAATTAATTGACAGCTTTGATACGATGTCAAGGTTTATGAAAAATCGGTATTTCTTAAAGAAGGCAAAGAAGATTTTCTTTTCTGCTTACCATCAATTTGTCCGGAAAAGGAAAGGGTTGGAGCCTGGTGTTGCAGAAAATATCAAGAAACAATTGCAAGGGCTTCAAAATGCCATTGTCAATAGAGAGGGTTTGAAAGCTGTTGAGCTGAGTCAGGCTGTTCAGACATCGGCTCGTCTCCATCTGAAGAAAAATCTGTTCCAGCAGGTGAGAGATTTTGTTTTAGGAATTGGCGCGGCGCTATTCATTGCGATATTAATTCGGCAGATGTGGTTTGAACTGTATGAGATTCCAACGGGATCGATGCGGCCCACCTTTAAAGAACAAGATCGATTATCTGTCTCCAAAACAGCCTTTGGCATCAATAAGCCTTTGACGCTGGGTCATTTTTATTTCAATCCCGATCTTTTGAAGCGGAATAATATTGTTATTTTTACCGTGGAAGATATGGATTTTCGAGATGGAGACACGGTTTATTTTTACATATTCCCGGGGAAAAAACTGTTGGTGAAACGACTGATTGGAAAGCCTGGCGATACGCTTTATTTTTATGGGGGTAAGATCTACGGTATCGATGCGCAAGGGAACGATATTTCGAACGAACTTCAACCTCCAGAACTAGACAAAATTGATCATATTCCGTTCATTTCATTTGAAGGAACGCGGATCACGACGGCTCCATCGACTATTCCAGGAATTTTTTCACCGGTGATTCTACACCAGATGAATGAACCGATTGCCCGGCTTTACGCTCTCAGTACGACCCAAGCACGGGGAGAGCTCTTGCCTAAATTTCAGCTCCATAACCCGGACGTCAAATATGACGAACTTTGGGGAATGGGAAATTTTTCGATGGCACGCCTTTTGACCAAGCATCAGGTGAGCGTTCTCACTGATCAAGATCCGAATCTAATGGAAGAAGGTGTTTTGTATCTCGAGCTTAAACACCATCCGAGCTTGTCCAATGTTCAAATTGCATGCGATGAATATAATCGAGCAAGGCCTGTTGTCGGTCTCTCAACATCGATCATTCCTCTTCAAGAGTCGCATTTAAAAGCCATCATGGACAATCTTTATACAGCTCGTTTTGTGGCCCGTAATGGATTTTTATACCGGTACGGCATTAACCCCGACAAATTTGGAGCGCAAGCTTTCTTTCCTTACTTTCCTGGCACCCCCGATGGAACCTACGAATTTTATTACGGCAAAGCGTACCAAGTGAAATGGCAAGGAATCACCTCGGAACTTTCCCGCAATCACCCGCTCTATCGGTTTGATATTGGACGTGTGCAACAGCTGTTTAATATCGGGATGGAATTCGACAACCGGTTCAGCCCCCAGAGTAAAGAGCAATATTTACTCCCTGCCCGGAATGGTTATTTTCGCGATGGCGATCTCTACCTAATGGGAGCTCCCATTTTAAAGAAAGACGATCCAGTTCTGCAAAATTACATCGAACGGGAAAAGAAACGGAGTACGACACGGGGATATCAACCGTTCATCGATCGGGGTCCACCTTGCAATAGTGAGTTCATTATTAAATATGGGCTGAAAATTCCTCCGAAGTCGTATTTGGTTCTCGGCGACAATCATGCCAATAGTGGCGATAGCAGAGATTTTGGGTTCGTTCCGGAAGAAAATCTCCGTGGAGGGCCGTCGTTTATTTTCTGGCCTCCTGGATCCCGCTTTGGAAAACCTTTGCAGCCACCCTATCCCCTGATTAATCCTGGCAGGTTGATCATTTGGAGTCTGGGTCTTCTGGGTTTTGGGACTTGGTATTATCTTCACCGGAAACGACATCGGCTGCCGGTAGATCTGAGTTGAAGTCGGCCTCCCACCCACCGCCAAGGGCTTTATATAAAGCGATGAGATCGACAAGAGCGGCAATTTCGCTATTCAAAAGAGTTTGCTCAGCACCGTTGAGTTGTATCTCTGCATTCAGAAGGGCGATTTTGTTATCTAAACCTTTCTCAAATCTCTCCTCCGTGAGCCTAGTGATGTTGCTATCGTGCAACGCCACTTCTTTTAATTCCCGGGCTTTTTTTACCGCCTCTCGATAAGTGACGAGTCCATTTTCTGCATCTTCGATCGCGTTTAATACGGTCTGCTGATACGCATATGCTGCAGCAGAAACATTGGCCCGATTTGCATGGAGGTTGCCCACTAAACTGCCACCTTGAAAAATCGGCAAATTGATATCGCCTCCAAACGCCCACGTTTTACTGCGCGATTGGAAGAGATTGTTCAATCGTAAAGATTGAACTCCTCCATCTCCCAGCAGTGTCACCGTCGGATAAAAAGAGGCAACGGCTACCCCTAAATTGGCAGTCGCTGTCGCCAGTTCTCTTTCCGACTGCCTGATATCAGGCCTTCTTCTGAGCAAATCGGACCTGAGACCGATACTGATCTCGTGTGGAGCTTTGGGAAGCGGCTCTTCTGGAAGAAGTTCATCGACGAGAAATTCTGGAAGATGTCCTGTTAAAACAGAGAGTGTATAAATACTCCGATAAATTTGTGCATTGACTTCCGGAAGAGTCGATCTAGCAGTGCTGAGCTGTGCTTCGATAGTTTCGAGGTTGAGCTGACCCACGAGTCCTCTTTCCAAACTCATTTGGATGATCTCCACATTTTCTTCCAAAAAATGGATATTTTCCTCAATGAGCTTCGCGAGTTTTTGCTGACCCCGCAGTTCGATGTAGTTCAAAGCCACCTCAGCTAAAACGGTAAGAAGAGTGTCGTTTTTTTGTTCAATCATGCTCTCGATAGTAGCCTGGGCCGCTTCAACTCCTCGCCGGATTTTTCCAAAAATATCGACTTCCCATGTCGCATCGATGAGAGCATTATAAAGGGGTTGGATTTGTGGGATTTGAACGGAGAACGGAAGTCCTGTGGTTGGAGAGACAGTTCCTGGTAAATTTCCGGTTGCAGGACCAATGGCAAAAATAGGGCCGTTTTTACTGAAGTAGGTCTTGGTTCCATTCCAATCGGCCGTGAATTGAGGAAATAGTGACGATGCTGCCACTTGTTTGAGACCCCTCGCCTGAAGAACATTGGCTTCGGCCTTTAAGATATCGTTGTTGTTCTCAGCTGCCATGTGGATATATTTGGTGAGGAGAGGATCTTCGAAAACATCCCACCAATCAGTCACAGGCTCTGAAGTCGAGAATGTACTTTCTCCTTTCCAGCTATCGGAAATGGTATTCTCAGGAGCCTTGTAATCAGGTCCCACCGCACAACCGAGCAAAAAGAGTAAAAGCCACAGTTTTTTCATTCGAGTCTTTTTCTAAAAAATAAATTGGCTCCGATCAAATTAAAACATCCGATCACCACCATCGGCCATATTTGATGGAGTACAATACGGGCTGATATTCCTTTCAAGAAAATCCCTTTCGAGAGAACCAACATATACCGGAGAGGAATGATATAGGTGACGGGTTGAAGCCACACAGGCATGTTTTCGATCGGCGTCGCAAAGCCGGATAAAAGAACCGATGGCATCATAAAAATAAAAGTTCCCAGCATCGCTTGCTGCTGTGTCGCTGAAAGTGATGAAATAAAGAGTCCGACACCGCTGATCGCACTCACGAATACCAATAAGCTTAAGAAAAAAAAGGGAATCGATCCGACAAACGGAACTCCAAAAACAAACACTCCCACAAGAAGCATGAGTGTTCCCTCCAACAGGCCGATGATGATCCCTGGAATGATTTTTCCAATGAGAATTTCGTGCGAAACGAGCGGTGAAACCAAAAGTTGATCGAATGTCCCCAGTTCTCGTTCACGGGCAACTGACTGTGTCGTGACGACAAGACATGTCAACATCGATAATGTCGCGACGAGCGACGGAATATTATACCAAAAATAGAGAAGGTTTGGATTGAACCAGTTCCTCAATACAAGTGCACTATTTTGCTGCTGAATCTCTGCCTTTACTTCAAAGTCGGCATTAAACTGTTTCACAATTTCATTCGTATATCCCACAACAATTTGAGCTGTATTCGACTTCCTTCCATCCAAAATGAGTTGAACATTGGCAGGAAGCCCGCTATCGAGATTTCTCGAAAACTGCTCATCAATCGAAACGACCATCACCCCTTTTTGGGTGTCGACAAAATCGGGAATTTCTTCCACACTTTTGAGATAAATAATTTTGCTAAAAAACGGTGTCCCATGGAACCGTTGGACGAGTTCGAATGCTTGCTCTCCATTATCCCGATTTAAAATTCCGATAGGGACATTTTTGACATCGAGTGTGGCGGCGAATGTGAAGATCAAGAGTTGGAAAATCGGTGGAAACAAAATCGATATCCGGCTTCTAGGATCCCGGAGAACAGCAAGGAGTTCTTTCCAAATGAGAGCAGCAATTCTATGCATCGAGCCTCTTCACTGTTTTCCGAATGGTCCAAACGAATAAGATGAGGCCTGTCACCGTCATAAAAAGCATATTATAGAGGATTAAACTCCAGACATTGCCCACGAGGAAAAGGGTCTGGAGACTCTGAACAAAATACCTCGCTGGAATCAAATACGTGATCAGTTGAATCGGTACGGGCATGCTGTGGATTTCGAAGAGAAATCCCGAAAGAATATAGGCCGGCAAAAACCCGACAATGATGGCAATTTGAGAGGCAAGAATTTGACTCTTAGAAAGAGTCGAGATTAAAAGACCAGTTGCCAAAGCGCAAAATAAAAATGTTGCAGAAACAACCCCAAGAACAAGAAACGATCCTCGCAGAGGCAAACCATAGAAAAGCACAGAAATGGTCACACAGAGGGTCATCGACACCATTCCTAGCACAAAATACGGGATGACCTTTCCTGCAATCAACTCTCCGCGGGTCACGGGTGTCGACATGAGGGCTTCCATCGTTCCTCTCTCCCATTCACGAGAGACAACGAGCCCAGTCAGTAGAGTTCCAATGAGGGTCATGATGATTGCTAGCGATCCAGACAAGAGAAAAAATCGACTCTCTAACTGTTCATTGTACCAATATCTCGCTTGAAGATTGGTCAGAGGAAGGCCTGTTAAATTGCTACTGATGGCTTCTTGTTGCAACCAATTCGTAAAAGCCCCTTGGACATAGTTATAGACAAAATTGGCTGTGTTCGGTTCGCTCCCATCTGCAATGACTTGGATCGGAGCGATTTGACTTTGCATTTTTCGAAATTCAGAAAAATACGACGGGACGACAACAAAACCACGGACATTTCCACGCATCAAATCGCCCACGATTTCTCTTCGATCGCGCACAATTTTTACATCGAAAAATCGGGAATCTGTCAAAGATTTAGCAAAGCTTTGCACATCGGGAGCTGTATCTTCGAGCACAAGTCCCAGGCGAAGGTGGTTCAAATCGAGTGAGACTCCATACCCGTAGATAAAAAGGAGAAGAAGAGGTAAAAAGATGCTGATTAAAAGGGTGCTTGGATCGCGTATCATCTGAAACGACTCTTTAACAATCAGTGCTTTTAATCTACGAACCGTTTCTAAGGTCATACTCTTCTATCAGTTTTACAAAGGTGTCTTCTAAAGTGGGCTCGGAGTTTTCGGGGGTTTTGGCAATCTCCTTTAACCGGTCGGGGGTTTCCATTTGAATAACCTTGCCTTCATAAATGAGGGCGATCCGGTCGCAATATTCAGCCTCGTTCATAAAATGGGTCGTCACCAAAATCGTTACACCCTTCTCCACAAGACCATTGATATGATTCCAGAACTCTCGCCGTGTAATGGGATCGACGCCGGACGTTGGTTCATCCAGAAATAAAACCTCCGGATGATGCATGCTCGCACAGGCTAACGCCAGCCGTTGTTTGTATCCAAGCGGAAGCGATTCGGCAGACATATTCAAAAATTCTTTGAAATTGAAAATCTCAATCATTTCGTCGATCGCTTCTTGCTGTGCTTTTCCACTCAAATTGTAAATCCCAGAAAAAAACACCAAATTCTGCTTCACACTGAGCATTCCGTAGAGGGAAAACTTCTGCGCCATATAACCAATATGAGCCCTCGCTGGGCCGGGTGCGACTTGCAAATCAAGTCCATTCACGTAAGCTTTACCTTCCGTCGGCTTAAGAAGTCCGCACAGCATTTTAAACGTCGTCGACTTCCCAGCGCCATTAGGCCCGAGCATTCCAAAAATCTCTCCCTTTTTCACGGCAAACGAAATGTGATCGACGGCAGTGAAAGATCCGAATTTTTTCGTGAGATTTTCTGCAACAATGACCTGCTCAGTCTTAACATGGGCCTCCGGAGCATTTTCTGCCAGTTTCGACTCCCCTCCCGGCCCGCCGCCCAAAATATCGATAAAAGCATCTTCAAATCGAGGTTTTGCAGGTTTTATCTCCCCCTCTACTGCTGGCAATTCTTTTCCCCGCGTGACAATCCGAACATTTTCTCCTTCAATCACTCCATCCATCACGGCTTTATCTCGAAGAGCTTTGGACAAAACTTCCCTCCGATTTTCTCCGACAGGCGTGATCTTGAAAACTCGATTTTGAACTCTCTCGGTCAATTGATTGGGAGATCCGAGATAAAGCAGTTTCCCTTCACTCAGCAGTAAAACAGTATGACAACGCTCGGCTTCATCGAGATAGGCCGTACTCCAAAGAATCGAAATTCCCTCTTTCAACAAATCTTGAACCATTTTCCACAGTTCTCTCCGAGAAATAGGATCGACGCCGACGCTCGGTTCATCCAAAAGAAGGAGTTTGGGTGTTTTGATCAGCGCGCACGCAAGACCGAGTTTCTGCTTCATTCCACCTGACAAAGCTCCCGCTAGCCGATCTGTAAAAGAGGTAAGCCCTGTAAAGTGGAGCAATTTTTCGAAGGTCTTTTTCCGCTCTTCTCCGACAACACCTCTCAAATCGGCATAGAGGTTGAGATTTTGCTGAACTGTCAGATCTTCATAGAGGCCAAATTTTTGGGGCATGTAGCCCGCTTCTGCGTGGATTTGCTTGGCTCCTTGCAAGGTGTCATTTCCATCGACTTTGATATCACCCTGCGTTGGCTTCAGCAGTCCCGCAATGAGCCGAATGAGTGTCGTCTTACCCGCACCATCGGGTCCGACAACTCCGACAATTTCTCCTTGCGGCAGGGTGGCAGTCACATCACTGAGAGCCGGTGGCATTTTCGGATCAAATTGTTTGGTGAGATGACGGATTTCTATCACTTGAGGTCCAATCTAACGGTGACGGGCATCCCTTGCTTCAAATATTCATCCGGATTGTCCGCATAAACTCTGAGGCGATAGACCAGATCGGTTCTCAGCTGCGTTGTTTCAACCGTCTTCGGAGTAAACTCAGAAACCGGCGATATGAATCCAATTTTCCCAGTATAACTCAACCCTGAATCGGTACAGACTGTGGCTTTCATTCCGAAGTAGATCTTTCCAAGATCGGGTTCGGCCACATATGCCCTAATCCAAACAGGCGAGAGAACTGAAAGTGTGTAAACGGGATCCGATGGATTGACCACCGTCCCCGGCTCCCTAATCCGTGTCAGAATGATCCCATCGGTTGGGCAATACGCTTCTGTATAGTCATAGTTATCCCTCGCGACAGCAAGCTGTGCTTCTGCCTGCACCAGATTTGCCCGGAGTTGATTCCGTGTTGTGAGGGAATTGTCGAGATCTTCCTGCGAAACACCACCGATCCCAATCAGCTCTTGTCGCCTCTTCAGCAAAATCTCAGCATTTTCTAGATTCACTTGAATAGCAATGACATTAGCTTCTGCCTGACGGACTTGATTGTCATAAGGAGTCTTATCCAAGACCGTCATGAGCTTCCCTTTATCCACCCGGTCTCCTTCTTCGTAGAATAACTGATCGACGCGGCCTGCCACTCGAAATCCAATATCGACCTGACGGACATCGACATTCCCATAGAGAATGAGTTCAGACTTTTCAGGCTCTTTTCGGAAGATAAAATAACAAATAACGACCGTTATTCCGACAATGCATAATAAAATCACCGTTCTACGCAGAATCGTTCGCATGATTCAATCCATAGCTGTACGGGCAGAAAAGTGACAAGATTTTTTTTTAATGGATAGCTTTACTTAAAACAATAACAGTAGGATGGCCGTTGATATCGACGACATCACCTTCAACCTTTTCAAATTCAAAAGTGGAAGCAAGGGTCTCGTGACAAATATAATCACGGTATTTTTCAAATGTCTCTTTGACCGGCAAAGTTGTATCGAGTTTGATGTGGATTCGATCGGTAATCGAAAAGCCGAGCTCTTTTCGAAGAGTATTGATTTTATTCACCAGTTCCCGCGCGATTCCTTCGATGATGAGTTCTTCACTCAAAGTTGTGTCGAGTGCAACTGTAATATCGATATCGGTTCCGGCTACGACGTTTTCCTTGACTTTTCTTTCCACAGCAACGTCTTCTGAATTTAAAATCACCGTCTCATTTTCTACTTCAAGAGAAACTTCCTTCCCATCCATGAGTTTTTTTAAATCTTTCGATGAAAGCTCGCCAATCGCCTTTTGAACACTGTTCATCAATTTCCCAACTTTTTTTCCCAAAATCCGGAAGTTAGGTTTGGCTTGCAGGGTGACGAATTGGGATTCATCCGATAGGAAATCGACTTCTTTCACATTGAGTTCTTCTGCAATGAGTTGATGTTGCCGCTGAAGACCTTCGAGTTTTTCCGCATGGGTGGAGATAATATATGCTTTTGCAAGGGGCTGTCTCACTTTGAGCCGATGTTCTTTCCGAAGAGCATGCCCCACACTGACAACGGTTTGGACCGTTTCCATTTCCTTTTCTAGATCGAGATCTCGGAGTTTACTTTGATATGTTGGAAAGGGACATAGATGGACCGAAATGGGATCTTCTTTTCGCCGCAGTTCTAAATAAATCGCATCGCTCAGGAAAGGAATGAAGGGTGCCGTGATCTTCACAAATGTTACCATCACAGTATAGAGTGTTTCAAAAGCCTCCTCTCGATCCCGGGTCGGTTCATCGGACCAAAAACGGGTTCTACTCCGCCGGATATACCAATCGGTGAGGTGGTCGATGAATCGTCCGAGGGGTTGCACGGCCGATTGGAGTTCATAGTTCTCCATCGCTGAATTAACATCGTGAACGAGTTTCTGCAAAACCGACAAAATCCACCTGTCGATATCGGCTTTTGGAACGGGGAAATGGCCAGTAGGTTTCCAGTTGTAGATTTTGGCATAGGTCGCCAAGAATACATATGAGTTCCACAAAGGAATGAGCACTTGTCTGAGCACCAATTCAACCCCTTTTGCAGAGAATCGGAGATCATCCGCAAGAACAGCAGGACTATTCAAAAGATAAAACCGGATCGCATCGGCTCCATATTTTTCAATAACGACACCCGGCTCAGGATAGTTTTTGAGCCGCTTGGACATCTTGGTTCCGTCCTCAGCGAGAATAATCCCGTTCACCACCACATTTTTAAAAGCCGGTTTGTCAAAAAGAGCGACCGAAAGCACTGTGAGCGTGTAAAACCATCCCCGCGTTTGATCAAGACCTTCCCCAATAAAATCGGCAGGGAACGCCTTCAATGTTTCCTCTTTATTTTCGAAGGGGAAATGGTTTTGTCCATACGGCATCGATCCCGATTCAAACCAACAATCAAAAACCTCCGGGATTCTCTTGTAGGTTTTTCCCTTATGTGTGAACGTCAAATCATCGATGAAATGCCGATGCAGATCGACGATTTCCGTCCCCGTCTTTTCCTCCAATTCCTTCACACTCGAAATAACGACGATCTCCCCTTCGTCATTTCTCCACAGCGGAATGGGCGTTCCCCAGTACCGATTTCTTGAAATTGCCCAATCTCTCGCATTTTCAAGCCACTTGCCAAAGCGGCCGTCTTTGATGTGCCCAGGGATCCAATGGATTTGACTATTGGCATCAAGAAGCCTGTCTTTCATTTTCTCGACACTCACAAACCATGTTCGGACAGCTTTGTAAATCAGCGGAGTGTCCGACCTCCAGCAAAACGGATACCGGTGGCGGATTTGACCGTGATGAACCACCTGCTTTTTTCCCTTCAAATACCGGATGATCTCTTTGTCGGCATCTTTGACGAACAGCCCCGCATATTCAGGAATTTCCTCCGTGAACTGACCATTTTGATTCACCGGACAGACCGGCTCAATCCCCTCGCGCTGGCAGACAAAAAAGTCGGTTTCGCCAAAAGCAGGAGCCAAATGGACAACTCCCGTTCCATCTTCAATCGAAACAAAAGAATCGGTGACAACTCGAAACGAATTTTCATCTCTTTTATCGACAAAATAAGGAAAGAGAGGTTTATACCTCTTTCCTTGAAGAGTTTTCCCTTTAAAAATCTCGAGCACTTCACATTCTTTAAAATTCCCCTTCACCCGCCCTTCAGCCAGAATATACAACTGGCCCGACGGATCGCGGATTTTGACATAATCGAGATCGGGATTGACGGCGAGTGCCAAATTCGAAGGGAGTGTCCAAGGAGTTGTCGTCCAAGCAATCAACGAGACTTCCGGTTCATCGAGCAGCGGAAATGCAACCGTCAGCGAAGGATCATCGACATCTTTATAATTGAGATTGGCTTCAAAATTCGACAGTGGAGTCCCCAGGCGTGCCGAGAACGGCATCACTTTAAACCCTTCGTAAACGAGACCCTTCTTATAAAGTTCCCCAAAAACCCACCAGACCGATTCCATGTACGGCTTATCCATCGTCTTGTACGTTTGATGGAAATCGACCCATCTTCCCATTCTCTTGACCGTATGCTCCCATTCACTGGCATACCGAAGGACAATGCTCCGACATTCTTCATTGAATTCTGGAATCCCAAAATGCTCAATCGATGAGGCACCCGAAAGCTCCTTGGCTTTCTCAATCTCATTCTCGATCGGCAGCCCATGGCAATCCCACCCAAATCTTCTAGGCACATAATGCCCTTTCATCGTCCAAAATCTCGGGACCACATCCTTAATAGTGCCTGCCAATAGATGTCCATAATGGGGCAGACCCGTTGCAAAGGGAGGCCCGTCGTAAAATGTAAAGAGCGGCCCCTTCTTCGTAGCCGCCAGCGAAGCGTAGAAGATCTTTTCCTCTTCCCAAAATCCCAATATCCGCTCTTCTCGATGAGCCGAGCTTTCCTGATGCTTGATTTCGAACATGTTATGAACTATAGTATACTTTATTGAAATATGTTACAATTATAATGGGGGTGAAAGGCTTCGACTAGGAAGCTGAAATCTCGCGGCATGCGGAGGTCGTCGGTATCTCCTTAAACAATCGGCAAATTAGTAATTGGCGAAGACGAACTTCTCCAAGCTGCTTAAGCTTAACCGCTAACAGTAGCCGATACCCTAAGGCCCAACCAGGAGCGTTAGAAGTATCGTCATCAACCCTGGTATGATTCTCTCTCCCGCCTCTCGGGAGATGCGTCGAGATTAGATGAGGCACGTAGATCCGAAGTGGGGCGCCTCCCAGCACGGTCTACTAAATTTCGGAGGCGATAAGCATGTAGTCACGATTTGGATGTTTGCTTAGGACGAGAGTTCGAATCTCTCCACCTCCATTTTCATTTATTTCAACGATATAAAAGTCTTGTTTTGGGCTTGGTTTAATAACAAATCGCTTTCATGATGTCTTAGTCCTATAGGCCTGCTGCGGATGGTTGGGGTCGGAAAATATGTGCTCTAGCTCTTGCAATTTTACCATATCGTTTAGATAGTTTTCTCGAACGTATTTGGGGTGTCTTCCTAAGACGATAGCAAGATCACTCAACTTCATTGGTTGAGAAGCGCACAGCTCTTTGATAAGACTTCTTACAGCTTGAGGAGAAGCCCTTTTCTTCAGAGAGTGAATTTTATTCTTTAAATCTTCAGATACCGCAAAAAGCTCCCCAGATAATGAACTTGTATGGGGAGTTAGCTCCCCAGATAATGAACTTGTATGGGGAGTCTCGGATTTTATGGCCTGAACAAATAGTTTTTTATCGGGCACATAGAAAGTCATATTTCCTCTACCCTTTTGCTCCAAAAGCCCAATGTCTCTTAATCGTCTCAAATGAGAGCTAGCCGTTAGAGTATCGACCCCATTGATCGTTCGATATTCTGCATTTGAAATAGACCCCTTTTCTCGAATCAAAATCAGCGTGCGGGCCTCTTCATCCGTCAAGTTGTGCTGCTTGAATGATTGAAGCCATTGGATATCTTCTTTATCGAAAAGATGATGGGGAAGCAGGGTCAATACAAATAAGTTACTTGATCGATCAGATTCAATCAGCGGGACGGAAAGGTTGGCTTTTTTCATTTCATCGCGCATTGTCCCAATACCAGTTCCCTTTCCTTCGGCGTAGTTGATATCGCGAAACACTTGAGCGAGAATGGGGTTTCTTAGCATAGATCCGGGCAAACCTAATTGCTCCTGTGGCTTTAAAGAATAACCCACGTTGCGAAACTCAGTGCGATTAGCATATTTAATAATTTGCGTAGGACTCGTCACTCGATAGTCTTTATGCATAAGCGCATTGACGACAGCTTCTCGGATCACCATCCTTGGAATAATTGGGTTGTCCTTTCTTCTTATCTTGTCATCTTCCAAGGCAAAAACCTGCGGAATATCTGTCATGATCTGACTGATCAAACGAGGGATGCCCGTGATGAGAGCTTCACTTGTTTCAAGAGCCGTATAACGCTTTTCCGAATCAGTAACCCATTCTCTTCCTTCAACAAGCATGTAATCTATTTGATTCATAAGAGGGAATAATCTTCTGATCGACATCTGCTTTCCAAAGAGAAGAAGGCCTCCTATGGTAGGTGCGGTGATCCCTTTTTCAGTCTCGATGGAGCGGACAGCTTTTAACAAATCTTTATCGTTATAAACCAGTTCTGAAGCATCTGCTTTAACTTTGGCCCGCTCATATCGGTAACGTTTAATCGCTTCTGGTTCAAAGTCTGCAAAACTGGCATTCTCAGCCAATGTTTCATCATATTTTCTCTTCGATCGGAGTTGATATAGCAGATCAAGGTCTTCACGAGTGCAGACCTGATCAGAAGATCCAATGCGTCGATAGGCCCCCTCTTCGAGTCCCTTTGCTTTGATGAACACCGGCTTTTCGTGACTATTGACTTCAGGAATATACACCAACAGCATGGTTCCTTGAGAATGGGGAACTACTTTTAAAATTGGTCGAATTGGAATATTAAAGCATTGCCTGCACTGCGAAGTGATATCATTTTGTAATTGATCTGGATCACGAATTCCAGTGATTACATATTTAGAATTGTATGTCTCTTTATCTCTTACGACCCCAAGCAGGATATAGCCGCCTCCAAGATCTGGTTCGTTACTAAAAGCAGACACAGTCTCAAGAAAGCTTTTCCCAATCCCATTCATCCCTGATTTTGCCTCAATGCGATCCGTTTCATCGCTATTTTGCAGAAGGTTAAACAGTTCATGAAAATTCATAGAGTCCATACTAAGCTTTCTCCAAGGATACTGGTTTCGACTGATCAATCTTTTGCAAAAATGTTTCTAGATCTTCCCGGTTATAAAGGCGATAACGATTGAGAGGATGGCGATGAGAAACCAATTTCCCGCTTCTCTCCCAATTTCTCAAAGTGGCAGCAGTAACACCCAAGAATTGAGCAGCCTCTTTAATCTGCAAGTAGTCTTCGATCTTCTTCATGTCGCTTTTCCTAAAGCAAGTTAGGATAGCAAAAGCTTACAAAACATTGCAATCCGTTTTGGCGTCTGTTGACCTCTCTAGTTAATAATTCACAAAAAGATAATATTTTGTGAAATTCAAGATTATCTGTACTTGAGCGAGTTGCTACACACAAAAGCACTTATTTTACATCAGTTGGGCAAACTACAGAACAGCTCAAAAGCATGCCGCAGTTTGATGCAAAGTTGGATCAAAAATGCCTCACGGTGTGGGGAAATTGTCGTAGAGCTTGATCAAGGGGTGGGTCGCACGGAGATTGCGGGTGAATTCGATGAGATAGGGGGCTTTCTCGGAGAAGTAATACCAAGAGTCGAGCCAGAGGGTTTCGGGATCATTTTTGATATCGGCGAAGGGTGCGGCTAGATCTTCTCGGACAAGGAAGGTATTAATGGTGAAGCAGACGGGGATGTATCCTTTCTTTTTCGCAATTTTAAAGATGGTGGATAGGGATTGATTAAGGCTATCGGTTTTAGCGATCGAATCAGGGACCCGGGCAGTTAAGGAGGGAGACCAACTGAATCCGCCTTCGATGAGGATGATTTTAGGTTTCCGTTTGAGGCTCTCTAGAATTAGGTAATCTGGGCCATCGATATCGATCGAAAGAACATCGATTTCTTGGTTGGGGAATGATTGATCGGCGATTTGATCGAAGGTTTTTCCTTTCGAACGGGCTGAGTTCCACGTGACAAATTCATTCAGACATTGCACTTTGGGAAAATTCTGACAATTTTTTCGTGCTTGCTCTAAGAGTGTTCCATCTGCCTCAATAAAAACTCCTCCCCAGCCCCGTTCTGCAAGAAATCGGGTGTTGGATAAATACGCGGCATCCCAACCGCCGAATTCAACAAAAAAACCGTCATGGATATTCAGACGCTCTAAAATGGCGTCCAAAATCCCCTCTTCACCATATTGCGAATGGATGATTTTGGCATGATGTAGAAGGCTGTTTTTCTGAATGGAATAGCAAAGGGAAGAAAGAAATACGCATATGCACAAAAGTATTTTCATGGTTGGCTCCTAAGAAAGTTTATCATCTTTTTGTCGGACGTTAAGTTCATTTGTTGATTTTGATCTTCCAGTTGTGCAACGGAATAAGAACCATTTTTGGATACCGCAATCCGTTTTTTTGAGAAAAAGTTTTCATCGCGGGTAAAGTAATGGTTAATCCGTATGTATTTGTCGTGAAATTTCCAGTTCCAGTCCATTTGAGACCCGTTGAAATGGAGAATATTTTTATCCCCATCCATATAAACGGCCCCATCGACTAAGGCGGCATAATGGTGCCAAAACAATTTCCCTAAATCGACAAAATCCGGACGTAAGAGACTCTTTCCATTTCCATTTTTTATGTTTCCTCTCAAGGCACATCGCGTTAGATTTAATAGGATCGATTCTCCTTCCTTGAGAAAAACTTTGCTTGTACCGAAATTCAACCATGATGCGAAAACGGCCGCAGCTTCAGAATAATGCTCATTCAAGCACTCCGGTACTGTTTTATTGCGCATCGGCAAAATAAACTCATCGAGATCGATAAAGCCAAACCATTTTGCTTTCCCTCGACTCATCATAAGAGAGTTATAAAAAGCGTCCATTTGAAGCGACATCGGGAATTTTTCATTCCGAATTGTTTTGTCTTCTCCCGAAGCTTTCCAATCAAACACCTCGACAATCCCCTCTTCAATATACGGTTTTAAAACAGATTCCCAATCATCCCAACTACAATTATCGTACAGCCAAAAATGGTCAACACCCACCCTTCGGTGGTACTCGATCCATTCTTTCAGATATGGAGCTTCGTCTCGGAACATGGAACCTAAAGCCAGCTCATACTGATATTCCGCTGAAAAAAGAGATGGTAACAAGAAAAGACCAACTAAAAATGATTTCATGGTTAAGGAATATAATCGAAATATAATTTTCTGTACGGAAAATCGATGAAGATTTACATTTTGAAAATCTTTTTTCAACCAGGGGATTGACTATGAAATCGATGAGAATAATGCTTCTACTAACTGTGCTAGTGATGAACTGGATGACACTCCATGCTGAATGGGATCCCGAAATAACCTTGATGGATTCCGATATCTCCATTTTAGAAAATCCTTATCTCAAAGAATTGAAGAGAAAGGTTACTGATTACTTAGAGAACACATGGTGTTCAAAAGAAAAAATCAACCTGCTGATGGATCTGGTCGCCGTCACACACCCTTCGGTTTGTGTAGAGATCGGCGCTTTCTCTGGATCATCTGTCCTTCCGGTCGCTGCAACGCTGAAATTCCTTCGGCATGGGAAAATATACGCCATTGATGGGTGGTCGAATGAAGTGGTGACAAAAAATTTAGATCTGGATGATCCGAATCGAGAATGGTGGTCAAAAGTCGATATGTTGCACGCTTTCAAAACTTTCCAACATACCCTCGCTCATTGGAATCTCCAACACTATTGCATTCTCATCCGAAAACCTTCCAATGTTGCTGTCCAACAACTGCCAGAAATCGATTTCCTCCATATTGATGGCGACTACTCAGAAAAAGGAACACTTGAAGATGTGGAACTTTATCTACCAAAAGTGAAATCCGGTGGTTATATTTTATTCTCCAATGTCTTTACAAGGGTGAAAGACAAATCTCCGAAATTGGTAGCTCTTCCTATTTTGACAGACGCTTGCGAAATCGTGGCCGAGATTGAAAATGACCACGCTTTGTTACTACAAAAGAGATAATTTATGCTTAGAATCTTATTCTTTTTATGGCTAAACACTTTAGCTGCATTCGAGCTGAGCATCGTCACGATGTTCAAAAACGAAGCCCCGTATTTAAAGGAATGGATAGAATTTCATCGGATGGCAGGAGTTGAACACTTTTGGATGTACGATAACGGGAGTACAGACAATTGGAAAGAGGTGTTAGACCCCTATATCCAAGAAGGTGTCATTGAAGTTACCTATTGGCCTTGCAACCCTGATTATAATGATTGGGAACAAAAACAGATCGGAGCTTTTCAAGATGGAATGAAACGTGCCTGTGGTCGAACCACGTGGGTAACTATGATCGATATCGATGAGTTTTTATTTCCTCGAAAAAACAGAACGATTTTAGAGTGTCTCAACGAACATTTTTCAAATGTGTCAGCTATTTTCGTCAATTGGAGGAATTTTGGAACAGGTGGAGTCTTTATAAATAAAGGAGATCCCATACTTTTCCGTCTGACGGCATGTTCCCTCCCTTCCAGCTCAGATAATAGTGTGGGAAAAAGTATCGTCAGGCCCGAGCATGTCGATATCGATAGTGTTTGGTATCCTCACCATTTTCCTCTGAAAGCGGGATGTAAATATGCGAATGGTGATGGGCAACCGCTTATTTTTAAAGAAACAAATTTAGAAACAAATGGAAAACACCATAGTAAATTCCTTTGCCTTAATCATTATGTGTTGCGCGATGAGAATTTTTATCGAAATTCTCGTTTGCCCAAAACGAAAAATAGACCTCTCTTGGAAGAGCATTATGTTTCATTTTCTTTAACAAAGGATTTTTCCATTATTAATTACATCAAAAGAGTAAATCCAGAATGAGGCTATTTTTAATCTTCTTTTTGAGCTTGATTAACCTTACTTTTTCTCAAGAACAGAAACCTTATGTTATCGCGGAATTTTCAGGACAACTGGGGAATAATTTGTTCGAGGTAGCTAGCGCATGTGCCCTCGCTTGGGATAACGATGCAGAAGCCTATTTTCCGGATCTTGCCAATCGACTCGAACTGTACCACCATGTTTTTTCCCGTTTTAAAATCAACCCACCCTCACCAAATATTGCATTCGAATGGAAAGAACCCTCCTATGCATATCATCCGATTCCTTTTCATCCCAATATGCTCATTAAAGGGTATTTTCAGTCGGAAAAATATTTCGCTCGCCATCGAGGGAGGCTTTTGCAATTACTTGCGCCTATTCCAAGAGATCTTAAGTATATGCAGAAGAAATACCAATGGCTCTTCGACCATCCCAATACAGTAGGAGTTCAGATCCGGTATTATCATGAAGATACGGGAGGGTGCTACTACAACCAATATGGGAAAGATTATCTGGACAAAGCCATGGCTCTCTTTCCTGAAGATGCCCTCTTTATCATCAGCAGCAATAATAAGGAGTTTGCTCGGAAAAACATTCCCCCTTGGGTCAAAAATTTCTTCTTCCTCGAGGAAGAGGCTTACTATATCGATTTTTACCTGCTGACATTTTGTAAACATAACATCATCACCAATTCATCATATGGCTGGTGGACAGCCTGGCTCAATCAAAACCCAAATAAAATTGTGGTGCGGCCTAGCGTGTGGATAAACGGGTTACCAACACAAGATGTCTGTCCCGAGAATTGGGTTATTGTAAATTCAAAGTTAGGAAGAATTTCAGATCCTGAAAGTTATTGAAGAAATTCGGAGGATTTATGTTTCAGTTGTGTATTTTTTTTATACTCGCTTTTATCATACCACTCGGTGCTTTCAATGTGGGTCTACTGATTATGGCAACTGGAAAATACGACCGTTTCATTACGCCTTTAATCGAATCGGCAGAACTTTATTTTCTACCAGATCACAATGTCACCTATTATGTTTTCACCGACGGTATAATTCCCGAACGAGAAAATCTGGTCGTAATCCCCCAACAGAGGCTGGGCTGGCCCTTTGATACCCTAAAGCGGTATCATGTTTACTACAAAAACAAAAAGAGATTTATAAATGAGGATTTTCTTTTCGCAATCGATGCCGATACGCTTTTTCGAGGCAAAGTCGGGGATGAGATATTAGGCGATCTTGTTGCAACTCTTCACCATGGATTTCTTGGACGCAGAGGAACCTACGAAACAAATCCAGCATCACATGCCTGTGTCAATTCTCATGAAGGAACCTATTACTTTGCGGGAGGATTCTATGGAGGAAAAAACAAATCATTCTTGAAAGCTATAAAGACTATTATCGATAGAATTGATAACGATCTTGCCAGAGGAATCGTAGCTATATGGCATGACGAAAGTCATTGGAACCGTTATTGCATCGACCACCCTCCGACAGTGATTCTTCCTTCCGCCTACTGCTATGCAGATGGCTATAGTTTCATCAATGAAATAAAAATAGAAGCCTTAACTAAACGTCACGACGAACTTAGGCAATAATATTATTTAGTAAGAACAAACCAATCGTGAAATGCGCCGCGATCATTCGAAGTAATCAATTTGGTATATTCTCTTTTGTATTCAACCTTACTAAACCATTTAGATGCTTCGTGCATGACAGTTTCTTTATGAAAAAAACTATTTCCTGGATATTGCCACTCACTGGCTCGCGTTTCTTGATCTGCCCCTTCAGATCCATACCCATTTATTTCGGTAAGTCGTATAGAAAATATCACTTTACCTTGGTCTTTAAGGACTTTTGCACAATTTTCTAGAAATTGAGACAACTGCCAATGTGCAGCATGGCTCATGATTGAATGCGCAAAAATATAATTAAAAGTCGTCCCTAAAGAAGTAGCATCGAAATCAGTATTATGGAGAAAAGTGGGTTGTTTTTGATGTACAACTTCTCGATTTTCATCAATTTGAAGAGATGCATCAATCAACCATTTATTTGGATCAATCCCAACATAATGCCCTTTTTCCAAAAATGACATAAAAGGAATCGCCGACATCAGCGCCCCACAGCCAATTTCAAGAACGTAATCTTCCTTCTGCAGGCCTTCTAATAACAATAGTTCTAACTGGACCCTTCCCCCAGAAGGTCGCGTACCAACATAATCAACGGCATGTTGGTTTCTATTGTCAACCCGGCAAAGTTTTATTGTGCCCCAGCATTGGATCGTGACAGATAAGGCAAATAAACCAGCTAACAATTTGTATTTCATCGATGAATCCTTTTCTATCTGAGTTTCATGAATTCTTAAATTTTTGAATAGCATTATTTTTTCAATTCTTTTCAATGAAAAAAGTCGACATTCGTCATTCGTGTCTGTATAATTTTGGCAAAATGTCCTACTTTCTGTGGTTTATAGCTCTATCTTTTATTTCCAGTAAAATTATTTGCCAACCTGAACCGGTTTGGTATGCCAAGCCAGCTGAGGAATGGGAAGAGGCTTTGCCCATAGGGAACGGGCGCTTGGCAGCAATGGTCTTTGGCGGGATTAATGAAGAGCGAGTCCAATTCAATGAGGAAAGTCTTTGGTCGGGTCGTCCCCAAGATTCAGATAATCCAGATGCTTTCTATTGTCTCCCCAAAATCCGTCAGTTGCTTTTTGAAGGGAACTACGAAGAAGCTCAAAAAGAAACCCATCAAAAGCTCCTTTGCAAGGGTCCCGGATCGTGCGAAGGCGAGAGTGCAAAGGGTGATTTTGGGTGTTATCAAACTTTTGGAGATCTGCAATTATCTTTTCCGGATCAAGGCAAGATCGAAAACTACCGGAGGGAACTCGACCTCGATACTGCAGTAGCTCGAGTCACTTATCGTGTTGGAGATGTCCATTATACCCGAGAATACTTCGTCAGCGCACCCGATCAAGTGGCTGTCATTCATTTAACATGCGATGAACCTGGACAATTGAGTTTTGCTGCCAAAATAACCCGAGAAGAGAGAGCTTCCATTGAACAAGAAGATGATGCCATTGTCTTGCGTGGACAATTACACGGTGGAACTAAATTCATCGCAAAACTCCATGCCGTTGCAGAAAATGGGACCATTACAACATCTCAAAATACTCTAATTATTGAAAAAGCTGATCGGGTCGTTCTTTTCCTTGCAGCAGCCACTGATTTTAGAGGAAAACCACACCAAGAAATTGTTGCCAAACAAATAGAATCGGCAGTAAAAAAACCATTTGCGCAGCTGCGTGAAGATCATATTCGCGATTATCAATCCTATTTCCACAGAGTCGCATTTGATTTAAACGGACCTGATTTGAAAACAATTCCTACGGATCGACGTCTACGAGCTTTAAAAGAAGGAGGTTTTGACCCAAAGCTTTATGCTCAATACTTTCATTTCGGGCGTTATCTCTTAATTAGTAGCTCGAGACCCGGCTGTCTCCCAGCAAATCTTCAAGGAAAATGGGCCTATATGATCCAAAATCCTTGGAACTGTGATTACCATGCCAATATCAATTTACAAATGAATTATTGGGCAGCGGAAGTTACAAATCTCGCCGATTGCCATCGACCTCTCTTTGATTTCATTTCCGGTCTTCGTATTCCTGGAAGCAAAACAGCCCAAATCCATTATGGTGCTAGAGGATGGGTCGTCAATACCGTCACAAATGTTTGGGGATTTACATCACCCGGAGAAGATGCAGAGTGGGGTTTATTTCCTGCTGCAGGGGGCTGGCTTTGCAGGCATCTTTGGGAACATTTTGCTTTTGGTCAAAATCAAGCCTTTCTTAAAGAAGTCTATCCCATCATGCGTGAATCTGCTCAATTCTACTTGGATTTCCTAATTGTTGATCCCACAACAAATTACCTTGTGACATCCCCTTCTAGTTCTCCTGAAAATCGGTTTTTTGGACCCGGTGGGAAAAAATACAGTGTCTGTATAGGTCCAACAATGGACCAGCAAATTATTTCGGATTTATTTTTTCATACGAGTCAAGCAGCTCAGATTCTAAATACCGATCATGAATTTGCCACACTATTAGATCGGGCAAGAGTCAGACTTGCGCCGCTTCAGATCGGCAAACATGGTCAATTACAAGAGTGGTTGGAGGATTTTGATGAAGTTGAACCCGGTCACCGGCATATCTCTCATCTGTTTGG
Source organism: Parachlamydiales bacterium (assembly GCA_963705295.1). GTDB lineage: Bacteria > Chlamydiota > Chlamydiia > Chlamydiales > Rhabdochlamydiaceae > PALSA-1444. The sequence continues at coordinate 932,452 of OY970065.1, read as the reverse complement.
CCTTTATCCCGGCCATCAAATATCTCTTACTAAAACACCTCAGCTGGCTGAGGCCGCCTTGAAATCGCTCGAGCGAAGATTGCATTTTGGTGGCGGCCATACCGGATGGAGCCAAGCCTGGATTATCAATCTATGGGCCCGTTTACAAGAGGGAGAAAAAGCACACCGACATCTCACAGAGTTATTAGCAAAATCAACTCTTCCTAATCTCTTTGACAGTCACCCGCCTTTTGCGCCCCACAAAAAACCTCTCTTTGAAATCGATGGTAATTTCGGAGCGACTGCAGGCATAGCCGAGATGCTTCTTCAAAGTCATGAAGATGAAATCCATCTCCTGCCAGCTCTTCCGAAAGAATGGTCCAGCGGATGTTACCGAGGATTGCGCGCACGTGGTGGTATTGAGGTCGATGTTACCTGGAATAATGGAAACCTATCCACTGCCCTTTTGCGCCCTTCGTGCACGGGTATTTATACCATTCGTTATCTTGGGGAAACGTTTAAAATTCCAATGGAAGCAGGGAAAGAGTATCTCTACTCTTCTTTCGGAGAAAGATAGAGAATAGATACAAAAAAAAGAATTTTAAAATAGTTCAATTAAAAACTTTCTGTTCGACTTATTTTCGTTAATATGGAAAAATTGAACTTATGAGAAAGATAATAAAACACTTGATGGCATCCGTAGCTTTCTTCGTTTTCGGGTGTTCTTCTGCCGATTCTACAGAATGGAAAGTGAAGGGGTTTGAGAGAGCAGATAAAGTGAATCCTATTTTGGAACCCAATCCGGGGTCGGTTTTTTGTTGTCCGATTCAACAGCATAAAGTGCGGTGGGAAAGCGATCATGCCTTTAATCCGGGGGCTGTGGTACGGGGTGGCAAGGTTTATCTAATCTATCGAGCGGAGGATAATTTTGGTGAAGGAATTGGTCATCACACATCGAGGCTGGGCCTGGCTGTTAGTGAAGATGGTTTGCATTTTATCCGAAGACCGACACCGGTTTTGTATCCCGATCATGATCGGCAAAAGTTTTCAGAATGGCCAGGTGGTTGCGAGGATCCTCGTATCGTGGAGACGGAGGATGGGGGCTATGTCATGACCTATACCCAGTGGAATCGAGACATCGCTGTACTTGGAATTGCGACTTCAGATGATCTCATCACCTGGAAAAAGCACGGATATGCATTTGAGCCTTGTGAACGGGTCCACTCGAAATCGGGTTCGATTGTTTGTCGTCGGCAAGGAGATCATTTGATTGCTACGAAAATCCAAGGGAAATATTGGATGTATTGGGGAGAAGGGAACATCCAGGTTGCAAAATCAGATGATTTGATCTCGTGGGAGGTGCTTCCAGATCCCATCCTTTGCCCACGCCCAGGAAAGTTTGATAGTGATTTAGTCGAGCCAGGCCCTCCAGCTGTTCTGACGAAGGACGGAATCATATTTCTCTATAATGGAAAAAATTCTAAAAAAAATGGAGATCCTAACATTAACCCGGGAGCCTATGCTGCGGGACAATTGGTTCTAGATCCCAAAGATCCCACTCGGGTCGTTTCCAGAAGCAACCAACACATCTTTAAACCCGAAAGACCGTATGAACGGAGCGGACAATATAAAGACGGAACCGTCTTCATCCAAGGGCTTGTCCATTTCAAGGGAAAATGGCTTCTCTATTATGGGTGCGCCGACTCGGCTATTGGCGTTGCAGTCTCGAGATAGTTACATGATCTCGGCTGCGATGGCGGCGAGCTCCGATCGCTCGGTCCTTTCGAGGAACATTTGTCCGTAAATGGGATAATCGCGCATTTTGCCCACGGTGTAGGTGAGAGCATTCGAATCTTTATCCAGATACGGATTGTCGATTTGGGTGGGATCTCCGGTTAAGATCACTTTTGTCTCTTTTCCAGCACGCGAGATGATCGTTTTAACCTCATGGGGCGTTAAATTCTGCGCCTCATCGATGATAATCCACATTTTAGGGAGCGATCTTCCTCGGATGTACGTGACGGCTTCCATTTCGAGTTTTTTGCTATCGAGAATCCACTGCTGAGCATCGGCTCCATTTCCAACTCCGCTCGATGATTGGCAGAGGAATTCTAAGTTGTCGTAGATCGGCTGCATCCAATGGTACAGTTTTTCTTCCTTGGTTCCTGGAAGATAGCCTATGTCTTTCCCGAGAGGAACGATGGGCCGGCTCACCAAGATTTTTGTATAGAGTCCTTCATCAAAAACCTTCCGCATGCCGCTGGCGAGAGCCATCAAGGTTTTTCCGGTTCCTGCCGGACCAATTAAAGTGATGAGCTTGATATCATCCCTTAGAAGAAGATCCATAGCACACTTCTGTTCAATGTTGAGGGGATGAATTCCCCAAACATCCTTCGATATTTTAAGAAGCGGCTCTAACTTTTTTGTTTGTGGATTGAATTTACAGACAGCCGACGACTGTTCAGGACAGGTTAAAATACAGTATTCGTTGGGAAAAAAATCTTTAATATCCAGGGAAATTGAATTGTCTTTATAAAACTGATCGATGTCTCGTTTTGGAACTTCGATTTTTCGATACCCTCGGTAGATATTTTCGTAGGAAAATTTGAGGTTTTCATAATCTTCTGCCTCAAGACCGATCGATTCAGCTTTGACACGGGTCACAAAATCTTTTGATACTATGACAACCTGCTCACCTTTTTCTTTTAAGAGAAAGGCGACAAACAATATTTTATTGGTGATCCGGTCGAGTGGAAGGGGGAATGTTTTTTTCTCGGGAAGTTTCATTTCAACATGAATTTTGACCTTAATCCCGTTCTCGATCGAGACTCCATCGGTCAAATTCCCCTCTTCTTTTCTCTTGAGGGAATCGATATAACGCATCACATGGCGTGCATTTTTCCCGATCTCGTCAGAAAGCCTCTTCATCGTATCGAGCTCTTCTAAGACGGCTAAAGGGATAATGACATCGCTACCCACGAATTTTTTGATCGAGTCGGGATCGTGTAATAAGACATTGGTATCAAGAACAAAGCTTTTTCGGGCCACAGGTACCCCCCTTAATCATTCATATATTATATGAAAATCGATCACAATGATTTTCTATAATACCCTTATTATAAGCAAGTTGCAATTTATTTCCAGCAGTTACACATTTTAACTGCTAAATGGGGGTTGACGGAGAAATCCATTTTTCCTAAAATAGGAAGAGTAATACCACTCGAGGTTATGATGAAAATAACAGATAAAGTCCTAAGTCTACCCCCTTATATTTCAACATCTTGGAAAAACATCCTCTCTTTACATGTCGAAACCAAGCCGTACGGTCACTCCCTCATCATCGAACTCCGTAGCCAGTCGAAAGTCGAAATTCCTAACTTAGACCCGAAAATTGTCGATACTATTTTTTCGATGCACGCCCAGGTTTTAGAACATGAAACCGAATCCCCTTCCAGCTCAATTTCCACACAAACCTTTGCTCTCCCCTTTTCTCTCCCAATGTCTCTCCCGATCGAAGGTCTGACATCGATCATGCAGCACAACCAAGAGCAAGCCAGCACCCCTCCCCTGCCACCTGAAGTCCTTGAAAAAATCAAATCGCTTAAAGCGATCCTCCCCGAAGATCTCGCCTCTCTTTCGAAGCCCGAGCCCCACTGCAACTGCCCTTATTGCCAAATCCTCCGAGCTCTCATCGACATCGACGATGACGACGACGATGAAGAAGAGATTACAGAAGAAGATCTCAAATTCCGCACGTGGGATATCAAACAAGAAAATGATAAACTCTTCTCTGTGACAAATCCCCTCGATCAAAAAGAACATTATAGCGTCTTTCTCGGTGATCCCCTCGGGTGCACCTGCGGCCATCAAAATTGCGAACACCTCCAAGCCGTCCTAAGAAGCTAAGTATTTCCACTGATCTCCTACTTTTTTAAAATAACTTTTCTCTACGTAAGAAAAATCTTTGCCCTCTTGAGATATCGATACTCTAAAAGTCACTGTATTCTCTGTTGCCTCTAAAATTTCTAGACCCTTAAAAACCGTCTCTTTGCAAAACGATTCAATATCTTTTTTCAAAGGGGGCGGAAGACTCGTTTCAAGAATATAATCGACTAAGCCCAGCGCATAGGCGCAGTACCTCGATCGCATCAAAGCCAGCGCGGTCGGCACTTCTTGTCCCTCGTGATAGGGACCACAACACTCTGCATACAATTTTTTACTTCCACAACGACACAACATCCTGCTATTTTACTCCGATTAAATTTTTTTTACTGCATATTTATTGTCTATTTCTGATAAGATTGTCACTTCTAATTCTTATAGTGGGATTAGGAAAACAAGAAAATAAGGAGAATATTTTATATGGCGATTGGTCAATTTTATAATACGGCATCGCAAATGGCCCAAGTAGCTGCATTCCGTATGCCTAGTTTAATTATGTGTGCAACGGGAGTTGCTCTGGTCGGTACACTTTTTAACCGAATCATTAGTAAAATGGTTGCTAAAAGTGAATTTACTAAATATGTATCTGACAAAATTCATGCAGGACTCGAGTATGCAAATCTCGTTGATCCTATTCAAGTAGCAGGAAAAGGACAAGTCAAAGAAGCTTCTAATAAAACACTTCTTTATCGTGGTATTGTTTATTGTGCTGCTGGAGCGCTCGGTGCCGAGGCTGTTAAAGCTGTTTTTGGACCAGCACCTCAAATTTACAACCAAGTATTGAGATGGCTTGGACCTGTCCGCATTAGCAATGAGACTTGGGCTCCGCTTCAACTCGCTGCAAAACTCGTACCAGCCCGTTTCACTCGCATTTCTTAATTTTTTTTACTCCCATTCATTTCGAGTGGGAGTTTTTCTTAATTCTTTAGTCTCGGCCTTTTCTTTTTTATTCTCTAACATTTTTTCTTTAGAGCGGCGGGACCGGCGACGTTTTTGACGGCGGATCTTTTCGGTCTGGGATTGTTTTTCAGTTTTGACTTTGTGGATTTGGGATGCATATTTTTCGCACAGTTCACGGCGAGCGAGGTAGCGGTTGACCGCGCGGGATCTGTCTTTCTGGCATTTCACTTCGATGCCGGTGGGAATGTGCTTGAGATAGACGCACGACGAGGTTTTTTGAAGATTTTGTCCTCCCCTTCCTGAACCCAAGATGAATTTTTCAATGATATCGGACTCGTGGAGGCCGAGGGATTCCATTTTCCGTTCTAATGCCTCCATTTTTTCTTTTGTCATCATTTCTTAAGTATAATAGAAATAGAGAAATGAAGGAAATTATCATTGTCACGGGAAGTAGCGGAAAAATTGGGGCGAATGTCGTTCGGCGGCTCGGAGAGCAGTATCGGATTGCCGGATTTGAACTTTTGAAGGCTATGTATGCTTCTGCCAATGAAGAATTGATTCCTGTGGATATCTCTTCTGATGAGAGTGTCCACCAAGCTTTCATGCACATTCGGCATTTTTATGGGAATCGGATTGCATCGGTGATCCATTTGGCTGCTTATTACAGTTTTGACGAGAAGCATTCGGACAAATATGAACTGATCACGGTGAAAGGGACGGAAAGGCTTCTAAAGGCGTTGCAAGAATTTGAAGTAGAACAATTTATTTTTTCGAGCTCGATGTTGGTCTATGCTCCCTGTAATCCAGGGCAAAAAATAAACGAAGACTCTCCCCTTGAACCCAAGTGGGATTATCCACTTTCAAAAGTGAAAACAGAAAAACTTATCCATGAGAAAAGAGGAAACATTCCTGCATTGATTTTGAGGATTGCGGGTGTTTATGATGACAACTGTAATTCGATTCCACTCAGCCACCAAATCCAAAGAATTTATGAAAAACAACTGGAGAGTCGGCTGTTTTCAGGAAATATCACACATGGGGCAGCTTTTTTGCATATGGATGATCTGGTGGATGCGATTGAAAAAGCGGTCAATTTAAGAAAAAAATTGCCCCAAGAATTGGTTTTGAATTTAGCTGAAGAAAAAACCCTCAGCTATGACCAATTACAAAGAGAAATCAGCAGGCTGATTTGGGGGAAAGAATTTAAAACTTACCGTATTCCTAAATGGGTAGCAAAAATCGGTGCATGGATCGAGTGTCATCTTCCTTTAAAAAGAAAACCGTTTATCAAACCGTGGATGATCGACATAGCCGATGACCATTACGAGCTCGATATTTCAAGAGCTAAGAAATACTTAGAATGGGAGCCGAAACATTCTCTCGACAACTCCCTCGTAACGATGATCGAAAGACTCAAAGCAGATCCCGCCAAATGGTATAAAGAAAATCACCTTACAAGTCGGCCCTGATTTAATCCATTCATCGGATCTTTACATGGGTTTCGCGATCTTTTGCTTCCCATTTCTCGGCCATATGCAGATCTCACATATTGTCCTCGAAGTGGGAAGCAAAATCTCATCGAAACCCATTGTAAATCTCCGATAAAGCGACTAAATCAGGACCGACTACATAGCTTCACGATCGGGGGGGGCCATCATCTTCTGCGGAAGCGGGGTGAGGAGGGTTTCTCGCTTGATTCGGTCGATTTCTTCGAAATCTTGACGGGTTAATTTCCAGCCCCAGATCGGATCGATTCCCTCCATTTGTTCGGGCTTGCGGCCTCCCCAAAGGGCGACATCGATCCCTTTGTCGAGCGACCACCGGATGGCTAAAGCGATGAGAGGTTTGTTGTATTTTTTCTTCACCCAGTCTTGCAGCCTTGCAATACAAGTGAGATATTCTGAAAAATGAGGCTCTTGGAATTTGGGATCGTCTTTGCGGAGGTCGTCCCCTTTGAAGTGTCTTTCTTTGCTCATTTTACCCGATAGCATACCACGGCAGAGCGAACCATAGCCCAGAACGGCAATTTTGTTTTTGAGAGCGTAGGCGAGTTCATTTTTCTCGATGGCATCTTCAAAGAGATTAAACGGTGATTGGAGAACATGGAGGGGTCCCCCTTTTCGAAAAGCTTCCATTTGATCGACAGAAAAATTACTGACTCCAATCGCACGGATCTTGCCTTGTTTTTGTAATTGGAGGAGATTTTCTGCTGTTTCATCAAAGGGTGTTTGAGGATCGGGCCAGTGAACAAAATAAATATCGATATAGTCGGTTTGGAGTCTTTTTAAAGAATCTTCGAGCTGTTTTTGGAGGATCTGCTTTCTCGAATCACGAAAGACATGTTGAGGATCAGTCCATACTAGACCGACTTTGGTCGAAATCACAACGCGATCTCGCTTCCCGTACTGTTTCAAAGCTTTTCCAACAATTTCCTCGGAAACCCCAAATCCGTAAACGGGAGCTGTATCGATCAAATTGATCCCCTGGTCGAGGGCTTTATGAATGGTTGCAATGGCATTTTTTTCGTCGGTACCACCCCACATCCATCCCCCAATGGCCCATGTTCCGAGACCAATTCTTGAAATTTTTTGTTTGAGTGGCTGTATTTGAGTAAATTCCATTAATACCTCTCTTAATAGTTAAATTCTGGATTTTCGGCTCCGCAAAAACGTTTGTTCTTATTGAGCTGGTCGATTTCTTTCATTTCTTTGGCTGTGAGAGCAAAGTCAAAAATTTCGATGTTTTCTTTGAGATGTTCATAAGAGGAAGCTTTGGGAATTGTCGGAATATTTTTCTGAATGAGCCACCGTAAGATCACTTGCCCTGCGGTTTTATTGTAGTTTTTGCCGATCTTTTTGAAGACGGGATCTTTCAACAGAGCACCTTTTCCAAACGGTCTATACGCGATGAGCTGGATGCGGTGTGCAATGCAAAACTTTAGAAGCTCTTTTTGATAGAGATACGGATGAAATTCGACTTGGTTGGCAATTGGTTTGCCATCCTCTTCCAAAAGGTCTTTCAAGTGGTGGATTGTGAAATTACTGACACCGGCTTTCTTGATTTTTCTTTTCTGGATTAACTTTTTCACTGCTTTGAAAATGTTTGACATTGAAAAATTATGATCAGGCCAATGGATGAGGTAGAGGTCGAGATAATCGGTTCCAAGTTCCTTCAATGCTAGATCGCAAGCTTTTTCAACTGAGCCGGAAATGTCACGCAGATCGACCTGATTCAATTCGAGTTTGGTCGTTAGAAAAATTTTCTCTCGATCAAAATCTTTCATTCCCTTTTGAATGGCCTTATGATTTTCATAATCATGGGCAGTATCGATGTGACGGTAACCGAGTTCAAGGGCCTCAGCGACGATTTCGGTACATTCTCGTCCACGAAGATCCGAAGTTCCTAGGCCTAAAAGAGGTATACCAAAACAACCTGAAGAATCGGGTTTTGACGGCGTCGGCTTTACCTCAGAATTTTTGTTTTCACTCGCGCCTTGCCTCTCGGCAATGGTCGCTCGCTCCAAACAAAAATTCTGAGGAGCCTCCTTGTCAAATTCCCGATTCTTCAAGTTGTTTCGGTATAATTTCATTGATACCGGTGTTGAATGATGTCCCAGTTGAGATTTTTGAAAAAAGCATCGATATACGAAGCTCGATCCAAAAGATAATCGATCATATAGGCGTGTTCGAAAACATCCATGATGAGGATCGGTTTTCCACCGGCTAAATGTCCGACATCGTGTTCATTGATCCATGTGTTGATGAGACGTCCCGTTGCAGGATCTTGATAGAGTACGGCCCAACCTATCCCTCGCATCGATCCTGTTGCAACGAAATCGGCTTTCCATTTTTCATAGCTCCCAAAATCTTTCTCGATCTGGACATAAAGAGCATGCTTAGAATCCAAAGCAGAATCTTTTCCGCCTAAATTATCAAAATAATACTCGTGCAGCCTCATCCCATCGAACTCCCATCCAAAACGGCGCTTTAGCTCAGCATATTCAGGAGTTTTATTTTTCCCATCGGCAGCGAGCTTTTCCAAAGTGGTCAAAAGGAGGTTCGTATTGGTCACATACCCTTGATAGAGTTTGAAATGAGCTTCTAAGGCCTTTTGACTGAAACCGGGCATTCCCACAAGATGGGAATAGTTTTTGGCTTGATAACCAGCCACCATTCCTACATACGTTACTGCAAGCAGAAAAATTAATTTTCTCATCACTTCTTCCATGCTTTAATATCTTGATAGGTTTGTTGTACAGAGGGAAATTTTTTCGCAAGGAATTTGACCCACCGCTGTGTCGGCACGAGTTGGTTCAGAATGGCCCACGCAAAATAAAAGACGATCGGTTTTATTAACTCGAAAGAAAAAAGGAAATACCCTAGTGAGAAAACGAAAGCTGTTTCGATCACGGCATTCAAAACGATCTTTAAAGGTTTGGTTCCTCGGTCCATTTTTTTTTGGCGGAAAATATCAGTATAACGGCGGAATCGTTCCTCAGAGATTTTCATGGATAAGAAAGAAACGGCGATACTTGCAACCATTTTAAACAAAGAATAAGCCATCAAAATTTTATAAAACGGCCCACCGAAGAAAAGGGTCATCACGATACCGATTTGAACACTCCCCCAGACGGACGCTAAAACACAGCCCATGAGGAGTCCCAAAGCTCTTTTTCCAAAGAGAAGAAAACCGATGTTAAAAAGAAGGCCCTGCATGCAAAGGGCCACCATCGGTGACAATTTTTTTCCACCTTGCGAAAGCCCCTTCATGAGAGCTGCAATGGAAGAGATCAAAAAGGGGGCTCGATTGACCATGGGGGGTGGAATCGTCACCGCGCATCTCGAAAGAAGAAAGATTTGATTCAAAAAAGAAAAAGGTAAATACCGAGCGAAAGCTCCAGCCCTGATTTCTGTAAGAGCCAAGATTTCTGTATATTTTGCCAGGGTCTTTTGAGGATCGTCTAAAGAAATCTCTATATCCTGCAATAGCATTTATGAGCATCATTGTGATAGGACGAAGTAAGAGATGTCAATAAAAAAACAGATCTTCACAATTGGCCATTCGACAAGACCCATTAAGACCTTTATTGATCTCTTAAAAGCTCATGGAATAGAAATTGTCTTAGACATCCGAACTATCCCTCGCTCACGCTACTGTCCTCAATTTGATCAAGCCGCTCTCAAGCGGTCTTTATCCAAAGCCAAAATCGGTTACAGGCACCTGAAAGAATTGGGTGGCCTCAGACATGCGAGAAAAGATTCCGTCAATACAAGTTGGAGGAATGCTTCGTTTCGAGGATATGCCGATTACATGGAAACAGACTCTTTTAAAAAGGGGCTCTCAAAAGCTGAAAAAATAGCTCTGAAAAAAACGGCAGCTCTTCTATGCAGCGAGGCAGTCCCTTGGCGATGTCATCGGAGTTTGGTTGCAGATGCCCTTACTACTCAGAAATGGAAAGTCTTTCATATTCAAAGTAGAAAGACAGCCAAACTCCACCATTTGACCCCTTTCTTGCGCATCTACAGAAAAAAACTTATCTACGATAAGAATTCAGAAGAAAATCGGCGTTCTTGCAAACCTCTTCATGTGTGATATCACGCCATGGAAGCTTGCGCAAGCTGAGCAATACCACTTCACTAACCCGTTCCTCGGGATTCATATCTTTATTGTAAGCCTCTAAGGATTTGAGAATAATATCTAATCTTTCTTTCAGCTCTTCAGCCCATTGATACTTAGGATATTGGGGCTTTGCCGTCAATAAATCTAAAATAGTTTCCTGCATCTCTTCCTTTCTTTTTTCGACCTTAGATATACTAACCTTTCTAACCGGTTCCTTTTCAACCCCTTTGAAAGCATTTCTAAATACCTGAGTTATAGCCTCTAATAAGGAATTAAGACGGATCTTAACCCTTTGAAATAGAGGGAGTAGCTTTTCTGGCTGCCCTGCTGTATTATACTTTGTATAAATCATAATAATTATTATTATATACATTTTTATTTAAACAACAAGGTTTTATTTTTATTATAAATTGTTTATAATCATTCTTATATGTGCATACCAACTTTAGATTTAACATGGGTCGGGAAATTACCCCTTCAGGAACGTTGCTCTCGCGATGATACGTTTAAAAAAACTCTCAGAGTCCTTCATCTAAGAGATACCCATTTATATTGTATGGTCGATTCCCCTGCTGGAGAATGGGAAAGCCGGAAACAATTCATCCAACAGATGGTTGAAAATATGGTCCATCAGTGTCCACGGGATAAACCTGTAGTTCTACTCTCTCTCGGCTCTGGGAAACTACTGGTCGAATACGTCGTCGGACGAGCTCTCATTGAACAAGGGTTCAGCGAAATTTCATTTTTTTTGGTCGACATCGCCTATAAATTGGAAAAGCCGGAAGAAATTCAGCCGATACTCAGCAATTTCAGAAGTCTCATGGAACGGATCTACTCCCAAAAATTCTCTGGCCGGACTCTCTCTCCAGATAGAATTGTCTATCTATCGAGAATGCAAAATATCGGCAAATATTTCCCTCGGCAAGCTTGCGTAGCTGTCTTAGAAAATCTTCCACCTATTGCGAAAGTTGTCAATACTTTGAGAAAAAACGGCTTAGATATCCCCGAAGAAAATCTTCTGTGCGGCAACCTTATCTTAACACCTGAGCATGCGAATGCTGTCGCTTTGATTCCTCCTGGTTTAGATACTATTTTGAGAGAACAAACAACCCAAGAAGGATCTTTACCTGTGGCAATTTTTGGTTCCCCTACTAATAAAGAGGCTCGTTTCATCTTCGATTGGGGATATAAAATCCGTTCGGATGGGACTTTTATGAAACACTTCACTCACCTTGAAGAATTTTGCAACCATGAGCTTTCCCATATTTCGGACAATGCGTTGATCCGGATGCCGACGGGAGAACTGATCACCAAACAAGAAGTCTTCCCCCTCATCCAAAAAGCCATCGAAGCAGAGATCAAAAAAACTCCCACGCCCCTCGATCAATCCAAAATGACAGCCCTTTTGCAGAAAATAGCCTCGATTGCATCAACATACATGCCTGCTTTGCGCCCTCTTTACCTCGCAGACTACTCCCTCGATCGAGAAGCCTCCATGAAATACCTCCGCGAGCACGCAAATTTTGCCTACCGCCGCGCCTTCACCCTCCGCGACGTGGGAAATGGCTTCCAAATCAACGTCGAAGCAATTTAATACAAGATTTTGGGATACAGTTTTGTAGCAATCAGAGTGAGAAGAATGAACACGGCGATGCCGATGGAAAAGTCGAGTCCTAGGCCAAAATGGGAGGGTTGATTTTGGATCATGAGGGTTCTCAGAGCATCGACCTGATATGTGAGGGGATTGAGAAGGGAGAGAATTTTGATCCACTTCGGCATCAACTCGATCGGATAGAGGGCGTTGCTAGCGAAAAAAAGAGGCATGGTGAGAGCTTGTCCTATCCCCATGAATCTCTCTCTTTTTTTCACAATTGTAGCAACGATGAGAGAAAATGTTGAGAAAATGGCTGCTGTAAGGACTGAAATGGCACCCACGCCGAGAAGGGAAAGAAGATCCCATCTCAAATGAACTCCTAGAAAAAAAGATAAAAGATAGATAATCCAGAGTTGAGAGAGGCCACGGATGGCGGCAGCACAAGCCCTCCCTATCACGAGAACGACACGAGGTGCGGGTGTGACTAAAATCTTGTGCAGGGTTCCTAAATCTTTTTCCCAAATCAGAGCAATTCCATAAAAGATCGAAACAAACAAAATACTTTGAGCTGCAACTCCCGGGATCATGTAATCCAAATAAGGAATCGAGCCGGTCGGCATGATTTGGGCATGGGTCATGGCTTGTCCGAAAATCATAATCCAAATGATCGGCTGGATCATCCGTGTTAAGAGTTCGGAAGGATCGTGCATGAGCTTCCGCAGGTCGGCTTCGATGATGGCCCACATCTGTCTTAAGTGTAATTTATTGATGAGAGATCGTGCGCCGAACTTGTCTGACATTATGGTAATCTTCTCCTTGTGTTATTGAGCTACCTGTAAAGTGAATGAACACATCATCGAGTGTCGCTTTCGCTCCTATGGCGCTTTTAAGTTTGGCCGGTTTGTCGAGCGCGACAATTTTACCCTGATACATGAAAGCGACGGTATCGCATAGATAGTCGGCCTCGTCCATGTCATGCGTCGTAATCAAAAGAGTGGTGCGAAAGTGTTTTCTCCATTCTTGGATCCGATGCCAAAGAGCTTTCCTTGCAGCTGGGTCGAGCCCAACGCTCGGTTCATCGAGAAAAAGGACGTCAGGATTATGGAGTACGGCTTGTGCAATTTCTAAACGGCGGATCATTCCCCCAGAATACTGACTCACGAGTTTATTGGAAAAAGGGGCGAGTTCCATGAAATCGAGAACTTCATGGATCCTTTTTTTTCGATACGATCTCTTCAATCCATACAACTTTGCTGATAGAAGGAGATTTTCATATCCCGTCAGATCACCATCAGCGGAAATCAATTGTGGAACATATCCAATTTTTTTCCGGATCGAAGCAGGCTCGCGGATCAGATCATAACCCATGATAGAGGCTGTTCCCGAGGTGGGCGGAAGGAGCGTGGTTAACATTTTGATGAGGGTGCTCTTCCCCGCTCCATTGGGCCCTAGTAATCCGAAAACGGAACCTGCATGCACTTGGAATGACAACCGATCCACAGCTGGATTTGTGTTATAATAATGTGTCAATTCAAAGGTTTCGATTCCATTTTTCATCGAACTAAGACAAATCCCAACGTCGTTCGGGAATACGGTTGTCTTTTCTTCGAGTCCACCCATTTTGCTAAAGCATCATCTTCGGAAAACGCTTGAACATGACGGAATCGGACTTGATAAAGACCCGGTTCTTTTGGAGCTGTAAGTTCAAATTTTTCCTTGCCATCCTTATGAGCAAAAAAACCAAGCCCTGCACCAATGGATGTTTGTGCACCGAGATCTTTGAATCCAAGAATAATCCGGTGATACCTCATATCCCTGCACTCCTTACGATCGAGTTCAAAACGGAGCTTCCCCTCGATTTTCTCACCCGGCTTCACAACCACACCACACGGATGCCCATTAAATTTGATCTCTGTGATCGTAATGGCGTTCGAATACGGTTTCTTTTCCAAGAGGTGTTTCCAATTGTAAGAATCAAGATAGTCTTGCGCATCACTTGCTTGCTCGATTCCTTTTTTCAATTGTTCAACACCGAGGGTGTTGTCGCCCCAAATATAGCTTGTAAAACCTAAGATCACGACGCAGACGAGTTTTTTCATGTTTTCGCTTCCTTTTGTAATTTCTTTAACGCTTCTTCCAAATCTTGTTTTTTCAAATTTTCTGCTTTGGCTACGATTTTTTTCTCACCCGCTGCCCACTGTATTTCGGTTTTGGGACTGATCAACAACTTTTTTTCACATTCTGCGATGAGAGTCGTATGCAGCAGTTTTCCTTTGTCTGTCAATTCTATTTTCAGAACGTTATCGACGAATTGTGCACCAAGTAGCCCTTTTTCGATAAATAAAATAATGTAGGCGAGCCTGGCTCCCCTTTCAATTGCAGCTAAATCCCGATAGACAAAACTCTCAAAAGCAAGAATTTCATCCGGTGTTAGATCTTTGATGCCCAGATTTGTACTGATATTGAGTCCAATTTTCCCAAGGATTGTTTGGTACTCAACCCATTTGAGTCTTCCGCTCAAAATCAAATAGAGGGCAACCCCAATGACCAAAAAGACTATAGAAGCCCAAATCATGGATGTCATGAATTGATATAGATTCATCATCGACTCCTTTTTCTAAAAAGATTAGATGCTATGTGGGCATTTCGGGTTGGCTCAGGTAACCGGTATTTTGTCAGAGATTGGAGGACCCACGCTGTTGCTGTTTTTAAAGAGATCTCGTGTCCACAAGAAATAATGATGGGATGGGCTCTCCTTTTGGTGCGGAGGAGCATCCCAATCGTTTCATTGTTCCAAACAAGGGGTGTTTGGCTTCCTGGTTCTTCTCCCAAGGGCTCAGCCGGAGCGCCCACGAGAATCGATTTTGCAACACCGATGGTGGGGATATCTAAGACAACTCCAATATGGCTTGCAATTCCCAGTCTTCTAGGATGGCTGATCCCATGTCCATCGACCATTATAAGATCCGGTTTCGTTTGAAGGTTTTTAAAAGCTTCGATCAATGCAGGAGCTTCACGAAAACCAAGGAGTCCAGGAATGTAAGGAAATTCCTGCTTCTGAGCAACAGTGGCTTCTTCGATTCTCTGGAAACCAGGATATCGGAGCACTACAGCTGCAGCATAGATCATCTTGGCAGGATCAAATAAAGTGTTACTCACGTCCATCCCTGCAACTGTCTCGATTTTGCAAAACGAGTCTTCCAAAACAATACGTCCGGCTAGCTCCTTCTGAAGATTTTCAGCCTCTTTTACATTTATCATAGGCGAATAATAGTACAATTGTTCTTTACTTTCTCGTGCATTTTTATTAGAAAAAAGATTTGGAGGGAATCTAAATGAATAGGAAGCGGTTAGCAGGTTTGGTAATTTTTCTTGTCGGTATTGCCATGATCGTCATTGCGCTCGTTATCCGGTATCGAGTCGAAGGAGCCGAGTCTAATATTAATCAAGGAACAGGCCTGGTTTCAGAAACACCCATTGTCAGTCCGATTGTCAAAGGTGTCGGAGGGATTCTCCGTGGAGAGGCTGAAGAATATAGAACTCCCATGAGAATTCTTCTCATCGGCGGAATTGCTCTAGCAGTCATTGGAGCAGGTTTGATGATTTTCTGTTGTTCTAGAAAAAAACGTTAGTTTTTCTCAAATTTTTCATCAGTGGGAGAAGGACCAAATCTAAGATCTCCCTCTTCCTCTTTTGAACAACCCGTCAGTAATAATCCTGAAATCAGTGTGCAGACAGTTAAGATACTCCAAAATCGCTTCATAGTAGACTCCATATTTTTTTCTATAACATAAAATCTTTTCCTTTTGTAGACTTCTCGGAATTTTGGAGGAAATATGGCAACAGAAGCAACACGACTGAAACCACCGAGCGGCTTTGCATTGGAACCACCCCGCGAAGAAACCAACCCACGTTTTTCTTGGCTAAGCCCCCCACAAGAACTGGCGAAACCGTTGCTGGGAGCTCTCTGTGTTGTGGGAACGGTGTCGACGTTTGTCGGAGCCCGATTTTTCGAAGATTCTACCATGAGAATTACCTCAGCTCTTTTGTGTGGTTTTTTCGCTCAAGTGGGACTCGAGACAACGCCGATTGGATTGCGGAACCGGGTCACACACTTTAACAATGAATGGTCGATCGCCATCTTTCTAGGGATTACTCAGGTCTATATCAACTGCCCCTTTAATGATGAATCGTGCGAAGAGATCCAGAAAGAGATTTGGATTTTTTTAAGAGCCATGGCCATCGTATGGATTGTAGGAAGTCTCTTGTCTCAGGTCAGAAGGACGAGAGCTGATGAACTCCTAGCTTTATCGTCTAACCGTGATCCCGCCCATGGGATACAAATGGTCGAACCGAATTCGACTGCTTCTTTTTACGCAGCGCGGATTGCCGAGGCGTGTGCAGGGAGTGCATTACTCACCTTTGCTTATACCCGCCCCTCTATGAATGCTTTTGATCTTCTCGATGATATGGGATCGTTTCTCATAGGAAATGGAGCGGTTCCTCTTCTCACTCGTTTTTTGTGGAATCAGTGGCAAAATGCAGAAAAAAAATACCGAGATGCACAAGTGGCGGACCGGACGGGAGCTGAAGAGCCTCCTTTTGGGCTAAAAACCATGCGTGTTACCGCAGCTCTTTGTGATATTCTCAGTAGAAATTTCATCGGTGCTCTTTTTATAGCCGATAAGATCCCTAAACCTGCGCTAAATGTGTGTTACGGTTTTATCGGCGGACTTTATGGCTCTAGCAAATTTGTTGCACAGCAGAAATTTCTAGCCCTCACTACAGAAGATATTAGAAGCCTGCGTCTTAGGCGACCAGAGTTCGGCCTCTATGAAAAAATTACCATAGCGGTAAAACTCTCTCTCTCTGCAGGGGTTGCAGGTTATCTGACGTGGCAAATGTTTGAGACACCCCTAGAAGGGAAAGTCGCTCTCATCTCCTTTGGAGCCAATACGTATATCTCGTATCTATTGACACGCTTTGTCGATGCTCATTTTTGCAAAAAACCGACAAATCAGTGGCTCGCTTCTCTCCAATTCTATTTAGTGAAATTTCCCGATTTTTTACCTCTAGCTTTCTTCGTCATTGATCAACAGATGAAAATCGGTGACCAAGCTCTCAAAAAAGATACTGGGTTACGTCTAATTTTGGCCTATTTAGCTTGGGGGTCCCTCGGAGCCAGTGTTGGAAATAGTCCTGCTCGTTTCAATAGCCCCATCGTCCTGCAAGAGCCGATTTCGACACCTTCTATCACGCAATTTTTATCGGGGCAACTCGTCGAGCAATCGTATGCAGGTCAAACGTGAGTAGTTGGGAATCAACCCTTCTGCGTGGGATTTATGCAACGAATCTCTTGAGAAGAGAAGAGTTTAAAACCGAAGATTTAGAGATTCTTCGTAGAACGTGTGTGAGTTCTCGAGATACCCTTTTAGAACGAATCGGTTTGGTTTTGGCTCAGTTTTTCGGGGTTTTATCGGCAAATACCGTTCAGCGGTATATTGGGCATAGTGATCTAAGAAAAAGGTTTATCGCTAGAATCGCCTGTTGGCAAGAGATTTATACAGGCCTCAAAGAAGGAAAAGAGCTCCGTGAGATCGGGCTTCTTCCTACAATGCAGACTAAATTAAAGAGTTTTTCGATTTTTTCATCTCTAACAGCAGAAGATATTATCCGGCGAGAGATCGTCCTTTGTCTTTATGCTCTTCCGATGCCCGTTGTCGAAACACAATTTTTTAAATCAAAATGCGTTCTACCGGCATATATCACAGGTTTAGAGGAAAGAACCCTGATACTTTCAAAAAGACTCTACGATTATTTAGGAGGAAGAGATTGGCTGACCATTTCTGAACAACACATGGACGAGCTCGAAAGTTTCTGCCACCGAGGCTGGGGAATTTTAAACGGCGAATATGTCTCATGGCTTTCCTTTATCTTGGGTTGGAACACCCGTTCTTCGATGAAAGAGAAGCTTTTAACCCGTTTTAAATTTTCTCTCGATCCAATCAACGGTATAGAAAACGAAAAAACACCTGGTGAATTCCGGCAATATTCTGTCCTTAAAACGATTGAAATATTTGAGAAGAGAGTTCGTGTTAAACTCCCAGCTTCTATTGTAAAAATTCTCTCACAAGAACTCTATGGCAACGAGCTTCTCAGACAGGAAATGTTTCTTTGTCCACAAACTGGACCCACTCATTATGGATCAACCGTCGTTAATGAAATTCTAGAGTGTGTTAACCTGGCCACCCGTCTATGTCCAGAAATTGCCTCCCAAGATTGTGTCGTTTTAGAGTCGATTTATTTTGCCGATGCTACAACACGGGAGACCTTGGCGAAGAGTAACGCATCCATCCGATTCGATCTCGTCAAAGAAGTTCAAGATCTTCAAACATTTTCACGAGAGATTCTCTTGAAAATTCTCCTTCTCTTGCAAGACCATCCACATCCACAAGAGGCTGTCTCATTTGCTGCCGCCATGTTCAAACAGAAATATATTTTCCACCTCGATGCATTTCTCCTGACCCTTCTAGAGAATCGAATTCCAATCCAGGACTACCGATCTTACGAAGAGATTTTCATGTTTTTGCAAAAAGAAATAGGAAACCTGTGTCCCTTAACAACCCCACCCGACGACACTCTTTTTTTCGAAGTTGCTTACTCTATTAAAACCGAAGGAAAAAAAGAAAAAGTCAGTGAATTTGTTTCTCTTTTTAGAGGTCCAGACTTAGTTCCAATGCCTGGAAATACTGTTTACAGAGCCTTGCACCGTTTTATTCAAGGAGAATATTCCCATAAAACCGTGAAAGAGCTCGATGATCTCGATTGTTTTCTGCTCACAGCACGAGATAAAATCGAATTTTTCTCTCATCCTCTTCCGCCCATACCTCAGACTTTGGATCCGACGGTCGGCATTGAATGCAATCAGAGAGCTAGAGGGCTTCGAAATAAATACCGTTTTACCGAACCTGAAACCTTTCGGTTATTTCTTCAGTTTGTCTCTCGTGATCTTGAAATGTTGAGAAATTTTACTAGAACGATCTATGACGTTGAAGAACTCGTCAAATCCCCTTTAAGCAAAGAATTGGCCTACCATCTTTTTTATTCCTTTCCGCCCTTAAACGGACTCGAAGAAGCTGATAACCCTCTTGTAAAAAGATTGGCCCATGTGCTTCGCGATAAGACACAACCCGATCCACAACCGTGGATTCCATTTTTAAGTATCGATTCTATTGAAGATGAAAGATTACATTTGTCGTCTCCTTCACCACAACTAAATACACTATTTCTAGTCAATGCAGATCTCCCCTTTGGCCCGGTGATGCTCTGTCAATGGATAGTTCCTTCCGATGTTCAAAAAGCTCCCCTTTTCCAACTCGTCGTTTTAAATCCTCTTCACCTTGCCGGACGGATGTGTCAGTTTTCCCTGAATATCCCTGTTATTACTTTGCGAGAGAATAAACAGCTTCGATCTGCTTTGTCACAGATGTCAGACTCCGTTGATGACCCTTGCGCCCTTTTTGTTAAAGACATCGAAACGGCTTATCGGTCGTATCGATTACTAGAACCGGACGACACAAAAAAAATCATCGATCATGAAGTGGTTGTTTACCCTTTGACACTCCATCGTGCAGCTTTAGCGAAAGAAAATTCCGCGGCTCTTTCTGACGATCTCTTAACGAAAATACCTGAGCTGGCGACCCTTCTAAAAGCAAAAAAACACATTTCTCTATGCAATCTCAAAATCGAATTTTGTGTTCAGAAATTTACACCCATTCGATACCCCATTTTTTGGAGCTACAATCCCGACAATCGTCACGAAGTGACCCTGCAAACTTTGATTGGCAGAGTCCAGTGGTCGTATGGAGAATTTATCGACCATCCATTTTTAGAAAACCTTCTCCAGCTACAACTCCTCTTTCTCTTAAATTCAGCTTATACGTAACGCAATTTTGCCCGTCATATGCCCTTTTTTGACCTCTTCAAGAGCTTCCCTAACTTCCTTGAGAGGGTACTCTTTAATTTGAGGCGTCTTGGCTTTACCTGATTCAAAAAGGTGACCGATTTCTTGGAGATTTTTTTGACTTGGCGACATGAAGATATACTCTGATTTAACCCCATATTGGATATCCAAAACTGGATTGGGTTGTTCTAAAAGGCTGACAATCCTCCCACCCCTTTTAAGGACGTCAAAACTTTTCCGGTAAGTCTCTCCACCCAAGGGATCGAGAACAACATCGACTTTGGAGCCTTGAAGCTCTTTGACAAAATCTTTGGAATGGTAATCAATGAGAACATCTGCGCCGAATTGTTTCACATAATCGAACTTAGCCTGACTTGTCGTCGTGATCACACGCGCCCCTTTGATTTTTGCCCATTGGATCGCAAATCCGCCCACTCCACCCCCACCGGCATGGATTAAAACCGTTTCGCCGGCTTTGAGATGGACCTTATCAAAAAGAGCTTGCCAGGCAGTTAATCCAGCCAAAGGAACAACCGCAGCTTCGAGCATGGAGAGATTCTTTGGTTTTAGAGCCACATGCTCTGCAGGGTATGTGAGATATTCAGCAAAACTACCCCATTGCATCGTTGGTTTGCGGCAATAAAGATAGACTTCATCGCCGACTTTCAATGAGCTGACGTTTTTCCCCAACGATTCGACGGTGCCAGCCGCTTCCCATCCGAGAATCAAGGGAAACTTGAAAGGCAAGCGCGTTTTTAACAATCCTTCGACAATCTTCCAATCGACAGGATTGACACCGGCACACCCGACTTTAATTAAAACCTCATTCTCTTCCATTGTCGGTTTTGGAAGATCTCCAACCTGGACCTTTCGGATGGGCCCAAACGATTCGATATACGCTGCAAGCATCCTTCACCTCATGCCTGGATTCGATAAAAAGGTCCACTTTTTTCAAATGAAAAAATCTCTTCTTTCCGCTGCAGAGCTTTAAAAATCTCCACAATCCAGGGTTCTAGTTCATTATAGGGACTTAAACCACCCGCACCAAACACACTGACAGAGACATACCGTGTTTCTTGCATCGATTTCTTCTTTGTTTTGCTCGCATCAATCGCCCAATTGATCTGTTGAATCACATGAGAAACCAGCTCTCGCATCGTGATTTTCCCTTCCAGATTGAGATTTAATCCCAATTGTTCAACATCGACAACAATGGGTTTGAACGGATCGGTGAGACCCTTCCTTTCATAAAATTGAAGACATCCTCTGATATGCTCGAGAGCTCGCATTCTTTGTTGCTTTGCTTGTTCAAAAGGAAGCTTTTGATACCGGGACGCTTCAGCAATCACACCGTCGATCTGTTTGACCGACTGACACCAGGCGATGAGCCCCTTCCATCCACAAATCCCCTCTTCAAACCCCCGCTCCTCCCCGGGATTAATCACCCACATTTTACTCCCTGAAAACGTTAAATGACCGACAACATCGCTCCATCCTGTTTTCTGAATGACGGCCACCAACTCGTGATAAGGCAAATCTTGTAGAGTCCCCGGCTCGTCATATCTTTGCACAATTAACGTCGTTTCTTTTCCATTTCTAATCCGTGTGACAAGCCTTGAAGAAGGAACATCGACCTGCCTTGTGCGCAAGGCAAGACACGCCTCTTTTATATTCACCATCAGATTAAAAACATGCTCGCTCGCCTCATTTCCAGAAAGGGGCAGTAACCCTTTCAAGGCTTCTGGACTCGAATGAAAAATTAAGTTTGGATAATCGGAAAGTCTAAAACTCGCTTCATTACCAGAATAACTCACGATTTTTCTTCCTAAAAACCAACCCAATTCGATTTCTTTTTCGAGCATCGTTTTAGCGAGCTGTTTTGCAGTAGAAATTGCCATTTGCTGTAGAAACGGCTCCCGCTTAAATGTCCAGTTTCCAAGAATTTGCCGAATCCGTGTCAAAACCCGTGTCACCCAATTGACTCGTCGCAGTGCTTCACTCCCTTTTCGATCGAGACGATCGATTTTATCCAAAATCTCTCGCAATTTTTGTGGATCTGTTTCCTTGATTTCCATGAAACGACGAACCAGATCATTCAGGCATACATGGGTTTGATTTCCCACAAATCTCCGACCACCGAGCCATGGGATTTGTGGTTCCAACCGATCTAAAAGATAAGATAGAGATGTCATAGAAACTATTTTACATTCGAATGTATTAACCCTCCACGCAAAAAAGAGACAACCTGCTGGCTGCACCCCTGACAGATCGATCCTCCTCCTCGGCCTAGCCTATCGCCCTAACCTATCGATGGGGTCCTCGTCGGTCGGACCGCTGACGCTTCGATCTGACAGGGGTTCGCTTACGCATCTTGTCTCTTTTTTGCTTGTCGGGTTAATAGTTATTGGATATGCTAGATTTTTTCCATGTTGATTTTTCTCCTTTTTTTACTTCCCATCCTGGGGTTTGCCGCTGCTCCTTTGACCCATCTTGTAATCGCTGAAGAATACCTCGCGCACCATCCCGAAATGGAGAGAAAAGCTTTCCTTGTCGGTACAGTATTTCCAGATATCCGGTATTTAGGAAATGTGACGCGGAGTGAAACCCACGAATTTGGACTCACCCTGACCGATATTTCCGAGTGCGCCTCCTCTTTTCGTGCCGGAATGAAACTCCATTCTTTTGTCGATGAAATCCGAGAAAATTTGGTCACCCAGTGGAAAATCTACGATATTTTAAAAGATGTTGAAGGAAAACACCACGCCACCCTCCTCAAGCTCATCGAAGATGAAATTCTCTACGATCGAGTCGATGTTTCCGATTTCCTTCCCCTTTTCTACCAGATCGACGAAAATGAAACCGAATTTGGCATCACTTCTCCCCAAGCTCAAAAATGGCACCTTTTCGTCGTGGGATATTTGAATCAAAAACCGAGCAAGCTCCTTTCCTTCTTGGCCGAATCAGACCGCCCCTTTCTCAATGTTCCGCACGAGACGGTCAAAACGTGGAGTGATCAGCTTCCCCTCTTAGTCAACCAAGAAAATATTCAAAATTATGTCCGAGACCTCCATGCGCATTTTTCTCTGTTATTTCATTAGCATCTTTTTTTTCTTTGAAAACGTGGAAGGGTGCACAGCCTTCCAAATCAAGGCAGGCGATGGATCGTGGATTTATGGACGGTCAATGGAGTTTGGATTCCCTTTGGACTCGAAGCTCTTAATTGTTCCTCGAGCCACCACCTACACCGGAACAGCACCGCGGGAAAAACCGGGATTCAAATGGAAAGCCAAATACGGGTTTGTCGGAATGAATCAAACGTTCGCTCCAACTTTAGTATCCGATGGAATGAACGAAAAAGGAGTCGTCGCAGCTCTTCTCTATCTTCCTGGATTTGCCCACTATGAGCCGTTCGATCCTCAGAAACAAGAACAGACACTCGGGATATGGGAACTTCCTACCCTTTTACTCTCAACGTGTGCCACACTCCACGATGTCAAAGAACTGCTACCCACTCTTGTCATCGCCCAGCAACCCGTTCCCGATTTTCACCATTTTGTCATCCCCCTTCACCTTTATGTTGCAGATAACTTTGGGAATGTCATGGTTGTCGAATTTGTGAAAGGAGTGCGTCATGTCTATGATAATCCCCTGGGCGTTTTGACCAACTCTCCACCCTTTGATTGGCATCTCAACCATTTAGCAGATTATGTGAATTTATCTCCTTACAATGCTCCTCAGCTCGACCTCAGCAATTGGAAAATTAAAAATTATGGACAAGGAAGTGGCCTGCTCGGCCTTCCAGGTGATTATACATCATCCTCTCGATTTATCCGGGCTGTCTTCTTTTCTCATTGGGCTGACACACCAGCTACAGGTGTCGAAGGAGTCAAAACAGCGTTTCATATCCTCAATACCTTCGATATTTTTGCAGGCATTATCAAAGAACCCGCCAAGGAAAAACCATCTACAGTGCATCTCGATACCACACAATGGATCATTGTCCATGATCGAACAGATCTTAAAACTTATTTCCGGACTTATGATAGTCTTCACATACAAAGGATCGATCTGAAAAAGATCGATTTTTCCAAAGAAAAAATGCGACAAATCCCTCTACCAAAAGAATTTGTCTTTGAGGATGTTACAAAATGAGAATTAAACAAGTGGCAGGCATTTTGGCCTTGGGTGTTGGGATCTATCTCATTGTTCACGGCGTCAATGCAACACGGGATTTTGCCCATACTAAAGGCCTGATTGAAGACTTAAAGAACTTTTTTACCCACAATCCCCTATGGAATCCGATCATCAAACTCTTCAAGGGAACGCCTCAAGAAAAAGTGGCCGATTACGATGTGCAGACTCTTTTAAGTATCATTGGCGGGATTGTCCTCACAATTGTCGGCGCCGTTACGCTGATTGTTCACCGGAAGCGATAACCGTATAGAGACCTGCATGATCCGATAGAGCTTCCGATTTAAAGCTCGTGGCATCGTACCCTGTTTCTACAAGAGACATTTGAATGATTGTTCCATGCATGATCAATGTACCATCCAGATTCATGGGAGGAGAAACTCTTTTCCCAACCATCTGAGCGCAAAACGCATCACCTCCCCAGGTTTTTCCCGTAAAACGAGATGTTGGAATCTCTTCATTGAAATCCCCTGTAATAATGTTGCACTGATTTGGCGCCTTTTTTTCTAGGACAACTTCCATTTGTTTTCTCCGAGCTATTTTTTCTTCTTTGGTCGGATAAAACGGTTCCTCAGAATGTTGAAGATGCGTTGCACAAACATGGGCAACTTTTCCAACATCAAATGAAAATACACCCTTGGCAGCATACTTCGTTCTCCCGACGAGTGTTTCTTGTGGAAAAGGAGTAAATTCAGGATTGTAGAGCCGATACCGACTTGCAATCATCATTCCAGAAGAGACGCCAATGGGTTTCGGACCGATATTGAAATAAAATTGGGTATAGCCTTTTGGTTCCATAGCATTGCAAATACGCAAAGCTGTCTGAATATCAAAAACCTCATAGAAACAGTTCACATCGGCATTCCTTTCCAGAATTTTGTGAATGATTTTGTCGATCCGAAAGGTCCATGGCATCACACCCCCATCCGAAATGGGATAACCACCATTCACACAGCAAATATTCCAAGACAGCAAGGAAAAGGTCCGACTTGCTTCAGCAGCAGCTTTTCGTTCTCTACAAGTAAACGGCTTTTTCTGCAAATAACAGGCAATACCTCGCAGGGCAATTCCTGGCGCCGTGGTTAAAGAAGCCAGGCAAGAACATGCGATGATTCCAAGGAGAAGAAAGAACTTCTTCACGAGATGATTAACAACATATATCCTTCGGTAGAACTCGTGGCTCTTGCAGATCGGATCAGTAAGATAAGACGCGGCTAGGAAGATCGGAGGCATTGATTTTTGAGAGATAACTTTGGATTTTATTTTTCATGATGGAGGGGTCTGTACATTGATTGATGAGAATGGCGAAAACAACGTGGCCAGAGTAACCGACTGACCCTTTGATGAGGGACATCGAACCCGACTTTCCTCTGGTTTTGTCTTTGTCTTCAGGTAAAGATTGGAGAAAAATAGGGAAAAATTCTGAATGTTTCATCTTTGTCAAAATCGACACAAACTGTTTTGGAGTCACCAAATTTTTTCTTGAAAGACCGCTCCCATCAACCATGTTAAAACCATCGAGATCGATTTTCTGCGATTTTAAAAAGTTCATGATCGCCTGTGTACCAGCATATGTCGAGCCATTGCCTGAGACCACCTCGCCGATTTTTTTCACCAAATGTTCTGCATACAAATTAATACTTTTTTTATTCATCCAGAACACAATCTCTTTCAATGGAGGTGAATAAGTTGTGTGTATTGTTATTCTTTTCTGACTGCCGGGCTTGTCACACGATTCTACGGGAATTCCTTTTCTCTGTAGAGCCCGAGTCAGCAACTGTGCGCAGGCAGCGGCTGGATCTGGAATCGCTCCTTTAATAGCAAATTCACTCACCCCCGAAGGGATTGTTCCTCGGATAAATTGATGCAGAGAGAATTCCGACCCAAAAATGCAGGCCAGGTCCCCTGATCCGATACCTCCCGTCGTCACCTCGTTATGAAATGTCACATCGATTTGCGGTTCTATTCGTAAAATACGGACATTTTCACCTACATTTTTCCCTGGCTCAAAAAAAAGAGTGTAAGAATTTTCATGGAAAGATAGAGCACACGCACCGGCTCCGTAATAATTTCCGAGATCTTCCCAAGACCAACTAGGAACTGCGAGCCCTTTTTCCCATCTCGATGCATCGCCAATCACCCTTCCTTCAATTTTTCGAACCCCCAATCTTTGAACTTCCTTAGCCCAACATTCGATTTGATCGCGCCAAGAAAGCGACGATGGAATCCTCTCTGAACCTAAACACGGATCACCCCCGCCATGGATGTAAAGATTTCCTCTTAGAACTCCGTCTTCTAAAATCCCATCGTATTCAAGATCCGTTGGAAACCGGTAGTCAGGCCCCAGTAGATGAAGAGCTGCAGCCGTGGTGATAATTTTCATACAAGAAGCCGGCATGAGACTTTGATCACTGTTTTCATCGATGATGACCCGTCCTGTCGGAAGATGGACAGCATATACCCCCACCAGCTCTTTACATAAAGCATAGGTTGAAAATAGTAGAAAAAAGAGTATACTTCGAAATTTCATATCCGGAGTATAATCGAACAGGAGCTTTAATGAACAAAAAAGTATTGATCTTGTCTCTTCTTTTTTCGGCGATCGGTTTTGCATCGTCCAAATCAGTTCATAACGATATCCCTCCAAGACTGGAATGGAATGAAAATTCCGGATATTGCGGGGAAGTTTGTCTGATCAGCGCAGGTCTTTATTACGGGCAGTATGTCTCTCAATACGATGCGAGAGCCATTGCCTGCAATGATGCTCCCCAACCCGCATGTCAATTACTTCTTGGTGTCAACGACCAATATGCTGCCAGCAAAATGCATTTAAAATCGATCCCATGGAGCGAGAAAAATGCTCCAGAATTTTTAGCTTGGGTAAAAAAGAATGTCATCAAACGGTATCCCGTTGCGATCGGAGTCTATACCAATGAATACCGATTCTACCATAACAAAAACCCAAATGCCGGAGACCCCACCTACGATCACATCGTGTCCGTAACAGGAATTGAGTCTAATGACATCCTTTTCTTTAGTGACAACGGACTTTGGGGTGATCCGAAACATCCCCCGTTTCTGTTCCATTACCATTTTAAGGAGTTTCAAGCCGATCGACGCCAAGCCAATGCAAAAAAAGGACACATCTATTCCCTTCCGGATCGAGTCCCCAATCATGGGATTGCCATCACCGGAGTGATGGATCGTGATGGAGACACTCTGCCCGTGAGATTAGAAACCAATATCAATTATGAAAAACCTGAAATAGAAAATGGATCTTCCGTGAGACCCCATCCAAGTCCAATTATTTTGAAAATCATTGTTTCTGGTCTCAAAATCAATACACCTTATAATCTCTATCGATACAATTCGTTTGAGTCGGTACCCGATTGTGATTTTAACGCCCATGCTAAGAATGCAATTCAACAGTGGAAAATCAAGGTCCGATCAGGGAAAACCTATGTCATGACACAGCTAATTAACTCGGACGAAAAAGCGATTTACCGCGTCGTCCCTGCGGATGCTCCTTAATATTTGAGACGATCACTCTCGACTTTTCCGACAGCGTCATCGGGAGACATCTTGGTTCCGTCGGCATAATCCATGGCTTTTCTCTTCTGATCATCAGAAAATTTCTTGTAAATGGAGCGAGAATGACGACTTAATTCCGATTCAAAGGAAGCCAAATCTTTCTTTGGGGCATTTTTTCGACAAGCCTCAACATCTTTTTTACAAGCTTCCTGATCTTTTTTGTCGGCTTCTTTCTTGCAACTTTTTTCATCTTTTTTACAATCATCCATTGCCTTTCTTTGCCAACCTGAAAGGGGCATGGACAATCCAAAGCTGGCTGTAATTCCAAGCAATGCGAGCGATACAATTTTTTTCGACATAATCTCCTCTTTTTACCTATCTATAAGGAGATCACTCTTTAATTAAAATAATTTTTTTATATAACAGTCTCAAAAGGAGACCCTATGACATATACAGCTTTCCCTCGTGCCTCTCATGGCCACATGCAAAGCATGCTGAAATGCCTCACCATCTGCAGTGCCTGCGCAGAAGAGTGTTCCAAAGTAAAGGCCGAACATTGTCAGCAATGCGCTGCTATCTGCCACGAATGCTCCGAAGCTTGCAAATCCGCTGAATAAAGATTAGAATGGCCTGAATGAAATATTTATTCTTTCTTTTAATTTGCTCCATTTTAGAAGCGACCCATCCTTCAATTATTAAAAGTGAGTTCATTTTTAATGATCCTCCATTCCCCTCATGTCATGCATCTACATTGACACAAACCGATTCTGGATCTCTTCTCTGTGCCTGTTTTGGAGGGACAGAAGAAGGCGCCCTTGATGTTGCCATCTGGCTATCCAATCACGATCAAGAATGGAGTTTACCCTGTAAAGTTGCGGAGGAGCAAGACGTTCCTTGTTGGAATCCAGTTTTGTATACACTTCCTTCTAAAGAAGTTATTCTATTTTATAAAGCAGGACGAAATCCTGAACAATGGTCTGGATTTATAAAACGGTCTCACGATCATGGGAAATGTTGGTCTGAAGCAGAACTGTTACCAGCAGGAATTTTGGGACCCATCAAAAACAGACCTCTCTTACTTCCCAACGGTACAATGCTCTGCGGTTCGTCCATCGAGAGCTGGAAACGGTGGGGTTGTTGGATCGATATCACAACGGATAACGGCCTGACATGGCATAAAAGCACCCCGATTAATGTTCCCTCTCAACTCTTTGGAATGATCCAACCTGCCCTATTTTTTTCAAAAAATGGAACCATCAAACTGCTTGCCCGGTCTCATCAAATCGGATCCATTTGTGCTGCAGAATCTCACGACCTGGGCAAAACATGGTCCTCCGCTCAACCCACTTCCCTCCCCAATCCAAACGCCGCCATTGATGCAATCAACCTCGTTGATGGTCGCATCCTTCTTGTTTATAACCACTCGAAGGAATACCGGTCCCCTCTTAACATTGCCCTTTCAACAGATGGTGGAGAAACGTGGAAAATGCACGTCACATTAGAAGATTCGAGAGGAGAATTTTCATACCCCTGCGTGATCCAAACCAAAGATGGAAAAATTCACGTCACATATACATGGAACCGTAAAAACATCAAACATGTCGTTCTTGATCCGAACTTACTATGAGGATAAAAAACTTCACTCAAAATCTGTATCGGTTAGAAAAAAGGATTGTTTGAAATACTCTTTGTATTCTTCAAAAGAGCATAGACCTGCTTCCTGCCTTCGCTGGTTGAGATTTTCAAGATCTTGAGTAGGATAGAGGGTATATTTCCCCTCCTTGCATGTCCATTTTGTTCCGTAAATCTGTGGTTTATTTTCCAACACAAGAATCTCGTCTAGAAGAAAAGCATAGTCTCGAAACTGTGCATCTTGTTTCTCCACCGCTTCGTGAAGAAGCTCTAAGCAAGTTTTTTGAAACTCGAGATCGCCTGTTTGATAGTGAACTAATTTACGCATAGCCGAAGACCCATCTAGCCCCAAAAGCCGTATTCCAGGCCATCCGAATTCTGCAATGATTTCTTTGAGCCGCGTATTCTGCTTTTTATTCAGTTTAACAATCATTTCCATGTCGACAAGAGCAAAATGATCACTTCTTGCTACAATCTGCAAGAGCCGCATACGGAAAAGCTCCCCTAATAAATCTTTATTCAAGGTATCGTTTTTTGAAACGGCAGCTTGTAGACCAGGCTGAATCTTTTGGAGGAGTTCATTTGCATACCCGTAATCGAGTGAACATGCGACTAGAGAGAGCAATATAATCGGTTTAAATTTCATAAGTCTCCTTGAAATGGTTCAAACAAGTTTACTTGGTTTAGAGTAGATAATCTAGTCTTCTGAGTTTTTTTTACGGATTTTACAAGTGGGAGTATAAGAATCGGAAGTCACCCTTTTTAAAATAATATTGCTTATGCCAAGAAGATCGGGATGCGGTTTATACTTGGGTGGAACATTAAAGCCATAGGGGCCTGTGCGCAAAAACCATTTACCGTCGGCACTAAACACAGTTGCGTTATGGGCTCCCTCTTGATTGGGCAGATTTTGAGGTCTGAAGACAAGCTTTCCAGAAGAATTCTTCTCTATAGCAACCAAGCTATAGAATTCACTTTGAAAACTTAAATCGTCATCACTACCAGGGAAGACCGTAAAATACGTATTCTGACCCAAGCAATAAGAACACCCCAAACCCGGTGGATAGATGGTCGTAGCATTACAATTATCTAGGGCTTGCTTAATGACAACTTTCAGTTTTTTTCCATCGAATAGACTGACGCGAGCTTCAGAGTTATCCCCAGGTAGTTGCGTCAAAAGCTGAGAGGGAAGTGGCTTGTAGATGGATATTGAGTTGGGAAAAGAAGATTCAAAGCCGCCATGGGCAATCAGAGCATCAGAACCACGAGACAAAACATCCTTCTCGGCAAATTTTGGCAGTGGCAATTCATCAACCAATGTGATGGTACCGGCATGGAGATCAACTTTATATACTTGATCAAAATAGGGGGGTAAATTTGTATTATCAATACTTTCAAGAGGTTGTTCAGTATCTTGGCCTTGGGAACTCGTGAATGAAATATAGAGACTTTTACGACATTTTTTAGTCAGGTTAAAAAGCAAGGGAGCACCATCAAAGCCACTCACCGAATTATTTTCAGCAACAGTGGTAAGGTCGGAGGCACGTAGAACCAAAAGGGTTGAGATTGCATTAGCAGCAAGAGGATTATTGATATAAGTAACGACAACGTGTTTACTATCATCACTGAAAGCACCCCCGCTAAATAAGGATGAAAAGGGAAAGACAGTTTGTACAGGGGTAGAAAACAGTCGTTTTGCAACAACCTTAAAGTTCTGATCAAGAATACGAATCCTAGACTTTATATGAGGGGTGTCAGAGTTAGGTTGATCAAGGATTGAAAATCGAGTAAAATCCGGTGAAGCATAACCCGAAAGCAAGACGGGGAACTTGGGATCAACCGGCAAGGTCCGAGCAGTTTTCAATTTGCCATTAACGTTATTAAATAGTTCTGCAGCATTAAAGCCTACGGGATTTTCATAAAATATATAGACCTGATCTCCAGTAGCAGAAATGCTTGGCAATGTAAACTGACATACACGCTTAACTGCATCTGACAGTTCAAGATCAAGCGCTCTTCTCGCGCTTTTAGATTTATCGTGGCATTGACTCATGAGTTGCTTGTAAGCTTTGGGATCAACCTCATCGGAAGAGGCATAACTGAAAGAAGAAAAGCTTAGCAGCAAAAGAAAAAACATGCGCAGAAATATGTCCATATCCATATCCTTTTTGCAACATGTTAAATTATTTTCTAATATTATAAACAGAAAAAGAAAAATTTAAGTGTCATGAGTTGAACGATTTTTGCTTTCTTGAATGTCGTTGGTTGAATTTTTTGAAAAATCGTCTCTGAGGTTTGGATTTTCTATGGACCTGTTTACTTCCTGAAACTTTTGAGGTCGGATCCATTAATAAACAGATCGCTCTCCATTTTTGGCCATCTTCGGGTGAAATGAGACAGAGCGCATTTCCTTCGGCTCCTGCTCTTGCTGTTCTTCCAATACGGTGGATATAGTCTTCGGGACACTGAGGCAGATCGTGATTAATCACGTGCATGATATGAGGAATGTCGAGACCACGAGCAGCGACATCGGTCGCAACCAAAATCCGATTCTTTCCACTTCTGAACGCATGGATGACTTTCTCTCGACGTCTCTGTGGCAAATCTCCATGAATGGAATCTGCATTATAACCTTTCTTTTGTAACTCTCGAGACATCCGATCTGCTCCACGCCGCGTTTTCACGAATACCAAGATCGAACCCTCTCTTTTATCGAGTTGCCTCAGGAGCTCGGGGAACTTCTCAGGTCCTGAAGTGTGAAGGATTTCTTGCTTGATCTTCGAGATCGGTTGGACGGATGATCCGATAGAAATCCTCTCGGGATCTTTCAAATATTTTCTTGTCAGCCTTTCGATATTCGGCGGAACGGTCGCAGAAAACATCAGCGTTTGACGTTTTTGAGGAAGGAACTCAACGATTTTTTCGAGCTGAACTCCAAATCCCATGTCTAACATACGATCGGCTTCGTCAATAATCAAAAACCCGGTCTCCCTCAAAATAAGAGTGCCGCGCTCTAAATGGTCATTGATACGTCCAGGGGTCCCAATGATGAGCTGCGGCCTCTGCTTGAGATCTTTCATCTGCTTCGACATCGATGCACCACCGATCAGGAGGACAGTTTTAAATCTGGATGAAGGTCCAAGAATTTGATTCAACATCTGCTGCACCTGAAATGCGAGCTCCCGGGTCGGGGTTAAAATCAGTGCTGAAGCCCTGTTGCCCGCTAAGGGGTTGCCCGATAATTTCATAATTAAAGGAATCGAATAGGCGACTGTTTTACCAGTCCCGGTTTGGGCTGAAGCTAAAATATCAACACCCCTCAGAGCTGGAGGAATCGCTGCTGTTTGGATCGGTGTCGGAACCGTGATTTGCATCCGTTTAAGGGACTCCACCAGTTCCGAGGGCAGTCCGAGGCTTTCAAAATTTGTCATGTGAGTAAGTATGACAGATCTCATCCAAAATAGATACCCTTTTAAAGCTCCCGATCGGATAAACTTATCTAATGACCCTTCTTCTCAACTGCCAATCTCTGTCAAAATCGTACGGTCATCGTCTTCTATTTGAACGACTTTCGTTTAGTATTTTCTTGAAAGACAGGGTTGGACTCATAGGCCCCAATGGATCTGGGAAATCGACTTTATTAAAGATTCTTGCAGGGTTGGAACAACCGAGTAGCGGCACTTTTTCTGCAAGACGCGGACTCCGAGTGGCTTATGTTCCTCAATCTTCCGAATTCCCCTCCGAATCTCCCAAAGAAATTCTACTAAAATTGGCACCTGAGAATGAGCTTCTCGTTGAAACGTGGCTCAGCAAGCTCGGGTTTACAGGAAACGAACCGACAGCCGATCAACTCTCAGGAGGATGGAAAAAAAGATTGAGTTTGGCTGAGGCGCTCATCTCTTCCCCCGATCTCCTTCTTCTCGACGAACCAACCAACCACCTCGATCTCGAAGGGATTCTATGGTTAGAAAAATTTTTAATCCGCGAGGCCATCTCCTACATTCTGGTGAGCCACGACCGGTATTTCCTTCAAAATATGGTTAATAGGGTTGTTGAGATCAACCCTGTCTATCCAGGAGGCCTTTTTGCGATCGATGGCTCTTACTCCCATTTTCTCGAAAAAAAAGAACATTTTCTCCAGGGACAGCTGGAGCAAGAAAGATCTTTGTCTTCCAAAGCCCGGCGGGAACTCGATTGGCTCCGGCAATCGCCCAAAGCACGGACTTCCAAATCTAAATCGCGTGTGAGCGATGCTCATGAACTCTTCCAGGAACTATCTCAAGTCAAAGGGAGAAATCGTCAGAAAAGGGCCGCTATCGATTTTTCTGCAACCCAGCGAGAAACCCGCAAACTCGTTGTTGCGAAAAATCTCTCCAAACAGATCGGAGACCGGCTTCTTTTCGAACATCTCGATTTCATCCTTTCTCCAGGAACACGGATCGGACTCATGGGCCCCAATGGCTCTGGCAAAACAACCCTGCTCAAAATCATTGCGGAAGAAATCAAACCAGACCTTGGAACCCTTAAAAAAGTCGACGGACTAAAAATCGTCTACTTTGATCAACATCGGAGTCAACTCCCCCTAGATACCACACTCCGGCAAGCCCTCTCACCCACAGGAGATTTTGTCAACTTTCGCGGACAAAAGATCCACATCAACGGATGGTGCAAACGGTTTCTCTTCTCCCCTGATATTCTCGACATGCCCCTTGAAAAACTCTCCGGTGGTGAAAGGGCCCGTATCTCCATCGCCCACCTCATGCTTCAACCGGCTGACATCCTCCTCCTCGATGAACCAACAAACGATCTCGATATTCCAACCCTCGAAACCCTCGAAGAAAGCCTCGTCGATTTTCCAGGAGCCATCATGCTCATCACCCATGATCGATGCATGCTCTCTCGGATTTGCAACACCTTTCTCCCCCTCGGCAATCCCCTTCCCCCAGCTCAAAAACCCAAAGAGAAAACACACACTCCAAAACCTAAACAGAAATTGTCTTACCTGGAAAAAAAGGAATTTCAAGAAATAGAAGGAAAAATCACCCAACTAGAAAAAGAAATCCAGCAGCTCAATCTCTCCCTAGAAGGTACTCAAAATCCTTCTCTTCTTAATGACATCTGCACGCAAATAGGCCTTGCAGAAGCTAGACTTGAACAACTCTACATTCGGTGGATGAAATTAGACGCCGATCTTCATTAATGTAATCGTATGACCTCGGAAAGGCCTCGAATCAAAGACCTGGGCACCTTTTTTGACATATTTGGCAACGTTCGAAACATCCGATGTGTAAAAATAGACCTCTCGGTACCCCAAACGGCGTGCCATCTCAAGCGCGACTAGTCCCAACTTCGTACCAATTCCTTTGTTTCTCTCATTCGGAATCACGTGAAAAGTCCCGACCCATAGAACATCCCCCAAATCAGAAAACTCCGGTTCCCCTTCTTTTTGCAGTGAAATACTCCCCATAGGCACCTGATCATTAAAAGCGACAATCGTCGTTTGATCTTTGAATCCTTCCATCAATTTCTCCAAAGTCAATGACTTGTCATACCCGTGCCAATCGTCGTACTGCCACTGTGCAACCACCGGAATGAACTCCGCATAATCATTTAACTCTACAAATTTCAATCCTTCCTCATGATTCATACCCAGACAGATCAAACAAAGTCCAATCCAGTATTTGCTTATCATCTGATAACTTGTTGAGGTCGCAAGAAATTCCAACTCACACCCTTTAAATTCATGATAGATGTGTTAATTCTCGCTGTAAGAACTGTATAACCCACCATTTCAATATAGCGGGGTGTTTGGATTCCCCACCTCCTTCCAATTTGCTGACATAGCAAAGGAGATAGAAAAGAAACGGTCATATAGGCCAAGCTTCCCAACCCATGAGAGGGAGAATATTTCGTATGAGCCAGCGCCAAAAATGCTACCGTGTTAATAGCCGAGTTGAGAGTGATCATCCCTGCATAATCCCAAGGCCGTTGAACAGGAAAAAACCTAGAACACAAATAAAGACTAACACCACAAGTCACCATACACTGTCCAATGACATCAGACCATATTCGCATTTCGAATCTCCTTTAGATTATTAACCCGAGGGGTCAAAAGGTGACAACCTGCTTGCTGCGGCTTCGCCATATCGATTCTCGCTCGGTATCCTTCGTATTCAAGAATGTATTCCTCGCGAGAATCAATCTGGCTTTGCCTCGCAGCGCATCTTGTCACCTTTTGACCCCTCGGGTTAATAATTATGTGAAATTCTACTAGCCGTTGCTCTTTTACGCCAGTTTTATTGGAAAAAAATACAGGACAGTATGCTAAAATTTTCTCTAATGGAGGTCGCTGTGTACTAGATATTTACCAAAAGAAAACATAGTATGGGCCTGCCAAGCTATTTTAGAAATGGTTATCGTCGCATTAAGCGAATCGTTGCATGGATTCCAATACTCTGGAAAGATGAAGATTGGGATCATTCATATTTGTTTGAACTTCTTAGATTTAAGATTTCCCGAATGCGTCAGGAAATAGAAAAAAATAAACGTCACCAAGGTTATGAAAAACATGTACGCGATATGAAAATTGCTGAGACTCTCTTAGCTCGAATGGGATTTACCGATTTTTATTGGAATCTTTCAAAACAATTGGAAGACGAAGAAAAAAGAGGAAAGTGTCATTGCCCTGAAAAAATTTGGCAATTTGACCGTCGGGTTAGTAAGTCAGGAGAGCCGAACCTGTATCGGATGATCGATCTTTCATGTCCTTATTGCAAAAAGGCCCGAAATCGATGGGATAAGCGCAAACGAGCCAAGGAAAAAGCAGACTTTGACTATTTATTTACCCACCTGCATAAGAAAATCCACCAATGGTGGGACTAATTATGAGCAAAAGGAAATCTCTGAAACAGCAACTATTCGGAATTTCCGAACGGTTCAAAAAGAAGGTTCCGTGAGATCACTAGCAAAGACCTATTATAGCCAGTTATTTAATAGCGTTATTCCTTAGCTAGCCTTGCAAATTGCGGGTGGACCAAGGGGATGAGGTCGGCGAGCTTCATGCGCACCGATTCATTCACGAGACCGCAGCTAAAGATGACTTCCTTGCAATTTTGGATGGTGATGTCGAAATAGACATCGAGGCCTAGAAGATTGCCGAAGGACGGAATGCCTCCGACCTCCAAGCCAAACCGTTCTTTGATGGAGTCCATTTTCAGCCAGTTTAATCTAGCCTAGTGCGTCAAAATTGCGGTATGAAATTGATTTCGTACTTTTTACACCATTAACCAAAATTGTCACGCCCGGCTTTTAGAACGATGGTGATCAATGACTTAAATTCTAATTGCTGAAATCTTTGACTTTGTATATAGTGCTATGTACAATAAGAGTAGCGGGGATGAAAAAAAAGACCTTGAACGAGAACTGCGGAAACTAGGCTGGTGTCTGCAAAGGCATGGAGGAAGTCATGATTACTGGACGTACGGCCAAATTCATGAATCTGTTCCAAGGCATAATGAGATAAATGAGAATCTGGCGAGAAAGATTTTAAAAACGGCTAAAAATAACCCGCCTAAAAGATGAGGGATTTATGGAATTAGAAGGAAGAATTTGGAAAGACGGAAAGTTTTGGCTTGTCGAAATACCCATATTAGATGCAATGACGCAAGGCAAATCCAGAAAAGATGCATTACGTATGATCGAAGATGCTGTTACTGGTCTTATCGAATGCTATTTTGAAGATAAAGTAGGAAAAAAACTAGGTGTAAAAGCTTTTCTTCGTGAAGACGATGTGATTGGTATTACCGCTAAAGATACAAAGATTTTGTTATCTCTTTCATTGATAAAACAACGAGAGAAAAGCAATTCGACTGTGAGAGATGTATCCAAACGACTCGGTTCAAAATCGCCAAATGCTTATGCTCAATATGAAAGAGGTCATCTCAGTGTTACTTTAGAAAAATATGAAGAATTGCTCATGGCTGTAAACCCCTCCCAACATCAACATATTCGAGTAGGCATCGTTTAGTTTATTTAAGGGCCTAGAAATGGGCCCTTTTTCACTCTAATTCTATAGAGGATTTGGGGGCGGTGTGACTCGAACACACGAAGTCCGAAGACGAGGGATTTACAGTCATAAGAATCCAACTATCAGCAATTAAAGACAGCACTTAACAACCGTATGATTAGCAACTTAGACGAATTTCCTGATTGGCATACATTGTCAAAAATTGTGACGTTTTGCCATCTATTCCCCCAAGAATCCCCCACAGGCTTGACCTAATGTAGCTTATTTGCTACCATATGAATGTATATGGACTCCATTGAGATTGAGCTATACGCATTGCCTTCAGGGAAGGAGCCTTATACAGAATGGGAATCGCGCCTAAGCAGAGATGCGCAAGCAATAGTCAGCACCCGATTAGCTCGAGTAAGGGGCGGGAATTTTGGTAATAGAGAACCTGTAGGCAATGGAGTTTATGAACTGAAAATCCATTACGGCCCGGGTTATCGTATTTATTATGGCATGAGAGGAAAAACAATTGTGATTTTGTTATGTGGAGGGGACAAGTCCTCCCAAAAAAAGGATATCAAGAAGGCCAAAGAATTTTGGGAGGATTGCTTACAAAGCAAATCAAGGAGAAAAAAATGAAAAAATTCAGGAATTATAAAGAGCATCTTTTCAAACGTCTGCAAGACCCTAAAGCTGCCGCAGCTTATCTAAATGCTGCTTTAGAAGATGAAGATCCAAAAGTATTTCTTATCGCCTTAAAAGACATCGCCGATGCAAATGGCGGCGTTGCTAAGCTTGCCAAAGAGACGGATCTAAACAGAGAAAGTTTATATCGCACTCTATCACAGCGTGGCAACCCTCGTCTTCAATCCCTTTTAGCCATCTTGCAAGCTTGTAATCTTGACATCTCCATCAGACCCGCCGCTGCATGACGGACGGCTTCATTGAAGTAATGATTCAATTTGCGAATAGTGGAGTAAAAGATAGCATAGTTTTTGAAAAATTTTTGCTAAAAGATGCGTTGACTCTTTCAGGTCTATTTTCTTTATTTTCAGGTAAATTTCCTGGATCTTATTTTGAATCGTATGAATATTTTAGTCATTTTACTGAAGAGTTTATTATTTACGACAAAGCCCTTGAAGCTATCCATTGTGGAAAACTACCAGCTTCCGCAGATCTTCATATAGAGCGTAGATATTGGATCAAGGTATCTGATCTTGGGAAATGGCTTCTTTGGTTATATCATTCTGATATACAACCCAGCCAACATATGAATCGTTTTCTTGAAAAATATTTGATTGGAAAACCAACAGGAATCCCCTCCAATATAGCCCGTAATCTGATCGAATCAGATTTAGAAGTGCTTGAAATAATGAAACAATATAGAGATACACGAGATGTTGAATTATTAGATCAAAGAACAATGAGAATGATATCAAACAAAATTGAAAGCAATCGAAACTGTCAGCCTTTTGCTAGAGTATACCTAGAAAAAGGGAAAGGAAATGTTCCTAAAAATCGTAAAGATAATCTTGTTAAATTAGTCAAAAAAAAGCTAATAGCCCTTACCATTTCATCAGAATTTGATGAGTTATGCTCGGCTAAAATTAAAGATTAGCAACACTTCTTTTTTATCTAAACCTTACTTGCGGCATTCATTTGCGGCATTTTCATAGCTCACCATCCTTTCTCTCTGTAGAAATTTACGACCATTTTATTTCTTAGGCTGGATTTTTAAGAAAAAGCGCCGCAATTCAAAATAAATTCTTTGCGTTTGCAAAAATGACGAAAGCAAGTCGTCGCATTGAAAGGCTTGCCTCTACAATCCTAAACAACCATAAAAAGGAAAAAATATGGAAGAAACTGAAGAAATTCCCGAGATTGCAACGATCAAACAAGGCCCAGAAATTCTCCCATTCATGACTGAAAGTGCTATTGCATGGAAGATCTTTAGAGATGATGAATTTAGACGTCGCTGCTCAAGAAAAGTTGGCAGAAGGCGCTATATTCTCCCTCGAGAGATTATTCGTTTTGTAAAAGAACAAAATGAAAAAAATGGAGGATGCAATGAATAACATAACCTGCGCAAAGGAGGTGATGAAAATGACCGCGCCGATGCACAATCATAGATTCTTAAAAAAGAGGATGAAAGAGCGATCAGCACAATCTACTCGAAGAAATCCTTATTATGACTATGAATTAAACAAAAAAACCCCAGATCCCCTAGATTATGAGACCTGGATTAAGCGATTAGCATTTGATCTGAGAATTTAACCCAAACTTGCCCTCTTGAGTAGCAGCTCTAAGGGGGCTTTTGATAATAACAGGAACCTTAAACATGACTAATAATACTTTTTGTGTTTTTCCAGAACAACCTATTTCTGAACAGCCTCAGATAGATATTTCCTTATCCACTGAGACAAACTTAGATACTTTAGCATCGATAAAACGAGCTTCAGAGCTCGAAGAGGAATATGAATCTACAAAACTCCCTGAAGGTTTCTATTTTCACGGGAATCATTTGATGTTCCAGCCAGAAGGTAAACCCGATCAAGAGGATCCACCTTCTCCTATTCGCATTTGTCAGAGGCTTGAAATAGGAGCTATTGTTCGCGATGACAATAATAAGAATTTCGGTCGCTTGCTGGAATTTTCAGACGTCGATGGAATTCGCAAGAAATGGGCTATGCCTATGGAGCTTTTATCGGGTGATGGAACACAGTATAGAGCCGTTCTTTTATCAATGGGACTCGAGATTTCTCCCGCTAAAGGAGCAAGGCAGATTTTAACCATCTACATTCAATCTTCGCGCCCTAAACAACGAATAAGGTGTGTAAATAGAACGGGGTGGCATCGAGGAGAGTATTTCGTTCTTCCTGATTTAACAATCGGGCCAAAAGGAAAAGAAGAAGTGATATTGCAAACGACCTCGCCCTGTTCAATAGAATACGAGACAAAGGGATCTTTAGACGATTGGAAAGAACAAATTGGGAGACTGTGTGAAAGAAACAATCTACTTCTCTTCAGTGTCTGCGCTGCATTCTCCCCTCCCCTTCTGAAAATTTTGAATATGGAAAGCGGCGGATTCCACTTCAGAGGCGCAAGCTCGACTGGCAAAACAACCACGTTACTTGTTGCAGCTTCGATCTGGGGCGGTCCAGAACACATGCAACGCTGGAGAGCTACCTCCAATGGACTAGAGGCTTGTGCTTCTAACCATAATGATGCACTTTTGTGTCTCGACGAACTTTCTCAAGTAAACCCTGAAGCTGCGGGAGAAATTGCCTACATGCTCGCTAATGGATCAGGAAAGTTAAGGTCCACGCAATCGGGGAATGCTAAAGAAAAATCATCATGGTCGCTCGTTTTCCTCTCAACAGGTGAAATATCTCTAGCTACCCATATGGTTGAAGCGGGCAAAAAGGCAAGAGCTGGCCAAGAAGTGCGCCTTGTAGACATCCCAGCAGAGGGACTGAAATATGGCATGTTCGAAGAATTACACGGTTATCAAAATGGATCTTCTTTCAGCAACGCTCTAGGTGAAGCAACCAAAAAAACATATGGTGTTCCCTCACGAGAATTTTTAAGAAACTTGGTAGAGAAAAAGGCAGAAATTGAGCCGCTCATAAAAAAGTACATAGAAAACTTCATGTTTAGCTATGTTCCTGAAGCTTCCGATGGGCAAGTCTTTCGTGTTGCTCGAAGATTCGGTCTTATCTCTGCTGCTGGGGAGCTCGCCTCTTTTTTTGGCATCACAGGGTGGGAATCTGGTACTGCGACCGCCGCAGTGAAATTCTGCTTTGAGGCATGGCTAAAAAACCGGGGAACTTTTGGCCCTCAGGAGGAGAGAACAATTATTGCTCAGGTGATGCACTTCTTCCAAACTCATGGAACAAGTCGATTCACTCCATGGGATGCTCATGATTCCCATCAAACAATCCAACGAGCTGGATTTCGTAAGAATGATGGTGAAGGAGGAACGGAATATTTTTTATTTACGGAAGTTTTTAAGAGCGACCTTTGTCGGGGTTTAGACCCTGTTCAGGTTGCCAAAACCTGCATTAAAAATGGATTTTTGATGCCGGACTCGAAGGGAAAGCCTACCCGTAGCGAAAAGCTACCTGGTATGGCAAAATCCAAACGCGTCTATCGATTTACAGACAATGTAATGGGGATAGAAGAATGATCAACCCAATTTCTGAACAACCCTCCCGTTTTTCTGGTGAGAATGGTGAGAATAGGTGCGACAAAAAATGTGTTACAACAGTTTTTCATAGAGAGAAAAATGGTTCGCAGAGTTCTAAAACTTTTCCACACGAACCAATGATCATTGGTGAGAATGGTGAGACAAAAAAAGATTTGTCGGAGCATTTTTCTCACCTTTCTACACGCATGAAAAAGGGAAGTGTAGAAAACAATCCCACCAATATCCAATTAACTCCTAATGGGTTATGTGAATTTCTCACCTTTCCACACGTTCCACACGCAAAAAACAATACAATGGAAAATGTTCTTGATTGGATCAGTATCATGCTTAATGAAGGTCATATCGAACCATCTCAATCCTCCGTCGGTAGAATCATTGGTTGGCCTGAACGTAGTCATAATGTCCAATCATTGTTCATAGATTTTCGAGCTTGGTGCCAAAAAAACGGGAAATATTGGAATTTTGCTGCAGAACAGATTCTAGAGAACTTTTTGGACAAGATTTTGAAAAGAGAGGACGATGAATACAGCTTCCCTGATTTGGA
This sequence comes from Parachlamydiales bacterium, assembly GCA_963705295.1. Taxonomy (GTDB): domain Bacteria; phylum Chlamydiota; class Chlamydiia; order Chlamydiales; family Rhabdochlamydiaceae; genus PALSA-1444. Next base: position 890,339 of record OY970065.1, on the reverse strand, counting down.
AATATGCCGACAAAAGTTTAAACTCATCTCTGAAATCTTAAGCTGAAAATGTCTATGAACCTGATTGATCTTGCAGAAGAGGTTAACTTACATCCGAAACGCACATCTTCTACTAATGGTGGTGAATATCACTCTCCTTGTCCTTCATGCCAAGGCAAGGATAGATTCATCATTTGGGACAAAATCGGTCGATATTGGTGCCGTCAATGTAACTGTAAAGGTGATTTAATCCAATTTTGCAGGGATTTTTTAAACCTCGATTATCACGAAGCTTGTGAAAAGGTTGGTGCTGAACCAAAAATGCATTTGGGGAAAAGATTTAGTCATAAAATATTCACACCACAACCTGCTAGCATTCCTTCCCGTGAATGGCAGGAACAAGGGATGCGATTTGCATCGAACTCTCACACAAGAATGTTTAACACACCCTTTGGCCTCTCTATCATTAAAAATCGTGGTTTCTCTATACATACCGCCCAAACTTTTATCTTAGGCTGGAATGAATCAAATAAATTTGAAGCACCGAACTTATGGGGCTTCCCTAGAACCGGAGAGAAACGCAAGATTTGGTTGCCCCGTGGAATTGTCATACCAACTTATGAAAATGGACAACTCGTGAAATTGAAAATTAGGAGGACCGATTGGCATCCTGAAGACACATTACCGAAATATGCAGAAATAACTGGCAGCATGAAGGCCCCCTCTATCTATGGAAATATCTTCGATGTGATTGTTTTAGTTGAATCGGAGTTAGATGCAATGCTTCTTCAACAAATTGCTAATGATCTGTGTTGCTGTATAGCAATAGGAGGAGTTGGGAAAAAACCCGATATTCGGACTGACACTCTCTTAAAGAAGTCTCGCCTTATATTATTTGCATTGGACTTCGATGAGCCAGGCAAAAAAGCATATAAATTTTGGAAGGATACCTATCCTCACATTAAACCTTGGCCAGTACCTAGAGGTAAAAGTCCTGGTGATGCGTTTAAAGAAGGGGTCAACCTACGTCAATGGGTTGAGGTAGGAATGAAATGAAAAGCTATGGTATAGAATAATTATTTTATCCGATTGAGAGCAGCAGTATTTCTATGAAGCAATCAAATTTAAAAAATAACGATCAAAATGGTTGTAAATCTAATCATCGAGAAGATCCTTTTTGCAATTCCAAAATTCATACAAAGACAGCCAGCTCTTTGGCAACCTCAACAAAAACTCAACAAGATAATGAGAACTGCAAAGAAATCAGTGGTACTTTTAATGAGGAGTTGTGTTTAAGTCTCATTAAATCGACCAGTGAAGCCTTTCCTAAAAACATTCCTCAAGATGTTGCCCTGCAAACAACCTTTCGAGCTTTAAAGAACCTCTCCCCTCAAGATTCGATGGAAGGTATGCTTTGCTCGCAGATTATTGCTTTGAATGCTCAAGGAATGCGATATTTGGCCCGCGCTGAAAATGACAACAATCTGCTCTGCCACGTTGAGAGTGCTATCAACATTGCTGTCAAACTCCTTCGTCTAAAAAATGAGACAATTGAAAAGCTAATCCAGTATCGCAGAAAAGGTGAACAGAAAGTCGTCGTACAACATATCAATGTCAATGATCAATCTAAAGCTATCATTGGAGATATTCTCTCAGGGGGTGGGGGGAATGTTTGATTCCGAGGATGGATCTCTTGTCCTCTGCGGTGCTAGATCAAAACGCAAAGCAGGTCAACCTTGTGAGCAGCCTGCTATGAAAAATGGACGCTGTCGTCTTCATGGAGGGTATTGCAGAGGCCCAAAAACGCTTTTGGGATTTAAAAATTCACAACAAGCGAATTGGAAGCACGGTTTTTATTCGCATGAAGCATTAAAAGACAGGAAACTTACTAGAGAATTAATTAATAGAGCCAGGCAGACGTACATTTTCAACACTTGCTAAATCAAGCCCTAGTCTTCTTGATAAAAACCCTCTACGTGACCTTCTGAATCTAAGATCATGGACCCACTATCACCATTTTCTTGAATATATGATTCAACATGTCCATTCTTATCCAGGATGATATATCCATTTGATCCGTTCTCCTGAACAAATCCTTCAAGTTGGCCATTTTCATCTAAGTAGTAATCCCCATAAAGCGAGGAGGTTGTTAAAAATATCAGCAATAGACTTGAAAGTCCTTTTTTCATCATTTTCTCCTGTTTTCTTTTAAATATCTCTCATGCTGCTCATTCAACACATTGATCGTAAGTTTTTTTAAATCTTCAGGAAGTGAGCTTTGCAAAATGCGGATTACATACTCAAAGTTACTCGAAGGGTGATAATCCTTTAGAAGCTGCTGAAGAAGTTTTGTATTTTTCTCCTGTTCTTTTCTCCTCCGCCTTTCTTTAATCCCTTGTTCTAGTCCCTCGCTAAATCCTTTACCCAGTTTTTCGCCCATTTGCCCACCAAAACTACTGGCTGGAGGAAGTACTTGAATTTGGGTGGCGTTTACTGAACAGATATAAGAAAAAAATGAGATGCCAAAAATTATAGAGCGATTCATAGTATTCCTTTTAAAATTTGATAAAGAAAACAATAGAATATATTGGCTCTTTATATCAATATTATAAATAACTTTATTTAAATAAATATTTTAGTTAATTTGATAATCAGAAACAACATTGCTCATACAATTCTTTCAAATAACCTATCATTCATCTTTGCAACTACGTCGGCTGCTTGCGATTGACAAAGGTGTGCATATCTTTTGATCATTTGGAGAGTTTTATGACCTAGGACTTCTGAAAGTTGTGCAAGGCTTGCTCCCGAAGCCAAAAGTTGGCTGGCAAAATCGTGTCTTAGATCGTGAAATCGAAAATCCTTTATTCCAGCCATTTTAACAGCATTTTCCCATGGAGACCTAATATTATATGGTTTGTTCTTCGATAGCTTGTTTGAAGGGAAAAGAAAGGGGGAAATATTTTTACGTGTAGCGGATAATTGTTTGATGAGTTCCAGTGCATGCCCTGCTAATGGAACACACCGTCTTTCATCATTTTTTGTTTCATGAAGAATTATGATCCCCTTTTCCAAATCAATATCCTTCCATTTAAGATTCAGGATTTCCATCTGTCTCATTCCAGTTGAAAGACCTAAAATTACAATGGGATAAAGGTAGCTAGAACTGCTTTGTTTACATGCTTCTAATAATGCATGTCGCTCTTCGGAACTCAAGTAACGAACACGTCCTCGAGGTTCTTTTGGTTTTGTAACTTTTCTCATGGGGCTGTCTTCTAACCAACCCCATTCTTTGAGCGCAGTACTTAGGGCATGCGAAAGAGCAGCAAGATATCTCACCACTGTTGCAGAGGATCTTTTCGTACCTCTATACGTGGTTTGAGAAGCTAAAACATCTCGACACTCTCCAATTAATGCAGGCGTGAGGTCAAACAAAAGACGATGCCCTAATTGATCTTTCCACCAAAGCAACTGAGCCTTCTGCTTATTATAGCTTTTGGGTTTTGTAGGAAGGACATCGCGAATATATCTATCTGCTAGTTCTCCAATAGTATGCTTCCTTGACTCAATCGTTTTGAAATATCGCCCTTCTCGCATTGCACCTTCGGTCTGCTGCTTCCAAAGCTTAGCTTTTGTTTTGGATGCAAAAGTGGCAGATAGCCTTTTGTATCCCTTGAGCTCAATTCTGGCTCTGTAGCTGATTTTGCCAGTACTCGAAATTCGTTTTTCAATATTCTCTCTTTCAGCCATTGCTATCCTTCCTTGAAAATGGAGAAGCATAGAAAATCCGAGAAATTTTCACAACGAGGGATATATTATCCCCTGCTAAATTCTATATATCTCCTTGAAAATGAACAAATATAAGCCAGATCTTTTATTGCATGGGTGGATCTTGGGTGTTTAAAGAATAAACCTTATGGATTTTTTTATCTTAAACGATGTTCAGACACTTCAAAAACTGGATGAGTGCGTTGAGATATGTTGTGATCGATCACCCCACTGGCCCCCCATTTAAGATTTTTGAGAGGGCTGATTTTGGTGAATGCTTGAATCAATTTCTATAGAGGATTTGGGGGCGGTGTGACTCGAACACACGAAGTCCGAAGACGAGGGATTTACAGTCCCTTGCAATTGCCGCTATGCGACACCCCCTGAAGAATGCTGGCGAAAGGAGTTGAACCCTCAACCCACTGATTACAAGTCAGTTGCTCTACCATTGAGCTACACCAGCGAAATAAAAAGCGGAATCTTTATATCAAAAAAGGTCTCTCCAGTCAAACTTGTTCGGGGTTGGGAGGAGATATTGGTGTTACATGTCGCTGGAAGAAGGAAGCCATTTTGCTGGTTTCGGTGATAATTTCGGCTTTGCCAATCGACTTGCGAGCGGCCTTCGATTCACAACATTTCTTGAATTTCTTTCCGGATCCACAGATGCAAGGATCGTTTCGGCCAACTTTTTCCATAAGGAGATTATTATATATTGAGGTAGAATTTTTGCATATATGATGATAGCAACACCGCCTTGGACGAAGTTGGGTAGCAGGCTTGAAAGCATGTGCCGGAAAGCGATTTTCGAGTTTGATCTCTTGGAGAATGAAAATAAAATTTTAGTGGCTTTGAGTGGAGGCAAGGACAGTTTAACGCTGCTTTATTTGCTGAAGGCGATTTCGGGACGGGGGTTTCCAGAACTGGATATCCGAGCTGTTCATGTGGCGGGTGAATTTTCGTGTGGGGCATCAGTGGGGGAGAAATTTTTGAGGCCGATTTGTGAGAAGCTGGGGGTTCCTTTTTATGTGAAGACATCTTCGAGGACGCTTGAAAATTTAGAATGTTATAGTTGTTCGAGGGAGAGGAGAAAACTGATTTTCGATGTGGCGAAAGAGGTGGGATTTAAGTTGGTCGCTTTTGGTCACCACCGAGAAGATAATATTGAAACGGTGCTGATGAATTTATTGCATAAGGCTGAGTTTGCTGGAAATCTACCGAAAGTTCCCATGCACGATTATGGTGTTACGATTATTCGGCCGCTCATTTTCATTGCGGAAGATGAAATCAAAGAGTTCGCAAAGATGTATGGATTTGCTCGGATCACCTGTCAATGTCCTGTGGGTCAAAAATCTCTCAGGAGAAAAGTCAAAGATCTTTTGGGGCAAATAGAGGAGATTTTTCCGAATACACGTGCCAATCTGGCTCAAGCAAGTCTTCTTTATGGTTCTAGGAAGGCTTTAAAAAAATAGAGTTAAAGAATTTTTCTTTTGTTATCATCCCTATTTATGTACACGTTTGAGCTGTCAGCGATCGTCATCTATTTTCTGATTTTGCTGACCATTGGATATCTCTCGTATCGGAAGAGTTTATCGGCCGATGATTTCATCATTGGAAGTAGGTCCCTGAATTACTGGCTGACAGCCCTTGCTGCCCATGCGAGTGATATGAGCAGCTGGCTCTTTCTTGCTTACCCTGCTGCGATTTTTAGTAAAGGACTTTTGGGGGCTTGGACTGCCATTGGTCTGATTGTTTTCATGTATCTCAACTGGCAGTTTGTTGCCCCAAAAATCCGGGTCGCAACAGAACAATACAACAGTTTGACATTCTCCTCTTTTTTCGAAAGCCGTCTGGGAGACACGACAGGGCTCATTCGATTTTTTTCAGCCGTGATTTTAATCGTTTTTTATACCATTTATATCTCGGCGGGCTTGATGGGAATGGGAGATTTGCTCAACTCGCTCTTTGATATCTCGTATTGGAAAGCGATTCTCATCGGGATTTTGATCGTTGTCCCCTATGTATTTACAGGAGGATACGTCACACTGGCTTGGATCGATTTATTCCAAGGCTGTTTTTTACTCGGAGTCATTATTTTTGTTCCGCTCTATTTAATGGGAACAGTCGGAGGTATACACGGAGTTGGACACAGTTTTGAAATATACCATTTGCCAAAATCGCTTTTTCCCGATTTTTCAAGGCACACGTTTGTATCGATCATTTCGATGGCCCTGGGTTGGGGACTCGGTTATTTTGGGCAACCTCATATTGTTACGAAATTCATGGGAATCAAAAACGTCACAGAAATCTCCAAGTCAAAATGGGTCGGAATGACGTGGATGGTCCTTTCTTTAACAGGTGCAACCTTGGTAGGTGCTGTAGGTGTCGCCTATTTTAATGGTTTTTTAGCCGACCCAGAGCAGGTCTTCATCCAGATGGTTCAACATTCGTTCCATCCTTTTATCGTCGGTTTTGTTCTGTGCGCCGTTTTAGCAGCTACGATCAACGCCATGAGTTCGCAAGTTTTGGTTCTGACATCGAGCCTAACAGAAGATTTTTACAAGAAAATGTTCCGGCCAAGAGCCTCTTCCGGAGAGCTTCTCATGATTTCCCGTTTTGGAGTTGTTGCTGTCGGATTGATCGCCTTTTTCATTGCTTTCAAAAAGACAACGACAATTTATAATTTAGTCAATTATGCCTGGTCAGGAATCGGTTCTTCTTTTGGTCCACTGGTCATTCTATCCCTCTATTCCAACCGAGTGACAAAACAAGGAGCTTGGGCTGGGATTTTAGGAGGAGGAATTGCCGCAGGACTATGGCCTTTACTCAAGACCCCGATTTCACCCATGATTCCAGGCTTTATTGTAAGTTTATTATTGAATATTTCGGTCTCCTATGCAACGCGACAAAAAGCCGAAGAGGTGATATAATTGCACCCTTATGAAACCTAAAATTTTACTAACCAATGATGATGGAATTTCTGCACCTGGATTGAGGTCTCTTTGGAGAGCTCTTGTTGAGTATGCCGATCTGAGTATCGTAGCTCCCATGGACGATGCTTCGGGTTCTGGAGTCGGAATCACTTTGAAGACTCCTTTGCGCGCTGATACCGTTGCCTGGGAGGGTGAAACTGCTGCCTGGAAAGTCAATGGGAAACCAGCCGACTGTGTCAAGCTCGGTTTGGGCATGATCTTGAAGGAAAAGCCCGATCTCGTGGTTGCAGGAATTAATCGTGGGGCTAATTCTGGAAAGACCGTCTTGGTGAGTGGAACGGTCGGTGCTGCTATTGCTGCAACGATGAACGGTGTTCCGGGCATCGCTTTTTCGTGCGAAGATTATCTCAATCCTAATTATGGTGGTGTCGAACACCACATTTTATCTTTAGTGAAACACTTTTTAGAACATCCCTTGCCAAAAGGCACCATTCTCAATGTGAATTTTCCCGAAGCTCCCATCCGTGGCTATAAATTAGCACGCCAAGGTCAAGGAATTTGGATCAGCAATACAGACAAACGAGTTCACCCGAGTGAAGGGACTCCTTATTTTTGGCTCGATGGACGTTGGGAACATTCCGACGAAGCTCATGATAGCGATATTATCCTCCTACAACAAGGATATATCACCGTTGTACCAATCCGTGTGGATGAACTCACTCATAACGAGCATCTCGAAAATCATCGAGAATTCTTCGAAAAAAAATTCAATTAATGTTAGTATCTTGGGAAGGAGAAAAATATGAAATCACTTCTCGTAGCTGCGCTTCTTCTTGTATATCCCCTTGCGACAGCAATACAAGATAAAAACAAAAAAACAGACGAATGCACTTGCTGCACCGGATGTCTCTCTAAGAAAGCGTTCACCATTGTAGCTAAAAAAGCGACCCCTGCGGTTGTTTTTATCAAAGTAGAAATCCAATCTCCTGAAATGGATAATTTTGGATTTCCTGAATCTCCTACACCTTTTCAAGACGATTTCTTCCGCCATTTCTTCGGAACTCCAGGTGGTCGTCCACAGCAACCGCAGCCGCAACTCGGCCAAGGATCGGGATTTTTTGTATCGGGCGATGGATACATCATGACCAATGCTCATGTCGTCAAAGATGCGGATAAAATTGAAGTGACTCTCGACGACGGCGAAATTCTTTCCGCTAAACTCATTGGAGCCGATCCGTATACCGATGTCGCGATTATCCAAGTTGAAAAACGTGATAAAGATTTTCCTTTTCTGACACTCGCCGATTCAGAAGAACTTGAAGTCGGAGAATGGGTTCTTGCAATCGGAAGTCCGTTCCAATTACAAGCATCCCTGACTGCTGGCGTTGTCAGTGCAAAAGGTCGGCAAAACCTCAATATCACCAATCTTGAAGATTTTATCCAAACAGACGCTGCGATTAATCCTGGAAACTCGGGTGGACCTCTTCTTGATCTCGATGGAAACGCTGTCGGTATTAATACGGCCATTGTTTCCAGAAGTGGCGGCTATATGGGAATTGGATTTGCGATCCCCAGCAATATGGCACGCAATGTGATGGATCAATTGATCAACAAAGGTTCTGTCACGCGCGGCTTCATGGGCGTTGGACTCCAACCCGTGGATAAAGATCTCGCAGCAGCCTTCAATCTTGAGAAAACAGAAGGCGTTCTCGTGGCTTCGGTTGAAAAAGGATCGCCGGCTGAAAAAAGTGACATCCAACAAGGTGACATTATTCTCGAGTACAACAATAAACCGATCAAATCGCTCCAATCGTTCCGTTACGACATTTCGATGATGCTTCCTGGAACTCAGGTCAATCTGAAGGTTCTCCGAAAAGGAAAAACGATGGTCGTACCTGTCACATTAGGATCGATTGCCGATGAGTCGAATGCACCGGCCGTCGTCACTCAGAAATTGGGAATCGAGGTCGAAAATCTCAATCCTGAACTCGCCCGTCAACTCGGCTACAGCACGAGCGAAGAAGGGGTTGTCATCACCAAAGTCAAACCCGGATCCCCCGGAGGCATGGCAGGACTACGACCCGGCTTCCTCGTCCAAGCGGTGAATCATAAAAAAGTTTCTAACATCTCCGATTATGAAGCGGCCGTGAGTGAATCATCCCAAAATAAACGGGTCCTCCTATTGATCCGTCATGGAAAAATGACAAGATTTTATTCAATCCGGATAGAATAGAAGAGAAGAGAAAACCACCGAGCACACCGAGCACACCGAGCACACCGAGAGCACCGAGGCGGCTTCGCCGCAAAAGAATCTCTTCCTCTGCATTTTCTCGGTGCTCTCGGTGTGCTCGGTGGTTAAAAATTCCTTTTCTTTCCTTCCTTAAGATTGAACTTCAACATTTACCCTGGTATGATAGACGGAAATGTCTATTTTCATTGTGATTGCCATGTACGGGGTTTGGTCGAGCATGTTTTCGCTAGCGAAATGTGCCTTGCAATACAGCCCCCCTTTTTTTCTGACTGGGTTTCGGATGGCCCTAGCAGGTATGATTCTTTTGACCTATTTGGGTTGGAGAAATCGGTCGTCTTTTAAGCTGACTAGAAAACAATGGGTTTCGATCGGACTTCTGGCTGTTTTTAGTATTTATTTGACGAATGTTCTAGAGTTTTGGGCTCTCCAATATTTATCGGCTGCAAAAGCATGTTTTATCTATAGCCTATCCCCTTTCTTTGCCGCCTTCTTTTCATATCTCCATTTTGGGGAGAAAATGAACAGGCGGAAAGCTGTGGGGCTCGGCCTTGGATTTTTAGGTATTATACCCATATTAACTCTGCAGACAGGAGCTGAAGAGCTGCTGCATGCTTTTAGTTTCTTTTCATGGCCGACACTCGCGGTCATGGGAGCGGCCCTATGCTCGGTCTACGGATGGGTTCTTCTCCGCCTGATTGTGAAAGATCAGATGATTTCTCCTTTGATGGCAAATGGAAGCAGCATGATGATTGGCGGAATCTTGGCATTTGGTCATTCGTTTTTGATAGAATCGTGGCAACCGACGCCTGTCGCAGTGGGTAGCTTTGCTCCTTTCTTGGGGTGGACTCTTCTCATGGCATTTATTTCCAATATCGTCTGCTACAATTTATACGGAATGATGTTGAAGCGTTACACCGCAACGCTCCTCTCTTTCATCGGCCTTTTAAGTCCTGTTTTTGCTTCGTTTCATGGATGGCTTTTCTTGGGTGAATCGCTCTCGCTCATGATCTTCGCCTCAACGGGGATTGTCTGTTTGGGACTTTGGATTGTTTATGGCGCTGAACTCAAACAAGGATATATTACTAACCGTGAAAACATCCCTGTCTAAGTATATTTGGCACTTCAGCAAGCCGTATCTGTTTCGTGTGCTCGGTCTATTTGGCATTGGACTGATTTGGGCTGCCTATATTTCATTAGAACCGACCATGGTCAAACTCATTATTGATGCTATGGCCGATCATCCCGATCAGTTCATGCACTATGCACGGGATCCGATTTTAGGGTTCTTTGGAATGGCTTTTCTTTTACTCCTTCTGACAACAGCCTATGATTATCTGGTTTTAAAGACTTTTCCTTGCATGCGCTCCGATGTTATCGAAGAAGTGGGGACCCGCCTCCAAACCTATTCGTACCCTTTTTTTCAGACACACCTAGCGGGTACTTTATCGAATAAAATCTCTGATTTATCCAAGGGAATCGTCTCGATCCTCCAGTCGGTTATTGACGATTTCTTTTCTCGAGGTCTTCTTTTCATCTTCGGATTGATCACCTTATTCTGGGTCCATCCATATTTTGCAATTGCCCTCATTGTTTGGTCGGTCATATTTTTTGGGATCTGTTTCTTTCTATCAAAAAAGTCGGAGAGTTACAGCGTCGATTATTCGGAAGCACGCAGTACGGTGATGGGAAAGGTGGTCGATGCCATCACGAATATTTTTAATATCAAACTGTTTGCAACCAGAACATTTGAACACCGTTATTTAAAAAAACATCTTTCCGAGATGGTCCAAAAAGAGCAGAAGTTTCACTGGTATTTGCTAAAATTAAAAATTCTTCAAAGTTTTTCGATCACGTGCCTTTTGATGGTCATGATGGGTCTTTTGATCTACACACGCCTTCAAGAATGGATTACCATTGGCGATTTTGCTTTGGTTTTGACGTTGACAACGGGCATCGTCAATTCAACCTTCTATCTTGCAATGCAGTTCATTTCATTTTCTGAAGAGGTCGGAATCTGCAAACAGGCTCTTTCGCTCCTTGAGCAAAAACCAGAGCCAGAATCTCAGGCCGCCATTTGTGTCGAGCATGGAAGCATTGAGTTCGACCGTGTTTTTTTCCATTATTTCAATGGACGGCCTATTTTTGAAGATCTCAGTCTAAAAATCCGTCCTGGTGAAAAGGTTGGATTAGTCGGTCTGTCCGGAAGTGGAAAAAGCACCCTTGCCCACCTCCTGCTCCGTCTCTACGAGGTCTCCAGCGGCCGCATTTTACTCGATGGGCAAGACATTAAAGAATTTTCTCGCGAGTCGGTGATGCAGAGCATTGCCATGATCCCGCAAGATTCGATTCTCTTCCATCGAACCGTTTTCGAAAATATCCACTACGGAAAATTGACCGCCACGGAAAACGAAGTGATCGATGCAGCCAAAAAAGCCCACTGCGATCCTTTTATTCAACAGATGAAAGATGGGTACCAAACTCTTGTCGGTGAAAGAGGCATCAAACTCTCGGGTGGACAACGGCAACGGATTGCCATTGCTCGGGCGATTTTAAAAGACGCTCCCATTCTCATCCTCGATGAAGCGACGTCTGCCCTCGATTCGTTCACAGAACAACAAATCCAAGAGAGTCTCGACTTTTTGATGCAAGGAAGGACAACGCTCGTCATCGCCCACCGCCTCTCCACCCTTCACCACATGGACCGGATTCTCGTCTTCGAACATGGAAAAATCATCGAAGAAGGAACGCATCAACAGCTTTTAGAACGGAGCGGAAGGTACGCTCAGTTCTGGAACATGCAAAGTGCTTTAGTTTAATGAGGCTGTAAATTCAGCAAAAAAAGGATCGTTTCGAATAGGATCGAAAACTTTCTCTTGGATGATTTCTTTGAGGTTGTCAACACCCGATTGCTGGGCTGTTTGGAGCCAACCGACGGATGGTTCGGCTTGGTTGAGAGAAGCGGCGGCGTAGGCGCTTCTGAGAGCCACTTCGGCCTCTGGAACATATTGGAAAACGGGACCAGCGAGTTCTAAGACGAGGGGATAATTTCCTTGCTCAAAGGCCAGACGGTGCAGCAAAGCGAGCCCATCGGGAGCGAGACGGTCTTTCACAGACAGGAGGAGAGGATAGGCTTCGTCTTTTTTCCCCTGATCATAGAGAAGAAAGGCGACATATTGGGTCGCTGTATCGTAGATCAGTCCTTCTTTGGTTTGCTCTCGGATTTTTTGAAACGCTTGGAGGGCTTCTTCCTTATTTCCTTGTCGCAAGATCATCTCACTATCGATGAGGGCTTTTTTCAGATCTTCACGCCGATCGGTTTCCCGAACGTACCGGCTTTTTCGAAAGTTTTCGAAATTCTCAAAGGCAAACAGAAAAAAAATGGCACCTGCGAGGAAATTTTGAGTGACGAAAAGGAAAAGGCTGAAAAGAAGCGCGAGAACGGCGCTTGCCATAAACGCATAACGGACCCCTTTGAAAGCGAAAAATTTTTCCAAGCCTATGCGGAGGAGTTGTCCTCCATCGAGCGGAAGGATGGGAACGAGATTCACGACGGTCCAGATCAGATTCACGAGCAGAATTTGATTCATCAGCTGTCCGGCATATCCGGCCTTAAGAGCCGGGATATCTCGGAGGAAATAGGCGATCACAACAATGACAAATCCAAAAACAGGTCCATTCAAGGTAATGAGAAACTGTTTCCAAAACGGAAGCTTATCACCATCATGGTAGGTGAGTCCTCCCATAGCAACGAGTTCTATTCGTGGATTTCTCCCAAAAGCCAGCGCCGTCAAAGCATGTCCAAATTCATGGAATAAGACCGAGAAAAAAATCACAAAAACCCAGACGAGCATGCTCAAGATGTTGCCTTGACCGAGCAAAATAGCAATCAGTGCTGCTAAAATCCAAAAACCGGGGTGAATGGTGATCGGAATTTTTCCTCGGATTTTCACAGTTATTTCATGACCTCGTGCATGGTTTTGCCTAAAACAGCCGCAGTTTCAGCAATCGTGACACCGGCTTTTTTGAGGGCTTCTATTTTATCCTTGGCGGTCCCTTTTCCACCAGAGACAATCGCACCGGCATGACCCATCCGCTTTCCGGGAGGCGCTGTCATCCCAGCAATGAATGCAACGACCGGTTTTGTTCCCTTTTCACGGATCCAATGGGCAGCTTCTTCTTCAGCATTTCCACCGATTTCTCCGATGAGAAGAATCCCCTCCGTTTGAGGATCTTTCTCAAAAAGTTCGAGCACATCGATGAAATTCGTCCCACCGAGAGGATCTCCCCCAATTCCAACACAGGTCGATTGCCCCAAATCTAAAAGAGAGGTTTGCCACACAGCTTCATACGTGAGTGTTCCCGATCTAGAGACAATGCCGATCTTCCCCTTTTTGTGAATATACCCAGGCATGATTCCAATTTTACATTCTCCTGGTGTGATAACTCCAGGACAATTGGGTCCGATCAATCGACTTCTTTTTGAACGGCGCATCACCTGGCTCACTTCTAACATATCTCGGATAGGGATTCCCTCCGTGATACAGACAATCAGCGGAATTTCGGCATCTTCTGCCTCTAGGATTGCATTGGCTGCGAAGGGTGCCGGAACAAAAATCATCGTCGCATCAGGTCTCAGTTCTTGCTTTGCTTCCCGCACGGTATCAAAAACAGGAAGAGCAAAGACTTCTTGTCCTCCTTTTCCAGGAGTGACACCGCCGACAAATTTAGAGCCATAAAGAAGACACTGTTCCGTATGAAACCGGCCGGCTTTTCCAGAAATTCCTTGCGTAATGACCTTCGTATTTTGATCAACGAGAATGGGCATGATTTGCCTCCTTCACGACACGGACGGCCGCTTCTTCCAAGCTATCGACCGAATGAACCTTTATCTCCGCTTTTTCGAGCATCGCTTTCGCCTCTTCCACATTGGTTCCCTCCATCCGGACAACGAGCGGAATTTGAGAAGGATTTTCGGAATGAGCTGTCAAAATCCCTTCAGCGATCGTCGTACAATTCATGATGCCACCAAAAATATTGACCAGGATCGCTTTGACTTTCGGATGAGACTGGAGAAGTTTAAAACCATAGGCGATTTTTTCTGCCGTCGCACTTCCTCCGACATCGAGAAAGTTCGCTGGTTTACCACCCGCAGATTTGATCAAATCCATCGTCGCCATGGCAAGCCCTGCCCCATTGACCATGCACCCAATATTTCCATCGAGGGCGATGTAAGAAAGATCGTGTTTTTTTGCTGCCACTTCATTCGGATCTATCTGCGCCGGGTCGAAATAACTCATCATATCGGGCTGACGGTAGAGAGCATTGTCGTCGATGCTCATTTTGGCATCGAGCGCCCAGAGTTTTCCATCTTTCGTTTCGACAAGCGGGTTGATCTCAACGAGGGAAGCATCTCTTTCAATGAAAATTTTGGCCAGCCGTCTCGCAATCTCCATCCCCCCATTTTTCCACCCCATGAATTTAGAAAGGTAGAGAAGGTGGTACGGTTTAACCGATCCATCGAGCCCAATCGGGATTTTCAGAATTCGGTCTGGCTTTTTTTCAGCAATCTCTTCGATGTCCATACCCCCTTCTGGGGATGCGATGAGAATCGCTTCCGCCCGAGACCGGTCGATAATAGCCCCGAGATAATATTCTCTCTCAATTTCGACAGGAGCCGCGATCAAAACTTTATGTGCGATGACACCTTCTGGCCCCGTCTGATTGTTGACGATTTTCATCCCAATCAATTGCTGGGAAATCTTCACGATTTCTTCCGGGCTCTGAGCAAACTTTACCCCACCCGCTTTCCCGCGACCGCCCGCATGCACCTGAATCTTGATCACCGCTTTCTGCAAATGAAGATCTTTGATGATCTTTTCCACTTGCTTGTGATGGCTCGCAACTCCGAACGGAGGGACGGGAATACCTTCCCCTCTCAAAATTTCTTTTGCTTGGTATTCGTGCAGGTTCACAATTGGCTCTCTTCTTTTTTTTCTTATGTGCTACAATAGAATTTCAATCAATATGTTTGGATTTTTAAAGAAAATAAAAGGTGCTCTATCTAAAATCCGATCCCTCTTCGGAAAGCCGTGGAATGATGAGACCTTCGATCAGCTCGAGCAAATCCTCTATCAAGCCGATATTGGAACCAAGGTCACACAAGAATTTATCGATGATTTAAAGAAATTTCTCTTAAAAAACCGCGCGGCATCACCCGATGACATTTTAGAGAGAATACGGTCATTTGCACAAGAGATCCTCTCACTCCCGCCAAAGACAGAGCCGGGGAAGGGTCATCCGACCGTTTTTCTTATTGTGGGGATCAACGGAAGTGGAAAAACAACCTCGATTGCCAAATTGGCCCATCTCCTCAAAAGAGAAGGGAAAAAAGTCATGGTGGCTGCCGGAGACACGTTCCGAGCAGGAGCCATTGATCAACTCTTCTTCTGGGCCGAAAAAATCGGGGTGGAAATTGTGAAAGCACAGCCTGGCAGCGATCCCTCCAGCGTTGCTTTCGATGCACTCACCGCCGCAAAAAGCCGCGGCATCGATGCCGTTCTTGTCGACACCGCTGGCCGCCTTCAAAATAAAACCGAACTCATGGAAGAACTTGGAAAAATCCGGCGTGTCTGTAACAAGGTGATTCCCGGAGCTCCCCATGAAATCATCTTGGTCCTCGATGCGACCCTTGGACAAAATGCCCTCGAGCAAGCCAAGATCTTCAATGACTTTACCCCTCTGACAGGAATTATCCTGGCAAAACTCGATGGAAGTGCTAAAGGAGGTGTCATCCTCCCCATTTACCGCGAACTCGGCATCCCCGTCCGGTGGGTCGGCGTCGGGGAAAAAGTCGACGATCTTGCACCCTTCGATCCGAAAGAATATGTCCGAGACCTTGTTTAAAAAGGTAAAAATCGGTACCGTCGAAGAACCATGCACTACTTTTTCCACTCTCCTTTCTCTCCATCGACCGTGGCTCACGGCTCAGGGCCCACTCTTCTCCTCCAATTCATTGTGCGCGAGCTGACCAAAGGAGAGGTTTTAAAAGAATCCCTTAAGCAAGAAGGCCCTTTTGGATGGACATGCCAGCAAGGGACCAAAAATAAAGTGGCCGAACATGCCCATCTCCTCCCCTATGCATTTCCTCATCTGGCTGCTAGAGGGAAACAATTCTTAAGCCAGTTGGACCTACCTTGTCATCAACTCATTGCACTCTTAGAGCCGTTTAATGAATACCTTAATTCGTCAAGCCATTGATTTTCTCGAAAAAGAAAAAAATCAGGTCATTCTCGTGACGCCGGAAGAGCATGCCTTTCTTTTGCCTAAAAAAAACACCCCGCCCAGCAAAGAATGCGACCTGATGCCTGACATTCGAGGGCTCGTTTCGAAACATTTGCCTGACATGAAATTGGCGACAAAGATTCCGGATGACGCCCATGCAAAAAAAATGGGCAATCTTTGGAAAGAGCACCATCTCTCTTCGCACATCATCGTCCTTTCTCTGGGAGAACAAGGGGCCGACCTCCAGTTTCTGCAAAATTTCACACACGCCCTCGATCGACTCCTCGCCCCTTGCCGTTTACTAGAAATGAGACGCCTTGAAAGAGACAATGGTTGGGATTTAGTCTTGAGCTCAACCCATTTAAAATTGGTAATTGCTCCCCCATTTCAGCAGTGGAAAAATCTCCAACTTTCCAGATTTTACCGTGAAAACCCGACGGCCCAATCGTTCTTCCTGAAAGAAACACCTGCGGTTATATTAAGACCTGTTTCAAGTTATTTAAAAAATCCTGACCTCAAGCGTGAACTATGGAAAATGGTTGCTTCGCATCCGTCTATGTCGACGTAGCGCTCGACAAACCCCTTGATTACTCCGTCCCAGAAGAATTTGCACGCCTGGTAGAGCCTGGCACGCGCGTCACCATTCCTCTTCAAAATCGCCGGTGCACTGCAACCGTTCTGGAGCTCAAAAATCAAACCGAATCGAAAAAAACTCTACCCATCTTGGAAGTCCATTCGGAGAGTATTCCCGAAGATTTGCTGAAGCTGGGTCTATGGCTCTCGAAATATTATTGCACACCCTTTTTCAAAATCATCAAACTATTTCTCCCACCACCCGTCCGAAAACGGATGGAGGAAAAAAAGCAACTCTTTGTCAAATCAGTACTGTCCCGTCCTCAGCTCGCGGAGGTGTGCAGCCAAAGCCGAGGCGCTCAAGCCAAGATTTTAGAAGTGTTGCTCCGCTTTCCGCAGGGAATTCTCTTAAGCGAACTCCTCGAGCGCGCTGAAACTTCCCGAAGCCCCTTGGAAACATTGTCTCAAAAAGGAATCATAACCCTCTCTCCCCTCACCCTAGATCGGTCGATTTTAGGCGACCACGATTTCTTTCCGACCAAACATAAAACCCTCCATGATGAGCAAGAAAAAGCCCTTCAAAAAATCCAGCAAACCCTTGAGGCCCATCTTTTCGAAACCCACCTGCTCCACGGTGTGACAGGAAGCGGGAAAACAGAAGTCTATCTTCAAGCAATCGATACCGCGCTGAGGATGGGGAGATCCGCTCTCTTCCTTGTACCTGAAATCGCCCTCACCTCCCAAACTGTCGAAAGATTGCGGAGCAGATTCCAAGAAAAAGTCGCTATCCTCCATCACCGCCTCAGTGATGGGGAGCGAAGGGACACGTGGCACAAGATTTATAGCGGCGATTATTCCCTTGTGGTGGGACCCCGATCTGCCCTTTTTAGCCCCGCACGGAACCTCGGCCTCATCATTGTCGATGAAGAACACGACTCTGCCTACAAACAAACCGATGAAATCCCTTGCTACCATGCACGGGATGTCGCTGTCATGCGCGGAAAAATCTGCAAAGCCGCCGTCATTTTGGGAAGCGCAACACCGAGTTTAGAGAGCTACGCCAATGCACACTCTGGCAAATACATCCTCAGTGAACTGACAACCCGAGCCGACAGCGCCCATTTACCGACCGTTCATATTGTCGATATGCGTTCAGAATTTGCGAAAGCGCAAGGGTTTTCTCTTTTTTCGGAGCAACTTTTGCAAGCTCTCAAAAAAAGGATCGAAGTCGGAGAACAATCTCTCCTATTTCTAAACAGACGCGGCTACAATACCTCGGCAGTTTGTAGTGGGTGTAGCGAAGCGTTGAGCTGTCCTCATTGTTCGATCACGCTCACCTTTCACAAAGGACAAAATACCCTCTCCTGCCATCTTTGTGGCCATCAGCGGGCCCCACCGCCTGAGTGCCCCTCCTGCAAAGCCTTCGACTCATTCAAATTTAAAGGCGTCGGCACAGAGCAAGTGGAACGAACTCTCCATGCCATCTTCCCCAACATCCGAACCTTGCGCATCGATGCCGACACCACCCGCCATAAAGGAAGCCACGAAAAACTGTTTAAACAATTCCGAGCCGGCAAAGCCGATGTCCTCATTGGAACCCAAATGATCGCCAAAGGACTCCACTTTCCCTCCGTCACGTTAGTCGGCGTTCTCAACACCGATGCGACCCTTCAAATTCCCGACTTTCGAGCCTCCGAACAAGTCTTTCAACTCGTCACCCAAGTTGCGGGCCGCTCCGGCCGGAGTGCCCTCAAAGGTGAAGTGATTCTCCAGACAAAACTCCCCCACCATCCGATCATCGAGCAAGCAGCACATCTCGATTATCTCGCCTTCTTCACCGCAGAGCTTGAAAATCGAAAACTCTTCTCCTTCCCCCCATTCTGCCACCTCATCAAACTCACCTTCAGCGGCAAAAAACCCCAAACCACCCTCTCCTATGCTCAAGAAATCCGGTCCCTTCTCATCCCCAAGCTCCCCTCTTCCTACGAACTTCAGCCCGTCCTCCCCTGCGGCTATGCCAAAATTAAAGACCACTTCCGGTTCCAATTCCTCATCAAAGGAAAATCAACCGGCCCTGTTACAGAAATTCTTAGAACTATAAAGAAAAACCCGCACATTCATTTACTCATCGATATTGATCCAATATCAACATTTTAAATTCTAATTAGTTTATAATATTAGATTATGTCGACCACCCCTCCTCTTATTACGGATGCACCCATCTCACTGCCAGTACCTTGGAGTTCTGCGGATTCGTTGCATCAGGCGATCCGAGATAATTTACCTTTAGAAAAACTCTTACCTTTAATGACTTCCGCATCGGTTAATAAAGAAGAAGAAAATGGGGAATATCCTCTTTACATAGCTGTCAGAACTGGAAATCTCCCCCTCATCGATGCACTCCTTGAAAAAGGGGCTGATCCAACAATCACAGTGAGTCATTGTAATTTGTTTCAATACATCATGGATCGTGATCTAAAAACTCTTCAACACCTCTTAATCAGGTTAAAAGGACATCCCGGATTGCCTGATATGATCAATTGGTCTCTGATTGTTGGCAAAAAATCAGAATTTATTGTCGCTCTATTAGAAGCGTGTGCAGAGATCGACTATACTAAAATACAGGTGCGTGAAACGCCGATGCATATCTGCGCATGGGGGAATGTGCAAGGACTTGAATTTTTACTTTCTAAAAATCCTTCTCTATTAGATTTCCCGGAACATACAGGAAAGACCCCTCTTCATGTAGCATGTCACTGCAGTGCAGAAGCGGCTCTTTTCCTGATTCAAGCGGGTGCGAAAATTAATACAGCAGACAAAGGGCGAACCACACCTTTACATACGGCTTGTTGTATGCGTAAGAAAGAAGTTGTTATTGCTCTTTTAGATCGAGGAGCCCAGCACGATGTAAAAGATAATTTAGGGTCGACCCCTTTTCTTCTCGCGTGCGAGCTACTCGATGCTGAAACACTCGAGAAGTTTAGAATGAAAGGTGCTAGTTTGGACCAGACTTATATCAATGGCCGTAATGGCATTGATGAAGCACTTCGCTGTAACAACTTAAGCACCCTCCGTTATCTTTTAGATAATAATGTTCCCATTCTAAAAGGGAAAAAAACTACCCCCTTTCATGATAGTTTACGCAGACAAGACTTAGTCGAACTATTTCTAAAATGGCAAAAAGATCGACTCGCGAAAGTTATGGAATGCCTCTCAAAAGAAGTGACCGAAGAAAATATCGATCTCGCCCTAAGAACGGTTTCTGAGCAAGAATGGATGCACGATGCTTATGCTGCGTCCCCGTATTCTGAAGAATTTTCAATCCATACGATGGGAATTTACCCCATCCTTTCTTCCGATAGTTTATTGAGATCTATTGGACGTTTCAAAGAGATCCTGAGTGAAAAAGTATCGCAGGCAAACTCCATCGAAGAGCTAGAAAAACTCAAAGAAAAACTGAAATCTATCCTCGACTGCCTTTCAGATATAAGAAAACTCTATCCGAAACTCTTTCAACAACCTTTTTTAGCAACTTTTTGCAACAGGATGGCTTCTTTAATAGAATCTTACGATCAACTCCTTCATACATGCATTTCCAAGCAAACTTCCCTGACACCTGAGGATCCAGAAGCCGAATTCGATGAGTCGGATGTCTTTGGTCTTTTAGCCACGCTTGGAATTGGAGTTGGGCAAACTAATGATGGAAATCCCGTTTCTCCGTTAGAAAGCTTTGTAAACCTCATCGGCGTTGAACCTCCGGAACTCTATGAACTAGGTATACTCACAGGAGCCGATCTCAGGGTCCTAGGGATTACATTCACCCTCCGCTTTTTGTGCTCTCGTATTCGAAATTCTGGGAATGAACTCTGTGGACAATGGTGTAATATCCAAGAAAGATTGGAAAATTTAATTCCCTATCTATCCAATCGAGATGAATTAAATACTCTCTTAGAAATGTCAAAAAAATTAGTCGATCATCCTCTCTCTGCTGAGTCTATCCTTGATTTTCATCGAAAATACTCCCTATTTCTTCTCAAAACAGCCTGCCTGATTTTAAAAGAAAATTCTTGGCAACAAATCATGAAAGATAGAAAACTCGAATCTTTGAGCGCCAATCGGGAAGAATTTATGAATTCATTTACAAAAGGGATAAAAAGAAAACAACCTGAAAATATTAACCCGACACGCAAAAAAGAGACAAGATGCGCAAGCGAACCCCTGTGAGATCGAAGCGTCAGCGGTCCGACCGACGAGGATCATAGCCGCTAGGCTAGGCCGAGGAGGAGGATCGATCTGTCAGGGGTGCAGCCAGCAGATTGTCTCTTTTTTGCATGGAGGGTTAATAAGCCAATGACTTAATCTGAGGAATATGGGTTATCCTCATCCTGCCTGGATTGAAGTTGATCTTGGACAATTGAAAAAAAATATCGGGATCATACGGAAGAATATTGGGACAAGTTTGTTTTGTTTTCCGATCAAGGCCAATGCTTATGGACATGGACTATGTCCTGTGGGGAAGGCTGCCGAGGAGGCGGGGGTTGATTATCTGGCTGTGGCTCATTTGAAAGAAGGAATCAAATTACGAGAAGCCGGCATCACACGGCCCATTCTTGTCCTCGGTGCCATCCATGAAGATCAGATCGAAGACTTAATCCAATTCCAACTTGAATTCACGATCAGCTCCAAATTCAAGGCTGAACTCGTGGCAAAAAAATGCAAACAGATGGGACGAACCTGCCGTGTCCACCTTGAAGTTGATACGGGGATGCGCCGGACCGGCATGCGGTGCTCGACAGCCCTGGCTATTTTTCCCTATTTGAGAGGGCTCGAAGGGTTGGAAATCGTCGGCATCTATTCTCACTTGGCTACAGCCGATACCCCCGATCATCCTTTTGCTCTGCAACAGATCGAAGCCTTCGAGCAGTTCGTCTCCCAGCTCGATGCACCCCTCTTAAAACACCTCGCAAATTCGGGTGGGACACTCCATTATCCGACATCGTATTTCGACATGGTCAGGCCATCCCTCGTCACCCTCGGTTATCTCTCCAAACCGTCCTCTCCCTGGCAGGAAATAACACCGTGTTTTTCTCTGAAAGCAAAAATTTCTTACTTCAAAGTTGTCGATGAAGGAGAAGGAATTAGTTACGGTCATTCGTATATCACCCCCCACCAAACCCGGATCGTAACCATTCCCGTCGGTTACGGTGACGGCTACCGCCGCTCCCTCTCCAATAAAGGTTTTGTTCTGATCCGCGGACAGAAATTCCCCATTCGCGGAACCGTCTGTATGGACCAGTTTATGGTCGATGTCGGCTCTGCTGAAGTCTACGTCGACGACGAAGTCGTCCTCATCGGAAAACAAGGCTCCCAAGAAATCACCCTCCAAGAAGTCGCCTCCTGGAGTGATACCATCCCCTACGAAATCCTCTGCCAACTCAATGACCGCATCCCCAGGGTTTATTTCTAACCAATTCAATATTTGGATATTGAGATTCTCGACTTATTTGTAAATTTCCCTTAGAATATGCCGATGCAATTACCCGAGTACCATAGCCACGAAGAATTCAAGAATCGGTCGGCAAAGCTGGCAGAGATTAGAGCTTTGGGGATCGATCCGTATCCAGCCAAATTTGTTCCGACTGGGGAAGCTCACAGTCTTTTGCATAAATACGAGTCTCGAGAGTTGGGAGGGTTTGAAGAGGCTGAGGCTGGCAAAACTGAGCATGTTGTGTTGGCAGGTCGGTTGGTTCTGTTCCGTGCGATGGGGAAAAATGCATTTGCCCATTTGCAAGATTCGGGCGGCCGCATTCAGCTCATGTTTAACCGGGATCATACCCAGGTGACTGGGCTAAACTCGACTGAAGTGACTCCTCTGAAGTTCATCGAAAAGAAGCTCGATCTGGGAGATATTATTGGAGTCGAAGGAAATATCTTTAGAACGCAGAAAGGCGAAGTCACAGTTTATGTAAAAAAAGTGACGGTGCTGTGTAAGACATTGCTTCCTCTTCCCGATAAACACAGCGGTCTGACCGATAAAGGGATCCGATACCGAAAACGGTGGCTCGATCTGATCATTCATCCTGAAGTGCGGGAAACATTCCGAACAAGAAGCCGCGTTATTCGCCTAATTCGAGATTATTGCCACAAAACCGGATTTATCGAAGTTGAAACACCCATTCTACAAAATATCTATGGGGGTGCTGAAGCAAGACCTTTTGTCACCGAACTTTTGGCTCTACACCAAACGATGTATTTGAGAATTGCGATCGAGATCGCGCTCAAGAAATTGATCGTTGGAGGAATGGATCGGATTTTTGAAATATCGAAAGTTTTCCGGAATGAAGGAATCGATCGAACCCACAATCCAGAATTCACCATGCTCGAGGCGTATGCCGCCTACTGGGATTACAACGACATGATGGTCTTCACTGAAAACCTCTTCGAATATCTCGCGTTAGAACTTTTTGGAAAAACCGAGATACAAGTTGGTGAAAATACAATCGATCTTAAAGCACCTTGGAAGCGGATGAGCATGAAAGAAGCGATCCGTGTCTATGGCAAAATCGATGTCGATGGTCTATCCGATCAGCAACTCCGCGATAAAGTGGCCGATAAAGAATCGGTTAAAACAGCGACCCGTGGCCTTCTCATTGCAAAACTGTTCGAAGAAACTGCAGAAGCCCACCTCATCCAGCCTCACCATATCATCGATCATCCGATCGAAACGACACCCCTTTGCAAACTCCATCGAGATCCCAAGCTACGAGAAGAGAGATTCGTTGAGAGGTTCGAAACATTCATTGCTGGAAGTGAGATGTGCAATTCATACACAGAACTCAATGATCCAGAGCTTCAAAGAAAACTCCTTGTTGATCAAGGTCTCAAACGAGAGCAAGGAGACAAAGAAGCCCATCCCCTCGACGAAGAATTTATCGAAGCGGTCTGCCAAGGAATGCCCCCTACCGGCGGCCTAGGCATCGGAATCGACCGACTCGTCATGCTCCTAACCGGCGCTCCCTCCATCCGCGATGTCCTCTTCTTCCCTATTATGCGCCCCGAAGAAGTCTAAAAAACTTTCTTGCTGCCAAGAAAACGATCGATACGGATAGCACTATGGCTATACCAGACAGAATTCTAGAAAAAGAAAATTTTGAAGTGGGTAAAACCGGTAGAGGTTCGTTCATTTTTAAAATTCTATCCATAAGAGGAGTTCTAACTTGTGCAAGGTTACGGATGTATCTTTTTGTATTTTCTAGAAGTGTAGGGTCTCGATCAAGAAGTGGCAAAATCTCTTCTCCATTAGAATTCTCACCAAACACAACTCCTTTTGAAGGAAGATCGGTCCAGATGACGGCGTCAAACCCTCTGCGTTGAGCCCATTCTTTCACTTTTGTAGCAACATCTTGGATTTGGGATTTTGATTGATTTGTTTTTAGGTCAACGAAACCGATATACCGGCTCGTAGGACATCCTTCTCTTTTTTGTAAATTCTCAATTGCAGGTTGCAAAGCTGTAAACCTCGATATTGCGTAAAATACGGGCTCTTCTTTTGCACCGGGGTGTAGAATCATTGTAATTCTTCGATCACGTCTTTGTTTTTTGGATAATCTTCCTAGACGGACCGGTAATCCAAGATCAGTAGGTACAAAAAGACTATTGGAATTAAGGTTATTCTCTGGGGGAAAAGAATCTGCATCTTGAGGCTTAAAAACCTCAAGCATCGTACCGTAATTTTCTAATTGATTGGGGCAGGCTGCCATATCCAAGAACAGCTATTCTATAAGTCATAATGCTCATCATTTTAACACACCGATCATAAAAATACCATTAACCCGACACGCAAAAAAGAGACAAGATGCGTAAGCGAACCCCTGTCAGATCGAAGCGTCAGCGGTCCGACCGACGAGGATCCCATCGATAGGTTAGGGCGATAGGCTAGGCCGAGGAGGAGGATCGATCTGTCAGGGGTGCAGCCAGCAGGTTGTCTCTTTTTTGTGTGGAGGGTTAATAAGTCTGTTTTTTCGACAAAATCTGATAAAAATAACCCTGTTTTTTAGACATTTATTGTTTATAATTGTATATTAGTAATGTAAAGCTTTAATAAACAAGGAGTTCTGAAATTTGCAAAATATGTCTGAATTTTATACAATAAAAGTATGTTTAGACTTTTATTGGACAAACTTAAGGCTTGGAAAGACGACCCTTTTCGGATGCCCCTTCTACTGCGTGGTGCTAGGCAAGTGGGGAAAAGTTATCTTGTTGAGCTATTTGGAAATGAAAATTTCGAATCTCTGGTTATTGTCAACTTTGATGCAAATCCAGAATATTGCGCCTGTTTTGAGACCCTCGATCCTATAGCCATTATTCAAAAGATCGAGCTTCTCTCAAACAAAAACATTATTCCAGAAAAAACACTTCTATTTTTGGATGAAATTCAAAATTGTCCAAGGGCCATCATGGCTCTCCGTTATTTCAAAGAAAAAATGCCCTTGCTCCATGTGATCGGTGCAGGATCCCTTTTGGAGTTTACACTAGAAGATGCCGATTTTTCATTTCCTGTTGGAAGGGTACAGTTTATCTATGTGAGACCGCTTTCTTTCAAAGAATTCCTAATCGCGAAAAACTCTCGATTATCCAATCTGATAGAAAATAGCAGTCTGGATCAGACTATCAACTCCACCATTCATGATCATCTGATTACATTTGTAAAACAGTATTTCTTAATAGGAGGAATGCCCGCTGCTATTGCTGTGTTTTTGAAAACCGAATCGTTTTTAAGAAGCAGGGAGATGCAAGCCATCATCCTACAAACTTATCAAAATGACTTTGGCAAATATGCAAAAAAGAGTGAACATAAATACTTACAATTGCTTTTCGAAAAAATCCCCAATCTCATCGGACAACATTTCAAATATTCAAAGATCGATTCGGAAACAAGTTCTAGAGAATTAAAAAAAGCTGTCCATTTGTTAGAGCAAGCGGGAATTTTACATCGAGTCCATGCTACTTCTGCCTCAGGGATTCCTCTAAAGTTTCACCAAAATGAACAGAAATTTAAGCTTTTGTTTTTAGATTTGGGTCTGATTCAGCAAGTGAATCAGATTGATCCCGAAAAAATATGGACTGAAGATTTAACACAAATCAATGCAGGAATGATGGCTGAACAATTCGTAGGACAAGAACTGATCGCCTATGGAGAATTTTATGAGCAAAAAGAGCTTTTCTTCTGGGAAAATGAAAAGCGAGGAAGTCAGGCAGAAGTTGATTATGTAATCACTGATGGAACTCAGATTATTCCTATTGAGGTCAAAGCGGGTAAAACGGGACGTCTCCGTTCTTTAAAACAATTTATCAAAGAAAAAAAATCGCCGTTCGGAATTCGGATTTGTCAGAGTCCTCTTTCTTATCAGGATCAAATCTTAAATGTTCCATTTTATATGATTGAACAGATCCCGAGACTTATTAACCCAATGGTCAAATAGGTTACAAAAGGGCTTAGCGAGGCAAAGCCAGATTGATTCTCGCGAGGAATAACATTCTTGAATACGAAGGATTCCGAGCGAAAATCGATATGGCGAAGCCGCAGCAAGCATCTTTGTCGCCTATTTGATCAGCGGGTTAATATCTCTCAGTTAAGAGGAATTGGACGAGCTTGATGCCATGAGGGGTGAGGTAGATTGAGTTGTGGCTGCCTTTTTTGATGAAGTTGGCAGCGGCGAGGTTTTTGACGATGTTGTCGACCCCTTTGTCATTTTGGCCGATGGCACGGCCGATGATGTAACGGTCGATTTCAGAGTCGGAGGCCAAATCATAGAGTTTGAGAAGGAAGAGTTCGTCTTTGGTGGTGGCTTTCTTATTCATGATTTTTTCTTCAGTCTGGCTCCTGCAGGTGTATCATCGATGATGTATCCTCGGTCTTGGATTTGTTGGCGGCACTGATCGGCGGTTTTCCAGTCTTTTGTGAGTCTGGCCTTTTCTCGGAGTTCTAATAGTTTGAGGAGGTCGGAGGGTATTGCTTCGGAGGTTGTTTCGAGGGGAAGGACGGCCAGAACTTGGTTTAAATGGTCGAGAAGTTGGACGGTTTTTTGGGCCTCTTCTTTTCCAATTTTGCCGGCATCACAGAGTGTGTTGATTTCTCGGACAAGGTCGAAGAGGGCAGCGAGGGCTGGAGAAATATTGAGATCGTCCGAGAGTGCTTCGGTGAATTGTTGCAGTGTTTTATCTAAAAGGGGTTGAACCAAGCCAAAGTTTTTCGGCTGATCGATATGACGGAGTCGGTCGATGAAATCGAAGAGTCGCTCGAGTGATTTTGCGGCGGCATCGAGACCTGGGAAGGTGAAATTGAGCTGGGTTCTGTAGTGGGTTTGCAGAAGGAGGTAACGGATTTGAGGGCCTGTATAACCGCGCCTCAGGAGGTCGCGCAGTGTGAAAAAGTTGCCCAGGCTTTTGGACATTTTCTTGTGATCGACGAGGAGATGCTCCGAGTGGAGCCAATAACGGGCAAATTGTTGGTGGGTGCACCCCTCCGATTGGGCGATTTCATTTTCGTGGTGGGGAAAGATGTTATCGACACCGCCGACATGGATATCGAGGGTTTTTCCGAGAAGGGCCATCGCCATGGCGGAACATTCGATATGCCAACCGGGCCTTCCTTTTCCAAACGGGCTTTCCCAAAAAATGTCTCCATCGCGGGATGGATCGTACGCTTTCCAGAGGACAAAATCGGCCACATTTTCTTTGTCGTACTCGTCGACTTCGACGGAAGCACCTGCTTTCAACTCATCGAGATGAAGATGGGACAGCCGGCCGTAGGTTGGAAATTTTGAAATGGCATAGTAGATCGAGCCATCGGGGCCCTGGTAGGCGATTCCTTGATCGACGAGTTGTTGAATGATCTGAATCATTTGAGGAATGAAATCGGTAGCATGGGGATAATATTCAGCCTTTTCAATTTTTAAAGTTTCGATATCTTCAAAAAAAGCTTGGGTATACTGATCTGTAAACGTTTTCAGAGGAACTTTTTCTGCTAAGGCTCCCTTGATTGTTTTGTCATCGATATCAGTGATGTTCATCACTTGGGTCACTTTAAATCCAAGAAATTTGAGGGTGCGCCGCAGTAAATCTTCAAAAACATAGGTTCGGAAGTTACCGATGTGAGCAAAGTTGTAGACGGTAGGGCCACATGTGTACATCCGAATATGGTTATCTTCCAAAGGAACGAGCTGCTGCTTGGTGCGGCTTTCAGTGTTGAATAGTTTCATCGTTGCTCTAACATCTCATCGAGAGCTTGATACTGGACCTTGCCGGTTCCGGTGAGGGGAATTTGTTCGATCTTTCGGACTTCTGCCACTTTAATCAAACGTCCATACCCGCTTTGCCGAAGAGCTTCGTTGATCTCCTCTTTTCTGACATCGAATGTTGTAAAAACGATCACCTGGGTTTTTTCACTTTCTTTTTCTGAAGCAGCGACGGCTAGAGGTGGGATCTCCGGTTTGATTTCTTTGACCCACCCTTTTTCCTTTGCTAGACGGAGAAGCTCTTCTTCAAGACCCCCTAAGCTTACCATTTCTCCACCGATTTTTACAAACCGTTTGAGCCGTCCTGTTAGGACAAGAGATCCGTCTGGTTCCAAATGGCCCCGATCGCCTGATTTGTACCATTTTTTGCCCTCGAGTTCTATAAAGGGAGATTTTGGAATATCTAAATATCCTTTGAAAACATTGGGGCCTGAAATGCAAATTTCTCCATCTTGACCTGTCTGTAGTTGTTGATTTGTTTCTGGATCGATAATGAGAAGCTCAACTCCAGGAAGAGGCTGCCCAACACCGATACGAGGCTTACCAGGGCGAGTTAAAGTGACAACGGGACCGCATTCGGTGACTCCGTACCCCTCCAACATCTCGCCACCTATTTCTTTCACCTTTTCAAAGAGTTCTTCGGGGACTTTTTCAGCACCTCCCACAACGTAACGTAAACTTTTTAATTGATTGGGTTTTGCAACACGGAAAACTCCTCGGATAAATGTAGGAGCACAGAAAAAAAGAGTCGCGCGGCTGGCTGCTATGTCCCGTGCCAGGCCCCGATAATGGGTAGGATCGGGAGCATAATACGTTTTTATTCCAGTCAGCAAAGGAAGGATTCCAGTCACCGAAAAACCAAACGAATGGAACGGTGGAAGAATTCCATAAAGAACATCGGAAGCGACCAATGTGATCGATTCCATGGCCGCTGTCTGATTAGAAAGGAGGTTTTTATGCGAAAGGGGGACACCTTTGGGCAATGATTCGGTTCCACTGGTGAATAGAATCACGGCGGGATCGTCTTCTGAAACTGCACACGGCTCTATTTCTTTAAAAAACCCTAAAATTCCATGAAATCTGTCGAGGAGGGTGATGGAAGACCGGAGATCTTCTAGAAGAAGCAGTTTTTCATCGGCTGAGCCCAGATCGGCTCCCGGCAAGTTGTCGAGAAATCGGCGCGAGCTGAGAATGACTTTGAGTTCGGATACTTTGATACAGTGATCGATCGCTCGAGAACCGACCGTCCAATTGAGCATGACGGGAATTTTTTTTGCCAAGAGTGTAGCGAAGATGAGAATGTAGGCCATGGTTGAAGAAGGAAGCAAGATTCCAATATGGTCTCCTTCGAGACGGCTGATACGACGGCTTAAAATGAGAGAAAGCAATTTAAAACGTCGATACGTGACAACTCCTAAAATTTCATCGGCACAAGCTGAGAAATAATCCATACGCGCACACGATTTCAAAATGGCTTCTTGGAGCGTCTTTCCTTGAGGGGGAAATGGAGGAGGACGCATCGGTTCCTCTGACCATTTTGGAGGCCATTTTGCAGCCCATTTTGTAGGAGGTGTCTCAGACTCTGCTTGGCTCTCTTTAACCCCATTTGCCGCCGCTTTTAAAACGTCTTCGACAGTTTCTAATTCACCAGGAGGGATCCGTTCTAAATCGAATCTCTCTTCCAAAAACGTATGGAGTGCTGCAATATCAAGCGAATCGAGTCCTAAATCGGTCGTGAGATTGTGCGATCTTTCTACGACATTTCGACGAGAAATCTGTTTAATTTTTTCGATAATCTCTTTTTCGACCTCGCCGTCCAATTTCCATTTTTCTTCGGTGGTTTTTTTCTCACGTTTAGTGACGATTTGAGGGTAGCTTTCTTTCCAAAAAGCATCGGAAACGAGCTTGAGCGGTTCAGGCCCTCGGAGATTGTACCATTTTTCTAAAAATTGATTGAACTGGATCCGTTTACCCTGGATGGGAAGATCGGCAGGTGCTGGTTCTATTTCGACGGTCACTAACCGGCGTGGAGTGAAAAAAATTCCATTTTTCAAAAGAATTTTAAAACCTTCCCACAAAACCTTGCCAAAATCGGCCGCCCCGCCCGTTAGAGCGCATGAAAACCGGCTGCCCCAGAGCCCCGTCGTTCGTATCAAAACTACCGGCGTATCGGGACATTCTTGGACCAACTGGTGGACAAAAGAGGCGCCTCCAATGACTTCTTGAGGTGTGAGTTTCAGTTTTCCGGAAGGGTAAATGAGAAAGTTTTCTCCCGCCTTCAGTTGCTGTTTTATGTAATTGAAAGTTTTTTCAATTTTTTTTTGCTTCCACTTATTGACAACGGTGTCGAGCTCAGGAATCGGAACAGAGCCGACCAGTTTTTCAAAATAATGAGCCCCACTCAAATAATAAAATCTTTCAACAACCAGTGGATGAACTTTGAACTTTTTCCATAATATAGCCACTAAGATAATCGGGTCTATTTCTGCAGGGTGATTGGGAAGAAATAAAGCCCCGTTTTTTCCAGGCTTGATCGTTTCTAATCCTTTCACCTCAATCCGATACCGGAGACTGAGGATTGCTTTAACAAGAATATCCAGAAAGTTCAACCAAAGGTTTTTGAACATTTCGTCATTATCAATTTTTATATGCTTCTTTGCAAGGAACCGATTATTAAGATAATATCAAGAGATCAAAATTTCCATTTTAGGAAAAAGCCAGGTTTCTATAATGGCGAAAATATGCCAGTCCCAAGGAGGGGCTTATTTATGGTGAAACCGATTAGAACTAACCATAGGGTCGACATTTGGCCAGCTACGAAAGTGGATCAAAACCGTCTACAACCTATTACAACACGAGCGATCACAGGAATCAGAAAAGAAGCAAAATTCATCGCTTCGTTAAAGTTTTCAGCAGATAAAAAAATCTCGCGCGTTGCGAGAAAGGTTTTAGGTTCTAAAGCAGCGTAATGCTTTGTAAACGAGAATAATTTTGAAGAAGTCGCCCATAAGGAATGGACACATTCCGAGTAAAAATGCGTTTTGTATTCCTATAAATTGTGAAAGATGGAGAATGCCGCAAAGATAAATCACGAGATTTCCGATAGCCAGGGCGATCACGAGTCTCGTTTTAGTGGCCGATTTTTCCACTAAATATCCAACCAACCAAGCACTGATTAAATATCCTAATAAATATCCAGCTGTGGGTCCGATTAAAACAGGGAGACCTGCTCGTCCCAGGGCGAATACGGGGAGTCCAAGAGCTCCTTGGACGAGAAATAGGATGACGGCCCACGTTCCTAATTTACGGCCGAGAAAAGCGGCAAGAAATAAACAGACATGGGGCTGCAGAGCCAGTGGGATGGGAGAAAATGGAAGAGGAATAGCAATATGAGCACAAAGCCCTATGAGAAAACTACCACTTAAAGCCAAAAGAAATTGCTTCAGCCAAGAATGTTCTCGGATCGAAAGGGTCAATTGTTGAGACATAAGTATCCTCCAAAGGGTAGTAGTCTATCACGGGCTGTCATTTTTAAAAAATGTTTCCCAATCTGTACACGGAGAAGTCAGACCCTCTTCCACATGGGTTGACCAACCTGGAATCGAAGAGACAATCCGGGCGCCTCGGTGTTCTAAAGCTTGAAATTTGGCATGGTCTTCTGTGATCTTCCGTTTCTTTGAAAAACGGCGGTGGTATTTCAAATCATGGAGAAGTGTTTTAAAGCGCATTGCAAACGTGTTTGTGGTGGAGGGAGTCGTTCTCCAATGACAAGAATCGGTATGGAAGATTTGAGAGGTGAGATCGGGATAATCACTGTATTTATCTCGATGGTCGTAAAGAGTGACATAAGAGACATCCGGGATGGAAAACCCTTCTAATAAAATATCGATCCATCCATCGCGGTGAAGGTAGTCGTCTTCTAAAAAATAGATAATGTCACCGGGCTGAAAAGGCAATGATGCCGTGTGATCTAAGAGACGGAGAAAAGAACCGGCTTCAGTCCCCTCTTTAATTTCAACGACGGGAAACCTAGATTGTTCGAAAACAAAATGCCGTTTCTCTTGAGGAAAAAATGTATCGAGAAGAATTGTACCTTCGACTCTACTGTCGATTGTTTTTAAGAGGTTTTCAAAACATTTCTGGCGAGAAAATCCTGCAAGTCTGTTTTTGTGCTGGCTAACTTCGGAAAAATGACAGTGCCTAACAAACAATTTAATCACTCAGGAAACCTAGTAGTTTTCGACACATCTCTTTGGCTTCTTTGAAGGTGAGATGGTCGGGTGCTTCTTTCAGGGAAACCCATTTCGCATCTCGGATTTCCTCGGGTTGTAAATGGAGCTCCCCTTCCACAAGGGCAGGAAAGTATTGAACGGTTTTCACCACGACATCCCGTTTTCGATAGAATTGATATTTTTCGACCAACGGATCTTTTTGTAGAAACTTTTGCACATCGAGTCCTGTCTCTTCTTTGAGCTCGCGGCAAGCCGATTCTTCAGCGAGCTCCCCCGGATTTCCACGACCTTTTGGGAAAGCCCAATGTCTTCCCCCTCGGTGTAGGATCAGAAGGACTTTCCAAACCCCTTGGTCGTGTTTTAAGGGAATGATACCAAAAGATTCTTCGACAATTTTCATGGTTGATAGGGGGCAAAAACTAAGGTCGAATTATGCCCACCAAAACCAAAAGAATTGGAGAGAGCAGCTGTAATTTTCTTGGATTTGACCTCCGAGAAAAAGTCAAACTCGTGAAGAAGCTCTTCAGGTTGTTCGACGTTAATGGTAGGGTGAAGTTTTCCGGTTTCGATCGCTTTAATGGTCGCAATGGCTTCAATCCCGCCCGCTGCGCCCAGGCAATGACCTATCATCGACTTGGTTGCATTGATAGAAATGTTTTTGATGTGATCTCCAAAGACATTTTTAATCCCCAAAAGCTCGCAAAGATCGCCTGCTTGCGTCGAAGTTGCATGGGCATTGATATAGTTAATTTGTTCTTTAGGAATCCCTGCATTTTCGAGAGCAAGCTCAATGCACTGCTGAACACCAGAGCCGTCTTCTCGAGGAGTCGTCATATGGTAAGCATCACAGTTGACACTTCCACCCAAGTACTCAGCAAAGATAGGGGCTCCCCTTGCTAAAGCATGTTCTAAACTTTCTAGGACGAGAACTCCTGACCCTTCGCCCATAACAAAACCATCCCTTCTTTTATCCCAAGGACGAGACGCCTGCTGGGGGTTTTCGTTGTTTTCAGAAAGAGCTTTGCAAGCGACAAACCCAGCCACACCGATCGGTGTCAAAGCTGCTTCAGCCCCTCCGCAAACCATGAGGTCGGCTTCCCCTCTCTGAATATGCTGCGCTGCTGCGTGAATACAGTAATTAGACGTTGCGCAAGCCGTCGAAATCGAATAGTTCGGTCCCGAAAATCCGAGATCGATACCGAGGAGTGCTCCACCCATGTTCGTGATGATGTAAGGGACGAAAAAAGGAGTGATCCGCCGAAGACCTTCTTTCAAAAGGGTTTCAACGCCATCATAGAAGATCTGCATCCCACCCATTCCGGAGCCGACAATAACTCCGCAGCGGGCTTTGTTTAAGGTGTTTAATGTTTCTGGAGTGAGATTTCCTTTTTCCAGAGCTTTTTTGCCTGCAACAACCGTGTATCGAATAAAAGGATCGACGCGGCGAGCCTGCTTCTTATCTAAATACTCCCCTGTATCAAAATTTTGAATGGCGCCTGCAAACCGTGTCGGAAATGTTTCGCAAGGAAATCTATCAATGGGGACAATTCCACTTTTCCCAGCAAGGAGCTGGTCGTAAAATACGTCGATATCGTTGCCAAAGCAGGAAACAATTCCCATGCCAGTAACTACGATTCGTTTTTTCTGCATCATAAAAAAATAATAACCGAAATTCTTAATTACTTCAATGTGTATTATTTTCTTAGAGATCGATCGTAACTAACTATATTTGAGGTAGTTGCATTGATTGGAAGATCGAGAATTTTCCCCTCTTTCCACAGCTCTTCAAGCCGATATTTATCCCTCAAGCCGGGCATAAAAAGGTGGACCATATAATCGAGAAAATCGATGACGACCCAATCGCCTGTTTGCAATCCTTCGACTTGATACGGCTTGATTCCAATTTCTTCCAAAGTCTCTAAAATGGCCTTGGCTATGGCGATCACATGCCGATCGACATTCCCTTCGGCAATCACGACAAAATCGGCTAGAGATGAAATTCCTCGAAGATCCAAACCTAAAATATTAATACCCTTTTTGTCATAAATTGTTTGAGCAATCAATGTTAAGATATTTTTAGGATCTTTTTCCATTTTTCTCTTGATATAAGTAATGTTGTTGAATGTATTCCCACACTTTGGCGGGTAATAAATGACCACAATAAAGCCCTTTTTGAATCCGATCGCGGATCGTTGTGCTGCTGATTTCTAAAATGGGAATCGGCGTCAGACCTACTTCAATTTTTGAATATAACGCATTTTTTTTGACCGGTTTAAAAGAATTTTTTCCTCGACTTCCAATGAGAGGCGGGGCTAGACGAACAAGCTCTTCAACATCTCTCCATGTTTCAAATTGCTCTAAGGCATCTTCACCGATGAGGAGGAAATACCGGCTTTTGACCTTGTTTTGTTCATCGGTAGAGATTAAGGTTTTAATGGTATCGATCGTATAAGCTGCTTCGGCTCTTTGAAGTTCGATGTCAATCAGAGTAAATTGAGGGAGCGGAGAGATCGCCGCAGTCACCATGCCCCTCCGATCTTGTTTAGAAGCGATCGGCGGATTCATCTTTTTAAAAGGTGATTGGCTTGTGGGACAGAAAAAAACTTCATCGAGTTGGTGTTTTTCAGCCAGTTCGATTGCGAGGTTTAAATGACCTAAATGGATCGGGTCGAATGTACCGCCAAAAAAACCTCTTTTTTTTGTCAAATAATGCTCCACTTGAGTTGTTTAGCGATTTTAGATAGTTTTCTATCGGGATTGACGGCGACGGCCGTTCCGGCTTGAAAGAAGAGAGGGAGATCATCATGGCTGTCGGAATAGACGATGGTTTGATCCTTGGATATCCCGAGCCTGTTTCTAATTTCTACCAAACACTTCTCTTTTTGTGTTCCCACCATCAATTTCGCAATGTGGCACAGGCAATTTTCTTTGTCAATATCATAGACGGTGCCCTCCCAGAAATTAAATCCTAACAGTCTAGCAAACCGCCTGACTAAAAAATCGGGTGCACTCGATAAAAGGGCGGTATAGTCCCCCCTTTTTTGGGCAGCCAAAAGTTGCTCGTAAGCCGGCTGATAAAGAGCTCCCGGAATGAGTCGGTCTAGGAGAATATCGAGATGTTTTTCTAAAGTTTCTAAGGAAAACCGATGGAGGAGCCGGTCGAAAACCAAATGGTGCAGGTTCTCTAAACTCATCGATGAGGTATAAAATCGGATGCGGATCCAAGCCGCTCTTGCGAGTACAGAAAAGGGTAGGGCTTTTTTTTGATAGAGGATTTTCAAATACGAATAACTCGTACTGCCAGAGATAAGGGTATGATCGAGGTCAAAGACGACAAGATTACGGGGTGCCACTTTCAAGATCTTCAATCTTAGCTTCAATTTCTTCAAGAGCGGCATTCACTTTCTCAAGCCGCTTTTTCTCGGCGTCCATCAATTCTCGATACCGCATTGCTTTTTCAAAATCAAATCCCGATCCTGCAAGGGCTTTACCGTAGTTTTTAATCTGGTTTTCGATTTCGGTTTTTTGAGATTTCCATTCTTCCAGCATGTGAGTCAGATGTTGGAGAGAATTTTGTTGCTCGGAGGTAAGCGAAGCGATGTTTTTTTCTTTTTTATCAATAATGTTATCGCGCAAACCTTTAAGGGCATGCTCTAAAAGTTCTTTTTCTGCATGGGTGATCAAGAGTCCGGAGAGTTGTTTTTGAAGATCGTCTTTCGCGGCAAGCAATTCCTCGATGGTTTTCTCTTCGAGCCTATCGATCACCTCTTGAAGCCGTTTTTTGAACTCTTCGATTTTATCGCGCCTTTGCCGCTCCGATTCTTCGATCTCTTTTTCCCTCGCCTCCTGCTGTTTCCGATCTCTTTCTACGACAGGAGCACGAGCCTGAGCGATCTCATCTTTCAGATAATTCACTTCATCACGACCGAGGTCAAGATTTTTCATGAAATTGGCAATCTCTTTGGATTGCTTCATCGCATCGTCGTACGTAAAGGTTTCAGCTTTGCAACGTTCGGCCAAAAGTTTGATTTTGTCCAAGACAAGGTCTACATTTTTCTTGAAAATCTCTTTTTTCTCAGCGACTTCTTTTTTCCGTTCTTTATCGACTTCTTTGAGAACATCCCAGCATTGGCTGAGGAGAAGCCTGGTTTCAGAGAAGGTCCGAGTATCAAGGGTCATTTCTTTTGCCAAATTTTGAAGAGTTTTAATCTCTTCTCGGAGAGAAAAGGTCGATTCCCCTTTTAGTTTTTCAACCGAGAATTCTCGATTTGCAAACTCCTGGACATCTTCTAAAAATTGAGTTGAAATGATCTGGATCAATTCTTTTCTTCGAGGAAAAACCCGGTCACCGGCTTTAGAAAGCCTATCAAAAAATTTATTCTTGAAGCGGATTCTCATCTCCGTTCGAATCACCTCTTTTCGAAGACTATTGATCCGAGCAGCCAAAGTATTGAGGAGATTGAGCTCATTTTGAAAAGGCTCATAAACTTCACGCTGCTTTTGCAGGGCATGACACTCGTCTGGCAGAGTCCAAGAAAACGACCTTTGAATCACCTCAGCAGTATGGTCAAGATCATCTTCAATGGCTTTGATGGCAAGATCGATCTGTTCAACCGCAAAAGCCGATTGCTCATCTAAAATATCTTTTAAAAGCCGGGCTTCTGTAGAAACTTCAATATAGGTATCCCAAAGAACCCCTCTTGCATGGGGTGAAAGAGCCTCCTTAAACAGAGGAAGACAAAGTTTTTTTACATCCCAATAATCTTTAAAACGGGGCGTTTTATCGGATAAAGCAGCCTGCATGAATTCGAGGCAAAGACGAATCTTTTCTTCACCCGAGTCTAATTTTTCGATTTTTTGAGTCAATTCTTTAATTGCAGAAGAGGCTGGTTTTTCAGATATTTCTTCTGTGATAGAGATTTCAGGGTCGCTTGCCATATATGAAAGATAAGATTGTAGTCTAAATCAATATTTAAAAGCTCTAAGAATATTCGTAGTCTTGGATGATCATTTCGATCGCATTATCCATGCCGGTTTTATGGATATTGACCCATCGGAAGAGCGATTCTTTTCGAAACCAGGTGAACTGACGCTTGGCGTACCGGCGGGTGGCTTGTTTAAAGGAACGGATAAAGTTGGACAAATCATCAGGTGTTTTCAAAAAATCGAGACATTGTCGGTAACCAATGGCTTGTGAGGCAGAGGAATTGTTTTCGAGTCCTTCTTGTTTGAGCCTTTTCACTTCCTCAATAAATCCTTCCTCGATCATCCGCTCGCACCGGCTATCGAGAAGAGGATAGAGAATTTCTTTCGGGCTATAGAGAAACCAACATCTAAAATCGAACTCTTGGAGCGGCATGGTTGCCTTCTCAAAGAAAGAGACTTTTTGATTTGTCAGTGTCATGATTTCTAGCGCTCGGATGATTTTGTGCCGATCTCGGAAGGTGATGGTGGTGGCATAATCTGGATCTAATTCACGTAGCCGTTCATAGAGGGCTAAAGATCCTTTTTCGTCCATCTCCCTTTCCAGTTTTTCCCGCACTTCAGGGACGGCGGCTGGACCTTTAGGAGGTCCGTAAATCAGCGCATGGATATAAAATCCTGTCCCTCCGACGACAATCGGAACATGTTCGCGTGCGAAGATCTCTTTAAAGGCTTGATGAGCTTCATTATAAAACTCCACGACATTGAAGGTTTCATCGAGATCACGGCTATCGATCAGATGATGCCGGATCGATCCTCTTTCTTCGGGCTTAACTTTCGAGGTTCCGATATCCATTCCTCGATAGACCTGCATCGAATCGGCAGAAACGATCTCGCCCCCAATAGCCTGTGCGATCTGTAATGAGATTTTAGTCTTGCCCACACCCGTTGGGCCAGCAAGAACGATGATTTTTTTCTTTTTGGGAATGGTCGATACTTTTTGCCTTAAGGGAACAGCAAAAGGATTGACAACACTTTCGAGTTTGCCAAAAGTCGTACCTGCCACTTCTCTCCTAGGATTAGAAGTATCCTTTATTGAACAACTTCGAGTCTGACACGGCGCCCCACGCGAGCTCCGACGGTCATAGCGATTGTTCTAAGAGCCTTGATGGTTCGTCCTTGTCGACCCACGATTTTCCCCACGTCTTGAGGAGAAACCTTCACTTCGACAACGGTTCCTTGTTCACCTTCGATAATATTGACATCGACAGCATCGGGTTGGTCGACCAGGTTTTTAATAAGATAAGCAACGAATTCTTTCATAGTCTAAGCATTATACCGCACAAAGAGAAAAAAGTATATTATAATAATTATTTTAAATGGTAGGTAGTAAATGGGGTATGTGAGCTAGTAGGCCTGCTCCATTTTCGAGATACGCGGCGATAGCTGCTACGGCTCCGAGGCTTGCATACTCTTTCCATCTTTTATGAAGGCAAGCTGAGAAATACGCAGGTCGATCGTCTGGAGGGTGGGCGGAAGCTCGGGCCGGAGCTGCAAATAATTGCCGAGTTCCTGAGCAAAGTTCTTAGGAGTGAGCCGAAGAAATTTTGTGCTCCCCTGCTCATCTAAAATAACGACAATTTCTCTTCTTCCCAAACTACTGTGGAATGCATTGGAGACATCCAGCCGGCGCAGATGCAAAGGGAGTTTTTCAAAAAGGGAAAGAAAAACTAAGGCAAGTCTTGCTTGTTTTAGTTTTAAAGGTCTGTTCCAATAGAAATTCTGGATGCCGAGATATATTTCTGGGAGTTTTTTAGGGGTAAAAAAAGGGAAAACCGGGAAAGGATATCCGTCTTCATCTAAGGCAATATTTTCAAAGTCGTAGAGCCAGGCGATGGGTTGCCGTACCGTGTAGTCGACATAGAGTGTATCGGGTGAAAGCAATTTCACATGCGCCCCTCGGATCACGGGGGAAGCAAGGAGCCTTCTTTCTGCTACGCTGGTATTGAATTGAGAAAGGAGGATCGGACGGTCGGCAGAAATCTTCATCTGCTGGGCTAAATAGGTCGTCTTCAAAGCTTCTCGTTGAGGCCCTGTTTGTAAAATCCGGCATAGATAATCTTGGGAAGTCGTCTGTCGATAGAAAAGCCGCATTCCTTTATAGGTGCCACCCGTAATCAAGAAGGTCGATCCGACAATAAAAGTTAAACTGTGGATCAGTTTCATAAATTCACGGGAGGCCTTTGAGGGGGACGGAGATGCCGATCTTGGTACCGTTTTCGGTGGAGTCCTGCAATCACGATCCGATCCAACACGTGAGACAGTGGAACATTTTCTTCTTTCCAAATGATCGGGTAGACACTGGTGGGAGTGATTCCAGGAATCGGATTGATTTCATTTAAAACCCAGGTGGCATCGTCTTTGAGGAAAAAATCGATCCGGGCAAATCCGGAGCATCCAGCAGCATCGTACACTTTTCTGGCAATATTCCTTCCTACTTGCCGGACACTCTCTGGCATAGGAGCATTGGGTATCGATGGGTTGCCAGAAGCGCTATATTTGTTTTCATAGGTATGTAGCTCTCCTGCTCGGGTCACTTCAGCGGGTAGCGATACGGCCACATCGAAATTACCGATAAAGCCAAACTCCATCTCTCTCCCTTGGATCTCCTCTTCAACTAAAAATCGGTAATCTAACTGCCGGATCTGCTCGAGTGCAATCGAGATCTCTTTTTCTTCTTTGATCCGGAAAACTCCAAATGTCGAACCGAGATGGACGGCCTTTAAATAAAAAGGGAAGGTGTAGTTTTGTAGAATCTCTTGTTTGACTTTTTCCGGTTCTTGTTCCCAGAGATGGATCGAATATTCGGTGAACCGTGCAATGGCAATTCCATGCCGTGCAGCAATGTGTTTAGTCCAAGCTTTATCCATCGAGATAGCACATGAGCGAAAATCCGATCCCGTATAAGGCAATCCGAGTGTCTCAAAAAAACCTTGAAGAGAACCATCTTCTCCAAAAGGGCCGTGTAAAATAGGGACAACGACC
The DNA here is from genome assembly GCA_963705295.1 of Parachlamydiales bacterium. GTDB lineage: Bacteria > Chlamydiota > Chlamydiia > Chlamydiales > Rhabdochlamydiaceae > PALSA-1444. Next base: position 850,060 of record OY970065.1, on the reverse strand, counting down.
TCGCATTTCATGAGCTGCTGCACAACCTCGGGAAGTTGTTTTTTTGTTCCCTCGATGAACCACTCCCCTTCTTTCGATAGAGTGTATGTAGAAACGTTGTAATATTCATGGGACAGTACCTCGAGAACAACGCGGGCCGACCTTAGAGAAATCTCGTGTTCGGCCGATTTTCCGCCTTGAAAAAGGGCGAGCTGATACGGTTTTACCGGCTTTTCTAAGATTTCTAAACAGACATCGGTGATATCACCAGCACCGAGAGAGATCACCACATCATGAGGCCGGATAACTTCAGAGACGGCTGCTGAGAATTGTTTGCGTGGAACATAATTGACACAAAAAGGTGCTTTGCTTTGGAAAGCTTTGTAGAATTTCTCGGTGGTGATTCCGTCGATAGCCTGCTCGCCCGCGCTCCAAATGTCGGTCATGAAGACAAGATCGGCATCGTCGAAACAATTCAAAAACTCATTCCAACAATCTCTGACACGGCTATACCGGTGCGGTTGAAACAGGACGATTAAACGGCGCTCGCCGATGGCGCGGCGGATCCCTCTCAAAGTTGTTTTGATTTCAGAAGGGTGATGGGCGTAATCATCATAAAAACAGACGCCCCGTTTTTCCCCCTTTTTCTCCATTCTTCTTTTAATCCCTTGAAACGATTGGAAGGCTTTCCGAATGGTTTCCTCAGGAATTCCTAGCTCTAATGAAAGTCCGAAAACACCGGCACTGTTTGCAACATTGTGTTTGCCGATCAAAGGAATTTCAATGTCTGTGAATTTATCACCAAGATCAAATACAAGTTTCCACCCTTCTTGTCGCCATTTTGTAATCCTAAGGTCTGCTTCCCGGCTGAATCCATAACTCTGCCCTTGAAGGTTGAGAGAAGCGAGGGCTGGATCATCGGCAAACCACCAAAGATGCGACTCTACGTTTTGACTAAACTGCCTAAACCCTTCGAGCAGCGCTTCTTTGGTTTTCCAATAGTCGAGATGGTCTTCTTCGAGATTGGTTACAATCGCGCCAAAAGCTGGATATTTTAGAAAAGTTCCATCACTTTCATCGGCTTCTGCGACAAAAAAACGGCCTGTTCCATGGTGCCCATTCGAAGATAAATTGAGGGGAATTCCACCTAGAGCAAACGAAGGATCCATCTCGGCGACATGCAAGACATGCGCCAGCAAACTCGATGTCGTTGTTTTTCCATGCGTTCCGGTGACGAGCAAGGTTTGGTATCCGGACATCAGCTCGGCAAGAAGATCAGAACGGTGCAAAAGAGGGAGTTGCTGTTTCACAGCTTCTTGGTATTCAGGATGGTGGGGAGAAATCGCACTGCTATAAACAACCGAGCAAGCGGATACCTCTGCGGGTGAAAGCAAGGCTCCCATTTTTTTGAGCCCTTCCAAAACATAACTATCTGCGGCATCACTTCCCTGGACGCCTGCTCCTCTTTGTAGAAGAATGCGGGCGAGGGCGCTCATCCCAATCCCGCCAATTCCGATAAAATGGTATTTATTCATGGCGCACCTACGATGTCGCTAATGACTTTTGAGAACTCTTTTTTTCGATCGTCCAATTTGAAGGAAGCAAGGGCTTTTTTCATCAGATTGAATTGGTCAGGAAGCATGATTTTCTCGATGAGCTGTTTGAGATAATCGGCACTTAAAACAGATTCTGGGCAAGTTATAGCCCCGCCCACTTCCTTTTCAACAAAAAGAGCATTTTTTGTTTGGTGATCATCTACGGCTTTTGGAAAAGGGACTAAAATACCTGGGACTTCAAAAGAAATCTGCTCTGCGAGTGTCGCTGCACCCGATCTACAGATCACCACACTGGCAGCGCTCCAAGCAAGATCCATCCTTTCTTCAAACGCTTTGACACAGGCGCGCAGTCCGGCCTTTTCGTATTTTCGACGGATGATTTCCGCACTCTCGGTCTTGCCCGTGATGTGAATGATCTGAAATGTCGAGGAAACATTTCGAATGGTTTCCGAAAAGAAACGATTGATCGAATCGGCTCCTTGAGATCCTCCAAAAACTAAAAAAGTAAAGCAATTCGGGTCTAGATAAAAATAATCTCTAGCGAGGGCAACATCAGACGGTTTTTTTTCTCCTCGAGGCATCTTGACCTCGACGATGTTTCCAAGAAGATGACTCCCCGCTTCAGAGAACTGGACAGCAGACAAGAGAGCCGACTTGGAAAAAAATCGGTTCACGCGGCCCGGTATCGCATTCGGTTCAAAAAGAACGATCGGGACACGCCGAAGACGGGCTGCGGTGAGAACAGGGAAGGTGTAAAAGCTACCAAAGCCGATCACCACATCAGGACGAAATTGTTTCATGATCCTGAGAGCCTCTAAAATACCTTTGCCAATTTTAAAAACCGATTTAAAGAAATTTCCCTTCAACGGAGATGCACTTGCCACTTGTTTATAAGCAAACCGGCGCCGATCAAAATACCGATTTGTTTTTAATCCACCGCCAACAAAAAGAAGTTCAAAATTTTGCTCTAAAAGTTCGATAGCAAGAGCTTGTGCTGGAAAAATATGTCCACCCGTTCCACCGGTTGCAATGAGAATTTTAGGAGGTTTTTTCATACGGTATCGTTTTTCTGTTGGCAATATTCAAAATAATGCAAATGGCCATAAAATTCGCTAAAAGAGAGGTGCCACCCTGACTAAAAAAAGGTAAATTAATTCCTTTACTCGGTAGGAGACCTGAAACCACACCCAGATTTAAAAAAGCCTGGAAACAGATGAGAAATGTCACGATGGTTACCGTATAAAATGCGGCCAGATCTGGAATTTTAACCGCCATAGAAAACCCTAGGTATCCGATGAACATATACAGAAGAAGGAGCACTAAAATTCCTGCAAATCCAAATTCTTCAGCAAAAATCGCAGAGATATAGTCACACCGAGCCTCGGGCAAATAATCAAGTTTTTGCAGACTTTCCCCCAACCCTTGTCCCCACATACCTCCAGAACCGACGGCGATCTTCGCCTGGTGGGGTTGATGCCCTTTTCCTTGAAGATCTAATTCCGGATGGAGATAGATCGAAATGCGGTGATGAACATGGGGCATTTGATATGCGACACCCATTCCAACAACACAAAGCACAAGGAGTGGAAGACCCCAATAGACCCACCGTATTTTCGTCAAAAGAAACAAGACAAAAAGGGTAGCCAAAATAATTGCAACGGTCCCGTTATCTGGCTCGATTAAAATCAGCCCAATCGGAATTACAAATCTTGCCAAAATCTTTAAAAAATCTTTCAGGAGAATCGGTTTGTCATAGGTTGTAATCGCAAAAATAAAATGTAGAGGGATTAAAAATTTCACAAATTCGGACGGTTGAAACGAATAACTTCCGATCCAAATCCACCGATTTGCTCCATTGATGCATTTACCGATTCCGGGTATAAAAACCACAGCGAGAAGCAGTGTTGCTAAACATAAAAAATAACCGCTGAGCCTTAGAATCTCTTGATATCCGAGAAACCAGACTCCCACTGCGAGAAGTCCGCCTAGAAATGCATATAAAATCTGCCGAATCAAGGCATGGTGAGTACTCTTAGCAAGCCCACGATCTAAAACTTCCGCCGAAGTGGCATTAAAAACCATGAGCAGTCCCAGAGCAAATAAAACTAAAATGGAAAAAATCAGCCAGAAACTTTTTTGGGACATTATATTCTTATTTAATGCGGATCCGATCTCCAGGTTTCAAACGTCTGGCTTTTTCTTCATCCATGTGGTTCAGCTTTAGAAGTTCTTCGACTTTCATGTGGTTTTTAACAGCAATGGTCCAAGGGTTGTCTCCATTCTTGACAATGTAAAATTGACCCTCTTCACCCCCTACTGCTCCTTTTTTGCTTTCTTGAACAGGAATCTTCAAGCTTTGACCAATCTTCAACCGGGTAGAACCGAGTTTGTTGGCTTTCATGATCTCATCGACACTCACATGGTTCTGCCGTGCAATCCGCTCGAGCACGTCCCCTTTTTTAACTTTGATCTCTTTGAAAGACGGAGCTGAATCTGCTACGGCAGGTGTTGCCAGAGGTGTAGCAGGAGAAGCCCCAAAGCCGTTTAAGTCGACTAAAAAATTGGGCTGATCAGAACTTGTTTGAGGTGTCACATATTGTTTGATAGCCTGATCGACCTCATCCGGAGGAAGAGGAGCTGATGGAATAGCAGCTACCGGTCGGAGTTCTTTCATCTCGGGTTGATTCGAAGATAAGACTTGAACCTGTGGAGTTTCCTCTTCACCCTTATCGGTTTTTAAACTCGTTGCAAACAAGACAATAAGAAGTCCTGCATTTAAAAGAACTGCGATAATAATCGTATCTCTTCGATTCATTTTTGCACCTCAAGTACTAATTTTTTGAATTCATCCCCGCGATGGGCATAATCCCGGAACATATCATAACTCGAACAACCTGGCGAGAGGAGAATAGTATCTCCGGGCTCAGCCAAGGCCCTGGCCTTCATGACAGCCTCTTGCAAAGTTGCAACGTGTTCAATCACGAAATCATCCTCTAGATCGCCCGTTATTTTTTCGGCAGCTTGTCCTAAGACAATAATCCGTTTGACCTTATTTAAAAAGAACTCCTTCCATGGCTTATACGAAGCTCCTTTATCGACTCCTCCAGCAATGAGAATCACCTCATTTTTCATCGCAACAACTGCTTTGATCGTCGCATCGATATTTGTTCCCTTGCTATCGTTAAAATAATCAACCCCTTCGATTGTTGCTACAAATTCGATCCGGTGCGACGGTTTTTGAAAGGTTTCAAGAGCAGTTGAAAAATCGTGAAGTAAAATTCCAAAAGTTTCACAGAGAACCATAGCTGCTAAAACATTATCTCTTTCATGAATTGCCCTATTTCTATACCTGAATGCACCAATGGTTTCAATAGTATAAACCTTATACGACGGTTCAAGCAATTCTTTAAAATCCCTTTCCACACTTTCATGAACCCAAAATGTTCCCGAGGGTTTCATACATCTTTGAAGATGACATTTTGTTCGTCCATATTCTTCCATGTTTTCATACCGGTCCAGATGGTCGGGAGTGATATTTAAAACCACACCTGCTTCGAAAATCGGACCCTTCAACGTCTCGAGTTGAAAAGAGCTGAGTTCGACAACCAAAATCTCACCTGGCACCTCTTGATAAGCCGTCAGAGGAAGACCCACATTTCCGATCGCCTTTGCTTTTTTTCCACACCGCAAAAGAACATGTTCGACCATCAAGGTCACCGTCGTCTTTCCGTTGGTTCCGGTGATCGCAACACAAGGCTGCTTCAATCGGCTGAGCCCCAGATCAGCCTCCCCGACAACCTCCTTCTTCAGCTCCAGTGCCCTTCTATAAAACCGATTTGTCTTGGGTATGCCGGGTGAAACAACAACCCGATCAAACTTTTCCACTTCAGGATCGACCGCCGTCTTTATCCCACACAATTTTCTCATCAGTTCAATATTATCATCGACACCAATGACTTCATCCCCCTCTTTTTCCAGAAGTTGATATGCAGAAATGCCACTTTTTCCAAGACCGATAATGAGTGATTTCATTGTAATTTTAGGGAGATGGCTCCGATGACGGCTAGCAGAAGACCCACGATCCAAAAACGGACGACGACTTTGGTTTCAGGCCAACCTTTGTATTCAAAATGATGGTGGAGAGGAGAACAGAGAAAAATTCTCTTCTTGTCCCGCAATTTATAGCTGGTAACTTGCAAAATGACCGAGAGAGCTTCGGCGACAAAAACTCCACCTACGAGAGCGAGTAGAACTTCCCGTCTGAGCAAAACGGCCGCAACACCGAGAATACCGCCCAGGGCAAGGGAACCTGTATCTCCCATAAAAACCTGAGCCGGGTATCCATTATACCAAAGAAAACCGAGCGCAGCGCCGACCGTGGCCATCAGAAAGACGGCGATCTCTCCGGCACCTTCGATATAGAGAATGTTCAAATATTTCGACATTTCTAAATTGTTGGATAGAAATGCGACAAGTGCCAAAACCCCCGCCACCAAAACATAACATCCTGCTGCAAGCCCATCGAGACCATCTGTTAGATTAGCGGCATTCGAAGACCCTGTGATGACAACCATCGTCAGTAAAATACAGACAAGGATGCTCCATCCTGTAAACTTCACAACAGGATCTTTCATGAAAGGGATGTAATATTGCGTCATATATTCGGATATAGAAAGCTGCTTTGCAACCGGTTTCTCATTTTTCTGAACATATTCCTTTGCAATGGGAGGGTTAAAGATTTTCACCTTTTCTGCAACGCCGGGAACCACTCCATAGATCCCGATCAGGGCGGCGAATAAAATTTGTGCGAAAAATTTTTTTCGGGGGCTAAGCCCTTTTGAATTTTTATATTTCAATTTTAAATAATCGTCGTAGGCCCCGATTCCACCCAGCCAAAAAATCGTGAGGAGAAAAATCGATGTAAAAACTTGAGTCAAATCCATCCATAAAAGAGCAGCAATAAAAACTGAAAAAAGAATGAGGATGCCACCCATGGTCGGTGTATTTTTCTTTTTCTCATGGAGTTGAGCGAGCATAGGACAGTCTTCCACACGGATCGATTGCCCTGTTTTCAATTCATAAAGCCTTCGAATAAACCTTGGCCCTAATAAAATCGTCAGTAGAAGAGCTGTCAAGGCTGCCATCATCATCCTAGAGGACGAATCGGTAAATGCGCTGGGGATCTTCCAGTGTAAAGAAGAGAGAAATTTGAGCAGCAATAACACCATTATTATTCCAGAATTTGCCAAAGTTTATTAGAATTTTTACCCTTCACAAGGATCACGTCTCCAGGTTTTGAGAGATCGAAAAGAACTAAGCGGAGATCTCTTAGATTGTGAAAAAGTTCGGCCGGTTTACCCGCCGTGTTGAAAACTTCAACCATCGGTATGCTTTCTTTCCCAAAACACAAAAGATGATCGACCTTCCCGAGAGCTATATTCCCTATCTTACGGTGCCATTCTTCTGAGTATGAGCCTAGATCGGCCATTTCTCCTAAGACGCCGATGGTCTTACCTCCAAAAGAGGGTTGTGGAAGATTCTCGAGAGCCGCCTTAACCGATTCGGGATTGGCATTGTAACAATCGTTGATGATCAGAGCACCTTCCCTCTCGATCTTTTCGAATCGTTTTTCAAAAGTCTTTAGTTTTGGCAATCCTCGGACGATTTCCTCCCACGAAAGACCCATGATTTTTCCAACGGCGGCGGCTGCAAGAAAATCTTCATAAAATTGTTTCTCGGAAAACGGCAAACGTAGCAAAGGACTCTCATCTTCCGATTCGGAAATCCTACCACCCTGCCACACAAAATCTGCTTTTTCAGAAAGACTAAAGGTTTTTAAAGGGCACCTGCATTCACGAAAGGAAGTGTATTGCAGAGCTAAAGCATCGACAATCCCACATGTTGTATCCGGATGAGAAAAGATTTCCGCTTTAGCACGGGCTATTCCTTCTAGACCATCGGGGAAAAATTCGATATGAGCATGTCCAATTTTCGTGACCACGGCAACTTCAGGGGGTGCAATGTCGACCAGTCGTTTGATTTGCCCTTCTTGCGTCATTCCCATTTCAATGACAAAATACTCTTCTTTTCCAGAAGCATTCAAAATTCCAAGCGGCAAACCAACCTGCGAATTACTATTTCCAGGGGTTTTTGCAACAGAGTATTTGTGTGACAGCAAGGTGGCAATGAAATCTTTCGTCGTCGTCTTACCGACTGAACCTGTAACGGCGATAATTCTCTGTTTTCGACGAGATTGAAGATTCTTGGCAAGTTTTTGCAGAGCCTCTAAGACATTATCTACACGTAGAAGAATCAGACCACAACTTTCTCCCCTATACCCACCATCAACCACCGCAGCAAGACTCCCTTTTGCTGCAACTTGTTTCAGATAATCATGACCGTCGTATTTCTCACCTTTGAGAGCAAAAAAAAGATCCCCCTTTTTTACCATCCGACTGTCAATCGAAAACCCGTGAATCTCTTTGTTTTCACATCGAAGATCTAAACAATCGGCTATTTGAGAAAGAAATTCGAACCTCATAGACACACTTTAATTTCTTAAGAAAATCCGTTCAAGATGAACTTCATCTTTTCGAAAAAAGTTTGCACCAAAAAAATTCTCATGATAGGTTTTCTTTATTCCAAACGAAGGAGTGATCTGATGAAAATATTATTTATAATTACAGCAATGACACTGAACTTGGCTCTTCACGCATTCCAAGATGTCCCTGAAGAAGAAAACTCTACTGACTCAACCCTTGTGGAGGAAGAATTAACGACAGCTCCTGAGGAAGAACCAGAGATAGAAAAAGAAGAACCTTATGCAGAGTTCTATACGATTATCAATCGACCCGAATCTGTCCCCCTCACCTTCCCTTGGGAACTCTATAAGATTGATACCCTTCGAGAGAATAAAGATTTTCATGGATGGTGTATTCCTGAAAAAGCTCTCAAGATGATGGAATTGATCTATCAAACCAAATCCAAGGTGTGTGTCGAAATCGGTGTTTTTGGCGGTAAATCGATCCATCCAACAGCATCCGCTTTAAAGTATTTAGGGGCTGGCGTCATTTTTGCTATCGATCCTTGGTCTCCCGACGAGTGTGCCGTGGGTTACGATCCTAATGATCCAAACTGTCAGTGGTGGAAAGAAAAATCCCAACTCGAGTTCATCTATAACGATTTTAAAGAAAAAATGGTTCAAAAAGAGGTGTCTGATTTTTGTGTCACTATGCCCATGACATCTGAAAAAGCATTGAGTATGTTTCCGGATGAATCGATCGATATCCTCCATATCGATGGGAATCATACAGAGTTAGTCTCCTTGAAAGATGTACAGATGTATTTACCCAAGGTCAAAAAGAATGGGTATATTTGGTTTGATGATGTCAACTGGTCGTCGACACATGCTGCCCTTAAATTGCTGTATGACTCTTGTGAAAAAGACCTCGCAAAGTCGACCGAAACATGCTTTTTATTCAAAAAACCAGACTCCGAGGAATAAAATGTTGAAATATTTTCTATTTTGCCTTGCAACACTTGTCTTACAAGCTGAAGTTCAAGACCATTTCAAAAAGATCGATCCTTCCTCGAAAGGACCCTGTCATTCGATGAAAAATATCGATTTCATTTATGTGATCAACTTGGATCAAAGACCCGAAAAATTTGAACATTGTAAAAAAGAACTCGAACCGTACGGAATTCATCCGTTTCGATTCTCAGCTGTCAATGGGTGGGAGCTGTCCTTAGCCACGATCAACGATGTCGGCGTAAGACTTACGCCTGGCATGGATTGCAATATTAAAGCAACCAGCTATCTTCCAGAAAACGGAGGAGCAGCAACCGAATACATTGAACCCCACTTTCTACAAAACTTTGGCCAAACGTATTTTTGCCATGCCATGTCTCGAGGGGCCATTGGGATTGTTTTAAGCCACTTGTCCATTTTGCAAGATGCGGTGGATTCTGGATATGAAACGATCTGGGTGATGGAAGATGATATTAAAATCATTCAAAATCCCCATAAGCTCTCCAGATATATCGAAAAATTAGATCAACTAGTCGGTAAAGACAACTGGGATATCCTGTTCACAGATCCAGATACGAAGGATCAGCAGGGCAACTATGTCGGTTGTTTCTCATTTTCTCCAAGGCCCAATTTTAAACCTGAAGATCCACTTATTTTCCGTTTCCGGACCAATATCAGTAAGAGTTTTAGACGGATTAGTGCTCGCTATGGGGCTTATTCAATGATTGTTCGAAGATCGGGTATGATGAAGATTCTCGATTTCATCAAAACCTACCATATCTTTCTCCCTTACGACATGGATAACTATCTGCATCCTGGTATAAAAATCTATACCGTTCGAGAAGATGTCGTATCAACACTGCCGAAGGCCATCTCCGATAACGGGGCGCCTTACTATCTCGATAAAGAGAAGAAATAAAAAAAAGAAAACCACAGAGAAAATTCCTCTCCTCCTACCTCTTCCCCCTCTGTGGTGAACTCCTGTGATTTTATTGGTGAATTATTAACCCGAGAGGTCAAAAGGTGACAACATGCGCCAGCGAACTCCTGTCAGATCGAAGCGTTAGCGGTCCGACCGACGAGGACCCCATTTAGAGGCTTGGGCGTGAGGCTAGGCCGAGGAGGAGGATCGATCGGGCAGGAGTGCAGCAAGCAGATTGTCACCTTTTGACCTCTCGGGTTAATAAGAGAACATGATGCGCAGGATCGCCCCAAAGAGAAGATTGGGGCGGCAGGATAGGCACGATTAGATAGATTTCTTCATCCTGTATATCCTGCCGCCCCAATCTTCTCTTTGGGGCGATCCTGCGCATCATGTTATCCAAAACAGCAAATAAACCTGGATGTTGATTTCTCTTCCTACCTCTTCCCCCTCTGTGGTTTATTTTTTTCTAAACAAAATGGTGTTAAAGTGTTCGATCTCGGTAACAATTTCGGACGATTCTAAGAGGTAGTGGAAAGTTTTCATTTTCGATTGTTTCCCCTTTGGAGCAATCGAAAGATTTGAAAGAAGAATATATCCCCCTTTTTTCACCTTAGGAACATAGAGCTTAGCATCTGCTAACGATCCTACCTCCGAATAATCCCCATCCAGATGGAGAAAATCGATTTTATCGAATTTATTTTTCACCTGCTGTGAAGATTTACGAACAGGTGTACAAAAATCTTTGACGAGCCATGTGCTCATTCTTTGGTTAAAAATTTGCCGGGCTTTTACCATATCGACTTGAGACCACCACGGTTTCATAGGGTCATTATCCTCTAAATTTAGGCTCGCTATCTCATTCGACCAAGCATCGACAGCAAAGATTTTCCCCTGACCTAAATATTGCAATGTCGCAGCAACGGGAAGAACAGACAAACCTGTAAAAGCACCAATCTCGACACACACTTCTGGCCGTGTCATCAGGGTCAAATCCATCAACAGACGAATTTTTTCTCGTGATATCAACGTCTGTTTCAGATCAAAAAGAACGTCCCTTTTTAACATTTTGTATTTTTTTTGATGCAGCTTGCCTCGATTTTGCTTGATCTTAGAATCACCGATATAATTACCAGGATTCCAACTCGCTTGGAGGCTTACCCCGGCAGAAAAAAGCACCCCTCCCACTAACAATTTATAAATAAAAGATTTCAGCCCCCTCATTCCATCCCCCTACTAATAAAATCTTTTTCCAAGTAAATCATCAATTCCCCCAGGAAACTGCTCCCAAGGGTTATAAATCAGTTTATAACCGATGAGTTCCTCTAAATCCCTATCTAATTGTTGGTTGATAAAAAGTAAATCATCATAACAAATCGGTTCCGATTTTTTTGGCTTGAAAACCCCTTGTTTCTTATCCCCTTTATAATAGACAACGGGTTTGTAAACCGGATCTGGGGTTAATCCATAAATATCAGCGACTTCTTTGATCACTTCATGAGGGTGATCTTTTGCTGTTTCATATTGAATGAAATAAATATTTTTAACTCGATCTTTGATCATCAAGAAGTTCCGTATCTTGGCCGATCGGAGTTTTAAAACATTTTCGAAAGGTTTTTTTGTCATGGGATCCCAATCAAGGTAAGGGTTTTTCTTTCTTTCCTTAACAACGATGATATCTGTATCTTTTAAGATCCACGGTCTCCGTATAAAATCGGAAATCGTTAAATGGTGGAGTGACCGATCCGAGTGATGCGGTTTCTCATGGAAACTCTTTATCCATGAATAAGGGTTACGAAAAAGAATGACGAACAACGTATCATCACTGTTTTCGAAAGTATAAAGCTGTCTCGGACCGATAAAATCTTCTATTGGAAGTTCAAACCAAGGAGGAAAATGTTTATGACCATATCCGGCACTCACCAAAGAGAGATTGTTCTTCAAAAGATCGGTGATATAAAAACTGCCAGTGCATCTCTCTGAAAAAACATGGAGCTTTTTGATGGGTCCCGATCCCTCTCTTTTTGCGTCGATCGCATATTCAAAACCGATCAGGTTAGAAAAAAGAAAAAATAACCCGATTCCATATGTGAAAATTCGATTCATATTCAACTCTCTTTAGTAGGTATTTTCTTCTAGGGTGACATCTTTTCCGGAATAAAATTGCTCCCAAGGATTATAGACGATGGAATACCCGATCGACTTCTCCACCTCTCGACTTAATCGATTATTAATATAAATCACATCATCAAAAGCGATCGGAAAAAACTTTTTCTGTTTATATACCCCCTGTTTCTTATCCCCTTTATAGAAAATAACCGGGGCATATGTCGGATTGGGAGTCAAACCAAAAATGTCAGCAATCTCTCGAATAAATCCTTCGGGATTGTCTCTAACCTTTTCATAATTAGCATAGTAGATATTTTTGACACGGTCTTTGATTTTCAGCATGTTTCGAATCTTTGCGGTTCGGAGCTTAATCACATCTTTAAAAGGTTGTTTGTTTTTCGGATTACAATCCAAATACGGATTCCACTCTCGCTGAGCGATTACAACGGGCGAAGTATCTCGCAGAACCCAAGGTTCTCGAACGAATTCACCGAAAGGACGATGGACCAGATGCTTCGCTGCATGGTGGGGAGTTTGGCTCATACTTTTTAACCAATCATACGGATTACGGAAAACGACAACGAAAAGGACTTCGTCACTTCCAGCATACGTGTAAAAATGTTCAGGCCCTTTAAATTCTTCCATAGGAAGATCAAACCATGGCGGAAAATGTTTGTGTCCGTATCCGGAAGGAAGAAGGGGAAGATTACCCTTTAGAAGATTTTCGATGAAAAAACTACCGGAACATCTTTCAGAGAAAATATGGAGTCTCTTAACAGGTTCCGAACTCTTTCTTTGGGCATAAGTTCCAAACTCGAGCCCTAAAAGGGTTGAACACGAAAAAAACAAAATCAGGAAAATGCGACCCACAATGTACCTCCATGAACTATCTGTATCGATACTTCTGTATCAATTTTTCAGATGTCGTTATGAGGCCTTTTTCCGTCACAACATTTTCCTGACCCAAGGAAATTTGTCTTGGGCGAACGAACGATTTGTATAAAGGCCTCAAATTTTCATATTGATACTGAGAGGCCCATTTTCTTGCAAGGGGTCCATTTTGAAGATAGTGGTCATAATTAAAATAAACATCGTAAAGAGCATCGACGACCGCATCCACGGTGCAATTGAAGGCAAAACCGTACGAATCGCCCCAAGGGGAAATAAAAGGCTCTTTAAAAGGACAGTCGATACTCCGGATCAATCGACTTTCACAAACGGTCTCTTGCGCCGTATTACGGGTTGCTATGACGGGAATACCAAGGGCCATTGCTTCCCTAGTCTGGATTGAAAACCCTTCCGACTTAGAGATATTGACAAGACAATCGATTTCCTGAAATAAGCGGAGATATTCTTCACGATTCAAAGAGAACTGGGTAAACTGAACATTTTTCAATCCCAGCGTTGTAATCTCTTTTGTGATTGCGTTACTCACATCCCTCTCTCCTCCACGACAATTGATGCGCAGGCAAACATCGGGATTATTACCAAAAGCTTTAGCAAACGCTCTGACGAGAAGAAGTTGATTTTTTCGATCACTACAAGCAGCCAAATTTCCAAACACCAACGGATGATGCCGCTTTTGCTTCAACGGTTGGTTTAACATTGGCTGCAGATTAAGACCCAAAGGAATCACAAAGACAGGGATGTTGACACCGCTCTCCTGATAAACCGTTACTAAAAATTTATCCGGAACAATCACGGCATCAAAATATTGATTCAAAATGATGACCCATTCGGGAGGGATTTGTGTCGACTCGAACATCGAATAGGCAATTTTGACTGAAGATTCAGCGGCAGGGGAAACAATTTTTCGATATTTTTCTTCTTTGGGCCACCAGATCAAATCTTCGAAAATAATGACTTTACCAAAACGATTCCGCTTCGCACTGGCGATTTTCTTTAAATTGTCAGGAACATCTGCAAATTTGCTCGATCTCGTCGGTATAAAGCTGATGCTCAACTCATCTTTAAAGATATCCATGAGCTCGAGAGATTGTCTCCCAATCCCATCAGCGAAATCAATAGAACCACAAACGGTTAAATCGGGTCGATGCCCATACCGAAAATAGAGGGAGTATGTTAAAAAACAGGCACTGACTATTCCCAAAACACATATGCCCCTTTTCACAAATGTTCTAAGGAGCATTGAGCACTAGGATGGTTTGATCTTCTTCATGTTTTTGAATAAGGTTGCTTTATCAACCGTAACAACCTTGACTGCACAATCATTTTCTCCACAAGAAATATGGATCACATCTTTTCCATTTTTCTTACCCAAAGCAAAACCGGCTGGAAATAAGCAATTGAGATTGATAGGGGCCGTGTTGATAGGGGGTGTTTCATAAATTCCTTCAAAAACAACCGGGTGGTTAGAAATGCTCGTTATTTTAAAAGGAGGATGAGCATCAAAAGTATAGGCTCCTACGACATAACAAGGCACACCTGATTCATCCCTAAATGAGCTGTGGAAAAAAGCCAGATATTGCCCATCCACTAAGCGAGGAGGTGTTCCTCCACGAGGAGTTCCCCAACATCCTGGCCATGGTATCGTCTGGAGGCGTGGCCCTTTAGGATAGATCATCCGAACCATTGAGTTGGTTTTAGGATCTTGAAGTTTATAGAGTTTATGCGGTTGAAGCTCGTACTCAAAATAGATTTCCTCTTTCCCATTTTCCGATTCGTAACAAAAAGGAACCCAGTTTTTCTCTATATGTTGATTATGAAGATCTAATTCGGTGATGTATTTCGTTTGCAGGGTCTTGGAATCGAGACATGCAATACGAATAGCTCTTTCATCATGCGAATCTGTCAGAAGATCATTATAAGAAATAAATAAATTATCTTTTACGCGAATGACACGGGGGTCTTCAGAAAAACTGCTCCGCGTATCGATCCGTACAAATTCTTTTTCAGTCTGCTCAAAATTTTCATCGAGTTCTACGCATCCGATATTGGTGAAAAATGGGAACCTCGCACGAAGAGACCGATGAGAAAGAAGGATATCATAACGGAAAAACATGAAATATCCATCTCCGTCATCCTTTTCTATGATCGATGCATTATAAGGAGCGACGACATTCCGTATTGCAATGGTTTTTGTACTGAGCACAATCCCTTTTTTATCTGCCATAGGAACTCTCTGAAGTGCTCTGGGGAGCCGCATGGATAAAGGAATATCTTTATTCGATAGAGCCTCTTTTCCTTTTAGAGGCTGTCCCATGGAAAGTCTCTTCAAATTGCTCTTGATAATCTTTAATTCTTTATTCCATTTGTTATACGTCAGGACTCCAAGAATACAGGCAAGAGCTAAAATCGAGATGCGTGCAACATTTTTTGACGCATACTGTACAATTGTTTTCATAAAAAAGGCCTCAATATTTTTAAAAGAAAACGATGCTACCACATGTCCGATTTAAATCGGAACCATACTTAATAATTTTTGCATCATACAAATATGAGATTTCAAAGACAAGTCTTTTAAAATATCCCTCATTTCCTGCATAATTTCGTTCCCGGTGGCATAGCCAAGCGGTAAGGCAGAAGCCTGCAAAGCTTCCATTCCTCGGTTCGATTCCGAGTGCCACCTATTTTTTAATGCTCTACTTAGTTGCAACACCCCTCGGAAATTTAAAAGATATATCTTTCCGTGCTATAGAAGTTCTGAAACAAAGCTCCTATATCTTATGTGAAGATACCCGGCATAGTCGCATTCTTCTCAATCATTATGCTATTGAGACTCCCACAAAATCGTACCATCGATTTAATGAAAAAGAAATGGAGAAAACCGTCCTCCAAGATTTGCGCGCTGGCAAAGAAATCAGCCTGATTACCGATGCTGGAACGCCCGGTATTTCGGATCCCGGTGAATCCCTCATACGTCGCTGTTATGAAGAGAATCTTCCCTTTACAGCCATCCCGGGTCCCTCCGCTTGGGTCGTCGCCCTTTCCCTCTCCCCTTTCTCCAAAGAACGAGTCCAATTTCTAGGGTTCCTTCCTAAAAAACCTCATGAAAGAGCCCGCTTTTTAGCCTCCGCCTTATCCACACCCGCAACCTCTATTTTTTATGAAACACCTCATCAACTCATCCAGCTCTTAAAAACTCTCGATCCCACCCGGCGTCTCTGCATCCTGCGCGAGCTCACCAAGAAGTTTGAAGAACACAAACTCGGAACACCCCACGAACTCCTCTCCCATTTTGAACACCATCCTCCAAAGGGCGAATTCGTCGTCATCGTCGAAGGGACCTCGCAAGACTTCTCCACCCTCACCCCCCAAGAACATGTTCTCTTCATCCAACAAACCTACAATCTCACCCCCATCGAAGCGATCAAGATCGTTGCCGATCTCCGCCATCTTCCCAAGAGTGAAATCTATAAAAAATTCCACTCCGAAAAGAAAATCTAGAAGCAAAAGGAAATAAAACCACCGAGAGCACCGAGGACACCGAGGCGGCTTCGCCGCAAAGGATCTCTTGCATTTTCTCGGTGTGCTCGGTGGTTAATTTTTCCTCTTCTTGTAGTTTTTTCTTTTGATTGGATATAGTGGGGCGTATGCAAATGGTGGTGGATGTTGGACGGTCGTGGACCAAGATTGGTCTTTTTGAGGGAGACCGTTTAGTTTATGCTGGGAGAACAACCATTAAAGAAATTGGTCACTTTTTGAAAGATAAAAAGATTGATAAAGCTCTCGTCTCTGCGAGAGACCCTTCGATGGGCACCGATATGATGGTCCTTCTCTCCTCTGCTGGATATGCGTGTCAATTGTTGGAAGTCGAAAATTTTTCCAAAATGTCGGAGGAAAGCCCTCTGCACCCTGACACGATTGGTAATATTTATGGAGCCCTCCATCACTACCCATCCAACGATTGTATTATCGTTGATTTAGGAACATCGATTAGATTAGATTGTACAACGAAACAAGGACACTATTTTGGAGGCTCCTTATTTCCAGGATTTTTAGAGATTTTTAATGTCTATGAAAAAACCGAGTATCATTTAGAGGAAGCACCTTTTATCGCTTTAGGAAAAGGGTCATTAGACAAAGTTAAAGGTGGCTCTTATTTCGGCACTTTGGGAGCCATTGAAAGACTTCTTTCTGAACTCCGTCTTTCTTTTGCATCTCCAGGCAGTGTTTTAACGGTGGCAACTGGAAGCTGTAGTCGGTTACCGGGAATTAAAAATGATCTACAAGACTTTATCGATCTTGTTGATCCCCAATTAACACTGATAGGATTAAATCAGATTTTAAAAGGTTAAAAAAAGTTATGGCAAAAGAACTCATTTTTGAAGAAGAAGCACGCGAAAAATTGAAAGAGGGCGTTGCAAAACTCGCCGAAGTTGTCAGTGTCACAATAGGCCCTAAAGGTCGGAATGTTGGCGTTGAAACAAGTTGGGGAGCTCCGAATATCACGAATGATGGCAATAGCATCGTTAAAGACATCGAATTTAAAGACCAATATTTGAATATCGGGGCATCTCTTGCTAAAGAAGCCGCTGCAAAAATGAAAGAGAAATGTGGTGATGGAACAACGACCACCCTCTTACTTTTAAATGCGCTCGTTCAAAATGGAATCAAGAATATCACTTCTGGAGCTAGTCCCATCAACTTAAAGAGGGGCATGGATAAAGCTTATGAGGCTATCGTCAAAGAATTGGTCTCTCTTTCTATTCCCGTCAAAAATGACAAAGAGATAAAAAATATTGCTACCATTTCAGCATCGGGCAACGAAGAAATTGGATCGTTCATCGCAGATGCCATCAAAAAAGCTGGCCCTCAAGGGGTGATTACCATCGAAGAAAGCAAAACCACAGAAACAACGATTGAAATGGTGGAGGGAATGCAATTCGATCGTGGTTATACCAGCAGTTATTTTTGTACCAATGCAGAAGATCTATCTGCCGTGATGGAACCTGTCAAAATTCTTCTCACGGAGAAAAAAATTGCATCCGTTCAAGAACTCTTGCCCTTGCTCCAAACCATTGCTAGCACAGGTGAAGAACTTCTCATCATTGCCGATGATATTGAGGGGGATGCTTTATCGACCCTCGTCATCAATAAACTACGCGGAACATTGAAAGTTTGCGCGATTAAAGCTCCCGGGTTTGGAGACAAGCGTAAAGCTCTTCTCGAAGATATTGCGATTTTGACAGGTGGAACCGTTATTTCGGAAGAGAAAGGGATGTCTTTGAAAGAAATCGACATCACCAGCTTAGGAAGTGCCGAAAAAGTGGTCGTTACAAAAGAAAAAACGACTTTAATCGGCGGAAAAGGAGATCGAAAAAACATCGAATCTCGTATTCAACAAATTGATCAAGAGTATCAAAAAGTTGACAGTTCTTATGATAAAGAGAAACTCCTCGAGCGGAAAGCAAAACTTTCTGGCGGTGTCGCTGTCATTCGAGTGGGAGCCTTCACCGAACCAGAGCTGCACCAGCGAAAACAGGTTTTTCAAGACAGTCTCAACTCGACAAAGGCGGCCCTGGAAGAAGGGATAGTCCCCGGCGGAGGAATCGCTCTTTTAAAATCTTCCTTGGCTTCGGAACTTAAACTGAAAGATGACGAACTGACCGGTTTCCAAATTGTTTTAAAAGCTTGCGAAGCTCCCTTTCGTCAAATCGTCACCAACGCCGGATTTGATCCTTCTACTTTGCTGGAAGAGATTCTTTCAAAAAAGGGACCCTGGGGATTCAATGTCCAAACGGAAAAAGTCGAAGATCTCATCGCTTCGGGCGTTGTCGATCCGTGTAAGGTTGCAAAAAATAGTCTTCAATACGCCATATCTTCTGCGGGGATCATCTTGCTTTCAGAAGTCTTGATCGGAAATGAGATGACCTAGGCCATATTTATGGAGAGACTCTGCAGGTTCTTTTTGAACTTCGGTCAGAACAAATGTTGTCTTGTGGTTTTTTAAACGATCGTGCAATTCCCTGAGGGTCTGCAATGCTGTCGCATCGACAACGGGAACATGCTCCATTTTTAGAACAAAAATCTTGGGCGGATCTTTCATCTCGTGCAAAAGATCTTTCAGTCGATCTGTCACACCAAAAAAGAGGGGACCACGCATTTTGTAAATCTCGATACCCTTCTCACGATTTTTTTCCACCAGAGAGATGACGTGTTCGATAGTGCTCATCCTTTTCATAAAAATAAAAGCGGTGAGGATCATGCCGACTTCAACAGCGACCGTTAAATCGACAAGCACCGTTAGGAAAAAAGCTGCAAGGAGAATCGCAACATCCCCTTTAGATGTTTTTAAAAGCCTGATGAAATGAGGGAGCTCGCTCATATTCCACGCTACCATGATGAGAATGGCAGAAAGAGAAGCCAGAGGGATATGACCCACGACCTTTGAACAGCTCCATAAAATGAGAAAGACGACAGCAGCATGGATCATCCCTGCAACCGGAGTTCGACCGCCGGTTCGAACATTCGTCGCAGTGCGGGCAATGGCAGCTGTTGCGGGTATTCCACCAAAAAAAATCGAAGCAATATTGGCAAACCCTTGAGCGACCAATTCACAATTGGGTTTATGACGGGTTCCTATGGCTGAATCTGAAATGACCGCAC
The DNA here is from genome assembly GCA_963705295.1 of Parachlamydiales bacterium. Classification (GTDB taxonomy): domain Bacteria; phylum Chlamydiota; class Chlamydiia; order Chlamydiales; family Rhabdochlamydiaceae; genus PALSA-1444. The sequence continues at coordinate 830,397 of OY970065.1, read as the reverse complement.
AGAGAAGTGATTCAATTCCCGCCAAAAGTGCAATTGTTATCCCATCAGGAATGAGACTCATGATCCGACTCCAATCAACAGTAAGAGACGGACTGGGCAATGTCCTGGGCAGCTCCCCAAAACGGGAAAAAATAGTTGGAACATCGACCGATAAGAGCCAACAAAAAGCTGTTGCGATAACAATACCGGCAATCCCCCAAGGGATTTTCGGAAAAAAACGGCGTAAAAGAACAATGAGCAGAAGGGTGGCAAGACCCACAAGAGCTGCTCCTAAATGAAAGGTTGGAGCCGCTTTGAAATAGGCAGCCCATTTATCTAAAAATTGGACAGGCACCTGAGCCAGCTTAAGACCAAATAAATCTTTGATTTGGGATGAGAAAACGACCAGTGCAATTCCCGTTGTGAAACCAACCACTAAAGGGTGAGGAATAAATTTAATGAGCGATCCTAAGCGGAAAAAACCCATTATAACCAATAATATCCCCGCCATTAAGGTGGCCAAAACCAGCCCGTCATAACCCTGTCTTTCAACAACACTATAGACAATAACAACAAAAGCCCCCGTAGGGCCTCCTATCTGGACACGGCTCCCCCCTAAAAATGAAATGAGAAAACCGGCTATTATCGCTGTAAAAAGCCCTCTTTCTGGGGGGACTCCGGAAGCCATGGCGAACGCCATCGCCAGCGGAATCGAAACAATTCCAACGGTAACCCCTGCTATTAAATCTCTTTTAAAAATAGAAGTTGAATAGTGCTTTAAACAATGATACGATTTGGGTATGAATTCCTGGTAATTTTTAAACATTTTCTCTATAATTAAACATCCAACAGGAGAATTAAAATGAATCGGTCTAAATTTCCCCTTACTGCTAAAGCCCAGAAAAAAATGAAAAAAGAACTACGTTCTGCAACACTTCTTCCAGAACCTGCTCCTTCAAAGCTTACCACACCCCAGCCACTTCTGTCTAGATTCCAGAAACAGCGGGAAACGAATAAAGCTCTTCTCAAATCGATCACCAAAAAAATCGATATTAAAAAGACAAAAGATAAACGGCCCCATTCAAAGAGAGCAACTGCAGCGACTGTCAACGAGCAATCTCCCCCTCAAATCGTTCATATCGAAGGAAGACGGTGGATCAAGACAATAGAAAAACAAAACATCGCCCAGAAAAAAACCTTGTCGCGTCATCTAGCCAAGAAAAAGAAATAGTGGTCGCACATCTGTCCGATCTCCACTTTTCTAGCTGGGATTGGAATCCGTCGCAATTTTTTTCCAAAAGATGGCTTGGAAATCTGAATTTCTTGCTAGGAAGAAGGAAAGATTTTTCTCATGAAATGTTAGACGATCTGCCTAGTTTTTTAAGAAAGGAAGGGATCACACACGTCGTTATCACAGGAGATCTGACGACGACTTCATCACCCGCAGAATTCGAAAAAGCATTAAAATTTGTAAAAGAACTTGAAAAACACGGTTTGAAAGTCTTTTGCATTCCAGGAAATCACGACCAGTACACGCGAAAAGCTCATGCATCCCAACTCTTCTACGATTATTTCCAATCTGGATGGGAACCTCCCTATAACTTAAAAGAACATGGAATTGCCTCTTACCGACTCTCCAACTCCTGGATTTTGGTCGGCTTGGATACAGCCATTGCCACTTCGTGGGTTGAGTCATCCGGTTTTTTCTCTGAAAAAACAGAACATTATTTGAATGAATTTCTCCTGCAGCTTCCCAATGATCAAAATGTGGCTCTTTTCAATCACTTTCCGTTTTTTCAACACGAGCATTACCGGAAACGGCTTAAAAGAGGGGAGCACCTTCGTCAATTGATTGCCCGCTTTCCTAATATCAAACTCTATTGTCATGGGCATACGCACCGTCGGTGCATTGCAGATTTAAGAGAAAGCCATTTACCCATCATTTTTGATCCCGGATCGATTGCTCAGAAGTTCGCGAGTCATTGGCATCGGCTCGATTTATCACCAGGTAATCTCTCATTAAAAGTTTACTCTTGGGAAGAAAAAGGGTGGAACGGTATATGTCAGGAGACATATGAGTTGGTATAAGAAGGGGCTTCGCTTCAAATGCACAGGTTGCGGAGAATGTTGTACAAAAGAACCCGGTTATGTCTGGCTTTCCCCTGCTGATATCGAAAAAATCTCTGCCTATTTAGAAATTTCCCAGGAAGAGTTTTTGAAAAAATATACACGGTTTGTTTTTGGAAGGTATTCTCTCAATGAGAAAAAGATCTCGTATGATTGTGTATTTTTGAAAGAAAAGCGGTGTCAAATTTATCCCGTTCGGCCTAAACAATGTCAAACGTTCCCTTGGTGGAAAGATAATCTTGAATCCAAAGAAGCCTGGAAAGAAACCGCCCGGCGGTGTGAAGGGATCGACCACGAGGATGCTCCCCTTGTTTCTTTCAAAACCATCGGTGAGTCTCTCGAATGATCGATCCAGCCATCGAAAAAAGGGCACGTCCTTGGCTTGAAGATCCCTACTATGACGCGCAAACGCGCGAGGAAGTTAAACGTCTTTGGGACCATCCACAGCAACTCACCGATGCGTTTTTTACAGACCTCGGTTTCGGGACGGGTGGCTTGCGTGGTATCATGGGTGTCGGAACAAACCGGATGAATATTTATACCATCCGAAGAACCACCCAGGGTCTTGCCCAGTACATGATTAAGGCCAAAAATCAGTCCAAAGGGGTTGTCATTGGCTTTGATAGCAGGCACCATTCGGAAGAATTTGCTCACGAGACCGCTAAGGTTTTAGCAGGGAATAAAATCCCCGTTTATCTTCTCCGTCAGCTTCGGCCGACACCTTTCATCTCGTTTTCGTGTCGCCATCTGAAAGCGGGAGCAGGTGTGATGATCACAGCCTCCCATAATCCCAAAGAGTACAATGGATACAAAGTCTACTGGGAAGATGGAGCCCAAGTCGTTCCCCCACACGACACGGGCATTATCCAAGAAGTCGAATCAATCACCACGCCCAAAGAAATCAAACTTGCCAATTTGGATGATCCTCTCATTACACGAGTCGATCCTTCGATTGATCAAGCTTATCTGGGTGCAGTGGCAGCACTCCAATTTTTCCCCGGTGAAAAACCTTTGAAAATCTCATACACAAGCCTTCATGGCACCGGAATCACCCTCATGCCCCAAGCTTTAAACCGTTGGGGTTTTCCAGATCCCCTTTTAGTGACCCCTCAAACCGTCATCGATGGGGATTTTCCAACCGTCCGTTTTCCCAATCCAGAATATCCCGAAGCCATGAAAGCCGGTATCGATCACCTCATCCAGAATAAAACCGATCTCCTCATCGCAACCGACCCCGATGCCGACCGTTTGGGGGTCGTTGTTTGGCATCAAGGCAAACCGTTTTCATTCACTGGGAACGAAATGGCAACCCTTGCAGCCTATTTCATCTGCCAAACCTTGACAGAGCAAAAGAAAATGCCTCCTCGCGGCGCCCTTGTAACAACCATTGTAACCACCGAAATCTTGAAAAAAATTGCCGATGCGTTTTCCATCCCTTGCTTCGAAGTTTTAACCGGGTTTAAATATATTGGCGAGAAAATCCATGAGTGGGAACTAGATAAAAATGGATACCATTTCATCTTCGGTGCTGAAGAATCGTACGGATGTCTTTACGGAACGTACGCCCGGGACAAAGATGGAATTATTGCAGGTTGTTTATTTGCTGAAATGACATACAAATTGAAAACCTCTGGGAAAACCCTCGTCGATCTCCTCCATGAAATCTACCAAAAATTTGGCGTCTTTAGAGAGAGGCAATTTTCACAAACGTTTGAAGATAGTAAAGCCGGTTTTGACAAAATCCATTCCCTCATGAAAAAATTCCGGACAAATCCCCCCACCATCATCGCCGGAAAAAAAGTCATCTCAATCCAAGACTTACTCCAGAAAAACAACCTCGATCTACCCAGCGCAGACGTCCTCATTTTCCGTCTTGAAGACGACAGCAAAATCATCATTCGACCCTCAGGAACCGAACCGAAAGTTAAAGCCTATTTATCCACCCATGCATCTAAACCTACCGTCGAAGAAGGGCTCGACCATTGCAACCGAACACTCGATGAACTCCTCCAATCCATCAAACAACAAATGTCAAATTAAGAACTTCACCACAGAGGCACAGAGGGGAAGAGGTAGGATGAGGAATTACTCCTCCCAACTCTGTGTTCTCTGTACCTCTGTGGTTTTCCTAATCTTTAGGAGAATTTCGCGTAGATTTCTTCGGATTTCCAGAGGATAGACATTTCAGGATATTTGACTCTGGCGTGGGAGGTGGCGATGAGAGTGCGTGCCATGGCTTTTTTGATCGATTCGATTTCATCGAAAGTGAGGGGGGAAGTATCGAGTTGATGTTCACGGATTTTTCCGCTGACAATCGACTCGACGAGATCGACGACCGATTTCTCCGTCACTTCTTCTAGGCTTCTAAATGAGGCTTCGAGGGAATCGGCGATCATGATAATGGCTGATTCGCGACTGCGCGGTGTCGGTCCTGGGTACCGGAAGCGGCCTTCTTCAACCGTGATCGCTTTGACACGACACTGCTCTATTTGCGCATGATAGAAGTAATAGACAAGACCGGTCCCATGGTGTTCTTGGATCACTTGAATAATGGTCGAAGGGAGCTCATATTGCTCGGCCAGTTTGACCCCTTCCGTCACATGCGAAATAATGACTTGGGCCGATTCCAGCGGGGTCAAAAGTTGATGCATATTAAAACCAGAAAATTGATTCTCCGTAAAATATTGAGGCTGGGCTAGTTTTCCAATATCGTGATAAAGCGCTGCAACGCGGGCAAAGACAGGATTTGCATTGATTGCAAAAGCAGCCTCTTCAGCTATTGCTGCAACGGCTAGAGCATGCCGGTACGTTCCAGGAGCTTCGAGATTTAATCGACGGAGAAGCGGATGGCTGAGATCCCCCGATTCGAGCAGGGTCATATCGGTCACAATCCCAAAAGCCGATTCAAAAAGAGGAAGCACTGCAATCGTTAGTACGGCAATTCCGCACATGCAGATAGAAGTTGTTAAAAGATCGATCAAAATCCGGTAATCCCATGGATTTTTCTCCAAAAGATTCATAGAAATAATCAGAGGAATAATCGCCAAATAGATTTTTGCAGATATTTTAAAAATCTCTTTTCTTTTCCGAACGGTCTTAATAAAAATAGTCGTAAGCAGTGCAGAAACGGCGTTAATGATAAAAAAATTGACGATGTGATCGGTACATGTCAACGATAGGATTAAAGTGACAAAAACGGAGATCACAACGGCTGTTTTTCGGTCTATTAAAATCGATAGAGCTAAAGTCACTAAAGGGACAAAGATAGGGAAGCGACAAAGATCGACGAGATGACCGGCTTTATTCAAGATGAGATATTCGGTGAGTTTTGCCAAGAACAATGTAAAAACAACGAAGATAACAATCAGGGCTTTTCGAGAAAGAGATTTTAAAACATGCGGATAAAGAGTCCTAAGATAGAAAACAGCAATCAATGTCAAAAAGGTTGCAAGACCGATATTTCCTAAAATGGAAATCAGGGTCATCGGATGTTGTTCGCTTAAGGCTTTTTTCATTCCTTTCAATAAAGCGATGTGTTGGGGGGTTACTTTATCTCCCGCGTATATGAGCCGTCTTCCAGGAGGAATCTTTGACATTTTCATCGGGATAGCGTCTTTGATGATCTGGTAAATTGTATTTTGCTTTTCAACATCTTCCTGGATTGTCCAGAGTTGTCTCTTATATTGATCCAGAATAAAGGCAGAAGCGGGTGTTACGGTAGGAAAAGCTTGCTCCTGAATCTGTAGCCAAATCTCTTCCGGCAAAAAATCGGTTAACTTTTCAGGGATATAGGCCAAATAATGATGGTACGGTTGACCGACATTTTTCAATTTGGCTATGGTCCTCACCGAGGTAAATTGTACTTTAGAAAGGATCTCTTGAAGAATTTCGCTGGCTTGGATCAATTCTTCAAATGTCACCGTAGAAAGAGAGTGCCTCCAAAAAGGTCTTTCAACCAACCCTTCTCGAATTCTTCTCTCAATTTTCCCAACTTCTTTACTCGAGATAAAATAAATTTTCCCGAGGTCACGAATCGATTCATCTCTTAAAAGTTGTGTTGCCTCCGGATCGGGAAATTCAAAACCAATTTGAGAAACAATATATTTTGGCGCAGTGGCGTTTAAACTCAAATGATCGACATGGATTTCTTTTAATTGGAAAAAAAAAGTGATCGCAGCGACAATAAAACAACCCAAAAAAAGATCCCCCACCCACCCTTGATGACAAATGCGTGATAAAAACCCCTTTCCAAGTGATTTAAGCACCATAAGATAAAGCATGCTCCAATCGTGATTTTAGAACAACACTCTTGAATTTGTAGTATTAAGAAATTATACTCGAAATATGTATCAAAATATCTCCAGAAAATACCGACCTCAAACTTTTGAATCGATCGTAGGTCAAGATGCGATTGTTACGACCCTCAAGAACGCTGTTAAACTGGGGAAAATCGCTCCCGCGTATCTTTTTTGTGGGTCGAGAGGAACGGGAAAGACAACGCTCGCTCGATTATTTGCTAAGACATTGAACTGCAAGGAATTGGGTGAAAATCAGGAGCCGTGCAATCGGTGCTCATCTTGCCAAGATATCACGCTCGGAAAATCGCTCGATGTTTTTGAAATCGATGGAGCTTCCAACCGGGGCATCGATGATATCCGTCAGATCAACGAGACCGTCGGATACGCCTCTCAGAGTCGGTTTAAAATTTACATCATCGATGAAGTCCACATGCTCACAAAGGAAGCTTTCAACGCCCTCCTCAAAACGCTCGAAGAGCCTCCTCCTTCAGTGAAGTTTTTCTTTGCCACCACAGAACCCCATAAAGTCCTTTCAACTATTACCAGCCGGTGTCAACGGTTTGACTTGCACCGCCTCTCTGCGGAGCAGATTGTCCAAAAGCTCCAGCAAATTGCAACCGATCTAGGTGCAACCGTCGAAAAAGAAGCCTTTCACCTCATCGCCTATATGGCTGAAGGGGGTCTTCGGGATGCTGAATCTCTTCTCGATCAGCTTCTCTGCTACACCGACGGCCCTCTCACCTATGATGAAACAGCCCAAATCTTAGGCATCAGCCCCAGATCGCTCTATTTTCGGCTCGATCGAGCGATTGAATCGTATAACCTCTCTTTCGCATTCGAACTTTCGCAAGAAATCTTTTCCTCTGGAAAAGACCTCAGCCTCTTTCTCGACGGATTGATTGAACATTATCGGACGATCCTCCTCTTGAAATTCCAGCTGCCCTCCTCTATCTATCTCCAAGAAAAAGATCTGAAAGAATACGCCCATGCAGCCACGTTCTACACGCAAGAACACTGTTTATACATTCTCGATTATCTCATGCAATGGTACAAAGAAATTTCTAGAACTCCTTTCAAGAGGGTGACTTTAGAAATGATCCTCCTTCATTTGATCCGCAGTCAAAAACGGGTCTCCCTTCCCCTTTTGGTCCGCCGTCTCGAAGAGCTCGAAAATGGGACTCCGACTCCGTCTCCTCCTCCTAAAATAGAGACCCCTCCCGTCGAAAACACCCCTCCTGTTCATAAACAAAGCCGGTATGATACACTCATGCGATTCGCTGCCGTCGAATTGGAAGGAATCATTAAAAAGTAGGGAATCATGGGAAGTGGATTTTCAAAATTAAAGAAACAAGCCAAGCTTTTTGAAGCGCAATACGAGAAAATGCGCGAAGAAAAACAAAAACTCGAAGTGACTGGAACCGCCGGGAATGGTCTTGTCACCATCACCTTGAATGGCGAACATGATTTCAAAGATATCAAAATCCAACCGACTTGTGTCGATCCGAACGATGTCGAAGGACTCGAAGACCTCATCCGAGCAGCCTATTTAGATGCCCACCAGAAAATTCAAGCGCAGACAAAACAAGATATTAATTTCTAGTCACACGGTCGTAGACGTACAAGTAGACATTTCCAGCGAAGGGGGTGGCCGCAACACAGCCTCTGAAAAAATTGGCTAAGCCCTGTATAATAATCAATTGATGATTGGATCCATCAGCTACATTGACAAAAAGTTCAATGGGCCAAGAAAAGATCCCGACAATCACTTCCATTGCCCCGAAAATGGCTCTGGCAACGCCCGATATGATACTAACGAAAGGAATATAATCCATTTGTTTAAAAACGGATGCCTCTTTGTACCTCTCTGCTCTTTCATGCGTATCTATCTCTGCTGTACTCATGGAAAACCTCCATTAAAAAGATGAAAACTGTCTGACAAATATTTTGAAATCTCTGCGGACGATCTCATTGTCAAAATATGCTCGGCCATCTCGCAGCAATCGAGAAGAGACAAGTGACGGAGAGTCCGTTTGATCACAGGAATGAACCGTGGTGCACACGAGATATTTTGGACACCCAGACCGATGAGAAGGGCCGTGAAGAGTGGGTTCGAGGCAATTTCCCCACAGATCGTGATCGATTTTTGAAATCTCTTCGCTTCTAAGATGGTCATTTTGATCATTCGAATCACACTCGGATGTGTCGGGTAATAAAAATCACTCATGCCCGGATTGTTCCGATCGATTCCGAGAGTATATTGGATTAAATCGTTCGTCCCCAAAGCAAGAAAATCGGCTTCTTGAGCCAGAACATCGCAGATTAAAATCGCCGAAGGAACTTCTAGCATGCACCCGAGTTGATGATGAGGGTTAAAAGGAATATTCTCTGCGCGGAGCTCCTCTTGAACTTCCCAGACAATCCGTTTGACTTCTCGAAATTCTGCAATATCCGAAATGAGAGGAAACAAGATACGGAGCTCCCTCTTGCTTGCAGCTCGAAAAAGGGCACGTAGTTGTATTTTAAAGATATCAGTTCTCCGCAGTAAAAAACGGATCCCTCGACATCCTAAGACGGGATTCGGTTCTTTGGAGAGTTCTTCAAAGAAATTCGAGCACTTATCTCCTCCAACATCGAGAACACGGAAGGTAAAAGGGATGGGACCAGCCTTTTTCAAAATTTGCTGGTAGATCAAATATTGCCGATCTTCATCGTAGAAAAGAGAACCATCTTGCATGAAAAGGTATTCTGACCGGAATAAACCAATCCCATGCGCCCGTTGATGATGGACAAAGTCGATATCACTCATCGATGTGACATTGGCATACAGATAGATGGGGTAACCATCGGAGGTTTCCGAAAGAAGATGTTTATCTTTCTCCAGTTGGTGGTAGTGCGTTGTCAGCCGGTTTTTCAATCTCTCATATTTTTCCAAGGTGTCTCTAGACGGATTGACAATGATATCTCCGGTTAGCCCATCGACGATGACACATTTTCCTTTGGCATTTTGGAAAATCTCCATATCGATACTCGCGACATAAGGAATACCTTTAGCACGGGCGATCAGCGCTGCATGGGATGTTCCGCCGCCATGTTGTGTGACAAAAGCACTGATCCGAGATGCTTGGATCGAAGCCGTATCCGAGGGAATCAGTTCCTTAATAAATACGATGGAATTCGGCGGAATATTTTCGAGGGAGATTTTGACATTTCCATCACCCAAATTTCTTAGAACTCTCTGTGAAAGATCTTTGAAATCGGATAGTCTTTCTTTGAAAAAAGAATCGCTGGTCTTGTTAAAGCGTGTTTCGTAGTCGTTGATCACGGCGTGGAAAACAGCTTCTGTATTTTTTAACATCTCACGGATCTTACTTTCCACATGCGTCGTCATGATCGGATCATCGAGCATTTCAATGTGTGTTCCAATAATCGAGGCAACTTCTTTCGAGCCTTCACTGGTTAAATCGGCTTGGAGTTTTTTGAGATCTTCACGACTCGATGCAAGCGCTTGACGGTACCTTGTGATCTCTCCTTCAACTTCACCGGAGCTGATAGGAAAATCGGGAACGTCTTCTTCACCATAACTGAGAAAAATAGGAATACCGATAGCGATTCCTTCGCTAACAGGAGCTCCTTTGAGATAAATCTCTTTTTCTTTCTCGGACTTCAAGATTTAAGCTTCTCCAAATTTAGTTTCAAATGCTGAAACAAGCTTAGCCGCCGTCTCTTCAGCATCTTCTCCTTCAATCGTCAATGTAATTTGACTATTCTTTTTTATTGCGAGCATCAAAATACTCATAATACTTCGAGCATTCACTGTTTCTTGCTTATACGATATAGAAACCTCTGATTTTGAGCCTTGCAAAACCTTTGCAATCATCGCAGCAGGACGTGCATGCAATCCGAGACCGTTTTTCACTTTCACTTTATGGACAATTTTCTTTGTTGCATTCATAAAATTTGAATAGTTTCCCAAATATTGTACGTGCCGGCCGAGTTTAAAAAAACACATTTATATCTGTTTTCCTTTTGATAAAAAAATCTAAGGCTAATACCATAAATTATGGCCTATACAAAAGTGATCGTTGTCGGTGGCGGATTTGGCGGTTTGAATGCGGCTAAAGCCCTCCGGAAATCGAAGGTCGATCTTCTTGTCATTGACAAAACCAATCACCATCTTTTTCAACCTCTTCTCTATGAAGTGGCTAGCGCTGCCTTGTCGCCCGGAGAAATTGCCATTCCGATCCGTGAAATCCTCCGAAAACAAGAAAACACCTCCGTCATGATGGGTGAGATTGTAGGCGTGGATAAAAAAGCCAAACAACTCATTTTGGGAAACGGAGAAAAACTCGATTTTGATTATCTAATTTTGGCCGTCGGCGCTCGTCATTCGTATTTTGGACACGATGCCTGGGAGAAGTTTGCACCTGGGCTCAAAACCATCCAAGATGCGCTCACCATTCGAGAAGAAATTCTCATTTCGTTTGAAAAGGCAGAACGGATCGATAGTATTTCCGAAGCGGCAAAGTACTTGAATTTTGCCATCATTGGAGGGGGCCCGACAGGAGTAGAAATGGCTGGTGCCATTGCTGAAATTGCCTATAAAACGATGTTTAAAAATTTCAGGCGTATTAAACCTGAAAAATCCAAAATTTTCCTCATCGAAGCCGCCCCCAATATTCTTCCCATGTATCCTCCTAAGCTCGCAGAAAGAGCTCGCGAAGATCTAGAAAAGCTAGGCGTTCGTGTCATTACAGGAAAACCGGTCACCAATGTGACAGAAGACGGAGTCCAAGTTGATGACATCTTTTATCCGAGCAAAAATATTATTTGGGCTGCAGGAAATCAAGCCTCTCCCCTTTTAAAAACACTCGATGTTCCCGTCGACAGGCAAGGCCGCGTGATCGTTGAAACCGATATGTCGATTCCAGGGTCTCCTGAGATCTTTGTGATTGGAGATGCTGCTGCATTCACCGGTCCGAGCGGAAAACCGCTTCCTGCTATTGCACCTGTGGCGATTCAGCAAGGTAAATATGTGGCAAAAATCATCGACAAGGAAATTCCCAAAATTGTAAGGCGCCCGTTTAGATATTTTGACAAAGGGAGCATCTCAACGATCGGGAAAGGAAAGGCTGTTGGCGTGATTGGACGGTTGCAGTTAAAAGGATTTTTCGCATGGTTCACCTGGTGTTTTGTCCACATCGTCTACCTCATCGGATTTCGCAACCGTTTCAGTGTGATGTTGGAATGGGCCCTGTTTTATTTCACCGGTCAACGGGGCGCACGGCTCATTTATAGTTCGGTCGAATCGAAAATTCCCAAGCATAAAGAGTGACCACTCCTGCTCTCACCTATGGAATCGCCTTTTTTCTAGGTATCGTATTTGTCCTCGCCTTTCATCCTGCTTTCTTTTTGCCTTTAGCCGTTTTTCTTATTCTCTACCGAAAGAAACTCGTTTCGATTTCGATCGTTTTTTCTTTGGGTTTTATTTGGGCTCTTGTTTCGTACTCCCTTCCTCCACTTCCCGAAGAAGGATTAGAGGGTGAAGGAACTTTTCATATCGAATCGATTTCTCATAGTCACTCCCCTTTTCAAAAATCGATTTTATTTAAAGGAATTCTTAAGAGATTCTCGACCTATAAAAACATTCCGTGCTCCATTTATTTTCGTGAAAAAAAACCGCGTCCTGAAGGATCGAAACATCTTTCGGTGACAGGCCGTTTAGTTTTTAAAGGGAATCACCGGTATGTTCTGAAATTAAAAACATGTGAAGAGATTCCCGATTCGTCAACACTTGCTGGGTGGAGGTTTGGGTTGAAAAACAAACTCAGGTCTCATCTCGAGCACTATTTTTCTTCGAGCAAAAGTCGGGCTTTTCTCCTTTCGATGGTCACGGGCGAAATCGATGACCGTCTTCTCGCTTTAGAATTCAACCGGCTTGGCCTTCTACACCTTTTGGGAATTTCCGGTTTTCAATTCGCCCTCCTCGCGTTTCTTCTCGGAAGCTTTCTCCGCCTTGTATTTTCTTTCCAAATCGCTTGTTTTCTCTTACTTTTGCTTCTCTCGGCTTACACGTTTATCCTGGGTGATTCTCCCCCGATTGAACGGGCTTGGGTGGGCACATCGTTGTATCTCATCGGTTGTCTGTGTGGTCTTCGAATTTCCCCGCTTCAAGCTCTGGGAATGGCGCTTCTTTGGCAGCTTGTCCGAGATCCTCTGATTATTTTCCATCTTGGATTTCAATTTAGTTTTCTCTGCACGTTTGCGATTTTGACCCTCTATCCATTTTTTCAATCACTATTTCTCCGCCTATTTCCTAAACGAACTTTTCAAGAGACTCTCGAGATGGACAACCTCGACAAACACGGCTATCTCTTAAGTTGTTTTTGGAGAGAGACTGCAGCACTCAATCTGGCCATTCACCTTTTCACACTTCCTCTGATCTTTTATCATTTCCATAAATTCCCTATTCTAAGCCTCCTCTATAACCTCTTCCTCCCAGCAGGCGTCTCCATCATGTATCTTTTTCTCATTCTAGGACTCATCTTCTCTCCTCTTCCCCTCATGAGTACGGGGATTTATTGGATCACCGATAAAATATCTCATTTTATTCTCAAGATTGCGACCCATCCACCCGCGCTCTACGATTTTCAGTGGAGAGTATCTCACTTTTCACTGTCCATGACCGTCGTGTTGATGACACTGATTATATTATTTTCAATGAAGGGCTTTAAAAAGATCGGCAGCATTCGGAGGTGATGCCTGGCGATAATCGTCTTCTTGTTTTTCTGTCAGCTTCCGGTAATCTTCCATCGATTTGATGATATGCGGACGGACAAAGATGATCACATTCCTCTTTTCATCGTGCCGCTCGGTCTTGGCAAAGAGTGCACCCAGTCCGGGAATGCCTCCTAAACAAGGAAGGCCCGATTTATGTTGACTCTTCGCATTCCGGATCATTCCACTGAGCACCAAGAAATGTTTGTCGGGGACATGCACGTGGGTCATCATGTTGGTTTTGGTCGTCTGAATCCCACTCACGTGATGCGTTGAAACCCCGTGAGATCCCGATGGAATCACTTCGGTGATCTCTTCGTTCAAATCGAGCGTGATCACATCCCCTTCACCAAGACGGGGTGTGATACTGAGGTTGACTCCAATATCTCGGTATTCGACATTCGCCGTCGTTTGCTGGCCCGTCCCAACCGTTTGTACAATCGATCCGGTGAATGGAATATTATCGCCGACAAAAATCGTCGAGTTTTTATTGTCTTGGGTGATGATCTTCTGATTTAAAACAATCGAACTATCACCATCGATCTGCAACGCTGATACCAACGAGGCAAGAGATAGAAACGATTTTCCCTTATGGAAAATGATATCCCCAATGACACCCATATCAAACCCGCTACCCATCGGAATTTGATTCGGCCCTGTTGGCGTATTGGTTGCATTCGTGTGTTCAAAAGACAGAGCAAAGGGTGAACGATGGCCTGCAGGAAAGTTCCCCATGCCCATCCCTATTTTATCTTTATATTTCCCCCCACCGGCCCATTGCAGTCCGAAATCGAGCGATTTCCGAGCATCGGTTTCAATCACTAAAACTTCGATAAACACTTGCCTTAACTGTGTATCGAGACTCTGAATCAGACATTTCACCGCTTGCAGCGATTCTTCATCTCCTGAGCAAACCAGCGAATTCGTCGCTTTAATCCACTGAACCGATTTTAAAACATTTAAATATTGAGAATTCGTCTCGGGTTTTGAAGCTAAATCTCCCGAAATTTTCTTGATTGTTTCTTCAAGCTCGCTTCCCGTGTGATACTGCAATTTATAAACTAAGAATCGAGGGTTGCTTTGCACAGGTGGCGGTGGTGGTGGTGCCACTGGTGGAAGAACGGCCTCTGGAGCTTCAGCTGGTTTTTCATACGTCCGGACGGGAACAAATTCCTCCCCTTGATGCTCTCCCTTATGAATGATCACGTAACCATCTTCCCTGGAAATCGAAAGACCGTGCGCTTTTAAGATCTGCACCAAGGCCTTTACAATATGATCTGTAGAGGCCGGCTTCCCTGAAGCCAGCGTGATATTAAATTGCAGATCCCGATGATTAAAGATGAAATTCACGTCCGAAATCCGGCTGACAAATTGGATGAATTCAACAACAGGAACATCATGGAAGTTGATCGTGTATCCCCCTTCTTTCTCTTCTCCCCTTAGAGAAGAAACAAAAAGAAATATACAGAGGAAATAGTGTCTCAAGGTCATCCTTTTCTCCGGCGCGCCAATGATATTCTATGAACTGCCGACTTTTCGCGAAAGGTTAAAATAATTATTTTACATCATCAGAGTCTGTTGAGGCAAACCGTATAAAAACATGATTCATTTGATATGAGTGAGTAGAGGAGCCGATTACTCGACTCCCCCCTCGTTAGAACCCGCCGTGCCCAATTAAGGCAACGGGCTCAAGATATTCATCTTTCGCCTGCTGTGGTGTTAAAACATTCGATGTACTATTTTTGGCTCTGGGAGTGGGTCCTTCGCTATGTACAGTTAGGAACTTTTCCCATGTGAAGCTCTTTCGTTGGCTTCGTCTATTCAGCCATTTAAATACGATCCTTCTCGTCCTCATAAATGAACTGGTTTACCCTTTCACGGTTGTGGGAGACTCCATAGTATTGTATGTGGCCTCTCATCTTTGCCTTGAGGATTTTCCATATTTCCTTCAGTGGGCGTGTATTCCTAATCTGTTTGGTCCATTCGTTCACTTTCTTTAGTTTCGCTCTCATGGTTTTCGCTCTCGTTTTCAGTTTGGGTATGATCCTTCCTGTCTTAGAGTTTCCCCAGTAGAACGTAAATCCTAAGAAAGTCGAACGTCCCTTGTTTTATCCCTTGAGCTGCCTCTTTCTTATCGAAAGGAGACTAGTTTCGTTTTCTCTTCATTGAGTTGAAGTTTGAACTTTTCGAGTCGTTTCCCAAGGGATTGTCTGATCCGTTGCGCATCTGCGTCATATTGACAGCATATCACTGCATCATCCGCATATCGGAACAGACCGATGGTTCCTTTACAGGCTGGTTTGACCATTTCCTCGATCCATCTATCTATCGCATAGTGAGCAAAGATGTTCGCCATCACTGGACTGCATATTGATCCCTGTGGTACCCCTTCCTCACTAATCGTCAGTTCTCCTTCTGCTAGTACCCCAGATTTGAACATTCGGCTTATGTATCTCATAAACTTCGGGTCTTTAATCTTTTCTTTGAGGATTTCCTCTAGCAGTTGGTGGTCGATTGTTCCGAAGAAATTCTTCAGATCTATATCTATGACTGTCTGGATTTCATTACTGTACAGATGATTCAGCAAGCGCCTGGATCGCTGTATGGCAACTCTCTTCCTGGTCTGAACCCGTGGGAGCATTCCAGGAATAGCGGTTCATATATGCTTTCCAGCACCTTCTGCGTCATCTTCTGTACGATTTTGTCTTCCAGATTGCTAATCCCCAATGGTCTTGTGGCCCCCGGTTTTCCTTCCTTTGGGTATGAGTACTTCTCTTACCGGGCCGGGTCGGTAGGCCATCTTCTTCATTTGGGTTATTAGCTGTTCGATGTTGCCATAGAGGTTTGCTCCATAGGCCATCTTTGTTATGCCATCTATTCCCACTGCCTTGTCTTTATCCAGCTCGTGGAAGCATTCAATTAGGGATTCCTGGTTGAACAAGTGCATTAAGCATTCAAACTCCTTCCTGGAATCTTGTTTTGATAGCCAGGCTATCCTGTTCAGTTTTGTGTTCGTCGCTGAGTGGCTCTGTTGTCCCATGCGGCGTTTCTCCTTACTTAGGTTGATAATTACCCAGGATCCTTCCCTCCACCGTCATTACTGGCTTCATCGGTACTACGATCCATCTGACTTCCTAACGGCCTTTTCGACCTCCTCGCTTTTATACTTGTCAGTCAATACTCCTTTCGGAGAACTGTTAGGATCTCCCACGTTCACTTTATTACCTTTGATTGCATGCCGTGCTCTTCGACCCCGGAGAGACTATCCTATTCCTTCCCTTATCGGGTTAGGATGGTATTGCCTTCTGGTAATCATGACGCCATCGGCCTCCCATTTTCACATGCTTTTCGGGGCTCAATCACACGCTTCCGCTTACGGCCTACAATCTCCTCTGTCTACGCTTAACTCAAGTCGTTACCTCCTTGTTTCCAAGACTCAGTACGGGTGGATGGTGTCCCTTTCCCGGTCGGCTATCTCAGCCGACTGTTAATAAAGCGCCTCGTGGCGCACCTTGATATGCCAGATAAAAAATGTGCGTAAATCTCTCTCCTTTTTCCTATCATGCATATCAGGCGTATCTCATTGATCATGTTTTTCTCTCTTGCGGTCAAAAAGTTTATGTAACATGTTGCCATCAATGAAATTTTTATTCACGAGGCGAATATAACTTCCTTATCTTTAATAATTTATATTTTAATAGAATAAAACTAAATTTTATATTATAATTTATTAACAATATGAGCATTAGAGTTGATATCCAATATATTCAACGCCTATTCAATGAAACTAACGTTCCAAAAGTTCTTTTTGGGCTCGGACTCACCTTTGCGACCGTTGTAGGTGCCCAAATGGGAACTATAGGGGCTGTGGCAGGCGCGGTACTCTATGGAGCCGGGGTTGTAAAAATGGCCCCTCTCTTCGTGAGACGGAGTGTCAATTATTTGATCGAATATAGAAGTATGTGCACCGACTCTCTCCCACCCTTTATCAAAACCAAATGCAACTATGTCCATCGTTACAGCTCGAGAGAAGAAATCGTCGAGTTTCTCTACCGAAGGCTCTATATCTGCTATGAAATTGCCACTTCAGATAAACCGGTAACAAATGTCGCTACTGTAGAGAAAAAACTCGATGAAGCCTCCCATTTATTGAAGCGGCATATCGAGGCAATCACAGGCCCCGAGAGAGAGATACTTGTAGATATTTTGCACAAAAGCCAAGTCGAAGCCCTGATTGCAACTGCGAAATCCCATCTCTCCTTTGATATTGGCTATCTTTCCCACCTCTCTCCTGCCTATGAAGAAATTGTTTGCCGCATTAAACCCGAAGAAAGAGCAAACATTGAAAATAGATTAAAAACACTTCCTGACAAAGAAAAAAATATCCAGGCTCTTTTAAAGGCGAATGGAAACTGGGATGCCCCCATTTATTCGAACCCGGCTTTCCCCGATTATAATCTTGAAGCAGTCCGTCTAGGCCTACTTCCTCCCGCCGATTTTGCCACCATCCAAACGTATTGGGAAGTTCTTCAAGCCCACCAGCACCCCTCAGGAAGAAAAGCCTACTCCATTTTCAACGCGGATGGAACGGTGAATGAAGAAGCTAAAAAGCTCATGTTAAAAACCTTCGTGTGCGAAGAAAGCTTCATGAACGACGAGCAGATGGAGCAGTTTTACAAAGAGATGAGAAAACTCCCTAAACTCCAGCATACATTTTGGATTGTAGATAATTGGAAAGTCGGCGCTAACGATACACTCTATCGAGTCATGAACGCTTTTTCTCGCGTCGATGATGCCCGTATGATGGTCTCTTCTCTTGGAATTTTCACTGCCTTTTTAAAAGTCAAATTTGGAGATGATGCCGTTGAACCCGTTCCCGTCATCGGACTTTCTCCTTGGGAAGAGATCCGCCAGCACCACCTTGAAAACAAAAGAGTTTTGGCCCTCCATTTCCCTGGAGTTGAACTTCTAGATGAGGCAGACGGGCAATATGCTCCCTGGTATTTTTTCCAAAAACACGACAGATACCATCTCTTTATGGCATCTTGCATCGCGCTATGGCTGAAAAAGATCTTTGTCAAATGTTACGATTTGACAGGTCACACACCCTTCGTTGATATGGATATCATCCAGTTCAAAATCCCTCGTGACGAAAAATACGATCTGAACTTCCGTTTTTGGTACCAAGTAGCCCAATTTTGTTACTCAACAAAAAATTCTCATCATGCAACAATCGCTAGGCTTCTTCCCATGTATCCCGAAATCAAGGCCGGCCCTAAGGAAGCAGCTCGAGACAACCCTTATACCTCTCAATTACAAGAGATGTCCGAAATTTGGCAGAAACGCCTTTCAAATAATTCGTAACATTTTTGACAGAAAGAAATCTCTCCAGTACACTAGTGGGCTTCGTCTATGGCGATCGTAGCTCAGTTGGTTAGAGCACTGGATTGTGGATCCAGTTGTCGCGGGTTCGATCCCCGTCGATCGCCCAACTTTCAGGAAAACGGATGCACTGGCTTCAAGCTATTTTTTTGGGTCTCGTTCAAGGCGTGACTGAATTTTTTCCTATCAGTTCATCTGCCCATCTAAAATTTTTTAAAACCATCTTTGACCTTCCAGAAATGGTCCTTTTCGATCTTTTTTGCCACCTCGGGACGTTGCTTGCCCTTGTTGTCTATTTCCGGAGAGATATTTTCTTGCTTTTTCAAAACCCCAGACTTCTGTTTCCCTTTATTATCGCTCTTTGTCCTCTGATTCCGTTCTACTTTTTACTCAAACCGTTAAGAGAAACTCTTTCTAAGCCTGAATTTTTGGGATTTTGTCTGATAGGTACTGCAGGATTTCTATATCTAGCATCGGTTTGTAGGCGCACTTCAAAAACAGCCCTGGACTGGAAGGACGCCCTTTGGGTCGGAACTTTGCAGGGAGTGGCTTTAATCCCAGGATTATCTCGGAGCGCTGCCACCATCACCGCAGGCGTTTATCGGGGTGCAACTCCGCATGAGGCTGTCCGTTTTTCGTTTATCCTTTCAGTTCCGGCCGTCGCTGGTGGAATTTTTCTAGAATCGTTGAAAATCCCCCATCTTGAAGGTTTTTCTCTCACACCCTGCCTTCTCGGTTTTGCGGTGGCAGCGATTGTTGGGCTCGTGACGGTTCGGATTGCAATTCCTCTCCTTCAAAAAGGGGTTTTAAGGCCGTTTGCCTGGTATTGCTTGATTGGTGGAATTCTGTTAAGTATATTTCTATGAGTAAAAAAGAATATCCAGAAGGAAAAGGGCTCGTTTTACTGCTGATTACTGCCTTGTCCCTTCTTTGCCTTTTCAGCTACGATGTCGATAATCGGTCGAGCAATTGGCTCGGGATCATTGGGCACGGTTATGCTTGGGTCCTCATGTATCTATTTGGTCTGACCGTCTATTTTATTCTTGGTTTCGTGGGGTGGGTCGGCTGGAAACTTTTAATCAAAGGTGAAGTACCCCGATTAGGCTCGAAAATTTTCTATGCCTTTCTACTGACTTTTTCACTTTCAATACTACTCACCTTGACGGCAGAAAAAGGAGTACCTATTCCTGGTGCTCTCCGCCATAAAATTCTGACCGAATCGATGACGCTCCAATTTCCTTTTTTGCATCACACGGTCCGTCACAATCTCGGTGGAGTTCCTGCCTACTATCTCTATAACGATCTTCCTTCGTTCAACCTGCATCGGATGCTCAGTGACATCGGAGTCGGAATCACGTTCACACTAACAGCGCTCTTCTCTTTTCTTTTTTTAACCGAGGTCCGGATCACAGAAATTCTTCAAGGATTTAAAGAAAAAGAAGAAGAGCCTGAGCCGATAAAAGTTACTAAACCCATACCGGTTGAACCTGAAAAACCAGAAATACGGATCCGAACTCTACTAGAGAGAGAAGAAAAAGTTGAAAGAAAACAGACTAAACCAAGCCCGGAATTCTCAGGCTACACTCTGCCACCTCCTTCTCTCCTCCCGAATCCAAAAAAAATTGACCAGCCATCTTTGAAAAAAGAACTCAAAAAACAGGCCGAAATCTTAGAAGAATCGCTCCTCAGCTTTGGCATCGAAGCCAAAGTCGGCGATATCAATTGCGGGCCCACCATCACTTCTTTGGAAGTCCATCCAGCAGTCGGCGTCAAAGTTCAAAAAATCACAGCCCTTGAAAACGATATTGCCCTCAACCTCCAAGCAAAATCGATCCGCATCATCGCGCCAATCCCTGGAAAAGCGGCCGTCGGTGTTGAAATCCCTTCACCCTATCCACAAGAGGTCAGCTTTAAAGAAATGCTCCTCAGTTATCAACAATCGCCTCGAAAAATGAGCATCCCGATCATTCTTGGCAAAACCGTGACCGGCGACAATGTGATCACCGATCTTGCCAAAATGCCCCATTGTCTGATTGCCGGAGCGACAGGTTCTGGAAAATCGGTCTGCATCAACACGATCATCATGTCGATCTTGATGAATGCGAGGCCCGATGAGATTAAACTCATCATGATCGATCCGAAAAAAGTCGAGCTCACCCCTTACACAGCTCTTCCCCATCTCATTGCTCCTGTGATTACCGAACCGCACGGAGCGTATGCGGCCTTGAATTGGATGGTCAAAGAGATGCAGACACGGTACGACATCCTCAAACAGCTTGGCCTGCGCAACATTGCGGCGTTCAATAGCCGGCAAATCAACAAAGAACTCGAATCCTCGCTCGCCATCCCTGTTCCTGAAAAGATGGCCGCGATAGTCGGTATCATCGATGAATTTGCCGATCTCATGATGGCATCGAGCTCCGATTTGGAAACTCCGATTGCCCGCATTGCTCAGATGGCCCGTGCTGTTGGTATCCACTTAATTCTCGCAACACAAAGGCCGTCTCGCGAAGTGATCACAGGACTGATCAAAGCAAACTTCCCAACCCGCATCGCGTTCAAAGTCGCCAGCCGGGTCAACTCCCAGATCATCCTCGATGAAAACGGCGCTGAAAGCCTCCTTGGAAATGGAGACCTCCTTTTTCTACCTCCTGGCACTTCCCATCTCATGCGGGCTCAAGGAGCTTACATCAGCGATGAAGGGATCAACAGTGTCGTGAAATTCATTTACGACCAAGCCCCCCCTAATTATCAAATCCAGTCGTTCGATTCGATGCAACCTGAATTGACAGGCGGGGACGAAGAGGGGCCGCGTGACAGTTTGTATGATGAAGCTAAGGCGATTGTCATTGAAACGCAAAGTGCTTCAACGACGTTCTTGCAAAGAAAATTGAAAATTGGTTATGCCAGGGCTGCAAGCTTGATGGATGAACTCGAGCTCCGAGGGGTGATTTCTCCTCAGGAAGGGAGTAAACCCCGTCGGGTCTTGGTAGAAAATGAATCAACCCCTTGAAAAAAAACTCTCCCGTCGTCTGAAAATCCTTGGATATATCCTATTCGCATTCGCCTGCGTCGCTTTATTCTACGATTGGCTTCCAAATTTTTCCGATGAAATCGATGAAGAACTCTCTTTGGAAATAAAACCTCCTGCAACACTCAACCCTTTTTTCGTTTCAGCGGTCTTTGTCGCAGTCGGTTCGAGCTGCCTCCTACTTTCTAGGAAAAGAACTTCCCGAGAAACCGATGAATCGGAATAATCGGTTAGCATGAATGGTTTTTGCCCTTTAGCGTCCGGTTCCAAAGGAAATGCCATCTATCTTGGCACATCAACAACCCGCATCTTAATCGATGCAGGCATTTCGGCTAAAACAGCGCGGGAAAGACTGGGTGAAATTGGGGTTGACCTCCGTGACATCGATGCCATTTTGATCACCCACGAACATACCGATCATATCAAAGGACTCTCTTCCCTCGCCGTCAAAGCGAAAATTCCTGTCCTTGCCAATTCCGAAACCGCCAAAGCCATCTTAGAGACCGTCGATGAAATGCCCAAATTCAAAATCTTCACGACCGGTGAAACCTTCGAGTTTGGAGACATCGAAGTCCATCCGTTCACCATCCCTCACGACACACTCGATCCCGTCTCTTTCATCATGAAAACAGGCTTCCTCAAACTCGGCTTTGCCACCGACCTCGGCTTCATCACCACTCTCGTCAAAAACCATCTCCAAAACTGCGACTATCTTTACATCGAATCGAACCACCAAATCTCTATGGTGCATGCCTCCAGCCGCCCCGCTGTCTATAAACAACGGGTCCTCAGCCGCCAAGGCCATCTCTCCAACGATCAGTGCGCCCAGCTCCTAGCCGAAATCGCCCACCCCCACCTCAAACATATCCACCTCGCCCACCTCTCCCAAGAATGCAATCACCCCGATCTCGCCCTCAACATCATCACCCAAAAACTCCATGAAGCAGGCTTCACCATCGACACCTCGATCGCCTTCCAAGAATCGCTCAGCAAACCGATTTTCTTCTAAAACTCCATCTTGCAGATTTTGTTTAAGAAGTTCTTAACATGCTCGGATTTCACATCGTGTCCTTCTAAGCCAAAAGAACTTGCTCCAAAATGGAGAAAATGTTGATCCATATGGATCTCGACACACTGGGGCCATGGCAGGGTTTTGATGAACTCAATCTCATGCGGTTTAAAACCGAACTTTTCTATTTCTTCGGGCGGCATCGAATAAAACGATGTGCTAGAATATCCTAAAATTTTTCGAACACGCACTTCAGGATGATTCCTCAGATAATGGTACGTATGCGCTCCTGTATCGTAGAGTTTGTTTTCAATGATATCGACATGAAACTTTAAATCATCTTTATCAGGCAATCTCCGAACATCAAAAGCGATGAACGGAACCCACAAATAATCGACATTCTCCGTTGAAATTAGCTTCTGAATCCCCACGATATCATAATCTTTTAAATACTCTCGGAGACTGACTGGCCGGATGGGGAAAACATCTCCATCGACGATAGCAACAATATCATCATGATTATAACCAAACTGATCCATCGCATATTGGATCACATGACAATGACGAATGCTCGGTTGTTGAGCAATGGACAGAATATTATCTGGAACACCAAAACCAATGTGAGAATAAATCTTGGGATCTGCCAGCCAATGGAGGACTTGCTCATTCAATGCTTCGTTTTTATGCCATTTTTGAGGATACCGAACACAGCGGATCCCATATTTCTCACACATTTGCTTAATTTGAATTTCATAATAAGGCTTTATCGCATCATTGAAGACGATCAATTCATAATCATCTTTCATGAATTTTTTAAAGGTATGGTATTGGAGCTCGATATAATCGGGTTTATTAAAATGAAATGTGAGGAGCCGAATCTTTGCCGAGAGGTCCATGTGAAAAAAGGATATCAAAAAAATCAGAACTATTTTTTTCATATTTGCCCCTAAATTTTTTTCAAAACGGTTAGTCCATTACAATTGGGATAATGGATCATATGCCATGTTATTTCATTTTTAGAGAAACATAAATCTTGATACTTAGTCTCATCAAAAGGGATAAAAAATTCCTTCAATGCTGAGGTCACACCAGATAATCCTGGCGACCAATTCGAATCATGAAAAATGAGCATTCCATTTTTTGACAAGAGAGGCACAAAGGCTTGGATTTCTTGTTTTGTATGTTCATATTCGTGAGATGTGTCAATGAAGACGACATCCATTTTCTTACCTCCCAAAACTTTAGAGGAAAATTTACAAAAAATTAAATCATTCATATGACGAAAAGAAATTCTTGGATCATTCAATTCGGTGTAGACATTTCCACTTTGCCGGTCTTTATCAATTCCAACAAGCTTCCCTTCTGTCAGTTGCAAGGCTTTATAAAGGGGAACTGTGGATGCACCCCCTCTGATACCCGCTTCAATAATAACTTTAGGTTCATTGAATACAGCATGACAAAATATAGCAGGCAAATGTTGTGAGATATCAGAAGGATGCGTCGTACTATATTGCAGAACTTCCCTGTAGGCGTTCAAGGCTCGAACGGGTAAATATAAGGGTAGAAAAGGGACGATGTCAGGAGATTCCTTTTCAAGATAGACGTAGTGTTGAATTCTATCTCTATATTTTCCTATGTTTCCCCAACTGAAATCCCAAACGGCAAAAGCCTTAGACCATTTCTTTAGATCTTCCTCAGAAGGAGGAGTTTGGGTTAAATCTTCCATTTGGAAAACAATAAAATAAGGCGGTAGTTCCACTTCCGAAATGGTGGACAAATCGTCAAAAATATAAATTTTTTCATCCGTTGAGCCAACTCTTTCAACCCTTTCGAAAGGTATCTTGAATTGGTTTAAGGTTTTTTCTAAATCACGACAGTTTTTTTCCGAATGTAGTAAAACTGTATGGGCGTCATAAGCGATGACCTGTATCATGAAAGCCAGAAAAAGCATTCCTAATCCTTGTATCCATCTCATATTTTCTCTCCTGTTTTTCCTTGAGATTCGCAGTAGTCAATAAAACTCTGAATATTGCTTGAAAGTAGCAGAGGAATTGCTTTAACAATTTCTTCCTCGGGCCAATTCCACCAAGCTATTTTTAATAATTTTTCAATCGTTGGAAAGTCGAACCTATATTTTATAACTCTAGCCGGATTTCCAACGGCGACCGCATAAGGAGGAACATCTTTGGCAACAACAGCTTGGGCTCCTACGACAGCCCCATCCCCGATTTTAACTCCAGATAAAATAAAAGCGCCCGTTCCAATCCAAACATCATTGCCGATAACCACATTTCCTTTCGTTTTTGGATGACCCGTAATATGTCCTGCAATGCCAGGCCAAAGAGTATTGAAAGGGTATGTCGTCACCCAATCGATCCGATGTTCTCCCCCAAGCAAAACATTCACACCCGAAGCAATAGAGCAATAAGCCCCTACTTCTAAGATTGCTTTCTCTCCCCATCCGTGAATTGCTGGAGTCCCATAACTCCACTTTCCCATTTTTATAAATTCAGATGTCTGAGAAAAACAGACCGATGAAAAAACCGACCCCAGCAAAACACACTTTCCAAAAATTTTCATAAAAAGGATGTAGATTAAGTCGAACAATATTTCTGGTCGAGGTTTGTTTTCATTAAAATAATATTTGACACGTTTTTCTCCATCCATGTAGATATCGAATTTTGAGACTGGAGGAAAGAATGGGTCTACTTACAATTGAAAAAAAGCTCGATGAGCTGATTGTCAATGCGGAGGAGTTGAATGAGTGTGATGAAGATTGCTCTATGCTACTCTGTGCACAAGAGAAAATGTTGGATGATCTTCTAGCGATGACACAAGAGTTAGATGAAGGGGAAAAACAAAGGCTTCTTCATCAGTCGCCGAGGTTGTATTCGGTTTTGGAAGAGAAAATTGCGAGAATCTGTCGCATCAATGAGAAACGGCTGAGGCCAATTTCTTTTGTGAGAAAAGCACGGATTCATCGAAGAAGAATGAAGAACTTTTAATACAAAGCCAATTCTCTGAGAGCTTTTTCAAGATCGTGCCGTTGAGGCAGAACTTCATCTTCGAGGATTTTACAATACGGGACGGCGCAACCTTCTCCACCCACTCGGCTAATGGGAGCATCGAGAAATTGAAATCCACTCTCACTCACCTGGGCCGCGATTTCCGCTCCAAATCCACAACTTTTGGAAGCCTCATGAGCAATCACCAATTTACCGGTCTTCTTGACCGACGTCAAAATTGTCTCCATATCTAGAGGAACCATCGTTCGAAGGTCGATCAATTCAACTTGGATTCCTTCCCCAGCCAGGGTCTCTGCTACTTCGGATGCCATGACCATCATCATTCCCCAGCCGACAAATGTGACGTCTGTGCCACGGCGAACCACTTTTGCAGGGCCTAAAGGAGAGAGTTCATTGTCTGTCGGTTCTGGGCGAGCACAGAAAACCCGTTGTCGATAGAGCCCTTTATGTTCGAGAAAGACGACAGGATTCGGATCTCGGATGGACGCTTTTAAAAGCCGTTTCGCATCGGCAGCATTGCTCGGGATGACGACTTTCAGACCTGGGCAGTGGGCTAAAAAAGCTTCGATACTTTGAGAGTGGTAAGGACCGCCTTGGATATAGCCGCCATAAGGCATCCGAACCACGAGAGGACAGTTCCATTCTCCATTCGATCGGTAATAAAAGCTGGAGATTTCATTGAAGAGCTGATTGATTCCAGGCCATAGGTAATCGGCAAACTGAATTTCAACGACCGGTTTGATTCCATCGACAAGAGACATCCCTAAAGCAATTCCGATGATACTCGACTCGGCCAAGGGCGAGTTAAAGCACCTCTCAGCGCCGTATTTAGCTGTCAGCCCGCGGGTGACTCCAAAGACACCCCCTTTTCCATGAGCGACATCTTCTCCAAAAACAACAACATGGGGATCTCTGGCCATTTCTTCATCGATCGCATGGTTCAAAGCATCGACCATCACAATCGATTCAGCGGAAGACTCTTTTTCTTGGAATTCGACATCGGGAACTGGAACAAAAACTTTATCGGTCGCGGTTGCTGGATCAGGAAAAGGAATTTGTTCCGCTTCCGTCGCAGCCATTTCGATCTGAGCAAAAGCCATCTTTTTCATCTCACCCAGCTCTAGCCGAGAAGCAAGACCCATATCGACAATCCAATTTTCTAAACGAGGAATAGGGTCTTTGGCTTTTTCGTTTTCAATACACGCTTTATCTTGGTATTTTGAAGGATCATCGCTATTGCTATGAGGCCCGAGACGAGGAACTTTAGCAACCACTAAACTGGGACCTTCACAGCGGCGTGCTTTTTCAACCGCTTTCTTAAGCGCTTGCGACGTCTGTTCAAAGTCACATCCATCGATTTCAAAGACAGAAAGCCCCTCATAGCCACGCGCCATTTTGGCGATCGATCCACCGGCGGTTTGTTCATGGAGGGGAACCGAAATAGCCCACCCGTTGTCTTGGATCACAAAAACGACGCCCAAACGGTGGAGACAAGAAAAATTCAGAGCTTCATGAAAATCGCCTTGCGAAGTCGAACCATCGCCTCCTGATACATAGACGACGTCATCGCGTCCTAAGAATTGAACCCCTTTGGCGACACCGACTGCTTGCAAAAATTGGGTTCCAACACAGCTCGATTGGCACGGAATCCGAAGTTCCCTATGGACAAAATGTTCAGGCATCATCCGGCCTCCCGAATGGTGAGGAACATCGCGCGCTAAAAATGCACCTAAAAGATCGGTCAGAGAAGACCCCAGTCCAATGGCAAAAGCTCGATCGCGGTAATACGGAAGACCCCAATCTTTCCCCGGCGTTAAACTGAGTGCCGATAGAGCACCAATCAGTTCATGCCCAGCAACAGAAAGTTGAAACGTTCCCCCTTTATTTTGACGGGATAACTTGAGGCACTTTTCATCCATGAAGCGGGTTTGATACATCACTTCCAAGGTTTTCAGTGCGAGAGTTTTTCCAATCTGCACTTCCGCAACCGTCATTTTTTCTTCCTGGATTGGATCGGTGTGACTTTTTTCACGGCAGGTGGAGGAGCTTTCGGTTCTTCAGCTGATTCTGGTTTCTTTTCTTTGCGACGTGGTAAAAAACCTTTAACAACATCGAGAAGTCCCCGTTTCTTGGGTACTTCTTCTTCGACAGGAGCAGGTTCTTGTTGAGAGACCGCTTTCATCAAGCGGGTCTCTTTTTCACCGACAATTTCTTCTATGCCTGCCAAACGACTCGACAGCTGACGGAGAGACTCCAAACGTTGAGAAAGCGCCTCGAGTTTGGTATCGACTTTGACCCGCGTTGTTCCACGCAAACTGGCCAGAAGTTCCGCCTCCGTTCCATAACGAGAAGAGAATGTCACAGCAGTAACACTTGCAATATCAGGCAGGTATAAAAAGAGTCGACAAGCCGGGGGAACGGTGGTGTAAATATCGCCTGTCAGTTGCGGTTCAACTTCGATTTTGACTTGTTGCTTAGGGGGACGGCCTCGTTTGGGGCGAGGATTCAGGGCTTCGCTCGAATAGTAGGTTTTTGCTTTTTGATTCAAAACTTCCCTAGCTTGGGCAACATCCTTACCGACCTTAGAATCAAAGAGTTGCTGCTTCACCTTTTCCACCACAACCTTCGGTAGATCTAAATCTTCCTCGAACACAAATACAAATTCTTGCGACCGGAGCCATTCAATGATCCGAATTCTCATCCTCTCGGCATAGTAAAGCTGCCATTTCTCCAGTTCGGTCAAATGGTCATAGATAAACTCTAAAAAATTCTCCCGCGCTTCCTTTGACTGAATGACATCTAAAAGTTTTTCTTTCGTATCGATATCGTAAACTTTTTCATTGACAAATCCTTCCATGAATTTCTTCGACTCATAGAACGTCATTTTAGGGATGATCGCATACCGATCCCTGTGCTCAACTACCTCAATCTCAAGATCATCCAGCTCTTTCTGTCCCTTATCCAGGTCGACATAGACAATAAATCCTTCAATCCGATCCAAGTAAAAATCCCTCTCATCATCCGATTTCGCAAATGCGTCCACCAACCGGTGAAACCTCAGTAAAAGAGGATTTTGAGCTTTTGGCAAAGAATTTGTTTTCATAAAAATATTCATCATCTTATCAGAAAAAAGAGATCTTGGCAATTCTAACCCCTGTGTTATAATATTTCCATGATACAACGTCTCCTATCTCACTTCTGGTCTCTCTTCTGGAACCCCCCGACTCTCTTTACACCCAAACGGTATTCTTCCTTTTCGGAAATACGTCCAATTCTGAGTGATTTGAGATTATTAGGGACGTTGGGTCACGAAAGGGTAGCCATTGTCGCTGATGGGATTCTTCGAACCGTTGCCAAACCTCTCTCTCTTCGAGAACGTCTGTGGCACTTTCTTTTCGGGGCCGATATCAAACACTCCCACGTCAACAGCTTTATCCAAACCTTTTTAACGAAAAATCCTTTCCTCCAAGAATTAAAAAGGGAGTCCGCCCGTGAAACCCTCAAGACCCTCTACATGCTCCAAACAAAGTTCCCTCAAAATAGTGCCATCGTTAGTTTGATCTCCAAGTTAGAGTCTAATATGAAAAAAGAAGCTGATACGGCTTCTGAAATAGGAGACAATGCTGCAGCGATCTTATCCGATGCAAATAAACAAGCTCAATGGATTTTAGCAAATGCACCAGAAGAAAAAAAGAGTATCGAAACTCATCTCTTAGCACTCAAAATTGAATGCGGAAGACTTCATGATGAAATGGAAAAGCTTCAAAACACTGTTTTTATTCCTACGATAGATTTCCAAACTCGGTTCCTAAAGCTTCTCGATGATCCCAGAAATCTAGATACGGTTTTACTCTGCGCCGATCAAGAAGAGGTCTACGCTCCTGGCATATTCTTCCAAGCATCCCCCTTTTGCAACCATGCAACTCGGGGGAATTTTCGAGAAGTAAAACAGATAACTTGCCAAGACGGCAAGGCAAGAAACGCCGTTTCTTTCACGTCTTATCCCAAACCGATTGTCATGCTTCTAGTCAAGTGGTGTTTAACGCTTGGGAAAGAAGTTTTGGCAACTCGGGAGCAAATCCCCCAACTTCTTCAATTGGCCCATGAAATCCTTTATGAAGACCTTCAACGGCAATGTGAAATCATTGTACGCGATAAAATCATTGGGAATAATCTTGCGGAAGCCTCCACGTGGAGAAATGCACCTCACTACTGGCTCATTTATGATCAAGTTCTTCGACTTTTTGCAAGTCAAATAATGGACGTGATTGCAGAAAAGAAATTGCACGAACTTTCTCGAGAGTTTATTCAAAAACTCATGAGTCAAGTCACTCTCCGATTGAAAAATGAAACAGAATTCCATAGTGCCATGATCCAATGGGCCATGAATGAAATTAAAGGAGATCAAAAGACTGCTCTTCAATTTCTTCACGAAATAGATGGGTATACCGCCCTCGATGCCATCCGATTTGAGGTACTTGAGTCATTAACAGTCATCTCAGCTCTTCCTCCAGCTCGCGTTCAATATGTCGGCACTCTCCATATAAAAATTCCCTTACAGTTGCTTTTTAAGAAAACTCTCAGACGTGTTGTGAACATCCAAAATTCCCGCTTCTTTTTTACCCTCGAAAAAAGATCAGAAACTGAGCACGGTTTTATGATCGGATTTCAGAACTATGACCCGTTCATATTGGTCTTAGATTTTCCTCATTTGAATAAAGGGATTCCCGCATCAACAGCAGATTTGGCACCCCATTCTCAAGTCGAAACCACATTTCCTCATTATTTCACATGGAAAAAAGAAGCTATAGCTCGGAGAACTGATGAGAACGGAATTTTCGAATTCGAATGTGGCATTTTTAAACCTCTATAATTTGCTTTCTTTCATAAAAGAAGATCATCGGCAAAATGGCGACGATGGTACCGACAACAACGGCTGAAAGAGGATAAACGGTCCCGTTATAAAGATTGCTGGTGAGGCCTACTATTAAAGCGGCAATCAGTAAGCGTGCACTGGTCAAAAGACTCGCTGTAATTCCTTTAATTTGAGGCAGCAGCTCCATCCCTTCGGGAAAATAAAGTCCGATAACCCAGTTGGCTCCCACAGCAAAAAGCACCATGCCGCTAGTGAGGAGATACGGATCTCGAGGAGTCATCCACGTGACAAGACCGAGAATGATGGCCCCCAAAACACACAACACAACCCCGGCTTTTTTAAGCTTAAAAGTTCCCCACTTTGTAATGCACCTGTTTAAAACAAGACCGCCTATAACCCAACCACCCAAAATAGAAGCCTGGATAAATGGAAAAACTTTTTTGCTCATACCAAATTCGACAACGAAAAGGACCGAGGTCCCAGAAAGAAAAGCGATATAAGCTCCAAAAACCAGACTGACGATCAGTGTTATTTGCCAAAAAGCGACATTTGTCAAAGCCAATTTAAAATCTCTCAATAGGGATGCCATCTGTAAAGGTATTCTTTTTTCCTTCGGGTGTGTTTCTTTAAACAAAACTAAACAGATGATCATGCTAATTAAAACAAAAATGGCTATGGCAAGAAAATTACTGCGGAATCCAAACGTGAAATTCAAATATCCCCCTAACATGGGGGCGGCTGACATAATGACAGGTATAATCATATTGATGTTATTGATCGCAGTGACGGCCCTGTCTTTCTGAAACGCATCAAAGATAATCGCCGTTCCCAAGGTAAAGCATCCGCCACTCCCTACCCCCTGCAAAATACGACCCCATAACATCTGATCAAGATTCTGAGCAAAAAGCGTCACAATACTCCCTGCCAAAAATAAACAAAGGGCCCCGATTAAAGGTTTTTTTCTCCCATACGCATCCGACAATGGACCGTACAAGGGTCCCGAAACACAGATCCCCACGAAATTCCACGTCAACAGTCCCTGAATATCTCCCTCCGAAGCCCCAAACCAGACCATCATGTCCGGAAACGCCGGCAAGTAAATATCCGTCTCTACACACGCAGCTATAAAGACAACAATGATCAGAAATAAATATTTAAATTCCGTTTTTCTATCCATATAGGTCTTAAAGCAATCAAATATACAACTTTTTCCAGTAAAAGGGAAAAAAACTTACAAATTGGAAAAATTCTTTTAATATCTTTATCATTTTGAGGTGATGATGGATCTCACAACTTTACAAGAACTCATTCATAGAGGCGAGTCTGAGACACTCGAATTCAAAAAATCCACTGCTTCTAGTGTAGGAGAAGCGCTTTGTGGATTTTTGAATGGAAAAGGAGGGAAGGTTGTAATCGGAATATCCTCCGAGAAAAAAATTGTCGGGCAAACTATTTCTGACTCAACTTTTCGAGAACTGGCTGAGTTAATTAAGAAATTCGAACCACCTCCGGCGATTAATTTGGACAGAATTGAGCTTGAACCTAACAAAGAAGTTATTGTTTTGACTGCTTCCCCTAGAGAGAGTGATGTACCCTATGTCTTCTGCGGTCGTCCCTATCACAGAATTGAATCTACAGTCTCTCAAATGTCTCAACAAGTTTATCAGAAATTACTTTTGGAACGGAATTATCATAATCTACGATGGGAAACCCAGCAAGTGCTTGACTATACAATCGATGACTTGAGTGGTGAAGAAATATGGCGAACTATTAGAATTGGAACAGAAGTCGGTCGTCTTCCAGAATCTCAAGAAGACGACATTCCTTCCATTCTCGACAAATTAGGATTGAGAAAAAAAGGTCGGCTACTCAATGCAGCAATCGTTCTTTTTGGAAAAAAATTTCTCCCTGAGTATACACAATGCCAATTAAGGCTAGCTCGTTTCAAGGGAACTGATAAATCAGAATTTATTGATCAACGTCAATTGTTAGGAAATGCCTTTTATCTTCTTGAAGAAGCCATGCTTTTTCTGCGAAAACATTTACCTATCGCTGGAAAAATTCTTCCAGGTGTTTTGGAACGCGTAGATGAGCCTTTATTTCCTTTGGTTGCTCTTCGGGAAGCCTTGGTAAATGCTTTTTGCCATCGTACATACACTTCACCTGGAGGTGCGGTTAGTATTGCAATTTTTGATGATCATTTAGAAATTTGGAATGACGGAACCTTACCTTTTGGACTGACCCCAGCAGATTTGAAAAAGGATCACGTTTCTCATCAGCGCAATCCGTTGATTGCAACAATCTTTTATAATAGAGGGTTGATCGAAAAATGGGGGCGTGGGACACAAAAAATTGTAAGCTTATGTGTGAAAGCAGGTCATCCAGAGCCCGAATTTTCTGAGCAAGCCAATTCATTTTGTATCCGATTTTTACCCAGTGGCTATATAGCCCCTTATCGGATATCGCATGATCTGACCGAGCGTCAAAGACATATCTTACAATCCGTAGCGACTTATTTTGGAAGAGGAATAACTTTCATTGAAGTTAAGTTAAAACTTTCTAATCCCCCTGCTGATCGTACCTTACGTGATGACTTTCAACATCTTAAAAGACTTGGGTTGATTGATGTTCAAGGTTATGGACGTGGGGCAAAATGGTTTTTGTCAAATCAAGGGAATAAGGCGGAATAAGGCGGAATAAGGCGGAATAAGGCGGAATTCACCGCCTTATTCGGAATAAATACCGGCTCTCGATGATTGACTTTAAGCGAATTTCGCCTTAACATTATAAGATTATGTTGGATATTAAGCTGCTCAGAAAAGATCCCCAAAAGGTTGAAGAGAAATTGAGGGGAAAAGATCGTACGGTCAGCTTGGGGCCTATTTTGGAGATGGATGAGGAGATTCGGCGGGTGATTGCAGAGGTGGAAGAGCTGCAGGCACGGCGCAATAGCCTGTCGAAAGAGATTGGAGAAAAGAAGCGGCGGGGGGAAGATGTAGCGGGTTTGATGAGCGAGGTGGGGGGGCTGGGAGATAAGGTGGGGACCTTGAACCATCGAAGAACAGAGTTGGAACACGAGCTGACCCAGAAACTGGCCTGTCTTCCGAATATCCCTGCTGACGATGTCAAAGTTTCATTGGATCCGAAAGATAATGTTTGCATGAAGAGTTGGGGAGAAAAGCGGGAGTTCGACTTTACATTTAAAAATCATATTGAGCTCAATGAAAAATTATATCTGTTTGATTTTAAACGAGCGGCGAAAATTTCAGGGAGTGGTTGGCCCGCTTATCGGGGGATGGGAGCGAGATTGGAATGGGCGCTGCTCAATTACATGATCGATATCCATATTGAAAATGGATTTGAGATGTGGCTTCCACCGCTGCTGGTGCATCCAGAGACGATTTTTGCATCGGGGCAACTTCCGAAATTTGAATCGCAGCTGTTTAAAATCAAAGACGACGATTACCAGCTGTATCTGATACCGACTTCGGAGGCGGCCTTGTGCGGAATGCATAGGGATGAAATTATTCCCTCGGAGGAATTCCCGAAAAGATACATGGCCTATACGCCGTGCTTTAGAAGGGAAGCCGGTGCTGCGGGAAGTCAAGAGCGGGGGCTCATTCGGATGCATCAGTTCAACAAAGTCGAGATGTTTGCATTCACACTCCCTTCGCAAAGCGAAGAGATGTTTGAGCAGATGATCCAAAGCGCGGAAGAAATTCTCCAAGGATTAAATTTACATTATCGAAACATGCTCCTCGTGACTGGAGATATGTCATTTGCCGCGATGAAAACCGTCGACGTCGAAGTGTGGCTTCCTGGACAAAACCGGTATTACGAGGTTTCATCGATTTCGAATTGCGGAGATTTTCAAGCAAGACGGGGCCTCATCCGATCGAAACATAAAGAAGAAAAACCCGAGCTGGTGCACACTTTGAATGGGTCTGGTCTTGCAACGTCTAGACTCATGGTTGCACTTTTGGAAAATAATCAACGTCCCGATGGATCCGTTGAAATCCCCCTCGTGCTTCATCACTATCTCAATGGAGTAAAAGAGTTATGTCCCATATCTTAGAAGATCTCTGCCTGTTCCTCGATCAATCTCCGACACCATGGCATGCTGTGCATGAAATGGGAAATCGGCTCGCTTCCCTCGATGTTACACCCTTAGAAGAGGGCGACAAATGGGATCTGGAAAAAAACAAACGGTATTTTGTACAGCGGAGTGGTTCACTTTGCGCCTTTTCTCTTCCGTCTAATCCTCCTTCTAGAGCCACGATTATTGGTGCCCACACCGATAGCCCTGGATTAAAACTGAAGCCGAATCCAGAGATTTTTTCTGACTCGATCTATTTGCTGGGCACTGAAATCTATGGGGGACCCCTTCTAAGCTCCTGGTACAACCGCGATCTCGCGATTGCAGGCCGTATCATGGTTGAAAACTCGGAAGGTGGTATCGAAGAGAAACTCGTCTTCCTCGATGAGTCTCCTCTGTTTATCCCTCAACTCGCCATCCATTTGGATCGGGATGTGAACGACAAAGGTTTAATCGTCGATAGACAAGAACATTTACGGCCGATTCTCGGATTTGGGGAAGAGAAAAAAAACATCCTTGAAAATCTGCTACGACAGCAAGCTTCTTTTAAAACTCTCCTCTCGTTCGATCTCTTTTTAGTTCCTCTTGAGAAAGCACGGTTTTTAGGCGCATCCGATGAAATGATTGCCTCGTACCGGATCGATAACCTTGCTTCGACCCACGCTTGTATCACGGCATTTGCATCGGCTTCTTCCTCGAACTCTCTTCAAATGGTTGCCCTTTGGGATGCCGAAGAAATTGGATCGAATACCGCCGAAGGAGCCGCTTCCCCTTTCATTGAAGATGTGCTGCGCAGGATTGCAGCATTCTATAAAATGAACGAAGAAGACTTCATCCGTATGAAAGCAAAATCGCTCTGTGTTTCTTCCGATGTGACCCATGCATTTAATCCGAATTTCTCCAAAAAACACGACGAGAAGCACCGCCTCATTCCAGGCAAAGGGATCGCGATCAAATATAACGCCAATAAAAAATATATCACCGATGCAGAAACAGCAGCTGTTATTGCCCTAACCTGCAAAAATTCAAATATTCCTTACCAATCTTTTGCTTCCCATTCGAACATTCTCAACGGCTCCACGATTGGACCCATTTTCGCCCATACACTCGGAATTCCGACGGTCGATGTCGGGACTCCGATTTATTCGATGCATTCTTCTAGAGAAGTTATTTCCACAGAAGACTATTTGCATCTCTGCGAGTTATTAAAAACGATTCTGTCCCGATGAGTCACTTTGAAGGTAAATCTGTCGCGAACCACTTAAAGGCAGCTAGGCTAAAAGGTGCTCTTGCCACCGCCGAAGTTCACGGCGCTGAAATGCCAGGACATATTGCCGCAGCTATCGAAAGTTGCCGCGATACAGCCGTGATCCTTTTTCTGCTCTGGATTGTTTTCCCTCAGAAAGTGGCCGTTTTTATGTTTGTTGCTGCCGGTATTTTAATATGGAAAACAGGAAGAAGCGCACTTCTCGGATGGTCACGCTTAGAGAGACTCCATAGGCTCATTGAAGAAGAGAGGTGGGAGATTGAACATCATCGAGATCAGGAAAGAGAAGAATTAACTGCTCTCTACCAGGCCAAGGGACTTTCTGGGAAACTGCTAGATGAGGTCATTTCGATATTGATGGCTGATGATAATCGGCTACTTAGAATCATGCTGGAAGAAGAACTCGGCCTGACCCTCGAAGCTTTCGAACACCCTCTTAAACAAAGTGTTGGTGCAGCTCTGGGCGTTATCATTGCCGCAGCTCTATTTTTCTTCCTTCCGCCCCTCGTTGCAACTCCATTCATTATACTCGCTACCGCACTTGCCAGCGCAAAAATCGAACGGAATCGACCGATTGAAGCGATCATTTGGAATGTATCTTTAGTTGCCCTTGCTGGTGCAGCGACCTATTTTTTAAAACAAATTTTTGCACCATGACAACGCCGTATTCCTTTGATGAATTTTTTGCTTCGAATCGAGAAGAAACCATTTCCCCCTTTCTCACTCCCGATTCCCGAAAGTGGGGAAAAAACCTCTCTTTAAAAGGAGCCCTTTTTGCCGGTTTTTTGCTCGCCTGCTCGTATCTTATTTCTTTTTACTCTTCCTCGACGTCCCTTTTTTTCCTGGCGGGTGTCTATTTTCTTGTAGGAACGCCTGCCCTCATCAATTCTTTTCACGACGTTCTAAAATTCGAGATCAATATCGATGTCCTCATGACACTCGCGGCTCTTCTTTCCGTGGCTATTGGAAGTGCCCTGGAAGGAGCGCTCCTTCTCGTTCTCTTTGAATGTTCAGCAGCGATGGAAGGGATGGTAGCTCAAAAGACACGCAGCACCGTCATCAGCCTTCATAAATTTTCACCCCGCCGCGCCTTCGTCATTGGGGAAAATCACGAAATCTACGAAAAAGCTCTTCCAGAAATCACCGTTGGAAGTTTGATTCTTGTCAAAGCAGGAGAAATTATTCCTCTCGATGGCGAGGTGATTGAAGGAAGATCGTTTATCAATCTCGTCCACCTCACCGGTGAATCCGCTCCCATCTCCAAATCGAAAGGCGACGACGTTCCAGCAGGTGCAGGGAATTTGGATGGAACCCTCACCCTCCGCGTGACACGGACCAGCGCTGATTCGACCATCACCCGCATCATCAAACTCATCACTACAGCCAGCGCATCGAAACCCAAAGTGGAACAATTTCTAGACCGATTTGGGAAATACTACGCCTCCACAATCATTCTTCTCGCACTCGTTTTCGGCCTGACACTCCCCTACATCTTAAACCTTCCCTATCTGGGAACCGAAGGCTCGATCTACCGGGCACTCACCTTCCTCATTGCCGCGTCGCCCTGCGCTCTCATTTTAGCTACTCCAACCGCCTATTTGAGCGCGATCAGCAGTTGTGCACGCAGGGGAATTTTACCCAAGGGGGGCATTACCCTCGATGCCTTGGCAAGGTGCAAAACCATTGCTCTTGATAAAACCGGCACCTTAACAACCGGCAAACTCACTTGCACGCGAGTTCAGCAATTGTTGGGACCTTCTTTCGATCTACGATTGGCAATCTCCATTGCAGCTTCTCTCGAGCGGCATGCCGTTCATCCCATCGCTGAAGCGATCACCTCTTATGCAGAATCTGAGCAGATTCAAACCCTTCCCGTGACCGATTTTCGAGCACTGGCTGGCTATGGCTTAGAAGGAACCGTTGATTCCCGTCCAGCGTTCATCGGCCATATCGACTTCATTCGGCAAAAAACCATCTTTCCAGAACAAATCCCACCTGCAGAACAAATGGCCACCTATCTTTGGGTTGGTGGATCTCTTTTTGTCTTCCACTTTGTCGACACCCTCCGTCCCAATGCAAAAGAAGTCGTCCAGCGGCTTCAAAATGACGGATTTAGGGTCATCATGCTTTCGGGAGACCATCTCGTGAATGCAAAACCGGTCGCACACCACCTGGGCATTCCAGAATTTTTTGCCGACCTCAGACCCGAAGACAAACTCATCAAAGTGACTGAACTCTCCAAAGATCCCCTCATCATGGTCGGAGATGGGATCAATGATGCCCCTGCACTCGCCCGCGCTACTGTTGGGATTTCAATGGGGAAAATTGGGAGCGCAACCGCCGTTGACGCTTCTGACATCATTTTCATCCATGACGATATTTCTCTTCTCGATTGGCTCTGCAAAAAAGCCCGGCAAACCCACCGGATTCTCCGAGAAAATATCACCCTTGCCCTCTCCGTCATCCTCTTCGCAACCACACCCGCCCTCTTCGGCTGGGTCCCCCTCTGGATTGCCGTCATTCTCCACGAAGGGGGAACCGTTTTAGTTGGACTCAATAGTTTACGCTTGCTGAAGAGAGGCAATTTTAGTAAATAAAGGCTCATGAAGCCTTATATTCTCATTACAGGTCGGAGTGGAAGAATCGGTAGCAGGTGCGCAGAACGATTTTCGCCCAATTACACCATTATTGGTTTTGATGTCGTTCCCCCCAAAAAGACGTATGAAGATGAGATCTTTCTCAATGTCGATTTAAGCTCGCAAGAAAGCGTTCACGGAGCTTTCCAAAATATTGCTGAAAAATATGGAAAGAGTCTCGCTTCCGTCGTTCACCTAGCAGCCTATTACAGTTTTTCCGGCGAGCATCCAGAACTATATGATATCATCACCGTCGGTGGTACCGAGCGGATTCTCAGTGCGATTCAAAACAACAAATTCACCGTTGAACAATTCATTTTCTCGAGCACGATGCTCATCTATAAACCGTGTGCTCCCAGTGAGAAAATCACCGAAGATTCTCCCATTGAACCCAAATGGGACTATCCCCTGTCAAAAGTAAAGACAGAAAAACTCCTCCGCGAGCGGCATGGAGATATTCCCCTCGTTTTGCTCCGCATTGCAGGTGTCTACGACGACGCATGTCATTCGATTCCGATCTCCCAACAAATCCAAAGAATCTACGAGAAAAGTTTAGAAGCCCACGTCTTCCCTGGCGATCTCACCCATGGTGCCTCCTATGTCCACATGGATGATCTAGTCGATGCGATCCAACTCTGTATTGAAAAAAGGAATAAACTCCCACACGAAACAGCTCTCCTCATCGGCGAAGATAAAACCCTAAGCTATGATGAGCTTCAACGAAAAATCTCCCTTCTCCTTTTCGGTAAAGAGATGCACACCTACAGAATCCCGAAAAGCATAGCCAAAATAGGAAGCTATTTCCAACCGAAATCATTCATTAAACCATGGATGATCGATATCGCCGATGATAATTATAATCTCGATATCACACGGGCCAAAAAGCTCCTCAATTGGAGCCCGAAGCGATCGTTAGAGACCTCCCTTCCCAAAATGATTGCCCCCCTCAAAGCCAATCCTCAGGCATGGTACAAGGAGAACGGTCTCAAGTGAACTGGCGAGGGTTTCTCAACGCCACCTTTGGTTTTCTCCTCATCAGCGCCCCGTTTACCTTTGGCTACCAAAGCACCCTCTTAACCTACAGCGATGTCACCTGCGGGATTCTCGCGATTATCTTTGGAATCATCACCGTTCGGCATCCCATGTTTGCTTGGGCCACAGCGCTCATCGGAGTTTGGCTCCAACTCGCACCCCTTTTCTTTTGGGCTCCAGAACCCGCCTCTTATCTCAATGATACGTTTGTCGGTGTACTCCTCCTTGTGTTTTCTCTCGTTATCCCCGATACACCGGGTGGCCGTGACAGTCGAGGAGCCGAAGTTCCACCAGGATGGTCGTACAACCCGTCTTCTTACCTTCAAAGGATTCCGATCATTTGCCTCAACCTACTCTGTTGGATGATCGCCCATTATCTTGCCGCGTACCAACTCGGGTTCATCCACCACGTCCGGGATCCTTTTTTTGGAAATGGGACCATCCAAGTCCTCACCTCCAAAGTCTCCCAATCTTTTCCTGCCCCCGACGCAGGCCTTGGCGCGGCAGCTTATCTTCTAGAAGCGATCCTCGGTTTTGGTAGTCCCAAACGGTGGCACACCATGCCGTGGTTTGTGACATTTTTTGGAATACTTGCAGTCCCGGTCAGCTGCATCAGCATCATCCTCATCATCCTTCAACCCACCGTCGTCGGCGCATGGTGCACCCTCTGCCTTGTCACCGCTTCTCTCATGCTCTTTATCATCCCCTTCTCCATCGATGAAGTCGTCGCCGTCCTCCAAGTCTTGAAAAGAGCTCACACAAAAGGAGAGTCGGTCTGGAAAACCTTTTGGATGGGTGAAAAACTCCCCGCAGGCCCTCCCGACCCAAGAACGCCTCCCTTCACCGCTCCCTACGGAAAACAACTGAAAGCGATGTGTTACGGTGTTTCAATTCCTTGGAATCTCGCTTTAACTACCATTCTTGGCATCTCCGCAATGTTCTTAGGCCATTTCATCCCCGGCGCTCTTATCACCGTCTTTTCCGTCATCGCGTTTGCCGAAGTGATCCGGTGTTTCCGCTTTGCCATCATCCCCCTCGGCATCTGGCTCGCCTTTTCAAGTCCTCTCCTCGGCATCATGGCCATTCTCCTCTGCTGGAGAAAAGGAAAAATCAAAGAAAAATACGGTTTGAATTATAGCCAACGGTGATTTATTGTTTTTTTGAAACCTGGAGGTTTTTATGGCTACTAGTGCTGTTCCTAATATTAATACACCCCTGTTACCAAGAAATAACACGACGCCTTCATTAAGTGAATCGATATGTGGATGTCTTCAAGGTGTGGGATCACTCACTGGAGGTTTTTCAATTTTTATAGTTGCGAATTGCGCTTGGAGTATGATCTGCGATCCCTCCACTGCTAATCCCATGGTTCTAACCTTTACTGCCATTTCCACGATTAGTAATATTTGGGGCGTTGTACAAATGGTTCGACGACCACCTCACTCAAACGTTGATGCCAATGTTGTATACCATCAGACGATGGTAAATGTCTATCAACGGCTAGGTGGTAGCGACCAAAATATCATCAAGAATTCGAATCTTGATCAAGTCACAGCCGCTGTTGAGACCTTGGTTAACCGATTAAGAAATCCTGGTGAGAATCTCTAAATATTTCGGATCAAGCGGTGTTTCTATCGTGAGATGTTTCATGAGATGAGGAAAACACCGTCTTTTATCATGAACGGCTTTCATGATCCGGAGGAGATCGCCAAAGCAGTCTTCACTGTGGTGCTCTAAATAAGCCTTGAGTTCGGGATTTTCAGTGATCTGGATGAAGAGCCTTACCTCTTCAATAATTTCGTCTGATATAGGCGGTCCTACAAGCTCGCTTTTGCGAAAGTCATGGACACACCGCATGATGTCTAAAACGTCGGCATTGTGGATCATGATCTGTTCGGGTGTTGTGCATTTTTCTTTTGGATCTTTTTCCGCAATGGCCTTCACAAAACGATCTATTTCATTAGCCAAGTACCCTCGAGCGAGAAGGTACCCTCTTAAGGCTTGCGCACTTGCAAGATCCCAACGATCGACCCCTTCATCTTCCCTTCTCCAATCGTGCGCAGCGCCGGCTATAGCGATGAGATATCTCTCTTTATAATCATAAAGGGAAGCCAGCAGCTGTGTCCAAATGGCTGTTCGTGTAGCGTGCATGGGTCCATGGATTGTTCGAGGCAGGATCCGTCCCTCTTCTACAAGTTTTCGGTACTCTGCATACGATGAAATCCCGTGACCATAGAAAGGATTTCGCAGGGGCTCTGTCTTCCCTTCATGATTCTCATAGGTGCCTTTTTCAGGAAATGGGGTTACATAGGCTGGAAGAATATCGTGTTGCAACGTCTTGCCGATATGTTGCTCGACTCTAAGCTTCTCCCATTCAAGGTGAAGTGATCCTCGAGCCATCTGCATGAATTCTAAATACGAAGCCACGCTCAGGGGATAGACATGCATACCAAAGCGACTGAGTAATTTTTTAAGTTCTTCAACTTTTTCAGAGAGTGTGAAAGCGACTTGAACATCTGTTCCAAGCTGAGCGCTTCCTTGAACGTCGAATTCTTGAAGACGTATCACACTTGGTATAGGAACTGTTTCAACGGTCGTTGAACCAAATACGATGGGATAACTGTCTCTGATCTGCTCCAATTCCTCTGAAGATAGAATATGAGGAACCTGCACATCTAAATCTTTCATGAGGGTCTCAAGTTTTTCTCGATGCGGGTTCCCTCTATTCAACCGAACTTGGACGGCTTCTTTAAATTTAACTAGTTTTTGCTCAGCCTCTTTATCGGTCATTTTCAATCGTAGAATATCTACCCGTATGACAGTCCAAGCATTGATATGTGCTTTATTCTGGATAATCTCCTCTAAAAACGATTCAGTAAGTCTTGCTGCTGTTTTCGTAGGATCAAAATCCATTTCATTAGAATATACACTGTTTTTTCTTAAGGCATACAGTAGTGTGACCAGGAACCTTGTCGCTGCATCAAAATAATAATAATCCTCACTGAAGTTCCAGGAAAATTTTTCCCCAGAAATATGGTCTTGATTGACTTTCCCTTCCGAAAAAATTTCTCCACAGAGAGGAGCAAAACCCTCCTGAAGAATCTTACCAAGGGGGTAAAGTGCTCCCGTTTTTAAAAGAACAGGAAGTGTAGAAGACTTGGTTCCATGCAACCAAACTATAAAGTGTTTTGTTAAAAAATCATCCTCTTCTATGATTTTTGCAGCTGCAAAAACTCTTTCGACAAGCTGATTCCAATAGATTTTTCGATCGGGTGAAAGTAGAACCTTAGCATTCTCTCTGCAATGCAGCGTATCATATTTATTTTCTGCCATAAACAGGGCATATAAACGGATAAGCCGATAAGTAGGTTGCGTCCGAATTAAATCTTGCTTTCGGATCTCAGATAGTTCCCGTAGTAGCGGATGACGGGCAATTAAGTTTCTAAAGTTCTGTTTCAATCTAGTGTATTGATCAGAATGCTGTCTTTTGATCTCTTTTTTCAGACGTCTTATCCGCACAATGGTATCGATCGGAATTAATGAATGATTTTCCAGAAATAGATTTGCTATGAGAGCTTCGCGTGCAAGTTCAGACTCATCACGAACTTTTCCCTTTTCAGAATTAAAGATCCGCTCTTCTTCATCGGAAATCAGATGTTGAGCTTTAAGATAGGGAAGATATTCCCGATTCTCTTGGAGTCGCAGTTTTATATCCAACGCCATCCGGTGAGTCATTGCTGCTCCTCGACGAATTAAAAGGATACAAATCTCCTGAACGAGATCACGGTTAGGTCCTCTGTAAAAATAATTCTCTTCCACAAGTGTAAGAGCCGTCTCCCCAATCAAGGCAACGTCGTAGGTATGATCGAGAAGCGCCCCTTTATCTAGAAGAAGTTGAGTGAACAGGAGCAAGAGTTCTTTGCCCTCTGCCGTAAAAGTCTGGGTCTCTCTAACTAAAGGCAGTAGAACAAGGAAAGGAGACACGCCTTCATGGTTTATTGCGATTCCTTTGCATATGAGGAGAAGAGCAACTGTGATAGAGCTCAGTCGAACGGCACTGAAAAGCAAGGAAGAATTTTGAATTAAATCTGGATGACGACGGAGAATTTCATGAACATATTTAGGCAAATTCATGAAAACAGCGAATTCCATTGCGATTGCAGCAACTTCTTTTTCTTCATGAGTAATATACGGAAGTAAGATAGACCCTAAATCGCCATTATGTGAAAGAACTCTGTTGAAAGACCTATTCGTATAGAAAGTTGAGACACGGCAATCTTTGAAAAGTTCATTGAGAAGTAATTGATCGGTTGCTTTAAGTTCTTCAATCACATCTCTCAATTTCTGGTATTTGGTTTCGTGCTGGCTGTGTCTAACAAAACCGGTTAGATAATTAAATTTCTTTTTTTGGAAAAAACTCTTTAGCTGCCTTCTGCTAAAATTAAAATCAATTCTCTCTGTTGAAGTACGATCAAAAAAAGGATCTATACACCGATTCAAGTGATGAATCTTTTCCTCTACTACACTCCGTACATGCCTCCTACCTTCTTCCGAAAGGCAACCATTGGGGAAATGAAAGGAAGAAATATTAAAAGCATAGATTTCCCCTTCAACCTCGATATAACCTGTTTCACCTATATCCTTTAAAAGAAATTCTCCATCCCCTAATTCTTTAGCCCACTGCTGCTCTTCTTCATCCATTGAAACGGGGCGTGCAGGTCGGTGTCTTATGAAAAGAGGCGGGGAGGAGGGTGAACGGGAGGTTGGTGCAACTACTGACATAATTTTAATATGGAATCGTCTAGCGGTTTATCAACAAAAGGGGACATCGTCTCTGCGAGATGTTTCATGAGATGAGGGAAACACCGTCTTTGATCATGTACGGCTTTCATGATCCGGAGGAGATCGCCAAAGCAGTCTTCACTGTGGTGCTCTAAATGGGCCTTGAGTTCGGGATTTTCAGTGATCTGGATGAAGAGCCCTACTTCGGCAATAATTTCATCTGGTATAGGCGGTCCTACAAGCTCGCTTTTGCGAAAATCACGGACACACCGCTTGATGTCTAAAACGTCAGCATTGTGGATGATGATCTGCTCAGGTGTTGTACATTTTTCTTTGGGATCTTTTTCTGCAATAGCATGAACAAAGGGGTCTATTTCATGGGCCAAGTACCCTCGAGCGAGAAGGTACCCTCTTAAAGCTTGCGCACTCGCAAGATCCCAACGATCGATCCCTTCATCTTCCCGTCTCCAATCGTGCGCAGCGCCGGCAACACCGATGAGATATCTCTCTTGATAATCATAAAGGGAAGCCAGCAACTGTGTCCAAATAGCGGTCCGCGTAGCGTGCATCGGTCCGTGGATTGATCGAGGAAGGATCCGTCCCTCTTCAACACGTTTT
This sequence comes from Parachlamydiales bacterium, assembly GCA_963705295.1. GTDB lineage: Bacteria > Chlamydiota > Chlamydiia > Chlamydiales > Rhabdochlamydiaceae > PALSA-1444. The sequence continues at coordinate 785,464 of OY970065.1, read as the reverse complement.
CGGTACTCTGCATACGATGGTATTCCATGACCATAGAAAGAACTTCCGGGATTTTCAGGAAATGGGGTTGCATAAGCCGGAAGAATATCGTGTTGGAGCGTCATGGCGATATGGTGGTGGGTTCCGACCTTCTCCCATTCTTTATGAAGAGATCCTCGAGCCATCTGCATAAATTCCAGATACATAGCCGTGTCAAACGGAAAGACTTGCATTTGGAATCTCTGGAGCACCTGCTGCAGTTCTTTCACTTTTTCCTGCAATGTGAATGCGACTTGAATATCGTCTCCCAGCTTAGGACTTCCTTTGACTTGAAACTCAAGAGGATAATAAGAGCTACGAAACGGAGTTGACTCCACCGTCGTCGAACCAAAAACAATCGGGAAAGGATTTCTGACATATTTCAGGTCTTCGGCAGAAAGGGAGAAGGCAAGAGGCCGTGTTAAAGCCACCCGCAACCCCTCAAGTTTTTCTCTGAGTTCGGGATTGGGAGTAGAACTCCTTTTAGCTTCCACGGCCTGCTTGAAACCGAGCAGCTTCTGATCTGCCTCAGGGTCTGTTAAGCGAAGGCGTAAAATATCAACGTGAACCACTGACCATGCATTGCCTGAATCCTGCAATTGCACGAGTTTCTCAAGAAATGTTACGGAAACCCTCTCCCAGGCTATTTTGGGATCGAACTCCTTTTCATTGGAACGGTACCCTGTTTTCTTTAATGCGTACAATAAGGTGATGAGAAACCGGGTACTTGCATCAAAATAAAAATTCAAACCTTCTTCTAGCCAATGCGTACACAGCTTTTCCCCAGAGATATGTTCTCTATTGCAGCCGGTCTCTGATCCGCAGATTTCACCACTGAATGGGACATATCCTTTTTCGAGAATGACCCCCAGAGCTTCTAATCTCTCGACCTTTAAAAGAGTTGAAAGGATGGAAGATTTCGTCCCATGAACCCACACCAGAAAATGGTTTTTGAAAAATGGATTTGATTCTAGTTCTTTTGCCGCACCAAAAACCCTTTCAACCATGGTATTCCAATAACCTTTACCTGCTGGTGAAAATAAAACCATAATCCTCTCTTGTGCACGGCGGATGTCATACGTATTTTCGGGTCCAAAAAGAGAGTAAAAACGGGCAAGTCTCGTCGAAGTTGGCTGCTCTCTGCGCAAGGAACGGAGTTCACGGAGAAGAAAGTGATGCTGAGCCAGCCTTCTATAATGGTCTTTCAGTTTTTCATAGTGCGGCTGCAAAGATGTTTCTGTATGGCTTTCCAAATAGAGCTTGATTTCCTTTTTCAAACGGCGCGTTTTCGCTATAGTTTCGATGGGAATGAGCTGAAGATTCAAATGGCATCTCAAAAGCTCTTTTTCTAGAAAAAGATTGGAGGTTATAGCCTCCCCGGCCAGCTCTATTCCATCCCTTGTCGCTGTTTTTTCAGCACAGAGAATCTTCACTTCTTCATCTGTAATCAGCCCTTGCTCTTTGAGAAATGGGAGGAATTCTTGATCTTTTGTCTCCTTCATCTGAAGCTTCATATCGGCTGACATGCGGGGTGTGATTTTAGCTCCACGGGAAAGCAAGATTTTACACATACGCTGAACCAAACAAATATTGTTTCCTCGATAAAAGTAACTATCTTCGACCACCGACAGAGAAGTTTCTCCACTAACACTGGTATCGATTTGGTTATCGATCAAAGCACCTTTATTTAGGAGAAGCTGTACTAACTGAGATAAACGGGCATCTTCTTCTGGCTTGAGTGGTTCAGCAAGCCGCTTCAAAAACCCTATCAAGACGAGAAAAGGAGAGACATTTTCATGGTTGACCTTCATTCCACTTTCGATGAGTGTGAAGACCGTGTCAATACTACCTTCACTCATTGCATAAAAGAGAAATGAGTCATCTTGAATCAAATCTGGATGGAGCCTGAGACATTTCTCCGCGAGATTTGGATCATTCATGATCACAGCATATTGCATGGCAAAATTAGCCACGGCTCTCTCTTCAAAAGTAATATACGGAAGTATTAAAGATCCGACATTCCAATTAGAGGTAAGTGTGGAGTTGAAATAAAACCCCCAGCATCTCCTCCTGCGATACGGTAATATGCCAAATTCCTTAAAGAGACGGTTGAGAAGAGGTTGGTCTGTCTTTTGAACTTCTGCAAAGACTTCTCGCAATTTTTGATATCTTTGAGGATTTATACCATCATCGCATAGGCTCATTAAAAACCAATTTCTCTCCTCAAGAACAAATGGTTTGAGCTGCCTTCGACTTAAATTAAAATCTATCTTGATTTCATATATGTGGGGACAGGTATTTGAAAAATGACGATAACGTGTATCTTTAATGCCGCTCAAGACATCCCTAGCCCACCCAGGAACTGATTTTTTTCCTTTCTCCGTGAATTTTTTATCTTCTGAAATGTACCTCAAGGCACCGGAAAAGGCGTCGGGAGGCTCAGAGATTAGGATCCTAAATTGATAAACCTCATTTTCATCTCTGATATAGCCAAGATATCCTTCCTCATTCTCTTCGAGGAGAAAATCTCGATTGCCTAGCTTTCGAGCCCATTCTTGCTCTTCCGGATCTTGCTCAATAGGAGCAGCAGGAGGCGGCTCAACATGGGTTGGAGTTGCTGGATAAAAAGATCTATAAATGTTAAAAAAAATACTCATTAGGGAAATAATTATAACATTTTATTTAAAAAAGTAATAGCATAATATAGATTAATGAAAATAAGATACTTATATTACAGTTTTAAAATAAATTGTTGACAATATTTTGAGAGCCTGGAATGAGAGAATTGTATGAAATATTTGGTTTTTGCCCTCCTGTTCTGTTCTTCGTTATTGGCTGAGAAAATCGATGGATTTTGGAAAAGTCTGAACAATGATACGAAAAAACCAGAATGCATGGTGGCCATATACCCTTATAAAGGGTTGTACTATGGAAGGATTGTGGCGACCTATGACAAAGACGGGAAAATTAAAGAAACAATTTACGATCCCAAAGAACGAGCACCGGGGCTTCCGGGTCATCCGTATTATTGCGGGCTCGATCTTGTCTGGGATCTCCAAGATTTTGGGTCGAGATATAAAGGAAAAGTCGTCGATCCAGAAAAGGGGAATGTCTATAACGCAGAAGTCTGGATAGAAAATGGGAACTTGATCCTCCGAGGAAAACTCATGTTCTTTGGCCAAAGTAGAACCTGGGTCCCCGCGACGGATAAAGATTTTTCCTTGGGTTTTAAAAAACCCAATGTCTCCGAATTCGTTCCAGTCATCCCTGTCGACGAGCCTCCAAATTTCAATAACTGAAATAAAAATCAGTATTTGATCAAAAATATCCGTTGTTATAGATTCTATGATCAAAAGGAGATCTTTATGACAACAAGGATTTGTTACACAAACCCACCCACACTTTTCACTTCAGAGGGACAAGAAAACTCTGACATTAAAGCCGTTTGGCAAGCCTTAGCCGAAGCCATCGAAGTTCCCACTAAAATGGAAGGGAGCTTTTCAGACTGGATTAAGGTCCATGCTCGGCAATTAGAGCAGGTGACCCAGCTCGATTTAACATCTAAAAACTTGACCTCTCTTCCACCTGAAATTGGACAGCTTCATCACCTCCGCGATCTCGACCTCTCAAAAAATCACCTCTCAGAGCTCCCTCCGGAAATAGCAGAGCTCTCCAAGCTCCGAAGCCTTTTTCTTTCTCATAACCAATTAAAATCTGTCTCCATTCCACTCTCTTTAGAAGAACTCTATTTATCCCATAATCAATTCGAAGAGTTCCCTCTTCCTGAACTTCTCCAGCTCAAAGATCTCGACCTCTCTCACAATCGGTTAACAAGTCTTCCCTGTAATCTCACCAAACTTTCCGGTCTCGTAGGAATCGATGTCTCGTATAACAAGTTGACAAAACTTCCTCCTGATCTTGATAAATTAAAACACCTACAACGGCTCCATATCGAAGGGAATGATCTCGACATGCTCGCTTCAAACTTGGTTCATTTATCCAGCTTGTGTCATATCTTTGTCCACCAGACCCGGTCGAATCTCGAACATCTCATGCTCTTTCATCACCAAGCCAGACTTGCCCATGATATCGATCCAAATTATGGACCCGTCGTCATGGCTATACGCATGAAAGCATAAAAGGTAGGTTAGGAGGAACCACAGAGACACAGAGGAGGATGAGATAAGAAGAGAACCTCCTCCTGCCTCATCTTTCTCTGTGTCTCTGTGGTAAAATCTTCATTCTCTGGAAAAAATAGTCATTCTTCTCTAGATAGGAGATATGGCACCTGTCGGGAAAAAAGAGCTCCAAGAAGCAGTCGAGCGAGAAAGTAAAAAATTCGAGCAGTTTTATACCTGGGTGCAAAACCATATGCCGCCCAGTTTTTTTGAAGATGCCGATGCGGAAACGGTGGTTTTCGTTGCCCACAGTTTGATGGACCTCGATGCTCAAGATTTTTTTTCCCATATCCATCTCAAAAATAAAGGGATTGCCCTTTGTCTCGATAGTCCCGATGCCGATTTGAGAATCTTAAGACACTATCGGAGCAGGCCCATTAAAAATTACCGGACATTCGTCTCCAATTCTCCTCCTCCTTTCCGGGATGTTGCAGCTTTTCTAAGAGTGGGTGTCATTTTCTTCAAAGACGAGGAAAAAGAACCATTACCCGAAGAGAAAATCAACGAGATTTACAACCAGGTCAAAACCCGCAATCCGGAAGTCACAGAAACCGAGTTTAGAAAATTACTAAGTAGCCTGAATGGCCGGTTCTTAAGGTCACTCGCTAAAGATCGGCTCATTTTAGCCTTCGATGTTTTTTTCAGGGCAAAACTTCTCGATGCTTGCCAATATGAAATTGTCAAAAATGAAGAGTCTCCCTCCCTTCAAATTGTTTTAGCTTGGAAGAATGTCCCCCAATACAATTTCTTATACCGCCTTGCCACCGTGATCCACCGGCATGGCCTCGCCTTGAAAAGAATGGCCGCGACCTACGTCGATCACAACATTCTACTAATGTCTCTCGGACTCCATGGTGGGGCCGACATCGATGACTTTTTGCAAGAACTCGTCACGGTCAAGTATTTCCCTGGGCAAGAAGTGATTGATGCGATCTTTGTCGATACTAAACTCGTCCGGGGGAATTTAGGCAATCTGATTAAGACCATGGTTCACTTTATTCACCAGGTGCTTGTCCATGCCGACCCAAACCTCTACTCTTTTTCTCATATCGAAGAAGGAGTTTGCCGCCATCCAGAACTGACCGTGATGCTCACCAAAGGTTTTGAGGAAAAATTCCATCCTCAGAAACATGACCTGAACCAATACCTGCAAACCAAAAATAATTTCCTCTCCCTCGTCGAGAAAATCGATACCGGGCAAGAAGCCAATGATATCCGGAGAAAAAACATCCTCAAACAAGGTCTTAATTTCATTGACAATACCCTCAAAACTAATTTTTATCGAAGAAATAAGACCGCTTTTTCGTTCCGCCTCGATCCAAGGTATCTCGAAAATGTTCCGTACAACCGGGTCGAGAAATTTCCAGAACTCCCCTTTGCTATCTTTTTCATGAAAGGAATGTATTTTATCGGATTCCACATCCGATTTCGAGATTTGGCCCGCGGAGGCCTCCGAACCGTTTACCCAGACCGTGTTGAACAGTTTTTTGCAGAACGAAATAATGTTTTTTCCGAGTGTTATAACCTCGCTTACACTCAACAGAAAAAAAACAAAGATATTCCTGAAGGGGGCGCCAAAGGAGTCATTCTTTTGGAACCGTATGAACGTCTAATGCCCGAAGAAGAGATTTATAAACACGAACTTGAAGAGAGATCGCTTCCCGATATCACAGAAAAACTTCAAGCGTTTCACAAAGAGCAAAAACTCGAATACCTCCATCAATCGCAGCGGTCGTATATCGAAAGTTTCATGACGCTCATCAACTGTGAACCAGACGGCACTCTCCGAGCGAAGGATGTCGTCGATTACTACAAGAAGCCTGAATATATCTATCTTGGCCCTGATGAAAATATGCACAACGAGATGATCGTTTGGATCTCGAATTATGCCAAAAGCTCCCACTACAAACCGGGCAGCTCGTTCATGTCGAGCAAACCCGGCGCTGGCATCAACCACAAAGAATATGGAGTGACTTCTCGAGGTGTCAACATCTACATGGAAGAAGTTCTCAAATTCCTCGGTATCGACCCTCACATGGACCGTTTTACCGTGAAAATGACCGGTGGCCCTGACGGTGATGTCGCAGGGAATCAGATGTACAATCTTTACAGGTTTTATCCCAAAACTGCTAAACTTCTCGCTACAATCGATATCTCTGGAACGATCTTTGATCCCATCGGTCTCGATCTAGCGGTGATCACCGAACTCTTCAAACAAGAAAAACCGATCCGATTTTATCCGGCAGAAAAATTAAACGAAGGAGGTTTTCTCCTCGATACAAAAAAACGGCGAGAAACCGGCCCCTACACCCAACAAACCCTCCTCCTCCGAAAGCAAAACGGGAAAGTCGTCGAAGAATGGATCTCGGGCAATGAAATGAATCATATTCTCCGCACCCATGTCCACTCGGTTAAAGCCGATGTCTTTATCCCTGGCGGAGGGAGACCCCGCACCCTCAATGAAAACAACTACCGAGACTTCCTTGACGAATCGGGGAAACCGACCTCCAAAGCGATCATCGAAGGAGGCAATCTCTACCTCACACCAGGTGCCCGCAGAGCCCTTGAAAAACTCGGCGTTATCGTCATCAAAGACAGCTCCGCCAACAAAGGTGGCGTCATTTGTTCCTCTTTCGAAGTCCTCGCCGGCCTCACCCTCACCGAAGAAGAATTCCTCAAAGAAAAAACGTCCCTCGTCGAAGATATCCTCTCGATCATCGAAGCCCGGTCCCGCGATGAAGCCCAGCTCCTCCTCTCCGCTCATGGCCAAGCTTTCCTCACCGATGTCTCCGACTGGATCTCCGAAAGGATCAACCTCTATACCGATGAACTCCAATCCTACCTAGCCCCTCTCAACATCTTCGATAATCCTGAACTCACCCAGGCTCTCCTCAACTACTGTCCTCCCATCCTCCGCAGCCATTACCCCGAACGAATCCTCAAAGAAATCCCCGATGTCCATAAAAAAGCCATCATCGCCTGCTTCCTCGGCCAACGACTCGTCTACCGCCGCGGCCTCTCCTGGGCCCCTTCCATCATCGATGTCCTCCCCCTCATCCTTGAAGATCCCACCATCACAGGTCCTTAACCTCTTCCAACGCTTTTTGGTAATCTTGCATATTGAGCATTAATCTCGGTTTGTTTGGATACAATTTTGCACTGATTTCAAGTTGAAGCTTGAGATATTCGAGTCCTTTTTTTACATGTTTATCTTTAAGATAACTCCATCCAAGCTCACTATAAACTCTCAATATCGCAGCCGAATTTTCTCCCCAATAAGGAAGACCAATTTTTAACGATTTTTTTAATGCTTTTCTAGATTTCTTAAAATTTCCAAGATAGTAATGACATCTCCCGATCCCTTCCCAATAAAATGCTAAATCGGGTTCTAGTTTTTGATTTAAAGAGACGAGACGACGCTGCAAAATTCTCTCGAAAATTTTCAAAGCCTGGCTGTAATAACCCTGACTACATAATATCCATGCTCTATTTCCTAATCGAACGTTATAGAGATGGTGATTTTTACCACACGTTTTCTCAATGATTTCCAATGTTTTTTCAATTTCAACAAGAGCTTCCTCATACTTTCCCATCATCTCCAAACTCTGGGATACACATCTCAAACTTTTGGCGACTTCCAAATGGTCATTCCCTAAGAATTTTCTCCGAATTTCAAGAGCCTCACGATGAGAATCTACCGCTTGCTCAAATTCCCCTTGATCTTCAAACATCCATCCTTTGATATGTAGAATGGCTGAATAAACCAAACCTCTTTCTTGGCAACTCGATTGAGCCTTATCACAAACAGCTAGAGCCTCCTCGTATCTTCCCAACCAACTCAAACTTTTTCCTATACGGATATATAACCGACAGAGAATGGCAAGATCTTTTTCAGCCCTCGATAGATGGAAATCTACCGCTTGATTCATCGCATCTAAGGCCTGTGAAAAACAGAAATGATTATAAAATCTCCATCCAATCCCCTCCTGTAAAAGAGCCTCACTCCGTTTAATTTTATCTTCTGAAAACTTCGTAGTCCCCAGCCACTTCTGAAGTTCACAAGCATGCAAAAACCAAAATTCACCCTCTTTCCAGTGAGAGTCATGTTCAAAATTTTTATCTATTACGTAGTTTCCTAAAAATGAAACAGCTGCGCCCAAGTCTTCCGCCGTGTGATCTTTTCTATTTTCTCGAATCATATGCTGGAAAAAACGATGGAGGGAAAACGATTTTGTTTTTTCTTCGTAACGAATAATTCCATAGGTTTGAAGGACTTTCAGAATCTCTTTTCTTTCTATTTGTGATTTGGGATCTTCACCTAACCAATCCCCGATCCATTCTTCACAAATATGCTCTGCATAGAGATAACTACAAATATAGAGCCACTCCAGAGCTTTAGGATTTTCTTTTTCAAGTGATTTGAGCGGAAATTGCCACGAAGCGGATAAGCTTTTTAAATACCGATGATTGACATCCATTTTTTTCCATAATGGTCCTTCTTTTTTAAGAAGATAAGATGAAAAAAGATTTTGATATTTATCGACTCCGCATTCCGTTGCTTTCATGTAATGCGCTGCATGGTTGATTAAAAGCGGAATTCCATCCAGATCGTCTACCAACTGCTGCATGGCAACGGATCTCTTTTCATGGGAGATTTTTTCCAATAGCTGCAGGCTTTCTTCTCTGGAAAATGGTCGGATCTCTAAAAGGTAGTCTGGATTTAATATTTTTTTCTGGGAGGTTATTAAAATCGCGCCCCCTCTTTGTGGGTATATCACCAACTCATTTTCGACATTATCGAAAATAAGCAACCACGGAAGCTTGAATGTATGATTTTCAAGGAAAAAATGAACTTTTTCTTTAATTCTATCCGGAGGATCTTGAGGAACTAAAACATTTAATTTTTCAGCGAGATTACGATATCCCTGATTCTGCAGCTCTTCACTATCACAACAAAAAGTCCAAATAATCGAATAATCGGAAAGGTGTTGATTTGCAAATTGAATGGCCAATTCACTTTTTCCAAAACCGCCTTTCCCCCATAAGACTTGGATTTTGACCGGGTCCAGAAGGTTGTTTTTGCGACAAGACAAGTTTTTATTGAGAGTATCCAAATACTCTTGACGTCCAATAAAATCAGGACAAGGTCCCTTAACATGGGCAAAATAGACATTTTCCGTAGAATCCCCAAAAGGAGAAAAGAATTTAAAAAGAACAGCTCCAACGATGAGCACCACCGGTAAGAAAAAAATCTTTTTTTTGGCACGCTTCAGAACAAATAGTTTAAGTTTAGGAGGAGCGCAAAGAGATTCAATCGTGTTACGAGTCATTATTATTAACCCGAGGGGTCAAAAGGTGACAAGATGCGCTGCGAGGCAAAGCCAGATTGATTCTCGCGAGGAATACATTCTTGAATACGAAGGATGCCGAGCGAGAATCGATATGGCGAAGCCGCAGCAAGCAGGTTGTCATCTTTTGACCCCTCGGGTTAATAACCTCCTTTGATTATCACATAGAAGCTAAATCAACCGAAGTACTATCATTTTTTCCGAAATATGCCTGCAATTCCTAATCAAAGTTCTTTTGACATCTCTGAATTGGAAAGTATAGAGAAATTCACGCTACCCCCTCAACTACCAAAATTTTCAAAACCGAAAACTCCAAAAGGGATGAAAAAAATCGGTTTTGCGATTCTTTTTCTTCTGTTGATCGTGACTCCTTTTCTCTATAAAAAAGAGACAAAATTACACTATTTCACCAATGTGAAAGCCCCCTGTCCAGACTTTGTTGGGAGGCAACATTATCTTGACATTCTTTATAAAAATCTTTTGAAAGAACAAGATCCCATCAAAATTCAAGTGGTTTGGGGAAAAGGTGGATTTGGTAAAACAGAGCTCGCCATCCAGTTTGCCAATCAATATTCGTCCCATTTTTCCTTAATATGGACCTTTTTATGCGATAGCCCAGAGCATATCGATCAAGGATATCGGGATTTAGCCGAGAAACTGGGTCTTTCAACCTCTGTAAAATCTTCCGTGAAGCTTCGAGAAAGGGTTCATTTCTATTTGGAAAACCACGCCTTTAAACTCCCTTGGCTTCTCATTTTTGATAACGTGGAACAAGATCTCACCGACTATCCCCAAAGAGGAGGTGCCATTTTAGTCACATCGCAAAAGAAAGTTTTAAACCCTAAATTCATTCTAGAAATCGAACCTTTTTCCAGGGAAGAATCGATCCATCTTTTGGAGAAAATCAGTGAAGAAAAGCGAAGTGGGGCGATGGAGCAACTCGCTTCCGATCTGGATAACATTCCCCTCCTGATCAACCATGCAGCTCACTACATCAAAGCAACTCCGAGTTGCGACGTCTTCGAATACCAAAAAATCTTTTCTTCTAAACTTCAAGACAAAGAAGGACCTCTTTGGGACGCGAAAGACATCAATCACCGTTATTTAAAAAGCTTGGCTGCATCGTGGCAGTTTTCTTTGAAGTCTTTAGAAAAAGAAAACCCTCTTGCCTTAGAATGGCTTTTTATCTGCAGTTATCTCTACCCCGAGCATATCCATGAGAAATGGCTAGAGGAATGGCTGTCAGAAAAATGTTCTTCAGAAAAAACCAATCTCCAAATGAGGAAAAAGGATATTTTTCGGTCTCTACAGCGGTATGGCATTATCCGGTATGAAGAAAACAGTAAGACTTTTTCTCTACACCGTTTTTTTCAACACATGATCCGAGAAAGTCGGAAAGAACATGTTCAGTACGATCTGGGCGAGGCACTTTCACTTCTAGCAAAAAATGTCCGAAGATATATGTTTGAGGATTTTTCTTCTTGGAAAGAAGGTGAATGGTGGTATTTGCATGCCTGCACTGTCCGAAAATGGCTCGAGACCTATAACGTCCACTTTAAAGCGGAGGAAGCCTTGTTTCACGAAGGGATCGCAGAGTGGTGTCTTTTCAATGATAGTTATCCCGAGGCATTAGAGTCCAATTACAAGGTTTTACAATTAAGACAGTCCTCCGGGCCTTCAACAGAACTGGGATTGGCATATGATAATGTCGGGTGGACTCTTCTGAACTTAGGAAGATTTTCCGAAGCCCTGACAGCATGTCAAGAAGGTATACGGATCCATGCCCATTTTTTAGAAGAAAAACCTCTCGAATTTACACGCAGCCTCAGCACCAAAGGAGTGGCTTTATGGCAACTCGGCAGATACGAAGAGTCTCTCGAATGTCATCACCAGTCTCTGAAAATTCGGCGTGAAAAAAAGGGGGAAATTGATGTCGGTGTCGCAAATTCATTGATCAATGTCAGTCTATGCCTACGGGATCAAGGGAACCATTTGGAAGCACTCAAATTATGTGATGAAGCGATAGAAATTTATCAGAGATCGTGCGGAAAAGTGCACCCTTCTTATATCAATGGTCTGATATACAAAGCTTGGATTATTTTAGCTCAAGGAAACTACAAAAAAGCTTTTGAGCTTTTCAGCAAAGGAATCGACTATCATATTTCTATTCGGGGGAAGAAACAAGGAGATCTCTCTTTGGGTCTCAGTGGCATGGGGTGGTGTTATTTTCACCTTAAACACTACGACAAAGCAAAAAAAACTTTCAAAAAAGCCTTACGCAATAGCGTGGAACACTATGGAGAGAACACCCACTCCGCCATCCGAGCTTATCGCGGACTTGCCTGGTGTTATCTAAAAACCAGGAAAGAAAAAAAAGCACTAAATTACTTCACTCTTTACCTCAATAATGGACACAAGACTTATGAACAAGCCCCTCGCATGTTCGATATTTTAAACGATATTCAAAAAGCTATTGAAGAATACCCGGCATTAAAATATCACCTTGATTCTCAAGGGCTTATCAATAAATTTAGCAATTGACAACACAAAGCGCTAAAAATCCTTGTCTTTTCAAGCAGATTTGAGTATAATAAAGAACATGAAAAGTTTAATGCTGCGCAAACCTCCTAAAGATCAACGAGAAAGATGGGTTTTACTCGGCCTGGTTGAATTGTATTTGGAGAGTGGGAAACCTGTCGGATCTAATACCCTGAGAGAGAATGGGTTCGATTCGCTCAGCTCGGCTACGATCAGGAATTATTTCGGCAAGTTGGAAGAAGAAGGATTTCTCAAGCAGCAACACTCTTCGGGCGGCCGGATCCCCACTGCACAAGCCTATCAATTGTATGCCCAGACCCATCTTAAAACTCCACCATTAGAAGAGAAAGAATTGGAGAAAGCATTGAGGAAGGAGACCCGTGAACTGGCGGGGTATCTTCAGGCGGTGGCTGAGAAGTTGAGCGAGGCGTCGAAGTGTGCGGTATTTCTTTCAGCTCCCCGGTTTGATAACGATCTCGTTTTAGACATCAAATTGGTGGGCATTGATCACCATCGATGTCTCTGTGTGCTGATGACCGATTTTGGTCATGTCCACACGGAACTTCTCTATGCCGACAAAAAGCTGAGCAGTTTCACTTTAAAACGGATCGAGAGTTTTTTCCGCTGGAAACTCACCGGAGCAGACAGGCCGACCCTTCCTCGCGATGAGGAACTGTTAGCGAACCGGTTTTACAGCGAAGTGATGCTCCGGCACCTTGTCGAAACGACCTATTTTTCCGATGAAGACATTTACAAGACCGGATTTTCGAAGCTGCTAGCTTATCCCGATTTCAACGATGCAACTGCTTTAGCCGATGGCCTTGGCCTTTTTGAGAACCACGAAGCTCTCCGTACCCTTCTTCAAGAGTGCGCAAAGGCCGGCGACTTGAGCTGTTGGATCGGTGGTCAACTCCAAGGGTGTTCTGCCATTGCGATCCCGTACAAAATCCATCAGAGTATTGTCGGTTCGATCGCGATTTTAGGCCCTAACCGGATCCCCTATCGAAAACTTTTTGGCCTTCTCAAGACGGTCTCTAGCGCGCTGAGCGACTCTCTGACGAAGAGCCTCTATAAATTTAAGATCACCGTCAAACAACCCGAAGCCTTACTTTTGGAGAATAAACATGAGTGAAGAACCCCCTGTAGTTGCCCCTGTCGTCGAGGAAGTGATCGATTACAAAGATAAATACCTACGTCTGCTCGCTGAGACTGAAAACATGCGGAAACGGATGCAAAAAGAAAAACAAGAAAATACTCGGTTCGTTCTAGAAAATATTTTGATCGAGATACTGGGCCCCATCGACAATTTTGAAAATGCTCTGCAGTTCGCAAATCAGATGTCGGACGAAGTGAAAAACTGGGCTGTTGGATTTCAGATGATTCTCGCTCAGTTTAAAGAAATTATCGCCCAAAACGGCGCTGCCCCATTCGTGTCAGAAGGACAACTTTTTGATGCTGCGAAACACGAAGCTGTCGAAATGGAAGAAACCGACCTCATTCCTGCAGGAACTGTCCTGAAAGAATTCGTCAAAGGATACCGGTGTGGAGACAGAATTATCAGGCCCGCCCGCGTGAAGGTTGCAAAAGTTATTACAAAAAATGGAGAAACAAATGAACAAGAAGAAAAGTAAAATCATTGGAATCGACCTTGGAACCACCAACTCGTGTGTTTCCATCATGGAGGGAAGTACCCCCGTTGTCATCGCCAATGCCGAAGGAGGACGAACAACGCCGTCGACTGTCGGATTTAAAACCGATGAAAGAATCGTGGGAGTTCCTGCGAAACGTCAAGCTGTCATGAACCCCGAGCGGACCATTTATTCCGCAAAACGGTTCATCGGCCGCAAATTCAGCGAAGTGCAGCAAGAGCTGAAAACCGTTCCTTATAAAGTGACGCAAAACAGCAATGGTGATGCCGTTTTTGAAGTCGACGGGAAAATCCTCACACCCGAAGAGGTCGGTGCGCAAGTTCTCATCAAGATGAAAGAAACTGCCGAAGCTTATCTCGGGGAGAAAATCACCGAAGCCGTCATCACGGTCCCTGCTTATTTCAATGACTCTCAACGTCAATCGACGAAAGATGCAGGCCGGATTGCTGGACTCGATGTGAAACGGATCATCCCTGAGCCTACAGCTGCAGCCTTGGCTTATGGTTTTGACAAGGGACACGACAAAAAAATCGCCGTGTTTGACCTCGGTGGAGGAACATTTGATATCTCGATCCTAGAAATTGGTGATGGAGTTTTCGAAGTTTTATCAACCAACGGGGACACCCACCTCGGAGGAGATGACTTTGACAATACCATCCTGCAGTGGATGCTCGATGAGTTCAAAAAAGAGCACGGAATTGACCTGAGTAAAGATAAAATGGCGCTGCAACGTCTCCGCGATGCTGCTGAAAAAGCCAAAATCGAACTTTCAGGAACCCAATCAACCGAGATCAACCAACCGTTCATCACCGTCGATGCAACAGGTCCCAAACACTTGGCCCTCACCTTAACACGGGCTAAACTCGAGTCTCTCGCGCATAACCTCGTTGAGCGGACCGTCGAGCCATGCCTCAAGGCCCTCAAAGATGCCGGTCTTGCCAAAGAACAGATCAACGAAGTGATCTTGGTCGGTGGTATGACCCGGATGCCTGCCGTCGAGCGGAAAGTGAAGGAGATTTTCGGACGGGAGCCTCATAAAGGTGTGAACCCGGATGAAGTCGTCGCCGTCGGAGCCGCCATCCAAGGCGCCGTTCTGTCGGGCGAAGTGAAAGATATCCTTCTCCTCGACGTCATTCCCCTCACCCTCGGTATTGAAACCTTGGGCGGAGTGCTCACTCCGATCGTCGAGCGAAATACAACCATCCCGACGCAGAAAAAACAGATCTTCTCAACCGCTGCTGACAACCAGCCTGCGGTGACCATCGTCGTCCTCCAAGGAGAACGAAAGATGGCCAAAGACAATAAAGAGATCGGCCGTTTTGACCTGACCGATATCCCACCTGCTGCTCGAGGAATGCCTCAGATTGAAGTCTGTTTCGACATCGATGCCGACGGTATCCTCCATGTCTCTGCGAAAGATACCAAAACCGGTAAAGAGCAAAAAATCCGTATCGAAGCCAAATCGGGTCTCACCGAAGCGGAAATCAAGCGGATGCTCAAAGATGCCGAAGACAACGCAGAAGAGGATAAAAAACGGAAAGATGAGATTGAGGCTCGCAACGAAGCCGATGCTCTCTCCTTCCGTGCCCAGAAGGCCCTCACGGACCACAAGGACAAAATCCCTGCGAACCTCGCCTCCGATATCCAAAGCCGGATCGACGCCGTCAAAACAGCGCTCCAAGGCTCCGATATCGATGCCATCCGGCAAACGTCCAACGAGCTCAACACCTACATGCAAAAGATAGGTGAAGCGATGCAGAGCCAACAGCAACAAGGCCCCGCACCTTCTGCTGATCAGCAAAAACCCGACATCGAGGAAGCCGAAGTCGAAATCGTCGACGACGAGAAGAAGTAATTTTTCCCCCTTTTTTTAGGGGGAATTGTGATCTTTGCGCAAGAGACGTTTCAGAATTTCGCTGCTCCTGAGTCCGATCATCATAGCTGATGCTGTTGTATTGATATCGGGAATCACCGGACAGATGGAGTTGTCCGTTACAAAAACGTTCTTTGTGCCATAAACACGTGTGTCGCCGTTTACCACACCACCGGCTTTCAGAGGTGCCATTTTACAGTGCGATGTAAAGTGGTGGACATCCAGCGAAAGATTGCTGTTATTTTTCACGTACTGCTCAACGACTGCGTCGTCAAAACCAGAAGCGATGACGGCATTGATCGGGTCTCCTGGAATGGGTTTATAGAAAGGCAGTCCTGGGTTGACGAGGGCTAGTTGTGCTAGCAGATTCCGAATATAGACCTTGATGGCATTCTTCATATTCTCCAGGTCTACAGGATCTTGGTAAAAGCCATCGGTCACTGAGGCTATCTGAAATACATTGTCACTTTGGATGGTGACACTACCCTCACTCTTTGGGTTCAAAAGCTCGAATCCAATGGCAAGTAACGGAACGGGTGCTGGTATGAATTCGAACAAAATCTGTAGCATGCGTGGGTCGCTGGAACTACCGCCCACGACGGGCAAGTAGACATTATGGATAGTAAATGCATACGGTGCTCCATCGGGTATACCATTATCTGCGGGATTTGCTGGCATCGTAATGAAGATGAGCGGATGGTTTTGGAGATGTTTCCCTACGTTCTCATTGATGAACACCGGCTTGATCCTTGCATTCTTTAGCGCTTTCTTCGGACCTATGCCTGAAAGTTGTAGTAACTTGCTACTGTTGATGCCACCCGCTAAAACAACACCTTTCCGAGCGGTTGCTTCCAAGAGCTTGCCGTCCTTTATATATTGTACTTTTTGGGCACGCCCATGTTCGTTAAATACTATTTTCGTCACAACCGAATCGAAGATCACACGCAGATTATGCCCGTTGACTCCGTAACCATCGGGCGTCATAACATCGGAATTTAAAAATGCTGTCGCGCTACTGACTCGCTCGGTACCCGTAGGGTCAATGAACCACTGAGCACGCGTGTCTATGCAATTCTCAACACTCGGATCATCATAGTCGACCACCGTTGGAATTCCAGGAAACGCTGCCTGTGTTGCGGGAAGTAGTATGTTCGTTGTCATCTGCGCCACTGTGGGCGTCTGTAGCACATTGACAGGACCGTTGTTTCCTCGTGCCCCAGAAGTAATTGTCAATCCTTGGTAGTTCTCAAGAGCCTTGAAGGTTGCAAGAATTTTGTTCAGACTCCAATTTTTGCTGCGCGCAACCTTTTTCCACTCCGAGTACACGTCATTCGAGCCACGACCATAGTATAATCCGTTAATCGCTGAGCCGCCACCGAGGAGCATTCCTGTTGTCCAACTACTGACTCGTCCATTGAGCCCTGGCATGGGCATGGTTTGCTGCCATCCTGACCAAAAATACTTATACTGTCCTGTCCCAGCCAACAAGAATGCTGGGAGACCCACTGCCTCTATTGCAGGATCCGTTGTTAAATTTGCACCAGCCTCAATTCCTAATACCTCATACCGACCGTTCTCCGATAGCTGGTTCATCACTACGCAACCGGCCGCTCCACCACCCACAACGATCACATCTGCCTCTAGGCACTCGTGATAAGGATCGCCTAAAAGGGTTACAGTGACTAAAGCGAAGACAATAAATTTGATTTTCATACTTTGGATTCCTCAAAACTTCCACTATCAACAATAAAATTTTTGTTGTCAAATTTCAGTATGGGAGAGGCTTTTTAATACTTAACGAACTGGTTCCACCGATGAAAGCTGAGATGCTGGGTGGGTTGGGCGTATCTTGCGGTATTGATGATGTCTTTTAGAGCAAAGAAGAGTAGAGGCAGGGTAAAATAAAGATCTTGACGATACGAGGTTACGTAATGGGAAGCAAAAAAGAGGTTTAAGAGTTTGGTGGCAATTCGGATGGTATGATCGGAAGTTCTGGCGATTTTGGTAGTCTGGTCGTCTTTTCCAAAGATAGAGATGGTTTTTAAGATGAGCGGAACCCCCATACAGATAACGAAGGCGAAACGACCTATTTTCTCATTATCAAAGAGCTTCAGTACAACAGCAGAGATTGCCAACGTTTGGGGATAATCGATCCAGGTATTTACCGGGTCATCGACCCTATCGGAAAGATTCAGTCTAATGATCCATCTTCTAAATAAGAATTCGACAGATGCTCCAGCAACCATCAGTTGACAAATTCTCGTCGGCGGAACCGTTCTTGCTAGATTCGTTGCAGCATGGATGAAGCTGACCATTCGAAATATTTTGAATGAATGACGAGAAGAAGTAAACCCCCTCTTGAATATTTTCTTCATATCTGTGATAAAAAAGATATAAGTGAGGTTTTATGTCTTTCAATCGTTTTTTGTTTCTTGCTTCGATTTCATTGGTTTTTGGATCTTTACACGCATCCTCAGATAAAGTAGATCCTAAAGCTCAGCAGCAACTCTGCCAATGTAGTGACACAAAGGGCTCAAAAAAAGTCCTGGATCTTAAGCTATCCAATGCTATTACGCGTCCTTGTTATAATACATACCCAAGCATTTCAAAAACTGGGGATCAGGTCTATTTGGGTTACAACGTTAACCCAGGTATTCGTGTTGCTGAACTTTTTAATAATGTGAATGGGAAATTAAAATCGGTCGCTACCATTCCTTTTGATCCGGAATTCCCATCAAGTTTGGGTAATGGGTATGCAGCACCGGATTTTAATCGATTTTCCTTTCTTGATTTTAACGTTCCAAAGCAGAAAAATAATTGCCGCATTCGTATTTTTAACAAGAAACTTAAGGTTGTAGCAGCACGGCTCTTTACAGTCCCTTTTCATACCTTTCCTTTCGCGGGTTCATTTATAGGCGGAACTTTTAGTGAAGATGGACAGTACGTTCTCATTACGTATATCAATAATCCAGCTGCTGTTAATGCGATATCGACTCTCGTGGTGCTTCGAACGTCAGATCTTAGCACAGTGGCTGAAAACAAACATATCCGTGGTTATGAGAATGAGGCACCTCGATTATTTACTCTAAAAAATAAGAAAGGACGGGAAACACTCTATATTTCATTTGTGAATTCTTCAGGTCAATTCACTCAAGCACCTCTTGAGAGCCTTCAAAATACATCCCTTCCCCCTTATTTTGATCAAGTCTATAAAGTGAATACAAAAACTGGTAAAATTAAACTGGTGGATCAGCTTCCACTGCCCAAATTTGCTCAGAAGGATGTGTTATCACGAGGCTCGGATGCCCTTATTGCGCATGGAGGATTCCAAAGTTCCTTTCCTCATTCAAAATCGATCTACGATCCCCTTCCACCCGAACTCCTGACGAGATTACCCCACGATAATGCTGAACCTCGTGTCAGTATCTTCGATGGAAAAAAACTGAGAGTTGCCATTAAACAAGCTTTGGATAATTGCAACGCCACGATCATCTACCCTCCGGGTCTTGGATGTTACTACCAACTAGGGCAGAATACCTATTTTCAAGTTATACCAGGCAGTATTGAGGAATATTCTTTTCAAAGTGAATTCTATTGCATGGCCGGAGTCGAGAAAAATGCGGATGGAGTACTTGAATTTACCCCTCAAAACCTACCAAACCAAGAAGGAAACCATGCTTTTAGCGTTTTTAGCACCGATGGTAAATGGCTCCTGCGCGTAGGTTCTTATGGGTATAATGTTCCTCCTGACTTTAAACCCCGCCCAGATATGCTAGGAATGCACAATATCATTCTTAAGAAGGTCGTTTCCCGTAAGTTTACACCTGTATGTAAGACCTGCTCGAAAAAATAAAATGAAAGAAGTAGACCTCCTCTTTTGGGGAGGTTTTTTTATCCCTTTAAAAATTGTTCAAAAGGGATAAGGTGGGTGAAAAAATTCGAACGGACAATCTTGGGAGAAAGCTCACCTTGATAAATCAATACGGGTCGAATCGAAAGACCGCTAGGAAGAGATAACTTTTGGATTTTGTCGGATACTTCATCAATAACATCCTGTGAGATTTTTGACCCAAATTTGATCTCGCATAAGTAAATAGCGTATCGACATTGGATCAAAAGATCGATCTGACAAGCTTTTTTTCTCTTTGTCTTGTGCTGAAAATAGGGAGCTGCACTGAGTACACTGGAAGATGAAATATGAAGCAATCGTTGTAAAGAAGATAGATTATTCAACACGAGATTTTCGAACTGAAATCCCAAAATTGTATTCCATTCTGGAAGATCTTCCAAAAACAAATCGTCATATAAACCTTGCTCAATTAAATGTTTCTTGGGTTCGATATATCTTAGGTAAAACCGTAAATAATTATCCTTAAGTCTAAATTTACTGAGTTTGGATTTCTTCTTGTTTTTTTCCCAAACATAATCGCGTGCAATAAAACCCGATTGATATAAAACCCGAAGTTTTTGACTCAATCCACCTGTTGGTTTAACCCCCAGCTTTTTGCAAAGTTCACTCATCTCATAACTTCCATTTGCCAATAATCTAACAGTTTTCCGGTAGTCTTCTGCCCGATCTGAAAATATATCGCGGAAAATTTTATCAAATTCATCCACTAAGATTCCGCCCTTACTGAAGCAGAGTCTTTTTATATTATGCTCTGCTGTTTCTTCCGGATGTATTTCTTCAAGATAACGAGGAATTCCTCCCGTCACACATAAAATCTTAAATTTTTCATAAGAAGAAATGAGATGTTTTCTCCAGAATTTATTGGCATCTGAGAGGGGCATTTCCTCAAGTTGTAAGGTTAAAGATACCCTCCCCATAAATCCTTTATCATTGAGAATATTATCTCTAATCCAAGAAGTGACCGATCCACATAAGATTAGAATCAGTCGAGGATTTTTTTTGAGTTTAGTGTCCCATACCCCTTTCAATTTCCCGACAAAATCTTTATCAGGACCTGCCATCCATGAGATTTCATCAAAAAAGATAATCTGTTCACCCTGGATCGTTAACCCAGCCAATGTATCGAGAGCGTGGTTCCAATTATCGAATTTCATGGGGGGAAGCTTAAAATTTAGACCCATTAATTCACCAAAATGATTCAGCTGGTCCTGAGGAGTCAATCCTTCTCTTGGTGCCAAACCATAAAATTCCTGAAAATGCGACCCTTTTGCAAAATGCTCGATGAGGGTGCTTTTCCCAACCCGTCTTCTTCCCGAAATGACGATAATACCGGCAGTTTTTCGTTTTTTAAACTCTTGTAATTTTTGAAGTTCCGCTTCCCTACCAAAGAACATGACTGAATAATGACATAATGTCATTTTCAAGTCAAAAGATTTGGGGGTTTTTCTGACTGAATAATGACATCATGTCATTTTCAAGTCAGACTTTTAAGAGATAAATGTTTGTTGGAAAGCGGTGAGAATTGCAGGGTCTCTTTCCTGGATGGAAAAGACTACTTTCTTGAACCAGCCTTGGAATTCTTGAGTAATAACTTGTTTGATGAGACGGGCGATGAGTTGTGGTGAATGGTTGAGTGAGCCACATCCGAAAGGGAGTATGACCACGGTCGTATACCCATTATCTCGAGCTGCATGGAGCATGGTTTTTATCTTGTTTTTCATTCGTGCGGTGTAAGCCAGATCTCTATCTGTTGGTGGATTTTGTCCATTAAAACTAGCAGCCTCAGCGCAAATAGTGGGAATAGAGACATGGGTGGAGCCCATACTTGGTTCTATTGGGTAACGGATCCCAGGTAAATAAAGACATCCGTTCTCAGGAATAAAAGAAGCATCTTGACCTAGAATTCGTCTTGCAGATTCGAGTGTCGCTCCGAGTTGAACCGTAGTTTCTTGGCTTTGGATCACCAACCATTTTTCTTGTTCCTCTCCATATTTTGCCCTTGTGGGTAAAGGGGAAACAAAGTGATCCATAAAAAGAAGGGCCTTGTCGGGTCCTCGAGAAAATGCAGCTTCGATAATTTTGCCCCCTTTGATTTCAAATGTTGTTGTATTAACGGGGGCCATAAAAAGGTGACAAGATGCGCCGCGAGGCAAAGCCAGATTGATTCTCGCGAGGAATAACATTCTTGAATACGAAGGATTCCGAGCGAGAATCGATATGGCGAAGCCGCAGCAAGCAGGTTGTCACCTTTTTACGGCCCCCGTTATAAATTATCTGAATCTTTAGAATTTCCTCTGTGTCCTCTGTGCTCTCTAGTGAGCGAGAGCGAACGAGGGTAAAATAATTTCCTAAAAATTTAAGGTTTGAAGCAAAAGATTAGGGAGATATTAAAGAATTAATTGTTTTCTATAATCAGTCGGGGAGCAAGCTCCCCTGCTGCCCCACTTGAACTGACCCTGAGCAGATAGGGGGGCTACTCAAAATTAAACAATCTCTTTTCTTATCCCATCGTTCTTATCGTTATATCGTCACATCGTTTATTTTGCTTTCAGACGTAAGGTAAGATCTTTTATCGAACAACAAAATAAACGATGCGAACGATATAACGATAAGAACGAGAAAGGGTCGATTTGAGGAAGTTGTAATCAGCTTAAGTGGGGCAGCGGGGGAGCTCGCTCCCCGACTGATTATACCATTCGTGACGGAATAATGACAAATTGATCGATGCCATAGATTATGTTGTGTGTTTGAAGGTTTCGGTGAAAGTGGTAAGGACATCAGGATCTCCACCTTTAATGGCAAAGATAACCTTTCTAAAAATACCACCGAATTCTTGCTCTAAAACCTCTTTGAACATGCGAGAGATGGCGGAAGGTCTGTTATTAAACATACCACACCCCAGGGCTCCTAGGATGAGCGTGTCATGGTCGTGGACCGCAGCGGCATGGAAGATCGATCGGATGATATTTTTCATCGTTGTTCGGTAGTTGGTATTTTCGTAGCTAGGTGGAGTTGCTATTCCAGTAAAATCAGGGGCAGCGGCGCAGATGGTTGCACAATTGGCAATAGCATCAGTTAAGGGATTTAAATAATAATGAATCGTGGGTAAATAAAGACATCCGTCGTCAGGGATAAAAGCTTCGGTGGCTTTTGTTGTTCTCACTCTTTTGGCAAACTCTAAAGTGGCTCCCAATTGATAGCTTCGATTCATACTTCTTTCCACCAAAAACTCTTCTTGACTGCTTCCTAGTTCGGGATTTTTATAATGTCCTCCGGGGAGAACGCTATTGGCCATATCGAGTAACACAGGCCTTAGGCACCGGCTATTTAAATTTTCTTGACGCAAGGCAGCGAGGGTATCTTGATTGACCACTATGACTTCTGTAGTGTGGGGACCTCTAGAAAATTTAGCAGGCCATTGGATCTCGGATGCTTGGTAGCAGATAAAACAAGATGAGTGCTCTGGTTTCTGAAGAAATCCATTATAAAGTTGTGATCGGAGTGATGGAGTAAAACTACGATTTCCGAAAAAACGTCGGACACAAGTGAGCATGCGGGTAAAAAACCATGATTGACGCACCGATGCATCCGCAGCTGAATCAAGAGAATGAATCCTTTTCATTACAATTTGTCCTATTTCAGAATTGGCCTGACATTTTCCTTGGAGGATAGTGAGGATCTGGTTGATACAAAGACGGGAGCGGGGATAATCGGAGTGGATAAAGTGTCTGCCACCCAGCAGTGGAATGCGGGCGCGCATTTGATCTAGAAAAGTCAGAACTCGGTCTAATGGTAAACTAGATAAATGGTTATAAAACGTTGTCATTTTAACTCCTTATTTAATACAAAACCCCTTACCAGAAGACTGATAAAGGGTTTATTTTAATATTCATTTAGAAGACAAACTTACTGGGTTGCTTTCTCCAGAGCTGGTTGCTGTGCAGGCGCAGCCACTTTTTGTTCTTCTTTCTCTTGGATCAGCTTGGAATAAAGCTTACCAAGAGATTTAGCTCCCCAGATCCATGCGAAAATGACGAGGAAGAGAATGCCGGCAACGTAGGGGGTGATGAGTGAGATCGATCCAAAGAAGAGGATCAAACCTTGGTTGATGAGAGCACCGCCCGATTTACCGAGGCGAGCTCCGACGACGTCGATGGCGGCTTTACCTTTCACCTTCGACTCTTGGTCGAGAGGAACATAGGCCATTTCTTTAGTTGGGTCAAAGAGGGAGTACTTTGTCGACTTACTCATGATATTTTGAGCCTGTCCGAAGAGGACGGCCAGGATGAGGGGGGAAGTCCCGAACATCGCAATGAATCCTGCAAGGGAATCTTTGAAGATGATGAACGAGAAGAACCCGACTCCAGTAACCAAGAGGACGATCGGTGTGATCAAGGCTGCTTTTGTCCATCCAAAACGACGGATGACGTTTTGGCTGACAAAGACCATCATGAAGATTGTCACAGCCCCTGTCAATAAGGAGAACTCTCCCATGAAGGCGCTATACTCGTTGGTATTTCCTTGGTGGAGAAGTTTGAGCTGGTTTTTCCAGGTTACTTCGACGAGGTTGATCGCAATACCGTAACCGACGACGAGAAGGGCGAGAAGTCCGATATACTTGGACCGAGCCAGGTATTTGAAGCTCTCTGAAAGAGACATCTTCGGTTTTTCTTTCTTCACTTTTTGCTGTTCATTTGGATCGTAGAAACGGGTGTCTGTCAAAACATTTTTATTAATCCACCAATAGATTCCCATGATGATCACGGCAGATACGACAACCATACCTATGAGATAATTGAGGGATACTCCCCAAGGATCGACGCCAGGGGCCAATCGACTTTGGATACGTGAGAAGTAAATGATGAGAGGACCGGAAACGAGCATCGCAAAGTTGGCACCGATTCCGAAGACTCCATAAAACCGTTTCGCTTCAGAAGTTCGAGTCGTATCATTAGCAAATCCCCAGAAAAGGAGAGAAAGAGCGACGCTTCCCCAGAGTTCGGACATGATATAAAAGAGACCATATGTCCAATTACGGAAAATCGCAACCAGTCCACTAAAGCCTTGAGGCAACATCTCTTGCAGCTTATCCGCTACAACCGTAGGA
This sequence comes from Parachlamydiales bacterium, assembly GCA_963705295.1. Classification (GTDB taxonomy): domain Bacteria; phylum Chlamydiota; class Chlamydiia; order Chlamydiales; family Rhabdochlamydiaceae; genus PALSA-1444. The sequence goes on along the minus strand of OY970065.1, from coordinate 760,843 downwards.
TGGAGCGCGTCTCGGTTGGGATATAAAATGAGTGTGAAGATAGCAAAAAAGCCCATAAAGATGGAAATCATGGTGTAGAAGAGCTTCGGTTTGCTGAAAATATTACTTAACTTTGAGTAGAGCAACATGAAAATCACTGCAAACGGCAAGACCCCCCATAATTTGAGGAACGGGATAGCCTCAGCTCCAGATCCAGGTGCAGTTACAATTAAAGCGTCTTTCGTATCTCTTAAAATAGTATAATTAAAATTAATAAAGAAAAACATGAGAGCCATAGGAATAAATTTTTTAAGTTCCCAGGCGTGGATGGGCCAGAAAAAGGACCTCCATTTCCCAAATTGGGATTTTGTTGCCGTTGTCGTTGACATCTTTTCTTCCTTTAAGGTTGATCTATTAACCCGATCCCCAAAAAGGTGACAACCTGCTTGCTGCGGCTTCGCCATATCGATTCTCGCTCGGAATCCTTCGTATTCAAGAATGTTATTCCTCGCGAGAATCAATCTGGCTTTGCCTCGCAGCGCATCTTGACACCTTTTTGGGGCTCGGGCTAATAAGACTATTATTTTAGCATCAAAGATGAAAAAAAACCACCTAAAAATATTTTTAGATGGTTTTCATTCTTTACTTGATGAGATTCGTGAAGAGTTCGCTATTTTGAATGGCTTGTTGAGCGGAGATAGATTCCGTATAAGCATTCCAAAGTTCGGATTCGACCCTGTTGTGTCGGATCGATGCAATGAGCTCTCGTTTGCAGGTTGCCAAAGATCTTTTTGGGCTGAGTACGGAAATCATCTCTTTGTCTCCGGCCATGCGAGCGATTTGGAGCATTCTTTCGAGCTGAATACGTGTAAAAGTAATTTGATCGCGACGTTTGCGAGAACCGCGTGCAGCGCGAGGTTTTGGGGCAACTCTCCCAGGTCGGTCAGAATTGATAATAAATTTTTCAATCATAGCTCCGAGTTCATGGGGCTGTTTCATCTTCATTTTTTTCATCGTGAAATGATGCATATACCCGCCGGTGGTCATAGGGATATAACGGCAGATGTCGTTTTCCCTTTTTGCGCCGACTTTTTTAATAGCTCGGGCAATTATTTCTTCAACTTCTTTAATATTCTTTGTTTTTGGTTCTACAGTTTCATGTGACATTTCATTGCTCCTTTAAAATAGAGTTTTTTCTATAACTTTATGGCAGTTTATAAAACTTGATAATATTTTTGCAAGCGGGACTTGTTTTCAGTACAGAATATTTTCTTTTTGGTTTAAAATGAGCAAAATGAAATATCTACTTTGTTTCTTTCTATTTTTAGTAGGTTGTCAAAGCTCGTCCGGTAAGCTAGAGAGATGGATGGAATCCAATGGGAAAGTCAAGGTTCTCTCGACAACAGCGATCATCGACGATTTAGTCGGTCAAATTGGGGGTCAGTGGATTGACCATATTGCTTTGATTGAAGGAGCGATGGATCCTCATAGTTATGAGCTGGTTAAGGGAGATAGCGAGAAATTATCGTATGCCCACGTTATCTTTTATAATGGGCTTGGATTAGAACACGGCGGCAATATTAGACAACAACTCGTGTCTCATCCCAAATCGATCTCGCTGGGCGACAAAATCCGTGATAAAAATCCCGATCTCATCTTATTCGAGCGAGGTCAGGTCGACCCTCATATCTGGTTGGACATCATTCTTTGGTCGGGAAGTATTGATCCGATCGTCAAAGCCCTTTCCGAAACCGACCCATCTCATGCAGCCGATTATTTCAATAATGGTCTGAAAGCAAAAGAGACATTAAAAAGACTCGATGCCTCTTTGATCGAAAAAATCCAGCAGATCGCCCCTGAAAAAAGATATCTTGTGACCAGTCATGATGCTTTCAACTACTTTACGAGAAGGTATTTACAAGATGAGGCCAATTGGAAAGACCGATTCTGCGCACCGGAGGGCCTCGCACCAGATGGTCAACTCAGCTGCTCTGACATCCAGAAGGTCATCGATCATCTGATTCAACATCACATCCGAGTCATTTTTCCCGAATCCAATGTGAGCCTCGATTCTTTGAAGAAAATCGTTTCGGTTTGCCATGAAAAAGGGATCGAAGTAAAAATTGCAAAGGAGTCTCTTTATTCTGATAGTTTGGGCCCTTCCGATTATCAACAAATGATGCAGCATAATGTCGATGTTTTATGCGAGGCCTGGAAATGAATATCATTGAAGTCGAACAACTGACCATTAATTACGAAAAGACATCTGTTCTTTGGGATATTAATTTTTCCATTCCAGAAAAGAAAATTGTCGGCATTCTCGGTCCCAATGGAGCCGGGAAAAGCACCCTTTTAAAAGCATTGCTCGGCTTGGCTAAACCGCTCAGTGGACACATTCAATATTTTGGAAAACCGAAAATCGGTTATGTTCCTCAACGGTCGTCTGTCGACTGGGATTTTCCGATCACGGCTTTTGATCTGGTCTTGATGGGCCGGTATGGGAAAATGGGTCTATTAAAGTGGGCAACCAAGCAAGACAAAGAGGCCGCTCATGCAGCGTTAGAAAAAGTCGAAATGAGTCCGTTTGCTCATCGGCAGATCGGACAACTCTCCGGCGGGCAACAACAACGCCTTTTCATTGCAAGAGCCTTGGTCCAAGATGCAACGATTTATCTCCTGGATGAACCTTTCGCTGGGATTGATATGGCCACGGAGAAAACACTGATTCATCTTTTTGAGGATCTGCGGAAAAAAGGAAAGACCCTTTTGATTGTTCACCACGACCTTGTTTCAGCCAAAAATTACTTTGATTGGCTTATTTTTTTAAATACGTGCCTCATTGCTTCGGGCCCAACATCCGAAGTCTATCATGAAGCGAATATTCTAAGAACTTATGGAAGGAGTAGTATTCTTCTGGACGAAGCGGCGATCCAGGCGAAAAATAAAATTTCGGGACTCTTGTGATCAATCCGGTCGATTTTTTCACAGATCCGATTCTTCGACCTTCCACAGTGGGAAGTATGCTCATGTGCCTGGCTTCTGCTTTTGTCGGGGTGATCGTCTTTCTCCGAAAGAGATCTCTCATTGGCGAAACTTTATCCCATGCTTCTTTTCCAGGTGTTGTCTTAGGGTCTCTCTTTTTCTCACCTTTATTCATCATGGGCGGCGCTTTTCTCTTTGCTTTTTTGGGTCTGAAGTTGCTGAATCTCTTGGAGAGCCGCTTGAAGGTGAAGGCAGATTCTGCCCTCTGTTTCATTCTGGCATCTTTTTTTGGTTTAGGAATTCTCATCGCTAGTTATATCCAACAACAAAACCCCCTAGGATATAAGCAGGCTCTCGTTTTTATCTATGGACAGGCTGCAACGATGACGAATACCCATATCCATATTTATGGGTATTTCAGCCTTCTTATTCTCGGTTTTATCATCTATTTTTATCGATATTTAGAAGTGGTTAGCTTCGATCCGTTGTTTGCTGAGACTGTTGGGATTCGGTCGAAAAAGCTCGATCAAATGGTCTATTTTTTGATTGTGCTGGCCATCGTGGTAGGAATTCGAAGTGTGGGCGTTGTTTTAATGGCAGGAATGTTGATTGGCCCTGCGGTGGCAGCTCGTCCTTGGACAAACCGGCTCTCCCATCACTTTTTAATCGCTGGGATCTTTGGAGTTCTCAGCGGATTTTTGGGAAATTACTTCTCTGTTGTGATCCCGCACAACCAATACTCCCTACCGACAGGTCCTATGATCCTTCTAACCTCATCGGTATTTTGTTTTTTGAGCCTTCTTTTGGCGCCGCAAAATGGACTCTTAATCCGGTACCTTCGGATGCGCCGGTTCCGTTTTCAGTGCGCCGTTGAAAATGCGTTAAAATCTCTTTGGAAAGGAGAAGACAACTTACCCGACACTCTCATCCAGAAACTGCAGAAGAAAAATTTTATTGATGAAGACAATCATTTAACACCACTCGGCAAACAAACAGCTGAAAAAATCATCCGCCTCCACCGACTTTGGGAGGTCTACTTGGTCGATTACATGGGGCAAAAGGTCGAAAAGGTCCACCGAACAGCGGAAGAACTCGAACACCTTTTCTCCCCTGAACTCGAAAGGCAGCTGACAGAGCTTCTCCGCAATCCCCGGCAAGATCCCCATAAACAACCGATACCCCTATCTGGATCACTATGAATCCGTATTGGGGACAAAATTTCTTCGGTTTTTTTGTTATTCTGTTCAAAAGAGTCACGGGGCAACTCCCTTTGGACAATCTTCCCGCCGATGAAATTCAGTTGATTGTTTTATTGGGAATTACTCTGTCAACGGTATTGTTAGGAGGAATCCTGACACTTAAGAAAATGACCATGATGGCCAATTCCCTCTCGCATACGTCGCTGCTTGGAATCGTTGCTTCATTTATTATCTTCTCTAGCTTCGGTCCAGCTCTGCTCCTACTTGCGGCATTTATTTCAGCCTTCTTAACCACTTTCCTCACTCAGCTCACCCGTGATTATTTAAAACTTCAAGAAGATGCAGCAATTGGACTCATTTTCACGACCCTTTTTGCGTTGGGGATCATTCTCGTCACGGTGTTTACACGCAATACCCACATTGGAGTGGAAGTGATCACCGGCAATGTCGATGCCCTCCAAAAACAAGATATTCCTTTTGTATGGGCAACATCCGTCATCAATTTTTTAATTGTTTTCTTTTTCTTCAGGCAGTGGATTTTAATCGCTTTTGACGAAAGACTCTCATTTTCTCTCGGTATTCCAACACGAGCATTCCATTATTTGCTCATGTTTCTAACCTCCTTAACTTTGATTGCAGCCTTTCGAGCCGTCGGCGTGATTCTTGTTTTGTCGATGCTCGTAGGCCCCATACTCATCGCCCGCCAGTGGACGTACCGGCTGATTCCCCTTTTCTCCCTCGGTATTGGTCTTGGATCCTTTTTTTCTATCATTGGAGTCGCACTTTCAAGACATTTTTTAACCGTTTACCACACCCCTTTATCGACCGGAGGAATCATCGTGACTCTCATCTCGATCGGATACCTCCTTTCATCTCTGTTGACTTTTAGATCTGCGCGGGGTTTAATTAAGATTCATTATGCTGATTAGCATTTTCTATTTAATTCTCGCAATTTTAGGTCTCGGTTTTTTGATTTTTATCCATGAGCTGGGCCATTATTTTGTCGCAAGGCGCGAAGGGATGACCGTTGAAGTTTTTTCTATTGGATTTGGTCCTCCGATCCATCAATGGAACATTCATGGAGTCAAATGGCAAATTTGCATGATCCCTTTTGGAGGATATGTCCGGATTGCCGGAATGGATAAAAAAGGTGGCGTTGAGCCGCACCAAATTCCCGATGGTTTTTTTGGAAAAAAACCAATTCAACGGATTCGAGTCGCTTTAGCGGGCCCTGTGGTCAATATTCTTTTTGCTCTTGTTGCATTTACCATTATTTGGATCTCTGGAGGACAAGAAAAATCGTTTCAACTCTATACACATGTCATCGGTTATGTCGATCCTCAGTCGAAGTTTTATTCTTCCGGGGTTCGACCTGGAGACGAACTTCTCTGTGTCAATAATAAACCGTTTGATGGGTTCCAAGATTTACTCATTTCTTTAGCATTTGAAGAAAAAGTCTCCGATCTTCGGGGAAATGAAATCGATTATTTTACCGAGAAAAAAGATCCTTTTACTCTCCAATTACCCAGGCTCAACACGTCGATTCCTTTTAATATGGATCAGATTGGTTTCTCTCCGGCTCAATATTTAATATTCGAAGATTTTTCCTCTCCTGCATCGTCTCTTAAAAACAGTGGAATTCTCAAAGGGGACAGAATTGTTTGGGTCGATGGAGAGCTCATCTTTTCGACCGATCAACTCTCTTCGGTATTGAACACCCCCAAAGTCCTCCTCACTGTTGAGCGGAAAGGAAATTTATTTCTTGCGGGCGTCCCTCGTTTAAAGGTTTCAGATCTGTGTTTGAAACCAGAAGAAAAAAGTGAACTCGATGATTGGCAACACGCCGTCGGTTTAAAAACAAAGGTTAGCGGACTTTATTTTATCCCTTATCTTCTCACACCCGGTGGAACTGTTGATAAGAGTCTCCAGTTTATGGACTGCAATGCAGAGCAGGTTAAACCCGTTCCTGTTTTCCGCTCCCCTTTAGCTGTTCCTCTAGAACCAGGCGACGTTATCAAAGCTGTCGATGGTATTCCAGTGACATCCGGCATCGACATTTTTAAAAAGATTCAAACAAGAAATGCGTTGGTCATGGTACAACGGGAGCCTCCATCTCAAGTCATTTCATGGAAAAAAGCCGACCCTATTTTTGAATCGTCGTTCCATACAGCCGCCATAGAAAAGCTCATCCGTTCCATTGGAACTAAGCAGCCTCTTCAAAATATGGATAACGTTTATCTCCTTCCACCCATCTCTCTCAAATCGTTCAATGAGCTCGATCTCGAGCCAAAAACCAGAGCTGCCTACACCGCCATCTATGAAGCTCAGAAAAAAGAGATTGAAAAAATCGAAAATCCGGAGCAGAGAAATCAACAACTCGAAATCTTGGAAAAATCTCAAACAAGACTCATGCTCGGCGCAAGTTTGCGAGATCGATCGGTTGCTTATAATCCTTCTCCCCTCACGCTGATCTTTGGCGTCTTCGATCAAACGTGGAAAACCCTCCGTAACCTCGTTACTGGCAACCTCAGTCCGAAAGCTTTAACAGGTCCCGTCGGAATTGTGAAAGCGCTCCAAGTCAGCTGGGCAAGCGGCGTCAAAAATGCACTCTTTTGGCTCGGCTTTGTCAGCCTCAATCTCGCCATCCTCAACCTCCTCCCTATCCCCGTCCTCGACGGTGGTCACATCCTCTTTTCCACCATCGAGGGTGTCACCAAAAAGCCGATCAAAACAAAGACGATGGAAAAACTCGTCATTCCTTTCCTGGTCCTCCTGGTTCTCCTCTTCATCTACCTCACCTATCAAGACATCCTAAAACTCCTCCACAAGTGGTTTTAGGAAATCTCGATCATCTCGTAAAAATAGAGATAACCTTTTGTGAGGGCTTCCGCGACAATGGCGTGGTCGACTACAGAAACAAGATTGTCACTGGTATACCACCATTTGTTGTTTCTTAAGACATAATTAATATAGTGCCCACCATGATAACTTCCATTCTGGATGATAACGGTTCTTAAACGGTATTTTTTATCTTGTAAAAGAAGTTCTTCTGGCATGTTGACGACCCGATCATCTTTGATGATCTCACTCCCTTGCCTCATGTACCGTTTCAAATGAACCAATAAACTTTTAGGAAAAGACCCTAGATGGAGCCGATCGGAAGCGTGATAATAATATCCAGGTATACCCTGATTTAAAAAAGAAGCCCGGCTATTTTTGGGTATTGAAGGATTATCTCTACCCTGTAACAATTGGTTTATCAACTGTTGACCATCGTCTCCTAGACAATCAATTCTTATAACACAATCTCGTTCGAAGCTAAGAGGTTTATTGACTTCCGTCAGTCGCTCATTCGGATTTTGAGAAGTCAACTTTCTTTGCAATTCAGCTTCCAGCTCTTCTTGATTATCGCCGGGCTGATAAACATAAGGAGCCCACGTTTTTTCAATGGCTTGTGAGAAATAAAGATCTGGATATTCGTTAGGGAAAATATATTTTGTCAGACAACGTAAAAGGTCTTCAGGGTCTTCTTGGGTACCTTCGCTTGTACCATGGAGAAGTCGGATTTTGTCAATCCATGATGTATATGGCCATCTTCCGGTAGTCACTTCGTGCGGCTCTTCTCGCTCGGCTTTTTCATAACTCTCGATCAGTTTTAAAAATGCTCTAAACCCCTCTTGTTCCCTTCTAATGATAGGTGCATATTCTTCTAGGAGCGGTTTAACAGATGGGTCTTGTCTTAAACTCTTCAATTCTACCGATAAAACCGGTTCATCGAGCTGCGGAAATTCGTGCTCATTTTTTGCTCGTATATATTGACTGAAAGCTTGAGTTAGATGGGGGTATTTGGCTTCAAATCCAGGAATCCTTCCAAAATTACTGGCACGACGCATGAGCACCACAAGGAGGTGAGCCATGGAAATTCCCGCAGGATTATTTTTACCAGGAGAGGCGATTCTCTGGATAAAGGAAGGATTTGCATCTTGTAAAAAACTTAAGAATTCCGAGTGTCTTGCAATTTCTTTTTGACAAATGGTCTTGACGATCGTGCAAATCCTCGGGTCGGCCATGATTCCTTGAATAGCAGCGCTGATAAAACACGTATTTCCTGCATTGTCGACGGGAATGGGCTGACCCGGTTCGAACGGTTTCGAAGGACCCCAGAACGACGGAAAATTTGTAACCCCGTCTTTTTGTCCCTGGATGAGAAACATATTGCCGACATTCGCCATGACGCAACCGCCTAGCATCGAGAAGGCAGGAAGAAAGGAAATATTTCTTTGATAAAAATTCTTCAATAAAAAGGCCATTCCGCCGACAACCATCGCTCCAGCTAAATAGTAAAAGAATTCAGCGACAACATTGCGCACCTGATCCGCTGTTTTTTGCAAAGCAGCAGCATCGGTATCATTCGAAGGGGGTGGTAAACTGGGCGTTAGAGTTACTGGCTGTCCCATATGACAGCTAACTTAACACGAATTTCATTAATTTTAAAGATTCTTCTCGGTGGTGAAAATTTCGGTAGGGACTTACAATAGAATCTATGTCCGATTATAATCTGAGCAGAATAAGAAATTTTTCAATCATTGCGCACATCGACCATGGGAAATCGACCATAGCGGATCGGCTGCTCCAACTCACCGGGACCATTCCCGATCGAGAGATGCAAGAGCAGGTCCTCGATAAAATGGATCTGGAGAGGGAAAGGGGAATTACGATCAAAGCCCATCCTGTCACGATGATTTATAAGGCCGAAGACGGGCAAAATTATCAAATTAACTTTATCGATACTCCTGGACATGTCGATTTTTCGTATGAAGTTTCACGCTCACTCTCTGCTTGTGAAGGAGCCCTGCTCGTGATCGATGCCGTCCAAGGGGTCCAGGCTCAAAGTTTAGCCAATGTTCATCTAGCCGTCGAACGGAACCTGGAAATCCTCCCTGTGATCAACAAAATCGATCTCCCGTCTGCCGATATCGAAGGGGTAAAACAGCAGATTGAAGATGTGATCGGACTCGACACCTCGAATACCATCCTTTGCTCTGCAAAACAAGGAAAAGGGATTCAAGAGATTCTCGAAAGTATCCTGATTTACATTCCCCCGCCAAAACCTCCCAAAGATGACATTTTACGCGCTTTGATTTTTGATTCTCACTACGACACGTACCGCGGAGTTATGGTTTATGTCCGGATTATCAGCGGAGAAATCACGAAAAAATCGGTCGTGACCATGATGGCAATAGGAAAAAATTACGAGGTTTTAGAAGTCGGAATTTTTACTCCCGAAGCGAAGCCGGTAGAGTTGCTCCGACCTGGAGAAGTCGGCTATGTGATTGCGAATATCAAAAACACATCCGATGTGAAAATCGGCGATACCTTGACATCCTCAAAAAATCCTGCTCTAGTGCCCCTCCCAGGATTCCGTGTCATCTCCCCGGTTGTGTTTGCTGGAATTTATCCCGTCGACTCGAGTGATTTTGAAACATTGCGGGAAGCGCTTTACAAACTTCAGCTCAATGATTCTGCCCTCCATGTCGAACAAGAGAGTAGCATGGCTCTTGGATTTGGTTTTCGGTGTGGATTTTTAGGTCTTCTTCACTTAGAGATCGTCTTTGAAAGATTGCAAAGACACTTCTATCTCGACATCATCACCACAGCACCCAGTGTTGTTTACAAATTCAATCTCACCGACGGAAAACAACTGCAGATTGATAACGTCGCTCACTTTCCAGATCCAGCTCTCATAGACTCGATCGAAGAGCCTTGGGTGAAATGCCATATCATGGCTCCTTCTGATTATCTGGGAGCCATCATGAGTCTCGGCATGGACAAACGGGGATCGCTCGAAAAAACCGAAACGATGGACAGCAAAAGACTCCTTCTCACCTACCGGCTTCCTCTCAATGAAATCATCACCGATTTTAACGATAAGCTCAAATCGATCACACGCGGTTATGGATCGTTCGACTACGAATTCGACAGCTATGAAAAAAGCGACATCGTTAAATTAGAAATCCGCGTCAATGAAGAACCGGTCGACGCCTTTTCCTGCCTGGTGCACCGGTCTAAAGCCGAAGGTAAAGGCCGCGCCATTTGTAAAAAACTCGTCGAAGTCATTCCGATGCAGCAATTCAAAGTTCCTGTTCAAGCCGCCATCGGCGGAAAAATCATTGCCCGTGAAACCATCCGCGCCATCACTAAAAATGTCACTGCAAAATGTTACGGCGGAGACATCACACGCAAACGAAAACTCTGGGAAAAGCAAAAAGAAGGGAAGAAGCGGATGAAGGAGATTGGAAAAGTCACCATCCCTCAATCGGCTTTCATGGAAGTCTTAAAAGCTTCCGAGTAAATCGTAAGTTTGTTAATTAGAAGTTTGAGATGCGCTCTTGGAAATTACTCTTTATACCTTTATTCCTCTTAACACTCCCCTTTAAGGCTACCGGTTATTGCGGAGCGGGAATTGTCTTTGAATCGGCATCTGTTTTAGCTCGAATCGGTTGGGGAATCAGTTTCGTTTCTCCTTGGGCCTCGCATATCGGAAAAGAGTGTCATTTTTTTAGTCAGCTCTGCGACCGCGCAGCCAAACGAGCCTTTGGGCAAATGTTTAAAACTTCGTCCACAGAAATCCCCCCATCTCAAACGTCTTGGCACGAATACCATGCTCTCCTCTCTCAAATCCCCACGATGTCCGATCAAGAAAAAAAACTTCTCGTTTTTCTGGAAAACCGGTGGCTTGCCAAGTCGACAGGCTTTTTTTCTTTTGTCATCGATTGGGTTTGCCCCTGCTTTGGAGTTCACCTTCAAGTCCATCCTGAAACAACGAGCTCGTATTCGAGAGCACCTTCGACCAAACTCACAGAAACCTATAAACATCGTGTAGAAGCTCTGAAACAAGCTCTCCCCCATCCCCATTCATTTCCTTTAATCCTAACAAGACCCTCTAACCTTCGAGATTATCTTCCTCATTATCAAGAATTTTCAGATGAAATGGTTTTGGTGGATTCAAAGGTCATCCTCGACTTTTCAAAAGTTTTGACCACTCAGAATCGAGACGAGTGGATTCAAACTTGGGAAAGATATCAAGATAGGTTCTCTCATTCGAAAAACATCATCTGTATCCAAAGAGTGGAAAATGATGGAATTGGCGGAATCCGACTCCTCCCTTTGAAAAAAACCACTCCTGCAGAAATAGAAGCCCAGCACAAATTTCTCTTGGAATGGGTCTCCCATTTTGGACTCTCGACCAACCGTGTCGAACTCGATCGGTCCCCCGTATCTTGGAATCCCGCTTCAAAACCGATCCCGATAAAGACCGCATCGAAAGAAGAGTTTCTCTCTTTTCTCACATCTTTTGAGAACGGTTATCAATCCTGCCATCCGCAAAAACAATGGATGATTCGAGGAACTCTCCGATTATTGAAAGGTTTACTATCTCATGAAAAATGGGACGTCGTTTCCCACTCTCCCACACGGTCTGCACTGGCCGGCATTTCTTTTGCCAAAATCCAAGAACAATACAATCTATTAAAAGACGAGAAACAATCCTTTTTCGAAACAACAACGACCCTCGAACAAATCCACGCTCATATCTCTTCCCTTCTTGAAATCTCTAAACCGTTTGAACCGGCCGACTTTTCTTCCATCTACCAACACCTTCTCACCACCCTCCCTGAAAACCTTAAATCCGTCACGACATATGCCGTTCATGCTTCGGGGATGACCAGTTTGACCGGAATCTTTAAAGCGACCGAGAAAATGTTAAAAAAACCTTCCCGGGTGCTCTACGGAGAAAATGCGTATTACGAGTGCATGGATAACGCCAAGCTTATTTCCCACGCCGCGATGATCGACGAAGCAACCGAGGAAGATTGGAAAGAAGTCGATCTTATTTTAGCTCAATTCAGTCCATCCCTGAAGAAAGTCATTATCAAACCCCAAGGGTACAGAATTGAAAAGGTCCGTGAGACTTTACGCCGGACATTGCAAGTGAGGAATAATAAACCCCTTACACTGGCTCTCGATTGCACGCTCGATTATATCAACTCCCCTCGCGTGGGACAATTATTCAAAGAGTTTGAGCACGAAATCGAAAGTGGCATCCTCAATGTTGTCTGTTACCGGAGCGGACTTAAATTTGATCTCTTTGGAATGGATAATTACTGTGGAGCGCCTCTCTTCATGACCCACAATCAAGATCCGAAATGGGACTCTTTCGCCGCACTTCTAACAGATCCTGTCTTGCAGACCGATTCCCTCAGCCTCAACTGGTTCTGTCTGGCTTATCAAAACGCCGCTCCTGAATTAGAAACGTATCGGAAACAAATTTTCGACAACACCCGCGCCCTTCTCAACCAGGTTCCCGCCAGGCTTCTCCATGATAAAACGGCCTCTTATCGGATTATCCCGGTCGAGAAAGAGGCCGAAGCCGCTTTTATCGACATCAAAATCTACGGCACACTCCATCAAATCCGAGGATCCGCGCTTGTCGGCGGACTCCTCTATATGCAATGCATGGAAGAAGGACAACCGATCTTTTTCCGTCCCAGCCTCGGATTTTATCACCCGAACTTCACCATGATCTTCGATAAAGAATGCACGACCATCCGACTCACCCTCGGCCTCGACCCTGCCCAGATTCCCCTACTCACAAAGTGTTTCGAAAAAATAGACCAGCTCAATGAGCCAGTCAATCCCATTCCTTTATAAGGGGATGACAGGATAAGCAAGATCGCCCCAAAGAAAAGATAGGGGCGGCAGGATGAACAGGATAGGAAAATCCTCTCATCCTGCATATCCTGCCGCCCCTATCTTTTCTTTGGGGCGATCCTGCTTATCCTGTTCTACTAAAATTAAGGAGAGGATTTCTCGGTCATTTTGAGGATTTTAGGCGGTTCGACCGGCTTGTTTTCGGCACCTGTAGGAAGCGATTCAATTGCTTGAACGACTTCGTAACCCTTGGTCACTTCGCCAAAGATGGTATGTTTGTTGCTGAGCCAATCGGTTTGCGCAGTCGTGATGAAGAATTGACTGCCGTTGGTGTTCGGTCCCTTATTGGCCATGGCGAGGACGCCCGGTTTTTTGAAGCCGACCTTCGGAGAAAACTCGTCTCCAAATTCTTTCCCCCATAGTGACTGTCCAGCTCTTCCTGTACCGGTGGGATCTCCCCCTTGAATCATAAAACCTTTGATGACGCGGTGAAAGATCACTCCTTCGTAGTACTTCTTTTTCACAAGACCCAAAAAGTTTTCAACGGCTTTCGGTGCAACATCAGGGAATAGTGTCACTTCGAACGTTCCTTTCGTGGTTTCGACAACGACAACGGGATTTGGCATTTTTGGTTTCTCCTCTACTGCATTCAATCCAAAAACAAAGCTCATCAGAGCTAAAAACAGACGACAAATTTGTCTATTCATAACAACCTCATCCCAATCAGCTTACAAAGTTTTTGATTTTATTTCTCGCAAAAAAGTATAATGGTTATATGACGAAGAGATTGTTCTCTCTTTTTTCTTATTCTCGTCCTTATTGGCTTTAAGCCAAATCATAATTATTCATTTACATTTTTTTTCACTTTATCCTGACAAATGGTAGTCATTTGTAAACAAATTTAAGTTTTAAAAAAAAGTTTATTATCATGTCTATACAATCGATTCGAGTGGCGGATGCTCTTTTGCCATCCCCACTTTTGATTCATATTTTGGCTGAAAAGCCGATAACGCGAGAAGCCGAGGCTTCTCAGGAAGTGCAAATGGTGGCTGTTGCCACCTTGATTGTCAAATTGATCCTAGATACGCACCACTCTATCCAAAGAAAGCAGTATAAGGATTTAGATGCAAACCCTGGAGATGGTGGATGTCAGCTCCGTACATTTGGTCTGAGGGCTTTGATTTTAGAAGGGAGTGTTCAAGAAGAAATAGAAAGGTTGGTCCCGCTGCTCAAAGAAATCTCCAGACTGCTCCAATTGAGAAAGTCGGGAAAAAAAGAGTGTCCAACCAGTCTATTTTTCTCGAACCATTTTCAAGCTTTGAATGTCAGTGAAAAACTTCTTTTCGTTTTAGATTGCCGTCTTCTGACCGTCACAAAAGTGAAAGACCACGTGCAGCCAAATGGAATCATCATGACCAAAACGTGCATTTCAGGTCTTTCGAGATTATCAAAACAAATTGAGCACTTGGGAAAAGAATTTCGGCAAATGGTTCTTGCACAGGCCGCTGCACGCCTCTCGAGAAATTCTTTAGAATTTCTACAGCGAGAAAGCGAAAAGTTACAACTTCCTCTTCTCACAAGGAAGATGATTTTACTATCGAAGCAAAGTCAGCCGTATAAAGATCTCCCTTCAAAAACGTTTGGTTTTTTATTTTACGAGATCCAAACGATCCTTGAGTCTCTTCAGAATCAAAGAGCTCTCATAGCTATAAAGTCGGTGGTCAAAGAAGGGAAACCCCACCATCTCTTTTTAAGAGAGGACGGACCTCATGCAAATGAGCTCGTTGTCGTGTTCGAAGGGGTTGTTTCCCCTCGATTGACGCGAGAAAAGATTGAAGAGATCGGATTTTCACGTCTGATATTATCGTGTGCAGCCCAAGAGGCTCCTTTTGATCCCGGTTCAAAATTAGAAGACGTCGAAAATCGTGAAGCACGAGAGGAAATCGAAAGCTACAGATGTTTGGCGCGGGAAATCGGGTGTGTGAAAGGAGAAGATCCTCTTCTCCTTTTAGACCATGTTTTCTTAAACAGTGTTGAAGGAGAATTATGATCACCTTTTTTCGACAACCCAAAGCGGTTTTTCTACTCGGATTTGTCCAGCTTTGGAACCGTTTTAGTCATTATGGAATGCGCTCCCTCCTTTTGGTGTACATGATCAAAGTACTAAAAATGGATGAGGGTGCAGCGATTGGAATTTTCGCCGTTTACTGTGCCTTAGTCGAGCTCGGCGGGGTTTTTGGAGCGTATATTGCCGATAAAATCTTGGGGCTTCGGCGGAGTGTGATCGTCGGTGGGTGGCTCATTGGAGTGGGGCATCTTCTCCTTGCCTTTGAGTTCCCTCTCCTGTTTGCTCTTTCTTTCGTGATATTAGGGTCGAGTCTTTACACGACCAATATTGCGACGCTCGTCGGGAATTTCTATTCTCAAGACGATCCGAGGCGCGAGCAAGGATTTACCGTCTTTTATATGTCGATTAACATCGGGGCTTTCCTAGCGACTCTTTTGTGTGGATTCATCGGAGAAACGTATGGGTGGCACTGGGGATTTGGGATCGCAGCCATTGGAATGGTGATCGCAAATCTTTCTTTGTTTTTCTTCAGATCGAGTTTGGAAGGAAAAGGGGAAGGGCCTAAAAGGGGGTTTTCAATCGCTCCCCTTTTATTCTTAGCGCTCGGGGTCGGTTTTATCGGCTTGCACATGCACGCCATTTCTCTTTTAATCCTCCCTTGGCTGATGTGTGGAGCGTTAGCTTTGATTTTTATCAGTGCGAGAAAATTATTCGTTCCCCTCTTGATCACCTGGGTGACTTTAGTCGGTTTCTTTATCGCTGAGGAGCAAATTGGATTGTCGATCCTTCTCTACTCAAAGGGGGTGACAACTCTTTTAGCAATCAATCCGTTAGTGATCATGTTAGGAGGTCCCCTAGCATACAGGGCACAATTTTGGATGAGTAAAATCAAGAGCTCTTTTTTCCGTTTATTTCTCCCTTTTGGACTCGCAAGCCTTGCATTTGCTGCTTTAGTTTGCTTTGAGGGAAGTCTGCTCCTCATCGGAGTTGTCATCGGGGTAATTTCTTTTGCAGAGCTCTTTGTAGGACCTCTGACGTATAGTCAATTCTCTCAATATAACGATCCTAAAATTATGACACTGACCCCGATCGGTTTTTCTATGGCGGCTTCCATGGGAGGTATTTATAGCCAAGCTTTTCTGGGCTCTTTTCCGATGGGATTTATCTTCCTCTCAATCGGTCTTTTTATTTTAGGGTTGGGACTAGCCTATAAAACCCCCTCTTTGTTAAAAGAAAAAATATAGAGGTGTACCTTGAAAAGAATTTTCGGGATTTTGATATTTATCGTGGGTGTCGTTTTAATTTGCTATGCTCAATATATTAAAAAGCAAGTGGCCGAAGGGACATTAAAAGTCTCCAGCGCAAAACAGTCGGTTGAGACAGGAAAAGGACTGTTTTCGATGACCCCGGTTACAAAAGAAGTCGGGAATTTAGTGACAGGATCTGCAGAGAAAAAGATCGCTGCCGGTCAAGAACAGATCGATTACTACTCTTCTCTTGCAAACAAGATGCAGATCGGTGGAATTGTTCTTGTCATTGTGGGCGCTGGCATGGTCATTCTATTCTGGAGAAGAAGACGCTAACCACTCGGCGTGGAAGAATTTTCCGCGAGGTTGATCGACTCTTTCGAACGTGTGGGCGCCGAAAAAATCCCGTAGAGCTTGAATGAGATTGGCGGGAAGGCGGGCACACGTGTATCCATCGAGGAAAGTCAGACCTGAGGAAAGGGTTGGCACAGGAATGCCCGATTGGATCGCTCCAGCAACGACATTGCGCCATCCTTCTAAACACCGGCTGATCTCTTTGTGAAAAAACGGATCTAAAAGAAGGTTCGGAAGAGAGGGATTCTGGGCGAAAGCCTTTCGGATATCCCCAAGAAACCGACTCCGGATGATACAACCTGCGCGCCAGAGAAGAGCAATTTTACCATAGTCGAGATTCCATTTCATTTCATTCGCAGCTGTTCGGAGCAGTGCAAAACCTTGGGCATAGCTCACAATCTTGGCGGCATAGAGTGCATCTCTGACCTTGTCGACAAAAAACTCTTTCTCGACGATCAAGGGATTTTTAGGAGCTCCATAGAGAACCGACGCTTGAATCCTTTCGTCTTTCAAAGCCGATAAACACCGTGCAAAAACGGCTTCTACAATGAGGGTCACGGGGACTGCCAGATCGAGAGCACTAATTCCGGTCCATTTTCCTGTTCCTTTTTGCCCTGCGACATCGAGAATTTTATCGAGCAGGAGATTTCCATCGGTGTCGCGGTAGCCAAAAATGTGGGCTGAGATTTCAATCAAATAACTATTCAATTCTCCCTGGTTCCACTCGGTAAAAATGGCTTGCATTTCTTTGGAGCTGCACCCAACAAGGTCGCGCAAAATATGGTACGCTTCGCAGATGAGTTGCATGTCGCCATATTCGATCCCATTATGGATCATCTTCACATAATGACCGGCTCCCCCTTCCCCGACCCAATCACAGCACGGGGCTCCATCGTCTGCTTTTGCAGCAATGGCTTGGAGAATGGGTTTGATTGCCGGCCAAGCTTCTTTATTGCCACCAGGCATGATGGAAGGACCATGACGAGCCCCTTCCTCTCCTCCTGAAATGCCGGTTCCGACAAAGAGGATCCCTTTTTGACTTAAGCTTTCCACCCGTCTTTCGGTGTCTGGATAAAGGCTGTTTCCCCCATCGATGACGATGTCTCCTTTTTCAAGGAACGGCAGGCATTCTTCAATGAGATCATCGACCGGCGCACCCGCCTTGACCATGAACATGACAATCCGAGGTTTTTTCAATAAAGCAAAAAATTCTTTGAGGGTATGCCCACCGACGACGTTGGTATTTTTCGCAGGGCCTGCTAGAAAAGCATCGATTTTAGAGACAGTCCGATTGAAGACGGCCACCCGATAACCATGGTCGTTCATATTCAAAACGAGATTCTGACCCATGACAGCCAGCCCGATGAGACCGATATCTGCTTCCATTGATTCCTCTATTCCGATAAAATGGTTCCCTTGTCCTCGTAGCTCAGGGGATAGAGCGGTCGCCTCCTAAGCGGCAGGTCGCGCGTTCAACTCGCGCCGAGGACGTGTTTATTTATACCTTGTGCAATACCCCGTGCAATTTTTTCAAGATAGGTTTTCTCTTTGAGGAGACCTCTCTCTTCTTGATTTGTCATAAATCCCCCTTCGACAAGAACGGCAGGCATGGAGGTTTCTCGGATGACGTGGAAATTGCCATTCTTGACACCTCGAGAAAGGGCATGGGTGTGTTCAATCATTTCACCTAAAATGTTGCTGCCGAGCTTCCGCGATTGTTGGGTTCGTTTGTGATCTTTGCCAGCGTGGTAGAAAATCTCAATCCCATGCGCATCCGGCGAGGGAGACGAGTTGTAATGGACACTAATGAAAAGGGCTGCCCGGGTTGTATTTGCAATGGAAACGCGCCGCTGTAGTGGGATAAACACATCTTTACTCCGTGTCAAAATCACGCGGTAACCCAGTTCGCTTAAGTACTTTCTCACAAGAAGCGACGTCATGAGGGCGAGTTTTTTTTCCATGAAGTAATTGATTTTCGCTCCCTCATCTGTACCACCGTGGCCTGGATCGATGATGATGAGCGGTTTGGCATGTTGAGGAAGCGAGAGTTTATACGTTCGTAGAGGTTTATAAGCCCCACTTGCCGAGAGCACCGAAAAGAGAAGAAGAGAAATGCATAAGAAAATTTTGCTCATGAATTTAAAGCTTATCATAACTCACAATTTCCCGATCATCAAAAGGAATGGTTTGGGATCCGATAATTTGGGTGGTTTCATGCCCTTTCCCTGCAATTAAAACAACATCTTTGGAGTTAGCAAGATCTAAAGCCATCCGTATCGCTTTCTCCCGATTCAGTTCTAACCGATACCGACTCGAATCTTTGAAACCGTCCAAGATTTGGCGTGCAATTTCAGCGGGATCTTCGTGACGGGGGTTGTCGCTTGTGACAATCGACAGATCGGAAAGCGATTCGGCAATCGCTCCCATCTGTGGCCGCTTCCCCTGATCCCGGTCGCCACCACAGCCGAAAACGGTGATGATCTTTCCTTGTTTAAACTCGTTCAAAGTCTGGAGAACATTTTTTAAGGCATCGGGCGTGTGGGCATAATCGACAAAGACTTGGATGTTTCTCGGGTTGGGTGCCCGCTCTAACCGGCCTGGAACACCAGGAAAATCTCTCAAGATTTTGGCAATTTGTGCCAGAGACAGATTTCTTGTGAGAACAATAGCTACGGCCGCCAAAATATTATAAACATTAAATCTGCCGACCAATCGTGTTTTAAAATGGACGGCATTGACTTCAAACTCCATTCCTTCAGGAGAGAGAATGAGATTTTTTGCAGTGAGATCGTTGTTGGACCCAAGCCCATATCGGATAACCTTCGCCTTGCAATTCTGGACCATTGCATTGCCGGCTGGATCGTCTCCATTGAGGATAGCAATCGAAGTGGGTTCTAACGCGTCAAATAATCGCCGTTTGGCAGCCAGATACGTTTCCATAGACCCATGATAGTCGAGATGATCTTGGGTCAAATTGGTAAACACACCGACTGAAAATGGAATTCCTTTGACCCTGTCTTGATCGAGTGCATGAGAAGAAACCTCCATGATGGCGGCTTTGCACCCTTCTTGTTTCATCTCGTAGAAAAGACGGCTCAGCGTGAGAAAATCGGGGGTCGTATGAGATGAGGGAAAAAACCTTTTCCCCGTCCTCCATTGCACGGTTCCAATCAAGCCGCACATCACACCCGCTTGTTGAAGCAGAAACTGCGTGATGAACGTTGTTGTCGTTTTTCCATTCGTCCCTGTGATTCCAAAAATAGAAAGATCTTGGGTCGGGTTTTGATAAAATCGGTGAGCGAGGATCGATTCGAGTTCATGGACATGGGGATGGATCATTTGGACTGCGGAAACAAACGGATCGTACGTATCGGTCAGAACGGCAACAGCACCGGCTGCCAAAGCTTCAGGGATAAACCGGTGTCCATCACCGTTTTTCCCACGCTTGGCTAAAAATAGATTGCCCGGAGCAACCGCTTTGGAATGGGCCGTTAAACCGGTAATCTCAATCTCTTTATTTCCTTTCCAAATGATATCGGGAATATCTTTAAACAGTTTTTTCAGTTCCACTTGTCAGTTCCATTGGTTATAGAGGGTTTTCAGTTTTTCGACTTCGTCGTCCCAATCTTTATCATTGGGATCATCGGGGACAATTCCGAGATATTGGAGGGAGCGGAGTCCGATTTCTCGAAAAGCCGGCGCAGCGCACACTCCTCCAAGTTGGTTCTTTCCAACTCCAGGAATATATTTATATTCAGGTTCATCGATCGCAACCAAAAGAGCAAAACTAGGGGTTGTAACAGGAGCAATTCCGACAAAAAAGGAGATGTGATTTTTTTTCGAATAGACTCCGCCAACCAACTTTTCGGTCGTTCCTGTTTTGCATGCTTCTGTGTAGCCAGGAATATTTCCACGACGGGCTGTTCCACCCGTTTTTGTGACAAACCGCATCGCCCTAATGACCTCTTTCACAATTTCGGGACTTAAAACCTGTTTTTGATTTTGAGCCGTATGCTCGAAAATCACTTCTCCCTCTTTTTTTACAATTTTTCTCACTAGGGTCGGTTTCACATCAAAGCCACCATTACCTAAAATAGCATAACACCGAAGGAGTTGAAGCGACGTCAGGAGGACATTGTGTCCCATGGCTAGAGAAGGGGGTGTTCCCTTCGACCATTCGATTTTTCCATTCGGATGTTTTTTTCCAGGAGTGGGAAGAAGTCCCGAACTTTCAGCACCGAGCTGAATCCCTGTTTTGATCCCGAGTCCAAACACCTCTTCAAGCGTTTTACGGTACCACGCATCTCCGAGTGTCTCGACGACACGACTGATCATCTTCGCCATATAGACATTCGACGATTTTTGAAGACCCATGTACATATTTAAAAATTTATGCGTATGAAGATCTTTCAGTGGTTTACCCCCACGTCCAGGAAAAAAAGCAGGGAGCGTATTGATTTTTTCGAGGGGTGAAAACAGAGGAGGTTTTCCCCTTTTTTTTAATTCTTCATTCGCTTTTAAACAGACAGCGAGGGTGAGCGGTTTCATCGTCGACCCCGGCTCATACGGATCGGTGATCGCTCGGACTTTGGTCGCTTCCTCTTTTTTCGGATCGTTAAAATAATCGCGGTACCGAGCCGGTTCAAATCCCGGATACTGAGCCCACGCTAGGATCTCGCCCGTATAAGGATCCATCATGATCGCCCAGCCGCCTTTGGCATTAGCAGCACGGACAGCTTTGCTGATTTCTTCTTCAGCAATCGCTTGGAGATGGTGATTAATGGTGAGAAAAACATCCGCTCCATGTTTCGGCTCTGTCACGACTCTCCCTGAATCGAGTGGTTGACGAGGAGAGCGCAAAAGAACTCTTTTCCCATCTTCCCCGGCGAGATATTTGTTGAGTGACAGCTCGAGACCCCCCGTTGGAATGCATTGGTGCGTTAAAGGATCTCTTTCAGCACGGACGGTGTGGAGAACCTGCCCCAGCAGCGGACCGAACGGATACGACCTTTTATAATCATGGATAAAGAACAGAGCATTGCGTGGGATTTTGTGGGATTTTGCATACGGATACCACCATTTCACCAACTGGTCATGCATTTCCCGAGGAAGCCATAAGACAAGTTTTCTACTCCGACTCTTCTTCAACAGTTGTTCATTAATCTTAATTTTATCTGCAGATGAAAGGCGGAGAATTTCCGTCAGTTTTTGGACAATTTCCCCATGACATGGCTTAGGGATAATCTTCGGGTCGGCATAGAG
Source organism: Parachlamydiales bacterium (assembly GCA_963705295.1). Lineage (GTDB taxonomy): Bacteria > Chlamydiota > Chlamydiia > Chlamydiales > Rhabdochlamydiaceae > PALSA-1444. Next base: position 739,043 of record OY970065.1, on the reverse strand, counting down.
ATGGAAATGAGGAACATCGACGACAAACGGCTGTAATTTCTCGGGATGCCCTTTTTTCACCGACGTATTCGAATAGAAAATTCCCCTACAGTACGGCTCTATGACACTCATCCGGTGCTGTCTTTCTGCTATCTTTTTCCATCTCCCCCCTTCGACAATTTGCAATTTATAAAACTGGATCATGAGTAGGGAAAAAAGAAAAAACAGAAAAAGTGCGATGAAAACAAGAAGACGTCGATCTTTAGATGTAATCATATGAGAGAGATATTATCTTGCTCCGATAACAATCGGAGTTTTCGGCTTCGGCTTCAGAGTGGCCTGATCTTTCACCTCCACCTCTGAGTTTACCGCAAGTCCTTCCTTTAATGTAAGGATGTCGGGTGCTAAAGGAAATTTTAGGTGGCTGTAGGCCGGCTCCGTTGCAATCTGAAGAAGGTGCCTCGGATCTTCAAAACACTCGATTTGGTATTGAAGATGGGCATTTTCCTCTTGGATCGCTTGAATCTCTTTCATGACTTTGGGAAGCCTCATCTTGAGCTGTGTGCATTGGTTTTGCTTTTCAAGATAAGAATATAAGGAAAAGCTAAAAACAGACAGACAGACAAAGAGATTCACAAAAACGCGGCTCATGCCTTTTCAATCCATCGCATTTTGGCGCTACGGCTTCTTGGATTGGCCCTAATTTCAGAAAGAGCTGCAACCAGCGGTTTTTTAGTGAGAAGTTTGAAAACCGAGGGAGCTCCCTCTTTTTTATTCCGGTGGCAAGCGTCGCGGAAGACATTCTTGACAATTCTGTCCTCTAAGCTGTGGAAGCTGATCACACCCATTCTTCCCCCTTTTGCGAGAAAACGAAGCGCATGCTTCAAACCTTTTTGGATCGCGTCAAGCTCTTGATTCACCACAATTCTGAGAGCTTGGAAAACGAGCGTTGCAGGATGGAGCCGTCCACCTCTTTTAAAACCGAGAGCAGACATGAGAATAGAGGTCAATTGTCCCGTGGTTTCAATTTTATTTTTATGACGCGCTTGCACAATGGCATGGGCCGCTTTTTTCCACTGCGGCTCTTCTCCATATTCGCGGAAAATTTCTCCCAGTTTTTGCTCGGAATAACGATTTACAATCTCTTTGGCAGTGACGTCCGCATCCGGATCCATTCTCATATCCAGAGGACCTTCTTTTGAGAAACTAAAACCTTTATATCCTTTATCAAGTTGCATAGATGACACCCCTAAGTCAAAAAAAAACCATTTACTTCGTGGATTCCCCTTTTCGTGAGAATCGTATCGAGCTCGGCAAAATTCCCCCTCACCAGCTCAACTTTATTTTTCCATTGTTTCAGCCTTTCTGCAGCTAGCTGTACCGCCTCGGGATCTCGATCACATCCGAGATACGTTTCGATCTCAGGATGAGACTTTAAAACCGCAGCTGCATGGCCGCCTGCACCGACTGTGCCTTCGAAGAAAACCTTCAAGTTGATCCCGTGAAAAAACTTTAAAAACTCTTCGACCATGACAGGAGCATGATCACACTTCTTCTGGTCCATCAACTTTTGGCTCTTCTTCACCAAGAAGTGCAAAAGCCTCCTCGGTCATCTTCGTTAAATCAAAGTCGCTGTCTCTACCTTCCAAGGCAGCCTGGAGATGTGCGTCGTACCGCTCTTTTGGCCAGATCTCGACCTTGCCCAGAACTCCCGCGATGATGAGATCGTTCTTAATATCGACAGCCCGTTTTAAAACCTGTGGGAGAAGGACACGCCCGATCGAATCACAGGTTGTCCTATGGAGGGTCGAGAAAAACAGCGTGAAAAACTTTTGGTATTTTGCAAGGTGTTGTTTGGCGTGGAACTTTTCGACGATTTTCTCAATGTCGGAGTTCCGATAAATCGCGAGACACCCGCCCAAACCCAAGGCGAGGGTGAATTCTAAAACACCGTTTTCCACCAGGCCAAAACGGATCTGCTGCGGAAGAACAAAACGGTTCTTCGCATCGAGTTTGGCATGGCTGGCACCGCTGAAAAAGAACTTCGCCACAGTTTGTTACCACCTTTTGCCACAATTTAACACTGAAGCCTCAATTCCGCAAGCGGTTTCCCATTTTTTCCCACCAAATGGCAAGAAATGTTTAGCAGCAACTCACTTAAAACAAAGAGATTATATGTGAAAATTTAAATGTGGGAAATTGTGGGATTTCCAACGTTGAATCAATCCAGGAAGTTGTTGATTGTAGAACCTGGGAGTCTCTTTTTTGATCCAGGCATCCATATCACGAGAGATTTGATTTCTCGTTCTTAGAATATTTTTAATCTCGGATAAATTCGGTTTAGTGACCAACAAAAAGACCGTTGGAATGATCGCAAAAATCAAGCTCATTCCAAATTCTTGAAAATAAAGAAAGACCACGACACCGGCCATCAAGATCAAATTAATGACCAAACGACAAAGATTCCAAAAATCGACCCGGACCTTCATGAGCTGCAGCTTCCATTCCTTCAATTTTCCTACATTCAGTTGGACAAGGCGGTGGTATTTTTCTTTAGGATCTTTGATTTGAAGCAGTTCTTCCAACTGTTTTACAAGAGCAGGAGTCTGATTGTACCGCTCCAGTTCTCCTCTTTTTTCCTCAGGTGTCAGACTCAGAAAATATTCTTGATAGACATGTTCCAAAAGGCATTGAAAATAATGATCCTCTCCAGGAAGAGGAATTTTCAATTTTAAAAGAATTTCTTTGGCTGCGAGATCGATATTGATATGTTGGACCCTCTCTTTCAGTTCAATGAGTCCGGTCACAGTAGGAATTTGTCTAAACAATTGTTGGACATATTCGTCGACTTGTTCCGCTTCCAAAATTCCAGAATCGGCCCATCTTTTCACCACAGCCACTCCGGAAATATCGGTCTGCCGGAAGCTTCCCGTCCCGTAAAATCGATCAAACCATTGTAATGTGGCAACCATGTTGCGAAAAGCATAGCATATTTGATCCCTAGTATGTAAATAGAAGGAAAAGGGAACTCTTGATAAACTGGTAAGATATGGCAGAACCAAAAACGATTTCAAATCTTCCGATCGATGTTTCGATCCGCTGGTCTGAAGACCAGAGGGTGCTTGAAGAAATCAAGCCGATGATTCAAGAGGCTGGGCTTATCCCCCAATATGCAACCACGGAGGTCATTCTTCCGGCTTCCCAATTACAACTGGATACATTGATCGGCACAATGGGCCGGTATCCCACCTTCGCTTTATTTCAAAAGCCTGTCGGTTATCAACAAAGACGCCTCTTTGGAACCCAGCTCGTCTCTTTCTTAGGATCGGATGAACAGCAAGACGGCTTAATTGCACGGATTCAAGGAATCTCAGGCGACGAAGAAGACAAAGATTCATGGCAAGGGGAAAAGACTTTACTCCTCCAACTCCTTCAACTCATGAAGGGTTTAAACAAAGACTTGATCGATATCCTTTCACGCTGTAAACAGTACCAAAAGGGATAATAAGCATGAGTTCGATTAAGTGGTCAGAAATTGTTGGATGGAATGGGGATGCTATCGAAGATCTCCGCTATCTTGGATACGCCTATCTCAAGCAAGGGAAATTTGATGTCGCACAACCGTTCTTCGAAGCACTGATCACGTTTGACACGCGTAGCGCTTACGATCTGCAAACCTTAGGCGGCCTCTACCTTGAAACAGGCCACAACTTCCAAGCTTTGAGCACGATTGAGCAGGCTTTGAAAATCGAACCGACAAATTCAGTAACTCTTCTGAATCGAGCCAAGGCCCTCTTTGCTTTAGGATATCGGCGTCAAGCTATCGCCCAAGCAAAGGCCCTCGTCAGCCACTCCGATAGCGCGATTGCTAACCAAGCTTCGGCCCTTCTTCTTGCATACACTTAAAACATCAGGATTGTTACTATTTTTCTATGCTGACAAAAAACCGGGAAGAGATTTGGGCTGATTTTCTGAGTCACATCGAAGACCGATGTTCCGCTACCGAATTTCAAAATTGGATTGCTCCCATAAAAGTAGCTGAATCGTCCTCGGATGAACTCGTCTTAACTGTTCCCAATATCTTTGTTCAAGAATATCTCCTTCAAAATTACAAAAAAGATTTAGCGAATTTCATCCCTGTTAAAACCAACGGAGATCTCGCCTTAAAATTTGTCATTGGTGAAAACCCTCAACCCGTTGTTTCACCTGAGCCTGCACCGGTCCAAGATCATCTCAAACTCAACCCTCAATATACGTTCGAACATTTCATCGAAGGACCGTCGAACCAGTTTGTGAAATCGGCGGCACTCGGCGTCGCTTCTCATCCCGGAAAATCGTACAACCCCCTCTTTATCCATGGCGGTGTCGGCCTCGGAAAGACCCATCTTCTCCATGCTATCGGTCACTTTGTTCGAAGCCATCACAGAAAGTTGAAAATCCACTGCATCACCACCGAAGGATTTATCAACGACATCGTCGACAACCTCAAAAATAAATCGATGGACCGGATGAAAAGGTTCTACCGTTCGCTCGATATTTTGCTCGTCGATGATATTCAGTTTTTACAAAGCCGGCTCAATTTCGAAGATGAATTTTGCAACACGTTTGAAAGCCTCATTCAACAAGCTAAACAAATTGTCATCACTTCCGATAAACCCCCTTCCCAACTCAAACTCTCTGAACGGCTTGTTGCGCGGATGGAATGGGGGCTTGTCGCCCACATTGGAATGCCCGACCTAGAAACACGGGTCGCCATTTTGCAACATAAAGCTGAAATGCGCGGACTTCGCATTCCGCACAAAGTCGCTTTTTTCATCGCCGAACATATTTTCAATAACGTCCGCCAGCTCGAAGGAGCGATCAATCGGCTCACCGCATACACACGCCTCATCGGTAAAGAAGTGACCACCGAAGTCGTCCAAAATTCCCTCGGAGAACTCCTCCATCAACCCCCTCAAAAAAGAATCTCCATTGAAAATATCTTCCGCTGCGTGGCAGCGATCTTCGAAGTCAGCGCCACCGACCTAAAGGGAACTTCGCGCATAAAAAACATCGCTTTTGCCCGCCAAGTCGCCATGTACCTCGCGAAAGAACTCATGCACGATTCGCTCAATAAACTAGGCTCTGCCTTCGGTGGCAAAGCCCACTCAACCCTTCTCTACGCCTGGAAAAAAATCACCGACCAGCTCGAAAAAGACGAAACCCTCAAAAGGCAAATCGAAGTCGCCCGCCGCAATTTAGAGCTCTGAGAGACTGTTAGAATAGTTGATCATAAATCGATTGATATAAATCCTTACTCGCTCCATTTCCATGGATGACACACGGAAAGGTCGAAGTTGTTTTACAACGGACACATTTTTTATTCGGATCTAATTCCAATTCTTCTTGCTCCACTTGATATAAAGGCAAAAAGAGATCGCATAAAAAATCGAGCTTCATTCTTTCGGGGTGGTAGAGGTAAAACACCGTGAGCAGTCCTTGATCATCCGTCTCGTCTGGAATCGGACTCATCTCTTCGAACATCTTCAGAAGATCTCGTGCATAACCGATAAACGATCCAGAATTAATGTACTTAAATTTCGTTGGACTTGCCGGATAGTACGGCATTAAATGAGGAAACGGGTGGCAACTCGTTTCTACTGAAACCACGATCGGGACTTCCATCTTTAGAAATTGATCGAGAATTGTCCTTTCATCAGCTAAAAGGAGGGTGTCATAAGCATCGAGAAATAAAACAACATCGTCTTTCGGAACCTTTTTCACATATTCATGAAAGTCTCTCAATTTTTTTCCAAAAGAAAAAGTCTCTCCTAAGCCGACAATATCGAGTTTGATTTTTTGAAATTCAGCTGATTTAACCAGCTGATCGAGATTTTTAATTCTATGCGAAGCGGTGGTGCATATATGAAGTTGGGGCTTTTTCTGTGGAGATATTTTCTTTTTTACAACGGATGTTTTTACTCCTTCCCATGCCGCAGGTCCCCATTTCTTTTGAGCGAAATCAAAAATGATAACTCCCGCGTTGTAGTATGAAATATTTTTCTTTAATCTCTCTTGAGATTCTTGGGACATTCCTGGGATTGCGAGCAACAACCGACTTGCGTCGATTGCTTCTGGGAATTTCCCAATCGACCATGCAGCCAGAGAATATTCCCACAAAATCCCTTCTTCAAATTTTTCAAGCATACCGATTTTTCTTGCCCGTTCAGCTACCTGAAAAGCCTCTTCATTTTGGCCAATTTTCCGAAGATATTTTATGAAGTGAAAAAGGGCTTCTACTTTAGATGGGCAGGCATTTTCTGCTCGTTGATAAGCTGCTTTCACAACACTTGAGTTCAGCTGAAGGTCTTCCTCTGCCCGTGCAATCGATAAGAGGCTATTGTAGATTCCCGCAGCATGATTCTCTTTGAGGGCTTGATGATACCTTTTTATGGCTGAAGCCAGGGTTTCTTCCTTTTTATTTTGAGATTTAGCTTTTAATTTTTCTAAAGCAAACGACCTATTCAAACTTGCTGCTTCTCTAAAATTATCGGGGATGTCTTTCATTGCTAAAATCCGTTCGCAAGCACGGAGGGACTCTTCATAATGACCGAGGTAATAGGTACAGATAGAGAGTTGCAAAGAGAGTCCATACTCTTCGATCCAATCAAAATTGAAAATATCATCTTTTTGTGAAGGTTTTGGAATAAAATCGCGTGATTTGATGCATGCATACGCTAAATCGTATTTCCTCTCTTGGTTGTAAATTTCAGCGAGAAAGTAGATCGGTTCAATCCGATGCGGTCTGTAGCGATGGGCTTTGTAGAAACTCTGGATAACCGTATCAAGGGGGAATCCAAGATCTTGCTGCAGATGAGCGATGCGGAAAAGTGACCAAAAAACCTCTTGGTCCCAAGCATCTTTCATGCGCGTGTGTTTTTGATAAGCGACAAGAGCCTTCGCTTTGAGACAAGCATCGCGGTAACTTTCTCCCAAATAAAAAGCATACCGTGTATTCCCAGGTTCTTGCTTAAGCCCTTCTTCTAGAAGCTCGGCATTACGCAAAAACTTAGCTACTCCTTGTGCCCGAGAAGAGCTGTCGTCTAAGGTCACATACCGGACATGATCGAGAGTCGCTGACCAATACCCCCGGCCGCAAGAGAGGTATTCATGCGTTACCCCCACCCATTCCCAAGGTAGATTATTCTTCACCAGTTGAGGTTTGATATAGCTGTAACCTTTCGGTCCGCGCCACATGTTATACAAGTCGTGTTTCAATGCGGGGAGTTTGTATCCTTTTTCGAACTCAATTAAATCATCGGCATCAATGAATAATAAATAATCTCCTTTTCCTCGGGCAAGATGGAGTGCTTCCGTTCGATTGTCTCCATAATTCCTCCATGCCCTTTCATAGAGCTCACCAGGAATTCCTTTGAGATAGTCTTTGATGATCTTTTGCGTTCCATCTTTCGACCCTGTATCAACAATGACCCAATAATCGATATACGGTTTGACACAATCCAGACACCGTTTGATCACGGCACTTTCATCTTTGACAATCATATTCAGACAGATTTTTGGTTTTTCTTCAGCATCAAGTTGAAAAAAAAATAGAAGAATAAAAAATAGTCCGAACATCATCTAAAAATCCGGAAATATATTACCAAAAAAGGAATCTGTTAGCAACGGCGGGAGTGGCAATGGGGACAGTAATATCCAAAGTCAGAGGATAATCTCCAACACTGATGGTTGTTGAAACAGTGTCTGTTGAGGTATCAATGACAGTTAAATTGTTGGTGCTTGAATTTGTTACATAGAGCTGTGTTCCATCGGGAGTCAATTTGATTTCATTCGGGTTACTGGCCAAAGGAATAGTTGTTGTCACGGTATTGGTTGAATTATCGATCACGTTAATAGAGCTTGAAAAATTATTACCGACATAGGCCTTGGAATTATCAGGCATGACGGAAATTCCATAGGGGGATGAGCCGACCGTTACCGTGGCTACGACAGTATCTGTGGTTGTATTGATGATACTGACGGTGCCATCAGTCATATTGGTGACATATGCTTTTGTGCCATCCGGTGTAATGGCAATAAAGGCAGGGTTGTTCCCTACTGAGATGGTAGAAGACACTGTATCCGTACTTGTATTGATCACACTGACATTATTGGTATTTAAGTTAACAACATAGATTTTGGAGCCATCAGGTGTAATAGCGGCATGGACGGGGCCCATACCCACAGGAATAGTTGAAGAGACGGTATTTGTACTTGTACTGAGGACACTGACAGAATGATGGCTATGATTCAGAACATAAGCCTTCGTTCCGTTAGGAAGAATCTCAACATGGATCGGATTATCTTCGACTTGAACCGTGGCCGTTAATGTATCGGTTGAAGTATCGATGATACTGATGGAATTTGAACCAAAATTGATACAAAAGGCTTTACTTCCATCGGGGGAAATTTTGACATTATAAGGGAGACTTTCTATTTCGATCCTTTTGATAAGCACATTTGTCGTTGTATCGATGACGCCAACATCGGTATCTTTGAAATTGACTTCATAGACCTTTGCACCACTCGGTGTTGCAGCAACATCTATGGGCTGATCACCAACTTCAATTGCGGCGATTACAGTATTTGTTTGAGTATCGATCACGCTGATAGTATTGCCAAATCGATCGGCAACATAGACCTTAGATGATAGTCCGAAAAGGGGTAAGCAAAAAAATCCTAACAAGAAATAAGTCAATAATCGGATGTTTTTCATAGAAATTCCTCCAAATTTTTTTTCTTTCAAATCAATGGACTCTCAAAATCGTCATGTAAGCTGACGGAGATGTGAAATCCGTGATATTATTAGTTGTTCCCTGAACTGTTTGTAGGTGGATGTTTGTCGCTCCCGGTGTCGGTGTCGCATTGATAACTTCCAGCAGAGCATAGGTTCCTGCAGGTGGCGTGGGTCCAGGATAAACGACGAGATCACCGGCTGCTATTTTGATTAAGTAAGGAATTGTCGGTGCTGCGCCTGTTCCACTTCCTAGATCCATGATTGTATCGTCTAAAATATTACCGTTGATCGTGATCGCTGCTGTCGGATGAGCTGACGATGTGACGACACCGTAGTCAACCAAATAAGTTCCTGCCGTCATCAGTTGGATATAAGGTGACGGCGAGCCCGGTGTTCCTGCGAAAACAATATCCGTTCCAAATGCGTTATCAATATCGGTAAAGTAGATGGGATTTTGAGGTATGATTAAACCATAAGCCGTATGGTCATTGAAATCATGGTGCGTATCGATTGAAGCCCCACTGAAGATTCCCCCGGCTGTTCCTGTAGCTCCCGTGGGTCCTGTAGGACCTGTGGGTCCAGTAGGGCCCGTTGGACCAGTTGGTCCTGTAGGACCTGTGGGTCCAGTTGGTCCCGTAGCACCGGTAGCTCCAGTACCTGTTGCTCCAGTCGCTCCTGTAGGTCCGGTAGGACCTGTGGGTCCAGTTGGTCCTGTAGCACCGCCACTAGGTCCTGTTGCCCCTGTAGGACCGATCGGGCCGGTAGCTCCAGTACCTGTTGCTCCAGTCACCCCAGTAGGTCCAATTGGCCCAGTGGGTCCTGAAGGTCCCGTAGGTCCAGGACAGCAAGGCCCGGTAGCTCCAGTGGCTCCCGTCGCACCTTTAGCTCCCGTAGCTCCTTTAGCACCTTTATGTCCAGTGGCTCCTCTCGATCCAGCAGGCCCAGTAGCTCCCGTGGCTCCTGCAGCACCTGTTGTTCCTTTAGGCCCAGTTGCCCCCGTTGCACCTGCTTGGCCCATGTTTCCTTGGGCTCCTCGGGGCCGTGTTCTCCCCGTTCTCCTTGTTCTCCCTCTTTACCTCTTTGTCCATGCTCACCTTTTTTTCCGCGATGGCCTGGTGGTCCTTGTTCAGGGGGTTTGCACGAGTGATCATCGGCACTTAGCGTGGGTGCACAGATGATCAAAGTGGTGATGAGAGAAAAAAGTCGCCATAAGTTTTTCATATAAGTCCTCGTTTAAAAATTCGCTCTCCACCGACAATTTTTGTCGAGAACGATGATTTCGTCTCTTTGTACTGGTTGGGTCATGATTTCTTCAGGGAAAGTTCGGTGGGATCTAGACCGGTTTTCAATCCGTTTACATCCTAATGGGAATGTTAGACCCACCATACCCTGGACTTTGGTTTCAAAAACATTATCGTGTGTGACGATTCCTTCGACAAAACCGTATTTTCTGAATTTAAAATTGAGACGAAAACGGCCGCCGAAAACATGACGGCAAACATCACCGCCATAATAATAAGGACCGATGGCAGAATAAATATCGACAGGTCGAGTTCTGATGATGAGGCCGCCTACTTCTAAATCACCGCCGCGCAGCGCGATCTCGTATTTTCTTCGAGAAATAAAGAAATCGCCGGGAAATCTATGAGAGCAGTGATCGATCCGATGTTTTTTCTCTCCAAATGGAAGATACCCATTGATCCGAAGGTCCATCCGCTTGCCCAAAAACTCAAATCCCATTCCGGCTTGATTGTAGTGGTCGTGGCTATTGCGATAATCATAGTAGACATTCAGACCGATCACCTTTTCAATACTATAAGGTGCAAACCGAACTCCTGCTCCTGCATTGGCCGCCTGATGATTGTCATTGAACTCGTGGAATCTCAAATCGATAAAGGGTCGAACCCATGCTCCTTGTTCCTGAGGTACAGGAAAAACAAGTCCCGTCAAGGACGTATATCCATGCACATACCCGACACTGCCTGCATCGATATGTCTCACCGTCAAAAACGAGCAAACTTCGTTGGGGTTTTCTTTTGGTTCCCTGACTGGTCCTGTGGCTTCTTTTTTCATTAAAATCCCAATCTCATCATCCGCACAGACTGTCATGCTCATCGCCAGCAGAACCAATATTTTCTTTTTCAAAATGAGTCTCCGGAAAAAAACCATACTAAAAAATTCGGTATTAATTTCCAAAGAAAAATTCAAAATCACTTATCGGGTTAATAGAGTGCTGAGTCGAATTCTAAAGTTCTTCGTGGTCCGGCAAAGTGACCGGTGGTTTAGGCTGAGTAGTCTTTCTGATCTCTTCGCCAGTTTTAGCTCCCAAATAGAACAAATAATGTCGTGTGTGTGGGATCCGATTATAGAGATCTACAAGGTCTAAAACAGAATTACCTTCTCCAGTAAGGATATTGAAATCAGCACCTCTTTGACATAGAAGAACGATCACGGCTAGCCCACGCGCACCCGGACTACGGCCAGCATAATGAAGCGCTGTTGAGCCAGGAAATCCTTCTTGGTTTCCTTGCAGATTTATATCTGCTCCTTTGTCGACGAGAAGCGATACAAGATCGACGCGTCCTGCGGAGGCGGCACAATGAAGTGGAGAAGATCCTTTGTAAAGACGATTGGGATCAGCACCTTTTTCAAGAAGAGCACGAGCAACCCGATACCTATCCTGATGATTTTCAAACTTGGACTCACTACTGCAAACAAAACAGAGAGGTGTCATTCCGTCCGACCCTGGTACATCTCCTTTTATTGTAGGAATATTGGGATCTGCCTTATGTTCAAAAAGAAGGGCCAGCATCTGATCAGGATGATCATTTAGAAGTGCAGAATGCAGTGGTGTCCTCTTATGAAATCCCAGAGCATTATTAACCCGAGAGGTCAAAAGGTGACAATCTGCTTGCTGCACTCCTGCCCGATCGATCCTCCTCCTCGGCCTAGCCTCCGGCTATGGTCCTCGTCGGTCGGACCGCTAACGCTTCGATCGGGCAGGAGTTCGCTGGCGCATGTTGTCACCTTTTGACCTCTCGGGTTAATAACATGAGCCTCATTTTCCAATAAGAGTCTTGCAATTTCGACAAATCCTCGCGCAGCCGCTACATGTAAAGGAGTATCGGCCGTTTCATGATGTGGAAAATTAGCATCTGCTCGGTGATAGAGAAGCAATGAGACAACCTCTTTGTCCCCTGCACTAACCGCCCCATGCAAAGCTTCTCCTCCTTTTCTCCAAGACTCGGCATCGGAGGGTTTGTTAGGTTCGATCTTTATTAACCCGAGGGGTCAAAAGGTGACAAGATGCGCTGCGAGGCAAAGCCAGATTGATTCTCGCGAGGATTACATTCTTGAATACGAAGGATTCCGAGCGAGAATCGATGTGGCGAAGCCGCAGCAAGCAGGTTGTCACCTTTTGACCCCTCGGGTTAATAACTTGAGAACATATCGACGGAGCTTTTGTACATCTTTATTTGAGCAGATCGTGTAAACATCTCGACTTGTTAATTCCTTAAGTGTCGCTTCTGATAAATGAGCTTGTTCGACTTCTTTTAAAAATTCTCCAATATATTTACCTGCCCCCAATTCATCATTGCCCTCGTAGCCCCATTCCCTCGCACGCTCAACACTATTCGAAGGAACATTCCCTGCAGTAACAGACAAAAAATTTGTTCTTAAAATTGCACTCGTTGCCATAATGCGCAGAATATAAATGAGACGATCCATTTTTTTCGAGAGCAAGCATTAGATTCCTAGCTGTTTGCAAATATCATCAAAATCTTTATAAAAACATGATTCATGAGATATACTTGATATGCCAGATAAAAAAATCTAGGTGTCTTAAAGTGTGGGAAATCTCCCTCCTTTTTCATATCACGCATATCAGGCGTATCTCATTGATCATGTTTTTTTGTCTCTTGCGTCAAAAGACTTTATTGCCGCTTATTAACCCAACAGGCAAACAGGTGACAATCTGCTTGCTGCACTCCTGTCAGATCGATCCTCCTCCTCGGCCTAGCCTCCGGCTATGGTCCTCGTCGGTCGGACCGCTAACGCTTCGATCTGACAAGAGTTCGCTGACGCATTTTGTCACCTGTTAGCCCGTCGGGCTAATAAAAAGATACCTATTCTCGATGAACGCATTCGAGTAAGATATTCCCTTTCTTAGGTTATGTACATGGTTTCTCAAATTCGACCATTCTTACGAGTTCTTGAAAGGGTTGATCCGGAAGGAGTGACAAGCAATCTTCAAGTAAAAGAAATATTTCTCCGTTTAAAAGAGCGGGTCAGTGAACTCACCGTTTACGATGGAATCGAGCTATCAAAATACAATTGTTTTTTTTGGAATTCATTAACAGAAGAATGTAAAAAACTTTTCGGTGAAATTTTCAGAAGTATCACGACCCCTTTTTTTATTCCGATATTAAGACGACAGCCACCCCATCAATTTCCTCCTGAACTGGTCAATGAATTGTTTCGGTATTTAGATCATGATTCTCTTTTTGCTTGGCTAGAAGTATGTCCAGAATTTAGCAAATATATCGATCACGACCAGCTCCGTGTGAAGAGGTTTTTGTATTCAATGAAAGTGTTTCGCAAAAATGAGGAAGAATCGTTTTGGAAAGAGTTATCCGATCTGCAAACGGACGATCTACGAAACAGGATTAGAACGATATACCGTTTTTTTCCTATATGGCGTCTGCTCGATTTATGGGAAAAAGTGGGAAAAGAGATCCCAGAACGTCTTGTTGAGGCTTTTGCAAACTACTTTCCAGAAGGTCAGGAGACTCTCCTTTTTTCTCGAGATTTTGGTTCTGATTTATTTTTTAGAATAATCAACCAGCGTCTCGATCAAGAATCTACCTTCTTAGCAAATACAGAATGCTTAATTTTTGGACTTCCTGGGAGTGTTAATATCGATCTACTTCCGAAATTGCTGCACCGGTGCAGGGGTTTAAAAACATGTATTTTTGAAGACGATTGGTTTCTACAAAATTCGATTATTTTAAACCAACTTCCTCATTTGCGAACTTTAAGTGTTTTTATCCCTGTGTCGCAAACCCTTGAACGAATCTTTTTCTCTTTGGTGGGTGAAACACCTCTTCCTCAAATAGAACGATTGACGGTGTTTGGAGGAGGGTATAAGAAAAAATGTGGGGAGATTCAAAATAAACTGGTCGATAGGGGGAAAGATAAAATCATGTCCTTAAATCCATCGTGTCGCAAAAGCAAAGGAGAATTGTCTTGCCTGGCAAAACCGCTCGAGAAGTTACCCAGTCTTCAGATGCTTGATATTTATGGAATCACAGAAATTTCCTCCGACGAAATCTACACCTTAGGGGCACACAAGGCACTGCGAGCGATCACATTCCATACACCTTTTTCGTATGAAGGAGACCACAAACAGGTCGAATTTCTCCTGCATTCAAAATGGGAAGTGGAAATGAAAAGCCTTCAACAAGGGCTTGAAAGGCTCAAGAAAGAGAAAAATTTTGCCATTAACTACATCGATGGAATTGGTCAAAAAAAATCGTTATAAAAAATAGGAGGTTTTATGAGTGAAATCAGTGTTCATCCAGCCGCTGAAGAAAATCCGGGATTTCTGCTCTGGCAAGTTAGCACATTATGGAGCAGATCAACGTCGATTGCTCTAAAACCATTCGGACTTACCCATCCGCAATTTGTCATTCTTGCAACCATAGACTGGCTTTCAGATAAAGGGGTCAGCCAAGAGAAGATTGAAAGACATATTGTACTAGATTCCAAGCCTACCTCGCATCTCCTACGCAGTCTGCAAGTAAAAGGGTTGATCGAGCCGTCCCATACCCAGCTCACAACCGCTGGAGCGGAAATGTTGGCGAAAGCTTTGCCAGTAGTAGAGAGTGCCGATGCAGCCTTTTTTGCATCCATAGATCTAAAAAATTCGAAAATTATCTCTACGTTGCTAACACTTGCGCGTGCAAATCTTGTAAAATACATGCCATTTTAATGATTTTTAGAGGAAATCCTTCGTACAGTTTTTTTGCGCAGCACCGGAGGGTGGTGCCGGTTCCGAGGACGTCATCGATGAGAAGGATGGTTTTTGTGGCGATGGAGGGGGAGGTTTTCATGGTGAAATGGTGGGAAGAGAGTTGAAAACGGTGCTCGCGACCTAGTTTCATTTGCCGGTAGAGTTGTTTTTTTCGCTTTAAGAGTTGGAAGACGGGCCGGTCGAGAATTTTACCGAGGGACTTGGCAAGGAGAAAAGCGGGGTTGTAACCGACTTGGAAGAAGCGGAAGACGGTTTGAGGGACTGGAACAATGAGATCGGGCAGAGGAAGGTTGTATTTGAGATATTGAAAAGCCATGAAACCTGCAAGTCCCTGGGCCAAATGGGGCGATTTTCCACTTTTGAGTGCTTGCATCAGAGTCCAGGCAGGACCTCGAGCTTCAAAAGTGGCAAGTGGATGGGCGAGTGGAAGAGGATCTAAAAGGTCGAGACACTGAGGGCAAAGGGGGTATGAGGGGCTATTACAATGCCAACAGAGGGGCGGAAAGAGAAACCTTATTGGAGCGAGTAGCGAGGTTTTTCCCATGTTCCACGGACGGCGATGGTAAAAGGTTCTGCGAGTTTGAGAACGACATTTTGTTGCATCCGAAATTGGAGAAAGAGATCGCCATTTAGATCGATGAAGGATGGGGTATCTGCGAGATAGAATTCGGACCGTTTTCCTTCACTGAAAGCATTTTGAAGTTCTGTGAAATACAGTTTTCCTTCTTTGAGTTGGAGTTTGACTTCACCCATCACGGGAGTAAAAAGATCGAGATCGAGGCCCAGATCTTTGAGAAAGGTGAGAGGAATTTCAAACAGAGACGGCTCTTTTTTGATCCGTTGTGTGAAATGAAATGTTCCGACGCCGGTCAGAGAGTGGAGGTCGCCGAGGGTACCTGCAAGATCTGTCATGACGAGGCGCCTGATCTGAAGGGGTTTATTTTCCTTCGGTGGGACCCCCTTTTTACGGATCAGACTCGGTTTGATATCTTGCCCTTTTAAAACGGGGACCGAAAGTAACCAGAGCTCATTTTGACGATGGACTGAACATTCTTTGATAAAAAGGGATCCAGCAGGATCGTTGACAGCGACTTGTGTCAACTGGAAATGATCACGGGTAAAATCGAGATGAGCACGGAGTTTTTGAACGTAGTAATTTTTTATACAACTTTCATTTCCTTCGAGTTCTCCATGAAACTGACCATCGTTCCATTTTCCTTCAATCCGAATTCCTTGCAGATCTTTTAATTCTTTTTGATCCAGAATTTCGGTGATTTTGGTGCTGTCTTGGATCGAGATAGATCCTTGATACCCTTGGTTTTCTCGATTAATCTGGAGATGCAAACCGAGTAAATTTCCTTCTATTTTATGGAGCGTCGACGGATTGGAGAAAGCGAGTTTTACGATTTCTTTTTCATGTTCAATGTGGATGCCTCCTGGAAACGGAGCTTCATCGGAAAATTTGGCGGTGATTTGTAACGGCTCGTCATCGAGAGTTGCCAAACATTTCAGGTTGAAATAAGGAGCTTTATAAAGACCAAAAATCTGGACTATTTTGAGAACCGCGCTCCCCACTTTAGCATCGCCCTGAGAAACCTTTCCCTGAAAGGTCGAAGAATCTCCGAGGGATACAACAAGTTTTGTCTTTAGAGGATGTTCAAAATAGTTCGAAAAAAGAGTAGCATTCAAAGCGGAAGATTCCCATCGGTCATTTCCATATTTCATTTTTTCGCAGCCCAGCGCGGCAAGTTGTTCTTTTCCATCTTGAATTTGAAGCGCAAGGTTATCGAATTGAAGAGGGGTGACATGGAAAACACCCGATCCTTGAAATGAAAACCTGGACAGATATTGTCCATCGATTTCAAAATCGAGATCGTCTTTGTCATAGACACCGACGAGATGGACGTTGATCTTTTTCCAGGCAATATCCCACGTCGGAAAAATCCATTTTTCTTTCTCGTGCACGGCTTTTCCCTGCATTTGTAGGTCATTGCAGAGGGCATTTTTCACTGTCCACTGATTCCCATGCCTAAAGAGATGGGCTTGGAGATGGTGAAAATGACGATCTCCAAATGTCAGTTGAGAAGAGCCGATTTCAAATTCAGACTGATCGGGATTATGGATAAATTTGAGTGTGACTCCTCCTTGCATCTTTGTTAGCCATTGGGTTAGCCACTGCTTCATTTGGGCGAGCCCGAATTGATCTAAAAGAGTCAGTTGCTCATACAGGGAATCGGATTCTAAATAGACCACTCCTTTCAGATCGGAAACGGTTTTGTCCCGGAAATGAAATGTCAGGGGACTTTTCAGATACGATCCGGATGCGTGGGCTTCTTGAAAAACGAAATCGTAACCGCCTCGATTTTCCATGGCCTTCCCTTGGAACGTGCAGAGGGATCTACCATCTTTTGAAAAAGTTCCATCGAAATTCCAGTTCCCCTCATGATACCCGATTCGACGTGAGGCAAAAGAGACCTCTTCACCACCACCTACTAAAGATCCTTTGAGATTTTCAAAAATCCATTGGTTCTCGAGGGTATCGTAATGGAGACAAAAACCGGTGTTTTGAAGGTTTAGGTGAGGGGTGAGGGGCCCTCTGATGTCGTGGAAAAAAGTTTTCATCCGGTAATGGAAAGTTTCGGGTTCCCAGTAGATTTGAAGCCCTTCAGGTCGGCATGTGAAAAATCCTTCTAAACACCCAAGATTCGGAATTTCTTGAAACTGTGAGAGATCTTTTAAAGATCCTTCCACTTTTTGAGCGATGAAATCGACTTCGGGTTTGTCTCCAAAATGTGCGTGGAGGTCTCCATCGATACGGACTGAGCTAACCTCCGTTTGCAATTGTCTACAACTCAAACTGGTTTGATCGAAAAACAAATCGCCTCCGATCACGGAAATTTGCAGAGGGAATCGAGGAGTTGTCAGGGTCAGGTTGGATAGGTGGCATTGGCCGTGTCCCTTTTGCTCCAAAAAATCAAAATGATAGAAAAATTCTGGACTTAAATTTGGCACAGAAGCTTCGAAATCTCGGTGTTTACAGCCGATGTTTTCCCCTTGTACTTTGACATCTAAAAGTCGGTCTGTGAAATTTCCTTTGACAGAGAGATCTCCACTCAAATGAAAATCGGGAGCTAAGATTTTGATGAAAGGTTCATAAAAAGAAGACTTTATCCGGCTACTTTCAAAACTTCCATTCCAACGACCTGTAAAAAGATGGCCTTGCGATTGGATAGAAACAGTATCTTCCAAACACGAAAAAGTGCCTACGACGTCGACCATTTCTTGATTTCGGTGGATGGCTAATTCTAAAATAGCAGGGGGCTCTAGAGGTGTTTCTGATTGTTCAAGCCAAGCAGAGGCGCCTGCAGAGCTCGTCCACGTAGCTTGAAATGAAGACAAGGGGCCTTGCACTTCGACCTCGGTCGGAATTCCTCGGACTTTTCCAAATCCATGGGTCGATGCAAAACAGTGATCGATCATTTCGATATGAGCATCGATTTCTTCAGCAAACAGATATTTCCCTTGATGGATCTGAACAACAAGTTGATCGATCCGGTTATTTTCCAGGTTAAAAGTTCCTGAAGCTTGAAGAGAAGGCAGCGCAAAAGAGTCTCCTTCTATGGCATGACCTTTAAACTCTTCCATCTGGACTTTTTTTCCTGTCCAATTTTGGAAGAACGTTGTTAAAGTTGCCTCTACACTCCCTTGTTTGATTTTAAGCTTAGGAATCAAAGCTAAAATTTCTTGGCTGACGTGTTTTAACTCGGTTTGAAGCACCTGCTGAGTGCCGTCATCGGCAAGGGAAAAATTCACCTGCAAGGGTGTTGAAGAATGTGTTTTATATTCGAGAGAACCTTCCATCCAGAGGGTTTTGTCGGGGTGCAGCTCTCCCTTTCCATCTAGCTCAACTTGTCCTTCTATGTGAGCTAGATTCATTCGGCCATTTGCCCCAAAGGTCGGAATTTCCCCCTGCTTGAATTGTAAAAAACCTTCTCCCCGTCTGACTTCAATTTCTTTCCAGAAAAAATCAAATCCTTGATAGTTCAAATCAAAAGCTTGGAGCTGGTGATCAAAATCGATCGAGCTTTGAATCGAATCGGCGCCACAGATGACCGTCTCTGATTCCCATTTAAAATCGGCGAGTGCGATATCCCCCCAAAGGGCATCCATCCCTCCTTCTAAATGAGCAGATACGATCCCCTCAACCGACGAAAACGAAGGAACTGTATAAAACAACGAAGCGAGTGGAAGAATTTCGGGCAAAAGTCCCCGCTCTATCTGCAATCGGACGGCTATCTGGTCTTGCTGCAGTGAAAAATCACAGTTTAAAAAACGATCGACGGAAAGTTTCCCAATCTCATGGGGTTGAAATCCACTGACAAAATGGAAAGAATAGTTTCGCTCGGGTGTTTCAAGAGAGCCGGCATCGGCATTGAGCTTGACGATCCAAAATCTCGTTGGCAAAAGAAATGCGGGATTGATACGGCTGCCATCATCGCTAACTTCTATGGTGGGATGATCGAGTGCCACATGGAGTGAAAGGGGAAGAGCAAGAAAATGAAATTCAACGGTGAATTTCTCGGATTTGAAATGGTTTCCGAGTGAAAAGTTTGTGTAGATGAGCTTTCCACCTTCCCAGGTTCGATTCTCATAAGAGACCGCTTCACCCGTTTGCTTTTCCAAAATTAGTTCTAAGACTGTAGCGACAATAGGATGACGCGCGGCGTAGAAGATCACAATAATACCAAAAAACCAGCCGAAAAATTTTTTCACGGTTGAATCAGCCGCTGGTAGTCTTGTGCATCCATTAAAGATCGAAGTTCATCGGCGTCGAAAGGACGGATTTGAAAAAGCCATCCTTTTTCTTCGGGAGATTGATTCACCAGATCAGGCGACCCGCGGAGTTCTTCATTCACGGCAACCACTTCTCCAGAAACAGGTGAATAAATATCGGCGGCTGCTTTTGTCGACTCTAAAACTACGACTTCTTCACCCTTTTTGACCCGCCGCCCGACTAAGGGGAGCTCGACGTAGACGATATCTCCGAGTTCACGTCTCGCATAAGCGGTAATTCCAACCCGCCCTTCTTCAGTGATCCATTCATGGGAATCTGTAAACTGCATAGGTGGTCTACTCCACTAATTTGCATGTGGCCCAGAGAGAAGGTTGCTGTGCAATCGTAACAAAATTGGACGAGACAGCAAAATGTTGTGCCTGCCCTCGTGGCCGGTGAATGCAATATGTGAAACCTAGTCTATCAAAAGAGGTTGGATCATATCCATGCAAAATCTTTGATGGGAGTTCGATATGGACGGTGAATTCTCGAGATTTCTGAGTTGTTTCGACACGGATATCTTCTGGATCGCACAGAGGATGGGTATCCTCACTCCGAAAACGGGTCAGCTCTAGAGCGCGCACTCCTTGCACTTCTTGAGGGAGAATTAAAAATTGATGACAAAACCGGGTGGTAAAACCTGCCTCTTTTAAATCACGGGTATCGAGGAAGAGTTCGATTGCATCCCCGTCTTCAAATTTGGGATAAACGGAGCCTTCGAATGTTTTATGCACTTCCACTTCCACCAAAATCCCTCCTTCATTCCATGCCATGGAAACATCGGCGAAATTCTCCTCCCCTAGGAAAGAAGAGGTATCAAGAAGTTGATTCTTTCGACCGATTTTTTTCCCATAAGAGAGATCGACATGGAGTCGAAAAAAGTGGATCGGAGCAATTGGCGGGAGAGTCACTTTTTATCCGTCCGATCGAGAATTTGATGCATGAGAAGACGGGAGGCATCCATTCCAATACACCTCTGTCCCTCGACCACTTTCTCCAAAACTCCGTTTGGACTCTGCCCCTTTTTCAAGAGATGGAAAAAAGCGAGATCCCCATTGGATGGATCCGAAATAGAAGACCAGTACCCCTCAGCAGCCGTGAACAATTCATTTTTGGGAAAAACGGTTCTATCTTTTCTCTTAATTTCCTTTGTTTCTTTGGAAAGAACCCATTGATCCAGAAGAGGTTTTCCACTCTTTTCCAACCAGTGGGTTTGACCTTCTTGAACTCCTTTTTTTGCACCTTCCATCCAAGTCACAAAACGTTTCATGGGATAATGGTCCAAACTGAGTGTCTCAGGAGAAATTCTCTTCAGATGGTCTGCGTAGACGACAGATCCAACGGTATCACGGACTTCTGAAAACGGTTTCCATGATCCATCGGGTAATTTATAAGCCGTAGGATCTTTTTTTCTCACCTCTTCGTAGGCTTTTTGTAGTTTTTTATCTAAGAGCTCGCTGAGCCACTCTCCCCCTTGGGCTTCCTCAAAGGTCATGACCTCTTTCGACTCTGGTTTCGAAACGACAGTGAGCTTATAATAATTTTGATGATCTTGGGAAAAAAGAGGCGTGGGCTCTC
This sequence comes from Parachlamydiales bacterium, assembly GCA_963705295.1. Lineage (GTDB taxonomy): Bacteria > Chlamydiota > Chlamydiia > Chlamydiales > Rhabdochlamydiaceae > PALSA-1444. Next base: position 717,842 of record OY970065.1, on the reverse strand, counting down.
CAAGCGTTGCATTTTCCAAAAATGCTCTCAAGACGGTGGTATCTTCGATTTCTTGGAAAGGAGCAACACCTCCCTTCGAGCGGAGAGCGACACTCTGTTTTTCAGGTTTGACTTTGGAAATCGCCTCTTCAATCCACTCAGGATGGTTGTCGACTAAAATGGATCTCGCTAGTCGGTCTACTTTTAATCGGAGTTCACCATCGAGATCGTCTAAACATCGATATCGGTCTTCTTTGGTCTCCGCGGAGGTTTTGGCAAGGATGGGATATTCTGAAACAATTTTTTTCCACCCATCATCACTCGTCTCGAAATCCCACGTCTCTTTCAGCGTCAACCGATCTCCTACGTCTTCTTTCGCTATCTTGGCAACCTCAAGCTCGTATCGGCTCACAATGAGTTCAGGGTTTTTTTCTTCAATTTCTTCTATTTTCAAAAATTGTTTAGGAAGTTCACACGTTTTGGTTTTCGGACTGGTCGCATCGAGATAATATTCCAATTGGAGAAGAGCGTGAAAATCTTCGAGTTTTAAAGGATTGGGAAGTTGATAGATCTCAACGGTCGCCGCCTCATCAGTGTAAGAGGTGAATTGGTTATAGGAAAGAGGATCGACTAAAACACTATTTCGAATATCGTGGAAGAGGCGGTGGACTAAAATCACTTTCTTCCATACTTTTGCCGCCGCTGTTTCATCGATACCGGCCACTTGAACTTGTGATCTTAAAAATTCGCTCGCTTCCGCATACGTGATTTCTGGTTTTTGGGCATGCGTTCTCAAAGTTTGAAGACAAATTTGAAGGAGATCGGCCCGTGCTTCATCCAAAGAGACCCGGTACCCTTTTTCCTCTGCAATCACCGCTCCATTGAAGATGAACTTTCCTAGAATTTCGACAAAGCGAGGTCCAAACCATTCATCAAAAGTTCGGTATCCAAAAAGAACATGCCGGCGAGGATCGAGCACCTCTTGGTCTTGGGGAATCCACTGATACTGCTGCTGCTGATAACTCAAAACCCTGCAAAGATATTCGGGAGGGAAAGCCGCTTGATCCAAGTAAAGCTCAGAGTAGGCTCCGAACGTTTTGGGAGAGAGATCGCCTTGCTGGACTTGTTTCAGATGTTTGGGAAGTTGCGGAATAAAACGGTTCCAAACCTGTGTTGCGCTCAGAAAGGGAACTTGAGGATGGGTATAAGGGGTATATTTTTTGGCTTTTTCCAATCTTTCGGAAAAATCGTCTTTAATACCGTCAAAATAATGCTCTGCAAGCATGGCGATGATTTTTGTCGAGATCAGATCATTCTTTAAAACCTCGTTTGAACCGAGCGATAGAAATTGGATCATCGCATGCAGCTCTCTCTCCATAATCGTAGAGCCGTCGATCGTCTTTCCAATTTTCTTATCGGGAATCTCACGCGTCATGAGCGTGCTGAACGTTCCAAAGAATAAAAAAGAAGCGATCACCATCACCGAAATGGCGATGAAAAGTTTCTTCTGATGCTTACGTAAAAAATTCATCATAATAATATACTCGGTTTAATAAGATTTTGCAAAAATAACACGTTGCCGGCTTTTCTTACCGGTTATCACGCAGGCTCCCTCTTCAGCTTCAGAATCGAGCGGGATGCACCGGATCGTGACATTTAAATCTCGTTTGACGTGCTCTTCCACGGCTGGATCTCCCGACCAATGAGAATAAGCAAATCCTCCTTCATCTCCCTTGGCATCTTCCTTGAAAAATTCGTAAAACTCGTTTTTATTGTCGATTTTTTTGGTATGCGTATCTCGAAACATCAACGCTTTTTGGTAAATGTTATTCTGGATTTCCTCCAGAATGTCGCCGATGCGAGCTACCAGATGTCCTCTCGATAAAGCAGTCGATTCTTTGTGCGGTTTATCTCTTCTCGTCAGAGGAAAAGCATCGGCTGCAATGTCGCGGGGCCCGATTTCGATCCGAACAGGAACTCCCTTCTTAATCCAATCCCACATCTTTTCGCCACCTCTGAGATCTCTTTCATCGACAATCACCGTCAACGGTCTGCCGTCGAATAAAACATGCCTCAGTTCCCCAGCTAAACTATGGCAATATCCGAGCACCTGGCTCCGTGTTTCTTCCTTGTGTAAAATAGGAAGGATCACGATATGAGCCGACGCTATTTTGGGTGGTAGCACCAGTCCATCATCATCGGCATGCGTCATCACAACCGCGCCGATCATCCGCGTTGTAACCCCCCATGATGTCGTCCATGCGTACGCTATATCTCCACTTTGATCTTGGAATTTGATTTCCGATGCTTTTGCAAAATTTTGGCCAAGAAAGTGAGAGGTCCCCATCTGAAGAGCTTTTTTATCTTGCATCATCCCTTCTAGAGTATACGTCGATACCGCTCCAGGAAATCTCTCCGATGCCGTTTTTTCACCGACAACGACCGGAATCGCTAGTTTTTTCTTCGCAAAATCCTCGTAAATCCGGAGCATCAACATCGTCTCCTCTAAGGCTTCTTCTGCAGTCGCATGGGCTGTATGACCTTCTTGCCACAAAAACTCGGTGGTCCGTAGGAAAAGGCGGGTTCTCATCTCCCAACGGACAACATTGGCCCATTGGTTGATCAAGAGAGGTAGATCACGGTAAGAAGCGATCCATTTTGAAAACATCTCTCCAATGATTGTCTCGGAAGTTGGCCGGACAATGAGAGGTTCCTCTAAAGGTCCCGCAGGAACTAGTTTCCCTTCCTCGTTTTTCTCCAACCGATGATGGGTGACGACAGCGCACTCTTTCGCAAACCCCTCCACATGTTCGGCTTCCTTCTGCAGAAAACTGAGAGGAATGAAAAGAGGAAAATAAGCATTTTGATGTCCCGTCTCTTTAAATCTTGTATCCAAGATTTTTTGCATATTTTCCCAAAGGGTGTAACCCCACGGTCTTATGACCATACAACCACGGACAGGAGAATGCTCTGCAAGGTTCGCTGCCTTGAGCACTTCTTGGTACCATTCAGGATAATCTTCTTCTCGCGTCGGAGAAATGGCAGATTTGGTCATAATCTCACAAAATGTTTTTTTAATAGCTCTCGTAGTTCCAGGCGTCCTTTTTCTAAATTAGAAAAAAGGGGCAGTGTCGTTTGAAAGATCGCTTCTCGCACCGTCTCTGATGGCAAAACAGCCTGCAAAAGATCGACATCTGGCACCTGCAAAGCAATCGTCCCTTGGTGCAAAAAACCGTCTTTTGTTTTCCGCTGCGCAGCACCCGCAATTTTCCTTCCCTGAAAAATCACATCGTATTTGGTCGGCCTAGCCATACAAAAAAATGAGCAATTTTCATCTTTAACAGGAGCATCTTCTGGACTTAAATGCATTTCCCCCGATATCACTTCTTCCACCACCGTTTTGACCAATCGATTCACCAGATTATAATTCTCCAAAGTATTCTCCGAAAATAGAGGCGATTTCGCTGGCACTAAAATAGAAAAAGCGAGATCCCACAGATGGAATACAACTCCGCCGCCCGTTGGTCTGCGCGCTAAGTCAATTCCTCTCTTTTTTACCTCTTTCATGTCGAGCAGTTTTTCAGGCTTTGCAAAATACCCAAAAGTAATACTTCCTTTTTCCCATTCGTACAAATGGAGAATCGGCTCTTCTTGATTCCCCAAATTTTTGAGCAGCTCGGCATCCAACCTCATATTCTCTTCGGCAGAGCACGGTTTGGTTTCCAAAATCATCCGAACCATTTTATACGGAATCGTTTTTATTGGGGATTAAAAATTTTTATAGTCGGTGTAGTAAAGCCGCTCTTTATCATCCACATCGAGGAAATGGAGTGCCAAATGATTCAAAATTCCGAGATATTCACTATCCGATTTTCGATGTTTCCAAACCTCTTTTGTCTGAAAGTCCCAGGTCCAAATGGTCCCCTTCCTTCTATCGATAAAAATTTCCCTTGCCTCGATTCTTTTCTTTACGACAATGACGTTTCCTGAAGGCTCTACAAAGAAAAATACCGTTCCTATTTGGCAAATCGAGGTTCCATCGTCACAAACATCGCGCATTCGAACCGGGCCTTTGATTCCAAGGTTTATGTTCCTCAATGCATGAAAAGCGAGTGTTCGGTAAATGATGATCGAATGATTTCCATCTTCGGATTCATTCAAAGTATAAAATGTGTTGTCTCTAAAAAAAACACTCCTACATTCAGAGAGAATATGTTGATTCCCTTCTTGGTCTAAAATGACGACTCCGCTGACCGGTCTTCGGATGCCGATCCAACGATCCAAAAATTGTACCGGGCCTAGAGGAAGTGAACTTTGAAAAGTGAGACGATAGCAGCCGTCTTTGATCTCTGCTCCTGAGAAGTCGTAGCCATGATTTACGGCTTTATTTCGGACAAAACAACATCCACACCGAGTCAGGTAAATTCTTGTCTGGGGCTGAATGTCAAAACAAAGGTCGATTTTTTTTATCACACCTCCCGTTTCTGGATGGATGAAAACCATCTCTCTTTTTTTCCTCAGGATCAGGGCAATTCCCATGGGATGGAGCTGGCAATCGATCGAATCGTCTAAAAGTGTCATTTGCCAAACAAGCTGCCTGGTTTCTCTGTCATATGCCGTGAGTGTCTGAAGAGGCGCATCCACATTTCTTCCAATGATCAGGTTTTTGTGGATAAAAACTTCTCGCGAAGTGGTAAAAGAGACCCTAAAAGCAACGTTGGGAATCGTTTCTTCTAGAACGAGTGGCAAGGGGGAAAATTTAAAAAGCGTCTTATAAGCATCCAAATCTATTTCAGGTAAAAACTTTCCCAGTTCCATGACCTTTTTTGTCCTCTCACGGGGTGTTAATTCCATCGTAGATATTTGAAAGAAAGCATGACCTACTAATTTTGTTTTTAGATCTCTCGATCGGCTTAAGAGTTGTGCAAAATGAGACCAATTTGGAACGATTCTCAGAATTCTGAGTAAAACCGATCCTTTCTTAGGCCACCCCTCGAAAGGAACATCGAGCAAACAAGCAAGCGCCACACGGTAGAGTCGAATATTCGAAGAATGGTCTTTTAATAAATTAGCTACGAGAAAACCTTTTTGGCTGAAAACAAGCTCGAGATATCTCTGTTTTGAAATTTGCACTTCTCCCAAACATTCTCTTACCTTTATTTTTAGAACATCGAGTTCCAAACAACGAGGAAGCTGAATGACTCTTCTGAAAGCAAGTTGTACAAGGACGATAAAACGGCGCGCAGCGCTTTTGTCTTTTCTTGCGAAAAACTCGTGAAAATTGGATTGAATGATGGCTACCAATGCATCACAATCATACAGATCGATTAAAAGCTGCATTTCAGCCCAATTGCCTCCACCAAAACGGGCATTCAGCATCTCATTGACCACATCATAGGCACTCTCCCCCGCTATTGTTAGAACCTCCCCCATGGTGACTTCGGGAAGTTCCGTGAGAGGAAATTGGTCTGCAACAAGCCTTTTCGCCTTTTCCAATAATTTCATAGAATCGGTGAGCAAACGGGTTCGAACGATGTTAGAAATAACTAAAATGATTCGATCCAAGCTCTCTACAGAAAGTCGGATTGTCGATCCAGAGGAAGTGATTTTTGAAACACTCAATTTTTGGCCTATAAAAACCCAAAAATTATGACATAAATTCGGTATAATATCTTACTTTAAAAATTTTACTTGATATTCATCCCCTAAATTTGCCAAAAAAGGGTAAAGCACATAAAATAATCATAGGGGTCGCTCATTTATGTTTGATAAATTCACCAATCGTGCGAAGCAGGTCATTAAACTGGCTAAGAAAGAAGCTCAGCGGATGAACCACAATTACTTAGGAACAGAGCATGTTCTGCTCGGCCTTCTTAAATTGGGTCAAGGGATCGCTGTCAATGTCCTCAGAAACTTTAATCTCGATTACGAAACCGTCCGTCAAGAAGTCGAAAGACTCGTTGGTTTTGGCCCTGAAATCCAGGTCTATGGGGACCCAGCCCTCACAGCCAAAGTCAAAAAAGTATTTGAATTTGCCAATGAGGAAGCGGCCAGCTTAAGTCATAACTATGTCGGGACAGAACACCTCCTTCTGGCACTTCTCCGTCAAACCGATGGTGTTGCAGCTCAAGTCCTTGAAAACCTCAATGTCAGCCTCAAGGATATTCGGCGGGAAGTGCTCAAAGAACTCGAAACCTTCAACCTCCAACTCCCTCCTATGGGGATTAGTGGACCAACCCCCCCAACAGGCACCCCACCCTCCAAAGGACAAGACAAGGGTGCTCCAGCAGGCGACAAAATGCCCGCCCTTCGAGCCTATGGACACGACCTCACTGAGCTTTGCCGAGAAGGAAAACTCGACCCGGTGATCGGAAGAAAAGAAGAGGTCGAAAGGCTCATCCTCATCCTGTGCCGCCGCAGAAAGAATAACCCGGTTCTGATCGGGGAAGCAGGCGTAGGAAAAACGGCGATCGTTGAGGGGCTCGCTCAGGCTATCGTTCGTGGAGATGTCCCCGATAATCTCGCCAAGAAAAAATTGATTGCCCTCGATCTCACACTGATGATTGCTGGAACAAAATACCGCGGTCAGTTCGAAGAACGGATCAAAGCCGTCATGGATGAGATCAAAAAGAATGGAAATATCCTCCTTTTCATCGACGAACTCCATACGATTGTCGGTGCCGGAGCCGCAGAAGGTGCTATCGATGCTTCCAATATTTTAAAACCAGCCCTTTCTCGTGGAGAAATCCAATGTATTGGAGCCACCACCCTTGATGAATACCGAAAGAAAATCGAAAAAGATGCGGCCCTCGAGAGACGTTTTCAGAAAATTCTCGTTTCCCCTCCCACCATCGAAGACAGCATCCAAATTCTCCAAGGACTCAAAGCGAAATACGAAGAACACCATCACTGTGTCTACACCGATGCTGCCCTGGATTCCGCCGTCCGTCTCTCCGATCGGTACATTGCTGGACGTTTTCTGCCCGATAAGGCGATCGATCTCATGGATGAATCGGGAGCCAAAGCCCGGATTGCGTCGATGCACCAACCTCAAAATCTCTCCAAATTCGAATCTGAAATCGAAGAAGTCCGTTTAGCGAAGGAAGAGGCTATTGCTCATCAAGAATATGAAAAAGCCGCTAAACTCCGCGATAATGAAAAAACACTCCGCGAACAACTCCAAAACCTCATCAGTCAGTGGGAAAGTACCAAAGAAGAACACCAAGTGATCGTCGATGAAGAAGATATTGCGAATATCATCTCCAAACAAACCGGCATCCCGATCACCCGTCTCACAGAAGGGGAAACCACGAAAGTTCTAAAAATGGAAGAGATTCTCAAAGGGAGTATCATCGGCCAAGATGATGCTGTCAGCATTGTTTGCAGAGCTATCCGTCGAAGCCGTGCCGACATTAAAGATCCTAATCGACCCATCGGAGCCTTCCTCTTCCTCGGTCCTACAGGGGTTGGAAAGACCCTTCTGGCGAAGCAACTTGCCATCAACATGTTCGGGGGCGAAGAAGCCCTCATTCAAGTCGACATGTCAGAATACATGGAGAAGTTTGCCGTTAGTCGCCTCACCGGATCGCCTCCAGGATATGTCGGATATGAAGAAGGTGGCCAGCTCACCGAACAAGTCCGTCAAAGACCGTATTGTGTCGTCCTCTTCGATGAAGTCGAAAAGGCACACCCCGATGTGATGAACCTTCTCCTCCAAATTTTGGAAGAAGGCCGGTTAACCGACTCGTTCGGACGGAAAGTCGATTTCCGCAATACCATTGTCATCATGACTTCGAATTTGGGGGCCGATCTCATCCGTAGACAAACCGAAGTCGGCTTCGGGGCTCAAGAAGCGATCATGGATTACAAAAAAATGCAGGAAACGGTCGAAGGAGCCGTCCGAAAACACTTCAGACCCGAGTTCATCAACCGGCTCGATGGGATTGTCACCTTCAAATCGCTCAACCGGACCGAACTCCTCTCCATCATCGATCTCGAAGTGCAAAAAGTCAAATCCCGCCTCACAAAGCGGCATCTCATCCTCAACCTCGATCAAAAAGCCAAGGAGTTCCTCGTGGATAAAGGATTCGATCCCACGATGGGAGCCCGTCCAATCCGCCGCGTGATCCAAACCTACCTCGAAGACCCCCTCGCTGAAAAAGTCCTCCTCAACCCTGACAAAGGGGGAGCATTCCTGGCTACCGTCGAAGGCGATAAAATCATCTTTATCGAGCAAGAACCCCAAACCCTCGACGCCAAGGATAATTTATTAACCCGAGAGGTCAAAAGGTGACAACCTGCTTGCTGCGGCTTCGCCATATCGATTCTCGCTCGGAATCCTTCGTATTCAAGAATGTTATTCCTCGCGAGAATCAATCTGGCTTTGCCTCGCAGCGCATCTTGTCACCTTTTGACCTCTCGGGTTAATAGCTTTGAGCACCCCTCCTCAAGGTGATTGATAAAAAGCCCATTTTTATCGATAATCTTCGGGAGTGGTTCTAGAAAATGCTCTTCATTTAAAAAATCCTGCGTGTGTCAAACAGGCACCCCTTTCTTTGACACATGGATATCCTGGACTTGTTCTTCTGTTTGCACATTTGGACAGAGTCTATCCCGAAGACGGTTTTGATCGGGTCTGTCACGACTATATTCTCAAAATTAAAGAAACCATCGAAAAAGAGGGAGTCAAGGATCTCTCTTTATTTGGAGGCCTTGCAGGATGCTGCTATGCCATTCAACAGGCCTCTCGAGACGGGACACGGTATCAGAAGCTTTTGACAAAACTGAACTCTGTTGTATTTGAAAGAAAGATCTCACAGAATCTACCTTGCCCCGCTGAGATGTACGATTTAGTATCCGGAGTCATTGGACTCGGTGTCTATGCTCTACATTATCTGGATCACTTCCCCTTCGTTTCTGATGCTTTGCAATTCTGTGTAAAACTCACACAGAAAATTGAGTGGAAAGGGCATCTGATTCCAGGCTGGTATGTCCCCCATGAATTTCAATTCACAGATCATGAAAAACAAAACTACCCTGAAGGGAATTTCGACCAGGGACTTGCTCATGGGGTTTCGGGTGTTTTAGCATTTCTTTCCATTGCTTTGCTGGGTGGTGCCGAAGTGAAACATCAAAGAGAGGCGATCGAAATCATCGCCGGGTGGCTGATCTCTAAGAAAAAAGGAGAAACGTATTGGACAGATCGGATCTCTTTTGAAGAAGAAGTCGGTCGAAAGCCATCTAGAGACGCCTCATTTTTAATGGACGCGTGGTGTTATGGCACGGCGGGAGTTGCCCGGAGCTTGTACCTCGCAGGGACGGCACTCCAATCTCCTTCTTTGCAGAAGCTTGCTTCCGATGCATTCCTTTCCATTTTCTCACGAGATTTCAGCCTCCTTGAGAAAACGTTTTGCCATGGCATCGCAGGTCTCCTTGCCATCACTCAGCTCATGGCGCACGATACACAGATTCAAGAACTGAAGGATTGGAGTATCCGGTTAAAAGAGAAACTCAGTTTCGATGAAGAGAACCCTGGGTTACCCCCTGGATTACTCAGCGGTCTTTCAGGCATCTTACTCACACTTCTTCCCTACGAAAAAGGTCGTTTTACATGGGCGCTGATAGAATAGAGTCCCTCTTCCATCCAGCCCCTTTTTTTCTTGCGAGAACACCGGTATTTCCTTTGGAAGAGTTTTTCAAACTCACCGATGAAAAAGAGATCCTCTCTCATTTTCAATCCAAGCCACTTCTCCGAGAAGCGATTTTGATTGCTTCTCCGTCTCTGTATGAGGCCCTTTGTCAAGAGAAAAAACAGGCCATTGCACCTCTTTTTAAATATCTAATCCGGATTTCAACGAGACCGACTCCTTTTGGATTATTTTCTTTTGTTTCCTGGGGAGAATGGAATACCATGACGGATGGAACCTTTAAAATTGAGGATATCAAGAAGCGGGCTCGCCCCGATATGGAGTGGCTTTTTAAAACTTCGAAAGAAATACACCCACAGACTCTGATCAAAAAAAATCCTCTGATCCAAGAATCGATGGGAAGAATTATTAGAAATGCCGTTTCAGTCCGAGCAAACCCTCTAGTACGAGCTATTCTCGACAAAACAACTCAACCGGTCCGTTTTGACACCGTTTGTAGTGAGCTCTCGAGCCTATTTCCTTCTTTAGAACCTGAAAAAATCGAAACAACTCTAAAAACACTTGTAGAACAAGAGATTGTTCTCCCTTTGATTCTTCCTTCATTATTAGAAGTTCCTACTTATAATCATTCAAAGGGGGAAGAGGTGCAGCTGCAAGTCGATGCTGTTTGTCCAACGACGGTCTATCTTTCGGATCAAGTACAAGAGGAGCTAACCCAATCGGTCGAAGTTCTCTGGAAAATGTCACCTGGAACAAAGTATCTACGCGATTATCACGAGAAATTTCTCGAAAGATACGGACAATGGAGAACCGTTCCCCTTCTGGAACTTTTGGATGAAAATAAAGGTCTTGGTATCCCATCTAAAACTTCTCCAAAAAAAGAAGAAAGCTGGCTGCAGCAAGCCTTTGTTGAATCTATTCGAGACAGGAAAAAAGAGATTGTTTTGACCGATGCCATGATCCCATCCAATCCTGACAAAACTCTAGCCCCTCTTTCGTTCGATCTGTTTACCGAAATTTACGCTGACTCGGCTGCAGCGATCAATAGTGGTGAGTTTCTCATTTCTGCTTTCCCTGTTCTCGCTGAAAGTGAAGGGTGTTCTTCCTTTGGCCGCTTTATCGATTTACTACAACCTTCAGCCACGAAAAAAATCGAGAAATTTCTCCGAGATGAAGAAGCTCTAGAGCCCTACTGTTGTTTCGTCGAATGTTCGTATTTTCCTCAAAACCCGAAGCATGCCAATGTCGCCATCCACCCCAATCTTCGCTCCTCTGTTCTGGAATTGGGATATGGAAAACAATCGACGCTCACGTTGGATGATATTTATGTCGGAGCTACGGACAAAAGACTCTATTTAACCTTAAAAGATGGCCAGAAAGAGATCGTGATAAGAGCGCTCGATGTTTTAAATCTCGATCTTGCACCTCCTGTTGTCCGGTTCATTCGCGCAGTTTCAAAAGATAAGTACCATCTTTTCACCGACTCGATTTGGGGAAGCCTTGAAAACTCATTTTATCTACCGAGACTCCGTTATAAAAAAACGATTTTTTCACCAGCCAGGTGGTGCCCAACCCTCGCGCTGATCGATGCGACCGAAAAAGATTCTCCTGCAAAAATCGGTGAAAAACTGAGTCTCTGGTGTGAGAAATGGGAAGTTCCCAGGTACGTGCAGCTCGCAGTGGAAGATCAACGGATTTTACTCGACCGAACCATTCCTTTTCATTTGCAAGAGATCGTTTCAGCAATCAAAAAAGGGCCTGCTCTCCTCGTCGAGAAAATCGGCTTTAAAGGTTGGATGAAAAGTGATTTGGGAATGCATGCTTCAGAATGTGTGATCCCGTTTATTAAAAATCCAAAATTCACAGCACCCCAGTCTGTCTCCATTCCTCATACCCCTGTCCCACACGACGTCCGATGGAAACCCCCTGGAAGCGAATGGTTTTTCGCTAAAATTTTCCTAAAAAAAGAGGAAGAGGAGCGGTTTCTCGTCCAACATCTGGCCCCTTTTGTTCAAGAAATCAAGGCAGATGGGTGGTTTTATATCCGTTATCATGAGCATATAAGACTCCGTTTAAAAACGGAGGATGCCTCGATTTTTAAACGGTTTCACGACTGGACCCATCCCCTATTAAAAAATGGATCGATCAAAGAAGTGGCCCTTGCGGCCTACGAAAGAGAAGTAGAGCGGTACGGTGGAGAACAAGGAATAGATGCAGCGGAAACCTTTTTTCAAGCCGATTCAGAACTGGCTTTGACTCTTCTCTCAAAAAAAACAAACCTTCCAAATTACGTCGTTGCTGCGTGGAGTTTGATCGATCTCCTCCACGGATTTGGACTTTCGATGTTTGATACGACGACCTTTGATAAAAAATATCTCGAAGGTTTTCGAAAATGGAAATCGGAGTTGCTTTCTTTGATTCAAAATAACCCCTGGGGAAATTTAACCGAAAAAAGGCGCGCGGCTCAACATCCCCACTTGATGCCCTCTTTAACAAGCCTCTTTCACATGCACTGCAACCGGCTTCTTGGAGTCGACCGAGCTTTAGAAGCGAAAGCACACCTTTTTGCTTCCCACGCACTTCTCTTGCTCGAGCGCACTGTTAAAGCTGTCTGAAATCTGACATTTTTTCCTAGGCGCATCGGCATAAAGGAGATCCCCAATTTCACGCGCATCGGAAAGAAATTTTAAACCCTTCTTAAAATTGTTTGTTTTAATGTACGACCAACCGATCCCTTGATAAGCGGTGACGACAGAAGGATTGTTTTTACCAAAATAATGCTCGGCTAAGTGGAGAGCTTTTTTGAAGAACGTTTTTGCCTTTTTATATTCACGGAGCTCAAGATAACACCTTCCCATCCCATTCCAGAGCGGTGCCAAATCGGCGTGTTCTTTGGGATATTTTCGCTCGATTTTTTGCAATAAGTTCAAAGCTTTTTTGAAATCTCTTTGGTCCGCAAAGGTATCTCCTTTACAAACAAAGGTGTACAAAGAGAGAGGATGGTCTTTTCCAAGAAACTTTTGATCCAGAACGTGGACTTGTTCAAACAGGTCTAAAGCTTCTTGATGTCTCCCCATTTTACCCAGGCAAATCGCGATATTATGCAAGCTACAGCCAAAAAATTTATCTCCACCCTGTTGCTTTCGAATCGCAAGCGCTTTTTCATGGCATTGCAAACACGCCTCGTATTCTCCCATCTCATACAGAATAAGCCCTTGTGTATTCAGAGTATGCGTGATGTGGAGAGGAGCTTTATCAAAATGCAATTCTTGGATGACCGCCGCCTTTTTACAATATTCGAGACCCTCCGAATACCGACCTAATTTGAATAGATCCCAGCTCATACTTTGATAAATCGCACCGATCTCAAGACTCATATCATTGGATTGTCGCAAAACGAGCGCTTCTTTAAGAGCATCGAGAGAATCTAAAAACCGGTGATTATACAAACCCCAAAATCCAATCGTTTCAATGATCGTGGCTTTTTTTACAGATTCGATCTGATTCGAAAGATGATTCAAGTGGCGTCTAATTTCGCTCGCATGCAGATAATAGAGCCAACCCTGCCTCCAGGTCGACATCTGTAGAAAATGGTAATCCTTGCCATGTTTAATCAACAAATCGACTGCTTGCGCCAAATCGGTATCGATTTCGTTTTTCCGATTTTCCCTAAGAATTTGTTGAAAAAAAGGATGCAAGGAAAACGTCTTCGAATCCCCCTCGTAACGGATGAGACCGTAAGCTTGGAGAGATTTTAGAATTTCTTTTTTAACAATCTCCAATGAAAGATCGGTCCGCCCCACCAGCCAATCGGTAATCCAATCTTCAGGAATCGATTCTCGGTATAAATATCCACAGAGATAAAGCCACTGCAGAGCTAACGGATTGTCCCTCTCTAAAGACTTTAAAGGAAATAACCAAGAAGCAGCCAAACTTTTGCAGTATCTTTTGTTGACATCGGTGTGTTGCCAAAGTGGGCCGTACTTTTCTTGACAGCACGTCGTAAAAAGGGTGTGATAATCAGCAACACTACATCCCGGTGTTGCTTTGATGTAGTGAGCTGCAGAATTCACAAGAAGAGGAATTCCATCCAAGTCTTTTGCCAGCTGCACCATGGCTTCACTTCGACATTCTTGAGTAATTTTTTCCAAAAGAGCAATCGACTCTTCGTGTGAAAAAACTGGAACCTCAATCAAATATTCAGGATTCAAAACCTTTTTTTGAGAGGTGATTAAAATCGCCCCTCCACGCTGCGGGTAATCGATGGTATCATCTTCCACATTGTCATAGATCAGAAGATAGGGAAGTTTAAATGTGTGATTTTCTAAAAAGAGATGGACTTTTTCCTTCGTTTTCTGTGGTGACTCTTTCGGATTTAGAATACCCAATTTCTCAGCCAGATCCCGGTATCCTTGTTCTAGATGTTCTTGACTGTCGCACAAAAGAGTCCAGATAAAGGAAAAGTGAGATTGATAAAGATTTCCGAACTGAATGGCTGTTTCGCTCTTTCCAAATCCTCCTTTTCCCCATAAAACTTTGATCTTAGCCGACTGTTGAAACTCTTCTGCGGAAGGGTTTGTAAGCTGTTTGCAGAGCTCTTCAAGCACCTTCTTCCTTCCTATAAAATCAGGCGACGATCCTTTCAAAGAGACAAAGTGATCGAAGTTTTCAATCTTTTCCCTAGAAAAGAGAAAAAAAATTAAAAGACCTAGAAATAAACCAACCGTCGCTAAGCTCCAAAGAATCGATCGGGATTTCCTCTCGACAAAGCGATACTTTTGCAACTTGGGAGGACTACAGAGTGTCTGAATGTCATGCTCTGCAGTCGCATCAATATACGACGGTGGAACGCTGGGCATCTATTTCGACAAATAACAACTTCCGCACGAGCAGCTCGCCGCATTTCGAGAGATAAAAGAGAGATCCGAGGAAAAGTCTTTTTCTGTTTCGATCTCGATGTCGAGGTCAAAAAGTTGTTCATTCTCTAAAGATTCTATGACTTTTTCAAACATGATGTTCTCTTTTTTATGATAACAAGCAGCTGAACAGAACGATCGAGATGCAATATCTTGCACTTCTTCTGCACTTTGTTTTATTTCAAGATCGAGATCGTAAAGATCTTCATTATGAATTGAATCCATTTTTTACCTTTTGGTGGGTGGTGGACCACAAGCGTTGCTACACGGTAGTCCAAAAAGTTTTGATGCTCTCGCATCTTGTGAAGGTGATAGCTCTTCCACTTTAATTTCCAAATCGAGATCTAAAAGGTCTTGATCAATCATAACTTATCTCGTAGGACAACGTGTACTGCATGGAATCTGCGCGACTCTAGAAGCCATCCCATCTTGAGCTTGCAGCTCATCTTCTTTCTTCATTTCTAAATCAAGATCAAAAGTGTCATCTTCTTCATTCTTATCAAACATGATTCGTTCCTCCACCAGACATGATAAAGAAAGTGACTTGAAAAAACAAGAAAACTTATTATTAACGATAGATCTCTTGATCAAAGAATGAGAGGAGCTCCGGATAATGTTTTTTCAGATAACGGCGCAGCCGATGGGTCGCTTTTTTCACCTCAAATTGCCGCCGCTCCTCTGTCTTCCAATGTTCTTCTCTTTGGATCGAACCAATATCGAATAAGATTGCTCTGTTTTCGCAAAATCCCAAATTTTTTCGAATCACCGAATCATCGATATGGATCCCTTTCGAGCCCCATTCTTTCGCAGCATCGATGATCGATTTTATCGATTCTTTCACCCCTACAAAATCTCTTTGACTATAGAGCCTCCGTAAATGAGGAAGAGCCGGCTCACAACACTCCTGAACGAGAAATTCCGTCGTATCGAGATCGATGGTTTGTTGGACTCCAACAGGATCCAATAAAACCACCTGGTGGTTCAAATGATCCGTTTTATTTAAATGAAGATACACCATTCCCGTACGATCGCGCAGATCTTCATATCCAATCAAACAACTCACCATCACATAATGCGGATCGTATTTTTTTAAAAAAAGCCCGTGGAGTTTGCCTAAAGAAACGGTCTCAAATAATTGAAGGAAACTCCGATCGGTGTGACGAAAAAATTTGAGCACGGTTTTCCGATCTTCACCGATAAAGGCATGACATTGCTGGCCCGTCCCCAAATACCGAAACGGTTGATCCAATCTTTTTTTGATACCCGTATCATTTTCATCTGAAATATTCCAAAGAGGTCGATCGGGTAAATCACTAAGAATTTCTTGAAATCGAAATCCATGGGTTTGCCATCCACAAAAAAAATACAAAGTGACAAAACTCAATAAAAATAAAACGAGCTTCATGAGAGGTATTGAGAAAACCACTTTTGGGCAAAATTTGCAACATCTTCCAAGGTTCCAGGCTCTTCGAAAAGATGGGTTGCACCGGGAATCAAAACGAGCTGTTTTGTGGTTTGCAGCAGATCGAAAGCTTGTTGGTTGAGCTCAATCACCCCAAAATCTTGGTCACCTACGAGAAGAAGGGTAGGCGCAGTGACATGTTCTAAAGCTTCTCCCGCGAGATCAGGCCTACCACCCCTGCTGACAATGGCATCGATGTCTTTTCGACTGGCAGCAGCAACCAAGGCTGCAGCAGCCCCTGTGCTGGCCCCGAAATACCCCATTTTGAGCTTTTTCGTGGTAGGTTGCCCTCTTAACCAATCGGTGATACCCCCTAGCCTCTTTGCCAAAAATGGGATATTGAAACGGATCTCCCGTGTACGATCGTCGATCTCTTCCTCTTTCTCCGTCAGTAGATCGATGAGAAGAGTCCCTAAATTCGCCTCATTTAAAATTTTTGCTACAAACTGATTCCGAGGACTGAGCCGGCTACTGCCGCTCCCGTGTGCAAAAATCACTAAACCGGTGGCATCTTTGGGAATCTCTAAATTCCCAGCCAAACTCCCCTCTTTTAAAGAAATTTTTATATCCATATTTTGATATCGTATAATATTGTATAATTTCATCCGATGAAAAAAGTTGTCATTGGAATGTCAGGTGGGGTCGATTCTTCGGTTGCAGCGCTGCTCTTGAAGGAGCAAGGATATGATGTCATCGGTCTATTCATGAAAAACTGGGACGATGCCAGTGGAATGTGCACAGCGACTCAAGATTATGAAGATGTAGTCCGGGTCTGTGGCACGATCGGCATTCCGTATTATACCGTTAATTTCACTAAAGAATATTGGGATCTTGTCTTTTCGCAATTTTTAAAAGACTTGAAAGCCGGTTACACCCCTAACCCTGATATTCTGTGCAATCGAGAGATCAAATTTAAAGCTTTCTTCCAAAAAGCTCTTCAGCTCGGCGCTGAATATGTCGCTACAGGCCACTATGCGCAAACACAAAATGGTCTCCTTTTGAAAAGTGTCGATCAAGAAAAAGACCAAACCTATTTTCTCTATACTTTGAAAAAAGAGATTTTAGAAAAGGTTGTTTTTCCCATCGGTCATTTAAAAAAAGAGGAGGTGCGAGCTCTAGCCAAAAAACACGGCCTAGCTACTGCATCTAAAAAAGATAGCACGGGCCTTTGTTTCATTGGAGAAAGGAACTTTCGCGAGTTCTTAAGCCAATATATCCCGTATCAAGAAGGAAATTTTGAAACGCTCTCTGGAAAAGTCGTCGGAAAACACCACGGTGTCGCTTACTATACCATCGGTCAAAGAAAAGGACTCGCTATAGGAGGTCCCGGAGATGCCTGGTTTGTTGTCGACAAAGATGTCAAAACCAACACCGTCTACATCGAACAAGGAACCGACCATCCGGCTCTATATGCAACTTTTCTGACTGCAGATGAAATCTCCTGGGTCAGCGGCCCGTCTCCAACCATCCCCTTCCGCTGCCACGCCAAAATCCGGTACCGTCAACATGACCAAGAATGCCTCATCGAAACAATCGAAAACGACCACATCTCAGTCTATTTCACTTGTGCCCAGCGGGCCATTACCCCCCGACAAGCCGTTGTCTTTTACCAAGATAATGTCTGCTTAGGGGGTGGTTTAATTCAAAAAAGATAGACTAAGCATTCCTTATTTTACTATGTTTGCTTCCGTAGTAAGCATAGACGAGGCAGCCTAGTCCAATGAGGAGGACGAACTGAAGCCAGGTGACACCGGGCATCAAGATCATTTGGAAAAGGCATCCGAGAGTTCCGAGGAGGGGAATCCAGGGTGTAAATGGAGTTTTAAAAGGCCGGTGCAAAGTGGGCTGCGTGAACCGGAGAATGAGAATTCCAAAGCAGACCATACCGAAGACAAATAGGGCTCCCATGGAAGTGAGCTGTCCCAAAATATTTACAGGGAAAAACCCAGCAAGGGCGATTGCAACGAGGGCTAAAACCATGGTGGTATTGAACGGGGTTCGATAGACAGGGTGGGTCTTTCCAAAGAAAGCTGGGAGAAGTCCATCGTGCGCCATGGTATAAAATATCCTGGCTTGAGCGGTCATCATCACGAGAATCACAGAAGATAATCCTGCAATAATGGCTATCTTGACAATGTAACGGAGCCAAGTAAAATGAGGTCCAAATGCATTGATCGCCACACCGACTGGATCGGCAACGCCGAGCTGTCTGTAATCAACAACGCCGGTCATGATGACAGCGAAAATAATATAGACAATCGTGCTGATGATCAAAGAGCCGAGCATTCCTATCGGCATATCCCTCTGTGGATTTTTAGCTTCTTGTGCGAGAGTCGACACGGCATCGAATCCAAGGAAAGCAAAGAACACAACCCCTGCTCCTCGCAAAACTCCGCTCCATCCAAATTCTCCAAAAACTCCGGTATTTTCAGGGATAAAAGGGGTGAGGTTATCGGCATTGATGAAGGCGATTCCAAACCCGATGAACAGTAAAATGACCCCGAGCTTGACGACCACCAGAATGTCATTGAGGAGAGCCGCGGTTTGTATTCCCCGTCCGACAAGCCAAGCGATCAAGGCGATGATGAGGACAGCTGGAAGATTAAATACAGCCCCTGTTGTGGTCCATCCTGTTTCAGCATCATACGCGAGTGGAGCTTTGGAAAGAGCTGCTGCAAAAGGAATTCCTAAATCGGTGAGTAAACTATTTAAATATCCCGACCACCCAACAGCCACCGTGCAAAACGAAAAAAGATATTCAAGGGTGAGAGAGACTCCCATGATCCAAGCAAAAAATTCCCCAATCGCGACAAAGGCGTACGTGTAGGCACTTCCTGCAATTGGAATCAAAGAGGCAAATTCAGCATAACAAAGAGCAGCAAAACTACAAATGACCGCTGCAATGATAAAAGAGACAACGATTGCAGGTCCTGAAAATTTTGCAGCGACTTCACCGGTTAACACAAAAAGGCCGGCTCCGATGATCGCTCCAATCCCCATTGCCGTGAGATTGAGAGGGCCAAGTGCCCTTTTTAAACCGTGTTTTGTATCCGCAGCCTCTTTTAAAAGTGAGCCAATGGATTTCTTTGCAAAAAGCCCTTTCTTCATTGTTAATGCCTTATTTTAGTTTCCCATTCTTTGACAAACAATAAGAGTGCCTCTAATGACGGCTTTGTTGCAAGAAAATTTACAACGGAAGGCTGACTTCCCAAATGGGCTAGCTTCGACAAAAGATGAAGATGGGTTTTGTCTGAGGCTGAAAATAGAAAAAAAACGGTATGAACAGGCTGCCCATCAAGAGCTCCAAAATCGATCGGTTTTTGAGGGAAAACGGTGATAATTGCATCTGAACCGGGAATTTCCAGAACAATATCGCGTGGGTGAGGAACTGCAATTCCTGAATTGAGACCGGTCGACATGAGCTCTTCACGGTCCAAGAGAAGCTCAGAAACTAGGTCAGCATCGAGACCCAGGCGTGCAGCCGACTTTTGCATCACAGCTTTAATCAGGGCTGTTTTATTTTTCGCGCTGATATCTGCAATGACGCCTCCCTTATGCATCGCCCGGTAAAGGCTGAATTGTTGCGTCCCTCCTCTCTGCGCTTCAGGAACGGGATAAATCTGTTTTTCCTCAAAAGGAGAAAATCCATCTTTTCCTAAATTGAGTTTGCACTTCATCATCCAGTCTTCAATCTCTCCTCGGCTGAACCGGTATTGATGATTGAGTTGATAAGCCGGAATTTTTCCATCTTTAAGCCAGCGACGGATGGTGGTTTCAGAAACATTGAGCAATTCGGCAACGTCTTTTATTTTCAGATCCATATTTAACAACCTTTGAAGAGATTTATAACTTGCTGAGCTGAGGTCGCTTTTAAAAGCGCCTTGCGACGGTCATGATCTTTGATGGCCATGGTCAGTCTTGATAAAATTTTTAAATACTCGGTCTGTTTGTTATCAGGACCGCCAATCATAAAAATGAGATGGACTTGAGACCCATCGAGGGAATTCCACTCGATTCCACGACCTCCTTGAATTCCAATGGCGATGAAAAACTCCTCATACCCTTGTAGTTTTGCATGGGGAATAGCCACTCCGAGACCAATACCTGTAGAGACAATTTTTTCTCGATCTAAAATGGCTTTGTGAAATGCTTCTTTATTTTTAAGCTTGTGGGCTTGATCGAGTGCATGGACCAAAGAATCGATGGCTTCGGCTTGCGTTTGCACATCCAAAAAGATGACTAACCTATCGTCCAAATATTCTGGGAGCGACATAGGACCATCCTTTTTGAAGAAATTGCGCAAGAATTTAAGCAAATTTTTGGGATCAAAAATCTTTCTAAAACGGTTTTTGCGACCATTGAAGTTCCAACTTTCTTGAACTACCGTCATAGGTTCACCTTTTCGCAAGTCTATCCAAAACTCGCCATTTTTAACAGCAAAAAATTTTTTTAAATGATTCCTGTATGCCCGAAACCGCGATCACCCCGCCCAGTTGAAACGAGATTTTCCTCACGGACAAATCGGGCCCTGACAACAGGTGCGACGATAATTTGGGCAATACGCATCCCGGGTGCAACTGTGAACGGTTCTTGACCAAGATTGATCAGTATAATCCCCAACTCTCCCCGATAATCCGAATCGATCGTCCCGGGAGTATTTAGAACTGTAATCCCATTTTTTAGAGCAAGACCACTCCGCGGTCTTACTTGGATTTCAAATCCGTCAGGGATGGCGAATCGAAGTCCGGTCGGAATTAAAGCTCTTTCTCCAGGTTGGAGCAGTTTTTCTTCCGTCAAATGAGCTCTAACATCGGCTCCCGCTGCTTGATCCGAAGCATAAACAGGAGGCTGCGCCCCTTCAGCTATGATGATAGGAATGTTCATGATCTCACAAGCTCTTGTTCGGAAAGTGCAAGAAGTTCTTTGAGTTTTTGAGGGAGTTTTGACGAACCGAGGGACGGATTTCGGGCAAACGTTCTTTCATTGCCGCTTAAAAATTGCAAAATCGATACCAGTTTGTCTTTGAGTTCATGACGGTTGACAATACAATCGATCATCCCCCTTTCCAAAAGGAATTCCGACTTTTGCGCCTTCGGTGGCAATTTTTGACCAATAGTTTGCTCGACAACCCGCGGTCCAGCAAAACCAATCAATGCATCGGGTTCTGCTATAATAATGTCCCCCAAAGAAGCAAAGGAAGCGGTCACGCCTCCTGTTGTCGGGTTTGTCAGCACAGAGATATACGGCAACCCTTTCTCGTGCAGTTTTGCCAGCGCAGCCGAGGTTTTTGCCATCTGCATCAACGATAAAACCGACTCTTGCATCCGGGCTCCCCCCGACGCTGAAATGATCACGACCGGAAGCTTATACTCGGTCGCATATTCGATCATCGACGTGAGTCTCTCACCCACAACCGATCCCATCGATCCGGCCATGAAACTAAAATCGAGAACACAAAGAGCCACCTCGATCTGATGAATTTTGCAAACTCCAACAACGGCTGCTTCATCCCGCTTTGTCGATTTTTCAGCCTTTTGGAGCCGAGCCGCATACGCTTCGGTATCAATAAATTTCAAAGGATCGGAAGATTTAAATTGTTGAAATTTTTCTTCAAAGGTTCCTTCGTCGACCAAGAGTTGAATCCTCTGAAGACCCGTCAAACGGTAATGGTAGTCGCACTTCGGACAGCAGTGTTTATTTTCTTGAAGCTCATTCGCATGGATCAGCTCATTGCAATGGGTGCACTTCACCCAACCGCTGTAACCATCTTTTTTGGTCGTTTGAATCTTTATTTTAGGTTTGCTTCTCGAAAAAAGTCCCATACCCAGCAGTATATCAAATTACTCTTTTTTCGACGTCCTTCCAATTCACGACTTTCCAAATATTTTTTACATAATCAGCGCGACCACTCTTGTACTGAAGATAATACGCATGTTCCCAGACGTCGATTCCCAGAAGGGGTTCGTATCCGAGTGTACTTAAAGGGTCTTGATTGGCGCAGGTGGTCGTGACAAGACTCTTTTTGACCTTGTCCCATCCAAGCCAACCCCACCCAGACCCTTGAATAGCTACAGTCATACCACTAAATTTTTCAATAAATTCTTCCAATGAACCAAAAGAATTTTTAATGAGCTTGGCCAATTCCCCTTGAGGCGGTTCTCCTCCACCTTTACCGACAGGAGCCAAATTTTTCCAAAAAATCGAATGATTGATATGGCCTCCTCCATTGAACTTGATCTGCTTCTCTAAAGCGATCATTTTGGGGAGATCTTTCTTTTTTTCGGCTTCGGCATATTCCTCAAGAGCCGCATTGAGCTTTTCGACATACGTTTTGTGGTGCTTCAGATAGTGCAGCTCCATGATTTGTCCTGAGATCACCGGCTCAAGCGCACCAAAATCGTAAGGGAGTTCGGGTAACTCGTATTTGTTCATAAAATTTCTCCTTCCAAAGAATAGTACTATAGAAACGATTTTTTCAGAAATTGTTCCGTGACGGGTCCAATGCAGGTGAGTTTTTTATCACGTGGTACTGCTCCAAACACTTCAATAAATCCCCTCACTGTCGATGGACTTGTAAAGACAATCTCATCAATTTCTTCCAAGTGTGGGACAGGTTCTGGTTTTTGAAACTCGGTCTGATACAGATCACAAACTTGATGACGAATCCCCTTTTCTTGCAAAAACTGCTCCAGATTTTTTCTTGCTAAGGAAGAACGGGGGTAAAAAACATAGGCATCTTCAAGATGATGCAACTTCAGAACCTCGATCATCCCTTCTTGAGTTTCTGTTGTTGCAACCGATTGCGGCGGATACCCTTTTTCTGATAGTGCAGCAGCTGTGCTCTTTCCGATTGCAACCAGGTGTTTGTTTTTCAAAATCTCAGGGCTGAGGATCGCTGCACTATTTTTGCTGGTGATGAGAAGATGGGTATATTCTGGAAAATCGTCTTGGATATGAGAAGGAATCTCAAGAGGAATGATTTTGAGTACTGGGTAATGGATAAGATCTTCTTGTGAAGTACATCTTTTGGGGTTGGAACCTAGATACAGTATTCGGCCCATTTCCCATATATACCTGAGCTTGCTGATTCCGGACTAGTGCGATTTGACGGAGCTGCTGACATTTTTCCAAAAACATCTCCATCATTTCAGGGGTTCCATTTCCAAGCGCGTAATCCAAAGCTTCTAAAAACTCTGGACTGAGGTCCATCACATAATCTAAAATGGCACGGGTCGCTTTGAGGGAATCACAATCGATAGCAAAAATAAGTTCTTCTTTTAACGGAGCTCCATCAGACAGAATTCGCCGAGCTAGACCAGGCAAATCATAATCAATGGCATTGTGGAGGGCTCTGCCTAGTTCTTCCTGAGTTTCCGGATTTAATCTGTTGGACTGTCCTGGAGGCTGATGAATTCCTAAAGATTCATACAACCGGTCTAAATGTTGTGTAAAGAGGTATATACTCGAGTCTAGCCATTCTCCTTCAGGGGTTACACCATAAATAGAATCCGAAGCAAAAGTAAGAGCGTCTCTCTCTCGGCCAGGTATAATGATATTTTGCATACTTGTATCGAGAAAATTATCTAAATCTTCTTCATCATAAGCCAGAAGATTTTCAAATTCGCACTTCATTAATTCGGAGATATTATCTGAGATCATCCCTTGAATCGAATCAAATTGCCGGATGAAGAAACCTATTCTCACCGCAGATAGGTTTTGTGCACAGATAGGAGGTAGATAACAATTTCTTGTCACTCGATGATATAACACATCCCAACTGAATGTTCTCAAGAGAATGCTCACACGGCTAGCTACAACCAACTCTCTCTCAGATAAATATCCAAAAATCATCAATCCTATTTCTACGGGCAAAGGGTCGAAAAAAGAGGAAAGCGCAACTTTTTTTGATTCTTGTTGCGGGCTTCCTTCTCGTCCCCTTTTTATGGGTGCTGTTGTGTGTGAGATCGATGTCATAATTTATTGAAAAATGAGGGTTAAATATTTATTTAAAAGCATTTCCTGTATTTGGCGATCGATGTGGTTCATTTGCATAGCCTGGCAGCAGACCCTAATAAAGGGAGCGCTTGGATGGGTCACAAAGTCAAGAAGGGCGGCGGTGGTCTTTTTTGCATTATTGAATACCGCTGCATCGAGAAGAGTCATGTGAAACTGCGCACCGCAAGCAAAAAGTCGGTACATAATTCCGGGGAAATTCAAACGACAAGCTTGATGTAAGGCACACTTCAGTTTTTCTACAAGTTCTTGGGGTGGGTTGGCACGATTCGTTGGGTTATCCAACAAAAGATAAAGATGATCAATGCGCTCCGTGAGACCTCTAGCTATTGGATTTGTATAAACACCCTCTTGAGAAAAAGCATCACAGTCTCGGTAAGGATTTGGAAGGGTTAAACAAAAAAGAGCTGTTTCTACGGACATCCAACAGACATACCGATCATAATCACTTCGTCTCAAAATAGATTGATGCTCCAAGACATAGTTTTCGATGCCATCGATGCGAGTGGTGTATTCCATCATCCGTCCAAGCTTCCAGTATCGAGTCGCTTCATCTGTTAAATAGTACCTGCTCGCAACACGCTCCATAAAGGCTTGGCGTGCTTGAATCCGAAACCTCCTGCTCACAAAAGTTACCGTGAGAAGAGTTTCCCGAGATAAGCTCTTGAATATTCTTATGATTAAACCATCTGGAAGTTTCCCAAATGATTTAACCGCTTCTCTGGGCCTTTTTAAACATGTTCTATCAAAACCAATTCTTTCAGTCATGAAAACTATTATAACAATAATTGATATTAATTTCTTTAATAATTAATTCTATAAAACAGAGATTCCATTTCTATATCAGTTTCGAGGACTATAATGGCCAATTTACCCTGCAGGGGAGCGGTCTCTCCAGGAATCTTAAGCCTTTGGCGATGAGTGAGTTCTAGACGTATGAGGGCTGCTTCGGCCATCACAACTCCATCGACTTGGCCTGAATCTAAAAGGGAAAGTCGTTCCTCAATCGTGCCCCGGATATCGACACACCGAAGATCGGGTCTCCAGGCGCGAATATTATGCTCACGACGGAGGGAAGAGGTCGCAATGCGCGCTTCGAATGGAAGCTCCTGATACACAAGAACATCCGAAGAATCGAGACCTTTTGTTAAGGCAACGATTTTGAGCCCTTTTCTCAGAGGCTCTGGAAGGTCCTTTGCTGAATGAATCGAAATGCGGAATGCTCCATTCAATTGTAGTTCATCGATTTCCTTGGTGAAAAAGTCGGTTTTTTCTAGGGTCCGTAGAGAGGTGGTTCGATCGTTATCCCCCGCCGTTGTCACCCAGGTGGGATTAAATGAAATCTCTGGGTAGTGGACTTTTAGTTCTTGTTCTACTTCCCAAACTTGGGCTTGTGATAGTTTTGAGCCGCGTGCACCGACGGTGATGATTTTATTAAACAAGGAGGTGCTTGATCGCATCTTCGACCCGTTCGACACCCACAGTGTCGATTTCTTTGAATGATAAATTTTTGAGATTGCGCGCTGGTAAGATACACCGTTTAAATCCCATATTATGGGCTTCTTTAAGCCGTTGTTCAACACGGGCGATACTTCGAACCTCACCTCCAAGCCCCACTTCTCCCATGACAACGGTATCAGGATCTATGGCTCGATTGCAGAAGGAAGAACCAATCGCTAGTAAAATAGCTAGGTCGATTCCAGGTTCGACGATTTTTAAACCGCCTGTCACTGCCACATAGACATCATTCCTATGAAGAGTGTACCCCATCCGTTTTTCTAAGACGGCCAAAAGCAGTGCAAGTCGATTTTGATCAAGGCCTGTCGATCGCCGCGTTGAAGTCGCAAAAGCAGATGCTGCGATGAGGGCTTGAACTTCAATCAAAAGAGGACGGCTCCCTTCAACGGTCGGAACAACCACCGACCCGGGAGTTTCACGCATCCTTTCTTCAAGAAAAGCCTGCGACGGGTTTTCAACCTCTTTGAGACCTTCTAAAACCATTTGAAAAAGAACAATATCATCGGTCGGTCCAAATCGATTTTTCACAGCGCGCAAGATCCGGTAGCCGTGCTGCCGATCTCCTTCGAATTCTAAAACGGTATCGACAATATGCTCGAGAACGCGAGGGCCTGCAATTTCACCACTTTTCGTGACATGGCCAATTAAAAAAGTACTAATGCTAAGTTTCTTTGCGAGGTGCATGAAAGAAGTCGCAAGCTCTCGAACCTGCGTCACAGAACCGGGTGCAGAAGGAATTTCACTCTTATAGAGAATTTGAATCGAGTCAATGATCAAAATTTGGGGTTTCAATCGTTCGATATGGGTTTGAATTTGCTCAAAGTTTGTTTCACTGAAGAAAAAGAGAGTGGGCGAGCCTATTTTAAGGCGCCGCGCACGAAGGGCTGTCTGTTCTACAGACTCTTCTCCACACACATATAAAACCACGAGGCCCAAGCGGGCAAGATGATCGGCCAAATGGAGCATCAGCGTCGATTTTCCAATTCCTGGATCTCCTGCAAGTAAACTCAAAGATCCAACGACAAGGCCTCCACCCAAAAGTCTGTCACATTGAGAAAATCCTGTAGGGTAACGGTAAGCTTCTTTTTGTTGAACTTGGTCAAGATTGACGGGGTGTGCCAGTGGAAGAGGCCCGATTTCAATATGTCTAAGCGTGATTTCTGTTTCTTGAACAAACGTATTCCATTGTTGACAAGCGGAGCAACTTCCTGTCCATTTCGGTTGTTTATTACCACATTCTTGACAAGCCCAAACCGTTTTGGTTTTACTCATTTTTTAGCCTTTCCAAAGCGTCTTTTGCAGCTGCTTGTTCGGCTTCTTTCTTGGAAGATCCGCCTCCCTGCCCAACTTCCTTGTCATCTAGAATGGCTACGATTTGAAAAATTTTACCATGATCAGGACCACTTTCTTGAATCACTTTATAGATAGGCGGTTTTTGATATTTCTTTTGCGAAAAATCTTGCAGCTCTGCTTTCCAGTTTCGTGCGGGGTGGGCGAGAATCTCCTGAATGTCTTTTTCAAAATGGATCCAAAATAATCTCTTGGCTTCCTGAATCCCTCCATCGATATAAATGGCACCAATAAGTGCCTCGAAGAGATCGGCCAAAATGGTTTCCCGTCCACGACCCTCGTTCATCTTCTCCCCTTTGCCCAGAAGGACAAATGAGGCCAATCCGAGCTTCATCAGAAATTTGGCACAACTACTCGCTTCCACGAGATGGGCTCTTAGACGAGACAATTCTCCTTCCGACTCGGTCGGCAAATGGTGAAAGAGATAATCGGAGATGAGAAGTCCCAAGACCGAATCGCCTAAAAATTCTAGACGTTCATTATGTTCTTCGACCTCTTCTCGATGCTCGTTATAATACGAACGGTGGATGAAGGCTTGGGCAAGTAATTTTTTATTTTTAAATTGGTATCCCAGCCGATCTTCGGCTTCAGAAAGGTGCAGAATTAAATCTTTCATAACAATATTATATGAGTATCCATGATAGCACTGAACCGGCATTTTAAAAAATTAAAAAGGGAGTATGTCTTTCCCATCATCGAGCGGAAACTCGCTGAAATGCGGGAAAAACAACCGGGCGTCTCGATTGTCAATCTAGGCGTTGGAGATATCGCCCTTCCCTTGGTTCCCTCCGTTGCACAGGCCGTCTGCAGAGCCACACAAGAAATGACATCCCCTGCCGGAATGAAAGGTTATGGACCCAGCGAAGGGTATCTTTTCCTCCGAGAAGCGATTTCTCAAAAATGTTATGCCAAGTTGGGCATTGCACCCGAGGAGATTTTTATTTCAGAAGGAACCAACTGTGACGCCACACAAATTCAAGAATTATTTGGTCCTCGCTGTAAAATAGGTATTCCCGATCCCACCTATCCAGCCTATCTCGACAGCGCCATCATGGGCGGAAGACTTGCAAATGTCGTTTTACTTCCTTGCTCAGCAGAAAACGGTTTTTGCCCAGTTCCTCCCTGCGACCATCTTGATATTGTCTATCTTTGCTCGCCCAATAATCCGACAGGTGTTGCCATGACAAGATCCCAGCTGCAAGTCTGGATCGATTATGCTCACCGGGAAAAGGCGATTCTTCTTCTCGACAATGCGTATGAAGCCTTTGTCACATCGAAGGATGTCCCTCGCTCCATTTACGAACTGGGTGGAGCCAAAGAAGTAGCCGTCGAATTCCGGAGTTTTTCAAAATCAGCAGGATTTACCGGCCTACGCTGTGCCTACGCCGTTGTTCCCAAAGCCATCGAACATGGAAAATTGAACACGATGTGGCTGAAACGGCAGTCGGTTAAATTCAATGGCGTTTCCTATCCCATTCAACGGGGAGCAGAAGCATCCCTTTCTCCGTTGGGCCTCCAAGAGACAAAAACTCAAGTTTCTGCTTACTTATCTCAAGCAAAAATTCTCAGCCAGGGGCTGAAAAAACTCGGGTTTTCCTGTGTCGGAGGAAAAGATGCTCCCTATATTTGGTGGAAGGTCCCATCAACGAAAACTTCCTGGGAATTTTTTGATGAAATTCTCCACAAATGCCATCTCGTTACCATTCCCGGCCGAGGATTTGGACATTATGGCGAAGGATATATCCGTCTTTCCACTTTCACCACTGAGGCCGAACTAGCGATTAAACGATTATGCGATTTAAAATAAATAACGATCAGCTCACCGTTTTCAAAAAACAAAAATTCATCGAGCTCGAAGATTTTTTTTCACTCCACCAACTAGGCGATGTTTTCTCTCATATCCAACAACTCTTATCGAAACGACTCCGCCATCTCACCGAGACCTCTTCTCCTATCGAACTCTTCCGCGCAGGCCATGACCTATGGCGCGATGATCCCCTCTTGCACCGGTTTGTTTGCAATCGTGGCATCGCCGACCTTGTCTCTGAGCTCACGCAGCAACAAAAAATCTCCCTCGCCTTCGACCAAATCCTACAAACATCCTCCCAGATCGGTTTACCCGAGGCCACTCCCCTCTCCCTCCAACAAAAAAGTTGCATCCAACCTCTCGCCGCAGGAGTTCTCATTCGCCTCTCCGGATCATCTCCATACTCCCTCTTTCCTCAAAAACAAGAAAATATCGTCATCTTTTCCCCCGATCTCGTTATCCCCTGGGAAACCTTTTTCCAACAACCCCTCCAAAGCTTCCTCCTCATTGCTTATGCACCCCCCAAAGCCCTCTATATCTTCGAAAAAAACGATCCCCATGTCCACACCCTCAAAAAACTCGGCTACGTCTTCGGCGACACCCTAAAGCCCGACCTCCACCCCATCCTGCGCTGATTATAACCCTATATCCAGCGCAAACATTGATTTAAAACACGGTTTACGCTAGATATAATAGTATCACCAGCGCAAGGAGGTTATTTTTGGGCAAAATCATCGGCAGAAAAAAGGAACAAGAAGCTTTAGAAAAAGTTGTTGAATCAGAAGAGCCAGCTTTTCTCGCAATTTATGGAAGGCGTCGAATAGGAAAAACCTTTCTAATTAAGAATTTCTTTAAAGATAAAGGAGTATTTTTTCATTTAACGGGTATTCAAGATGCCTTGACTGCGGTGCAACTCCAAAACTTTGCAGTGGAATTTTCAGATGTTTTTCATAAAGGAAAAGAGATTCCAACGCCAAAAAATTGGTTCACCGCTTTTCAAATGCTTCGCAAAGAGATCGAAAAAATTCCAAAAAAAACCAAAAAAATTGTTTTTTTTGATGAAATCCCATGGCTTTCAACACCACGCTCGACCTTTCTCCAAGCTTTGCAACATCTCTGGAATCGATATTTATCTGAAATTCCTAATGTGATTCTCATTGTCTGTGGTTCCGCTGCATCTTGGATGATTGACAATATCATCAATGATAAAGGTGGACTTCATGGTCGAGTCACTAAAGAAATGCGCCTTTTACCCTTTACATTCGTTGAAACCGAAGAGTTTTTACTTAAAAAGAATATCTATTTTGACAGAAAACAGCTTCTTGAACTCTATATGTGCTTAGGAGGTGTAGCCAAATATTTATCCTACATAGAAAAAGGCAAATCTGTTCCTCAATTGATTGGGGAGCTTTGTTTTTCATATAATGCGCCTCTCATCGCAGAGTTTCATAAACTTTATAGGTCTTTGTTTAAGCAACATGAAGAACACATTGAGATAGTAAAAGCCCTTGCTAAATCTCGATCAGGATTATCCTACAAAGAATTGGTAAAAAAAACGGGCCTACCTACAGGAGGTACATTGAGCAAAAGGCTCGAAGAGTTAAAACAGTCAGGATTCATTGCAGAGATGCCCCAGTTTGAAGAACAGAATATACATCATCGATACCTTTTGGTGGATGAATATTCATTATTTTATCTGACTTGGAATTCTGGTGTTTCTTCCTTAGAATTACAAAATCGCGGACCTGATTATTGGATGAAAGTTCACAACAGTCAATCCTGGATATCTTGGACTGGGCATGCCTTTGAATGTTTATGTCTGAAGCATTTGGAAGGTATTAAAAAGGGGCTAGGAATAACAGCTGTCCAAACAAGATCATCGAAATGGAAATATATCCCGCCAAGAGGTTCAAAAGAAACCGGTGCTGAAATTGACTTGATTATTGATCGTGCCGACCACTGCATTAATCTTTGCGAAATAAAATTTTATAAGGATAAATTCTCTTTAAATAAAGAATTCGTTGAAAAACTTCGCAAGAAAAAAACTTGTTTTGAAAATGCCACGTCTACGCGCAAGTCGACATTTAACACGTTAATTACTGCGCATGGAGTGAACCATAATGACCATTACCATTCAGCGATTGACCAAGAATTGACGATGGATGCATTATTTTAGGTATTAACCCGAGAGGTCAAAAGGTGACAAGATGCGCAGCGAGGCAAAGCCAGATTGATTCTCGCTCGGAATCCTTCGTATTCAAGAATGTTATTCCTTGCGAGAATCAATCTGGCTTTGCCTCGCTGCGCATCTTGTCACCTTTTGACCTCTCGGGTTAATAATTTGGAGGATCTATGCCAACAAAAGCAGTATCACTGGCGCAGGTGTCGGTTTGGCCTCGATTGTTTTCTCGTGACGCCGATAAAGTTAAAGGCCGTGTTGAATTGGGAGGGAATACGACATCTTCATTGGAAGATGAGCCGTTTGCAGAGTTTCGCGCTCCTGGTTTGACTCCTGGTTTGAGTGGTGCACAGACGGCTCCTCTTGATCATTGGAGTTTTCGTTTAGAAAAATCTCGCTCTTTTATCGAACAACATTTAGAGAAACGGGTTTCTCAGGTGTTTATGCAAGCCGTTGTCTGTTATCGGACCGGTTATACTTTCCGGGAAGGTCATACTCTGCATCAGGGCCTGGGTGCGCACAATTTACATTACAACTACCAGTCGATTTCGTTTCAAGCTGCCCATTCTGCTACAGTGCCCTGTTTATACGCGACTGCTGGAAATACAGAATTTGTCTATCTGTATCGATCGGGTATTTATGATGAAAGCAATGCAACCGTGGATATGGTCAAAGCCGTCAATGATGCAGACCGAGCCATTGATGAAAAATACACCGATAGTCTTCTTCGAAAAAAACTCGTCACACTCCTCAATAAAGCTTCTCATGGAATCATGACTCCTGAACAGGTATCGAAGGCTTTTGCTCTACAACTTCTCGCGGAAATCGATAAATCTATTAAACGTGAGAAGAATGCCCAAGTGAAAGATGTCCTCCAAATCTATCGTGATAGAGCAGAACTTTTATGGTCTTATGTCGATCAACCAGAACATATCGACCGGTGGCTCAATCTCAACATGGAAGATCCCATTTTTACCACCGTAAAATATGAGACTGCGACCCGGAGTCAAATCGTTGCCTTGATCAAAAAGCAGATCGATGACATGCCTGTCGTCATTCGGAATGAACAGCACCAAAAAGGGAATGAAGCGCGTGCGCCCAATCACTTCTCCGATCTTTACCATCACACTGTTCTGACTCATTTTGCAGGAAAGGAGAGAAAGATCGTGGAAGAAGCTTTGGGTATCCGTTTCACCTCTCTAAGGGCCAAAGTTAAGACTTTCCAGAGAATTGGGAATACAACCGCTGTACTCCATCAAAATGCCTCTAAAATCGAGAAATTGGTACAGAACATACTTCCTCTTATAGCCCATTTGCAAGGTCAACCGGTCGACCTCAAGACCGTTCAGATATCTGAGGAAAAGAAAGTGTGTTTAAGACCTCAAATTTATCGACTCCGGTATGAAATGATCCGCGCTGATCAAGAGCTGCAAAGTGTTCTCAAGAGCAAAATAGAGAGTGTTTTGCAACGGATTAAAAATGCAGTCGGTCACCCTCCCCATCTTAACGATTTCTTTTTTCATACTCTTTTGGGTCAAATGCCAGACTATTCCTTGGTTTTCTGTAAACTCTTGAACATATCCAGCTTTGAACTGGGACAGAAAATCCGTGAGATCAAAGTGAGTCAAACAGCTCATGCAACTCTGCAACAATATTCTTCTTGTATCATGAACATCGGAAATCTTCTTAAATTAGGGCGTGAACAAAAAGATTTACTGACCTATCAAGTTGTAGGTCTTTTCAATCAGATGAAAAGCACAAAAAACAATGATTATCTTCTTACACTATACTATAAACGGCTTTTCGAACTGGCGCAAACACCCGCAGAAAAAAAGTTATTAACAGAAATCCTCGGTAGCTCGGAGGAAGATATCGATCTTTCGATCCAACACTCCACTCGTGAGACAGCGGCTGAAAAATATATCCAAGCACATCTGCCCGCTATCCAAGAAATCGTAGCATTAGCTAAGACTAAAATTCCTGAGCTCGAAACTAAAACCGATCTTTTCAAAGGAAATTTGATGAAAGAGCTCCGTCAATCTCATGGAATGAGCGGGCCCCATTTTGCAACTGTTTATAAAAAGAAATTTCCCCAATTTCCCATGAGCGCTCCGACTCTCTGCCATCTTGAAAAAGGGCGTAAACCTTTAGATCATACTCTGCTCGGCCGGGTTTCAGAGATTTTTGGAGTCCATCAAAATCTTTTCAATCCGTCTACCTTCGCTGAAAGATAACTTTACAAAAAAAATCTTTCCGAAGAAACTCGGACATTAATTTGGAGGTTTTCATGGATTTTGTCGCCCCTACCGATGGTCCGTATATCTTTTATCAAGGGAAAAAATGGCTCGACTTTTCATCATGCGACTTTTTAGGCTTGGCTCAACATCCTGAAGTGAAAAAAGCGGCCATCAAATACACCTTAAAGTACGGCGTTGGTATTCCAGTTTCTCCCCTCCGATCTTTTCCACAACAACAACTGGAAGCAAAACTGGCTCAATTTGTCGGGACAGAAACAGCACTTCTCTTTCCCTCTTATGAGGAAGCCCTGGCGATCCTGAAACAAAATAAAAAAAGTGATGTCTGTGATGATACCTTTTTTATCGGCATTGCTGGCGAGCATGGATTTGGTCTCGGAGCCCATCAAAGCGATTTGATTGTAGGTTCTCTAGCATATGGTCTTGGATGTAGTGGAGCCTATATCGCAGGGCCAAAAAAACTATTGCAATCATGGACACCTTCCCAGCCCCTTTGTTTCCCAGCGCTAGGAGCTCTCGATTGTGCTCTCAATCTGGTTTCTGAAATGGTCGATGAACGGAAAGTTCTCGAGAAAAATTACAGATGGCTGCAAAACCAATTTCAAGAGTTTCCAGTTAAATTTTTAAAATCGCCGCGAGCTATTTTGGAATTCAAATCTGAAAAAGAGGCCGGCACCGCCCTCCAACTTTTTGCAGAAGCCCAGATTTTTGTTGCTCCTCCACAAGAAAAGAGGCTCACTTTGGCAATGACAGCTCTACATACTCCCGACGATTTGGATCAGCTGGCAACGGTACTCAAAAAGTTTTCGACAACAGATTGGGCTCTGACGATGCAATCATTGACACCCACGCCATAAAGGTAATTTCCAGCCAAAAATAGACGAGGATATTGCTCTCGAACCTGTTTTTCCACCCGTTCGATAAAATGGAGGTGACCGACCTTGAGTTGGGGAAAAACCTGCGGCGCCCGAATGACCATCGAAACATCGGGCTGTTTTGTAATACCCAAATGGTTTTTCAAGCCTCTGAGAGCTAAATCACGCGCCTCTGCATCGGAAGCATCCTCTTTTTTCAACATCACAGTGAGGCGTGTTTCATCACTGCCTCGGTTCAATTGGGTAAACATATTCGAGTCAAAGACGGTGCCGAGAAGCTCACTTTTTTCTTGAGGTGAAACCAGATATCCAAAACCTTTTTTCTTCAAAACTTTCTCGTGATACCCGAGATGAACCAATGTTGTTCCTCTCAAAGAAATCTGTTGCAGCTCTGGAAGAAGAAGTCTGCCGATCACAGGGCAGGGAAGACCACTAAAAAGAAAGTCGGCTTCATAAACCCCTTGCGAAGTGACAACCTCGAAACCGGTAGAGGTTTGCTTGATTCCGGTGATGTCGACACCAAATCTGATCTGCGTAGTCATCTTATCTTCGAGTTTTTTGATGAAACTCTTCATTCCACGCTGAAAATTGAATAGATAAGAACTTTTTTTTGACTTCAAAAACCCTTTGATCAAAGAACCGTGTTTCTCTTCTAAATTTTTAAATGTTGCAAGACCCGCTTTCATTGAAATTTCACGGCTATCCCCACCATAAATCCCGAGCACCATCGGCTCGAAAATCTGTTTCGCGACGGTCGGATTAAACCGTCTGCATGCAAAATCCCAAACCGATTCATCTCCATCTAATTTGGGCTGGACGCGCCACTCTTTCAAAATGGCTTTGACCAAATCCCATGAAAAGAGAGGCATCCGGTGTAGCTTTTCATCCATCCACAGATACCTTCCCTTAGCGTGGGGATTGGAGAGAATCATCTCTTTTTCCATGCCGATGTCAGAAATGAGGTTAAGAAAAGCCGGCGACGTCCGAAACATCCGCGGCCCCCTTTCGAAAAAGAACCCGGTCGATGTATCGGAATCGATCCATCCGCCCACACGCTGGCTCTTTTCCAAAATTTGAACATCAAATTGATCGTGTTTCTTATTTAAATAGTGGGCCACCGCAAGACCCGAAATTCCAGCACCTAAGACAACAATCTTCTTTTTCTGCATAATTCCTGAAATTATGACTCAAAGAGAAGAAATAGTTCAATTTTTACATCAACTGCGGAGTGAAATTATTTCTGCCTTCGAAAATTTAGAACCGTATGAAAAATTTGAAAAAAAACCGTGGGACTATAAAACCGGTGGGGGTGGAGAGATGGGCCTCCTTCGAGGGTCTGTCTTCGAAAAAGGAGCCGTGAACTGGTCAGGAGTCTCGGGCCCCAAATTTCCTATGGAAGATGGGAGTGGTGCTTTTTTTGCGACCGGTGTGAGTCTGATCACCCACATGCACAACCCGCATGCACCCACAGTCCACATGAATGTCCGGTATATTGAAACCGAAAAAGGTCACTGGTTTGGCGGTGGCTACGATCTCACACCGATGGGATTTCCGTACGAAGAAGATGCAAAACATTTCCACCAGATCGCCCAAGACACCTTAGACCCTTACGACCCTACCATTTATCCGAAATTCTCTCAGGCCGCTCGGGAGTATTTCTTCATTCCTCACCGGAAAAAAGAACGTGGAGTCGGTGGGATTTTCTTCGATCACTTCAATACAGGGGATTTTAATCGCGATTTTGAACTGTGGAAATCGATTGGACGAAGTCTCTTGCCCGCCATTCTTCCCATTTATGAACGGCGGATCCACCAACCTTTCAAACGGGATGAAAAAGAAAAACAACTCGAGACCCGCGCCCATTATGTCGAATTCAACCTCCTCTACGACCGAGGAACCCAGTTTGGATTTCGCTCCGGCGGAAACCCGGAGGCCATCCTGTGTTCGATGCCCCCTCTTGTGAAGTGGTAGCCTAATCTGCTATGTAGTCTAAAACATGGCCTATATCCGTTGGTTTGAATCGATTTCGAAAGACGATGTTCCAATTGTTGGTGGAAAAAACGCATCGCTAGGCGAGATGATCTCCACGTTGAAAAAGAAGGGAATCCGTGTACCCGGTGGTTTTGCAACCACCGCCCAGGCGTACTTCGATTTTCTCGATCATAACGATCTTCGAGCAAAAATTTCTCACATTCTTAAATCTTCTTCGAAAGGGAAGGGGAAAAAAATCCGAGCTTTGATTTTGGGGGGCCGTTTTTCCCCTTCTTTTGAGCAAGAAATTGCAAAAGCTTATCATGCCCTGGGGAAAAATGCCGATGTGGCCGTGCGCAGCAGCGCAACCGCTGAAGATTTGCCAGAAGCTAGTTTTGCAGGCCAACAAGAAACGTATCTCCACATCCGCGGAACCGATGGTGTCATCAAAGCCTGCCTGAAATGTTACGCCTCACTTTTCACCGATCGTGCGATTTATTACCGAGACGTGAAAGGTTTTGACCATCTCAAAATTGGTCTTTCGATCGGCATTCAGATCATGGTCCGGTCGGATAAAGGAGGTGCCGGCGTACTCTTTACTTTAGATCCCGATACCGGATTTCCCAAGGTAGTCGTGATCAATGCATCGTGGGGACTTGGAGAAACCGTTGTCCAAGGAGCTGTGACTCCCGATGAATATGTTGTTTTTAAGCCGACCATGACCCTCCTCCAAAAAACCTTAGGCCAAAAAGAAATCAAGCTCATCTACAAACATGCGAAAACCAAAACCGTCAAAACCACACCGAAAGAACAAGCTTCTTTTGTCCTTTCCGAAAAAGAGATTTTCATTCTCGCCCAATGGGGAATGGAGATCGAAGACCACTACGGCATCCCTATGGATATCGAGTGGGCAAAAGATGGGATCACCCACCAACTCTACATTGTGCAAGCCCGCCCAGAAACCGTCCAATCGCAGAAAAAACAAGGCATTTTCAAAACGTACTCCATCAAGAAAAAAGGAAAAGTTATTTTAGAAGGGCTCGCCATTGGAGAAGCGATTGCCGCAGGCCAGGCGCAGGTCATCAAATCAGTGAAGCAAATCGGACAATTTAAACCCGGCTCCATTCTCGTGACAACGATGACATCACCCGACTGGGTTCCCATCATGAAACTAGCCGCTGCGATCATCACCGATCAAGGAGGCCGCACCTCCCATGCCGCGATCGTCAGCCGCGAGCTCGGGATTCCCGCCATCGTTGGCACACAAAATGGAACATCTCGCATCCACTCGAACCAACCGATCACCCTTTCTTGCGCTGAAGGAGAAAAAGGGTTTGTTTACGAAGGCATTTTGGATTTTAAAACCCACGACATCAATATTTCACGTCTCGGCAAACCCAAAGTCTCCCTCATGATGAATATTTCCAGCCCCGATGAGGCTTTCCGTTGGTGGCAACTCCCCTGCCAAGGAATCGGTCTTGCCCGGATGGAGTTTATCATCAATAACATCATCAAAATCCATCCGATGGCCCTTGTCCATTTTCACAAAGTCAAAGATCCAAAAGCTCGCAAGCAAATAAAAGAACTCACAAAAGCCTACTCCAAAAAATCCGACTATTTCATCGATCTCCTCTCCCGAGGCATCGCCCACATTGCTGCAGCGCAGTACCCAAATCCCGTGATCGTCCGGATGAGTGATTTTAAAACCAACGAATACGCCAATCTCATCGGCGGTGCCGACTTCGAACCCCATGAAGAAAATCCGATGCTCGGTTTTCGAGGCGCCTGCCGGTATTATAGTGATAACTACAGAGATGGCTTTGAACTCGAATGCAAATCAATTCTTCGAGCCCGCCAAGATCTCGGCATGACCAATATCATCATGATGATCCCCTTTTGCCGCACCCTCGAAGAAGCCGACCGAGTTCTCCAAACCTGTGCCTCCTTCGGCCTCCGCCGAGGCAAAAAAGGTCTCCAAATCTATGTCATGGCCGAAATTCCCTCCAATGTCATCCTCGCCGACGAATTCTCCAAAAGATTCGACGGATTCTCCATCGGCTCCAATGACCTCACCCAGCTCACCCTCGGCATCGACAGGGATGCTGCCAACCTCTCCCATCTCTTTGATGAACGGAACCCCGCCATCAAAAAAATGATCGCCACCCTCATCGAAAAAGCCCACAAACATCACCGCCGCGTCGGCATCTGCGGCGAAGCCCCCAGCAACTTCCCCGACTTCGCCGCCTTCCTCGTCGAGCACAAAATCGATTCTATCTCATTGGAACCCGATAGTGTCATCACTACAATCCAAAATTTAGCTGGAAGGTAAAAAACACTGAGGATAATCGGTAAAATACGTTTGCGCGATTTCCTTAGGAAGTAATTCTATGAATTTATGCGCTCGGTCATAAGGCACGATACTCTTGGCTATCTCTTCTAAAAATTGGGTTATTTGGCCATTTATTTCCACATTGACTTGAGCTCTGACGTCTATCGTCCAACATTCTAAAAACTCCTCAGGATCGGAGATACAAAAAAAGTCGCAGATATCTTCTACGAACTTTGCTCTCTCCCCATCCGTCAAAGCACGATTTTCAACCGGATGAGGTATTTCTCCATTCTTGCAATGAACGCGGAGGAACATCATGCGGAGTGCACCACACATCTCTAAAAAGTATGGCCCAACACGCAAGATTTTTGGAGTGAAAATCTGATTTAAGGGTATTGTTTCATAGGTGATGGGATCTCTCGGATCCTCGGTAACGCGAGGATCGGGAACCCGAGGTTTTTGTACAAACTCCTGAAAGACGAGAAATGGCTCTTGATTCGCCCTCGAAACAGCCACGCAAGTTCTTTTAAATTCGAACACCCGTTTTGCCAATAATCCCACGATTACAAGAGGGAACAAAAATTCGATATATTCGATACACTGGATAATTTTTTTATGGCTATCTTCTTTTAAAACAGGCTTCATTTCCTGCATTATTCTGACTAATAATAGCTCGATTAGACAAACCATGACAAAAAACGAATCTTTCGCAGCTTGCTTGAGTTTTCTATCTCGGTAATAATCACAAAAAGCTATGAGCAAGATTTCCCTTGAAGAAAGAGGAACATTAACGATAGATCTCCTCTGTCCCAGCTGCAAAATGTAGAGTTGGTCTGTTGTGAAATGAAAATCAATGATCCTCGCCCTCAACGCAGAAATTTTTGCTAAAGAAAAACCATCCTCCGTGGCTGCCGTCCCTATGCAAACTGGAGAATTTCCTCTACCAAGGTCCCTTAACGGTTGCCGGTCTAAATAAATAGTTTTAAAGTCCGCTCTTATTGCCATATTGATGTTGAATAGTATAAAATACCCCCATGATTTATTCCATCTATACACGCTATGCGACTCCTGCTGTTAAAAATTACCAGGTCGATTACGATGAGCTGTTATTTCGCCGCATTTGGCGCGTGATCGGTTGTATTTTATTTACCGGATTAACAATTGCCTATACGGGGTTTAAAGATAGAACTTGGCTGGTCATGCCTTCTGTATGGATTCCTTTTATGATCATTCAAGGAATTTTTGAAAGTCGGTTTGCTGAGACAATCGCCGATACCCAAGCTGTGGACGCTTATAAAGCCGCGTGCCCCGATCCTCGTGCATCTTTTCGGCTCGGGACGTATCTTTCTGCGGCTCAGCTTCTTCTTAAGACAGATCGAGAAGCTGCTCTTCGAAAGATGAATCAGAATGGATCTACTTTAGTGAAGATCGCAAATTTCGGGGTATTTAAACTTCTTGTGGAAAATGGAGCCGAAATCACTCCAGAACATTTTATGCTTCTGACAGCTAACAAAAGCTCAGAATTTATCGTAGCCATTTTAAAAAAGACCCCTAGATTCATAGACCTTATATCCAAAGAACAACAAGTTGATATTTGGTGTTGTCTTCAATCTCGAGAAACCGCTCTACTTCTAAAAAGATATGGTTTTGATGCCAATATTCGCGATGAACATGGTTATACCCCCTTATTAAAACTTGCAATGTTCAAATACCATCGCGAGACTTATATAGGACCTTTGGACGGTATCACCCTTGAACAACATCTCATGGCCCTTTTGGAATGTGAAGCTGATCCGACCTTCGGCTTAGAATCCGATGGAAAGAAATTATTGCCTGAGGATCTTACGGACAATCCCTTGATGAAAACGATCCTACAACAACAGCAGGTGCCGTCTTTAAGTTGATTCGGGCAAGAAAGATTGTATATAGTTTTTGAAGTAAGTCTCGAAGGTTTTTTCAGGGAGCAACTCGATAAATTTCAAAACTCTTTCAGCAGGAGTCATTTTCTTTACTGCGACCGTTCTTTCTACTTCACTGATGCCTTCCTCCAGCTCTAAATCCGCAATTGTTTCTTCTTCCGTGTCCCACACGTCTAACAGCTGCTGACGATCTGCAATACAAAAAAAGGTGCAGATATCTTCGAGAAATTTTCCCTGTTCCTCGGGTGATAAAGGTCGCATTTCAATCGGATGGGGTATTTCTCCATTTTTGCAATGGACACGTGTGAACATGGCATGGAGGGCATTTTGAATCGTCATGACATAAGGTCCAATATTTAATATTTGGGGAGTAAAAATCTTCTCGCTCGGAATGTCTTCCAATGAGATCGGATCCCGCCAATCATTTTTTTCACGCAAATGTTGATTATGCGGTTTTTGTACCAGCTCTTGGAAAACGAGAAACCGATCTTGATTGGCTCTAGAAACCTCGTTAAAAACTTTTTTAAATTTGAGTCCGAAATAGGCAGATAGACTACCAAAAAGAAGAGGTCCTAAAAATTCCATCCCATTTGAAAAATTTTTACTTTCATCAACCCTCAAAACCGAACATTTTTCTAAAATTCTTCTGATGAATAATGCCAAAGCCAGTACCGCAAAACACGACATTACAATGAGGATAGAATCTTTGATTTTTAACTTCTGGAAAAAAGCTTTTAATGAAAGAGGGACAATTTCTCTCGTAGAAAGAGGGGTTCTTGGAATAAATCGCCTTCCCCATAAATCCAAAGTGTAAGGCCGGGCTGTCGTGAAATGAAAATCGATGATCGTGGCCCTTAAGGCATCCATTTTATCTGAGTGAAGTCGCCTATCGGATGTCGTACCCAAGTAAATTGAAGAATTTTCTTGATCAATATCAAGAGTTTTAAAATTACCTATTACTGACATGGTGTTATTATAATCGAATTAATAAACTTTTGCGACCTTAAAAATTCACTTGACTATTGGTTTCGCTTGAAATAAATTGTTTTTAAAGGAGTTTTTCTATGAAATTCGCTAAGTTCTTTTGTCTCTTTATTTTGGGTATGTTGATATGTGGTTCTTTTAAAAAGGTTGAAGGCAAAGAAACTGAAACACCAAATTTTACTTCATTTGAGCTCACGGACACGTTATTTCGAGATGATTGGTCTTTCGTGAATGGCGTTTCCCCTAACGGTAAATATTTTTTCATCGATAACGGACAATTTGGTATTGCTGATCCTACAATACCAGAAATCGAAATCATTCGAAACGACTCGGGTAAAATGACCAGTATATTTTCTATTCTGCCAGATAAATTTGTCTCAACGGTAGATCTTGGATTTTCAAATAGAACCTTCTCTTCTTTTGTTGTACTCGATGACAATGGAAATAGTAACAATCCTAAATTACGTGT
The DNA here is from genome assembly GCA_963705295.1 of Parachlamydiales bacterium. Taxonomy (GTDB): domain Bacteria; phylum Chlamydiota; class Chlamydiia; order Chlamydiales; family Rhabdochlamydiaceae; genus PALSA-1444. The sequence goes on along the minus strand of OY970065.1, from coordinate 676,169 downwards.
TAGACTGTATTCCTTTGACCCCTCTACTGCTTCCGCAAAGCTGCTCAAAAAAGTTTTCTTCACAGATTATGATGTCAGTAGCCAAACAGCCAATGGATTCTTTACACTAGATAACCGTTATATCGTCATTGGTTATCTGATCACCAAAACCAATCAAGATGGAACTGTGAACTCTGTCGTTAGAGTATTAGATATCGACACACTTAAGACTACCGATAAGATTCAAGTTCATGGCTACTCCAACAAAATTAATACTGTAACACTGACAAAAAATGGGAAACAAACCAACTATCTAGAACTTATTTTTTCAGCTTTCAATGGTTCGGAAATCTTACCGCCTGCTTTGCTTCAAGTCTATGAGATATCAAAACAAGGCGCATTGAAATTTAAAGATCAGAAGAACTTAGTGCAGTTCCCAACTAGTATTGGGACTTTTAACCCACTTCCGAATGCAAATCCCATCGAATCAACCCGTATCGCTGTAGCCATGTTCCCTACATTTTTGCCTGACCAACCCTCTATGCTGCAAGATACGTCCCTCTCTCAAACGTTAATACCAGGAAATAATAACAACCTCGTGGAATATAATTTTGATGGTGATAAACTCACTTTGGTTGCAAAAGCTAACATCAACATTGGGACATGCGTTTCTTCCAATCTCTATGTGGATGGTAAATCGATCGCTTTTGTATCGGGTTTAAATGATACTTTCACAGCACCAGGTGGGGACACCGGAACTATGTGTTTCCTCACACCAACTGAAGGCAAAAAATCGTTCACGAGTACCGGATTGAATATATCTGTACCTACTTTAACGGTTTATTATTCCTTTAGCGATAATGGTAAATGGGTCGCAGTTGCAGGTTTTCACCTTATGCCCAATTTTGGTGATCCTATACCCGTTAATAACATCATGCTCTTTAAGGTTAAGAGTGAATAATTTTCTTGACTAGCCAAGAGATATTTTCAATCGGGGTATCTGGTTTGACACCATGGCCGAGATTAAAAATGAAACCGGGGCTTCCTTTCATCGAATCGAGGAGGGAGGTTGCTTTTTCCTGCAGGAGGGGAAGGGGGCCTTTTAAAATAGCGGGGTCTAAATTTCCTTGGATGGCGATATGGGGAGGGACCTCGCGGCGGAGGTGAGGCATTTCTTTTTCCCAATCAAAGCTAATGGCTGAAGATTCCAGAGAGATCAGCTCGCTGACAAAACGGCAAGATCCACGACAAAAGATGATGGTCGGAATCTTCACCGCATCGATGATTGTTTTGAGATAAGGGAGGGCAAGGGTTCGAAAATCGTCCGGCTCGAGAGTGCCTGCCCAAGAATCGAAAATCTGAATCACATCGACCCCTGCTTCGATTTGTAGGTAGAGGTAGTCGATCGTGGCCTGGGTGATTTTCTCCAGCCACTCAGGCGTGACTCGTTTCATGTACTTGGCAACGGTATACGGGCCGCCGCAAAAACCGATGAGGGGCACGGTGAGATTTTTCTTCAAAATACGTATTGTGTTCGCGACAAAAGAGAGTGTTCCGGCAACATTTTTTTGTATGTCGTGGGAGGGTTCTAGAAGACGCATGCCCTCTTCATCCGAATAATTCATGTGAAAGCCGAAAACTTCTGCAATGACTAAAATATCGGAAAAAAGAATCGCTGCGTCGACACCGAGGAGATCGATGGGGAGCTGTGTGACTTGAGCCGCGAGTGCCGGTGTGTGGATCAGTTCATGAAACGAGTGTTTTTTCCGGAGCGCTTGGTAATCGGGGAGACTGCGGCCCGCTTGACGCATCAGCCAAACGGGGGGCCTCTCTACAGGCTCACACCGGAGAGCTCTCAAGAGGAGATCGTTCATGAAAGAAGCTTGGCTAAAATAGCATCGGTGGTAAATCCGTAATCAGCAGCAAGGGCCTGATACGGGGCAGATTCACCGAATCTTTCGACACTGATGGAAATTCCATCCATTCCGATCCATTTTTGCCAACCAAAACTCACAGCCGCTTCAATGCTGACTCTTTTTCCAATGTCGCCGCCAAGGATGGAGTTCCGATAGGCGAGATCTTGCTCTTCAAAAATCTCCCAACACGGCATCGAGATCACACGAACCGATTTTCCTTGTTTTTCGAGAGCGGTAGCAACATCGAGCGCAAGCCATAGCTCAGATCCTGTCGCAATGATTGTGAAGTCGGGCTTTTCTTTATCTTTTTTGACAATGTAAGCTCCCCTACCCATCCCTTCATTATACGGAACTTGCGTGACGGTGAGATGGGGAAGTGATTGCCGTGACAGTGAAAACGCTGTGGGACCTTTATAGCGGAGCGCGGCGAGCCATCCCATTTTCACTTCCCAATTATCCGCGGGCCTTATCACCCGGAGATTAGGGATGGCTCGGAGAGCCGCCAGATGTTCAATCGGTTGATGTGTCGGACCATCTTCTCCCAGAAAGATCGAGTCGTGGGTGAAATGATAGATCACCGGAATTTTTGAAAGAGCTGCTAAACGGATCGCATTTCTCATGTAATCGGAAAAAGTTAGAAATGTTCCAATGTAGGGAGTGATCATCTGGGTCTCGGACATTCCTGAAGCCGCAGCTGCCATGGCGAACTCACGCACGCCATACTTGATATTTCTTCCTTCAAAATGGCCTGCTGAAATAATAGGAAATTTTTTCATCATCGTCATGTCTGAGCCCGAAAGGTCGGCCGACCCTCCATATAGTTGAGGAAGTTCGTTACCGAGCAGATCTAAAACAGCTTGGGAGGCACTCCGTGTTGCGAGCGGCGATTTGATTTCGAGATTTTTGAGTTTCTGCTCGAGATCACCGGGGATTTCTTTTTTGAGCATTTTATTAAAATCACGGGCAAGTTCAGGATGGTCTTCTTTCCATCGGTTCAATAAACCATTCCAAGCCGCCTCAAGATCGGCCCCCTTTTTTGCTTTTTCTGCAAAAAATTCATAGATGGAAGGTGCAACAAAGAAATCTTCTTCGGGAAGGCCAAGAGCTTTTTTCGTCGCTTCGACCTCTTCTTCTCCTAGGGGAGATCCATGGACTTTATGGGTTCCTGCTTTATGAGGAGATCCTTTTCCAATAATCGTATGCATCTGGATGAAGCACGGTCTCTTTTGTTGTTCGCGGATCTCGGTAAAAATTTTATCCATTTTGTCGAAGTCGTAACCGTCGAGATCGTAGACGTCCCATCCATACGATCGGTACCGCATTTTGGTATCTTCGGAGAGGCATTCCGAGGTAGGTCCATCCAAGCAAACTTTATTGGAATCGTAGATAAGAACCAAATTGTCCAAACCTAAATGTCCTGCAAGGGAAGAGGCTTCCGAAGAGACTCCTTCCATGATGCATCCATCTCCGGCCAGGCAGTAAACTTTCCCATTGAAAAGGGTATATTTATCGGAATTGAATTTAGTGCCTAAGATTTTTAAACCCAAAGCCTGTCCGACCGCATGGGCAACACCCTGTCCAAGAGGACCTGTCGTGGCTTCTACCCCATCGGTCATATGGATTTCGGGGTGGCCCGGTGTCACAGAACGGAGCTGCCGGAATTGTTTGATATCGTCCATGGAGATTTTAAAGCCAGCCATATGGAGACAAGAATAAATGAGCATCGAGCCATGGCCTGCCGATAATACAAACCGATCCCGATTGAGCCACTTCGAGTCTTTCGGATTGTACCGCATGAGATAGCCGTACATATACGCTCCAAACTCAGCGCATCCCATCGGAAGACCAGGGTGGCCAGAATCGGCTTTTTGGACAGCTTCCATCGATAGTTCTCGAATGGTATTTGCTATTTTGCTTAAATTCTTTTTTAACTCTGCATCCATGGAAACCTCTACAAAATCCAGCCATTATGGTATGATATTTAAATTTATGCAATCACAAGAAATCCGTCGTAATTTTTTGAAGTTTTTTAAAGACAACGGCCACCGGGTCGTTCCATCATCTCCTGTCGTCCCGCACGACGATCCAACTCTTCTGTTCACGAATGCAGGGATGAATCAGTTCAAAGATGTTTTTCTCGGAAAGAGCATGCGCGATTATACAAGAGCTGCAACGTCTCAAAAATGTATCCGCGTCGGAGGAAAACACAACGACCTCGATAACGTCGGACATACCAGCCGTCATCTCACATTCTTTGAAATGCTCGGAAACTTTTCCTTTGGAGATTATTTTAAAGATAAAGCGATCGGCTATGCGTGGGAAGTTTCCACCCAAATTTATGGATTTGACCCCGATAAAATTTGGATCACCGTTTTTCGTGACGATGACGAAGCGTTTGAACTTTGGAAAAAAATTGTCCCAGAAAGTCGGATTGTTCGGATGGGAGAAAAAGATAATTTTTGGGCCATGGGCGATACCGGCCCTTGCGGCCCTTGTTCTGAGCTTTACTATGATAGAGGTTCGAAATACGGCGATGTCACTCTGGATAGATGACACAACTGGCGAAAGATACATCGAATTCTGGAACCTGGTTTTCATGCAGTTCAACCGAGACCTTAATGGAAAACTCACTCCCCTTCCGAAACAATCGATCGATACCGGCAGTGGTCTTGAACGGGTTGTCGCTCTCAAGATGGGCGTGGAAAACGTTTTTGAGACTGATATTTTGGGAGAACTTATACGAGAGACAGAACGGATTACAGGGAAAAAGTATGAACAAGATAGTGAACTCGGTCCTGCTTTTCATGTGATTGCCGATCATCTCCGTTCACTTGCCTTTGCAATTGCTGATGGAGCTCAACCGAGCAATGTGGACCGTGGTTATGTGCTTCGGAAATTGCTTAGAAGAGCTGTTAGGTACGCACGCATGCTCGGTGTTCAAGATCCTTTCCTGGCAAAAATACTCCCACGACTTGTCGATCTCATGGGAGATGATTATCATGAGCTGCGTACAGCGGAGCATCGAATTGCAGAAATTCTTACTCTCGAAGAAGAAGCTTTTCTCCGAACGCTGAAACGGGGTGGCAATATTTTGAATAAAATTATTTTCGAGGCGCAAAAAAATAAAGAGATCTCGGGTGAAGATGCCTTTAAACTCAAGGATACATATGGACTTCCTTTTGAGGAAATTCTTCTCATTGCGAAAGATTCTCATCTCACGATTAATCTCGAAGCGTATGAAATCTTAGAAGAGCAAGCCAGGGAGAAGTCGAAAGCAGCCCATGTTAAAGAAGCGCAGCACATTGAAGAAAATCTACTCTCGAGCGCTCCTCGTTCCGAATTCTTGGGTTATCAACAAACTCGGAGCGAAGCCAAAATTTTGGCGATCTTGGTAGGAAATCAATTTGTCGAACTCATTCGAGAAGGTGAGCAAGGAGTCATTTTGCTCGATCAAACTCCTTTCTATGCAGAAAAAGGAGGGCAAATTGGAGATACGGGACATATCGATCAGTTTGTTGTGACCGATTGCAAGTCTCCCTATCCTGGTGTGATTGCACATATAGGCATCTGTCCATCCGGCATTCTCCATGTCGGCGAAACGGTGGTTGCAGAGGTCGATGTGGCTCGGAGAATAAACATCCAAAATAATCATACGGCAACCCATCTTCTCCACTGGGCACTGATGAAAGTTCTAGGTCCTCATGTTCGTCAAGCTGGATCGGTTGTTGAACCTTCCCGTTTCCGTTTTGATTTCAACCACCATAAAGCCCTTTCGAAGGAAGAAATCGAATATATTGAAAACCTTGTCAACGAGAAGATTCGAGAAAACAAACCGGTTCACTCGTATGAACTTTCTTATGAAGAGGCCCAAAAAATGCCTGAGATCAAACAATTCTTCGGAGACAAATACGGTGCGAAAGTCCGTGTGATTGATATCGAAGAATCGAAAGAGCTATGTGGTGGAACGCACACGTCGCATACTGGGACGATTGGGTATTTCCGGATCTTGAAAGAAGGAAGTATTGCTGCAGGTGTCCGTCGTATTGAAGCGATTACCGGCCATGCAGCTGAAGAATTTGTCCGGCACCATGAAAAAGAGCTCGAAGCGAAAATCGCGGCTCAAATCGAAGAGACAAAAAAAATTGAACATCAACTCAAAACAACCCGGCGTGCCATTCTTCGAGAAATGGCGCAAACCCTCACCCACAAAATCGAACACGTCGGTTCTACCCCTTTACTTGCAACGGTTGTCTCTGTGCAGCCCAGTGAACTCTCTCAACTTGTAGAAGAGGTCATGACGCGCATCACTTCTGGCGTTGTTCTTCTTGCTGCTGAGCAGGAAGGAAAATGTCAAATCATCCTCCGTGTGACTCCCGATCTCCTTCAAAAGGGAATCCATGCGGATAAGATTTTGAAAGAAGTGGCTCCTCTTGTTGGAGGTTCGGGGGGCGGTCGTCCAGAAGGAGCGCAAGCCGGCGGCAAATCTCCTGAAAATCTCCCCAAGCTGATCAGTCAAGTCCGCACCCTTTTAAAGACGTGATATGTTTCAAAGCCCGTCGCTGCAACAGTTTCGCGATCACATCTCGAAAGAGCCCTCTATCTTAATTGAAGGACTCTGGGACGCTCCTAAGGCCCTTCTTTTACATCTGCTGGGTGGAAAAAATATCATTGTCATCACAGCCGATTCGAGGGTGAGTAAACTTCTCGATGATGCTCCGTATTTTAAAATTTTCAACATGGTTGAATTCCCCACCTGGGAGACTCTCCCCGGTGAAGAAATTGCGCCGAGCCCCGATATTGTCGGAAAACGGCTACAGATTCTCCATCAGCTCCTCCATGAGAAAAAAGTCGTTGTTTGTCCTCTCCAATCAGCCCTTCAAAAAGTCCCGAACCCTGCTTTTTTAGGACCTCTTTGTCGAACCCTTATAAAAGGAGAAAATCTTCCCTTTCTCTCTCTCACAGAGTGGCTCACTTATCTGGGTTATCGAAGGTCTGCCGTTGTCGCTGATAAAGGAGAATTTGCACTCCGTGGAGGAATTCTAGATATCTATCCGGTGAGTGCGCCAAGCCCATTCCGTATCGATTTTTTTGGAGACACGATCGACACGATCCGAACCTTTGATCCGATCGGCCAAAAATCGACCGGGAAAATCGATCGAGCTTTCATTTCACCGGTCTATGAAACCGACCTCCTCCACAGAGATCCTGATCCGACTTCGATATTTTCGTATCTCGGGCCAGACACCGTCGTCATCTTCGATAACCTCCTCGCACTCGAAGACAAATATGTCTCTTTCAAAGCTCTTCCTGGATCCCAATCGAAATTCTTCCTCACCTTCGACGATCTTTTAAAAGAGATTAAACCCCTCAAAAAAATCTACTGGACCGAAGAACCGATGGAAGAACTTTCCGAAGTCCGTGTTGATAAAAAAGTCGTTTCCTTCGAATTTTTTAACACCCATTTTCAAGCCAAACGTTGGAATCATCCATTCCTTCCCGTACAAGGATACCTTCCTACTTTAGACAGGTCGGATTCTGAGGTCTATTTCATCACGTCCAATGAAGCCGAGGAAAAAACTCTCCAAGAAAAAATCAAAGCTCCTCCCAAAACCCATTTCGAACGGGGATATCTTACCAATGGTTTCGCGCTCAAAGATTCTCCAGTGATCCTCATACCCATGACCGAAATCACCCATAAGCAAAAAATCCGGAGGGAAAAATGGCGGAGCACCTACCACACTCCTCCTTCTGATTTTCACGAGCTCGTTCCAGGAGAACTCGTTGTCCATTTCCATCAAGGGATTGGAAAATATCTCGGGATTGAAAAAAGACCGAACCATCTTGGGATCGAAACAGAATATCTCGTTTTGGAATACGCCGAGAAAAGCAAACTTTTTGTCCCCGCATCGCAAGCCTACCTCGTCAGTCGGTATATCGGTTCTAGAGAAGAGACTCCCACACTCCATACGATCGGCGCAAAATATTGGCAACGGACCAAGGCCAATGCTCAGAAAGCCATTGTTGGTTATGCCCAAGACCTCCTCCGGATGAATGCCGAGCGGGAAGTTCAAGGCGGTTTCGTCTTTCCGCCGGATTCGGATGAAATCCGATCTTTTGAAGAAGAATTTCCGTACACCGAAACAGAAGATCAGCTGAGAGCCATTGAAGAAATCAAAATCGACATGACCACCACCAAAGCTATGGACCGGCTCCTTTGTGGCGATGTCGGTTATGGGAAAACCGAAGTGGCCATGCGGGCGGCTTTTAAAGCCGCAGTCGAAGGAAAAAAACAGGTTGCCGTTTTAGTTCCTACCACAGTCCTTGCTCTCCAACATTTTGAAACGTTCTCCGAGAGAATGGCCAATCACCCCCTCATCATAAAAGTTGTTTCCCGGTTTCATACACCCAAAGAAGTGAAGAAAATTTTGGCTGAGACGAAAGAAGGAAAAGTCGACATTCTCATTGGCACACACAGGCTTCTCAGCAAAGATGTCGTATTCAAAAATCTCGGTCTTATCATTATCGATGAAGAACAACGGTTTGGGGTCCGTTCGAAAGAACATCTCAAAGCACGGAAAGCCGGCGTCGATTGCCTCACCTTAACAGCAACACCAATTCCCAGAACACTCTATCTTTCTCTTGTCGGAGCCAGGGAAATTTCAATCATCAATACACCTCCACAAGACCGGCTTCCCATCAAGACCATCATTGCTGAGAGAGATCCTCAGCTCGTCACCAATGCACTTCTGCGCGAACTGACTCGTGATGGGCAAGTCTTCTTCATTCACAACCGTGTCGAAACCATCACCTCCGTCGCCGATGAAATCAAACGGCTTGTTCCTCAGGCCCGCGTTTTGGTAGGTCATGGCCAAATGTCATCCGATGAGCTCGATACCGTTTTTCATGCTTTTAAAAACGGACACGCCGATATTCTCGTCGCCACGACCATTGTCGAAAACGGAATCGATATTCCGAATGCCAACACCATCCTCATCGACAGGGCCGACAAATTTGGGCTTGCCGATCTGTATCAACTCCGCGGCCGTGTCGGAAGATGGAACCGCCCTGCCTATGCATATTTTCTTGTTCCGCGTCTCCGCGAACTTCCTGAAATCTCCCGCAAGCGCCTTTACGCCCTTTTAGAAGCTCAAGGCTACGGAGGGGGAATGAAAATCGCCCAGCGCGACCTCGAAATCCGCGGAGCCGGCGATATGCTCGGCGTTCAACAATCAGGCCACGTCTCATCCATCGGCTTTCATCTCTATTGCAAACTCCTCAAAAGAACCATCGAAGCGCTCAAGAAAAAACTTGAACCAACCTTTCTCGAAACCAAAATGGAGTTCCCTTACGATGCCCGCATTCCTGAAGACTACATTGCAGAAAATTCTCTCCGTTTAGAAATCTACCACCGCCTTGGAGATACGACAACCCTCGAAGAAGTCGATGCCCTTCTCGAAGAACTGAAAGATCGATTCGGAAAACCGCCCCTCCCTGTCCTTTGGCTCTACCATCTCACCCGCATCCGCGTCGTCGCCGCCCAAAAACGGTTTATCTTCCTCAAGTTCAATTCTCACACCTTAGATACTGAAAAACAAACCCCTAAAGGTACTGTCAAAAAATTATTTACCATTAAACCTTTCAAATCCCCCGCCGAATTAGAAAAACAAGCCTTAGAAAACTTGAGTTAATACAATTATTGTTATAAAATTATTAATTCAAGGAGTATTTATGACAACACCTACACAATTTAATAAAACGTATACCATGTCAGCTCAGGAAATTTCCGAGCTGCGTATTGATGAACGTGGTCTATCAACCCTTTTCCCCGATTCCATCTTCTCGACGGTTTGTATTAATCCCCTCACAAACTGGCAAGTCACAAGGGTTTTGAAAGCTGAATGCCTTCCACCTTTAGATGAAACAGTGACGTGGGTTTGGTGGAGAGTTTCTGCGCTCCATATTCGCGGCGATCAATCGATGATCCCAGAATTTCAGAATTATATATTTACAGTTACACATTCGGGTTTTCGTTCTGACGGTCAATCTGAATACTCGATTCTCATGAAGGTGAAGGAGTTTATTAACCCTTCACCCCACTGAACCTTAGTTTACTTTGAACCCTTCTGCAACGAGCCATAGACCCGCTGAAGGGGGAGTGGCAGGAGCAAGGTTGGTCGGTGCTAAGAGAACAAAACCGACAACTTCTCCATTTTGCACTTTGAAATGTTGTACAAATTGAGTTGTTACATTGGGAGCAGGGAAGTTAGGAACGGTAATCAATGCATATCCACTGACACCTAGATAATTTAATTTGTAGGTAAAAGGAAGATTGACCGGATTCCCAGGTATCACATCCACCGCTTGTCCACCAATGACTGCTGCTTCATCGAGTGCAACAATCGTTCCTGTACCATCTCTGTTAAAAACCGATTGAAAAATGACACCAATGGATTGAAAATTCGTAGGTTCTCCTACAATAGGAAGGCTATTTGAAAATCCATAAGCAACATAGGTTCCCTGAATATCTTTCTTTTTCAGGCCGTTATTGCACGATTTTTCTTTTGCTTGCGCAGCAAATGGCATTGCGATGAGAAGAGCAGCTATCAATGATTTCCACATACGAGTATCTCCTTATTTAAGGGTTAAATTACATTTTCTTTTTTACCATCTCAAAGAAAAAATTACTAACCTTTTTTTTGAGCGACAATGTAATGGCTTGTCGTCACAAGTTTTAGACGATCGGCTTCCACAAAAGCTTGTCCATCTTTTGTGAGACGATCGAAAAGAACTTTAAAATGTTTCGGAAGCACTTTGCAACTAACGAACAACTTAATCAGACGTGCGAGCCGTGTAAAGAACTTGTCAGCATTTTCTATGAGCGGTGCCTGCAGCCCATCCATACTGGCATTTTCGTTGACGATGATCTCAAATCCGGCTTTTTTCAGCAGCTCTACATACCGATCAATGGACGGGGTACCGATCGCGCCGATTAACGGTTTGATCCTTTTCATGAGATCGACATGATGAGAATTCTTATCATCGTAATTGTCTAAATAAAACCAATCGAGGCATGAAAATTTTCCACCTGGTTTCAAAATACGGTAGATCTCTTTGAAAAGTTTTTCGAGGTCTTTGGAAAGGCTAAAGACTTGAATTTGATAAACAGCATCCAAGGATCGATCGCCAAAAGGGAGGGGTAGATCGTTCATGTCGGCTAATTTGAATTCGCATTGCTGACTCAGTCCTTTTCCTTTTGCAAACTTCTCTGCCGACTCCAATTGATTCGGATCGATATTCATCCCGATAACTTGAGCTCCTGTCTTCGAGGCCATATGGCTGGCTACTCTTCCCCTTCCGCAGCCGATATCCAAAACTTTGCCCCCTTTTTTAAGTCCGAGATCTTTCATCATTCTCTCTTCAAAAAGATCTTGGTTCGCAATGATGCTGACGGATAAATCGATCGCTGGAGGAATGTACATCTTTTCGACTTGGCCAAGAGCACAAAGATGGTTGAGGACACTGTAATAGTCGACCAGCTTTCGTTTGATTTCTTGGTAATAGTCTTTCCCCATTTTTGCAATGAGGTGTTCTTCATCGGCCCAATCGTGATCGTAGATATTATAAGAATTCAAGAACGACTCGATCTTCTCTGGAGGTAATGTATAAAGGGTTTTGAATGACTTAAAAAACGTTGAGAACCTATACAAAAAAAACTCCATTTTAGCTGCCATGGTTGGTTGTGACATTTTTTTCTCCTCACTGTTATGAATTAAATAAAACATTTTTTTGTTTTTTTGTGAATTTTTTCTTTCCTTGACCGGAAAGATCGAGATCTGACATTCTTTTTCAGTTATGTCGCAAGTTAGCACGAATGAATTTAGAGCAGGTTTAAAAGTTGAGATCGATGGCGAGCCGTATACCATGGTGAGCAATGAGTTTGTCAAACCTGGTAAAGGACAACCTTTTAATCGAACAAAACTCAAGCATCTCATCACGGGACGGGTGATCGAGCGGACGTTTAAATCGGGAGAAAAACTCGCTCTCGCCGATGTCGTTGAATCGAAGATGCGCCTTCTCTATACCGATAGCGACAATGGTGTCTTCATGGATGATAATACCTTTGAACAAGTCAACATTCCTTTAAAAATCATCGGAGAGCGTCAGCCGTGGTTGATGGAAGAAATTGTTTATTCAATTATCTTCTACAAAGGAGCTCCGATCGAAGTGGTACCACCCACCTTCATGGAGATGAAAATTGTCGAAACGGCTCCAGGAGTCCGCGGCGATACTTCCGGCCGTGTTCTGAAACCGGCAACGACAGAAAGTGGCGCTAAAGTTCAGGTCCCCATTTTCGTCGAAGAAGGTGACAAAATCAAAGTCGACACCCGTACCGGTGAATACGTCTCTCGAGTCTAAAACAATTCTGTTGCAACACCGCGGCCGCATGCTGGCCCGCGTGCGCACCTTTTTTGCTGAGCGAGAAGTTCTGGAAGTTGACACTCCGATTTTATCTCACGCAGCTCCCATCGATATCCATAATGAAGTGATGGAAGTCCAGACTCAAGAAAAAGGATACCTTCACACCTCGGCCGAATACGCAATGAAAAGGCTCCTTGTTCAAGGCAGCGGCGATATCTATCAACTATCCCATGTCTTTCGCGCTGGAGAATCGGGCAGGCTTCACAATCCAGAATTCACCATGATCGAATGGTACCGAGTCGGAGTTCCTCTCCAATTTCTCATCGATGAAACCCTCGACCTTATCCATCTTTTTTTAGACCGAATCCCCGTTCAATACCATACTTATGCACAAGCTTTTGAAAAATTTGTCGGCATCGACTACAGATCCGCAACACCAGATGACCTCAAAAGGATAACAACAGAACCTCAATTCAAAGATAAAGATACCCTTTTACACTTCATCATGGCCTTTATCATCGAACCTCAATTGAAAGGTCTTCATATCATCTATGATTTTCCTCCACCACAAGCTGCCCTCGCTCAATTGAGAACGACTTCGGAAGGAGTCGTTGCTGAGCGGTTCGAGATCTACTTTGATGGAATTGAACTCGCGAATGGTTTTCACGAACTCACTGATCCCCTTGAACAACGGCTCCGCTTCATCCATTCGAATGAAGAGCGGCACAAGCTCGGCAAAACCGTTCTACCCATCGATGAACATTTTCTCACCGCTTTAGAACAAGGTCTGCCTGATTCGTGCGGCGTCGCCGTCGGCTTCGATCGACTTCTGATGCTCCATTTAAAGAAAGAATCGATCTCCGAAATCCTTCCTTTCTCCTGGAATGATATTTAATAATCAGGGGGATAAAAGGGTGACAAGATGCGCAAGCGAGGCAAAGTAAAATCGATTTCCAAATCGCGGAACAGGGTTCTTGCACCACGGCCTGCGATTTGGAAATAGATTTTACAAAGCCGCAGCAAGCAGGTTGCCACCCTTTTATCCCCCTGGTTATTAGGCCCATTTTTGGACGATGGGGAAGAGGCGCCCTATTTTAAAAGCTTTTTTGGTGACGCGGATGCCGGGGGCAGCTTGACGCCTTTTATATTCTGCTCGGTGGATCCGGTGGATGAGATCTAGGACGATCTCTTTATCGATATGGTATTTTTTTACAATTTCATCGGCGGACAAATAATCTTCGACATAAGCTTCGAGGACTGCATCGAGGATAGAGAAAGCGGGAAGTGTATCGGAATCTTTCTGTCCAGGTCGGAGTTCTGCTGAAGGGGCTTTTTCGAGGGTGGACGGTGGGATCAGCTGGTGATGTTTGTTGATCCAGCGCGACAGCTGATAGACCTGTGTTTTGCTGACATCGGCGAGAACGCCAAGGCCTGCAACCATATCGCCATACAAGGTGCAATAACCCATGGCGAGTTCGCTTTTATTTCCGGTACCCAAAACTAAATAAGAAAACTTATTGGAAAACGCCATGAGGATATTTCCCCGGATACGGGCTTGGAGATTTTCCTCTGTTATATCGAACGGCTTTCCTTGGGAAAACGGGTGAAAGATATCCAAATAATTTTGATAAATGGCATCGATCGAGATCACATCGAACCGAATCCCGAGATTTTTGGCCAAATCTTCCGAATCTTTCAAACTGCTTGCGGAACTGAAGCGGGAAGGCATGCTCAGTCCAAAAACATTTTCCTTTCCTAAAGCCTCAACAGCGATACAAGCCGTGAGTGCCGAATCAATACCGCCCGACAGCCCTAAGATCGCTTTTCTAAAATTTTGTTTGTGAAAATAATCTCTAACACCCAGCACCAATGCCTTATAGAGATCTCCGACCGCGTCGTATTCAAAATGGAACCGTTTTGAAGGTGCCTCTGTATCAATCACCATCCAATCTTCTTCAAATCCGTTGGCCAGTTGTTGCAACTCTCCCCTATGATCGACATAGACACTGTACCCATCAAAAACGAGCTGATCATTTCCTCCTACCTGTGCACACAGAACCACGGGGCATTTCAATGTTCTGGCCGCTTTTTGACACACTTTAACGCGGATATCGGGTTTTTTAAATTGGTAAGGGGAAGCCGATGCATTGAGGAGGAGATCGATTCCAAGCTTTTGCATCTCCAGCACGGGATCACAGGCGTAACGGGTATAACCGACGTAGCCTGCATGCTGCCAAATATCTTCACAAATGAGCACGCCGACTTTTTTTCCTCTCCACTCCCAGGATCGGAACTCACTCCCTGGCTCAAAATACCGTCTCTCATCGAACACGTCATAGGTTGGAAGGAGCGCCTTGTCTTGAAAACCGACAATCATCCCATCTTGAATGATGGCAGCACTGTTTAATAATGTTTTTTCACCCTGCGCGAAATTTCTCCGCGCTAGTCCAACAACGACCATTAAATCTTTCGTATGTGGCACAATCTCTTGGAGAGTCTCTTCGCAGGCCAAAATGAACGTGTCATGGAGAACCAAATCCTCGGGTGGATAGGCGCAGATCGCCATCTCAGAAAAGAGGACAATATCGACCTTCTTTTCACGGGCATGCTTCAACGCATTAATAATTTTTTGAAGATTACCGGAAAAATCTCCAATAGTCGGATCAAGCTGGGCAACTAAAATTCTCATGTGGTATAATTTTTGTGTATGTCACACAAAACTCTAAAAATCCATACTGAAAATATCCTTCCCATCATAAAAAGATGGCTTTACTCGGATAAAGATATTTTTGTCAGGGAGCTTGTCTCCAACAGCTGCGATGCCCTCCGGAAACTCCAAATCCTCCGCGACCAAAATCTCGTCGACGTCAAAGATGAAGATTTAAAAATTGAAATTAACATCAACAAAGACGGGCGGACCCTTCAGTTCCTCGATACAGGTATCGGGATGACGGCTGAAGAAGTCGAGAAGTATATTGCCCAAATCGCCTTCTCGGGTGCAGAAGAGTTTCTCCATAAATATGAAACCAATGAACAGATCATCGGCCATTTTGGACTTGGATTTTATTCGGCTTACATGGTCGCTGAAAAAGTCACCATCGATACCTTATCTTACCAGCCCTCGCAGCCAGCTTTTTGGTCATGCTCGGGCTCTTCCGAATATACCCTAGAAACAGGAACTCGGACCGATCGTGGAACAACGATCACCCTCTTCATCGACAAAGAAAACGATGAATTCCTCGAAGAGAGCAGACTCCGGCAAATCTTAACCCGGTACTGTCTCTTTCTTCCTTTCCCCATCTATTTGAACGGAACACGGATCAACGATAAAGAACCTCTCTGGCTCAAAAACAGCTCCGACTGCACAGAAAAAGAGTATCTTGATTTCTACCACACCCTCTATCCGATGGAGCCAGGTCCGATCTTCTGGATCCATTTGAATGTCGATGTCCCTTTCCATCTCAAAGGAATTCTTTATTTTCCAAAACTGAATCGCCGTTTTGATTGGAATCAAAGTAATATTCAGCTCTTTGTCAGCCGGGTTTTTGTTTCCGATAACTGCAAAGATCTCATTCCTGACTTCCTGATTTGTCTCCGGGGAGCTCTCGACAGCCCCGATATCCCTCTCAACGTCTCCCGAAGCTATCTCCAGATGGACAAGACCGTCAGGCAACTCGCCACCCATATCTCCAAAAAAGTCGCCGACAAACTCGCCTCATTTTACACCCTTGAAAAAGAAAAATTTCAAGAAGCGTGGCCTGAAATCGAAACCATCATCAAACTCGGCATCCTCCAGGATGAAAAATTCTTCGCCCGTGCCAAAGATTTTCTCATCTGGAAAACCACCAAAGATACCTGGACCACTCTAGAAAACACCGAAAAAGTTTTTTACACAACCGATGCGAAAGCTTCCATTCTCGAACTTTTCAAAGATAAAGAAGTGATCATTTCCAGTTCACCCATCGATGCCCATGTTTTCAATTTACTAGAGACCAAACTCTCGACCAAATTCCAGAGGATTGATGGAGCTCTCGACCCTTCCATCCTTGATGCAAGCCGAGACAAAACAGAAGCGGCTAAAATCGCCGACTTTTTTAGAAAAACCCTCGAGATCGACGTCGAAGCCAAGAGCCTCACCACCGATTCTCTCCCCGCCTTTATCGTCTTTGATGAACAATCTCGACGCCTCCGCGATGCCCTCACCCTTTCCGATCAAACCCACTCCTTCACCCCCAAAAAAACCTTCATCGTCAACACCAATAACGCCATTGTCTCTTCCATCTACAAAATGCAAGATTCAAAACCCGACCTCGCCCGTGAACTCGCCCTCCACCTCCTCGACCTTGCCTCGTTCGATCAAAAAGAAATCGAACCCAAGTCGATGACAACATTTATTCAGAGATCGAACCAAATCTTGGAAAAATTGCTAAAAAATGACCATTCAACATCCTAATCTTTTCCAAAAATTTGGCGCACCCACGTGTCCGATTTCGTACGGTCCCATCACAGAGCCCGTCTTTACAACCTGCAATGAAGCCTTGACACGGGCTCAGTTGATCGATCGTATCATCCTGGCAATTTTTGAACAAAAAATTCCCCCTTGGTACACAGAAAGAGGCATTCAATTCGAAGCAGCCATGGAAGCATTGCATATTCCACACGATATACGAGCCAAAATTGGCCCTCAAGCAAGCCTCTCACAAAGACTGCTCACGGACGATGGGTATTTTAATCCTGCTGGACTCCATCTTTTCGAAAAAGAAGAGATTGTCCGATGGATTCAAGACAGAGCGACGTGTCCTCAGTGCACACGCAATAGCAATATTGCCGTTTCTAAGACTTTTTACAGGTATATCAGTGGAAGGTTTCCTAATTCTGAAATCGGAAGCATCCAAACCAGAGTTCGACGAACTCACTTGCGACAGGAAATTGTCACCCGTATCGAAACGATTTTCCGCAACTATCTGATTCCCTCTGCCATCCACACGATCAATGCTTATTATTTTCTCACAGCTTTCGATACCATTTTCCGAACGAATCTCGTTCCTAAAATGAAAATCGCACTCACTATCCACAACATCTTGATTAAATTTGTCGATCATTTCAATGGTCCCTTTGTGTTTCCGATTTATCAACGGTTTGGCGTGATGTCTCTTCTGTCTCATTACAGAATGTATCGAGAACTTTTAAGTACACATTTTAACGAGATTCCTGCCCTTCTTCCGCGAAAGGTGATCCTCGGATTTGCCATTTACTATGCTGCACTCAAAATCTCAAATTACCTACAACTTAACAACAGAGTGATTCAAGTTCACCGAACTGCGAGTCATTATATTTCAGATCTCGTTTCTAAAATCGATCATTTCATTCAACCCTATTTTACACGATGGGGGCTCTTAGTTTTCGGGTATTATTTGTGTACTCTTTTTTACTACTGGACCCTAGCTAGTTTATCTGTATGGATATTCAATACAACAGTGCCATCTCCATTGAGAAAAGGTATCGCAATTTCTGAAAAAACATTGAAATTCATAGCAAAGTACACCTTGGCTTGGGAATCGATAAAAAGCCTCGCTTACACTTTAACAGCTGGGGAACTCCGTCCTTTTCTCGTCAATCCTCTGATGAATTACATCCGCCTGCTTGACATTTTGGATTATGTGATTGGAAACTATACGACACTCTTCAGAGCATATTCTTTCTATGCCACCTACCGAGATCTATCAAGATTCTTAAACATTCCCAATGTCGGCCGCTATATTCCCTATCTAAAAAACTACATCGATCACCCTCTAGCGAATATTTAAAAAATGAGTGTCCAACGCCCCAATCTATTTCAGAAATTTGTGGACCTACAATGTCCCCTTACCTGGGGGGAAATTTCTGAACCTTTTTTTACAACATGCAATGAAGCCGAAGCAAGAACTCAATGGATCGATCGCATCTGTAGGGAAATTTTTGAAACCAGAAGAACAACGGGAGAATACCCTGCTTGGTATACCGAAAGAGGGATTCAGTTTGAAGCCGCAATGGATGGCTTAAGCGTCGATCCTACGGTTCGTTCAAAGATAGGCCCTCTTGCTACAAACAATGAACGACTTTTAGACAATGAAGGATACTTTAATCCCGATGGACTACACCTTTATGATAGAGAAGGGATCGTTCCATGGATTCACTCGAGAGGAACCTGTCCAAAATGTACTCGAGTTAGCAATGTCGCAGTTTCGAAAGCGTTTTGGTGCTACATTAAATACGAAAATTCCAATCACTATTTACTCCATCCTGAAGTCGCAGGGGAATTTCAAATCAGTTCACTCCGTACACACGTCCAATTCACGCAAATTCAACAAAAATGCATCGAACTTGTCAGTTATCTCATTCATTTTGCCATCTTTACGGTCCACAGTTATTATGCCATTTTAACAATTGATACACTTTTCAAAACGGATAGCTCTTTAATATTGAATTATTCGCTAAAAATTCACAATTTCTTGCTTAAGTATATTAGTATGATCGACTCTCCTTTGATGTTTCCTATTCATGAAAGGCTTGGAACAGCACCTCTTATCTCCGAGCTGAGAATGTATCATGCATATTTACAAACCCATTTTGAATACATTCCTGAATCTCTTCCTAATAAATTAATTTTAGGATTTGCTTTCTATTTAACTGCAATCAGAATAGCGAAGTTAATACCCCTCAACAATCGACTGGTTCAAATGATATCTCGTGCTCACACTGCAGTGTGGAACGAAATTGCCGATCTTGTTTCTCGCATCGACGATTTCATCCAACCTTATTTCTTGTCCTGGGGAAATTTAGTCTTTACCTCTTATTTACGAGCAGCTTTTTATTTAGTGACAATGACTTACCTTTGCACTTGGATCTTAGGAAAGAATTTTCCTCCTATCATCCTCGAAAAGTTCGATCAAATGGAAGGGATTCTTGTCATGCTGACGAATAAGATCTTAGTATGGGAATCGATCAAAAGCTTATGCTACGGATTGAATGCTGGCTTAATCATCCCTTTTTTGAGGAACCCCATGTCAGATTATTTTTCGTTATTCTTGACTTTAGGATACATTATGGAAAATCATTCGACTCTCCTCAGACTCTATTCTTTCTATGCCACCTACCGAGATCTATCAAACCTCTTAAAAATTCCCAATGTCGGCCGGTATATTCCCTATGTACGAAGCTATATCGATCACCCTTTAGCGAATTTTTAAGGATTCAGCAAGATGTCGATCACTTTTCCGGAAGGGTCCTTGACTTCAATGATCCATCGGTCTTCGTAAAGCGTGACAAAATAGCATGCGTTCGATGAAGCCGACTTTGCCAAGTACCAGAGTTCGGTGGAAGACCACGGTTTCCGGGGCGAAACTCCCCATGAGCCGTCTCCCATGTAAGTGACCCCTGTCGGATCTTTCCAACCCTGTTTCAAAGGATAGGTTCTTTTATAACAATGGTTGTGGTGCTCAAAAGCCACTTTGATGTTGTATTTCTCAAAAAGGGGCGACCAAAACATTCTAATCTTTTTTGGAATCGCTTCGTCAAAAGGGTAATACGAAGGATAGGCTGCAACGTGATAAATAGGTAAAATATATGGGGTTTTTTGCCTTTCAGACAATGCTTTGTCTAACCACTCTGTTTGTTCTCCCTTAATCGCCGCCGTATGGTCTGAATCGAGCAAAAGAAGACTCAAATAATCGCCACAATCGAAAGCCCGGTAAGCCTGCTCACGCTTCGGAAATGCAAAAACTTGATAAAAGGTTTCAATATCCCCCGGCTTGGTTGAACCGAGTGTAGGAACATCGTGATTACCAACACCGATCAAAAGAGGGATTAAACGGCCATCTTTTCCTCGAATCGACTCTTGGGTTTCTTTCAGAAAAAGCTGCAGTTTTTCGAGTTTATTCCGTGGTTCTGATTTTGCATTATAAACGAGATCCCCCATGACCACGACAAAATCAGGATCTGTCTCAGAGATAACACGGTTCATGTTATAAAAAGGAGCCGGTCTATCGGGCATGAAAACATCGCCTCCGACGACAAACCGAATAGGCCGATTCAGCTTCTTTGGCATCGTTTTAAATCGATATTCCGCGCTGCTGCCATCAATTTGAAAAATGTAATCTCCATCGGCGGTAAGCTGAGCGAGTTCCACTGTATGAACCAGAGTCGATTTCTTGACCGTTTCAATGCTCCCTTCACTCATTTTCCAAGGAGCTTTCTCTGACTTAGCAGGCCGATAAAAAACCCTGGAGGTTTTAGAAGAGTTCGACGTGTGCCATTGAACCATCATCGTGGTCGATGGATCGTGTGTCCATGTGAGATAAACGACCGCAGGCTCTTCCCCAGAAAGAACTCCCCCACAGACTACCAGCGCGACTAAGAAACAAAAAAATCTCTTCATAACCATTTAATCTTTAAATATTTAGAATTTAATACAAATTAATTCAAAAAACAACTATAATAGAACTAAATTATGCTAAGTCAAATCAATCAATGTGCTTATACCCCGAATTCTGAATCTCCTCAGAATCTCTCTGCTGCTCAACTTCCATTGATCCAGCAAAAGGGCCCTTATGATATCACTCTCCTTGTAGGAAACATTGTTGCCCAATACTTCCATTACAGTGAGCATGATACTTACATCTTAGATATTACAAGAACTAGAATTGTTTTCAACCTTTCAAATATTTCTTCATCAGAACAAAGACTCGAATTTAGAGCAAATAAATGGGTTTTGATCAAAAACGGATCTGAAACCACACTTTCCGACACACTCCCCATCTCTTCGGACATCCATGAAACCCTCCTAAAAATTCGCCAGGCAGCTCAAAGGTCGCTCCCCATTGATACTTCCAAAAATGCCGAAATCGAACGACTTAGAGAAGAACTCAGAAGAGCCCAAGAATCTTTCTCTAAACTCAGAGGAGATAACGCAACTATACACGATGAAAGAGCCCGAGAAGTCGAACGACTTAGAGAAGAACTCAGAAAACTCCAAGAGGCTCGATCCCAAGTCGAACTCCGAACCGAGGAACATGTCCGCCGTTTGGAAGAGGAAAATCGTTCTTTACGGGAGCGGATCGTCGAAATCGAGAAAGTTCTGGAAAAAACAAGACAAGAACCTTCTCCATCTACTGTAGAGTCTCCTGCCGGTTCACCAGTTCGTCCACTTCCATCTCCCGCCTCTTTGGGTCAAATGTTGGCGAGAATGCAAGAAAGCCTCGCGGAGGCTAATCAAGATCAACGCAAGCATCAGATTAGTAAAGAGGCCCGGCCGGTTGTTCTTATCAACCTCATCCAACTTCTTCAGAAGGAGGAAACTCTGGAAGAAGCGGCTCGAAAAGCTTCTGAAACGATTGGAGGTTCTCCTAAAGATCTGGAGCGAGCCCGTCGTTTTTTAATCCGAAAAAGAAAAGAGATCATCGATGGAGATCGGAATGAATTTGAAAATTCGCGAAGAAAAATCAAAACCTTAACGGTTACGGGCGTGAATCAGCTGAGAGTCCAGACAGAAATTGATTTTAAACGGTTTTTAGATAAAATAAACATCCAACCAACGGAACCGTTCGAACATTTGAACGACTTTCTCTTTATGGCAGGCCATCTGACCGCATTAAAATATCGGCTGACTGAAATTGCAAAACTATATCGAAAACTCGTATCGGATGATAAAGATAAAGGTGTGATTGAATCACATCTTCGAGAAACAGAACAAACTCTTCTAACGATTACTCGAGTTGAAGAGTCATTCTTAGAGCTTCTTCAAAAATGCCACGTTTAAGCTTCGGTTTCTGCGACTTGAACTTCTTGGACTTCCTCAGTTCCTGGTTGAACATCGGTGATGGCAGCCTTTAAGACTTCGATTTTAGATCCATCAACCATCTTCAGAATCACAGAAGTATCTTGGATCCGAACAACAGAACCGATAATCCCCATGGCTGTAACCCGGTCCCCTTTTTTCAGAGAGCTCCGTTGTTTTTCCATGTTCTTACGTCGTTTTTGTTCTGGGCGCCAGAGGAGAAAATAGAAAAACACAACACCAAAACCCAGAAGCATCAGTGTTTGCATAATATTACTTTCTTTCGGAGCTGCCGCCTCATCCGCGAGCAAAGATCCTGTAGCTAAGGCAAAACCCAACAATTTTTTGTACATAATTCCTCAAAATGTGTTTTCCATAAGGATGCCTGATTTAGGCCGAAGAATCAAGTAAAACAATATTTTCAATATGAGGTGTATGGGGAAATTGATCGACAGGTTGTATCGTATTGATTTTATACGAGGTCAGTTCTGCAATATTCTTCGCTTGGGTTGTGGGATTGCATGAAATATATAGAATTTTCTTGGGCGCCAACTTTTTTAAAGCCTCTAGAGCCGGACCATCTAATCCCGATCTAGGCGGATCGACAATAGCAAGATCGGGAGTTTTCATCTGAGAAAGCACCGTTCCGACATCTCCACAAATCAGCTCCATGTTGGAAATCTGATTCTCCTCTGCATTCGCCTTCGCATCAAAAATCGCATGAGGATTGATCTCGATTCCCACCACCTTGTTTGCCATGAGAGCAAATCCCATCCCGAGCGTCGCCGTTCCGCAATAAAGATCGTACACGACCGCATCAGAGCCCACAGAGCACATCTCCAAAGCTGTATTGTACAAAACCTCTGCCTGATCTGTATTGGGCTGGAAAAAAGAGGTTGGACTGATCTTAAACGTGAGCACCTTGCCCTGAATCTCCATCTTTTCACGCACGTGATCGGCTCCTTTAAGATGCATTTCAAAAAATTCCGTTGGTTTCCCTTTCCGTGCCTGTTGAATGCGCAGAAAAACCGACATCTCACCAACGATTTCAACAAAACGATCGAGATCCCCTCTTTTCATAGCAAAACGGGGATCTCCGGACACCGTCAACATCGCCAATCTGTCACCCGTCCGTCGACCTTCTCTTAATGTCAAGGTCCGCAGACACCCTTCCCCATTTCGAAAATTGAATGCAGCTAGTGAGGCTGGGGAAGATTCTTCCCACCACTTTTTGACCCTCTTCAAAACCTCCGTAAACCAACATGGCGAGATCAAACACTCGTGAAGATTCACTACCTTGCCTCGAGATTTTCTCATGATCAATCCCAAAAATCGGTCGCCCGCCTTATTCTGGGAAAAAGAAAACTCCATCTTATTTCGGTACCGCCATGGATTCATACAGGGAATAATCGGTTCAACCCTAACTCCAGAAAAGATCTTTTCTATTTCCATTTGCTTCTGTTTGAGCTGTTCCTCATAGGGAACTTCCTGCATTGAGCATCCACCACATTCCGATAAATGATGACAAAATTCCATACTTAACTACCTAATAATCAACTATTTGAATATTCAAATTTTTTCTATAAATGTAAGAAAATCTTGCTAAGCAATAGACAACCAAGGTATAATAGAGGCAGTATTGATTGAAAGCTTTCTTACCAGTTGCAATGTGTTTTGCCTATAGGGAGAAGAATCGATCAGTCTTAGGTGAAAACACACCTGTTTTAAATGAAGGAAAAATATGAATCAAACGAATGAACAAAAACAAAAACTATACGTAGGAAGTCTTCCTTACAAGACAACCGAAGAAGATCTTCATCAAATTTTTAGCCAATTTGGAGCGATCAAGTCCGTTAAAATCGTGACTGATCATGTCACCGGCCAATCCAAAGGATTTGGATTTGTCGAAATGGACAACGATGATTGTGCTCAAAAAGCGATTGAAGGAGTCAACGGGTCTGAGCTTGGCGGAAGAACTCTCGTCGTTAGCGTAGCGCGTCCTCCCACAGAACGTGGTGAAAGAGGTTCCCGCGACCGAGAAGAAGGCAACTGGGGCGGTCAAAGACAACAACGTCGTTTCCGCGATCGTTAAAATCAATATAAGGAATACATGAACCAAAAACAAGAAAATCAAAAATTATACGTCGGAAGTCTCCCGTATAAAACTACCGAAGACGATCTCCAACAGATCTTTAGTCAATTCGGACCTATTAAATCGATCAAGATTGTCATCGACCGTGATACAGGCCAGTCCAAAGGATTTGCTTTTGTAGAAATGGAAAGTGCCGACGACGCTCAAAAAGCGATCGAAGGTGTCAATGGATCTGAACTCGGTGGAAGAACACTCGTCGTCAGCATCGCTCGTCCGCCAACTGAGCGTGGCGAACGTGGACCTCGCGAAGGTGGTGGCTTCCGAGATCGAGATCGCGGAAACCGTCGTTCCCGCTATTAATCTCTGAAAGAACCTCCCAGGGGCTTTGTTAACTTAACAAGGCCTCTATCTTTAACGCATTCACATATGCAGTATATTCGGGCATCGCTTCCTTAGGAGCCGATTCCAAAATAAGCGCTTTCAATCGTTCGATATTCCAGTTCCGTGTGATATTAAAAGGAATCATGTCGGCTACACTGATTTGTCGGATATCCAATTCTTCTTTAAGAAATTGCCGCACCATTCTGGCCATCTTACCCTCTTGACCCACTTCTAACTCGTATCTTGTTAGCCCAGCCAAAACCCTCAGTAAAAAAACCTCTTTATGAGGTGATGCTGGAAGTTCTTCCGAGGCTTTTTTAATCCTTTCTACTAATCCACTAAACAGTTTTTGATTATTTCCATCGTTAATTCTGAGATGTAAATAAAATAAAGTTTCAAAGGTCTTAGCCCGGCTTTCAAGTGTCTGCGGCATTTTGCCAAAAACAATTTTAATAACTTTTCTATTAAATGGATTCACGAGGGACCCTTTCTCAAAAAAGAGAGGCAAAAGATGCATATCGTTCATTATGGGGTTTAATAAAGTAGTTTTAAAACTTTCCAGATTCTTGGCATACCTGTCTTCTAATTCTTTGGGATGGAGATAGGCTGCTCCGTTTATTCTTTCACGTGTAAATAATTCCTCATGTTTTAATCGTTTGACATGGTCACGGTTATCGATGAAGGAAATACCCGGCTGAGAACTCCAATTTATCCCTTCGTAGTTAGATTCTCTGTATTTGATCTTGGAATGATTGAACCTGGCATAACTGATGAACGCTGCAGCAATTCCCACAGCCGCTTTCACCCACAAAGAAGAACACCTTTTAAATAGATAATAACTCAGCCCATAAATCAAGCCTTGCTCGACCACACCCGTCAAAACACAGACGGTTTTGAATCGAGCCCAAAATGCGACCGCTCGAGTCCGGTCCTCCGGGGTTTCTGCTTTTAGCGTGAACGCCCCATCCACGACATTATTCTTGAAACGTTCGATGAGAGGTTTCTGCCCATATTCTTCAAGGGTAGTAAGGGTAACGTCTGCTTTAACATCTTCAATTACATCCCTTCGAAACATCGGTCTAGGGATGGAACTTGGAAATAACACATTGAGTACGGACATAACACCTCACTTTTTATGGGTACTAGTTTACACCAGATGAAATTAAATAACTGCCGGGATTTTCCCAAATATTTCTTTGCTGGGATGCGATCGCATATCGGCCCCAGCAGGTTCCCGTTAAAATAGCAAAGACTATGGAGCAAATGACTCCTGCCATAATCACCCAAAATCGACTCGCTGCAAAGGCACAAAGAGCTGCACCCCCAGTCAACACGAGATTCAGTGCCGTAAATCTCCAAGCAACATTCTTCATTCTCGTCCAATGAGGCATAGCAACATTCCGCTGAATGGCATCAACCTGAATTAGAAGAAACTCATCGACGCAAAATTGGGACATTCCATTTTCTTCACGGACTTGAACGCGGTCTCGAAGAGACCTATTGGCAAAATGGCCTACCCTCAAAGGATCATGAGGGATGATTCCCATAGTAAAGGCCGGATGGTTCAAAAACCGTCCCACCCTATTTGACATCTTTAAGTCCACGAACAAATTGCAAATACTCTTCTCGTTCGATCCCCTCTTTTGGAGCTAAAGCTTCAGCTCTACTATAAAAATCTTCAATCGGGGGGAGTTGAAAAGTACCGATGTCGGGTACAGGGATGTCGACAAAGATCTCATCAAACTTGATCTCATGCTGATACGGCTTTCCCTCATTCACAGCTTCCCATGCTGCCCATAGAAAAGCTCTCCAAGTTGGGTAATAAATAGCAACTCCGTTGGATGCCGTTTCAAAAGCATCTTGTAAAGATTTTGGTTCTGGGAGTTCTTCGGGCTGAATGACTGCCCTAAGAGCTATTGTTCTGTATTTCCTATAACGATTTTCCGTAGCTAAGCAAGTTTGTGAGAGTTTTACTTTTTCTTCATCATCTGAAAGTTTGGCAAGTTTTTGCCTTCTCTCTTCAAACAGCTGCCTTAATTTTGAAGTGAGGCCTAAATTTAAAACAGTTATTTCAAGTCGTTTTGCAATCGCACCCGAAACCTGATTGACCTTCTCTGATAGAACTCCTCGGTACCTTGCACGGGCATCTTCCGAAGTGTTCACAAAGCTCTTCAACTTTAAAAAGTCGTCTCGAATTTGAGTGAAGACATTCCGATCGTCTTTAGTAAAAATCGTATCGTAATTTTCAATGGGATGAGGACGTGCATTCAATAAACTAGAAATCCACTGGTTTTTTTCACTTGGGTTATCGGGACTTTGATCCAGCAATTCTCCAACAACTCTAAGGAAGTGATTTCTGTAGAGGATTTTAACTTCTTCTGGATGAAAACAGTTTGACCTTGTGGTTGCACCGGTTAAGCCCGTTTGATAAAGAGCCTTTCTTTCGCGTGCAAAATTCTGAGGCAACTGATGCAGGAACCTTCGAAAATCATTTTCCAAACGGCTTGCCTGGATATACCGCCCTATCCCTAAGATCATGGCAGCAACACTCCCCACCAAAGCCCCGATCGTGATCAAAGACCTCCCATGCTTCAAAAGATAACCCGACAAGCAGGTGGTCCCAATAGCCGCCACAATCCCATAAGCAACGGAAAAATGACGCGCATCCCGATAAAAATCTAAGTGATGGCACACACTCTCGTTATCAACCACCACCCGAAAAATCTTATCCACAACAAAGATCGTTTTCGGTTGATCCGTCGATTCCCGGACCACCCGCTTATCTAAAGGAAGATTTAAATCAGGAGAATAATTCTCTAGTTTTTCAGGCATCTCGATTTCATAAACCCGCCCTAGTTGAGCTCGACTCAGACCCCATATAAAAAAACCTGCCATAACTAGACCCTCCTATAATATATTTGCAGACTTATAATAATTATTAGCGGAATTTGCTATTGACCTGTAATGTGCGCAGAGTAATACCATAATTGACACAAAATTTTATCAAGAATGGTGTTAAATTAAAACAGACATTTGTATAAAAATATAATTTTAAAATGATTAAACTTTAATAGAATCTAGACCCAGGGATAGGAGAATCGCCAGGGTCTCACGAGTTAATCGAGAACAAAAATTAAGGATAAGTATTCTTAACTGAGATAAGGCAGGAATAAGCTTGAGCAAGACTTCATTTGAAATACCGCTCGAGGATAGATCAAGAAGTTGCAACTCGGAGAGATCTGCAAGGGAAGCAAAACCTCTATCGGATAATTTCTTAACAAAACCAAGTTTTAGTTGTTGTAGCATCTTAAGCTTTGAAATACACATCAAACTTAGATCCGTAAGGTACCAACAACAAGAGACATCGAGTTCTTTTAACTGCCCGAGCCTTCCGACTAAGAAACCTAAGCCTGCATCTGTGACTTGTTTACAACTGTGGATACTTAGCTTTATCAAACCTGAAAGGGGTGCTAATTGGATCAAACCAACATCTGTCAATCCTTCATTATTGCTAAGATCAAGTTCTCTCAAGTTTTTAAGTATACCTACTGTCGATAAAGCCAAATCATCAAGATTAGCGCAACAAGATAGATTAAGCCTTTTTAGACGAGATACGGACGGCAGAATTACAGCCAGGTCCTTAGCTTCGAGTCCTTGGCATAAAGATAGATCAAGGTTTTCTAGACGACTCATTTTTGGAAAAACAACCGTATTAGAAAGGTTATTACACCCTTTAAGATTGAGAGTTCTTAAATGGGAGAGGTTTTGAAGAGACGTTAGGTGTACATCTCTAAATTTTATTCCCAGACAACAAGTTAGATCGAGTATTCTTAAATGGGTTAATCCTGAAATTGAGGTAAGATCTTCATCGGAGAATTGCCGATTGTTGCAATAAAGCTCTTGCAGGTTTCTAAGGCTTGTTAGAGCGGCAAATCCTGCTCGGGTTATCTTATCACACGTCCTGAGTTTCAATCTTAACAAATAGGTCAACTGAGAAAATAAAATGAGCGCAGCTTCATCCCCAAAACTTTTGGAATTATCAATTTCTAATTCTCGCAAGGTGGTAAGTGTTGAAAGGGCCGCTGCAACATTACCATTTAAATTCTGGAAATACCTTAGCTGAAGCGCTTGTAAATCCATGAGTTGTGATAAGGAGCGTATGCTGTCTTCTTTGATTTCACCTGTTTTATCAGTAACAAAAAGCTTCCGTAAATTTGTTAGTTTAGAAAGAGTCGAAAAGGTTTCATCCGAGATCCAGAGATCCAGTTCTTTCAATTCTGAAAGCAAATCGATACCACCAAATCCTTTATCAGTAATTTGAGGTGAAAAAAGTTTGAGAGTTTGTAATGAGGAACAAAGGAGAAAAAGCTTACCTACTAACTCATCGGAGAGAAAAGGAATACTACTCATAACAACAACAGGTATCTTCGTGGTATGCTTTTCTAGAAATTTTAATAGTTCTTCACTCGTTTCGAACTTATAAAGGGCCCTTTCATAATATTTAGATAAAGCTGTTCTGATTTCATCATCCGTATTCCCTAATCTCTGATAAATGGTATAAGCGATATCCCAATGTTGGAGGGTCATTCCTTCGATGGTTTCCATCAATAATTTTCTCGCTTTTTGGTAAACAGACGTCATCATCCATAGCCGTGCTTGGCAGGTAAATTCTAAGAGTTCATCGGTCGCCATATCGGTGAAAGCCGAGCTGCCGTGCTCGAGAACGCGTAACATGCGCTGGAAATTAGCTAGAGATACATCGCTCAGTATAATACTGTCGCTACTTCCCTCTTTGAAACTACCAAAAAACAATCCTCTAAAATATTCACTGGTCGTAGCGAGCAAGGTTTTAATGTAACCGTCATAGACATGAACCTGGCCGTCTATGACTAAACGAAACGGATTCAGATGTTTTTTATCTTCCTCTGTTTCCACCCGAGGGAGGAGTTCGGAGCACATCCTTAAAGCAGATAAGACCTTAGACGGTTTTGAAAGTTGTTGAGCGACTATCCAGCAATTGTGGGCAATTGAGGGGAGAACATCCATCGAGGTGTGATTCAGAAAGGCATCGCGGACACATCTCGCAATGGTCAGAAGACGGGGTAAATCGGTTTCCGAAGAAACATCCCCCTCATCGATAGAGGGGTCAATAGACGGAACATGCCTTCCCCAAGGCTTAGCAAGCTCTTTTAATGTTGTAATTTGCGTCATATAGTGAAAATTATAACAAATAATAACTTTATAATTAATAAATAATTTTTAAAATGTGAAACCCTCGGCATTGGGAATTCCACGTAAATTACTCATGCTTAAATAGTTGTATTATTTAATCGACAGAGTGATTAAATTTTTAGGATTATAATCGGCCGATCGATTATAATTAGGTTATGGCTAGCAGAGGAGAGCTGAAAAAAGCTCTATTGGATTGGAAAGTCTGGTTTAACAAAAATAGCAAGCTCGTTCTTGCTAGGCGATTCCATTTAGGAACAGGGCTCAATTTATGTCTTGCCTTTACAGGTGTTCGCCGGTCTGGCAAATCTTCAATGACCGTTCAATTTGCTTCAGATTTACGAGTATTAGATCAAACTTTCTTTTTTAATTTCGAAGATCCTATTTTTTTTCCTGGGGCAACCGTTGAAGTCATTGAACAACTCATCTCCCTTTATGAAGAAGAAGTAGGAAGCAGTCCCAAGCTTGTCATATTAGATGAAATTCAAAATATTCAGGGATGGGAACGGTGGGTTCGTAAAGCCGTGGATTTAGGACAATTTCAAGTCATTGTGACAGGCTCATCATCGCAACTCCTAAGTTCAGAAATTGCCACGGCAATATCGGGTCGGGTGATTGAACAAACGATTTGGCCCTTATCATTTGCAGAAACTTTAACTTTTCGAAATGTAAAGCCAACTACAGAAGGACTCTGGATTCGAGAATTAGAAAATTATTTACGATGGGGTGGTTTTCCCAAAGCAGTACTCACATCCGATGAAAGTGACAGGATTTTATTATTAAAACAGTATTTAGTCGATATTGTTCTCCGTGATGTCGTAGCTAGACATTCCATAAAAAATCAACATGCTCTTCATCAACTCGTCAGTTATTATTTATCGGGTCTTAGTTGTCTCCATTCTTATAATGCACTCAGAAAAGCCTTTGGAATTTCGATCGAACTCGCATCAACATTTACACAATATTTAACTCAAGCTTTTCTTGTTTTTGAGATGAATCGGTATCACCCTAATCTAAAAGTCCAAGCACGAGATCCTAAAAAGATTTATGTCATCGACAATGGCCTTCGGACAGTCTCTTTACTCTCTGCTCGAGAAGATTGGGGCCGATTAGCAGAGAATGCAGTTTATCTGCAACTCAGAAGGCAAATTAAACAGATTTTCTATTTTAAACAAAATCAGGAAGTTGATTTCATAATTACTGAATTGGGAAAACCTACAGATGCGATTCAAGTTTGCTATTCAGATATGAAATCACTCTCGACATTCGATCGAGAAATAGAAGCCATGCTTGAATGTTTAAAAAGTCTCAACCTTCCCTCTGGCAAAATTTTGACATTATCCCTCGAAGATACAATCTCATTGCAAGAGAAGACAATTCACTTTATTCCTCTCTACAAATGGCTTTATCAAGATTAGAATCCTCTGCATATTTTAAAAAAAAATATTTGCAAAAAAAAAAAAAATAACTTAATGTTTTATTATAAAGGGGTTTTATTATGAAAAAATGGATTGCTTTCTTCATGGTTCTCTTTCTAAACCTAAGAGCAGACAATATCTCCGACATTTCTCATCAGAATTTAAAAGATACGATCACACTCGATCTTGCCGACAATACCAATACCTCCCTCAATATGCCCTTCCAACTTCCCCTCGATATCGAAGTCATCGGTAAATCTGTTTCGATCCATATTCCGGCGTTTAATTTTACCCTTCCTGTCGATGGTTATATTTTTACCGAAGCTGGCTTCTTACCCCGAAAAATTTGGCCAGGCGATGTCGTACCCCAAGCATTTTCATTGAAGTCGGATCAAACAGGTCTCGGATATGATCTCTATGTGACAAATGCGGGATCGCTTCTCGTCTATGATATCGGCGGAGGATTTTTGCCGGCAGGTAGTTATACCACGCATGCAACGACCGTGACCTATCTTTTGACTCCCAGAAGCCGATTCAAAGCTCCTAAAAATATACGTTTAACAAAGCAAACATCGAATGCGACGCTCTTGAATGACTTTGGGGGAGACTTTTTTGAATTTTATGATAATTCCATTGTAAAAGATACATTCGCTGTCTGTTGGGCAGATAATTCTAAAGCAAATTCGCCAAATGGAAGAAATCATTTAGATTGGATCGTGAGGACGGGGAAAATCGACCCAAAAACGGGCAAGATAAAAAAATTAAATGATCCTGTCATCGTTTTTAAAGCTCCCAAAGAAGATTACTTTTTTACCGAAGGTTCTGTGGTGATTGATCCTTTTGATTCTAACCATCTTTTTGCGACGGCTGTTTCTATTTATGCACCCATATTCTTTACAAGCAAAAACGGTTCCCACGTCTGGGGTGCTGTGAGTTTTGATGGAGGTAAAACATGGGATGTTCAACGCATTGATGGGAAATTTGGATTTCCTTTTATTCCAGAAGATGGAATTGAACCTGTTTTTGATGATTTTGGAAATTTATGGATCTCCTATATTTATAGCAAAACTATAGAAAAATATAATAATCCCATTAATATCGTCTATGCTGTCAGTACGGATGGAGGACTCACCTTCAAAAAAGTGGGTAATATTAATGCTCCTTCTCATCCAAATTTTGAACTCAATTTATTTGATTATCCCCGTGCTGCATTTGGGGGTGATGGGCAAGGTGGACAAGCTTTTTGGGTTTCTTTTACCCACTATTTCGATGATCCCACAAGTCCCTATGGATATGGATCGCAACTCTACATCAGCTATATTCCCGTCACAGGAAAAGGGGAATATGGCAAAGTCGTTCATAAACCCATTGCTTCCGCTACATTCCCTCCATTCCCAGGATTCGAAGAACCGGAAATCACGGTTACTCCTGATGGAAAAGTTTACTTAGTGGGTTACTCATTCGATTCTAATTACAATAATAATCATCTCTATCTGCTCGTCAACCCAACAGGAATAGTCAATTTAGGTCCCGATTCTTTTAGTGGTCGGAAAGATTTCGCATTCTCAAATGTCGGAAAAACCAACACGGTAATTCCTTTACAGCCAAGCCGTAATATCAATTGTTATTCTTATGGCATTTCTTACGATCCCGATTTGAATCGCCTCTATGTCGGTCTAGTCGACATGCAACCCGACTTCTCTGGCAACATGACTCTAAGTCTTCTCCATACAGATGATGATGGCCAAACGTGGAGCATTCCAAGACCTATTGCTAATACCCACCTTCAAGCGCGTGGAGAATTTAATATGTCCCGTGATCCATTCTTTGGAAATCTGCTCTTCAGCTGGTTCGATGCCAGGGGGCAACAAGATCAAGCTGAAGTCAATACCTTTATGGCAATTTTAACAAAAAAAGAACTTAACTCAACAAAGAATTGATATTTTAATTATTTATGGAGGTTTTCTATGAAATTTCTTGGATTTATCATTTTACTCTGGAGCTCGCTCTGGGCTGATTTTAATGTGACATTAAGTGATGCGCTATTTCGTAATGCTGGAGTTACGGTGAAAGCTATTTCAAATGACGGAAAATATATTTTAGCTGTCTATTATGGCGCAGCAGATGAAACTATCCCTGAATTAGAACTCTTCAAAAACGTGGATGGGAAGTTGCAATCGGTAGCTACCCTGCCTTTAGATAATTTTGCTTTCCATGGTGATGTTGATGACTGCTTTGTCGATGAAAATTTTGAGCTGTTTGGCGTTTTGGATGATAACGGAAAAAATAAAGCTCGTCTTCGACTTTTAAAACTCGATGGAGATACGTTCAAAGTTGTAAAAAAAGTTTTCTTTAATGACGTAGTTCCACTTGTGCTAAACACTAACATAACAGGGGATGGAAAATTCATCATGATGAATTACACCAACACCCAATCACAGGGGAGTGCAATATCAACGGTTAAACTTCTCAATACCGAACTAGAAACCCTCGATGAATTTACAATCAATGGGCTTTCGAACGGGCCACAGCCGTTTACTTTAAAACAAAATTGCAAAGAAAAAAATTTTTTTCTTTTTGGATTTTCAGTATTTGATCTCACGAATTTCCAATTTGAAGCTCCTGCACTCCTTCAAGTTTATAAAGTCTCCGAAAATAAACTCGTATTAAAGAATGAAGTTGAACTTCCTCAATTCCCTGTCTCTTACTTTGCAAATAGTCATAATAAACTGAAGCCACGAGTTGCAGTTGCAACCGTACTTCCTCTACTTCCTGGAGAGGTTTCTATTTTTCAAAATACGAGTGGAGCCCAAACATTTATTCCTGGGGACAATCAAAATATTCGAGAATATAGTTTCAATGGAAAGACTCTATCTCTCATTACAACGACTATGACAGATAGCTCACCCATTGTTTCAAATTTCTTCAAAGATGGAAAAACTTTAGGCATCAGCAAAGCTAATGAGATACGAGGAAGCAATATTCCGGCGAATACTTTTAATTTGACTTTTCTGACCACCAACAAAAACGATCAATTTAAAGCCGTGGGCAATGCACTCACCGTTCCACCTGAAAATTTCTTAGTCTTATTCAGCAAGAATGGAAAGTACATGGTGTGTGGAGGGGATCCTGTTTCTACCAACGATGGAACGCCTGATGGAATTTTTAATATTAATCTTTTCAGAGTCAATGATTGACAGAGTTATCCCGGTACTTCTTGTGTGCCGGGAATTTCTTTAGCTGCAAAAAAAACAATTTTCAGATTTAGTAATTACTTACGCACTCTCAATTGTTTAATCCTTAAGAATCAATAATTACATTTTTTAATGTAGTCACTTCATTTTATGTTAAAAACAGCATAAATTCGCCGAGCTTCCTGCGGCAACTGGAAGACGGTGATGACATTGGTAAGCGTCTAATCTAGATATCTTGTGCTTTTTCACTCGAAGGATTTAATAGCACCTTCGCCTTCGGTTGACTTGTCCTTCGCTGCTTGAGTTATGCAATCGTCTCAACCTGGGTTTTTAAAAAGTATTTGCAAAAAAAAATTTACAATTATAACTTCGGAAAAGGAGAGATTTATGAAAAAAATGACGACTTTGATTCTATTTTTATTGAGTTTTTGTTACTTAAAAGCTGAAGCTCCCTCTGGGATTTTTCATCAGAATATTAAAGATACGATCACACTCGATCTTGCCGACAATACCAATACCTCTCTCAACATGCCGTTCCAGCTTCCACTCGATATCGAAGTCATCGGCAAATCTGTTTCGATCCATATTCCGGCGTTTAATTTCACCCTTCCTGTCGATGGTTATATTTTTACCGAAGCTGGCTTCTTACCTCGAAAAATTTGGCCAGGCGATGTGGTTCCTCAAGCTTTTTCACTCAAGTCGGATCAGACAGGTCTCGGATATGATCTCTATGTGACGAATGCAGGATCCCTTCTCGTCTATGATATCGGCGGAGGATTTTTGCCGGCAGGTAGTTATACCACTCATGCAACGACAGTGACTTATCTGTTGACTCCTAGAAGCCGATTCAAATCAACTTTAAATATCCGTCTGAGCCAAGGAGCTTCGAATGCCACTATCTTAGAAGGTAGCAAAATTCTCGGTGATGACTTTTTGGAGTTTTATGATAATTCCATTGTGAAAAATAATTTCGCTGTTTGTTGGCCGGATAATTCTAAGAAAAACTCACCGAATGGTAGAAATCATCTAAATTGGATTGTTCGTACAGGGACAATCGATCCAAAATCGGGCAAAATCAAAAAACTGCATGACCCCGTAACAGTTTTTAAAGCTCCCTACGAAAATTTTTACTTCTTTGAAGGTTCTGTTGTGATAGATCCTCTTGATTCAAATCATCTTTTTGCAAGCTCCCTAGGACAGGATATAACTGGGTTACCTCACATTACAAAAAATATTGATCAATTATGGGGAGGTGTCAGTTTTGATGGAGGGAAAACATGGCAAACTCAGCGTATTGATGGTAAATTTGGCCTTCCAAAACTGGCGCGTGATGGAATCGAACCTCAATTTGATGAATTTGGTAATTTATGGATTGCTTATATATATAATCAAAAAATTGGAAAATCTCCTTTTTTAAATTTTGTCAATATCGTTTATGCAGTGAGTACAGATGGAGGGCTCACATTCAAAAAAGTAGGCAATATCAATGTCCCTTCTCATCCAAATTTCACATATAACTTCTTTGATTATCCCCGTGCTGCATTCGGGGGCGATGGCCAAGGTGGAAAAGCTTTTTGGGTCTCATTTACCCATTATTTCGATGATCCTACAAGTCCTTATGGATATGGAGCACAACTCTACATCAGTTATATTCCCGTCACAGGAAAAGGGGAATATGGCAAAATCGTTCATACTCCGATTTCAGCTGGCAAATTTCCACCTTTTCCATCGACCGTAGAGCCAGAAATTACAGTAACACCCGATGGAAAAGTATATTTAGTGGGTTATTCCTTCGATTCCCCATTCAATAGCAATCATTTATCTCTATTGGTCAATCCTACGGGTATTGTCAATTTAGGGCCCGATTCTTTTGGAGGTCGCAAAGACATCGCATTCTCAAACGTGAGTAAAACCGACACAGTGATTCCTTTCCAGCCAAGCCGTAATATCAATTGTTATGCTTACGGTATAACGAATGATCCCGATTTAAATCGCCTCTATGTGGGTGTGGTCGATATGCAGCCTGATTTTTCAGGGAATATGACCCTTAGCCTAATCCACACAGATGATGATGGTCAAACGTGGAGCATCCCAAGACCTATTGCAAATACCCACATCCAAGCCCGAGGAGAATTTAACATGTCCCGCGATCCCTTCTTTGGTAATATGCTTTTCTCCTGGTTCGATGCACGGAATCAAAAAAATCAAGCCAATGTCAACACGTTCATGGGCATTTTGTCGAAGAGCGAGCTCGATCAAGATGTTGACAAAAAGCCGCTTTTGAACAAGGCATCCAAGAAGAAAAAGTAATATTTTGCAAAAAAAATAACTTAAGGTACTAAAAAAGGGGTTTTGTATGAAAAAAATGATAGCCTTGATTCTATTTTTATTGAGTTTTTGTTACTTAAAAGCAGAAGCTCCCTCTGGGATTTTTCATCAGAATTTTAAAGATACGATCACGCTAGACCTTGCCGACAATACCAATACCTCTCTCAACATGCCCTTCCAGCTTCCACTCGATATCGAAGTCATCGGCAAATCTGTTTCGATCCATATTCCGGCGTTTAATTTCACCCTTCCTGTCGATGGTTATATTTTTACCGAAGCTGGCTTCTTACCCCGAAAAATTTGGCCAGGCGATGTGGTTCCTCAAGCTTTTTCATTGAAATCAGATCAGACAGGTCTTGGATATGATCTCTATGTGACAAATGCCGGGTCTCTTTTGGTTTATGATATCGGCGGAGGATTTTTGCCGGCAGGTAGTTATACCACGCATGCAACAACTGTAACTTATCTTTTGACTCCTAGAAGCCGATTCAAAGCACCTCCAAATATCCGTCTAAGTCAAGGGACTTCGAATGCAACCATAGAGGAAGCTAGTAAAGAATTTGCTCAAGATTTTCAAGAATTCTATGATAATTCTATTGTAAAAAATAAATTTGCTGTCTGTTGGCCTGATAATTCTATAGCAAACTCTCCGAATGGAAGAAATCATATGGATTGGATTGTTCGAACAGGGACTCTTAATACAACAACAGGTAAGATTAAAAAATTAAATGACTCGGTTACAGTTTTTAAAGCTCCCTATGAAAATTTCTTTTTCCTTGAAGGTTCTGTTGTTATCGACCCTTTCGATACAAATCACCTATTTGCTACCGCTACAGCTGGGGATTTAACAAAGTTCCCTAACAATTTAAAGAACCTTTTCCAAGTATGGAGAGGTGTCAGTTTTGATGGCGGGAAAACATGGAAAAGTGCCCGATTAGATGGGACGTTCGGTCTGCCAAAAATACCTCGTGATGGAATTGAGCCCGTTTTCGATGATTTTGGCAATTTATGGATTGCCTACATTTATAACAAAAAATTGGGAAAATCTCCTTTTTTAAATTTTATAGATATCGTTTATGCAGTGAGTACAGATGGAGGACTAACCTTCAAGAAAGTGGGTAATATCAATGTTCCTTCTCATCCAAAATTTACCTTTAATTTTTTCGATTATCCCCGTGCTGCATTTGGGGGTGATGGCCAAGGTGGAAAAGCTTTTTGGGTATCTTTTACTCACTACTTCGATGACCCCAATAGCCCCTATGGATATGGATCTCAGCTCTATATTAGTTACATTCCCGTCACAGGAAAAGGGGAGTTCGGCAAATTGGTTCATAAACCCATTGCTTTTCCCACGTTCCCTCCATTTCCCGGCTTTGAGGAACCAGAAATTACCGTCTCTCCTGATGGGAAGGTCTATTTAGTTGGTTATTCTTTCGATGCTGGTTTTAATAATAATCATCTCTATCTTCTGGTAAATCCAACAGGGATCGTCAATCTAAATCCCATTTCTTTTGGGGGACGTAAAACCATAGCATTCTCAAATGTCGGAAAGACAAATACCGTGATTCCTTTCCAACCCAATCGAAATCTAGATACCTATTCTTATGGAATTACCTTTGATCCTGACTTGAATCGCCTCTATGTGGGTGTGGTCGATATGCAGCCTGATTTTTCAGGGAATATGACCCTTAGCCTAATCCACACAGATGATGATGGTCAAACGTGGAGCATCCCAAGACCTATTGCTAATACCCACCTTCAAGCGCGTGGAGAATTTAACATGTCCCGCGACCCCTTCTTTGGTAACATGCTTTTCTCCTGGTTCGATGCTCGCAATCAAAAAAATCAAGCCAATGTCAACACGTTCATGGGCATTTTGACGAAGAGCGAGCTAGATCAAGGTGCTGGCAAAAGGCCTCTTCTTAAATAAATTTCGCCAGGAGAGGGTTTTCATAAATCCTCCCCATTTTATTAAAAACATTTCTCAAAAAAAAAAATACCCTGTAACCTAATCTTATTAGGGAGAGTTTTATGAAAAAGTTATTTTTGTTGTTTTTGGTTTTTGTAGGCTTTTGTCAATTAAGAGCTGAAGGTTCCTCTGATATCTTT
Organism: Parachlamydiales bacterium; assembly: GCA_963705295.1. Classification (GTDB taxonomy): domain Bacteria; phylum Chlamydiota; class Chlamydiia; order Chlamydiales; family Rhabdochlamydiaceae; genus PALSA-1444. The sequence continues at coordinate 637,290 of OY970065.1, read as the reverse complement.
CATCAGAATTTAAAAGATACGATCACACTCGATCTTGCCGACAATACCAATACATCCCTCAACATGCCTTTCCAGCTTCCTCTTGATATCGAAGTCATCGGTAAATCTGTTTCGATCCATATACCAGCCTTCAACTTCACCCTTCCCGTCGACGGTTATATTTTTACCGAAGCTGGCTTCTTACCCCGAAGAATTTGGCCAGGCGATGTGATTCCTCAAGCTTTTTCACTCAAGTCGGATCAGACAGGTCTCGGATATGATCTCTATGTGACGAATGCGGGATCTCTTTTAGTTTATGATATCGGTGGAGGATTTTTACCGGCAGGCAGTTATACCACGCATGCAACGACAGTGACTTATTTGCTCACACCCAGAAGTCAATTTAAAGCTCCTAAAAATATACGTTTAAGCCAAGGAACTTCGAATGCAACCATCTTTAATAATCAATTCGATTTTCTAGAATTTTATGATAATTCGATCGTGAAAAATAAATTTGCTGTTTGCTGGCCCGATAATTCTAAAGCGAATTCACCGAATGGTAGAGACCATACCAATTTCATCGTCAGGACTGGAACTCTGGATACCACTACAGGAAAAGTTAAAAAGCTGAATGATCCCATGACAGTCTTTAAAGCTCCCCATGAGAATTCGTTTTTCCTAGAAGGCTCTGTTGTCATCGATCCCTTAGATACAAATCATATTTTTGCAACTTCAATCTTTGGCAATGGGAATTCGATATTTATGCCCTTCCCTTCGATTAAAAATAAAAATACTTTCCAAATGTGGACTGGTGTTAGCTTCGATGGAGGCAAAACATGGGAAACCCAACGGATTGATGGAAGATTTGGGCTTCCTTTCACTCCTTTCGATGGAATAGAACCCCGATTTGATGATTTTGGTAATTTATGGATTTCATATATTTACATAACGAATCTGGAAGATGCTTTTAATCAAGTCAATATCGTCTATGCAGTCAGTACAGACGGTGGATTAACATTTAAAAAAGCAGGAAATATCAATACTCCAAAGCATCCAAAATTTACCTTTAATTATTTCGATTATCCCCGAGCTGCATTTGGGGGTGATGGCCAAGGCGGAAAAGCTTTTTGGGTCTCTTTTACCCATTATTTTGATGACCCTACAAGTCCCTATGGATATGGATCTCAACTTTATATCAGTTATATTCCCGTCACAGGAAAGGGTCAATATGGCAAAGTCGTTCATAAACCGATCGCTTCTGCAGTATTCCCTCCCTTTCCAGGATTCGTTGAACCAGAAATTACGGTTACTCCTGATGGAAAGGTCTATTTAGTTGGTTATTCTTTCGATGGTAATTTCAATAATAATCATCTGTATCTTCTGGTAAATCCAACAGGGATTGTCAATCTAAATCCCAATTCTTTTGGGGAACGTAAAGACATTGCTTTCTCCAATGTCGGTAAGACAAATACGGTGATTCCTTATCAACCCGAACGAAATATCTTAACTTATTCTTTTGGTATTACTTTTGATCCCGACTTGAATCGACTCTATATGGGTGTGGTCGATATGCAGCCCGATTTTTCAGGGAATATGACCCTTAGCCTACTCCATACAGATGATGATGGCCTCACTTGGAGTATTCCTAGACCTATTGCCAATAGAAATACTCAAGCTCGAGGAACATTTAATATGTCCCGTGATTCTTTTACCGGCAACATGCTCTTTTCCTGGCTCGATGCCCGCAATCGAACAAATCAAGCCAATGTCAACACGTTCATGGGCATTTTGACAAAGAGCGAGCTAGATCAAGGTGCTGGCAAAAAACCACTGCGGACAAAAGTAGCTAAAAAGTCTAAGAATGGCAACTAATCTAGCAAGAACCTCCACAAGGGGATCACCTGGAAGGGTAGTTTTAAAGGTTTTTTAGGGAGCTGTTTGACAATCAGGGTGCATTCAGCCTTTGGGAATTGATGAGCAGCTTCTTTCATAGCTCTTAATTCGCGATCTATAATCTCTTCTTCATCCAACCCATCAGCGACAACTTGGTAGGCATGTGTTATCCGTGTCCCTTGCTGGATCACAAAATCAATTTCTCCTTCATTTTGCCAATAAAACACGCTTTCACCCCAGCGACGCCTCAGCGCTGCATAAACTGCAGTTTCAATCAAGTGGCCCATATCTTCGGAGTGAGCCAAGCTGACCACATTTCGGAGTCCCAAATCGAGTGCATGAATTTTATGAGGATGTCTCTGGCGAATGGAAGTTTTCAGACTATAAAACGATAAAAATTCGACTAAATAAGCTTCTTGGATATGACTACAGTAGCTAATGCTTAAATCATTGGAGACTTGCATGATATTAGCCAAGCGTTGAAACGAGAGGAGCTTGCCTGTTTGAGTCATCAAATGAGAGGCGAGATTGCGGAGCAGCATGGCATCACGGATGTTATGACGTAAGACGATATCTTTAAAAAGAATGTCATCATAATACTCTAAAAGAATATCCCGTTTATACTGATCAGAGTCTGCAAGCACGACTTTAGGAAAGCCACCCCACTTCAAATATTGCTCCAAAGCATTCCGTAATGAATGTGAAGCAACACGACCATGAGGAATCTCCTTAAATCGCAAATACTCCCCGAAATTTAAAGGTAAAATCTCAAAGCAAAGATGGCGACCCGTTAAAAGCGTAGCCAGTTCTCTCGACATTAACTTTGCCGATGAACCTGAAATAAAGATTTTGACGTTTTCAGTTTGCGCCCTCGCCTGGACCCATCGCTCCCATTCGAGAATATTTTGAATTTCATCCAGAAAGAGATAAGCTTTTCCTTTCGGATAAATATGCGTACGATACGTATCATACAGCTGATCAAGACCCGGCAAATTCAAATAAGGAGCGAGCTTTGGCTCTTCGAAATTGATGTGAAGCATCGCTTCTTGAGGAATCCCTTGATTTTCAAGCACATCCATGAGCTGATAAAGAACGGTGCTCTTTCCCGCTCTCCGAGGGCCAATCAGGGGGATGATTTCTTCGTTGTGGAGATAGGGTAAGATCTTGGCGACGATATCTCGTAATATACCGCTTTTAAGGGGATTCGATCCCCAACGATTCCAAAGATGAAGAATGTCCAACATTTTCCCTCCGATATAACGAACATATAATCACCATATATATCCGATATATCGGATAAATGTCAAGCGTTTGCCTTCCGGCTAACCAACTAGGGCAAAGAAAAAACCTGGCAGCAGCCTACTTTTTGGTACGATAATTTTTTACTCTATAAAAATATTTTGCAAAAAAAAAAATAACTTAAGGTGCTTAAAAAGGGGTTTTGTATGAAAAAAATGATAACTTTGATTCTATTTTTATTGAGTTTTTGTTACTTAAAAGCAGAAGCTCCCTCTGGGATTTTTCATCAGAATTTGAAAGATACGATCACACTCGATCTTGCCGACAATACCAATACATCCCTCAACATGCCCTTCCAACTTCCCCTCGATATCGAAGTCATCGGCAAATCTGTTTCGATCCATATTCCGGGGTTTAATTTTACCCTTCCCGTCGATGGTTATATCTTTACCGAAGCTGGCTTCCTACCCCGTAGAATTTGGCCAGGCGATGTGGTTCCTCAAGCTTTTTCACTCAAGTCGGATCAAACAGGTCTCGGATATGATCTCTATGTGACGAATGCAGGATCCCTTCTCGTCTATGATATCGGCGGAGGATTTTTGCCGGCAGGTAGTTATACCACGCATGCGACGACGGTGACGTATTTGCTGACTCCTAGAAGCCGATTCAAAGCACCTCCAAATATCCGTCTGAGTCAAGGAACTTCGAATGCAACCTTAACGGAATATAGTAAGGAATTTGCTGCAGATTTTTTAGAGTTCTATGATAATTCTATTGTAAAAAATAAATTTGCTGTCTGCTGGCCTGATAATTCTATAGCGAACTCTCCGAATGGAAGAAATCATATGGATTGGATTGTTCGAACAGGGACTCTTAATACAACAACAGGTAAGATTAAAAAATTAAATGACTCCGTTACAGTTTTTAAAGCTCCCTATGAGAATTTCTTTTTCCTTGAAGGTTCTGTTGTTATTGACCCTTTAGATACGAATCACCTCTTCGCTACAGCATTTGGAGCGAATTTAATAAATTTCCCTAAAGTAAATAACTTTTTCCAATTATGGCGAGGGGTCAGTTTTGATGGAGGAAAAACATGGAAAACTGCCCGATTAGATGGGACATTTGGCCTTCCAAAAAACCCTCGTGATGGAATCGAACCTCAATTTGATGAATTCGGCAATTTATGGATTGCCTACATTTATAACAAAAAACTTACTCTAGCTCGTAATTTAAATTTTGTAGATATCGTGTATGCAGTGAGTACGGATGGAGGTCTCACCTTCAAAAAAGTGGGAAATATCAATGTACCTTCTCATCCAAATTTCACATATAACTACTTTGATTATCCCCGTGCTGCCTTTGGAGGCGATGGCCAAGGTGGAAAAGCTTTTTGGGTCTCATTTACCCATTATTTCGATGATCCTACAAGTCCTTATGGATATGGAGCACAACTCTACATCAGTTATATTCCCGTCACAGGAAAAGGGGAATATGGCAAAATCGTTCATACTCCGATTTCAGCTGGCAAATTTCCACCTTTTCCATCGACCGTAGAGCCAGAAATTACAGTAACACCCGATGGAAAAGTATATTTAGTGGGTTATTCCTTCGATTCCCCATTCAATAGCAATCATTTATCTCTATTGGTCAATCCTACGGGTATTGTCAATTTAGGGCCCGATTCTTTTGGAGGTCGCAAAGACATCGCATTCTCAAACGTGAGTAAAACCGACACAGTGATTCCTTTCCAGCCAAGCCGTAATATCAATTGTTATGCTTACGGTATAACGAATGATCCCGATTTAAATCGCCTCTATGTGGGTGTGGTCGATATGCAGCCTGATTTTTCAGGGAATATGACCCTTAGCCTACTCCATACGGATGATGATGGACAAACGTGGAGCATCCCAAGACCTATTGCAAATACCCACATCCAAGCCCGAGGAGAATTTAACATGTCCCGCGATCCCTTCTTTGGTAATATGCTTTTCTCCTGGTTCGATGCACGCAATCAAAAGAACCAAGCCAATGTCAACACATTCATGGGCATTTTGACAAAGAGCGAGCTCGATCAAGATATGGGCAAAAAACCTAAGAAGACAAAATAAATTTCATTACAGGAGAGGGTTTTCATAAATCCTCTCCATTTTAAAAAAAAATACCATGTAATCTAATCTTTAAGGGAGAGTTATATGAAAAAGTTGTTTTTGGCTTTTGTAGGCTTTTGTCAATTAAGAGCTGAAGGTTCCTCTGATATCTTTCATCAGAATTTGAAAGATACGATCACGCTCGACCTTGCCGACAATACCAATACCTCCCTCAACATGCCCTTCCAGCTTCCCCTCTATATCGAATCGAGTCGAATGGAGGAGTTTCACCTCCAAGGCTTACAGAACTGTGCGGGAGGACGTATCTAGTTCTCTATGCATTGCATAGATTTGTATAGATTTTTTTGAGCGGTTTTATCGTTCAGCGCCGAAAACCCGGCCATTCATGGCCAGGATGAAAGGTGCACCAATTCCGCTGGGGCATTTTGCTGTTCAATATACTGCCTGATAATTGAAATAGGTGCTCCTCCACAAGAGCCTGCAAAATAACTGGGTGACCATAAACATCCTTCCCATCAAGCATAGCCACAACCGCAACTTTCCCGCACGGGACGGTTTTCGGGGCTCTTTTGATTAGATACGACTTCTAAACCTTGATCTAAATAGATAAGAGGATTGTTTTGGTACGGGTTGATTTCACTTTCAATAACATATGTTTCATCATCGCGCTCCCCTTTTAAAACAGCATGTACGGTCCCTTGATTTGTTTCTATAAAGTCAAGACCTGTGATCGTATCAAAAGAGCAAAATAGATCTTGTGTGAGTTCTGTCAAAGGAATAGCGATCTTCCTTTCAAGGTCGATGAGATTTGCACGTAGCTGGCGATCTGACCTTTGATAATAAAAAAGGGCAAATCTTTTAAAAAAGAACACCTTTTGAGGCTTATAGTCTTCATTTTGTGAGTGGGGGATATAGCAAAAAATGAGACACCCCGAAATGAGATCATAGATATTAAAACGGTACTGCGACACGTTGTGCTCCCGATCCTCTAAATGAGCCGTGACGACCAAAAAATTATTGGATACCTGAACAAGCTCCATATCAGTTTTATCGCTCACTGGGATGGAAAAATTCTTTTCACTTATATGAATTCTAATAGATCCACCTATCTGGTGAGCTAGAAGGCTCAATTGTCCAAGACAACAGGATGAAGTCTCCTGACTTGAGTCATACACCAAAAAATAGGAACCATAATCTCCAATTCTTATTCTGATGTTGATCGAATGGTTTTGAAGTTCCATGGATCTGATCCGCATTTTCCAAACGTCCAATCCTTGGAGTAAACCAGAAGTATACAGCTTGGGCCCAAAAGCCTGAAAAATCGATTGTAAAATACGATCTAGAATATTGGGAAGATTCGTGACACTCCACAATAACGTCTGTGGATCGACATGAAATTTATATGCCATGTGTTTGGAATCGACCAAAACAAACTCCATCGGGGAAAGTATACAAATGACATGTGTAAAGCGATCCAAGAAACTGTTCTCAAAGAGTCGATGCTCCGTTTGTGTTTCAGTTGTTCTAGGGAAATAACATATCCCTTGCTGGCGATCAATTCTGTAAAATGAAGGAACCTTCTGCATTAACTTGCCATAAACAAAAGAATTAAAAATTCGAGCAAGTTTCATGACTTCAGGCCACTGATCATGCTCTAACATTTTATACCGCTTATGAGGAAGAGATGGATCGAGCTGTTGCTGCGCCCGCCAAATCAATCGACTATCTCTCACTCTCGCCTCTAAAGACGCAACAAGACTTGCCATAATTAAGAAATAATAAATAAATACCGATTAAAGGTAACTCACTTTTCCTCAAACAACTCAACCACGTAGGAATATAAATCTCCTTTCTTGTCGCGTGAGCCATTCCACGGCAACATGCTCTTCTGTTGGTTTGAGGCTCGTGGCCAAAAAAAAAGCCAATGCCAACCTTCATGGGTCTTTTGACAAAGGCAGAACTCGATCAAGACAATTGAAGCTGATTTTTAAAATAAAAAAACCCTAGTCAGCAAAGCCAACTAGGGCGAAGAAAAAACCTGGCGGCAACCTACTCTACCATACTCTTGCGTACAGTACCATCGGCGATGAAGGACTTAACTGCTGAGTTCGGGATGGGATCAGGTATTTCCCCTTCTCAATAGCCACCAGGTAAAATTGTTTGGATAATTATCGTCTTAAATCATTGATGTAAAATAGCGCTTGTAGGTTATGAATTCATAACTAATATTGGCGCTTCAGCTTTTTATTATCATTGACTTGGCTCTTAAAATAAGAGCGAAGCCGAAAATAAAAAGGAAGATCAAGTCAATCGACCGATTAGTATTGGTTAGCTCAGCGCATTACTACGCTTATACACCCAACCTATCAACCCGGTAATCTCCCGGGGGTCTCATGGGATACCTTATCTTGAAGGAGGCTTGGCGTTTAGATGCTTTCAACGCTTATCCTTTCCGAACATAGCTACCTGGCTTTGCACTTGGCAATACAACCAGCACACCATTGGTTCGTCCACTTCGGTCCTCTCGTACTAGAAGCAGCTCTTCTCAAGTATCCTACGCCCACAACAGATAGGGACCAAACTGTCTCACGACGTTTTGAACCCAACTCGCGTACCGCTTTAATTGGCGAACAGCCAAACCCTTGGGACCTTCTCCAGCCCCAGGATGCGATGAGTCGACATCGAGGTGCCAAACCGCCACGTCGATATGAACTCTTGGTGGCGATAAGCCTGTTATCCCCGGAGTACCTTTTATCCGTTAAGCGACGGCGATTCCACTTTCTACCGCCGGATCACTAAGCCCTACTTTCGTACCTGCTTGACTTGTTGGTCTCGCAGTTAACCTCTCTTATACCTTTACGCTCAACTCGTGATTGCCAACCACGATGAGAGAAGCTTTGGACCCCTCCGTTACTTTTTAGGAGGATACCGCCCCAGTCAAACTACCCGTCTGACACTGTCCATCTCCCGGATTCACGGGCAGATGTTAGAATTCCGACTCTTCAAGGCTGGTATTTCACCGTTGACTCCAGCAGCCCTAACGAGCCACTTTCACAGTCTCCCAGCTATCCTACACATGAAAAGTCAGAAGCCAATATCAGAGTATAGTAAAGGTTCACGGGGTCTTTCCGTCTTGTTGCGGGTAAACAGCATCTTCACTGCTACTACAATTTCACCGAGTCTCCCGTCGAGACAGTGCCCAGATCGTTAGGCCATTCGTGCAGGTCGGAACTTACCCGACAAGGAATTTCGCTCGATCAGTCTCTTATGTTTCCGTAAGAGTCGGACTCTATCTTAGTTTTGCAACGATTCATTTGCTCTTTGATGGATCGAATCTCTTCGATCCCTTGCTGAGTTAAATGATCGCCATTTCGAATTTTTAACAAAATTCGTCGAAATTTGAGAAAATCCAGTTGCTTTATCGTCATCAACGGATGTTTCTCGAAAAATGGGACAATGATTTCTGAGAGATGTTGTAAACCTCTAACACGAAACGCCATTCGGTCGCCGTGGTTTTTTCTAACCACTCCACAACCAAAAAACGTTTTCAGTGCATGAAGTACCTTGACGTCTCTTTCGTGTTGGACAACTGTGAATTCAGGCAATACCTGATAGCCGATTGTCATTTCATTGTGTTTATTGATCGACACATGAAAACAACCTTCTCCATCCACAAATCCAACAATCCACTCTGCTTCTAATTTCATAACAAAACTCCAAACGTATAGTCTCTGAGGATTCTAGTCATTGAACTAGTCTTTCCTGCGGATTGTCCCCATGCCTCTTAGATTTTTACTGCCCCAAAATAGGAGCGAGTACTAAAAAGTTTTCGAGGAGTTTCCCGCATATAGTTTGGTTTTACTAAAGCTAGCTATTAACCTTAGGCATTTATGTTAGCTAACTATCGCTAGTTAGATCGGACTATATCATATCCCACAGAATGGGATTCTGGCGTATAGTCTCTGAGGATTCTAGTTTACACTAGTCTTTCCTGCTGATTGACTGCGTTCATAGATTTTTACCTTTGCTTGGTACTATGACATACTCAGTTGTTCCAGCATATAGCCAGATTTTACAACGGCCATCTAAGGATTTAACCGTTATAGTTACGGCCGCCATTCACCAGGGCTTAAATTCAGTGCTTCGCCTTGCGGCTAACACCTCCTTTTGACCTTTTGGCATTGGGCAGGCATCACACCATATACTTCCTCTTAGACGAGTTTGCATAGTGCTGTGTTTTTGTTAAACAGTCGCCTGGGCCATTTCTCTTCGACCCGCCTACGCTTCTTGACGCGAAGTCAATAACAAAGACAGGCCCCTCTTCTCCCGAAGTTACGAGGGTAATTTGCAGAGTTCCTTAACGAGAGTTATCTCGCGCGCCTGAGAATATTCATCCTAACCACCTGTGACGGTTTTGGTACGGTCGCCTTCGTAAACTAGGGGCTATTTCTTGAAAGTGTCGCGCTACGTCATCGGTTCCTCCGAAGATTCCCCTTGTCCAACACCGAGTATTACGCTACCGGATTTACCTAATAGCCAACCCCATGTCGAAACGGACACATCCAACGGTCCGCACGCTTAACTTACTTTGTCACCCCGTCGTATAAACTACGGCGGCGCAGGAATGTTTAACCTGCTTCCCATCACCTACGCGTTTCCGCCTTGGCTTAGGGACCGGCTGACCCAGGGAAGACGAGCTTGACCCTGGAAACCTTAGTTTTTCGGCGAGATAGATTTTCACTATCTTTATCGTTTACTCATGCCATGCATTATCACTAGTATGCGCTCCAATGCTCCTCACGGTACATCTTCAGTGCACATACTACGCTTCTCCTACCACGTACAATTGCTTGTACATCCGCGATTTCGGCTCTATACTTCGAGTCCCGTATATTATAGGCGCGAAGTCTCTCGATTGGTGAGCTGTTACGCACTCTTTAAATGATGGCTGCCTCTAAGCCAACATCCCAACTGTCTTTGAAACTTCACATCCTTTCCCACTTAGCATAGAATTTGGGGCCTTAATCGGCGGTCTGGGCTGTTCCCCTTTTGACTACAAAGCTTATCCCCCGCAGTCTATCTCCTGGCACTCTTCCTGGTATTCGGAGTTTGATTTCCGTCGGTAGGGCTGTCGCCCCCCTATTGAATTCAGTGCTCTACCCCCAAGAAGTTAACGCCAAGGCTAACCCTAAAGTTATTTCGGAGAGAACAAGATATCTCCAAGTTTGATTAGCCTTTCACCCCTATCCACAGTTCATCCAAAACTTTTTCAACAGTTACTAGTTCGGACCTCCACAGGGTGTTACCCCTGTTTCATCCTGACCATGGATAGATCACTTGGTTTCGTGTCTGCATCAAATGACTAAACGCGCTATTAACGCTTGCTTTCGCTTCGGCTCCAGAACGTTTTCAGTCCCTTAACCTTGCCATTTAACGCAACTCGCTGGCTCATCATGCAAAAGGCACGCCGTCAGCCATTTCCTCAAAGAGGACATAGGCCTTCGACCGTTTGTAAGCTGTTGGTTTCAGGTTCTATTTCACTCCCCTAACAGGGGTTCTTTTCACCTTTCCCTCGCGGTACTGGTTCACTATCGGTCATCGACTAGTATTTAGCCTTGGAGGGTGGTCCCCCCAGATTCAGACCGGATTTCCCGTGGCCGGTCATACTCAGGTACCCATCGCGCTTCCTCATCTTTTCGCTCACGGGGCTATCACCCTGTGTCGCCAACCTTTTCAGGTTGTTAAGCTAAAACTTGGAATACGCATGTGATGGGCCCTACAACCCCGAGAATACGAAATTCTCGGTTTGGGCTTTTCCCACTTCGCTCGCCGCTACTATGGGAATCTCTTCTAGATTTCTTTTCCTCTGCCTACTGAGATGTGTCACTTCGGCAGGTGTAACTTTGCAATCTTATGAATTCAGATTGCAATAATGAGACATTACTCTCACTGGGTTTCCCCATTCGGAAATCTCCGGATCAAAGCTTCGTTCCAGCTCCCCGGAGCTTATCGCAGGTTTGCACGTCCTTCATCGTCTGTCGATACCAAGGCATCCACCAACAGCCCTTAGCAACTTGATCAAAAATCTTTAGCTGCTAATTCGCCGTATATTAATTAATTTATATGAATTCATTCTCAAGCGCTAATTTACATCAGTGAAAATTGCGCTCTAATATATTCTTATATATTGATACTTAATTTAAAACTTATCTTATCCAAACTTTCAAGATAACAAAGAGTGTTAACCACTCCATCTCTTGCTTAGACAAGAGAAGGGAAGCGATGATTCAAACGAACAAGCTTGTCTCAACCTAATGGTGTCATATTTACCCATGAGGGGTTGACACCATTTAGTCCTTTAAAGGAGGTGATCCAGCCCCACCTTCCGGTAGGGCTACCTTGTTACGACTTAGTCCCAGTCATCGGCCTTACCTTGGTGACCTCTCCCTCCTGTAATAAAACAGGGGTTGAGTCAGCCACTTTGGGCAAAACCAACTCCCATGACTTGACGGGCGGTGTGTACAAGGCCCGGGAACGTATTCACGGCGTTGTTGCTGACACGCCATTACTAGCAATTCCGACTTCATGTGGTCGAGTTGCAGACCACAATCTGAACTGAGATCGGCTTTCTGGGATTTGCTCCACCTTGCGGTCTTGCTGCCCTCTGTACCGACCATTGTAGCACGTGTGTAGCCCTGGACATAAAGGCCATGCGGACTTGACGTCATCCTCGCCTTCCTCCTAGTTAACCTAGGCAGTCTCATTAGAGTGCCCACCTTAAGTGATGGCAACTAATGATAAGGGTTGCGCTCGTTGCGGGACTTAACCCAACACCTCACGGCACGAGCTGACGACAGCCATGCAGCACCTATACAGAAGTCCTTTCGGAAAATACCATTTCTGGTATCGCCCTCTGCATTTCGAGCCCAGGTAAGGTTCTTCGCGTTGCATCGAATTAAACCACATGCTCCACTGCTTGTGCGGGCCCCCGTCAATTCTTTTGAGTTTCACCCTTGCGAGCGTACTCCTCAGGCGGTGTACTTAACGCGTTAGCTCCGACACAGCCAGGGTTGAGCCCGGCTACATCAAGTACACATCGTTTACGACAAGGACTACCAGGGTATCTAATCCTGTTTGCTCCCCTTGCTCTCGCGCCTCAGCGTCAGGTAAAAACTAGAAAGCCGCTTTCGCCACCGGTGTTCCTCCACGTATCTACGCATTTCACCGCTACTCGTGGAATTCCGCTTTCTCCGTCAGTCCTCTAGAAAGGGAGTTTCAAATGCAGCACCAAAGTTGAGCTTTGGTATTTCACATCTGACTTACCTTTCCGCCTACGCGCCCTTTACGCCCAATAATTCCGATTAATGCTTGTACCCTACGTATTACCGCAGCTGCTGGCACGTAGTTAGCCGGTACTTTTTCTTCTGGTACCCTCAAATTGACCCGTTATTCACGAGTCTTTCTTGTTCCCAAACAAAAGAGTTTTACAACCCGAAGGCCTTCATCACTCACACAGTGTCGCTCCGTCAGGCTTACGCCCATTGCGAAAGATCCTCGACTGCAGCCTCCCGTAGGAGTCTGGGCAGTATCTCAGTCCCAATGTTGGCGGTCAATCTCTCAATCCGCCTAGACGTCTTAGCCTTGGTGTGCCATTACCACACCAACTAGCTGATATCCCATGAACCTCTCTCTAACCGCAAGGCCAGTTTCCCGGTCCCCTACTTTGATAAACAAAGGATTTCCTTCGCCACCTCATTCGGTATTAGCGGCCGTTTCCAGCCGTTATCCCCAGGTTAGAGGTAAGTTATTCATGTATTACTAACCCATTCGCCACTAGATTGCAGGTTGCCCTACAATCTCGTTCGACTTGCATGCCTCATCCACACTGTCAGCATTCAATCTGAACCAAGATCAAATTCTCAAATTGAGAATTTAATTTTGTATAAAAATTCTAAAAAATTGTTAAGCATCTAAGATTGATCGCTCAACCTTAGACGCACAAGCTTGTTATATATGCTTGAACATCGCTTCTCTTGACTTGTCTAAACAGCATTTGCGACTCGAAGATCGCATATTCACCCAATGGTTCACATTGAGGAAGCCAACAACATACTAAACGCCAGCATTTTTCTGCAACAATTTTGATTTAAAATGTCCTAAAGGCTGGTTTCAAATAATTACTTTCTGAAAATACTAAGGAAAGAACGACCAAAAAGCCTTCCAACGGCATACAAACCGATAGCGGCAACAGCGGCTGATAAGAGCCCAGCAATGATGAGGCGCACTTTTGGCGGTTATTAACCCGAGAGGTCAAAAGGTGATAAGATGCGCTGCGAGGCAAAGCCAGATTGATTCTCGCGAGGACTACATTTTTGAATACGAAGGATTCCGAGCGAGAATCGATATGGCGAAGCCGCAGCAAGCAGGTTGTCACCTTTTGACCTCTCGGGTTAATAATTAGCCATGGGTGGTTGAGCCGGAAGAGGTGGAGGCGGAACTGGCGGCACATTTTGGGGAATGGGAGCTGGCAGATGAGTCGCAATCGAAAATGAAGTAGGAATGGGAACTAATTTTGCTCTATCACTATTGTTAAAAGGAACTCGTAGAAATTGATAAAAAGGCTTCTCTCCAGTTGTGGACAATGCAGAATTAATGCTCAGAAAGAGAATTTCGGTTGGGGTTACAATGGCATCATTGATAGAATTATAATAATTATGGTCGGAAAAGAAAGGTCGTAGGTCGATCGACCATTGTAACATCTGCTTTGTAGCGATATGGCAGATTCGAATATCAGTACCACCCACATCACTCACAATAAAAAGGAGGTTGCCTTTGATAAAACACGCATGCCTTTTAGAAACTTGAAAGGAGAAAAAGCATTTTCCATTCTTTGAATGGACGACTTCAAATTGAGAAAAGTCCATCCCTTTTTTGATCAGTACATCCCATCGATCATCGATAACAATCTCTTTTTGCAAAAAAGGCAATTTTGCAACCCACCTTTTCATTAAATGACCGGTCAAAACCCCTTCACTTTCTACATATTTTTCTGGCAATGAATATGCTTTTAAATCTCCATAGCGATCGCACATATAAAGTTGCTCGGGACTAGCAATGACACGACCCAAGGATCTCCTAAAATCGATGAGCTTAAACTGAGTGAGATCTAATCCCAATGTCACGTTATCCTTCTCTTTCCTTAGACGCAAAAATAACAGAAATAGTACCCAGGACATTAAAAATGAGTGTATTTTCTACTCTAAAAACATTTGCAATTCTGCGCCTGGGTGTGCATGCCTTTTCAAATAGACGTAATAATTTCCGCTTTTCTAGATTTTTGCCATGGAGTTCCCATTGAACAACAACTCCCAGTGAAACCGTTACAAAATTTGTTTCTGACTCAGGCATAGGAAAAGCCCCGAGAAGAAAACAAGTTATATCTTTGGTGGAAGGCAAGTTGAGATCTGTTTCTGCGACATGTTGCAATGTTTCTGCATCTCTGACAATCAGTCGATTTAATTTCGCCAATGATTTCCAAAAAGAAAACCTTCGATTATATCCTAAGCATTTTTCATGTATTTTTTGCCTTGTTTGGGTAGAGCGTATAAAATGGCAGTAGGTAATTTTTGAATCATGGATACCAACAATACTTCCACTCTCATTGACCCGAGAAAATCCAAAACCGCTTTGATTGTTAATAGTTATAGCACTGGAGAAACGAGCCGATGCCTGAACCCCTTGACTCAGTCGTTGCAGGCGGGAAACCATCGCTGGATCTTTTTCATAGACAATGATTTGCCTCCATAACCTACAAACACGGGCTGCACTGGCACAGTCGATCATTTCTGTTAGAAAAGAAAACACGTGACAAAGCATTTCTTGAGGAAGTTTACTTACAGCCATTACCATAGAGTAAAATCATACCATTTCACCGAATTGGATTTTTGAATTAAAATAATTAATGGGTGATCACATAGACCCCCATCCCGGCGAGGTAGCCGAGGAGGATGGGAACGGAGACTTTTTTCATATAGGTGATGAAGTCGATTTTCTCCATGCCCATGAGGGCAACACCGGAAGAAGAGCCGATGATGAGGATGCTGCCTCCGGTTCCGGCTGCGTAGGCGATCATGTGCCAGAGGGAGTGATCGGGGGGAAATTGATCGAGTGGGTACATTCCCATGGTGGCGGCAACGAGGGGGACATTATCGACGACAGCGGAAATCAACCCGATACAGGTGGCGATCCAGGTGAGATTTCCAATATGGTTGTTCATCCAAATGGCCAGATCATCGAGAAAATGGACGGCCTCCAAAGCACCAACTACGAGCAAAATCCCGAGGAAAAAGAGTACACTTGAGATATCGATCCGGGTTAAAATGTGGGGAACCCTTAAATGTTTCTGTTGCTCGTGCGCTTGATGGAGCCCGTCGGTAATGAGCCAAAGAATGGATAAGCTGATGAGAATGCCCATAAAAGGGGGTAGCCCCGTCCAGGCTTTGAAAATGGGAACAAAAACAAGCCCAGCAACACCTAAGAAAAAGATCAACCGGGCACCCGGCTCCGTCTCTTCGTTCTTCATATTTTTATCGATGGGAGTTTTTCCTTTAACTTTGAACGAAAAATAAATAAGCGGTACGAGCAAGGAAATAAGGCTGGGTGCAAAGAGGGCCTTTATGACAGCCAGCGACGTGAGCTGACCTTGGATCCAAAGCATGGTCGTTGTCACATCTCCAATGGGTGTCCATGCTCCTCCCGCATTAGCAGCAACGACAACCATACATGCCAAAAGGAGTCGATCCTGAGTATGGGGAATCAACTTCCGGAGGAGTGAAACCATCAAAATGGTCGTTGTCAAATTATCCAAAATAGAGGAGAGAAAAAAGGCGATAAGAGAAATCATCCAGAGCATCTTTCGTCTCGAAGTCGTGGTGATGAGATCGGTGACAACCTTGAATCCTTTATGCGAATCGATCAGTTCGACAATGGTCATGGCCCCGAGCAAGAAAAAAATAATTTGAGAGACGCTCGAAACCTGGGTGTTGAGAAAGTCGATATCGAGTTTAATGGGATGTTTGCTTCCTAAGATAAAAACAGCCCAGCAAGCGACGGCCATAAACAGAGCAACGGCCGATTTGTTGATTTTGAGCGGATGCTCGAAAATAATCGAAAGGTAACCCAGGCCAAAAATGATCAATAGAATGACATACGATAAATCCATTATGAAACCCCTGCATGGATGATATCGTGCATCCGGACAAGGCCGACAACTTGGCAGTCTTCGACGACGGGAAGGACCATGATCCACCGTTTGGGATCTTTTTGCATGAGTTTGAGGGCATCCCAGGCTAAAATGTCGCTTTTGATGGAAATCGGAGTCCGTGTCATCAGTTCTTCTAAACTCTTTTGCATCACATCGGAGCCGAGGGTCTGGAGCGACCGGCGGAGATCCCCATCGGTATAAATTCCTTGAAAATGGTTATTTTCATCGACAATCAGGAGGCACCCAAGACGTTTGTCGGAAAATTCGGGTAAAACGTCTCGTAACTTTTGTTTGGAAAAACATCGAGGAAGTGCATTTCCACGGATCATGATTTCTTGAACTTTGGTGGTGGCTTTTTTACCAATCGATCCAGAAGGATGATTTTCTCCATACGTGTTTAAGGTAAATCCTTTTTGTCTCATCAATGCAATGGTGAGCACATCTCCAAATAAAAGTTGCACTTCTGTGGAGATGGTGGGTGCAAGGTCAAAAGGACAAAGCTCTTTTTCCATCGGAAGTGTCATCACCACATCGGCATATTGAGCCAGCCTGCTTTGAGGATTGGAAACAAGGGCGATGATTTTAGCTCGTCGCTTTTGAATAAACGGAATCAAACAGAGTAGCTCTTCTGTCTCTCCACTTTTGCTGAGCAAAATCACGGTGTCATCGACAGAAAGGATCCCAAGATCGCCGTGTAAAAAATTGATCGGTGGAAGATAGAGAGCCTTGGTTCCGGTCGAAATCAAAGTCATTGCAATTTTTTCAGCGACAATGCCGCTTTTCCCGACTCCCATCAAAACAATCAGCCCTTTTGTCTGTAAGCAGACCTTGAGCACGGCTTCGGCTTGATCGATCTCTATATTTTGGAAAAAATGTTCAAGATGTTGACGTTGATCTTCAAACAACTCACGGATCACATTGACATGCATACGCGAATGATAGTGTATTGGCTTTTTTGCTAGAAGTAGATATTGTGACATTATGCACAGAATCACAATTGCCAGGGGCGATGGGATAGGTCCCGAGATCATGGCTGCAACGCTCCATGTTTTGAAAGAAGCAGGCGCCGATCTCGATATCCATGAAGTGGAGATTGGAGAAAAAGTCTATTTGAGGGGCGTTGCAACAGGCATCGAACCGCACACCTGGGAAATGATCAAAAAATCGGAAGCTTTCCTCAAAGCTCCGATCACAACACCCCAAGGCGGCGGATTTAAGAGTTTAAATGTCACGGTTCGAACAACGCTAGGCCTTTATGCCAATATACGGCCGTGCGTTTCTTACGTTCCGTTTGTGGTAACGAAACATCCTAAAATGGATCTGGTCATTGTCCGCGAAAATGAAGAAGATCTCTATGCTGGAATTGAATATCGACAAACTCCTGATGTGATGGTCTCCCATAAACTCATCAGCCGGCAGGGAAGTGAAAAAATTGTTCGGTACGCTTTTGAATATGCCCGTCACCTGGGACGGAAAAAAGTGACGTGTTTCACGAAAGACAACATCATGAAATTTTCGGATGGTCTTTTTCATCAAGTCTATGAAGAAATTGGAAAAGAATATCCCGATATCGAAAAAGAGCATTGGATTGTCGACATTGGAGCGGCCAAGCTTGCAGACACTCCAGAAATTTTCGATGTGATCGTTCTTCCCAACCTTTACGGCGATATTCTCTCCGATGTTGCTGCACAAATTTCAGGATCGGTAGGTCTTGCGCCCTCAGCAAATATTGGAGATCTGGGTGCGATGTTTGAAGCGATCCATGGATCGGCTCCTCGTCGTGCTGGACAAAACGCAGCCAATCCTTCGGGACTTCTTCTCGCGAGTGTCATGATGATGGCCTATCTCGGAGATTCTGAAATCGCTAGCCGGATCCATAATGCATGGCTTTGCACCCTTGAAGAAGGGATTCATACCTACGATATTTTTAAAGCAGAAACAAGCAAGATCAAAGTCGGCACAAAAGAATTTGCCGAAGCCGTCGTAAAAAATCTGGGCAATAAACCAGAAAAATTAAAGGCTCCTGTCTACAAAGCGACATCTAAAATCGTACCTCTTCTGAGTGCAATTGAGAAAAAGATCGATCGTAAACTTGTCGGCGTCGATCTTTTCATTTATTCTCGGCAAAAAGCCGCGTCTTTTCAAAAAAAAATTACTAGCCTAAACCCGCTTCCTTTCAAACTCCAAATGATCACCAATCGGGGCGTTCGTATTTGGCCAGAAGGTCATCCTGAAACATTTTGCATCGAGCAATGGCGGTGCAGGTTCATCGGCAAAGATGTCCATCCTCAAGACATCCTCGATCTTCTCGATCATATGATTAAAGCCGGCTACGATGTTTTCAAGACAGAAAATCTCTATACTTTCGACGGCGTTTCAGGTTATTCTTCTTCGGAAGGTTGAGAATCATGTCTATCCTCTATCAACTCCGAGATACCGTTTCACTCATCCCAGCTAATTGGATCCGTATCGATCACGAGAGAATTGATTTATCTGAGAAATCGGCGGTTCGTGCCTCTTTTAAGAGATGGGATCGAATCCAACATTTTTTTGGATACGGCCCCTGGGGTTTTCATACGCTGCGCATCGGTATCGATACGATTATTAACCAATGCATCGGGCTGATTCTTCAACCACATGCCCCCGATATTCAGAAGGTTCTTGAAGGAAAAATTCATGAACTCCCCGAGAAACAAACCGATGACCTCATCCGTGCTTTGGAAAACGTTGAGAAAGTCGTCAAAGTTAGAAATGAGATGTTCCAGAGAGTGAATGCAAAATTCTTAAAGGAGAAATGGACGGTCCGAAAATGCGTTTTAATCGCCGCTCTCATTTTTAAATATATCGTTCAAAAAATCCGGAAAGTTCCTCTCTTGTCTTCGGAAACAGTACGTCAACTTCAACTAAAATCAGGCCGAGAGAGATATGCTTTTTATAAAAAACAACTCATGCAGCACCAGACACCCTGCCTTCTCTGGGAAGGGCAAGACGGTTCTACAGTTCTTAGACTTTTTATAACGGTGAGCATTTACAGTGAGCAAATCATCTTGTCCCGTAATCATCAACGTGTCGGTAGCATTATCTTCTGTAAAGATTTGGATGAAGAAAAAGAGCTCTATGTCCTAACACTGACAAATTCAAAAGCCGAGACTAAGGAAGCCCAAGAATTATTATCTCGATTTTTAAGTTTATTGGGTACCACGGGTAAATGTATCGGGGAAGGTCTTGTTTGTTATCCCAATACATTTAATGTGACGGTCCCGGCAATGAAACATTATCAGAATGTAAGAGTTTATAAAGACCCTCGACTTACTTCCATTCAAACGATTATCAACGGAGCCCAAGCAGATGCTCTCTTTTCTAATCTCATTCCGATCGAAGACATTATGCGAGCGGTCGAGCTTATAAGATAGCTTCTTTTTCGAGGTGTTCCTTCAGAGAGTTCAAAAATCCGCAGCCGTACATCCCATCGATGACGCGGTGATCGAAGGTGAGGGAGACGTACATGACAGACCGAATGGCGAAGGTGTCGTCATCGAGTGCAACGACTTTCTTTTGGATGGCGCCGAGACCAAGAATCGCGACTTCTGGATACCGGATGATAGGGATACCCATCGTCACGCCGGAAATCCCAAAATTGGTGAGGGTGATGGTTCCCTCTTTGACATCATCCGGTGTCAGCTTGCCCGTGCGGGCACGCACGGAAAGATCAGCTACAGTTTTTGCGAGCTCTGGAATGCCGAGTGATTGACAATTCTTGATCACGGGAACCATGATTCCTTGCTCGACGCTGACGGCGATGCCGAGGTTGACAAACCGTTTGACGACGATCGTGTCATCTTCGAGCGATGAATTGAGGAAAGGGAATTCACGGAGAGCTTGGGCAATCGCCCGGGCAACAAAACTCGTGATCGTGAGTTTTGCTCCATGGTGGGATAAAAATGCCTCTTTCTCTTTTTGGATGAGCTTTACAACAGAGGTGATATCCACCTCTGTCACTAAGGTGGCATGAGGTGCTTCATAAAACGACTTCACCATGTTATCTGCAATGGCTTTCCTCATGCCGGTCATTTTGACCCGTTCGATCATGGGACACGGCTTATTGGCATGAGGAACTTTGTTCTCGATATACAGTTCAAGGTCACGTTTCGTGAGGCGGCCGCCTGCACCGGTTGCGGGGATTTTTTCAAGTTCATCGAGAGAAATATTGTTTTCTCTTGCCAAGCGAAGGAGGGCCGGAGAGAAAAAATCGCGCATTTCGGTCGTCCCAGTTGTAATAGGGGCTTCTTTTTTCGGCATCGAAATCATTTTCTCAGAAGGGGCTTTGTGGACCTGGATAATGGCAAGAGACTCTCCGACTTGAAGCTCTTGATCAGGCTTTGCTAAAATTTTCTGAATGATACCCGAGACAGGGGATGGAATTTCGCTATTTACCTTGTCCGTAGAAACTTCTAATAGAGGTTCATCTTGGTTGACCTGGTCCCCTTCTTTTTTAAACCACTGGACAATCGTCGCACTGACGATACTTTCGCCAAGTTTTGGGAGTGCAATTTGATATTCTTCCGTCATTTTTTTATTCTTTTTTGAATGGTTGTTAAAAATTTTTCCCAAGTCTCTTCACCTTGCATGATTTTTAACTGACTTGGAATCCGCTGCAAAGGGATACCGCAAGAGAAATTCACAGGTATCTTCACATAATCTTTTTCTGTACAAAGAAGCATGTCGGCTTTTGATTTTTCAGCAAAGCGGAACAGTTCTTCAGGATGAAAACGATCATGATCGGGTTTGAAAAAGGAAGCAATAACTTCACCACCTGCCTCCTGAACGGTTTTTAAAAATCTCTCCGGACGGCCGATCGCACAAAAGACTCCGACTTTTTTTCCTTGGAGTTTCACCGGGGTTTTTATTTGCATGAAAACCATAGGAGCATCCGTGTACATCCGAATCTTTTTCTCGATCTCCGGAGTCGGTTCGATCACCACAATGAGATCGGCGTTCTTCAGACGATCTGGAGAGTCCCGCAGAAATCCTCTTGGGAGAAAAAAACCTTTCCCAAACGGGTCTTTTCCATCGACGACGACAATTTCAAAATCTCTTTTGAGGGCCCGGTGCTGCATTCCGTCGTCTAAGATAATTAAGTCGCATCCGTCCTGCTTGGCCCTAAAAGCCGATACAATCCTATTTTTTCCGACCCAAACCTGCACCCGCGGAAGTTGACTGGATAGCCAAAACGGCTCATCTCCACATTGGAAAACGTCCGCTTCTGATGAAACCAGCATCGTCTCACCCCGTCTTTCTGCTTCAGACTTATAACCTCTCGAGAGAATAGCAACCTTCCCTGTTTCCTGAAATATCTCGGCCAGCAATTTGACGAGAGGAGTCTTTCCAGTCCCACCTGCAACGATATTTCCCACACTCACGACAGGAAGTCCGATGTCGACACTTTTAATCCAACCTCGATCATAGAATCGATTCCTCAGAGCAATACCGCCTTGATACAGATAGCTGAGAAAATGGAGCACCGATTTTCCTCGGCGCCGATCCTCCATGACATCTAAAATAAAGGCTTCAAGTTGCATCAAAAAGCTCGTGTTCAATCATTTCGATGATGATGTGGATCGCAGTCATATGGGCTTCTTGGATCCGATCCGAATACGAAAAACCATCGATCACCCATTCTAAATCGGAAAGTCCTTTCATCTTTCCACCGGTTTTCCCAAGAAAAGAAATGGTTTTCAACCCCATCGCTTTGGCCGTTGGAACGGCTTTGAGAAGATTCGAAGAATTGCCGCTTGTCGTCAGGGAAACAAAAATATCTCCTTCACGGCCCAGAGCCTCAACAGCTCTTGCAAAAACCCCTTCATACCCCAAATCATTGGCCGTACAGGTTAAATGACCTGGATCGGAAAGAGCAATTGCCGGAAGTGCTTTCCGGTGGTGCCGAAAAACTCCTGTCAACTCTTCGGCAAAATGCATCGCATCACAAAGGCTTCCCCCATTGCCTGCAATCAACAGTTTATTCCCCCGTCGAAAGCCATCGGCAATGATCTTGGCAGCACTTTGAATAAACGAAAGACTCTCCGGCCGTTTGAGGAACTCAATCGCTCGAACCCCATCATCGACAGCTCTCAAAATTTTTGCTTGCATACTAGTACTTTAATGATATGCCAAGTTAAATTAATAAGCTATGGGGTCAAGAATAGCAATTGTCGGGGCTACGGGGGCTGTTGGGCAGGAAATGCTCCAAGTTCTGGCAAAAAGGAATTTTCCCATTAAAAACCTCCGACTTTTTGCCTCGCCTCAATCCGAGGGAAAAATCCTCTTATTTAAAGAAAATTCTATTCCCATCGAATCTCTTTCCCCGGGGTGTTTCAGGGGGCTTGATGTCACTTTTTTTTGTGCCGGGAAAGGAATTTCTTCAACTTTTGTCCCACGAGCCGTCGAGGAAGGGTCTCTGGTCATCGATAGTAGCTCAGCTTTCCGGCTCCATTCCGATGTCCCCCTAGTTATCCCTGAAGTCAATCCGCATGCCCTAGAGCACCACCGAGGGGTTATTGCCTCACCCAATTGTGTCGCCTCCATTCTGCTGATGCCCCTGGCTCCCCTCCATAAAAAATTTAAAATTCGCCGTATCGTTGGAGCAACCTATCAAGCTGCCAGCGGAGCCGGTTTTAAGGCCATGCAAGAGCTCCAAGAAGAGACTCTGGCTCTCCTCCAACAAAAACCGTATAACAGAACCATCATGCCCCATCCTTATGCGTTTAATCTCTTTTCTCACAACGCCCCCATGACACCTTCGGGTTATAATGAAGAAGAAAACAAAGTTTTAGATGAAACGAGAAAGATTTTAGAAGATGGCCATCTTCGCATGACGATGACGTGCGTCCGTGTCCCCATTTTAAGAGCCCATGCTATGGCACTCAATGTCGAATTCAACCATCCCATCTCTCCAGAAATGGCTAAAGACATCCTCCTCAGTGCTCCTGGAGTCACCCTCCTAGAGGATTGGGAGCAAAACCGGTTTCCCATGCCTCTCGATGCCTCCGGCAAAGATGATGTTTTTGTCGGCCGGATCCGAGCCGATATTTCCCATCCGAATACCCTCGAATTCTGGATCGTTGGCGATCAACTTCTCAAAGGGGCTGCCCTAAATGCTGTTCAGATAGCTGAAATGTTAAATTGTGGTCTTTTCCAAAAGCCTCTTGACACAGTTTTTGCCCTAAGACCAAGGGTCCGGTGAGTTGTTCTTTTGTAGCTCCAGCTGCCTTGGCTTCATTCAATGCTTCTAGAAATTCTTTAAAACAATTCTCCATTTTTGGAGAGGTTCGAAAAACCGTGGAACATCTTTCAATCCATTGAGTTAAATATTTTAGACCTTTATCGATATGTCCTGTTTTCAAATAACTCAAACAAAGACCCCTATAACATTTGATTTCATAGAGAATTTTTTCATTATGATCTTTCATAATGTTCCGAGCATTTTTGAAAGCAGTTGAAGCCTTTTTGTAATTCTTTTGGTAAAAATGCGACCAACCAATCCCAATCCATGAATAACTCAACTCCGCGAAATTTTTACCCGTCTTAGGAACACCGATCGATAGTGTTTGTTCAAAAATTTTTAAAGCTTGGGAATATTTTCCTTGTTCTATAAGTTCAAAACCTTTGGTTCTCAGAGTTCTCGAATATAAAGGATGTTCCTTCCCACAATTCTTTTCATAGACTTGAAGTGCGCTATCGAGAAATTCTGAAGCCAGCGCATATTTTTTTAAATAACCGTAACAACGGCCTATATTGTTCAAACTTCTAGCAACATCGACAATCCTCTCATGCAATTGAAGAGCTTCTGATAACTGTTGGGATCGCCGGAGATCGATCACTTTTTCCCTTATTTTTATTAACGCATTTACAATGATGTCATTCTCCAAGTTTGGAATATCTAAAATCTTGAGACGAATATCCAGAGCTTTCAAATGGCACCTCAGAGACTCTTCATATTCCCCAAGATCACCCAAGGTTAGTCCCTTGATGTTAAATATTATTGCAACCCAATTTCGGTGATCAGAATAGCGTGGTAAAATTTGGAGAGCATTTTGACATGCTTGAAGTGCCTCTTCAAAACGAGAAGCATTATAGAGAGCCCAGCCTAATCTCGCATGGCTAAGACCGATATCGATGTCATTTTCTGGTAGTGAAGATTTTCGTAATTGAAGGGCATTCTGGTGAGCATGAACCGCTTCCTCAAAACGGAAATTAAAAGCGCACCATTCTCCGATTCCTTCAAACAGGTGGGCTTTTTCGAGCGTAAGGGAATGATGTACAGAGGAAGAGACTAATCTTTTTAAAAGTTCTGTCGCATGGAGATACCACAGACGTCCCTGGTTCCAAGTCGAGAAATCTGAAAACTTATAATCCCTTGCATGCTTTGCAAGGAGCTCTACAGCTTGCTTCAGATCTTCTTCTAGATAGTTTTTCCGACTTTCACGGATCATATATTGAAAAAATCGATGGATAGAAAAAGTTTCTGTTTCGGCATCGTACCGTACAATTCCAAAATTACATAGAGCAGATAGAATGTCTTTTTTAATGCGTGCCTCTCCATCGATCCAATATTCAGGAATATATTCTGGAGATAAATAACTACAAACATAGAGCCATTTCAAAGCCAGTGGGCTGACCTTTTCCAAAGTTTTTAAAGGAAATTGCCAAGAGGTCGCTAAACTCTTTAGATACCGCTGATTAACATCGATGTGATTCCATAAAGGAAGATTTGAGGAAAAGATCTGTTGATAGTCTTCAATATCGCAGCCCGGAGTTGCTTTAATGTAGTGAGCCGCATAATTTAAGAGTAGAGGAATCCCTTCTAAATCATTCACAAGCTCTTCCATCATGGGACTCAGCGATTCTCCCGTAATCTTTTCCAAAAGCTGAATCGCTTCATTTTTCTGAAAGGGAGTGACTTCAAGAAGGTATTCCGGATTTAAAATCTTTTTCTGAGAGGTAATCAAAACAACTCCTCCTCTTTGCGGGAGATCGGTAAATTCCTCTTCCACATTATCGTAAATTAAGAGCCAAGGCAGAGATTGAGATTCATTTTCTAGATAGAAATGAACCCTTTCTTTGACTTTTTCTAACGACTCACCTGGATTGAGAAGTTCCAATTTTTGCGCCAATAAACGATACCCTTGGTCGATATGCTCCTGGCTATCGCAATAGAAAGTCCAAATCAGGGAAAATTGAGCGAGATACCGGTTGGCAAATTCGATGGCTATTTCACTCTTCCCATAGCCTCCCATTCCCCAGAGGACCTTGATTAAAGCAGCGTGGTGATATTCTTTTTTTGTTTTCCCTCGGAGAAGATCTTGATAAAGAATATCCAAAATCTCTTTTCTTCCAACAAAATCAGGACACGGACCTTTTAGAAAAACCAAAGGTTTAGAAATTTCATGTTTCGTGCAAAGTAAAATGGTAAAAATAACAACGATCGGGACAAAAAGTAAAAAAAACCTTTTCAAAACCCGCTTCTTTTTGGGAAGGGGCTGGCATAATTCTTCGATAGAGGTTTCGAAATTTGGATCCAGCGGCGGAATACTCGGCATAAAATCAGAAGGTATAATACAATAATTCTACTTTTATGTTAAAACTTTGTTAAAGCGGAGGAATTATGTCTACAAGGCCAATCAACTACATTGGAGACAGTGTGAGGAAAACCAATCCTAAAGACTGGACTCCAGAGGCTTCCAAACAACTTGCAGCTGATATCGGGTCAAAAGTCTTAGCAAATCATATCAATGTTCGCATCGTTCAACAGGGCGACAACCTCGGCCGCATCGCAGAAGGTCTAAGTCGCGGTGAAATCCAACTAAAAGACTGGAAAACTATTCAGGTTATCTATTTAGGGGATACCAATCGACTGAATGAACAAAAATCTAAAAATCCTAGTATGGTATTAATGGATGCCGGACTGATTCATCCTGGCCAATTCGTTGTTTTGAAAGATTCTTCTCATCTTCTTCTTGCTGAGAGGGTAGAACAAATTTTAAATCAGGTATAATTCTGAGTCAGGAAATTGTGGAGATCTTTCGTTATAGGATGGCCCTCTCCTAAGGTTTCAAGGCTTATTTGATAACCGACTGTAGCAGCCTTTTGAAGCTGCTCTAAAGTTGCGCTATGGGCTGTTTTCAAATCAGTATGAAATTCGTCTAAATAAAGAAGCATGTTGGGTGTATTTGCATAAAGTTCTTTGGCTCTCCGTAATTGTTTAACTAAATATTTTAAACCCTTTTCAATGCGACCGCATTTCAAATAACAAAGTCCCATACCGCGGAAAAATTTTTCCTTTGCCTGAAGAAAAAGGTATTCATCTGGATGATGTTTTAAAAGACTTCTAGTCTTTTTGAAGTATCTTAAGGCTTGTTTAAAATCACCCTTGTAAACAAAACACCAACCCAACCCACTATATGTATAGGCAATCTCTACAGAATCTTTTTGCTGAAGTGTTATTGCTTGTTCAAAAAACTTTTGCGCTAAATCATATTGACCTTGTTCTAAGGAATTCCAAGCTCTGCTTCTTAAAGAACGAGAAAAAAGGGGATGAGTCTTACCACAATTATATTCATAAATCGAAGCACAATTTTCGAAATATTTTGCTGCTATTTGATGCTTTCCAATCTTATGAAAACAAAGGCCTAGATTGCCAAGACTTCTTCCAATATCAACAATTTTTTCATGCAAAAGTAGGGCTTCGTGGGAACGGTTCAATTCCCGCAGCGCAATGACCTCTTTTCTTTTCTTATTAACCTGTTCGAAATCAGATTCAAATATTCCCATTTCCTCCAGTCGTATAGAAAGGGCTTTTAAATTATATTCAATAGCTTCTTCTACTCGACCCAAACATCGGAGTACCATGGCTTTGATATGAAGAGCTTCGGCAAAGTCTAAAAAACTTCCATTTTTTAATATTTCTTCCCCTTTTTCAGCAGGTTCGAGTGCTTCTTTAAAACGAGAACTATTGATCAGTGACCAGGCCAAACAGACATAGTTATTACCTATGCTATGATCATTTGGGGGTAAAACGGAAAGTCTTAAATCTAAAGCTTTTTCTTGTGTTCTAACCGCTTCAGAGTAGCGAGAATTAAAGGAACACCATTCCCCAATACCATCAAAAAGAAGGGCTTCTGAGAGTTTCATTGTTTTTGAATTAAGCTTTTCAAACCATTTTACAACTTCGCATGCATGGAGATACCAGAGTCTGCCGGTAGCCCAAGTTGATAGTTCCGAAAATTTATAGTCTTTTGCATGATTTGAAAGAAGTTCAACTGCCTGGGTTAAGTCTTCTTCGATATTATTTTTCCGACTTTCACGGATCATATACTGGAAAAATCTATGGATGGAAAAAGTTTTTGTTTCGGCATCATAACGGATGATTCCAAAATTGCGGAGCGCTGAAAGAATTTCCTTTTTACTCGAGGGATTTCCATCGATCCAATACTCGGGAATGTATTCTGGAGATAAGTAGCTACAAACATAGAGCCACTTTAAAGCTACAGGATTTTTGTTTTCCAAAGCTTTTAAAGGAAATTGCCAGGAGGTTGCTAAACTCTTGAGATACCGTTGATTGACATCACCCGTGTTATAAAGGTGGAGATTAGACAAAAAGATCTGTTGATAGTCGTCGATACCACAACCGGGTGTTGCTTTGATGTAGTGAGCTGCATAATTTAAGAGTAGAGGAATTCCTTCTAAATCATTCACAAGCTCTTCCATTATCGGAGTCTGGGATTCACCTGTAATCTTTTCCAAAAGCTGGATCGCTTCATTTTTCTTAAAAGGAGTGACTTCAAGGAGATATTCCGGATTCAAAATCTTTTTCTGAGAGGTAATCAAAACGACTCCTCCTCTTTGCGGGAGATCGGTAAATTCCTCTTCCACATTATCGTAAATGAGAAGCCAAGGCAAAGAATGGGCATCATTTTCCAGATAGAAATGAACCCTTTCTTTAACTTTTTCTAACGATTCCGCCGGATTGAGAAGTCCCAATTTTTGCGCCAATAAACGGTACCCTTGGTCGATGTGTTCCTGGCTATCACAATAGAATGTCCAAATGAGTGAAAATTGAGAGAGATACCGGTTGGCGAATTCGATGGCTATTTCACTCTTCCCGTATCCTCCCATGCCCCTAAGGACTTTGGTTAAAGCAGAGTGTTGATATTCTTTTTTGGTTTTCCCTTGGAGAAGATCTTGATAAAGAATATCCAAGATCTCTTTTCTTCCGACAAAATCGGGACATGGCCCTTTTAGAAAGACTAAAGGTTTAGAAACTTCATGATTCCTAGAAACTATTAGGATGAAAATTGCAACAATCGGAATCAAGATCAAAAAAAATCTTTTAGAAAACCGCTTCTTTTTGGGAAGTGGCTTGCATAATTCTTCGATAGAGGTTTCGAAATTTGGATCCAGCGGCGGAATACTCGGCATAAAAACCAGAAAATATATTACAACAACTCAACTTT
Source organism: Parachlamydiales bacterium (assembly GCA_963705295.1). Lineage (GTDB taxonomy): Bacteria > Chlamydiota > Chlamydiia > Chlamydiales > Rhabdochlamydiaceae > PALSA-1444. The sequence goes on along the minus strand of OY970065.1, from coordinate 608,299 downwards.
TATGTTAAAATTATGTTAAATTAACCCGATACGCAAAAAAGAGACAAGATGCGTAAGCGAACCCCTGTCAGATCGAAGCGTCAGCGGTCCGACCGACGAGGGTCATAGCCGGAGGCTAGGCCGAGGAGGAGGATCGATCTGCCCCTATCTGACAGGGGGGGTGCAGCCAGCAGGTTGTCTCTTTTTTGCGTGGAGGGTTAATATAAATCAGCGCGAGGATGTATGTCACATTTGATTCATGGAACTAATCCCGAGTGGGATGCACGGGCTGCTCAATACCAACCTCAATTCTATAATGTTGCAACGAAACCGGTCTCTTTAGATCTTCCGACCGAAAAACGGGTCATGATCCTCGACGAAAATTCTCTTATTGTCGATGGTTGCATTGGCATTCGAACCTTCCCAGAAACCGTAAGGGAGCAAAAAGTATCTCATTGGAAAAAAGAGAGAAATCTTGAAATCGGAGTCTCTCTTCTTGCCGCCACTGCTGCCATCGGATTTTCTTCCTTCAAAAACCGATCTATTTTTTTGACAACTCTTGTAACTCTTTCAATTTTTGTTTTAATCGGCACCTTTTATCGCCTCTGCCAATCGTTAGAACAGATCGATCTTTGGTCTGCGAATATAGGCGAACTTGTCGCTAAAAAAAGAAGTTTGGCTATCGCCAATGGTTTTCCCTCTGTGTTTTCGAGTCAGTTGAAAGGAGAGCTTCTCGAAATCGAAAAACAACGACTTTATGAAAGATATTTACGCACATTCTGTGAAACACTTCTTTTAAGGGAAACCGATCCGACCTGGGCCAAAGATTTTTTGAAAGACAATCCGCTGAATCGAGAATGGATCCGGTATGGAAATATCACTCAGCTCGACGATGCCCTGCGCGACTTTGAACAGTTAAGGCCATACCTGGAAGGGTTTGATTATTTTCGAGCCAAACTTCAATCGATTTTAGATCAAGATCTCCGATTGCTCGAAACAGAGCGATTTAAAAGCTTATCGAAACTTCTAGAAATGAAAAACCATAACAATGTGCCTGCTTATCAAGAAGTTTTTCCTATAGCAAAAGAGAACATTCTCACTCGTATTCAACTGCGGGCTGAACTTGCTCAGAAGAACTTTGAAGAAGCGGCTAATAGAATCCAAGAAGCTCTAAAAGCAGCTCTATTATTGGATCATGCCCGTGTGATTCTGGAGAGAGTCGATAAAGTTTTTAAAGAACACGTTCCTTATCGGCGGATTGACTTTAACCTCCCTTTTAATCTTCCCTCGAGTTTTATCACGCCTCCTTCCAATTCTCCGGAACAACCTCTACCCGATAGTTGGAAAGAAGACCATCGAGCAGCTTATCGAGAATACCTACAAAATAATTCTTAAATGGTTTAATCTCCTCCGACTTGGAGGTTCCTATGGAAGCACTAGACATTTCATCTGACATTGTTACCGAGGCAACAGAATATAGAAGTTCTGTTTTCTTAGATCCGGATTTCAATCTCAATCCCACAGAAATCGAAAGAGATGTGACCTTTTCCCTTACCGATCGAGTTAAATTGATCGAAACAAAAGGGGCACTCTCGGAATATTTAATCGATGGTTGTCTCCATGTGAGAGGCCCTTCCGATGTGTTTCGCCGGGAAGCTGCCAACTTTTGGACTGAAAGAGAAAATACTTACTCAAAATGGGCCAATGGCGGCTGGTTTGTGACCGTTGTTTGTCTTGCAGTCACAGCTTTCACTGCAAGGACGCCGATTGCCATCATTTCGGGCGTTGTATCGACGGTTTTGGCAGGAATCACTTCTGGATTTATTATGGCAGGCGTTTACTCAGCTTCAAAACGTGTGGAAGAGTGGAATACATCTCCCACGACATTGGTGGCTCATCAGAGAGCTTTAGCCTATCAAAAAGGGTATCCTTTCGCTTACAGCCACAACTTAAGAGGTGTTCTGCATCCCTCTGAATTGGAATATCTGTACAAGAAATACTTTCCCGTATTTTGCGAAGAATTGATCGGGAAGGAAGAATCTGCATGTCTACAAGAGTTTACGGGACTGAATCCTCTCTCGCCTGAAATGATCAAGTATGCTTTTGGTGAAGTTCCTCCCTTTCTAAAATCGATCTCGGAAGATTATGTCAAACTACGATCTATCCTTCAGGAAGTGAAAAAATCGTTCGATCGATTGAGATCAGAAGTGAGAGCCAATCGAGACCAACTGATTGAAAATCTAGAAAAACATAAAGTGTCCGTCTTAGCGCCTTTAAAAGAAAGACGCGATACTCAAATTGCCGTTGCTAAAGGATATCTCGATACAGCTTTAAAAGATCATCCCCTGGAAACAGATCCACTCCACCAACAAGCGCTCGACGATTATAAAAAAGATAAAAAGCGATTTGAAGAAGAATACGAGGCAGCTGCAAAACCTCTTCGTGACCCGATCGAAGAACAGATTGAAGAAGCCGGGGAAAGATGCAGAAAGAACATCGAATCTCTCGAGAAAAAAGAACAGAAGCAAAATGCTGCTTATTCTTCGGCAGTGCGTGAACTGATTGACCGAGCGACCAAAGCTTGGACAACTAAGTTTTATCTCGGACTGAAGTTGGATCAGTATTTCCCTGCAACGGGATTGCAGAACTGACAACGATCTCCTGGTGAGTCACTGGGTGAACAAAACGGAGACGGACATGGCGTAGAGCAATCCCTATAGGCCATGTACGTCTGCTGCCATATTTTTTGTCTCCGACAATGGGATTTCCGATGGCTGAGAGTTGAGCCCGAATCTGGTGGTATCTTCCCGTGACAAGATGAATCTCTAAAAGAGTTGTCCGCTTTTCTCTCCTCAAAACTTTATAATCCAAAATGCTCTCTTTTCCCTTACCGACAAGAGCTCGGTGACTTCCATGTTCAAGGAGATGAACAAGCCGACCTTCACGTTTCGGAGGCTCGCCCTCGACCAGGGCATGGTAAATTTTTTCAATTTTTTTCTCGCGCATGAGCATTTGAAGGCGAGACAGAGCCTTGCTGGTTCTTGCAAAAAGAACCAAACCACCGACATCTTTGTCTAAACGGTGGACAGGCTCCAAAAAAACAGCCCCCGGTTTATGGAACTTTTTTTTGATCCATCCCTTTGCTAGTAGGGCAAGGTCAGGCTGCGTCGCCATGTCTGCCGGTTTTTCTACAACAAGGAGATGGTTATCACAATAAAGAATCTTTCCGTTGTCTAATGACTTCATAAAGTAAAAGAGTTGTGGCCATCGCGACATTCAAAGAATCGGCAACGCCCAGCATCGGTATTTTGACCCGAACATCGGCTGCCTGCATCCAAAGATCGGAAAGACCCCACTGCTCCGTTCCTACCACAATCGCCACAGGACCATCTAAAGCGGCATCTGTGTATTCTATCGATGCAGAAGGCGTAGCAGCAATAATTTGAATTTGATGCTCTTTGAGCCAGATATACGCATCCGATCCTTTCGCTTCTACAACCGGCAGGGTGAACAGAGTCCCGACACTCGCCCGCACGACATTCGGATTGTAAATATCGGTGCACCGATCACACACAATCACCCCGTCGGCTCCCACCGCATCGGAAGATCGGAGAATGGTTCCTAGATTGCCTGGCTTCTCGATCGATTCTGCAACGACGTAGAGGGGTGATAATTTCTTGGATTGCAAATCTATGAGGGTTTTTTGCATTTGATACGCGATGGCAATCAGTCCATCGGGGCGATCGCGGTACGAAATTTTCTCGAATAGACTCTTGGGTAGAATAAAAGTCTCGACACCGATCGATTCAATCAGGGGCTGCTCGTTCGATCCGAGAAAAAGATCGGGACAAATGAAAACCGTTTGAAAGTGGACATCGCCCTCCGAGGCCCGTTTGATTTCCCGGTACCCTTCAATCAGAAAAAGAGCCGTTTCATCCCGCTCTTTTCTCTCTTTGAGTCGGATGAGTTTTTTAATCTGCGGATTTTGAGGACTAGTAATCGACTTAAACATACCACCTTGCAAACGTTCCAGACGTTAAATCGAGCGGACCTGGAATCACCATTTCACCCATCTCGATGGTTCCGCTCCTGAACGATTCTTGTGCCTGATAGAGGAGATGGTGAAGAATTAAGGGTGTGTAACCTGGAGTGTGTGACGAGAGGATCAGAAAAAGAGGTTTATCCGTGAGAAGTTGGAAGCAAAGATCTAAAATGATGGGCAGATCTTTATCGACCTTGAAAACCTCCCCCTTTGCGCCCCTGCCAAACGTCGGTGGATCGAGAATAATTCCATCATATTTGCTACCCCGCCTGACTTCTCTTTTGAGAAATTTAATCACATCATCGACGATCCATCGAATACTTGCCTTTTCAAGACGGTTCAAAGCGGCATTTTCACGGGCCCAGCTGACGGCTGTTTTCGAAGCATCGACGTGGCAGACTTCGGCCCCCGATTTCGCAGCGACAAGGGTCGCACCGCCCGTGTAAGCAAACAGGTTCAAGATCGAACATTTTTTCCGAATACGATCCTTCATCCAGTTCCACAGGAGCGCGTGCTCGGGAAAAATCCCGATGTGTCCAAAATCAGTGGGAGAGAGTTTGAAGATGATCTCATCCCACTCCATTTTCCAAGACTGTGGAAGTTTACCAACCCATCGATTGGAAGGCTCTCTTGTGAATACACTATCCGCTTCTTCCCACTCTCGTTCACTGAGTGTGGGTTTCCAAACAGCTTGAGAGCAGGGGCGTGCTAAGGTGTAATCACCAAATTGCTCGAGCTTACTTTGATTGCCGCTATCTAATAATTTATAACTCATGTTTAGGGTAGAGTAAACAAACGACGATATTTCCCAAAATGATTAATACCATCCCATAGATCATCCAAGCCGAAATTTCCGTTTTCCAAATCCAAAGGTCAAAAAGAATTCCCCAAATCACGCTCGAATAAAGAAAAGGCCCCAAGTACCGAATCGGTGCGTATTTGGCCGCTAGCGTAAAAGAAAGTTGATAGATAAATCCACAAACACCAATTCCCAAAAGAGGAATAAGATCGGAGATTTCCAAGGAAAGCCAGCTCGTTTTCCATGTCAAAATGGTCAAAGGAGTCGTCAACAATAGAGCGAGAGCAAAAAAGTGGAAATTCAATCGATAGCTCGACTCTCGATAATGGGCAAAACGGAGCGACAAAACCGATATCGCACCCAAAAGACCCGATAGAATCGCTAAAAGATCAGACAATTCAAAGGCAGTTCCTTCTGGGTTCAATGCTAAAATAAGTCCCACAAAGGCAAGTCCTAGTCCCCACCATAACCGGTGATAAATTTTCACACCTTTCCAAAAAAAAGCGACGAGAGGAACAAACAGTGGAAGGGTATTAAACATCAAGTTAGCTGTAGCGACGGACAATTTTTGCAAAGAGATGAAATAGAGCAAGACACTCCCCAAAGAAGTTCCGACTCGGAGGAAATGGAATTTTAAATTCTCTACTTTTAAAGAAATCATTTCTTTTTTGTGAATCGACCCAAGCCAAAGACTGTATAATCCGAGCGATACAAAATACCGCCAAAACATAATCGCCGGAATCGAGAGATGTCTCACCTCGATTTTAACAAGAGCGCTCATCACGGCATAAATGAAAGAGGCTAAAAGAACAGCCGGAACAGCATATTTCAAATTAGACTGTGGCCGAACACCTTCAATTTTCATGGGTTATCTTTTTGTATAGAAGACCCAAAATTCTTTCGGTAGCACGTAAAATGACGGTGTGCCGATTTCCTTGAACGACAAACGTATCGACTTCAACTGTATCTCCACCCAGGGCGTACCATATCGTACCGACCGGTTTTTCTTCACTCCCACCTGTAGGCCCCGCAATTCCTGAAACAGCAATTCCAAAATCGGCTTTGGTCTTTTGCATGAGACCGCGCCACATCTCATGGACGGCTTCCCGGCTCACAGCGCCATGGGTTTGCAATGTTGCCTTTGAAACTCCTAAAATCTCTTCCTTGAGCCAATTCGAATACGCTACAACCGATCCGAGAAAATAAGCCGAACTTCCAGGTACGGAAGTCAGCTGCGAAGCCATGAAGCCACCGGTGCAAGACTCTGCAAGAGCGAGTGTTTTTCGATGCTCTTTCATCCAAAGATAGATCTCTTCTTCAATAGACATGGACTGAAACCTGCTGTTTGAGGAGCTGAGGATGGTGGTGGATCCACTTTAAACACTCTCTACCAAGCCGCAGTGGAGTACAAATTTTCTTTCCTGACAAAAGAAATGTCGTCGGAACTGTTTCAGTGCGGAGCCATTTTATTAGTTTCGAGAAAAGGGCCGTATTTGGGAATCGATCCGAAGTGGTGATTTTCTCGTACACATTTTGCTCTGAATCAAAGAAAATCTGTGGATAAGCAAATTGCAGGCCCCAATGGATACTTTCTCCGCTTAAAACCATCGGTTGGATCGTCTCGCCTGTCTTCGAAGCAAAAAATCGATGCTGCTGCATCTGAATAATCGGTTTCATCCCTTTTGCCATGAATCGGCCCGGAACCACTTCCGTGGCATACAGAAGCCCATGATCAACCGTCAAAGCCGAAGAAAAATGACGACATGGTTTTACCGGCACTATTCCATCTTTTAGCAACTGAATATATTCTCCGTACGAATTTAAAAATTCCCCTTTAGAGATCTCGAGTTCTTCAAAGCTTTTTATTTCGCTCACATTGAACAGATATAAAGGGTTCAAATGATCAAGCAGTTTCTCCATCTCCGCCACATCCAAAAGAACCTGGTGTTTGAGCCATTTAGAAACCAAAATTTTTTTGCCGGAGTCAATTTTGAGACAAGACATGTTTCTTTTTTCGTACACGGATTAAAAGCCAAGCAATTCCTAAAAATATCGAGCTATCTGCGATATTGAACACAGGATAAGAATAACCCCAAAAAATAAAATGGAACATATCGATGACATGACCGTAGATAAAATAATCAATGACATTTCCCAGACCCCCTGCAAGAATCATGATTAAGGGGATGCGGGTTTGCTCCGCTTTCGATGAAAAAAAGGTATAAAAACCGAGACCCGCGAGTACTGCTACCCTCACCCAGAGGAGAAGTTGCTGGAAATTTCCCCCAACTCCCCAAGCTGCCCCTTTATTGGTGACATGCCGAATATAAAAATCGATCCCCAGAAAATCTCTAAAAACCTCCGTCCCAAGGGAAGGAAGCAAGGAAGCATGAACGATTTTTTTAGTGACAACATCGATCGCTAAGATACCTATCAAAAGCAAGAGCCACTTCACTGCAACAAACCTTTTTCTAACATTTCTTGGGCTTTCACGGTCATCGTCGCATAAGGGATAGCCTCTAAACGGGCGATCGGAATCTCTTCCCCTGTAATATCGCAAATGCCGTATGTATTTTCTTCGATTTTTTCTAAAGCCCTGTCGATTTGTCTTAAAACCTTAAACTCTTCATCGGTCACTTGGAGACTGATATTACGATCAAAATCGTCCGTTCCTTCATCGGCCTGATGTTGAGAATACCCTTTCGATTCATCGGGAGTTTTCACCTCTTCACTCACATGCCGGACCAGTTGGCTGAATTGTGCTTTCAGTTCGAGAAGCCTCTTTTTAAACCGCTCGATATCACTTTTCTTCAACGCCATATTAACTTTCTTCCTCTATTGAAATGTTTTGGATTTCATCCATGAGTTCATCCATGACTTTAAATCTCCGATATACACAGGCAAATCGAATATAGGCAATGGTATCAAGATCTTTCAGATGCTTCATGACAATCTCACCGAGCTCCGTTGTCTCAATCTCCCGAATTTGTTGTTCCATCAAATCGGCAGTGATCTGTGCTGCAACCGCTCTCACCTGATCATGGCTGATGCGCGTGTGCTGACAGGCCGCATCGAGCCCCCTTATCAGCTTGTCCTGCAGAAAATCTTCATACCGACCATCCCGTTTATGAACCTGAATTGTCAGATCAACCGTCTCAAATGTCGTAAACCGTTTCTGACAGCTCAAACATTCCCGCCGCCTTCGAATAGCATTCTGCTCCACGGAATCCCGTGAATCCGTCACCTTCGATTCGAAATGGTTGCAAAAAGGACACCGCATAAACTATGCCCTAACCTATGCTAATAATTATTTTAAAGACCTATTTCGTAGCTTGAACAAGTCTAGCAAAATAATCCTCTAATATCAAGGTTGTTAATAATCAGAAAAATCTGTAAAACCCTTGCGAAACTTTTACCAGGAGTTTCATATGGCTACAGTAAGTGCCCCTCTCGATCGCAGACAGTTGGTTGCACCCATCGTCAATGCGGCCGGAGGCGGGTGTGGTTTCGGTGGATTAACGATCGTTACACTTGGGAAAAATATGAGCTGGGCCAAAGGAGGGTTTCCTCCAGGGTTTTTAGCAGCAACTTTGGTCATTGCTGCAATCGCTGGGGCGTATCTATCCACTTTGGCCTCTCGGGTGAATAAGCCTGATCGAACCCTCTATATGGAGAGGTTCTTTTATGCAATCACGACCGTCATAGGGCTAACATTCACTATCATAGCATCCATTCAGATAGCCACCGAGTCAGACAAAGCTGCCCCTGTGCCGATCCTCTCCATGGTTTTCTCTGTTATTCTAGTAGCTCTGGGTATCTTTAACCTTTGGGTTACTTTCTCTCACCCAAGGCAGCAATACACTCAGATCCAGTGAACCTAATTTAATTTTCGGAAAATTCAACCATCCCAAGATGCGGTGTAGGATTTTGAAGAGAGTGTTTTATGAAGAAGTTTAGGTAAAGGATGCGCTTTATTCCAATGATCTCTGAGATGTTCGTAAGGGATCTTAACATGCCAGGGACCGTCCACTAAACCACCCACTGTATAGGGTTGGAAAAGAATGATTAAGAATTTGTCATCGATGACAAAAGTGCGCATGTCTTCGAATTCAAGTCGAGTGCGTAATGGCTCTTTTCCCGAGAAGTAGGAAATAGAATTGGTTTTTAGGTCATCTTCACAGTATTTTCTTAAAAATTCCCTCTGACTAGTCGTGGAAAACAAGTCCCAAAGCTTGATTTCTTTTAGCTTTCCTTGAATCTTACAAAGAGTTTTTCCTTCATACCGCCACCAGCCATGGGGAAGATGTGCATACACATGAACCTCTCCAAAAAGACTGAGAATCTCTGGAGAAAAAAATACAGTTTTTAATGTGTAGCTCATTTGAAAAGGACTTTCTTCTATCCCGCTTTCTAAAATTGAAAGAAGAAAATTCTTTTTAATAGAATTAAGGTCGTCTATGTTTGCACCTTTCTCTTGGCGTTGACACCCCATCAGTAGAAGTATATTCAGGAGTAGAACAAGAAAACCCATCATCATTAACCCGAGCCCGAAAAGGTGACAACCTGCTTGCTGCGGCTTGCGGCTATTGATTCTCGCAAGGAATCCTTCGTATTCAAGAAAGATATTCTTTTAGCATAATTTCATCTTCCAGCTAGGAATTTAACAAGGAAGAGCTAGGGAGTCAAATTTTTCCGTGTTGATTTTTAAAAAACGGCAAAGTTGCAAAAGCACTTGAAAATGTAGTTCTTATATTATGCTCCCTCTTTGTTTGCCGAATCTGAAAGGGGCTATCCAAGTGATTCAATGATTTTCATAGAGAAAAAACAGATTTAGATGCAATATGGAAACTCGGATAAGTCGCTCATTATCAGCATGTTAAAAATGTGCCGTTCGCAAAAGTGACAAATGTGATTTTGGCGAACGGAATTTACTAGCATTTTTTGTTCGCAAAAATGATAATTGTTAATATGGCGAACATTTATGCGAGGCTCTATGTCTGAAAATATTTTCGTGGGTCGAAAAAAAGAACTACATGATTTAAATACCCTGCTAGATAAAAAAACGGCAAGCTTGGTGGTCGTCAAAGGAAGAAGGCGCATCGGAAAAAGCCGATTACTTGAGGAATTTAGCAAAAAGAAAAGGATGTTAAAACTCGTAGGTTTGCCGCCCCAAAAGGATACAACACGGCAAAAGCAGCTCGATGAGTTCGCAAGACAACTAAGTCAAACCACGCGGCTTCCAGCAGTCAAAGCAGATGATTGGGGAAAGCTCTTTTCCTTGCTGGCCTCCCAAGTTCAAACTGAAAGAGTGATCCTTATCTTGGACGAAATTTCCTGGATGGGATCGGAAGACTCTGATTTTTTAGGTCACCTAAAGACAGCCTGGGATGAAGAGTTTAGCAAGAATCCCAAGTTGATCTTAATTCTCTGCGGCTCGATCTCCACTTGGATAGATGAGAATATTATCAACAGCAAGGGTTTTTATGGACGGATTTCCTGGTCGCTAAACCTAGAGCCTTTATCATTAACTGACTGTAATTTCTTGCTCGATTCAGTGGGATTTCGAGGGTCGAATTATGAAAAGTTTAAAGTCGTGGCAGTTACGGGAGGGGTGCCCTGGTATTTGGAACAGATCCAAGGGAACTTTTCCGCTGATGAAAATATCAGGCGGCTTTGCTTTACAAAAGGGGGAGCTCTCGTCTATGAATTTGAACAGATTTTTCATGAAATTTTTGGCAAGCGCGATAAGCTGTACAAAAAAATTGTCTCTGCCCTTGAAAATGGTCCTGCAGAGTATGAAACAATTGTTGAGCTCACAGGATATGACAGCAGCGGAAGGTTGAGCGAGTATCTATTGGACCTGACAAAGGGCGGTTTTATTACACGAGACTACACTTATTCCTTAAAATCAGGAAAATCGGGAAAGATCAGTCAATTCCGTCTCAGCGACAATTATCTGCGCTTCTATTTGAAGTATATTGAACCGCGCCTCGACCTCATTGAAAAAGGGCGATTTGAAACGGCTTCGATTTCCTCTCTCGCGGGCTGGGAAACGATCATGGGATATCAATTCGAGAATTTGGTCCTTGGCAATCGCAACTACATTCTAAAAACACTCAACATACGCTTTGAGGATATCATCGCTGATAACCCGTATTTGCAAAGAAAGACAAAACTCAAGAAGGGATGCCAAGTAGATTACCTGATACAGACAAAGTTCAACAATTTATATCTTTGCGAAATCAAATTTTCCAGGCATCCCGTTAGCCATAACGTCATCGAAGAAGTTCAAGAAAAAATAGAGCGTTTAAAAGTGCCCAGAGGCTGGGCTATCCTGCCTATATTAATCCATGTCAATGGGGTGCATGCATCGGTAGAAGAAAGCGGGTTCTATTACAAGATCATTGATTTTGGGAATTTACTCAACGAAGAATAATTAATACCAAATAGGTTGTAAATCGGAGGAGGTGGGATTCGAACCCACGATACGTTTATGGCGTATACACGCTTTCCAAGCGTGCTCCATCGGCCGCTCGGACACTCCTCCGCGGAGGGAATAAGATATCTTACTTTTATTTAAGTGACAAGTTATGATGGACAGATTCTCATGAGAAGGATTGTATTTCTATTTTTAATTTTACTGGGTTGTTCTTCTGAGCCCTCTTCAAAACCGATTGTTTTAGTGATGATCCCAACGTATGCTTATTTCGTGGAGCAGCTTGCGGGGGAAGGGGTCGATATTGAAGTTTTTGTTCCGCCTGGTGCCAATCCTCACACGTATGAACCAACACCTCAACAGGTGGAGCGGTTTGCAAGAGCGAAAATTTGGTTCCGGTATGGAGACGCCATCGAGCAAAAGATTGTTCCGTTCTTGCAAGAAAAAAATGTGAAGCAAGTCGATCTCTCTGAGGGAATTTCTTTACTCTCTTCTCAAAACGAAGGGTGCGGAGAAAGTCATGCCCACGAGGGACCAGAAGAGGGAAAAGATCGACACATTTGGATGGATCCTCACTTATTGCGAAGGCAGGTGCGGATCATGGCTGACAATTTAAGCCTGCTCTGGCCCGATCAGAAATCTCGGATCGAAGCGAAGTATGAAACCGTTTCGAATCGACTACAGGCTCTTGATGCGGAATTAAAGTCGCAACTTGAACCTGTGAAAGGGTCGTATTTATTACTTTCTCATCCTGCGCTGGGATATTTTTGTGAACGGTATGGGCTTCGCCAACTTTCGGTCGAATGTGAAGGGAAAGAACCGAGACCTCAACAAGTGGCTCAGATTGTCGAAGAGACAAAGGAGCATCGCATTCCCGTTGTTATCACCGAGCCTCAATACAACAATAAGGGAGCTGTTCTCATCTCTGAAAAGTTGGGTATTCCGGTCATAGAAATCAATCCGTATGCTTTTGACTATTTCGAAACCATGCATCAAATCACCGATTCTATTTTAAAATATTATGGCCATCAAAGTTGAAAATCTCTCCTTCAAATATGAAGACACTCTCATTCTTGAAAATGTCTCCTTTCATATCAGAGAAGGTGAATTTATAGGGATTTTTGGCCCCAATGGTGGAGGAAAAACAACCCTTCTGAAACTTCTTATGCGATTTTTAAAGCCGCAGCATGGAACCATTGAGATTTTGGATCGTGAAAAAATAGGTTATGTCCCTCAAATTTCCCAGCTCGATCGTCAATTTCCCATCACCGTGCTAGATGTCGTGAAAATGGGATGCCTTGAAAAATCGGCATTCCGGAGCTATGTTTCCGATGCAGATGAAACAGCCCTCGAAGCTCTCAAAAAAGTTGATATGGCCCATTTTCGAGATCACGCTTTTGGAACCTTATCCGGGGGGCAAACACAAAGGACCCTCATTGCCCGCGCTTTGGTGAGCAACCCTTCGATCCTCCTTCTCGATGAACCGACAGCGAGCGTCGATACGGCTGCAGAGGAGAGCATTTACACTCTTTTAGAACAGTTAAAAGGAAAAATCACCATTCTGATGGTGACACACGATCTGCACGCGATGCTGCAAAAAGTCGATCGGTTTCTGTGCGTCCACCGAAGAGTCACTCCGTACTCACAAACCCAAATTTGCGACCACTTTGCCCAGGGACTTTACCATCCACCCTTACGGAGGAGATAATATGTTAGAAGCTCTTCTATCTCACCCTTTTCTTCCGATGTCTTTTCTCGCAGGTCTTGCAGCATCGATCACCAGTGGAATCGTCGGCTCTTATGTCGTGGTGAAGCGGATTGTCTTCATCAGTGGAAGCATCGCACACTCTGTTTTGGGTGGGATGGGTCTTTTTTTGTGGCTCAAGCGAAACTACGATTTGCCGTGGTTGAACCCGCTCCATGGAGCCTTGGTCGCCGCGATTTTATCTGCCTTTCTCATTGGTTGGATCCACCTGAGATACCGGCAACGAGAAGACACTGTGATTGCTGCCATTTGGTCAACGGGCATGGCAATCGGTGTGATTTTTGTGTCACTCACACCCGGTTATAACGTCGAATTGATGAATTTTTTGTTTGGAAATATTTTATGGACTTCGAAAGGAGATCTCATTCTCCTTGCATCTCTTGCTGGTATTATTGTTTTGCAGACAGCTCTTTTTCATACAAAGTTCCAAGCCGTTTGCTTCGATGAAAACCAAGCAAGACTCAGAGGGATTTCAATCACAAAATACTACCTTTTCCTCTTAAGCCTTGTTGCGATCTCTGTTGTGATTCTTATCCAAGTCGTCGGTGCGATTCTTGTCATCGCCATGCTCGCCATTCCTGCTGCAATCGCCAGTGGTTTTAGTAGGCGGCTCTCCAAAATGATGGGAGCGGCTGTTTTGTGGTGCGCTCTTTCGACAACAGCAGGACTTATCCTTTCCTACTTCCTGAATTGGCCTCCTGGAGCAACCATTGCACTCACAGCGGCACTGCTTTATTTGCTGACCCTTGGTTTTCAAAAAAAATAACTTATTTTGCAGTGTAACGGTCGAGCCACATGCGCCAAGCACTTTTTTTAACAGGACGTCGTTTAGCGCTTTTTCGAGTTCTTCTTTTCATAGCCCCCTCACTTATTGATATCGTTGAGATCTTCAGGAGTTATCCCGGGAATATTTTCCGGAATTTTTCTTTTTTCTTCTTTGGGCAATAATTTATGTTTACGATGTGTTTTAAATGTGACTTTAGAAGCTTTTCGTTTATAAAAAGGTTTCATAAATTAATTACCCGCCCCTGATCCGCCCTTGGCTTTATAATAAAAAATATTTTATTACTTGGCAAGAGAATCTCTTGAATGAATAAGCTTCTTTAAGATAAGATAATTTCCAAATCGAGGATTAAAATGTACGCGATCATAGAAAGTGGCGGAAAACAAATCCGTGTTGAAAAAGATGATGTCATTGATGTTGAGTTACTTCCAACAGATGACAAAGCCGTTGAATTCACGCATGTCCTCTTCCTCAGTAACGGCAAAGAAACTAAAATTGGGACTCCTTACATTGCAAAATCTTCTGTCAAAGGCGAGCTTCTAGGTGAATCCAAAGGATCTAAAGTGATTTCTTTTAAATATAAGCAACGTAAAGGTGTTCGGCGCAAAGTTGGTCACCGGCAAAAATATAGCCGTGTTAAAATTACAGAGATTATAGGTTAAGAATGGCACATAAGAAAGGACAAGGCTCTACACGCAACGGCCGAGACTCGAATGCACAACGTTTAGGAATCAAAGCTACCGGCGGACAGTTTGTCACGGCTGGAAGCATTCTCGTTAGGCAGCGAGGCACCAAGTGGACACCCGCTAAAAACGTAAGAGTTGGAAGAGATGACACCCTTTTTTCCATGATCGATGGAGTGGTCTCTTACCGGAAAGGTCTTAAAACTTACGTCTCGGTACTACCCTTGCCTCAATAAGGGCCTCAATAACTTATGTTCATCGACAAGGTCAGACTCACACTCACCGCTGGACGGGGCGGCAATGGCGTGATCGCCTGGCGTCGAGAAAAATATATCCCCAAAGGTGGACCTTGCGGAGGTGACGGCGGCAAAGGCGGCTCGATCTACCTCGTTGCCGACTCCCAAGCCGTTTCTCTCGAAAATCTTCGCAATTACCGTCTCATCAAAGCTGAAAATGGAAAACCGGGCGAAGCCAACTTCCGAAAAGGAAAAAATGGGAAAGACTTCTTCATCAAAATCCCGTGCGGAACCGTTGTCAAAGATGCCTTAACCGGCGAAATTCTGTACGATTTTCTTGAAAAAGACTCCCAAGAGCTCCTCTGCAAAGGGGGGAAAGGTGGAAAAGGGAACGACCGGTTCAAATCTCCCACCCACCAAGCCCCTTACGTCTGCACCGAAGGTGAAGACGGAGACATCCGCGAAATCGAGCTCGAACTCAAACTGATCGCCGATGTCGGCCTCATCGGAATGCCCAACGCCGGAAAATCATCCCTCATGTCCCGGATCACCCACCGGCAAGTCAAAATCGGAGCCTATCCCTTCACGACCCTCTTTCCCAACCTCGCCTACATCGACCACTCGATCCTCGTCGCAGACATCCCCGGTATCATCGAAGGGGCCCACCAAGACCGAGGCCTTGGCTTTGAATTCCTCCGCCATATCGAAAGGTCGTCTGTCCTCATCTACGTCATCGATGTCTCCGGTTCTCCTCTCGACGATTACAACATTCTCCTCCAAGAGCTCAAGGCCTATAACCCTTCCCTTCTCGACAAACCATCCCTCATCGTTCTCAACAAAATCGATCTCGAAGGTGCTGAAGAAAACATCCAGCAATTCCGACAAGCCATCTCTTGCCCCATTTTTGAAGTTTCAGCCCTTGAAAACCTCGGCATTGCCCCACTTTTAGAAGCCATTAAACTTAAAAAGGAGTCTTTATGCACGGATGCTGCTCAGCCACTCTAAAACCGACCCAAAAAAAGACCTTCTGGGGCTACCATCTCATCCTCGATTGCCAAGGATGTGATATCAAAGCCATCACCGACCCCAAAATCCTCGAGACCTTCGTCCGCACCCTCGTCCCAGCGATCGACATGAAAATGTACGGCGAGCCGATCCTAGCCCATTTTGCCGACCATAACCCCGATGCCGCCGGCTACACCCTCCTCCAAATGATCGAAACCAGCTCCATCACCGGCCATTTTGTCGATAAAAACGGCGATGCCTATATCGACATCTTCTCCTGCAAACCGTTCGACCAAGAGACTGCAATCCAGGTAGTTAGAGATCTTTTCCATCCCACCCATATCCATTCAAGGTTTTTGACCCGGGGTTAATATTTAATCCTTTATTCAAAAATTGATTTAAATTCTTTTTTTAATTATAATCATATTAATTTTTAAAGGAATTATTATTATGTCATTAAAATTAACAAGTTTAGCCCGCGAGCTTAGAACAGATCTACTAGAAGATGTTAAAAAAACCCTCTCTCAAAGTGTAAATCATACCGGCTTTTTGGGTTTCTTACGGGCAGCTCCAGATAGTACTCCTCTCTCTGAATACTTAGTTGTACAAAGAAGGTATTCTTCCGATGAAAATCCTTACTATGTCACAGCTCACTTCTTCACCAAATGGCTAGAGCAAAAGGACAATTCCCCGACAATAGAAACCCTCTTAAAAAAACTGTCCACCTGTCAAAACCTAGCTCTTGTCAGTAAAATAAACCGCGTGTTGGCAACTCCTTATTCCCCCATAAAGCCACCCCGAACCACCCCTGCTAACACAACGATTGCACCTGCAATTCTACAGGCTCCTGCACGTGAAGTCCTGACACCAGAAATATTTCATACGATCATCGGGGAATTAATTAGAGCCCCTCATTCTGTCGATATGATCGCATTTTGCAAAACAAGTCCTGCAGATACAGGCGAAGAGTACGATCGTTTAGTCATTGAATTCGAAGACTCTGCTTCAAAAGATCAAGCGGCGCTCTCTTATTTCGAGAGTTGGCTCGAAAGGGGTAATCCCACCGTGGACGTCCTTCTAAAGAAAATTGAAGGAATTCCACATTTAGCACTGCTCTCGCAATTGAAGCCACTCCTTTCAGCTCTCCCACCCCTTCCTGCACGATCACCTGCGCCCAAATCTGCGCCAGCGCCTCAACCTGTCCCTCCAAAGCCTATCACAATAACGACCTGCGATGATCTCTTTACCTATCGACCCGAACTCAAGCAGAGTTTGATCATTTTACTCGCGAATACCCGTGGTACTGGGGGATGGAAAAGTGCAGCACTAGAAATGTCCTTTATTCCCAACTCTATCGATGGGGATAAAATCTCTGCTTGGGAAAGACTCAAACCCCTGGAAGCCTCGGAAAGTTTTATCGAATACGCCATCGAGAAACTTTGGACTGTTGACCATTTTAAAGAAGCATTGGAAAAAAGGGGAAACATGAAAGCGGCTCAAATGATTGAAAAAGCTTTAAATCCTCCCAACCCCGCGATGGAAGAACTGACATGTGATACCCTCTTCAGACAAAATCCCCAACTCAAAGATACTATTGATCATAGACTCTCGGATGAGCATGGTTGGAATGCAGTAGCGAGAAAAATGGTTCAAGATCACCCGGGATCTATATCCGATGATACGATTGCGCATTGGAATAGAATGAAGCCCTGGGAAGCTGCTCGTGATTTTCTCGAATATGCGACTTCCAAACTATGGACTGCCAAACTCTTTGAGGAAGCCTTATTTAAAAGCGACCATTATCTTGTAGCCCGATTGATGCGCGGAGCAGCCAACTTGCCCGAGCGCCCCGAATCAGGACCCTTAAACCGCCTCGCAG
The DNA here is from genome assembly GCA_963705295.1 of Parachlamydiales bacterium. Taxonomy (GTDB): domain Bacteria; phylum Chlamydiota; class Chlamydiia; order Chlamydiales; family Rhabdochlamydiaceae; genus PALSA-1444. The sequence continues at coordinate 590,691 of OY970065.1, read as the reverse complement.
GCGATGTTCTGACTCCCACCCAGCTCGAGGAGATGGTTACCGCTTTAGCCCAAAATGACCCCAAATCAAACCTCGTAGCTTTCGCTGAAGCAAACCCGTTTGATTCTGTCTCTAACTATTACGACAAATTCCATACTGATCCCCGTGCTGCTACGATGGAATATCTCCTCAATTGGATCCTACGCAAAAATCCCACCGTAGAAACTGTTATCGGAAAACTCTACGATTCTCAACATGGCGACCTCGTTCAGAAATTCAAGCCCCTCCTTCTCACACCTCCCGTCCCAGCTTGGGCTCGAGAAGATGCCCCTAGCTGCGGCCACCCCCTATCGCCTGCCTCTAAACCAGCAGCCCCATTGCCCCCATTAGCACCTGCTGCACCAGCAGCCGCATCTTCTGCGGGGAAAGCCTCATCAAATGAAAGTTGTGCCGTTTGCGCTGTACCTATAGTAAAAAAAGCCGCTCTTATTCCTTGTGGCCATACGTATTGCCTTGGTTGTGCTAAAATTCAAGAGACTTGCCCGACTTGCAGGGAACCTATCAAATCGGTGCTGCGGCTGCATGAACAGGATTTTGATGCACTATAATTTTAAAAACTATGACAAACAGAATTAATTTATACTGGCCTAGCTTAGGTCTTTACAATGCGCTGGAAAAAACCGACTGCGGCGAATTCTTCAATGGAAGACGCGAGTTAGAACAGAAAGTCATTCATGCGCTCGTTGCCGGTTGGAAAAGAGCCGCTCAAAGACTTTCACTCATGTTTCCGAAACAGCTCACAAGTAGCGACATCACCACTTTTGAAATGCTTGATGCGGTGAGAGCTGCAGATTGTCTAATCCGATGGGGAAGCGCACGTTGGACCATCAAGGATTTAGAAAAAGCATTAAGAGAAAGCGACAGTTTCAAAGCGAGTCAGTTGCTTTATAAGGCAGCTGAAATAACGGATCCGACTGCAGCACCCCTTTTACGTCCTGCATGCCATGTTCTGACTGAAGAAATATACGTCGCGATTGCCACAGCACTCTGCACTCCTGGCGAGACCGATATCGTTCATTTTGCAAGGGAAGAACCCTTAGACAGCTCCAATACCTATCAAAGATTATGCGCAGAGTTTAAGGATGCTCAACATTCATACACCTTTTCATACACGGTAACAAATGCGTATTTCCGGGAATATATTCGAAGATGTAACCCTACAATATGGGATCTATTCGCAAAGCTCGAAGGATCTAGAAATTTCAGTTTGATCCAGAAATTAAAACCACTCTTTTTATCGAATAATCCCCCTGCAACTGCACCTTTAAGAATGACAGATCGGGCAAGCAGGCTGAGCCCAGAGCTGCAAGAAGAAATAAAACGAGCACTTCCCCGTTATCGTAACTTTTTTGAATTTCTGCTGGCAGCCCCTGAGGGACTAAAACTATCTGAATATATGAAAATCGAAAAAAAAGCCGACGCAGCATCTCAACTCGTTTTTATGTATCAGTACTTCGAACAATGGATTCAACGAAAAGACAATCCTCCTACTATCGAAATGTTGATGCAAAAGCTTTCTGATTGCGAGGATATGGCTCCTCTCATCCATAAGATAAACCATGTCTTAGCTAGCCCGTATTCTCCTCTTCAACCTCCTAAAAAACTTCCACACAACAAAACAATTCCAATGGAGATTCTACAAGCTCCTGCACAAGAGGTTCTAACCCTGGAAATGTATTATGAAATTGTGAAGAGATTATCTAGAGACGTTAGAGCAACAAATATCTTTGAATTCTGCAAAGTCGATCCTCCAGATACAGGTGAAGACTATGATTGCTTATGTCTTGAATACCAGTATCATTTATTTGACTCTACGGATAATTATTTCCAGAAATGGCTTAAAAGGGGGGATCCCACAGTTGATTGTCTTTTAAAAAGAATAGAAAAAGTCGATAAGGCGTTGTTCGATATCCTTTCAGAACGGTTCTTATCTATTCCATCACTCCCTCCCAAATCTCCCGCAGCTCCACAAGTCCCGCCACCTCCAGTATTGAGACCCAGTGGTCCCATTACAACTTGTTACGATCTTTTTAAATTATTTCCTGAACTCAAACGAAGTCTCACAATTTTGCTTGCCAATCCTCTTGGTACAGGTGGATGGGAAAGTGTAGCTGTAGCAATGTCAACTGTTGTTTCTTATTCTATTGATTTTTCTAAAATCGATCAATTAAATGACGCCAATCCGATGAAAGCTGCAGATCATTTTATCCAATACGCCATCGACAAACTTTGGACTGTTCAAAATTTTATAGAAGCACTTAGAAGAGCTGACAACCTCAAAGCTGTTCAAATGATCCAAGCAAAACTACAACCCGCCTCCCCGGCAAGAGAACTTACCTGTGATGAACTCTTCCAGCAAAAACCGAAACTCAAAGATACTCTTTTGAAGCTGCTGTCCCGAGACAATAGCTGTAATGAAACGGCACGAAAAATGCTTTCTACCCATCCTGGGTCAATAAGAGAATCGTACATTCAGTCTTGGGAACATATGCGTGAACCGTCAGACATTACAAAGCATTTCATCACATTTGCAATTTCTAAGTTATGGACTGTCAAAGACTTGGAGGAAGCTCTCCACACAACCGATAATTTCGAAGCAGCAAGACGGATCCGTGAAGAAGCAAACCTCCCTCCTCGTCCAGATGCAGCCGCTCTCGGCCGTTTTGTCGGAGATGTCTTAACACCCCAAATACTCGATGACTTGGTTGCTGCTTTAGCTCGTAATAATAACCTCTCACCTCCCGCCCCAGATTGGGCTCTAGAAAAAGCCCCCAGCTGCTCACCTGCAGCTCAAAGCCGAAATGTTCCTGCTGCTGTTCTCCAGTTATCTGCATCTAATCTTTCCTTAAAGATTATAGATGGAATTATCCCTGCAATTAACGATATGGTAGCATTTGCCAATGCTGATCCAGTTGATTATTCAGACCAAACGGAAGACTTAAGGCGCAGATTATCATATCCACATTCTGATCACATTGATCGAGGTCGATATTTCATTAGGTGGCTAGACACTTTTCCAACGATAGGTATTCTTTTTAAAAAGCTACTGGGTAGCCAAAATCAATCTGCCTATACCCAGTTGAGTACGACGCTTGAAACGAATCCCCAGAAAAATCATCTGTCATTGCAAAATGGGGCGAACGATGGATCTTTTCAAAAATTAACAGACAATAAACCTCAATTAATATTCGATCTCACCCGGAAACTTGGGTCATGGAAAGCAGCCGCTCTTCAACTGTCGTTACTTCATCCTGGATCTGGAATCACGGATGATCTCATCCAACATTGGGAATGTTTCAACAAATCTAGAGCTTCGACTTTTTTTCTCGAATATGCATGTTCTCAACATTGGTCTGTCGAATTGATTGATAGCTCTTTGCTTCAGAGCGGCAATATTCCAGCATCGCGTGTCCTAAGAAAAGCAGCAAATTTACCTTCTCATCCGATTTTAACGGCAGTAGAACGATCTGCAATCGCTGTGCTTACTCCCGCAATAATCAATGAAATAGCTAGGGTTTTATCTACCGCTGATGCGGATAGCAACATTATGGCATTTGCAATGGCCCATCCAAAAGATGAATATGATTTATGTTGCGATCTTCAACTAGACATGCTTAAGCAAGATCGTCCACCCATTGATGTAACGCGAGATTATCTCAACGACTATCTCAAAATAACCAACCCAACAATTGAAACATTTTTGGACAAACTGCTCCAATCTAACAACGAACCACTCGTCCAAAAATTTAAGGATCTCTTTTTTACTGCCAGCGCTGCTAAGGCACCTGCGGCTGCACCTAAAGGTCCCGAGCTATCTCCTGCAGCTCAAAGCCGAATCGAAGAAGAGCAAAAAGCGATTTTAGATCAAATCCAACGAGCAAATGCCAAAAAACCTGCCGCTGCTCTGGCCGCAGAATTGCCTGCAAAAGCAGCTGAAGTTGAGAAAGGCTCAGCAAATCCAGGTTGTGCCATTTGCGCTGCACCGATGGTAAAAAAAGCTGCTCTTAATCCTTGTGGCCATACGTATTGCCTTGTTTGTGTTACAGAAAAAATTAAAGAGACTTGCCCGACTTGCAGGGAACCTATCGTATCGGTGCTGCGGCTGCATGAACAGGATTTTGATGCAAAATAGATTTAATTTATATTTATTAAAAACAAAATAAGGAGATTATTATGACAACTATTAGCAGACTTGGAGCAGGTCAATTCACCGTATCAAACAACCAGTTGGGTGAAACCGACTCCGGCGTATTCTTCAATGGAAGACCCGGTGTTCAAACGAAAGTGATTAGCGCACTCGCTTTCGGTTGGAAAAGAGCAGCTGAGAGACTTTCAATCATGTTTCCGAAAGAACTCACAAGTAACATTATCAGAGGGTTCGACAGACTAGATGCATTTGGGGCTGCAGAAAGTCTAATCGGAATGGGAGGCGCACGTTGGACAATCAAGGCTTTTGAAAAAGCCTTAAGAGAAAGCGACAATTTCAAAGCGAGTCAATTGGTTTATAAGGCAGCTGAGATAACAGATCCGACTGCAGCACCCCTTCTACGTCCGGCATCCCATTTCTTAACCGAGGAAGCCTACGTCACGATTGCCACAGAATTGTGCAGCCAGGGCGAGACCGATATCGTTCACTTTGCAATGGAAGAACCGTTAGACGGCTCTAACGCCTATCAAAGATTATGCGCAGAGTTTAGGGACGCACGAGATTCATATACGGTAACAGATACCTATTTCCGAGGATATATTCGAAGATGTAACCCTACAGTATGGGATGTTCTCATCAAGTTGGAATCATCTCACAATTTCTCCCTCATTCAGCAGTTAAAGCCGATCCTTTTGGCAAATACTCCTCCAGTCCTCGCTCAACCCAAAGCATCACCCGATGATCCATCCACGTGGGAAAAACCCGCCGATATGTCTGATGCTGAATGGGCTCAGGTTCTCCAAGATAATCTACAACCTATAGCACCCCCCGTCAATGCCCCGTCTTCCGGACAAACATGCAATACACTATTCAATTCCAAACCTAGCCTATCGACTGCAATGGTGAATATTCTCGCATCAACCGCCGGGATATCCCCTGGATGGAAGGCAGCGGCTGAACAATTAGCATCTGTAAGACCAGGTTCCATCACCGGTGATGTTATCCGTCGATGGGCAGCTGGAAAAAATGATTACAAAGCCGCGGAAAATTTCCTTGCTCTTTGTGGCGCTCTACTCATACCCGTAGATGATTTTATGAAAGCCCTCACTCAAGCCAATATTCTATCAGCCGTTAGTAAAATGAACGAAGCACTGGGAACCACAAATCCTCCTCCACCTTCTGCAGCGAAAGCCCCTTCAACCGATTGGACTCGAACTGCTACTGTGCAGTGTGCTCGAGTACCCGCCGCCCAACCACCTCTATCACCTGCATCAAAACCGGCACCTCTGTCTGATATGGAGCGTATTGCCAATGAACAGAGGGTCATCTTAGCCAGAATCAAACTAGCCAATGATGCGGCCAAACCTGCTGCCCCCTTACCTGAAAAAGCCCCAGAGCCCCTCAAAGCATTACCACCGCTAGCACCCCCTGCAGCTGCAGCTCCTGCTGCGAAAGGCAAGGCCGTGGCAGAATGCTATCTCTGCTTCGAAGAAAAGGATCAATGGGCCTCTCTAAAGCCTTGCGGCCATATCGTCTGCAAGGGTTGTACAGAAGGTGAGGGTTTAGCAAGACCAGGCGAGCTTTGTCCTAGTTGTAAGAAACCTATCGAGAAAGCGGAGCCTGCTTTTTTGCCCGTTATACGTATTGTTTAAGGAAATCTTACATTGTGATTTCTGGTCAACGGCGAATACCCGGAAGCAACTCTGAAGTCGAGAACTTCCGGGTTAATCATAATTCTCTGTCCAGTGAATCACTACTGCCGCCATTCCATTTTGTAAGAAAAACATGCTAATATTTCTTACATAAATAACCAATAACTTTGATTATGAGGCTGTTCTGGATAAATATACCTATTTAGGAAAATCTGAAAGCAACCCTTAGAAGAGTGGGTAGACTATGTCCCGATGCGCCAAATTACCTCTTCGCACGCCATGGACATGACCAAACTTCTTCAACATCTCGTTAGCAAAGATGCTTTGATCCAGGATGGCCAGGGACGATGGACGCGCTATGCCCTTCCTCCTGTCCTGACTCCCTACATATGCGGTCAGACTCCCTACATTTGGGAATTGACTCCCTACATAACGCGGAAGTTACTGATAATGAGCTGGATGAGCTATACAAAAATTGCTGAACCTGCTAGACAAAGCAGGCGTTTATCAAGTAAACAGTTGGAATCAATCGTCTTAAAGCTCTGTGAAAAGCATTGGCTATTAACCCGACATGCAGGTCGGTTTACTTTCCGTAGGCCTGGGCGATCTGACCTACGAGTGTGGCCCAGGGCATGTCCATGGCCGTATAAACCTCGCCAGCCTCAGGCCGCGCATTATCCTTCAGGATTTCCACCATCAAAGTTGCGTAGTCTGACACAATGACACCCGCCTGTAGCATGCGCAGGAGTCCAACTTGCCGCTTGGTCTCGCTGAATGTTCCTGAAGCGTCGACCGCTACATAGGCATTGAAACCCTTACCCACGGCTGTGATTGCCGGGAAAGCCGCACAGACTTCGAGCGAGATGCCAGCGAAAATCAGCTTCTTTCGGCCTGTCGCTTCGATTGCACGAGCCACGCGTGCGTCATCGAATGCGTTTACCGACGAACGGTCGATGATCTCGATGTCCGGCAGCGCCTTCACTAGTTCAGGGAATGTCGGACCCCACATGCTGTCGCGTGCCGTCGTGGTAACAATGATCGGCAGTTTCAATGCTTTTGCAGCTCTGGCCAGGGCCACCACGTTATGTTTCAACTCGCCGATCGAACAGTCACGGACACCCGTCATGAGGCCGACCTGATGATCGACGAGAACGAGCGCCACGTTTTGGGAAGTCAGGGGTTCGTAAGATCCGTTTTGATTTGACATTCTGTTCTCCTTCAAGAGAATTTGGCCAGAACTGGAATCGAACCAGCGACACAAGGATTTTCAGTCCTCTGCTCTACCGACTGAGCTACCTGGCCAAGAACAGTCTAGGATAGAGATACGAGATTTTTTCTGCAAAGATTATTGCCAACAAGCTGCTGGCCTTGGTATTCTGAAAAATTCTCATGATTCCTCTGAAAGAGTACAAACCTGAAAAAATCATTATACGGATGCCCAATTGGATTGGGGATCTGGTGATGGCAACTCCGATTTTGACGGATATCCGGAAGGCCTACCCGAATGCTCATATCACCGCCATGAGCAGGAGTCCCATCTGCGACCTCTTGAGGGAAGACCGGGATATCGATGAACTTTTCTGTTTTAGCAAGGTCAATAGCTTTGGCAGGAGAGACGAACTCCGCGATATTATTGAGAAGCTTAGAAGAGGGAACTATGATCTGGGCATATTACTGACCCATTCATTCTCCTCGGCGTGGTGGTTTTGGTGGGGAAAGGTCAAACGGCGGCTGGGGTATCAATGCAATGCCCGGAGCTTGCTTCTCACTGACAAGGTACCGCTACCTCCTCATGTCCAACAACAACACCTCGTCCTTACCTACAAAATGCTTCTCGAGCCTCTGGGGATTCCGATTTCAGAGACAAAACCCCGCCTTTTTGTCGCCGACAAAGAACTCGATGAAGCCCGCACCCTCCTGAAACAGCTCGGTATCACACCACAACACCGTCTGGTGGGCATCAATCCGGGTGCCGCCTATGGTTCTGCCAAATGCTGGCTCCCGAACCGGTTCCGGGAAGTCACCGAGAGACTTCTCGGTCAAGAAGATATTCGGATCATCTATTTCGGAGATCAAGCCTCGATGCCTCTCGTCAAGGAAATCTGCCAAGGCCTTCCATCACCCGTCATCAATTTGGCTGGCCTGACCTCTCTGCGCGAACTCACCTGCCTCATCAAGCTCTGCTCCGTCCTCCTCACCAACGATAGCGGGCCCATGCACCTCGCAGCAGCCCTCGGCACACCCGTCGTCGCCCTCTTTGGTTCTACCAGCGAAGTCGTCACGGGTCCGTATAAAACCGGCACAGTGATTCACAAACATGTCGAATGTTCCCCCTGCTATAAACGGGTGTGCCCCATTGATTTTAGATGTATGAAAAAAATTGAAGCCGACGAGGTTTACGAGGCAATTTTAAAAAGTTTAAATCATGATACTGAGAAAAATCTGGAGAAAAATCGGCCCTAATCCCCTCGATCAAATCCTCAAAAAGGCTTCAAAACGAGGATGTAAAACCATTCTCATTCCATGGAATCGGGGTCTGGGAGATATTGCCCTGGGCCTCTATGGCATCATTCACCGTATTCACCATTTCATTCCCGATGCAAAAATCACCTTTTTGACCCGTCCTGATCTCAAAGACGGATTTGAACTACTACCCAATATTCAAGTCCTCACCGCCCCCGAATGGGTCCGTGGAAAACCGATCTCTCTTCCTCCACTTTCCTTCGATCTGGTCCTCGAAAATGCCGATCCCACCTACTGGGTTGCCTGGCAGCGCGGCCATCTCATCCCCAAAATGACATGGAATCCCGCCTGGGACTCTCTCTGCGAACGGTTTAATCTTCCTCCCAACTGCATTGCAGCCCACGTTCACAGCGAAACCAACTATTATCACGAGAGGAATTGGCCCCGTTGGAAAGAGCTCTTCTCACAAATCCAAGAACCGATTGTCCTCTTCGGACTCAAAAAAGACTCTTCTTTCCCTAACACCATCGATCTTCGCGGCGAAACGACCCTCTTCGAAATCCTCTCCATCATTAAAAACAAATGCCGCTGCCTCATCGCTCCTGACTCAGGAATCCTCGGCCTCACCTATTTTCTCAATGTACCCTTTAAACTCCACCTCATCTCACTCTGGGCCGATCCCAACCACGGCATCCTCAAACAAAACGTCGCCTCACCAAACCCCCTCCTTGCACATACACCCCTCATCAGCCCCAATCGAAAAAACGCCGCTCTCATCCCTGTTTCTCATGTCCAAGAAGCTCTTTATCCTCATCCCTCTTTCCGCTCTCTAGGGGAAAAACTTCTAAAGCAGGGGAAAGTCGCAAGTCTCATCCTAGCCGGTGGTCAAGCCTCCCGTCTCGGCACCTCGGTTCCCAAAGCCCTCTTTCCCATCCTCCCGAACAAGACCCTCCTCCAAATCCTCTGCGAAAAAGCGCCTCTTTCCCTTCCCATCGCCCTCATGACCTCGCCAGAAAATTTCCCCGCCATCCAAAACTACCTCCAATCTCACAACAATTTCGATCGCAATATCCACCTCTTCACACAAGATTGCGTCCCCCTTCTCGATCTCGATGGAAATCCCCTCGATATTCTCGCTCCCGACGGCAACGGCCACGCACTCAAAAAACTCATCGCATCCAATCCTCCCTGGTCCACTATCGAATACGTCAACATCCTCCCCATCGACAATCCCCTCGCCGACCCGTTCGATCCCATCCTCGTCGGTTACCATGCCCACCACCAAAACGACGCCACCCTCAAATCAATCCTCCGCTCCTCTCCCACCGAAAAAGTCGGCGCCCTCATCTCCCGCGATAACCACATCACCGTCCAAGAATATTCCGAACTCCCCGATCACTTCGATGCCCCCTTAGCCCACATCGGCCTCTTCTGCCTCAGCTACCCGTTCATCCAGCGTGTCGCTCCCCTCAACCTCCCCTGGCACACCGCCCAAAAAACCTATCAAGACCGCCCCGTCCTCAAACGAGAACACTTCCTCTTCGACATCCTTCCCTACTCCTCCAAAACCTCCGTCCTCGTCTATCCCCGCGAAGAGACCTACGCCCCTCTCAAAAACTCGACCGGCCCCCACAGCCCCGCCACCGTCCAACAAGCCCTTGCCGATTTTGCTCGTAAAGATCATACTACCGCCTAAATGCAAATTCTTTTTTGCCTTTTCATGTTTCTTGCAACCGCCCTTTATCCCATCCCTCGAGAATCAGATGCTGTTCTCTCAACTCCCGAACAAATTGCTGCGCTCACGACGGATACCCACTTTCTCATCGGCGATATCATCAGCCCGTTGAGCGGGCAAGTTTGCATCCGAAAAACTGATCTGATTGCACGCGGCGCACAAAACATTGAACTCCGCCGCATCTACATCGCTCCTTTTATTCCGACCTTCCAAGACCTCGATAAAAAACAGCAAGAATTCTATCTCTACGACCATCTTGCGTTCAACTACCGTGGCTGGGTTTCCTTTCCTCATGTTTACTTACGGTCGGAGCACGATGATAAGGGCAATAGGCGGGTTCGTTTCAAAGATCCAAATGGAACGACGCTAGAATTTAAGATTTCAAAAGAAAAAACAACCCTAACTTCTACAGTTGGTATCACCAATTTTCCCGGGGACTCCCCTACAGGAAAGCATGATCCTCGTAATGTTGTCATCGAAGAAAAAAATAAAAAAATCATCGTCAAGACCCCTTCTGGGTCCCACTTCCACTACGAGCGGTCTTCAGAGCATAAACATCTCTATTTGCTCCAAAAAGAAATTTTGCCCAGCGGAAAAGTTCTCCGGTATGCGTTCAAAGATCTCGACCTTGTTTCGGTGAAAAGTTACGATCCTCATGAAAAACACCTTTATGCAACACTCACCCTCGAAGACCCGAACCGTTTAGTCACACGCTTTAAGACCTCCTCCAATCAAACTGCCACTTACAACTATCAAATCCGCAGTCACAAAGGAAAAGCTGGAAATAATTACCACAGCATCGACATCCCCGTTCTTTCTTCCGTCGACTCCCCCTTCCATCGCACTGAAACTTTCGAATACGACAAACGTTTTATTTTAGAATCGTACCAGGGGAAAAATCACAACTTTCAAACAACGTGCAAAGACCACCAAAAACACTACCGAGTCAAAGAGCTCCAATTCTCTGCCCCCGTTCATGATATTTCTTATGATGATGGATCCACCACCGTCCAACACACTGACGGCACATCCACCGTCTATCAATTTTCCAAAGAACTGCTCTTGACGGCCATCCAATATTTCGATGAACAAGGGAAGTTGAGAAAGCAAAAGAAGTTTCATTGGACCGAAAACCAATGGCTTAAAAATACAACCCTCGAAGATGAAAAGGGGAATCGGCTCTATAAACGGGAATACGCGTTCGACTCGTTTGGAAATCCCATCCTAGAAACGTTTAAAGGAGATTTAAGAGGACTTGGAGAGCATGAAGCGTATTCGATTGAGCGAGAATTTTCTAAAGATGGACGCAATCTTCTTCTCTCCGAGCAAGAAGGAAAAAAAATCACCTCCTACAAATACCTTCCCAAAACAAATCTCATCACTGAAAAAAACATCCAAGAGGGAAACCGCGTTCTCCTCCGCGAAACTTACTCCTACGATCCCTCCCATAATCTCATTCTCAAAACCGAAGATGACGGCGCCGAGCGTCGTATAACCCAATATGTTCTCCGGCAAGAAGCTCCTTTTCTCCATATGCCAGAGCAGATCAAGGAGCAGATCATTGAGAAATCTGCTGAAAAAGTCCTCCGCACCACCCATCTTTTTTACGATTCTTACGGCAATGTCACCCAAGAAAAAATTTATGACTCCGATGGAGTCTTAGCCTACACCATCCTCAAAAAGTACGACAAATACGGCAACCTCCTATCGGAAACAAATCCCTTAGATCAGATCGCTACCTATACGTACGACAAACAAAATCGGCTCATCCAATCGACACCGTTTTCCGGCAATCTCCAAGAAGATAGAAAGTATGATACCAAAGGTCGTCTCGTAGAACTCCGCGAAATCGGCGATCAAACCCATACCACCCAGTATGTTTACGATCTTTTTGATCGGCTCACTCATAAAACCGATCCGTTTGGAAATACAACCGTCTATACCTACGACCCTGTCCTCAATAAAATCTCCTCAACCGAAAAACCACCCCTTTCAACTCCCGATAACAAACCTCTTCCCGTCATCACCTCCTCCACTTACTCCCCGCAAGGATTTGAAATCACCTCGACAGACGCATCTGGAAGAACCACCACTACCCGGTACAATGCCTACGGCTCACCCGCGGAAATCATTTACCCCGACGGCGGCAGAGAAATCCGGACCTACCAAAAAAATGGGTGGCTAAAAACATCGACAGATCCCGATGGACTCACCATCACCTATTCGTATGATACTTTTGGCCGCGTCAAATCGAAAACATTTTCCTCTGCTGGAAAAACCATCACCAAAGAATCGTTCCGCTACACTCCTTTTCACCTTCTGGAAGAAACCGACCGGGAAGGATACGTTACAACCTACACCTATGATCCTGCCGGCAGAAAAATCCGAGAAGAAAGAGAAGGCCGCACCACAGAGTGGTCGTACGATTCTCTCGGCCGAGTTGCATCCGTGATCAAAAATCATGAGCTCGTTATCACCTACACCCGTGACCTCCTCGGTCGCATTCTCGAAGAAACATCTTCCGATGCCCACGACAATCTCTTCCATAAAATTTCCTATACCTATGATCCCTCTGGTAATCTCCACACCATTACCCGGTACATCCACAACAAACCCGCCACCGAAACCTTCACCTACGATTCTTTCGATAGAAGGATCGAGCACATCGATGCCCTCGGCCACAAAACCGAAACCACCTATATCGAAAGCCATATCCTTGTCAAAAAAACCACCGATCCCCTCGGCCTTTCAACCTACATCACCTACGATTCCCACGGAAACAAAGCCAAAGAAGAAAAGTTCACCGCCTACCATAAACCCGTCTCATCCCACGCCTACTTTTATGACCCCTGCAACCACCTCACCCTCCAAAAAGATCACATTCTCGAAGATGGCATCGAGACAGGTCATCAGATCACCACCTTTTCTCATGACTTCCGAGGCAAACTCTCCGAGCTCAATAGGTCCAATCAAAGAATCACAAAATTCACCTATACCCACGGCGGAAAACTCTCCACCAAAACTCTCCCCGATAAAACCATTCTTTCCTACGATTACACCCCTCTTGGCCATCTCTACACTCTTTCTTCTTCTGATCACACCATCGATCAAACCTTCAAATATAACCTTCTCGGCCACCTCCTAGCCGCCTATGACACCGTCCAAAAAATCTACCTCGAACGGACAACCGATCCTTTTGGAAACACCCTCGAAGAAACCACCAATGGCCTCACCCTCCAAAAAACCTACGACTCTTTCGGTCGCACTCTTTTCATCACACTCCCCGATCAGTCCTCTATCCAATATACCTATGATCCATACTACCTCCGCTCCGTTGAACGACACCCCTACATCCATACCTACGATACGTACGACCTCTCCGGCCTTCTTCTCACCGAAACTCTGCCCCTCTCCATCGGATCCCGCTCCCGCACCTACGATGCAAAATCCCAACCCCTCACCGTCACATCTCCTCATTACAACGAAAAAAATACCTACGATCCCCGCGGTAACCTTATCCAACGCTCCCCCCAAAAATATACCTACGACGATCTCTCCCAACTCACCTCCTCCTACACCTACGATTCCCTCTTCAATCGAACCCAAAAAGAGACCATCCCCTACACACTCAACAAACTCAACGAAATCCTCCATTACGGATCCACCGAATGTCGCTACGATCCGAATGGCAACCTCATCCGTGACGGCAAAACCCATTACACTTTCGATCCCCTAAACCGCCTCGTCACCCTCGAAAACCCCACCCATAAAGCCCACTACATCTACGATGCCCTCGGCAGACGCCACTCCAAAAAACTCCTCTCCCACACCCACACCGGCTGGCAAACCGCCTACACCGAACACTACCTCTACGACAACGAACAAGAACTCGGCTCCTTCACCTCTACCAAACCCAAAGCACTCCGCATCCCCGGCCTCCCCCACCAAAAAACCACCCAACCCATCGCCATCGAACTCGACCAACCCTACGTCCCCACCCTCGATTCCCAAAACAACATCCATGCCCTCCTCTCTCTCACCTCCACCCATACCCATTCCTTCACCCCCTTCGGCGAACGCCTCGATTCCTCCCCCAATCCCTACTCCTTCGCCTCCACCCGCCTCGACCCCGAATTCAACCTCCTCTACTTCATCCACCGCCACTATTCCCCCTCCCTTGGCCGCTGGCTCTCCCCCGACCCCCTCTCCTTCTTCCCCAATCCCTACCACTTCCTCTACAACAACCCCTTCCGCTTCACCGATCCTAATGGTACCGTCGCCTTCCTCATCCCCGTCGCCATCTGGGGTATAGAACTCGTTCTTCCTTCTCTCACATCCGTCGTCTGCGCCGCCCTCACCAGCGCCATTGCCTACAGCGGCATCAAAATCGCTCAGCACCTCAACCACACACAAGATGACTATAATCATGCCGACGACATGGCCAAGTACAATAAAAAATTCGATGAGGAGTTTGAAGAGGAGCAGAAGAAAAAAGCTGGTAGCTATGCACCTGCTAGACCACTACCAAGGGATAAAAATGGCGTTCCAATACCTGATGCGGACGTACCTCATACTCAACTTGGTACTGAGGAAGGTAGAAAGGGAAACTATACTCAGGCAAGAGAATTTGATGACAAAGGTAACCTTGTACGCGACATAGATTTTACTGATCATGGAAGAAAGGATCACCCGAATCCTCATCAGCATAGATATTTAGATAATCCAACAGGTGGCACTCCTATTAGAGGAGATCCAGAACCATTAATACCAAATCCAAACCCATGATAGAAGATAAAACTATACGAATCTACGACAAAGCAAATGGAATTATAGTTGTAACTCTATCTAACATCTTGGAATATATTGAAAATCCAAATTCATTTATTTGGTCAATTTTATTTTTAGAAGCTATTGGACACTTGGATCATGGAAAATCCATTCTTTCTCTCGAACAAGAAATCAATAATTCTGAAAAAGGATTGACCCTCTCCTGGAGTGAACTTAAATCTCTAGCAAAGAAATTTGATCAGGTTATTAATATTCTTATTATTGGAGTTAAGGACAAAAAATTCTTGCATAGGTATATAAATGACAATGAAATGCATGCAAATTGTGACATCGTAATTGAAATGGTCGATAGTTTCTATTGGGAAATTCATTCAAAAGACATGGAATTTATTAAAAATCTCTCCATTAAATTTAAACAAATAACAAAAATTCAATAATGAATCTAACTTCTTCCTGGATTGCGCTCTGTTTAACCATCGTTCTTGTCGCGGTTTTTGTTTCGGCGGGGATTTTTTTGGTGGTGAGGGGGTGGGTGAGGACGGGGACGCTGAGGAAGCATCATGATTTTGCAGGGTTTGTGATTGCGACGTTGGGGACGTTGTATAGTGTATTCTTGGGATTTACGATTGTGGGATCGCAAGAGAGGCAGGGGCATATATTGGAGAAGGTGAATAAGGAAGCTTATCTTTGTGGTGATTTATATCGGGCGACGGCGGCATTTGGAGAGCCGATAAGGGGGAAGGCGCAAGGGGCTATCAAGGAGTATCTGAAGTCGATTGTGGTGGATGAATGGCCGCTGATGGGTGAAAAGAAGGAGAGTCCGTTGACTTTGGAGAAAATGGAAGGGATGTGGGCGGAATATTATAAGTTTCAGCCTGGGACAGAAGTGGAGAAGATTTGGTTTGGCAAGACGGTGAATATTCTGCTGGATCTGAACAGCGCAAGACTGGAACGGATCTATTCAAGCTGGGAATCACTGGGAATGATCTCGTGGATAGCGCTCATTTTGGGTGGGGTTGTCCTTCTTTCTCTATTGTTCTTTTTTGGGACGGAGAATTTCTGGGCGCAGCTGTCGATTAATACGTTGTTTGTGGGTTATTTTGCTTTCATGATTTATGTGGTCTATGCGCTCGACAATCCGTTCCGCGAGCCACAAATTATTCAGCCGAAGGCGTATCAAATCATCTACAACTATTATAGCGAAAATCCCCGGGAGTTTGTCTCTCCGGAGGAAAATCGACTTTTTTAGAAGAGGGTTGGCTGCTTGAGGGCGTCTTTGCCTGAGGTGATTTTTTTGACCTCTTGGTTGGCCATGCGGGTGCCCCGGGCGGAGGGATTTTTGACGAGGACGTCTTTGAATGAGTAGAGGAGCTTTTTGAGTTTTTGGCGGGGTTTGGGCGTGAAGTGGAGCTCCACGGTGGGCTCGTTATTGGCAGAGAAGTGGTGGAGTTCTTGGTTGGGCTCAAGGTAGGTGTAGGTTTTATCGAGGATGAACTTATCGACGACAAACCGTTTCGCCCAGGCTTGACGGGTGTCGGGGTTTTTGTAGACGACATTCATGACTGACTTTTTGTCTGCAATGCCCACATGGGCGACTTTCTCGATGTATTGTTTTTCGGGAATGTTGATCGCAGTGTAGGTTCCATCTTTGTAGAAGATAAGAAGTTTGTCAAAATTGGTGCATTCGAGCTGGATGGGGCCGGAGACTTTGGTGCCGATAAAGCCGCTGGTGGGGTCGAAGCCGACTTTGATCTGTTTGGTCTCGATGGCCCGTCTATCGATCTCTTCGATCGCCTTGATGCGTGTTTTTCTCGGAAACTCTTTTCCATATTTTAGAATGAGCTTTTTGAGGTAGGCAATCGTGAATTTTTTCACATTCTTGAGGTCTTTCAGGGTCGCAGCAAGACTTTCTTCGAGAGCTGCGATCTCTTCTTGGTTTTTATCGATATCAAAGCGGGAAATCCGGCGGATCGGGATCTGGAGAAGCTTTTCTCGGTCATCATGGGTCGGCTCGCGCAGCAGCTGTTTTAAATACGGCTTGAAGGAAGCTTCCAGAGTCGTATGGATCCCCTCTAGGGTTTTGACGGTCTCGATCTTCTTGTAGAGCCGGTTTTCGATAAAAATCCTCTCTAGGGTCTTGTAGAAAATCTTTTCAAGGAGACGGTCTCGCTCGATCTCGAGCTCGCGTCTGAGAAACTCGATGAGTTTTTCGGCATTATACGTCAAAATCTCATGGACATCTGTCTCCCAAGGAAATCCGTCCTTGATGACCATGATTTGTGAAGAAAGAGAGACTTCGCACTCGGTAAAGGCATACAGAGCATCGAGAATCTCCTCAGCATATTGTCCCCGCGGGAGTTTGATTTCGATTTCGACAGTGCGGGCCGTGTAGTCGTTGATCCCTTCGATCTTTATTTTCCCTTTCTTCGCCGCTTCGTCGATCGATCGGATCAAGCTCTCGGTCGTTGTTCCATAACAAATTTCCCGGATGACGAGAGTTTTGGGATCTTTGATCTCGATTTTAGCGCGGAGTTTGATTTTTCCCCGCCCTTTGTCATATTGGCTCTTATCCATGATCCCGCCCGTCGGAAAGTCGGGGAAAAATTTAAAGTCTCTTCCTTCGAGGTAAGCGATCTCCGCTTCGAGCAGCTCGGTGAAGTTGTGAGGGAGAATATACGTCGACATCCCTACGGCAATACCGCTTGCCCCTTGCATCAGGAGTAGAGGGATTTTGGCCGGAAGTGTAACCGGCTCTAAATTTCTCCCATCGTAGGACGGTAATTTCTCGGTGATGTCGGGATTAAAGAGGGTTTCGCGAGCGAGCGCCGAAAGCCGCGTTTCAATATACCGAGCAGCTGCAGACGGATCACCCGTATAGATATTACCGAAATTCCCTTGCTGATCGAGGAGAAAACCCTTATTGGCGAGATTGACTAGGGCTTCATAGATCGGAGCATCACCATGCGGATGGAGCTGCATCGTCTGCCCGACAATATTGGCCACTTTATGGAGTTTGTCATCGTTTTGTTTCCAGAGCGTCTCCAAAATCCGTCGTTGCACCGGTTTTAGCCCATCAATCGCATGCGGGATGGCTCGATCGAGAATCACATACGAGGCATATTGGAGAAAGTGACTCTTCATCTGTTGTTTCAAATCATCCATTTTCGTGCACCAGGTTCATCATGATTAAGTTTTTTCGCTCCGGGGTGTTCTTCCCCATGTAAAGCTCCAGCGTCGGTTTGATATCGGAGAGATTTTGAATCCGCACCGGAAGGAGCCTAATGTCTTTTGCAATAAATTGTTTAAATTCATCGGGGGAGATCTCTCCCAGTCCTTTAAACCGGGTGATCTCGACCCCCTTTTTGAGCTCCTGCGCTGCCTTGATTTTTTCTTCTTCGGAATAGCAATAAATCGTTTTCTCTTTGTTTCTCACCTTGAACAAGGGCGTTTGAAGGATATACAGATGTCCATTCAAGACAATCCCTTCAAAGTACGTCAGAAAAAACGTCACCAGAAGATTGCGTATATGCATCCCGTCGACATCGGCATCGGTTGCCAAGATAATTTTATTATACCGAAGATTCGTGAGATCGTCTTCGATATTGAGTGCAGACATGAGATTGTACATCTCTTCATTTTTATACAGCTGATCGAGTTTCATCCCATGGACATTGAGCGGTTTGCCCCGGAGCGAGAAGACAGCCTGCGTTAAAGGATCGCGCGTCATGACAATCGATGCAGAGGCCGATTCACCTTCCGTGAGAAAGATCACCGAATCTTCTCCTTCTTTCGATCCGTCTCCATAATGATATTTTGAATCGCGGAGTTTTGGGATTTTGAAAGAGATCTTTTTCTGCTTTTCTTTCGCCTCTTTTTTGACAGCAGCCAACTCTTTTCTCAATTTCTCGTTAAAGAGAATCCGGTCGACGATTTTCTTGCCCATCTCAGGATTTTTATAGAGAAGATTTTGGACCGCCTCTTTGACCTCTTGCACAATCGGTCCCCGGATTTCATTATTCGAGAGTTTATTTTTTGTCTGCGATTCAAAAACAGGATCTTTCACCTTAATGAGCATCGCACCGACGATTCCTTCTCGAACATCGACCCCTTGAAAATTTTTCTTCGCGAACTCGTTGACCCCTTTGAGCAACCCTTCCCTGAACGCAGACAGGTGCGTTCCTCCATCTTGCGTGTACTGCCCGTTCACGAATGAAAAATACGTCTCCCCATAACTCGAGGCATGCAGAAAGGCAAATTCCAAATTTTTTCCTCGGTAGTGGAGTGGTTCATAGAGCCGATCTTCCTTCACCTCTTCGTTCAAAAGATCGAGAAGTCCGTTCTCCGATCGAATCGCTTCCCCATTTAAAACAAGCGTCAGGCCCGTATTCAAATACGCATAATGCCAGAGACGCTTTAAGATCGTTTCCTTTTGATATAAGAATTTCTTGAAAATCTCCGTATCCGGAACAAATTCAATCAGTGTTCCATTCGGTTCTTTCGTCTTCCCCTTCTTTTTCTCCTGCAAAACCCCTTTTGAAAACCGAGCCTCGACAAATTCCCCATCCCGAAAACTCCTCACCAGAAAATGAGACGAAAGCGCATTGACCGCCTTCGTTCCCACACCATTCAACCCCACTGAAAACTGGAAAACATCATCATTGTACTTTGCGCCCGTATTGATCTGACTCACACACTCAATGACCTTCCCCAGCGGAATCCCTCTTCCCCAATCCCTTACAGAAACCTTCGATGTCTTGGGGTCAAAATCGATCACAATTTTCTCACCATTTTTCATGATGAATTCATCAACCGAGTTATCGATCACCTCTTTCAGCATGATATAAATACCATCATCCGGGTGCGATCCATCCCCCAGCCGGCCTATATACATCCCCGTTCTCAGCCGAATATGGGACAGGGCGTCTAAAGATAAAACTGTACTTTCGTCGTATTTTTTCCCCATAATCCCTTATTGTACCACATTTCCCCCTAAAAATCAGGGATTAAAGTAAATCTTTTAAAATCAATCGATTACCACTCGAAAAAAACCCTCCCATTCTATATTATTATTCAAATGTTGAACAAAACACCCTTTTTATTCCATTTTAAGGCTTATGAAAGCCGTATTATCATTTCTGTTTCTTCCATTAGCTATATTCGGTGCTATGACACCTGAAAAAGCCCTCCAGACCCTCGTTGAAGGGAACAAGCGTTTCTCCACCGATAAATCCCTTCATCCCGATCGTACCCGTGAACGGCGTGAAGAAACCGCCAACAAACAAGAACCGTTCGCCATCATCCTCGGCTGCTCCGACTCCCGCGTCGCCCCCGAAATCATCTTCGATCAAGGGATCGGCGACCTCTTCATCGTCCGCGTCGCCGGCAACGTCGTCAGCCCCATCGTCCTCGATAGTATCGAGTTTTCCGCCATCTATCTCCATTCCTCCATCATCCTCGTCCTCGGCCACGAGAACTGCGGAGCCGTCAACGCCGTCATCCAAGGCACTACCAAAGACATCGAAAACGTCGCCGAAATCATCCAACCCGCTGCCGCCTGCACCGCCCACCAACCCGGCAACCGCCTCGAATCCACCATCAAAGTCAATGCCCAACTCATGGCCAACCAACTCAAAAAATCCCCCGCCCTCTCCCGCCTCATCTCCGAGAAAAAGCTCTCCATCCTCCCCGCCTACTACAACTTCCACTCCGGCCAAGTCGAGCTGCTTCAGTGACCTTATTGCACCGCCACGTTAAACGACCTAGCTTTTTGTGTATCTTGTTCGATTAAAGTTAGTTCAAATGAAGGTTGATATTGGTTAACAGGAACAAAAATCAGCCTGTTTACATGAGAATGAGGAAAAATAATTCCATCTCTGGCTGTTTTCGCATTGAAATCGGTATCTAAGGCATCATTCGCTTTAGAAGATTTAATACCATCTACAATAGCTGGAATAGCCAACGGCCAAATAAATAGTGCTCCTACTCCATAACCCACAGCACGACCCACAGTCGATGTATGCACTTTTTCAGCCACCTCTTCCGGCCTTGCACACGATAAGCTCAAACGATTCAATGAAAATGCAAAACTCTTCTTAGAATCATTCTGAATGTAGATTTGTACAGGTTGGTATCCTTCCCCAATGACATCTCGATCGAGATAGGTTCTACAATCAGATCTATCAAAAGCTCTAGCCAGTACAACAACATCATCTGACCTTGAGGTTTCAATTGTCTCAGTAGAAAGAGTCGTCAAAGGAGATGCCTGATAACTTGCACATCCAAAGGCAAGCAACGTCAAAGAAATCAAATATCTTTTTTTCATAAATGCCTCCTGAAATAAGATATTTTCCTTTTCTCACAAGAATAGTTCAATTCAATTCATTTATACAGACCATTGAATAAAAATCTCTTGAAGATCAAAATGTCATAAATTTTTTCAAAGGAGACTATATGGCAGCTACAGCTATTTCCATAGGTAAAACGTTAAATCAATTACTTGAAAATATACAAAATACCATTGAACTTGCCCGTAATTCTTATCTCAGCGTTGAAATGCAAGCAGGCACTGAAGTGTTTTTAGCTATCGAAAAAGCAAAACATGCCTATTCTGATTGTCTAGATGTGAGCGTCGATAAAGTTGATAAAACAGTCCGTGATAACCTCGATCGATTATCTAAGCTAACTGAAGAAGTCCAGGCTCGTAATAATGTTCAACTTTTAAAAATTGCTTATTCGATTCAACAAATTGTCAATACTTTACCTTTTGCAAACTCTCAACCACAACTGACTTCCACCTCACCTAAATTAGTAGGCCAAATTTCACCTTTAGAAAAGATTTTGTGGAGGTTTCATGGGAACTTTCCTTCTTCCAGTGATCCTGAATTAAAACCCTCCTTGGTCATTGGAAAAGATGCTATTGAACCTCAAATAAATACAACGCAAGAACTTGCCTTTTTAGTCCCTTATTCCATTCTTTTTAAACCGGCTTTAAATCCATCAAAATTTTGTTTTGCCGACCTAAAATTACCATGGTATAAAAATTCATCTCTTGTCACCGATTGTTATAGAGTAGCCATTGGATTGATCCCACCCAATCCTGGCAAAATCACTTTGGAGAAAACCACACTACAACTCCGAAAAGAAAGAAAAGAATTTAAATCCAATCAATTCAAATTGGATTCTACGCAAGATAGACGTGATCACATTGATGTTCCTTTTACTGTGATATCTGAACCTGGATGGGCTATTGATCCTCGATCACAGAGTTTTCATGTTGTGCGTGAAAAAGGATCTTGGAATAAACGACTACAAAATATCACTTCCGATAGAATTACCTATTTAGTAACTACGCGTTATCGTCTACTTGCCCCTTCCGGTTCAGTTAAGTGGACGATCCACTATGATGCTGAACGTGTTATCCAAGAAGAGAGCAAAACTACAGAAGATGTTGTTTTAAAATGGGGCGACTCAAAAGCCTTCGATGTTTATCAGGGCAACTGGAAAGTAGTTTTCCAAGATTTTAACGGCACTACCAATGAATTCACAGGAATCAACCAACCAAACCCCTACATAAAATTCCATCGCCAAGGTGGAAAGTTGTTAATTTCTACAGTTGACCCATCTAACCTCTCATTCCCAACAACAATTCCTCAAGCAAGGTTGTAATTTTAGGAGTTATTTAAGAGCATTCGTTTAAAAATACTGAAACAGCCTCATTTCAAAAAAACTCTCCATCATCGCTGCTACAACAACTCCCACTTAAGGGAAGGCTTACCTAGAAATTGCGAATATTATTTTTATGAAATCATTGATTAACCTTGGTTAAATGAATATAAAGGCTTTCCTAGACCTGAAATAATAACCAAACTCAAACATTTTGTTTTTCTCCTCTACGACGAAACCATAGAGGTTTTGGCCGATCAATTTACAGCTGAGAAAATTGAGAATCTCGAATCTCAGATATAAATTTCATAACTCACAACCTACATTTTATTAAGAATTTAGGTTAAAATTAATAAAATCTTAATAGTTTTGAACAATCTAAACATCTAAATTCTTTCATAAGTACTTGAAAATAAAGGCATTATAAAATAATAAAATACATTTAACACGATAATCTTTGATCTGCTAAAATCTAATTGAGTCTTCAAAGGAGTCTAAAGTGTCAAAGAAAAATAAAGGCAATTCAGCAACACTCACCCCTCCGAAGAATTTTAATGATACCAAAGATAACGCTAAAAAATATGCCGATTCTGGCTTAGAAAATACCTATTATTTAGGATATCGGGATATACCCTATTTCTTGGAGAAATACACCGTAGGGAAAAGAGCCATTGATTACGGATGCGGCACAGGGCGTTCTACTCGGTTTTTAAAGAAATTCGGCTTTGAAACGATCGGCGTCGATGTCAGTAAAGAGATGCTAGCGCAGGCTTTGACAATAGATGATGAGTCTCACTACTTACACATCAAAAGTGGCCAAATTCCCGTGTTGGACAACTCATATGATCTAGTTTTTTCATGTTTCGTTTTTTTCACAATCTCTACCAAAAAAGAAATCCTTGCAATCCTGAAAGAAATCCATCGGTGCCTTCGAGATGAAGGAATCTTCATATTGGTCACAGGAACCGAGGAGCTCTATTCGAACGACTGGGTATCCTATAATGTAAATTACCACGAGAATCGCAACCCTAAAAGCGGACAACTCACCCGTATACAACTGAAAGATCGAGGAATAGACTTCGTCAATTATTTCTGGACCGATTCCGACTATGAAGAGCTTTTCAAACTCGCAGGGCTCAAACTTGTAGAGAAGCATTTTCCTTTAGGACACCCTGAAGAAAAAACAGCATGGGTTTCAGAAACAGAGGTTGCCCCTTATGCCGTCTATGTTCTTCAAAAATGACTCTGGAATCAGCACAGTTATCATTGGCTCATTTCGAAAACATCTCAATCAAATTTTAGTGCTAAAGCATCTTTTAGAAAAAAAGGGATTCCATGTCCTTTCTCCCACAGGTACAACCGTTGTAAATCCCGAGGACGAATTTGTGATCTTTGACTCAGACCCTATTAAAGACCCAAAACTTCTCCAAGACTCTGTTTTTACTAAAATCAAACACTCTACCTTCATTGTTGTCGCAAACTTCAATTCCTACTTAGGCAGAGCTGCGATCTTGGAAATCGGTTTTGCGATAGCTGCAGGGATCAGTATCTTTACATTGGAACCTACCAATGACCCTCATCTCGATCCATATTGTAGATTGCTAAAAGAAATTCTACCTGATATAGATTTCAAACTATCAAGTCTAGAATCAGGAGTCAAAGAATGTGGCTTAATCGGAGCCAGTGGTCCGTTATCTTTGCCGTAACCATCGGCGGCATTCTCGAATGGTACGAAATTTTCCTCTATGCTTATTGGTCACCGGTTATAGCTAAACTCCTTTTTCCTAATATTGAATCTCAAATTGCCGCACAGACAAATGCTTTTTTAATTTTTGCTCTCGGTCTAGCTTCACGTCCTCTAGGAGGAATCATCTTCGGCCTGATTGGAGACAAAAAAGGGCGAAGAAGAGCTTTTGTTCTTTCTATTTTTGCCATTGCCTTTCCAAGCTTTCTAATCGGATTATTTCCATTTTATGCTACAGGAGGTATCGTTTCCCTTCTCATCCTTGGCCTTTTAA
Source organism: Parachlamydiales bacterium (assembly GCA_963705295.1). GTDB lineage: Bacteria > Chlamydiota > Chlamydiia > Chlamydiales > Rhabdochlamydiaceae > PALSA-1444. Next base: position 566,187 of record OY970065.1, on the reverse strand, counting down.
GATTTATTCAGGGAATTCCAGCCGGAGGAGAACTCCCCGGTGCAATGTGTTATCTCGCAGAGTATGCAAAGCCCAAAAATATGAGACTCATGTGCAGCTTTGCTTTTATTGGACCGCAAATCGGCGGAATTCTAGGTTTGCTCGAGAGCGCAGCTTTTGAGAAAATATTTTCTGGAGATCTAATCAAATGGGGACTTAGCATTTCTTTTCTACTTGGCGGCATCCTGGCTCTTTTTGGCGTCAAATTACGCAAATCTCTCAAAGAAACCCCGGCTTTTGAAGAACTCGAACAAAAGCAAATGGTTCTTCGACGACCCCTCCTCGAGTCATTCAAAAAATACTCCGGCAAAATGACCCTCGCCTTCTTCCTTTCCCTCTTCGAAGTCGCCGGTTACTTCATCCTCGCCATATTTCCCGTTGTCTACTTTGATAAAATATTCAACCTCTCCTCCACTACCAACCTCCTTATCACAGCCTTCCTCCTTATCCTCTCAGCCATCACAATCCCCTTCTTCGGCCGCCTTGCTGACTATTATAACAACAAAAAACTCTTCCTCATAAGCGCCCTCGGCACCCTAGCCCTTTCCTACCCCTTCTACCTCTCCATTAATCACCACAGCCTCCCCTACACCCTCCTCCTCGAAACCCTCCTCATGCTCTTCCTCAATATCCAATTCGCTCTCCTACCCTCACTCCTCGTCCAACTCGTCCCCGTTTCAGTCCGTTTCACCTGCATCGGCTTCAGCTTCAACTTCTGCGATGGCCTCATCGGCGGCCTCATCACCTATCTTTGCCTCTGCCTCATTAAACTCACCGGCACCCCAGGCTCCTTTATCCTCATCCTCGCCCTCGCAGCCATAATCTCCACAATATCCCTCCTCTTTGTAAAAGAAACTAAAGCTATTGTTTAAAAAAACAAAATTGCTTTTGCATTGAAATGTTAAATGGAGTTTATCTATACATCAAACCATCAAAGATATGAACAAATATTTGCTCATTTTTGTACTCTTTATTCTTTCTGATGTTGTCGCTGACAACTCTATTTTAAAAGTATTTGGCTCTCAACCCCCTTTAACATCACTCCTACTTTCTTCAGGATTTCTTGTGTTGCAAATGGTAGCCGCACCTATACAAGCAGGATTCTCAGATTTTTATTGTAGGAAAAAAACATTGGTTGCCTCTTTGTCGTTTTCATTTCTAAGCCTTCTTATCCTTTATTTTACGAAATCTAATTCTGCATCTATATTCTTATTTATTCTCATATTATTCACAAAGGGTGGTCTTGGAAATACTGTTCCTCTTACTTGGGGAGCATTAGCAGATTCTCAAGAAAAAAATCTTCGTTTTTCTTTGGCCATATCAACCGCAGCATATGCTATTGGTTATATGATTTTGGCTGTATTGAATATGAATGCCATAAAGAACGAATTTCTCCAGACATGGCTGCTGTCACCGGAAAGCATTCCAACAATTTTATTTGTTTTGTCTATTATTTTGTGTATATTATACTTTCGAGATATTAGAGATAGAAAACTTTATAATTCAAATTACAACAAATCATATACATATTTAGAGCTTATTCATTCTGAGTTCAAATCGCTTTTAAAAGACCTATGTCGCAAAAGCACCAAATTTGGAATGCTTGCCTATTTCTTATGGGCTACTTCTCAATATAGTGTATTGGTTTTGCTAACAGACTTCCAGACTACTTACACTTCGACAGTAATTTGGATGATGTGTGGTTATTTTACAGGAGTAACAGTACTAGGATTTTGTAAAAACGTTAGCGATGAAACTATGATTAAAACAGGATATATTATTACCATAATCGCCCTCTTTTTGTTCTTTGTATTTTTACCATTTGGAAATATTAAGAATTTACTCTCAATTTGTTACTTTTTCTATACAATGGGCAATGCTTTTTTAAGTCCTTCGATTCTCTCTTTGTTTTCAAAAGAGAGAGGGCTCGAAAATCAAGGAAAAGGTTTTGGACTTATAGTATCAGCCGATGACGGAGGGTTTTTAATTGCATCAATTTTAGTAATATTTTTTAGACTTATTAATCTAGATTTAGTTTATATGATTGTATTTTCATTTGTAATTTTCATATTGTCTTTGTTTCCATATTTGAAATACGAGAAAATAAGAAAAACTGTTATAAGAGACAAGAAAATAGTTTATTGACCTTAGCAAACAATTTTTCTTATTCCTTTTAAAACTAGAGCTTTGTAAGGAAGATTTATCATGCCGTTATTCATATCGATAGAATAATCAAGGCTTTTTTCTATTGCTATCTTCAGAAAATCATCATGTAGGTATTCTGGCAAAGGAACAAAACTAGTCAACCACCCCTTAATATAAGATCTAACAGCATTTTCATCATTGTAAGAAGCAATTAAATCTTGATAATAGAATTCCTGAATTTCTATTCCATTACTTTGAAATAGATCCTTATAATCCAAAATGGTTAGCATTGTATTATAGGCTGATGCATAGCAATAATCAGGAAACTTTTCCAGGGCTTCTTGAAGAAACTCGTAATAGGTTGATTCTTTAGGATAAGTTAGAATTAGAATATTACCATTTGGTTTAAGAGAATGACATATATGATATATAGCTTTTTCAGGCTCCCTAACCCAATGCAGACAACTAAAAGAAACAATTGTATCATATCGATTATATTGAATTAGATCTTCGGCTTTCTTTAATAGAAAATCAAGATTTGGAAATTCTGACTTAGGAAAGGTTTTCTTTGCTAATTCAATCATATTGATTGAAGGATCTATACCTGTGATTTTTCCGTTTGGTATTTGATCTGCTATATCGGCCGTTATTCTACCATCCCCACAACCGATATCAAGGATATTTTCAAAATCCTTGAATTTGTAATTTCTAACCAAGCCTAAAGCTAAACTTTGTTGGAGTTTTGAATTCTTTCTATAGTGTTTTGCGTTAAGATCCATATCTTGAGCAATAACCATTCTCTATCTCCTCTCTATATTAAAAAATTAATATTCAACAAGTTCTTTATAAAAGAATCTCTCCCATATATTTTTCTATATCACAAAGAAATTTTCCATTTTTGATACTTTTTGCAAGGCTTTCCAAACAATCAGTGAGGCAATATTCTTTATCTAAAGAAGGAACAATTTCTCTTACATATCCAAACAGGTTCATTGTAGCTTTTGAGAGTTGCTTTGGATCCCGTAATTCCGCGGCTTCTACTCCACACAACAGTTCAAATGCAATGATATAACAAGTATTATCAAAAAGTTCTTGTGCACGACGCGCTGCAACTAAACCTAAAGAAACGATATCTTGAAAATCACCTGTAGAAGTGAGGGTTTGTACAGAAACCGGATGGCAAAGCGAACGATTTTCAGCAGTAAGTGAAGTTGACATAAACTGACCACCCATTAATCCCATTCGAATGCCTGGTTTCTCTCTACAAAGAAATGCTGGGAGCCCGTTGCTATGATTCTTATCCATAAAGCGATCAATACGACGATCAGATAAATTAGATAAAGTTGTAAGACATATAGCTAAATGATCCATAGCCATTGCAATATATTGGCCATGGAAATGTCCATTATGAAACACATCACCATTACCACACAAAATCAAAGGATTGTCATTACTTGAGTTCAATTCGTTTATAACAGTAGATTTGATCCATTTTAAACTATCTCTTATGGGACCTACTATTTGAGGGGTACATCGAATAGAATACGCATCTTCGATTGGAGAATTAGTAGAGACAGGTGTCGTAGAAAGTGATGGTTGTAATTGTTTTTCAATAATATCTTCATCGACGATCATTTGACTATTGCTAAGAATCGCCCAGATATTTTCTGCTGTTCTTAATTGTCCAAGGTGTGGCTTTTCTCGATGAACAATAGGATTAAAGGGCTTCTTTTTAACTTTTAATCCTTCAAATGTTAAACAAGAAATCACATCATAAATTTTTATCAAATTTATTGATTGTTCTAAAATTAAAGATGCTAATCCAACCATTGCAGAAGTTCCATTAATAAGACTCAACCCTTCTTTAAACCCGAGCTTCATCGGTTTAATTCCTGCTAAATTTAAAGCTTCTTCCCCCGAAATTATTTTATCTTGGTATTTTGCCTTCCATTTTCCTGTGGCAACAAGCGCTATACTGGCAAGAGGTCCTAAATCTCCACTAGCACCAAGAGAGCCTTTGGAAGGAATGCAAGGAATTATTCCTGAATTATAAATTTGTAATAGAATATTGAAATTCTCAAGGGAAATTCCAGAATTTCCACGCGCAAGTGAATTTAAACGTGATAAAATAGTAGCTCTAACAATCATATCATTAAAATATGGACCCACATTGCTTGCCACTGAAGATATTAAGTTTTCTTGAAGCTCTTGAGCAAATTCTGAAGGGATTAACCAGTTAACAAATCCTCCAAGACTTGTATTGACACCATAAATAATTCTATTTTCTTTTACGAGTTTATTAAGAAGTTGGTGAGAGTCATTTATTCCATTTTCAACTTCCTTATCAACACTAACATTAATTTCAAAATCACCAACAATTTTATAAATATCTGATGTTGATAGATTCTTCCCGTTTATTTTGAAGGACTTATCTCTAAGTTGCATAACATATCTTGGTTTTGACTTACCTAAAAATGATACTAATTCCAGACAAAAAAATCAATAAAAAATTGTACAAATGTCTTTAACTTTTTAAGATAAATTTTAACTGACTAAGAAGCTGATAGTCAGAGTCTTAAGATGCTTTTTTTAAATGGAGGACCGCGTATTTTGCATATTGCTATACTTTACAAATTTCGAAGATTATCAAGAAATTATCTTTTAGGTTTTCAAGAACAATAATTTTTATTTCTATCAACGATACTTAAGATGCTTAATTCAAGCCAATGGGTGCGAAGGACCATGATATCTGTTTCATCTAAATATACTTGACCTGTTATTGCATTGACACATCCTTCAATGAGTGCAGAAGGATGATTCTCGATGGTTGCAAAATCGCACCATCAATCTGACAAAAAGAAATGCAGGCGAAAAAGAACTTTTTCATCGATATCTAGTGCCTGACCACAAAAGTCTTTGTCAAGATTTGCGCCCAGATTTTTCCGCTGGGCACAGCGCGGAGCGCGCCGGCATCTTCGAGCAAGCTGTTAAGCGCGAGCGCGCCGCCCAGCGGAATAAAGATGGGTCAAAGATTGATAAAGAATTTTGTGATCAGGCACTAGGCGTTGTGTAGGGACACTAAACTTAAAGAGATTTTTTGCAAAGAAAAAAGCATGGATAAGAATAGGATGTATGGTTGATATTCTTTTGGGAAAATGAGGTGATTTATGTTGAATAAGATTGAATCTTTGGGGTCGTATGCGGGACTATTGAATCGGGTTAATTTTTTGACGGGTGTAACAAGCGTGACTCAGCGGGTTGCGCTGACGATTATTGGGATGATTGTTTTCACTTTGGGAATCGTTTTGGGAAGTCGGTTAGGCTCAAGACGGATCGAACATGTAAATGCACCGGCAGCTGTCTGCCCCCCAGGTCTAAGAAGAGATATCGAAGAGGCCGCTGGTAAAATTAATGGTTTATATGAAGCTCTTGTAAGGAATCTGAGGGGTTTGGGTGGGGCTGAAGAGGAGAAGTTACGGGTTGCGATAAAGAGTTTTAGAGTGAGACATGGTGAAGAACAACCTGGTTGTGAAAAAGCTTTTAAGCTTGTTGCAGCGTGTGAGGAATCGTTGGTTATTCTGAAAGCCTTGCGACCTGGTCTTTTCTTAATAACGGTGCCTGGGGATGGGAATTGTTTATTCCATGCTTTGGCTAGGGGACTTCAGAGATTGGGGATTGAGACACGTACAGGTTATAGCCTTTTACGCCTTCAAGTTGTCGATTGGATGCGTAGGAATTTTGACGGTGATTCTGTCTTGAGAGGATATGTAGACCAAGCGATTGATGACTTTATCCATTCTGTAGGTTTTCAAAGTTATTGTGAGCTCGATGCATCACTGGAGTTACTGAGAGATGCTGGGAGGAAGTATGACGTTTATTTCTCTCACATTGACCGTGACAGATTCTTTGCTTCAACGGCGGAAATTTATGCATTCAGCAAAATGTACCCTCAAATCGCCATTGAAATTGAAAGAAGTCTTGGGGGTCATGCAGTTCATATTGCTGGATTTGACCCCTCTTTCAATCCAGATGCTCCTCGTAAATTGATTCTTGTTCACAAAGATGGATGTCACTTTGATTTAGATGTACGCGAAGGCTAAATGGCTTCAGTACATGGGGTTTCTCAGAACTTTATAGATCCGGTGACATTGGATGTGATGGAGAAGGCGGTGATGTTGATTCCGTGTGGCCATTCTTTTGGGCAGAAAAGTGTGACGAGTTTGGTGAAAAAGTATTGTCCGGTGTGCAGGAAGGCATTTAGAGAATATGTACCGAACTATGCCGTGAGGAGTGAAATTGCGGACAAGATTAGGGGAAGTTAAGAGAGATCCGGTTGTAGAGAAAATAAACGAGACGTTTTTAATTAAGAATTCTAAGGGTTGGTCTGTACCCATTACACCGCTGTTGTTTGCTGTTTCGTGGCTTAGGGATAAAGATCGGGTTAGGGAGCTATTGGAAGCGGGGGCCGGTATTCATGTAAGGGGACCGGGGCGATTCAATCCTTTTATAACGGTTGAGACTGGTCCCTTTGTGCACTGTTCCTAAAAACGTGTTTAAACGTGTTTATTTTGTTTCGCTCTCTGATTGACCGTCCGGTATTTACGAGATTTCTCTCTCCCGGCTGTGACATTTTCAGTCTCGATAGGAACAGTGGATTCATCCCTAGTTCGGTTTCTAGAGTCCTGCCCGGAACAGTCAGGGGTTTCCCCATTTCCAATCGGCGATGGAACCTGCCTTGAAGAATGGTTTTAACTTGGCTGTAAGGCGTATACAGTCCGATCTCGGGATCGTCCAATCTTCTGGCATAGTTCAATGCGGCAACCCGGTCTGCTGTGTCCTCATGTCTACAATGTAGACATTGAAAGCGGTCTCCTATGCGATTTCGTTGATCCACAAATTCGCAAAGGGGACAGCTTTGAGAGCCATAGGCCGGATTGACCTGCTCATGACGAAAACCTTCCGCCAACGCTTTAAATGCAATTCGATCTTGTAATTTTCCTCTCATCCAAGACGATAGTCTTCTATTTATTTTTTTCGACTTGTCATAGGTAAAAGCATGTCGGAGGTCTTCTGTAACTAAGATAGAGGGATTTTTCGTTTGGACAAGCTGGTTGATGGAGGTGTTGATTTGCTTTTCTAAAGTGGCTTTACCACTTTTGGATTTGGAATGCTGTTTTTTCTTGCCAAGATTATATTTGCGAAGCCGTTTTGCTTGCTTTGGGTTGCAAATTCTCTGCTTTTTTTCAAGAGAGTGCAGTTTGTGCCGTTTTTTCATTTTCTGAGCCAGATCGTCTGAAACTTTGGTCAAGCGCTCTGTCCAAACTGCAGTTCCATAACGTAGCCTTGAGTGTCTGTCATCACTTCGGTATAACCGAAGTCAACTGCTTCCATGGATGTTTTAGGAGTTTTTTTCTTTTTTAATTCTTGGGGAATGTGCAGATTAAAAGTATTGCCGGCTGAGAGAATAAGGGTGATTGTGCCGGAGATGGCTGTTTTGCCGGAGAGAGGGATGCAAATGCGTTTGCCGGGTATAAGAGACATGAGCTTTATGTATTGACGTTCTTTCTCTTCAAATACATCATAACAGTTGGCATCAAATCGGACACTTCTGGATATTTTCACAGTTGGTGATTTTCCTTTTAGCAGTCTTGTCACTCTTCGTACATACCCGGCGATCCGTTTTTGAGCAGATTTTTCGATGGGGAAGGCAGGTTCTGGGCACTTGCCTTGCATCATAGCAGCAAATGATGGGTAGCTCTTTAGGAGCCAGTAGGCATAATGCTTCTCTGTTTCCGAGAGATCTTTTCGACGGGCAATCTTTGGACGGACTTTAACAAAAATGGCTTGCCAGTATTTGTCCCATGTTTCAGCAGCGTCTTCCAGGGCAAGCTTCCAATGACGGGCTTGCAACCCTTGAGAAGATTTATACTCTTGTTTAATCATCATGTCGCGGATGGTTCGGGATCTGCCTAAATGTGCTTGGTATTCCCAAGCTTGAAAACGGTGAAGCCAATACTGTTTTTCTCGGCTATAAGCATTGCAGAGCTCATTGAGGGAATTTTGTTTTTTTGTGTTGATTGGTAAAGTACTGCGCTTAATGGTTCTCATTATCCCTTGTCATCTCAATGGCCATCTCAATGATCTTATTTTTGTATTTTCTCAACCCATACAGGCGACTGGAAAAACAATGTATAATTGATAGGAGGTCCTTAGTCATTTCTTGTTCAGGAGAAAGAGAATCGGCGTTCATAACAACGATTGATACCCCATGATCTTTGCAAAATTTTTCAAACCATTCAAACCCAAAACGAACTAATCGATCTTTATGAGCCACTACAACTTCAGATACTTCTCCCCTTTCTACCATTTCCATCAATTGCAAGAAATTTTCCCGTTTGTAGTTTAATCCGGAACCAATATCTTCCATTTTTCTATCTATTGTCTTCCCTGCTGCCAAGCAAAAAGATTCTACTGCATTCTTCTGGGAAATTAAATCCTTTTTTTGGCCTGCGCTTGATACTCTACAGTACGTGACTAAGAGACGTTGTTTGGCTTTTTGTCCAGTTACTAACAGATATTGATCATGGGTGTAATACCGTCTTTGGGTTATGGAGCGATGAGCTTTAAGTATACCTTTTCGATCCCATCTTTGGAGGGTCTTTGTTGTCTTTCCGACTAGCAATCCAAAATCACCTGGAGAATATGTGCTCTTCATGGACAATAATCACATATACGTATAATTTTATGCTACTATTAAACACTCTCCCCGCTTGAGTGTGGAGATTGTTCGGTTATTTATGGAGAAAGGGGCCGATGTGCGTGAGAAAGATGAAATGGGAAGGGCGGCTCTCCACTATGCAGTTGAGGCAGCTGGGGATTTGCCTTGTGTGCTAGAACTTGTTCAGGCTGGACTGGATGTGAATGAGGTAGATCGAAGTGGTGTTTCTGTATAGTCATACGGCTAGTGTAACTCCTATGTCTTAAGAGCGAACTAGATGGTCCTTGTTTAAACGGGGAGCACTCCACCATTTGGGTGGTGTGAGATGGGAAATTGATTATTTTAGCCTAAGGCGATCTTTTGGTGGCATTGCAAGATTTTTCAAAGCTTGTCAACTTGGGTGTTGACATTGGTTCTGTTTAAAACCTTATCTATTGAAGTTTGATATCCAGAGACTATTTATGGCACTGCACTTGAATTCGAATGGAGATTCTGAATAGTTTTTTTAGTTTATCTTCCGGAAAAAGAGTTTTGCTATTAAGATTGAAGAAATTCATAGGTGAGTAATGACTTCTTCTCCCTCTATAAGAAAAGAAATTCACGTCTCTCAAAACTTCATAGATCCTGTTCTATTAGAGCCCATGGAAGAAGCCGTGGTGTTGAATCCTTGCGGACATTCATTAAGTAAGGAAATCGCATTAGATTCGGTAAGGAGAAATAATTCATGCCCTGTCTGCCGAACTCGGATAAAAGAATTCATACCAAATTATGCTGTTCGTGGTGAAATAGATGATGCATTAAAAAAAGATGAAACAAACATTCCGTCTGCTGAAGCTGTGGCACACTATGAGCGTGGGAAGTCACTTTATAACCAGGGTCGATATGAGGAGGCTTCCAGTGCCTTTAGGACGACTTTGAGTCTTTACCCTCGTTATGGAGAAGCTCGAGCTTATCTTGAATGTTCCTTGAAGGCTCAAGTCCGAGAACCTTTGGGAAATCAAGTTCCTGCTGAAAAAGAGATTCCGAAGGAGAGTCGTTCATTGCCATTTTTTGATGCTGTCTCTAGAGGTGATGAGGATAAGATTGGAGAGTTTATTCGGAGAGAAGATGTTAACCAAGTTGATGCAAAAGGCAATAATCCCATCTATTATGCAAAAACAACTGCTGTGGTAGAAATTCTTCTATTGGCTGGGGCAAAGGTTAAACGAGGTCCTATAATTGATGGTGTTTGTTTAAGAGAACTTTTTTTGAAAGCAGTCTCAACGGATAATTTTGTAACTGCAAAAGAATTTCTAGAGAGAGGGTATTGTGATGTGGATGCTGAACTTGAAAAAACTGAATATTCTTATAGGGGAAACCCTCTATATAAAAATACAGCATTGTGGGTGGCCCTTAAAGCCAAATCTTTTCTCATGGTGTTACTTGTTCTTAGGGCGGGGGCGAATACTGAAAAGACCATTCAAGTAATAAATCTACTTAATCGATCTGTTCCCATTACTCCTCTATTTTATGCTATAACTTTGAAGTTGGATGCACGATTCATTAGAGCACTTATAGAGTCAGGAGCGAACATAAATACAGAAGGACCGGGTCGTTTTGGCACTTTATTTGGTTCTACAAATACAGTTGCTTTTGTTGAAGCACCTTTATTCCAAAGATTGGATATTATAAGAGCTTTTTTACAAAGGGGTGTTGATGTAAATATAAGAGACAAAGAAGGATACTCTGCTCTCCATAATGTATTAGATCTTGAAATTGCAAAAGAATTAGTGGAAGCAGGAGCAAGAGTTGATGCTGCTAACGATCATGGAGTAACCCCGCTGACTAAAGCTGCTGAGTGTAATAGGAATGCAATCATTGAATTTTTACTATTGAGAGGTGCTAGAATAAAGAATCTTCCTAATCAGTATTCACCTCTTCATGCAGCAATAAGATTTGGACATTCTACAACTGCTAAATTGTTATTAGATAAGAGTATTGATATTGATATCAGGAATGAGCAAGGAATAACTTCGCTTTTTCTTGCATGTGATATTGGGAATTGCAGGTTTGAGTTAATTAAATTGCTCTTAGATCGAGGAGCAAATCCAGATAGTCAAAATAAAGATGAAACTTCACCCTTATTATTGTGTTGTATGAGAAATGAGGTTCGAATTGCTAGTCTTTTAATTAGAAGAGGAGCTGATCTTTATCTATCTGATAAAGATGGACTCACTCCATATGAATGTATTAAAAGAAATAATAACATGGAGCTTCTTGAAGTTATAGCTGAAAGAACTAGGTGGTTATTTATCCGATAGATGAATATTTTTCTAAGTTGTATAAGAAAGATAACCGCCTACTGTCGAATAAATAAGCCAGGCAGTAATTGTCATCCCAATTCCAACTTTCATTGGTTCTATTTGCTTTAATGGAAAAGCTTTATATAAAGATGCGAGGTATGAAATTCCTCCGATTAGAATAGAAGACGTTAGAGAGTAAATTTTCATATCTAAACTTGTTTTTTCATAAAAACGAGCTTGGCACAATGAGAAAAATCTTATGGGATCTAAAGACATAAAAAATTCCTTGTTATTTTTTAATTAATCCAACAATCAAACTTTTATCACTTGTCCATTTGCATAATTGACTATGAAAATAGTCATTGGCTCTGCCCAATTGTATTTCAATGCTAGGCTCAGAAGACCTGTTTCTTTCTAAATTGATTCTTCGAATTTTATCATTTAAGCGTAAAAGTCTATTTTCTGTAATTTGACGACTGGTATTTCCATATAAAAAAGCTGGAGGAAATAAGGTCATCAATGCAAAAATTGAACTAAACAGCAAAGAATCACTAGCTGAAGAAGAGCATTTTTCATATTTATCTTTTTGATCAATAACTGTGCGATATGGTTTGAAAGCATTGAATCTCTCCAAGTCAGAGCTAAATTTTCTCAGATTAAGCATAGAAAGTAAAGCATCTGCCTGCTTAGATAATCGATGGGCTTTGAACATGAACCACATTTTACCTAACAAACTTAAAATTGGTAAACTAAAAGATATTATAGACATTACTTTGCAATAAAAATACAAACCTCGCATGCTTGATTTAATTTGAATATTTTCAACCTTTATATCCTCATATTCTTCTTCATCTAGCCTTTGAAGAAAAGTACATAACGGTTGATTTTGCAAAAGAGGAGCCTCGCGTGCAAATAAACTTTTATATGGGAGCATACCCCATCGGTCGATAAATCCTTCAAAATTGAATCGTATTGGAGCAATAGCCATTTTGTCACCTAGTTAGATGTACAATTCTAAAGAATTTAAACTTTTCAGGGAATGTATAAGAACTTCCAAGCTTTTCTTATATTAAGATCCAAACCGATCTCGGAAAGGTTTTAGGTTGCCGGTGGGGTTGTGGGGGCCGGGGGCTTGTTCGAGGATGGCGAAGAGGACGGTTTTGAAGGCGCCGCGTAAGTGGGTGTGGAGGGCTTCGCGGTAGATCTCGGCGACAATGGAGGGAGGGTTACGGAAGGCACCACAGCCGAAGGCGCCGGTGATAAGTGTATCGTAACCTAAGTTGTAGGCGACTTGGAGTTGGTTGTAGATGAGGGCGCGCATTTTGTCACGGTCTTGAGGGTTGGCGTAATCGACGGAGGGAGTGCCTGGGTTACGAAGAGGTGGTGGAGCATATTCTAGGGTTGTGCGAGCGGCTTGGGAGAGGATTCCGATTTTGAAAGGATTATCTAGGATAGCGAAAGAGTGGTCGCGGTAGACGGTCACATTGGGAGTGTGGACTGTGCAGTTGTACATAGGAAACATTCCGTGTTGTTCGGGGTTGGCTAATTGCAGATCGTTATGGAGTTTCATAAAGCCGATAAGATCGGAGCGCCAGATGATATGTTCTTCTTGACCGCGGCCTGATCCATCGAGAAATCCGCCCCCGGGAAGTTCTGGGCCAGCAAAATTGACAACAGCGACCTTGCTCCCTTTTCTGGCTTCTTCTTGAGCGACGTCTAAACAGTCTTGTTCTAAGACTGCAATACGGGTGCGTTCGTAACGGGATGCTATGGGATTGAGTGGCATCACATTAAAACGAACCGATCTTTCATTTAAGGTTTCCCCATTTGCGAGAGGAATTCTCTCATTGTTGGAGTTGATGTAGTACTCTCTTTCCACAAGAATGAGAGAAACTTGTGCAAGTTTTTCTAAATCTTTGTCGGTCCAAATTCTTTTGATGGTGGGAGTATGAAAAAGGGTAGTAATTGTCCTCCAAATGCTTTTGAAGAGGGAAAAAAACCAATCGAGAATGGGCCAGGACAGTTTTTTCGGAGGAGAACTGATTGTGCTTCGAGATTGGGCGGCAAGTCCTGCGGGTGAGAGAGTGGGTGGTGTGTGCGAAACATGTCCTGTACGATTTGTACAATCTCCTGAGACGGGCTGTGCCATAGCGAAAAGTCTATCAGAGTTCTGGGATTATCTCGCGGAAAAAAAATTTTGGGGGTATGACAGGGAGAATGAAGACGATCTATGAGATGTTTGAGGAGCAGGTGCGGAGGGCGCCGGAGGAGGTGGCGATTGTTTTTGGGGAGGAGAGGGTCACGTATGGGGAGTTGAACAAGAGGGCGAATCAGCTGGCGCGGCACTTGGGGATTGAGGTGGGAGAGATGGTGGCGCTGTGCATGGACCGGTCGGTGGAGATGGTGGTGGGGCTGCTGGCGGTATTGAAGGCGGGAGGGGTGTATGTGAGGTTGTCGCCGCTATTTCCGGATGAGAGGCTTGAGTTTATGTTGGAGGACACGGGAGCGAAGGTATTGCTGAAGCATTGGGAGTTAGGGGAGAGATTTAGGAATTTTAAGGGGCGGGTGATTGAGGTTGCGGAGTGTTTTAAGGGTGAGGATGAGAACTTGGGGAAGATGACAGGGGTGGATGATTTGGCCTGTGTGATTTATACCTCAGGGTCGACGGGAAAACCGAAGGGTGTGTTGATCGAGAGGGGTGGGATGATCAATGTCTTTACGTCGGTGAGCGAGATCCTTGGAATGAGACCGCGGGACAAGTTGCTGGCGATCACGACGGTGGCATTTGATATTGCTGGATTTGAGCTTTTCGCGCCGCTGGTGACGGGTGGACAGGTGGTATTGGTACCAAGAGAAGTGAGCCGGGATATCCTGGAACTGGCTCGGTACATGGGAGAGATCGAGCCGACGGTGATGTCGGCGACGCCGGCAACATGGCGGGGGCTGCTGGAAAGTGGCTGGGAAGGTGACCGGCATTTGACGGCTCTGTCGAGTGGAGAAAAACTCGGTGATGGTCTAGCGCAAAAGCTTTTGAAAAAATGTAAAGGTTTATGGAATCTCTATGGCCCGACCGAGACGACGATTTGGTCGACGGTTTACAAGGTTGAAAAAGGGAAAAAAGTCACGATTGGGCACCCTCTGCCGAGAACGAAAATTTATATTGTCGACCAGAATTTGCATGTTGTTCCACCGGGTGAAGAGGGAGAAATTCTCATTGCGGGGATTGGAGTTGCGCGGGGGTATTTAAACAGGCCCGAGCTGACGGCGAAAAGTTTTATCGAGAATCCATTTACGAAAGATAAGCGATATGCGCGTGTTTACAGAACGGGAGACCTAGGGAGGCTGCTGCCGGACGGAAATATCGAGTACTTGGGAAGAAGGGATGAGCAGGTGAAGATCCGAGGATTTCGGGTCGAGCTGGGAGAGATCGAGTATGCACTGAGAAGAAATCCAAAAATCAAAAATAGTGTGGTGATTGCGCGGGATGGCCGTCTCATTGCCTATCTCACATTGAAAAAACCTCAAGAAGAAGTCGGAACGATTATTGCTGCGCTTAGGGAAGAACTTGGCGCGATCCTGCCGGACTACATGATTCCGAATGCGTTTGTCTTTTTGGAACACTTCCCATTGACGCCGAGTCGAAAAATCGACAAGAAGGCACTTCCCGACCCCGAGATGCACTACCATGCCGAGCCGTACCATGCACCGAAAAATGCGTTGGAGGAAAAGCTGGCAGGGATGTGGTCGGAGATTTTGAAGGTGAAATCGGTTAGTAGCACCGATAATTTTTTCTATTTAGGTGGGCATTCCCTTCTCGCTATTAAGCTGCTTGCGCGGATACGAGACACTTTTCAGATCGATCTTCCCTTGAGAGTGATTTTTGATCATCCGACGGTGAAGGGGCTCAGCACCGTTTTATTGGAGAAAGAAAAAGAAGAAAACAAGCCTCTGATGCCGCTTGTTCCACAAAATCGAGACCGGCTGATTCCCCTTTCATTTGCGCAGCAAAGACTCTGGTTTTTAGATCAGATCGTTCCAGAAAAGTCGATTTACAATATTCCTTTTTTGGTCCGGTTGAAAGAGCCTGTGAACAGGCACGCAGTGGAGCGTAGCTTCGAAGCGATGATACAGCGGCATGAGACGCTCCGAACGTGTTTTAAAGTGCATAATGGGACGCCCTACCAGCAGATTGAAGATCGGGTGAAGTTTTCGATCGGAGCCAAAGAAAATATCCGCGGGGTTTTTGATTTGAGTGTGGCTCCCCTTTTTCGAGCTTCTCTGAAAGATGATCTTCTGGTCATTGTTTTCCATCATGTGATTGCCGATGAGTGGTCTTTGGAAGTGTTTGCGGAAGAGTTCCAGGCATTCTATGACCATTTTGCCCACCAAAAGATTTTGGAGTTGCCTGAGCTTCCGGTCCAATATGCCGATTATGCGATCTGGCAGCGGGCGTGGTTAGAAGGTGAGGTACTGGAGAAGCAGCTCGCCTATTGGAAAAAAGAGCTTGGCGACGCTCCGGAAGGGATCAATTTTCCATTCGACCATCCAAGACCCGCTGTTGCAAGTTATAAGGGAAAAATTCATCACACCGAGATCCCCAGAAAAACTTTTGATGCAGTGAAAACATTGGCCGAAAAAAAAGGGTGCACCGTTTTCATGGTCCTTCTCGCAGCACTGCACACCCTTTTCTACAGATACACGCTCCAAGACGACATTGTGATCGGCTCTCCAATCGCCCACCGGAATATGAAAGAAGTGGAGCGGATCATTGGATTTTTTGTGAATACGATTGCATTAAGAAGCAGGCTGATGGGGAAAAATCCGCGCTTTATTGATTTTTTGAAAGAGATGAAAGAAACAGTTCTCCAAGCATTTGCCCACCAAGACGTCCCGTTTGAACAATTGGTCGAACATCTGAATGTGACGCGCGATCTAGGAAGACACCCGATTTTCCAGGTGGTTCTCGCACTAGAAGGGATGGAACCTTTCAAAGTGGAAGTTCAAGATGCGAAATTTGATCTGACTTTTACTCTACGAGAAGAATCGCTCAGTATCGAATACGCCACCGATCTTTTTGTGGCTTCGACGATTGAAAGATTGGCAAAACATTACATCCAGATTTTGGATGCCATTGGAAAAAATCCGGAGATCCGGATTGAAGAGATAGAGCTCTTCACACCCTTTCCGGTCGTCGAGACGAAAAGATCAGAAGATCAAACCGTTCATGCGCTCATCAAAACTTCCGACAAGGTGGCGCTCGTGTGTGAAAAGGAGCAGATCACGTACCGCGAGCTCAATAAAAAGGGAAATCAGCTCGCTCATCTGCTTCTAGCAGACAAGCTTATTGCCATTTGTTTAGACAGAGGGATCGATTTTGTTGTCAGCATGCTCGGGATTTTGAAGGCTGGAAGCGCTTATGTGCCGCTCGATCCGACCTATCCTGATGAGAGGCTAAAATTCATGCTCGAAGACAGCGGAGCGGCCGTTTTGATCACTCATTCAAGATATAGAGATAAATTTCCCAATTACACCGGCCACGTGATTGAAATCGACCAAGTCAAGCTTTCTAAAGAAGCGAAGCCGGTTAAGGAGGCAAAGCTTGCCTATGTGATTTATACATCAGGGACGACGGGCAGGCCGAAAGGTGTTTTGATCGAACATGCGGCTCTTTGTGACCGGATCGACGGATGTCAAAGGCTCTGTCCTTTATCGGAGAGCGACCGATTTCTCCACATGTTTTCATTTAGTTTTGATGGAGCTGTTCTCGCCTGCTGGTGGCCACTGGCGATGGGAGCGACTTTAGTCATTCCGACGCAGATGCTCGAAGACGGGCTAATGGAGAAATACCAGATCAACACGGTCTTCAGCACACCTTCGATCTTACAGTTTTTATTCCAAGATTTCTCTGGTAATTTGAAAACGGTGATCGCCGGCGGAGAAAAACTATCGAAAGAACTTGCAGTGAAAATCCAAAAACATGCTGGAGCCCTCTACAACTTCTATGGTCCGACAGAAGCGACGATTTTAGCGACGGGAGGCAAGGTCAAAGGTGGAAAAGAGCCGTCTATTGGGAAGCCGATTTTGAATACGACGGTTCATATATTAACCCCTTCTCTCAACGCTATGCCCGTGGGAGCGATCGGAGAAATTTATATCGGGGGAAAAGATCTTGCGCGGGGGTATTTGAATAGGCCCGATTTGACACAGGGGAAATTTATTTTGCTCCATGGTGAGCGTGTCTATGCGACGGGTGACTTAGGGAAATTCGCACCCGATGGAGAGATTTATTATGCAGGCCGGAAAGACGAACAGGTGAAAATCCGCGGATACCGGATTGAGCTCGGTGAAATTGAAACGGTTTTACTTGAGCAGCCCGAAGTCCAGGAGTGTGTCGTTTTTTCTCAACAAGGACGGCTTATCGGATACCTTGTGCTGAAAGAAGGAGCCCATCTAAAAAAGATTGTCGACAAGCTTCATCTGTTTTTGCCGGAATATATGATTCCGACATCGCTGCTTGTGGTGAAAGAGTTGCCACGAACTCCGGGTGGAAAGTTAGAAAGGCCTGTTGAAATTTCGACGCCGCTCACGGAAACAGAAAAGCTCCTCGCCGAGATTTGCGGCCGGCTGCTCGACATAGAACATGTCAACTTGAATCAAACATTTTTCCAAATCGGAGGTCACTCTCTTCTGGCCACGCAGCTCATGGCGATGATCCGGAAGACATTCCAGGTCGAAGTTCCTTTAAGAACATTGTTTGAGCATCCGGTGCTGCGGGATTTGGCACGGCAGATCGATGAACGGATGGAAGAGAGAAGAGAAATCGGAGCGCAGCTGCCGGCTTTAAGTGTCGACGAAGAACATCGGTACGAGCCGTTTCCGCTGACAGACGTGCAGCAGGCGTATTTGATCGGAAGGTCGGGGTTGTTCGAACTCAGTCATGTCTCAGCCCATAGCTACTCCGAATACGATTATCCCGATCTCGATATTCCACGGCTGGAAAAAGCGTGGAATCTTTTGATCCAGAGGCACGAGGCGCTCCGTTTGATTTTCCCAAATGAAAGTCAGCAGCAGATTCTTAAATCTGTTCCTTATTTTTCATTTCCACTCGAGCAAGACCCAGAAAAAGTCCGCAAAGAGCTCTCGAGTCAAATCTTGCCTGCCGACACATGGCCCCTCTTTGATATCCGTTTTTCAAAGAAGAGGATGCACATCAGCCTCGATGGTCTTAACATGGATGCGTGGAGTGTTTCGATCCTTTTCGCGGAGTGGAGAAAGCTGTATAAAAATTTAAAGGCCGAACTTCCCCCTCTCCATCTTTCCTTCCGAGATTATGTTGTCTATCTGAAATCACTCGAAGATACCGATCTCTACAAACGAGACCGAAAGTATTGGATCGATAGAATTCCGAACTTTCCTCCTGCTCCTCCCTTGCGGACACGGAAAAATCCCGATCAAGCCGTGCAAAAATTTTCCAGGCAAACGAAGACATTCAAGGGTTGGAAGAAGCTGCAAGAACAGATTCGAGAACTAAAGATTTCTCCGGCGGCTTTTCTAACAGCGACTCTTGCAGAAGTTCTCGCACGGTGGAGTTCGTCCTCCCATTTTGCTCTCAACCTAACTCTTTTTCAAAGATTGCCGGTCCATCCTCAGATCAATGCGATCATGGGGGATTTCACATCGCTTCTTGTTCTCGAAATCGATCACCGGGGCGCTGAGACCTTCTTGGACAGAGCTAAAAGAGTTCAAAAGCAACTATGGAAAGATCTCGATCATGGTCTCTTTGGAGGGGTTGCATTCATTCGGGCTCTCGCCCATGCGCAAAAAAAAGAGGGTTCAGTCCTCATGCCGATTGTGTTCACCTGCGTCTTGCATGAGTCCCAAGAAACTGTAACAGATAAGGGTCAACTCGTCTATTCGATCACACAAACTCCGCAGGTGTGGCTCGATTGCAAAGCCCTGGAAGAGAAAGGCGATCTCATTATTGAGTGGGACTACCTCGGAGATCTATTTCCTCCGGGTATGATCGAAGAGATGCATACGGCTTATTTCAATCTGTTAGAAACTAAATCGTTCGAGCTTCCGCCAAAATATCAAACAGCCATTTGGAAAGTCGAGTACCATCTCCTTCATGAACTGTTCTATGCAAAGGCGACAGAACACCCCAACGCTCCTGCCGTCTTTTCTGCGCGAGGGAATCTCACCTATCAAGAGTTGGAAAAGATCGTGAATCAGCTCGGGCACAAGCTCCGCGAGCTCGGTGCTAAGCCGAATCACTTGGTTGCGATTCTGATGGGTAAAGGATGGGAACAAGTCGCCGCCTGTTTGGGAATTTTGGCAAGCGGTGCTGCCTATGTTCCTTTAGATGTCGAGCTTCCACTTGCCAGGTTAGAGTTTTTGCTGGTCCAGACCGAAGTTCAAATTATTTTAACGACGACCAAATACCTCGACCTGATCTTTCAGCTGACTCAGGATTACCAAGTGATTTGCGTCGATGAAAGAGAAAATGAGTCGGTAGCCCGTTTAAAGCCGGTGCAAAAACTCGACGATCTCGCTTATGTGATTTTCACATCGGGTTCTACAGGGCTTCCGAAAGGGGTTATGATCGATCACAAAGCCGTCGTCAACACGATTTTAGATATCAATGATCGGTACAAGGTCAGCGAAAACGACCGTGTCTTTGCTCTATCGAGTCTCCATTTTGATCTATCGGTTTACGATATTTTCGGACCCCTTGCTGCAGGAGGCGCGATCGTGATGCCGCCCCATGAATCTCGGCGCGATCCCAAAGTATGGCTCGAATGGATGGCTAAAGAAAAAGTTACCCTTTGGAATTCTGTCCCGATGCTCATGCAGATGCTTCTCGAACAAGAAGAGATTCCTCCCATTCCCTTAAGACTTGTTCTCCTCAGCGGCGATGTGATTCCGCTCACACTCCCCGCACGGATTCAGGAAGCTTTCCCGAAAGCGGAAATCGTGAGTCTTGGAGGTGCAACGGAAGCGGCAATTTGGTCAATTTATTATCCGGTAAATAAAGTTGACCCCGAGTGGAAAACCATTCCGTATGGGAAACCCCTCCGGAATCAACAATTTTATGTCCTCAATGACAAGTTAGAAGATTGTCCCGACTGGGTACCGGGACACCTCTATATTGGAGGGGTCGGTCTTGCCAAAGGGTATTGGAAAGATGAAGCACAAACGCAAAAACGGTTTCAAAACGGTCTTTTCAATACCGGCGATCTAGGTGCCTATTATCCTGACGGAAATATTGAATTCTTGGGACGAGAAGATTTTCAGGTTAAGATCAAAGGGTATCGGATTGAGCTTGGAGAAATTGAGTTCCAACTTTTGCAGATCCCCATGGTCCAACAAGCCGTGGTCGATGTCTACAAAGACGTCCAAGGTCAAAAATATCTTGTAGCCTACGTTGTCTTTAAGAAACTCGAACTTGTGCAAGATACAGGCCCTCTCGCAATCGAAGAAGCCGAGAAATTAACTTTTAAGCTCGAGCAGCACGGGATCGAAAAATTCCATAGGCCGCCTGATATCGTTCTAGAGAAGCACCCTTTCGATGAAGATCACTATTATGTTCGAAAAAGTTATCGCACTTATCAAGATAAAATGATCTCGCGACATGAATTTGAAAAATGGCTCGCCCACAGTTTTGCACCACTCAGTCTCAAAGAAATACAACTCGATGATTTTCGCGCGTTGACCTATGAGGATGGAAGACTCCCTAAATACCTCTATCCTTCTGCCGGCGGCCTCTATCCCGTTCAAATTTATGTCAGACACGATGCAACGTATTATTATCACCCGATAAAGCATGCTTTGTACAAAGTCAGCGATGAAAGTACTCGTGAAAGAGAGCTTCTGTTTATTCCAAAGAAAGCAGCCATCGAGCCGGCCTATGGAATCCTTTCGGACAACTTTTGTCAGCTCGAAATCGGTTATATGAAGGGCCTCCTTCAGCATGAGAGACTCCCCGCGCCTGACATCCTCATCTATGTCAAAACGGGCCGTATCGAAGGGTTGGAAGGTGGATGGTATACCTATCCCCTCAAACAGATATCCGCCGAGACGCCCCTCGATGATGTCCCCGGCGTTGGAGAGATGAGTTCGACTTTTCACGAAGCCGCTTTTTATATCTTTTTCACAGGCGATCCGGTGCAGGCCGGATTTTATTCTCAGAGACTCATGGAAGAAGGAATCCAACACAAGATCGGTCTTTGCCCTATCGGAAACTTAGATACGTATACAGCTTCATTTGTCAAAGCGGATGTGATCCATACCTTGGTCGGGGGAAGAGTTTCTCGAGAGCAAATCGGCTCGCGCGAAGTCTCCGATCCAAAGGGAGCTCCTTTTTTCCAAGATTATCTCCAAAAAAAGCTGGAAAAAATTTTACCGGAGTATATGGTCCCGACGTACTTTTTCTTTTTAGACCACCTGCCTCTCACGAGCAATGGAAAAGTCGACAGGCGAAGCCTTCCAACCCCTGCGGCGGAACCAGAAAAACCCTTAGAAGAAACCGCGCATAATTATATGGAAATGGTTCTCCAGTCGCTTTGGGAAGAGTGTTTAAAACGGCCCGTCGGTGCCACAGACAATTTCTTTGAAGTCGGCGGAAATTCCCTTCTCATGGTCAGACTGGTCAATCTTATCAATAAAAAAGGAACGTTAACGGTCGCCGATTTTATCAAAAATCCAACCATTGCCGGATTAGCGAGTCTGATGACCTCGAAGGTGCTTGAGACTCCCTCTCATCTTCTCACCATCCAAAATCAAGGGACAAAAACTCCTCTCTTCCTCATCCATCCGGCCGGTGGACTCGCTCTCCCCTATCTTCCTTTGGCCCGTTATTTCCCAGACCAGCCGATCTACGGAATCAGCAATCCCCGCTTCGCCACTACGGAAGATCCATTTTCATCTGTTGAAGAAATGGCTAAGGACTATATTGAAAAAATCAAAACCATCCAGCCAGAAGGCCCTTATTTGATTGGAGGATGGTCGTTTGGGGGAACCGTCGCACTCGAAATGGCTCACCAGCTCGTTTCTGAAGCGCAGATCTTCCTCATCGACACCTTCTATGAAGCCGGTGGAGAAATCACTCCCGAAATCTTGGATAATGTTTTGGCCCCTTACGGATTGGAGGTTGACTCTGAGGAAGGGAGGGCGATTGCCGCAGAGATGAGACAAACACAAAAGCTCTTGAGCGCCTATGAACCGCACATCTATGAAGGAAAAGCCTCTCTTTTAAAAGCAAAGGAAGGATCCACAGATCCATTTAATGGCCTTAAACCATGGGTGCCCCATCTAAAAAGTTATCTCATCGATGGTGCCCATGACTTTTTATTTTCTGACCCTTTTATTGCAGGAGTGGCCGATGGACTGCGTCAAGCTCTCGAATCTTGATATTTATTTAGCTGTCGCATTCTCCTCACAACCCAAGCAGACTTTGTTGAAAGCATTGATGGGTAAACTTTTAAATCAAGATCCAAACACCATTCAAATTACACGGGGCCCTTACGGAAAACCCCACTACCCAGGTCTCTATTTCAACACTTCGGATTCAAAAGATCTGATGGTTTTTGCATTTTCCTTTCAACATGAAATAGGAATCGATATCGAATACCACGACCCATCGTTCGACTTTCAAGAGATTTTAGAAGATGCCCTGACAGAAAACGAGCTAGAGCAATTTTCTCTTCTAAAGGACCAGAGAAAAGCCTTTTTTGATCTTTGGGTTGCCAAAGAAGCTTACCTGAAACAAACCGGAACGGGACTCCATGCCTCCTTAAAAAGCGTGCAATTTGATATTCAACCCGGTGGGGGTTTGCATTTGAAAAACGACCGTTTAAAATATATGCCCATTTCTATTCAAAAAGATTATTCTTGTGGAATCGTTCTCCCTTTTTCTTGTATATAAAAAATTATATAAAATTAGAGGTATCTAAGATTAACAAGATAGACAGGCTGGATTTCTCCAGCCTTTTATTATTTTACAGAATAAACAGCGATACCTGTATTTCCCAAACCATCGACGCCTTGGCCGGTGAAAACCTTTCCATCAGAAACAGTAAAGGGAGAGGCAAAATTGAAAGGAACGGTGGGTATTTCTTTCAAAAGAGCACCAGTTTTCGCATCCAGACAGCGGAGCAATCCTGGGATATTTCCATGATAAAGCACTCCATTTGCAACTGTGAGTGAACCGAAAGTTGCTCCCATCGAAATATCGGTCCATTTAACTGCCCCCGTCGCAGCATTCAGAGCTTTTATTTTCGTTATGAGTCCAGTGGGTGAAACTCCATCAGGTCCGAGACCTAAAACTGCATTTGATACAAGGAGAGCACCTTCTCCGAAAAGCGCTCCACAAATTGCAAGACAAGGAGCTTGTGGTCCTGTTGATAAACCACTGCAAACAATGAATTGTTGGAATTGAACAGCAAGCGCTCCATTGGTTACACTATTGGGATCTTCGTTACAGATGGCATAAATTGTACCATTTGAAAAAGCAGCACTTGCATTTCCAAAAAAAGTTCCTGTATCGGAAATAATAGTTTCCCAAATAAACTCACCTGTCTCTCGATCGAATGTCCGATAGACGCCCGACTTTCCACAAACACCAACTAAATCTCTAGATTGTCCTTTTATATTGGCTGTAAATAAATTTGGACTAGCGCCGATGTCTTGATCGGAGCCACATTGATGAAGATAACCATAAACATCGCCTTTAACAAATCGGCGATGCCAGACGAGTTTTCCATTCTTGAAATTGATTGCAAGAAGAGAATCTGACTTGTTTGAAACAGGAGGAAGGATGGTGTTTCCAGTTCCTACATAAAGAAGTTTCCGTTTTTTATCGATAGCAGGTGTCGACCATATTCCAACTCCCGCAGAAAGGGACGGGTCGCTATCAATGATCGGTTGTGGATTAAAACTCCATTTCAGATTGAGTGTGTCTGAGTTAAATGCATTCAAAGTACCATGGAAAATGATATTTGCAGTAGTTAACTCTGTATTATTGTTGGTTGAGACACCAATAATGATCAGATCGTTCACACGAACGGGGGATGCTTGAACTTCAGCTTGACCCGTAGCTAAAGCAACTGGATCTATCACAACGGATGCAACTTCCACTCCGTTTGATTTATTGATTTTCCTCAATTTCAAATCATTACTGGTCACAAGATAAATGAAATTTTCCGTAATCAGCGGTGCAGTTTCGATTTCAGCACCGATATTAACTTGCCAAACGAGAGATCCATCGGATGTGTTTCGAGCAAATAAGTTTCCCGCAATATCTCCATAGTAAACAATGCCTTTATCGACACCAGCAGGTGCTTGGACACTCGCACCGGGCGCACCGGGTTGCTCCCATAATAATTTCAACTTATTGACATTCTTGGTGGAAATCGCACGTTCGCGAGGATTATTCCGTGTATTGCAATGGTCGTGGTTTAAAGACAACCAGTTGTCTGTTCGAAAAGTTTTATCACAGAATTTTCGACATTGACATGACTCTTCTGCTTGAAGTCCAAAACTTCGTAATGCAAGCAGAAGAACAAGTATTGTGAAATGTTTATTCATGGTTTCTCCTTATAATTTTTTTGTAGTCATAATTTTTCAACTTTCTCACTTAAGGTACCGAATAAACTGCTATACCACCGTTACCTAATCCTTCTGCACCCTGCCCTATGAATAATCTGCCTTGAGAAATACTGAAAGGTGAGTCAAAATTAAAGACAACAGTATTAATTTGTTTCAGAAGTGTGCCAGACTCAGCGTCTAAACAACGTATTTGCCCCAGCAGGTTGCCTTGATAAACGATGCCATTTGCTGTGGTAATCGATCCAAAGGTGACACTCGGAGATACATTGGTCCATTTAACTTTCCCATTGGCTGTATTGAGAGCTTTGATGTTTGTAACCATACCTATTGGAGCTACTCCATCCGGACCAACACCCAAAATGGCATTTAATAATTGATTCGCTCCCGCACCAAAGAGATCATTGCAAATACCTGTGCAAGGTAGGCCAAGAAATCCACTTAATACATTACAAACACCAAATTGTTGAAACTGAACAGCGAGAAATCCGCTCGTCAAGTTATTCGGATCCTCGGATGCTGCTACATAAATCGTATTTCCATTAACAGCAGCACTCGGATTTCCAAAGAATGTTCCTGTACTTGAAATGACGGTTTCCCAAACGGTTTCTCCAGTGTCACGGTCAATGGCTCGGTAGAACCCTTGTTTGCCACAAACGCCGACTAAATCACGGGCTTGTTTTTGACCAGAGCTATCTTTTATTTCAGCAGTGAATAAATTGGGGCTGGCTCCTATATCTCTATCGGGTCCACATTGATGCGTGTAACCATAAACATCCCCCGCGAGAAATTCGTTTTGCCAAACCAAGGTCCCTGTTGTAAAATCGATCGCCAAAAGAGAATCGGATAATGGTGCTGCAGGTGGCAGAATGGTATTCCCAGTTCCAACATAGAGTAATTTTCTTTTCTTATCGATAGCCGGAGTCGACCAAATTCCCACACCAGAACTCAATGTAAGATCTTTTTTCTTAGCGGGACTTGGGTTGAAACTCCAAACAAAATCCAAAGATCCAGCTTTGAAGGCATTGAGGGTTCCGTGAAAGATAATGTTTGCTGTTGTCAATTCTGAATTATTGCCTGTAGATACACCAATAATGATCAAGTCGTCCACGATCACGGGAGAGGCTTGAATTCCAGCTTGACCTGTTGCAAGTGCCACAGGATCGATAATCACCGATGCGACTATAACTCCATCTGAACGGCGGAGTTTATATAGTTTGATATCATTCGCAGCGATGTAAATATGCTCTTCTGCAATGAGAGGCGACGCATCTACTTCCGCTCCCACATTTGTCTGCCATATCAGAGTACCATTGGATGCTTTGCGCGCAAAAACGTTCCCCTTAATATCAGCATAATACACAACACCATCGGCAATGACAGGAGATGCTTCCACTGATGCAGTAGGATCTTCTGTGTGCTGCCATAATAATTGCAGACCAGCAACATTGGTCGGTTTTATTTTGTGTTCGCGCGGATTGTTTCGTGAGTTGCAGTGATCATGGTTTAAAGATCGCCATTCGGCTGTATTAAATGTTTTATCGCACTGTTGGAATTTTTTTTGCTCTTTTGCTTGGAGATTGTTGCTACCAAACACGGCCATCAAGACCAAGACTGTTAATTGCACTTTATTCATTCATTCTCCTTTATTGGGAGAGCTCAGCTCTCTCAGTTTATAACATTTAAAGACAGGGATCGAAACGGGTAGGTTGTAATAGAGGGCAGACAACGCAAGGATCGGCAATTTGTTGAAAAGCAGGAAGCTTTTTATCGTTAACAAATTTTCTAAGCAATTTATTAAAAGCCCTATAGTCAGTTTGCATTAAAAAATGTCCTTTCCCAATAAATTCAGCAAGAATTGAATGGGGGATTTGGGTATTCATGTAGAAACTAGCTCCTGGTGGAACTGTTGCATCGATACTACCGACACAAATTAGCGTCGGAACGGATATTCCATTCAGAAGAGATCTCAAATCGGTTGCGTCAGCATTTACAACAATATTTACGAATATAGGAAACCCTGTTTGGATGACTTGTGTAACAAGTAATCCTTGTGCATTCACGAGTTCTGATTGACAGCTCTCGTTTAAAGCCGTCGTAGATGCTTCAGTTATCGCAAAGCTAACCGGACCAAATGTATCAACAAACTCTGTGGCTGCTACGAGAGATGAAACGGTGAAGGCGGGAAATGGCCAACAGGTTGGACAGGGTGGAGTTGTGCAAGTGGGAGAAGCAGCGCAATCAGGTGTGAATAACAATGGATCGCCCGATACGAGCACAAGCTTCGTGATCTCACCTGGATAACGTGCGGAATAAAAAATACCAAGCCCTGCTCCTAACGAATGCCCGACATAGACAAACTCGTTAATGCCTAACTTCTGAAGAACAGCATGGATATCATCAGCAAATACTTCCATGGAATATTGAATAAGCCTAGGATCTGTCTGCTGAGATCGTCCGGAACCTCTTAAATCGAGAGAAATGGTTTGAAAATCTTTGCAGAAAGCCGCTTGTTGACATAACCATGAATCGCTGGATAGAGCTGTGCCATGAATAAAAACTAGTGTCGGATTTCCTTTTTTAGATTCGCCTTGCATCTTGAAAAAGATTTTGGCAGCGGGAATATTTCCTCGAGCAGGCACTCGAATACATCCTTGCTTTACAGGACAATTCGATTTCAGAAGGTCAACTCCGTCATCTAGCTTTGACAGCGATTCTTTTATTTTTTGAAACTGAGAAACTAAATCTGAATTTTTTTTGCCCGAGAGATTTTCAAAATATGCTTCTATGACATCTTCTGGCCAAAAACCGTTCAGATGCATCGTAGGCAAGATGCCAACTGCAACCAAAAATGCAAAGACTGTTCTAAATATCGATTTTTTCATGCTGTCTCCTTAAAATAACCAAGCGATTAAAGAAAATCTTAGATGATAATTTTTTTTATATCAAACTTAATTTTTTTACCTACGGATAACTAAATTATGTTAGGCTGCAAAGAATGAAAATCGGTTATTTGGGGGCAGGAACTTGGGGGTTTTGCTTGGCTTCTCTTTTGGGGTCGAAAGGGAATGAGGTGGTTCTGTGGACAAAGCAGAAAGACGTTGCAGAGCGGTTGAAAAAAACAAGGGAGCATCCGAAATTACCGGGATACAAGGCTGATGAAAAAGTCGTGTTTACGAGTGATCTTGGGGATGCTCTTGAAGGAATCGAATTCTTGGTCGAATCGGTTACATCAATGGGAATTCGGCCGGTCTTTGAAGAGGTGAGGAAGATGGGGGGTGTGAATTGTCCGATTGTGGTGACATCGAAAGGGATTGAGCAAAATAGTTGTCTTTTGCTGCCCGAAGTGGTGGTGGATGTGCTGGGAAAGAAGGAGAGGGTTGGGTGTTTGAGCGGCCCGAGCCACGCAGAGGAAGTGATTGCAAAGCTGCCGACATCGATTGTTTGTTCTGCGTACGAGGCGAGTTTGATGAATCAGATCCACGATCTTTTTTCTACTCCGTACTTTCGGATTTATCCCAATGGAGATATCAACGGAGTTGCTTTTGGCGGAGCGATGAAAAATATCATTGCTATTGCTTGCGGTATTTCGGATGGTTTGGGATTTGGGGATAATACAAAGGCTGCACTCATGACAAGGGGATTGCACGAAATGCGAAAATTGTCGGTGACGAAGAATGCAAAACAAGAAACCTTGAATGGTTTATCCGGTCTTGGAGATTTATGTGTGACATGTCTATCGAAATTGAGTCGTAACTATGCGTTTGGACATTGGATTGCAAAAGGGTTAGATGTGGAGCAAGCGAAAGCCAAAGTCGGTATGGTAGTGGAGGGAGCTTATACGGTGTTCTCTGCTCGGCAACTGGCTCAAAAAGCGGGTATTGAAGTGCCGATCACAGATGCTGTATATGCGGTTATATACGAAAACATGAACCCGCAGGGTGCAGTGAAAATGTTGTTGCAAAGAGCCATCAAGGAAGAACATCTGTGACCAAAGTTGTAACATCAGAAGAGATGCAGCGGATCGAGAAGCTGTGTTTTAAAGCAGGTTACGATCCTGGAACTTTCATGGATAAAGCGGCAGAAGGAATTTCGCTTGCTGTCGAAGAGTACATTTACAAACGGTATTTGCCAAAGCGTGTTATGCTTTTGGTAGGCAAAGGAAATAAAGCCGGCGATGCGTATACAGCTGGGAGACTTCTTCTCGGAAAAGGATTTTTTGTTCATGCCATTCGGATTTTCCCCTTGGAAGGGTCGTCACAACTTTGCCTTGAAAGATACGAGCAATTCATCGACAAGGGTGGCGTTGTCGAAACAACATTCGATACGAAGCAGTGTTCTGTTATTTTAGATGGACTTGTGGGTACTGGATTTAAAGGAAAAGCTGAAGGGGCTTTGAAAAAAGGTATTGAGTGGGCTCTTCAAACAAAACTCCCTATTTTAGCGATTGATATTCCATCGGGATTAAATGGATCGACGGGTGAAGTTCTCTCTGTCGCCATAGAGGCAAAAGAGACGATTTATTTAGGCCTGCCAAAGCTCGGTTTCTTTATTGGAAAAGGTTGGGATCATATCGGTGATCTGAGATGTGTGGATATCGGTCTTCCAGAGGAATTTGTTGGAAAGGCTAAGGAAGAGGCGACCTTACTTGATCGAAGCAGTCTTGAAATGCCCCGGATTCAACGATCCCGTCATAAATATCAAGCCGGCTATGTTCTTGGGATTGGGGGATCTCCTCATATGCCGGGTGCTTCGGCCTTAGCGACAGCAGGGGTCTTACGCAGCGGAGCAGGGATTGTCAGGTTATTTTCGATGGAAGAGACTCCTACAAATCGACTTCTCGCAGAGGTCATTCACGAAGATTATAGTCTGAAACGGGTGATGGAAGAATCAAAACGGGCTGCGGCTTTTTTTGTGGGTCCAGGACTTGGAAGAACCGAAGAGGTCGAAGCGGTGCTGAAGAGCTTGCTTCCTAAATTAAATCTTCCCGCTGTCTTAGATGCCGATGCACTCTATTTTTTGGCCAAGAATCGGTCATGGAAGATCCCCAAGAATTCTATTCTTTCTCCGCATCATGGGGAAATGAAAGCTTTTTTAAAGAAAGAACCGACTCTAAAGCTGTGTCAAGAGTTTGCTGACCGCAATAAGACCACTCTTATTCTAAAAGGAGCGCCCACGGTGATTTTTCATCCTAAACTGAAACCCCTCATCGTCGCTGAAGGAGACCCGGGGATGGCAACAGCCGGCTCTGGAGATGTTCTCACAGGGATTTTAGCGGGACTTCTTGCCCAAAAACTCGAGCCTCTTCAGGCGGCTTGCTTGGGAGTTTATCTTCATGGTGTTTCCGGAGAGACGGCAGCAGCCCATTTAACATCGTACTGCATGATCGCCTCGGATTTGTTGAAATATTTGCCTGAGACGGTCATGAAATTTTGTAGTAATATCGGTACCAATCAACAAACCTTTGAATCCCCTCTTCCAGGGAGACCTTTGGAGAAAACCCGAGAGCTTCACGACTTTTCTTGATATCGGCAAAGGTTGTTTGAATTTCTCCGACACGCGGGCCAACAAATTCTTTTAGGGCTGATTTTTTGAGATTTTTCTCAAGCAGTTCGACTAAGCGAAGAACTTCTTCGGGTTGATGATTTCCCAGATTAAAAATCGCATGCGGCGCAGCCAGATCGATAGCGGCGAGAATTCCAGAGACAATATCATCGATATAGGTGAAGTCGCGCTGCATCTTTCCGTGATTGAAAAGTTGGAGAGGTTTTCCCTGCAGAATAGATGTAGCAAATGAAAAATAAGCCATGTCGGGCCGTCCCCAGGGGCCATAAACTGTAAAGAACCGGAGTCCCGTCGTGGAGAGACCATAGAGATGGTGATACGAATGGGCAATCAGTTCATTTGATTTTTTGGTCGCTCCATACAGACTGGAAGGAATGTCGGTCGTATCGTCTTCGGAGAACGGGATTTTTGTGTTGAGTCCATAGACAGACGATGAAGAGGCGTAAGTAAGAGGAATGTGGGGGTGCCTCCGGAGTGCCTCAAGGACAGAAACAAACCCCTCGAGATTGTTGGAGACATAACTCTCCGGATGGGGAAAGCGGACACCTGCCTGTGCTGCTAGATGGACAAAATGGGTGACTCCATTTTCCCGAAGGAGTTGATCTAGGAGAGACGTACTCCGGATATCGGCATCGACGATTTTGACGCCGGGTAAAAGAGCGGCTCGGTCCCGCTTTAACTGGGGATCATAATAATTGTTGAAATTATCACACCCAACAACCGCATGACCCCTTTTCCGAAGAGCCTCTGCAACGTGAAAACCGATGAAACCTGCGATACCCGTGATGAAGATCGACATTGCGCAAAAATAATTCCTGAGTAATGATCGACTACATTTTTATGTATCTTATCTTTATCTGCACGGTTTTATTGTTTTTTGGTTGCGGGAATCCTCCCTATAAGGGAAGGGATGTCGTCGGTGCAGATGAATTTGTAATGGATTCGTACAAGATTAGACAAGGTAAATTTTCGATTTTACAGCTCGAAGGGAAAAGCTTTGAAGAATTTCCTCCGGAGCTTCTCGATGAGTATCAAGATACGATTCAGGATGGAGATGTTTTGTATATCGCTGTTTACCATCCGACCCGTTCGGATATCTCTGCATCGATCGAGGCGATTGGATCGACGGTGGGTTTTCGGGTCCATGAGGGAAAAATTCGGATGCCTGATCTCGAACCGATTTGCGTCCAAGGGTTGACGCTCGAGGAAGCGTCGCAAAAAATTCAATCGCTGTATTCGTCGCAAATCCGCGATGTTCAGGTTTTTCTCTCGTATAAAGATCGACTCGAAAGAAAAGTCGAACTGGCAGGTATGGTTTCAACGCCGGGCCTCCCTGTCGATGGAAAACTGAGGCTTTTTGAAGCCCTCTGTAAGGCGAAAGTTCCATCGAATGCCAACCTCTTTAAAAGTTATGTTGTTCGAGACAACACCATGCTCCCAGTTGACCTATACAAACTCCTCAAAGAGGGAGATATGTCGCAAAATATCGTTCTCCGCGGCGGTGACAAAATCTACGTTGCCGATCCTTCAGCTTCCACACTCATGGTCCTCGGAGAAGTCGGAAAGGAACGGATTGTCGACATGCCCAATGGTTTCATGACGGTCCGTCAGGCGCTGGGCGAGGCAGGTGGTATTCCGTATACGGGTAATAAATCGTACATTCAAATTATTCGGGGGAATATTCTCAACCCAAAGATTTACACTCTCACTTGGGATCATGTGATTCATCTTCCGTCGGATAGTATGCTCCTCATCCCGGGCGATATCGTCTATGTTGCTGCGACTCCTTTCACCGAATGGAACCGATTTATGTCGCAATTGACACCGACGTTCGTCAATATTGACCTTATCACGGGTGGAGTCAGACGGATCGGAGTCAACGTACCATGAGAGATTACTATATTGCTTGGGATGATCTGAAAAAAGTTTTTGAAAAGAAAAAAAGAACCCTTCTTCGACTCAGTTTATTAGGGTCTATTTTTCTTTTCTTAAATTTTCTCTTTATTCCTCCTCGGTATGAGGCCTCAGCGACATTCAAACAAGGGATCCCCCGAGTTGAGCAAGGGGTCGATTTTAAAAATTTCATCCGTTCCTTTTCCAGTACGGGCTCCGAGGAAACAACTGCTTATCTGATTCTTTCCCGAGCAGTTTTGACGAAAACGATCGAAGAGCTCGGTCTTCAGGCCGAAGTCAAGATGGATACTCGTCTCAAGACGATCAGGAATAATTTACTGACAGAACTGGGATTAAAAACTCCTGATCATGACGGTTTTACTTTCAAAAATGTTTCTTATGAAGGTGAAAAAACGATTTCCTCGGATTTAAGATTCACCTCTCTCCATACATTCGAAATAGATGGACTAAAAGGAAAAGTCTGTGAGCCCGTTTCATTTCAAGGGGTTACCTTTACTCTTTCTAAAGTTCCTCATTCTTTAAAGTTGAATAAAAATTATCGAATCACATTTCACCCTAGAAGGGGAATGGTTCAAGAACTGAGAAGAAACATCGGTATTAAACGTCTTCAAGAAGACAAAAATATTCTCTTATTACAGTTCGCTCATAAAAATCGTCACTTAGCAGCCGACCTCATCAATACCCTCATGTCGAAATATGAAGAATTTCTCATCGAAGAAAATAAAACGGTGATTGGAGCCCAAATCAAATATCTCGAAAAAAGACAAGATGAACTGGGGGCAAAACTCGACCTCGATATGAAAGAACACGTGGCTCTCATGAAACAAAACTTTATGAAACACGGTTTCTTAGGGGTCCAAAAAGAAATAGAATCGCTCCTACAACCTCTTCAATCGTACCGAGGAAGAGTGGATAACATCGATGTAGAAATGGAAGGGTTGAAAAAGAGAATGATCGAAAAAACCTCGATCCCTGTGGAAGCTCATCCCAAACTCGTTGAGAAGTTTGGACAACAATTTGCCCATCAAATCGAAGATTTAAGGTCGATTCTCCAAAAAATCGGTACGGAAGATTCTCTCCCAACCTCCGTGCTGGAGCAAGTTTGGCACTATGAACAACCCCCATCCAATAAAGAACAACTCTCATCCCACGTCCATTTTTTAATCGAACATTTAACACTCCGGCAAAAAAATCTCGAAGAAAGTTGTCAATATATTGAAAAATTGGAAACCGATTTTCGAGGCATGACAATCGAGGCTGCACGGAGACTGTTCGGCGAATACTGCCAACAATTGGATAATTTGCAAGCGCAGTTGAAACAGGTGATTTTCTTTCGAGACCATCTCCATAAACCCGATTTTGAAATCAGTACTCTTTCGAACCTCCTGACCGACTCGGTGACAGAATTTTTAATTCAAAAAGCGGGGAAAATTGAAGCCGAGCTGTGTGACTCGATCAATCGGAGCAGCAAAGAACACCACCGTCTCAAAGAAGCTCTGATCATCCAAAAAAGATTTTTAGAATCTCATTTAAGTCAAATTTTGGAACTTGGGAAAATCCGGATTCAATTGATCCAAGAAAAAATCGCCTCTTTGTATACCGTCATGAAAGATCTTCTTTTCAAAGAGAAAGACGTTCTCGAATATAAAATTTCGCAGCTCAAAAATACCCTCCAGGAAATCCCGGAACTTTGGCACTTGGATAAAAGACTCCAATTCAAAGCAGATCTCACCCAAGGGATGATGGAAGGGCTGACAAATATTGCAGAAACAAAGAACCTCTCTCGTCATCTTTATCAAGTCGAATCGAAACCGTTAGATTTAGCTGAATCCCCTCTACAGCCAAAGTCACCTCTTATCTTTTTTAAAACTCTCGGTGGGGGAATTTTGATCGGAATGATTTTTTATCTCTTTTTTCTATTTTTGGAATTTATCAAAGGGCTACCGACCTCGCTATCGACGGTATTCCATATGGGCGGACATATTTCTGGTTCTCTTTCTTCGAGAGAAATTCCCTTTGATAACATACCCGATCAAGACCTCCAAACGGTGCGCAAACTTGCATCGTTTTTACTGGAGCGGAAAAAAGACAAACCGACTGTTGTTGCTTTGCTCAGCAAAAAAGATTCTGAGTTTTGTTTCAATCTTGCACATTTACTCCAATTCCATAACCAAAAAATCAGCATCATCGATTGTGATATGGACCGGATTGTGCATGTGGAAGACCAACCGGGATTGTGGCAATACTTGAACCATGCAGTGAGCGAGGCCCCTTTTCGACATCGGAACGAATGTGATTATTTACCTGCAGGTGGAACAACTCAACATACCCATGAATATCTCGCCCGCCCTGAGTTTATCGAATTACTACAACTGAGGAGAAATGACGATTTCATCTTTCTCAAACGTCAAGTCGCTCTGGATTCGATCGACGCTCTGCAAATGACACAGCTTTCTGATCTGGCTATTATTACCCTTCACGACGAACCACAAAAAATCCTCATACCTTTCATTCAACTTCCTCGACAAAAACAGAATTTTGATGTTACATTTACTGCGTATGTTTAGAAAAATTGTCTTCATTCTTTTTCTTCCGATCATTTTACAAGCCAGGATTGGGGAAATTCCTCCGCCCACTCCAACAAGGCCAGAAACCTGGCTTTCGGGCCCTCTCATAACACCGTCTGCACACGCTGTGGAACCAGGCCACTTCAACATTGAACAATACTTCTACTGGTACGATTTAAAAGGTGTCTATAATAAACACTGGCGTCCTGTTTCAACACCACATTTTAAAGAGCTCCTCATCCAACCCACTGCCAACATAGGGATTTTACCAGGGACTGAATTAGATATTGTCTTACAAGGCCTTTATAACAATAGCCAAGGGCAGCATGCATGGCGCGTCGGAGATTTACCCTTCACCTTTGGCATCCAACTCTTGAATGAAGTCCATGAAGAATGGATTCCGGCAATAAAACTCAGGCTTGCTGCGACGATTCCCATTGGTAAATACGATCGTTTAAATCCTAAAAAATTTGCAACCGATTACGGCGGCGCAGGAAACTGGCTCCCCGGTATCGGTCTTGTTTTTTCTAAATTGTTTTACCTCGGAGGATATTACTTTTTAGATTGGAGAATGCACACCGCTTACTATGTATCAACCCCCGTTCACGTACGTGGGTTCAACTATTATGGAGGTGTTCCAGAAACACGAGGAACTGTATATCCAGGCAATATATTTTTCCTTATGGAAGCACTTGAAGTCAGTGTCTCTAGGAGCTGGGGCTTTACTCTAGATATCGTTTATCAGCATAGCAACCGGAATCGATTTTCAGGACACAGCCCTCGAGGGACAAAGCCTGTTTTTCCTTCTTCGGAAAATTTAAGCTTGGCTCCCGGTGTCGAGTACAATGTCAACGCCAATCTCGGCTTTGTCTTTGGCCCTTGGTTCAGTATTGCAGGTCGTAATGTTAACGACACCTACGATTTCCTCACCTGGATTCTCGCTATCAACTACTATCAATAAACAAATAAGTTGTTGACAAAGGCATTCACATT
This sequence comes from Parachlamydiales bacterium, assembly GCA_963705295.1. GTDB lineage: Bacteria > Chlamydiota > Chlamydiia > Chlamydiales > Rhabdochlamydiaceae > PALSA-1444. The sequence goes on along the minus strand of OY970065.1, from coordinate 530,362 downwards.
CGAAGGAGTACCTCCTGTAAAGTTAGCAGTCCCCTCTTTATTTTTAAAAAAAATGACGGGAGTGAATGTAAATCCATTGGAGAGAAAGAAAAGTTCGTTTTGATTCAGTTGTCTACCGGTTTTAAGTGTGACATCCTTCGCAGGTGGGATACCGCCGGTTTCCGGTAGGATAAAATGTTGTTCATTATAGTTCCAAGCTCCGATCCGTGTGGGAGAATAACCTGAATTGGGTGGAACCTGGCCCATGAGAATGGCAGCCCCTTTCCCCCTTGAAGACGGTTTAATGAAAAAGACCAGGCTCCAGTGGATCGATAATTCTTTGTTATCGACGAAAGGTTTTAATGCATAGTAGAGGTCATGACAAGCTGGACAATTCGGCTCGCCTAAAACGTAGATCGTCCTAGGAGCAAATCGGCTCCCCTGACGAAATGAAACTGTATCTTTTTGTACGTCTCGATAAAGTCTGTCTGCTAAATCTTGCGGAAAATACTTTTTATTAACAGCCGAGGATCTATCAACAAAGTTTTTATTTGCTACACCGCCGCCTAAAATAGCATACCTTTTCTTTTTATCGATCCAGATGACTTCTGTTGTTCCATAACCTTGTAGATTAGCAAGATGAACATTGTCGAGGCGTGGATTGTTCTTTATTAATTCGGCAATTCTACTGGGATTAGTAACAATTTTTGATTCTAGCGTGGCGAACTTTCCCTTTTTTTCAACAAATCCTTCAATACTCGGTTGAGTTGGATTTGCAAAGTGCACCGTATATTTTTCTAAATTTGCAACGAACGGTTCCAGCGTGACTGTGTTGGTTGTAAAAGAATAGAATGATTGATAATACTCCGATATCCCCTTTTCAACTTTATTACCGGGGGCGATAAAAAGGTGACAACCTGCAGATAAAGACCCAAGACAAACAAGAAAGCAGAGCAAAAACTTTTTCATACACGACCTCTAAAAAATAAACTTAAATCCAAGGAGGGCATTTTGGCAATGATATTCTTCAACGTTGGGCTGGTAGTATCGGTATTCGAGATTGAAATCGACATGGTAGGCGATGGCAAAGGCAACTCCACCCATGGCTTGCCAGGCAAAACCTCTTTTTCCATGGCTTTTAAGGGTATGGAGACTATGGGCATATCCGATACCTGCGCCTAAGTACGGCTCAAGCCAAAAATGGAGGGGATTTTTGCAGATGAGATTGGCCATATACGATAAAGATGAAAAATGCCCCCGTGCTCGAAGATGCCGATCGTGGTCGTAAACCTTTTTGATGGTATGTCTCCGGTAGGTCGATTCTCCTTCGACACTGAAATTCCAGGGTGTGACATATCCGAGCGATCCCCCTGCAGCGTACCCAGTATGCAATTTTGTTTTTACATGGTCGATTTTTTCCCGCTTTGCAAAGGCTGCGCCGCCAAAAATGTTCACATAACCGCCTTGCTCATAATCTGGATAAGCAAAAACCGAATGGATGAATAAACAGACAGAGGCAAAAATAAATTTTTTCATAATTTTTTCAATGCTACCGCAGTTCCTAGTCGATCCGCTTTCTTGTCTCTCCGATAAGAAGGGAAGTTTTCCGGAGAACAACAGGTGCAGATCGGTGATATTTCGAGATGATGCGCGACCACTCCTTCTTCCAATAATTGCATACGAGCCATTTCCCAGAGATCAAAATACAATGGCCTGGTTTGAAAAGTCCAGAATTTATTCGGAATTTCTTTTTCATAGTGGATAAACTGGGCACAGCAAGGGCCTAAACTGGGAGAGACGCCGACAAAGAGATTTTCTGGTTTTGTACCGTATTCTTTTCTCATTTTTGCAACAGCGACGCCATAGATATTTTGCACATTTCCTCTCCAACCCGCATGGATCGAAGCAATCGCTTTTTTGATCGGATCATAAAAAATGACGGCTTGACAATCGGCGTGTTTGATCAAAAGTCCGGCATTTTGATGCTGGGTCATCAATCCATCACATTCTAAATCAGGTTTCTCCGATGGGACGACTTCGATATGAATCCCATGGACCTGTCTCCAAAAATAAAACGGACATCCAAACTGGCTTTTAATCTTCTCGGAATCATTGCTCAAGAAAACACCATGTTGGAGCTCTGGAAACTCTTGGAAGAGCTCAAACTCAAGCCATTCTAAACTTCCACTTTTTTTCCGAAGCATGTACCCTTATTCAAATGGAATTATGCCATTTAGCTTTTTATACTTTGATGATGTCTTTCTTAAGCCTTTGGATCCATAAGTCGATATGGCTTTGGGGCGGCTTTTTTATCATTTCCTATATCTTAGCGTTTCACACCAGTGTTGCTCAACCTTTTTCACTCGTACCCATTTTGAGTCTTTTGGTGATTTTTTGGTTTTTGAGAAAACCGCTCAGCGGAATGCCACGTCTCATATTAGTCATCATCGCCATTGCAATAGTAGCCGGTCTCAGCTTCCATCTCCTTCCTGGTTTTCATAACTGGCATGTCTCGGGAAATTTTTGGGTCAATTACGATAAACCGTTAACGGGGCTGTTTATTTTGGCTTTTTTACTCCCTCTCCTTCAAACCCCCGCACAATGGTACCATACAGCCGTTCGAGCCGTGCCCCTAACCTTCCTTGCCGTGGTCATCCTTGCATCTTTAGCGCTCCATTCTGGGACAATAACGTGGCAATTTAAAATTCCGTCTCATTTCTTTCTTCGGATCGCGACCAATCTTTTCCTTGTTGTCTTGCCCGAAGAGGCTTTTTTTCGAGGTTTTGTCCAAGAGGAAATTTTTAAAAGTATGAAAGGAGGAGTCTTAGCCCATCTCACTGGTATTCTAGGAGCATCACTCCTATTTACATTCTTTCACGTCGGGTGGTCACCCTCACTCGGCATGCTCGGATTTGTTTTTCTAGCGGGAGTTTTTTATGGGAGCATTTATCAATATGTTCGAACCATCGAAAGCAGCATCATTTGCCACTTTGCTGTGAACCTTTTACATATGGTATTTTTTAGCTATCATGCAGAATAGCACGCAATAGCCCATCCCCTGGACGGAGATGGGCAAAAAGAATTTACTTAGATTTACTTGACTGGGCAACCGGATGGAGTTTTTGCTGGAGTCATGTTGCTATCAGCAGCAACTTTTTGAACAGCTTGGTCAGCTGACATCATATTTCCTGATGCATCCTTTTGGCCTGTGGTTTGCATCGCTTGAGTTCTTTGACGGTTGTTGAATTGACCGCAGAACATTCTCTTGTTAGAAGAAGAGAGTTGGTTAGCAAAAGTTTGCATATCCATGCTCATGTCGCTGCAATCGTTCATTTTCTGTGCAACTTGTGGTTGCTCTTCTGCACCTACAAAAGAACTCACACACATGAAAGACAGCGCTATAATCATACTTTTTCTCATATCAATCCCCTTTGGGTTAAGTTTATCCAATGAAAATTAACTATAAGCGCACTATTCTTTTTTTGTCTACGGATGAAAAGAGTATATTTTTTAATTTCTTGCTTTTATAGATCCGTATATGAGCGACCGTCCTATTGAATGCAGTCAATGTAAGCGGCCCGTGAAAGTTCTCTATAAAGAAATCATCGGCGATGTGATCACGTGCACGGAAATGTGTGCTGATTGCCCCATTTTGCAAGAAAAGCTGCATGGAGAACTCATCAAAACAGAGAAAGAAGGTCATCTTCTCTGCGGAAACTGTGGAACTTCCCTACAATCGGTTCAAACTGGGCAGCCTTTAGGGTGTATGGAGTGTTACAATGTTTTTGCCGATTTTCTCATTCAAGATCTAGTTGCTGCTGATGCAGTGCCCTCTTCTCTGCAGAAAAAACTCGTCACAACACGGACACAAGCCATCCATATTGGGAAATCACCGGATAAACCTGTCGATATCACTCTATCTTCGCGCCTGACTTCTCTCAATGAAGCGCTCAACGACGCATTGAAGCGTGAAAACTACGAACAAGCTGCGTGGCTCCGTGACCAGATTAAAGCGATTCGGGAAAAAGAAAAATGACCGGTTTACCTTCATCATTATTGCAACACACCCTCTGGGAAGAAGAAAAAAATCCGATTTGGCTCGGCACGTCTCTCGTGCTTCAAAGGAACCTCGCAAGGTACAAATTTCCTCCGAAGCTTTCCGAAAAAGAGATGCACAGCGCCGGTCAGCTGCTTGTTGAAACTCTTCAAAATAAATCTGCCCACTATTACCCCGCAGAAACACTCTCTTCGCTGGACAAAGAGCTCGTGTTCGAACATTTCCTTTGCTTAGAGAGCTTTCAAAACGCCGGAAAAGGGCAAGGATTTATCTTAGATGATACCGGCAGATCGCTCATTTTGATCAATATAAAAAACCATTTGCAAATAGGGCTCTTTGACATCTCCAAAGATGTCATCCCAGCTTGGACAGAGCTGGCGAATTTAGAAACCGAACTTGGCAAAAAAATCGAGTACGCATTCTCCCCTCGATTTGGGTATTTGACCTCCGATTCACTCCTTTGCGGAACAGCTCTCCAGGCTTTTTTCTATCTTCATGTTCCCGCTCTCCATCATACAGGACAGCTCCACGAGATGATCTCGAAACAGAAAGATGAAAACATCCTCCCCATGAGTCTCGAAGGAAACATCAATGACCTCATAGGCGACATTCTCATTTTAAAAAATCACTACACCTTAGGAGTCACCGAAGAAAACATCCTCCACTCCCTGCAAACCATGACCCTCAAACTCGCCGCTGCAGAAAAAACCGTCCGCTCTCATCTCAAAGAAGAAGGCAATCCTGAAATCAAAGATCTCGTCAGCCGGGCTTACGGCCTTCTCATCCATTCGTACCAACTTCAAACCAAAGAAGCCCTGGGTGCCCTCAGCCTCCTCAAACTCGGCCTAGACCTCGGCTGGATCACCGGCATCACCAACCAAACCATCAATACCCTCTTCTTCCAATGCCGGCACGCCCACCTCGCCCACATCCTCCAACAAAAAACCTTCGACATCCCCGACCTTCCCCATAAACGGGCCGAATTCATCCACAAATCCCTCCAAGGGATTGTTCTAAATGAATAGGAATCTATCAGATAGGTGCGACAAGCTGAATTTGAGAATATTTATTTCCCCCTAGAAAAAGAAATTCTTGAATTAAAATCACTAAAATCTTCTAACAGATTGGTTTTTTCAAAGTCGATTTCCTTTATAGAATTGAAGCTCTTATCTACAAAAACAAAACAACGTATGCAATCATTAGAAGCTCTATCTTGAAATGCCAAAGCATGCACGAGATCAATGGAATTTCCACTATCCCAAGCAAAAGTGAAGAATGTCGCACCTTCTGTTTCATCTAAATTTATATGGTTATAATTTTGATTGCTTATAAATTTATCTCCATAAATTTCTGAAACTGCACCCAGTATTTCATCGAGGATAGTATTTTTGCTAACTGGACCTGCGAATCCGGAAAGAACTAAATAGCATTCTCGCTGTTTGCTGGAATGAACAAATTTATAATCGATGGGTTTTTTAACATCCACCCTATCCCAATTTTTTGGGGTAGCAATAATATACCGTCTTTCTTTCTCTTTATCCTCTGAGCGACTAGATATTGTGAGAGTGTTTATATTTCCATAAGCATTTAGAGAGGATGCAGAAAATAAGATACCGAGAGACAAAAGAAACAATTTGAAAAACTTGATCATACAAATCTCCTTGGTTAAAGGTTATGATCAAATATAAACATATACGATCAAATAATGTCAATTCTTTCAAAGATTTATCTATTTTCGACAAATCCTCAAGAGCACGTTTTCTCTCTGATGATGCGTAAACTGACGAGCATGAGGCGGTAGAAACGGTGCCGGGTTTCATCGGGAGGCCATGCCCCGTGATTGTTGGTCATGCAGATTTCTTCGATGTGTTCTTTTTGCGTGGGTGTGAGGTCTTTCAAAAGCTCGGTTCTAAAATAATCCCAGAAGGGCTGAACACCATTTTCTTTCACCAAATCGTCGAGGATTTTGTAGTATAAAAAGAAAATCAACGACCGATAAATTCCACAAAGTTCCCATATCAAAAGATGGAATAAGTTTTTTCCGATGTCGCACTTGAGAGGAATAAATCCGTATCCCAAGTAGACGATCAGGAGGGAAAATAAATGGAGATCCCTAAGGGATTCATGTCCCATGGGGAAAAAATCCTTATAAAAATTGGCTAAAATAATAAAACGAGCCCTTTGAAGGAGTCTTTTCAACTTGAATTCGTAAATTTCGGCCGGTGTGCTGAGATTTGATCCGGCCTGGATAACCCTGTCCAAAAGCAAATCTGTTGTCATTTTGATCCCTTGCGTGCAATAAAAACCGCCCTCGATGGCAAGCTCTAAAAGAGTATCTTCAAGTTCGATGGGATCTTTTAGATGACTCAAGTAAGGTAAAATATACGAACAATTCTCAATGCTTTTTTCAAGTTCATGCTTTTCTCCTGGAACCGGAATTTTCCTGCTCAGGCCGTTCACAAGTAGCTCTAATTGCTCGCGGGTCCATTGGATTACGTATTTTTCTTTTGTTATCCCTTTTCGGCTAGCGAGTATTTCGATACTCTTTTCCAAATCGGCATCGATATTTTCTCGATTTAAAAAAGTCAAAAATCTTCGATCCGACTTCAGTTTGAGCAAGATACATTGATATTTTTTTCCCCAATCGATTTGATCGAATAACTCCAATAATTTTCCAAAATTGTGACATGTCGGAAAATTCTTTGGATCAAACGTCTCTTTACTACAGTGCGCAGGATCAATCTCATATTGGCTAGATCGGCCATCCAGAATTTCCAGGATTTGTTCGTAATTCAAAATCCTTTTTTCCCAGCAAGGCCTTTCGATCTCTGTAAGAGTGGGTCCTAAATCGATGATGTTATGAAGCCAGCCGTCGACTTTTTTTTGTCCCATTTGACTGAGAGAAAGCCCTTTCAAGCTGCAAAAGAATGAGAAAATATAAAAGAAATTTCTAGCTCGAATAAGAACATTCCCCTTACCCAGTAAGGTGATGGTCGATACCACGGAGAAAGCAGACAAAACAGTACTCAGATATTGTGGGGTCCACTTTATAGCCATTCCCATCAAAATCCCGGTTCCTAAAAATCGATCGATTTTGAGTGTCGTAAAAATTCCCATCGCAACCCAGCAAATGCGAACCACTGTCCCTGTTCGTTCGACAATGAAATCGATAAAATAAGGTCGTGGGGTAGTAATTTTCCGCCTGAGATTTTGATCATGGTTCTCACGCCTGTAGGCCAAGTAAAGATAAAGAGGAATACTCAGAAGGGTGAGCCGCCCTGACCAGACTTGGACCCTTCTAGCATTTAAAGGGAGAATTTGGATGAGGTCATTCAATTGTAACAATTGAGAAATTTGAAGACTGGCGGTAAAATAATGGCTTCCTCCCCGCAAAGTTGCTTCTTCTTCAAATTGGGTTCGTTCGTAATGAAATCCGAGAGCATAACCGGTTAAAAAATTCGATATCGTTCTAAGCATGCTGCACATTTTACACGGTTTCATTAAAATGCAGAAATGAAACAACGTTTTACAGCAATCCTCCTTATGGGAGGATCAGGAGACCGTTTTGGGAGCTCTTTACCTAAGCAGTTTCATAGGCTGGGTGCTCGAAAAGTCTATCAACATCCATTGGAAACATTTTTTGAGAGTGGGATTTTTGAAGAGATTATTTTGGTTGTCCATGCGGATTGGGTCTCCGAAGTTATTGAAGATGTGAAAATCGTTAAGGGTGGAGCTACAAGACAAGAATCGGTTTATAAAGCCTTACTTGTCTGCGATACCGATTATGTGATGATCCACGACGGTGTACGCCCTTTTGTTAGCAAAGAAATTTTGGAAAGAAACAGAGAGGCTGTCTTAAAGCACAGGGCTGTCGATACGTGTATTCCATCTGCCGATACGATTGTCACCACGGATGGGAACTGGATTCATGCCATTCCAGACCGACGGAGGTTTTGGAGAGGACAGACACCTCAAACTTTTCATTATCCCCTTATTTTAGAAGCTCATCAAAAAACAAAACAACTCGGAGCCACCGATGATTGTCAGCTTGTTTTAGAACTGGGTCACCCCGTAGCGGTCGTCTTGGGAGAAGAAAGAAATATCAAGATTACTTCGGAATCCGATCTGGATTTGGCTGAAGTGTTCAGACTTGATGTTTTGGATTGATTGAAATATTTTATTTACAGCTTTGTAGGGGGGCTGCTATAGAAAGCTCTAACAGGGGTTTAGCCGACCCAACCTATAGGAGAGAAAATGAAGAACTTTGTTTTAATGCTTGCCCTTTCCGTCACTGCCTTCACGGCTCCGGGATTCGCGGATGAGCTTTCGAGAGGATCAAGGCCAGAATCAGGAGGAGGAGGGTCGAGAGGAGAGTCTAGACCAGAATCAAGAGGAGGAGGATCGAGACGAGAATCAAGACCAGGGACAAGACCAGAGTCGAGACGAGAGTCAAGGCCAGAATCAAGGCGAGAGTCATCGTCCCATGGACATGAAAGATCGGGGCATGAACATCAGGCGCGCCATGAACGCAACGAGCAGCGATCCCGCGAACACAGGGATGCTCGGGGTCATTATCATCACGGACGGTTTGATGATCACTATTACCACTCCCATTTTGGTAGAGGACATCCCATCATTTGGGGTGGACCCGGCTTTTGGTACGGTGCGGCCTGGGCCTCGCCGTTCTGGTTTGGTGGGGTTTACTGGGGATTCGGTGCTGGTTTCGTATTCTTGCCCGAATGGCAAGTTCCGGGATGGTACATTTCAAGTATTCCCAGCGGCTACGTTTTGCTTAACCCTGGTTTTCCAACCGTCCAGGTCCCCGTGGTTGTGAACGTTAATATGGCACCGCCTGTTGAGCAAGACCAGGGAGACGAGGGCGACCAGTAGCGGTGTTAATGAAAGTGTGAGACTTGATGGACTCCGGGTAAACCCGCCGGTTCAGTCGCAAGCTTCTTCACTTCGAGATCCATACACAAGCCAAACCGTTGGCTTGTTCAACTCTCATTAAAATGAGACTTGATGGACTCGAACCATCGACCCCCTCATTAAAAGTGAGGTGCTCTACCGACTGAGCTAAAGTCTCAAAAATGACCCCAAGGGGATTCGAACCCCTGTTATCAGAATGAAAATCTGGTGTCCTAGACCGGGCTAGACGATGGGGCCAAATTTCCAGGGAGTATCATGGTAAGCAAAATTCGCATTAAACCGCCATGATTTCCTTTTCTTTGGCAGCAAACAGGTCGTCGACGGTCTTGCACGATTTGTCGGTCAGTTCCTGAACACTTTTCTCGAGCTTCTTCATGGCGTCTTCGGTAATTTCCCCATCGGCTTTCTGTTTCTTGATCCCTTCGTTGCTTTTACGCCGGATTTCACGTAGGGCGATCTTTATATCTTCGGCCTTTTTCTTGCCTTGCTTAACGATCTCATGCCGCATCGCTTGATCCATGGGTGGAACATTGATCCGAATGGCATGCCCTTCTAAAACGGGCTGGAGATTCAAGTTGGCTTTCTCAATCCCTTTAGCGATGGCACCTGCCGTTTGAGGATCGAACGGGGTGATCAAAATTTGACGAGGTTCTGGCGTTGTGATGTTTGCGAGTTCTTTCACCTTCATCTGAGCGCCATAGACATCGACAACAACCCCCTCAACCATTCCAGGATTGGCCCGGTTGGTTCGAAGGTTTTTGAGTTCATTTTTAAAATGATCGACAGTCGCCTGCATTTTTGCTTTGACTTGTTCTTCGAATGACATATTAATCTCCTACGACTAGAGAACCACCCTTTCCTTCTGTAACGGCTAAAAGGAGGGACCCTTTTTTGAAAAGGTTAAACACATGGATCGGTATTTGATTTTCACGGCAAAGGGCTATCGCTGTAGAGTCCATGACATGAAGTTTTTTTGTGAGAACATCGGCGTAGGTGAGTTGTTTAAAGTGGGTCGCCTTGGGAAATTTTAAAGGATCTTTGTCATAGATACCGTCGACCTTAGTCGCTTTTAAAAGAATTTCTGCATTGATTTCACTGGCACGGAGAGCGGCTGCTGTATCGGTTGTGAAATACGGATTGCCTGTTCCTCCGACAAAAATAACAATCGCACCCTTTTCAAGGTGGGCTAGAGCCGTTTGCCAATGGTATTTTTCAATGATCGAGTCGGTATCGAATGCGCTCATCACATGGCATTCACAACCTAAAGCAGCCAAAGCTTGCTGCAGAACAAGGCCATTGATCGTAGTGGCAATCATTCCGATATGGTCTGCTGGAGTTCTTAAAAAACCGAAGGCTTCGGCCTGCGTTCCACGGAAAATATTGCCTCCCCCCACAACGATCCCGATTTGGATCCCCATTTTGTGGATTTCTTTCACTTCGGAGGCAATTTTCTTACACGCAGAATGATCGATTCCAAACTTCTCCGTTCCCATAAGGGCTTCACCGGAGAGTTTGAGAAGAACTCGTTTATAGAGTGCCTTTTTTTTCATGAGGGATTATTCCCCTACTTTCCAACGTACAAAACGGCGAATTTTAATCGGTTTTCCGAGACGTTTTGCCTCTTTTTCGACCAAAGCTTCAACGGTGATTGTATTGTCTTTCACAAACTTTTGTTTAAGCAGACAGACTTGATCGTAAAAAGCTTTAATTTTCCCTTCAACAATTTTATCGATAATCTGTGCAGGTTTTCCAGTCACTTGCGCCCGTGCAATCTCTTCTTCGCGAGCTTTCACATCAGCAGGCACTTCGTCTTGTGTCAAATAGTCAGGAGATTCAGCAGCGACATGCATCGCGATTTCTCGCGCTAAAGCTTCCTGTCCAGCACCCCCTTCTAGCTCGACCAAAGTCACAATCTTTCCACCCATGTGGGAATAAATTCCGAGAGAGTGGCTCGACGATTTTGGAAAGAGTTGAAGACGTCTGACTTTAATATTTTCGCCGAGACTCTGCATGACAATCGCACGGTGTTGATCGAGGGTCACAGAAGAATCTTTTCTCAATTTTTGCCCAAGAAAATTTTCCACAGAAGAAGGTTTTGTCTCCGCAGCTTCTAGAGCAATTTCATGAGCAAAATGCCGGAACCGGTCGTTTTGAACAACGAAATCGGTCTCCGCATTGATCTCAACTAAAGCAAGGGAGTCTTTCCCTTCTGCCGTCGCAATCATCCCTTCGCGCGTTTCCCTGCCCTCTTTTTTAACAGCAGAGGCCATTCCAGCTTTGCGGAGATAGTCAATCGCTTTCTCCATATCGCCCTGAGCATGTTCGAGGGCTTCTTTACATTTACCCATTCCAACCCCGGTTCTCTCCCGGAGTTCTTTGACCATTTCAGGCGTGATTTTTGTCATGGGAGTTCCTCACCTTGTTCTTCTTCTTCATCAATCGTGAGCTCTTCTTCTCCAGCTTCCTCAGCTGCTTCTTCACCTTTGACTTTCGCAATGTTCATCTCATTTTTCTTGTCGATGATCGCTTGAGTCAGAGCTTGTAGAATGAGTTTAATGCTCTTTAAGGCATCGTCATTGCAGGCAATAACGTAATCAATTGGATCGGGGTCGCAATTCGTGTCCACGAGAGCCATGACAGGAATCCCCAGTTTGTTGGCTTCTGCCACCGCAATGTGCTCACGGCTTGGATCGACAACGATAAGGAGACCAGGAGGTTTGCGCATCGCGCGAATTCCCGAAAGGTTTCTATCAAGTTTGATCTGCTCTTTCGTCATCATGATCATCTCTTTCTTCGTGAAACCTTCGCCGCCTGTCGCGATCCGTTTCTCAATCCGTTCTAAGGTTTTGACCGATTGCCGGATCGTTGAGAGGTTGGTCAGCATTCCACCGAGCCAACGTTCGCAAACGTAAAATTCACCGCACGCTTCAGCACACTCGCGCACAACGCTTTTTGCCTGTTTTTTTGTTCCGACAAAAAGGATCGATTTTCTCTTGGAGACATTTTCTTTGACGATCTCAACCGCATTTCCGGATTTGTTGAACCGTTTTGGCGAGATCGATGATGTAGATTCCGTTGCGCTCCTCGAAGATATAACGTTTCATCTTCGGGTTCCAACGGTGCTTCTGGTGACCAAAATGGGCACCACATTCTAATAATTCCTTAACGCTTACAATACTTTCTTGTTCTTGTGCTGTTGCCAAGCCTTGTCCCTCGTAGTTACATTCGACACGGCATCCCCTTGTCAGGAAGATTTCGGTCTTGGTTAAAAATTTAGTTTATAAATGAGCGCCTGATCAGAATCGAACTGACACAAGTAGCTTGGAAGGCTACGGTTCTACCATTGAACTACAGGCGCACAGGTTAACCGGAAGCCTAAAAAAGGTGCCAAATAGCTTGCTACGGCTTCGCCATATCGATTCTCGCTCGGAATCCTTCGTATTCAAGAATGTTATTCCTCGCGAGAATCAATCTGGCTTTGCCTCGCTAGCGCTCTTTGTCATCTTTTTTAAGCTTCCGGTTAATAAATTTACCCTACCCGCCCCTTTTTTCCAAGGGGGATCTTCATGATGTACTTCTTTTGTAAAAAAAAGTATTAATAGAATGATGCACTACTGGATCGACGGGTACAATCTTCTTTTTCGGATTACGAAAAACTACCGGATGATGAAGCAAAATGAAAGGCAGCTTCTGTCTGCCTTAAATCGGTCGATGGTTCTTTATAACTACGAAGCCACCATCGTCTTTGATGGGCGAGAAAAAGATCCCCCGGAAGCCCTCCGTCGCAATCTCGGTTCTCTGGCAATGATCTACACGCCCCACAATCAGACCGCGGATGATTATATCCTTGAGGCGATCAGCAATGCAATAAATCCCTCCCAAGAAGTCGCCGTCTCCTCCGACCGAGATCTCCTCCGAAAAGCGAAGCAACGAGGCGCTAAAGCCCTCACCGTAGAAGAGTTTTTATCCGGCCTAATGAAAAAAAGACAAAAGAAAAAAGTTCGTATACGCGATTTTCAAGAAAGCAGTACCGAATTGCAGAGGCTGCTAAAAATCTTCGAGGAACGTCTCAAGGATGAGAGTTAGGAAACATTTCCTCTGCAACAAATTGAGCAAAGGGCTCGATATTCCGATCTGTTCCAGCAATTTCTAAAGCATTGAGATATTTCGCTCGGTTTTCAACGCGAATAATCGTCCACGGATAACCTCCAGGGACAAACATGGCATTCATGACGAATCTCCCGAGACGTCCATTCCCATCCATGTAGGGATGAATATAGACAAATATATAGTGTCCGAGCACAGCACGTACAGCAGGGTGTTGTTCATTTTTCAAACAATCAAATAAAGTTTCCATGGCGTCAATTAAGGCCTCTTTTGGAGGAGGAATATGACGGGAATTACGAATATAAACAGGTCCCTTTCGATAACCCAGGAGATCTTCCTCCCGTATAATTCCAGCCCTTGCCGTAGGGAAAAAAAGATGTTGATACCACCTTTTCAAGTCTTTTTCTAAGACATCTCCTGGGTTATTTCCTTGGAAAATGGAAAGAATGCTTTTTTTCACATCTAGAAACGCCTCGTAATATCCTCTTGCTGCCAATGCATTTCTTTCCAATAAATCGGAAGGATGCTCTTCTGGATTCCATTTATTATTCTGCACCCTCTCAATAAGTTCTTCGTTGACTTGATATCCCTCAATGGAAAGAGAATTGTATGCATCTTTTTCATAGAGATCTTGAAGCTCTGTAAGATATGCCTCTGGATTTTTATGCAAATTGCGAGAGGGTGGAAAATGCGAAATAACCTTATCACGAAAATCGTTCCATAAAGATAGAATCCGAGCACTATAGGGAGATTGTACCCGTCCTACTCCAAGTAAGGAACTCGAAGTTTCTGACATAATTTACTCGATTTTCGTGTGCAATCGCTAGCTAACTATTTCTTAATGAGAAGGTTATATTCTAATGGTTTGTCCATTTTTGAGAGCAATGAAAGAAGTTTCCGGAATATTTCTCGAAGCCAGATTTCTGTTTAAATGCAAAATCGGATCGTTGATCCCTTCATCGGTCAAGCAGAATGTGCCGTGATGGATTCCGAGGCTTAAGGTTGAGTCGAGATCGAGGTGTGCTTGGACGGCTTCTTCGGGATCCATATGGAATTCGCGCAAGAACCACCGGGGTTCATAAGCTCCAATCGGAAGCAGGCTCAGATCAACAGCTCCATACTTCTCACGGATCATTTTGAAATGACTACTATATCCCGTATCGCCAGCGAAAAAAATCTTATGGTGCCGCGCCAAGATCATAAATCCTCCCCATAAAGATTTACAATGATCTAAGAGACCACGTCTTGACCAATGTTGGGCAGGAGTGAGTCCGATCGAAACGTCAGCAAAGATATGGTGCTCCCACCAATCCAGCTCTATGATATTTTCTAATCGTGCAAGAAATTGCCTGTTTCGAAGAGGGACGATAAAGACAGGATGGTCCCTTTGTTCGAGTTTTCTTAGCGTCGGAATATCCATATGGTCGTAGTGATTATGGCTAATCAGGATGACATCGATCTTAGGAAGCTTTTCTAAAGCAATGCCAGTTGACCTCACACGTCTTGGACCGAGCAGGGAAAAGGGACCCGCAACTTCAGAAAAAACCGGATCGGTCAAAATATTTATTCCAGGCAATTGGATGAGCACAGTCGAATGGTTGACAAACGTGACAAAAACTTCTCCCTCTTCAACCTCCATTCGAATCTCGGGAGTAAAATCGTTCTCAACTTTTTTAGGCCACCGCGCTGGAGTGGTGGTCAACTTCCATTTTAATAGTTCTAGAAGGTTTTTTTTATCTCGTACCGAGGGGTCTAGGTTGAAATATCGCATGCTTCCTATTATATTGAAGGGATGCCGATTTCGGACAAGACCAATCGAGTTCTCCATTTCATTTCGCTTTGTTTGATTCTCATTTTGGTGAGAGTTTGGTACTTATCGGTTGTTCAGCATGAAGTGCATGTGGAACAGGCAAAAAAACCGCAGAGACGAGTGACGATTGAAAAGGCCGATCGGGCCACGATCTACGATCGATTCGGGATCCCTCTAGCGGTCAATAAAATTCAATACAATGCTTCGGTGCGGTATGCAGACATTCGGCAGATACCGACGTCTCAGTGGAAGAGAGATGAGAGTGGTAAGCGGGTAAGAATTGCTGCACGGTCAAAATATATCGGCGAACTCGCTCTCATGCTGAGCCAAGAACTCGGCGTTGACAGGACGAGGGTCGAAGATATCATTCATGGAAAAGCGGCTCTTCTTCCCCATACTCCATTCGTCATCAAAGAAGATCTATCGGAAGAACAATACTACCGTTTGCGAATGCTTGAAAAAGATTGGTTGGGACTGCAGGCGGAGAGGACGTGCCGAAGGTACTACCCGCAGGGAAAAGTTGGATGCGATGTCCTCGGTTACTTGGGGAAAATCGATGCCCAGCAGTATTTGAAGATTGCTCATGAACTGAGGACCTTGGAAAAATATATTATCGATCGTAGTCGAAATGAAAATCCTTTTCTCCCTGAGGGATTTAGTTCTCCCGAAGAAGTCTCTGCAAGGTTCACCGAGTTGCAAGAAAAAGCGTATACAATGAACGATCTCATCGGGAAGTCAGGAATAGAAGCCTTTTATGAAGAGGCTCTTCGGGGAGTTTGCGGGAAACATCTTTTTGAAATCGATATCAAAGGGAATTGCCTTCAAGAATTGCCGGGATCAAGAAGTGCAAAGGCTGGAGATAAGTTGACACTTACAATTTCATCCGAGCTTCAAGATTTTGCTGAAAAATTACTCGCTGCGAGTGAAGGACCAGAAGCTGAAATGCGCGGTGGTGCTGTCGTAGCGATGATTCCAAAAACGGGAGAAATTGTGGCTCTCGCATCGTATCCCCGCTTTGATCCGAATGATTTTATCCCGACGAGAGACCCCGACCTCAAAAAAGAAAAAGAATCTCGCGTGAGAAAATGGCTCGAAAATGAGGGATACATCAGCGCGATTTGGGAAGGGAGACGTCCCTTGGAGAAGGAGTATTTTTCATTTATTCAGGGAAAATATGTGGAAGAAAAAATTGATCTTTCGTGGGAAAAATATCTTCAAATTATCATTTCCGAAAAAGTCAAAAAAGTGATGGATCAAGTCACCGATATTAAGGTGGCTCTAGAAATTCAAGAGCACGGCTCTCGGCATCCCCTCCTTCAATCGCTCATCGAAGATGATCAGATTCTCGCTATCAATCTGTGCCATTTGATTGCGCCGAAAGAAAGACTGAGTACCGATCTCCTTGCAACTCTGGGATCTATTTCCTTGAATCACCATTACACTCATCAACAACAAGCGATGAGGCTGCTCGGTCAAATTCAAGAAGAGATCCAAGATCTGTTCCACGAGCTCGATTTTGCAACATGGCGGGAAGCTCATTTTAAATCTTACATCAAACGGAAGAGGAAAGAGGAAAAAGAGCACAAACGGTATGCAAGGCCGTACATCGATTATCTCGACCGGATTGAACAAAAATTATTCACTGCTTTCTGGAATAATTACAAACCCCTCTTTCTCTATGCAACACTCACGGGACAGATTCCTGTTTCAGCTGACCATCTCCAACCTTATTTTGATTATCTGAAAGAATTCCTCCGCGGAAAAACCCTCGAAACAACCTCTTTAAGCAAGCAGATTGAAGGGTTGGCCATGCCGCTCGCCATTGGTTATTTAAAAACCCTTCGGTCTTTCGATGAACTGACAAAACCCGAAAAACATCTCGCTTCAGCCTTTTATCCCCCCTATGGATATGGATTTTCACGTTCTCAGTCTTTTCGGCAAACGAGCGCGCAAGGTTCGGTTTTTAAAATAGTCACGGCGTATCAAGTGCTTCTTGAAAGATATCAAAAACAAAAAGATTTCGATTTTTTAACCATCATCGATGATTCTCGAGCAGATAGTCGACCTAATCCAGCAAAACAAGTAGTGGGACATTTTCTTGATGGAACGACCCTTCATCGCCTCTACAAGGGAGGCATTCTCCCGCGCAGCTCTTACGGAGGAATGGGAAAACTCGATTTGATTGGAGCCTTCGAGCAATCGAGCAACGTCTATTTTGCACTGCTTGCAGGAGATTACTTAGAACAACCCCATCATTTAGCCTTAGCTGCAAAAGCCTTTAATTTTGGTGAGAAAACAGGTGTCGATCTTCCTAATGAATCGAAAGGAAATATTCCAAACGATCTCGATCAAAACAAGACAGGACTATACTCCTTCGCCATCGGACAACATACCTTAGAGGTAACACCCTTACAGACTGCCGTGATGCTTTCGGCTATCGCAAATCAAGGGACGGTTGTTCGACCTCATTTGTTAAAGAAAAGCACGGAGACGATCAGAACTATTCCGTTTCCCCCTGAGGTCTTTAATAAAATAACACGAGGGATGTGGCAGGTTGTGAATGGACCACGAGGATCAGGCCGGCCTTCGATCATGCGCCCTTTCTATGATCACCCATCCTGTGTTCACGATTATCACGAGATGCACTCTTACATGATCGCCAAAACGGGAACGGCTCAGGTCCGTTATAAACAAACGGTATCGAGGGAAGATTCTGCACTTATGAAAGGCAACATCTGGTTTGGAGCCATCTCTTATCCTTCAGGAAAGATTTTCGACGACCCAGAGCTTGTTGTCGCCGTTTTTCTCCGTTTCCGACAAGGAGGTCGCGAAGGTGGCCCCATCGCTGCCCAGGTGATCAAAAAATGGCGAGAGCTTCAAACTAAATCCCTACGATAATTTATCCTGCTTATCCTGCCGACCCCAGGAACTGGGGGCGATCCTGCATATCCTGTTCTCTTAAGTAGTAAATCACATTATATGAAAAAGGATGACAGGATGCGCACGATCGCCCCGAAGAAAAGATAGGGGCGGCAGGATAAGCAGGATAGTTAGACCATTGAGATCCATTTGAAGTCGATGTCTTTGACTTCCCAGTTTGCTGGGAGTTTAACATGACTCTTCTTGGCGTATTGTTGCATCTCGTAATAGAAAGGCATCAGGGGAACTTCTTCGATGAGAAGAGCTTCGCTCTCTCCGATGATATGGCGACGTTTTTGGGGGTCGAGCTCCCGATTGGCGCTATCAAGGAGTTCTTTGTAACGAGGATGTTCCCATTTAGAAAAGTTAATTCTCTCGTGGACGTGTTTGAACGCGTTTAAGGTGTAAAGTGGATCGTCGACAAGAGCTGTCCATCCCATGGCTCCGATATGGTGCTCTCCTTGGGTCATCTTTTCGAAGAGGACTCCCCATGGATACGTTTCGATATAACACGGGATCTGGAGGGTTTCTTCGATTTTCTTTTTGATCGCTTGAGCCATTTGGTACCGAGTGCCACCTGTCGGACACATGAGGCCGATGGGGGGAAATTGTTCGCGCTGAAGATGGAGTTCTTCCAAAGCTTTTTCAAAATAGGCGAGAGCCAGCTCGGGGGAACTTTTGGGAATGGGAAGGTGACTGTGCTGGGTATGAGAGATGGGGAGAGGTGTCACGGCAGGTGTTCCGATGCCTCCGTATGTATCGAGGAGTTCTTTTCGGTCGATCAAGTGGTGAATGGCTTTTCGAAGGTTTTTATTATGGAACGGATATCGTTGCACATTGAAAACGTACCAATAGACGGTGTAGGTGCTCGAGATGTGGACGGTTTCATTGCACGACGACGAATACGATCCATCCCAAGGGCTTGCTGGTCTTCCAATCCAATCAATCTCATCTCGTTTATACATTTCTAGAGCGGTCGGAATATCGGCTTTGAGAAGAATGATTTTATCGAGCTCGACTTCTCCTGCATCCCAGTAGCGGGGATTTTTCGCCAGCTCGTACCGACCCCAATGCGGATGGGATTTTAAAAGATAAAACGGTCCATTGCAGATATACGCTTCTCCCTCTCTTGTGAACCAATTGGGATGTTTTTGATCGACACGGTGATTGACGGGTGAAAAAATAGCATGGGATAAGAGCTCTAAGAAATACGAGCACGGTTCTTCGAGTTCTACGCGAAGCGTTGCCTCATTGAGACAACTGATTCCAAGTTGATCGATGGGCAATTGCCCTTTTTTGACGGCTGCTGCATTTTTGATCGGATAGAAATGGTAAGCGAAAGAAGTATTAAAATGAGGAGAAAGAATCTTTTTCCACGCATATTCAAAATCGTGAGCTAAAACGGGATCGCCATTCGACCAAAACGATTTTCTCAAATGGAACGTGTAATGCTTGAGATCATCGGAGACTTCAACTCTTTCAGCAGCGGCCAAAGCGAGAGTCCCATCTTTCCCGCGCCTTGTCAGCCCTTCAAAGAGACCTTTCAAAATAATGGAAGAAACGGTGTCGCCTCCCATTCTTGGATCCAACGAGTAAGACCAATCGTTGAAATGGAGACGTAGAACTCTGAGCTTTTTGATTTTCTTATTCCATTCTTCGATTCCTTCTCGAATAGCCGTGCAAAAGCTCATTTGATTTTGCAAGTCATGAGACGTGTAAAGATAGCCGATCAAAAGGCTCTCTTGATACGAGATGGAAAATGAAACAACGGCTGTATTTTTTCTCAGTGCCTCCTCAATACATCCCTTGAGAGAAAAGTCGTTCGCACGCAAAATCGCAAACGAATACCCTTCTTTTTGCTGCATCGAGCAACCATAACTTTCTCGTTTTGGCAACTCTTTTTGGGTCATTTCTAAGGCGGCTGTTAAAAAATCTTGGAGCACAGGAAACGGTAAAATCGCCTGCATTTCGATCGGTGTGATCGAATAGAAAAGATTTTCAAGGAGTTCGGCAGAAACAAACGGGAGGTTGATCTTCAGTTGTGAGAGAACTTCTCCCTGTTTTAGGAGCATCCCTCCATTGTAATCCCGAACCTCGCCGAGAACTTGGGTGAGAAGAGTGAGAATTTTTTTTCGGGCAAGATAAAAATTTGTGGAAGAGTCGCACCGGGTAAATGGAAAGCGTGGAATTTTTAATTGGAAAACACACGCCTCCTTGACTCGGTCCATGGGCAAATAACCGACAACTTGTTCTTTCTCCGGTAAAAAGGTGATATCATCTTCGATGTTCGCAAAATAGTGTTGCAAAGAAGGGTCGGACGGTTTTCGCGAGCGAACAAGGACGATCGTGAAATAGAGATCGGTTGTTGTCTGTTTCTCGAGCGATATGATGACCTGAGGGATATCAAACGGAGAATTGAGCTCGCCGCTTAACATGAAAATGTTTTTCATCACCTCTTCAGCATTTCCCATCATAAAAATGGAAGGGGATAATTTCTCGATTCTCTCTTTGAGTTTTTCTTCTAGATGTGCTTGAATTAATTTTCGTTCTTGAAGGGTGAAATCGGTCCCATCTCTTTTTTCGATCTCAACATAGAGTGATCGAACCGTATCGTGCGATGTTTGGGAGGCGTAAAACGATCCCTGCACAATTTGCATCAACGATGAGAGTTGTTGAATCGCTAGAAGGATATGTTGCTCATCAAAATACTCGTAAGGGTCGGGAAGATGGAGAACAATCGCAAGTCCTAAGACGGTTTTATTTCCGAAAGGGAACATCAGCTCAGAGGAAAGAAGCCGGACAGAAAGTTGTCTTTTCTCTGGAAAAAGCCTCACCTCTTTGAGAATTTTCTTCTTCAATAAATCGTGTGAAAAAATGATCCGAAGCACTGTGTGGGAAGATCTTCTCTTTTTAAATTCGGCCGACGAAAGGACCAAGAAGCGGCCCATTTCTGAAAATAGGTCGGATTCGAGTTTTTTGTGATGTTTTTTTGAAATCTCCGTCAGTTTATTGAGCAGGAGTACCGGACGATCGGGATACGTCACGATCTTCAGCTCGAGGAAATCTTTGCAAAAAGAGGGAAAATTCAAAAGAAAAGTTATCTCCTTTTGCAGGGAGGGAAGGGTATCCTGAAGCAGTTTTGCTGTCGATTGTTCATGGACGAAAAAGTGGGCTTCTAAGACAGTAAACTCGCCTTGCCCATTCAACCTAAAAGGATGGCTACAAAAAGAAAATAGACGGAGGTGCTTATCAGGCAAAATCCATTTTCGAAGATAATCTAAAAGGAATTCGTCCAGCGAAATATCTTTGGAAGGCTTGAAAAGAAAATAAATGGACAGAGAACTCGGATAGGTTTCTTGGATCGTCCATTGCATGCAAGGAATCGATTCACCGATCCAGTTTAAAAAATCATCTTGATCTTCAAATTGTTGCTGAGGTGTCGGAATTTTGAATAACGTCTCAGCGATTTTCTCACGACTTTCTTCCGTTAAAGGAACCAAATGAGATTTAAAAGATTCAAGCCAGTGGAGATGGGAGGTGGATAGATTCATAAAGATCTCTCCATGAATTTCTCAAAGCCAGAAAATTTATGCCGGATCCGAAAGATATAGGCCAGCGCAGATGCTAAACACGGAATCCCCATAAGCCACCAAATTCTTTCAGCAGGCCAATTCCCCACATGAAACGCTAAATAGAGAGGAAGGTAATTGAAGACAAAGACCGTGCAAGTCGTATAAATCATGATGAACTTGGTGTCTTTGTAAGCATTGAGAATGCTATACCCAATCCAAGAGACTCCCTCGGAAAGAAAAAAGAACCAGAGGCCGTAACACGATGCAAGCAGAATTTGTGCTTGATCGGTAGAAAGTTGATTTGCAAAAAACGTCTTAACGATCAGATCAGGGAAGATGATCAAGAACCCTGCAAGGAGAGCCAGTCCACCGATCAATAAAATCACCGCCGAGCGTAGAATCGTAAAAAGAGATTGCTTTTTCTCTGCTGTCAAATAAAAAGAGACCACCGTCATCAGACCTTGACCAATACCCTCGTTAAAACAGGAAAATAAGGTAAAAATACTTGCTCCTAGCGAAAACGAAAGGAGGTAATCTCCTCCCTTGTAGGTCAAAATGGCTACAGATGCTGCCCAAGCCGCTAAAATGAGCAACTTCGAGATCGCTCTAGGAAGACCGAGCACGATCCCTTCTTTCAAAACAGAAAACTGCAGAGGCCACGCGGAAGTGCCATAAAATTTTTGCTCTCTCTTTCTTAAGAAGAGCACGAAAAGAAGCAAACAATAAAATCCTTCGGCCACAATCGTTGCTACAGCAGCACCAAAAGCTCCTTGTGGGTCTAAAAATCCAGGAATTCCAAAAATGAGGAAATAATCGAGGGTTACATGCAAAACATGGGCCATCAGCGTCATGGCAATGATCATGCGCGTATTACCGATTCCGGTAAAAAAAGAGGCCAATGCTGCACCCAGTGGAAATAAGAAATTACCAAACATCAGCGAGGCAAAATAAAGACTCCCGGCTGCCTCTATAACGGTATTTCGGAAGAAGAAATGACCAGTAACCAGACCGAGTGGAACCGTTGCAACCATCGTGATCAGGGAAAACCAGATCATCTGCCAAATAACACTGCCAATTTTATTAAATTGTTGTGCCCCAGAAAGACGAGCCACTAAAACCTGCGCAATGGAGGTGATTCTCATGCACGGAATTTGAAACAGAAGTGCCAAGTTCATTGCGCTGACCGATGCCTCAAGGGCTTCTATCGAATAATGAGATAGAAAAAGTCGGTTACAAAACCCCATCAGACTTGTCGAGAGAAGCGACAACACCAACGGCCAAACGATCGAACCCAGCTCCTTCACACTGCCGGAAGGATGTTTCGTTAGCTGCTGATACCGATCGTCCAAAGACCCTTGAAAGGAACTTTCATGACCGTAATCTTGATTCACTTTTGCTGCCATTTGCCCCTCCGCAGACAACAAAAACTATGCTCTGCAATGGTGGAAAATTTCCTGAATTAATTCTTCTACAGTTTCGCATTCGTGCGGTTGACCATTTTTGAAACGCAACTTGCCACTCTTTAGGTCAGCGTTAAAAGTGACTGTTCTTATCTTTCCGTCAACACGAAAATTAAAATTAAACTTGTCTCCATCAGGGACAATCGATAAGTCACTGATATTAAGATCGGCAAGCCAGGCAGAATGTTTTGTTAAATTGACCACCAACGGATGGGCTTGAGGACGATCTGCAGAAAGTTGAACTGATCCACTCATAAAAACTCCTTTTTTTAGTCATTCTTAAAGTAATTGCACCAATTTTCTGCCTGAGCCCAATATAAATCAATATTTTTATTGCTACCTGAGCATTAAATGGAGTTAAACGGGTTAATAAAGTAAAATAGTTAGCGTTTATGAGCCCACCAATAAAACTAGGCACTAATGTATTTACCGATTTATTGAAGGGATTGATGACCGATCCTTCTTTACGGGGAGCTATCCAAGAAGCCGTCGACCCGACGGGTACGATCCAACTTCCCGTTTTGACCGAAGGAGATTTCGCCACCCAGACCAAAAAAGAAGAAGTCCGGAGATCGTTGATTGGGCTGATGCTTCAAAATCTAAGACCCCCACGGGAAACGACGTGGTCTGCGTTGAAAGAAGCGGCCCATCCTGATCTCGAAAATATGCAGATCCGCGATGCGATTTTATGCTTCACGATCGCCTTCTTTTCTGATTTAGAAAAGAAATGCCACCTACCTCATGAAAGCATCAAAATTTTTGCAGGTTTTTTAGACTACCTAACCCTCGATGCATTTAGGGCTGACAATGGAAAACGGTTTCAAGCCTTGCTCAAACACCTTGAGAGTCGATTTCCTCAAGTGGCTCCCATTTTAAAGGAGCCTCATGCAGAGAGTCTCAAGCAGGCACTAAAATTCTTCATGTCAGGACCTGAATTTAACGGGAAAACCTTTGCTCAAGCTCTAGGAAAGCTGGAGGCCAAAGAAAAACCACCTTCTGAAAACTGTCCTTATTTTATCCGGCATTTCCAACTTTTTATGGACCAAACACTTGCTGTGATGGATGTCGAGATGATGGGTATTCAAAAAGAGTTCCACCCCTCTACAAAGAGAAAAGAATTAGCAGCACTATGCAAAGCAGCAAAAAGTGAAAGGTGTCCTGATCCGGTTCGAGAAACCTTTCATGATAATAAACTGTTCTTCGAGCGGATGGAACGATTGCTCCGTGTCTATCAAGCAAGGAAGAGAATTTTTCATGAGCAATTTGAATGGATTATGGAGCTCATGGGAGATACTTCCCCCGTATTGTTTTCTGCAATCCGTCAATTTTTAGACGATTTATCGTTCTTAAAGAAACAAATTACTCTTTTAAAACAATCATGCCACGACCGTTTAGATTTATTTTCTTCATGTTTATCGAAAGAGCAGACTGAGCGGATTCAGCAAGAGGAAAAGCCCCCCATTTTTGATCAAACACATTCTCCTACAGAAGAGAAAGAAGCACTGCTTGGAAATCTCTCTCTCGGTGGCAATCTAATGAAAATGGTCCTTGGGGACGGAGCTAAGACAAGGAGTTTGGAAGATAGCTTGGAAATGCTTGCAAATTCATCAAAACTCGCTGATAGTTTTCAACAATTGGCTTTTCAGCAACGGAGATTAATAGAGGAGTTAAAGCGTTTAGAAGAAGCAAAACAAAAATCCCGGGTCCATAGTAGAGCGGAGTTTGAAAAACTGAAAAAAAGTGCCCAGCGTCGCGAGAGCATGGAAGAATTGGAAAAGGGAATTCTCTTAAGCTATCGACTGGTTTTCCAGCTTTCCGTTCTTCTCCAATCTTTTTACCAAGGACTCACCGTTCTAGAGACTGTTCTAAAGACATTAAAACTGGAAGAGATTAAAGATACTTCTCCACCTTCTTCTGCTTTCACCACCCTTTTTCATCCACCCAAAAAAAGACGGCAACCTTCTATCAAGTTCGATTTAACATTTAAAGAAGAGGATCTACCCGCTCCTCAACCTCTTCCTCCTCAAGAAGAGAAGATGAAGCCGAGTCATCCATTCCATCTTCAGAGGCTTTTTATTTCTACCCTCAAGGCTCCGACAGAATTTGCTGCGGATAGCTTGAAACATGTGGCCCACCATCATGCGATTTTATTGTCTTCCGCCCATCTTTTGAGAAAAGCTATCCGAGAAGAAAATACACGGTTTCTCCCTTATCTCACCTACGCGACTGTCAAGCCGTGCTGTATCATGACCGAACAAGCGATCACTTCCTGTTTAAAGACAGATGAATTTAGTCATGATCACGTAGAAATGGCTCGCCAAATCAATAAACCGGCAGATGTTTTGGAGGCGGTCCGTTATGGCACCGTATTCCATCGATACCCATTTACCAGTCAACTTTTCTTAAGCGAACATCAATTTCCCGTGCCTTTAGCTCTTCAGTGGCTTTTATCGGAGAAAGTGGAATTCAGAGATCTTATTAAGCTGATGGATAGTACATTTTCGTGTCTAAAAATCTTACTGCCACAGTTTCCTTCCGGCGACACCACTTCGTATTTTCAGGGGAGACCAAAAGAAACGGCGGTCCATCCTTTCACACCCTTTTTTAGAGACTCCCTAGAAACTCCTATTTCTATTTTGGAAAGATGCCTCAGTAAAGCGGAAAAGTTGATGACGACAGTGTCGATGGATCCTGTTAAAGCAGCGATATGCGGTGACATTCTCTATACCTTAAAACTCCTCAAGCAAGCTCTAGAATGTCTCATCGAATCTCCAGAGACAAAAAACCTTTCTGCACTCGGCGACAATATTTTAACCTTGGCTCAATTTTTAGATGAGCATATCGAGAAACTTCTCCATGCTCAGAGGTTTGGACAACTCAGAATGATCCACAATTTAGAAGATTATAGAGCCTCCAGAGACCACCAAGAGACTCCTGAACATCAAAGGGTCGTCGCCGAGTTGAATATCGGCTACGGAGCTCAATATCCTGATCGGTTTCGACACGCTACAGGACAAAACCCTTCCGGTATTGCTTGGCGTATGCAGGCTATTGAACTAGCCGCCCACGGAAAAAGAGTCGATCAAGAAGCGATGGATGAGATACGTGGTTTTACCCTTGTTAAAAAGAAAACCAAACAATCGCCTGCCCCGCAGCACCCTGTTATTTCTCTCCACCACCAGCTGGTTAAAATTGTTCAAGGGATATCGGAGATGGCCGAAAGCCGCCTGAATGAACTTGTCCGAATGGGAAGTGGTAAAGGAAAAGAAAAGGTTAAAGAATAATTTTCTTAAAATAAGCTATCGTCGAGGAGAGTCCCTCTTCAAGAGAAATCTTGGGCGCCCATGCAAGGGTATTTCTGGCCAAAGTAATATCGGGTTTTCGTTGCTTCGGATCATCCAAGGGGAGTGGATGAAAAATAATCTTCGAGGAAGAACCGGTCATTTTTAATACCAGCTCAGCAAGCTCGAGAATCCGGAATTCGGAAGGATTTCCAAAATTGATGGGGCCCGTAATGGCGAGATCGGTCGACATGAGGGTCATCAACCCGTCCACTAAATCATCGACATAGCAGAAAGATCGGGTCTGGCTTCCATCCCCATAGATCGTCAAAGGTTTGCCTTGAAGAGCTTGTACAATGAAATTGGAAACAACCCTTCCATCTTCTGGGTGCATGTTGGGACCATACGTATTGAAAATACGGGCCAATTTGATCGGAAGATTATGTTGCCAGAAGTAGTCCATGAATAACGTTTCAGCAAGCCGTTTACTCTCATCGTAGCACGATCTTCTCCCGATAGGATTGACATTTCCCCAATACCCTTCATGTTGCGGGTGGACCTGTGGGTCACCATAAACTTCGCTCGTCGAAGCTTGCAAGATTTTCGCTTGATTTGCGTGCGCCAGGCTGAGCATGTTGATCGCACCCAAAACTCCGGTTTTCGTCGTTCGGACAGGATCGGATTGATAATGGATCGGAGATGCAGGACACGCGAGATTATAAATCTCATCGACTTTCATGTGAAATGGATTACAGACATCGTGATCGATCAGACTAAATAAAGAATTTTTTAAAAAAGGGGCAATATTTTCTTTCGATCCGGTGAAGAAATTATCGAGACAAACAACCCGGTGACCCCGTGCAAGAAGTTTCTCACATAGATGCGAACCGAGAAAACCCGCACCACCCGTCACTAAAATTGTTTTTTCGTTCATTTACAATTTATGCACTTGATTCATGACTTGTAAAAAGAGTTCACAGAAAACAAAGAGCATCAGAATGCTCAAAGATAACTTACCACCGGGTATCTGAGCATGGTATTCATACTTTTTGATATATCTTCCGACCCAGGCCATGACAGGAGGGAGCAGTCCAAAAAGAAGCGCGCAGCTGATACCGCCAGCATACTCGAGTGCTGTGATAAAAATGCCTGGATAAATCAGCGCAATGATGGTCGGTGGAACGAAGATGGCAAGACAAAGTGCTACTTTTTTCATCCCTTCTTTTTTCACTTTAAGACCGTCGGCTAAGAAGTCAAGAAATGCTAAGGAAAGGGCGATGTAAGAGGTGGTCAAGACAAAAAAGGCAAAATAACTTCCAACGGTAAAAATCCAAGGGCTCATTAATAATTCTTTGAGAGGCATCACAGCCGATTGACCTTGGAGTTTAGCCACAATCAGTTTGTCGACGGGAATGATTCCCAAAATGAGCATCTCCCAGATCAGATAAACGACTAAAGGAATGGAACTTCCCAAAATGATCGAAAGCCTGACTTTTTTGACATCCCTATTCATGTATGTCATCATCGTCGGAATGATCAACTGATAGGTAAAAGCGGTGAACAAGACAGGCAAGGCTGGCCATGCTTGACTCCAATTGACAAACGTTAAAAGCTTTGGTTGGACCTTTGAAGCAGCGGCAATGATAAAAAGGAGATAGGTTATTAAGATACCGGTCATCATCACAAGATTGAACCGATCCACCGAACGAGTCCCGAGATAGACAATGGGTGAAAAAATGAGGACATAAATCACCATCGCCATTTCCTGAGGCAAATTAGTGCCAAAGCTCGAATTTAGGAGATCTGTAAGGGTGCTTCCACCCACTGAAACGTGAGCGATCATGGCCGTAAAGAAAAGAAATAAATAGACCGCCCAGCAAATCGCTTTACCCACGGGTCCAAGAAGCCTATGTGTCATGGTAATCAGGTTGGCATCGGGAGGCATCCAGGCACATACTTCTAAAAGAAGGAGTCCCGTGCAGAGCATGAAAAACCAAGTGATGAGATAGATAAAGGTTGCCGGTAAAAACCCACCTGGTCCTGTCGCGATCGGAAGTCCCAACATCCCCACCCCTATCATGGTGGCAGCAATCAGGAGAGTTCCTCCCACAACATGTCCTAAATTACGGATGACTTGCATGAAAATCTCCAAAATAAGATAAATATGGTAAATCTTCATTCAAAAAAATGCAATTGTTAACTACACTGTTAATAATTTCATGGAAATAGAGGATCTTTCACTTCCCGGCCTAAAACTCATCCGGATCAATGTCTCCGATGACGATCGGGGGTTTTTCAAGGAATGTTACCAAAAATCGCGGTATGTCGATTACGGCATCCCTTGTGAGTTTGTCCAGGACAACATCTCTTTTTCAAAAAAAAATGTGATCCGCGGAATGCACTTTCAAACAGATCCGGGTCAAGCCAAGCTGGTTTCGGTCATGCAAGGAAAAATTTTCGATGTAGCGGTCGATATCAGGCCCGATTCTCCTTATTTTGGGAAATGGGAAGGGGTCTATCTCGATGCTACGAAACATGAGCAACTTTACATTCCGATCGGTTTTGCCCATGGGTTCTCCGTTATCAGCGATGAAGGAGCGCATGTTCTTTACAAGGTCAGCAGTTCTTATAATCCTCAAACCGAACGAACGTTCCGTTTTGATGACCCCGAGATAAAAATCTCGTGGCCTGTTGATAAACCAGTGATTTCAGCACGCGATCAAAACTCCCCTTTTTTTAAAAACTTATGAAACTGTGGATCACAGGATCTAAAGGACTCGTCGCTGCAGCAGTTCAAAGAGAATGTCTCCGACAGGGGATCGACCATGTCTCCACCTCGCATGACGTCGTCGATATCGCCTCGCCCCATCAAATCCGAAATTTTCTCCACACACACGCAGCAAAAAATATCACCCATATCATCAATTGCGCTGCCTACACCCAGGTGGATCAGGCAGAACATGAGCCAGAAAAAGCCCACCTTGTGAATGCAATTGGACCTGAAAATTTAGCCATTGTCGCTCACCATTTTGATCTCAAACTTCTCCATTTGTCATCCGATTATGTTTTCGGACCCGATGGATCTCGGCCGTTTCAAGAAACCGATGCCTGCCAACCCTTAAGCATCTATGCGAAAACAAAACACGAAGGTGAAAAACGGCTTTTAGATGTCTATCCCAGCGGATGCGTATTGAGAACATCGTGGATTTTTGGGAAAGGCGGCAAAAATTTTCTCTCGTACCTTTTGGAAAAAATTCAGCACGAGGAAAAAATTTCTGTTGTCAGTGACCAAAAAAACCGACCTACCTATGTCGATGATTTAGCCAAAGCCATTCTTTCACTCCTCTGTCATTCAGGAATTTTTCATTTTGCGAACCGAGGTGAGACTTCTCGATTCGAGATGGCCCAAAAACTCGTTGAGATGGCTCACCTTGCAGGCTTCCCTGTCAGATGCCGTGAAGTGATTCCCATAACCGCTTCCAGTTTCTCTCAAGGTGCCAAGAGGCCCGCTTACTCTGCTCTAGATACATCTAAGATTGAAGCCCTTTTAGGATTTCAGGCACGTCCCTGGGAACTTGCTCTAGAGGATTTTTTTCATGCGGTTTAAAAAAATCTTAGTCACAGGAGGAGCCGGATTCATTGGTTCCGCTTTCATCCGGTATGGACTCCGCTGCTTCCCAGAAATCGAAACCGTTATCAATCTGGATCTTCTCACCTATGCGGGACATGAAAAAAACATGGCTGATTTTCTCAAAGATCCGCGCCATATTTTTGTTCAAGGAAATATCTCCGATACATCTCTTGTAAAAAACTTATGTCAAGATCATCGGATCGAAGCCATTGTCCATTTTGCAGCTGAAAGCCATGTCGACAGGAGTATCCAACACCCGCACCAATTTATTGAGACAAATATCTTGGGAACCTTTCAACTCTTAGAAGTCGTGCGCAGTATGCCTCAGATCCATTTCCATCACATTTCAACAGATGAGGTTTACGGATCGATTGAAAAGGGGTACTTCAATGAACAATCCAACTACCTGCCCAATTCGCCTTACGCCGCCTCGAAGGCTGCTTCTGACCATTTAGTCCGTGCCTGGGGTCATACGTACAATTTATCCACAACTTTGTCCCACTCCAGCAACAACTATGGGCCTTACCAGAATGTCGAAAAATTTATTCCCCTCATGGTGACAAACTGTATCCACGGCAAACCCCTACCCGTCTATGGGCAAGGCCTCAATATCCGCGACTGGCTCTATGTCGAAGATCATGCCGATGCCCTTTGGCTGATTTTGGAAAAAGGTATTTCAGGAGAAGTCTACGACATCGGCGGACAAACAGAACTCCGCAATATCGATCTTCTCCATCTCATCATCAACACGCTTGCACCCTATTTAGACAAAAAACCGGTCATCACTTTTGTTCCCGATAGACCAGGCCACGACCTCCGTTATGCCATCGATTGCACTAAAATCAAAAGCTTAGGATGGAACCCCAAACACGACCTGCAACAAGGTCTAAAAAAAACAATCGAGCACTATTATGAAGATTTCATGTGTCATACCCGCACGCCTTAAATCGACCCGCTTTCCCCGAAAAATTCTTGCCATGCTGCACAATAAACCCCTCATCCAATGGGTCTGGGAGGCCGCTCAATCGGTCTCTTTATTCGACTCGGTCACCATCGCTGTCGACTCGGAAGAAACAGCCTCCGTTGTCGATACATTTGGTGGATCGTATCTCATGACTTCGGAGTCTTGTCCTTCCGGCACCATGCGGCTATCCGAACTGGTCCAAAGAGATGCCATCGACGGAGATGTTTTTGTCTGTTGGCAAGGGGATGAACCTTTTCTTCACGAGAAGATGATCGAAGAGCTCTTAAAAACAATCGACGAAGACAATGCCGAAGCCTGGACCCTTAAAAAAAGAATCCAAAAACAAGAAGAAATCACCTCCCCTCACATCGCCAAAGTCGTCACAGACTCCCGTGACAACGCCCTCTTTTTCTCCCGATCACCCATCCCTTACCACCGAGATCTTCAAGAAAAAATCTACTACAAACACATCGGAATCTATGCCTACACCCGCGCATTTCTTCTCAAACTGGTCTCTCTACCCCTCTCCTTCATTTCCGACGCAGAGCAGCTCGAACAACTCAACTTCCTCTACCACGGCCTCAAAATCAAAGTCCATACCACCCATTACGATGGCTTCGGCATCGACCTCCCCGAACACCTAGAAAAAGCCCACGGCGATCTATCTTTCCTGGGTCTCTAATGCATGACCGCACAGAACAATTATTACATTGTGATTTAACAGAAAATATTTTGAAGTGCTGTTTCGAAGTAATGAATGCCCTCGGTTCTGGATTTTTGGAGTCTGTCTATAAAAACTCTCTCATTATCTCATTGATTGAACAAGGATTAAAAGTTTCTACCGACAAAGTTTTTGAAGTCCTTTTCAAAAATCAAAGAGTAGGCTTATTTATTCCCGATCTTATTGTTGATGAAAAAGTAATTATTGAGCTTAAATGTTGCGAATATTTATTACCTGAACACCAAGCTCAATTGATTAACTATCTAAAAGTGACAAATATTCAAATAGGTTTGTTAGTTAACTTTGGCAAAAGAAAACTGGAATACAAAAGATCCTTTTATCTTTCCTAATATCCTGCATATCCTGCCGCCGAAGGCGATCCTGTTTATCCTGTTATCTCTCAAAAAATAGTAACTGATCTTGTTCATTTCTAGGAGAACAAGATATGAAGGATCGCCTTCGGCGGCAGGATATGCAGGATAAGAAATTTTTCAGGGGGATTTTGATTTTTCGATGAAAAAGTGGTAATCCTTTCCGTCATCGAGGATGAGATCGTAGTATTTGTTTTTTGATTCGCTGAGATGGGCTGTCATGGTAAAAGAGCGTTGATAAGTTTTTTTGTCCACAGTCAGTTCGACCTGTTTATTATGGGGGTGTTTTTCCCCTGGTTTCATGGTTTCAATAGTTTGCCAACAGGTTTGGATCACGTGCATACGGTGCAATTGGCGGAGCCTTTCAAACTCGAGATCTAGCAGGACGGTTCGTTCTTTTTTTAAATAGATCAAAGAGGAGCGGAGAAAATATCCAGAGAACATGGTTATGAGGGCGATGGCAATGATAATTTCTAAAAGGAAAAAGGGGCGTTTTCTAGACATTCTCCTATTATTGCTATAAGTTTACTTATTTTTCATCTTTAGATAAAATTTTGTGCTATGCGTCCGATATTTACAAAAGCTTATTATAATTGGTTATCTCTTCATCCAGAAAAGGTTACCGCTCCATGGGAAGTCGAAGATTACCGAGAATTATCGTCGGCCACCCTTTTTGAACGACTGAACGAATTGGGACTTCCCCTTTCGGAAGAAAATTTTCTTTTACTAGCCGAAACCAGTCATAGCCCAGAAGAGCTCACGCAGAGTGTATGTCCACAAGATGAAAATAAAGGCCCCATTTACCTGATCCTTTTTGAACTTTGGAGACGTCTCCTTCCTGAAAAAGAGACCCTTTCTATTGTCTGTGATGAGCTCGACTATCGGATCCACTTTTATCCGTCCGAGGATAAAAATATTTCCAATATTTTGGAACGAATCATAGAAATCTTAGAAGAATCTGATCAAGATCCTAAAGCTGCTTTTTTAACAATTTGTGCACATGTCGGTCACGATCTAGAACCGTTTCTTTTCGATTACATTTCTGATCAACTCGATGCTCATTCGGAGTTGATTAAGAGTTTTTATCCGTTTATTTCTGATCCGATTTGGTTTGATTTTCTCCAGGCCCGGCTTTTAATCGAGATTGATTCCCATGAAGGAAATATTGCTTTCACCGAGCTATTGAAAAAACTCGAAGAAGCTCCTGATCTCGATCTCATATTAGAAATGGCGGCTTTTTTGGTCCATCATGCCGATCCCATTTTGTTTCAAAAAACATGCCAACTGAGTGTAGACTATCTCGAAACAGAAGAAGATTTCCAAGAACTTTTGGCGATTGTCGCGGATTATTGTCATTTTGTTGAAAAAGATGACGATGAAGAGCAGTTGCAAGCTCGGTTCACAAAACGTCAAGATATTCCTCTTGATAGACCGATTGATTCGAATGATCCCGATCTTCTCTTGCTAGGTGAAATTTTAAAGAATGCGGAGTGGTTTAAAATCTAAGTAGTCAGCCGCTGTTAGATGATATTGAATTCCTCGAATCGTGCCAAATAGGGGTTTGTCCTTTCGGAGATTATGCAAGTGACCAAAGAGGCAGATCTGAATTCCAAACTCTTCCAAAATGGTTGATGTACGTGACCGTTCAAGATCGGCCCCAATCGGAGGATAGTGGGTCATCACAATTTTGACTTTAGCTTGAGGGTTCATCTGTTTCAGACTGAGGCGGAGTCGCTCTAACTCTCTCTCAAAAATAGCCGTGTCTTTTTCTTCTTCTTTTTCGGCCGGTTTTGCTTTGGGGTTTTCTTGGAAATGGACGTAGCCATTAAAGTTATATTCCGGCGTATCCCAAAGTCTCGTTCCACCAATGGCAATGTCTCTCCAATGAAAAGCCGTGTTATGAATGAAGTGAACCGAAGGTGGAAAATTTTCAGACATTTTTTTTGCAGAACTCCACCAGTAATCGTGATTTCCACGGATCATCACTTTTGTTCCTGGAAGATCGGCGATCCACTCTAAATCGATTTTGGCCTCCTCGAGTTTCATGGCCCAAGTGATGTCTCCTGGAAGGAGTACCAGATCTTCGCCACCTATTTGTTCTTTCCATGCAGCTGCTATTTTCTCCATGTACCCTTCCCATTCCGGACCAAAAATAGCCATGTTTTTAGAAGGGACACTGATCGCTAAATGGAGATCCGCTATTGCCCAAACTTTCATAAATCTAGAATGCAATATAACAGGGTTGACTTCAAATAAAGTTTTAATTTACATTCTTAGGCCATGAAAATACTTCTTTGTTTAATGCTCAGTTGTTTTACCTTCCTTTTTGCTTCCAACAACGATTTAAAATGGAAGGTAGAAAATGATAAAGGACAAACCTTTGGAGAGAAAAACGGAAAAATCACTCTTGTTATTCCACAAAATGGAGCAGCTACCGTAGACGTCTCCTTTAAGATTCCAAAAAATGCGAAACTCGAAAGTGTTTCTTTTAGATACCGCGTGAGAGAAGGTGAGTTTACGACGGTAGCTGCAGAGCTGAAGAAATATATTTTCAATGGCGATTTGCCAGATCCTAAGATCCTCTGTGTTGGAGATGAACATATCTTTGATGTCTGCACATTGGAGCCAGAGCCACCTCTTCGAACTTGTAAAGGGAAAAAAGTTAAATCGAGCCTTAGTGTAGAGTCGCCCGTCTTTGATGTTCTTCAACAAGGTGAAAGAATTCGGTACCATTTTGTCATCACATTTAAAGCGAGCTCTTCTGCAAAGGTCCATTTTAATGTTAAAAGCGTCACTTCTCATTTTGAACGACTAGAATTCCCCGAGGCTCCGGAGGGATGGATTCCCTCGCTGCCATCCAAGTCAATGACAGGGGTGAAAATTAAAGATCACAAAAAAACGACGACTCCCATCCAACATGTAGTTGTCATTCTCAATGAAAATGTTCCTTTTGATGCGATGTTTGGGACCTATCCTTTCGCAGCAAATCTGCCCGGAGAAACACCTTTCTTCCCCAAAGAAGATACAGAAATACCCGATAATCTCTTAACCATTGATCCTTTGACAGGAGGAAATTACCTCACAACGAACCGGAATATCGGCCAAAATGGAAGTGGAAGAGTAAATCCGACAAGACTGGCTCCAAACCAAGAACTCACCAATTTTGAATCGAATGGATATACCCGGACACAAATCGATGTCGATAATGGATTGATGGACCGGTTTGTCTATAAACAAACGACACCACCACCCATCCTCTACACCGTTGGAGGTGTCCAAAAATCATTCGATGCGACCTATGGGCAAGGTGCCAACATTGCGATGGATTATTGGGATGGAAATACGTTTACAGGACTTTGGAATTACGCTCAGTTCTATGCGACCAGTGATAGAAACTTTACCACAGGATATGGTGAAAGTATTATCGGCAATATCAACTGGGGATCGGGCAATAATTCTGAACTGATTCCAGAGTTTCCCGATCTTCTCATCGATGTCAATCTTCTCACAGCCATCGCCAATACAGCGAGCGCTAATCCTCAATTGCCTCCGATTCCAGAGGGTGTTCAATTTGTTAAGTGGGGCGATATTCTGGCGACATTTAACAATACTGTCCTCTACAACTGGGTTGCATCGAAAAATGATCTATCGATCTTAGAATTTTTGATTTTTTGGTTTCAAACGGATCCTACATTTAGGGCATCCATTCAATTCCCGGGTGTTTCAGGCGTTGTGCAATTTGCACAGCAATTTACTTCCAACCTGATCAATCCTAAGGTTAAAAATATTGGAGATCGTCTCAACAAGAAAAATGTGACGTGGGGATGTTTCAGAGGTGGGTGGCTGCCCAAACAATCACTGAGCGACCCGAATGCGATTGTTCTCCCTTATCAAGCTTTATTTCCACCCTCCGTGATTGCGGAGCTCCAAGCCATCATGCCAGAATTTAATAATCTGGTTTTATTGTTCCATACCTCTCTTAATTTTACGCCTCCCGCCGGATCCACGAATGTCATTGCTCAAATCGTAGGACCTCAGATCGATTATTTAGATGGGGATCACCCTTTCGATTATTTCGCTTCGACGTCCAATCCTCACTTGGCACCTTATAGTTCGCTAGAAAATGTTGGAAAACAAGATCAAGCGAATCACAATTACGATATTGATGATTTCTTCAATGCCCTCGATATTGGTGTTCTACCGGCGGTCTCGTATATCCGGTTGCCGACCTATCAAAATGGTCATCGGACCAATTCTAATGCCCTCGATAACCAGATTGCGCTCGTTAATCTTGTCACCAAACTGATGAACTCACCCTTCTGGGACGAAACAGCTATTTTTATCCAATGGGATGAAGGAAACGGAACATACGACCATGTACCGCCACCTTTAGTTAAAAGTTCCGCTTGGGAAGTGAATCCGAAACTCGACCCAAAAGGACAGATTGCAAGACGGGGTGTCAAAGCAGGTATCCCAGAGGCCGATCTGCGCGCGGGACATGCACAGAGACTCCCGTTTTTTGTCATCTCACCCTGGGCGAAAGACAATTATATGAGCCATGTGACGACCGATCATACCTCTGTCTTAAGGTTCATCATTGAAAATTGGAATCTTAAACCCCTTCCTAAGGCGTCTTATGAAAGGATCGCAGGAAGTCTCGATGATCTCTTTGATTTCACAGAAGGGAGAGTTTTGGCACCGAAGGTTTTCTTAAACCCGTTGACAGGAGTTGTCGAGGCCATCGCGCCTTCAAATTGAAAAACCATCTGGGAGCTGTGTACCACTCGTGACGATGATGATTCCGTCACGGATGTAGACCCCATCTCCATCATAATTTTCTAATTTCTTTTCATTGACGAGTCGGACATTGTCTCCGATGCGGGTGTGTTCATCGATGATCGACTTTTCGATGAGACAGTTTTCTCCGATCGTAAACTCCTTGGGAAGAGGCGGTTGTTGATGGGATGGTGGCGTATAAGACTGATGACCCATGAGAACCGAATTTCGAATCTTTGTCCCTTTCCCAACACGGCACCGTACCCCTAAGATACTATGATCGATTTCATCCGCTTCAATGATCGCTCCCTGACTGATGAAGGATCGATTGATTTTCGTCTGGATGACAAGAGGACTGGGAAGGTGGTGTGGACGTGTATAAATGGGATTCGATTCATTGTAGGTTTGGAGACAGTTTTTTTGATCTAAAAGACTCATATTGGCTTCGAAAAATGAAGCAATGGTACCGATATCGACCCAATAACCATCGTAGATATAAGCATAGGTTCCCCCTTTACTCGCTTGGTAAGGGATTAGATGGTGGCCAAAATCGTTTCCGGGTTGTTCCTGCAGGAGTGAAACGAGAACATCTCTTTTAAAAACATAAATCCCCATCGAGGCTAAGTAACACGACTTGTTTTTATGGGTTGTGCACAAAGACCCAAGAACATCTTTTTCTTTTGGTTTTTCTTTAAATTCTTTCACATGCAGATCACTATCGACACGGAGCAAGCCCATCCGCTTGGCTTCAGGTTCTTGAACATGGAGCGAAGCAATGACAAGATCGGCATCTTTTTCTCTCGCATAGTTCAACAAATCGGCAAGATCGATGTTGTACAATTGATCTCCCGAAAGAATCAAAAAGTACTCGGCTGGAGATTTCATGATGTGTTGGAGATTTTTTCGAACAGCGTCTGCAGTTCCTTCAAACCAGACTTTTTTCCCAACATCCTCTTCCGGACAAAGGAGCGAAATGTCCCCTTTTTGAAACATATCGAATTTATAGGTCGCTAAAATATGTTGATGAAGATTGGATGCAAAATACTGAGAAATAACAAAAAGCTTTGTAAGTTTTGAGTTTAAAGCATTGGAAAGTGGTATATCGATGAGTCGATACCGACCTCCAAATCCGACTGCAGGTTTACACCGTGTCTGCGTCAGAGGAAAGAGTCTCGTCCCTTGACCTCCTGCTAAAACAATACAAGCGACCCGATCAATAAGATCGGTTCCTTTCCCTGAAGACATCTCGATTCGTTCTCCTGTCAAATTTTTTCTTTAACAGGAAGTTATTAAGATAGTAAAGAATAATTTAAAAAATTAGTTTACAGGTGCCCAATTGTCGATCTGCCATTTCTCTTTGGATCCTCGCCATAGAAACATAGAGCATGCAACCAAATTGGTGCACATCACAAGGGCCCAGAAGGTTTCAGGAGGGAAATGGAGCCATTCCATAGAACAATAGATGGGGACGAAACTCACCAGCCACATTCCGCAATAGAACCAGAATAAAAAGAGGGTGTCCCTAGCAGCGACAACGAGCCCTAAAGCCAGGGCGTTCAATCCATAGGCTATAATAGCGAGGAGTAACCAAGGCGACATTTGTCCAAACGACTCGAGTAAATTACCGTAAAAGGACGAACTCCTAAAACAGTTTGTAATGATCTGAGGAAATAAGAAAAAGGGAATAACGAGACAAAGTCCGAATACGACCAGGAGAATGAATCCCGAAAAAAATGAGCTCCAGAGCTTAGAATATTCCTTTTTCCCCATCAAATTTGAGGCTACGGTCACCATGGTCTGGAATAGTCCATCCCCAATAAAAGCCAAAAAGTAGAAAACCGTACTACCAATCGAAAAGACAAGCAGGTGTTGCTCACTTTTTAGAGACATGAAGCGGGAGACAAGAACCCAGTCACCCAGGGCTGGGAAAGCCCCCAAGGCACGATGGAGACCTGGGCGGATATAATGCCAAAAGAGGCGTGGAGAAAATTTCCACAGGTTGGTCCCAAATTTCTCTCGGTTCGTTTTTGAAAGGAAAAGGAGCGCCAAGTTCAGGCATAAAACAGCTTGGGATATGACTTTGCCAAGAGCCGCACCGGTCGTCCCTAAAGGAGGAATGAAGTCCCAACCAAAGATTAGAACCAAATCTAAAACGACATTGAGGATGCAAGAAAACAAGGTTAAAAAGACGATAGGCTTGAGGATACCTCTTCCAAAATAGAATGCAGAAAGAGCATTTGTTAAAGGAAACAGAAAATTAAAAACACAAAGTAGTTTAAAATAATTAGATTCAGAATTAGAAATTGAAGTATTTTTGAATAAAATCCATTCAACGGAGAAACCCAGTGGAATCACAACCAGCGTAGAGAGAACCGAAAACCAAATGAGTTGCCAGATGCAAGGCCCAATATTTTTTTCTTGATCAGCCCCATGATAAAGGCCAACAAATGACTGACCGACAACAATGACGGCAAGACAGGCTGTTTGGAAAACGCGAGCTAAGAAAAACCCATTCAGACCTCCTGCTAGTGCCTCCCCTGAAAAATCAGCCAGCAAGAGTCTTTCAATATAACCTGTAATATTGATTAAGAATAGAAACAGAATTACAGGAAAACAAATCTCTAAAAAACGTCTAAAATTCGTTCGATCCAATATTATGAGTTCATTATTACGAATTGCTCAAGTGGATGACACTCTGCTGCTTCTTGGTGCATAATATCAGGTATAAAAGTGACCAAATCTTTCGCGAAGTGTGGGTAAGAGTTTTGATAAAACCATTGGTGAGTAGAGTAGAGGATCGTAATGGGAAGATGGATAAAATTGGTGCCATTGACATACGAGAGATAAAAATGATCTCCTTTTTCACCTTGTCTTAACAAGTAGGTGAACGATGGCTTCTGACGCAAAAGGGTTTCAGCTTCAACCCCGGTCATATCGCCCAGCCAAGCTGGATGGGATATCATTTCATCCATCATCGCTTGGACTTGCGGGTCAGTCCCTCTGGCTTGTTGCATTGTTTTCATAACAACCTCCATTAAATTTGCTGCAGCGGCAGCTTGATTGCCATCAAATTTACAGGACACCCCCCATTTAATGCAAATTATTTGATTGTTGGAGAAAATGAACCGTTCGCTAGAATACGTTTTACCTGTGGAAGTAAACAAATTAACAATTTTAGATCAGAAGCTTCAAGAATTGATCGATCGCTTCCCTCAACTTTTGGATCGGACCATTTTCAAGGAACGGGATCGGCTGATTGCCTACTTTGATCACGATTTCACTCAGAAAAGATCGGCTGACCATCTTTTCCGTCTCCTTTCTTCTCAATATTTCAAAAAGAAGAAATTGCTCAGTCTCGTCTCTCTTTCACCTAAAACCCGTTATTTATCCCTGAGAATCTTGCCGACGCAATTAGAATTTCCATTTGGTTCAAAATGGGTCGTGGGCATTTTAGTCCAGATCTATCTGAATCGGTATGAACTCTTCGATCAGGAACAACTTTTGAAGGCTGTCCAAAAATTCTTACCCGATCTAAAAATTGTCAAAGGGTCCATTTATACCTTTCAAGGCGCTGAAGATCGGATCAAGACCCTCTATGTCGAATTCGAAAAAAACAGTAGCCAGTACTTTACTCTATCTGAGATCAAAAAATTGAAACTGGGGCTCGAGGAAGAGCTCCTCTCCCGCATCGAACGGGTCGTTCCGGCTGTATTTATGACTCGGAATCAAGAAGAGGTCTTGCGCAACATTTTAACGTTGAGCCAAGAAATCGATCAGAGCACCGACCTCCCCCAGATCATGATCTCTTTTGATATGCAAACGGCGGAAGATTTTGTCTTCACGGCGATTTGTGTCCGAGTCGAGAATCATGAGACAGCTTCTGTAGACAATCTCATCAAACAACGGAGTTCGTTCTCTCAATTCATTCTAGAGAGAAAACAATTGGTGAAATACCTGAAAGATCATCAACCTATTTTTGCTTATATTTTCAAAATTCTTCTAACACCTCATCCCACCATCTTGAGGAGCGACGGTTCCTTAAACTTTTTTGCTGCCCGGCAAAAAATAGGGAATTATTTGAAGGAGAATATCGGCGAATTTCGAGATTTCAATGGCGGCATTCTAATCAAACAAGAAGAGACGTTGCACACTCTTAAAAATGCCCTTCCTGGGCTCTCTCCTGAGCTGATCGAAAATGTCTTTTATTCGATCACGCCTATCGAGATGCAAGCGATTCTTCCTCTCCCTATTTTAAAAACCATGCTGCAGCTGTTTTTGCACATTTCGGAATTGCCTCTACTCGATTCTTTTCAATATATCCTAAAAAGCTCGAGAAAAGATCACCTTTTTATCGTGATGCTCCGCATCCCGCACGGCCCTTTTTATGAAATAGCCAAAGACCATCTTTTATCCTTCGATTTACCCGAAGTTAAAAAAGCTTCCATCGCCCTCACCCTCAACGACTCTTATCTTGTCGGTTACCTTCTCGAGACAGAAACAAGCCACCTACAGAATCTTTTCATCGAGTCTCTCGATAAATTGCTGATTTATTGGCGGGACGAAGTTAAAAAAACTCAAGTTTTGCGCCTCGGCCTAGAAAATCCCGTCAGCTCTCTAGATCCGAGAATTGGAGGAGACGGCGTTTCTGCCCTTGTTTTAAAGATGCTCTTTGAAGGGCTCATGCGGATTAGTTCGAAAGGGTCTCTTGAGAACGGAATTGCCCACGAAGTGGAGATTTCTGAAGACCGAAAAACCTATCTTTTCCGGCTCCGTCCCACCGTTTGGTCTAACGGAGAACCTCTCACCAGTTACGATTTTGAGTACGCTTGGAAAAAAATCGTCTCCCCCCGTTTCAATACGGCTTTTGCCTACCTCTTTTATATCATCAAAAATGCCGAAGCCGTCAAGAAGGGAGCTGCCGCGATGAACCAGCTCGGAATTCATGCCTTAGACGATTTAACTTTAAAAATAGAATTAGAATCGCCTTCCCTCAATTTTCTTGAATATCTTGCCCATCCACTCTTCTCCCCTGTTTGCCGCCAAATTGACATCAATGAACCGAATTGGCCTTTCGAAGAAGGGAACCATTACGTCTGTAATGGCCCTTTTAAAATCGAATATAATCAGAGAGATAGCAGTTATGTCTTTGTGAAAAATCCCCATTATTGGGAAATATCACGCATCCATTTGGACCGGATTTTAATCACGGCGAGCCACCACTCTCAGACGGAAGAGATGTTTTATCAAAACAAAATTCAATGGCTGGGTGCTCCTCTTGGAGCTTGGAATAATAGTTACACTCCTACAGAAGATGATGAAGTGATGGTTCATCCTGACCACGGTCTCTACTGGTGTGTTTGCAATACGCGCCATCCTATTCTTAAAAATAATAAAATCCGAAAAGCTCTCGCCTTGGCAATCGATCGTCTGCAACTCTTAGAAAATCTAAAATATCCAAAAAAACCAGCCTACTCCCCCCTTCCGACATCCCATTGCCAAACCCCTAATCCTTCTCTTTTCAAAACAGGAAATGCTCAAAAACTCTTATCCGAGGGTCTCGAAGAGTTAGGGATCCCCCTCTCCTCCCTCAATATTGGGTTTACCCAACGAACGGTCTTCGGAAAAGCAGCGGCTGAGTTTTTATCATCGGAATGGGAAAAAAAATTGGGAATTTCGACCACCATCCAAGGATACGATTATAAAACGATCTTCTCCAAACTGACAACCGGTGACTTTCAAATCGCCCTCATCCGTTG
Source organism: Parachlamydiales bacterium (assembly GCA_963705295.1). Lineage (GTDB taxonomy): Bacteria > Chlamydiota > Chlamydiia > Chlamydiales > Rhabdochlamydiaceae > PALSA-1444. The sequence goes on along the minus strand of OY970065.1, from coordinate 488,029 downwards.
GCAACCGTGGGTCAACGACCCTTTCTACACCTTGAATTTCTTTGCCAATCCGGAAGAGCCTATGAATTTCAGCAAATGGTCGCATCCTGACCTGCAAGCCCTGCTGCATGAGGCCCAGCTCGAAACGGAAAAAGGAAAGCAAATCGAGCTCCTCATCCGTATCGAGCAAATCTTGATCGATGAAATGCCGATCATCCCTCTTTTCGAAACCTGCCTACAATTCATGAAAAAGAAATACCTACTCTTAGAGCCCAACCACACCCTCATCGATTTCAAATGGGCTAGGTTTCAATAACACCCATTGAAAATAAATAAAAATTACCCTAGAATTTGTAGCCCAAGTGTATCGCAAAATCGGTTTTTTGTTTTTATTTCTTGTAGTGCTAACTGCATGTCAAAATGAGCAGCAACATGCACCCCGGCAGACACTTCGAACTTGTCTTGGTTCGGATATCAACTCCATGGATCCGCGGAAAGGAGTCGATATGGCAAGTCAAGGCGTCGTCCGTATGCTCTTTTCAGGGCTTGTTTATTTGGATCAAAATCTGGCTCCTCAGCTCGATTTAGCCACATCTTACGAAGTATCAAAAGATTTCCAAACGTATACATTTCACATCCGCGACTGCCTCTGGTCGGACGGCTCTTCGATTAAAGCCCACGATTTTGAAGAGACCTGGAAAGCAGCTCTCACCCCCGCCTATTCTTCCGCCAACACCAACTTATTTTATTTTATAAAGAACGCCAAAGAGGCCGTTTTAGGAACCGTGTCGATCGACCAAGTCGGAATCACCTCACCCGATGATAAAACCCTCGTCATTCAGCTGGAAAAACCACACCGGAATTTTCTCAATATCCTGATCAATACGATCTTTTTGCCCGTCCACAAAAGCATGCGTTACAGCCCCCTCGACTACAACCATTTTGTCTGCTCTGGACCTTTCAGACTCAAAAAGTACCATTTCCAAAATCAAATCGTATTGGAAAAAAATCCCCTCTATTGGAATGCCGACCAAACTCGGCTCGATGAAATCGATTATTTCATTGTGAAAGACCAAGGAACCGCTCTTCTCATGTTTGAGAAAGGTGAAATCGATTGGCTCGGCGAACCGCTCTCCAAAATCTCCCCCGATGCCATTCCCGCACTTAAAGAAAAAAACGCCCTTCATTGGATTGAAGGCGCAGGAACACACTGGCTTTTCTTCAACACCAATAAATTCCCTTTAAATAACGCCCATATCCGAAAAGCCCTCGCCTACGCGATCGATCGTCATAAAATCATGCAAGATGTCCTGCATTTTGATAACCCATCGCCTTCCCTCGGACTTATCCCCAAAATTCTAAAAAAAGAGAAATGGCACCCGTGGTTTCAAGATAATGATATCACCAAAGCCAAAGAACACTTCGCGAAGGGACTCGAACAACTCGGCATCACCAAAGACCAGTTTCCTGTCATCACACTCAATTACGTTTCGAACAACCTTTGGTCCAAGGTCATCCAAGCCATCCAACAAATGTGGCTCGAAAACCTCGGCATCAAAGCCATAGCCGAAGGAACCGATTCTCCCATCTTTATCCGAAAATTCTACAACAACGAACATGAAATCGCCCGGTACGGCTGGCTCATGCAATACGACGACCCCGCCAACCTCCTCGACATTTTCAAACTCAAAAATACCCAACCCAATTATACCGGCTGGGAAAACACCGATTACATCCGTCACGCCGAAGCGTGCTACAATGCAGCAACCGAAGAAGAAAAATGGAAGCATCTCGAAGCAGCCGAAGAAATCTTCATCGATGAAATGCCTTCCATCCCCCTAACCGATGCCAGAGCCGCCTACCTCGAGCAACCCTACGTCAAAAATGTCCATCTAAACTATCTCTTCCAACTCGACTTCCGCTTCGCTTATCTCGAAGATGAAACCACAGAGACACACAGATATCAGCAGTAAATGTGCAAATGCATGTTTGCTGCTGTTTTTTGACTCTATAAAAATTAGCAGTAAATGTGCAAATGTATATTTGCTGCTTGATTTATAAGGGCACTCTCAGTATAATTTTAGATTAATGAAAGAACTACCGTTTATTGGTCGCGAAATTGAAATGGAGCGTCTTAAGGGATTATTAAGCGCTAGAAGTGCAAGCCTAATCGTGGTTCGTGGAAGAAGACGGATTGGGAAAAGTAGACTTCTCGCTGAGTTTGGCAAAGGAATGAAGAGCCTTTTTTTTACAGGTACGCCTCCGAGTCGTAAAACGACAGCACAATTGCAGAGGGATGAATTTACGCGGCAGCTTTCAAGAGCAGGAATACCAGGGATTAGTCCGGATGATTGGGGAAACATGTTTTGGCATCTCTCTAAACATACTCAGCAAGGACGTGTCTTGGTTGTTTTGGATGAAATTTCCTGGATGGGAAGTAAAGATCCCGAATTTTTAGGAAAATTGAAAAATTCATGGGATATGTATTTTAGTAAAAATCCTCGCCTGATTCTTATTTTTTGTGGATCGATTTCTTCTTGGATAGAGGATAATATACTAAGCAACACTGGGTTTGTTGGAAGGATTGCAATTGATTTAGTGCTTGAGGAGCTTCCATTAAACGTCTGTAATGCCTTTTGGCATCCTAAGGAGAAAAAAGTCTCTTCCTTTGAAAAATTCAAACTTCTTTCTGTCACTGGGGGAATTCCTTTTTATCTTGAGCAGATTAGACCAAATCTTTCAGCAGAACAAAATATTCGTAATCTTTGTTTTACAAAAGGCGGCTTGCTTGTAAAAGAGTTTGAGGAGATATTTTCTGATGTTTTTTCTAAAAGTAATGCTCAACATAAGGAAATTGTGAAGTGCTTAGCGGATGGGCCCAAAGATTTGTTGCAAATTTGCAAGGAACTGAAAAAACACTTAGGAGGGACCTACACTAAACATCTTAATGATCTTGTCAAAGCCGGCTTTGTACAAAGAGATTTCACATGGCATTTACAGGATGGGAAAGAGGGTAAATTAAGCCGCTATCGTCTAAGTGATAATTACCTGAGATTTTATCTAAAATATATTGCTCCGAATCAAGCAAAAATTGATAGAGGTACGTTCACAAGTTCAATGTTGGCCAGTCTTCCAGCATGGGATTGTGTTATGGCACTGCAATTCGAAAATCTTGTTTCGCATAATCGTAAAATTCTGTGGAAAATGATAGGGGTTCCTTTAGAAGAAATCGTAATGGACGGACCTTTTTTTCAAAAACCAGCTGCAAGACGAGAAGGCTGTCAAGTGGACTATATGATCCAGACACGTTTTAATACCTTATACGTTTGTGAGGTTAAGTTTTCTAAAAATTCTATAGGGATGCCAGTCATTGAAGAAGTGGAACAAAAGATAAAACGGCTAAAAGTGCCTAAACGGTTTTCAGTAAGGCCTGTTCTAATTCATGTTAATGGGGTTGAAGATACCGTTTTGGATCAAAGTTATTTTGATAAGGTGATTGATTTTAGCCAGCTTTTAGAATGAAAAGTGTTACCTATGTTTATGGTTGAACCCCAGGTTTATTTTATTAACCCGAGAGGTCAAAAGGTGACAACATGCGCCAGCGAACTCCTGCCCGATCGAAGCGTTAGCGGTCCGACCGACGAGGACCATAGCCGGAGGCTAGGCCGAGGAGGAGGATCGATCGGGCAGGAGTGCAGCAAGCAGGTTGTCACCTTTTGACCTCTCGGGTTAATAATGCGATGAGTTCGCCGGCATTGAAGGAGGAGCGGACGAAAGGGCCGCAGTACATTTGCGATATGCCTAGACTGTAACCATAATCTTCGTACTGTTTGAATTGCTCTGGGGTGATGAATGATTTGACGGTGAGTTTTCGGATGTTGGCTTGAAGATAGTGGCCGATGGTGACGATGTCGCATCCGGCATGTTTTAGATCTCGGAGCGTTTCAAAGATCTGTTCATCGGTTTCGCCCAGTCCTACCATGAGACCTGATTTGACGAGAGGAACTTTCTCTGATTGTTTTGCATGGTGCAGAACGGACAGGGTTCGATCATACGTCGCTTTATGGCGGACGCGCTGGGTCATGGCTCTGACGGTTTCGATATTATGATTGAAAACCTCGGGATGTTCATCCAGAACCACATCTAAGGCATCGATATTGCCATTAAAATCCGAAGTTAAGACTTCCATAGTACAACCGGGATTTGCCGCACGCACAGCTCGTATAATTTTAGCTAAATGGAGAGATCCTCCATCGGAAAGATCGTCCCTTGCCACCATGGTGATGACCACATGTTTCAAACCGAGTTCTTGAACAGAAGCGGCGATCCGCTCCGGCTCATCTTCCTCTGGCTGCAGGGGACTTTTGGTAAAGTCGATATCGCAAAACCCACAATTTCTCGTGCACGCTTTTCCGAGCGCTAGAAACGTCGCTGTCTTGTGAGAATAACAGTGGAGCCTATTCGGACATTTGGCTTCTTCACATACGGTATTCAGTCGGTACTTTTTGACAATGGTATCGGTCTTGAAAAGATTTCCACCTTTCGGGATGGTTCGGTGGAGCCAGGATGGAAATCTACCCATCCCCTTTTCAGGATTTTCCGGGAGTTTGTTCAAAACCTTCAATTTATCATGCATCCTCTTAGAATAAGTGTCGGGACCTTAAGGAACAAGAATTTGTTAAGCGGCTCATTTTAAATGACATATGTATTAATAGTATTAAAGGCGCTATTTTGATATAATCTTAATTTTAAATTATGACTCAACTAACTAATCTCTCATTATTGGCAAAACCGTGGGAAGGAGAACTTCCTGATTTATCCTTTCTTGGTAGAACTGCACGCTCTGTTCAAGATGCATTTCTAAACAAAACCTCGACCGAGCTCCTTCCATCCATTGTCCATAACTGTTGGGCGTACGCCGTGCAATTTTCTAAACCACCCACTGTCTTAGCTGCTTTGAGAATTTGTGCTGAAGTTCTGCCCCGCATGGAAAGAGAAGAAGATAAAAAACACCTCACACCCTTCAGCTTAAAAATAGAAGGGCAAACTCATGTTTATCCAGGACATTTTAAAACCTGGCTTGCTCACGCCAGCGAATTCTTTCGAAGAATGTTTTATGGCAGTTTTCGAGAGGGGAGCAGTGATGCCTTAGAAATCAAAGACGTTTCTCTCAGCAACTTTCGACTCATGTTGAACATTCTCGAGCACGGAAAATCGGCTTTCCCCGATATGGAAGTAGATAGCTTACTAGATTTTATTTGCCAAACCGATCAACTGAGGATGACCTCTGTTTCCAACCAGGCAAGAAAAATATTGATAGAAACGATCCCAGAAATGACGCCTGAACAGTGGGGAATTGCTACGACAATTTATCACAGATTAGCAGTGACAGACCCTACAATTGAAGAAGCTTTATCTGGTTATAATAGGGGAGTACTTTCCCGCTTTAAAACAGAAAAAGAAATTTTAGAATTTCTCGAAAAGCATCGTGGAAATCTCCCTATTCTTAATTTTGAAGGTTGTCTCTGCCTCACAGGTGAGCTATTAAAGAAGATTGTTCTCAACTTCTCCTCATTGCAAACTCTTAAGCTTCCTTACGTCAATCGCGGAAAAATAGAAGGCAATGACCTCACAGTTCTTTCTACATTAACGGATCTTCGAATCCTTAAATTCGAACAGATTCAGAATTTTAATGGGAATATTTTAACGGCCCTTTCAACACTCACGCTCTTGCAGCAATTAGATATTAGTCGGTGCAATGAGTTTAGTGATACAGGATTATTGATTTTAATAGCGCAATTTACTTATCTCCGTAGTTTTCGTTTTACGGGCTGCGGACAGGTTTCTCAGGTCGATTTAGCCGCTCTAACACAACTCAAAAAACTGACAGAACTTAGACTCGAAAGCATCAAAATTTCAGATGCTCATGTTGCTTCGTTTTCACGACTGACAGATTTAAGGGAGCTCAGTATTCAAAACTGTCGAGAAATAAGATTTGAAGATCCTGCATTCACATCTTTTCAGACTCTTTCCCAATTACGGATTATGAATCTTTTCGCATCTAATCTGGGAAATGTGCTCTTTTTTCCAAGAATGATCCAACTAAAAAAACTCGGACTGGAGTGTAATATAAATCTCACGGATAATGATATCAGGACTCTCGTAGAGTGTTTACCTAATCTAAAAATACTTGATCTAGCTTGTTGCAACAAGCTAACGGATAAGGCGCTTTCTTTCATTGGCAAACTGGAGAAACTCATAGACCTAGATCTTGGTACTAATGATTGGATGACCGATGCCGGTTTGATCCATATAGCCGGTCTTACCCGTTTGAGGAATCTCTCTATTTTAAGCACCCCGGGTGTCACAGATCTTGGTGTTGCATTCTTAGCAGGAAGATTGATTTCATTACAAAAACTCAATCTGTCAAGTTGTCGCAATCTATCCGATAGAGCCTTTATTTTTCTGTCTCATCTTCCCTTACAAGAACTTAAGCTGAGTAGTTGTAATATTACCATTGAAACTCTTCTCCTTCTCATTAAATCCTTATCCTATCTCAGAAGGCTGGAGCTTATTGGATGCCCTCAATTAACACGGGAGGATGTGGCCCGCGCTGTATCGCTGGTTGAATGGGTTAAGAGCGAGCACTCTTTCTAGGTAAATGGATAGGCGTATCTAAGGCTAGCAGAGCGGCCTCGTGCCATGCTTCTGGCAGGGTGGGATGGGCATGGATCGTTTCGGTCACGCACTCGACCGTGAGTTCATTGGCAATGGCGAGGGCCATTTCGGCAATCAAATTAGAGGCTTCTGAACCGACGACTTGAGCTCCTAAGATTTGTCCGGTTTTTTTATCGAAGACAACTTGAGCAAATCCATCGGTTTCTCCGGTGGCGATCGATTTTCCGAGGGCGAGAAAAGGGAATTTGCCGACTTTAGCCGGGTATCCTTTTTCTATGGCTTGTTCCTCGGTGAGACCGACGGTTGCAATTTCAGGGAGAGTGAAGATGACGGCCGGAACTGCATTGTAATGCATCACTGCATCGCCTCCTGTGGCATTGATGGCAGCGACGATCCCTTGATGAGAGGCGACGTGAGCGAGCATGACTTTTCCGGTCACATCTCCGATGGCGTAGATACCAGGTACGGAGGTTTCCATTTTGTCATTGACGATGATCTCGCCTCGTGGGGAAGTTAAGACACCTGCCTGTTCAAGACCAAGGTGTTGAGAAACAACTTTCCGACCAATGGAGACGAGAGCGATGTCTGCACTCATCGGCTCGCGATCTTTCAAATGAAGGGTGACTCCTTTTTCATTTTTATCGATTTTCTCGACGGTCACGTTGGTTTGAACATCGATCCCCTGCTTTTTAAAGGCTGCGGTTAACGCATCGGAGACTGCTTTGCCTTGGAAAGCGACAATAGAAGGGAGCGCTTCGACGACGGTCACCTTCACCCCGAGTTCAGCAAAGAGAGATGCAAATTCACAACCGATGTAACCACCACCAATGACGACCAAGGTTTTGGGAAGCTGTGTCAATTCTAGAATCGAGGTCGAGTTGAAAATCTGTTTGTGATCGCACGGGAAAGCAGCGACATCGACAGGTTCTGAACCGGAAGCAAGGATGATATTTTCTGCATGGATGAGAGTGTTGTCTTGGCCCATCACTTTGAGTTCTTTCGGAGAAGTAAACTGGGCGGTGCCCCGGAGAATTACGATCCCATTGGATTTAATGAGCCCTTCGAGACCTTTCCGAATTTTTGCAACAACACCATCTTTTCTCTCTTTCATTTTTTTGTAATCGATCGAAATCGGCCCTGTGGTAATTCCAAAGTCTGCGGCATGTTTGATTTTTTCCAAAACCTGGGCATTTGCAATTAAGGTTTTCGTGGGGATACATCCGACATTGAGACACGTTCCTCCAAGCTCTCCCTTCTCAATGAGCGCAACTTTTTTCCCCGTTTGTGCTGCTTTGATTGCAGCGACATAACCGCCGGGACCTGAACCAATCACAACGAGATCGAAATTTTGCTTTTCCATAATCTAAAGAGTGTACCAAAAAAACATCCAAAGTTGTACGATGAAATTATGAAGCCAGTTGATCGCCAAAAAATGTGCACGAATTGTGATGGAAGAATCCCGTATGACGCCACACAATGTCCCTATTGCTTTACAACCGTTCAAGCCGATGCCCCCAAACTCTTTTCCTCCCAAGATAGTCTCTATTCTCCCCCTTACAACCCTCCATCTGAAGCCTCTGAGCCCCAGGGGCCTAAGATGTCTGCAAAAGCCGTCCCTCTCCCCGCAGAAAAAGAGAATCTCCAAGGCTTTCTCCCTATCCTCCTTCTGACTCTTGCCGGTAATCTTTTTACCATCGGCCTCCTTCAATTCTTCTTCTCCGATCATGGGGTTATTCACCTTGAGATGAACGGAAGTTATTGGTTCTTAATGATTTTAGTTTCTCTTCCCCTGTTTTATTTTGGATTTAAATCCAAAACAAATTAATTGTTGTTTCTGTTAAAATATTAATATGACTATTCTAAGGACTTTCATTTATTCTCAAGGTAATCTCTATTTAACTCATCCCGGAGATCAGCCTCTTGCTTCAGAAGCCTTTAGAAAACTTTTAACAAGACTGGCCCAAGAAAACAGTGCGACATTTCAGCGCGTGACCACAGCACCTTTTTTAGCCGTTGAAGTGACTTCTACCCATTCTCTTGCGATCCAAGGAGTAGCAGAATGCAGACTCAATGAAACCTCCATCCAAAAGTTTCTCCAGCCGAGTGTTCCAGCTCCTCAATCAGAACCGTCGATACAATCTTCTTTTTCGTTTTTTTCCCTTCTAAAAGCCTTTTTTCTGGCGATTCTCTTGTTGTTTGCTTTTAAAGCGGCTGCTGCCTCTCTCCCTCTTAATGCCCCCAAAGGAATTTCCAATGAAGGAAATACGTGCTTTATCAATGCCACATTCCAAATGATCATGAACTCCCCCGAGCTCAAGAAAGCTTTGGTAGAAACGTTCCAGCCCACTCCGTCTTCAGATCCATACTTCTCTGTATATCAAACATTTCTCAGAGCAGTCGCTGCTTATGAGCATGGAGGATCCGTAACGTTGCAGGGACTCCGTGGTTTAATGGCCGGTTCGATTTATTCTCAAGAAGATGCCAGCGAACTGATCCACATCCTTTTAAACCGTGTCGAACTTGCACACTACTCCTTGGGTTGCAAACAAGGTTTTGAAAGAGAATGGATACGTTGCAATACCGATGACGTCAATGAAGCAGCTATATTAGCTGAAAGGGATGATATTCCCCCCAATCACCACACTCTACGGATCGAGGAAAAGCCTGACCTGATTTTAAGAAATCATCGATCTTTCAAAGAGGGAGATACGGGACAAAAACTCATGGATGAGATGGTAAGTTTTCAGTCCATTGGTGGCGAGAGATATGCTTTTCGGCAAGGTTATTTTATGCCTGCTCGAGAAAGAACAGTTCTCGAACCTGCCCCCCAGCGATTTATTTTTGAGCTGAAACGGTTTGATTGGAAAAATCGAACAAAAATCACTCAGGAAATCCCCATGCCCCAAATCATGACCATTGGACCTAACCGGTATCAATTGCAATCGATCGTGGTTCATTCGGGTTCTATGAGTGGAGGCCACTACTGGGCTTTTGTCAACAAGGCCAGAACATGGTTTAAAGCCGATGACAGCCAGGTCACAGAAAATCCATCCGATCTAGAGCATGCCCTTTGTGAAGGCTACCTCTATTTCTACGAACAGGTGACATAAATGTTACCGGTTTCGCCCGCTGCTTCGAGAGTTTCTACTTTAGTGGCTGCAGATGCGACACCGCCTACCGGTACCGACTTTCTGGCTCGTTTCCGAGCCCAAGCACCATCCCTTCCTGTCGATTTTTTCACTGAAAGTGAAATTGAAATCATCCAAAGAATCTTTCAAAGCTATCAACTTTCCCCTCATCTTTGTTTGGTGGATCTGCTCGGATTTGATTTTTTTGTTCACCTAGAGGGGTTCTGTGCAGATATACAACTGATGTCGCCTAAAAATACCGCTCTACCACAAGCTAATGAAAAATTATTACATGACTTCGGCGCCTGTTTCCTTGGGTTGTACATAAAATTATTTCGGAACCTTTCAAAAATCTTGCAATCGTCTCAAGAAGATATCGAACGGTACAGTCTTCCGGAGAAAAGTTACATCATTTCGCTTGAGTCTTTCTGCCGTGCCGTGAGTGATACGATCAAAACAACGTTCGAACATGAAAAGCGAACGGCTCAAGGATTTCGTAAAGACAATGTCGTCAATCATTATAGAAGTGGCCTTGCACATATTCAACGTCTCATGGAAGTAAAAGATCTGTTCGCCAAAATTCTTTTATCTCCTTTTGCTGACGTTTTACTCCTCAGGTATGATGTCTCCTTTTTTCCTGGAAGCAATCTACTTCTTGGAAAAGAACAACCGATATCCCGTTCATGTAAAAAAATTCCAGCCTTTAAAGATATCTGCAAATATCTTCAATTTATCACCACATGTATGACAGGAGGGTTTCGATCGAAGATCTCTTTCTTAACTTGTGAATATTTTGAAGAATTTGAACAACTCGTTCTTCAGTCTAAGACAGTCTCTCCAGATTTAATAGCCTCTTGGGGGGAAAAATTTCATAAGGCCGTGGAAGGTTTGCTTAAATTAAGGGAAATGACTTTACTCGAACTTCATGGAAGTATCATGGGAGTATTTACGCATGAACTCTGGCTTGAAAAATACCGTGCCACCTGTGCCAGACCTAAAGAACAAGACGAATTCAAAGAGTTTCTCTTTTCTAATTTTCAATTAATACTCACCCTTGAATCTTGGCTCTATGACATCGATACTCTGGTCGGACTGAGGCTCTTTCAGCCCTCCTTTCCTCAGACTTATATTTTAAGAGATTCTTATCTTGTCAATTCCGTCCATGAAATGGATGACATCAGAAGTTTAACTGCATCTCCTGCTCAGAGACTAGAGGAAAAATCTTCTTTTAACGTATTTCGGCAATGGATGAGAGATGAAGTTGACTATTTGTACCATCCTTTTGTTGTTTTTTTTCACAGTCCTGAATTTTCTGAAGAGATTGAGTATTTAAAATCCTTCGGCAAATTTTATTATTCCCTCTTTTTGCCCATTCAAAAAATGTTGACCGAAAAATCTTCTCTACTTGAAACGTTTTTGAACGATCTCACTGCTCTTCAAGAAACAGTCATCGCCCGGTTCCAACAATTTCTTGAAACGGTGCCATTAGAAACTCTGCAAAAAGAAAAAGCAATTTGGCTCCAACAACTTAAAAATGATCTCGATTCATACGCTTACTGCTACCTTTTTTATACCCTTATTACGGATGCGAAAATGGTGCGAGAAACAAAAAACTTTATGTGGGATGATCATTCCATTCCTCTGCCACTCCGAAGCCTATTTTCTCTTCATAAACGTTTTCAAAAAGCAATCCAAAAAGCCGAGCAAATACCTAAACCAGAAGAGCCAGAAAAAAAATCGATTCCTGAAGTAAGAAAAGAAGATCCATTGACGGATCAATTGAAATCAGCGACAAAGCGAAGAGAGTTTGAAAATTTGCTACGCAAATCTGGATTTAAATTTGTGAGGCATGGAAAAGGATCCCATACCATCTGGGGAAATGATAAAGGGACGATGATCGTTCTCCCGCATCACAGCTCTTTAAAACCTGGGACGCGGGATGCGATTGTCAAAGATATTCTCAAGACTCCTGAGTAAACTCCAGTTCGGGCATGAGCGACAGATCTGTTAGGAATTCGACTTTGGACCTAGCGCGGCGGATTTCTTCTCTTTGAGGCGGTTCATCATCGGGAACAACCATCTGAAACTTGAAGAGGGCGTGAGCCATTTCAACTTTTAGTTTCGCCGTGAACGTATCGAAGAGAACGAAAGCTTCGTGTTTGAATTCGAGCAGCGGATCTTTTTGTCCTACGGTGCGGAGATGGACTTCGGTTCTGAGGTGATCGATGTGGAGAAGGTGTTCTTGCCACAGCCGGTCCATACTGCGGATCAGGATACTGCGGACGACTTCGAACAAGACTCCATCAGGATTGATGGTGGGGGCATGCGCAGGAGCGTTCTTTTGAGCCTTTTCAATCGTCTCTTTCTCATGGCCGATCTTATGACGGAGAGCTGTGACGACCTTGCTTATCGCCTGTTTTTCAATTTCATCGACCTGGAGATAGTCGTTATCAAACTCACCTGCTTCGAAGGTTACGGGGAAGTGAGTCATGAGCCATTGACGGTATCCTTCAGGGTTCCATCCCCCTTCTGAAGATCTACTGATGAAAAATTTCTGCACCATTTGGCTGCAAAGACTCTCTAAGACTTCTTCGGCCAGGGCAATGGCTGATTCTGTATGGAGAACTTCGTTCCGGAACGTGTAGATTTCCGACCGCTGTTTGTTCATCACATCATCATATTCAAGAGTGTGTTTCCGGATCTGGTAATTTCTCTGTTCGACCCGTTTCTGCGCTGTTTCGATCGATTTGTTTAAGACCTTCGCTGAAATGGGTTCTCCTTCAGGAGGACGAAATCTCTGTAAAAATGCGGTGATGCGCGGCGATGTGAAAAGACGGAGAAGAGAATCTTCGAACGAAATATAGAATTTAGAAGCACCGGGATCGCCCTGGCGTGCGCATCTTCCTCGGAGCTGTCTATCGATCCGCCTAGATTGGTGGCGTGTTGTTCCAATCACATGCAGGCCGCCAGCCTGTGCAATACCCTCTTCCAACTTAATATCGGTTCCACGGCCGGCCATATTGGTGGCGACGGTAATCGCACCTTTTCTTCCTGCCATCGCGATGATTTCGGCTTCTTTGGCATGGTTCTTAGCATTGAGGACCGTGTGTTCAAGCTTATTTTGCTTTAGAATACGAGAGAGTTTTTCAGAAATGTCGACCGATTCTGTTCCGATCAAAATGGGACGCCCTTTTCCATGCACCTCTTGAATCTCTTTCAAGATTGCATTGTATTTCTCCCGTTCGCTCATGTAAACTTCATCATCGGCATCTTTTCGGATACAGGTCCGGTGCGTCGGGATCGCCAAGACCTCGATCTTATAAATCTCTTTGAATTCATTCGCTTCGGTCATCGCGGTACCGGTCATACCCGCAAGTTTTTTGTACATCCGGAAATAATTTTGAAGGGTGATCGTCGCGTAGGTTTGAGTTTCACCTTGGATCGCGACATTTTCTTTCGCTTCAATCGCTTGGTGGAGTCCATCGGAGAACCGGCGTCCTGGCTGAGGACGTCCTGTGTTTTCATCGATAATGACGATCTTTTCTTCGGCAATGATATAATCGACATCTTTCTCCATCAAAAGATGGGCTCTGAGAAGTTGTCTTAGATTGTGAGCTCTCTCTTTTCGATGGGAGTCTTCTTCTCGCAAATCGACTTTTTTCTGAAGTTTCCCTTGCTCATCCAGTGTTTCATCATGATCGATCTTCGAATACTCATACCCGACATCAAACATGACAAAGTCGTCCGTCGAATTCCCCATCTCTCCCCAAAGCTGGATTCCTTTGTCTGTCAATTCATATTCACTGGCCCGTTCGTCGACGATGATGTAGAGTTCAGACAGGGCTTTAGCACGCTCTTCTTTATTCGGCTCTGCGTAGAAATAAATATCCCATTTGTCGATTTCAGCACGGAGATTTGGATCTTCCTTGGTTCTTTTGAGAATCTTGTTATGCGGCATTCCCTTCCCGACAAGCCACAACTTTCGAAACGCCTCTTTTTTCTCGCTTTCTTCTCCTTTTGAAGGCTCCTTCTCTAGCGTTTTTTCTAGCGTCTTGCGCGCTTCCGTCGCGAGTTTATTACAAAGGTCTCTCTGAAATCGGACCAAATGCCCGACCGAGTCTTTGAGCGTGTCGTACATTTGCTTCGACCCTGAAGCAGGCCCAGAGATGATGAGCGGCGTTCTGGCTTCATCAATCAAAATCGAATCGACTTCGTCGATGATGGCAAAAAAGTGGCCTCGCTGACACTGCTCTTCCGCTGTTTGAGCCATCGAGTTGTCCCTCAAATAATCAAACCCAAACTCCGATGCGGTTCCATAGAGAATATCGGCTTCGTAGACATTTTTCCGTTTAAAATGGGATGTTTGATTCGTGAGCGCTTCGACACGGAGGCCGAGCCACCGGAAAATCGATCCGACCCATTCGCAGTCCCTTTGAGCGAGATAGTCGTTTACCGTGACGAGGTGGACAGGATTTCCAGAAAGTGCATTGAGATAAAGAGGCATCGCCGCCGTGAGCGTTTTACCCTCACCCGTTTGCATCTCCGCGATCGAGCCATAATGCAAGGCGATGGCGCCGAGAATTTGAACATCATACGGAACCATGTCCCATTTTTGATTGTAGCCCGAAACATGGATTTCCGTCCCGCAAAGACGGCGGCACGCCGCTTTTACAACGGCAAATGCCTCTGGGAGAAGCCCATCGAGAGGCTCGCCCTGCTTAAGGCGGCTCCGAAACTCGTCGGTTTTAGCCTTCAGCTGCTCATCCGTCAAAGAAGCCAGCTTTTCCTCTTCTGCCTTGACCTGTCTAACAATTTTTTGATATTTTTTGAGACTGCGAGACTGTTGAGTTCCAAAGATTTGTTTCAAAAAGCCAAACATGTAAGTCCTTTTTGACCATTATATCACTGGGTTGATATAAAATGAATGACTCCTTAAACTTCCCCTATGGCACGGGCTTCTTTTAAAAGAATTGTTTTATTTTCAATTATTTCCTTTACACTTTTCGCCTTCTCCAAAGACGGTGAAGAGCAGATCGTCCTCGATGACCTCATCGCCACCACCGAGCGGCAACTCGTCCTCCAAAAAAACCTCAAGCTCCTCATTTCCGAGTTCCAAAACCAACAAGATCTCTTCTACAAAGGAGAGCAGACCAAAGAACTCGCCACTAAAATGGTCTTCGCAGCTGCAGAGATCTTAAAAACCGCCGAAGAAAACCATTACCTCCATCTCCTCCCCCCCTTCTTCGTCGAAGAACTAAAACTTTTCGCCGGAATAGCCAAAAAAAAATGATCCGTTACATTGATCGAAAAACCCACCAAGAGATGACCGAAAAAGTCTACGGAGGGTTTTTCATCGATCTTCTCTATGGAACAAACTGGTTTTCCAATTTCATTTCGCTCATATTCCTCCCCCTTTTTTCTCGCGTCCCTTTCCTTTCCCAATTCTATGGCTGGATCCAAAAAAGCAAACTCAGCAAAAAGAAAATCATCCCTTTCATCAAAAAATACCACGTCGATACATCTGAATTTCAAGACCCCGTCGAATCGTTCCAATCGTTCAATGACTTCTTTATCCGAAAACTCAAACCAGAAGCCCGTCCCATCGTTCCAGACCCTCAAAACGCCATCCTTCCGGCCGACGGAAGGTACCTCGTCTATGACAATATCCATTCCATAGACGGCTTCTTCGTCAAAGGAAAAAAATTTTCCCTCGAATCGCTACTACAAAGTTCAACCTTGGCACATAAATACTCCCAAGGCTCCATGGTCATTGCCCGCCTCGCTCCCGTCGATTACCATCGGTTCCATTTCCCCACCGATTGCCAGCCAGACGTTGCCCACCTCATCCCCGGAAAACTCTTCTCCGTCAATCCCACCGCTCTCAAAAAACACGTCGAAATCCTCACCGAAAACAAACGGATGATCACCCATCTCCATACTCACCATTTCGGCACCATCCTCTTCATCGAAGTCGGTGCCACCTACGTCGGCTCCATCCACCAAACCTACACTCCCCGCAAATGGATCCCCAAAGGCGACGAAAAAGGGTTCTTCTCCTTCGGCGGCTCCTGCCTCATCCTCCTCTTCGAACCGTTCCGTATCCAGCTCGACTCCGACCTTCTCGATGCCTCTCGCAAAAGACTCGAAACCCTCGGCCAAATGGGCCAATCTCTTGGTAAAGCTATTAAAGATGTCGTTTAGAAAGTTGACAATTTAAATTTTCGCTTGCATAGTGGTTCTTACAACTTTGCACGAGCACTGTTGTCAATCTAATTCTAGGAGAGCTTATGAGAAATTTTATGGAACAAATTTGGCTAAAGATATGTTTCGTAGCCTGCGCTTTATGTATGACGGCACACGTTTTTGCTGATGGTGACTCGAAACTGACAAATGCACCGCCCTATATCAAGATGAAAGACGGCAAACCTTTTATGCAATTTGGAGTTGTCAACCAATCGACGAAGGTTAAATCCCACCTGCTCAACCATACACTTGAAGTCGTCAGAAAACAGGTTCAGAAGCACTTTTCTCCTTATTATGGAATTCATGCCGATTTCACTGTTTTTGATACGGTGGATGGAGTCGATTGGAGTAAATTTGTTCCTCTCATGATTGTAAATACCTTACTCATTGATTTATCTGGTGCTATTTCTTTTCATGATTTTCAACAGCCGGCCCCTTCTTTTAATGGAGATCCTATCGAAATATGGATTACGAATCCCCCAGATCTTCCCAATGGAACGCCTTATATCATCATTCCCATTGGAACAAAAAAAACGGACTATGGCGTACTGCCAGCCTATCTATCTGGAAATCCTACGCTACCTCCAACCTTTGCAACTCTTTTTTCCTGGGCTGTAAGTCATGAAGTATTGGAAACACTCGTTGATTATGACGTAAATCAATATACGTTGACCCAAATCGCCTCAAATACTGTCCGCATCTTCATTAATGAAGTCTGTGATCCTGTAGAATTTACACCTGGATATGTCTTGGACGGTCTGAATGTTTCAGACTTTGTTCTTCCAAGTTTTTGGTTATATAATCTTGAGACGGGACCGTATAGTTTCTTAAATACTGTGCCAGCTCCTTTAACTCCCTTTGCAGGAGAGCTGAGTGTTGCGGAATTTGGATGTTGTGAAGCCGAAAATCTGTTATTATATTCTAATCCACCGCAATATGGAAACCCAAACATTGTCTATACTATTGATCTAGGCCCTATTTTTTCTTGTCTAAGTTGCGCGAACACAAATCAAAGCTCAACGGATACACAGGCAACTCCTTCATCTCGTTTACGCGTCCACCGGGTTGCATCTACAGCGCAACCATTGAAAAAAGCTTCTTAAGCTTTTCTTTTCGAAGAAACCTCGCCATAAACGAGGTTTCTTTTCCTTTAGAGATAACCTTCTTATTTTCTACCTCTATGTTGCAAGAAAACGAAGAAGAATTCCCACCAAGCTCGCTGCCGAGAGGGCAGGGATTAGCCGGACAACGCTCAATAAGATCGAAAAAGGGGATCAGGGAGTTTCGCTAGGCGCTGATGCAAAAGTTCTGTTCATCTTGGGAATGATCGATCGATTGAATGACCTAGCAAACCCAAAGTTCGATGAGCTGGGTTTGAGTTTAGAAGCTGAACATTTACCTAAGTGGATTCGACTTCTTCGAAAGAGAACAAATAGGGCAATTTTTGTGATTGCCGCGGGCGGGGCAATATTTGCGAGCAAAGTAGATGATTTGGAGATGTAGTTTGATCCAGTCTTTACGGGGAAAAAGTTTTTTTAAATCGCGCTCGACTTGGGTTATGGTTTTGCCGCGGCTGAGGCCCCATCTGCGGGCACAGCGGAAGATGTGGGTGTCGACGGGAAAGGCTGGTTTATGAAACGCTTGGGCCATCACGACGGAGGCTGTTTTGTGGCCGACGCCTGGAAGTTCTTCGAGGGCTTTGAAGGAGGCGGGCACTTTGCCGCCATATTTTTCGACGAGAATTTTAGAGAGATTCCAGATGTTTTTGGCTTTGGTGGGAGAAAGGCCGCACGGTTTGATGATGGTGCGGATTTCAGGAATGGAAAGCTGGATCATCTCCTGAGGTGTCGAAGCACGGGCAAAAAGTAGGGGAGTGATTTGATTCACTTTCGCATCGGTATTGCGCGCAGATAAGACGACTGCAATGAGAAGGGTATAAGGATCTTTGTGGTGGAGAGGAATTGAGGGATTTGGAAAATACTCATCTAGAATTTTTTGGATCCGTTTTACTTTCTTCACTTGCCCACACAGAATTTAGAAAAGATCGCCGTCAAAATATCTTCGGTGATATCGGTTCCAATGATGGCTGAGAGTTCTCGGAGAGCCCGGCGCATATCGGCTGCTACAAATTCGGCTGAGACTTTATTTTGAAGGCCGAAGATGACTTGCTGTATCGAAAGGATTGCTTGATCGAGCGCTTGTTTATGGCGGAGGTTTGTAATCATCACTTCCTCTTTGGAAGGGGGGCCTGTCCGCCAAATTTTCTGTTGGATGGCTAAGGTGAGTTCGTTCAATCCTTTTCCTTGTTTGGCCGATAGCGGGATGGCTTCTTGGGGTCTATCGTGCGTTGAGGGGAGATCGATTTTATTCCAAACAACGATGGTTTTATGAGAAGGGGCTCGCTGCAGTAGATCGCGGTCTATGTCTTCGAGTCCTCTAGCTGCATCGAGAACAATGATCACGAGATCGGCCTCTTGGAGGGCTTGTTGAGATCGACGGATTCCTTCTTTTTCGATCACTTCATCGGTGCAGCGGATCCCTGCTGTGTCGAGAAGCTTGAAGTGAAGGCCTCCGATGCGGAGATCTGCTTCGAGGAGATCGCGCGTTGTCCCTGGAATGTCGGTGACAATGGCCTTGTCTTTTCCGAGAAGGCCGTTCATGAGAGACGATTTTCCGACATTGGGCGCACCTGATAGGCAGAGGGTCATTCCTTCGTGGAGCAATTTTCCATCATGGAAGGTTTCGGTTAATTTTTGCATCGCATTCAGGGTGGACTGGAGTGAGCCAATCACCTCCTCAAACGATGCAAACTCGAGACCTTCTTCAGGAAAATCGACCCACGCTTCTAAAATGGCAGCAATCTCAGTGAGATCTTTTTGAAACGCCGCAATTTTTTTCGAAAGCCTTCCTTGCAACTGATTTTCTGCGGCATGCAGAGCGAGCTCATTTTTGGCACCAATGAGTGTCTGGACGGCTTCGGCTTGGGCCAGGTCGAGTTTTCCATTCATATACGCTTTGAAGGTAAATTCTCCGGGAAGTGCCGGCCGTGCACCTGCATCAATCACCGCTTGCAACACCTTGCGCGTGATAAAACTCCCCCCATGACAGTGGATTTCGACGGTATCTTCGCCGGTATAAGAACGGGGAGCTTTCATCACAGTGATGAGGACTTCATCGATGTCCGTAATTTTGCCAAAGTGGAGGGTATGGCTTTGGTAGGAACGGAGAGGTCCGGAATAAATTTTTTCACCGATGTCCACAGCCTTATCACCTGAAATGCGGATGACTGCAATTCCCCCTTCACCAGGAGGAGTTGCGACAGCGGCAATCGTTTCTCCCTTTTTATACATAAGAAAGACAGTATAGCAGTTGTTTAGATCGATCTCAATGCGCCGCTGATCAGCTCACTTAAAGACGGTTCTTGACTATGCATGGAAAGAACTTTTTTGATCGCTTTTTGGGCATCTAGAGGGTGATAACCGAGATGGATCAAGGCTGAAATCGCATCGGCAACTGTCCCCGTACCCAGGGGGACCGAAGAAGGGGTGTTAAATTTATCTTTGAGTTCGATCACGAGCCGATCGGCTGTTTTCTTCCCAATGCCTGGAATTTTAGAGAGAAGCGCTGTATTGGCTTGACCGATCGCCATTTGAAAATCTGCAATTTCTACATGGCCTAAAATGCCAATTGCCGTCTTTGGACCAATGCCGCTAATCGCAATGATCTGCTCAAAAAGTTTTTTTTCATCGAGTGAAAAAAATCCGTAGAGTGCATGCGCATCTTCTCGGATCACTGGAATAACGTGAAGAAAAATGTCCGTTTCTATCTGCGGTAATTTTTGAAAAGTCTTTAGAGAGATCGTGATTCCATAGCCGACCCCTCCCACATCGATGATCGCCTTGGAAGGGCCTGCTTGCACTAACTTCCCTCGGATGAATTCAAACATAGATTTCCTTCAATGTATGGGCATGACATAGAGCCAAAGCTAGAGCATCTGCCGCGTCTTCCGGCTTGGGAAGCTCCGCAAGCTGCAAAAGAATTTGAATCATCCTCTGCACCTGAAATTTGCTCGCTGATCCATTTCCAACGACAGCTGCCTTTGCTTTCCGGGGAGCATATTCAAACACTTCCACTCCACGTCTAGCTGCCGCGACAATCACGGCACCTCTTGCCATCCCTAACATTAAAGCACTCCGGACATTTTTGTAGACAAATTGTGTTTCTATTGAGACAGCATTCGGATGATATTTCTCCAGTAAATGATCGATTCCTTCAAAAATCGCTAGATATCGGAGGTGTGTTTTCAGATGTTTAGGCGGCCGAATGCATCCAAAGTCAACAGGATGCCATTTACGATCTTTTTTTTGAATAATTCCGTAGCCTGTGACTTGGGTCCCTGGATCGACTCCCAAAATAATGCTCATATTATTTCATCTGGATCATGTCTTTGACAATATTCACGGCTTCGGCCATCTGCAGATCATCTTCTCCCACATCGGCGACAGAATTTTTATCATTCACCAACTTTAGGAAAAGTTGAAAATTGGGATCGTTGTCGATCCGGTAGTTGCTATTTTGCTTCAGCCTCGGAACCATTTTGACCCAGAGAGATTCCTGTTTTTGAAGATAGGGGAGGTAATTTCTCTGGAACCAAAGTCTGTTTTGATCGGGTATATCGGTGAGAGGATCAGAAAATGCCGGAGCAATTTGGTCATTTTTCAGAGCATAATCGAGATATCTCTCTCCAATATGATACGGAGCGTATGATGTGGGGATCAAAATATCGGCTTTGACACCTTCAATCTGTGTCGATCTTCCAGAAACGGTGTAATACCGACCGACCGTGACTTTGAAAAACCAATTTGCAGCGGTATCGGTGATGGTTTGATATTGAATTGTACCTTTACCATACGTTCTTTCATCGCCGACAACAAGAGCAACCCCGTAATCTTGGAGCGCTTGAGCCACAATTTCCGCAGCAGATGCCGACATCTTCGACGTGAGAATCACCAAAGGACCATTGTAATAAATGCGAGGATCGATATTTCTAAGATATTGGATTTCTCCATGGGCGTATTTGGAGATGACGACAACTCCGCTCGTGATGAACAAACTGGCCACTTTGACGGCTTGATTTAAAAACCCTCCCAGATTGTTTCTCAGATCGAGAACAACCCCTAAAACCTTTCCTTTTTTCTTTAAATTCCGAAGGGCTTCACGCAAATCAATTTCACAACTTGTACTTCCTGGAGTTTCATAAAAAGAGGATAGATTTAATTTCCCAATGATTCCGTCTGCATAAGGCTCAGAACTGACTGTGAGACGTTCATCTTCGAGTAAAACTTTTTCCCGCTTGAGTTCGACTTGAACGAGCGCATCTTTCCGTTTCAAACCGAGAGTGACATGTTTATTTCCATTTCCTTTCAAAAGCTCGAGCGCATCGTGATAAGAAGCCGATACCAGCGACCTACCATCGATTTCGGTCAGAAAATCTCCCGCTTGGATCTGGCCACTCCGCGCTGCAGGCCCCCCTTTGATCAGGTCGACAATTTCAATGCCGTCTAATCCTTCACGGAGAACAACCCCAATTCCTTCAAATTGTTTTTCCAACGATGATCGGATTTCCAGCGCCTCTTCTGGCGTGAAAAAATCGGTATGAGCATCCAATCCCTTCGCCATCGCCTTCAAAATGTGCATTGCAAAGTAGTGGTCATTTCTCATGGAAGGGAGGTACGATTTTTCAAAATGCTCGAACCTTTTTTCGTACAGCTCACATACCTTCTGCCTTTTATCTAAGGTCCAAAAATCGGCGGAATTCGATCGATTCTCATTTTTAAACAGCCTGAGTAGCTGGGTCCGGATTCTTTTTCGGAGCCCATCTGGATTTTGTACATAGTGCGCTAAATTATCGGATGACTCGTCTTGCAGTGATTCACCTTGACGCATGAAATCAGAATAAAACTCTTCTCTCCATTTTTTCTGCCGCTCGATCGACTTAACAATGGTCTTATTCAAAGTAGTGAATTCGGGATATTCATCGGCAAAGTAATGATCAATAATTTTTTCGATCTGTGTCGATGTCAGTTCTAAAAATGGCTTGGCTTCCGACTGCGTCAAATAAATTTTTTGAGGGTCGAATTGTTCTAAATAAATTTTGAAAGCCCGTTTGACAAGGAGCGATGTGATCTCTTTGGTTTCGACATGATAGCTGAACATCTCTTCCATCGAGTTGCGCACATCGGCCATCTCGAGCTGCATCCTCTCCGATGCAACGACCGATACAACAAAAAAAGAAATACCCACTATCCAACGTTTAAACATGGTCCTTATCTATAAAATACCTATACCACAATAAATTGCATCCATTTTCTATTCTGACATCGGAAATGTCATTTTGAGTCTCAATTTGACATTTATGATGTCATTTTGCATGAATTAGAAGGAAAAAGCTCGCAATATGACATTTCAACGACTTTTTGAAGAACCGAAAAAAAGCTACTTCCTATTCGGACCTCGAGGTACAGGTAAGTCGACTCTCACGAAATGGCGCCATCCGCATGCGCTCATCCTGGATCTCCGCGTTCCTAAATTGAAGCTAAGACTCGCCAGCAACCCGCAGTATCTATTAGAGTTGGTGCGGGCCCAGCCAAAAGGGCAGGTTATAGTTATTGACGAGATTCAAAAAGTCCCGGAACTTCTTTCGCTAGTCCATGTCCTTATAGAAGAAAAGCAGGGGTGGATTTTTATCCTAACGGGAGCAAGTTCACGCAAACTGAAAAGAGAGGGAGTAGACCTTCTAGCAGGAAGAGCTCTTAAAAAGCATCTCCATCCTTTTATGGCTGTGGAACTTGGAGAATTATTCAATCTAGAGGAAGCGCTGAAATATGGACTCTTGCCTCTCCGATTCGATGAGCAAAATGCTTTAGACACCCTCCAAACCTATGTCGCTCTTTACCTGGAAGAAGAGGTAAAAGCGGAAGGGATTGTTCGCAATATCGAACCTTTTGCCCGCTTTTTACAGGCCATGAGTTTCTCTCACGGATCTCAATTAAATCTCACAAATGTCGCGCGTGAATGCATGGTGAAGCGAACAACTGTTGCGAGCTGGATCTCCATTTTAGAAGATCTTCTTATCGCCTTTCAACTTCCCGTTTTTACAAAAAGGGCAAAAAGAGAACTCAGCGCCCACCCAAAGTTTTATTATTTTGATGCCGGTGTTTTCCGCGCGATTAGACCTCAGTCGATTGAAGACCCCAACTCGGAAATGGATGGTCCGGCTTTAGAAGGTCTTGTAGCACAACATTTAATCGCCTGGTGTGACTATACTCCCGGAGAAAATACCCTAGCCTTTTGGCGCACCCGTTCTGGCGTAGAAGTCGATTTTGTTCTCCATAGCCCTCTCGGGTTTTGGGCCATCGAAGTTAAAAATACCCGGCAAATCTCATCCAACGGCCTCCGCCCCTTAAAAACTTTCCTTGAAGATTACCCCGAAGCAAAAGCCATCTACCTCTATCGAGGAACTGGTCGACTCATGAAAGGGAATATCCTTTGCATGCCCTGCTCAGAATTCCTTTCCAACCTAAAACCTCACCAACCCCTTCATTAAATCCTTCTTTTAATTGCAAAAAATTGATGTGAGGTCTATGATGGCTACCTATTGTTAATTTAGGAGAATGGATGCCGACAATCAACCAATTGGTCCGAGCTGGCCGTGTCAAGAAAGCGCGACGCCGCAAATCCCCCGCTCTGCAGCAATGTCCGCAGAAACGAGGAGTTTGTTTGCAGGTGAAAACAAAAACACCGAAAAAACCAAATTCAGCCCTGCGAAAAGTCGCTTGGGTTCGCCTTTCGAATGGGCAAGAGGTCATCGCCTATATTGGTGGGGAAGGTCATAACCTTCAAGAACATAGCATTGTCTTGGTACGTGGCGGTCGTGTAAAAGATCTGCCTGGTGTACGGTATCACATTGTCCGAGGAAGTCTGGACTGCGCTGCGGTGAAAGACCGAAAGCAAAGCAGATCCAAATATGGGGCCAAAAGGCCTAAGTAATCGAGAGTAACCTCGAAAGGTTATTCTATTTGCCTTGGAAAAGGCACGGTGAAGAAATTTTTTAAAAAGGAAAAGAACTATGTCACGAAGACGTCGCGCTGTAAAGCGGCAAATTGAACCAGATCCTGTTTTTAACAGCTATGTTTTAGCAAAATTTATCAATAAAGTGATGAAAGACGGTAAAAAATCGACTGCTCGCAAAATCGTCTACGGTGCTCTGGACAAATTTGCTAAAAAAGTGAAAGCGGAAGATCCGCTCCAGGCCTTCGAACAAGCTCTTGAGAATGTAAAACCAACCCTTGAAGTTAAATCCCGCCGTATTGGGGGAGCCAACTATCAAGTTCCTGTCGAAATTCCGCCCGAACGTAGCACTTCGATGGCCATGAAATGGATCATTCAATTCTCCGATGAAAAAGTCGGCAGATCTATGGAAGAGGGTCTAGCGCAAGAGCTTGCTGACTGTTTAACAATCAGGCTCATCGATTAAAAAGAAAGATGATACACACAAGATGGCCGAAGCCAATAAAGCTTTTGCCCACTACAAATGGTAGGATAAAAGATGAGCAAACGGCCTGAAACAGATACCCTGAAAGATGTTCGCAATATCGGCATCATGGCTCACATTGATGCTGGAAAAACCACCACAACCGAACGTATTCTCTATTATTCTGGACGTGTCCATCAAATGGGAGAAGTGCATGAAGGTGCTGCGACGATGGACTTCATGGAACAAGAAAGAGAACGGGGAATTACGATCACCTCTGCTTCAACCACCGTCTATTGGAAAGGGAGCAAAATCAATATCATCGATACTCCTGGCCACGTCGACTTCACCATTGAAGTGGAACGGTCTCTCCGTGTTCTCGATGGCGCTGTTGCTGTTTTTGATGCCGTTGCAGGCGTACAACCCCAATCTGAAACGGTCTGGAGACAGGCTAACCGGTATGGCGTTCCACGGATTGCTTTTGTCAATAAAATGGACCGGGTCGGCGCCGACTACTTTATGGCCGTTAATTCGATGCGAGATAAGTTGGGAGCCAATGCCCTGATTGTTCACTGCCCGATTGGATCTGAATCTGAATTCAAAGGGATGGTCGATCTCGTCACCATGCAAGCGTACCTCTTCCTAGAGGAAACACTCGGTGCTAAGTACGAAGTGGCTGAAATTCCTGCCGATTTATTGAACAAATGCAAAGAACTGCGGCAGCAGATGCTCGAAGAACTGGCAACCATCGATGAATCGAACGAAGAATTCATGATGAAAGTTCTTGAAAACCCTGAAAGTCTCACCGAACCTGAAATCCATGCAGCGATCCGCAAGGGTGTGGTGACCAACAAAATCAATCCTGTTCTTTGCGGAACAGCCTTTAAAAATAAAGGAATTCAACCGCTTCTGGATGCTGTTGTCAATTGGATGCCGTCTCCTCTCGACCGAGGTAATATCAAAGGAATCAATATTTCCTCTGGAGAACCGGTAGAGCTCGTTCCCGATGACAAAAGTCCTTTAGCTGCCCTCGCCTTTAAAATCATGTCCGATCCTTACGTCGGCCGTCTGACGTTTGTGCGCATCTATGCCGGAACACTTTCTAAAGGAACCAATCTCATTAATACGACCAAAGATAAACGGGAAAGAGTCTCACGTCTTCTCGAGATGCACGCGAATCAACGAAAAGACCGTGACGAGTTTTTCACGGGTGATATTGCTGCGTGTATCGGTCTGAAATACACTTCTACGGGAGATACTCTCTGCTCCGAAGACAACGAACTCCTTCTGGAAAAAATGGTCTTCCCGGATCCGGTGATATCGATGGCGATTGAGCCAAAATCGAAGGCCGACCGGGAAAAACTCGCACAGGCCCTTTCTTCCCTTTCCGAAGAAGATCCGACCTTCCGCGTTTCAACAAACGAAGAGACAGGACAAACCATTATCGCGGGAATGGGTGAGCTTCACCTTGAAATTCTCCGAGACCGGATGTTCCGAGAATTCGCCGTCGAAGCCAACGTCGGTAAGCCCGAAGTTGCTTATAAAGAAACGATCACGGTTCCTGGCAAAATCGAAACCAAATACATCAAACAATCGGGCGGCCGTGGACAGTATGCCCACGTTTATCTCGAAATCGAGCCGAATGAGAAAGGCAAAGGGAACGAGGTTGTCAGTAAAATTGTCGGTGGTGTGATTCCCAAAGAATATATCCCTGCTGTCATTAAAGGGGTTGAAGAAGGTCTCGCAACCGGAGTTCTCGCTGGGTATCCTTTAGTCGATGTGAAAGTAGCAGATTGTCTACGGATCGTACCACGAAGTCGACTCGAGTGAGATGGCGTTTAAAATTTGCGGATCGATGTCGATTAAAGATGCCGCGCGTAAATGCCAGCCCGTTCTCCTTGAGCCAATCATGAAGGTCGTTATCACGACACCTGATCAGTTTATGGGTGAAGTGATTGGAGATGTCAACCGTCGCCGTGGCCGCATTATGAATCAAACCACCTCAAAGGCTCTCGTTGAAGTCGAATCCGAGATCCCTTTAGCTGAAATGTTTGGATATTCGACACAACTCCGCTCGATCACATCGGGTCGCGGAACATATACAATGGAACCTAGCCACTTTGAAAAGGTTCCAACCAAAATTCAAGAAGAGATTACAAAAAAGTAGGAAGAAAATTATGGCTAAAACTCAAGTCCAGTCAAAAAATTCGTATCCGACTTAAAGGATACGATCAACGTGTGCTCGACAGGGCCACTGCTGATATCGTGGAAACTGCTAAACGGACAGGAGCGCGTATCGCTGGACCTATTCCTCTTCCAACGAAAACAGAAAGATACACCGTCCTTAGATCTCCTCACGTCGATCGTAAATCTCGGGAACAGTTCGAGATGCATACACACAGCCGGGTGATCGACCTCCTCAATCCAACCCCTGACACGATCGACAAGCTTAAAATCCTTCCCGTAGCAGCCGGTGTTGATATCAAAATCAAAGCTTGAAGCTTTAGCGGCGGCATAAAAATTCTCTTGTTTTCTCTTTCATTTTAGATTATTGCTATACAAAAGAACCCTGGGATATTTTTGTGAAACTGTTTAAAAAACTATTTCTTTTTTTTATCGCCTTTTCATCTGCCCTTTTTTCTGCAGATTCTAAAAATCGAGAAGGGGTTGGAGCCACCCTAACACTGCAAAAATACAATCTTTTTTTACAACCGGTAGAGAAACCGTTTAAAATAAAAATTAAGGTGGAGCGAGAAGGAGAAAAGATCATTCTCACACTCCCTTCGATCCACACCTCTCTCAAGAAAGACCTATTTCCTCTAGGTGGATTTATCGAGACTATTGCAGGTTCCCTTCCGATCCCATTTCGACCTACCTCGGGGATGCCCGTCACTTTTGAATTCTCTAAGTCGAATATGACCGGTTATTTAGACCGTTTCGGACAATTGACCATCGCACGTGATAACCTGAGGGCGATTCGACCAGGACCCGTAGATACCCATTCGACGACAGTTTCTTACTCCGCTCACGCAAAAGCTCAAATCACCAGGAAAGATTTCCCCATCGCGCCTGGTTTATCTAGAGCGAATATTCCTCCCCATGGAGACGCTTCACTGGCCTTTGATTATGGAGATTACCAAGAAAACAAATACGCCTTTAGAAATAACATTTTATATGCCGCATGGGCTGACAACTCTATCTCCTTATCAGGGAAAAATCAGCTCTTTAAAAACCAAGCTCTCGCTAAAATCGAGGTTTCTAGAAAAGGAGTTCCTTTCGTCTTTAATATTGTGAATCTCAGCCGAACTCCCAATTCCAATGGGGCAATCTTACCTAAAAAGTTTACCTACGCCGAATCATCAAGTGCCATAGATCCCACCGATGAAAGTACGATTTTTGTCGTGACTCAGCAAAGAAGATCGATTGCCAATGGTTTTATTCTCCATCGCTCCTTTGACGGTGGAAACACCTGGGAATTTACAAAGCTCGCCTTCAATGATTCTCTACCCAAAGGTGGGACCGATTTACATATCGGTTTTGATCGGTTTGGCGGCTCTTGGATTTCCTATATTGGACCCACCAAGCAAGGTTCGAATATTCACCTCATTTATAGTTCTGACAAAGGAAAAAAATGGAGTTTGGTTCAAGCGATCCAACCTCTTCCTCCTTACACTCCACCGCCCCCTCTTCATCCCGCAGTTGGGCTGTTTGACCGAGCAAGTTTTGCCATCGGACCCGATGCGGTCGATCATGAAAAGGATGTTGTTTGGATCGCTGCCAATTATTTAACTCAGGAAAAAAATAGACAAAAAACTCCCTCACAACTTTTTGTTTTTGGTCTCCGCATTTTAGGGCTTGGCGAGTACGAGGTCGCACCCAAATGTTATGCCTGTGATTTTACAATGCCAAAAGGGGCAATCCCTTCGATCGATGTCGGCCGAAAAGGGGAAGTTGCATTGGCTCTCCTCCAAGAAAGTCCCGATACAGCAGCTGCATGTTCAAAAAATAAATCGTCTCCCAAAAAGCACGGCCTTCTTTCTCTTTCTATTTTGAAAAACGGACTGGCCAATGATCAGTTTTCCGATCCAAGACCGATCGCTTTAACTTCCATCCCCACATCTTTCCTGGCAGCCCCCCACCGAAAGATTTTGGCAAATCCAACCGTTGCTTTCGATCGATCTTACTGCTTCATCCACCGGATCTATGTCACCTTTCATGACAAAGTGCCTGGGAATGATCCGCTATTAAAACCGTATCTCACGTGGAGCGATGATCTCGGAAAAACATGGGCCGCGCCGATTCGGGTTTCGAATGACTTCCCAACCAGTTTACAAATTTATCCTACAATAGCCGTAGATCCCGATTCAGGCCGCCTGGCTCTGACATGGCTTGATTCTCGAGACCATACCGATCCTAGAAAAGTTCGCCTCTATGGAACCATCCTAGATCCTTATGAACTCCCCAATCCTTCAAAAATCCACTAATAATCCCAGAGTCACAGGAAAAATCACTTCAGAGCCGGGATCAGGTAGCTGAATATCGCCGACCGATACGATGGGTGATAGTCTTAGTATTTTGTCTTCTAATCGAGGTGCACTATTTCCGATACACTCTGCCGTTAAAATGACCGACCAATGGTCCGCAAATCGTCCTTCAAGACCGATCCGACCTCCAGCACTCACAACGGTGTCTCCATTGAAAGACGTACGGGTATGCACTTTTTTTGGAATCCATGGAGCTTTGTCTAAATGAAAATAGGTCGCCTTCCCATGAAGATCAAGCCCTGTATGATGGGTGAAACCGACTTTTCCTCCCAAAAAGAAAGAAAGGTGATTGCAAATTTTGAAAAAATAATCGGCTCCAAAATAGGCCGAGTAAGAACGATAATGAGAGAATTTTAAATGTAAATGAGCAGACGGATCGGGCAATGAACTGTGCACCGGCAGATGGAGTGAAAACCTTTTTCCCAAAGCTTGCCGATATTGGAAATCGGCATAGAGTCGAATATGGGTCGTCAAAACGTAATCAAGCTCAGTACCGACCATCCAAGGAGTTGTAAAAAGATCGTTAAAGCTCGGAAGGGTATGAAGCGATTTTAAGCTCGGTTTTCTGAGTGAGGTATCGTCGATTTCATGACACGTCGCAATCCGGAATTTTCCACGACCCGTCCAAAGGATGGGTGCAACTCCACCCTTCACCTCAACTCCAAAATTACCAACACACTCCGGTTCATCACCGAAAATTGAACCCAAAAGACAAACTGAAAATAAACCGAATTTAATTGGGAACATTGTTCGGATCTTCATCGTAGATCTCATCATATGCAGGCGGAAGTTCGTAATGGTACCGTTTAGCAATGACTTCGCAATCTTGGATCACGAGAAAATATTTGTTTTCCTCGATTGTTTCGCCACCGATCGGGATTCTCTCGATGTACTCATAAATCTTAATTCCATTTTTGCACCGCCGGATGACATAAGGATCTCCGTATTTATCTACGATTTCTGTCACAGGAGTTCCGATCTCGATCGATTCAAATTCATTCCGTGTCATCAGAGAACCGCTTGAGCATGCTGCTAAAGCAAACAGCAATCCTAAGAAGGTTTTTTTGAAGAATCTTGCCATACTTTTCCTTTAATCACCGTACGCAGTTGGTCATTTGTTGCATACTCTGCATGTAGGTAATATACACCATTTTCTTGTTTTTCATACATTTCAAAACCTTCGAACCCAATTTGAGGGCATCGAAATTCCCATGCAATCGTCTTATCCGTAATCACACCTTTTCCTAGCATCTTACCGAGAGATGGATTATCGAACTCAACAGA
Source organism: Parachlamydiales bacterium (assembly GCA_963705295.1). Lineage (GTDB taxonomy): Bacteria > Chlamydiota > Chlamydiia > Chlamydiales > Rhabdochlamydiaceae > PALSA-1444. The sequence goes on along the minus strand of OY970065.1, from coordinate 457,640 downwards.
AAATGTTCCTGGAGCTAAATCAAAAAACAAAAACTGATTGTGCATGATTTCGGATAGACCCTTCACTTGGATCTCCTGCAAACATTCGATTTTTCCACCTTTATCTTTTGCACCGATATTCCAACGCGTATAAAAATCGAGCTCTTCATCCACCATGTTGAGTTGGATTTTACCCTCTCCGAGCCACGTACTGGGACTTAAGATAAAACTATGTTCGCTCATGAAAACATAAACCTTCGGCTATGGATACTCTGTAAAATTCCTAAGGCGATCATTGTCGAAACAACGGAAGATCCTCCAAAAGTCACCAGAATCAGTGGCACTCCTGTTATCGGCAGAAACCCACACATCATACCAATATTGACAATGATGTGCATGGCCAAATAAATCGTAATCCCTGCGGATAACAATCTTCCAAAGGTATCTTTAGCTCCAGCTGTAACTTGAAAACTAAAATAAATCAAACCGAAAAAAAAGATCAGAATGATAAAAACCCCTATCAGCCCAAATTCCTCAGCATAGGCCGCAAAAACAGAATCTGTATAACTTGCCGGAAGCCACTCCCTTCCAGAAAATTCCCCCTTATTCCACCCAGTCCCTGTCATTCCCCCAATTCCAATCGCCGTTTGAGCCGCTTTTTGATGGTACGTATTCGGATTGAGTCGTTCGTATTGGTATTCTTTCAAAAATTTCGTAGCATAAGGTCGAAACCCCTCATGCGATAAAACCCCCGTAAACATCAGACCCACAAATAAAAAAGCAATCGCTGCAAGGACCGTCATCGCCATCACAACTTTTTTATGGATTCCACCAATATAAAACATAACGAGTGCAATCGGATAAAGAACTAAGGCGGTTCCCAAATCGGGTTGTTTCAGAATCAAAAAAAATGGAATAAAAGCAATACCCAGAGCTTGAAAAGCTGTCGCCCAACTTCCGACATTCCTTCCCCGCGTTTCCATAAAATAGCTCAGGACAATAACGACCGCTAATTTTGCATACTCGGACGGTTGAAATTCCCTTCCCAAAAATGGAATCCTGTACCATCTCTGGACATTTTGAATCGGGGTCGTAAAAAATAATCCGACCAGCAATAAAATCGTTATCAAATAAAATATCCAAGCCCACGAACGAAATTTTCTATAGTCAAAACCGACACAAAAAAAATAAATCACCCACCCGATCATAAACCATTGAATCTGAATCTTCGCCGCGCTCGTTAAAAAAATTCCTGACCCCTTTCCACTCATCGATGCAATGATCAAAATACTAATTGTCATGAGCGCTAAAATAATCGGCACCGTCCTGAAATCGACCCGCTTCAAATACCTGTAGTCCCACATTCCCCCAGATTACCTCAATCCTATATAATATCTCCATGCACTACATCCATCTCGAAACCGTCGATTCAACAAATAACTGGACAAAACTCCACCACTCCGAGCTCGAAGATTTCACCTGCGTCACCGCCCATGAACAAACCTCCGGCCGAGGCCGCTTCCAGCGAAAATGGCTCTCTCCACCCGGCCAAAACATCTACGCAACCCTCTATTTCAAGGTCCCCCCTTCTGCCCCCTATCTCTCCCATCTCGGACAACTCATGGCTTACTCATGCGCCCAAATTCTTCGAGAAAAAGACTTCCCCGCCCAACTAAAATGGCCCAATGACATCCTCGTTCATCACAAAAAAATTGCCGGCATCTTGACCGAAACCCTCGACCAAACACATGTCATTCTCGGCTTTGGGATCAATGTCAATATGCCCCCCGAAATCCTTCAAACCATCGACCAACCCGCCACCTCCCTCCTCGACCTTTCCGGAAAAACCTGGGACCTCCAACCTCTTCTACAACTCCTCTTGCACCGCTTCCTCCAAAATCTCAAGCTCCTTCAAACCGAAGGCTTCCCCCATTTTCACGCCGCATACGAAGAGTTACTCATCAAAAAAAGCACTCCATCGTCAACTGGTTGTGGACGCATTGTAGATAATGACTGTTTTGCTTGGCTCCAAAAGGGGTAATCAAGGTGAAAAAGATCGATTTTTTGGTATTCGTTTGCATCTGAAACACCCTTTTTTTTCGTTCGAAATCATCGACGTCTTTTTGCGTCATGATATATTCTTCGTTGTAAAATTTGATTTCGCAAAGATTGATGCAATTGTCGGCTCGATCGATAACGAGATCAATTTCTGCCCCAACATCTCGATACGTTCCCCTCCAGTAGCCTACTGCCCGACCACAAAATTCTTTATCAATCTTTGACCCATCTTTATTCCGCTGGGCGGCGCGCTCGCGCTTAACAGCTTGCTCGAAGATGCCGGCGCGCTCCGCGCTGTGCCCAGCGGAAAAATCTGGGCGCAAATCTTGACAAAGACTTTTGTGGTCAGGCACTACATTTGTCATTACACCACCAATTCCAAGTGCTGCTTTGATCTCAGTAATGTGTTTAAGACAAATGTTTTCAAAAGCATACCCTGACCAGATGTTCCAGGCCTGTGAGGTGTCCGTTTTTATCCAATAATCTTTTATACCTCCATGCAAAATGGTCGGTTTTACAGGATCAATCCAGGCGAGATAAAAAAGACTATATTCATCGGATAAACGATATTTTAAGTCCTTTTTAGTTTTCCCAATTTCTGGCACAGCCAAAATGATTCCCGATTCTTCCTATACATGCTGAAATTAAGGCAACATTATGCCATTTTGGAATCTAAAATAGCACAATCGGACTACTGAGTTAGTCCGTTGTCACCTTTTTATGGCCCCTTAACAACTCTAACATCCTCATTTTAAGTCTGTTGTGAATTAGTTTCGTTATTAATAATATATATAATTATTTTTATAAAAATGTTATAATTAAAGCTTATGGCAACAGTAATGCAAATAAACAATAGCGATTCTGAAAAGGCTGTTAAATCACAAATAGAAAGCCTACCAGAAGAACTTATGCTTATAATCCTAGAATTTATAGGTGGAAGCAAAAGCACTCTTATAGCTGCACGAGATCTTTCAAGGACGGGCCTCTCTTCTCGACATTTACATAGGTTAACAAAAGATCAATCTCTTAAAAGAATCTTCGATGATGCCAGAGGAATCAAAACATGGATAACCGACCCGGCCGATCCTTTCAAAAGTCAATTGGTCGATGGGTATGGTAGAACTATCTCCATCGCAACACGGTGCTTCCACGTTTAACACATTTTTTTTCGAATGGTTCAAGAGGGAGACGCGACATCAGCTTTAATTTAGAGCAGAAATCACTTCTTGAGCACAAATTAGTCTTACATCTGACGAAAGAGCAAGCGATGGGGGTTTTTCTGGAACAAATAGGACATATAACACCTTCCCGTGCAGATGACGAGAAGTGGGTGGAAGTCCTTTATTCTTCAGTTCTTGAATTGCCGCTTGGATAAAGGATGCAGAAGGAGCCTTAGAGGTCCATTTAGCTTCTCCAATCAATAAAGTTTTCCCATCTTCTGAACTGGCTAGAATATCCCATTCGAATTCCTGACCCTGCCAAAAGCGGCTCGCTTGTTTGAATGGAGTGTTCCCCAATTTTTTTGTGAGAAATGGAATGGCGAAACGGCACAGCTCTTCCCATGTCACTGAAAAAAGTTTTGGAAGAACTTGTTTGAGCCATTCAAGACGGAGTGAAGGGGATGTCTGTGAGAGAAAACTCCGTTTAGAAGCAACACAAGTAAACCAAAAACGGAGAAAAGGGTCTTTGATCTTATAGAGTGTTCGTTTTGAGTTCTTTTCATCCACTCCATAGGGATGCTCTCGCCCAATGAACTCCAGTTCAATCAACCCCTGTACATACCTCATAAGTGAAGTAACAGGCTGCCCAATTTTTGCGGCAATTTCAGAAAGCCGATGGGCTCCTAAGCCTATTGCATCTAAGATAGGCCTCAAATGCGTTGCCGATTCTTCCAAAAGTAGGTGGTTTGGTTCATCATGCAAAGGGCCCATCGGGTCAAGCACTAGCCTATCGATCGTCTCAAGGAACGATCCTTTGTTCTTCTGGACGAGTTCCCAATACCGGGGAATTCCTCCCCAAACTGAATAAGCTTCAATAATTGCTCTTGTTGTTTTCAACTTCAGAGCTTCACCCATATACCCAATCGAAATAGGCTTAAGCTTTATAATCTCATCGGCTCTTCCATAAAGAGGAGCTGAAGAATCTAGCACAGCACCTTGCATCATCTGCTGTGAGGATCCACAAAGAACAATGATCAATTTCGCCTTTTTAGCATCATAATCGATGAACTTTTGCAAAATGCTGGGAAGTTCTGGTGAAATTGCTATTAAATACGGAAGTTCATCTATCACTAATGGCCCCCTCCATTTCTTCTGCAAAGCATCCCTGGCAAGCCTCATAAAAAAAGCTGTCCAATCAGGATACTCGACTTCAGAAAAACCCGGCAGCGCTTGTTCCAATACCATTGAGAAATACTTTCTTTGTATCGTTGCAGCTGACTCATCTGCGATATAATAAATCCCATCATGACGATGCTTCCATTCCATGAGAAGGCGAGATTTACCCACCCGGCGACGTCCCCATAAAACAACTACATTTGATTCTTTTCGCTTTACCAAGTGATTAAGCCTTACAAGCTCTTCTTTCCTGTTAATGAATTTCATGCAATTCTCTCTCTTCTATGCTATTTTTAATTATGCTAAAAAACATAATGTTTTCCAACATAATAATTAAGTCATTCAAAAGGAATAGCTTAGATCAAACAGCTTCACCGTTTTATTATTTCGAAAAAAATATTTGCAAAAAAAAATATACACTGTACTCTTTACTTATTTAAGGAGCTGGAGATGAAAAAATTATACGTAAAGATGTTTGCTTTAATAGTAGCCTTCTTGGGGGTTTGTCCTCTCTGGGCTGACCATAAAAGTTCAGATATTTTCCATAAAAGCTTTAAAGACAATATCACCCTTGATCTTGCGGACAATACCAACACGCAGTTGAATACGCCTTTTCAGCTGCCATTGACACTTGAGACAATTGGTCGCATGGTATCAATTCATATTCCAGCGTTTAATTTCACATTGCCGGTCGCTGGTTACATCTATACAAAAGAAGGGTTTTTGCCGCGCAATCTCTGGCCTGCTGATCTGGTACCTCAGGCATTTTCCTTGAAGTCGGATCAGACGGGTCTGGGATATGATCTGTATGTAACCAATGCTGGTTCCCTATTGGTCTATGATATCGGCGGTGGTTTTCTGCCAGCCGGGAGTTATACGGTTCATGCGACAACGGTGACCTATTTAAGGACTCCAAGAAGTCAATTTAAAGCACCGAAAAATATACGTGTTTCCGAGGGAACTTCGAATGTCACGATCACAACTGCAGGCAAAGATGCATTTGATTTCCTCGAATTTTATGATAATTCGATTGTCAAGGATCGATTTGCAGTCTGTTGGCCTGATAATTCAAGAGCCAATTCTCCCAATGGTAGAAATCATTTGGATTGGATTGTTCGAACAGGAACTCTTGATCCTAAAACAGGCAAAATCAAAAAATTGAATGATCCTGTGACTGTATTTAAAGCTCCTTTCGAACAGTTCTTTTTCTTAGAAGGGAGTGTTGTTATCGATCCTCTTGATACAAATCATCTCTTTGCCACTTCCGCAACTATTGATACAAAATTGTTTATACCGCCTTTTAATGCAAAAACTAAAAATCTTTTTCAATTATGGGGAGCAGTCAGCTTTGATGGTGGTAAAACATGGGATGTCCAGCGAATCGATGGGAAGCCCGGCTTGCCTAAAATGATTGCCGATGGAATCGAACCTTGTTTTGATGATTTTGGCAATTTGTGGATTGCTTATATTCAGGCATCAAACGCAACGGTTAACATACTCAATCCAATTAATATTATCTATGCTATTAGCACAGACGGAGGCTTCACATTTAAAAAAGCTGGTGAAATTAAAGCACCTTCTCACCCAAATTTCTCATATAACTTCTTCGATTATCCACGTGCCTCCTTTGGTGGTGATGGTCAAGGAGGAAAAGCTTTTTGGGTTGCTTTTACCTATTATTTTGATGATCCAAACAGTCCTTATGGCTATGCGGGGCAACCATTTATTAGTTACATCCCCGTCACAGGAAAGGGAGAGTTCGGCAAAGTTGTTCATAAACGGATAAATACGGCTAAATTTCCACCCTTCCCTGGAACTATGGAACCTGAAATTGTTGCATCCCCTGAAGGTAAGGTTTATTTAGTGGGTTATTCGTTTGACTCTGCATTCAATAATAACCACATCCATGTTCTAGTAAATCCGACTGGAATTGTCAATTTAGGGCCCAATTCTTTTAGTGGATTCCACGACGTCGCTTTTTCTAATGTGGCTAAGAACGACACTATTATCCCTTTTCAACCCAGCCGCAATATCGATAGTAATTCTTACGGGATTACCTATGATCCCGACTTAAATCGACTTTACGTTGCCATGGTCGATATGCAGTCCGACTTTTCTGGTAATATGATTCTATATCTTATCCATTCGGATGACGATGGCCAAACCTGGAGCATTCCTAGACCGATTGCGAATATGGATACCCAAGCTCGGGGGCCCATCAATATCTCCCGCGATCCCTTTACCGGCAATATGCTCTTTAGTTGGTTCGATGCGCGAGGTCAAAAAGATCAGGCTAATGTCAATACCTTCATGGGTATTTTGACGAAGAGTGAGCTGGATCAAGATGTGGGCAAGAAAAAATAATTCATGAGGAGAGGAGTTAAAACTCTTCTCCTTGGAGTGTGGTTGGAATGTCTCCAGGAATGGTGAACGATTCTCCTTGGGCAATTTTTACGAAAGGTTCAAGGGGAAGGCGGGCAAGGGGATTGGATCGACAATCTTGATTTCCACAAAGAATACCGGTTGAGCAGAGAATGTGGGTTAAGAGAACTCCATTCTGTTCGAATTCTCCGATCAAAAAACAATAGGAAGAAAAAGTTCCAATGAGACATTTGCATTTCAAGATGAATTGAGACTCATGGAATGTGATGAGGGGTTGTTGAACCAAAGTAGTCACGATGAGTTCGGGCTTTTGCGTTGAGTGAGCGACTCGGGTAGCGCCTAGGGCTTCGATGAGACAACGTTGATAGAGTGGAGCGTTTGCGGGTGGTCTTTCCACTTTTTGGGAAGAGGGAAATAATTGTTTTTCGAGCAATGCTAGTCGTGCGGGGTTGGAATAATGACGCAGGGCATAAAGGCCGGGTATGAGCCAAAGAACGGTATAAAAGATCGTGCTGCATTTCCCGATGATTTCAAAAAGAGAGATTTGATTAGAAGGAGGTTCTTTTAGAAAAATTAAGATTGTTGAAGAGAGGAAAAAATGGGTCGATGCAATACGGAAGGGTAGAAGATTTTTAAAATAATTTTCGAATAATTTAAAAAGGGCAGCCAGAGAGAGAAAAGACCAGGCAGCAATCTTTGCAGTTCGATGGATGAGGTCGCCAGAGATCCAATTTCTGATCGTATAGATGTAGACGGGTGCGGTGACTTTAGAGAGGATCATGTTGCTCCTTGAGGAAGGTGAGATCAGGGATGACTTGGATTTGGGGATGGATGCGGGCTTGAAGGATTTGCTGGATGGCGGTGAGGGTGGAGCCGGTTGCTGAGTAGCACGAGGTGCAGGAGCCTTGGTAGGCGATGGTGAGTTCGTATTTGTCAGAGAGGTTGAGAATCTGGACGCCGCCGGCGTCGAGTTCGATGTAGGGACGGATTTCTTGGTCGATGATGGTTTCGATAAGGGTGAGTTTTTCGGGGAGGGGGAGATTTTCAAAGCCGGGGTATGGGCCGGTGGAGGAAATATCGGGGTGGAGGGGCGATTGGAGATAGACTTCATCGAATGGGATATCGGTGCATTGGTCGGCGGCATTTTCAATGGCGCTGAGGACAAGATTGAGGAGACTGTAGACTTCGCGGGGAAACGCTTCCATGTCGGGCTTGTCGCGGAGTTCTCGGTCGATGAGTTCGGCGGTGATGCGGCGGGCTTGATCGTGATTTTTTCGGAGGAGGAGTTGGGAGGCTGCTTCTAGGGCTCCGATGAGAGCCGAAGGACCAAAGGCTTGGTACCTGATGTCGGAGATGACTCCATCGGTTTCATCGACAAGCCAATAGAGGGCGATTTTGCTTCCTGCATACTGTTCTCGTCCGATGACAAGACGAAGACCGCGGCCACTCTCAAAAAATCCTACAAATTGGGGATGTTCGATTCGATGAGAGAGTTTTTTACTATATCGAGCCCATGGATGATTCATAGAGCAACCGTGAGTGTTTTGAGTTGACGGACGGAAGAGACAATGGCATCGATTGCTTCAGCTAGATCGTCTTCGGTGGTTTCGTGCGAGAGCCCAAAGCTGATGAACGGGCCTCCTCCGATGGTTGCGAAGATATTTTTTCGGTGGAGTCGATAGAGGAGCGATTCGTTGAAAATGCCGGGGAATTCAATGGCAGAAATGTGGGGAAGACGGTGGGCATCTTCGAATAAAACCTTGCAATCGGTCGCATATTTCAATTCTGTTTCAAAATCGTGTCGGAGACGGGCTGTTTCCAGTGCAAACGATTCTTGCGCAGCGATGGCTTCTTGAACTGCCAACGATAAACAGGCTGTCATAGGAACATTTGTCTCGGCGTCTCGAGGTTTTCTTTTTTGAAAGAGGCCACCGATTCCTTTGGGGGTATGGATCTTATCTCCATCAAATGTGATAAAATCGATTCCCTCGAAAGAGACAGGAATTTTTCCGATCACACAGCTTGCATCGACATGGACCTTTACCCCTTTGGCATGACATTTTTGAATAATTTCTTCGATCGGTTGAATGACTCCGGTCAAAGGATCGGCCCATGGGAGGGAAAAAAGAGCCGTTTTTATTTTGAGCGCGTCATCGAGTAGATCTAAAGAGGGGAGTGTTTTTACAAAACAACCCAACTCTTCCAAGCGACTGTCATTTTCCGTGGAGAGGGTCAGAAAATGGTTTTTACCGGTTTCACGCACTTCTTCGAGATAGAAATTCAGAAGCATTTCAAAGATGGCTTCATTTCCTCCTGGGGTGAGGAGAAAGTGATTCTCGGGAGGGATTTCTAAGGCACGGTAGAGATTACCCAGTGGAAAATCGGTTTCTCTCCAATGGAGGTGCATCTGTTCAAGAACGGTTTTGGAAGGACGTGTCACACAGTGGTGATCTAAATAGACCATTGATCGCCTTCGAAGGTGTAAATCCGAGGATCGCCTGTTGCCATCTCGAGTTTGACGACTTCTTCAGGTGAAAGTCCATCGAGAAACATCACGATCGATCGGAGGGAATTTCCATGAGCACTGATAAAGACATTTTTTCCTTGTTTTAGAAGAGGGAGAATTTTTTCTTTAAAATAAGGAATGGATCTAGCGGCGGTCTCTTTCAAACTCTCACCACCCGGTGGTGCGACATCAAAGCTCCGTCTCCAGATATGGACTTGCTCGGCTCCGTACATCTGTCTCATTTCATCTTTGTTCATCCCTTGAAGGTCGCCATACATTCTTTCATTGATTTGCCAGGCCACATGGACAGGAATGCACTCGTGTTTTGTTTTCTCGCTATGGATGTGGGCCCATTCCTCGAGTTTTCCCTGACCGGTATGAAGGATGTAAGGGACTCTGCCCGATTGATGGACGGACATGGCGAGCATACAGGTTTGTTGAGCCCGGATGAGGGAGGAAACAAAGATCACATCGATCGGGATTTCAGAAATTTTTTTCCCCGCTTGCAACGATTCTTCGATACCCTTGGTACTGAGAGGGATGTCAACCCAGCCTGTAAATAAATTTTTTTCATTCCAAACAGAGGCCCCATGCCGGAGTAAAATGAGTTTTGCCATGCATTATTCCTTCTTTACTGGTACTATATTACACGTATGAAACGGTTGAGTAAAGCATTAGCCGCAGCGGGGATCGCTTCCAGGCGTGCGTGTGAAAAGTTAATTTTTGAAGGAAAGGTCTCTGTCAACGGCAAAGTCGTGACGATTCCCCAGACTTTAGTTGATTGGGAAACCGATGAGATTGCGATCAATGGAACTTCTGTGCGGAACGAGCAAGAGAGGGTTTATTTCATTTTGAATAAACCTAAAGGGTATGTCTGCAGTAACGCTAGAATGGGATCGAAAAAACTTGTGGTCGACTTGTTTCAAAATCTTCCTTACCGTTTATTCACCGTGGGACGCCTTGACCGGGATACAACGGGCCTTCTTTTACTCACGAACGACGGCCATTTTGCCCAGGAAGTGATCCATCCTTCTAAAGGGCTTACAAAAGAATATCTTATCAAGACTGGTCAAGAAATTTCCTCCGACCATCTCGCCTCGGTTGCAAAGGGCGGCCTCGTAGAGAACACGTGGGTAAAACCTGTCCGAGTGGCCAAAGTTCGAAAAGGAACGCTCAAAGTTGTTGTCCGAGAAGGAAAAAAACGGGAGGTCCGCCGGCTTGTTCAAAAAGCAGGTCTCACGATTATCTCACTGCACCGGATTCGGATCGGTCCTTTAGTCCTTGGCGATCTTGCTATCGGCGACTATCGCCCTCTTTCAGAAAAGGAAAAGAAGTTGCTCCTCAATCCTTAGATCTATAAGATTCTTAAAAGAATTTTATGATGAATATTTCACGTCTTTTCGGGAAATCTCCTTTCTCGCCGCTGCAAACACACATGACCAAGGTCAGTCTATGCATGGAGAAGCTAGCTGAAATTATCGGCGATTTGCCAGAACTAAACCATTTAAGTAAAAAAGTCGATGAGCTTTGCCATCTGGAGCATGAAGCCGATCTGATGAAAAATGACATCCGGAATCATCTTCCTAGAAGTCTCTTTCTTCCGATGGATCGAGCCCATTTTTTAGACATCCTCTCTTTACAAGACCATATCAGCGATCAAGCTGAAGAGATTGGGATCTTGCTGAAACTCCGTCCCCTCGATACATCCCTCGATTTGAGTGATGGGCTAGTCGCACTGTTTAAACAAAGTTTTGAAACTTTTCTCTCTGCGAAACAAATCATTCGAGAACTCGATGAACTCTTAGAATCGACCTTCGGAGGAATCGAAGCAGAAAAAGTCAAAGCGATGGTCGAAGAGACCGCTAACAAAGAACATCACGCCAAACTTCTTCATCGAAAGCTCATTGCAAAACTATTTGCCAAAGGAGATCACCTTTCTCCTCCTGATTTTGACCTTTGGCGTCACTTAATTGAACATGTGGGAATGCTCGCTGTGCTTTCGGAAAAACTTGCTAACAAGATTCGTATGGTATTGGAATTGAAGTGATAGAATATCCTGTCATCTTAACCATTTTCATTCTCCTCATTGGTTTTTACATGGCATGGAACATTGGAGCCAATGATGTTTCGAATGCCATGGGAACTTCTGTCGGATCAGGAGCTCTCACTCTACGGCGCGCGGTTGTTTTAGCGGCGATTTTAGAGTTTTGCGGCGCTTATTTTGTGGGCGCCAACGTCTCGGAAACGATGCAGCGAGGACTGGTTAATCCCGAGATTTTTATTTCCCAGCCAATGATTTTGGTTTTGGGGATGTCGGGTGCTCTTTTAGGGACGAGTTTTTGGCTCCAATTTTCGTCGTATCTCGGATGGCCCGTTTCCACCACGCATGCCATTGTCGGAGCGATTATTGGATTTGGAATGGTTGCCGGCGGATACCAGGCTATCGAATGGAAAGAAGTCAGTTCGGTGGTGATCAGCTGGGTGATTTCTCCGGTTGTGAGCGCCATTATTTCCTACCTCTGTTTCTCCTTTCTCCAGAAGAAAATTCTCTTTGCGATGAACCCGATAGAAGCGACACGGAAGGCCACACCGTTTTTCTTATTTGTTTTTTTTATGACCTTCACACTCAGTCTCATCTCGAATGGCCTACGGAATCTCGATCTGTGTCCGACTTTTTTCCATGCTGTGATCATCGCTTTTTTAGTCGGGATTTTAGCTGCACTTGTCGGCTATTTGATTTTTAAAAGGCTCCGAGTCCCCAACTACGGAGTTTCCGCCTATCAATTTGTGGAGAAGGTTTTCGTCTATCTGCAAATTTTGAGCGCCTGTTTTGTCGCCTTTGCTCACGGTGCTAACGATGTCGCCAATGCCATTGGACCCGTCGCGGCCGTTTTAGATGTCATCAGTAAAGGGGCTGTTTCTGAAACGGCTCCGATCGCTCCATGGCTCTTAGCACTCGGAGGTTTGGGGATCGTCATTGGTCTGGCGACTTGGGGATGGCGCGTGATGGAGACCATCGGTAAAAAAATTACTGAGCTCACTCCTACGCGGGGATTTTGCGCAGAGTTTGGAGCAGCGACGACCATTCTGATCGCTTCTAAACTCGGACTTCCAATTTCAACAACCCATTGCCTGGTTGGCGCCGTTTTAGGGGTCGGTCTGGCTCGGGGTCTTTCAGCACTCAATCTTGGCATGATCCGAGAAATTGTCCTCTCGTGGATTGTGACGATTCCCGCGAGCGCTGGAATGAGTGTTGTATGCTTTTATCTTTTAAAATGGATTATTTTATGAGAATCACTTCGAGTGGTCCGAGACCTATTCTAAGACAATCTGTAGAGGAGCTTAATTCTAGAATAACTAAAATATTTCTTATCGTAATTGCTGGTATCATCGCGACTTTTCTCCTTTTACAAAACTACACTTCTTCTCATTCGGATCGGAATTTACTCGTGTGCGTAGCCATTTGGACACCCATTTTATATCTGTCAATAGCATTCGAAGACTACCGTCTTCTAACGAGATCCCCATTGGGGCTTAAATCTTCTTTCAAAAGTTGAACGAGTGCGTCTTTCCAATCTTGCCGTTGGTTTAATGCTGGACACCGAAAGACATTCAATCCCTGAGCTCGTAAAACTGGAACGTATTGATGCTCGATTTCAAAGAGCGTTTCGATGTGATCTGAGGTAAATGACAAAGGAACAATGACTACATTGGAACGTCCCTGAGCCCACTCCTTTGGCTTATGACAAAGATCGATGGTGTACGGCCTGAGCCATTCACCCGGTCCGAATTTCGATTGGAATGCCAGCACAGAGGGTGCATCTGGGAATACCTTTTTAATACCCTCAAAAGATTCTCGACATTCTCTCTCGTACGGATCGCCTTCATCGACAAACTTTTGAGGAAGACCATGAGCAGAGAAAAATAAAACTGTATCTTTTTCCTGAAGATTCTTCTCCTGCAAGAAATCACGGATGCAGTTTTGCATGGAGGCGATATAGTTTGATTCCGCAGGATACGAGCGGACCCACCCCATCTTCTTCACAATTTTAGCACTTAAGTTTCTTTGGAAAAATCGAGCAATGCTTCCCGTCGTTGCATAGGTGAATTGAGGAAAAAGAGGGAGGACGATGAATTGCTGAGAATCACTGGTTTTCATCCGCTCTAGAAAATCGGCATGGGTCGCCGATAAATACCGATGGAACGTGATCACAGGAAGTTTCAGTCTCGCTCGGAGCTCCTCTGCAAGAGCTTCGGTATCTTCAAAGATCGGCGATTTTCCTCCAATCAACTGATAATCAGGAACGATCGTCACAGCACGCTTCAGAGCCACCCGTTTAAAGAACCACTTTTCAAAAAATCTCGGCCACCTGCTCCGAATCACATCCGAATCGGTCAGGAGCTCGGTGAGAAAAGCCGGTATTTCGTCTAGAGAGCGGGGTCCTCCAAAATTAACCAGTACAATACTTGACATATTGAATCAATATATGCATGGTGAAAATTATTGTTCTATGAAATTAATTCCTTGTTTATTAACCCGAGCCCAAAAAAGGTGACAAGATGCGCTGCGAGGCAAAGTCAGATCGATTCTCGCGAGGAGGAACATTCTTGAATACGAAGGATTCCGAGCGAGAATCGATATGGCGAAGCCGCAGCAAGCAGGTTGTCATCTTTTTTGGGCTCGGGTTAATACTTCTTTTATTAGGATGTAGTCTTTCACCCCCTTCATACAATTATAAAATTGCACTCGATCCAGCTTGGTACTCTCTTCAACTTCCCGGAAGAGAATCGCAAATCACTCCTTTCACTCTAGAACTGATCCAAGAAATTGGGAAAATCGAAAAACTCGATATCGGAATCTTCGAGAGGAGCTGGAACAATCTTATCTACGGCCTCCAAGAGGGTGACTACGATGCGATTTTTTCCACTCTGCAACCGTATCTTTTCTACGAAAAACTGTACGATTTTTCAGACCTCTACTTAAAAACAGGCCCTGTTCTCGTTGGCCGGGCAAATGAAACGGCCAAATCGATCGATGATATGGTTGGGAAGATCGTTGCCATTGTGCGCGGGTCAAAAACTGGATTGGTTCTCGAAAAATATCCCGGAGTCATCCAACGGACCTACGACTCGGCACCCCAAGCGCTCATCGATATCACCAAGGGAACCATCGATGGTGCCATCTTAGATGTTCTAACGGCGGAAGCGTACATCAAAAGTCGGTTCGAAAAGCAGCTCAAAATCTTTTCCGCTCCTCTCACTCAAGAAGGAATCCGTCTAATTTCTTTCAAAGACCATGCTTCTGGCCTCATCAAAGCGTTCGACAGAGGCCTCCAACGTCTCAAAGCCAACGGCACCTACGCCGCCCTTGCCAAAAAATGGAATTTAGAAGAGTAAGAGACGTTTATTTTGTCAGGATGCGGCACTTATCGTGTTCGCTGTATTCAGCTCGGACACGGGACAGCTCTTGGGGATTGACCGGACACGGTTTTAAATCGTAGATCAACTTAGCGTAGTTATGGACGGTATTGTCGGAAGAAAAGGGTCCTGTTCCGGCAATGTTGTTGATCGCATATTCGGCCCATTTTGCCGGTTGAACGAACAGTTCTTCGACTTTTTTTTGTGTATCATAATAGTTTTGAAGATCGCTTAAAACGAAGTAACGGTCGACAGGTTGAGAATCGCCCCTCTCTAAAAGAGAATGGTAAATGCTGGAAAAAGCTTGATGCTCTTGTTCATTTTGTGCCAAAGAATGGTCTCGGAGGGCGTCAAGGGCTTGCCGGATGGGCAAATAATGCATGTAGATATCCCATGGATTGTAGTGGGGCCTTAGAGCTGCGAGCTCGTCAGCGGTTTTTCCAAAGGCAAACGGCCACCAAGCATCTCCGACAGATTGATGAATTTCAATCGTCGCTCCATCTTGCGTCCCAATGGTGAGGGCTCCATTCATCGCCAATTTCATGTTGCCGGTCCCCGAAGCTTCCATGCCTGCAGTCGAAATCTGCTCGGATAGATCGGCCGCAGGAATGATGATTTCCGCGCGGCTGACATCATAATTTTCAATAAATGCAACGCGGAGCATTTTGTTGACATTAGGGTCGTTATTGATTTTACGGGCTATACTAAAGATCAGTTGGATGATTCTCTTGGCCATTTCATAGCCCGGTGCCGCCTTTCCAGCAAAAATGCACATCCGTTTTATCTTTCGGCTACTGGGATTTGCTTTGAGCTCATTGTAAACCATGAGAATATGGAGCGCGTTCATGAGCTGCCTTTTATACTCGTGAAACCGTTTGATTTGGACGTCAAAAAGAGCTTCTTCATCGAGTGGGGCAAAATGGCCAACGATTTTTCCTGTGAAATCGCAGATCGGATTTTTTTCCATCAAGAAAGTGATGAGATACTTTTTATTTTGTTTTTTAACCTCGAGGAATTCCTTCTGGGATTCCGGGTCACTGGCAAATTTGGCAAGTTGTCTGATCTCGGAGAAATCGGTGATCCATTTGGGTCCAATTCTATTGGTGATAAAAGCAGATAGACCAGGATTAGAATGGAGAAGAAATCGGCGCTGCGTCACTCCATTGGTGATGCTCGTGAATTTTTCACTGTCCATTTCATAAAAATCTTTGAAAATCACCTTCTTCAAGATTTCTCCATGGAGCGTAGAGACACCGTTGACCTTATGGGATCCGTCGATGGCAAGATGTGCCATCCTGACTTGTCCCCCCTCGATGATCGACATCCGCCGGACACGATCTTCATCTCCCGGAAACTTAGAACGGACCTGATTACACATATCTAAATTCAGTCTTTCGATGATGTGGTATTGTCTTGGGAGAAGATATTGAAGCCGTTGTTCATTCCATTCCTCCAATGACTCTCGTAAAACCGTATGATTTGCATAGTTACAACATGTTTTCACCACTTCAAACGCCTCGCCCCAACCAAAATGATGATCATGGAGTAAAATTCTCATCAGCTCAGCAATCACCAGCGCCGGATGGGTATCATTGATCTGAATCCGAACTTTATCGGCAAAAGAGGTCATATCAGGATAGTGGGCCAAGTGGCTACGGATGATGTCTTTCACAGAAGCGGACGAAAGTAAAAATTCTTGTTTAAGTCGGATTCTCTTGCCGACTTCATTGTTATCATTGGGATAAAGAACATCTGTCAAAGACGTATTTTCAGCAGCTTGATCTAAAAGACCGGCATTGAATCTTTGAAGAGAAAAATTGCGCGGCGATTCTTTGGTACTCCAAGTACGGAGACTACAGACGTTGTAATCTTCACCTTCTTTATAGCCGACAATGGGTATATCATAAGCTAGGGCGCGGACTTCTTCACAATCGAGAATATCGTAAACCTCAACCCCTTTTTTATTGGTCGTTTGGACGGGTCTTCCTGCAAATTTTACCGTTTCGGCATGGTTGTCTCTTCGAAATTCCCATGGATTTTCATAGAGTAGCCATGCTTCGGGTCTTTCAACCTGGATACCATCCCAAATTTCTTGGAAAAAAATTCCATATTGATAACGGAGTCCATAAGCAAAAGCAGGATATTGCTGCGTAGCAAAAGAATCGAGCAAACAGGCCGCCAGCCTACCCAGACCCCCATTTCCAAGCCCAGGATCTCGCTCTTGAACTAAAAGAGGCTCTAAACTTCTCCCCAATCGTTTTAAGGCTGCTTTGACGAGATCTTCCGCATGCATATTGGTGATATTATTTCCTAAAAATCTGCCTGGCATATACTCCATCGACAGAAAATATAAGATCCGTGCATGGCTGGAGCGGATGGTATGCCAAGTGGCAGTCCAGTTGATCATCACCTCTTCACGTAGTGTCAAGGAAAAAGCCCGATATAATTGTTGATTGTTCGCTTCATCGAGAGTGATGCCCATCGTCGTGATCAAGTAATGTTTGATCTTACTGGCCAGCATCTCCGCTTGAATATTGAGTAGTTCTTCGTCCATCCTTTTCTCTATTACCAGAAAGAATCAAAAAATGCTAAAATAAAACGAAATGCAGATAAAAAATGTATTGATCCGCTTTTTTGTTGCCCTTCTGAAACCGGTGATAAAGAAGCACCATGAAAATAATTTCTTGATTGTATCGACAACGGGTCTGGGAGACACATTGTGGGGAACGCCCGCTATTCGAGCTCTTCGAGAGGCGCATCCCGATGCTTATATCGGTGTTCTAACAAGTTCTATCGGCGCCCAAGTTTTACAAAACAATCCCCATATCACCGAACTCTTCACTTTGAAGAAGTCGAGCTTGGTCTCTTTGTATTTTTCACTGAAAAGAAGAAGGATCGGCACTATTTTCATCTTTCATACTTCGCAACGAGCCGTTCTTCCTTTTTGCGCTCTGCTCGGAGCCCGTCGTATCGTAGGATCAACAAACATCAACAAAGACCTCGACTTTCTTCTGACAGACCCGATTGAACATGAAAAAGTGCATGAGATCGAACGTCGTTTAAAAATCGTTGGACAGTCTCAGCCCAAATGGATGGAGATCTTTCCTAGCGCCAAGGATGACAAAACCGTTTTGCCCGGAGATTTTGTGATAGGGATGCACCCGGGAGCTAAAGATTTATTTAAACAATGGCCTCCCGAGCATTTCATTGAACTGGGGAAAAAACTGAAAGAACACCTCGGATGTCACATCGTCGTTACAGGCACACCCGCTGAAAAAAAACTGGTTGAAACCGTAGCCAGCGGGATCGGAGCCATAGGAATCTTTCAAAATCTATCGATTTTGGGTCTCGCCGCCCTCATGAAACGGTTTTCTCTCTTTATTACCAACGATACGGGCCCGCTGCATATCGCCTGTGCAACCAAGACGCCTACAATCGCTCTTTTTACTCCGACAGAACCCCATATTTGCGGCCCTTATTTTGCACCCCACGTGAAAACCATTCAAAAAAAACCGACATGCTCGCCTTGTCTCAGAAAAAAATGCCAAGACCCTTTTTGTATGCGGCAGATTTCTCCTACAGAAGTTCTTAAGAAAGCCCTATCTTTACTTGAGGAGAAAACGGCTTGAAACTTGTGATCGTTATTTTAAATTGGAATGGGAAGATCGATACCTTAGCTTGTCTAGCTTCCCTGAAGACCAACTTTGAGACCATTGTCGTCGATAATGGATCGACCGATGATTCTGTAGCTGCTATTTCCCAGCAATTTCCTGAAATTACAGTTTTGCAAACAGGCGAAAATCTCGGATATGCAGGAGGAAACAATGTGGGAATTCAAAAAGCTCTAGACAATGGCGCAGACTTTGTTCTTCTTCTCAACAATGACACCATTGTCCAGCCCGATTTCATTGCCTCGCTTTTAAAGTCTGCGAAGGCCGATGCCATCACAGGGGCCTATCCGCTCCGCTTCTCCGACCCTCAAAAACTCGATCATTTAGGCGGAATCTGGAATCGTGAAAAAGGTGGTTTTGATCTGATCGGTTTAGGTGAAAGGGCCGGTTATAAAACGGATGTGCAGCTTGATTATGTCTGTGGTTGTTCGATTTTAATTCCACGAGGGGTTTTTGAAACGATTGGCCTGCTTGAACCAAAATATTTTCTTTATTGGGAAGAAGCCGATTTCTGCATGCGAGCCAAAAAAGCAGGTTTTCACATTGAAATTTGTTACGAAGCCTCACTACTCCATAAGATTTCAGCCTCATTTATCGGTGGATCGCCTCAAAAAACATACCACTGGTGGAGAGGAAGATCTCTTTGGATTGAGCGGAATTGTTCCAAAGAAGACCAAAAATACCTCTTTAAAAAGATTTTACTCCCTGAATTGAGACATCTACGTAAACTCTTTCTGATCAAATCAGCAGAATATTACCTCCTAAAGCTTTTAAGAAAGAAAAATCTCTCCCAAAAAAAGAACAAGCTTCTACAATACAAAGCGGCACTCTCAGGTTATAGGGATTACATTGAGATAAAAGGTGGAGAGTGCTAAATAAACTTTAAGGTGTCAAGTATGCGCAAAGCTCTTCTTTGGATTTTTCCACTACTTATTTTACTCGTCGGCTGCGAAACAAATCGGGTCATTGTCACAGAAATTGAAGAGCGAGAAGCCAATGAAATCGTTGTTTTCTTGGCAAGCCGTGGGATTTCAGCGCAAAAAATTCCTTATCAATCGACTGCCGTAGGAGCTGCAACTGCTGGACCTCCGATGTATAGCATTGCGGTGGGCGAAAAAAACATGACTGAAGCGATGGGGATTTTGAACCAGAACGGGCTTCCACGGAAAAAAGGAACGAATCTCTTGGAGCTGTTTGCAAAGCAAGGGCTTATGACGACAGAAAAAGAGGAATCGATCCGTTATCAAGCCGGTTTAGAACAACAAATCGCCAACATGATTCGGAAAATGGATGGAGTCATCGATGCCGATGTCCAACTCTCTTTTCCACCCGAAACACCTGCAGTGGGAGGACCCACTCAAGCCGTCCCCCAACGGATAACCGCAGCCGTCTATGTCAAGCATCAGGGGGTTTTAGATGATCCCAATAGTCACATCGTTTCTAAAATTAAACGGCTCGTTTCTGGAAGTGTCAATGGTCTTGATGTCAATGATGTGACCGTGATTTCTGATCGTTCCCGCTTCACAGATGTTACAATCAAAACAGGTCTCGAAGCAACGACCGGACAACCGAGAGATTACACCAGCATCTGGTCGATTGTCATCAGTCAAGAATCTCTTGCACGTTTTCGAGCTCTTTTCTTTTTGCTCATCGCAAGCAACATTATTTTCCTCGGTTTTGCTGGATGGATTCTTTGGAAATTTTATCCCATCCTCCGACAACAAGGGGGACTGAAACAGCTTTTCAATCCTTTACCCATCCAACCAGGTGAGCAACCACCACCCACGGAATGAAATCTTCAGCTCAGGTCATCCTCCACGCTTTTTTGCAACGATGCCCTTCTCCTGAGAGAGCCTCTCTTCTCGAGTATTTGAGTTCTATCGAGAGGCAGGCCATTGAAAACCTACCCAGAACTTATGGCGATCCCCTAGAAGACACCGACGATCCTGAAAAGATTTTAAATCGTATCCATCCGACCTGGATAGCTCCGTTTTTAAGGAATTTTTCCGAAAAAGAGATCGGATTATTTCTAGCCTCCTTAAGCCAAAATCAAATGACTGCTGTTGGAAAAGAACTCCTTTTTGCTAGAAAATTGCCCCATTTATCACCTCTTGGTAAAGCTTTTCTTACACAGACTCTCCTTCGGTATTTAACTGCGGAAATAGAAGACTTGCTTCCTCTTTCTTGTCTTCCCGATTCCACTCTAAATATTCTACTAGATCTCGATACTGAAATTTTTCTCCTTTTACCTGATTTTCTGGGACTTCATGACCTTTCCATTGAGGTTAAGCAAATCATCGACAAAAACAAACTGACGAAAATTTATGAGACCCTCTCACCCCTCCAAATCGAATTTCTTAAAATGCTTCTCCAAAGTCCCGAACCCCTCTCCTTCAGTAAAATGGGGCTCGCTAGCTGGAATGAAGATCGAGAAAAGCTCAAACTTTTAATCCGGCAACGGGGGTTAAATCGTCTTGCAAAAGCCATTTACGGGCAAGATCCTAGTTTTATCTGGTATATCCTTCACAAGCTCGATGTTGAACGGGCGCTCCTGGTACAGAAATTGTCGACCCCCTTAGAAAATGCCAGAGCCACCGACATTCTTATCCGTCAAATTTTAGAACTCATTTCTTACATAAAAAGAGAACAACCATGAGTAGATTATTTTCCTTAATTAAAACCGAAGAAGTCCACCTCGCCTCCGATAAAAAAGTCATCCCCTTGGACGATTTCACAACCCTTGTTGAAGCGCACGATGTGCTCGAAAGAGCCCGCACAGATGCTAAAGCACTCCTCGAACAAGCTCGGACAGAAGCCATTCAAATACGAGAGACCGGTGAGAAAGAAGGATTTCAAGAAGGACTTACAAAACTGAATGAACACGTCTTATCTCTCGATCAAGAGAAAAAACGACTGCGTCATGAAGTGAATAAACTCATTCTCCCCCTTGCCCTGAAAGCTGCAAAGAAAATCGTTGCACGAGAATTAGAGACAAAACCCGAAGTGATCGTGGATATTGTTCTCCAAGCTCTCGCCCCCGTCCTTCAAAATCACCGCATTACCATCTACGTCAACAAGGCCGACAAAGAGATCCTCGAATCAGAAAAAGCCCGCCTCAAAGAAAAACTCGAACAAGTCGAGTCTCTTCAAATCAAAGAAAGAGACGACATTTCCCCCGGCGGCTGCATTATCGAAACAGAGTCCGGCATCATCAACGCCACCGCCGAGAACCAATGGAATGCCCTTGAGGCCGCCTTCGAAAGATATTTGAAACAATAGAATTTTTCTTTCTTGAAATTTTTGCCCAATTAAGCTTTGCTCTTGATATGCGTTATCTTAATCTTCTTTTCCTGTTGTTGATCTGTGGAGTTGGTTCTGTGTATGCGCAGGGGGACTTGCTGCCTGAGGCGCTGGCGCGCGGTGAGGCCGGCACTCCACCGCCGCTGATATCGGAATTGGCTATCTTGACGGGATTGGCAATCTTGCCTTTTGCAGTCATGCTTTTGACATCGTTTGTGAAGATTGTGGTCGTTTTGTCATTGCTGAGAAATGCGCTGGGCGTTCAACAATCACCGCCGAACCAGGTTTTGAATGGAATTGCCCTCTTGATGACCATTTATGTGATGTTTCCGACGGGTCTAGCGATGTACACAGCAGCATCGGGGGCTATTGCAACCAATCAACCAAAGGAATTGTTTACAGGCCCGAGCGCCCTATATATGATGAATGTCGTTAATGCTGGAAAAGAGCCGCTCAGGGATTTTTTGCAGAGAAATACGATTGGAAAACATATGACGAGTTTTTACCAATTGGCTTACCGATCATTTCCTGAAGAATACCGGACGAGTTTAAAACAAAATGATTTTATTGTTTTAATTCCAGCTTTTATTACATCACAATTGAAGGCAGCTTTTGAAATTGGAGTTGTCATTTATTTGCCCTTTTTTGTGATCGACCTTGTGACGTCGAACATTTTGCTAGCGATGGGGATGATGATGCTCTCGCCGCTAACCATTGCCTTGCCCCTGAAGCTTCTGTTGCTCGTGATGGTGGATGGTTGGACGATTTTGATCCAAGGTCTTGTTTTAACTTTTAGGTAGAGGAATGTTTACAAACGAAATTTACCAACTAGCATATCAGGCGCTCTTGATGATCTTGATTTTATCAGGCCCTCCCATTTTGATTAGCATGGCGGTTGGACTTTTCGTTGCGATTCTGCAGGCGGCGACTCAAATTCAAGAACAAACAATCTCCTTTACTGTAAAGCTGATCGCCGTCGTCTTTACACTGCTTCTCTTGGGAGGATGGTTAGGCTCTCAGATTATGCAGTACACCAACACGATTTTCCAGAATTTCTATAAATGGAATCCTTGATAGCCGCCATCGACACTTCAGACTATGTGAGTTTTGTCCTCAGCTTTCCGAACGTTTCTCCAATTTCGGTTTTATCGTTATTTTTTTTATCTCTCATGCGCATTGCTCCTATAGTGGCAATCGCCCCTTTTTTGGGTGCAAAATTGCCAGGACCCGTGAAAATAGGAACAGCGATCGCGATCGCCGCCGTGTTACTCCCTCATTTGATTGCGACTGCACAAATGCCCGCGCCGACATTCGATCTATTATTTATCGGTTATTGTCTCAAAGAACTTTTCATCGGGTTTATTCTAGCGTTTCTTGTGAGTATTCCATTTTATATCGCGCAATCTTCCGGCGTTTTGATCGATTTTTTGCGCGGCTCGTCGGCTTTACAAATCCAAGATCCGGTGATGCAATCTCAAAGCTCATCCATAGGGCAGCTCTATAATTATGTGTTTATTGTTTTGTTTTATGAAATCGGCGGCCCTTTCATATTTCTACAAGGAGTTCTCAACTCGTATACCGTTGTTCCCGCCGATCGGTTTTTCTCCGCTTCTTTTTTCCTGTTGCAACAACCTTTTTGGAAATTCATGATGGTTTTGCTCACAAAGTTCTTGGCCATTTCCATCCAACTCGCTGCACCCTCGATCGTCGCAATCCTCATGGCAGAGATGTTTTTAGGAATTGCCAACCGGATGGCGCCTCAAGTGCAAATCGCCTTCTTGGGAATGGCTCTCAAGTCATTTGTGGGACTTGCACTCTTATGCGCTGCATGGTATTTCATCCTCCAACAAATCAATAAGCAAGCCATTGTCTGGCTGCAGTCACTCAATCAGTTGATTCAAACGATACCGTGAAATTATATTTGACGTGAAATGCAATTTATTCGTAGAGTGGTCAATATTACTTCGTCGATTCGAAGAAAATTTAAAAACTAGGGGGATCCATATGGGACTCAAAATGAAAAAATTATGGCCTGCATTGGCTACATCTTTCCTCTCTTTATCCGCTCAACTCTTTGGAGTGGATGACATGCAAGTTCGGAATCTTGAAAATCGAGTCAGCGCACTCGAGCAACGGCGTGGAGCAAATGGGATGATCAATCCTCCTGCACGTCCTGTTGTGAAAAATGGAACCGATCTTTGGCTGCAAGCTGAAGCTCTTTATTGGCATGCGACCGAAGATGGTCTTGCATATGCCATTAAGAACCATGGCACAAGAAGCTTGGATGGCAGAGTTAAAAATATCGACTACAAGTGGGATTGGGGATTCCGTGTGGGCGCTGGTTTAAATCTCCCTCATGACGGTTGGGATGCTCTCTTGAACTGGACATGGTTCCGTGCGCATGAAACCGAGCATAAAAAAGCGGAACATCATGAAGATTTATTCCAAACTGTAACATCCGATTTTCATAACGATGTCTCTGAAGAATTTGTCAGTAAAGCCGGAGGGAAAACTAGTCTTCATACCAATTTCCTAGACTTTGAACTGGGCCGTGAATTTTTTGTCAGCAAATGGCTCACACTCCGTCCATTCATGGGTGCTCGAGGTGCTTGGATTAACCGAAATTTCAAGGTGGAGTATAAAAACCGTCACCATCGAGGATTCGAAGTTAACAGCCATATGCACAACCGATTCCGTGGAGGAGGTCTCCGTGGAGGTCTCAATACACAATGGGGACTTGGCAGCGGATGGAGCTTCTATGGCGACATCGGTCTTGCTTTAATCTATGGCAATCAGAGAATCCACATGCATCAAGATAAAGAAAAATCCGACTACCGTATCGCCCATGCTCATAACGTGTGGACACTAGTCCGTCCGATGACTGATCTTGGAGTTGGTATCCGTTGGGATCACCTCTTTAACTGTGATGAATACCGGATCCGCTTCCAACTCGGTTGGGAACAGCATGATCTGATCGGCTTTGAAAAAGACATGATCTTTATCAACAAACGCGATGGTGGAAAATTCCTCCAAAATGGTGGAGATCTCGCACTCAGTGGAGTCTCTTTCCAAGCTCGTTTGGACTTCTAATTTTATCCTAAAGTTTGTAAACTCTTAGACCCAAGTTAATAGCTTGGGTCTTTTTTATTTAACAGGAAGAGAAAACCACAGAGGCACAGAGAAAGAAGAGTTCGGAAGAGAATTCTCGTCTTACCTCATCCTCCTCCGTGTCTCTGTGGTTTCTCCTAAAAATCAATTAAAGGGAGTCATATATGGAAATTGCACTTGAATCTGAAAGTAGCTTAGCGTTTGAAGACCTACACTGTAAAATCGTCGTTGAATGGAATGGGAGAACGATTGAAATAAACTGTGATCATAGTCCGGAAGTGAAGAACCTTGTAATCGCTCTTTTAGAACGAGCGATAACCACTTTGCGCTCCGAGCAGGAGCATCGACTATCTACTGTTGAAGAAATTTTAGGACGTCACGAATTGATGTTTGCTCCGATCACTCCTTCAAACCGGATTGAGAGTTGGAATCAGCTCGTTTAGAGTTTGGCAGAAGAATTCGATCTCTTCGAGTGTGTTGTAAGGGGCGACGGAGAGGCGAAGGCCGCTTGTTAAACCAAAGTGTTTGAGGAGGGGCTGTGCGCATAAATGTCCTGAACGAAGCGCAATCCCTTTGAGATCGAGTAGGGTGGCTAAATCGAGAGGATGCACTCCCTCGACATGAAAGGTGATTAAAGACGCCGGATTTTGACCGAGCATCTGAACGCCTTCGATTTCACGGAGGAGTTTTTGGGCATGTTGGATGAGGGAAGCTTCGTACTCGGCGATCTTGGAATGGTGCTCAAGATAATCGAGGGCAGCTCCAAGCCCCATCACTTGGGCAATGAGGGGTGTTCCCGCTTCAAATCGGAGAGGTGGGTCTTGAAACGTGGTTTTCTCAAAAGAAACCGTTTGGATCATATCCCCTCCCGATTGATAAGGAGGCATTTGGTCTAAGATTTCTTTTTTTCCATATAAGATTCCGATTCCGGTTGGACCGTAGATTTTATGGCCCGAGAAAGCAAAAAAATCACATCCCAATGCTTGAACATCGATCGGAATATGCGGAGCACTTTGTGCGCCATCGATAAAAACTTTGGCCCCCACACCATGGGCCGTATCAATGATCGTTTTAATCGGATTGATACAGCCGAGCACATTCGAAATATGGGCTATGCTGACGATCTTGACTCTAGGCGAAAGAAGTTGTTCGAACGTTTCTAAATCGAGCTGGTCTTGAAGAAGGGGGACGACCTTTAAGATAGCCCCTTTCCGCTCGCAAAGAAGCTGCCACGGAACAATATTGGAGTGGTGCTCGAGTGCGGTGATAAGAACCTCATCTCCGGGTCTGATGAAAGCTTCTCCAAAAGAAAAGGCAACCAGGTTGATCGATTCGGTTGTTCCTTTGGTGAAAATGATTTCTTGGGACGTGCGTGCATTCAGAAAATCACGGACTTGATCTCGAACATGGGTATAGTGTGCTGTCGCTTCGCTAGAGAGTTGATAAATGGCTCTATGAACCGTTCCATATTTTTCTGCATAAAACTGGGATGTCGCATCGATGACCGATTGCGGCTTTAGGGTCGTCGCCGCAGAATCTAAATAGACGAGAGGTTTCCCGTGCATGGTTTTTTTCAGCATCGGAAAATCTTCCCGATTAAAGACCGACATACTGCTCCACATCTTTTCTAACGGAGGCAATCGGAATTTGATCGACGATCTCACGGACAAAACCGGTGACAAGGAGATCGGTGGCTTGTTTCGAAGAAAGGCCGCGGCTCTTGAGATAAAAAATCTGTTCTTCATCCACCGGTGCAAAGGTTGCTCCATGAGACGCCTTCACATCATCGGCAAAAATTTCCAGATTCGGTTTTGCTTGTGCAATGGTTCCTTCAGAGAGAAGAAGATTATGATTGAGTTGATACGCTTCTGTTTTTTGGGCCTGGGGATGGACGTAAATTTTTCCTTCAAAACTCGATTGCGCGGTGTTGTCCAAAATGCCTTTAAATTTTTGAAGCGACTTCGCGTTGGGAGCCGCATGTTCGACTTTGACATGCGTATGAGCTTGAGTATTCCCTTTGAGATACCAAAGTCCCTGCAAGAGGGCGTTCCCATTTTCCCCTCCAAGATATGCCTGCAAACTATGCCTTGTGAAACGGTTGCCGTGGGAGAGATTTAAATGTTTCAGCTCGCTGTTTCGTTTCAAGGTCGATCGTAAGTAATTTAAATGCCAACCTTCTCCAGAGGAGGGGACCTCATACTGATGAAATGAAGAGGCATCATCCAAAGATACATCTAGGAGCGTATGATGAACACCATCACCCACGACCGTCGAAATCCACTGGAGCTCTGCTTCAGGAGCAAGAAAAATTTGAAGCCGCGCCGTGTCCAAAAAATCTTTCCCACCAATGAATACGGTTTGAATGGGAGCTTCTAATTTCAATTTGGGAGGAGCGTAAACAAAGAGGCCAATCGGGTGTGTAGCAAGGTTTAAAATGGCGAACGGATCGGTCTCTTCCTTCAGAGTTTTTTTCCATCTGTTTTGGAGGAGGGTTCCATACGATCTCATCGCTTCCACAATGGGGAGAACGACCAGTTTTGGAGGTATTTTTGAGAGTTCTTTGACAAAAGATCCATTGACAAAGACCAGGTAACTTTCCTGGCATTCAGGAAAGATATGTTCCTTAAAGGAAAACTGCTGTGTCGACGGAAGTTTCAAGTAAGTTTCATACAGCCTGGCTAGGGGAACATACCGAAACGATTCGGCTTTTTTATCGGGGAGACCCAGCTCTAAAAAATGGTCCCACGCTTTTTCTCGAACACCTTTAAGAACATCCGAAGCAAGATATTGTAAATAATACCGCTCTAAATCTGCTAAAAATCTAGACGACATTGTAACCTTGTTTTTCCAGTTTCAATGCCAAGTCAAAACTTCCGGTCTCTACGATTTTACCATCTAGAACTACATGGACAAAATGGGGTTGGATATATTCTAAAAGTCTCTGGTAATGGGTGATCAAAATAAGAGCTCGATCTTTTGTCACGACCTTTTTAACACCTTCAGCGACGATTTTCATGGCATCGATATCAAGTCCCGAATCGGTCTCATCTAAAATGGCAAGCTTGGGTTCTAAAACAGCCATTTGAAGAATCTCGTTTTTTTTCTTTTCTCCCCCTGAAAATCCTTCGTTCAAACTTCTTTCTTTAAACTCTTCTCGCATCTGCATGAGGACCATTTTTTGATGCAAAATTTTCTCAAACTCAGCCTCCGAAACAGCTCCTTTGCAAGCTGAAAACGCAGCATGGAGAAATTGAAAATTGGTCACGCCAGAGATTTCCAACGGATATTGGAAGCTCATAAACAACCCGAGTTTGGCTCTTTCTTCAGGACCCAGCTCTAAAACATCGTCTCCTTCAAAGAGAATTTTTCCTCTTGTCACTTCATAGGCGGGGTGTCCGGCAATCACTTTTGCGAGCGTCGACTTTCCGGCACCATTGGGTCCCATGAGGGCGTGAACTTCTCCAGCATTGACCTGAAGGTTGAACCCTTTTAAGATTGTTTTTCCTTCGATCTCAACATATAAATCTTGAATAGTAAGCATCATCCAACCGAATTTTCTAATTTTAAAGCGAGTAGTTTTTGAGCCTCGACAGCAAATTCTAAAGGGAGCTCTCGAATCACATCTTTGCAAAATCCACTGACAACCAGATTCACAGCATCTTCCCGGCTAATCCCTCTCGATTGCAGATAAAATAACTGCTCTTCGTTCATTTTAGACGTCGAAGCCTCGTGTTCAATCTGGGCTGTCGGATGGGCAACTTCAATGTAAGGAAATGTATTGGCCGAACACGCATTTCCAACCAACATCGAATCGCACTGAGTATAATTTCTTGCCCCTTTAGCCCGCGGAGCAATCTTCACAAGTCCTCGATAAGAATTGTGCGATTGATCTGCTGAAATCCCTTTGGAAACAATGGTTGACCTACTCTTTTTTCCTAGATGGATCATCTTTGTTCCCGTGTCGGCTTGCATTTTCCCATTGGTCATCGCGACCGAATAAAATTCCCCTACCGATTCATCCCCTTGCAGAATGCAACTCGGATATTTCCACGTGATGGCGGCTCCTGCTTCGACTTGAGTCCAACAAATCTTCGACCGGTATCCGGCACACCTTCCCCGCTTCGTCACAAAGTTGTAAATTCCACCCTCACCCGTTTTTCGATCGCCCGCATACCAATTTTGAACCGTCGAATATTTGATCTCGGCCCGCTCCATCGCCACCAGCTCAACGACCGCTGCATGGAGCTGATTTTTATCGAATGCCGGCGCCGTGCACCCTTCCAAATAACTCACATACGACCCTTCTTCTGCAATGATGAGCGTCCGTTCGAACTGACCCGTTTCTTTGTCATTGATCCGGAAATAGGTCGAGAGTTCTAAAGGAGATCGAACCCCTTTGGGAACATAGACAAAAGAACCGTCTGAAAAAACGGCTGAGTTAAGTGCTGCATAAAAATTGTCGCCGATCGGAACGACACTTCCCAAATATTTTTCCACCAGCTCAGGATATGCATGGACAGCTTCCGAAATCGAACACAGCACCACGCCTGCCTCTTTTAACTCTTTTTGAAACGTTGTCCCGAGTGAAACAGAATCGAAAACAACATCCATTGCCACATTGCTGATCCGCTTTTGCTCTTCGATCGGAATTCCCAGCTTCTCAAATGTCCGGCGCAGCTCAGGATCGACCTCTTCCAAGCTCGAGAGCAGCTGTTTCTTTTTTGGAGCCGAGTAATAACAGATATCTTGAAAATCAATAGAGGGATATTTCACATTCCCCCAGTTCGGCTCGGTCATCTCCTGCCATTTTCGAAAAGCTTTTAACCGAAAATCCAAAAGAAACTTCGGCTCATCTTTTTTGGCAGAAATGAGCCTGACAGTCTCTTCCGAAACTCCTTTCGGAATGCTCTCCATCTCAATGTCTGTGACAAAGCCGTACTTATAATCGGACATAAGAATCAATTATACGTGTAAAATTCGATTATCACAATCGGAACTGGATAAAAAAAAGATTTTAGTTTACCTATAAGATATGTTTAAACCTTTTGTCGCGGCTAAGACACAGATTGGAGAATTTACTTTACGTGCTGTCATCCTAGGGATTCTTCTGGGGCTTGTTTTCGGAGTTGGAAATGCGTATCTGGGTCTTAAAGTGGGGACGACTGTTTCGGCTTCTATTCCAGCAGCGGTTATTTCGATGGCGATTCTACGGACCTTTTTTCGAGGTGCCACCATTTTGGAAAATAATCTTGTACAGACCATCGCCTCTGTGGGAGAAGGTCTTGCAGCAGGAGTGATTTTCACGGTGCCGGCGCTCTTCATTCTGGGAGATCCTCCATCGATTTTTCGTATTTTCTTGCTCTCGTCACTAGGTGGAATTTTAGGGGTTTTATTCATGATTCCGATGAGAAGGTACATCATCGTGAGAGAACATGGAGTCCTTCCGTTTCCAGAAGGAACAGCGTGTGCTGAAATCTTAAAATCGGGCGAGCAGAGTGGCAGCAAAGCCAAAATGGCTTTTATTGGAATTCTCGTGGGCGCTCTCTATAAAATTTTTTGCAATGGTCTTAATTTATGGCGTGAGGCACCCAGCTGGGTCATCGCACGCTTTCAAAAAACAGTTTTTAGTATTGATGCAACTCCTGCGCTGCTGGGCGTCGGATATATCATCGGCCCTCGAATTTCTGCGTATATCCTGGGCGGTGGCGCTTTAGGGTGGTGGGTTCTCATCCCTCTCATCAAGATGTTTGATATTTCGATGGATGCGATTTATCCAGGTAATATTCCTGTCAGCCAAATGTCAGCCGATGATATTTGGTCGAATTATATCCGGTATATCGGTGCAGGCACGGTGGCCATTGGCGGTATACTCAGCCTTTTCAATATCGCACCTTTAATCTGGAAAACGATCCACTCAAGTATCAAAGAATTATTCTATGGTGCGGACACCACGAAAGTCGCGCGAACCGACAAAGATATTTCGCTCCGATGGCTGATCTTAGGATCGATCGCGATCATTTTAACCCTCTGGCTTCTTCCCTCTTTACCGATGAATCTACTGACGATTCTCCTGCTCGTTGTCATTGGATTTTTCTTTGTTGCTGTCACTTCGATCACCGTAGGAATTGTGGGAAGTACATCGAATCCTGTTTCGGGGATGACGATCACAACTCTTCTCATCACCTGCCTCATTTTTGTTGCACTCGGGTGGACTGAGCGGCTCTATTTAATTGCCGCTCTTACCATGGCAATTGTAGCGAACGTCGCCGTCTGCATGGCCGGTACCACTTCCCAAGACTTGAAAACAGGCTACATCCTGGGCGCTACACCCCGGTTTCAGCAGATCGCCGAAATCATTGGCGTCATTTTTCCAGCTATAGCGATCAGCGGAACTGTTTTCCTTCTGCACAAAGCGTACGGCTTTGGATCGACTGCTTTACCCGCACCTCAAGGGACGATGATGGCCCTCATAGCTCAGGGTGTCATCCAAGGAAATATTCCATTCACCCTTGTAACCATCGGAGTCGTCATAGGATTTATTTTAAGGCTCCTCCATATCCCGATTCTTCCCTTTGCCGTTGGACTCTATTTGCCCCTTTCACTCAGTACCCCGATCATGCTCGGCGGCCTCGTCTCGGCGTGGGTCAAGAAACGGTCTCTCGATCCCGAGGTTTTCCAGCGGGGGGTCCTCACCTCTTCCGGCCTCATTGCAGGAGATGCATGTACGGGTGTCTTGCTCGCCCTTTTTACCGTCATTGGGTGGCTCAATCCAGAAGCAAAACCATTCCTGCCCGATGTGTCCAGCCTCATCATTTTCATCCTACTCGCTCTCGGTCTCGGTTGGTATACCCTCTCCTCACGAGAAGATTGATCTAAACATCTCCTTGAGAGATCATAGAGGAATGCAGCGCCGCCGTCCCTATGTCCTCATGGAACTCTTAATCTCTTTTTCCATCTTCGCATCGATCATGATGATTCTTTTCCAATCGTTCCGAGAATTTACCAAAGCCAAATTTGATCTCAAAAAACTCCAAGAGATCGTCCTACCCCGCCAGCGGCTTCAGCTCCGCCTCTCTCAAATTTTTTCCCAGCTCATCTCCGTCGAAGACCAAAAAGACGGCAATTTTTATTTCTTCAATTACGATAACGGACCCGACCTCGATGAAGATTTTCGCGGCACCGTCGAAGGGATGCTCACCCTCACTCAGAACCAACTCGTCCTGATCACCTGGTCCAAAAAAAATGCCACCCGCAAAGAAATCCTCTTCGAACCTGCAAACGACCTCCATATCGAATTCTTCGATGAAAAAACCGGAACATTTTCCAAAAAATGCCCCGAAGACAAACCTTTTATGATAAAATTAAAAATCAATGGAATAGAGTTTCCATTTTTCATTTAGCTATCCTGCATATCCTGTTCTCCTAAAATACATACCAGTCTCTCTCAAAGACGAGGATGACAAGATGCGCAGGATCGCCTTCGGCGGCAGGATATGCAGGATGGGAATTTAAGAATAATTGTGAAGCTGCTAATCTCTAGGGTTCATGAGTTTTTTACCATTTGTTCTTTCATTTCTTTTGATTTTGGTATTAGGGTGCACGATGCTCTTTTCGTCGTTTCGGAGTGTTGTCCAGGAGAAAAAGGTTATTTTTGCAGAAACTAATACAAAGATGGACTTGATCAGCGAACAGGGGCGAAAAGCTTTCAAGGAGAAAATCAAGAAAAAGGAAACGAAAGAGCCCAAAGGGAAAAAAGAGACAAAAACTGAAACACCCAAGACGACCGCTGTGTTTAAAGACCGAAGAAATCAGCGGGGTGGTTACGATGTTTCTAAATTTGATCTGGGGCCCCTTTTGAAAAACAGTGATAAAGCTTCTCAAGAATGTGCCATAAGACTCATCGAGGCTCTTTATAAAGATGCCGATTTTTATAAAGCTTCTCCTAATCGGGATTTGGCCCGGAGCCTGATCCATGCCATGCTTCAGAAAAAAGAAGCCAAAGACCTCATGGATCTATTTCCAGCGGATAAAGATTTGGCTGAGGTCTATTATAAGATGTTAAAAGGGACGAATACGGGCTATCCCCCTCTTAGTGAGTACTTTAAGATAGAAAAGAACACTTCCGGCCCTTCGGTTAACTTTGCCTTTGCTCTCACCCCCCTTCTCAAGGCTGCTTTTGGAGAAGAGAACGCCCAAAAAATTCTCAAAAAAGAAAAAGCGGCTTGGGACGTCAATCACCGGGTGCAATTCCTTCAAAAAGAGGAACTTAGAAAACTCCTCCAAGCCAGCCCCGCCCCCTTCTTCGATATCAACGATCTCGATAAGGTCTTCAATTTCAATACCATCGGTATGAAAAAAGGACCCCCGCAGACTCTAGTCGACCCCAAAACACAAATTAAAGCTTCTAGATAATTTGATTTTTATTCAAAAATAGTTTATAATTAAACTAATATGAACTTAGAAGTATTAAAAGATATTAAGCCATCATCTCAGGTAGGTTATAGGGCTGGAGAAGTTAAAGTTTTTGATACGCGTGCTGATTTAATCAACGCAGGCTACTCCAAACTGACTTTGAAAGAAGTTACTCTGCTCAGCACCAGAGCTCTTGCATCATCGCAAGGGCCTGAACTCGCAGAAGCCATTTCAAAAGGGTTAAAAACTTTAGCCACTGCAAAAGCCGACCGCCAAAATACTCTTTCGAAAAAAGTTAGTCGCATTTTTTTAAACATCTTGAAATACGTCTGTTTTGCTACTATCTTTGGAATTCCCGTAGGTTTAGCTCTTCATGCCCATCTAGAAAATCCGCGCAATATCATTGGGCTTGCTCAAGACGTCGCATTTTTTTCTGAGTTTCAATTCTTTTTAGGTAAAAAAGAAGGGAAAGCGACTCTATCTCAAAATGATAAAGACTACCTACGTGCTGTAGAGAAAATTATCAAAGAAGAAAAAAGAAACCAAAAACCGACAATTTTTCCATATTTCCAGAGATCGATTTTAGAAGATATCGCTGGAGCAGTTGTTGATGAGACCGTGAATGAAAAAAAGGTCCCTATGCTTCAA
The DNA here is from genome assembly GCA_963705295.1 of Parachlamydiales bacterium. Taxonomy (GTDB): domain Bacteria; phylum Chlamydiota; class Chlamydiia; order Chlamydiales; family Rhabdochlamydiaceae; genus PALSA-1444. The sequence continues at coordinate 423,822 of OY970065.1, read as the reverse complement.
CAGTTCAAAGTGGATCAAAATAGGTATGGGTCTACTCTTTTTATCATCGATAAACGAGAAAATTCACCTTATTTAAAAAAAGCCAAAGATTGCGATGGTTCGGAGACCTATTATCAACAACCCCTTCAGATCATGGATGAGTGTCTCTCGTACAGACCTGCAGATGAAAAATGGGTTAAACCCATTCAAGCCTTATTACTTCAAAGCTTATCGAATTGTGCCTTAATTACTTTGAGGGGCAACTGTACAACCGCAGGAACACTTGCAGAGTTCATGAATAATAATGAATTTTACAAATTTGAGACAGAAGCCAGTGTCTGTAAAATTGAAACAGTTAGAAATCAACAAACCGGAGACATTGAAAAACTTTTTGTAAGGTTATTGATAGGGTCCAATCTCTCTCATCAAACGGTCCGGCCTGAGGGAAAAGATACCATCGGGAAAGTTTGTACTCTTCTCACGTTGGAAGTGACTTTGGATGCTCAAAATAAACCGGTTATTGCGAATCCAACCTTAAGACACGAACTTTATATACCAAATATTAAAATATGATTATAAAAGAATTAAAAGCATTTGTAGATTCATTGAACGGAATTAAACCCGACACTCGGTTCGGCATGAAGAAAATTGATGGGACAATGGTGATCGGTGTTTTCCAAAATCTCCAAAAATTAAGAGAAGAAAAATACCAACCGCTCACCTTCAAAGAAATCGTGATTCTGAGTCAGGAAGCTATTAAAGGCAGTGGAGATTCTGATTCTGTGAAAAAAATGGCTCAAGGATTTGAGACATTAGTCCAAGGGAAATTAGCTCAAATGCAAACGGTTTCTGGAAAGATTGGAAGATTTATTCTGACTTTTCTAAAGGTCGTTTTCTATGCGACACTCCTCGGTATTCCAGCAGGTTTTGTTCTTAACGATTATTTAGAAAATTCCCCAAAGGAAATTAGTGAATTGAACACCCTTCGTCTCCAATGCGACTCGAAAGAATTTCTTCTCGAAATCCAAAAAATAGTCGATGAGAAAAACAAAATACCACCGGCATCCTTTTCCAATGAAACTCTAAAACGTCTACGACCCGAGTTAGAAAAAGAAGGGGTCATAGAAGAAAATGGTAGCATTGTTTTAAATCAATTTAGACTGGATCAGAGGCGAGGTTTTCTCAATATCGTTTTAAACGATCAACGGGGAGAAAAACCGTATCATTTCTCGGGAGATAAAAACGGCGTTGGCAATATGCACGTGGACCATCAACTCGAGGGAATTCACGGTCTTCTTTCGTATCATCATCTAGATTGGAAATGGAGTCTTTTAGCTCAAGCACTGACAACTCAAACCCTTTCGAATGCTTTTTCATCCGATTTTATTTCGCAATGTAACAAATTATCATCAGAAAAGTTTTTGGATAGACAGGCCCGTTTCGGAGTCATAAGTCATCGGTCGACTTACACCATCGAGCCTGTAAGAGGAGAAAATAAAGAGATCCAGAAATTAAAATTCCGAATGGACGAAGAGTACCATGTGGGTACAAAGTATCCACAATCATTCGATTTAAATAATATCCTTGGCCATGTTCACTCAACACTGTCTTTTGAAGTTACATTAGATGCAGATGGTAATCCTGTTATAGAAAACCCATCATTCCATCGCGCAATTACCTCCCCGCTCCTTGATAAGCATGCCGATGTTGCGGCAGCTGGAGCGTAAAGGTCGTTCCTTGACCGACAACAGAGGCGACGGAGACGGAGCCTTCATGTTTTTCGATAATTGTCTTCACAATCGATAAGCCGAGACCTGCACCGCCTAGGCGGCGGGAATGGGTTTTGTCAACGGTATAAAACCGTTCAAAGATATGGGGAAGATCGTCTTGAGGGATGCCAACGCCTCGATCTTGTACAGCAACGACGGTTTCATCTCCTTGTTCTTTAAGGTAGACGGTGAGGTGGGCCGGTTTTGTCGAGTATTTGACCCCATTTTCAAGAAGATTCATTAGGGCGAGTTCGAGGAGATCTGGATTGGCTTCGACGAGGATCTTGTCGTGTGATTTTTCAATATCGATTTGAGTGTGCGGGTAGAGTGTGAGAAGGAGATGTTTGCAATTGTCGGTGAGCGCGACCATATCACACGGCTGGAACCTGCTTTCGGGGATATATTCAATATCGGCTAGGATGAGAAGGTTTTTGACAAGATTATCCATCCGGTGACAATTTCTGACGATTTTTTCAGTGATTTCAGAGAGCATAGGGCGAGAGATCGAGGGAAGATCTTGGAGTGTTTCTGCATAACCTTTGATGATCGTGATCGGTGTGCGGAGTTCATGGGAGGCATTGGCGATAAAATCTTTTCCCATTTCAACAATTTTATATTGGCTTGATTTGTCTTGTAGGATGAGAAGAGCGCCGGCTCTGAACGGTTTCGGAACGGCCACTAAATCGAGATAGGTTTTTTGATTATCGCCTAAGGTAAGTGAGTCTGTGACAATATCTTCTCGTTCTAGAGCCAGTTTTACGATATGTTGACACCGCTTGAAAAGTTCGATCTTCGGATGATTTTCAGCTGGGAGAAAATCTTTTCCAATAATGAGACGTCTCGAAGATCCTAACATATGAGCCGCGGCATAATTTACAAAATGAACTTTTCCATGCCGGTCGATGCCGACAACCCCTTCCATCAACGCCTCTAAAAGAGCCTCTTTTTCGTGTCGTTCATCAACGAGTTGACGAGCCTGTTCTTTCATCTTATCCGAAAGAGTATTCAAGCTCGAAACGATGTGCTTGAATTCAGGGCTCATCTTCCGACGGAGTTGGATGGGAGAAAGCAAGTTCGTTTTATTGAGCGAAAAAGGTTTTACGGCATGGACGATTTCATGAAGAGGTTTGGTGAAACGGGTCGTCCCCCACCAGAGAATCAGACCGAATAAACTGAACAAACAGATGTCTAAAGTAAAAATTCCACCACGGAATTGATCCATCCACATTTTCATTTGGTTCTTCGTCAAAGAAAACATTAAAACGTACGGTTTGTTATTTAAATAAAATCGAAAAGCTCCATAACACCACGGATGTTCCGAGTCTCCCTTTGTGTAGATTTTTCCTTTTCTGAGGACTTTATAGACCTTGGGTTGTTCTTTCGCGTCGAGGAGGGCGTAATCTTCTCGCTCTCGATTCGGCCGACGGGTATCTAAAAGTCGATGCAATCTTTCATCGACTAAAGTCATGTAAAAAAAGACGTTCAGCTCTTCCTTTTTTAGAAATTCCACTGCAGCTGCAGAATCGGGTTGTTGTTGGAGCTGCTGGATCAGATCTCTCGCTTTCACTTTCATGGTCCGGTAAGCCAGGTGATTTAAGACCATGCGACTAGATGGGAAGATGAGAAACAAAAATCCGAGAACGACAAAAAGATGAAAAAAGAGAATTTTTTTCCAAAAACTAATTTTTCTTAGCATAAAAGTTGTTGTAACCAGTGCGTGTGATCATGAGGGTGTCTTCATATCTCACCCCTCCCACACCCGGCATATAAAGTCCTGGTTCGATGGTGATGACCATATGTTCCTCTAGCTGCGCACTCCCGTCTTCGCCTTGGTATTTTATTCGAGGATACTCATGAGTTTCAAGTCCTATGCCATGGCCGAGACTATGTTGGATCAAATTTTGTAGGCCCGCTTTCTCAATCACCTTGCGCGCTGCCAGGTCGAGATCGCCGATCTTAGTGCCAGGCTTACAGATCTTTAAGGCGGCCCCGTGAGCTTTTCTCACAACGGCGTCGAGAAGGAGAAGGCGCGAATCGGGTTTGCCGAAAAAAACCGTTCTTGTCATGTCAGAATGGTAGTGATCGACGACAATTCCGAGATCTAAAAGGACGATATCTCCTTTCTTCAGCCGAATTTTTCCGGCTCTGTAATGAGGATAAGCCGAGTTTTCCCCAAAAGCGATGATCGGATCAAACGCGAGTTTTTCTGCCCCATTTTTTAAACAGAAGATTTCGAACTCGAGAGCGAGCTCTTTTTCAGAAATCCCTTCTTTGAGTTTACGCCGGATGTATTGGTATCCTTTCCAAAGAAGCTTTCCACTTTTCTGTAATTTTTTGAGTTCATCGCCATCTTTAATCGACCGGATTTGTTTTAATAGTTGCGGGATCGGTTTTAAATTTCCTTTTAAACTTTTAGCTCGATCGACGGTCGTTTTTTGACTGTCGAAAGCTAAGGTTTTATTTGAGGGAAATTGATCTAAAAGAGCAACACCCACAGGAGCATGTTTTTTTGCCCACCCACTATATCTTCCGTCGACAAAAAGGGTTACTTTCTGTGGAAAAACAAGCAATATTCCCGATGAGAGTTGCATTCCTGTCAGGTAAAAAAGATCGGTCGGATTTTCAATCAAACAGCCGTCCACGTCCCACTCTTTCAGATTTTTTTGCACCTTAGAAATTCTATTTAAATAATTTTCCGATCTCATGCATTCCTGTCCAAGTTATAGCCGAGCTTAAGTGTTTCGTGTTTCTCCATAAAGTTAAAGCTTCTGATAAGGTAAACTTTTTTTTCTTTCTGACGGCAAACTTTGAAACTTTTTCCGAAAGTTTTGGAAATGGCTCTTCCGAGTGAAGGATCATTCGAATCACCTCTTCTATATCCCCCTCGTCTAAAAAAGGAGGAATGCCGTCGATGAGAACGGTTTGTTTACCACCCTGATGAAGAGTAAATCCAAACCGGGTCAACTCTTCTTGCCGCAGTAAAAAAATTTTAGTTTCTAAAGAGTTGAGTTCCACGCAAATGGGAAGGAGAAGACCTTGTGCTGCGGGTGTATGGCTCAGTCTTTGCTCGATCATCATCTGCTCCGCTTTTTGCAAATCGACCCAAACAATACCCGGCTCGTATCCTTCGACTGTTGAAGCATCGAGGAGAAGGTAGTGTTCAAAGAGTCCGATCGGATGTTCTTCCAAAAATGAAGGTGTGACTTCGGGAGCTTCTCGGAAACTTAGAGGAGCTTCCCAGGTAGGGTGCACGGACGATTTCTCCAATGGTGGTGGGGGCGGGGTAGCACCGAAGTTTTTCTGAACCTGGCTTCTAATCCACTCCCTTAAAAAATCAGATTCTTGAAACCGGACTTCTTTTTTTTGCGGATGGACATTGACATCGATCAGATCCGTCGGCACTTCGAGATGGAGGACAAATATCGGAAATCTCTTTTCATCCAGACGCTCCCCATACCCTTCCTTCACGGCAAAAGATACGAGAGGAGAAATAATGGGCCGCCGATTCACGAACAGATATTGTCCCATCCTATTGGGCCGATGATCGGACGGTTTGCCCAAAAAACCACGGAGCTGATATCCCCGCTGCTCCGCCTGCACCCGAATGGCTTTTGAAAGAGAAAGTTTCTCGATTCTATCTTCGAGACTGGTGGAAGGCAATTGGAGTATTTTTTCTTCATTCGAAATGAGTTCAAATCCGACTTCAGGATGAGCCAAGGAGAGTTGGATTAAAAGTCGGTGAACTTCAACAGCTGCAGTAGACGGTTTTTTTTGAAACTTTTTCCGTGCAGGAACATTGAAAAAAAGAGACCGGATCTCAAATGTGGTTCCCACAGTTCTAGGAGCAGCCTGCACGGAGATGATTTTTCCAGCATCGATTTCAATACGGGTTCCTTCTGATTTGGATGTTGTGAGTTCGATCCGTGAAATCGATGCAATGGAGGCCAAAGCTTCTCCTCGAAACCCCATCGATGTCAAAGTCGTCAAATCATCCAGTTGAGATAATTTCGAAGTCGCATGTCTTTCAAAACAAAGAAGCGCATCATCGGCATCCATCCCCCATCCATCATCGGCGACTTTGATCAGCTGAAATCCGCCCCCTTTGATGTGAACGGCTATGTGAGATGCCCCTGCATCAATACTATTTTCAACTAATTCCTTGACAACAGAGGCGGGATTTTCAATCACTTCACCGGCGGCAATCTGATTGATCGTCTCTTCCGTAAGAACGCGTATCTGCGGCATTCCGATATGTATATCCGAATCAAAGATTGCCTTCAAAGGCTGTTCGTTTTATAGATATTCCTTTAATGAAAACACGTTCCATCATCGCAGCTTGTTCCTTGGGTAATTTTCTCGAATGGTACGACTTTGCCCTCTATGGATATTTATCGACGATTTTAGCGCGGCTTTTCTTTCCCGCCCAGACAGAGTTTGCGGGGCTTACGAATATATTTTTGGTTTTTGCTGTAGGATTTTTGATGCGTCCCTTGGGAAGTGTCGTTTTCGGGATCATTGGTGATCGGCGGGGGAGAAAATGGGCCCTCATTCTTTCAATCATGCTCATCACGATGCCGACACTTCTCATGGGAATGCTCCCCACCTATGCACAAATTGGGATCATGGCTCCGATATTCATGACCTGTCTTCGGTTTTTCCAGGGGATTCCGATTGGAGGTGAAATCGGCGGTGTGATGTGTTACTTGGTCGAAACAGCTCCGCCTGCGATGCGAGGATTTTTTGGCAGTTGGGCTTTTTTTGGATCGAACTTGGGTTTTATTTTTAGCAGCCTGGAAATCTATTTCTTTGAAAAATGGATGCCTCCGGATGTGCTAGGAGCGTGGGGATGGCGGTTTTCATTTATTGCTGGCGGACTGATTGGAATGCTTGGGTGGTATTTACGTTGGAAGCTTGTGGAAACTCCCCCATTTCAATCCCTTGCCCATCATCACCAAATTCTGAAAACACCTCTGTCTACTCTTCTGAATACTTTTAGGAAGGAAGTTTTTAATGCCGTTTGCCTCTCCGCATTCAGCGCAGGAGGTTTTTATTTACTCTATCTTTTTTCGACGATCTATTTTTATGAGATTTTAAAAATTAATATCATTCAAAATTTACTGATCAACACCGGACTTTTATGCGTGAGTCTGGTATTTCTTCCTATCTTTGGAAAATTGGGCGATCGTTATGGTATCAAACGGTTGTTCATCTTAAGTTTGATGGGAGCTATCTCTCTTCCATATCCTATGTTTTATTATGCCCTTCATCATGAACTGGTTTTGGCTCTTTTCATTCAGATCGTGCTCATCCTCTGTTTTACACTCAATTCAGCTTTACTCCCGACGGTTTTAGCAGCCATTTTCCCCGCTTCGGTTCGGTATACAGGTGTTGGACTTTCGTATAATTTATCCAATGCCCTTTTGGGAGGAACCGCCCCTCTTATTTCTCTCTATTTAATCCAAATGACGGGGAGCGATATTGCCCCCGCCTTTTTTTTCATTTTTCTAGGGGTTGTTTCCATCATTCCTTTTAAAACGGTCGTGGTAAAGCTGAACTAAATCTGCCCAGGAGGGAAGATTTTTTCCTTCTCGATCTTGTTCGTACTTACTGACAAACCGATCGAGCGCTTCGGGATCTTGAACCTTCAATTCACCTTTCTGAAATACACCGGCGAGCCTCTCAGGGGCAAAAAGTTCATCGCTCCAATAGAGATAGAGGGTATCGGCGTAGATAAAATAGAAAGACATTTTTTCTGGGAAAAATTTACCTTTAGCGATCACATCTTCAGGTGTGGTTTGAAAAAACTTCTGCTGCTCATTCCTGTATTCGATAGCAGCTGTTCGGACGGCATCGTCACAAGAACAGAGGAGCAGGGTGATTTGATACCCTTCGCGCTGTAATTTTTTTAGAAAATCGAGGACGTGGGCACCCGTCAACGTCGTTCCATGGATGACGCTTAAGTTTTTTCGGAGCGATTCATCGAGCAAAGAGACGGTGATATAGTTCGATGCTCCTCGCCATTTTTCATATGCGGCTTTGTTCACTTCCAAAAAGTTTTGGGCTGAAGCCGACTCCAGGGCACTTAGTGACCTTGCATAATACGTATGGGCCATGAATTTTAAACACCGTAGATCGGGATCCAAGTAGACTCCCTTGTTGAACTCAGGATGAGCGACTAAAAACCGCTCTAAAATCGTACTCTTGCGGGCTCCTGGAGATCCGGCCGTCGCTAAATAAAAAGGTTGGTCCTCTTTTGAAACTTTCGAGAAACAAATACTTCTGACGATTTCGAAATCTTTTAAAATATCGAGTTTTTCTTCATCGGAATACGATTTCAAATGGGATGCACAAGCTTCTGGTGAGAAAAAGAAGTGTTTATCACTTCCATAGATACAGATCAGCGGTAGAAATATCAGTGCGAATAATTTTTTCATATAAACCTCTTCTAGAAGTTTAAGATGGCATTGATTTTCGTCCAATAGAAAAGGTATCTTAAGGAAATGGACACCCTCTCCGTTGCAAAGAAGATAGTAAAAAAGCTCCAAGATGCCGGTTTCATTGCTTATTTTGCAGGAGGATGGGTGCGCGATTTTATCTTGAAACGGCCTTCCGATGATATCGATATCGCCACTTCCGCTTCGGTGGATGATGTCCAGAAATTGTTTGATAAAACGGTTCCAGTCGGTGTTGCATTCGGGATTATTTTAGTCGTGGAAGAGGGGCATTCGTTCGAGGTTGCGACGTTCCGGAAGGATCGAGGGTACGTCGATGGAAGGAGGCCGATTGGAATAGACCCGGCTACACCCGAAGAAGATGCAGAGAGGAGAGATTTTACCATCAATGGAATGTTTTACGATCCGATCCAGGATAAAATTTACGATTTTGTCGGAGGCATGAAAGATCTCAAAAAGGGAGTTATCCGGGCGATTGGCAACCCCCACGATCGATTTGTAGAAGACCGTCTCAGGATGATGCGGGCGGTGAGATATTCTACCCGGTTCAACTTTCCCATTGAATCCGACACGTTGCAAGCCATTTTGGCACAGGCAAAAACGTTGATGCCTTCTGTCGCCATGGAAAGGGTGTGGCAAGAATTTAAAAAGATGTCGCAATTTGCCCATTTTGATACGGGTCTTGTGACACTCCATCACCTACAGCTTCTACCAACGATCTTTCCACAGTTGAAAGACGTGCCCGTTGAAGAAATCCAAAAACGGACGTCGGTGATAGAGCGGTTTCCAAAGGGGAGTCCGACAATTGGTGAACTTCTGGAACTCTTTCCCCATTCTTCCCTGCAAGAAATGATCGACCTTTGCGACTATCTTAAACTATCCAAGGGTGAAAAAGAGTTCGTTTATTTCTATTACCGTGCACAGCAGCTGCTGAATATGCCCCAAAAATGGAAAGAGAAATTAGAGCCTTTGGAATGGGCTTATTTTTACGCGCATAAACTCTCCCCTCTCGTTCTTGAGATTATCGGAGCCCATTTCTCGAAAGAAGAGAAAGAAGTTTTTTTAAAAGAGCATGCTGAACATCGGCAACTTCTCGACCAAGCCATTTTGCGCATTCAAACAGGGAATCCCCTCGTGCGGGCAGAGCACCTCATGGCCGAAGGGATCACACCCGGGAAGAAGATGGGCGCTCTTCTTAAAGAAGCTGAAAAAATTTCTGTTAATCAGGGGATCGATGATCGGAAAAAAATTGTTGAGATTTTAAAAAAATCTTCTCTTTGGGAATAACTCATCCCTTCTTTAAAATAGATGGCCATGAATACGATCTCGGCCTATTACGACCATTTACAAAACTGGACCTCTAAAACCTCGGCCCAACTAGGCTCTCGCCTCGTCACCCTCCTCTCAGACCCCCTGACAAGTAAAACCTTCGTTCAAAATAGTCATTATTTGTCGTATGCCCTCCTGGCTTCCGCTGCAACAACAGTCCTGCTCGTCTCGTACATCTTACTCCGCAAACACCCTCCTGCACCGGCTCCAACTCCAGTCATTCTTGTCTCACCACCTGTAGAGCCAGAGCCACCACCTCCTGCTCCACCTCCTGCACCTTTTCAAATAGAAAGTATAGCTGCACAACTAGCTAGACCAGCTTCTCCTCCTCCTGTTCCATTTCTGGCTCCTGAACCTATCGCAGTAGAAGTCCCTGTAGAAGCCCCACCACCTCCCCCTCCCTCCATTGGAGATAGGATTGTACTGGGTGCACGGCGAGCTGTTGTGAATGTTCGCGATCCAACCAAATGGTTCAAATACCGGTACACTTTAAGAACGATGAAGGAAAGCACTCAAGATCTGCCACTCAACACGAATGAGGAACTTGTCAGAACCTTGACGCATCCGGAGCAATATCCAACTGCAGATGATCAATACCGAGCTTTTGTGCTCCAACTCCGTGAAGACGCTGTGAGTTATCCTTCACCTCTTGTTTCTCGTCTCGCTTATGAAAGATTCGCCGGAGTGAAACTTTATAGTTATTGCCGCGATTTAATCCACGATATCACCGGAGAATTGCCTAGCGATTTAACATTGGACACATTTGAAACGGAGCTCCGAGAACGGAACAAAAAACTCGACAATCTTCCTGTAGAAAAATCGATGCCCTCCATTGTCCGTGTGTGGAATAAATTAAAGGGATGGATCAATGTTTGGTTTGATCCGACACTGAATAGTAATCTCCCTTTTTGGGCCTGTAGTTTTACCTGGGCAGGACGAGCTGTTAAGGTTTTAAGACATGGCGTTCCCGTGATCCACCATAATGTCGGCGGAGTTGTTGCTTTCCTCGTCGGTTGGATTCCCTTTGTTGGGCGGATTGTCACAGGTTACATTCCACCGAAACCTCCTCAAATCACACCCGATTATATCGCTTTTATTGAAGAAGCCGGGAGAAGAGATGAAAATATTCTCCATGTTTGTTTTGAAAATGGAAAAAAGGCTTCTATCGGAGACGAAAGCAGCCGCGTTGAAGCGCGCATGTCTTTGGTCCGTTATAACAATTTCTTTCCTCTAGCTCTCCGTCTCGATGGAGATTTCTATAAACCGAGGAATTTTCAGCCCGAGACCATAGAAGGCCTCAAAAGAGCTTTCAAAGAACAACTTGCAGGAACATTGGATACCACAGGTTTTTCTATTCCCCCGAAATGCAACCTAACACCTGGCAAAATCGATGAGCTTCTAAACGAAGTAGAGGCGCTTTATTTCCCCCATCCAACCATCGAATCATTACCGTACCATCAATCGTTTATTTTGTTTTCGTATGCCCATATCGTTCTTTATCTTTGCAAAAGCTTGAATATTTCGATCTTAGAGGCCTTCTGTAAGGATGATATCGATCGTGGCAATGCCTTTAAAGCCATCTTGACTCTGCACACTCTTTATCTTACAGGGGAAATTAACTCCGAAAATCTAACCAGAGTTTTGGTCAACACCCTTGCTCCTCCAGCGATTGTGAAAAAACAGGGAATTATCGCTTCACGAGAAATGTACATTTATCAAGCGCTGCAGATCTTGCGCGATGCATACAATTTATCTCCTCGCCCTCAAATCCGTGCTATTGCCGATATTCAAGAACAATTTTCGTACGATGTTCATGAAACAGACAACTACGGTTTTCTCTTTTTGGGATCTGCGGCAGGAACTTGGGCTGAATATCAAGAGTTTCTAGATCAAAAGGTTTGGAGTCTTCCAGAACCTCAAGACTTACGAGGTGAACAAAATAAAGAAACCATTCGATCTTGGATTGCAGAGCGGAGAGTTGATGCCGATCGACTCCGTGCTTATCTTACCCAGCAAGGTATGACTGAAGATGAAGCCTGGAAAGTGATGGGATATCTCCCGAACGCTCGCGATCAGACTATTGATAGATTAAAACGATTATTTGGAAACGAGAGCTTACGATTCTCTATTGACGAGTTTGACCCTACTTTCCGATTCACGGTTATCGAGGGCAAAACTGAGGTTACATCCAACTACAAAATCATAGATAGAGATTTGCGTACCAAAGGTGATATCCAGAGTACTGCAATCATTGATCATCGAGAGGGCAGTGTTCAATTCGAGTTTTCGCTTTTGTCCTGATCGTGTCTCCATTTCTCGATGCGCCGGCTGAGATGCTCCCATTGACCTGCTTTGATCCCTTTGTAGAGACGGCCAATATCGAGTTGAACAATCCGATCTTCGACGAAACCGTAATTGTTTGAAACGGCTTTATCTCGATCGGCATACCCTTTTTCTGCCCGCCTTTTCACCAGATCCAAAGCAGCGGCAATTCCTCGTTCGACGGCTTGAAGATCTCCCTTTTTTTTCCACTGTGTCAGCCGATCAAAAAAGAGTTCTGCTTTTTCCTGCAAGACGAATTCGGTCTTATCGAGATCGAGAGTATGCAATTCTCCAGCGGCATCGATCAGGGTTGCTTTTTGATTTAAATAGGCGGTTTTTGCGAGATGAATAAAAATGAGGGCTGTATCTCTCCGAAACTCATCATAACCGATTTTATACCCATTAAAAACCCACTTGAGATTCTTCAACCTCCGCCGAACGACATGCGGGCATAAGTAATCGATGAGAGAAGGGGTAAAACGACGCATTTTGAACAATTTTAAGACATATTTCCCATCGTAGCTTTCAAAGGCATAAGCTTGAGCCCCTTCTCCTAAGAATTTGAAAGGACAACCGAAAATTTGTTTTAAATCGTCAATTTCTTTTTCAGACGGAGTTGGAATAGACCACTCGGAGTGGGGTTTTAGAGATGACGATACTCTCTTTGCTGAGAATTCACCACTCGTACAACCACAGAGAATGACAATTAATCCGAAGAGTTTTCTTGCAGCCATTCTTGAATCCGAGATGCAATTCGATCGTAATCTTTCGGTTTATCGGCTTTATAAATGCGCCCAATATCGAGATGAATCGGTCGATCGCCAACAAATCCATAATTGTGCTTGACGGCTTTATCATGGTCGACGATTCCTCGGTCTAACTGTCTTCGAACCATCTGCAAAAGACTCGCAACAGATTGTTTGATACCCACGCGGTCTTTTTGTTTGAGATACCGTTTCATCCGGGTGAAAATGAGTTCGGCTTTTTCCTGGATAATGAATTCTGTTTGGTCGAGATCGACCACATGGGTCCGGTGGAGAAAATCGACAACCTTTAAACGAGTTTTGAGATGGTCGGTTTTATTGAGGTGGATATAGATGAGTCCCGCATCTTCACGGAGTTCATCATAAGCGAGTTTATGGGCTTGAAAAATCGAAAGAAGATTTTGACGTTGCAATTCGAGCCTCTCAGGACGGAAGAAATCTGAAATCCGGGGGATCAGGTGTTTCATTCTAAAAAATTTTAGAACGTATAGACCATCTTCACTTTCAAACGCATACGATTGAGACCCCGAAGCTAAAAATCGGAATTTTTGTTGCAGAATTGAATTTAGCCGATCTAAATCGTCACCCTGCGGCTCTTCAATGACAAGGCTCGGATTATGAGGGAAATCCGATGTGATTTTTTTAACCGAAAAACCGAGTGTTTTATTTTGATAGATCCAGTACGACCCCCATATCAAAAAAAGAATGGTCACGATCAAAATGGATAAACGCTTGCCCCTCAAAATCGGATATGTCATCATAGTATACCGTAAAAAATAATCCCTTTTTTTGGATGATACCACAACAGATTACTAGCTTACAACACCCTCTCATCAAACGGTGCGTCAAACTCCGCGATGACAGGTTTTTCCGCCTCGAAGAAAAAAGGGTTATTCTCATGGGAAAAACACTCATTGAAGATGTTGCAAACCACCTCCCTCTTAAAATATTAATTTCTACAGAACCGGTGCAGATTTCTGCTGAAAAACTCTACCTGGGATCGACACAGGTTTTGCGAAAAATTATCAACTACCCTATCGAAGATCTCGTTGTAGCAGAGATGGAGCTCCCAGAGCCCAGCACTTTAGAAAAGAGTGACACGATTCTTGTTTTGGATGGCCTTCAAGATCCTGGGAATGTGGGAACCATCCTCCGGACAGCTCTTGCCCTTGGATGGTCAGGCGCTTTTTTGACGCCTCATACCGCTGATCCGTTCAATGACAAGGCCCTACGAGCTTCTCGAGGAGCGCCGCTGTTTTTACCCCTTCGGCAAGGAAATTGGAACGATTTAACACAACTGATCCACCAGAAAAAAATGTCTTGTTATATCGCGGATGTGAAGGGAGAGAATTTATCTAAAATCTCGTTTAAGAAACCTCTTGTTCTCGTGATGGGCCACGAAACAAAAGGCCCTTCCACTCACGCAAAATCGATTGGAAAATCTGTTTCCATTCCAATGTCTCCCAAAATGGAATCGCTCAATGTTGCGAGCGCAGCTGCTATTTTTATGTATCAAATTCAAAGGATGCACTATGAGTAAAATAAAAAAAATTCATGCGATTGAAATTCTTGATTCAAGAGGTTTTCCCACGGTCGAAACGTTCGTTTATACCGATGACGGTTTCGTCGGAAAAGCTGCCGTTCCTTCAGGTGCCTCCACTGGAGAGCATGAAGCCCTGGAACTGCGCGATGGAGATAAAAAAAGATACCATGGAAAAGGAGTCACCAAGGCCCTCTCTAATATTCAAGAAATTTTAGCACCCGCTTTGATCGGACAGAGTGTGTTCGAACAAGAAAATCTCGACAACATCATGATAAAACTCGATGGAACTCCGAATAAATCGAAATTGGGAGCCAATAGTACATTAGGGGTTTCTCTTGCCGCAGCAAAAGCAGGAGCTGCTGCAAAAAAACTCCCTCTCTATCGGTATTTAGGCGGTGAAAGAGCCCACCTTCTTCCCCTTCCGATGATGAACGTCATCAATGGAGGCGCCCATGCTGATAACGATCTCGAATTTCAAGAATTCATGATTCGGCCTGAAGGAGCCCCAACATTTCGAGAAGCCGTCCGGTGGGGTGCTGAGGTGTTTCATACATTAAAAAGTCTCTTGAAAAGCGCTGGACATGTCGTCTCAGTGGGTGATGAAGGCGGTTTTGCACCCCGATTGAAATCTCACGAAGAAGCCCTCGATTTTCTCGCACGCGCCATTGAAAAAGCCGGATACAAAGTCGGTCAAGATATCTCGATGGCCCTCGATTGCGCCGCATCGGAATATTACAATTCTAAAACTAAAACCTATCTCGGCCTTTCGCTCCCAAAATACCTCGAATACCTGAAAAAACTTTGCAAAAACTACCCGATCTCCTCGATTGAAGATCCACTCGACCAAAACGATTGGGAAGGATGGAAACAACTCACATCCCAGCTTTCGATCCAGGTCGTCGGCGATGATATCTTTGTCACGAATCCTCGATTCCTCCAAAAAGGAATCGACATGCACGCTGCCAATGCCATTCTCATCAAACCGAATCAAATCGGCACTCTATCCGAAACTCTCCAAACGATCCGTCTGGCCAAGCAAGCCCATTTTGCCACCATTCTCTCCCACCGGTCTGGTGAAACAGAAGATACCACCATTGCCGACCTAGCCGTTGCGACATCCGCCGGCCAAATCAAAACCGGTTCGCTCAGCCGGAGCGACCGCGTTGCGAAATACAACCGCCTCCTCGAAATCGAAGACGAGCTAGGAAGCAAAGCAACTTTTGCGTCTAATTCTTGAAGAGGATGCCCAGAGCTTCTTGGAACGGGGGCTCGATTTGCTTGGAGATGATCTCGACGGCTTTGGAGGCAAGGATATTGGACCTGTTTTCAAACCTGGCAATCCATTGATTTTTACCGTTATGGATGAGAAATTCGTACGGTGTTCTACTCGCGTTATACCGCGCTGAGACGACGAAATTTTTTCTATTCGGATTTAAAACACTTTCTCCATCGAACCAGGTTTCATACGGATGATGGCCGAAGATATGATCGAAAATGGTTGGGAAAATATCGAGATGAGAAGAGAGCTCTTTTTGTCCTTTTTGTTCCCCTATCTTGTAATAGATGGGGACGTGGGTTTGCATCGCATTGAGGTTAGACGTGTGAAAAATACGGCCCTCTTCGAAAAATTCTTCCCCGTGATCTCCTGTAACGACAACAATACTGTTTTTACCACTGGGTAAGGTATTTAGCTTTGCTGTGAACGAGCCAAACAATCGATCGAGAAAATGGATGGCGTTTCGGTATCTATTTTTCACCCCTTCCACAGGAGAGTTGGAACACGCGATATTGAAATAATCGAGTGTTGGAGGAGCCGTGCACACCGTATCCTCTTTGGGCCAACTATAACCGAAATGGGTCGATTCTAAGAAAACCACGAAGACGTTTCCCTCTTGAAATGTTTCGATATCGTTGAGAAGAGCATCGATACAAGCTGTATCTTTTTCATGATTTTCCCTCTCTTCTCCCTCACCAAAAATCCGGTAATTGTCTGCTAAATGGAGCAGCCTGCCAAAAATCCGTTCGTCCATTTGATAGAAACGGAGACGCGACGCAGAATAGACTCGGATTTTATATCCAGCTTTTTTCAAAATTTGCAGGGGAAGACTTCCTGAAGACCATTTTTTTGGGTTTTTATCTTCCCAATAGAAAGGATAGATACTATGAAAGATCGAAAACCACGATAGATGGGTCCCATTTGCAGCGGCAAGGCTGTGCCGAAAAGAAAGATGGTTTTCACGAAAATGGGACAGATGAGGTGCGACTTCCTTCGTTAGAAAATCATCCCGTAGACTTTCCATAATAAAGAGGAAAATCGGAGGTTTTTTTTCTACCTTTAAAGCGTGCTCATGAATTTCCGTCAGTGCTGAAGCTTCGCCGATGCGTGACTCTAATTTTCCAATATTGACTTTAGGATAAGGAGTAGAAAATAATGTTGTTTTCCAAGGGAGCGCCTGAACAAGCTTCCCATTTTCTGGAGATGCCGTTATGGCACAGATTTTAAAATCAAAAAAGGAGAGAAAAAGGGTCACAGACAACATACTGAACCCAACAATCGAGGGAGAAAAATAAAGCGGTTTCTTATCAGCCATCCTATGTGTGAAACGAAATAATAAAATCCCTGTTATTGGAAGGAGAATGGCTGCTAATCCAGCTACCAACCACGATGTCATGGAAATGTGGGTTGCGTAGAGAAGCTCCATGAAATTTTCCAGGCTTTCCGCCCGTATCCAATCAAAAACATACCAGATTGTCATTCCCATGATCCGAATCAATGGGAAGTCAACGACATGGACCAAAAAGAGAAGAAACGTCAAAACGACAAAAATCGTCGTCATTCCTTTCGGAAAAAGACGGTTCAAAATGTGCTGGATAATAACCAAACATCCGATCTCCAACAAACATTGTCCAATAGCATACAGAATATAAAAAAACTTCTGAAAAAAAGTGGCATTCTCAACAAGAGAAATATGATAGATATGTAAAAAAGCACTTAAAACAAAAAAAATACCAAAATAGATGTAATTGATCGAAGTTCGGTCGGCCATCATTCCCCTTCTTAGGAGAAAAATGATTAACCGTCAATAATTGCTGCCTAAAAAATATTTAATACAGTATACGCAAGATAAATTACCGAAGGAGACACTTTATGGTGCTTAGAAGATTTGTATGGAATCTCGTAGGGTTCTTATTCGTATCTACAGGGATATTTGCCCAGTCTCCAGCCATCGATGCGATTAATGAGTTTCTTCTTTCTTTTTCATTTTCGTTCTACGATGAAGTGAAACTTCAGCCCGCTGTAGCCAATCTCCAATCTTACGTCGTTATGTATAGTAATCGTCTCGTGGCAAACCAAAAAGGGTTTGTCGATAAGCAAGGACGGTATATCACTGTAGGTGGCGAATTGATCACAGATCGGAAAGAGATTGCCTTCATTAAGAAAAACTTCACATTGCTTGCCCCTGAATTTAGGGAATATAATCTCAATACCTATGCTGGCAAATTTAAACCTAAAAGTCTTTCACAAATTGTCTTTGTCGATCGAAACAACCGTTATGCGCTTAAAAATGCCATCGTTCTGGATACAAATACATTCCTGAATGTCACCTTTAATGCCGCTGATGCCAATATCCATGAGAATTGGGCCCATTTTCTCTATAACCAAAAAAAGAAAATCTATTCCTTTTCACAAGGAAGTAAAAAAGCCCCTCGTGAACTCTTGGTAGTAGGAGATCCCAACTGCCCCTTTTGTCATTGGCTGTATATTTCATTTTTACCCTATACAAAATCAGGCGAGCTTGTCATCGAGTGGAGCTTGGATAATTACATCCAAGAAACTTCCCTGGGAAAAATATTAGCCATCTATGATGGAGATGTTCCACCCCATTCCGGATTTCCAAGGACGCCATCGGGAGCCTGGAATTACAATGAACAGGGATTCCTTTCCTTCCCTTCTCCAGGCGCTGGCCAAGGATATTATTTACAAGGGGCGATTTCTCCAACACTCCATCCATCTAATGAAGCCATTAAAAGGGCACATCAGGCACAGTTTTTTTCTTTTAAATATGACAATGGTTTCTTTAATGGTGTGTTTGGGGGAGTCCCGGCTCTCTTTTACCGAAAAAAAGATGGAAGTTACGACTATATTACTGACTGGCCTTATGCAGAGCTTGGCACTGCTCAAGAATTTGTAGATAGCCTGTATGTAAAAAAATCTCGTTAATTTTGCAAACGAGAAAAGGAAGAAATACATGATTTTCAAAAAAATATCCATGTTTCTGATGGGTTGCGTACTTTGTATAAACTCTCTCCAAGGGGATGATCTTTTAAAGCTTGAAAAAGAAAATTGGATACAATCTAATCTTTATCTTTTTAAGGGATACCCTTTTCATTGGCAAAAAGTCTCATTAAAGCAGGCTATTGCAAACGTGGAAAAATACACGATCCGTTTTGATGACAAATCCCTTCCTCAGGCTACAGGCTATAGTCGAGGCCTTATGGAAACAGGTGGTGGATTTTTCGGTTTAGGAAGTGATCTTATCACAGATAAATCTCTGATTGGAACCATTACTCAAACATTTGAGCAGCTCCCTCAGGCGTACGGGATTTACAATCTAATCGCTTATGCAGGAAAGCTCCCTAAGAAGGAACTCTCTGAGATCATCTTTGTCGATGAGCAAAACCGATATGCCATACGAGGCGGCGAAGTATTCGATTTTGAATTCGATCTTCTCACCTTTATCGCAGCAGATACTTTTATCCGTCAAGACTGGGCGACATTTTTATACAGACAAGCACAAAAGTTGTCGGTCTTTTTACAAGGAGATCCCTCGGCACCTAAAACAATCTATGCTTATGGAACTCCGGATGATTTCCAGTTCACTTTTACAAATGCCTTTTACAATGAAATTCTACCTTTTGTCGAATCCGGAAAAGTTAAAATCTGGTGGAGTTTAACGAGTATCAATCCCTATATACAATCTGCATCAAGAGGCAAGGTGTTTGCGATTTATGAAGGGAAAGTTCCAGAAGGAGCTCCCTATCCCCATACCCCCGCAGGAGCATGGGCCTATAATGAAGACAACTTCGATCAAGCTACTCTAACGGGTGCCATTTTGCCTATTGTCAATCCTAATGAGAAAACCATTCAGTTTGCAAATGCAGCACTTGGATTTGGGGCAGCTTATGCTATAGACATCCCTATGCTATTTTATATCAACACACAAGGAGTACCCGATTATTTCACGGGGCTTCCACCCGACATTCAAGCTTTTGTCGATAGCATTCAAAGCGATTGAGACGACTCTTAAATAAACCGAAGTAAAGCTCGAATTAATTTGAAAAAAAATATTTTATTTTATATTCATAGGATAAATCACCAAAGGAGACAAGCATATGGTGTTTAGAAGATTTGTATGGAATCTCGTAGGGTTCTTATTTGTATCTACAGGGATATTTGCCCAGTCTCCAGCCGTCGATGCGGTTAATGAGTTTTTATTAAATACCGGTTGGGCGAGCATCTGGGATGAGGTCAACGTCAAACCTGCCGTGGCCAATCTTCAATCGTATGTCGTCCTGTATAGCGATCGTACTGTGGAAAATCAAAAAGGGTTTGTCGATAAGCGAGGCCGGTATGTCACCGTAGGGGGCGAATTGATCACCGACCCTAAGGAGATCGCCTTTATCAAGAAAACATTTACGTTGCTTGCTCCTCAATATAGTGAGTATAACCTCAATACCTATGCAGGAAAATTTAAGCCCAGTAGCCTTTCACAAATTGTCTTCGTCGATCGAAATAACCGGTATGCCCTTAAAAATGCCACTGTTTTAGATACAAATACCCAACTGAACGTCACCTTTAATGCCGCCGATGCCAACATTTATGAAGATTGGGCTCAATTTCTCTTTAACCAAAAAAAGAAAATTTATTCTTTTCCACAGGGGAGAAAAAATGCCCCTCGCGAACTCTTGGTGCTCGGAGATCCCAACTGCCCCTTTTGCCATTGGCTGTATGCAATGTTCCTCCCATTTACACAATCAGGAGAGCTTGTCATCCACTGGAGTTTATATGCTAGAGAACAAGAAGATTCCAGGGGAAAGGTATTGGCAATCTATGATGCAGATCTTCCACCCAATACACAATTCCCAAGCACACCCTCTGGAGCATTTGATTATAATTCGCAGGGGTTCATTGAACTTCCCTCTCCAGGTGCTGGTTATTTAGGATATGCTTTAGGAGGAGCCATCTCTCCCACTCTTCACGCTTCCTCTAAAGCAATCCGGCGTGCAAATCAGGCACAAGCGTTTTCTTGCAAGTATGATATAGGTGGCTATGATAGTGCATTCTTGGGAATCCCCATTGTCTATTATCGAACCATGGATGGAAGCTTTAAATATGCCTATTCTGATGGATTGCCCTTTATAGATGATCTCACTACCCAGGAATTCGTAGATAGTTTGTATGTAAAAAAATCTCATTGATAAGGAATATGTATGATTTTAAAAAAAATTTTGGCATTTCTAGCAAGCGTGGCTTTTTGTTCAAGTAGCCTCAGTGCTAATGATGGACTAAAGCTTGAAAAAGAAAACGCTACATCCACTTTTTATATCCTTTTTGGATATCCGTTCCTGTGGCAAAAACTCACTCTGAAGCCAGCGATTTCAAATATCGAAAAATTCACGATTCGGTTTAGTGACCCAACACTTCCGCAAGCTACCGGCGTGAGCCGAGGACTCATGGATAGCGGTGCCGGATATTGGGGTTTTGGAAGCCATCTTATTACAAACAAATCCACCCTTCAAACGATCCTAAATACATTCGAGCAGCTTCCTCCATCCTATGGCGTTTGGAATCTTGTTGCCTACGCAGGAAAGCTTCCTCCGCATGAACTTTCTGAAATCATCTTTGTGGACAATCAAAATCAATATGCCATACGCGGCGGTTTATTATTTGGTTTCAATTTTAACAATCTTACTTTTTATGCAGCAGATGCATTTATCCATCAAGATTGGGCCACTTTTTTATATGGGAAAATGAAAAAAATTTCTGCTTTTTTGCAAGGAGATCCCTCCGCACCAAAGACCATCTATGCTCTGGGCCTACCGGACGATGACCCCCAAGGCGAGGCTATAACAAATGTCTTTTACAATGAAATCCTTCCCTATGTGAATGCGGGTAAAGTAAAGATCTTTTGGGCTTTGGCAAGTCTCAATTGGACTTTAAAACCCTCATCGAGAGGTAAAGTTTATGCGATTTATGAAGGGAAAGTTCCTGAAGGTGCCCCTTACCCCCACACCCCTGCTGGAGCATGGGCTTATAATGAAGACAACTTCGACCAAACGACGGAAACTGGAGCCATTCTTCCGATTGTAAATCCTACCGAGAAGACCATCCAGCTCGCAAATGAAGCACTTGAATTTTCGGTACCTTATGGTCCAGAGGCCCCCATGCTCTTTTATAAAAATTTAGAAGGAATACCTGATTACGTTATTGGAGTTCCACCGGATATAAAAGCTTTTGTCAATAACATTCAAAGTGATTAAGTTTGTAAATACTGAAATTGGAGGGATCAATGGACGAAGTACAAGTTGAGAACTCAAACTATCAGATGCCCCCGCTGGAGGGGTTTACCGTTGCGCACTTTATCACGGTGGCCGACATCGAGCGATCCGCTAAATTCTACGAAAAGGTCTTCGGAGGAAGAATTGTGAGTAGAGGCGACAAGAAAGGGGCGCCGGCGTACATCAAAATCGGAAACACTTGGCTCATTGTCAACATTGGGGGCGGGCCAACACCCGACAAACCGACCGTAACTCTCCGACCCCCTCCCGATCCCGATGAGATCAGCAGCTTTATGAATATCCGCGTAGCAGACATTCAAGCGTGCTACAAGCTCTGGCGAAGTCGGGGAGCGACGTTTCTAACTGAACCCAGGGACAAGTACGGCGAGACACGATGCTACATCCGCGATCCTGACGGTTACATCATAGAAGTCGGGCAAAACAAGCCTGGATTCACGTACGGCTAAATAAACCTATTTTCTATTCTCAGTTTGATTTGATGAGGTATTTAACCAACTTTTCCCATTCTTTCTTTTGAAGATAGTGTCTGACGCTTTCCTCATCGGCTTTTACCACCTTACAAAAGCCAGGAATATGGCTCATAAGGTTGTTACGGTCGTATTCCCGATCCATAGTTCCCGAAAGGCCACCTAAGAAAGCACGCCATTTGAATATACTGTCCTGGATCTTTGGCATGCACCGTTGACGCAAGTAGGGGTTCGAGAAAATGGTTCCTAAAAACCGGAGTGGGTGGACATCGTCAATTTTTTTCCTTTTTTTCTCGAGTTCTGATTTTTTCAGTCCTAGTTGGAGGACATTATTTTTTGCCACGGTTTCGATAATGTCGTAGATGATCTGTGCTTGTTCTTCTTTGATAGGAATTAGCGCGTAGGTATCTTTTTGTCCATTTTTACCATTGTCGTCCAAACTGCCGCCAAGTTTAAAGGTCTGTAAGACGTCTCGGATAGAACCCTCCGAAAGATCAAGACCGGTGGGAAGTCGGATGACAACACGCCTCTTTTCATCATCAAAAAAATTGCAAAAATTTTCTTCGATATCTGTCATTTCGATCGTTGGAATTATTTGAATAGCTGCAGTCATAAAAGATTTATACGAAGGACACCCTAACCCAAAAGCAAAATGAGAGACATAATAATCGGCCAAATCACCACTTGTCGGATTTTGTTGATAAAGAGAAGAGATTGTTTTGGAAAGCCTGTTCTTTACCTGTGTCAGCTCGTTTTCTTTAAAACTGCTTTCTCGAAGATCTTGTATGACAGAAAGAAAACCTATCAGCATGCGAGCAGGATCGGGTTGAACAGAGTGTTGACCCCGTGCGACCGTGTGTGTATAGGGGAGCATATACGATGTCTCTGTCGGTTCAATCAATTCACCCTGGACTTCTGCAGCAATGAGTCGAAATCTCTCTTGAACCATCATCTGTGTTAGATGCAACGTTAAAACCGTTTTCAAATCTTTGTCGGTTTTTAGCTCCTGCAGCGATGCTGGATAATAAAGTGAAAGGCAAACATGGTCGTTCGATATGCTCGGAGTCACCAAAATCCGTGGATAAACGGCAATTTGTCGTTTGTTAAAGGTATCGAAGGTTTCCGTTAAGGCGTCTTTTACGAGTTTTTTATTAAAATTTCCAACCACAATACATGCAACTTTACTCTCTTTCTGAATGGAGTTCTTGCAATAATCGATGAATTTTGACAATTCGGACTCAAACCTCTCTTTGGCGCAGTCGAGGGAAAAAATCTGCTGGAGATCTTCAGAAGGGTTTTTGGCAACGACGCGGCAAGAAATTTTAGAATTCCCTTTCATATACGGTCTTATCCAAAGTTCTATCCCATTCGACAAAGTGGTGACGTTCAGATTATCTTCTGGATCGATTTCAAAGGCATGCGCAGCGCACATCCATATAAAAAATAGGTATAAAAGCTTCATTACGACTCCTTTCAAACGGCTTGTCCCTCTTTCATAAACCATTTCTAGATTCAAAATAAACTTTAAAATAATTTTTATATACGTCTATTAAGGAATCAAGAGCTAATGATGCTAAAAAATACTATTTTTCTATTTGGAGCGGCAGAAAAAGGGGAATTCTGCTCCCCATTCACACTGACTTCTCTAGACGAACTCTTAGAATATTTGGGAAATCCTCCAGAGAATTCGGAAGGAATTCACTGTGCTATACAAGCTTTGCTTTATGAAATGGAATTGATTTACTTCCGCATTTCCGAAGAAGGATTTAGCTTTGAAGAATATATGCAAGGCCTTCGGTATCTCCGCCAAAAAAAACTAAAAAAGAGACTCAGTGCACTTTGTTTGCCAGGCGTTGGAGACCAAGAAATCATCCAAGCTGCGATCCCGATCTGCCATATGTATGAAAGTGTTCTCCTGGTTACAGAAAAAGATCTCTACGACTATTTAACCGCGAAATAATAGACTTCTTTCGAAACTCAACCGTTACGAAGATTAAACGCAAAGCCGCGCAAGCCGCGAAGACGCAATTTTATAAATCATTGACGATTCTTTCTATCCCATTACGGAGAAGTTTCTGCCCAAAATTGAGAAGCGCTGCTAATACATTTTCAATTTTCTCTGCATCTTTGTGGCTTGGCGTCTTTGCGTTGATATCCGTTGTTGTGCTCATCATGATCAACATTTTGCATGTTATTAACCCGAGAGGTCAAAAGGTGACAACATGCGCCAGCGAACTCCTGTCAGATCGAAGCGTTAGCGGTCCGACCGACGAGGACCCCATCGATAGGTTAGGGCGGAGGCTAGGCCGAGGAGGAGGATCGATCGGGCAGGAGTGCAGCAAGCAGATTGTCACCTTTTGACCTCTCGGGTTAATAAGCTCAATTTTGGGCAGAAACTTCTCTGCAGTCTTCGCGTTAAATCTTCGTAACGGTTGAGTTTCGAAAGAAGTCTAAGGTCGCTTTCTCTCTCGCGAGGGTGGTTTCAGGTCCGTGTCCTGGGATGACACGGGTCTCGGGCGGAAGTTTGCTTAGTTTTTTTAAAGACTCCCCCATTAAACTCGGGTTACTGGTAGGAAGGGTGAGTTTGCCAATCGCACCCCGAAATAGGGTATCCCCTGAAATCAAGAGTTTTTCTTCAGGAATCCAAAAACAGACCCCTCCGGGTGTATGTCCTGGGGTGTGAATCACGTCGATTTTTAAAGTTCCCAAAGTTAGGGTCTCTCCCTCTGTCAGAAAACCATCGGGTTCGACTCGTTCAATCGGAAAAAATAGTGGAATGCCGTCACTTCCTGGATTTTTTAAATTCCCCGCGTCGTTCTCATGGACAAAAATAGGGACCCCAAGCTCTCTTTTGAGAGAGGCCGCATCGGCTAGATGATCCCAATGAGAATGGGTCAGTAAAATCATTTTTGGGGTTAAGGAGTTTTTTTTAAGGGCTTCCAGGAGAAGGGGTGTGCTTTCATAGGGAACGTCGATGATGGCAGCTTCCCTAGTTTTCGTGCATCCGATTAATACCGAGTGGGTTTCGACAGGACCTGTAGTGAAAATTTTAATAAACATCGCACCGGAGAGGATTCGAACCTCTGACCTCATGGTTCGTAGCCATGTACTCTATCCAGCTGAGCTACCGGTGCAAGGACTCTCTATTCTCAATGAGAAATCCATTTTCATCAAGCACTGTTATTCAAAATTCGCTACAATAACGATATGAATATTGTTATTTTAGGGGCTGGAACTATTGGTTCGTTTTTGGCAACTAAATTGGCGAGTGAAGGTCACAATGTCATTGTGATCGATAAAGATCCTAAATCACTGGAAAAAATTGCCCGTTCAGCCGATATCGCCACCCGGCTGGGGTCGGGGACCGATTGGCGTGTTCTGGAAGAATTGTCTGAGCTCGCTCCTGATCTTTTCATTGCTATGAGCAGCGATGATGAAACCAATCTTGTCGCTTGCACGATGGCTAAAAACTTAGGCTTCAAAAAAACAGTTGCTCGGATCCGTCAAAGCAGTTTCCTCGATCACAGCCGTCTCGAATTTGGTCGCCTTTTCTTTGTCGATCACCTTCTGGGAACGGAACTGATCGTGGCACATGATTTATTTAAACATATCGTCAATCCAGGGAACCTGGCCATCGAGAGTTTCGCACAAGGGGCTGTTCAGATGAGAACGGTCGTCATCCCCGAAAAATTCCAATATGCCGGAGTTCCTCTTTCCGACGTCGATCTCCATGACAATTTGCTCATTGGTCTGATACGAAGATCAGAAAAGGTGATTTTTCCCAAAGGACAAGACCATCTTTTGCCGGGTGATGAGGCGACACTCATTGGAAAAACCCAAACCATGCAACAGCTGCAAGAGATTTTTGGTCTCTCCAAAAAAGCAGTCAAATCGGTTGTCCTCGTGGGCGGTTCTGGGGTCGTTGTTCATCTCTGTAGACTGCTCGAAGAACAGAAAATCGATGTCAAAATCATTGAACAAGATGAAGTGCGGTGTGAGCGGCTTGCCCGTTTGTTTCCATTTGTGACTATCCTCAATCACGATGGAACCGATTTTGCATTTCTTAAAGAGGAACATATCGAAACCACCGATCTTTTTGTGGCTTGTACGCAGTCCCAAGAAACCAATATTTTGGCTGCGGCTTTAGCTCGCCAGGCAGGTTGTAAACAGGTCATGGCCCTCGTTTCTGAAGAAGGTTTTGCTCCTCTGCTCCAGCAACTCGGAATTTCGCATACCCTATCGGAACGAGCGAGCATTGCTGAACGGATCCACTCCATTTTGCAAGACGCCTCGATTGTATCGATCGCTTCTCTCTATGAAAATCAAGCTAAAATCATGGAAGTCAAAATCTCCACTGATTCGGGTGTTGTAGGCTCACCTTTATCCGATTTGAGCCCCACTTTTCCGAAGAATTTTTTGATCGCTATGATAGAAAATCGGAGCGGAGTTGTTGTCCCTAAAGGAAACAGCATTTTAACTCCAGGCGATACTGCTATTATCCTTTGCAGTCCTGAAACCATTCCAGAAGTCGAAAAGATATTCTAAAGAGTATAAAATTCTTCTCTTAAGCGAAAGAGCCTTTCTAAATGTTTCTTCAATAGATCTAGTGGTTGATTGGAAATTTCGTGTTTCTTAAGGATCACCAAATCGTGATGGATACATCCACAAATGGCCATGACTTCCCAATAGATTTGTAGAATTCTCTCATTATCGGCCTTTGCGGCTTTTCTGCAATAGATCGACGTATAAATTTTTTCTAGAATGGTTTTTTCTTTTGTTGGAAAGACTCTCAAAGAGTCGTGTATTTTTATAAAAATGGCTGAATAATCTCTTGCAACTCTATAAAAAGCTTGAGAATCTTCCATTCCATTTTCCCACTTAGTAAAGCCAAGGGTATCAATGAATGTAATTTCTCCTGTCTTTTCATTGTAAAAAATATTGGACAAATTCAAATCACCGTGAGTATAAAACACTTTAGGGTAAACGGTTGTTATACAGCTATCCAAGTCTCTAAAGAAAGTTTTAATCCTTTGCGGATGTAATACGATTCCATTCTCATCGAGAATTTCTTTTCTCCAAGAGTTACATTCCGGAACCATATTCTTTAAAGAAGATGGATGTGGCATCTTCTTTTTCATTGAAATACCATGCAATTCTGTTAGGGCCTCGGCCAGTCTTCTTACACTTTTTTTAAACTGTGTTAATTTTTCCTTTCTTTCCTCTCCTGTCGACTTCTTCAGTTCTTTAGCCATTGCATGTAGAGATTTCCCTTCAGCCGCCGATTGAGCTATCAAAAAAATGGGGATTTGATCTTTATAAATTTTGCCAATACCTAAAGGGATAGCCCATTTGGAATAACGAAGATTTAATGAAGATATCGTTGTTAAAGTATTGAGTTCTTTCGAAAAAAGACGGAGATTGGGATGACACTTGATAACAGCTATCAGTTTTTTGTTGGAATCATAGATGAAGTATAGAAGAGTTCTATTGGGAGAACCAGAGTTTCTTCTATTCATCTCTACGATCTTTATTTTAGATAGATCTAGCCTGAGTTCTTCTTTTACAAATTTCCGGATCGAATTTTTAAAAGAACTTGGACAAGAATAGTCGGTTAAAAGCCTTCTGAGCTCAGCAAATTTCCAAGGTTCAGAATAAATTTCATCCTTTTTCTTAGTGAGAGATAATTCTACGGCTCGAACATTCTCCGACTTCGAGAGAAATTGACTAGGGTTGGCATGAAGACCAGCAATAAAAAAAAGCAAACCAATACAAAATACCCGCATCGAGGACACCTGATTATTTCATTTCTTTACTTTTTTATTATTTATTAAGCAAGGTTTCTATAATTGCGAATAAAAGGGGTAAATCTCCTTGAGTCGGGTCATGATCTGTTCGACACATTCGTGCGGATTTTTATCACCTTCTATCCGGATGTCTGCAAAAACAGGGGGTTCAAACGGGTCGCTGACACCGGTGAACTCTTTGAGTTTGCCTTCACGAGCCAATTTGTAAAGCCCTTTTACATCTCTCTCTTCACAGATACTGATCGGGGTGTCGACAAAGATCTCGCAGTAACATCCTTTGGCATTAATCAGCTGCCGATTGGCAAGCCGATCTTCTTCATACGGAGCGATATTGGCACAAATGCAGATCCCTCCGCTATTAACAACAAGGCTGGCTGCGTATCCAATACGCCTGACATTGAGAGACCGGTCTTGCTTTGAAAATCCAAGCCCTGCAGAGAGATTTTTCCGGATCACGTCTCCATCTAATACGGTTACGGGGCGTTGTAGAGGATCGATCTCTTCGATTCTCTTTTTCAAAAGGGTGGATAAGGTCGATTTACCAGCTCCTGAGAGTCCGACGAGATAAACACAAAGACCGTTTCTGGATCGGAAATAATTCCCTAAAATTTTGACGACATCGGGGTAAGAAAACCACCCAGGTAATTCCTGGCCAGTTCTTAATTTTCTTCTCACCTCTGTACCTGAAACACGGAGCGGAGTCAGTCCAGGTGTCAATTCATTTTCAGGAATAAAACTCTGCGTTTCCTTTACGAAAACCATTTCCTCGGAGGTCAGAATTTTTAAACCGAGTTCTTCTGCATGCGACTTCACGAGCTCATGGGCAGCATAAGGGTGATAAAAGGGACGTCCATTTTTATCTTTTGAGGAAGGTCCTGCATGATCTCGTCCAATAATAAAGCAGTTAACCCCATGATTTTTTCGAATGATGGCATGCATTAAAGCTTCTTTTGGCCCTGCCATTCTCATCGCTAGAGGAAGATAGGTGAGAAAGACTTTCCGATTTTTAAACTCTTTTAGAAGGGCTTGATAACATTTAATACGGATACGGGGTTCAACATCCTCATCTTGAGTCGGTCCAATGACAGGTTGAAGGAAAAGTGTGGCATCAACTCCTGCTCGATCCAAACAGCTTTCAATCAAAGCAACATGGGCACGGTGCAGAGGATTCCGTGTTTGGAAAGCGACAACATTGTTCCAATTTTGTTCACGAAAAAACGCTTTAGTCTCAGCAGGGGTCATCACCTCTTCTTCTCGATCCAATTTGTTCAAAAAAGGAAGAGGTCGTATTTTACAGCCGAGATAACATTTCCCTTTTCGATTCAAGATACGCCCTACAGAAGGGTGATTCGTATCGAGGGTTCCGAGCACACTCTGAGCCTCTTTTTCGACATCGGGTTCATACGCATCTTCGATTTCGCAAATGGCCAGCGGATTGAGTTTATCATCTTGGAGTAGAAGCTCACCATAATCGAGAGCTTTCTGAGCGAGATCGGGGGGAACAGGAAGGACGATAGGAATGGGGAATAACGTTCCATTTGCGAGACGTGTCCGTTCCATAACAGACCGATAATCTTTCTCATTCATGAACCCTTCTAGCGGAGAAAAAGATTGATTTCCGATCAGACGAAGATCTGCAATCAGCCGCTCATCTAAACAAAAACAAGGGATATTTTCAGGATGTTCAAAAGACGCTTGGCAGGTGATCCAGCTAAGTAGCATCCATACGAGAATATTCATTTGTAGACTCCTTTTTAAAAAATGTGGATTTTCTACAATTTCCTTGAATTTTTCAATAGGAAATCTGCTAACGTATTTGATTATGTCGTTTGCTGAAATCAGTCGCGTCCTAAGCAGATATTTAATGTATCTAGCGGCTATTTTGATCATCCCTTTGGGGGTCGCTGTTTTATTCGAATTTGTTATCGAAAAAGAGATCTATTTTTCTACATCTGTCACCACTTCTTTTTTGATGACCATCGGAATTTGTCTTGTCCTCGCTGCTTTTCTTAAAAGAATGAGTCGAAAATCGACTGGAACTCTCTATCGAAAAGAAAGTATTTTGCTCGTGGTTTTGATTTGGTTTTTGACTGCCGGAATAGGCGCGGTTCCGTTCTTGATTACGGGGGCGATTTCTAGCCCTGTTGATGCTTATTTTGAGTCGGTTTCGGGTCTTACAACAACCGGAGCTACCATTTTATATCCTAAACAATACGACCACGAGAAAGAAGTCGAAGCCTCCGTACCCAATCCTCTCGATCCTTCCATGATCTATCATTTTTATGGAACGATTGAACCTCTCAAAGATAGCCACGGAACTGTTCTTAAAGAAGGGATTGAAGCCCTCGGGAAACCTCTTTTATTTTGGAGAAGTTTCATGCAGTGGCTAGGTGGGATGGGTATCGTTGTCCTTTTCATTGCGGTTCTTCCTGCTCTTTCTATGGGAGGAAAATTTCTTTTTGAAAGTGAAGTTCCCGGCGTTACCAAAGAAGGGATGACCCCTCGTATCAAAGAAACGGCCAGTGTCCTTTGGAAAATCTACCTTGGACTGACGATACTCCAAGTGATTTTGATGAAACTCACGAATGGGTCGATGCCTCTCTTCGATGCCGTTGCTCTTTCATTTTCAACGATATCAACAGGAGGGTTTACCGTCACAAACCACGGACTACAATCGTACTCTAATATGGCGACTAACGGAATTATTGCCCTTTTTATGGTCGCTGGTAGTATCAATTTCACATCGTATTTTTACGCCCTGCGGGGAAAATTCTACCGTGTTTATGAACCCGAATTTGTCCTCTACTCGGTGATCCTATTCATCGGTTGTTTACTGATGTCGCTACCCCTTTGGCATACCCCTGTGATGGGGACGACCGAGCGGTACTCTCTTGGTAGCTCCCTTTTGCAAGGATCTTTTATGGCTATTTCTGCTCAAACATCGACGGGGTTTTCCATCATCGACTACGATTTATGGCCTTTTTCCTGCCAATTTTTCATGCTCATTCTGATGTACATTGGGGGGATGTCGGGATCTACAACAGGGGGGATTAAGGTCATCCGCTATTTTATTATTCTTCGTTTGATCAAAAACAAAATTGAATCTCTCTTTCGACCCGATACAGTCCGTGTCCTAAAAATAGGTGAAAAGGAAATCACCCAAAAAACTTCTATGACTGTATTAGTTTTCTTTTGCATTGCTATCTTACTGACGATTTTAGGAACATATCTGATAGTTTGGGACAATCAAGAGCCTATCACGGCTTTTGGAACAATTAGTTGTATGATTAATAATACGGGTCTTAATTTTGGCGGGATTGGTTCAGCAGGTTCGTTTGCTTTTCTGTCTCCTTTTTCAAAGACGATTTGCATCGTGTGGATGATTTTAGGAAGACTTGAATACTTGAGTATCCTTGTCCTCTTTGTTCCTTCTTTTTGGAGAAAGGGATGAGATTTCTTCTTCTTTTCGCCCTCCTCCTTTCTTCTGTTTATTCGAACGATATTGATCTGGAAAAGGCGTGGTCATCTTTCTTATCAAAGCCTTGCCATGAAAAAGCTTTGAAGTTGGCCCTCGCGACCCGGTGTGATGACAATGAGAAAATATTTGAATCGGATGAGAGGCTCCTCGAGATGGAGACATTGTTAAATGATTATACGTACACCCTCCGTGAAGCAAGACACAGCCATTTCACCTTTCAAGAATCGATTTATTCTTTCTTGGAAAAGGAACTGGGTCTTTCTCCCGACAAAATCTTGATTCACGATTTTCCAAGAAATATTCTCAATCCCGATCGAACCTATATTTACTTTATTTATAGCCCATCTAAGGAGCTTTTAGCCGTTGTTAAAGGATTTCATCGAAAAACCTCTTTAGCAAGAGAGCTCTCCTCTCTTGAAAAGCTGTATTCTCTCCATCCAAAATTTTCTACAACCACGGCTCCTATGGCTCTAGGAAAAGCAATAAAGGATCAAGTGACACTCTATCTCGTTGCTGAAACGCCGGCCGTTGGCAAAACCATTTATTCGATGGTAGAGGATGTTGCTCGCAGCGAAGGAGAAAAGCGGGCTCAAAGGTTTCATGTACTAAAAAAAGCTGTGCGAAGACACGCCCGCGCTTTAAAAGAACTCCATTTCATATCTTTCGAGGAAGGCGTGGGTGTAGCTCAATCGACACGGTCGTTAAGTTTAGATTTACCTTTTAGACCAGCTGCAAAAGAAACATTGAAAAAATACGACGTGACGGTACCTTTTGATACAATCGAGGATTTCTATAAAGACCTAGAAAATAGTGTCTCTTTTCATTATCCCCAATTTGTTTATACGCACGGCGATTTGAATTGGAGCAATGTCTTTTACGATGCGCAGTCCGATACACTCACGTATATCGATACTGTGACCGTTCATTACTCGATCAATGGTCAGCATGGGCCAGGTTACGGCCCTCGAGAAGCTCTTAGAGATTATCGTGCTGCCTTTGCTCGATTAGAAACCGGGAGAGATTTACTTTCTCCCGAAGAACTCACCATTTTACAAAAATGTTACGTCTCCACTTACATTCCGAAAGTTGTACGGGGAGAAAGTCAAAAAAACCTTCGCTTGTTCTGGGATGTCGTCGAAGCACATGAGCGCATTACACATAACATCCACAATCTTGAGACGTTTCCAGATAATAGTAAAAAACACATTCCGAGATTACGTGAAAATTTAGATACTTTATTTAAACTCAAAGATACCTTTTATCAACAATGAAGCTACTTTTCTTTCTAACTTTTTTGTCCTCTCTTTTTTCAGACCATTGTTTTCTTGAAAGATCATGGACTACTTTTTTATCAAAATCTCATAACGGAGAAATTGTTGAGCTCGCACGATCGACCCGGAGTGATGATGGTGAAATTTCTGAAGACGATCCAAGACTTTTCAACCTCGAGAATTTATTAAACGATTATTCATCTCTCGAACGGTTTATAGAGCAACAACTCCACCTCAAACTCACCGATCTCAATATCCGTGAATTCAACAGGAATAAAACACATCCCGAGAGAACCCTCATTTATTTCATTTATAAATTGCCCAAAGTTCTCACCGTCGTCATCAAAGGCTTCCATGAGAAATCGCTTTTAGCAAAAGAACTTTCCTCTCTTGAGAAATTGTATTCCCTCAATCTGAATCTTTCGACAACCGTAGCTCCCGTTGCTGTTGGAAAAATCAAAAAGAATAATCGGTGGCTTTATCTTGTCGCTGAATCAGCAGCTCCAGGAAAGACCATCACCAAATTGACGCAGGAGTTAGTTTCTCCTCGCTGCGAAAATCGGCAGGAAGCTTTTCAATTGCTCGTTCGAGCTTTGCAAAAGCACGGGGAAGCTTTATCGGAGCTTCATCTCAAGTCTTTTGAGGAGGGGTATGCAAAAATTCCTTCCTCAGATGAGTTCTCTAGATTTATGTTGCCATGCAGGGATTGTGTTCGAAAAACCCTGGAAGATCATCACATAAACTTTGATCTCGACAAAATGATCCAGTTTTACAAAGATCTCGAGAAGAGAATCGTCTTCAACTACCCAAGCAGGCTTTATAGCCATGGTGATTTAAATTGGTGTAATATTTTTTACGATCCCAGCACGGATAAAATCATTTACATTGATACGATCACAGCTCACCGGTTTATCGATTCTCAAAATCGACCCTCGGCCGACTTTTATCAAGCCCTGCGAGATTATCAAACAGCCTTTGGAAGGATGGAACTTTTCCGCAGCCAACTCTTGGCCGATGAGAAAGAGGCGATCGAAAGAGAATATATTGCTCACTACACCCCCCAGATGGCTACGGCTGAAAACCGTAAAATCCTACAACTTTTTTGGAAGGCAATCGCCCTCCAGGGCCGCATTGATTACGATATAAAATACCTTGACGAAAATCCAGAATACAAGAAGAAAAACATCAAGCGTCTTGATAAAAATGTCCGCCATCTCAAGCAATTACGCAAAGAATTCTATGAACTTCCCTGATTACATCATGTCATCCATATCGCCCATGCCATTCATGGGAGGCATTGAGGGTGTTTTTGATTTGGGCTGAGGCTTATCGGTGATCATTGCGGCAATATTAAGAAGGAGACCTGCGACAGAGGCTGCATTCACAACGGCGGTTTTTGTCACAAGAACTGGATCGATGACCCCGTCCTTAATCAGATCGGCGAACTCATCAGTGGTGCCGTTATATCCCCAAGCACCTTGTCTTTCGTAAATCTTCTCAGCTGTGAGATGGCCTTGTTTGCCACAATTCGAAGCAATGATAATTGCTGGGGCGAAAACAGCCTTTTTCAAGATTTCGACCCCAATTTGTTCATCTCCCTTTAAGACAAAAGAATCCAAATTTCTAACAGCTCTTAAAAGTGCCACACCTCCACCCGGAACAATCCCTTCAAGGGCTGCAGCACGGGTTGCATGGAGAGCATCATCAGCACGGGTTTTCTTTTCCTTCAGCTCAGCTTCTGTTGCTGCTCCGATGTGAATCACAGCGACTCCACCAGCCAGTTTGGCAACCCTTTCTTCGAGCTTCTCGATGTCGTAGTCAGATTTTGAATTTCCGATTTCACTCCGAAGCTCTTGGATCCGCTTCTGAATATCTTTATGACTTCCAGCCCCATCGATCAGAGCTGTTGTTTCTTTATTGATTTTAACTTTTTTTGCGCGGCCGAGCATCGATAAATCGATGTTTTCGAGCGTCAAGCCAACATCTTCCGTTACGAGAGTAGCTCCAGTCAAAACTCCAATATCTTGCAGCATCGCTTTTCGTCTATCTCCAAAGGCGGGAGCTTTGACCGCGCAAACAGGAAACCCTTTCTTGATCTTATTCACAACGAGTGTTGCGAGGGCCTCACCTTCGACATCATCGGCAATAATCAAAATAGGGGTTGGTCCTTGTTCCATGACCTTTTCTAAAAGTGGAACAATATCTTTGATCGATGATAATTTTTTATCGGTGATGAAAATGAGAGGATTTTCAAGCTCCACCGTCATCTTTTCTGGATGGGTGACAAAATACGGAGAAAGATACCCTTTATCGAATTGCATTCCCTCGACGACCTCCAACGTCGTATCAATACCCTTCGCCTCGACAACCGTCATCGTTCCGTCTTTCCCCACTTTTTCCATGGCTTCGGATATGAGCTTTCCAATCTCGTGATCGTTGTTGGCAGAAATAGCGGCAATTTGTCTAATTTCTTCCGGCTTGCTAATTTTAGTGGCCAGCTCATCGAGCCCTTTGCAAATTTCAGCCGCCCCCTTATCAAGGCCCCGTTTCACGAGCACGGGATTAGCCCCCGCAATAATACTTTTTACCCCTTCCGAGAAAATAGCCTCAGCCAGCACAATCGCCGTCGTCGTCCCATCACCGGCAACATCATTCGTTTTCGATGAAGCTTCCTTCACAAGCTGAGCCCCCATATTTTCGAACTTATCACCCAGAACAATCTCCTTGGCGACAGTCACTCCATCTTTCGTTGAAAGAGGCGAGCCAAATTCTCGATGAATGACAACATTCCGTCCCTTAGGCCCGAGCGTCACACTCACAGCCTTGGCAAGCTTTCGCACACCCTTCAATACCGACTTCAGCGCCTCATGATTAAATTGCAACATTTTCGCCATATTACCCTCGTTCAACAGCCGATCATATGACCCCCCAAAAAATTAATCAAACGAAATTAGAAGAATTAGTTTTTTTCTTTCTATAGACACATCAGAGTCTGTTGAGGCAAACCGTATAAAAACATGATTCATGAGATATGCTTGATATGCCAGATAAAAAATTCTGGCCGAGTTCAAAATATGGAAACATCTTTCTCCTTTTTCATATCATGCATATCAGGCGTATCTCATTGATCATGTTTTTTTTATCTCTTGCTACAAAAGGCTTTATTGCCGCTTAAGTCGCAAGTGCCCAATAGGCTCAAGTGGGATAGCGGGGGAGCTTGCTCCCCGACTGTCTATAATTCCTCTTCCCTTCTCTTTTTTTACTTTTTGAAATAATTAATTGATGGGGTATGAGGGGGGAATGACGAATATATCTCCTTATCTGCAAGAAGCGATGGGTATTGTGGAAGGCGTAAGGGGAAAGATATTAACCCTTGGGCAAAGGCAAAAGCTGGCTGTGGGTCTTGCTGCAGCGATGTTGAATGAAGCCAATCGGATTCAAACCAGGGCTGAAAAGAAAAAGCAGGCTGAGCTCGCTCGGATGATGGTAGATCCGCGGGGGAAAGCGTTTACGACAGCCATGACCGATGAGTGTTTTCGGAGCAAAAAATCTCCGCGCGTGGCCGACCAGCTCGTCTATCTGCTCAATCAATTCGGTATTCCGCAATATTTGGATGGGCCGAAGCGATTTTCTCTAGCGATGTTTCAATCCATGGGAAGAGCTCTGTCTTATATTTTGGTTCCTATCGCGACGGGGATTTTGCGGAGACAAACCAAAACGGTGATCCTTCCGGGAGAAAAACACGCTCTATCAAAACACATGCACAAAAGACGGGCCGAAGGAGTGCGGCTGAATCTGAACCACTTGGGTGAAGCTATCTTGGGTGAAGATGAAGCCCTCCGCAGGCTGGCCGTTTATCTCGACGATCTGACGCGCGATGATATCGAATATGTTTCGATTAAGATTTCGACGATTTTCTCACAGATCAATCTTTTGGGATGGGATAGGAGTTTGGAGATCTTAGCAGACCGGCTGCGTCAACTCTATCGGAATGCCAAAAATAATTTTTTTGTTAGAGCCGATGGGACCAAAACAACGAAATTCGTGAACCTCGACATGGAGGAATACAAAGACCTTCACCTCACCGTGGAACTGTTCAAAAAGGTTCTCGAAGAAGAGGAATTCCACGACTTTTCTGCCGGAATTGTTTTGCAGGCTTATCTTCCCGATGCCCATGAGATTCAAAAAGATTTGACGAAATGGGCCATGACGAGAATCAAAAATAAAGGTGCTCCCATCAAAATCCGGATCGTAAAAGGTGCGAACCTTGCGATGGAACAAGTGGAGGCTTCCCTCAGAACATGGCCTCAAGCTCCGTACACAGATAAAATCTCCGTCGATGCGAATTACAAGCAGATGGTGAACTACGGATCCCTTCCACAACATGCAAAAGCTGTCCATCTCGGAATTGCGAGTCATAATCTCTTCGATATTGCCTATGGACTTCTCATCCGCGCGGAATACGGGGTTGAAAATGAGGTTTCGTTTGAAATGCTCGAAGGGATGGCCGATCACATCCGGAGGGTTGTTCAAAAACTATCGAAAGATATTCTGCTTTACTGCCCTGTTGCAACGAAAGAAGATTTTCAAAGTGCGGTCGCTTATCTCATCCGCCGTCTGGATGAAAATACAGGACCCGAAAATTTCCTCCGGCATACTTTCGGGTTAAAACCGGGAACTGCTGACTGGAACGAGCAGGTAAAACGGTTTCAACAAGCTTGCGATGAGATCGGCACAGTCCCCGTGGGACCCAGAAGACATCAGAATCAAGCGAAAAAACACAAATCGGTCC
Organism: Parachlamydiales bacterium; assembly: GCA_963705295.1. Classification (GTDB taxonomy): domain Bacteria; phylum Chlamydiota; class Chlamydiia; order Chlamydiales; family Rhabdochlamydiaceae; genus PALSA-1444. The sequence goes on along the minus strand of OY970065.1, from coordinate 386,271 downwards.
CGCGTGATGGTTTTGAAAACGAACCGGATACAGATTTTTCACTGCCACAAAATCGGGAGTGGGTTTATCAAGTCGTAGAAACATGGAAAACAAAAGAGTTCGACGTCATTCCCATCGTGGTTGGAGGAAAGAACATTCACACTTCGACAGCTCTTGGTGAAGGAAATGATCCGTCTAAACCCGAGAAACTTCTCTACAAGTATGTTCTTGCAGATTGGAAACATGTCGACCACGCTTTAAAAGTTGCAAAATCAAATGAATCCGATTGGGCAGCGACACCGGCGGAAAAACGGTGTGATCTTTTGCTGGCTGCGGCTAAAAAGTTGAGAGAGTTTAGGGGAGATTTGATCGGAGTGATGATGGCCGACGGAGGGAAGACTCCGTATGAAGCCGATCCAGAAATCTCTGAAGCGATCGATTTTGCTGAATATTACCGGAAATCGGTCATCAAAATGAACGCTTGCAAAGATATCGAGTGGAAACCGAAAGGAACGTACCTTGTCGCACCGCCATGGAATTTTCCTGTCTCGATTCCTGCAGGAGGTATTTTAGGAGCACTCGCGATCGGAAATTGTGTGATTTTTAAACCCGCTCCGGAAGCTGTTCTTTCGGGGTGGGTTCTTGTGAATATTCTCTGGGATGCAGGAATTCCTAAAGAGGTTCTTCAATTTATCAACTGTGAAGACGACCCTGTAGGGACAAAACTCATCCAAGATCCGCGGCTGAATGGAGTTATTTTAACAGGCGCCACCGATACGGCTAGACTCTTTTTAAAACTCAGACCCGGTCTCGATTTGTCGGCAGAAACAGGCGGCAAAAATGCGATGATCATCACCGGACTCTCGGATCGCGATCTTGCTATCAAAGATTTGATCCAATCGGCTTTTGGTCACTCGGGCCAAAAATGTAGCGCAGCAAGTCTCGCTATTTTGGAGGCAGAGGTATACGACGATCCACATTTTCGAAAACAGCTGAAAGATGCTGTTGAAAGTCTGAAAGTCGGATCGGCATGGGATCTCTCTTCTAAAGTCATTCCTCTCATACGGGAGCCTGGTTCTGCTCTTCACCGTGGCCTGACGACTCTCGATGCAGGTGAATCGTGGCTTGTTGAGCCTCGCCAAGATCCTCAAAATCCCAATCTTTGGTCACCGGGAGTCAAATGGGGAGTTAAAGAAGGGAGTTTTATGCACCAAACAGAGCTGTTTGGTCCCGTCCTGGGTGTGATGCGCGCTAAAAACCTCAAACATGCTCTCCAACTGGCGAATGGAAACCAATATGGTCTCACATCAGGTCTGCACAGTTTAGACACCCGCGAGCAAAAATATTGGATGTCTAAAATGGAAGCTGGAAACCTCTACATCAACCGGGGGATTACGGGTGCGATTGTACGGCGGCAACCGTTCGGTGGTTGTAAAGCGAGCAGTTTCGGGCATGGAGCCAAAGCGGGAGGACCCAACTATGTTGCCCAATTTGCCCATCCCCATGAACTCTCTTTTCCCAAAGAGAAGGGGCCCATTCCAACATCCGTTGAACAGATTTCAAAATTTTTAGATAAGCTTAATTTAACACCAGACCAACTCGGCCAGTGGTATACAAGTCTTGCTCATTACGCCTTTTGGGGGCAAAGGTTCAAACACGATCACGATCCGACCCGTCTTGTTGGAGAAGATAATTTGTTTCAATACAGGCCGTATTACGGCATCTGCCTCCGGATCCAATCGTCGGACGATCCTCTCGATATTTTGCGCGTCTGTGCAGCGGCCATGACCTGCGAAACCCCTATACAAATTAGCTGGACCAAAGGAGAAACACCTCTCCAAATCACCGACCAGTGGAAACATATCATGCCCCTTTTCCGGATTGTTCAAGAAACGGATGCTCATTTCAACGAACGTGTCAAAACAGGAGCTTTCAAACGGGTACGCCTTCTCTCTCCTTCTACACCAGAACTTCAACTTGCAGCAGCCGAGTCAGCTTGCCACCTCGATTTTGCCCCCGTCCTCACCAACGGCCGTTTTGAGCTTCTTCACTATCTCCGCGAAGTTGCCATCAGTGTCGACTACCACCGGTATGGAAATCTCGGTGTCCGCGAAGGGGAAGTCCGAAAACCCATTTTGTAATTATTCCTCAAATCTCCTATTCTTTCGGAGATGAATGAGGCTCAAAAAGCCGCCGTCCACCATGTGGAGGGACCGGCGCTCGTGATTGCAGGTGCCGGCTCGGGAAAAACGCGGGTGGTCACCTATCGTATTGCCCATCTGCTGCAACTCGGCATTCCATCCGATGAAATTCTGGCGGTGACGTTTACCAATAAAGCTGCAGAAGAAATGCGCAGCAGAGTCGAAAAAATATCCCAGCAGTTCATTCTCACCTGTACATTCCATAGCCTTGGTGCGAGAATTTTGCGCGAATCGATCCATCATTTAGGCTATCAGCGGGATTTTACAATCTATGATGAAGATGACAGCGAAAAGCTTTTAAATGAATGCTTGAAGTCTTTGAATATCAAAGAGGAAAAAGGATTTTCGAAAACGGTGCGGATGCAAATTTCGGGGGCAAAAAACAGTTTGCTGACTCCCGAAAACATAGCACGAGAAGATCCGGTGCTCGGCTCGATCTATCAGCTCTATCAAGCGAGACTAAAAAGTTACCAAGCTGTCGATTTCGACGATCTTCTCTACCTTCCAATTCAGCTTTTTCATAGCCCAGAGATTTTAAAAATCTACCAAGACCGGTGGAGTTTCATTCTCATTGATGAATACCAAGATACCAACCATGCCCAGCATAAGCTCGTCCAATGTTTGGCAGAAAAGCATCAAAATATCTTTGCCGTCGGCGACCCCGATCAATCGATCTATTCATGGCGCGGTGCCAATGTCGATAATATTTTAAATTTTGAGACCGATTTTCCAGGATCCCAGATGATCACACTCGAGCAGAATTATCGGAGTAAATCGATCATTTTGAATGCCGCCAATGGACTCATCCAACACAATCCGTCGCGGTATGAAAAAAATCTCTGGAGCACGCTGGGCCCTGGAGAGAAGATCGAACTTTATATCGCTGACAATGACCATGGAGAAGCCGAATTTGTCAGTCGAAAATTGCTCAAGCATCAAAGTGAGTTTTCATTAAATGATTGTGTTATATTTTACCGGACCAACTTTCAATCTCGTATCTTTGAGGATATGCTTTTAAAATTGCGCATCCCGTACGTCATTATTGGTGGCGTTTCGTTTTATCAAAGACGTGAAATCAAAGATATTTTGTCGTATTTACGTTTGGCCGTGACAACCTCGGATTTTATTGCGCTAGCTCGGAGTATCAACCTGCCGAAGCGGGGCTTTGGAGAAACCTCGCTCGCGAAGCTCCAGGAAGGAGCCTTGGAAACCTCTTTACCCATTCTCGACTATTGCCGGGCGTTAGTGGAACGGAAAGCCTCTATGAAAATGAGTACCCGGCAGTGGGAAGGGCTCAAAGAATATATTTCTATCATTGACGCACTCCGTGAAATGGCCCGGGAGAGAATTCCGCTCAATTTGATGATCTCCGAAGCGATTGAGAGGTCCAAATACGACAATTATCTGAAAGAAGATCCCGAAACCTATGAAGAAAGACGGGAAAACCTCGCAGAACTCGTTTCTAAAGCACTCGAGTGGGAACAAGAAAATCGAGAAGGCCACTTAGCTGCCTTTCTCGAGGAGCTCACTCTAAAGACATCCGTAGATACCAACGCGTATACCGAGACGGTCAAACTGATGACTCTTCACAATGGGAAAGGACTTGAATTCTCGGTTGTTTTTCTCGTCGGGATGGAAGAAGATCTTTTTCCTCACGTCAATGCAAAAGAAGATGAAGCCGCTCTGCAAGAGGAGAGGAGACTTTGCTACGTCGGGATGACCCGGGCCAAAGAAAGACTCTATCTCACGGCTGCAAAATACCGTTTTTTATGGGGTGGGGCTCGTCTCATGAGACCGAGTCGGTTTTTGAATGAAATTCCTCCTGAATATATCCACCACCTTAATCCCAAACCTTCCCCTATTGAAGAATCTGTCGAATTTTCCGTGGGAGATACCGTCCACCATCGAGATTTTGGTATCGGTATTATTGCAAAAAGTTACGAAACATCACTCGGTTTAACGTACGACGTGTTCTTTCCCCAGAGCCGCCTCACCCGCACTCTTGTCGCAAAGTACGCAAAACTCTTGAAAAGTTCTGAGTACAGCATCGACGGATAGATTCCAATACCAGTAGTGATCCCTCCACCGAAACCCTTTGATATTCGGCAGCCATCCTCGAGGTAGACAGATGGCACTCGGTGCAAATGAGGGCCTCCAGAAGTCAGCCGTCCGCCGGTTCCTAAAAAGAGAAACCGTAGGAACTCCAAGGGACGACGCCAAATGGCCAATGCCCGAATCGTTTCCGATCATCCATCCCGATTCACAGACAAACCGAGCGACTTGTTCCAAATTTGAAAACTCCGGTGCTTCCGGCCATTCCTTCCGTTCTTTGGGAGATACAGTAAAGACCGGTTCATAACCTAAACAGGTGAGTTTTTCCGCCAGTTTTAAGAATTTTGAGCGGGGCCAGTTCTTTCCAGGCCTAGAGCTGGTGGGGTGGATGATGATCCGATTTGCATATTTCCGAGGAGTGACGTCTGGAGGAATAGAAATATCGTTATTTTTGGTTGCACTTTGGATACCAAGAAGATCTCGGCAAAAAGCCGCGAGATTGTCGGCAAAGAGGAGACGGCCATCAAAACGGCCTTCTTCCCAATACGGATAATCGGTATTGGGTGTGGCGATCGGATTCAAAACGGTCGTCTTTTCACGGTAATTCTGAAGACATTCATGAAGAGCTTTTAGCATCCACTCGGATTTCTCGTAAAAAATGAAAAATCGATCAAAGTTATTTAAATCGGGATGGAAAGGTTGGATGGGAAGATGGGGAAACCAGCTTTGCAACTCGGTCATGAAAGGATGGAACGTCGTCACCTCATGCCCTTGACTATGAAGATTATGGGAAAGAATAAGGGTTAAAAGGCAGTCTCCTAATCCAGCACAGCTTAAAACGGCTATTTTCATATAATTATTTATATTATATGAGTGGTATTATATATGAAATTAGAATTAAAACTAAAGCCTCAACAATCGATGAATATGTCTCTGGCAATGCAGCAAGCCTTGCAGGTGTTGCAATTGCCTGTGACAGAGCTCGCGGCTTGGGTTCAGCAGCAGATCGAAGAAAATCCCGTGCTTCAATTTGAGGAAGAGAGATCGGAAGAAGAACTCGATGTCGAGAAAACCGGTTTTGAGATCTTAGAACATCTCGATGAGACATTTGTTCAAGGTATTTTCCCAGAAGAGCAAACCGAATTTTCACCTCTTGAAGTCGCCTCACCATCGATATCCCTCTATGACCACTTGATGCAGCAAGCACTATCAGCTTTTTCAACTCAGGAAGAACTCGGACAAGCCGAAAATATCATTGGAAACCTCGATGAAAAAGGGTTCTTAGGAACAACCGAAGTCGACGCCGATGTTCTAGCCATCATACAATCGTTTGATCCACCCGGGATTGGTGCACGGACCCTCCAAGAATGTCTTCTCATCCAATTGAAACTGCAAAAAAAAGAGAAGTGCTTGAGTTATCTCCTGATTCAAAACTATTTTCACCATTTGTTGCAGGGAAGGTTATCTTTGATTGGTAAAGAGCTCCATTTGAAGAGCTCAGATATCCAAGCAGTTCTTCGAAAAGAAATTTCTCCTCTCGATTTTCATCCAGGAGCCAAGTTCACATCGAAAATGTCCCCGACACCCATCCCCGATATCATCATCGAGCAGATCGACCAAGAGTACCAGATCAAAATCAATGACAGTGACATACCACGGTACATTCTCCATGCCCCCTCCTTTGCCCATCTTTCTCACCATTATGCTCGTGGAAAATGGATGGAAAAAGTTTTGGCCAGAAGGTCACAGATTTTGACACAAATCACCCGTCATTTACTAGAAAATCACGCCTCTTTTTTTTCTGGAAAGAAGGATGAACTTGAACCTTTATCCATTCAAAAAATGGCAGAGCACCTGCAGCTACACGAATCGACCATTGCGAGAGCAGTCAAAGATAAATATCTGTCTTGCCCAAAAGGGATTTTCCCATTGAAGTATTTCTTTCAAAAGGTTTCATCCACGAATGAAAAAGGAGAAAAAATCTCCAGTCAAACTTTAAAAAAACTCTTAAAAAAAATGATCGAAGAGGAAGATAAACAAAATCCCCTTTCCGATGAGCACCTCTCCCACTTCATGTCGCAGGCAGGCTCTCCTTGTGCTCGTCGGACGGTGGCAAAATACCGTCGTCTTTTGAACATTCCTCCTGCGACTCATCGGAAGATTTAATTTGATCATTCTCCTCCAAAGAGTGACCCGTATCAGAAGGTATGCCAGGCCTGGTCGAAATTAAATCTTTATTGAGAACGATTTGTTTCAATCGAGGGATAAAAAAGAGTTCCATATCGAGCGGTAAATAAAATCGATATTTGGTAAAATAATCCAAAATTTTCTTGATTCCTGACTGACGGATGATCATCGAATAACATCCATAGCGCATCCCAATTTCTGTGAAGGTTTTATTGATCGATTTTCGACGTAAATAAAACTCCATCGGTTCGGGGAGTAAATTAGGTCGAGGCCTAATGGTCAAACATGGGACTTGGTTTCCATCAAATCCCTTCGTTTCTGGATCGGTATAGAGGATGTCCCAGTCGGCTACGAGTTTATCTAAGGCCGGGATGAGCTTGGATAATTGATTCGGATTTTCATATACCTGAATGTCATCTTCCATCAGCCAAATGGTTTTAAATCCTCGATCATAGGCATCCTTCAGGACAGAAAGTTGACTGAGGAGGCATCCTACCTTGCCCGGTGTCATCCCTTCTGCTAATTCGGGACAACCGAGGCCTTGAAAAAGCTCTTTATCCATTTTCCATCCATTGATCGCATCAAACCGATAAGGATAAATTCCAAAAGGAAGGAGTTGTTTCAAACTCGTGTCCCATTTTTCGGGCCTCTCCTTCAGATTGATCATATAAATGAAGTCGATTTCACCGATTTTGTGATTCCGTTTTCTCCCTTCACACGGTTTGAGTAATGTTTCCCAATGGGCTTGCAGGAAAGAAAAACTCATCAAAAACAAAAAAATTAATTTATGCATAGATTTCTCCAGTTTTTTGAAAATTGTATCGCATTTTTTCACATTTTTGACTTATAAAAAATTTCCTATGAGCCAAGATACGGAATTAAGAAATATGACACGCCGGTTTTGGATCGGGCTTGTACTAACGATCCCTGTGATAATTCTATCGATGATGGGCTCCGCTCCGCTGATCCAATTTGTGTTGGCGACACCGGTTGTTTTATGGGCTGGATTTCCTTTTTTTCAGAGAGGATGGGGTTTGAACATGTTTACATTGATCTCCTTAGGGATTGGAGCGGCCTATCTCTATAGTGTGATAGGAGTTTTTTTTCCTTTTATGTTCCCAATCTCTCTTTATTTCGAGGCAGCCTGTGTGATCACGGTTCTTGTTTTACTTGGACAAATCTTGGAATTAAGAGCCAGGGCGAAGACGAGCCAAGCTATCCAAAAACTTCTCGAACTTGCGCCCAAAAAGGATGTTAAAAAGGGGGAAATTTTAAGAGTCCATCCTGGAGAGAAAATTCCTGCCGATGGTGTTGTCACAGAAGGAAAAAGTGTCGTCGATGAATCGATGATCACAGGAGAATCCATCCCGAATGAAAAAACCCCCGGGGATAAAGTCATCGGTGGGACATTGAATACGACTGGTAGTTTTCTCATGAGAGCTGAGCGGGTCGGCGATGAAACTCTTCTTTCTCGCATTGTTCAAATGGTGAGCGAAGCCCAAAGAAGCAAGGCTCACATTCAAAAGTTGGCCGATACAATTTCTCAGTTTTTCATCCCGATTGTGATCATTATTGCCGTGATCACATTTTTTTCCTTCGGCATCATCAATGCTGTCGCTGTCTTGATCATCGCATGTCCGTGTGCCTTGGGACTTGCCACGCCGATGTCGGTGATGGTTGCTGTGGGAAAAGGAGCCTCCGTTGGCATTTTGATTAAAAATGCGGAAGCTTTAGAGACGATGGCCAAAGTCGACACCGTTGTTGTTGACAAAACCGGGACTTTGACTGAAGGAAAAATTCACCTCAATCAGATTATCGCTTCTCAGCCCGGACAAGAAAACTTTCTTCTTCAAATCAGTGCAAGTTTAGAGGCACTCAGCGAACATCCTCTTTCGAGCGCGATTGTCTCCAAAGCCAAGGAGAAAAACTTAAAGCTCCTCCAAGTCGATGATTTTGAATCAATCCCAGGAAAAGGAGTGGTTGGAAAAATAGAAGGGAGCGAAATCGTCATTGGTAATAAAAAATTGATGCAAGATTTACGAATTTCTATCGATCCGATCGATGAAAAAGGTCAAACCATCCTCTTTGTCGCTATGAATAAGAAAATAATCGGGTTATTAGCCGCTTCTGATGTCATCAAGAAATCGACTTTTGAAGCCATAAAAGCGTTGCATGAAGAACATATCGATGTCGTCATGGTCACGGGTGATCATCTTTCCACAGCCAAAGCGGTTGGAGATGCTCTTGGGATCGATAAAATTAAAGCCGAGGTTCTTCCACAAGATAAAAACAAAATCGTCAAGGAGCTGCAAGCAGAGGGGCATATCGTTGCTATGGCAGGAGATGGGATCAATGATGCTCCGGCGCTTGCTGGGGCCGATGTCGGAATTGCGATGGGATCGGGAACCGATATCGCGATGGAAAGCGGTGACATCACCCTCGTCAAAGGCGATCTCCGCGGAATTGCAAGGTCGAGAAAGCTCAGTATCGCAACGGTCAAAAACATTCGGCAAAATCTTGCATTTGCATTTATCTATAACAGTTTATGCATTCCCATTGCTGCGGGTGTTTTATTTCCCTTCTTTGGTATACTCCTCAGTCCCATGATTGCGAGTGCAGCAATGACCTTTAGCTCTGTTTCTGTCATCTGGAATGCTTTGAGGCTGCGTAGGATTGAACTGTGAAAATTTTTATCTGTTTTATTCTTTTTAGTTTATTTAAACCGGTTGGATTCGCTCCTAGTAAGGTCTCCTCTCACCTGAAGTATCAATCGGAATGGGAAATCAACCCCATCCCAAAAAATTTAAATCAGATTTTATCGCAGAACTTCACCTATCTCGGAAGTGGGACGCAGAGTTATGCCTTTATCAGCGAAGATCAAAAATATGTTCTAAAATTCTTCAAGATGAAGCATTTGACACCCAAAACATGGCTTAAATACCTTCCACTCCCTTTTCTCCATAAAGCCCGCGCGAAAATGTTCCATCGACAGCTTAGGCTCCAAGAAACCTTTGCCACGTTTAAAAGAGCTTTTGAGCAGCTCCATGAAGAGACGGGACTCGTTTATTTGCATCTCAATAAAACCGACCAGTTTAAGAAAAAAATCCGTTTGAAAAATCGACATGGAAGAGAGTGGGATGTTGATCTCGATTCTGCTGTTTTCATGATCCAAGAAAAAGCTCAGATTTTCTATGCACGGATCGATGGTTTGATGGAGGAGAAAAAAATAGCCGAGGCCAAACAAGCCGTGCAAGACGTTATCGATTTCATCGGAGCCCGTTGTCAAAAAGGTTTTTGGGATCGAGATAAAGGAGTTGGAAATAATTACGGCTACGTTGGAAATCGGGTCATCCAAATCGATATTGGCCGGCTCCTCTACGATGAAACCATTCAAAATCCCTCCATCGTCAATAATGAACTGCAAAGAGTGAAAGAAAAGATCAATCTATGGGTCAGAGAACATCATCCAGAATTAGTTATCGAGAAGGGAGAGCAACCTTAAACGAACCGTTGAACGATCTTTTTTCCACGATCGGCTTTTGATTTCTTGATCGGTTAAACAAAGGATGATTTCTAGGGGAAATTTCCGTCTGCATTTCCGAAAAATCCATTGACGCCAAGAAAGTCTTGCTAAACCCAAGGAAAGGAGACCCATGGGAATCCAAGGAATGAAGATGCCGATCATGAAACTAACGAGTAGCACAACACTTTCCCATGGGCGAACGAAAAAAGGGCCGAAAAATCGTTTCCATTTTTCTGGAGCTATGGAATAGGCAAGAATTTCTTCAAATTTCGGCTCTTTAAAGCACATTCTCGCTGCATGAAGAGCTTCATGGGCCAAGATATCGGAGCGATGATAACCTAAAAAAGATCCTTTCTTGAAAGAGTTTCTGAGTTGAATGGATGGAAGGTGGTCCTCCTGGAGCCAAGTGGCAGCCCCCTCCCACCATGCGAGCTTCCGATTCGAATATTCCATGGGGACCCAGTCGATATTAAATCCGAAAGAATGAACCGTTTTTTGAGCCGCTTCACGCCATTCGGGATGATCAAGAGATGTCGCTTTTTCAACCCGTTTAAGAAAAGCTTCTTCGGTCTCATCAGGGCCTGGAATCAAACCCCTTCGAAACAAATCACATAACAACGTATCGTCGATCAAGTTTGTGTTCTCTTTCGATATTTCATGAAGACAAGAACCAGGGCAAAAATATTGAGGAAAGAAAAAATTCCACAAATAGTGAGAATCCGATTGGTTTTTTTGGTGATTTTTATCAGCCGTTCACGAACCATTTTTTCGAATTCCGATTCATTTTCAAACCAAGTCCCTTGATAGAGGTGACGAGAGAAAATAGCCTGTTTGTCACTCGGAGAATTGAAATAATACGTCGGAAGAGCGATATCTCGATTCCCTTCTTTATTGGCGAGCTGCTTAAATGTCTCGCCGAGAACCAAGAAGGTTCTGTGCGCCACTCGATTGATCACAGAATCTTTATCCTTCCCGGGATATTCATTATCGATTCTATCCCAATTGTCTGAGAGCCAGTCCATACATTTGTGCAAAATGATGTGACCCGGCCTAGAACCAATGATGTTGTTCGTTGGGAGCACCGAGGAGCTCAGGGACGTCTTATAAGGAAGTTCCATTCCACAATAAAAATCATACGCCCTGTTTAAAGGCTCAAACGATTGGAAACACTTGACATCGTGATCGACATAGATTCCCCCTTCTTGATAGAGAATCTCATATCGAAGGAGATCCGATTTCTCCGCATAATTTTCCGACTTTTTATAACACTCATACACCTTGATAAATTGCAAATCTTGGACACGAGCAGGTTGCATCTGCTTGTGAGGAAGAGGGCGGTCCCGATCTGTCCAAAACTTGAAGGTCCAATCGGGATGTTTTACAATCCAAGATTTGACATTCTCGACAGAATCCCTTGGAAATGGTTTGGGTCCGATCCAGATAAAATGGATAACCTTAGGAACATGGAGCATGTTTGATTTCATGCTTAAGAAAGGAATATTTCTTTCGTAAACAGACTTAAAGAAGTTTAGATTTTCGAAATCGTCAGCTGTCTGGACGTATTTCCAGGCGGAATATTCACGGCCCATCAATGTCTCAAAATTTGCCTTTTCCTTCGGTTTCTCTTTCTTTGCACAGCCTATAAGAAGGGGAATCAACACCAAAAAACAAATCCAGTTTTTCATATATTTCTAGAATATCTCCTATGGGTATTTTGAAACTATTGTTTTTGGAAAATCGATCTTCCAATCTTCTGGATAACAATACGATGGACTCAAGACACGTGTCGGCGGGTGGTCTGTCAAATAACGGTTGAGATGTTTCTCAATACAAGAAAAATTGTTGATAGCCATCCCCTGGTCGATTTCTTTTTTAACCGTTTTTACAAGTTTAAAAAATTCCTCTCTATTCCCACCCAGGAAACGAGTCGTGAAATAGAGGGGTGATTTTCCAATAAAATTCGGATCTTGAACGGCAACAAGCAAAGATAAAATTTCATTTCCTACAGGAGCTACGAAAAGCATATTGGGATGAATAGCAAAAATATAATGGTATCTCTCAAAACATTTTTGATGCTCGTCGAAAATATGCATCGGCTTCAACCGATCGGGTGTTACAGCCACCCTAGTAACATCTTTTGCTTCTTCAACCTCTCCATCGGTAAAAACAAAATAGGTCACCTCGTGATTGACACAGAAAAACCGCCTTCCCGACTCAATCAACGATTGTGCCGAAGTGACATTCTGACCCCCTGCTACCATACAAACAGCAATTTTTTGAGGATCTCCCAACAAAGACCCAAACAAGAAAACTAAAACCGTAACGAATTTCATCTAACAATCCTATCCTATTTTTAAGAGAACATGATATGCAGGATCGCCTTCGGCGGCAGGATATGCAAGATAGGAAAAAATTTTATTATCCTGCCGCCCCTATCTTTATTTAGGGGGCGATCCTGTTTATCCTGTTCTCCTCTTTGAACCTAGTTGCCATATATGGTTGCATGAAATACCCATTTGATGATATCAACCTTTAAATTATTGTAAAAATAAATGAAAAAAGCACTAATCATTGTTGAATCTCCTGCAAAAATTAAGACTCTTAAGAAGTTTCTGGGCAATAATTATGCTTTTGAATCTTCTCTGGGCCATATTCGGGATTTGCCCAGGAAGGGGTTTGGCATTGATATCAAGCATGATTTTGAGCCTGAATACCTCGTTTTGGACGAGAAAAAAGAGGTCATCCAACGGTTAAAAAAGGCAGCAAAAGAAGCCGAAATGGTCTATTTATCGCCCGACCCTGACCGAGAAGGAGAGGCCATTGCCTGGCACATCCTTTCTATTTTACCCCCCAAAACAAAAGCTAAACGGGTCACCTTCAACTCCATTACAAAAGAAGCTGTGTTAGAAGCGCTTAAACATCCCCGCGACATCGATCAAGCTTTAGTCGATGCTCAACAAGCCCGCCGTATGCTCGACCGGATTGTCGGCTATAAAATCTCGCCCATTTTGACCCGGCGGGTACAAGGTGCACGCGATGGCGGTCTTTCTGCGGGCCGTGTCCAGTCGGTTGCATTAAAACTCGTCGTCGATCGTGAAAAAGAGATCGAAGCATTTATCGCCGTAGAGTATTGGAATATCTTTGTCGACCTGAAAGCTGACAAAGGTATTTTCACAGCGACTCTTCATTCTGTCGACGGGAAAAAAATTGAAAAAGAAGAGATTCTGGGTAAAGATATTTTCTTAATTTCGAATGAAAAAACCGCTGAAGATCTAGTTACAAAACTCAAAGTCGCCAATTATAAAGTCACCGATATTGAGAAAAAGGAAAAAAAGAGAAACCCCGTCGCCCCTTTTATCACTTCCACCTTACAGCAAGAGGCTAGCCGCCACTTTGGTTTTTCAGCCACCAGGACCATGAACATTGCACAAACTCTCTATGAAGGGGTCGAGTTTGGACCAGAAGGTGCCGAAGGTTTGATCACCTACATGCGTACCGACTCCGTTCGGATCGATCCGAGCGCCTTGGATGCAGCGCGGAAATATATTTTTAAAACCTACGGGAAGGATTACCTTCCAGAACAGCCACGTCATTATAGTAGCAAGAAAAGCGCTCAAGATGCCCACGAAGCGATCCGCCCGACGACGATTGAATACCCTCCAGAAGCGATCCAAAAATACTTAACGCCCGATCAGTTTAAACTCTACACCCTTATTTGGCGCAGATACATCTCCTCCCAAATGAATCCCGCCGTCTACGATACGATTTCGGTCGATATTGAAACCAACAACGGTTTCCTTCTCCGATCTTCCGGATCTGCGATCAAATTTCCAGGCTTTTTGGCTGTCTATGAAGAAAAAGAAGATCGGCTCCATGAGACAGAAAAAAAGGAACAAGAAATTTTGCTTCCTCCTCTTCAAATTGGGCAATCTTTAAAACAACTCGAAATCAAGCCAGAACAATCGTTCACCAAGCCACCTCCAAGATACACAGAAGCCTCCCTCGTCAAAGATCTCGAAAAACTCGGCATCGGAAGACCATCGACTTATGCGACGATCATGCAAAAAATCCAAAGCCGGGATTACACCATCAAAGAGAAGGGAGCGTTAAAACCGACCGAACTCGGACGGGTGATTGCCAAGATGCTCGAAGATAATTTTAAACTCATCATGGATGTGACATTCACAGCCACCATGGAGGACGCGCTCGAGCAAGTCGCCGAAAATAAAATCTTGTGGAAGGAACTGATCTCTGAATTTTGGAAAGAATTTATTCCGACGGTTGAAACTGCTGAAAAAGAGGCGTTTGTACCGAAAGTCCTCACCGACATCAGCTGTCCTAAGTGTGGACATAAACTTCAGAAAATTTGGTCTCGGAATAAGTATTTCTACGGCTGTTCTAACTATCCTGATTGCGACTACACCACCTCCTTAGAAGCCCTCGAATTCAAAAAAGAAGATTACGCTCCCGACTTTGATTGGGATCAACATTGCCCAAAAGATGGCGGCCCCATGAAAATCCGGTTTGGCCGCTACGGCCCTTTTTTAGGGTGCACCAATTACCCGAAATGCCGTGGGATTGTCAATATTCCCAAAAAAGGGGAAGCCGCCCCCGAGGAAATGCCACCTTGCGTCGCTGTTGGTTGCGACGGAAAGATGACGCAGCGTCGGTCTCGCTTTGGAAAAACGTTCTTCTCCTGCACCAATTATCCCGACTGCGATGTCATCGTAAACAACCTGGAAGACCTCCACACCAAATACGTCAACCATCCCAAAACCCCCTACGTGAAAAAAGCAGGCAAAAAAGGATTTAAGAAAGGATCCTCCCTTAAAATCTCCGACGACCTCAAAGCCGTCATCGGTGAAGAAGTCGCCTCGCGTGGCGACATCACCAAAAAACTTTGGGATTACATCAAAAAGCACAAACTTCAAGACCCAAAAAACAAACGATCCATCGTCCCCGACGCCAAACTCGCCAAAGTCTTCGGCTCCAAAAAACCGCTCGACATGATGCAACTAGCCAAAATCATCAGCCAGAATATTTCCTAGGATCCTCTCTCTTCTTAAAGATAAAGAGAAAAATAAGACCAGCCAGGTGAGATGGTGGTTGAGATTGTGATTGGTCATTCCAAAGAGCAGGACGTGGATGAAACCAGAGACAGTGATGGTATGGATGAATCGGTGCTCAAAGGAGGGTTCTTGAGTGGTGAAGCGGAGAACCTTTTTATCCCATAGGAAGAGGAGGATGACGCCGACGAGAATGGCGCATCCAACGATGCCGAGCTCGAAGAGAATTTGGAAGTAAAGGTTGTGCAGATCGATGTGGGCTGAGAAGCCTTCTCCAAAAAAAGGGTGGCGAGAAAATGCGGCAGCCGCTTTAGACCAGTTGGTCCATCTCTCTTGTAGGGTTCCTCCTTCCATCGTTCGGAAAGCAAATCCTGCCGTCAAAACCTCAGTCATATCGATTCCGAAGAGGCTTAAGAAGAGAAAGATGATGAGTAAAACGGATGTGGCGGTAGCAACGACACGGACCATGTGCCGTTTTTTCCAAGCCATCCAGAGAAGGGTAAAGATGTAGGCCAAGTAAGCGGTTCGTGTGGTTGTTAGAAGAAGGGCGATGAGGGTGAGGAAATACATGCCGATGAGAAATTTCTTTGAAAAATACGGTTGGAACGACCGGTATTCCAAAATCATCCAGGTGAGAATCGACAAAACAAAACTTGAAACGATCCCATATTCGTTGGGATAAGAACCGGGCGAAAACCTCAGAAACCCGTACCCTATTTGCGTGAGGACAGAAAATCTTTCTAAAAGAGTGTACGGTATGAGATGGGAATAAAAACCGAGATAAAGAACGAAACCAACGGCTAGGGAAACAAAAAACGCCTTCAGATAAAGGAAAATTGTGTTCATCACATCCGCAGCATCACTTGAAATCCCGATGATAAAGAGACACTGGAATAGTAGAAGACAAAATCGGAAAAGGGGCTGATTTCCAAGTCCACTCTCTTGCATGAAAAAAGCCGACAAAAAGCAGTAAATAAAAAGAGGGGAAAAAAAGAGGATGAATTTCAATTGCCTATTCTGAAGCGGAATATAAAAAATCGGAAAAAAGAGAAGGCAAATATAATACGTTCGAAACGAATGCATGATGAGCTGAGGTGTGAGCAAATTCCCCAAAGGACCGAGCACAACAAAACACTTTAAAAGAAACCGTTTACAATCTTCTAATTTCAAGCGTATCCTCTTGAGCAGAAATAAAAAGGGTTTGATTTTCTTCGAGAATTTTCCCATCAATCACCATTTCCATACCTTGTCTTTTTATAGGCGCCATTTTTTTCAGCAACTCTGAATTCCCTTTCTTTCCAAGAAAAAGGGCATCCGCTGTTTCAATGATGAGCGCATCTGTAAAGCCGTGAGCAGAAATGGTTCTTCTTTCCCCATAAATCAAACTGTTTTTGGTCCTTTTTTCTTCGATTTTTCCAATCTTGACATTGTGGTTTTGATCTTTTTCCATGAAATCAAAGATGCTCTCCCAAGTTCCAAGATCGGACCATCTCGCATCCAAGGGGATGCAGGTCAAATTTTGGGTTTTTTCTAACACAGCAAAATCGAAAGAAATTTCGGGCATTGTTGAAAAATCTCCCATCATTTCTGGTGCATGCTGTCCGATTTCATTCCAAAACGTTTTTGGAGT
Source organism: Parachlamydiales bacterium (assembly GCA_963705295.1). Classification (GTDB taxonomy): domain Bacteria; phylum Chlamydiota; class Chlamydiia; order Chlamydiales; family Rhabdochlamydiaceae; genus PALSA-1444. The sequence goes on along the minus strand of OY970065.1, from coordinate 369,633 downwards.
GAAGGCCACCATTCCACTATTCCAAAGATACCGGCCAGATTTCACATATTCTTCCGCTTTTTCAAGAATTGGTTTTTCAACGAAGCGGAGAGTAGGCTCTATTTGGATGTAGCCGTAACTCGTTTCAGGTTTGTACGGTTTCACTCCAAAAATGACGAGACTCCCTTTTTTAGCCGCCTCTTCTGCATATTGGATTGCTTCCAACAACTTCTCCACCGGAGAAATGAAGTGGTCTGAAGGAACCGCCAAGATGACATCGGAGGGGAACATTGTTTCGATCGATCTGACAGCAAAAGCCAAAGCGGGGGCTGTATTTTTCGGCGTCGGCTCTTCGATCACTGCGTGCTCAGGAAGTTGATTTTTCACCAAAGAAACATACTCTGGACTCGTCAATATATATGTATCGTTTGGATTGAATCGACTGGCTGTTTTTTGAAGAAGTGAGAGGGAATCTCCCAGCTTTAAAAATTGTTTTGGATAACAATCTCTTGAAATGGGCCAGAGACGTTTCCCTCTACCGCCTGCTAAGATGACTATTTTCAACGATTTTCTCTTCAATAAAGTTTTTATATTCTCTTCTAAAACGGTCCCGATTGAACCTTTCGGCATGGGTTTTAATCAGGTACGGGTCAAATTCTAGCTTCTCAAAGATTTTAATCCCATGCACAAGGCTGGTAACAGTCTGCTCATCAAAAAACAGCCCGGTCTTCCCTGCAATCACCGTTTCTGCAGCACCTCCCTTCGCAAACGCAAGGACAGGTGTTCCACTGGCTGCAGCTTCAACGGGTGCAATCCCAAAATCTTCCTCTGCTGCAAAAACAAACCCTTTTGCCAAGCTGAGAAGCGGGGCGATATCACCCACATGGCCTAAGAATTCCACATTGGGGGTCGCCATCTTTTTCAAACGGGAGATTTCGGGACCATCTCCGACAACAATCAACTTCTTATCGTTTAAGATCCCAAATGCCTTCACGATCAAATCGACTTTTTTATAAGGAACAAGGCGTGAAATGGTGATGTAAAAATCTTCCTTTCTAGTTGATACAAAAAATCGATCTGTTGACACGGGAGGATAGATCACGTCGGCTTTTCTCCCATAACACCTCTCAATGCGATCGGCAACATAATGGGAATTCGCGACAAAATGATCGACTCTGGAAGAAGAATTTCTATCCCACTTTCTCAAGGCCCGAAGCACTGACCTTGCCAAAAATTTTTGTCCGAATTTTAAAGAGTCGAGATATTGATCCTCGAGATCCCAAGCGTACCGCATCGGAGTATGGCAATAACAGATATGAAGCTGATCTTCCCTCTTTTTTATCCCTTTTGCAACAGCGTGAGAGCTCGACAAAATGAGATTAAAATCGCCTAAATCAAATCGTTCGATCGCCCAGGGAAGGAGAGGAAGATAGTATCGATAGAGGTGATGAGGGAATTTTTGGAGAAACGATGTCACGGTGGGTTTATCGAGAAAAATCGCTGCTTGCATCAGAGTAAAGATGGGTGACGGGTAGAGTTGATAGATTTCTTCTAGAACTTTTTCAGCTCCTCCATATGTCATGAGCCAATCGTGGACTAAAGCTGTTTTCAAAGAAGGTTCTCCAAAATTTCGATATGTTTTTGCACCGTTTTATCCCAGGAAAAACGTCGACTTCTTTCTAAACCTTTTTCTTTTAATTCAATATGGAGAGTTTGATTTTCGATGAGTTGACGTATTGCAGAGGCTATTTCGTCCACAGAATAAGGATCAAAATAGAGACTTGCCGGGCCGCACACCTCCGGAAGACTTGCACGATTTGAAACCACGGTGGGACATCCTGAACTCATCGCTTCTAAAGGGGTCAGTCCAAATCCTTCATAAAAAGAAGGATGGATGAGGGCATAAGCCTTCTGATAGAGAGAAGGTAATTCTTCATCGGAAAAAGGGCTCATTTTGAGTTCCCATTCGGGGGAAATTTTTTCCCATGCTTCAAGGAGCCGATCGATGTTTTTATGAGGAGCCCGGCTGCCGACATAGAGGAAAAACTTCTCCTTCTCCTCATCCGTTGGAAAAAATCGAGAAGAATCGACGCCAAGATGGGCAACCGTGATTTTTTCCTCAGGCGCCTGTGTATGACGGATGATTTCACTTTTTGAAAACTCTGAATTTGTCAAAATATGGTCGGAAAGTCGAGCCGCTTTACATAGCATCGTCTTCGCATACAGCTTTTTATGCCAATTTTGAGGATGGGTGAGGTGGCACGTATCATGGATCGTTGTGAGTCGTTTTTTGGCCCGGATTGGTGCGAGAGGAATATTATAATGGGGCGACCAAAAAAGATCACACTCCGGTATCAAAAAGGGTAGTTTAAGCTGTTCTTCCATCGAATATATGGGCGCCGATGTCAAGATACACGGATCGTCTGTCCATTTCTCCGCGGCAATTAAAACCTTTTTAAACGGAAGCTTCGGAATGATATTCCGGATATACGTGCCAATGCCTGTATGAAAAGCCATCCGTGTATCGATACAGATCATCGGAATTTCCTGTAGAGAGCGTACGCCGTTTTTATCAGACGCGATAATAGACTTCGGACAGATGGATATTTTTTATAGAAACAAATTACTTTTTTCATCGCCTTCGCTTTGAAACTTTTTAAAGGGACATCGAGAAGATCGGCAATCGCCATCACTTCCGTTTCTCTTTGCTTCAGAATCGATTGAGTTCCGATAGAAGTTAACAGCTCTCCCATGCGCGTGCGCATCAATATTTCTACTTGTGCATGATTTTCAGGAGGAACGACTTTCTTCAAATTCTCTAAAATCTTCAACCAACTCGGCCATACGAGCTTCAAACCGCAATTTCCAGAATACGAGGTTGAATGATGCATGAAAATGGCATGCTTTTTCTGAGAAACGACGTACGGGAACCGTGCAGCACACCGGAGGACAAAATCGACATCGAACGGTTTGACCTCTTCGTCTAAAAAATCGATCACTTCTTTTCTGAAAACAATCCCTGTCCAATTGATGTAATCCGCAATCAATTCAAACAAACCATCCAGTGGCATTCTCAGTTCTCTTTCCTTCTCAATTTTTTTCGAGATGGTAATCACGGACCCATTCTCTGCCATGTCGATCACACGACCCGCAGAAAAAGCTGCCTGGGGAAATTCTTCAAAACCTCGGAGAGCGTTGGCATAAAAATCGGGCAGCAAGAGATCGTCGTCTGACAGAAAAGAGAAAAAGGGGGTCTGAACCTCCCGCATTCCATATTCAAAATTAGGAGCCGCATCGATGTTCCTGGGATGACAAAAATAGTGGATCCTACGATCGGCAAATGCCGAAACCACAGCAGCAGTCTCATCTCCCGAACCATTGTCGTAGACACAGACTTTAAAGTGGGGATATGTCTGATCCAAAACAGTTTGGATCGCCTTTTTCAGCTTTTCAGGCCTTCGATAGGTTGGGATGATTGTTGTAATTTCCACCATTGGATGGTCTCTTCTAAGCCTTCATTTAACGTTTTAAAATTGTAAACCGGTTTTACATCAGGGACTAAAATAGCTGGTTCATCGGGAGAGGTTGGAATCGCACCAAAGACAATTTTCTCAGGATTGCCGATTTTCTCACCAATTTTTAAACAAAGATTTTTAATCGAAGTGGGTGCTGCAGAACCGATGTCGATGGGTCCTTGGACAGAATTCATCACGAGATCGACGAGAACTTTTGCAACATCTCCGACAAATGAAAAATCTCGGATTTGATTTCCGTGGGTGCACAATGTTTCTTTTCCTTTGAGCAAAGAAAGAATGACCGAAGGGACAAATCTTCTCGAGTTTTCGTAAGGGCCGTAGAGATGGAAGATGCGCCCCCAAGCCGAGCTCAGATCAATCCGCTGCAGCAAATTGAACACCGTTTTTTTGGAAATACCATACAGGGTGGTTGGGTTTTGATCGGCGCATGTTCCTGCAACAACAGCACGGATTCCGCCACAATCTTTAAACTTCTGGAGAAGGCATAAACTCGCTTCAACCCACCGGTGATTATCAGGGGAATTCCAAAATACGGCAGGCTCTGTAATCCAAGCTAGATGGAGTAAATGGGTTGGACGGAGTTTTTGGAGAAAATCATCCAAGCCAAGAGACTCTAGGAGATTCAGAGAATGCATTTTGATTCCCGGCATATCAACAGGCCGCTTTGAAGTGATGCCATGGACTTCAAATCCTTTTTCGACGAGAAGAGGCAAACAAAATCTTCCTATAAATCCTGTAGCACCCGTAACGACGATTTTCATAAATAGGCTGGATAATTTTGATCTTTTTTAGAGACGATCTTTTCTTCGATCGGCCAAGCAATTTTAAAATGTGGATCGTCCCACCGGATTCCTTTGGCAGCGTCTGGAATAAAAGGAGAAGACATTTGATACAACACTTCACTCCCATCTTGAAGAGTCTGAAAACCGTGAGCGCACCCTTCAGGAATGTACAATAGCTGCGAGGACGACAATTCCACACTCCACCAGTGTTCAAATGTCTGAGACTGAGGCCGCAAATCTATGACAACATCAAAAATCTCCCCTCGAACACACCGGATTAACTTTGCTTCTGCATAAGGTTCTTCTTGATAATGCATCCCGCGCAAAGTCCCTTTTTTGTGATTATAAGACAGGTTGCATTGCTCAAGATGGGGGTTTAAGCCGTGGTGCAAAAATTCATTCTTGCAATACGTTCTTGCAAAATGACCCCTCTCATCTTCGAGTAATTCAAGATCAATCAGATAAACACCAGAAATTGTAGTCTCATTAAATTTCATAGAAATTTTAGTATAATTCAGTTTATAGTATCAAATTCATGATTAAAAGAAATTTAATTTCTAACTTTACTGCAAAGTTTTTGTATTTCGCATTTTCAATTCCCTTTCTTCCTCTCTACATCCGTTTTTTAGGATTGGAGGCGTACGGACTTGTTGGATTTTATGTCACACTTTCCGGTGTTCTAACCATTTTACTCGATCTCGGTCTTGCAACAACGACCAATCGCGAGATGGCTCTCATGGCATCTAAAAAGGAAAATAGTCACAACTTTGTTCGGACGGTTGAAGTGATCTACTGGGCTATGGCAGGGGTGATCGGGCTGGTTTGTATCTCGATTTCTCCTTGGCTAGCATCCCACTGGTTCCATCCTGAAAAACTCACCCTCTCCCATCTTCAAAATGGACTGATGTGCATGGGAATCACCCTTGCGGCGCTTTGGCCTTTTGGATTTTATTCAGGTGCTCTGATGGGACTCGAAAAACAGGTTCCGCTCAATTATCTCGTCTCTTTTTGTGCCGCCTTGAGGGCGCTTGGATCGGTGATGGTCTTAGCCTGGATATCCAATACGTTAGAAGCTTTTTTTATTTGGCATGCCTTTGTCAATTTGTCTCAATCTCTAGCTGCTGCCTTTCTTTTATGGAAGAGTTTGCCTCGGGAAAATAAACCGAAATTTCAATTTGCTGCTTTGAAAAAGGTTTCCAAGTTTTCTGCAGGAATGACAGGGATTTCTCTCACAGTGCTGATTCTCCATAATCTCGATAAAGTTTTCTTGAGTCGATTCCTACCCCTTGAAACATTTGGGCATTATGCCTTTGCAAGTTCATTAGCAAATGGACTGTACCATATAACAGGTCCTATCTTTGCGACTTTTTTCCCCCGTTTTTCTCACGAACTTTCCAATCCGCAGAGATTGAGCGATCTCTACCATTTTAGCTCTCAACTTGTTTCCTGTTTCATCATACCCATTGCGTGCTCGCTCATTTTCTTCACTCCGGAAATTTTATCGGTTTTAGGAATCCAAAATCTTCCTCATCTACTTCCTTTGCTCGTCTTAGGAACAGCCCTCAACAATCTTCTCAGTATTCCTTACGGCCTCCAATTAGCCCATGGGTGGACCAAGCTCACCCTGATTCAAAATCTCTGCGCCATTGGAGTTTTAACGCTTCCCTGGATTTGGGCTGTTAAAACCTGGGGAGCCTACGGAGCGGCCGGGATCATGATTGTTCTAAATGTCGGATATTTTGCAGTGACCATTCCTCTCATGCACCGGAAAATCTTAAAATCCGAGATGAAAAGGTGGTACATCCAAGATAATCTTCTTCCAGCATTGAGCTCCCTTTGTATTTTTTTATTGGCACGGTGGTTCTTTCCATCTGATCTCAATCGGGTGCAAACCTTTTTCCTCCTCGGTTTTATTTTTCTAGTCGGACTTTTGGCCTGTTTTTGGAGGACATCTCTTCTGCGGAAAAAAGAGGTTATTATTTGAAAATCACCACGTTAATACCCACATTCAGACGACCTGCGCTTTTGAAAAAAGCGATCGGAAGCGTTTTGTCACAAACCTACACCAACTTCGAAATCTGGGTTTGCGACAATGCATCGGGTGATGAAACACCAGGTGTCGTTGCATCCTTCCAAGACAGCCGCCTCCATTACCACTGCCACGAGACCAACATCGGCATGATCGGAAACTACCAATTTTCTCTATCTCTGATCAAAACACCCTTTTTCTCCTTCCTCTCCGACGACGACATCCTCTTTCCAAACTTTTTCGAAACAGCGATCGGACAGTTCCAGAAATACCCCGAAGCGGGGTTTGTCGCAGGATCCACCATCATCGCCACTCCCGATAAAAAAATCGTCCGCATTCCTTTGGATGAATGGGAAAGGGAAGGAAAATTTGAAGGAATGTCCCCTCTAGTCGGACAATACCCTGTTCCAACGACGGTATTATTTCACTCCGACATCTTAAAACATGTCTCTATTGACTCCGATAACCCTCTCTTTTGGGACTGCGATTATCTCTTACAAATTGCCTCAAAATTCCCCTACGTCATTTCAAAAAAACCGTGTGGCCTCTTCCTCCATCATCCAGACTCTTTTTCCAACTCACAAGATTTGCTCCATTCCGAAGCCGCTTTCAAAAAACTCTTAGCCAGATTTCCTCTGAAATCCGAACTTGAACACGACTTAAACCTATGCCGCCGTTCTTTTTTCGTCCGATTCCTCCTCGCCGGTGACACCGCAAAAGCTCTCCCCCTCGCTCCCTCATTTTTCTACAAAATGTTAGCTTTGCTCTGTCAGGGGTTCCCTTTTCTTCTCCCCCTTCTCTCCTTCTATAAAATCACCAAAAATTTTTTCAGATTTTCAAATTACAGAAAGAGGCTTAAACTATAGAGCATGGTCACTCCCTGCTCTCATTCAGTCGTTCAACACTTCTTCTGGAATCCTCTGTGTCACCATCAAACCCTCGCCAAAAGAATTTTTAATATCGTTTGGCCCATTTTAATAGCTTGCGCAGCAGGGGTTCTTTATCGATTATGCCGTCGCCCTCGTTGCCCTGGGAATTCAGTAGAGTTAATTCGAGAAGCGCGCCAATTTGCAACTTCTTTAATTGACAATACCATTCCTCCCTATGTTTTCAGAAAGTCGGATGATGGGAATTATAGAATCGCTCAACCCAATGCAGAAATCGGCCGTTTGGTGGCTCGTTACATCACCTATATCACCCAAATTGAAAGCACCCTATCGAATGAAACTTTATGGACAGACGAAGAAATTCAACCAGCCCTTTTTGAGACCATGCAAATCATCAGTTGTCTCGTTTTTAAGATTTTGGACGATCTTCCAACCTTCCTTCAGCAACTTGAAAAAATGGTATGGGTCGCTCTCCAACAGTTGCTTTAACCAGCTTGGATTGTTATCCCTGGTATATCGTATTTTCTTTTTCCCATTTTTACAAATGGATGAAAGAGGGGTTCGTCTACCAAGACGGGGAATGGAAACCTCCTGCACATCCTGTTTCTGCAGAATATAAACAAAGGTTTTATGCCCCTGGAACCATTCAAGATAAATGCCGTCGTCTCCATAATGCTTGTTGCAGATGGATCGGATTTGTTTTAAACATCGAAGAAGTGAACGAAGATATTAGAGAAGTGGTCAAACAATTTCTAGTTGAGGAATAGGGATCACAAATTTCCCTCCCCAGGACCGAATAGAGTCCATCTGTTTCATGATTTCCGTTTTTAAATTCCAAGGAAGAATCACGAGATAATCGGGACGAACTTCGTCAATCTTAGAGGGTGGATAAATCGGAAGCCGACTTCCTGGTAAAAAACAGCCTTGTTTATGCGGGCTGATATCGACCGTGAACGGGATCAAATCGGTCGAAATCTTGCAAAAATTGAGAAGGGTATTTCCCTTAGCGGGAGCTCCATAGGCCGCAATACTCTTTCCCGATTTTTTGATCTCATGGAGAAATTCCAGGAGGGAATCTTTCACCTGCTCGACCTGTTTTGAAAAAGAATGGTAGGTAGTTATTTCCGTTAATTTTTTTTCTTTTTCTAAAATCTCATAGACACTGTCATGAATCACACCTTTTGGGTGTTGCACATAGATACGGAGAGATCCTCCATGGGTGGAAAGTTCCTCGACATCGAAGATTTCCAACCCGTACCTTTCCAAGATTTGGTGAGCCGTTGTCAATGAAAAATATGAAAAATGTTCGTGATAAATCGTATCGAATTGATTCTGCTCCATGAGCTGCAAAAGATGGGGAAATTCTATAGTTAGAATGCCGGAGGGAGCGAGCAGAATGGAAAGCCCTGCTACAAAATCGTGCAAGTCGGGAATATGCGCCAGCACATTATTAGCAATCAATAGATCGGCTTTTCGCGCGAGTTTTTTTGCCATCTCTCGGCCAAAAAATTCTGTCAGAGTAGGAATGCCCTTTTCAATCGCCTTAGCCGCCACATTGTGGGCCGGTTCAATACCCAAAACATCCCGATCTTTAAAATATTGGAGAAGATATCCGTCATTGCTCGCGATCTCAACCACATAGGACGGTGAAAAACGATCGATCATTTTCTCTGCGTATTCTTTGGCATGCGCAAGCCATGATGAGGAATACGATGAAAAATATAGATATTCGGAAAAAATGCTACTTGGCCTTTCAAACTGCTCAATTTGGACAAGAAAGCACGTTTCACACACATAGGCATGGAGGGGAAAATAGGCTTCTTTTTGATCGCTCTTCTTGAGATAACTATTGGAAAGAGGGGCATTTCCCAAATCACAAAACGTTGTCTTGAGAGGCTGAAAGCAACATCGACAGTTAGGCATGGACAGTCGACAGGGCGAAATATTTCTCATACCACCGGATTGTCTCTAAAAGACCTTCTTCGAGAGTAAAGTGTGGCTCCCATCCCAAAGTCAAAAGGGCCTTTTCGGAGCTGAGATATTGATCACGGATTTCTGTTTGAGAAGAGTTTAAGATATGCGGCTCAATGTCGTGCCGGTGCATGAGCTGCTTCAAAAGATTGACAACCTCCATGACACTGGTCGGATTATTCGGACCAAAATTAAAAGCCTGACCTTGAACATTGTCTCGATGGACATTTCTGGCGACCGCAATGTACGCTTCTACGACATCTTGGATATAGATATAATCCCGGGTAAAAAACCCATCACTCCGGATGACAGGGGGCTCATTCAAATAAAGCGACCGAATCGTCCCTGGTATCAATCGACTGAAGTGAAGATCTCCTCCACCATAAATATTTCCACACCGAGCTATCGCGAGTGGAAGTCCATACGTATGAAAATACGAGAAAGCAATCAGGTCAGCGCACGATTTTGAAACATCGTACGGATGTTTACCCCCTAAAGTCATCTCTTCCGTGTAAGGCAAGATGTCGCTCGTTCCGTACGCTTTGTCACTCGATGCTATAACAATTCTTTTGACTAATGAAGAATGTCTTCGACACGCTTCCAACAAATGATATGTCCCTCGGATATTCGATTCAAACGTCGGCAGCGGACTTCTGAGCGCCGTACTTACAATCGTTTGAGCGCCTAGATGAAAGACGGTGTTAATTTCATGTTCATTGATCGCCCTTTCTATTGCAGAATAATTTTCCAATTCTCCCTGAACAATCGTCATGCTTTTGTAAAGCTCGGACCTAAAAAATTCGCTCTGAGGGTCGAAATCTCGGACAAAAGCAACAACACGGGCCCCTTCTTCCATGAGCCTTTTCGAGAGCCAGTATCCCACCAGCCCTGTAGCACCTGTCACCAAAACATTCTTATCCTTCCATGTCATACCAAAACCGTCCTCCAAGGTGCTTGTCCCGATTCCCATAGAGACTGTAAGAGTCGGACCTCACGCACCGTATCCATCGGCTGCCAAAACCCTTCATGATAATAGGCCATCAGCTCCCCTTGTAAAGCCAGCTGCTCCAAAGGCTCTCTCTCCCAAACCGTCGCATCACCTGCAATCAAATCCAAAACCGCCGGTTCTAAAACAAAAAACCCCCCATTGATCCATCCCTCCATCGCTTGATTCTTCTCAGAAAAAGCTGCCACTCGATTACCCTCGAGCACCAACCCACCAAATCTTGCCGGCGGATGAACCGCTGTCACCGTTGCCAGCTTTCCATGCTCTTTATGAAATGCAACCAATTGTTCAATATCAACATTCCCCACCCCGTCTCCATAAGTCAACAGAAAGGTCTCATTCTCGATCCACTCCTTCAGCCGCCGGATCCGCCCTCCCGTCTGGGTTTCCACTCCGGTATCGACCAAATCGATTTTCCACTCCACCCTGTTCTTTGAAAAATATTCCTTTACGATTTCAGCTTTATATCCGAGCGCAACCACAAATTCACAAAACCCATAGGAGGCGTAGATGTCCATGATGTGGCAAAGAATGGGCTTGCCCCCAATCTCAACCATAGGCTTAGGAATTGTGGTCGTCATTTCAGAAAGCCGGGTTCCGAGGCCCCCGGCTAGAATGATGGTTTTCATCCATCCAGTTTATGAAATCCACCCTTTATTTATTACAAAAAGGAGTCACTTCATGAGATGAAATCTTGAAAAGTAAAACATTTTTTATACCAATGGAATCCAGCTCAGGATCATCTTTGACATATCCATAAGATCCTAGACGAAGCATCCATTTCCCATCCTGACTGAACGTGGTATCAGTATATTTCGTATCTTGGAAAGGTCCAGCTTCTGGGATAAGTTCAAGACCAGCCTTGCCTCGCACGAGTTTAAAGAGAGACCAAAACTCTTGTGGAGCAGGCGCTTGAGTTTTTGGCTTGCCTGGAACAAAATAATCTTCTACAGATGAGGCATTAAAATAAGAACATCCATTGTGTGGAGGATAGGGAACCAACAAACTACAACAGTTCGTTGTCTGCTTGAAAAATAGCTTTAGTTTTTCCCCATCAAAACGAAAGACTCGTATGGCCTGACAATCACCGGGCAAATCACAAATATTAGCTGGTCTAAGTGTCGTATAAATCTGCGGCTGTTTAGGATTGACACTACACTGACCTCCATGACAAATAAGGGCTTCTTTTTTATTCTTAAGAACAAGAAGTGTATTTTCTGCAAATTTTGGAAGGGGTTTTTTAGTGACTAGGGTGATGGTCCCTTTTTTTACATTCACCGCATAGACTTCACTAAAATAAGGAGGCCTCATAACATTATCAGAGAATAATGCGATGGATGGAAAAGACGGATTGAAGTTTATTTGGCTGCTTGTGAATGTTAAATAGAGATTTTCCTTTCCGTTAGAATCGGTCAGTGTAAATAACGTGGGTCCTCTGACAAGGGGATCATACCCCGAGATCGTGATCGGTCCCGCCACGGTAGGAAGTTTAGGATCGGTTGCATCCAGAATGAATATTTTTGAATTGAAACTTTTACTGGGACTAGGGGCGGGAAGAGCATAAGAGAAAGCCACATAATGGTTGTCTTCGCTAAAGCTCCCTCCCATAATAACCTCAAAATTAGGATTTTTGAAGACTCGACTTCCGACAACGTTAAAATTCTGATCCAGAATTTGAATACGCATATTAGCCACAATGCAAGGAGTTGGGCTACAGATTCCGGACTGCAGCACAGAGAATCTAGAAAAATCTTGTGATGCCCAACCAATCCACGTCGCCGGATATTTCAGATCAAAGGGTAACGTCTGAGCAACGACCAGTTCACCGTTCACATTATTGAAAAGTTGAGCCGCCGGTTGGGTAGGTTCAATTGTGCTGTAAAAATTTTGAAAAAATAAATACGCTTGATCGCCATTTGGAGAAAGATATCCTACAAATCCATCGATCGAAGGTGTCGCAAACCCCGAAGACAGCTCCGCTTTAAGCACCTTCCTGGGTTTTGATTCAGCACAGAAGCTCGTAGAAACAGCCAAAATTGCAATAAACAAACGTATAAAATTCAACATCTGTTAACTCCTTTTTTTATTTGTAACAGAATTTCACAATTCCAGCATTATTTATTGCAAAAAGGAGTCACTTTATGAGATGAAATCTTGAAAAGCAAAACATTTTTTATACCAATGGAATCCTTATCAGGATCTCCTTTGACATATCCATATGCTCCTGTACGGAGCATCCATTTCCCATCATAACTGAATATGGTATTAGTATATTTCATGTCTTGGAAAGGTCCCGCTTCCGGGATCAGTTCGAGACCAGCTTTGCCTCGTACAAGTTTATAGAGAGACCAAAACTCTTGTGGAGCAGGTTCTTGGGTTCTTGGCTTGCCTGGAACTGCATAATTTTCTACAGATGAGGCATTAAAATAAGAACATCCATTGTGCGGAGGATAGGGCACCAACGAACTACAACAGCTCGTTGTCTGCTTGAAAAACAGCTTTAGTTTTTCGCCATCAAAACGAAAGGCTCGTATCGCCTGACAATCGCCCGGCAAATCACAAATATTGGCTGGTAAAAGTGTCGTATAAATGTTCGGTTGTTTTGGATTAACACTACATTGCCCTCCATGACAAACAAGAGCTTCTTTTTTATTTTTAAGAACAAGAACGACATTTTGTGCAAATTTCGGAAGCGGTTTTTTATCGACGAGTGTGATGGTCCCTTTTTTTACATTCACCGCATAGACTTCACTAAAATAAGGAGGCCTCAAAATATCATCTGTGGAAAAGTTAAGTGTCGCTTCTGTGTCTATTTGGCTACTAGCGAATGTAAAAAAGAGATTTTCCTTTCCATTACAATCGATCAGTGTAAATAGCGTGGGTCCAGTGCCAAAGTTATCATACCCCGAGATCGTGATAGGTCCAGCCACGGTAGGAAGTTTAGGATCGGTTGCATCCAGAATGAAGATTTTTGAATTGAAACTCGTACTGGGGCTAGGGGCGGGAAGAGCATAAGAGAATGCCACATAATGGTTGTCTTCACTAAAACTTCCTCCCATAACAATATCAAAATTTGGATTGCTGAACACACGACTTCCAACAACGTTAAAACTCTGATCAAGAATACGGATACGCATATTGGCAATAGTAGGAGCACATTTGGGGAAAGGGGTGCAGATTCCAGATTCTAAGACAGAGAATCTAGAAAAATCTTGAGATGCCCAACCATACCACGTCGCTGGATATTTCGGATCGAACGGCAGAGTTTGAGCAACGACCAGTTCACCGTTCACATTATTAAAAAGTTGAGCAGCCGGTTGGGTAGGTTCAAGTGTGTTGTAAAAATTTGCAAAAAATAAATAAGCTTGATCGCCATTTGGAGAAAGATATCCTAAAGTTCCATCGATGGATGGTGTCGCAAACCCCGAAGACAACTCCGCTTTAAGCACCTTCCTGGGTTTCGATTCAGCACAGAAGCTCGTAGAAACTGCTAAAATCGCAATGAACAAACGTATAAAATTCAACATAAGTTATCTCCTTTTATTTATCACAAAAAGGAGTTACTTTTTGGGATGAAATCTTGAAAAGCAAAACATTTTTTATACCAATGGAATCCTTATCAGGATTATCATTGACATATCCATAAGATCCTGTACGGAGCATCCATTTCCCATCCTGACTGAATGTTGTATCAGTAAATGCCATGTCTTGGAAAGGTCCAGCTTCTGGGATAAGTTCAAGACCAGCCTTGCCTCGTATAAGCTTAAAAAGAGACCAAAACTCTTGGGGTAAAGGCGCTTGAGTTTTTGGCTTGCCTGGAACTCTATAAATTTCTACAGATGAGGCATTAAAATAAGAACATCCATTGTGCGGAGGATAGGGAACCAACAAACTACAACAGTTCGTTGTCTGCTTGAAAAACAGCTTTAGTTTTTCCCCATCAAAACGAAAGACTCGTATCGCCTGACAATCACCGGGCAAATCACAAATATTGGCTGGTAAAAGTGTCGTATAAATACTCGGTTGTTTAGGATTGACACTACACTGACCTCCATGACAAATAAGGGCTTCTTTTTTATTTTTAAGAACAAGAAGGGAATTTTCAGCAAATTTCGGAAGCGGTTTTTTAGTGACTAGGGTGATGGTCCCTTTTTTTACATTCACCGCATAGACTTCACTAAAATAAGGAGGCCTCATAACATTATCCGAGAGAAATGTAACGGTCGGATTGAAGTCTATTTGGCTGCTTGTGAATGTTAAATAGAGATTTTCCTTTCCATTACAATCGGTCAGTGTAAATAACGTGGGTCCTTTGACATGGGGATCAAACCCCGAGATGGTGATGGGTCCAGCCACGGTGGGAAGTTTAGGATCGGTTGCATCCAGAATGAATATTTTTGAATTGAAACTTTTACTGGGACTAGGGGCTGGAATAGCATAAGAGAATGCCACATAATGGTTGTCTTCACTAAAGCTCCCTCCCATAACAACCACAAAATTAGGATTCTTGAAGACTCGACTCCCGACAACGTTAAAATTCTGATCCAGAATTTGGATACGCATATTGGAAATAACGCAAGGAGTTGGGCTACAGATTCCGGACTGTAGCACAGAGAATCTAGAAAAATCTTGAGATGCCCAACCCCACCACGTTGCTGGATATTTCGGATCAAACGGCAGAGTTTGAGCAACGACCAACTCACCGTTCACATTATTAAAAAGTTGGGCCATCGGTTGGGTAGGTTCAAGTGTGTCGTAAAGATTTGCAAAAACTAAATAAGCTTGATCGCCATTTGGAGAAAGATATCCTAAAGTTCCATCGATGGATGGTGTCGCAAACCCCGAAGACAGCTCCGCTTTAAGCACCTTCCTTGGTTTTGATTCAGCACAGAAGCTCGTAGAAACTGCCAAGATTGCAATGAATACACGGAAAACATTCAACATAAGTTATCTCCTTTTTTAAGAGTATCAGATATAGTAAAATTTTTTCAATGTATCGTCCCATCTGAATTTATTTATTACAAAAAGGAGTCACTTCTTCCTTAGAAATCTTGAAAAGCAAAACATTTTTTATTCCAATCGAGTCTTTATTGGGCTTACCTTTGACGTATCCATAAACCCCCGTTCTTAACATCCACTTTCCATTCTGACTAAAAGTTGTAATGGCATTTTTTAAATCTTGAAAAGGGCCTGCTTCTGGGACTGTTTTTAGACCGGAGTTTCCTCTCACGAGGCGATGCAATGACCAGAACTCTTGCTGGAAAGGGGTTTGGGTCTTTGGTTTCGCTGGAATACTATAAGTTTCGACCGACTGTCCAATAAAATAAGTACACCCATTATCGGGAGGATAGGCAACAACAAAACTACAACAATTACTCGATTGTTTGAAAAAGAGCTTCAGTTTTTCTCCATCAAAACGGAAAACCCGAATCGCCTCGCAATTGCCGGGTAAATCACAGATATTTGCAGGTAAGATGGTTGTATAAATCTGAGGTTGTTTCGGATTGATACTACATTGTCCTCCGTGACAGACAAGGGCTTCTTTTCCACTTTTACGAACAAAAAGAGTATTTTCTGCAAATTTTGGAAGAGGTTTTTTATCCAGCAGAGTAATTGTCCCTTTTTTTACATCCACTTTATAAACTTCACTAAAATAAGGAGGTCTTAGGTCATCGTCTAGAGAAAATTTATTGGCCGCCTTTAAGTTTATTTGACTATTTGCAAAGGATAAATAGAGATTTTCCGTTCCGCTCGAATCTGTCAAAGTAAATAAGGTAGGGCCTCTGACAAGAGGGTCGTAACCCGAAATTGTGATCGGTCCCGCAACAGTAGGGAGTTTCGGATCGGTTGCATCGAAAACATAGATGACAGAATTGAAACTCTTACTCGGTGGGGGAGCCGCCAGTGCATAAGCGAAAGAGACATAATGGTTGTCTTCACTAAAGCTACCTCCCATGACAACAGAAAAATTAGAGTTTTTGATGATCCGACTTCCTACGACGTTAAAATCGTTATCGAGAATTTGGATCCTCATATTCTCAATCGATGGTGCACAGGCAGGATAAGGTTTACAGATGGCAGTTTGTAAAACAGAGAATCGAGAAAAATCCTGTGAAGCCCAACCAAACCAGGAAGCTGGATATTTAGGATCAAACGGCAATGTTTTAGAAACAACCAACTCCCCATCGACATTATTCAAAAGTTGAGCCACCGGTTGAGTCGGCTTAAAAGTGTCATAAAAATTAGAATAAAATAAATAAGCTTGATCCCCTTCTTCAGAAAGATAACCCAAAATTCCATCGATGGCGGGACTTGCAAAACCGGATGATAACTCCGCTTTAAGCACCTTCCTCGTTTCTGCACCGAAACCGACAGATACCAATAACACTGCAAAAAAGACCCGTAAAAATTGCAACATATCTTCTCTCTTGTAAAATTTTGGATGTTAACACAATTTTTTTTTATGTATATTTAAAGAAAGGAGAATTTCATGTCTGTAATCAAATCGATTATGATGTGCTTGCTTGTTGGAACCGTTTACAGTGCGGGTGATCAAACTGCCAATAATCCTCAGTGGAAATCGGCCAGCCATGATCATTGCAACACCAATAGCAATCCTGGGAAGAATAAAATTGGACCTAATAATGTCAAAGATTTGAAACTCGATTGGGTGTCTCTGCCCGATATCCCAGATTCTCCCGTGGGACCCTTTAGATTCCCTTCGTTGAAAAATCCGATCGTGGATCAAGGCGTTGTCTATTACAACAACTTTGCTTTCAGTCTACAAGCATCTAAGGTTTCTGATGGGACTTTACTTTGGCAATTTACTCCCGGAGAAGGAGCCTTTTTTACAGAATCGGCAATAGATGGAGATTTTCTCTATGCGACGGGTTCTTTTTTCCCTTCTAAAGGAGCCCCTTTTGATATGCTTTTTAAATTGAATAAATCAGATGGAAGTATTGTTTGGAAAAGTCGCGTGGGCAATAAAAATACTGGCAATAGTATGTTTGCCGCAACATCGTTCATCGATGGCCTCGTCATCGTGCCTACTGCTACAACATCTGAAGGCGATCTCAATCCCGATCCAAAACTGATCGCTTCCCTTAATGCTTTTGACAAGGAAACCGGCGAGCCGGTCTGGCAATTTATACCAGAGATCGGTGGAGGAGGAACTATTGAATCAACTCCCGCTTACGATACAAAACTGAAATTGCTTTATATTGGAATGTCCGATGCGACTTTCCCTCCTGCAAATCCCGATTGCGATTCTCTCATTGCCATCGATTATAGGACCGGCAAAAAAGTATGGAGCTACCAATTTACAAAAAATGACTCGGTCTATGCAGATCAAACAGGAACAAAGATCTCTCGAGGCTATCAAGATTTAGATGTCCTTTCCTCTCCTAATCTTTTTAACACAAAAAAAGATGGAACAGGACGTGATGTTGTTGGTGTCAATAGTAAAAAAGGAATTTATACAACATTTGATCGCGCGACGGGTGAGGTCATATGGCAAAAAAAGATTCGTAGCGGATTTCCGACCTTATTGGGCAATCCTAGCGCAGCCTTTGTGAATGGGACAGTTTATACCATTTTAAGCTGGACTAAAAAACCTCTTTTAAATGTGGGATTTGACTATGCATATGACCGATCATCCGATCCAACTTTGTTGAATTATTGGGCCGATATTCAGATCAATCGGTGCATGACGAGTATTTTTGCTTTGAATGCATCGAATGGAAAAGTGAAGTGGAGAAAAGATTTTTCTGGAAATGTGCTCGGATCGATCACAGAATCGAATGGGGTTCTTTACACAGGTACCGCAGATGGAAGGTTTTTAGCTTTTAGTGCTAAAAATGGAGACGAACTCTTCAGTTTTCAATTCCCGCCTACATATAGTCTCTGTTTTGCCCCACCTCCCGTTTGTGAATCGATGTTTCCAAATCTTCCACCCACAAACCTTCCTTTAATTTCTCCTATTCTCTACGGGGATATCACTGTTGCAGAAAATAAGGTCTTTGTTCCTGTAGGATTTACCGATCTGAGAATTCCTTTTACTTCAGGAATTACGGAAGGAGGACTCTATGTCTTTAGTCTCAATGGAAAAGCTCCTTTCCCTGACCCATCCTCAACAGAGAAACTCTCAAAACCTTGCAAAGGATGTAAGGGAAAGAATTATTAGCCCGACGGGCAAAAAGGTGACAAAATGCGTCAGCGAACTCCTGTCAGATCGAAGCGTTAGCGGTCCGACCGACGAGGACCCCATCGATAGGTTAGGGCGGAGGCTAGGCCGAGGAGGAGGATCGATCTGACAGGAGTGCAGCAAGCAGATTGTCACCTTTTTGCCTGTTGGGTTAATAATCGCCCAACATCTGGACCAGCTGGAAATGATTGCCATCGGCATCCACGGCCAGCTGGAGTTTCACATGGCCCGGAACTTCTTGTACATCGCCAACCAGTTTGACCCCTTTTCCTTGGATATCTTTTTTGGCTTTTTCAAGATCCTCGACGGTAAAGGTCGGACAAGCATTTTGTCCTGCCTTTAAAGGACAGGCTCTTTCATCTGCTTTACAAATACCTAGAGTCGCTCCGCCTTCGTGGCCTTGCAGTTCAGCCCATCCATATTCTTCATTCGATTTCATTAATTTTAAGCCGACGACTTCGGTGTAAAACTTCACAGTCTTACTGAAATCTTTTGCAACGATCCAAGCTAAATCAAACGATTTTGTTTTCATAACAGATTTCCTATGGGTTTATTTGTGACGCTTTTTTAC
Source organism: Parachlamydiales bacterium (assembly GCA_963705295.1). GTDB lineage: Bacteria > Chlamydiota > Chlamydiia > Chlamydiales > Rhabdochlamydiaceae > PALSA-1444. The sequence continues at coordinate 350,669 of OY970065.1, read as the reverse complement.
CGCCATATTGCTTGAGAATTTTTTCAAATGGAATCCACGCTCCTCTGAAATCGATGTTTCTATTAATTATATCTAAAGGTGTTTCTCCATCATTAGAAATGATATTTGGATTGACTTCAAACTGGAGGAGTAGAGAAACACAACCTAAATGATCCAGTGTTGTTTTCTCGCAAGCAAAATGGAGAGCAGATTTGTTTCTTTCTCCTCTAACATGGACATTACCTCTTTTGGAAATGAGTAAAGCGGCAAAGTCCGCACACCCAGCTTGAACAGCCCAACAGAGTGGCGAATTTCCTTCATTTGAGGGGATATTAGGATCTGCTCCAGCTTCCAGAAGTGCGCGAACAACTTCTCGATTTTTTCTATAATAATCGGAACGGTAAGTCGGCGCACAAGCAAAACATAGGGGTGTTAAACCATCAGCACCTGGATAATTTACGTTAGCCTCATGCTTTAAAAGTAAAGAGACGATACCAAAATATCCTCTTTGGGTTGCAAAGTGAATGGGACAACTTCCATTTCCAGCCGGAAGATTTGGATCGGCTTTATGAGCTAAGAGAAGTCTTGCAGCTTCGACATCTTCTCTTTCAGCATTGCACACATAGCAGAGAGGTGTAAACCTACCTTCACCACCCGGCACATTCACGGGAGGATTTTCTACTCCTAAAAGGAGCCGCATGCTTTCTAAATGAAGGCGCAGAGAAGCACAATGAATAGGAAGATGTCCATGGGCATCTGCTGTTTTAGAGTCAGCGCCTCTTTCCAAAAGACTTTTCACTAGATTTCCATTATCTTGTTCCGATTCACATGCTCCGGTGAGAGCCGTTTTTTTATCGATTCCTTGGTCATTGAAGTGAAGCCCCGCTCGAAGAAGAAATTCCATGACTTCTGAATCTCGATTAGCGGCAGCTTTTCCCATAGCTACAGCCCCTTTTTCCATTGTCACATTTTCTAAACCATCACACACAATGTTCCGTGGCACTCTAAAAAACCTTTCATTTGCGAGAAAAAATTTCCTAAGATTTATAAACAAAGGTGGAACTTTGTTTTTTTTCGCATCCATCGAAGGATACATCGGAACAGAAGAAAAAAGATCAAAAAGTTCATCGACCGTGAGCGATCTAAAACCTCGTAAGATATTTCTAAAATTTAGTCTATTTTGCTCATAGGAAAAATACCAATCAGGGATTATCTTCCTTTCCATGAGACCTCTGATTTCTTGGAAAATCCTACGGAGGAAGTTTCGTGCTTCTTCCGGGTTATTCTTTTCACAACCTGAGCTTTGTGCTAAGCGCGTTGTAACATCTTCAACAAGAGACCGAGCATGCTGGGTTAATCGGGCGAATTTTCCAAGCGTAGGAAGATTGCAAAATTGTACAACAATGTAGATACATAATTCATTGGGCAACTGAACTCTTCCAGGTATGTCGAAGACTCGGTGCTTCATGAGTTTTTCAATTCTAATGAAAACTGCATGAACTTCTTTTTCCTCATTGCCTTTCCAGAATCGATAGGCATACTTTCTCCGGTAGCTATCAAAAATCGTTCTTGATTTATGGTAAAGAATGCCAACCACTTGATCGACAGTTAATCCCTCCCTTTGGAGAGGAGGTGTATATTCTAATTTGTTTTCTTGAACGTCTTGAATGACTTCTTCAAATTTCCTCAACGACTTCAGAGTACATTGGTTAGGAAAAGGTTTTTTATCCGTGGAGTGAATATCAAAGGTTCGATCTATGATAACGATATTAAAGTAGAGAGGGGGAAGACTCATGATAAAAAGTATGCTAGAAACTTAAGAAAGAAGCAACTCTTGGTAGTGGCGGAGGAGGTCGCGGAAGTGGGCGGCGTCTTCGAAGCGGAGGTCTTTGGCGGCTTGTTTCATCTCTTTTTCATACTCGATGATTTTTTGGTTGATTTCTTCGAGGGTGAGATGAGAGGGGACTTTGTCGCCTTCTTCTTTGAGTGTTTGGACGACTTCTCCGAAGGTTTGAGCGAGATCTGCGATGACGGGGCGGCGGACGGTGTGAGGGATGATTCCATGGAGTTCGTTGTGCGCTTGTTGGAGGGTCCGTCTCTCTTTGGTGATGGCGATACATTTTTCGATAGAGCGGGTCATTTTATCGGCATACATGACGACACGGCCGTCGATGTTGCGTGACGCACGGCCACACGTTTGAATGAGAGCTGTTTCACTGCGGAGAAATCCTTCTTTATCGGCATCGAGAATGGTGACGAGAGAAACTTCAGGAAGATCGAGCCCTTCGCGGAGGAGGTTGATGCCGACGAGAACGTCAATCACTCCGCGGCGGAGTTCATTGAGGATTTGAACCCTTTCGAGGGTTTCAATATCGGAGTGAAGGTACCGGGCTTTGAGGCCGATCTCGGCGAGATATTTGGTGAGGTCTTCGGACAGTTTTTTTGTGAGTGTCGTGACGAGAACTCGTCCACCTTTTTCTATGGCCTTCCGGATTTCTTCGAGGGCATCGTCGACTTGGGTCGCTGCCGGTTTGATCTCGATGATCGGATCGAGAAGACCTGTTGGCCGGATGATTTGTTGGATGATTTCACCATCGGCTTCCTGGACTTCCCAAGGTCCCGGCGTTGCAGAGACGTAGACAACTTGATGGATGCGGCGGTAAAACTCTTCAAATTTCAGCGGACGGTTATCATAGGCGGACGGAAGGCGAAATCCGAATTCAACCAACGCTTTCTTGCGTGATTGGTCACCATTGTACATCGCATGGATTTGAGGGAGGGTTTGATGCGATTCATCGATAAAAAGAAGAAAATCGGGAGGAAAATAATCGAGAAGACACGGAGGCGGATCTCCTGGTTTTCGTCCGCTAAAATGGCGCGAATAGTTTTCGATTCCTTTACAGACTCCCATTTCACGGAGCATTTCGAGATCGTGTTTGGTTCTTTCTAAGATTCTCTGATGTTCAATGAGTTTCCCTTCCTTCTCAAAATAAGCAGCTCTTTCTTTGAGTTCTTCTCGGATAGTCTCGATTGCTTTCCACCGGACTTCATCGGGAGTGACGTGGTGCGATCCAGGAAAAATCGTGATTTGATCTTGTCGGTATTTCACTTTGCCTGTCAGTGGATCGATCGCACTGATTCTCTCAATGTCATCGCCAAAAAATTCAATTCTGTAGGCGAGATCTTCTTCATATGCAGGCATGACCTCAAGGACATCCCCCCGGGCCCGAAACGTTGCACGGACGAGTTCAAAATCGCTGCGGGTGTATTGCATTTGGACAAGATGGAGAAGAACATCATCGCGCCGCCGCTGCTCTCCCACTTTGAGTAAGAGTTGCATCTGACTGTAGTATTCGGGAAGCCCCAAACCGTAGATGCACGAAACGGATGCAACGATAATCACATCCCTCCTCTCAATGAGTGAACGGGTAGCTGAAAGGCGCATCCGGTCGATCTGATCGTTGATCGCCATGTCTTTCTCGATATACGTGTCTGTCCGAGGAATGTACGCTTCGGGCTGGTAGTAATCGTAATACGAGACAAAATATTCGACCGCATTATCGGGGAAAAAAGATTTGAATTCTTGATAGAGCTGTGCGGCAAGTGTTTTGTTATGGGCCATGACGAGGGTTGGTCTTTGAACCTGCTCGATCACATTGGCCATGGTGAAGGTTTTTCCAGAACCGGTGATTCCTAAAAGAACTTGCGATTTCCTCGGTAGGTTAATCCCCTCGACCAGTTTTTTTATAGCAGTGGGTTGATCACCACGCGGTTTGTAATCGGTTTGTAGCTTAAACATGGAAGATCATCGTGCTCAATTGGAAAATCGCAATGCCAAGAGCGATAAAAAGGATGATGAGTAAGAGTTTTTTTCCGCCCAAAACCTGATAAGGGCTGATTTGCTGAAGGACATACCGATTTTTCCAAGCCATGAGGGCCGGTAAGACACCGAAGAGAATCACAGCGCAAATACCACCTGCAAAATTGATCGCTTTGATAAAAAGACCGGGATAAATGATAGCAAAAATGAGCGGCGGTGCGAGTGCAAAAAGGCACAGTGGAACACTCTCGTGTTTCTCTCTTTGGACTTTCATAGCATCGGCGAGAAAATGGACAAGGGCCAAGGTTTGGGCTAAGAAAGAACTGAGGAGAGCGAAAAAGGCAAGCCCTTCCGCAAAATTACTTACCCACGAAATACCTAAAATTCCTGCTACGGCATCGGAGGCTTGCCGGCCTTGTTTCATGCTATTGATAATGCCCCATTCTCCGTCTGCAGGAACGATCCCTAAAACGACAATCTCCCAGATGATGTAGACCACCAAAGCAAAGCAGCTTCCACCCAAAATAGTTTGGCGGACTTTTTTTGGATCATTTTGAAAATAGTTCATGAGAGTCGGAATCATATTGTGATACCCGAAGGCAATCACAAGAACAGGAAGGGAAAAAAGAGCATATTGCGGCTCGGTCCTCAGGAGAAGCTTTGGATTGATGTATTGCATTCCTAGGACGATCATCCCCAGATAGGTTAAAATTTTTCCTACCATGAAAAATCGGTTGCAATGGTCGACGGTTCGAGTTCCTTGATAAGCCAGAAATCCGAAAATCAGCGTGAAGAAAACAGCTCCAACCCATTTCGGCAGGTCGATCGAAAAGACCGTTTGAAAATAGGTCGAACTCAAACTCCCACTGCCCGAAATATAGGCGACAAGGAGCGAATAAAAAAGAAAGATATAGAGAGTCCAGCTGATCACTTTTCCGGGAAGACCGAAGGCTCTTTCTGCCATTGAGACAATATTGACCCGCTGTGCAAACGAACTGTTCACCTCGACCATCAAAAGGCCTGTAAAGGTCATAAATCCCCATGCAAGTAAAAACATCACCAGCGAAGGGAAAAATCCCGACAATCCAGTCATGATCGGAAGAGCCAGCATGCCAGCGCCGATACAACTTCCTGCGATGAGTAAAATTCCTCCTAAGAGACTCGGTGATTTCATACGGGGTTCAGTTGTTGTTTTTTCTGCTCGGTTCGGATTTCTTGTCCAAGACGGCCGAGAACATATCCGTCATAATCGACAAATTTAAAAAATCTCTCAAATGGCGGCAAAACAGAAGAGACTTGTTTGGCAAATTCTTGAGCAATGTGACGGTAACCGGGATGGCCTGCAGGAGACGACCTCAGCTCGCAAATCCACTGCAGAGCTCTCAAGTTAATATGGAAATACCAATGGATATTGTAAGCCATCGGGACAACATATTGGGCTTCTTCGGGTAATTCTTTCGCGATGATTTCATACGCGTTTTTCGCAAGTCCCATCGCAGTGATATATTCCGATTCCATCGGTGTATTCAAGATTTCTTCGGGGATATGATATCCAAAGTTGCATGTGAGCATTTGCCGCTCTTGCGTCAGAAGACGGTGCCTTTGAAGATCCCGATAAATCCCATAATCGGCAAGAATCTCGAATGTGAAAGTGGCGTGTTCTAAGGCTCTTGGTGATTTATGCCGTCTGTTTTCTCTAAATTGTGAGGCGCTATCGAGAATCCGATTTAATTCTTCATCGGGAAGTTTTCTACAATACTCTTGCAATTCCAAAAGTCCCACATCGGTGTGATTGAATAAAAGAGCTGCTGCAACCCGGTAAGGACTATCAGGATCGTATCCAATCAATCGAACCCCGGATGTATGCATTTTATCCAAAAACGGATCGTGTTGCTTGGCTAAATTCTTGAGTTCCGATTCGACTTGTTCTGAAAAATTCGAATACAATTTTTGGTATTTATGACAACTTTCAGCACGTCGAATGAAGGAAGGAATTGCTTTATTGAGTTCTTGGAACGATTTCTTACCAATATCTTGCAGCTCTGCAAGATTATTACAGTTGAGTTTTTGAATCAGATTTTCAAAAAATCTCCCATTTCCATAGACACCCATATTCGTCAGCGTGCTTGCAGGAAGAAGACCTCTGAGACAATCGAGCACTTTGGCTCTGAGTGCCGCTGTGTAAGCGACATCCGAAATCGCTGGGTCTCGAGGGAAAATTTTTTCCATCACCTCTGTGAGTGGAGGAATGAGGCGAGAATACGTATCGAAGAGTTGATTGCACGTTGAAACATAGAGATCGCGGTATGCCGATGTCATCAAAATCGGTTCACGGTAGAAGAGGTATTCGCCCTTGAATTTTTGATCGAAATACATATACCGCGTCGACTTCTCCAAGGGAGATCCACCGATCCGGCAATCTTCAATATATTTAGCAGCTAAAATCGAGATATTTTCTGCAGCGAGATGAGCGCCACCGAGTTCACCAATGGAGTCGTCTCCATATCCATCCAAAATCCTGTCGTAAAAATTCTGCGCCTTCCGAATGGCCATGATCTGGTCTTCGAGGTTTTGTTCATCTTCCGCATCTTCGGAGGCATGTCCCGCAATTGTCGCAAAGGCCATCTCTTCATTGAGGATAAATTCTTTTAGTAATAAAGATCTCAGACCCAAAATCGATCTCGAATATCTCGAGAATAAAGCTCCTTTAATCACTTCAGGGAGATTGCGGAGAACAAAGATATTGCTTGTCGTGTGTGTCACATACCGGTTCAAAATTTTAAATTGGCTTTCCGAAAACTCTTCATAATTCTCAATCATGACGATCTCCTTCCTTCCAGAGTGACACAAAAAAGGAATATGGTAAAGTACTTGGAATGCTCCTCATAAGACCACGCCGAAACAGGCGAACTCCAGCAATCAGGCAACTCGTCGAAGAGACCGCTCTTAGGCCCGCTGACTTCGTCGTCCCGTTTTTTGTTATTGAGGGAGAAAATACCCGCGAAGAAATCCCCAGTCTCCCTGGAATATCTCGGCTTTCTATCGATCAAATCGTCCACGAAGCAGAGGCTCTTCATCGAAAAGGAATTCTGTCCATTGCGCTTTTTCCTGTCATCACCCCGTCATTAAAAGATGAAAAAGGATCTTACGCTCTCAATGAAAAAGGCCTTATCCCACGTGCCCTACAAAAACTCAAACAAGAAATTCCCCCCCTCTGTTTGATCACCGACATCGCTCTCGATCCGTTCACCTCGCATGGACATGATGGTGTTGTCGACCCCAGTGGTTACGTTCTCAATGAATCGACCATTGCGATCTTAACCGAAATGGCATGCCTCTTGGCCTCAGCCGGAGCTGACATTGTGGCTCCGAGCGATATGATGGATGGAAGAATTGCGGCCATTCGAAAAAAGCTCGATCTCCAAGGGTTTCATGACACCGGGATTCTCTCCTACTCGGCCAAATATGCCTCTTCCCTCTACTCTCCTTTCCGCGACGCACTCCGATCGACGCTCCAATTCGGAGATAAAAAAACCTACCAAATGAATCCCGCCAACAGCCGAGAAGCCGTCCGAGAAGCTCTCCTCGATGTCCAAGAAGGAGCCGACATGCTCATGGTTAAACCCGCCCTCTTCTACCTCGATATCATTTCAAAAATCAAGGAAACCTGCCACCTCCCCTTATGTGCCTACCATGTCAGCGGCGAATACGCCATGGTCATGGCCGCCCACCTCCGCGGCTGGCTCGATGCCCCCAAAGTGTTCCACGAAGCCCTCCTCAGCATCAAACGAGCCGGCGCCGACTTCATCATCTCGTACGCCATCCCCCAAATCCTCCCCCTCCTTTAGTAACTTTTTTTCTCGAGGGCGAGCCGTTCGAGGCGGATGGTAGGATAGAGATTGCGGCCGGTATCGGAGATTGCGCCGACGTCGCGGAGCCAAGCGGACATCGCATAGCCAATATAGGTACGGCTGCTTTGACGGAGGAAGAAGTCGATGGGAAGGGAGAATGCAAACCCTTTGTCGTGGTAGACAGTATGATTGACATGGTCACGGCCGTTGGTGAGCGTGTACCAAAGGGATACTCGGAGACCGCTGGGGAACCACCGGCTCATTTCGAATCGGGCTCCAACGTCTTTGGCGAGGAATTGTCCAATCATGACTTTGAGATCGACATCCCACGGTTTAAGGGTGTAATAAAGGTCGAGAAAATATTGCTGCCCAATGAAATGTTCAAATTTCGATTTGATTTTATGATACCGCCGAATTTTTGTTGTAAAGCCAAGGCCATGATACCGTCTTTTCCAGACTGTTGCTTCTTCGACACCGATGGCCCAATTCGACTGCGCTGGATAATAAAGAAGTTCTGTCGATCCTCCTCCATAGGCGGGTTCAAAATACCCTGCTGCCAGCCTAAAATACCACCCCTTCCCGAGATTCCAACTCTTTTGAAGGTAGGCCATTTCCAAATGAAAGGTGTTTGTTTGAAAATATTTGACACTATCGGTCCGGACATTCGGCAGCTCGGACGGGTTTAACCGATCGAAATGTCCGATATGCTGCATGCTCGACTTGATATTGTAACTGACCTGTCCCTCGTAGAAAATATCATCGAACAGGTATCCTTCGGGGGTCGCAATCAAACTTAAGTTGTATTTGATTTTACCGGTGGTACTCCCAAAAAATGTCTGCACGCGGGGCCTGAAGGTAAATAACCAGACTTCTTTTTTCCTTCGATACAAGAGTTCTGACTTGGAGGGAGACGAATGAGGATTTGTCATCGGAGAAAGGGTCGCCATTTCGTAGGGGGTGATTTCCCCCAAGCGATACCGATAAAGATCGGCTGTTTTGAACGTATAGCCTTGGCAAAGCACTCCGTCGGCTTCAATGGCAACGGTCACTTGCTTAATGTTCGAAGGAGTAATCGCTGCAAGAATTCTTTCTAACCGCTCCCGTACAATCACTTCATCTCGGTACATGTTGTTGACGATTTTAATCCAGAGATGGCCATCGCTTGAAAGATAGACTTGATAAAGATCGAGTCCTTGTTGTCCTAGGGTAAATCCGAGCTCGTGCACAAAATCTCTATCCAGGCGGACAACTCCCAAGGGCTCTGTATCCACCGGAGAGCGGTAAAGAAGAGGCTCGTGTGTTTTTTGAATAAACCCTTCACTGCTCCCAAACGGATACCGGAGTGAACCCATGGCGGCTATTTTTCTCCCTCGGAGAGAACTGACACTGAGTTGCAGAGTGTCGCCTAAAACATACGTTACTCCCGCATTGACCCGCGATCCCACTCTCCGACCCCGGGGGTGTTCATGGATATGATTTTTGTAATCGATGGCATCGTACTCAGCCAAGAGAGAAATATTTTTTAAAACGGGAAGTGAAGTTTGCCGGAAGGGGGTCCATGCCAAACCTCCAAAAAAACCTTTTATTCTTTTTCTTCCCCATCCGAGTGTCGCTTCGACGTTATAGGGGACCCATCTTTGCGTGGCGACAATGTATTCAGAATTAAATCTTTTCGTCCCAATGAAATCTTCGGCTCCAATCGCAAAATTAGGAAAATATTCAAGACCGTCCGTTGGAAGATTGATGGCCAGCTTACAATTTCCAATCCGTTCTGCATCGTCGCCAAAACCCAAATGTCCAAAATTATGTTCGGTGATTCCGGTAAAAACCCTGTAGTTGAGGGAAAGTTCTATCCGGTCAAAATATTGAAAACTAACGCCATAAACATTGTACGGATGGACACGGGCCGCTCCAAACCCACCATATCCTGTCGGAGGCATCCGGGCAGAAGGCATATTGAAATACCCTCCAATCATCGAAGCGTTGTAAAAAAAGGGGAGCTCGTCTCCGATCTTTTGGTCGATTTCTTCGACGAGGGCGAGATCGGAAAATAAGCACGAGCTGTCATCGACAGCGCAAAGAGTTGAAACCCATGTCAGAAGAAATAAAACCAAAATCATCCCCAAAGAGTAGGGACGGCAGGCTATTTTTTGCAATTTGCTTCTAATTGTTAAGAGCTCTATACTCGAGTCCATTTATGCTTACTGAAGGACTTCAGATGACCTACCTAAAGGATTTTCAGAATCAAATTGCTAACCACGATTATCCCGCTTTTTTACGTCTTTGGGAGGAGTACTGCGTCAGCGATGAGATTGATCCACAAGAGTTAAAGGAAATTCTTACCAGTGTCAAAAAATCGGAATTTGCTGAACCTTTTGGCAAACATGTCGAGAAAATTCTTTTCTTATGGGACCTCCTTCCCGAGAGCCCACAAAAACACGAAACATTTAAATTAATTATTGACTTAGAGACGACCAATAACGACCTCTTGCACACAAAAGTGTACGATTATGTGCAAGCCAGATACGGAAGCCAACCCAATTTCAATGACAAAATCCGGTTAGTCGGCCTCCGCGGAAAAGAAAAATTCCAAGGTGCCATCAGCAACTTTGAGCTCCTAAACCACATGAAAAAAGGGAAGTTTGTCTTCCACACAGGAGGATGGGGAGTCGGAGAAATTCTCGATGTCTCGATGATCCGAGAACAGCTCAGTATCGAATTTGAATATGTCGGTGGGAGAAAAGATATTTCTTTTGCCAATGCTTTTAATACTCTACTTCCTATTCCCGATGACCACTTTTTAGCCCTCCGGTTCGGCAACCCCGATCTTTTAGAGAAGAAAGCCAAGGAAAATCCTGTCGAAGTGATCCGAACGCTCCTCCGAGATTTAGGACCAAAAACAGCTGCCGACATCAAAGATGAACTGTGCGAACTCGTGATTCCTGAAGAAGATTGGGCGAAATGGTGGCAAAATGCCCGCTCTAAAATCAAGAAAGACACGATGATCGAAGCCCCCGAAGATCTTAGACAACCTTTCATCCTTCGATCGGCAGAACTGTCTCATGAAGAACGTCTCCGAAAAGCACTCGAAGTCAAAGCCGATGTCAATCATCTCATTCAAATGATCTATTCATTCGTCCGTGATTTTCCAGAAACTCTCAAGAACCCCGATTTCAAAGGGTTTATCCAAGCAAAACTCCAAGAGACTTTGGTTGGTCCCGATCTCACCGATGCACAAAAGCTTCAACTCCATTTCTTCTTAGAAGATTTGTCGGGAGAAAAAGAGTACAAACCGGTCCAAGAAATCATCAAAAATTCGAAAAATCTCGAAGCCCTCATTCAATCGATTGAAATCGCCTCTTTCAAGAAACGAACCCTTGTTGTTGCTCGAAAGACAAGGGCCGATTGGAAAGACCTCTTTCTCAATCTCCTCTTCACGATCGAACAAAATCCTATTCGAGATTACATCTTAGGCGAGCTGTTAAATCCGGAAACCTTGAAAGACTTGAAAAGAAAACTCGAAGATCTATGGGTTCATCCTGCCAGGTATCCAGAAGTTTTTGTTTGGTATTTCCAAAAGATCGTCTCTCAAAAAGAGTTACCTTTTGCAGATCAAGAAGGGAAAAATCGGTTTTTTGAAGGGCTTTTTGTTCTACTCAACCATGCAGAACAATCCCCAGCCCACAGAGACCTAGTCAAAAAACTCCACACCATTCTAACGGCTTCTAGGTATGCCGTCGTCCGAGATATCATGCAAGGAGCCGATCAGGCAACCGTTCAAGAATTTTTGCTCCTCGCCTCAAAATGCCACTCTCTTTCTGATCACGATCTTAAAATCCTCCATTCCTTAGCTGAAGTCGTTCATCCATCCCTTTCGCAGTTTAGAAAAAAACAAGATGCGACAACCGAAAGCAATGTCATTTGGACAACCGATGAAGGGTACAAAAAAGTGAAAGAGCGGATCCAGCAAATCGCAACTGTTGAAACCGTTCAAAATGCAAAAGAAATTGAAGTTGCTAGGTCCCATGGCGATCTCCGTGAAAATGCCGAGTTTAAAGCCGCTCTTGAAAAAAGAGACCGTCTCCAATCAGAGCTCAAAACACTTTCCGATCAAATCAACCGATCTCGCATTCTCGCTAAAAGTGATATCACAACGGAAGAAGTCAACGTCGGATGCGTTGTCGAATGCAAAAACGGCCAAGGCAAAACGATCACTTATACCATTTTAGGTCCTTGGGATGCCGATCCCAATCAAGGAATTATTTCTTCTCAATCCAAGCTTGCACAAACCATGATGGGTCTTTCCATAGGTGACAAATTCCAATTCCAAGGAGAAGAGTTTACAATTACAGCCATTCGGAGTTATCTTGAAGCATGAGGAAACGTCATGCAACTAGTCATTGCTAGCCGCAATGTTCACAAAATCCGTGAACTCCGCGCTATGCTCAAATCTTATAAACAACTCGATGTCCTTTCTCTTCTCGACTTTCCTAATTATAATCCACTTCCTGAAAATGGTAAGACATTCGAAGAAAATGTGATCCAAAAAGCGACACACGCTGCAAAAATTCTCCATCGGTGGGTTCTTGCCGATGACACCGGACTTGTCGTTCCTGCCCTTCAAGGTGCGCCCGGTGTTTTATCCGCCCGGTTTGCAGGCGATACCGCAACCGATGTTGAAAATCGAAAAAAACTCCTTCAAGACATGCAACCCATCTCCGATCCCCACCGACAAGCTTATTTTGAATGTTGGCTCGCCATCGCCAGTCCCCAAGGACTCCAAAAATGCGTCCGTGGCGTCTGCGAAGGGACCATCCTCCATGAAGAGAAAGGAGGGAAAGGGTTCGGCTACGATAGCCTCTTCGTCAAATACGAATACGGTAAATCGTTTTCAGAAATCGATGAAACCCTCAAAAACCGGATCTCCCACCGTCGCAAAGCCCTCGATAAACTCCATCTTTTCTTTGAAAGCCTCTCATCTTTTTAAATCTCGGTGCTCCGAATAGGGTAATGCTTTGTGACCACGACTTCACTTTGTCCTGGTTTGCGAAGATAAGCTTGCTTGGTCCATTTGTCAATGGATCGTCCTGTTGTCAAAACGTACGCGGTATCAAGTTGATTTGGAAAAAGTTCTGCATACTTCGATTCCATTCCGACAGGCAGGGTTGTTACAACAACTTTCCCTTTAAGAGTATGGTGTCGAAGTTCGTGTTCGTGTCCTCGAAACACCACTTTAATGGGGTGTTCAACGGCAAAAATCCTTAAGCAAACCTTGACATCAGTAGGACTGATTTTCCAATCTCGAGAAGAAGGATCACCCAATTTCGTGACAGCCTGATCATTCCCTTTTTGAACATCACCCCAGTTATACAGACATAATGTTGGACGGACATCTTTTCTTTCGCGATTCTCGACGAAGAGCTCGGCAAATCTTTCAATATCTCGACACCGTTTTTCATACTTCCGCACAGCTTTAGCATCTGTAGATGGGGGTTCTTCTAAAGGTTTCGAAAGGAGATTGTGGACTCGCTCGCTCGCTTTTGATTTCTTAGGCACAAATTGGAAAACATGATCATCAGTGCTTTGCAAAAGCTCAGAAGGGTCTTGTGAGAGTGGAAACATTCCGTGAGTAAAATGGACATAGTGTCTTTTTCCTTCAGGATTGATTTCACTGATACAAATGGTAAGGGGGAGAGTTTCGTAAAATTCTTTCAAGACATGCCCATATCGATCAGAAAAAGCTTTAAACACAGGATCAGATTCATAATCCCTATTGATCTGTATATGTTCATGATTTCCGCGGAGGAGTGTCACCTGTTCTGGATCTTGTAATTTCAGTGTCATCAAGAGTTCTAAAAGCTGCAAACAATAGAGCCCTCTGTCGAGATAGTCGCCCAGGAAAAGGAGATGTACATCCGCTTTACACCGATAGTTTTCATCTAATAATCCTTGCTTTCTTAAAGTTTTGAGGTTCTCTAAAGGGCTTTTTAGATCTCCGTGTAAATCAGCCCGGACAAAAATTCTTGTTTCGCGAGGAAAATCTATTTTCTCAATAAAACCAACACAAACGGAAGCGTCGTGAGGAGTTCCCATTGTTTCAATAAATTTTCTCATCAAGAGTTCCACTCTCTCGATATCGAAAGGGGCACTCTTATGGAATTGAGCCGTAACAGGGTCCCAGGACCGATCGTAATGCTCCATCAACTCCGCTACTGAACGAGATTTTGTAGGATTTTGGGGAGGGTGTTGGATAGGCCTGCTCCACTTTTCCAATCGATGGCGCGGGGCAATTGTTTCGAACTTTGCCAAAGCTCTATCAAATACGTCTCTCAATGGGTCACTGATTTGAGGGCGGAGCTGGGTCAAGATCGATTTGGACTTCTCAAGGTCGACACCATAGAAAAAATGTCTCAAGAACTGGAAATACTTACCGACATAAGTCCAGAAAATGCGACCTATTTTAGAGGAAGACTCGACATTGAGATATTCTGTGATCCAGCCTACTTTTTTATCAGCGTGGCCGATCCTTTCGAGTTTTTGCTGAACTTCAGCTTCATTCCAAGAGATAGTGGAATTATTTAATTTTACTGTGAAAGTTGTCATAGTTATTATATTTTATCTCTACTCTTGAATAAAACAACACATTAAAATTTTCGTTTGTAACCATAATCTTCGTATGATAACCTGGAGAAATTATGTCACTACCAACAAATTTTGGGAAACCAGGAGAAGAGCTCCATCGATTCTTCCGCAATACGTGCATTGAATTTAAAAAATTAGTTCATTCAACGAGAGACATCGACCTTTTGCAAGAGGAAATGCAAAAGTTCATTGATGTGAGTCGTCAGATGGATTGGCACCACAAGACCACGGGTGTCTATCATAAGGATGAAGGGGAAAAGTTAGCAGACAAGGTTTACGCAGAGTTCAAAAGATATATCGAGGCTTTGCAAGAAACTCCTGAGCAAGCTAACCCTTCCGATCTTCTCCTCACCCTAGACCTCATGGAACAGATGGTCAATAGTTTCAAAGTAACGTGAATTCTGCATAGATCTTAGAAGGAGACGTGGTGTTCTCAGAAATCTCATCAACTTTGAATTGTTGATGGAGAAATTGGAGAAGCGTCTTAAAGGCTTCTTTTTTACCCTGAGCAACAAGTTCTACACTGCCATCGGAAAGATTGCGCACAAATCCCTTTAAACCAAGCTCATCGGCTTTTCTTTTGGTGGTGGCTCGGAAACCGACTCCTTGAACCGTTCCTCGAAAAATAACCCTCAGCTCGATCATCGAAAGGGATAGGTGGCAATAAACTCGAGAAATTGGAGGGCGAAAAAGGCGAGCATGGGACTTAAGTCGAGAACTCCCCCGATGGGAGGGATCACGCGGCGGAACACATTCAGATACGGGTCGGTAAATCGGGCGACCCACTGCATCCAAGGTTGTCCTCGTGTCGAGGGAAACCACGATGCGATGATCCGAACGGCCAAAAGGGCGGTATAAACTAAAAAAATATAATGGATGTATCTAACCATAGTGTAGCCATTATAACACTTTTCCGATAAAATCCAACCTTATGCGTTATGCGGGAATAACGGTTGGAGACCGGGTTAAAGTTGCTATATTTTCTAAAGCAAACAATCAGCTGACTTTAGACAAATTAGAAGAGTATTCAGAAATCCCGCAAGATCTTTTTAAAGAAAAAAATTTAAAAATTATCTCTGGATTGTCTGCTGAAGATGTGGTGCGGCGCGATTTATCCCTGGAGCTCAAGAATGAAAAAGCGATTCTGAAGGCGCTTCCTTTTCAATTAGAAAGTCTCCTTCCTTTTCCCCTCGATGAAACTTTGGTTTACCCATTTATCTATCCTGGAGGAGAGGTGGTTGTGTTTGCAACAACCAAGGATGCTCTTCAGAAACACATCGATGCAATGGGTGTTGATCGTGATCAAATATCATGCACTCCACTAGCCCTTGCTCAATTTTCTCGACTGCTATTTCCAGACCATCCTTTTCTGACTCTCCACTATGGAAATACAGCGATTGCTCTTGAAGGAAAGAAAGTTGTTTTTTCTCAATCCATGGAAGATGAGCCCCGGCTGCAAGCTTATCTCAAAAATAAATTTAGCCATTTTTTCACGGTGCCTACACAGGGTGGCCCCGGCTTTCAAAATTATACCTATGAACACCTCTTTGAATATGCGGTGCCTATCGGCCTGGCATTGGAAGGTCTGGCCGAAAACGGGTGTCAATTTAGGCAAGGCCCGTTTGTTTCTTCAAGGGAAACGAAGAAAAAGCAGAGTTGGATGAAAAAATCTCTAGCTGTCTCACTCGGTCTTGCCGTGATTGTTGGAACCTTTGGAACAGGGATTTTATCGATTCGAAGACATTTCCTTCACCAGCGGATTAACCAATATTTTACTTCGAATTTATCGCTCGATAAAAAAATAGAAGCTTGGGAGCAGAAGATCTCAAAAGATGCGAAAGCTTTTCCCTTAGTTCCCGATCTCCCTTCTGCTCGAGAGGTCGTCGCTTGGCTCAGTGAGCTTCAAGAGCCTGTCGATATCATCCAGTTCAACTACACTCTGGTGCAATATCCGAAAGCAGGAGGAAAACACGAACCTTACTCCGTTAAAGTCGATATAGAATTTACAGCAGAAAACCCTGAAATTGCACACCGGTTTCAAGATGCCGTTGAAAAAGCTCCTACATTTATTGATAAAAATCAAAAAGTACAATGGTCAGTAGAACAAAACTCATACAAACTCTCTTTCAATTTGCGAAAAATTTAAAGACGAGTATTTTTCTCATCCCTCTTTCCCTCATCCCTTTGGGATGGGTCGTTGTCGTATTGGAAAAAGAAAACTCTCATCTTAAATCGGCCGCACAGCACATTGAAATCCTGCAGCGAAAAGCTCAAACTCTTCAGCAAAAACAAACACGAGAAGAAGTCGTTTGGAAACAGGTCGAAAAAAGCGACCCTCTTTACCTATCTCAAGCGGTCGAGTCGATTCCTTTACTCGTATCCGAACTCCAACGGGTGCAGGTCTTGGCCAAACAATATCCTGAAAAACGTCCCCTGCATGAAAGACTCGCTTTCTTACAAAGTGGGCAAAATCAGATCCGCTTTGTTGAAAAGACTCAAAGAAAAGGCCCGTATTTTCAAGAAACCGAACTCAAACTGCAAAATCCTGTCCAGATGAACGATGAAGATCTTAGGAAATTTTTGAATTCAATCGAGGGAAAAGATCCTTTTAAACCCCTTCTTATCGTTAAAAATTTTGAACTGAAGAAAAAGAAAGAAAAAGGGGATGAAATGATCTATAATATCCAACTCGAACTTATAAAAAGAATGCCATGAGAAAATATCTTTTTTTAGCAGTGGTTTTAGCTGGATGTGCGACTAGAACACAAAATCCCAATGAACTGAGTTCGATCCAAATTTTAGATCGAAACGGGTTTTCCGAAACAATCAGCGCCAAAGAGAGGCTGGGGATCTATGACAAAGCCGACTTTTTGAACCCGCAACCGTATCAAAAAGTTGTCCGTGTCTTTGGAAAAGCAAGCCAAGGAAAAACATCATCCAAGATCACGACCTACCATTCGAATGGCGGGCCGTGGCAATACCTTGAAGTCGAAAATGGAAGGGCTCACGGAAAATTCTACGAATGGCACCCGAATGGACAGAAAAAAATCGATGCTTTTGTCATCGAAGGAACGCCCGATGTCAATGCTGTTGCTCAACTCACATGGGTTTTTGATGGCGATAGTTTGGTTTTCGATGAGGAAGGACATCTGGTTGCTAAAATCCACTATGAGAAAGGGCTTTTAGAAGGAATGACACGCCACTTCCACCCTTCCGGCGCTCTATTTAAAGAAATCCCTCATGTCAAAGACCAGATCCATGGCCTTGTCCAAGTCTTTGATCCTTTGGGAAATTGCACTGAAAAAATCGATTTCTTCGAAGGAGAAAAACACGGCTCATGCGTAGCTTTTTGGAACTTAAGCCAGCCCAAATATACCGAAACCTATGAAAAAGGTCTCCTTCTGGAAGGTGAATATTTTAACCGTGCAGGAGAAAAAATAGCTCACGTCGAGAAAGGGGAAGGCACTCAAGCCGTTTTTGATGACAATCATCTTGTCTATTTAATCGAATGCCATGCGGGAGTTATCGATGGAACCATTGACACGTTCAATGCTGCAGGACATTTAGTTTCCCGGTGCACTGTCAAAGACGAGATGAAGAACGGAGACGAATGGGAATACTACACCTCTTGTCATTCCCCTGGTGATAAAAAACTGTATCTTCAATGGAAAAATGATACGTTGCAGGGGATGGTAAAAACCTGGTACGAAAATGGTGTGATTGAAAGCCAGAGAGAAATTCACAACAATAAGAAACACGGTCAATCGTTCGCTTGGTATCTCGATGGAGAGCTGATGCTGGTCGAAGAATATGAAGACGATGCAATTGTCAAAGGGCTTTACTATAAAAAGTGGGAAAAAAAGCCTATCTCGAAGATTGAAAATGGAAAAGGAACAGCCACACTTTTCGATCGAGATGGAAAATTCTTAAAAAAAGTGAACTACGAGAAAGGAATTCCTCTCGGAGATTCGTAATTTTACTCTTGCATCCCTTCAGGAGGCCCTGCCTCTTGCTCTGTTTGCTGCTGTTGCTGCTGCTGCAATTGCCCAGGAAGATAATTTTCACGAGGTTGACCATAAAGGGGAGGATTCTCTTGCTTTAGCTGCGGAGGACATTCCCTATTCCCCGAACAATAGAGGGCGGTGACCGTCGATCCAGAAGAGACATTATCACAGATGGAAAAAGGATTTTGTTCTCCCGTTGAACAAAACCACAGAACTCTATAGGGGGTCTGAGAAATATCGGCATATTGCTGATGACCCACAGCGCCGAAATAACTATTCCATTGCATACTTTGTTGAGGAGGGACGATCACTTCACCTAAATAAGTTCCATCGGCAGCACGGATTTCTGCCCTCAATTTTATCGAGGAATCATTGACAAGATGGACAGTACCACCCCAAATGGTAGAACAAAATCCTAAAAAAAGAAGAGCCGCTTTAATCCATCTCACTCTTTTCTTTCATCCACATAAGCCCATTTGAAGTCAATACTTCCCAAACTGGAAAGGACAACATCTTTGACATGTGGTTTAGAAAGATAGAGTTGCGTGTAATGAAAAAGTGGAATGATCGGCATCTCGCGCATCAAGATCGCTTCACATTCGCCTAAAATCTTCTGACGTTCATGCACTTCCTTTGCTTCGAGCGCCTGGTCGAGCAATTCCTGATATCCCGGATTTTCCCAAGAAGTGTTATTCGATCCTCCGGACTTGAATTTAAAAATCTCGAGAAAATTGATCCCATCTTTGAAATCGGCCGTCCAATCTCCCGCTGCAAGTTGGAAATTTTTTTTCGATATCGAATCGAAAAACACCTTTCTCTCGACAGCCTGCAACTGAATCTTGACACCCAAATGGTCGAGCCATTGTTGTTGAACCGCTTGAGCAATCAGATGATTCCGCTCTTTAGAAACGTAAAGAAGGGTAATGGGAGGAAACGTTTCTCGTGTCCATCCTGAAGCTGAAAGCCCTTCCTCAAACACCGTCTTTGCCAATTCAATATCTCCGTCTTTAAAATATGGCATAGTCGCTATTCCTAAAAAAGGAGGGACAAGGCCTGTGGCAGGAAGTTGTCCACCCTGAGTGATATATTGGACGATGTCGGACCGTTTGAGGGCCAGAGTAAAAGCCTTCCGGATAAGAGGGTGTTGAAACGGCTGCGCATCGATATTTGTCCTGAAAAAATACGTCCCGAGAAATGGCTTTACATGAACCCCTTTCAAATGTCCCAGCGCCTGGACAGGGAGTGTCGAGAGCGGCGATCCAGCCCAGTCGAGCTCTCCTTTTTCAAACATCTTCAGTTCGGTCTCTTCACTCACCATCATCAGTTCGATTTCATTCAATTTGACATGAGCTGCATCCCAATAATTTGGATTTTTGACCACTCGCAAAAAATTACCATGTCTCCATTCTTTCAAGAGAAAAGGGCCATTGCAAATTTCAGGATTGGAAAGAATTGGGAAAAAAATCGGCAGTGCCGTCAGTTCCAAGAAATAAGGTATCGGATATTGCAGCTCGACTTGGAGTGTTTGATCATCAAGCGCCTTTACTCCAACCTGATCGACAGAGACTTTTCCCTCTTTTGCAGCCTTGCCATTTTTGAGAACATAGAGTTGAAACGCTTGATCAGCAGGGAAATGAGGCTCTAAAACTTTCGTCCAGGCTGCAACGAAATCGGTTGCTTTCACCGCTTCCCCATTGGACCACAATGCTGGCCGCAGTGTGAACGTATAAATTTTCTTGTCTTCCGAAATCTCCACCTTCTCCGCTAAAGCAAGCTCGGCTTCCTCCTGCTGATTGATCCGGGTCAGTCCATCAAAGAACATCCTCACCAGCGTCATCGAATTCAAATCTCTTGCTTTCCGTGGATCTAACGTCGATGGCTCACTTCCAATGTTGACACGCAAAACATTTTCTTGCTTTGATGAACAGGCCATCAATAATATACAAACAACGAACAACAATTTTTTCATGTTATGACTCTAAAAAGATAAAACGATTATGTCAACGATAGCGAAATATCCAACCCCTATATTTAATACGCCCGAACTTTCTTTCAAGAAAGACCATCGTGGCTTTCTCACCGAAATCGAAACCATTGCCCTTCCCGGTACTGAATTCACTTGCATCCAACCCTTTTCAGACACCATCGTTCAGGTCACCACCCCGGCCTATCCATCTTCAATTCCACTCTATGTTGATCAGAGATTCTTAACCACCGGCGTTCCAGCTGAAAAGAAACTCCCCCCAAGCTCGTCCATCCTCCCCTGGTTGCAAAACTCCCTTGGAACTCGGTATTTCTGGGGTGGAAATTGGAAAGACGGTATTCCAGAAATGCTCCAGCTCTATCCATCTCTCGAACCTTCCGATGACTCCCTCTGCCGAGGCCTCGATTGCTCCGGCCTTCTCTACCAAGCGACTCTTGGCTTTACACCCCGCAACACCTCCGACCTCATCCACTTTGGACAAGAACTTCCTCCTTATACCCCTCTAAAACCCCTCGATCTGATCGTCTGGAAAGGACATGTCATCATCGCACTTTCTTCTCATACGCTCATCGAAAGCCGAGCCGGCAAAGGCGTCGTTCTTTCCGATCTCAAAACACGCCTTGCCGAAATCAATCACCCTTACTTTTTCCGCCGCTGGCATCCCGACTTTTAATTACCTGACAATCAATAACTTAAATGTTAATATATACAAAAACAGCACTTTCGTATACATTCTTTGGGAGATGTATACAAAATAAAAATTATGTGGAAAAAACTCGGCGATTTTCGCTTGCAACCTGCTGGCTATAAGGCTTTTATTCCATTGAATTTTCCTCCAGAAAATTTCATTTTGCTTACTCCAGAGCTAGAAAAAAAACTCGGTGAAGCGATGCGTCTGATTGGGAAATTGGACGGGATTAGTCAATTACTTCCAGACCAAGATTTCTTTCTTCAAATGTTTGTTAAAAAAGAAGCCGCTTCTTCGAGTCAAATTGAAGGGACACAAGCAACAATGGTCGACGCGATCGAAGCAGAAATTATCCCTCGCTCAGCCTTGGCACCCGATGTGGATGATATTATATACTACATTCGCGCTTTGAATTATGGGATGAATCGATTTCAAACGCTTCCCATGTCAGTTCGTTTTATTCGTGAATTGCATCAAGAATTAATGGATGGAGCCCGTTCCACTCAACATTCATATCCTGGAGATTTTCGATATACTCAAAATTGGATCGGCGGCACTTCTCCTTCCAATGCACGATTTGTTCCTCCTCCTCCGGATGAAATACCAAAAGCACTTGGAGATTTAGAAAAATTTATCCATTCTAAAAATGATGGTTATCCTCCCCTAGTTAAAGCTGCTTTACTCCATGCACAATTTGAAACAATACACCCCTTTACAGATGGAAATGGCCGTACAGGCAGGCTATTGATAACTCTTTTTTTATGGCAAGAAAAGCTGCTGGAGCTTCCACTTCTTTATTTTTCCGAATTTTTTAAGAAATATCAAAATTTATATTATGACCGTTTGCAAGCTTATCATAATGAACCATCCAATGTAGAAGGATGGATTGATTTTTTCCTTGAAAGCGTGATTTCGACTGCAACCTCCGCTATTCAAATAGCTTCCGATATCAATAGAATTCGCGAAAAAGACATGGCAAAAGTACATAAACTTGGGAAAACAGCAGCTACAACGGCTATCGAAATACTACGCAATTTGTTTCGTCAACCCATTGTCGATGTTGCAAAAATTCAAGAATGGACAGGCGTTACAACAAGAGCAGGCGCACAAAAAATCATTCATCGACTTATCGATTTAGAAATTCTTGTTAAAAGAGATCCGAAAAAAAAGTACGGTAGAACGTACGAATATCGATCGTACCTTGAACTTTTTCAAAAAGACTAATTTTTCTTGCAATACTCAGCAGCGCCGAGTAGGGACAGTTTTTCGTTTAGAACAATATGGATGGGGATTTTGGAGAGAAGATCGTGGAAACGACCTTTATCAAGAAAAGCTCGCATGAAAAACCCTTGCTGCAAAATTTTGACCATTTTTGGAGGGATTCCTCCTGCCAGATAAACTCCTTCTTTTGCCAGAAACTGAAGGGCGACATTTCCTGCTGCCGCGCCGCAAAGTTCTGCAAACCAAGAAACCACTTCTCGGCAGAGATTCGATTGACTTTCGAGAATCAGTTTCGGGATTTCTTCCCCTTCGAAAATGTCTTTTGAATTCGTTTTTTCAACCATAAACCAGTAGAGATGTTCAAGACCGGGTCCAGAGACAATTCTCTCTGTTGAAACATGGCCATACTTTTTATGTAAATAATCCCATAGCTGCTTATCTTGGAGGGTGCGCGGAGCAAAATCGACATGTCCTCCTTCGGAAGCAAAAGGGTGGTGAGTTTTGCTGTCCCAATAAAGGGCCGACATGCCAAGCCCTGTCCCGATGGCCATTACAGCCTGATTTCCCGGTTGCTTTTGACCTTCATTCAACGTCACTAGATCTTGAGATTTCAATTGCCCAAGGCCCCAACTGGCGGCTTCTAAGTCGTTCAAAAGATCCACGCGAGAAATTCCATGATGTTTTTCTAATTCGTCTGCATCGATTTCCCATGGCAAATTCGTGAGGTGGCATTTTCGATTTGCAATAGGTCCAGCTACGGCCAGACATGCTTTTTCAACCTTCCCATCAAGAAATTGCCCAATAATCTCGCTCAAGTTCCGATAATGACGACTCGGAAATATTTCCTCTTTGACAAAACGATTTTTTTCAACCAGCGCGAGGTGAACTTTCGTTCCCCCAATATCTCCAATCAAATTCATTTCTTTTTCTTGACCGATAAAGCTATTACCCGTCAAGCTATAAAAAAGGAGAATTTATGACTCAACACGATATTGGAAAAAAGAAAGCATTAGAAGCGGCCATTTCACTCATTGAAAAACAATTTGGAGAAGGTTCGGTCATGACGCTCGGGCAACACTCTTCTTCCCGCGAATTCAGTGTCATCAAAACAGGTTCTGTGGCACTCGATGTCGCTTTGGGAATCGGTGGAGTCCCACGTGGTCGTGTCGTTGAAATCTACGGTCCTGAATCTTCAGGAAAATCAACCCTTGCCACACACATTGTTGCGAATGCTCAAAAAACGGGCGGTCTTGCTGCTTACATCGATGCCGAGCATGCCCTCGATCCCGGCTATGCTGCAAAAATTGGGGTGAATGTCGATGAACTCATGATTTCTCAACCCAGTTCTGGAGAAGAAGCTTTAAATATCGCTGAAATGCTTGCCCGCTCCAACGCCGTCGATGTGATTGTTATCGACTCGGTTGCAGCGCTTGTTCCCAAAAATGAACTCGAAGGAGAGATCGGCGACCAATTCATGGGTCTTCAGGCTCGGATGATGTCGCAAGCCCTCCGCAAACTCACCTCAACCCTCTCCAAGAGCAACACGTGCGCTATTTTCATTAACCAGATGCGAGAAAAAATCGGTGTCATGTTTGGAAATCCTGAAACGACCACAGGGGGAAAAGCCCTAAAATTCTATTCCTCTATTCGGATGGATATCCGCCGCATTGGTGGCATTAAAGGAGCCGATAATTCTGAAGTTGGCAACCGCGTCCGAGTGAAAGTCGTTAAAAATAAACTCGCACCCCCTTTCCAAACCGCCGAGTTCGACATCCTTTTCAATGAAGGAATCTCCCGCCTCGGCTCGATCATCGATCTTGGCTCCGACTACGGCATCATCGAGAAAAAAGGCGCCTGGTTTAGCTACGGTGGCAACCGTCTCGGTCAAGGAAAAGAAACCGTCCGCGACGAGCTCAAGAAAAACCCCAAACTCGCCGACGAGATCGAAAAAGCCATCACCCTAGCAGCCGCACAAAAAGTCCCTGTTGTCAAAGCCGCTGAAGCCGCCCCCGAACCTGTTGAGGTATAAGTTTTCATGAAATTGCTTTTTTAATAGCTTCTTCTACACTAAGAAGGTTTTTCGGAATCAGATTTTTGATTCTATTATCTTTGCATACAGAGTTGTTGATTAGACTGCCCACTAAGGAACAAGCGATTGGAAAACTCGCACTTGTGACGAAATAAAGCCAATATGATGATAGCCGTGGAGTGAGGAGTGGAACTGTGAAGATAGTCCGTTTCAAGCCGCGGATATGCGCGTATTTTAAAAGAAGTTCCTTATAACTCAAAATATCAGGTCCTCCAATCTCAAATTGCTCACCTAAACAAGCTGAATGATTTAAGATCCGCAAAAGATAGTCGAGGATATCTTCGATGGCAATAGGCTGCGTCAGATTATTCACCCATCTGGGAGCTATCATGATCGGCAGCTTTTCTGCTAGGTCAGAAATAATTTGAAAAGAGGCGCTTCCTTTTCCTAGAATAATACCTGCCATTAAGGTTGTTACAGGAACAGTTCCTTTCCGAAGAATCTCATCGACATATTTTCGTGAAGCAAGATGCTTTGATAAATGAGGTTCATTGGCAATACCACTCAAGTAGATAATTTGACGTGCTTTTGTTCGCGAGAGTCTTTTTTGAAAATTATCGGCACATGTCGCTTCTAGTTCAGAAAAGTTCCCCTTGAATGATTTCATAGAATGGACAAGATAATAAGCAGCCTCGATATCATCAGGAATAGCTTCTAATGTTCTAGGGTTGAGGAGATCTCCTTCGATGAGATGCGTTTGATCGATTACACCCATAGATCGGCGATCACGAACTAAGGCAAAAATTTCATGATTCTTTTGTGCCAGCAAAGGAAGAAGTTGTGAACCGATATATCCATTCGCACCGGTCAGTAATATTTTCATACTTTCTTAGAGGGATGAGAAATTCCGCTCGGCTAACTGATGGAGCATGTCGCACATCTTCTTGAAGGAGGGTGTGTCGAGGCCGAGCTCCATGAGGGTGATTTTGAAGAGTTTGAGTTCTTCTTCAAAGACGGCTAAGGCGCGGTCTTTTCCGATATGTTTGGCGAGATTGATTTCCCGCTGATTCTTTTCATCTTGGGCTAAATCTCCCATATCATCGGCGGCTTGGAAAGCCATGCCGAAGTGGTATGCGCTTTTCTTGACGTGATCGAGTCTTAAGGGGTCGCCGCCACCAAAAAGCCAACCGAAAATAAACGAAACTTCAAAAAGGGTTACCGTTTTCTTGTAGATGATCTGCCGGAGGGTTTCTAGGGTGAGGTTAGGGGGAAAGAGATCGAAAAATTGTCCACCGGTTGCTCCAGAAATTCCTGCACAATGGGTTGCATATTCTAGGGCTAAAATACCTGCAGAATCGGCCATTTCTTGATAGGGAGATCCAGCCTCACGCATCTTGATGGTGCTCCGATGGATTTTTTCAAAGGCTGCGCAGATGAGAGCGTAGCTGGCAAGAAGAGCGATCGAATCTCCATAGATTTTATGAACGGTCGGCTGATTTCTCCTCTCCTCTTCATTATCCATTGCAGGCAAATCATCGACAATGAGTGAAGCTGTGTGGAAAAACTCAACAGAAAGAGCCGCATCGAGCACATTGAGTCCATTTCCAAGCCCCTCGGCAATCAACATCACGAGCAAAGGCCGAAATCTTTTCCCGCCGCTTTTCAGAGCATATTCACAGGCGTCGCGCAGCTTGGTCTTTTCTCCAAGCCCTAAAATACTCTTGGCGATCTCTTGTTCAATCTTATCTCGGTGGAAATAGAAATGCGATGTTCTTTGAAATTCAGTTGTTGTCATAGTTGTTTTATTGTAGTTAAGGGATAGCAAAAAGTTTTAGGGGCAATCAAGGTTCCTGGATTGGCAACGGCATTGCATCCGAGTTGCGCACCATCTCCGATGATAGCTCCCAATTTTTTCAAACCTGTGGGTATTTTTTTTCCCTGAAAGCGGACATGGACATCTTGATGGTCGAGCCGATAATTGGCGAGTTTTGTCCCAGCCCCTAAATTGACCCGATTCCCCAAAATCGAATCTCCCACATAATTGAAATGGGCAGCAGAGGCATGATTTAGAAAAATAGAATGTTTCACCTCTGTCGAATGACCTATGATGCAATTTTCTCCCGTGAGCACATTTCCTCGGATATAAGCTCCATGCCGTATCATATTTCTGGGTCCAATGACGACAGGACCTTGAATATAGGCTCCCGGTTCAATCACCGTTCCTTCTCCTATCGAAATGAGCTCAGGATGGATCAGATGAACAGAGGACGGAACATCGACTTCGATTTTTCCAAGCTTTTGACGGCGGAGGTACTCTTCGAGTTGTTTAAGAGCGTCCCATACCCATTCCACTTCAAAAATTTCTTTATGAAGATACGCTTCAAGAGAAAAGTAGAATTCAGCTGTCAGCTCTTGCATCCACCCATTCTAAAGAACACACCAATTTTCCACACGCCTCTTCTAGTAGTTATTCATACTTTAGATTTATACTCCTTAGGCGGTGTGGATTTGTAGATAAGTGGTGATTTTCATTGAGAAAAGTCACTGTTCATAACTTTGAAGATAGATTCCAATCGATCGGTTTTTTCCCATTTTTTTTCAAAAACTCGTTGGTTTTGACAAAGTGTCGACAACCTAAAAACCGGTCAGCTGAATAAGGAGACGGATGGGCTGCTTGGAAGATCGCGTGGTGTGTTCCCATCACCCGGTGACATTTTTCTTGTGCCGATTTACCCCAGAGTAAGAAGACCAACGGATCCGGACGTGCAGCCAAAAGATCGATCACGGCGTCTGTAAACTGCTCCCACCCTTTTCCATAATGGGATTTCGGTTCACCCGCCCGTACAGTCAATGTTGCATTGAGGAGAAAAACTCCCTGCTTGGCCCAACTCGTCAAACAGCCGTGAGAGGGAGGAGGGATGGCCAAATCACTCTCGATTTCTTTAAAAATATTTTTTAATGAAGGGGGCGGATTAATTCCTTGAGGAACACTAAAGCAAAGTCCATGCGCTTGTCCAGGACCGTGATACGGATCTTGACCCACAATCACGACCTCAACCTTATCAAAAGGTGTCAGGAGAAACGCATTGAAGATAAGCGGCTCAGGGGGATAAATCACCTTCCCTTCCTTTTTTTCATCTTCAAGAAATTTCTTCAAATCGTGGATATACGGCTTTTTTATTTCATCCTGAAGTTTTTCGTACCAACTTTTTTCTATTTTCATAGCTCTCGATATCTCGTTGACAGAAACGGTATTAGATTCTACGATTTCTAGGTTTTTGGAGCACATATGGATAACATAGCTGAAAATAATCTAATACGTTTTAAAAATATTTCTAAGAAAAAAGATACCATGACCGCCAATTTCAAGGTGAAAGGTCTACGTGGAGGGGTCAATTTTTCTGCCTCCATCTCCGTCGATCTATCGGTCGCAGAGCTTCATCCCGGCGACGTCCTCGAGAAAATCATCGAAGAATGTGCACGTCTCGGTGTCAACGAGTTCAAAAAAGCAGATTTCAAGTTTGAAGGTCTTTAATTTTTTCCTGGGTGTAGCGCAGCTTGGCTAGCGCACCAGCATGGGGTGCTGGGGGTCGGAGGTTCGAATCCTCTCACCCAGAAGTTTTTCAATTATTACTTGACTACCCCCCCCCCATCATTTATCCTAAATTTTATTTAGGAGGATTTTGTGAAAAAGTTTTTTTGTCTACTCATTGCATTTCTTTTTCCTCTCTTGGGATATGCCGAACCTGTGATAACCGAAACCATCGTTGTCGATTTAATGACGAAAATTTCGCGTAGAAATGTTGAGAGAGCAGTTCAAGCTGTTCAAGAACTAACTCTTCGTGATTTAGCTCCCCACTGGGGAGTGGCTACGAATATTACCCTGCTTCCTCGTGGGCAATTTCCTAAGCTTAAATCTAATAATGTCATTGTTGAATATTTAGTCGATGAAGTGCAGCATCCAGAATTATTCATGGGTACCATCGCGGCTAACTATATCGTTCAGCCCGATGATAATCCAGCAGGACCTCAACCCTCATTTTGGATCCCGGATGCCCCAAAAGTACCAGTAGGAACAGCAGTTGACATTCTTCCATTTGGAAGTGTGAAACAATTTTACGGAATCGCAGCAATGATATCACTGGGAGCTCCTACTTTTCCAAATTTAACAAGAGGGGATGCATTGAGTATCACCATGAGTCATGAAATCATGGAAATTCTAGTGGATAGAGTTTTTGGATTTTTCTTTTTTCCAGGGTCTTATCAAGTTTTAGATATTGGAGCTAATAAAACAAAAGGATTCTCAAGGCAAATTTGTGACCCTGTAGGTTTTGGAGGTTTTAATTTTTATAAAATTAAGGGAACCAAGGTTCAAAATTTTGTCCTTCCCGCATTCTTTAACCCATGGGCAGAAAAGAAAGCTCAGCTTGATTTTCTAGGAAATGTTCAAAAACCGCTTACCCCCTTTGGTGGAAATATATTTGGTTTTGCCGTCAATAGTAATGGAAGATTCGCGCAGACAATTCATGCATCCTTTCCACCAGATGTTGAAAATATCCTAGAGATCACATTCACCATCTATCCGGCATGTCAATCAAAAGAAGCGGAGCCCGAAATTCCTTTTCGAATGAAAGGATATCGTCTTCCGATGATCCAAAGTGACTAGTATTTTGATTTGCCCCCTATGTGTATCTGAGTTGGCCATCAAGCTAGGGGGGCTGATTAGATTTTATCGTCGTAATGATTGGACTTTTCTTTGAAATGAATTCTTTACGAAAGCTGATAAATACCATTTGGAATCCATCCTATGAAATTGAATTGATCCCACTCGAAAACAACAAGATACGCCGCTTATATGATGAGGCAACAGAGACGTGGTACTTTTCGATCGTAGATATCATCCATGTATTGACTCAACAAACTGATTTTCAATCAGCCAGAAACTATTGGAAAGTCTTAAAATAAGCTCAATAAAGAGGGCGGTGAGTCGGTTACAAACTGTAACCAACTGAAATTGGAAGCCGCTGATTTTCAGTATGTAAGTTCACGGATGATGAGTTGTCTTTAGCAACATATTTTTAATTGAATACTTTTTGAAATGCCCTTAAAAAGAACGAATTATATCAGAAAGAAGGTTTACCCGAGAAGAATGCATGCTAAAAGAGCCTCGGTCAGTTCATCGTCAGTTAAAGATCTTTTGCTTCATTATCCACGATGCCAGCTGCATCCTTAGGATCGAGCATTAGAATGGGTTTGGAAGTTTTAAGCCGTTTTTCTACTTTTTTGATGTGTTCGGCAGGAGGGATATTTTCAGGTTGAGTCCCTCCGATTTTAGAAATAGCTGCTCGAACTTCTTTCCCTACTGTTTCATGAGCCTCAATAGCATTCCTTTGATTCTTGACGCCTTCACGTTTAAGTTTTTCTCGTGTTTGAGTCATTCGAAATTGATTGGCAGCCAATTCTGTCCTATCCATTCGATCCATCAGCTGTTCTTTTGGCTCAATCCCTTTGCGAGCCTTGATTGCATCAGAACCAAGTCCTCCATAAAGGCCCTTGTAACCTGCATCATGAAAGATGCCGAACATCTTATTTTGGACACCGGCATCGCGAGCCGCTCCCGAGAGAGCTTTGAACTCTTGAGAGGCCTGTTTGCGCAACTCTAAACGTTCGAGATCGGCAATGGCTGCATCGGTAAGCTCTTGGCGTCGAGTTTGAATCGCGAAGTACTTCTGAGCACGGGCAATTTCTGGTTTTCTAGAGTCTCCATTTTGAGCAATAAGATAACAGGCAAAACGCGAAAGATGGTAATCCTCAACAACTTGAGTTCTCCCTTTTCCATTCGTTATTGGGTTACCGGCGCCGGTAAAGTGATGCTTTGGATCGTTCCCCGACTGTTTGCACGACTCGATGGCTTTTTCCACCGCATTTTCAAAACGTTGCCACTTAGAATACCCTAGAAGGGATTGCAGTTCTCTTGCGCTCCAATACTCTATCCCATGCTGATTGAGCTTTTTTAAATCTTCAAATAATAGCTTGCTGGGAATCAGGCTATTCGCATCATCTTTTTGCATATGCATCCTCAAAAATTCGTAAAATGTAGGAAATCATATCAGAAAAAAGATTTTAAACAACTTAGGCAAAAATAACCTGCCACTCTTTTCAGGCTAAATGTTAGATTGTCACATTTTTTTGGGCTCGAGTTAATAGATTACCTGTACAAAAATAAGAACCTCCTTGGCATTCTGAGTGGATGTGGGAGCAGTGTTCTTATTTTTTCAATGAACCCAGAGTTTTTTTGGGGAAACATGTGCTTTTGAGTTTGTTGTTGCTCTTTTCTGGGCTTTATTGCTCGGAGAATAAAATTATTTATCTTATTTCTCCTCCTCGTTCGATGTCTGTCGCCTTCACACGGATGATGCAAGAAAGGGGTGATTTTGAGATATTTCACGAGCCTTCGATGTATGCCTATGATCGTATCCATTATCCAGAGGTGACTGCCTCGTGGTTTCGAAAGGGGGCCTTTTTCTCTTTTGATGAAGTGAAGCAACAACTTTTAACGCAGCATAAAAATGTTTTTGTGAAGGAAATGAGTTTTGCTGTCGAAGATTTTTTAATCGACGACCATGGATTTGTTCAAAATCCAAAGAGCTATTTTTTATTTTTAATTCGAAATCCTCATCATGTAGCCCTGTCTTTTTATAATAAGGTTAAAAGCATTCCTGATCGATTAGATTATTTGCTTGGATATAAAGCTGAATATTCTATTTTTGAATTTGTTAAGAAACATGCGCAAAACCAACCGATTATCATTTTAACAGAAGATCTTTATCAATTTCCTGAAAAAACCATTCGAGCATTGTGTCAACGATTGGAACTGCCTCATATTCCAGAATCTCTACATTGGTCAGATCTCGGGGCCGATTTTACAGGAGAAAATGAATGGCATGAAATCAAAGTTCATCTCCATACCCACCATTGGCATGGGGATGCAATTCGTAGCACCGGTTTTAATAAGCCACATAGTTATGAAGTAGACATCGAGGGTCAGCCTACTTTTGCTGAAATTCAAGATGAGAATTTACGTAGGGCCTATCAAACGGCTTACTCAAACAACCTATTCTTTTATAACAAACTCATCAGTGAAAGAGATTATATTCTCTCTATTGAATAATTTTCATCAGTTCGAAGCCTCTCACCCAGAATTTTTTCAATTATTACTTGACTACCCCCCCCCCCCCCCCATCATTTATCCTAAATTTTATTTAGGAGTTTTTATGAGAAAATTGTTTTCGATTCTTTTTGCTTTGATCGTAGCGGTTGTTCCTTGTTTAGCGGATACAGCGCCGGGAGCTGTGTTAGATTTTATCGTTGTCGATTTGTATACCAAGGTTTCGCGTGAAGATGTCGTTCGAGCTGTGAAGGCTGTTCAAAAACAAACCGTGCGAGACTTTGCACCGATTTGGGGTACCTCAGCAAATTTTACCCTTCTTCCAAGGGGAGAGATTCCTAATATAACGGATAACAAAAAAGCCATTGTCTATCTAATTGATGAAATCATTCAAAATGTTGACCTTTTTGTGGGAAGTGTATCCAATCACTATATAGTTCTTCCTCCACCCAATGAATTCGATGGACCGCAACCTAATTTCTGGGTTCCCTCTCTTCCTACAATTCCAGATGGTACTCCTGTGGTTATTCTTCCTTTCGGAAGCAAAAAACTCAATTATGGGATAGAAGCTGTTTTTACACCCTTTGGTCAATCGGTCATACCTCTTAAGAATGTAGGAGATATACTCAGTTTTGCCTTAAGTCATGAGACTATGGAATCCTTGGCAGATACTTATGCCGGGTATGAATTTCTATATGCTTATCAAATATTAACGCCGGGACCAAAAAAAACGAATGCATATAGCAGAGAAGTTTGTGATCCAGTAACATGGGGAAGTTTTAACTTTTATAAAATTAATAAAACAACGGTAATTAACTTTGTATTTCCAGAATTTTTCAATCCTGCTGCAGGGCCTGACACCCAGTTTGATTTTTTAGGGAATGCTAAACAACCGTTTACACCTTTCGGTGGTGCCCAATTTGGATATACGATCAATAGCAATGGTCGATTTGCCTCTAAAACTTATTTAGCCTTTCCTTCCGATCCAACTAATCTTATAACGGTTAGTTTTCCAATTTATCGTAAATGTCAATCAGGCGTGAAAAAAGTGAAAATTTCTGCATTAAGACATAAAGGACTTCCTTTACCTGTGCAAAATAAGAGCTAGGTTTTTGACTCTTATCTTGGCATCTTAGGGGGCATGTTTAAAGAAATATGCCCTTTTTCTTTCGATGAAATTAGGAAAGCTGCACAGGCTCTCTCGGAGCGGTATCGAAGCGGGGTAAAACCTTTTCTTCGGACTTCTCAAGACCGGTGGGCTTATCTTTATACACGGTTTCCAGCGACAAAAGCGGCTTTACAAAGGATATTTCGGGAAATTCAGACTTTTTCAATACAGTCTTTGCTCGATATCGGGGCTGGGCCGGGGACGTCATGGTTTGCGGCAAAAGAGTTTTGGCCGGATTTAGAGGCAACTTTTGTTGAGAAAGATCCAGTATTTACCGAGATAGGGTCTCAGTTGATACCTGAAGGAAAGTGGAGAAGGGATTTTTCAGAGAAGCACGATCTGGTTGTTTTCTCATATTCATGGGGAGAGATAGACAATTTGGAGATTTTGGGAAAGGCATGGGAATTGACGGGGGAATTTTTGGTGGTTGTAGAACCGGGAACGTCGCGGGGGTATGAGAAGATGTTGAAAGCAAGGGATTATTGTATTGCGGAAGGGGGAGAGGTTTATGCGCCGTGTCCTCATTCGAGAAGATGTCCATGGGAGGGTACGGAGGAATGGTGTCATTTTGGGGTGAGGTTGGAGAGAAGTGAGGAACACCGGCTTGCCAAGGAAGGGGCGCTGGGATATGAGGATGAAAAGTTTTCGTATGTGATCGTGAGTAAAAATAAGAAGGCGCTGACAGAGGCTAGGGTTTTGAGAGATCCGATGAAGCGGAAGGGGCATCTGCAACTGGTTGTTTGTACAAGGAAGGGTATTGAGACTCAAATTGTCAGTAAAAAAGATGGTGACGTGTATAAAAAGGGGAAAAGATTAAAGTGGGGAGATGTACTCCGTTAAGATCCGGCCTCTTCTGCCGTATGCCATCGTGGTGTTTTTAGGATATGTCGGGTTTTCGCTGCCTCTTCCGCTTTTGCCGGAAATGTTTCTCGATACGAAACGATCGATTTTACCAGCGACTCTTCCGATCCATATCAAAACCATTTTACTCGGGATTGTGCTGGCGGCTTATCCTGGGGGGCAGTTGATCGGATCTCCACTTTTAGGGATTTTTTCCGACAAATGGGGTCGAAAGAAAGTCATTATGTATTCTTTGGTTTGCACGGCCATGGGATATGTGGTCACGGCTTTAGCAACTGCAGAACATTCGATACTGGGGATTTTTGGAGGACTCTTTCTCTGCGGGTTTTGCGAAGGGAATGTGACGATTGCTCAAGCCGTGATCGGTGATATCTCTAAAGGTGAAGAGAAGGTTTCTCATTTTGGTTGGATTAATTTTTTCTCGTGCATTGCTTTTATCATAGGACCGCTACTCGGGGGTTGGCTCGCTGATCCAGAAAACAATCGATTTTTTTCATTTGCCACACCTTTTTGGCTGGGAGCTTGTCTCTCGCTCATTGCAGTGGTCATCATCTGGAGATTTTCATCGGAGACAAAAAAGCATCATGTGAGTGGGGGTTTTTTAGAGGGGCTTCGAGATCACTGGAAAAATCGTCAGCTTAGAAAATATTATTTCGCCAACTTTTTGCTCTATTTTAGTCTCTATTCTTTTTGGAACTGCATTGGAATCTATTTGCAACGGACGTTTGATTTCACGACAACCGGTCTTGCTTATGTGATGGCGTACGATTCTTTCTTTTTTGCAATAGGACTTTTATTTTTAGTCCCTCTTTTATCCAAACGATGGAAACCTTTTTTAAGCACGGGGCGGGGTGCCATCGGAATGGCCGTCATGTTGGTGTTGCTCGTGATTCCAAATTCCCCTCGGGGCCTCTGGTGGACGGTTCCACCGATTGGCCTCCTGCTCTCCATCTTGATGACGAATGCGGCCGTGATGGTCTCCGATGCTGCCCATGAGACGCGGCAAGGACAGGCTTTGGGAAGCCTTCAATCGGTTCAAGTCATGGCAGGTATGTTCGTCGGAATCATCGGGGGGCTTCTAGCAGCTTTAAACCCGTCTCTTCCACTGATTGCTGGTGCTATAACTGCGGGTTTATGTAGTTTTGTACTTCTAAGGAGAAAACATGTTTAAAGGATCGATTGTCGCGCTCATCACACCTTTTACCGAAGGTGGTGAAATTGACTTTTTAGCTTTTAAAGAATTGGTCGATTGGCACGCAGAGGAAGGAACGAGCGGCATTGTCTGCTGTGGAACCACGGGAGAAGCTCCCACACTCTCCGAAGAAGAGCAGCAAACTCTTTTCAAAACAGCCATCGATGTTGCTAAGGGGAGAATTCCGATTATTGCGGGAACAGGAACCTACAGCACGCGGAAAACCGTCGAAAGAACCGAGAAGGCGAAACAACTCGGTGCGGATGGATGTCTTGTGGTGGTGCCTTATTACAATCGACCGACGCCGGAAGGATGCGTTGCCCACTACGCGGAAGTCAGCAAAGTCGGCCTTCCCACAATCATTTATCATCATCCCGGGAGAACGGGAATAAGATTGTCAGCTGAAACCCTCGCAGAGATTGCAAAACTTCCCTCGATGGTTGCCATCAAAGAAGCTTCGGGGACTTTAGAGCTTATTGAAGAAATCCGAGCACTTTCGAATATTCCCATTCTCTCAGGAGACGATACTCTTGCCTATGAACATATGCGACGGGGAGCTGTCGGTGTGATTTCGATCGTTGCCAATGTGATTCCTCAAGGTTGGAGCGAGTTTGCCAACCATTGTCTACGGGGAGATTTTGTTAAAGCCAAAGAACTCGACACTCTCTATGCACCTCTCTATAAATCGCTCGTTCTCGAAACAAATCCTCAATGTGTCAAATATGCGGTCAGCCTACTCAATAAATGTCAGCCCCATCTCCGACTTCCTCTTTTAGAGCCTAGGGAAAAAACAAAAAAAGAAATTTTTCAAACAATCTCAATTGAAGTAAAAAGTTAAGTTGACTAGACTTGTGTCATTCAAATGCCAATAGGAGGTATTTATATGGCAACGACAATCTACAGATCACAAGTAGGAATTGATCGTTTTTTAGTCAATCATCTGAATAGCAGTAATCAATTAGAACCCATTAAGGGCTTCAGAAATAACATTTCAGCTCGTTTTGATGCATTGGTAAAGACCAATGAAGGTTTGATCAAAGGTACTTATGCTACAGTTGCTTTTCTTATTGATAAAGTTGTAGAGACAATTTTTAGAACAAACTGGAGAAGTGACTTGTGGAAAGATGTAGCTAAAACTCAATTCTCAAGTGCTTGGCTATGTGCAAAAGGAGCGGTTTTATCACCAGATAAAGCATTGGATAATGCAGCAACAACCGTAAGTTATAGAAATCCTTATAGAGCTTATCTTACAACTTATGAGGTTGATGTGTATCCTGCAGGAACCCAAAAACTATCTTGGGGGACAAAATACGATCCTCTTACATCGACTTGGAGAGAAAAAATGAGAATTGCTGGACCTTTTCCAAAATTGCCAGCAGCACCTGCTTCAACTGCATCTCCAAAAACAGCTTAAATGCTCAAAGGGGGTCGGTTCTCGGCCCCTTTTTTATTTCAGAAGATTTTCTAGAAGAGTGTGAATTGTCTCGCGCTGGTCTTGGGTGGGACGGAATCGTTTTTCGTTTAGGAGGCGTTGGATTTTTTTTAGGCCGACGATGACTTGTAGGGCGAGATCTTCCTTGCGGCCGTCTTGGTCATCGAGGGGGAAGGTGGACCGGATGAGGGAGAGGACTTCGTTTTTGGTTTGGCCGTTGTAGTTTTTGAGGATGGCTTCTTTTTGGTCGAAGGGGACGTCGCGGCTGGCGAGTGTGTAGATCGCTTGGCGAGGCATCTCGTCGAGTTTGGTGTGGAGCTGGGGAGGAAGTTGGAGGTAGAATTCGTAGTATTGGAGAAAGTTGTAGGGGGTTTGCCGATTGCCATAGGTGGCGAGGAGCCAGGCTGAGAAAGCTCCTTCGCGGTATTTTTTGAGAATTTCTTGGGCTTTTTTTATTCTCTCGCCATGGAGGATGGCTGCTTGATTGTTAATGGCTTTGATTTCGGAGGTGATGGCTGCTAGGGATTTGAGATCTTCGTCGATGGGATTTTCGTTTTTGTACGTGTTGAGGAGTTGCTGGAGTTCTTCATGTTCATTGAATGAGAGGGGGTGAACGCGAAAAACGCCGGAGAAGCTGGAGAGATTTCCTTTGGAGGAGATTTCGGCCAGTTCTGTCATTTTGGTGAACTTTTTTTTCAGACGACTGAAGAGAAGATCATTTACCTTGGACATAGTTTGAGCCTTT
Organism: Parachlamydiales bacterium; assembly: GCA_963705295.1. Classification (GTDB taxonomy): domain Bacteria; phylum Chlamydiota; class Chlamydiia; order Chlamydiales; family Rhabdochlamydiaceae; genus PALSA-1444. The sequence goes on along the minus strand of OY970065.1, from coordinate 313,885 downwards.
TTAAAAGTTCTTTTGCAAGAGATGTGTAATCTTCGGCCGCACGCGATGTGGGTGAAGTGTCGAAGATCGGTTTTCCGTAGATGGAGGCTTCGGAAACGGAGATATCACGCCGGATTTTGGAGGTGAGGATTTTACCAGGGAATGTCTCTTCGATCACTTGGAGGAAAGCGGTGTTGCTTTTGCCGCGGGGGTTCCAGAAAGAGAGGATCACGCCGAGGATTTTGAGCGGATGGCGTTCGGAAATCGACTCCATGAACTGCGCGAGTCGCTGGAGTCCTTTAATGCTGTAAAACTCAGGTGTTGCTGCGACGAGTGCATGATCGGATGCGATGAGGGCCGATTCGGTGAGCCAGCACATCGAAGGAGGTGTGTCGATGAGGATGGTGTCATAAGAAGAGATAAGAGGTTGGAGGAGTTGTTTGAGTCTTTCGTGGGAATATCTGTCGGCTGCGAGGGCTTCGGTGACTTCGACTCGTTCAAGCCAAGTGTCTGCAGGAATGAGGGAAAGTCGAGGATGGGATGTGGGAAGAATAACTTCGGCGATTTTCTTTTTTCCTTGGAGAATAGGTGCTAAGCTATCATGGGCATCGGGATCGTAGCCAAGGCCTGTCGTGAGATTGGCTTGGGCATCAAAATCGATGAGAAGAACCTTTTGCTTGTGAAATTTTGCAAGGGCGGCTCCAATATGGAGCGAGGTGGAAGTCTTGGCTGTTCCGCCTTTAAAACTACTGATGGTTATTGTGGGCATGCGCAAACTCCGATTCAAGAGATTTGTTTACCATCTCGTTTTGAAGCGATTGCAAGAAAGTGGAGAGATCAACTTCCCCATGCACGACATTATCCCGAGTTCGAAGATTGATGGTTTTGTTTTCCACCTCTTTATCCCCGACCGTGAGCATGTAATTGATCTGTTGTAGTTGTGCGTTTCTAATTTTTTTGTTCACAGATTCACCGGTTTCATCGACATCGCAAATAAATCCTGCTTTCTTGATTTCCTTCATCACATGATGGGCGTACTCGCTATGACGATCTGCGACTGTAATCACTCGAACCGGAAGAGGACTGATCCATAACGGGAATTTTCCAGCAAAATGTTCAATCAAAATTCCAAAAAACCGCTCGATCGATCCGAAAATGGCACGGTGCAACATGACAGGTCGTTTTAGCATTCCGTCTTTATCCATATATTCGAGCTGGAATTTTTCTGGAAGAGCCATATCGAGCTGGACAGTACCCAGTTGCCAAGATCTGCCTAGGGCATCGCGGATATGAAAATCGATCTTAGGTCCGTAGAATGCACCGTCACCTGGATTGATGCGGAACGGTTCTCCCCACTCTTCAAGAGCTTCTTGAAGCCCTTTTGTTGCATGTTCCCAATCTTCATCGGTTCCAATACTTTTTTCGGGACGTGTCGAGAGTTCTAATCGGTAATCGAGCCCAAACGTGTTATAAATTTCTTCTGCAAGGCCGAGAATCCCTAAGATTTCGGCTTTAATATCGGAGGTTCTCATGAAAAGATGGGCATCGTCTTGGTGAAAACTGCGGACGCGAAGCAGACCAGAGAGGGCGCCCGACGGCTCGTGCCGGTGGACATGGCCGATTTCTGCAACACGGAGTGGAAGGGTTCGGTAGCTGTGGGTTGTCGACTTGTAATAGAGCATGCAGCCGGGACAGTTCATCGGTTTGATGGCAAACCACCGGTCTTCAATTTCAAACGCGTACATGTTTTCCCGGTAATACGACCAGTGTCCCGATTGTTCCCACAGTTGTTGCCCCATCAATGCAGGTGTTTTGATTTCGATATAGCCTGATTTTTGAAGAAGACCGCGGAGGAATTCTAAAAGCCGATTCCAAATAACCATTCCCTTTGGATGGATAAACGGAATTCCTGGGGCTTCTTCTTTGAGCGAGAAGAGATCGAGTTTGGGGCCGAGGATTTTGTGATCTCTTTTTTTAGCCTCTTCGAGAAGATTTAAATAATCTTTTAACAATTTTCGGTCGGGAAACGAAATCGCGTAAATCCGGGTGAGCATTTCTTTGGCAGGATCTCCTTTCCAATAAGCGCCGGATGTTTTGAGAATTTTAAACGCTTTGATTTTTCCGAGATTGGGAAGATGAGGTCCTCGGCAGAGATCAAAAAATTCTCCCTGTTCATACCCGGTGATCAGGCCTTCAAACCCTTCAATCAGCTCGACTTTGTAGGGGTTGGATTTAAAACGGGCTAGAGCTTCGGCCTTATCTTTAAATTCGTGCCGGATGGTTTTATAGTTTTCATGGATGATTTTTTGAACTTCATCTTCGATTTTTTCAAAATCTTGATCCGAGATCGTCAAATTTGCGAAATCGTAATAGAATCCATTCTCAATCGGGGGGCCGATGGTCGGCTTGCTATCTGGATAAAGGCGCAAGACGGCTTGTGCTAGAACGTGTGCGGAAGTATGCCAGAATACCTCTCTTCCCTTGGGATCTTCAAAAGAGAGAAACTTCACTGCGTCTTGATCGTGGAGGGGGCGATCCAGATCGTAGACGGTCTCATTGATTTCGACAGCTAAGGCTTCATTAGGAGCTTTGAGATTGAGCTTATCAGCGAGTTCTTTTCCAGTGGTCCCTTCAGGCAATTCCATCCATTGATTATTGACATGTATTCTCATAGAGAATTTATTATAGATAAATGGGTGAAAAATTAGAAGAAGCTAAATTCAAAAAATTTTCACTACCCCTCTGTCACCATAGAGCGGAAGAAATCGTCCGTCAAACACTCGGCCTTCCTCGGAATACAAAGCTGGAAGATGATCATGTTAGACGAGCCGCTTTGGTGGCGTGTTTGACGCCGCTGAGGCAGAGTATTGGATCGTGTTTTGCGACGGCTCCGGCGATTTTAGCTCAAAAACAGAGGGTCGATCTTCTCATCAACGATCTGTACGATCTTTTGACAACGGGCCGGTTGAAGCGCGTTGTTGAAGGGGTCGAATATAGTGTTCCAATGAGTCTGAGCTCGGAGGGGCTAATAAAAGTTTGGGAATACACGCTCGCTTCTTTTTGCGATGTCAAACGAGAGTTTTCACATTGGAATTTAAGTTGGAGCCTCGGTCTTAACCCGGAAGTCAAAGGAGGGATTGGGGAGGCCCTTTATAAAGCTCTTGAGCAAAAACTTTTTCATTGTCAGGAAAAAATTCACGAATACCATTTGGCCGTCTTAGAGGCTTTTGCTCTAGAGGATACAAAAGCTCGCCTCTATCATCTCAAAAGCTGTGAAGATTTGCGGAGCATCTGGGAAGAGAAAGCAAAAATAGTTGCCCATTTTTTTTCATTTTTAATCCGTGAGTATATCCGGCTTTTTCAAGAATATTTTCAGGAAGTCTACGATCCTAAAATGGCCGAGACATCCCTCGGGCCGTATGAAGATCGAACGGCAGGTTTCCGTCTAGTTTACACACACGGACGGATCGATCCGTCTCAATGGACACAGATAGAAAATGGAGATCAGTTTATCCGTGTTTTGATCGAATTTTTTTCGAATACTGAACCCTCCATTGCTCATATTTGCGAAACGGACGAAGCGAAAAGGCTTCTTGAGGAAATGACAACGGTTGCTATCCACCATGTGCAGTCACGAGATTTTCTCCAAATGGCGCTGGAGAGGACTTCCTCTAAGGACCGTCTTCCGTGGGGCTATCATTCGGGTGGATCGGTCGACCAAATTGTCTCGATCTATTTAGGGATGTCGCTGAAGCACGAAAAAAGAGAAATCGTAGATGAGCTCGATCTCTTCATTTTCCTCCTCGATACATTAAAGAGTCTTCCTCCTAGACTGACCGATGTTTTTTTAAAAGATCCGGAGCAAGGGCTTCTGATCGAATCTCCGACCCATATTTTTTCCCTACTGCCCGGACTTCCTTTCTTTCGAGAAGGGTGGCTCGATCCTGGCTTTACATATACGTGGATCCGGGATAAATTCTTAAAGTCGGCCTCTCCTGTTTGTGTTTTCGCTGATACGAATTGGCCGAATGGATATTTTGCCTTCGTCGTCAATCCCGCGACCTCGAATCTCGAAATTTGGAAGACGGATAAAGAAGGCCGTTTTGGAGAACCTGTGCCGCTTGTGAAAACGTGGATGGGTAAGGGAAAAGAATTTTCCTGGACGATCTATACTACAAAAATTTAGACTAGTTGAATGATGCGTCTTTTACTTTTTTTCTTGTGTGTTTCTTCAATGGCATTTGGACTTTATATGGGAAATCCTGCTGAAGTTCAGATCATCGATGAGGGATTCTTTATTCCTCAAAACTACAGCGTGACGGCGAAAGCCGGTTATCAGGGGGATGTTGTTTTCAATCGGCGACTCCAAACGATGGGCCGTGGGCACATCGATACGTGCAAAATCCGGATGAATCAAGGTGTTTTAATTTTAAATTATCTCGACCGTGTAGAACTTTATGGATCTATGGGAGCTATCAACTGTCACTTTTCGAAGAGAAAAGAGGATGAAAGAGAGAAGTTCCGGACACATGACCATTGGACTGTCGGAGGAGGACTTCGATTTGTTCTGGCGCAGTGGGGAAATACAGGAATAGGGATGGATGGAAAAATTCAATATGGAAAACCACCCTTCGAATCGCACTCTCGCGGTCATTTAGCCTATCATGAATGGCAGGCTTCGTTTGCTGCTTTCCACACCATCGATCTTTTCACGCCGTATTTAGGTCTTAAATTTTCCGACGTTCATGCCGATGTGAATGGAATAAAAAAAGAATTTGAAATGACGAACCGTTGTCGGTGGGGCATAGCCCTTGGTTGCACATTATCTCAAGGAAAAAAGATCGATTTGAATGTCGAAGTCCAGCTCTTTGACGAAGAAGGTGTGACGTTTGGAGGAAACTTGAAGTTTTGATGATGAAAGTAAAAGCCTTCGTTCCCAAGAAGTTGCCTCTGAAAAAAAAACTGCACTGGGAATGTTTTGTTCCGTATCTTGGTAAGGCACACCGTGTTCTGGGCGAGTTCAATGAAATCTTAGAAGAAGCACCCCTCTATGTTTTTTCATTCCTGAGGATTTTAGAAACGATCTTTTCGGTCCATACCTCTGATCATAACTATTTGAGGGCTTTAGATTATGCGAGGAAAAAAGGAATTCGAAAACCACCTACAAATCAGTTTATTTTAAAACTTCATGCGCTTGTTAAAAGCCACACATTGACTCGAAAGAAAGATATTGGTCATTTCAGAGATCGGCAAAATTGGATTGGCCTGCAAGGATCTCCTATTGAAAAGGCGAGATTTTATCCTCCGAAGGCTTCGTCAGTGCCAAGTCTTATGAAAAACTTGAGGGGATATCTGCATTACCCTGAGAAAGACCCGCTGATTCAACTGGCTATCTATTTTGCACAGTTTTTGACGATTCACCCTTTCATGGATGGGAATGGTCGTGTTGGAAGGATCCTTCTTGCTCCCTTATTTTGCCAAAAAAAACTGGTTTCGCATCCACTATTTTTTATGAGTGGATATTTCAATCGGAATTATGACCTTTATTTCGAAAAACTGTTTGAACTTTCCGAGAAGGATAATTGGGAGACATGGATAATTTTTTTCTTAGAAGGGGTGATTGAAGAGGGGGGGGGAAATTGTAAAAGAGCTAAAAAATTATCGAATCTTTATCACACATGGAAGAGAAAACTGGAGAAATTTTTTCCACCTGTACGCATAGAGAGAAATCTGAAGTTCTTTTTTACACACCCGATCTTCAAAAGAGAAGATTTTCATGTGCATGATAAGATTTTTAAATTATTAGACTTTGAAGAAAGAGACGGATGCATTTTCTGCACTAAAATCTTAAAAACTCGGGAATAAATTCCCGAGTCAGTGATCTACATGCAAGTTCCGCAAGTTCCCATTTTGCCTTTTTTCTTCGGCTTCTTGGTAGATTTTGCTTTTTTGCGTGTTGCCGTTTTCTTTGCTTTTTTCTTTGCCATATTTTCCTCCGTTTAAAAATAATATTACATTTCTCTTCAATATCTCTCATCAGATTTTTTCACAAGTGCTCAATTTACAAAAACAATTGGCGGCTTTATACTGACTCGCTCATATTATAAGATAGGAGTCCCTCTATGGGTTATTTCAGTCGTACGCTTCTCTTAAGTTCGGCTCTTCTTTTCTCAGCAGTCTATGCTGTGGATGAAGTGAATGATGAAGATATTCAAGCTTTGCGCGATTGGATTAATTCCAAAAGGATGATCACTGTAAAGGAACTGGGCGGCCAGCTTTCGATCAGTGGCGAGATCCGGGCAGAGATGCAAGCGACGACTGTCACCAAAGATGGAGTTGCTTTGCGAGGGAAAAATTCACACATTCCGAATAACGCCTACGACGTCGAGTTCAATTTGAGTATTGATTATAGGACAGAAAATACATGGGCAGCTGCAAGGGCTCGTTTTGACAACGATGCAGGGATTCATCATGAACATTTAGGAAGTGGAACAAACAATAAGATCCGCGTCGACAAAGCGTATTTCGGATACCGGGTGATCGATCGAGATCGGCATACGGCTGAAGTTGTGGTCGGTCGCCGGCAAATGTTCGCCATTTTTGACTCTAAAGTGCAATTTGCCTCGAATTTCGATGGTGTGAATTTCCAAGATGTTTACTCGATCGATCAAGTCGGCGACGTTTATTATAACTTGGGTGCTTTCATCGTCAACGAGAAGAAAGACCGAGCAGCGTATATTGGAGAGCTCGGAATTTTGAATGTTGCTAATACCGGTTTTTATTCAAAATATTCGATGGTCGACTGGGCTACAAAGAATCCGAAGAATACGGTATTTAGAAGGGAATTTAGGTTCATCGTTTCTCAACTTCTCCTTGGATACAAATTTATTCCTCAACCTTGGGACAAAGTGATCAACTTCTATCTTGCAGGTCTTTATAACCACCGTGCGCGCAGACTCCCTGTATCCGATAATAAAAGGGCAAATTTTGGCGGTTATCTGGGGTTCTCGATCGGACAGTTGAAACAAGCGGGTGATTGGAACTTCGAAGCAACGTATCAACTTTTAGCTGCCCAGTGCGTCCCTTCCTTCGATATGCTTGGCGTTGGACTCGGAAGCCGTGGCGGCCATGATTTTTATTCCAAGAAAGAAGACGATCACTTAGTGGCAATCAATGAAGCGCGCAATGCTGAAGGAAATGTCAATTTCCGCGCTTTCAAATTGACACTGCAGTATTTGCTGACCAATAACTTGACCCTTTTTCAAGAGTGGAGCCAATCGATTCGGCTCGATAGTCAAATCGGTCCTTTCCGACGGTATAAACAGTACGAGCTCGAACTCATCTACGCTTTCTGATTAAAGGATATCACGACGTCTCTATTAGAATTTGAGACGTCGACATAAATCACCTTTGTTTTCTTCGGAATCTCGAGGTTTTCATCCGGCAAAATACACGGATTGAAGTTATCTTCTGACAGTTCTGTTGCTTTTTCAACGAGAGAAGTTTTAGGTGGAACAACATGGAGCGAGTAGAAAATTTTTGAAAACCAAAGAAATTTACTTTTCTCTCGGTGATGGAAGATAAAATGGGTATTGGGTGCGACTGTGAGAAGGAGCAAAGCTTTTTTCCGGCTAGGATTCTGCAGAATGCAAATGGCTCCCGGGTTTTGTTCTAGAAGATCAAGCTGTTTTGTTTGAATTCTTTTGAAAGGATAGATCACCCGCTTGGCGATGAAAGGAAAGGCGAGGTCGGACAGCCTCGATACCATGAAAAGAGTGAGACCGAATGTCAAGACACCCGTGATTCCAAATCCGGTTGCAGGCGAAAGGCCGAGGAGAACACTAAAAACATACAGAGCTATGGCAGCGAAAAGGACGCCGCAAAAACTAAGGAAATTGTTTGCCGCGATGATTTGTCCTCTTTTTTCATTAGGACTGAAGACTTGAATAAACGAATCGAGCGGCACGATAAAAAGACCGCCGGAGAACCCGAGTACGACAAGTAAAGAAATCACCGTATAAAGATGATGAGGTATGACCGACAAAAGGATGAAAAAAAGAGCAATAAAAAAGCCTGATAAACACGACAAGCCCAGTTCTATTCTTTTTTTGGAAACCTTCCCTCCAATATAAGCTCCGAGTGCAATTCCAATGGCAGTACTCAAAAATAGATATCCGCCAGAAATTTCACTGAGATGGAGCGAGGTAATGGCGTAGGGAATGATATTGAGCTGAACGAAAGCACCAATAAACAGAAAATAAGCAGAGCCGGTAATAGCAACAATAAGGTGTCTTTGTGTACTGCAAAATTTAAGAGTCGTGGCGATCTGTTTGATAAAGAAAGGGTTTATTTTTTTCGTGCTTCCTTGAGGGGCCGTTTTTCGGATGCCAAAAGTACTGATAAATCCGATCATGGCGATGACGAGACATATCCCACCCACCAAAACATAATTTCGATTCGTAATGGAGGTTGCAAACGACGCAAGAAACGTCCCTATGATAATTCCGACATAGGTAAAAGAGGTAATTAAACCATTTGCGCTCGAAACTTTCTCACGAGGAACCAGTTCTGGGATAATGGCGTATTTAGGAGGCCCAAACATCGCACTATGGGTCGATAGAAGAAAAAGGAGCGTATAACTGGCCCATTCACTTTTTAAACCAAAAGCGATCATCGCAAGGACCATCGTCACCATTTCAATCGCTTTGAGAATCGTCATCAGGTGTTGTTTACTAAAACGGTCGGCGAGAACTCCTGCCGCTGAAGAAAAGAGCAAAAATGGAATCACGTAAACGGCACCCACTTTGGCGACAATGGAGCTTGCCAAGTTGGCTCCTTTGGTATCAATGAGAAGAAAGACGATGACGAGTTTGAAAATATTATCGTTGAGAACACCCATGAATTGAGCAATATTGAGAAATTGGAGAGAATATTTCTCAGGGCGGGAAAATCCGGGTAGTTTTGAGAAAAAACGGTGAAGATCTTCCAATTTTGACATAGAATAATAGTATCATATGCAAGTTTTTGTTTCGAATCAGTTCGATGTTTTAGCCGATTCTCTGAAAAAGGAGCTTTTTCAGCGTAGCCACCCTTTTGAAAATCGCACTGTGATTGTCCCTAGTGAAACAGTGAAACAAAATCTCTTTTTGAGATGGGCTTTTGAGCTCGACATTGCCATGGGATTTAAGATCCTCACCTGGCATCAAGCGGTCTCCGAACTCTTCCCGCATCTCCCTTCCAAAACTGTCCTCTCGCTTAAGATGGAGAAATCGATCGATGATTTAGAAACTGTAGATCAATATTTATCTGGCCGAGGTCTAAAAAGGAAATACAGCTTATGCGACCGTTTGAGTGATCTCTTCCTTCGGTATTTGAATAATCCGGAAGAAAAGATTTTAAAATGGCTTGAGAAACCGGGTTGGCAGCAAGAGCTGTGGCGACGTGTTTTCGACCCTGAAATTCCGTGGAAAAATCGGAAGTTATTCAAGGGACCCATCTATCTTTTTGATCCTTCTTATGAAAGATATGCCTTAGATGTGTTCAAAGAGATGGAGACGACCTGTTTTATCTTCTCTCCATGTCAAGAGTATTGGGGAGATCTCCGGTCTACAAAGGAACAACGGTACTTTCCAGTTTTGCGAGAATTTTTTGAAAATGACCACCCTTTGCTAGCAAATTGGGGGGCAAAGGGCCGCTCTCTTCTCGAATTTTTTGAAGATGAAACGGTGATAGAAGCGTATGTTCAGAAAGCTTCCCATTCTCTTCTCAATGTTATCCAAACCGAAATGCTGAATCTCACTTCTTTAGAGAAAAAAATGGATGACTCTCTGCAAATCCACGCTGCTCCGACAAAGATGAGAGAGGTCGAATCGGTCTGGGAGATCGTACAAAACCTTCCTTTTGACCCGCGTGATATCGTTGTCTTAACTCCTCAAATCGAGTCGTATGCACCCTTGATAGACTTTGTCTTTAGACAAAAAGGGGGAAGCTATGATTTTGCGATTTTCGGATTGGAAGCAGCCAAACAAAACAGTGTGATGCAAGGGATGCAAGATCTTTTGGATCTTCTCAAATTCGATTTTTCGAAAGAATCGGTAGAAAAACTCTTGTTTTGCCCACCCTTTTTTGAAAACTTTAATTTTAAGATGGAAGATGTGCACGTTCTTCTCCGGTGGATCGAATTTTCTCAAACGAGATATGGCATGCAGGGAAATCCACGCTCATGGCATGCCGGCTTAAAGAGGCTTGTCGAGTCTTTGGTATGTTCACAGGTGGAAGATCGGATATCTATAGAGTTTTCAGAGGCCGAGCTTCTCAGCCGGTGGATGGGTGTTTTACAACTCTTAGAAGATGAGTTAAATCATTTATCTACAGCAACTTTTACTCTCCATGAATGGTCGTCTTTCCTGATTTTACTGACAGAAAAATTCTTTGGTATCGATGAAGATTTTGTGCGGCATTTAGAAAGGTTGAAATCTTTTAATGTCGAGGGACCATTCTCTTTTTCAAGTCTTGAACGGGTTTTGCACTCTATTTTTCAAAATCACTGCGGGTCGATCCAAGGATCTCATTTACAGGCAGTCCGTTTTGCGTCCCTAGAAAAAGGGGCCCTTGTTTCTGCAAAAGTTGTTATCTTGATGGGAATGGATGAAGGGAGTTTTCCTAGGCAAGATCTTCCGTGCTCTCTTCAAGAACTGCCCGTGCCCCATTCTATCGAAGAAGATCGGTTCCTTTTTTTAGAGGCCCTCTGCAATGCGCAAGAAAAGTTTATCATAACCTATACAAGTCAAAACGGAGAAGATGGGAAACATCAAATGAGCTCCCCGTTAGTCGAAGAGTTAAAACGGTATTGTGGTCTCAAAATCATCCACCATCCTATCCATGATGTATTCTTAAGTTCCACTCAAGAAAAACATGTTCCTGTTTTGCCACCCCTTTATCCGAAAATCTGGGATACACGCATGTTGCAAAAGCTTGCTAGACACCCCCTTCAATTTTTCTTTGAGGAGCGGTTTGATATCGATTTTACTTGGAAAAGTAGAGACTCCGAGTTCGTTTTAAATCACATCGATCTCCACCGGATCCGAAAAGAAAACCAACCTGTAGAAAAAGTCATAGAAAAAATGGTCAGTGAAGGAAAGTTTCCAACCGGTTTATTTGGTAAAGTCGCCACGTTGAAATTGCAAGAGGAAATGGAAAGTTACCACGAAGCTCTAGAGAACCTAAATGTAAAGCCGGATACGATCTACGCGGTAGAACTGAAACCCCACATCAAAGAGCCGATCCAAATCACTCCTAATGAGTGGTACTTTCCTGCTCTCCAAATTAAAGATGTCCTCATTCAAGGGAGAATCGAAGGAATAACGCCTCAAGGACTTCTCTTTCACGGGGATGAGTCGCTCGGTGATCTCTTGAAAGTTTGGCCCCTTTATTTGATCATCCAAAATTTACCGCTCCCTCGAAAACTCCTCCTGACAAAAAAAGGAAAAGAGATCGATCTTAACTTAAAAGACCCTCTCCTGGCTTTACAACAGTATCTTCTCTATGCAGAGCGGGCTCTTACGACCCCATCCCCCCTCCTTCCAAAATGGGCAAGATCCATATTTAATGAGGGTAAAATTTCTCTTTCCGATGATGAAGATGACGTTGTATCGTGGATTCAAAAACGGAGCCTCCTTCCAGCTCGTGAAGCCTGGATCAATATGTGGGATTCACACCTCAGGGAGGTCTTCCATGACCTCCTTTGATATCACTTTAAAATCGACACCCCTTCCTCCGCGCCTTTTTCTAGAAGCCTCTGCAGGGACTGGCAAAACATTCACGATCGAACATTTGGTGATCCGATTGCTGCTCGAGACAGATTTTCTGCTCGAACAAATCGTTGTCGTGACCTTTACAAGGGCAGCCACTCGAGAATTACGTGATCGAATCAAAAGCAATTTAGAGAGAGTTCTAGCTGGCGAAACCACTTTTGAATACATAAGAGATATTTCACCTGCACAAAAAGAAAAATTAAAGACGTCTCTTGCACTGTTTGATCAAGCTCAAATTTTTACTATTCACGGGTTTTGTTTTAGACTCTTGCAAGAGTTTGCTTTCGAAGCAGACGTCGGATTTGAGCTTCAAGATTGGGACAACCCGGAAGAAAGATGGGCTTTATTGCAATTTTTACGCAAAACCGAGGCCGTCACCCCTCATCAGTTAAAGCGTTTGATGGGATTTTGCCGAAATGACCTCGAGCTTTTGATCGAAAAACTTTTATCAGCCGATGGAAATGTATCTATACCTACCATGCCAAAACTTAGTTTTTTCCCCGTCAGCTCTGTTTTCGAGGAGATTCGGATCCATTACAAAGGAATGACCTCGCCCTCTTTTTCAAAACAGGCAAATATCGTAGAAAAAGCTCTAAAAAGAGGAGAATATCTTCCTGAAGAATGGGATTATCTCATTGGTGAAAAAGAACTTTTCCTCGAAGGGTTAGAACCAACAAATTTGAAAGCCAAATCAAAATTTCCTGGCCACCCAGCCATGGAGCAGCTTCGCGAGCTGTTTCAAGAAGCGCGGAGCCCAAGAAAAATTTTAAAAATCTTGGCAAAGCACTGGACCGAGACCAAAAAAGAGCTTTCTCTGGATGGTGAACAAATTTCTCCCGATGATCTTCTGAAAAAAGTGAGCGAGAGACTTTCCGATACCACCTTCGTCGAGAAAATTCGAAAAAAATACCGTGCTGTTATCGTCGATGAATTTCAAGATACCGATCCAATCCAGTGGAAAATCTTTGAGACTTTATTTTTCAATGAACCTGAAAAATCAATATATCTTGTTGGAGATCCGAAACAATCGATCTATGCTTTTCGAAAAGCTGATATTTACACGTTTCTTCAGGCACAGAATTTGTTTGTTCAAAAAGGAGAACTGAGAACGAATTTCCGATCTTCTCCTCACCTTTTGGAGTCGTTAAACCGTCTATTCTGCAATCAACCATGGATGGATCTTCCCCGTTTAAATCTACATCTTCAAATTCCCCCCTTAAAGAGTGCCAAAGAGGGAGAGGGCGATGTATGCTTTATGGTTGTTGAAGAATCTCTGAAGTCGGGGAAAAAATGGCCGACTCTCTCTATAGAAACAGACTATTTTTTCCCTTTCATTGTGCATGAGATTTGCAGATTAAATTTGGACCCAAGCCATGTCGCTATTTTGGTGAAAGATCGGTACCAAGCAGCCCGTCTTAAAAACTATCTCGACCGATGGAATTTTCCCTCTTGCCTGATGCGGAGTGGAAGTTTGGGGGATTCCCTCATCCTTGAACTGTTAGAGGAACTCATTGAAGCTTGTTTTGGAATCGGTTCTATTAAAAAAGTCTTATTGGGGCCTTTGGTCGGTCTTCCTCTAGAAAATTTAATGGATCACTTCGGTAGTTTTTCGGAGTGTGCGGAGATCTGGGAAAAATCGGGCTTTTCCGCCTTTATGGCCCATTTTCTTCAGATTTATCCCGGACTCGATCCGATCCTCTATCGGGATCTTCTCGAGGTCATCGAAAAGATCGGTTTTATTCGAGATCCACACCAGATGCTGAAGTCACTGAGCCTTTTAAAGATCCACGAGCAGGACGACCGGATTTCTGCTCATCCTCAGGGGATTCAAATCATGACAACCCACGCCAGCAAAGGACTTGAATTTGAAACCGTTTTTGCTTTGGGAATGATGGTTAGAACCCCGTCAGATGATGAGAATGTACGAGAACAAGATGCTGAAAAAATGAGACAACTCTACGTCGCTCTCACCCGGGCGAAAACTAGGCTTTACATTCCTTATTTAAAAGAAATGAGTGGAAAATCTTTCGACCCCGGAGAAGGATCTCCGATGGAGCTTTTCTTCAGCCGGGTTTCACCGGATATAAACTCATTTAACCGTGTTTTTTTGAATGAAATGGAGTTTCAACTGAAGTCTTATGAGAAGGCTCCTATCACACCCACTCCGCTGCCTGCTAACCTTAAGTTTTTTAAACCTCTTTTCCTTCACTCTTTTTCTTCCCTATCCGATGCTATGCCTGAGAAAAAAGTGATGATGAGTCCACTCGTTCCTGCAGGGAGTGAAACGGGACTCATTGTGCATCGCATTTTTGAACAATTTTTCAATCGGACTTCGACTCTTTCTGAAATTATTAAGAATGAAATCCGGGGAACGCATCTGGAGAATCTAGAGGCTGCGCTCCATGATATGATTGAAAAGACTCTCGATCTTCCTCTGCACGATTTTAGTTTGCGCGCTATCGATCCTTCCCTTGTCTTACCTGAAGTGGAATTTTTATATCCGACAAACGACGGTGTGATGAAAGGATTTATCGATCTTTGTTTTCAACACAAAGGAATCTATTACATCGTCGACTGGAAAACCAACATTTTGGAAAATTACGAGAAAAAAGATCTAGAAAAAGAAATGGAGGGGCATGACTATTTTCTCCAAGCAAAAATCTATAGAACAGCTTTGGAAAGGTATTTAAAACTCTTTGGAACTTATACTTTTGGCGGGGTTTTCTTTCTCTTTGTCAGAGGACCCTCCGCTTATCATATTTCTGGCTCTCTCTAGAAGTTCGGAATTTCCACGGATTTCTTCAATGATTTCTTTAAATTCATTTGTTGATAAGAGAAGCTTGGGTGAATTCGCATAGAGCAGGGTGCTTTTTTCGTACCAATGGAGAAGGAGGGTGAGTCCTTTTTCAATCCGCCCTTCCTTGATATAATTCATCCCGAGACCTCGATAGAAACGGATCCCTAAGTACGAATTTTCTCCGTAATATGGAAGACCAATACGAAATGCTTTTTTAAATGCTTTTTTGGCCTTCGCGTAATCTTTTAGATAATAATAACACCACCCTTTTCCATACCAAGAAGGGGCCAATTCCCCATGGTTCGGGCCGCGCGTTGCCAGGAGGATCGAAAGCGACTGATCAAACAGTTTGAGGGCTTCTTCATACTCTCCCATGCCTCGTTTGACTTTGGCTTTGATTTCAAGGCTCCATGCGTAAAAGGGATGTTTTAATCCGCAGGTTTTTTTAAAGATATTTTCAATTTGGGGATGCAGCTGCAAAACTTCTTGACCTCGGCCCAGCTTATCGAGACAACGGGTCATATTGAAAAGAGTTCTTCCCACTTCAACATGATTTTCTCCTAAATGTTGCCGCCTGATTTTAAGGGCTTGTTCATAACAGTGGAGGGCCTTTGAATAATCTCCACCTCCACACAAGATTTTCCCTTTTGTCATGAGTGTTTCAGCGTATTCTAAGGTCTGTTTCTCCTGCCATCTCTCCGCCAATTCACATGCTTGCAGGGCCTCATCCTGTTTTCCAAGTCTCAGCAGGAGCCATCCAATTCTTTGATAGACACGTCCTCTTTCCGAGTTATTATCCTCTAATAATTTGAGAATTTTATAATTTGTCTCTAGAGCATCGGCATAACGGTCTTTAAAAAAACAATACGAGGCAAATCCCTCGTAAAAAGTGATAACATCCTTAGAAAAAGGGAATGGATATAAAGCCATCCAGTGTTCAACCTCATGGGCATGCATGAACCACAGCTCTCCTTTTTTCCACGAAGCAAGTTGAGTAAAATCGAAATCTTGAGCATGTTTTGCAAGAAGAAAAATCGCTTGGCTTAGATCATGGTTGATAAACTCTTTTCGACTTTCTCGGATCATATGTTGGAAAAAACGGTGTAAGGAAAAAGTTTTCGTTGGTGCATCGTAACGGATGACCCCGTATGTTTGCAGGGCTTTTAATATCTCTTTTCTTTGCAGCTCTTGATTCTGAACTTTAAGCCAGTCATCAATCCACTGCTCTGGAATTTGCTCAGGGTAAAGATAACTACAGACAAAAAGCCATTCGAGAGCTTGGGGTGTTTCTTTTTTTAACGACTCTAATGGAAATTTCCACGAAGCGGCTAAACTTTTTAAATACCTCCCATTGATATCGACGTCTCTGCAAAAGGGACCTTCTTTTTCAAAGAGATGGGATGAAAATAGATGGTAATAATCGGCGGAGCTGCAACCGGGCGTTGCTTTAATGTAGTGAGCTGCATAGTTGATCAACAGTGGAATCCCTTCGAGTTCTTGTACGAGAGATTCCATTTCTTTTCCCCTTTTTTCCCCCGTAATTTTCTCCAAAAGTTCGAGAGATTCTTCTTTTGAAAAAGGTTTGACTTCCAGAAGAAATTCTGGATTTAAGATTTTTTTTTGCGAGGTGATTAAAATCACACCCCCTCTTTGCGGATAGTGAGCCAGGTCATTCTCCACATTGTCAAAAATCAAAAGCCAAGGACGATCAAACGAGTGATTTTCTAGGTAGAAATGGACCTTTTCTTTTACTTTTTCGAGCGGTTCTTTGAAATCGGAAATTCCCAATTTTTCAGCCAGCTTCCGATAGCTCTGGTCAATATGTTCTCCGCTATCACAGTAAAATGTCCAAATGAGTGAGAAGTGGGAAAAAAACCGATTGGCAAATTCAATGGCAAGTTCACTTTTCCCAAATCCCCCTTTTCCCCAGAGAACTTTAATTTTAGAAGAGGCTCGAAAATCTCTCAACGAGTGCTTTCGAATCAGATCTTTGTCGAGAATTTCAAGATCGTGTTTCCTGCCTGTAAAATCGGGACACGCCCCTTTTAAATAGACTAGAGGGATTTTGCTAATCTCTTTTTTAGGGTAAAATAGAAAAAAAAAGCTAAAAAGCCGAGTAAGAAGGCAATTTTTAACCATGGGAAAGTTTTTTTCGGAATAACCTTCTCGTACGAGATGAGTTCTCTTTCGTAGGTAAAAGATGGTGGAATTGCAGGCATTACAGAAAGATTATTTACTTTTAAATCTATGCGTCAAGAACTTCCGGAAATTTTGACTCCCCTCGATCTATATTTTGCAGATCTCCATCCAGCATCGGAGTCGGAGAGAATTTTTTATGCTGCTCTCATGGCAACTTCCCGTTTAGGCCATCTCTGTCTTGATCTCGAACACATCCCTTTAGAAGGCGAGTGGAAAAAAAAGGTCATCGAAGGATCGAAGACCGCTTCCTCTCCTTATATTCGGCAACATGGGGGGCTGTTTTATCTCGAAAAAAACTACACGTACGAGACTAGAATTTTGGAGCGGCTTCAACAGCTTTCCTTTTCTGTTACACCCATCCCGCTTCCTGAAAATACAGGATTGACGGAGGAACAAGAGGAGGCTATAAAACTAGCCTTGTCGAATACCATCACCCTCATTGAAGGGGGGCCTGGCACTGGAAAAACGTTTCTCACATCTCAGCTCGTCCGTGCTTTTGGCCCTAATGTGATCTTGATGGCACCAACCGGTAAAGCCGCTTTACGTTTGAAACAATTTAATCCCGAAGCGATCTGTGGAACCCTCCATGCGATTTTGGGGATTAAATCTCCCCGCCACTTAGCACGCGGGAGTTCTTTTGTAAAAGCCGATCTGATCATTGTGGACGAATCGTCGATGATCGATGCAAAACTTTTTGCCTTCTTTTTAAGTTCGATTGAGATCGGTCAAAGAGTGGTTTTTCTAGGAGATGGGAACCAACTTCCTCCGGTTGATTCGGGAAGTCTTTTTGGAGATCTTGTCGATCTTCTCCCAACAGCACATCTCAAGAAATGTCTCCGCTCCGATCGAGTCGAGATCGTTCAGAAAGCTCAAGATGTCCTGGCTGGAAAAACAATCACGGCTGACTATCCTCTTTCCGAAGAGATTATCTTAAAACATACCTGTATCTTATCCCCGATTCGAGAAGGCCCATTTGGGGTTAATGTGCTCAATAAAAAAATCTTACATCGAAAGATGTCAAAAGGAGAAGCCCAGCAAATTCCGATCATGATCACAAAAACAGATTATGAAGCTGAGCTCTACAATGGAGAAATGGGAATTCTCCATAAAACTTATGCAGAATTTAATGGTAGAAAAATCCCGGTGGGGAATCTGCCTCCTTATGAACTCGGATATGTTCTCACTGTCCATAAAAGTCAGGGGAATGAATTTGATGACGTGTTGGTCGTTCTTCCTCCGGGGAGCGAAGCGTTTGGACGAGAAGTTTTATATACAGCTATCACCCGTGCGAGGCATTCTGTGAAGATTTGCAGTGATGCGGAAACTCTTGAAAAGACCATTTCCCGATCTAGTCGAAGAAGATCGGGCTTGAAATCTAGATTTTACTCGCGAGACGGGACTTAGTTCGGGCAGCTTTGTTGAGCTTGTAATTTCCTGTCTTAACACCTTTATCCATCAAGCTATAAACACCGTTTAACCGAGATTGAATGGCCGCTTTGTCCCCTTTACTGACCGCTTCATCAAAAGCATTGATCGCTGTTCTCACTTTTGCTTTGAAACTGCGGTTGTGAAGACGAGCTTTTAAACTCTGTTTATGCCGTTTGACAGCGGTAGGAGTTTTCGTCTTTGCTTTTTTTTCTGCACCTTTTTTTTCTTCTGCCATATAAAATCCTTAAATTATCAACCCATTATGCTACTGCGTATCTTTAAATTCAATCTTGGTCTCATCGCCATCGTCTTTATGACGCGTGCCGGGATCTCCCTTTGGCACTATTCTACGATCGATAGGGCGGTTCCTGTCACGGTTCATCAATGGAAAATTAGGAAAAAATCGAGCGGTTTTGCGATCCAAGCGCGGTACTCATTTACTGTGGAGAATAAAATTTTTAAAGGGAAGACTGTTTTCTCTAAGCCATATCAGTTAAACCGTTTGAGCGCCGAAAATCAGATAAAAAAGGTTTCATCCCAAAGCTGGAAAGCTTGGCATAACCCCTCCCATCCGGAAATTTCATCTTTAGAACGGATTTTCCCTTGGAAAACGTCTCTTTATTCTCTCATGATCTTAGGAATATTTTTCTACTTCGTGCAGCTTTCGAGAAGTTTATAAATTAAAATTTTATATATAAAATCTCTCTTCCCCCTTTTGATTTTAGAAAGGACAGGGTTAAACGGGTCGACAGCGACTTTATCTCCATCATCTGATAGATCATAGAAGTGGTGGCCATCGGTAAAAAAAGTTGTTGCATGCGTCCTTAAATATTCCTCTGCAGGAGACATCCATGGCCGATTGAACCGCCTGTCATGCAAGATCCAAATCGGGGTGTATCCCAGCCTTTGATAATCACGGCACCGGTTTTGAACTTCCTCTAACGAAATGGGAGAAAATTGGATTTCGAAAACGATTTTTTTTTCTTCCCAAACGGCATCGGCAATTCTATTTTCAATTTTTTTCTCCAAAATGAGCTGAGGCTCCAGCGCTTTTAGGTGGAGTTGGATTTGCAAATGTGATAAACTTTTTCCGTATTGCATATTGACAACAAGATAATTTCCAAGGAAAATCTAAAGAATTGCATGAGTAAAGGAAATTTTTCCACCGTTTTTACACAACAGCATCAACAGAAGATCGAAGAACTCGTCGCTCTTGCCAAGGAGCAAGGATTTATCACCTACGAGGAGATCAACGAAATTCTGCCGATGAGTTTCGATTCTCCTGATCAGATCGATCAGGTCCTTATCTTTTTGAGCGGGATGGACGTTCAAGTTCTCAATCAGGCCGAAGTCGAGCGTCAAAAAGAGCGGAAAAAAGAAGCCAAAGAACTCGAAGGTTTAACCAAAAGACCGGAAGGAACTTCTGACGATCCTGTACGGATGTATCTCAAAGAAATGGGCTCAGTTCCTCTTCTGACACGGGAAGAAGAAGTCGAAATTTCCAAGCGGATTGAAAAAGCTCAGATTCAAATTGAAAAAATCATCATGCGGTTTAGGTATTCAACCCGTGAAGCGATCTCGATTGCGAACTATCTCATCCAGAATAAAGACCGGTTTGACAAAGTTATCTCCGAAAAAGAAGTCACCGATAAAAACAATTTTCTAAGCCTTCTTCCCCGCCTGATTGAACTTCTCAAACTCGAAGATTCGATTTTAGAAAATTACATGCTCCAACTCCGTGATCCACAACTCAAGAAAACCGACAAAGCAAAGATTTTAGAAGATATTGAAAAATGTCGGATCAGGACCCAGGCGTATCTCCGCCAGCTCCATCTCCGCCATAATATCATCGAAGATTTTGGTGAAGTGATCATGACCGCCTACGACAGATTTCTCTCCCTTGAAAAAGAGATGCAAGAGCTGATTCCTAGGGCGGAAAAAAATAAATTTGCAGCTGCCAAGCTCCTTGCGGTTCAACGGAAACTCTTAAAACGTGAATTGGCTGCCGGACGGACTCTCGACGAATTTAAAAAAGATGTCCGCATGCTCCAACGTTGGATGGATAAGAGCCAGGAAGCGAAGCGAGAAATGGTCGAATCGAACCTTCGACTCGTCATCTCCATTGCGAAAAAATACACCAACCGGGGCCTTTCTTTCCTCGATTTGATTCAAGAAGGAAACATGGGCCTGATGAAGGCTGTCGAAAAATTCGAATATAGACGGGGTTACAAGTTCTCTACTTACGCCACATGGTGGATCAGACAAGCTGTCACGCGTGCCATTGCCGATCAAGCCCGCACCATCCGTATCCCAGTTCATATGATCGAAACGATCAACAAAGTGCTCCGCGGTGCTAAAAAGTTGATGATGGAGACCGGCCGCGAACCCACCCCCGAAGAACTCGCAAACGAGCTCGGCCTTACCCCTGAACGGATCCGTGAAATTTATAAAATCGCGCAACACCCCATTTCTCTCCAAGCTGAGGTCGGCGACGGCGGTGAAAGCCAATTCGGAGATTTCCTCGAAGATACTTCAACCGAATCTCCTGCGGAGGCAACCGGCTACTCCATTCTCAAAGATAAAATGAACGAAGTCCTTTCAACCCTCACCGACCGTGAGAGAACCGTTCTCATCGAGCGGTTTGGTCTTCTCGATGGGAAACCCAAAACACTCGAAGAAGTCGGTGTCCGTTTCAAAGTCACTCGCGAACGTGTCCGTCAAATCGAAGCCAAAGCCCTTCGCAAGATGCGCCATCCTACCCGCTCCAAACAACTCCAAGCCTTCCTCGATCTTCTCGAAGGAGAATAATTCTTATGTTGCCCTTCTTAATCGCTTCGACACTCCTTTCGATGACCTTAGATGAAAAAATTGGGCAGCTCTTTATTGTTCCTGCTTGTCCCGAACGGGGAGACGACCATCTCGCCGATCTAAAACGGTTGATCGAGAAGTACCATATCGGTGGAATCATCCTGAAACAAGGGACACAAGCTTCTTATCGAGAACTTTATGAAAAACTTTCTTCTCCGATACCCCTTCTCCATGTAGGCGACGCTGAGTGGGGAGTTAGCATGCGGGTGAAAGATGCGGTCCGCTTTCCTAGAAATCTCACGCTCGGTGCAATCCAAGATTTGAGTCTTCTCGATCAATTTGGGCATCAAGTGGGGTGGGAGTGCAAGCAGATCGGCATTCATCTCAAACTGGGCCCTGTAGCCGATGTCAACACTAATCCCCGCAATCCCGTGATTGGCATGCGTTCTTTCGGTGAAAATCCGTATGCAGTCTCGGAAAGATTAAAGGTTGTCATTTCCGCTGTCCAAGCTGAAAATGTGGGAGCCTGCGCAAAACATTATCCCGATCATGGAAATACTTCTGTCGATTCTCATGTCGATCTTCCGATTGTCGAAACCATGCAGTTAGAGCCTTTTAAACAAGCCATCCAAGCTCATGTCAAGGGGATCATGACCGCTCACCTTTTTTATCGGCCTACAGGTGAAATTGTCACCTTCTCACGCGACATCGTCGAGAAAAAATTGCGCGACGAACTCAAATTTGAAGGGTTGATCATCTCCGATGCTTTGAATATGGGCGCCCTCTCCAAACATGATAAAATTGCCCCTAAGGCCCTCCAAGCCGGACACGACCTCCTCGTCTATGGAGATCATAGACCCGATCATGTCGATCGCATCCTTCGAACCGATGTTCCCATTGCGATTGCAGAAATTAAACAGGCGATTGAAAATAAAGAAATCGATGAAAAAGACCTCGACACCCACGTCGCGAGAATTCTTGCTTTTAAGCAAACCCTTCCGAGCACCCTCCCTCCTTCAACACCCCTGACAACCCAAAAAGCCCAACAACTCAAAAAACTCCTCTTCGAAAATGCTGTCACACTCGTCACCGGCAAACCTCTCCAAGACGGGGCTCCGCTTATTCTCAAACAATTTGGCTCTTCTTCCAACAATCTAGCCACCCTTTTCCATCAACACACCTCAGCCAATGATGTCGATGCCAAAACCGTCATCGCCATCTATGAACTCACCGAAGAAGCAAAAACCTTCCTCAAAACGGAAAGGCCCGCCGCACTCATCCTCTTCACTTCCCCCTTCAAATTACTCGAAATCGACTTACCCCCCACAACCCTCATCGCCTTTGAAAACGATCCCGATAGTGAACAAGCAGCAATCGATATCCTCTTTGGCAAAAAACCATCCAAAGGAAAATTACCCATCTCACTAAAATAGAGAGCAGCCCCCACCAAATCTACAAAAAACAGATTTGGTGTGCTTCCCGATATCCTATTCAACCCACACCAAATCTGTTTTTTGTAGATTTGGTGTGCCCAATTTTATATAATGCAAGTCATGACAAAATTTTGGGGTAGAGAACAGGAGCTGCAAGATCTTTCAGATCTTTTGAATAAAAACTCTTCCAGCCTTATTGTTATACGAGGAAGGCGAAGGATTGGAAAAACACGTCTTGCAGAAGAATTTTCTAAAGCATTTCCTAAACATTATATTTTTACAGGTCTTCCGCCTCGGATAGAAGACCCCACCGCAGACTCTGAAAGGGGGGAATTTCGTAGGCAAATGCATGAAAATCGAATAGAGAGCTTTCAGGTCAATGATTGGGGAGATCTTTTCTCCCTTGTAGCCAAACATTGTCAAAGAGGGCGTGTTCTTGTTGTCCTGGATGAAATTACCTGGATGGGCTCTAAAGATCCCGACTTCTTGGGTAAATTAAAAATTGCTTGGGATCTTTATTTTAAAAAAAATCCCAAGCTGATCCTGATTATTTCAGGATCAAATTCGTGTTGGATTGAAAAGAATATTATTAGTAGTACGGGCTTTATGGGTCGTATTTCCCTCCATTTGACTTTGGAAGAACTCCCTTTAAATCAATGTGTAAAGTTTTGGGGGGCAAAACAAAGCCTTATTTCCTCTTATGAAAAATTTAAAGTTTTGGGTGTTACAGGAGGTATTCCTCGATACCTCGAAGAAATTTTACCTGAAAAAACTGCCGAACAAAATATCTTTCGTCTCTGTTTTGTCAAGAAAGGGATTCTCTTTTATGAATTTGATAATATCTTTACAGATCTATTTAACGGTAGACATGCGAAATACCGCGAAATTATGAAATGCCTATCGAATGGGCCGAGCACCTTAGAAAAATTGACGCGGCGCCTTGGACGTATTAAAGGTGGAGATATTTCCGAAGCTATTCAGGAATTGGAAGAAACTGGTTTTTTAGCACGGGATTACACATGGCGGATCCATGATGGGATGCCATCTAAATTAAGCCAAATCAGGATTCGGGATAATTATATTCGATTTTACTTACGATATATCGAACCTAAGAAGTTAGCTATCAGTAAAGGAACATTGAAGACAATGCCTATTTCATGGCTTTCCATCATGGGGCTTCAGTTTGAAAATCTTATCCTCAACAATCTGAATAGGATCATCGAGCTTCTGAAAATTCCATCTCATGAAATTGTTACAGCAGGCCCTTATTTCCAAACAAAAACAACCCTACGCAAAAAATGTCAAATCGATCTGATGATACAGACAAAGTATCATCAACTCTATGTTTGCGAAGTTAAATTTGAACAAGATGAAATTAAAGAGGACATTATACAAGAAGTGGAAGAGAAGATAAAAAATCTAGACCGTCCTCGAGGATTTTCTTGTAGACCTGTTTTAATCCACGTCAACGGCGTTAAACGGAGTGTCATTGAGACGGAGTTTTTTTCTCAAATTATTGATTTTACAGAATTCCTTAAATGATTATGGAGCGTAGCGGGATCGAACCGCTGACCTCAACAATGCCATTGTTGCGCTCTACCAACTGAGCTAACGCCCCGAATGGAGATAGTATACAGGGAGGTTTTGCCCATTTCAAGTTGTCTTCGAAAGAAAAATCCAATATCATTCATGAAAAATGACTAAACTTTTTTTTCACCATGTGAATCCGGCACCGGTCGATCCGATCTTTGGGTTGACGGCGGCTTTCAATGCGGATCCTAGGGCAGATAAAATTAATTTGAGTGTAGGGCTTTATCGGGATGATCGTCTGCTGACACCGGTATTGGAATCGGTGAAGGAAGCTGAGAAATTTTTACTTAGAGAGGAAAAAACGAAGGAATATTTGCCGATTTCCGGGGATCCTATATTTGTCAATGAGATAGGAGCTGTTGTATTTGGTGACTTTTTTTGGACGAGGGAGAAAAACCGGATTTGCGGCATCCAAACTCTGGGCGGAACAGGAGCGCTGAGGATCGGGGGTGATTTTCTCAAGCAAGAAGTGGGAGAAAAGATTTCGATCTCGGATCCAACATGGCCCAATCATCAAGGTGTTTTTACACGGTGCGGAATGGAGATCTCTCACTATCCATATTACGACTTAAATCGGCAAACTTTGGAGTTTGATAGAGCTTTTGCTTTTTTAAAGAAATTAACACCGGGAAGTATCGTCGTTCTTCAACCGTGTTGTCACAATCCTACGGGGGCTGATTTTTCTCATGAAGAGTGGAAAAGTTTGCTCAGCCTGTTTCAAAAGAACGGGATTCTTCCTTTCTTTGATTTCGCGTATCAAGGATTTGGAAAAAATCTTGACGAAGATGCAAGCCCCATCCGGCTTTTTGCAAGTGAAGGGATGGAAATGGTTGTCGCCAGTTCGCAATCGAAGAATTTTGGTCTCTATTCAGAAAGAGTCGGCGCGCTGTACATTGTAACGGAATCTCCGGAAACTGCCGAGGCTGTCCTCTCGAAGTTGAAAGTGTTATGTCGGACACACTATTCGAACCCTCCGAGACATGGGGCATCAATTGTCGCACACATTCTATCAACCCCTGCTTTGGCCCAAAAATGGGAAGAAGAAGTGAGAACCATGCGAGAGAGAATTGAAAAATTTCGACATCTTTTTGTCGATGCACTCCCGCAGAATTACCGATATCTTGAGAAGCGTACAGGAATGTTCTGCTTTACAGGATTAAAAAGAGATCAGGTCGAAAGACTCCAAAAAGAATACGGAATTTATATGACATCCGATGGTCGGATGAATATTGCAGGTTTAAACGAACACAATCTTCCGATCGTCGTTGAAGCCCTGACATCAATATGAAAAAAACAACCTATATTTTAATCGCAGCATTAGTTTTATGCGCCTTGAGTCTTCCTCTAGCTATATCCAATAAGTTTAGATCAGGGATGGCTGCCATTTTTTCTGTTTTTCCCCGATCTAAAATTCCACAAATCCAGAAGGAAATAGAAGTTTTACGGACCGAGAATCATAGTTTGCATTGCCAGATGGAGATTCTTAAAGCTCAGATTGATGTGGAAAAAATTCTCAACGACGAGATTCAACTTTTAAAACACGATTTTTGCAAGAAAAGAAAAGATGAGCTTCTCCGTGTGATCGAACTTTATTCGAGCTCGATTGTCTCCAAAGTTATTTTTAGAGAATACACATCGTGGAATAGCTCGTTTTGGATCGATGTCGGCGAAAAAACCAATCAAAGATTGGGAAAGAATCTCGTCTCAAAAAATAGCCCTGTCGTTTTAGGGACAACGGTCGTCGGTGTTGTCGAATATGTTGGGAACAATCGGTCGCGGGTCCGCTTGATCACAGATAGCACGGTTTCACCCTCCATCCGAGCGCTTAGAAACAATCAATATAGGGGAAAAGGGGAACTTAAAGGGATAAGAAAATCGGGATTTCGAGCCCGATCGATGCTTCTACAAGGGGTCGGTTTTAATTACGATTTTGAAGACGAAGAAGGACCGAGTCGTGATTTGAGATCGGACCAAATCATTTCAGAAGGCGATACCCTCATAACGACCGGCCTCGATGGTGTTTTTCCTGGTGGACTGGGAGTCGGTAAGGTCACAAAGGTACACCCCTTAAAAGAAGGAGCATCGAGTTATGAGGTCGATCTCACCTCTTTTATAGAAAATTTTAATACCATCTCGTTTGTCACCGTCCTTCCAGCCCTAGAGAATGATTGACAAAAAGCATTTCTTAATATAAATTTCATCAGTTCTTAACCAAAATGGAGGAACTTGTGAATAAAAATTTTTTCCTATTAGCTCTTTGTGGATTGGCATCTCTCGCCGCTTCTGATAAAGAAGAAAAAAACACCGAGAAAAAAGAAGCTGTTGTTGTCGCAACAGAAGCTCCTGCTCCAGAAGAAACACCAGAAGAAAAAGCAGAGTAATTCTTAAAAATAACTCTTTGATTTAAAAACTTTCTTTCGTACGATTTTTTTTAAATCTTGGAGTTATTCATGTCTAAAATTTACGCATTGCTGATTTTCATAGCTGCTCTTTTCGGCGTTTGCCATTCTTCTGAGCAAAAGAGTTTTAAAGAGACCATCACTCTTGACCTCGCTGATAATACGAATACATCTCTCAATATGCCTTTTCAACTTCCTTTGAATATCGAGGTGATTGGCCGCACTGTAGCTCTCCATATTCCAGCCTTTAATTTTACTCTTCCTGTCGACGGTTATATCTTTACACAAGACGGTTTTCTTCCAAGACGACTTTGGCCTGCTGATGTGGTACCACAAGCTTTTTCTCTGAAGTCGGACCAGACAGGTTTGGGATACGATCTTTATGTGACCAATGCAGGGTCACTTCTTGTTTATGATACTGGAGGAGGATTTCTACCGGCAGGCAGCTATACAGTCCATGCTACGACCGTTACGTATTTATTGACCCCCAGAAGTCAGTTCAAAGCACCGAGAAATATTCGTCTTACGACAGGAACATCGAATGCGACTTTGCTCAATGATTTTGATGGAGATTTTTATGAATTTTATGACAATTCCCTTGTAAAAAATAGATTCGCGGTTCCTTGGCCCGATAACTCAAAGGCTAATTCACCCCATGGTAGAAATCATTTGGATTGGATTGTTCGAACAGGAACGATCGATCCAAAAACTGGAAAAATTAAGAAATTAAATGATCCAGTAACGGTTTTTAAAGCGCCTCATGAAAACTTTTTTTTCTATGAAGGTTCTGTAGTCATTAATCCAAACAATCCAAACCACCTTTTTGCAATCGCCCCGGGTATCGAGAAGAAATTGTGGACAACTCCCTCAACTGCCAGTAGTGCTGACGCCTTTCCCATGTTCGGAGGAGTGAGCTTTGATGGTGGAAAGAGTTGGGAGGTTAACCGTATCGATGGAGCATTTGGGCTGCCTAAACTACCTGAAGATGGAGTTTTAGCTGTTTTTGATGATTTTGGCAATTTGTGGATTTACTATATTTATTCTACAAATCTGAATAATCTAGGTAACCCCATTAACATCGTTTACGCCGTCAGCACGGATGGAGGTTTAACCTTTAAAAAGGTCGGCAATATTAATGTTCCTTCTCATCCAAATTTCACATATAATTATTTCGATTATCCTCGAGGTTGTTTTGGAGGTGATGGTCAAGGTGGAAGAGCTTTGTGGGTATCGTTTACTCATTACTTTGATGACCCCTCAAGCCCCTATGGATATGGATCGCAACTCTATATCAGCTATATTCCTGTCACAGGAAAAGGGAAATATGGCAAAGTCGTTCATCAGCCTGTTGCTTCTGCTAAATTTCTACCATTCCCAAGTACAGAAGAACCGGAAATTACGGTAACACCCGATGGAAAAGTTTATTTGTTAGGTTATTCCTTCGATTCACCTTTTAATGGTAATCACTTACATCTTTTAGTAAATCCAACGGGAATCGTCAATCTAGGACCCGATTCATTCAGTGGATTTCGGGATGTCGCTTTTTCTAATGTTGGCAAAACCGATACGATTATTCCTTTTCAACCTAGGCGCAATATCAACCCTTACGCTTATGGGATTACTTATGATCCGGAAAAGAATCGTCTCTATGTCGGTGTTGTCGATATGCAACCTGATTTTTCGGGTAACATGACTCTAAGTCTTTTGCACACAGATGATGATGGCTTGACTTGGAGCACCCCAAGACCTATTGCCAACACACATCTACAGGCCAGAGGAGAATTTAATATGTCTCGTGATCCGTTCACGGGAAATATGCTCTTTAGCTGGTTCGATGCTCGGGGGCAAAAAGATCAAGCGAATGTCAATACATTTATGGCCATATTAACCAAAGAAGAACTCAATCGTGAATAAGGAGAAATCATGAAATTTTTTTTAAATGTAATTGCACTTATTTTTGCTTGGAGCTCATTGCTTGCTGATTTCAATGTGACATTGAGTGATGCGATCTTTCGAAATGCGGGTATTACTGTCAAAGCCATTTCGGATGATGGGAAACTGATTTTAGCTCTTAATTTTGGTGCTGCAAATCAGAAGATTCCCGAGCTTGAACTGTTTGAAAATGTGGATGGTAAGTTGGTAAGAAAAGCCACTTTACCTTTGGATGATTTTGCCTTTAATGGAGATGTGGATGATTGCTTTGTCGATGATAATTTTGAGACATTCGGAGTGATTGATGATAATGGGAAAAATAAGGTTCGCATTCGTCTTTTAAAACTAGTGGGAAATACTTTCAAAGTTGTTAAAAAAGTTATCTATAATGATGCCATAGCAGTTGCGCTGAATGGAAATATCACAGGCGATGGTAAGTTCATTATGGTGAACTATACGAATAATAAATCTACAAACACTACGCTTGTATCCTCTATCAAACTATTGAATTCGGACCTTAAAACATTGCATAAATTTAACATTAAAGGGTTATCCAATGGTCCTCAATCTTTTGTTTTAAACCAAAATGGGGAAATGGCGAATTATTTTCTTTTTGGATTTTCTGGATTTGATCTTACAACCAGCAACTTTACCGCCCCAGCCTTTCTTCAAGCCTACAAAGTTTCAAATAATAAACTCAATTTGGTAGATCAAGCGGAATTACCTCAATTCCCCGTGACTTATTTTGCAGATAATCACAATACTAAGAATCCCCGTATTGCCGCTGGGACAACTCTGGCCCTGGAATCTAGACAGGTTTCTATCTTTCAAGATACCACTGGAGCTATGACTTTCATCCCTGGGGATGATCAAAATATTCGAGAATATCGATTCAATGGAGAATCTCTCCGTTTGATTGCAACTACAAAAACAGACAGTTCGTTTATTGTTTCAAATTTTTATAAAGATCGAAAAACTATCGGAATCAGTAAAGCAAACGAAGTTAGAGGTAGTGGAATCCCTTCTAATACTTTTAATCTGACCTTCTTAAAAACGGATGATCATAATAATTTTAAATGTCGAGATGGAGCTTTGACAGTACCATCCGAGAGCTTTTTTGTATTGTTTAGTAAAAATGGAAAATACATGGTCTGCGGAGGTGATCCAGTTGCAACGGATTCAGGCAGTCCTAGGGGTATTTTTAACCTGAACCTTTTTAAAGTTAACGATTAAAATAGCTTAACCGAGGTTTCAAATGTCAAGCCGATTTACAATTGGCTTAAGATAATCCGGTCTCGGAGTAAATTCTTTCCGAGATCGCAAATCCAGTGGATGATGGTGGCCTCTGGATTAAGTCCGTGAAAAATGCTCCAGTTATAAAGGGGTTCTAATTCGATGATGGGATACTTTTTTTCAAAAATGATTTTGGATAGGAGATCTTGATCTCCCATATAGAGATCGTTTTGTTCGAAAGCAAGGGTGGCCCATTCTTTTAGAAGAGGGTTGTTTTTGTGGAAGACGATGACTCCCGAATTATAAACGGGATAGTAAGGGCAAGGAGCGTCCATATCTCTGGAAAGAGCCAGGGATGAATCGATCTGAAAAAGGGGTTCAAGAGAACTTTGAATTTGGCAATCGAGATCGATCCAGATGGTTTTTTCGAAGGGAGATTGAAGGCACGCGAGTGGTTTTTTGAACCAGGTTTTCCTGTAGTTCCAAAAGGTTTCGCCGTGACGACTCTCCCAATCGAGGGCCGTTGAAGGGGGTATTTCTTCCTTATCTTTGATAAAAACATCGGATTGGGGAAGTTGAATCAGCGGACCTTTCTCACGGCACCATTTCTTCATATCCGAGGTAAGTCCAAAATCAAAGAAAGCAACAGGGTACTGATTGTGTTTTTTATAGTTTTCCCACCACCACGGAAGAAGCCATTCTTGGCTCTGATTCGATCCTACAATAATCCCTTGCTTAGAGGATGGCATGGATCGCCTCATGCAGGTTAGGGACAGAGGAAAAAGCTTGCTCGTAGAGCTGGGTTTGCAAGGGGTTGGGATCTTTAAGGCGGGTTTCGATGGCTTTAAAGAGGTTTTGAGACGGATCGAGGATGGTTCCGCACCGATGGAGTCTTGCAGGGGGAAGATGGGGCTGAGTTAGAAAGAAGAGGGGCTTTTGAAAGGCGAGGGCATCGTATCCAATCGATGAATAGTCACCGAGATAAGCGTCGATTTTTTCCAGGATAGGATAGATGAGGGGAAATTCATGGACGAGGATGAAATTTTCTCTTTTTTCTTCGAGTTTGTAGAAAAGGGCTGGTTGCTTCTCGGGAAGGAGGGGATGGACTTTCAGGATGAGATTCCAATCGGAGGGGAGCTCTTTCAGTAGTTTTTCCTCGAAGTGAAACAATGTTCCCGAGTCGTCAGCATCATTCCAAGTTGGGGCATAAAGAAGGGTCTTATTGGCCGGGTTGAGGGAAGAAAAGATCTCTTTTTCTACGGTGGCGATCATTCTAGTTCGGTGTTTTTGGTAATAGAGGCGACGAAAATTTCCGATAAAAGTGTGCGCAGGGATGGAATCCCATAGGCCGATTTCGGTAAGCATGGTCTTCATGAGGTTCCCATAGAGGAGAACTCCATCTTGCTGAGCGTAGGGTGACAAGGAGGGCGAGAGGTAACCTTTGTCGGACTGTCCATGCGGGCAAAAAAGAAGGCGCATATCCTTTTGAAAACACGATTGGAAGAGGTGTTTGAGATGGGGTGCCCAAAAGCTGCATTCGATAAGGACATCATATGCGTGAGAGAGTTCTTTGAGATGGAACTCTAAATCAGGCCAATAGCGGACGTTGACTTCGGGATAGTACTGGGTCGTCAAAGTGGCATTTTTCTCATGGGTAATAATCAGGGGGATGTCAAGGAGAGAGGCTAAAGGGGAAATATGGTCCAGAAAGAGGATCTCAGGACTCGTATTTAAGGCAGCTATCTTTTTCACGCACCTTTTTTATACTCTTCAGGGGGAAGAGTTGCAATGGAGATTTTAGCCTTTTTCTCCAGAGGAATCAGTTGTTTTTGGTGGAGCTGGAGTTGCACGAGCATCTCATTGCGACTGGTTTGAAGGTTCATCCGATCCAAGAGGGTTAGGATTTGATCTCGGAGGAAGAGAAGATCGGCGCTATTTGCATCATTTAAAGGAATAAGCTCTTCCAAAGCAGCGGAATGAGAAAAATGGAACATCTCTTCTAAGATTTCTGTTGTGGTGCTCCGAGTTTGCCGAATAGAGCTGAGCTCGGCAATGAGCTGACCTCTTTCTTCCATGAGCTGATTCCAGTAGGTTTTATCTTGGTGGAGGATGAAAATCTCTTCTTGGTGAAGGTTCGCGAGAAGCTGACGCATCGTTTCGATCTCTCGTTTCATGACGGTGTGTAGTTTTGAATGTGTTTCGGTCCATTTTTCCATAGCTTCGCTCCTGTGAATGGTATATCCATGCGAAAAGTGTGCCACTATGTAAACTATTTATTTTAATTTATTTGGACACGGTCAAAATCGTATACTAGGCAAAATGGTTCTGGCAGTTCTTAAAGAATGGTTTTTGGATGAGCAGCGGGATCTCCCTTGGCGTATGAATAGGACTCCTTACCGCGTCTGGGTTTCGGAAATCATGCTCCAGCAGACTCAAGTGTCGGTTGTGATCCCTTATTTCCATCGGTTCATGCAAAAATTTCCTACGGTGGAAGTTTTGGCCCATGCGCCTTTAGAAGAAGTGATGAAGGCTTGGGAAGGATTGGGATATTATAGCCGGGCTAGGAATCTTCATAAGGCGGCTCAAATCATTGTGAATCAGTTCCATGGTGTTTTTCCTGAGAATGATTTGGCAACTCTTCCTGGATTTGGATCGTATACGACAGGGGCTGTTTTGAGTTTTGCTTTTCAGAAAAAAGCTGCCGCGGTGGATGGGAATGTGATCCGGGTTCTCTCACGGCTTTACGGAATCGATTCAACAGACCGAAAGTTTTATGAGGAGTTAACCTTATCGATTTTGCCTGATAATGAACCTTGGATTATCATGGAGGCCCTGATAGAACTGGGAGCTCAAATCTGTCAGAAAAAACCGGAGTGTTCCAAGTGCCCTCTATCAAGAACGTGTGTTGCCTATGGACAGGGAGCAATCGACCGGTTCCCGCCTGTCAAAAAACGGCCGACAACGATCCATTTAGAGAGGGATGTTTTTATTGTCCGTTATCAAAAAGAATTTTTAGTCCGGAAGGGAGAAGAAGGGAAAGTGATGGCAGGTCTGTACGAGTTTCCTTATGTTCCCCATAAAGAAAAATTTTTGGAGCTGAAACTGCTTCGGAGTTTCCCTATTGTAAAACACGGCTTTACACGGTACCATGTGAAGTTGCATCCTAGCCTTTATGAAATGTCAGAAAAAAAATTAATCGACGGATTTGAATGGAGAAAATGGGACGAATTGTTACATCTTCCCTTTTCATCAGGACACCGACGGATTTTAGAGATGTTGAAAGATGAGAGTACTACACACTGAAAGCTCGAATGGATGGGGCGGACAAGAGATCCGAATTCTGAAGGAATCGATCGGTCTTCGCGATCGTGGCCATACGATAGTTTTCGCCATCACGCGCGGAGGTAAGCTTGCTCAGCGTGCTCGAGAAAAAGGGTTTAAAGTGTTTGAACTCGATTTTCGAAGATCCCGAGCAATTTTCGTGATCAGAGATCTCTGCCGAATCGTGCGGGAAAACCAGATCGATCTGGTGAATACCCACTCTTCTTTAGATGCGTGGCTCGGTGGGATTGCCTCCCGCTTTTGCAGAAAGAAAGTGATCCGGACAAGACATCTCTCTACCGAAATTCGGGGAGGACTTAACGCACTTCTTTTGTATCGAGGATTGGCCGATTTTATTGTGACGACATCTTCAGGAATTATTCCAACGATTTCTCAAAAAGCAAAAATTCCCCTTTCTAGGCTCCGGTGTGTTGCAACGGGGGTTGAACCGATTGAAGTCAAAGAAAGTGAAGGGGAAGCTTTTCGGTCTCGATTTGGAATCGAAAAAGACGATATTTTAGTAGGTACGGTTTGTGTTGTTCGGTCCTGGAAAGGGATCCAAGATTTCATTGCAGCAGCTAAACTACTTAAAAATTATCCGAAGCTAAAATGGGTCATTGTGGGTGGCGGCTACTTGGATCATTTCAGACCTCTTGTCGATGATTCGGTCGATGATTCGATCCATCTAACCTTCACGGGACATTTAGATGACCCTTTCCCTGCAATCGCGGCTTTGGACATTTTTGCTTTGCTGAGCACCGCTCATGAAGGGATTTCTCAAGCATCGCTGCAGGCGGCATATTTAAAAAAACCTCTGATCATGACCACGGTTGGAGGGCTTCCGGAAGTCTGCCTTCAGGGGAAAACGGGCATCCAAGTTCCGCCATTTGCACCCGATCGAGTTGCAGAAGCAGTCCGTCAATTAGCTGAGAATCCCGATCTGAGAAATACGTATGGCGACTCGGCAAGAAAACTTGTCGAAGAAAAATTTCTTTTACAACACACACTCGATAACATGGAAAAAATATATGGCTGCAATCATTAGCGATTTGTTCGGACCTATAAAAAATCTGAGGCAAGAGCGTCTTGGATCGAGAGATTATGAAGAGCTTAAAAAACGTGCCAAACCACTGGCGCAAACAATCTTACGTATTTTTGTAGCTGCGGTCATCTATTATTCGATTCAAAAATCTCTCGATTCACCTTCTCGAAAAAAGGAACTTCTATCAAAATTTGGCTTTTGTGGAGGTTTGGCTCTCATCACGATAAAAATTTCAAAAACTGTTTCGGGGGGAGCTTTATTTGCAGGTGGAGGCGTCGTCGCCAGGGAAGGGTTTCGATTCTTGGCACATGCCAATGCAAAATCGGCCATTTCCATTCCTTTGCTTCTCATCGCATGGCAACTCATAGAACGGGGGTATCATCAACAAAAAGAGATCGATGATAAGGCAACCTATTTCGATCAAAAATTTTTAGATTTATCCAAAATACTAGCAAGATTTATCCCCTACATTGTATAAATAATCTCATGGAAGAAATCCCTATTGGAAAATTTGGTTTTGTCAAAAGAGAGAGTTTTATTTGGATCAAGCACCATCTTTCAAAGATCGTTG
Organism: Parachlamydiales bacterium; assembly: GCA_963705295.1. GTDB lineage: Bacteria > Chlamydiota > Chlamydiia > Chlamydiales > Rhabdochlamydiaceae > PALSA-1444. The sequence goes on along the minus strand of OY970065.1, from coordinate 279,340 downwards.
GGACAGGATTTGTTGTTCTAGCGGGAATTATTGCGCTGACCCGATTATTTAAAGGCGATGCGCAAGTCGATTTTTTAGCAGCGGATATTGCCTATCAGCATTGGGAAGGGGTTCCTGGAGAACATTTATCTAAACTTCAAAAAATTCTTCGCAAACATCCAGAATTGCATGCCAAGTACGATGGGGCAATTGCTCAAAAACTTTTGAATTCAAGCGAACAAGGGTTAGCGATGAGTTATGCCAAAGCCGCTTTGAAAAGAATGGAAGGGTTCTCTCCCTATTATATCGATTTTTCGCAGAGTTCCCTCTTGATTGCAGAAAACAAGTTGGAAGAGGCTCTCAGTCGGTCAAAAGCGTTGAAAAGCTCGATGGAAAAAGATGACGGATTTTGGGAGAAGAAAAGTGAAATTGTCCGTCATGGATGCATTCTCTATGCTTATAATCTCTTGAGAATCGCGATGCTCGAAAAGGCAGCCGGAACTCCTGAGGGCGAGCTGCTGGCTTGGAAGGAATTCAAGGAGAATGGTGGCACTTCTAAAGTCTACGACCCCGAAGCTTATCAGCTCATCCAAAGCAATTTCCAAAACGATGAAATCTCACTGCTTGATTATATCAAGCATCGTGAAGATGTTCTAGCGGGCTAACGAGTCAAGCGCGAACTTGTGGATTGCGCGGCCGCCAATGAGTCCTACCCCTAAGAAAATGAGAAATGGGAGAAATATAGCTAATAGTAATGCTACTATTCCTAAAATAACCTTAACCATTTTATCTTGTTTGAATGAAAACTGAAATCCCCTCTTCGTTAAAGCATCTGCTTTTACCGGGAAAATCATTCCTAAAATGGCTCCGCCTGTTAAAAAGAAAAGACTCCATCCAGCGCGGAAATACCCCACTAAACTGAAAAGACAAGCAAAAATAAAGATAATGCAGAAAAACACTTCGAATCGATATTTTTTTGCAAAATCTCCAACTTCTTTAACAGATACCCCTTCCTTTTTTTTATCGGCCATACAATCACCACCTTGCGCTTTTAAATTTTAATCTAATTGTTGATAATCTTTTTTGCAACACCATTCAAAAGAGGCAATCTTTTCCGTCCTTTAATTTATTGAGAAAATCTCATAGAATTTGTATGTATGTACCTATCACGAGAAAATCTGTAAAATGATGGAACTGTTAAGACCTTCGCAGGCGAAAACCGAAAAGTGGATGTGGATGGGTGTAGGGGCCTGTTTGGCCTCTGCGGCTATTTTTTCTCTTTTTTGGTTATCTTTTCTCGTTTTCCAAAAAACACAGAATTCTGTCTCTTTTCAAGGGACTCCGCTGCCGAAGGTTGATTTTTCGAGAATGGGTAAGGGTCTTCTCGCCATCTCTCCACAGGTGACCCATGTTGAATTTGAGTCTCTTGTCCAAGATCTTATTGTGATTGGAAAAGATAACAGGCCTGATAACATTGAGAAATTTAACGTTAGTTTAGGCCTTAAATGCTCGGGTGAGAATAAGGAACTCAAATGTGGAGAAAACGTCTTTTTGTCTAAAAAGGGAACCATTTATCAATTTAGTGAGGAAAAGACCGGTTTACGGCTGATCCCTGTCGCTTTGAAAGGGTCTGATGTTGTCATGCAGATAGAAACCGACACAGGAGTGAGTGAACAAGTGGCTCTCTCTCCTTCGGCGTTGTTTCAACCTTCTATGGAGGATGAACCTTATGTTCACTCTCTCGCAAAGGGTAGAATGTGGGCTCCTGATCTGTTTTTAAGCCAGTGGGGTGGTGAAGAGTACCGCGAATTGAGCTCAAAAAGTAAACTTGAGGTGGATCACCGCGTCCATTTCTTAAATCCTGGAGATATTCTTTGGTGGGATGGAGGTGCTTGGCAAACCGGTTTTCCTGAAATACCTGCGGCCCCCTTGGCGAGACTCGAGTCGGCGAGTGAACGAGAATTGAAGTTGGAAGTTTGGGATTCCACCGGATATGGTTATACCTCTCTTTCGGTTCCTCTCGCGGCAGACTCTAAAACTTCTTTTATCCCCGACAAGTTGATCACAGGAATAAAACCACGAGCAGCTTCCGAAATTACCTGTCAGCTCGGAAAACGGCGTGTGATTGTGAAAGAAGGCGATTGGTGGGTAAAAATGGATCGTCGGTGGCGTCCTTTAAGAAATGCAGATGATTTGGATGCTTTTCTCCTCCACCAGATTCAAGGGGAGCTATTTATTTTTGAAAAAGTTGAAAACACGAAGGGAAAGGTTATCCTAAAAGGTCGATGTTTTGATAAAATGCGAACCGAATCTCAACCCCTTTCTCTCGTTGTGAATATCGACAAAAAAAAGACTCCGACCCGAAATAGGCTTCGAGCTTCTCATTCTTCCATGATTGCGAAAAATAAAATGCCCCTATCTTCTTTACAACAGCGCAGTGCTGGTAAGGAAGAAAAACAGTGAAAAGAGTTCTTTTACTTCTTCTCCCCGTCGTCCTTATCGCTGAATCGATTGCCGAAAAGAAGGCCAATTTGGTCGAGAAGAACATTTCAAGAGATTCCGACATTGCTCAGGTTAATCACCAATTAGGAGCTTTAAAAAAAGGGCTTGAAGAAGCCCATGCTAAAGCTCGGCATCTTGTCGATAATGAAGCTAATGAGGACGACTTTCGCGCTGTCTTAGAAGAGGTCAACCGTCTAAAAAGAGAAAAAGAGAAACTCGAAGAATCTTGGAGAGAATCAGCCGTTCAAGAAGGGATCCACGACGGGGAACCGTACGCCCTTTGGGATCAAGAAGAGATCACTTTATCTCAACTCGTGATGGAATACGGCTCTCAAGATTATTTATATATTATTCCTGCTGAGTTTTCTGCTCTCAAACTCCATTTTTATTCCAATATTCCGATTCCACGTCAATCGTGGAGTGATCTTCTCGAAGTGATTTTACATCACAACGGTTTTGGTTTAAAAAAAGTAAATCCTTATGCGCGGCAACTCTACCTGTTCAAACAAGATTTAGGCGCAGTTCAAGCGATTGCCTACAAGCGGGATCAATTAGAAGTTCTTCCGTCGGGAAATCGACTTTGTTATCTCATTATCCCTCCTCTCGAGCAGGTCCGAACCATCTTTCAATTTTTTGAGAAATTTTCCGATAGTAAACAAACGTTTGTCCATCTTCTGGGGAATAAAATTGCCCTGATTGCTGTGAAGGAAGAAGTTGTCAAACTTCTCGACTTCTATGATAAAGTTTGGGGGAATCATGAGGGGAAAGTTGCCCGTGTTGTTTCTGTGACAAAAATCTCGATAAAAGAGATGGAAAAGATTTTGACAACGTTCTTCAACGAGGCTCTGGAAAAAGGAAAGCCTCCTTTTCCCAAAATGGATCAAGAAGGGCTCGGTATCTTCCCTTTAACGCAGAGCAATAGTCTGGTTCTCATCGGCTCGAAAGAAAGTGTCGATCGAGCTGAAAAAGTTGTCCGTGAGACCGAAGACCAACTCGAAGATCCGTCAGAAATGACGATCTATCTTTACACCTGCCGCCATAGCGATCCAACCGATTTGGCCCAGGTTCTTGAAAGAGTTTATAATTCTCTTTTGCATTCTTCCCAAGAAAGCGGTCTGAAAGAGACCGATCTTGCCTTCAATGCTCAAGTGCAAGGGACCAGAGCTCCTCCAGATGGTTATCCTCCTGTTCCTCCCCTGGTGATCACCCCTCCTCCCTTAAAACCGGGGCTTACAACCAAGGCTGAGCTCGATCAAAATGTCCCTGGTCATTTTATTCCTGATCTCAAGACCGGCACCATTTTGATGACAGTCAGGCGCGATGCCCTCGGAAAAATTAAAGATCTCCTCAAAAAGCTCGATATCCCCAAAAGAATGGTTCAAATCGAGGTCCTCCTTTTTGAAAGAAGGATCAATTCGCAAGATAAATTTGGATTGAACCTCTTAAAGCTCGGAAAAGTTCACAATGGTGTGACGTATATCTCTGAAGCAAAACCTCATCCGAATTTTAAAAAAAGAGAGCTCACAAAAGGTGTTCTTCAATTCTTCTTCAGCGGAAAACCAAAAAACTTTCCCCAGTTTGATATCGCTTATAATTTTTTACTCACACAAGACGATATCCACCTCAATGCGGCACCTTCTGTCACAGCAGTCAATCAGACGCAGGCTCAGATTTCGATTATGGAAGAGCTTTCGATCAATAGTGGTGCAGCTCCGGTTGATACGAATAAAGGAACAACGTTTGAAAAAGCTTTTTCTAGGGCTCAATATGGAATCACGATTAACCTAACCCCAACCATTCATATTCCTGAAGAAAATGAAGACAAAGGATCGGTCACTTTAAAAACCAATATCACCTTCGATACAACGCATCATAGCGCCAACGATAGGCCGAATGTCGAAAGGCGGCATGTTGAAAACGAAGTCCGAGTCAGAGATGGGGAGACGGTTATTTTAGGAGGTCTGAGAAGAAAGTCGCGCGTCGATCATGAAGAGAAAATCGCCTTTTTGGGTGATATTCCTTTATTTGGAAAATTATTCGGGACGACCCATCTCACAGACCATGAAACAGAGATGTTTTTCTTTATTACACCCAAGATCATCACCGATGCAAAAGATCAAATGGAGAGAATTCGAACAGAAGAACTGAAGAAAAGACCGGGTGATATCCCAGAATTTTTACAACGTGTCGATGAAGCCCGTGAAAAAACCGCCATGAAATTTTTCAGGGATAGTCTAAAAACATTTATTACCAACGATGTACGATAACATCACAGAAGTTTGTCAGACTTACAACATCCCCTACATTACAGATCTGCTCACATACCCTTATATTCGAGATAAGATTCAGATCATTCCTTATACCGTTGCTAAAGCAAAGAAAGTCATTCCCATCGATGAACAGGATGGAAAACTGATCATCGCCCTCGAAGACCCGCTCGACCTCGAATGCCTCGAAGAAATGAGATGTCTGACTGGAAAAAAGCTTCAAGAGGTGTGTGCACCAAGAAGTGCCATCGACACCGCTATAGAATGTTGTTACCATCAGAAAGATGACGCAGCCTCCAATCTGATCGCTTCGCTCCGCGAAAATACTCCTGAGCAAGAGATCGAAACCGAAGGATACGATCTTTTAGCTCATACTGCCGATTCTCCGGTCATCAGGCTCCTCAATGTCGTCATGACGGAGGCGATTCAGCAAGGCGCCTCCGATATCCATTTCGAACCGTCCGAGCAAGGTCTTGTGATACGGTATCGGATCGATGGTGTTTTGCAACTCCGTCACACACCCCCAAAAGACCTCCAGCTCCAGCTTCTCGCGCGCATCAAAGTCCTTGCAAAGCTCGATATTGCAGAACAACGCCTCCCTCAAGATGGTCGTATTAAACTCAAAATCGGCGGACGTGAAATCGATTTCCGTGTCAGCACCATTCCCGTCGTTTATGGGGAGAGGGTCGTTTTGAGGATTCTCGATAAGGGAAACATTATCCTAGGATTGGATCGGCTCGGAATGGCTGAAGAGGTGCTGGAAAAGTTCGAAAAGCTAACGCACCTCAGTGAGGGAATTATCTTCGTCACAGGCCCCACCGGAAGTGGTAAAACAACAACCCTCTACAGCGCCATCCATGATATCAGTTCACCAGAAGTCAATATCATGACCATCGAAGATCCGGTCGAATATAAACTGCCCAATATGGCTCAAGTCGGTGTAAATCCGAAAATCCACCTCGATTTTGCCACCGGTCTCCGTCATATTTTAAGGCAAGATCCCGACATCATTATGATCGGTGAAATTCGAGATAAAGAAACAGCCGAGATCGCCATCCAAGCTTCTCTCACAGGACACCTTGTTTTAAGCACCCTCCACACCAACGATGCTCCTTCCGCTTTAACCCGTTTGGTTGAAATTGGAACAGAGCCGTACCTCCTTTCATCCACGGTGGTCGGTGTTCTTGCTCAAAGGCTAGTTCGGACGATTTGTCCAAATTGTCGAGAAGCTTACGAGCCGACCGAGCTGGAATGCCGTGAACTCGGTCTGAATCACCCCCAAACATTTTACCGAGGTCGAGGATGTCCTCTATGTTTCGATCTAGGCTACAAAGGACGTCATGGGATTTACGAACTGATGGTGATGAGCCATGCTGTCAAACAACAGATCCTGAAAAGTGCCGATGCAGTGGAACTGAGGCAAGTCGCTCTCGACAATGGAATGACTCCGCTCCGTGCAAATGGAGCTGAACTGGTTCTCCGAGGACTCACAACCTCAGCTGAAGTTCTCCGTGTAACGCGTGGCTACGAGGGAGAATAGAGATGGCACTCTTCCGGTATCAAGCTCTTTCTGTCGGCGGCAAGAAAATGTCGGGGGTGATCGATGCCGATTCGATCATGGCTGCGAAGGAAAAACTTCGAAAAGAACAAATCCTCGTTACCGATCTCGCCTTTTTCAAAGAGAAAAAGAAAGAGATCCATCTTCCTTTCCCTTTTCTTCTCGATTTCACGCGGATGCTAGGCCAGCTACTTCAGGCGGGGATCCCTCTCTATGAAAGTCTTGTCATTATCGAGGAGAAATACCATCACCACCGGTTCCATCCCCTCCTCATGGATCTTTGCGATGCTCTCAAGTCGGGATCTTCACTCTCTGCAACCCTCAGTAAATATCCCAAGAGTTTTGATCCCATCTATGTCGCCATGGTTCATGCCGGCGAACAGTCAGGATCGCTTCCTAAAGTGTTTGAAGAGCTCCGCGAGCTTCTCCATAAGCAACAAAAATTGAAAAAACAACTCTTTTCAGCGGCCGCTTATCCGATGTTTTTAGGGGGATTTTGCTGTGTTGTCTTTTTTGCCTTGCTTCTGTTTGTCATTCCATCGATGAAAGCTTTGTTTGATGGAAGAGCTCTTCACCCCATCACTCGAATCGTTTTTGGAGCGAGCGATTTTGTGAGAGCCTACGGAATCTGGCTAGCCTTCAGTTTTCTCTCTTGTCTAGGAGCGTTCATCTTTGGCCTCCGGAGCGCACACTTCCGTGTCTATTTAGATAAGTGGGTTTTAAAAATTCCTCTTGTTGGAGATTTTATGCGGGAAGCCGCTACGATCCGGTTTTGTCGTACTGCTTCTTTACTCCTCCAAGGTGGCCTGCCCATCTTGCAAACCCTGCGGCTTTCTCGGGGCGTCATGAAAAATATTCCTTTAGAAGCCATCATCGAACGTGCCGAACAAAAGGTCAGTGAAGGAAAACCTTTAAGTCAGCAATTGAAAGACTCTACTTTAATTTCTTCCATTGTCCCCAGAATGCTTGCAATTGCTGAAGAGACCGGAAAAATCGGAAATATGTTACAAAATATATCCAACATCTGCGAAGAGAACTTAGAAAAAAAATTACAACAATTTACAGCCCTCCTCCAGCCGGTCCTGCTGCTGGTGCTCGGCCTCATTGTTGGAACCGTCCTTCTCTCCATCCTTATTCCTCTGACAGATGTGGGCTCAGTTTTACAACAATAGGAAAAATATGCGCAAAAAAAGAGCAATTACCCTTTTAGAAATCATGATCGTTATTCTGCTGATCGGCCTCATTGGAGGGGTGATTAGCTATAATCTCAAGGGAAGTCTCGATAAAGGGAAAAAATTCCGTACCGAACAAGGGGCCCGAAAGCTCGAAGATATTTTGAATCTCGAAATCCAATCTGGAGCTGCCACGGTGGCCGATTTGCTCTCTGACAAAAGCAAAGTTGAAAACTGTTTAAAAGATTCGGGTTTAATACCTGCAGGTGAAGTCAAAAACTTTCTCAAAGATGGTTGGGGAAAAGAATATATAATTGATCAATCAGAGGGGCAGATCGTCGTTAAATCTGAGAATGCCGCAAAATAGAAAGAAACGACCGTTTTCCCTCTTAGAGATTCTGATCACGATCAGCCTTATTGTCTTGATAGGAGGTGTCACTGTTTGGTCATTGCAGAATATGCTCCACAAACAACGTTTCAACTCGGAGATGGAAGAGTTTAAAAATCTCCTAGAAGAACTCCAGATCGAAGCCTTGGCGCTGAAATCCGATATGGAACTGGAGCTTTACAAAGATTCCATTTGGAAGGCCAGGAGCCGAACCGGGGAAAAGATTTTAAAGCCTCGCGTCATCGAACTCAAGACCGTTGAAAAAATCTTTCTCAGAGAGGAAAGTCAAGCGGCTTTACGCCTGAAAATTTCCTCGACGGGAGATATCACACCGCACGAATGTCTCGGACTCAAGAGCTCCCAGGAAGCGTTATTTGTCGACCTCAGAAAGCCTATTCAAATTAAGTTTTTGAAAGAGTATCCTACGGATACCGTTTCCCAAACGTGCCCAGAAAAGCCCATGAAGAAGAGGAAAAAGAATGGACCTGAGTAGTCAAGCCTTTAAAGATGGAGGAAACATCCCAGCAGTTTATACCTGCGATGGAAAAGACATTAATCCTCCCCTAGAAATTAGAAATGTCCCCCAAGGAGCCCGCTCCCTGGTCCTCATCGTCGATGATCCCGATGTCCCAACTTCCGTACGAAAAGACAAGATGTGGGTCCATTGGGTCGTCTACAATATTCCCCCAGAAACGTCTACTATCGAAGAAAACTCCATCCCTCTGGGCATCCAAGGAAAAGGGACGGGCGGTAAAAACCGTTATGAAGGTCCTTGCCCTCCCGACCGTGAACACCGGTATTTTTTCAAACTCTACGCCCTCAACTCGATGCTTCCCCTCAAACCCGGTGCCACCAAGGAAGAAGTGGTCGAAGCAATGAAAACCCACATCCTCGAAGAAACCCAGCTCATGGGCAAATATAATCGATTTGACAAATAATTTCTTAACTCCTTATGTTGCGTTTAAGTATAGGGTACCAACTCTAACTTTATTTCTAAGGAGGAAAAGGAAATGCAAGGTATGCAAGGCGCAGCTACATGGATCGCGAGTATCTTCGGTCCACTTTTAGTGATCGTCGGAATTTGGACATTGATTTATGCAGATCATTTAATAAAAGTTCTGAATAATTTCAAAAGTTCTCCGGGGATTATGTATTTCAGCTCAATCGTTCATCTGTTGGTTGGATTCGCAGTCCTCAGCCAATACGATCTTTGGGCATGGAATGCTTTTGTGATGGTAACAATTTTAGGCTGGTTCATGGTTGTACGTGGTATCATGGGTCTCTTTGTTCCACAACTACTCATGGACTTTTATATGGGCAATCCACACTTTACCCGCGTTTGGGGTGTCGTACCTCTCGTATGGGGACTAGGTCTTTGCTGGATTGGCTTTTTCATGTAAGGAATTTTTCTAAACGCCTCTATATTCTTAGAGGCGTTTTTTTTCATCTTTAGATATACTCACCCAAATAAAGGATTTTATTATGCGACATGTTGGTTGGGTTATCATTTTTGCATTTTCTACGATCTTTGGTCTGGAAGATTCACCTCTCAAAGCCAGGCCGCGGCCGCAAGAACCTCACTGGAAAGCTAAAATTGAGGAGCGGTATGGCTCTGGTACACCATCAAAAATTGTGTTTTATGAAGAACTGGGAGATGAGCCTCCCGTTGCTGTCAAACTCATAACGTATCACCCCAATGGGCAACTTAAGATCGAAGCCGATGTCACCTCTACCGTCGACGCGGAAGGCAAAATCAAATTAATTCACCACGGCGTTGAAATCGATTTGGATGAAAGAGGCGTGGCTGAAAAAGTCGTCCATTATCAGCAAGGTGTCTTGGATGGAGAAATGACCCTCTATTATCCGACGAGTAAAATCAAGGCTCAGTGTCATTTTAAAAATGGAAAAAGAGACGGGCCTGCTGTCGTCTACTTCTTAGATGGAAATAAAGCAGAAGAGTTGTCGTACGAAGAGGACAAGATCGCCGGAGAATACATCAAATACTTTCCTAAGGGAGGAAAAGCTTCTTTGACGGTTTATGTCGATGGGATGCCTCAGGGGAAGGCCTTAGAATGGTATGAAAATGGAAGTTTAAAGAGGCAATGTAACTTTGAAAAAGGTCTCCTCGATTCCGACGGTAAGAATCCAGCTGTTGTTGTCTATTCGAAAGATCACGCCATGATAGAAGTCCAAGATTTTAGACGGGGTGAACCGTTTGGAACACATGTGAAGTATCACCCCAGTGGAAAAGAAGCTTACAAGGTCACTTACAAAACAGGAAAAAAAGAGGGTAAAGAGTTTTTCTACGGTGAAGATGGAAAACTTCTGGGTGAAGGGGAATACAGACGGGGCATACCCATTGGTAAACATTGGCGCAATCATCCGAATGGGAATCCAAGTTTTCTTGCCAATTACGATCAAAACAGCAATCTCCTGGGTCGTATCGAAGAGTGGAATGAAGCAGGCCAAAAAACTGTTGAATATTTCTTAACGGATCAGAAGTTCGAAGGGGAATTCAAACTTTGGTTCGACAACGGTAAATCTAAAGCTGAATACTTATATACCGGTGGAGAATTCGATGGTGTCCAAAAAGAATACTATCCTTCAGGGCAGCTCAAGAAACAGATGGCCTACAAAGATAAACTAAAAGATGGAGAGTACGGCGAGTGGTTTGAAGATGGTAAACCTTCTATTTTGTCTCACTATAAAGGTGGAAAAAAACAGGGAAAACTTCTCACATGGTATCTCAATGGAGAGAAAAAATTAGAAGAAAATTATACCGAAGATAAGCTCGATGGCAAAAAATGTGAATGGTATGGAGACGGAATTCAAAAATTTGAGGGAGAGTATCAATTAAACTCCAAAAGTGGCCTTCATCGTGAATGGAATGAGAGAGGGGAACTCGTTTTGGAGGTGAATTACAAAGAGAATCTTCCCCACGGGACTGTCAAAGCTTGGTATGAGAAAGAAAGGTCCAAGTACATCATGCATTTTGTCGATGGAAAGAAAGAGGGGATTGAAAAACAATTTTTTGCAAACGGAACATTGAAGCTCAGTGCGACCTACAAAGAAGATGCACTCGATGGGAAATTCGAAACATTTTTCGAAGATGGAACTGTCCGTCTTTCCCAACAATTCAAAAAAGGAGTTCCTACCGGCGAACATCGGGAGTTCTATCAAGATAAAACAGTTGCCTGTCAATATCATTATGATGATGAAGGAAGGCTGATCGGAGAAGCTAAAACCTTCTATCCCAACGGGAAAACTCAAACTCTCAGACATTACAAAGACGGAGAGCTCGATGGAATGACAGCCTCTTGGAATGAAGAAGGAGATCTGATCACGGAAGCTTGGTATGAGGCAGGAAAATTGAGTGGGAAATTTTTCCAAAAGATGCAAGATGGGAAAGAGCTCGTCTACAATTATCATAAAAACCGTAGGCACGGTTTCCATGAAATTTATTACCCCTCTGAAGATGGATTTAATAAGCAAAAAGCTTTTGAAGTGCAGTTTGTTGAAGGAGAACCGGAAGGAGAAGCCGTCGAGTACGACATCAAAGGAAATAAAATCAGCTCGACTCCCTATGTGCATGGAGAAAAAGAAGGGATATGCCAAGTTTTCGACACAAAGGGAAATACCGTCCTCAAAATTCCTTTTCAGAAAGGAAAGAGGGAAGGAAAAGTCATCGAGTATTATCCAAAAGGACAAGTTCTTTCAGAAACCGACTATTCCATCGATGAGAGAAACGGAATCGAAAGAGGATATTTTGAAAATGGCAACATGGCCCACGAAGCTTTTTATATCCGTGGAAAACTCGATGGAGTCTTTCGAAGGTGGAACGACAAGGGTATCCTTGTCTTCGAAGCAGAATATAAAGACGGCCTCCGGCATGGCAAGTTCAATAAATATTTCGACGACGGCAAGCCCCAAGTGATCCAAACTTTCGTCAATGATCAAATCACCGGTGTCAAAAAATCATTCGATGACAAAGGAATTTGTTCCGAAACCAAATGGGAAAACGGCAAGAAAATCAATTAGTCATTGATTATCAAAAGCTTATAGTTTAGAGATCTAAGTCTCTGATTCTCAGGTGCTATTGCTTTAAATGGCTATTTCCTTCAAAATTGCAGAAAATAGCCCCCATATTTCCTTCAAAATTGTTGAGAAATAGGAGAGAAATGAAAAGATCGTTGGAATATGACTTATTAAAATGGAAAACTCAAAATGATAGAAAGCCCCTTCTTCTCAGAGGAGCCAGACAGGTCGGAAAAAGTTATATCATTGAAAAATTTGGAAAAGAAAACTTTGAATTTTTTGTTTCAATAAATTTTGAAGAATCAAAGGAAATAAGAAAAACCTTCGATGCCGATCTCACCCCTAAATTCTTAATACGTGATTTATCAGCTCAGTTAAACCAACCCATTATTCCTGGAAAAACTCTCTTGTTTTTCGATGAGATTCAGGCATGTCCAAATGCTCTATTAAGTTTACGATTTTTTAAAGAGCAAATGGCTGACTTACATGTCATAGCAGCAGGATCATTGCTCGAATTTATCATGGGAGATGACCGTTTTTCCTTCCCTGTTGGCAGAATTGAGTACTTATATATGCGTCCTTTATCTTTTGTCGAATTTTTATTAGCAAAAGGGAATGATAATACTCTTTCTTGGATTAGAGAATCGACTCCTCATAAACCAATTGGTCCAGGGACACATTTTAGTTTGCTTCAATCCGTAAAAGAGTTTTTTTTCATCGGAGGTATGCCAGAAGCTGTTTCATTTTTTTTAATGCATCATCAATATTTAGGCATCGATCGCATTCATCAAAATATTTTAAATACATATGAAAATGATTTAGGAAAATATCCTCGAAGTTCACAACAGAAATTTATGAGACTTTTATTTGAAGCAGCTCCTAGGCTTATTGGTGATCATTTCAAGTATGCAAAAATTCATCCTCATGCTCAATCTCGAGATTATTTAGAATCACTCGAGGTTTTGACACGCATTGGTATCCTACACCAAGTTTTTGCGAATTCAGCTTCAGGAATTCCCCTAGAAGTGCAAAGAAATGAAAAAAAATTCAAACTTCTCTTTCTTGATGTGGGATTGCTTCCTCAAAGTGCTCACTCAATTCAGGCAGATGATCTGACACTTATTAATGGTGGTAATATAGCCGAACAATTTGTTGGGCAAGAATTAATTGCCTATTCAAAACCATATACACGGCCTATTCTTTATTATTGGGAAAGAGAAAAAATAGGAGCAGAGGCTGAAGTCGATTATGTTATTGAAGTTGGTAATCATATCATTCCTTTAGAAGTAAAAGCAGGTAAAAAAGGCCATCTTCGTTCATTAAGACAATTCATGGTTGAAAAAAAATCTCCTTTGGGACTCCGTGTATCACAAGCATCTCTTGCCTTAGAAGATGGTATTCTTTCAGTTCCATTTTATATGATCCAGGAAATTCCTCGTCTTGTATCGGAGATACTAGATTTAAAATGATAAACGCGTCATAAATAGTTGTAATTCTAGGAGAATTTTTATATGGGAATACAGCTCATTTTAGTAGCGGCATTGTTCATTGCTTTTTCAAATTATTGCATGCGAAAGAGCATCGATGCGGGTGGAACGACCAAAGCGTTTTTGATGATTCAGCTATTTCTCGTCTTTTTGGTCGCGATTTTTTTAAATCCAGTTCGAAGTGGTGATTACCATTGGAGCCATTCGATGGCCCTCTTTGGCATGGTGGGAGGTGTAGTTCTGGCACTCATGATGGCTTCGCTTGGTAGGGCATTGGAAAAAGGGCCTCCGGGGCTAACGTTTGCTGCTCTGAATGCTTCGACAGTGATGCCTTCGGTTCTGATGATCCTTTTCTTTGGTGCGACGTTTGGATACAAATACACCCTTTGGAATGGGATTGGATCGCTGCTCGTGATTGGGGGGCTATTTTGGGCTGGTTGGCAAACGTCGACACACGAAAAGAAATCGAGCTGGCTTTTCTACGTTTTGTCGGCCTTTGCTCTGCATGCGGTTTTTTTAGTTTTTCTGAGTTGGAGAGCTTTATTTGTCAATTATCCAGGGACGACAGCCCTTTTCCTTTCGTTTGGGCTGGAAGATGCCAAGAGTCAGTGGTTCATGCCGATGGTTTTTTTCGCAGCTTTTGTGATCCAAACAGCGATCTATTTTCTCTCTGAAAAGCGGAAGCCAAAATCGGGCGAGGTTTTGTTTGGAACACTGGGCGGAATTGCCAATGGTGTTGGAACATTTTTTTTGATCTGGGCTACTGAGGTTTCTTCTCCTGTTGAGCAAGCGATGATTTTTCCGCTCTTTGCTGTGACCATCATTGTCTTTTGCAATCTATGGGGTAAATGGCTTTACAAAGAACAGGTCAATTGGAAAGCCAATGCTGTCTGTGCTTTGGGCATTCTTATCGGAACGCTGGATTGGAAGCTTATCTTTGGATGAGGACTTTCTTCTGGATCGATGCTGGAACAACCGAACTTAAGTCGGCTTTATTGAGGATCAGCTCTCGGATCAGAGAAGAGGTGATATGTGCGTAGAGAGGATTGGAGGGAAGGAAAACGGTTTCAATGCCGGTCAGATTTTTATTCATGATGGCGAGTTGCATTTCACGGTCGAGTTCTGAAAAAGAGCGGAGCCCTCGAATGAGGAGAGGAATTTTATTTTTATGAGCAAAATCGACCAGTAGGCCCGAAATGGCTACAATCTGAATGTTCCGAAGAGATTTGGTGATGGTGTGGAGCATTTCCATCCGCTTCTCGGTAGAAAAAACGGTCTTTTTATTGGGATTGACACCAATACCAACGACGAGCTCATCACACAGTTTTGAAGCTCTTTCGATTAAATCTAAATGCCCTAAAGAAGGGGGATCAAAGGTTCCAGCAAAGAGTGCTCTCATGTCCTTAAACTAACGGGTGCGCCGATATTGGTGCAAGAGCGACGTCCCAAACCGCCGTTTGTCGATCAAGACGAGTTGCTTAAGTGGCAGTTCTTCGATAGGAGACCGGCTTTCTAGAAAAAGATACCCGCCCGGCTGCAGGAGAGACGCTGTGTCGAGAAATTGAAGGAGCTCGGTATAAAGATGTTTTAGTTGATAGGGTGGATCGGCATAGATGATTTGGAAGGTTTCTTTTTGTTTTTCGAGTTTTTTTAAAACTGTCAAAACATCGCCTGCAAGAACAACGGCGTCGATTTTAAGAAGATTTAAGTTTTTATGGAGGGCTCGAACGGCTTCTCTATGATTTTCTACAAAAACCGATCGTCTCGCACCACGGCTCAGAGCTTCAATCCCCATGGCGCCGCTTCCAGCGAATAGGTCGAGAAAATCAGCTCCTGAAACAGCAGGCTGCAGGATGTCAAAGACAGCTTTCCGCACGATAGATAGGGTAGGCCTTGTTTGAGACCCTTTCGGTGCAATTAAGGGCCTGCCTTTGAAACTACCGCTTAGAATCCGCAAGTTTTTTTGCCTCTTCTAAGAACGTCAACTTTCCTTCTTTGAGATATTTTTCGTAGCAAATATGGGCTTGTTCAAGGGCCCAATCTTTAGAGAGAAGCCGCGATGCGGGTTTGGCTTTTGCAAACGAAATATCTTTTTTTATCGTGAGAAGATTTCCCTGATTTTTACCTTCTAAGGTAAGGGTAAAATCGGAGAGAGTATCGGCTTTTCCATAGAATGTGTAAGGCCGGTCGCCAAATAGAAATGGAAGTCGGCTGGAAGAAGGACAAAGCTGAATTTTCGAAGAGGGTGTGATCGAGAAAGTCATATCTTTGGCAATCGGGTAGCGGAGGCCGAGCACAAGTTTCGCCAGTTTTCGTGGGAACCCCGAATGAGTGTCTGAATAGAGAAGAGAGCCTCGACCTGCAGTGCCCAAAAGATCTAGAATGGGAAGATTATTTCCACCACCGACGGCTGCTGTATAGAGGGTCACTCTTCCTAGGTTGTTTTTGAGCCATGTGTTGATGAAATTCCGTTGTTTATCTGGTTTTAAAGTCGAGTCTCCATCGGAAATCAAAATAGCCGTATGAGCTTCTTCGGAATTGACCTGAGTGGGAATGATCTGATTCAAAGAAGAATAAATATCTGTAGCAGCTTTAAAAATTCCCCGAGGCTCTTTTTCTAGAAACTCTTCAGCCAATTTTTGGTTCTTTTTTGTACAAGGAAGAGGTATATCACTCAAGCGAACTGCCTTCGCATCGAAGATGATGATGTTGAAATAATCGTCTTCGTGCAGCGATTGAATGGTGCGGCTCACGGCTCGTTTAAAGGTTTGGTACCGATGCTTTTCGATGGAATTGGACCTGTCGATTAAAAAATAGAAGTTTTGTTTCATCCGAAACTGAGCCAAATTGACTTTTGGAAGAAGGGAAATGGAAAAAAGATACCCATCTTCTTCTTGTTTTAAGGTTTTTACTTCGACATCGAAGGTTTCATTCCAGTCTAAAACATGGAGCTCGGGGATCCCATACGATGACAGGGAAGCGACATAAAGGTTCTCCACCGCCTGAGATTGCTCCATCGTGAAGGAAGAGGTGATCGGGGTCTGAAGGAACGGTTCATCCTCCAATTTTGGAAAGTAGGGAGCCGTTACTAAAGCTTCAGGAGCTACTGTATCCATCGAGAAAATTTTCGGAGTCTGAGTGATGAAAGAACTTTCTGCAGAGGGGGATATTTCCAAATCAGAAGATCCTGTAGAAATTGGAAGAGTGAAATGGGGGACGACTTCAAACGGATCTACATCGACAGGCTGGATGGAGGTTAGCGCAAGGGTGATCATCGAAGGAGAACTTTTCATAGTAATTCGTTCTTGAGGAATTTCTAGCTCTGGTAAGGGAAGTTTATTGGGAGCGGGGGTTTCGTAGTCCTCTGGAAGAAGAAGGGAGGGCTTTTTTAATGATAAAGGTTTGTTTTCAAAAGATGCAATTTGGGGCTCGAACGGAATTTTCTTGAGAGAGGATAACGAGACAAACGACTCAAAAGCGTCTTTTAAAGCCTCTCCTTTTCTTGCAATTTCATCGTCTTCGTAGGCTGTGGGTGGTGTTTTTCCGAGAAATGTCGAAAAACGGGTCGTGAGATGGAGAGGACGAGATAAAAAAAGGAGAGCAGCAGCTGCATGTAGCGCTGCAGAGACCAGCAGACATTTCGCAAGTAGAGAATTTCTCATGATGATTTCAGTATTATCAAATTAGCTTCGGCTCTATTTTTCAGATATGGGGTTATTTTTTCATCCTTTAAGATTTCCTCGAGGAGAGTAAAAGCAATTTCACTCGATCTTTTTGCCTTCTCATCATCTTTTTGATCTTTTGCGAGTCTTGTTTCATAACACAAGATTTCGGCTTCGATGCATTTCATATAATTTTGAAACAGAGTGTCCTTTTCAGGAAAGCGTAAACGAGAATCTTGGTATTCACGAGAGAGGTTATCACTTCGATCATTAAAATCGTCTTTAATCCGATTGAGGAAAAATATCGCCGATTCAAGACGAGACTCTGGAGAGGCCATCGCCACACGAACATCGGCATATTCTAAGGCTGCCTCCAAATAAAGAGGCTCATGAGAGAGATTTTTCTGAATTTGTAGATCTTTCAACGTCGATAAGATTTTGACAATCGTTGGGTTGGTTTCATCTTTTTCTTCGAATTTAGAGAGAAGAAGGCGACTTTTTTCGAGTAAAGCTGCATGAACAAAATGAGAGGTATTTCCACTACTAATCAATTCATCGAACAGTTCCAAAGCTCTGTTTTGTTCTTTTGAAGCGAGGAAGAGTTGTCCAAGCTCGAATAAAACTCTTTCTTGGCATTTCCAGGTCCCAGAATTTTGGTTCTGCATCTCTCTGAGTGAGATCAGAAGAGCTAATTTATTGGTTTCAGGGAGTAGTTCCGAAAATTTCAAAGCTTCTGTTTCTAAAGCAGTATCTTGTGGGTTGAAATGGAGGACAAAGTTTTCATCGACCTCGAGCATTTTCTTATAGATTTGAAACACTTTGCTTCTATCTTCTTGTTTCAAATAATGACGGGCGAGCCAAATTTGATTTTCGAGGTGAATGACCGCATCATCGGTGATGTAGCTCTGATAGAGATAATCGGCTGCTTTGTCGTATTCTTTTAGATGTAAATATGAGTTGAAAAGCTGAAGTCTCAGTGCTTTTTTATTGTTTGTCTCTTGAGTGGTTACTAGGGCTTTTTCAGCAACTTCAATAAAAATCTCGGGAGAAGATTTCAAGGCGTAGTGGATATTGGCTTGCAGGAGAAGTGCTTGTGGTATGGAAGAATGGTTAGGGAACTGGGTGCAAAACTGAACCAAATGGGCTAAAGCATCGTCATAATGTTCTAGATCGAAGAGAAGTTCTCCCAGTAAAAACCGGTAATTCGATTCTTCTTCGGGAGAAAAGAGGTCGGATTTAGCTAGAGTTTGCTGAAGGTCTGTAGTCAGTTGGACCTTTTTTTCAACAGACCCATTTTCTTTCAGTTCTTGCACGGAGCAATGTAAGATCGAATGCCAGCTCAAGTTTAAATGGGGCGTATCCGGAAATTCCTGGATGTAAGAGAGAAAGGCTGTCCGACTCTCACCCCATTTTTTCATTTTACAGAGTAAAAGGGCATGGTCGTACATCAACGTTTCTTTTTCAGGAATATTAGGGAATTCTGTCACGAGTTTTTCCAAATCCAAAGAGGCTTGTTCAACATTGCCCGTTTGCAGAGCTGTCTGAGCGTGCAGCAGCAGAGCTTTTCCAGCCTCTTCATCTTTCGGGAATGCTGAAAGGAATTGTTCGACAGTTCTGTCAAAGAGAGGTTCGTTTTGTGTTTTCTGAGCGCAAACGATCAAGGTTAAAAAAGCCGCCCGTTTATACGGAGTGCTTTCACTCTCTTCTTGGAGATATTTTTCAAAATACAAGGTAGCAGCTGTTAAATGATCCAACTTGAAGTGACTTCGCCCCATGCAGAAATCGAAAAGGGCTTTCTTTTCGTCGGTGAAATGAGGAGATAAGGTCGTTGCTCGGTTGATCAGTTCCAAAAACCGATTTTCTTGGGTCAGGAGAACAAGTTCATTATAGGCCGCTTCACCGGCTTTACTTTGGCCCAGATCGACGATTTGTTGATACGTTTCTATAGCCTTATTTTTATCATAACTGATTTGCAGAGAAGCAATTTGGAGCAGTATTTCTTCTTTTTTCTCCGGTGTTTTCTCCATGAACTGGGTATAAAAGTTGGCAGCTTGAGAATTTTCATTTAAGATCCGGTGGATCTCAGCTAGAGGAAGGAGAACTTTGTCTTGGTATCCGGTATCATAAAGGGCGAGTAAAATGGGTTTTGCTAGAAGAGCGAGTTCGTTTTGCTGGCTGCCTTCGAGGTGACGGAGTTTCCGGAATAAAGAATCCCCGAGTAAAAACTGCATCTCTTCTTTGTGCTCACCGAACTCTTCTAAGCGGGGAGTTAATATAGAAATCACACCATCGAAATCGCCTTGGAGGTAGAGACATTGACACTTTCGGCTTAGAGTTTTTTGCTCCAAGGTAGAGTCTGTGATTTTTTGGTAATATTCTAGGGCCGTTTTGTAATCTTTTTCCTGATACAGAATGTCAGCTAGAATGGCTTGCAGATGATCGTGTATGGTTGAGTTCGGATGGACGGAAACGAATTCTTGGATTTGGGTTTTTACCAAGACAAAATCTTTATCCTTCCAAAATTCGGTCACCCTCTTGAGAAAAAAAGCTTCATCAATAGAAAGATCGGAAGTAGCCGATGTTGCCAAAAAATAGAGGCACATTGAAATAAAAAATTTACTCATAAATCCCCTGGTAATTTTTCTTAGAGTGTGCTCACAAACCGTTTTTTTGTCCTTAAAAATTACAAAAATTACATGCTCTGAGTGTGGAAAGCATCATAGTGCCCGATGAGCTCTTGTGCTTTGGGGTCGTTCATTTGACGAAACTCTTCGTAAATCGTGAGTCCACTGGCCATGAAACCGAGCTGAAAATAGACAACCCCGAGCCGGTATCGGATTTCTTGTTCGTCCGGGATAAGTTGGAGAAGAATTTCGTAGATTTTACGTTCTTCATCTTTTTGATCGAGATCTCGATAAACTTTTCCAAGCTGGGTTAATGCCCAAGGATCCAAGGGGACAAAGTGGAGTACAATTTTAAGCTCTTCTAAAGCACATTTTGCGTTTTTTTGAAACTTTTGAACTATTTCAGCAGATGTGTACCGCTTCGTAATAAAAGGATAAGGAGCGGTTCCTGAATCCCGATAGAGATGATAGAAAGCAATATAACTTTTCGCGAGGTTGCGGTGAAGTTCGGTATTCGTAGGATTATTTTTAACGGCTTCTAATTCGATTTTCAGAAGATGGGAATAGAGGAGTTCTTTAAACAAAAGGACATCTTCAAAATGAGACCACGCGCTAAATTTTTTAACCAAAGGGGACACCGATCCAAAAATGGAAGGAAGGGAGTAATAGTGGAATTCCAATCCTTCTAACTTTTGGATGAGTTGAACAACGGTTTCTTGAAAAAAGTTTTCACAATTTTCAATAAATTCGGACCGGAGTTCGAGAAGTTGTTCAGGTTTTTTGGTTTGAAAATAGAACCTGAGGACGAAATAAGAAAAAGCCGTTAGAAAAGTCGAGGCCACAACCACAGCCAAGAGGTAGCTTTTGGCCAAAAATGGCAAAAATAAAAGGAGCGTCAATAGCTCTGCTGCAAAAACAACGAAGAAAACGAGGTGGAATACCCTGTACATTCTCGTGATGCGAACGAATTTAAGCAAAGTCTGCTGGTAGAAACTCATTCCTTAAGTATTCATGAAATGGATTTTAAGTTCACTTATTTCCGGTTTGGATCATATAGTTGATCACCCGTTGCGAGACGCCTGCCTTTTTGAGATCGACGATATCGGCAGTGCTCAAATAGAAAACACTGTGGGTGGCATCGATCTGATTCATAATGACATCATCACTAAGACCTGCTTTGGACATTTTTTTGATATCATCGGTCGATAGTTGTTCGCCGCGGTCGATTCTCCGCAGTGTTCGAGGGCTTTCACGATCGAGAGAATCCCTATCCGATGCATCGAGAGCAGCACCAATGACGGCACCTGTTGCAGCACCGACAGCGCCGCCCACTAACACCCCTGTGGCTGAATGGGAGATAAGACCCCCAGCTAATGCACCGGTTCCGGCACCCGCCAAGGCTCCCGTTTCAGCTCTATTTTCACAACTCATGAGGGTTAGTAATGTAAGAAAAATCAACGGGGCTCGAACCATACTTTTAAAATAGCCTATCAAGATTTTATTTTAAAGCGGGAAAAGCTCGCGATCAGTGCGGCAAATAGGATCAGAATACCCGCAAGGAGGTAATATTGATGAGGATAAAAAGAAACAAAATACCGTTTCAATCCGAGTCCGAGCAGAACACCAAACGTTCCAATCGATTGACTGAGACCCAAAACTTCACCTTGGTCGGACAAAGACGCGTGATCAGAAATGCCGACAAAAAGATAGGTCCATGTGACTGCAGCTCCAATCAGAGTGACGATAAATGAAATGAGAAAAAGGGATGCGGTTGGAAGGGTCCCTGCAAGAATCAAAAAAGAAGCAAGAAGGAGCAATAAACGGAAAAGAAAATGGGGAGAAAATGGAATACCAAATCGACTGAGGAGCCAGTTTGAAACCGACCAAAGTCCACCCAAAGCGATCAGAAAGATGGAAACTTCTTCATCGGAGAAATGAAAACGATTGAGTAGAAGTTCGGGTAAATACTGCAGTGCAGGAACCCAGCAGAGCATAAAGAGAAAAAAACAGATGTAAAGATAATTTAGTGAACGATTTTGGAAAATTCTCTTGAATCCTGGCGCGACTCTCCAGAAGACAAAAGGGGTCGTTTTCTTCCTCGTCTCTTGAAAAAGGACGACGAGAAGAGAAATATTGAGAATTCCAAGGAATGACGTTATCCAAAAGAGAGTGCTGGGAGATAGTTTCGAGAAAATATCTGCAGAGAGAACAGCGAAGATATAACTGATCCCAGAAATCGCGGTGAGTTGGCTAAAATTATTGACCTTATCTTTTTCGTTTTGAGACATGTCAGCAAGAGAAGCGAGACAAAGGGTTAAATTACCGGCACAAAATCCCGTGACAATCCGACCTGCAATGAGGAGAAAAATATTATGGAATAAAAAAGCCATTCCCGAAAGAAGGTTCCCAATAACCGTGCCCGCTATCGAATACAAGAAGGTTTTTTTTCTTCCAATTTTATCTGAAATGGTTCCAATGATAGGTGCTCCCATCGATTGGGCTAAAGGAAAAACAAGTAAAGTAAATAAAATGGATACCGATGATTGCTCTTCTATCCCTAGGGGTTTATTATTGAGAATTAAAGGGCCAAATAAAAGGAAAACAATAGCAAATCCGAAGTGATCGAGGAAATAGGTTAGAAAAATGGGAATTGCGCGTGTACGTCTCAAGAAAAGAACTTATTTTTTTGCTAGAGCAGGAGTAGACTCTTCTTTAAACCGATATCCCACACCCCGCACGGTTTCAATCCATTCGAAATTCGGCCCCAGTTTTTTGCGTAGAGAAGCAATATGAACATCGATATTTCTATCGACGATGAAAGCATCATCGTTGTGAATATCATCCAAAAGTTGGTTCCGCGTGAGCACTTTTCCTCGATTTGTCAAAAGTCTTTTAAGGATTCCAAATTCGGATAGAGTAATACCGATGGTTTTATCCCCTTTTCTAAGAAGATACCGGTCGACTTCTAGAACAAAATCTCCAAAAATAATGACCTTAGGGGTTTTCTCAGGCTCTTTTCCTCGTCTGAGAACCGCCTTTATACGGGAGAACAGAATTTTTGGTGAAAACGGTTTTGCGACATAATCATCGGCTCCGAGTTCAAGGCCTAAGATCACATCGAGCTCTTCTCCTTTCGCTGAGAGAATGACGACAGGAATATTTTTCAGATCAGGATTACTTTTTATTTTCCGGCAAATATCAAATCCATTTTGACCCGGCAACATGATATCGAGAATCACAAGATCGGGTTTTTCTCGTTCAATGGCCCGGTAACCATTGAGACCATCGACTTCAACATGGAGTTTATAACCTAATAGTTCCGCCTGAAGTTTGATGAGAGCGGCGATATCTTCTTCATCCTCGATCAATAAAATTCTTTTCTTGTGGGTCATGGGTATTTCCTCCGAAGGTGAGAATATAATCAGGTCTGTAAAAAAAATTCACTCTTTTTTTTAATTCAATGACAGTATCTAAAGGCGATTCTAGAAAAACAGCTCCCAGGTTTCTGAATCTTTCTGGATCATCGGAAACGACGAATTGATAATGAGGGGTCTCATTTGAAGGGTTAGCTAAATTTTCTGAGAATAGTAATTCTTTCACAGCCTGTGCACACGACTCTGCTGGATCGACGAGCTTAACTCCCGGCTGAACAACTTTTTGGAATTGATGCTGCAGGAGTGGAAAATGGGTGCAGCCGAGAATAAGGGTATCAATTTCAGAGTATTTCAAAGGTTCAAGATATTCCTCTATAGCCATTTGGGTGATGAGATGATCGATATAACCTTCTTCAACAAGAGGAACAAGGAGTTGGCAAGGTATAGAGATGATTTTTGCTAAGGGAAGTCTCTGCAAAATACCGGTTTGATACGTTTCTGAGAGAATCGTTCCACGGGTACCTAAAATGGCAATCGATCCGCGCGATGAGCTGGCAACTTTTGCAATCGTGGGTGTTGTCACTCCTATCACGGGGACGTCGAACTTTTTCTGGAGATCCTCGAGAGCAAAACAACACGCTGTGTTACAGGCAACGACCAAAACTTTCACGCCTTGTTCTACGAGAAAAGCGGCATTTTCCATGGCATAATTCAGAATGGTTTCCCGACTCTTAGTGCCATAAGGGAGTCTTGCGGTATCTCCAAAATATAAAATATTTTCATGGGGAAGAAGGTTGCGGATGGCCTTCATGACAGTCAGACCACCGAACCCTGAGTCGAAAATTCCAATATATCTATTCATCAATGAGCTGGAATCGCGAGTTCTTGGCCGACGATAATTTTGTCGGAACTCAGACGATTTTCTCGTTTAAGGGCTTCAGTTGAGACTTGAAATTTCCGGGCAATTTTTTCTAGAGAATCACCTGGCTTGACCTGGTAGGTTTCAGCCGATACTTGATTCAAGGCGAGACGGAGTTTAACAATTTCTTCGAGTCTTTTGTCAATCTCTGCAATATGGTCTCGATATTGGGAAAGGGAGGCTGTGGTCTGGCTTGCATAAGCCATCAGCGATCGAAGATCGACATGCATCTTTTCGATGGTTTTTTCCAAGAATCCGATTTTTTGCTGCAGAGAAGTGGTGTCTCTTTTTTCTAATTTCTCTTCTAAGAGTTTCACTTCGACATCGGTGGCATGCAAGGCATGCCGCAGATCAGCTATTTCTGTTTTAACTTCCTCAAAAAAATGATCATGTTGCATTCCAGCCGTCATCGATGAAGTGCACCCTCCTAGGATGAGGGTGCATAGAAGATACTTTAATTTTATTCTCACTTCGTCGTTACCCTAAAGTGTGCTCGTCTATTTTGAGACCAAGCATCCGGTCCATGACCTTGATCAAAAGGCCTTTCTTTCCCATACGAGATTGTATGCAATTGGTCGGGACTTGCCCCTTCTTTGACAAGGAGAGAACGGACGTAGTTAGCTCTTCTGGATCCGAGGGATTGATTATAAGCTTCAGGTCCTCTTTCATCGCAATGTCCTTCGACGATGACAAATGTTTTTGGATGTGCTTTAAGATAGGCAGCCATTTTGCGGACACCTTGGATATAATCTTTATTGCTGAGCGTATGTTGATCTGTATTAAAGAAGACGGGATGGAAAACGGTCGCAAGCTCGCCCGTTGGGGTTTCGAATTGATCTGCTCCAGGGACTCCACCTTCTCCTAATTCATGGCTCGGCTGTGCAATGCCAGCTTCTGCAAATTGCATTTTTAGGTCTTCATCATTGAGAGGAACGAAATCTTCTTCAATGGGACCCGAAACCTCTTCTCCTTCTTTGTTCTCCCAAAGAGAGGAGGAATTATCGCCATATTTGTATTTGGCCCCCGTTTGATTATCATCCCAAATATTGCCTGATTTTGATTGACATCCGCAAACAAGCAGTGCAGAGAGGCTCCACAGAGAAATACGGACGATGTTCACTCTTTTCATATACTTTCCTTTTTTTAACGTCCCCCAGACCAAGAGGGATAATGTTTTATTCCGGCTCCTCCAGAAATCTTTATGGCTTCTCCTTGATTGAGATTCACAATATAAAGATCTGAAATTTGACCATCGGTGGAATTGAACACGAGATTTCTACTATCGGGTGCCCAAGAAGGATTTTCCTTATTTCCTTTACCATCGGTCAGTTGCCATTCTTCTTTGGTTTCAAAGTCGTAAATCCAAATTTGCCGTATTCCCTTTGTTTTAGCACTATAAGCTAATTTCTTTCCATCGGGAGACCATGAAGGGCATGAATTTTCGTGATTTTGTTTCGATATTAAAGTCGGTTCGGGTCTTTTGGACGTGAAAGTTGCTGAAATCAAATAAATCCTCGGAGACCCATCTTTATCAGAAACAAAAGCCAGTTTTGTTCCATCTGGGCTAAACGTCGGTGAAGCTTGGGTCGAACTAGGATACGAAAAAAGTTGAACCGGTTTTTTTGCAAAAGATTTATCAGGGTGAAACTCTTGAAGAAACAGATCTGTTCTTCCAGAGGCATCACAAATAAAGGCAATTTTATCTCTTTGTGGTGAAATGGCGGGCAACAGTTGATTTCCTTTGAGGTCGATCAACCGTTTGCCACCCCCTTTTTTAGATGAAATAAATATTTTTGGCTGCCCCATTTTATAGGAAACATAAAGAAAATAATCGTTTCCATATTTTTGTGACGAAGGTATGGCTACAGGATTCACACAATAACTTCCATCCGATGTCAATTGTTGGTCGTTACCCCCATCCCAATCGCAAACCCAAATTTCAGAGATCCATTTATTTTGAGTTTTTTGTTTCGAGGAATATAAAATTTGTGTGCTCGCAACGCCTTCACGACCATAGAGAGTTTTATAAATGCCATCAGCCAGTCGATGGATGAGTTTTCTGTCTTTTGAAAGATCTCCTGATAAAACGATCTCTGGGAATTGTTTTAAAGATCCCGACTGGA
This sequence comes from Parachlamydiales bacterium, assembly GCA_963705295.1. GTDB lineage: Bacteria > Chlamydiota > Chlamydiia > Chlamydiales > Rhabdochlamydiaceae > PALSA-1444. The sequence continues at coordinate 253,250 of OY970065.1, read as the reverse complement.
CAGAGAAAATCAAGGTCGATAATTTTTTCTCCAAAATTTTCCCTTGGATCACGTAGAGAAGACCGGAGTTTTTCCAGTTGGTACCATGTAAGGTCATTTTTTCTCGCTGTTCATTGAAAGGTGCCACTTTGGTCGATCCGTTGTGATTAAGGTCGAAGAGAAGAACCGATTCAAGTTGTGATAAATATCCATCCGTAAGCGAATTGTCAGAGCATTGAAATTTTCCAAGATACAATGGCTCTAATGGACTTGTCGTACTCAGATAAATACGGATCTCTTCAGGCGTTTCAGCTCTTAAAGCCGTCAAAAAGAAGAAAAAAAGGATCAGTTTAAATTTCATTGCAAAATGTCAATATAAAGGTTTTTTCTTTATCAAGTATCAAAGGAAATTGCAAGTGAGGAAGATACTCTTGCAAGTAAGCTTTATTTTTTTGACTTTCAGCCTGCAAGACAACCATCTGACTTACACTTCCATCTTTTTTGATCGTCAGTTGAATTTTAACCTCTCCGAATTCGGGCAAATTCAGAGATGCATGCAGAAAAGACATTAAAGTTTCTTCCTGAGAACTCCAACCGGTTTCAAACGGTTCAACAGGCGGAGAACTTTGGATCTGCGGAACATCCAATTTCGATCGGGGCATAGAATATACTTTATGCTCAATTTTGGCGAGGCCTTCGTTAATCTCTTTTATAACCTTCTTTTTCGGTTTGTCTTTTTCGACAATGGCAGTTTTTTTCTGAATCACCGGGGTTCGCGTCGGTGCAACCTTTTTGGCAGGAACTGCAGCAGGGGCTTTTTTCACAACAACAGTTGGAGGAGGTTTCGATGCAACCATATGCACCACAACATGTTTATTTCTATGGGTTATTTTCTTGGGTGGTGAAAATAAAAGGAGTGTCAATAGAGTCAAATGAAGGGCTGTAACAAGGAGAATAATTTTCTTTAACATACTCAACTTGGTTTTAGGATCACATCGAGTTGTTCAAAACCTGCAACTTCCACTGCATTTTTCACACTTTGATACGTTCCGAAACACGCCCGCTTGTCTTGGAAGAGTTGCGGGATGCGATGCGGCTCCCTTTTCTTAACCTCTTTCAAAAGCGATGTTAACTGCTCCGGTGTAACGGATCTTCGATTAAACCAGATCGTATTATCATGATGAACATGGATGACTAAGGTGGCATTTTCAGTGCCTGCCGCTTGTTTATTTTCAATCGGTGCTGCCTGAGCCAGTTCGACTCGATCGAGTTCTAGCATCGGAGCAATGATAATAAAAATAATGAGAACAACGAAAACAACATCAATCAGCGGGGTCAGATTGATAGTGGCTTCTTCAAAATGAGAATCAAAATTTCTTTTCTTCATTCTACTTTTCGATATTGCAGTTCGATGTTGGAAAGGAGCAGGGTTAAAAAGTCATCCATGTCAGATGTATAAGTGCGCAGCGCGCTTCTCAAATAATTATACGCAATCAAGGCTGGAATGGCGATCACAAGTCCCATAACGGTCGTTGCCAAAGCCGTTGAGATTCCTCCTAAGATGGAGCTATTGGAACTGAGCGCTGTACCCCCCTCATGAAGCCCCGAAAAAGTGACCAAAATACCCCACACTGTCCCGAGCAATCCCATAAAGGGTGCCAAGGTCACAATCGTCGATAAAAGATAGAGGTGTTTTTCAAGCATTTTATTTTGTGCAGAAATTGTCGTTGTCACATGAGATTCCAAGAGTTCTAAGTCGGCAGGAGTGAGATAAACATTTTTTTTAGTGAAATAATGGTTCTTATTTAAAATCTCGATCGTTTTCTGCTTCAAGGTTTGAAAAATTGCCCCAAAAGGATTGATTTTTTGGGAAACCCCAGGATCAAAGGAGAGAAGCGAGTCTTTATTTTGCGCAATTACGCTTTGGAATTCTAAAGAAAACCTGGCGACTTTTCTCAGAATCCATGTTTTATACAGCAGCACAATCCAACAAACCATCGATAATCCAATCAACGACAAAATGATCAGCTTACCGAAAAAATCGGATTGCGTGTACGCAATGGAAAATGCATTGAGTGAACCGATAATCATAACCACCTCGGGAAAATATCATTCTACTGAGACTTGATATTTATCATCTATTAGATAAGGATTTCTACCATGTACTTCGATTCTCATGCTCATCTGTCTTCTCTAGAAAATGTGGAAGAGTTGATCCAAAGGGCTAGGCAAAAACAAGTTAAGGCGATTGTCAATATTTGTACCAACACCCTCGAACTTGAAAGAGGGCTTAAGCTAACAGAAAAATATCCGTGGATTTACAATGCCGCTGCGACAACGCCGCACGATGTCGAAAAAGAGGGCGAGGAGTTTTTCCCTATTGTTAAAGAAAAGAGTTCTCAGCTAGTAGCCATTGGGGAAACGGGTCTTGACTACCATTATCAACATTCCCCACCTGCAATGCAAAGAGAATTCCTGACACGGTATTTTGAATTGGCTACTTCTGCGAAGCTTCCCATTATTTTTCATTGTCGTGATGCTTTTGAAGATCTTTTCGCACTTGCCGATCTCCATTATCGAGCGTTACCGGCTGTTTTACATTGCTTTACAGGCAGCCTTGGGGAGGCTAAAAAATGTCTCGAAAGAGGATGGCTCATTTCCTTTAGTGGGATCGTCACTTTTAAAAAATCAGACGAATTGAGAGACATTGCTGCGTATGTTCCGCTCGACCGTCTTTTGATTGAAACAGATACGCCTTATCTGGCTCCTGAATCAAAGCGGGGTAAAAAAAATGAACCGAGCTACATCGAAGAAACAGCCTCAGTCATGGCTCATATTAAAGGTGTTTCTCTGGAGAGGTTTGCCGAGGCAACCACTCAAAATGCAGCTCAGTTTTTTAGAGTTTAGGATACTTTTTTTTCTTTTCCAAAACTTGTTTTGGGTGTTTAATGAACAGTTATGACTTCAGCAACGCTTCCCAGAGCATTCGTTTGGCGAAGGCTTCATTCCTTAATGGGACTGTGGATTGTTTTATTCTTGATGGAGCATTTATTTACAAATTCCCAGGCGGCCCTTTTACTCGGCGATAATGCGCAAGGGTTTGTCAGTATGGTCAACTCGATCCACAATCTTCCTTATTTACAGGTGATTGAAATCGTTTTGCTCGGTGTGCCCATCGGAATTCATATGATTTGGGGAATCAAGTACTTATTGACATCCAAATTTAACTCTTCGAAGACCGACGGAACCGAACCCAATTTAAGTGAATATGGCCGCAACCGGGCTTATACATGGCAGAGGATCACATCGTGGATTCTTCTCGTTGGGATTATTCTCCATGTGATCAAATTCCGATTCATCGACTATCCCGATTCTTTAAATCAAGGCGCTCTTTCGTATTATTTCGTTCCAGTGACAATTGATAAAGGAGTTTATACCGTTGCGTCTAGGCTCGGCGTACAGCTTTATACTTCCGATCAAATTTTAAATGAGAGGATAGAGATCGACTCAAGAAAAAATGAACAGGCTTTGGTCGCTCTTGCAAAATCTCTACCCAATTCTTCTGTGTATGATCCGCAGCAGCAAATGATCTTAACTTCAGCTCAGGCGTACGTGGAAAAACTGAAATGGGTAGAAGCGTTAGAAAAACAAAAAATCGGCTCGAATGAGGTTGTTGCCGTTTCTAAAGATTTTGCAACGGCTTCCCTGCTGACGGTCCGTGATACTTTTAAACATCCGATCTATGTTGCCCTTTATACCATTTTTGTCTTGGCAGCATGCTTCCATGGATTTAATGGACTTTGGACTTTTTGCATCTCTTGGGGTATTGTGCTCCGTGTGGCTGCACAACAAAGACTTCTCAAATATGCATGGGGTCTGATGGCACTCATTGCATTCCTGGGTCTTGCCGCTGTTTGGGGAACTTACTTTCTAAACTTAAGAACATGAAAAACAAAACGAAAGAAGTCATAGTTGTTGGGGGTGGTCTTGCTGGACTTGCCGCTGCCATGCGCCTTGCCGAAAATGGATGCCGCATCAAATTGGTTTCTGTCACGAAAGTAAAACGGTCCCATTCCGTCTGTGCCCAAGGTGGAATCAACGCTGCGATGAATCTTAAAGGAGAAGACGATTCTCCGTACATCCATGCGTATGATACGATCAAGGGAGGAGATTTTCTAGCCGATCAACCTCCCGTCTTAGAGATGTGCCTCTCGGCTCCTGGCATCATCCGTCTCATGGATCGGATGGGTTGCCCTTTTAATCGAACTTTAGAAGGAAATCTCGATGTCCGCCGCTTTGGTGGGACCCTTTATAACCGTACTGCCTTTTGCGGTGCATCAACCGGTCAACAACTGCTGTATGCTCTCGATGAACAAGTCCGCCGCTTCGAAGTGCAAGGCCTTGTCGAAAAATTTGAAAATCACGAGTTCATGAGACTGGTGATGGATGAAAGTGGGATTGCACGGGGTATTGTGTATATGGATCTCATCAACATGAAACTCGATGTGATGAAAGCCGATACCGTTGTTGTTGCTTCTGGAGGCCCTGGACTTATTTTCAAAAAATCGACCAACTCAACGTTTTGCACCGGCGCCGCCAATGGCCGTCTTTTTATGCAGGGAATGGAATATGCCAATGGAGAATTTATTCAAATTCATCCGACCGCCATCCCTGGGGAAGATAAGCTCCGGCTCATTTCAGAATCGACGCGGGGTGAAGGTGGTAGGATTTGGGTGCTGGGCGATTCTTCAAAAACCATTACGGCTCCAGATGGAAAAGAAATCCCGTGTGGAAAGACAGGAGAGGCATGGTATTTTCTAGAAGAACTCTACCCCGGCTACGGAAATCTCGTCGCGCGCGACGTAGCTGCGAGAGAAATTCTCCGTGTTTGTGAACTAGGCCTCGGCGTTGATGGACAGATGCAAGTCTATTTAGATATGACCCATCTCCCTGAAAAAACCCTCCACAAGGTTGAGTCTGTTCTCGAAATTTATCAAAAATTCACAGGAGAAGATCCTCGAAAAGTTCCGATGAAGATTTTCCCCGCCGTTCATTATTCGATGGGAGGCGCTTGGATCGATTGGCCCGCATTCGATGATCCCGACCGGAGCAAACGGTTTCGTCAGATGACCAATATCCCCGGCCTTTTCAATGTTGGAGAATCCGATTTCCTATACCATGGAGCGAATCGGCTCGGAGCTAATTCTCTTCTCTCCTGCATTTTTGGAGGATTGGTCGTTGGGATGGAAGTTCCCCGGTATCAAGAGACATTAACGGCAACGTACGCCGACCTACCCTCTCACATCTATTCGGAAGCTTTGGCTCAAGAAGAAGCGTTTAAACACGACCTCTTGACCCGCAGCGGACCTGAAAATATTCACCGATTGCACGACGAACTAGCCGATTGGATGGTTCGCAATGTGACGGTTAAACGGAACAACAAAGATCTCCAAAAAACGATCGATAAACTCAAAGAGCTCCGTGAAAAATACAAACAAATTTCTTTAGATGATCGGGGCTCTCTCCTCAATCAAACCTACACATTTGCTAATCAATTCAAGAGCATGTTAGAACTGGCCTTAGCTATGACCAAAAGTGCGCTGGTTCGCGACGAGTCGAGAGGAGCCCATTTTAAAACGGAATTTCCCCATCGGGATGATGAAAATTGGCTCAAGACCACGATTGCTACCTACAGGAAGGATGAACCCGAAATCTCCTTTAAGAAAGTCGATATAAGATATTTAAAACCGATTCCGCGTGACTATGTTCATGCAAAGAAAATTAAACCAACCTTAGAAAACGTTCCACCCAATATCCCCTTACCCTTATGACCGAAACTTTTATTTTAAAAATCTACCGTGGCACACCTGAAAAGCAGTATTGGGAAGAATTCGAGCTCACTGTAAAGCCGTTTTACAATCTCATCTGCGCTTTCATGGATATTCAAAAATCTCCTATCAATCGAAAAGGGGAAAAAGTCGAACCCATTGTTTGGGAGCAGGGGTGTTTAGAAGAAGTCTGCGGCTCGTGTTCGATGCTGATCAATGGAAAACCCCGGCAAGCATGTACCGCGCTCGTTCCTGAACTTCTGGAGCAGTCAAAAAGTCGGATCATCACGGTCGCCCCTTTCACAAAATTTCCCCTCGTCCGAGATCTCATCGTGAATCGGGATACGATGTTTGATCATTTAAAAAAACTCAGCGCCTGGATTGAAATCGACGGCTCTTATGAACGGGGTTTTGGGCCTAAACAAGATCCGAAAGTCCAAGAAGTCCGTTACGTGCTTTCCACCTGCATGACCTGCGGCTGTTGTGTCGAAGCATGCCCCCAGGTCAACAAACGGTCTAAGTTCATTGGTCCTGCAGCGATTTCTCAAGTCCGCCTTTTCAACACCCATCCCACAGGAAAAATGCAAGGGCCGGAGCGGCTCCGCGTTCTCATGGAAGATGGCGGTGTCTCTGACTGCGGCGATGCGCAAAATTGCGCCCAAGTCTGTCCCAAAAAAATTCCCCTCACCGAATCGATCGCCGTGATGGAGCGGGAAGTCGTCAAACAAGCCATCCATAATCGGATCAGTCTTCCCGACGCGTACATCGACTAATTTCCTTGCTAGTAATAAGTCAAAATTTTATAACTTTATATAGAAGATTTTAACATGTATCTCTCTAACATAAAAGACCATCTCCACACGATTCAACCCTACTGGAAACCAGCGGTAGGATTTACAGGAGTTGCCATTTTAGTCGCGGCCGTTTGGGGTAGAATAGCTGTGATTGGTTTTGGCCTTGCATCCGTGGCTCTGTTTGCCGCATGGGGCCCTTCCATCCGGGTGATGAGCTGGGTCGACCTCAAGGATCCCCTGGTTGCTTGCGTGATCCTGGGTAATAGTTATTACAACTTTGTTAATCCTCACTGGGTCAATGTTTATGTCGTGTTTTGTCTTCTTTCCAATAGATATAATTTTTGGTCAACTTACAATAAACTTGCAAACCTTTACGAAACACTTCAGACCCACAATAGTGAACTCAAAAGAAACAATGAAGAAATCTCCCGACTAGTAACAGAACTGAGGGCCCAATTTGATTCCTTAAGCCAACAAGTTCCTGCCGCTGCCGCAGCCCAACACGCTTTTAACGCAGTAGTCGAACCTTTAAGAAGCAGTGTACAAACCGACTTTGATCATCTGAAAACTCAACTCGAATCGGTTCTTCTGATAGCACAATCGATGTCAAGTGATGAAGCATTTCAGCAGAGATTGTCCTTTGTTCGGAACTTGGAGAGTAAAGTCGGACGTCTCCATGACGAACATACCCGATTACAGCAGTTGCAAAGAGGATTAATTACCGATTTCACAGCTTTGAGACTACAACTACAGACAACTCAGGAAACTCTCACTACTCAAGAAGGTGTCAAAGCAGATCAAATTGCAATTTTACGACGGGCTATTGAAAGCCTAACAAACCAATGGGGAGCAATAGTATGAGTGCAATCAACGGTCCTTCAAGAGCTCTTGCCAGGCAAGTCCATCGACATGGACACCATTTCGTAAGAAGTCGTGCTTATGCGAAATTAGCGGCTAGACTTGCGCAACTTCCGTCATCTTCTGCATTCCAGACAGAAAGTTTAGCTCAGCGAGTGGGTCTTGGTTTTATATCATATACGGCGGCTTCTGCAACCCTGGCTCCTGCGGCTTCATTTGCCGCATTTGGAGTTCTCAGTTACTTTTTTGGATGGTCGTCTAATTTTCTCTCTGCATCAGGTGAGAAAGTTGAAGAATTAGGACAACTCGTTGCAGAGCAACAAAAGTTCGAGACAACCATTCGACCAGCGATCGGGCATTTAGAAAATTTGGTGAAAGTTTTAGATCCTATTTTGCAACAGATCCGGCAAGCCCATGCAGAGTATACACAAACACTTCCCGCTGCTGTGCAACTTGGGGAAGAATATAGAAAGCAGCAAGTTACGATCCAACAAGCAAAAGATGCCCTTGCATATGTATCGATTTTTTTAAGTAAAACAGAAGGTTTTGAAAAACTAAATCTCCTTGATGCAGCAGAAACATTCCAGAAAATTGAAAAGCAACAATCTAAAGTTGAGGATTTAAAAACACAGATCGGAAAAATGCGCGAAAAAGTTAAAAATGAGAGCATAAGGCTAGCTGCTCTTCAGAAGAGAATAAAGCACATTGCAAGAGTTGAGAAGGATCAGTACGGACAACTGCTAGAAGATATTAAATCTTTTAAATTCAGAGTTAAAGCAACAGGAGTAGCAAGTGGCCCACATTGCAACATGGTTTGCGTCTCTTGATACAAGACAAAACCCTTACGATGCGGTAATTGGACAGCAAGCTGAAGCGGTTCAGGTCAATGCAGACCAAATAGATGAACGAAAGACTGAAGTGGAAAGGCTTCAAGCGATTTATGCAGGATATCAGAAAAATCATACTGAACTTTTAGCTAAATTATTTACACAACCTACTGCAGAAAATCTTTCCCAACTCGATATTGTCGAAATCACTCGCCGTTTGAGAATCATTGGAGAAGCTGTTGCAGCTGTTTCATTAAAAGATGGATTGAGTACTCTAATGAACAGACTCATTATCTTGGATGGTGATGTTGCAGAAAATGAACAATCATTAAAAGAAATGGAACAAGAATTAGCGGGGCTTGAAACAACAATTGCGGCTTCCGAAAAAGATCTAAGGGCACGGGAAGAAAACTTATTTGCGGTGATGGAAATACGTTTTAAGATGGATGGAAGACGATCGACGTGCCATACTGATTCAAAGTAATTCTTGAAATCTCTTCTAATTCGGAACCAATTTTCTTTAAATTCTGTATCCACTTGTCTTGATGTTCAATCCGATCAGAAAGGCGGCAGAGGAAGTGTTCGTGGGTTCGTCCTTGTCGATAGGTGGGAGTTTTGGGTGGGTGCTTGAGAAGATCCATATGTGCGGGGTGATAATCCCAAAGGAACGATGTGTGGAGAAGCCACCGATCTTTCTTAATATAAAGAGCATTTCCGCCACATTTTTTTTCACCTATGACGAAGTCATTTTCGCGCAAAATGAGCCCTGGGATGGTGGGTGCAAGAATCGTTTCTGCAAAGCGGAGGATTGGTTCAGGATAGGCAGGGAACGGATGGTCAGCTTTATTGCAGATGAAAGTGACAAAAACGGTATTTTCATCGACCACGACGGTCCCACCTCCACTAAAGCGACGGATAATAGGAATAGTAACGTTGTCTAGATGGATGAGTTGGTCTGCTTTACCCGAGATTCCCATCACGATTGCTGGTGGTGATCCTACATTGATCAGACACAAATTTCTGTGATCATTTCTGAGAAGCTCTTCCTCTAGGAGGAGCTGGTCATAAATCGGATAGTTTTTTAAAGAGAGGAGAGAAAAGTTCATTTTTTTCGAAGAGCAACCATGACCACTTGAATATCGGCTGGAGTGATGCCAGAGATTCTCGATGCTTGACCTAGATTATGGGGCTGTATTTTGTTGAATTTTTCTTGAGCTTCCCGACTGAGTCCTACGACACGTGAATAATCGTAAGAAGGAGGTATAGAAATTTTTTCGATTCCATCGAGTTTAGCCACTTCTTGGTATTGCCTTTCGATATACCCTGCGTATTTGATACTCAGTTCGACTTGGGAGTTGATCTCTTTCCCATGATCTTTAGATCCAAAGTCTCGGACTAAGTCGTCATAAGAAATTTCGGGTCTGGACAAAAGTTGAGCTAGGCTGATACTTTTTCCCTCGAGAGAGATGAATTTTTTTGAAAGAAATTGCATTTGTTCTTCAATGGCTTTTTCTTTCTCCCGCAATCGATCATATCTTTTTTGATCGATGAGTCCGAGTTGGTAACCAAAACCCCTCAGGCGGAGGTCGGCATTATCTTGACGGAGAAGAAGTCGGTGTTCTGCGCGGCTTGTGAACATTCGATACGGTTCTTCGAGCTCTTTTGTATTGAGTTCATCGATCATGACACCAATATAAGCATCCGATCGCTTCAGGAAGAAAGGCGGTTTTCCTTGAACTTTGAGTGCGGCATTGATTCCTGCAATGAGTCCTTGCCCAGCCGCTTCTTCATAACCAGTCGTCCCATTGATTTGACCAGCAAGAAAAAGGCCTTCAATATTTTTACTCTCGAGGGTTGAAAGAAGTTGTCCGCTCGTGATGTAATCGTATTCGATAGCGTATGCAGGTCTCATAATTTCTGCAGTTTGAAGACCTGGAATGGTTTGGATCATCTTCAGCTGAACATCAAAAGGGAGCGATGTTGAAATCCCATTGATGTAAAGCTCATCGGTTTGATGCCCTTCGGGTTCGATAAAAATCTGATGCCGGTCTTTATCGGCAAAACGGACAAATTTATCTTCAATCGAAGGACAGTATCGAGGTCCCACGCTTTGGATTTTCCCCGAGTACATCGGAGAAAGATGGAGGTGCTGCAAGACAACTTTTTTAGTCTCTTCTGAAGTGTAGGTGATATAACAAGGCAGCTCTGGAAGACCGGGCCCTTCTGGCTCGTCGTATGAAAACCGGACACCGGCATCTCCCCATTGGAGTTCCATTTGAGAAACATCGATACTCCTTCGATTGACCCGAGGAGGGGTTCCTGTTTTCAGTCTTCCTAATTTAAAACCGAATTTTTCAAGACTCGCTGAGAGGCCAACAGCCGGTTTATCTCCTGCCCTTCCACCCGAAAATGTAACAGGTCCAATATGGATCATCCCTCGCATGAATGTGCCCGAAGAGAGAATGACCGATTTGCCTCGGTAAGCAATCCCTTCAACGGTTTCAACACCGACGATCGTCTCTCCTTCAACAATGAGATCTTCCGTTGTTCCTTGATGGATGAATAAATTATCGACTCCTTCAAGCCGCTTTTTCATCGCCGTTTGATAGGCCAGTTTGTCGCTTTGTGCCCTCGGCGACCAAACGGCTGGACCTTTTGAGCTATTGAGCATCCGGTATTGAATGGCAGTCCCATCGGTGACTTTTCCCATGATGCCGCCGAGTGCGTCAATTTCGCGCACAATGTGTCCTTTAGCAGTTCCGCCTATGGCAGGATTGCAGCTCATCTTGCCGATCGTATCGAGATTCATTGTCAGAAGGAGGGTTTTACAACCCATCCGGGCAGCAGCGTGCGCTGCCTCACAGCCAGCATGGCCGGCACCTACGACAATAACATCAAATTCTTCAGGGAAGGTCCACATAATAATGCGAGAGTTTCTCGCAAAGACTTATTGGTTCTTATGGCGGTCACGTCGGCGCCGTTTTTTGCGCTTATGTTTTGCCATTTTATATTTTCTTTTTTTCTTAACTGATGACATATTTTCCTTTTAAATATCTAAATTCTAACTTCCTGGCTTTTCTCTTCAGAAACAGCGGCTTCTTGTGTTTCAGTGGTTTCGTTTTGTGCAACAAGAGATTGAAACCTTTTCCCTAAGAAGCAGACAGCTACAATCCATGCGCCAATGACGAATAACAGGATGAATGCAACGTAGGGGATTGTTGCAGAAACCGTCCCAAAGCACATCAAGAGAGCCTGATAGGCAAGAGCGCTTCCAGATTTTCCTAAACGGGAGCCAACCCCATCGATAGCAGCTTTTCCTTTCAGTTTCGATTCTCGGTTGAGGGGAATGAAAGCCAGCTCTTTCGTTGCATCGAAAATCGTATATTTAGAAGCGCGTGAAATACATTGCTGGAAAGAACCGAAAAGAACGCCCAGGACATGGGGAGTGCTTCCAAAGAAACTCGCCAAGGCAATCCCTATCGGAAGATTTTTGAGAAGGAGGAAGGAGAAAAATCCAATGCCAGTAATGAGAAGGAGGACAGGAGGAATAATCGCATTAAAGGTCCAAGAGAATTTTCGAATGATCACACTCGTGATAATGGCGATGACAGTGGCGACGATTCCAACCCACATCGTCACTTTACCCATATACCCATTGAAATCATTCGGTTGTGGAAGGAGGTGGAGCAGTTGATCCTTCCATGTGACTTCTGTGAGGTTGATGCAGATATTATATGTCAGAACAATCGTTGCGATGCAAAGAAGATATTTGGAACTCGCCAAATATTTAAAGTTTTTACGGAGACTCATCTTCACATCGGATTTGTCGGTATTAAATAAAGTTTGTCGACTGTGTTGGGGGTTTTGCAAAATATTTTTATGTAGCCATCGGAAAATCCCTAAAACGACCACACCACCCGCGATGACAATACAACTTAAAAAGACGAGGGAATATTGCCATGGATCTCCCGAATTCATTTGCGACCAATCACCTGCAACACGTGAAATAAAAGTTGCGATACCCCCTGCACAAATCGCCGATAAATTCCCTCCAATCAAGATCAGAACATAAAACCGTTTGGCCGTCTTTACATTTAAAATTTCATTGGCAAAACCCCAAAAGAGGACCGTCATGATCATGGTACTCCACATCTCCGCCATCACGTAAAACAGGGTGTAGGTCCAGTTTCTCACCAGCGCAATAAGCCCCTTAAGGCCCAGAGGGAAATAACCCTCCAGCTGATCGGCCAATCCATTCGGATGCAGCGAGTCTCTCAAAGGAAAGAGAATAAAAGCAAAAATCGTAAAAAATCCCAGAAAGATGCTCATCATGATGTAAAAAACTTTTTCAGTCGTGTACCGATTGGCAAGGCGCGTGAACAAAATCGTCATGAGCAAAGCCATGGGAAGAATGACCCACACTTTCATGAAAGGAATAACTTCAGCCCCAGAAGAAGGTGCCGTGACGACAAGGGAATCTTTTGCTGCTCTTAAAATATTATAATTAAAGCAAATGAAGAAGAATATTAAAAGAAGTGGTAGAAATATCTTTAATTCACTCTTGTGCACAGGACAGAACCAGGAACGGAACCGACCGAATTCCTGAGAACTGTTTGTTGTCATAGAGAAAATTCCTGCCCCTTTCTATCTCCCTAGGAGACAAAATTATAACGATTTGCTGATATATTTCCAAGGTGAATAGAAAACTCAAATTATAATTAACGGGGGCCATAAAAAGGTGACAACCTGCTTGCTGCGGCTTCGCCATATCGATTCTCGCTCGGAATCCTTCGTATTCAAGAATGTTATTCCTCGCGAGAATCAATCTGGCTTTGCCTCGCGGCGCATCTTGTCACCTTTTTATGACCCCCGTTAATAATTACAATCCCGGTGAAAACGACGAGAACGCCTCCTCATTATCAGGCATATTACCACTCTTGAGAGGTGAATAGTTAGCAAATTGCGCAATTTCCTTCCTAAAAGCCAAATGAATACTCCCCACTCCACCATGCCTATTCTTCGCCACAATCAGCTCTGCCGTCCCCGGCTTGTCATACGGATCATAATACTCCCGCCTTAGTAAAAACATCACTTGGTCGCTATCTTGCTCCAGGCTATTGTGAACAAGAATATCATTCGCTACAAAATTGTGAACATTTTCAACCGTGGCATCATAGACATCTTCTTCTCCTAATTCTGTAATAGAAATAATTTCATCCCAATAAACATCCGAATTTGCCAAAGAAAGGAGTTCTTTTGATGGCAATGTTTGATGTAATGTTTTCATTCTTTGTCGTGATATACCTGCTTTAAATAATGTCGATCCGCAGTAGGAAGTGTTGATGCCTTTGCAGACCTCTCGCCAACTTAAATTGAAATCATTTTTAGCTGTTGTTACGACGGTTTGCCAAGCTTCTTTTGGAATCACATCATAATTTAGATGAGGTTCGATTTGTTTAATTTGATCAAGAAGGAGTGGAATGATGGCACCTCTTTTGCCAGCGCAGCCGACAGTGCGGAGAAAAGATTCTTGTTGTGTTGATCCTTGAACATGCAAATGATACATTGATCGATATCCCTTCGAAGAGGGAACTGTTGATAAAGTACTTTGTATTCCCAAAGTCAATAATAAATGTTGAGTCTGGTCACACAATTTTTTGCTCGAAGAAGCATAATAGATAGATGCGGAAGATTTTCGACCCTTAAGAACTTTCTTACTAATATTACCATCTGTAGCCCAAAGATGTCTTAGAAATAATGCAATTTGATCATGATTACATTCGAAAACTAAGGAAGGAATGCGCTTCTCATAAGAACGAACTCGCTCAATTCCAAGTTTATTAAACCATAGAGTTATAGGATGGTAAGTTCCCCGAGCCATTCGATAAGGGCTTGGAAAATAAACGTGGTACCAGTTTTTTTGTCTTACAATCCTCGATTGAATTTTGAATAAATGTTTTGCATTTTGCGCGACAGTCTCAATATTGATTTCATCCGCACTCGTATAATGATAAGGTTGATTGGGTAAAATGCATCCATCTCCTAAAAGATGTGCTAATAATGAGAGTCCCTCATCTGAAATATGTTGAGACTTCAGTCGAGAACTGTAATTGCCACCACGTGGAAGGGCAATTCTATCGCCGATACGCAGTGTATCTAAAGGTGCCCACCCTTCGAGTTTTAGAAAAGGATGATTACTGCTGGCTTTGATACTTCTGCCAGTACGGGTTTTAAGTTCGTAGACAATTTTTCTGCCCGAATAAAAAGCTTTCACCATCCGGTGTTTTCCTAATTTGAGATCTTTATCGATACCATAAACTAGAATGGGTGTTTGATTGCGGCGCTGGGCAAGTTCTTTAATCGTATAGATTTTGCCCGTTTCTGCGTCTTTTATTTGGGCGTCGCCTGTTAGACAACCTGATTCTCTCAGGTCGCTCATCATCGGGCGGTGGTCGGATCGTTCTTCGACTTTGCGGGAAAGTTGGGAGAGGCAAAGGATGGGAATATTGAGTTCCCGTGCTAAGGTTTTTAGGAGGCGAGAAATTTCTGAAATTTCGATTTGCCGGTTTTCTTGGCTTTTGAAGGTTCCTGAGCCTGAGAGAAGTTGGAGGTAATCGATGACGAGAAATTCGATGCCATGTGCTTCTTTCATCCGGCGTGCGCGAGCGCGCAGATCGGTGATTTTGAGCCCGGGTTGATCGTCGATGACCATGGTGTGTTTTTGCATGTTATGAACAGTCGAAACGACACGTTGGTATTCAATCCCATTGATGGAGCCGGTTTGGATTTTATCCGATTCGACGGCGGCTTGTGAGCAGATGATCCGGTGGAGGAGCTGCTCTGCTGTCATTTCCAAAGAAAAAATTCCGACAGGGTAATTGTTTTTGAAGCAGATATTTTCAGCAATGTTCAAGGCAAGCGCCGTTTTTCCCATCGCAGGCCTAGCTCCCAGAATCATGAGGTTGGAACGGGAAAATCCGTTTAACAGTTTATCAAGCTCAAAGAAATGGGTTGGAATTCCCGTAATACCTAAGTCGCCTGGTCCTCTGGCTTGATACTTCTCTTGCTTTTCTTGCAGTTCTTTCAAGTAAGGCAATCGGGAAGCCGACTTCGCACCGGAAATCAAATCTTTAATCGGGATGCCACTCAGAGTATTGGCAGCTTGGCTGATTTGAAAGAATTTTTGCTGCGCACCATCGAGTGTGATTTGAACGTCATCAGGATCGTCAAACGCATGCCTTTCGACTTCTTGCGCGGCATGGATCATTTTTCTTAAAAGAGATTTGTTCCGAACAAGCTCCGTATATTCTTCAATATGAGCGGCTGTTCCGGCATACTGAGCAAGAGTTGTCAAATAGGCAACTCCGCCAACGGCTTTGAGTTTATTCATTCTCTTAAGCTCTTCTGCCACGAGATGAACATCAGCCGGTTTATCCTGTAAAAAACACCCTTTCAACACTTCGAAAATAATTTTGTGCTCAGCGAAATAAAAGTCTTTTTCCTCCAGCTGATCGGCTGCAATATTCAAACTCCCAATGGATGTCAGCATGCATCCCAACACAATCATCTCTGACTCTTTAGAATTGGGCGGGATTTTACTCGAGGGTGACTCAGCCATACCCGCTAAATTATCTTATGGCATCGTAAAAAGGAAGAGGGAATAGAAAAGAGCGGCACAACCTATTTAAATAATTCTTCCTCAAAGGCTTATAAATAATACTATTTATTATTTTTAAGTAATGGATCTGTTATAATATCTTCATGACATCTATACAACCGATTAGTAGTAGTTCTAAAGTGTATCATCAGAAAAGAACAGGAGGAATGACCGATCTTCATAAGGGTATTAAAGAGGGCGATGAAGAGCTTGTAGGTAAAATGCTTGCAGGAGGGGCAAATCCCCTCGTCCTAACCGATGGAAAAGAATCTTGCCTCCACCTTTGTTTGAATTCTGGGAATATCGAAATGGCTCTTTTTCTTTTGGATAAATTGAAATGGGAGAAAGCTAAACTCGAAAAACTGGTGAACCTCAAAAATGGATCCGATCATGCGCCCCTCTATCTTGCTTCTAAAATGGGCCTTATCCCGCTCGTTAATGCTTTAATTGAGGCTGGAGCCTCTATAGATGAGATGAATGGAACAAATGGAGAAACCGCCCTCCATGCCGCAGCAGAAGCCGGACATGCTGAAATTGTCTATATGCTCTGCAGAATTGCTAACGTCAATCAGAAAAACCTGGACGGTTTTACCCCTCTTTTTCTCGCCATTCGGAATCGAAGACGGGATGTCGTTTCAGCACTCTTGTTGTTTACGTATCCAAATATTCTGCTGGAAAATGGCCCTGACGGTTCAACGGCTCTTCATGAAGCCGCTAAACTCGGAGAAGCTTCTGTTCTTCGGCACCTCTGTATAACGGTGCGTGATCTCGATGGAAAGAATAGAAAAGGTTATACACCTCTTTTTGAAGCCCTTTTGGCAGGGCAGATCGAAACAGCTAAACTCCTTTTAGATGCTGGCGCTGATGTCAATTTAGAAAATGGTGTTGACCAAGATACAGTCCTCCACTTAGCAGCCATCAAAGGAAGCAACCCGATCACTGAATTGTTGGTGAATAGGTCTGGAATTGAGATCGATAAACGGAATAAACACCTTTACACACCTTTAGGTGCTGCTGTTTCAAGAGGTTGTGTGGATAGTGCACAAATACTCGCTGCTGCCGGAGCAGATGTTCATACAAGATGTGGAAAAGATAAAGTTCCTCTTCTCCATCTGGCAGCCGGCCTTGGTCATTCAAAGGTTATAGCATGGCTCTGCACGGTTGCTGGGGTCGATGTCAATCAAAAGGTAAAAACACCTTTAAGTCTTTTTCACCCTTTAGGAAGCCCCAAAAATATCGAACAGGTGAAGGCTGAGTTTAAAGCTGTTGGAATCATATACGACCCGACTCAAACCGATTTAACACCCCTCTTTGCTGCAGCATCCGGGGGTCATGTGGAGGCTGCTGAGGAATTACTCAGAGCAGGCGCTAAAGTCGATGATACCAACGGACCGTACAAACTCACCGCATTGCATATCGGCATTGATAAAAACCACGTTAAACTTGTTCAAATGGTATGCAAGATTCCAGGAATCGATCTGGAACAACGGACGCTAGAACTTCTTACACCGCTGGGTATTGCGGCTAGTCGAGACATCGAAAGCTGCGATGCCCTCCTTCGTGCAGGAGCAAATTGCAATGCACCCTCTGGAGTTACGAGGTCGACACCTCTTCATACCGCTGCAGTGCTCGGAAGAGTCGATATGCTAAACCGTCTCCTTCAAGAAAAAACCGTTATCAAAAACCCCAAAGACATCGACCAACTTCCCCCTCTTTCATTTGCCGTTGGTGCCGGACATCTCCCTGCCGTAGATGTTTTACTGTCTGCTGGAACTGATCCGAATGAAGTTTATGGCCCCTCCGAAAGGACCATTCTTCACTACTCAGTGAGTCAAGGACGGCTTCCCATCGTCCAGCGGATTTGCTGCGACCTAAGAACCGACATTCATAAAGTAGATAAGGAAGGATACACACCGTTCGATCTGGCAGTCTTTCTTAGAAAAAAGGAAATCGAAAACTTCCTTGCTTCAAAAGGTGCATCACATTCCTTTAAAGTGACTTTGCAGGCCGCTACACAGATGGATTCCAATCCCCTTAAGACTTTAGTAGCAGCACGCGAATTACTCATGAAGAAAAAGTATACCGAAGCAGAAAAACTACTTAAAACAGTCCATGCAACCCATCCACACTATAGCAGTTTCTTAATTTGTCTCGGTAAGGTTGCTATCGCTCAGTACAAAGTAGAAGAAGCTCGGCACTATTATGAAGCTGCATTCAAGTTAAACCCAGAAGATGGTAGCGCCGAGCTCGGTCTTGGCACCTGTGCATATTTCCTTGGAAAACTTCAAGAAGCTCAGCGATACCATGAAATAGCCCTGCAAAAGTGTCCGAAAAATAATCGTGAACAGATGAGGCTCATCCGGCTTGGATTAGGAGAAGTTTTAGCCTGTCAATTTAAATTTGCTGAAGCGGATAGGTATCTTCAAGAAGAATTAACACAGGGTCCAAAGAATCCATACGTCTATCTATGTTTAGGATTAGCTTCCTTACTACAAGGTAATCTAGAACAAGCCGAAAAATTCTACAGGGAATCTATAGCACTAGATCTTGATAACTCCCCTGCGTGGGCAAGTTTAGGAGTCATAGCTCTCAAGCGAAAAGAATTAGACGCAGCGAATAAATTTTTCATATTTGCTATGAAAAAAGATCCCAACAACCCGTACGCCCACTCGGGATTTGGAGATGTAGATTTTGAACAAGATCCTGACGGAGCTGAAACCCATTATAAAAGGTCTCTCGAGTTGAATCGTTATAACAGCTATGCCTTCACTGGACTTGGAAATGTCGCTTTCCACCGAGGAAAAATTGATGAAGCCGAAGGGCATTATTTAAAAGCTCTGCAATTGCTACCTCCAAACGGCCGTAATTACGTAGGACTTGGAGGGGTTGAGGTCAAGCGTGGGAACTTGAAAAAAGCAGAGGAATATTTAACGAAAGCGATAGAAATAGAACCGACGTGTTCGGATGCTTATTTTGGACTTGGATCTTTTGTTCTAAAAGAAGACCCTGAAAAAGCTTACCAATATTTGAAAAAAGCCGCCGAGTTTGATCCCAAAAATATCGAAATTTTTATTAAAGTAGGTGAGCTCGGAGCCATCCTCCATAAATTTCAAGAAGCGGAAAAATATTTTGAAGCGGCACGGAAGGAGGCCCTCGTTCAAAAAAGTCCCCTCCTGCCCGACATTGACGCCAAACTCTCTCTAAACTTACAACAAAAGAGGTAGTGCAGACGATCGGAAAGAGTGGGATTTGAACCCACGGTACTCCTTTGGGGAGTACGCGTCCTTAGCAGGGACGTGCCTTCGGCCGCTCAGCCATCTTTCCATGGATAAAAAGAGATAATATTATCGTCTTAAGTGGAATTAATCAACGATTTTAGTGGTTTTCGAAAAATACGAAGTCGCGTATTATACCCCGACCTATGAGAAATGTCATTTATTTGCTTGTTTTTACCTTCTATCTGATATCTGGATTTGGTGAGGAGAATCATGAATTTAGGGGAAAACACTTTCTGGCGAGTTATTTAGCTTGTGATCCCGGCAGTATTGAAAATGAAGAAAAGCTGCAAGAGGTGATGCTAGAGGCTGTGAGAAGAAGCGGGGCGCAAATTTTGGATTATAAGGCGCACGTTTTTCCAGGTCACGGCTTGACGATGGTAATCATGTTATCGGAAAGCCATGCGAGTATTCACACGTACCCAGAATATGGGGCTTGTTTCGTCGATTTATTCACCTGCGGCGATCGGTGTAGTCACATATTTTTTGATGAAGCACTGCGTGCGTATCTTAAACCAGTTCGTGTTAATGAAAAACTTTTGATTCGGGATCACGATATCCACGATGCTCTTCAAAAATAGAGACGATGCGGGAGTTCAACTCGCGACAAAGCTGGAAAAATATAAAAACGATCCCAAGAGTGTTGTCCTGGGTCTTGCCCGTGGAGGTGTCGTCGTAGCCCATGCTGTTGCCGGCGCGTTGCATTTGCCTTTAGATGTGATGGTGATCCGCAAAGTTGGGGCTCCTGACAATGAAGAACTGGCGATCGGTGCTATCGATGAGGAGGGGTTCGGAATTTTTAATGACGATATCATCGAGCAATTAGGAATTCATGCGCAGTATATCAAACAAGAGGTTGAAAGGGAAAAAAGGGTAGCTGAGCAGCGGCTTGCTCTCTATCGAAAGGGGCACAAAAGAGTCGAAGTGAAAGGAAAAACGGTTTTGCTCGTCGATGATGGGATTGCAACAGGTGCGAGCATCAAAGCTGCCATCCATGCTCTCCGTCAAAAAGGTGCTGGAAAAATTGTTTTAGCGGTCCCTGTCGCACCACCCGATACACTGAAACGGATTTCAAAAGATGTCGATGAGACGGTTTGTCTTTTTGCACCGGAACGTTTCGGAGCAGTCGGTCAATTTTATTTCGATTTTGCTCAAACATCCGACCAGGAAGTCGTCCAATTACTCACTTCGAAAAGAGATGCGGGTTAGTTCTAAAAAACCATTTCTTGGGAAATCTTGATAACTTAAGTAATCTTTAATCATGAAACCTGTTCTCCAATGGTAAAGAGGAGCCAGCGGCATTTCTTCCATGAATAGAGCCTCGGCCTCGAGGAGAGTTTTATTTCTCAATTCGGGGGATTGTTCTTTGTCGGCTTTCAGAAGAAGGTTGATATACGCTGGATCTTCCCATCCGGGATAATTCTTGGCATTATTTTTGTATTTGAACCGCTCCAAAATACTCATAGGATCGTTATACTGAGCGACCCAAAACGATTGTGCCAATTCATAATTGTGGTTTTTCAATCTGTCGAGTAAAACTTTATGTTCTGTGTGCTGCAAATTGACTTTGATACCGAGTGCAACATGCCACTGTTGTTGCAAGACTTGGGCCAGTTTATGACTGAGATCTCCTAAAGAATAATAATAGGTTAAAGAAGGAAATTCAGACGGTTCAATTCCCAATTCTTTTAACCCTTTTTGAAAATAGTCACGTGCTCGCACGACATCATTATCTTTGAAATAAGAAATGATTTTATCGGTAAGCCTGGGTGAAATAATATTCGTAGCGACCTCTTCGCCGAGTTGTGTGATATTTTCTATGATTTCTTCTCGATGAATGGCAAAGGCAAAAGCTTTACGGATGTTTTTATTGTGAAAAGGAAATTTCGTCACATTAAAACAAACGACGGACGTTCCGGGGGACGCTTGTGTTTTGAGATAACCTTTACGGTAGTATTCCAGAATGACGTCATTGGGAAGAGGGGAAATACCGAGACCCATGAGATCGAGCTCTCCATTTTCAAACATGTTCAAAGCTGTCGATTCGTTAGAAACCATGCTGACATGGATCTGATCCAAGTGGATCTGGCGTGATTCCCAATAATAACGATTTTTCTCGAAAATCATTTCGTTGTGATGTTTCCATGATTTCAGAGTAAAGGGTCCGTTTGAAATAAAATGATTCCCCGCTTCATGCATCCAATGAGGATCTTCGAGATCGATTTTGCTGTGAATGGGGAAAAAGACACAGAAAGAAACGAGATCAAGGAAATAAGGTGTCGGATTTTCGAGTTCTACGATCAACGTTTTATCGTCTTTGACATAGACACCGATTTGATCAAGAGCAACCTCACCCTTTTTTGCTTTTTCACTATTTTTGATCGGATAAAGGAGGTGAGCATTCGGAGCAGAAAAATTCGGTGAGAGAATGGCTTTCCAGGCTCTTTCAAAATCATGAGCAGTCACAGGAGATCCATCCGACCATTTTGTATTCCGAAGGTGGAAAAGATACGTTTTTCTATCATCGGATATTTCAACCGACTCTGCTTGCGCAGGTGTTAGCGAACCATCCGGATTGAAACGTGTGAGTCCTTCGAAGGCAATAAAATGAAGCGTCGAACTGATCAGTTCACCACCTTGCCGAGGGTCCATGGTGAGTGGCTCCCGCGCAATATTCATACGCAAGGTATGAGATCGTTTAGGAGGTTTTTTTTCCGTGCACGAAACAAACACCAGTAAAATCAAAGTCAAATATCTTATCACACTATCATGGTATAAAGAATAAGATTTAAAAGAAACCTAATCCTTTAATGAGAGTAAAAATTCGATATTATTGTTTGTTTTTTTGATTCTTCCGCTTAATAAAGGAATCGCATCGAGAGGCGAAAGATCGCCCAGCCCTCCACGCATGAGGTGAATTTTTTCGAGCTCCTCAGGATGGAAAAGCAATTCTTCTTTGCGGGTTCCACTCTTGATCGGATCGATAGGAGGATAAATACGCCGATCTGCGAGACGTCTGTCAAGGACGAGTTCCATGTTGCCCGTTCCTTTAAACTCTTCAAAGATGACCTCGTCCATGCGAGAGCCCGTTTCAATGAGCGCCGTTGCAATGATCGTGAGGGATCCACCTTCTTCCACATTGCGAGCTGCTCCAAAAAAGCGCTTCGGTTTGTGAAGGGCATTGGCATCGACACCACCTGTTAAGATTTTTCCTGAGTGAGGTTGCACCGTATTGTAAGCACGGGCGAGACGGGTTAAAGAATCGAGCAGAATAACAACGTCATGGTGGTACTCGACAAGGCGGCGTGCTTTTTCAATGGCCATCTCAGCGATTTGAACGTGTCTTTCAGGAGGTTCGTCAAAGGTTGAAGAGATCACCTCGCCTTTAACGCTACGGCTCATGTCGGTGACTTCTTCAGGACGTTCATCGATCAGAAGCACGATGAGAACGACGTCAGGATTATTTGTCGTGATCGCATTGGCAATGCTCTGCAAGATGACGGTTTTCCCCGAGCGAGGAGGAGCCACGATCAGACCACGCTGCCCTTTTCCGATAGGAGCAATGAGATCCATGATACGGGTCGTGAGTTTTTCCTTCGATGTCTCCATTACAAGACGTTTGTCGGGATAAAGGGGAGTCAGGTTTTCAAATAAGATCCTTTCTCTGGCTTCTTCGGGAGGCCGTCCATTAATTTTATCGACTTTCAGTAGCGCAAAATATTTTTCTTTCTCTTTGGGTGATCGGATCGTCCCATAAACGGTGTCTCCTTTCTTGAGATCAAACCGACGGATTTGAGCAGGGGAAACATAGATATCCTCGGCAGAGGGGAGATAGTTATAGTTAGGCGAGCGGAGAAATCCAAAACCATCAGGAAGGACTTCTAAAACACCTTCTCCTACTAAAATTTCCGTGGGATGTTCGGCCTTGGCTTTAACGATTTCAAAAACAAGTTGAGATTTTGGGAGAGATCCGAGATGTTTCAGACCCATATCTCTTGCGATAACATTGAGTTGATCAACGTTCATCCGCTGGAGATCGGCAATTTTTGTAATTTGGCCAGGTACTGGCTCTTGTTCGGGTCCTCGGGTAGGTTGTTCCGATGTCATGGAAGTCGTGTCTTCTGGGTTCATTGATTCTCCTTTTGCAACTGATCCACGATAGATTGGATCGCTGATCTTAAACTGGTTAAATCTCCATTATTCTGAATCACAAAGTCGGCTTTCTGGGCCTTTGTATGGGATGGTAATTGCCGAGACAGCCGCTTTTCAAAATCGTCAGGAGAGGCGTACCTCTCATCTGCAATCACGGCTATCACGGTATCAAACTCATGTTCCATTTTGGCCTCGTAAAGAAGAGGAATTTCAGCGACAAAAAACCGGTAAGATGGTTTTGACTTCACCTGGTTGAACTCGCGTTCGATTTCCTCTCTAACAGCAGGGTGTAAAATGGATTCTAAAGCATCTAATTTTTTGGGATCTGAAAACACAATATTTGAAATTTTTTTCCTATCGATTTGATTTCCGGCTACAATTTCATGACCTAGAAGATGGATAACCTTTTGTCCGACTTCCGTATGAGGAGATAACAATTGATGTACAATTTTATCGGCATCAATGACAAAAGCACTATACTCTTCTTGGAGAATACGGCACACGGTCGATTTGCCAGCTGCAAGACCGCCTGTTATAGCTATTTTTCTCAAACTTAACATTCTCCCCAATTTTTTCCAATGGAAATGTCGACTTCGAGGGGGACTTTGAGTTGCATGACGTTTTCCATCATACTCTTAACTTTAGTTGAAAGCTGTCCCATATACGCATCAGGACCTTCAAAAAGAAGTTCGTCGTGAATCTGCAAGAGCAGATAAGCCGGAAAGCACGCGGGGTGGATCTGAATCATTGCAATTTTGATCAGATCTGCTGCAGTGCCTTGCAGGGGGGTATTGATCGCAAGCCTTTCGGCTGCAGCACGGAGTATCGGATTTTTGGAGACAATATCCGGGATGGGTCGCTGTCTTCCCGTCATCGTCACAGCACGCCCCGTTTTTCGGACACTCTCTTTGCAAAATTCAAGAAATTCCTTGACTCGCTTGTATCTTTGAAAATATTTTTCGATAAAAGTGGCAGCTTCCCTGTAATCAATATTCAACCCTTGAGAGAGTCCAAAAGCTTGTTGTCCATAGAGAATTCCAAAATTGACAGCTTTTGCTTTATGCCGCATTTCATCCGTGACCTCATTGAGAGGAACATCAAAGACCAGAGAAGCAGTGAACGCGTGGATGTCTTCCCCTTCGTTGAAAGCTTTGATGAGAATCGGATCTTCACTTAGATGTGCAAGAAGTCGAAGTTCAATTTGCGAATAATCGGCCGCTAAAAAACTAAAATCTTTTTCTTGCGGTTTAAAGGCTTGTCGAATTTTTCTTCCCATGGGAGACCGAATCGGAATATTTTGTAGATTCGGATCTTGGCACGAGAGTCTTCCTGTGGCTGTCACCGATTGATTGAAAGTTGTGTGGATCCGGTGGGTCTTTGGATGAATTTCATGAGGAAATGCATCGACATAGGTGGAGCGGAGTTTTTCCAGCGTCCTGTACTCTAAAATGTTTCTGACAATAGGAGCTTCATCTTGCAGTTTTTCCAAGACGTCTGCACTCGTAGAAAACCCTGTTGCAATTTTCTTCGGTGGATGGATTCCCATTTTTTCGAAGAGAATCTGACTCAGTTGTTTGGGAGAGTTGATATTAAAATGTTCCCCAGCCAAGGCGTAGATTTCTTTTTCGATTTTTGCAATTTCATGGGCAAGTTCTTCGGACATTTTTTTCAAAAATTCTAGATCGACGAAAATTCCCCGCCTTTCCATGGCTATGAGAACGGGAACTAAGGGAAGTTCGATCTCTTTTAAAATCGACATTAAGTGTTGCTCTTTCAGTTCTTTCTCAAAAACATCTTTAAGTCGAACGGTATAATCGACATCTTGACAACAATATTCTGTTATCTGAGGTAAAGGGACATCTTGCATTGAGATTTGTTTTTTTCCTTTTCCAATGAGATCTTCGATCGGAATTTTTACCTTGAAAAATCTTTCTAAAACTACGTGGTCGAGTCCATGTTTGGGTTTGTGAGGATTTAAAAGGTAGGACGCGAGAATTGTATCAAAAGCAATGGAAGGCTCTGGAAGATCTTCGTTCATAAGAACATGGATGTCATATTTGATATTATGTCCATAATACGAGCCGTGCATCAGCAAGTGCCGGAGCTTTTCCAGAATGATCTCTCGGGGAATGGCTCCATTTAAAGGGAGATACCAGGCTGCGCCTGACTCTATAGAAAACCCAATTCCAACAAGTTTTGCCAGCATCGGATGAAGATCGGTTGTTTCGACATCGAGACAAACCTCCTTTTGTGCGCGCACGGTTTTCATGAGTTGATCGAGCGATTCGAGATCGTTGATCAGTTGATAATCGATTTTTTCAGGCACCTCAGGTTCAACTTTCGGTGCAGCGGCTGGGATTTCTAACTGTTTGAGAAGAGACATGAAGTTCATCTCAATGTAAAACTCTTTTACTTTTTCAAGATCAGGCGCTTTAAGATGGAAAAAAGTCTCATCTTCAGGAAAGGCGACGTTGAGGTCTAGCTGAGCCAATCTTCGACTCAAGAGAGCAATTTCTTTATCCCGACGGACAACTTCTTGCTTTTTCGCACCTGGGATCTTATCCGGATTCGCCAAAATAGTATCTAAAGTGCCAAATTCTTGCAGGAGAGCAGCGGCTGTTTTAGGTCCAAATCCTTCCAAGCCAGGAATATTATCCGAGGCATCGCCCACAATCGCCAAATAATCGACGATTTGCTCTGGAGTCACTCCATAAATCTCTTTCACCTTATTCTGATCGACCAGGAGATTTTCCTTATGAGGTTGAATCATGAAAATATGGTCATCGACCAGTTGGCAGAGATCTTTATCACTACTGCAGATAAAAACCTTGATCCCTTGCTTTTCTACCCACTTGGCGATACTCCCAATCGTATCATCGGCCTCGACACCTGGAATTGATAAAAACGGTATTCCAGCGATTTCACACCAATAAAGAGCTCTTCCAAGTTGTGTATAAAGATCTTCAGGCATCTCTTTTCGATGGATTTTGTAATCGGCGTACATTTCCGTCCGTTTTGCTTTGCTTTCGGGTCCATCAAAAACGGCAACGAGAAAATCGGGAGAAAAATCGGCAATTAATTTGTATATCGTCCGAATGAATCCAAAAAGAGCATTGGTCGACTCTCCTTTTTGGTTGGTCATAGGGCCAATCGCATAATACGACCGGAATAGAAAATTCACAGCATCGACAATGTAGAGTTCTTTCACAGATTATTTAGGGCTGGTATAAATAAAGTAATTTTCCGCTTAGAGCTAGGGGTTGAAGGAGTTTTTGAGGGGCTATCGATTGGGTCAATCCAGTGAAGAAGGGGTGAGGTGGAACCAGTTGAACCACTTGGTATTTTTCTTTCTCTCCAATTTTTGCTTCTAGAGTAAGAGCTTGGAGTGTTCGGGTATAATCGACACAGGCTTTATCGATGTACCCAAGTTCTTCAGCCTGTTTTGCAATGAAGACATGCGCTCCATATTCATTCACCAACTTTTCCCGAGTGAGTAGTGGCCGTGCTGAAGCAACAATCGAAACAAATCGGTCATAAAGGGCCACGATGATGGGCCTGATGGACGCATCTTCATCGGGTTTCCACGGTCTAAAGGGGTTTAGAGTATCTTTATCTTTACCTTCCGTAATGGTAAGAGCGCCTACTCCAAATTTTGACATGGCTTCAGAAAAATTGAAAGTTGGTCCCATGATCACACCAACCGATCCAATCACACTCGATGGGCTCGCATAGATTTTATCCGCAGCACAAGAGATGTACATTCCCCCCGAAGCACAAAGTCCATCGACATAGACATAAATAGGGACATTATATTTCGCTTTGTAATCGAGAAGAGCCCGGTAGATTTCATCCGAATCATCCGAAGCACCCCCAGGGGTATTCATATGGAGAAGGACACCCTTCACTCGATTCCCTTTAAGAAGATCTTCTCTCGAATCCAAAAGAATATTTCTTATTTTATCGGCTGTTAGATCGCCCATACCGATGACACCATGAAAATCGATTCTTAAAATAGCCGGTGCATTTCCAGGAAGGACCGTTCTTTCCCCATGGGCATCTGGCATGATGATGGGCTGAGATTTCGGAGGAAGATATTGCGGCCCAACAATGAAAGAAACACCTAAAACGACGATCCCTACCCCAATGGCTAATCCCAAAATCACACCGATCGACACACAAAAAGAACGTAAAGCCCCGACAAAAATCGACTCACGCGTAAAATTCATCATGTCTCCTAAAATAATCATATTAAGTTTTATTGTCTTTTGAATTCTACCACAATTTCGGGTATCATATATGTTATGGATTCAAATTTTCTCTGGTGGATAGAAGCTCTAGTCGGATTCGGGGTTTTAGGGGCCCTTCAATATGGGTTAAAAAAAATCATAACACATACCCAATCACGCATTGGAAAGATCTGTATGCCTCCGCTGACATCCCTGATTTGGGCGCTCGGCTTTCTTTATTTTGTCGATCTTCTCGGTCATCGATGGGGACTATCCATCATTCTAAACTACTTGAGTGCACTGAGAAAGACGGTTGTAATAGGGGCTTTTTTATGGTTGTTTTTCCGTTGGAAAACCGAGATCGAAAAAAATCTTCAGACCAAAAAGGTCGATATCACGACGGTCCAGATGATTGGGCGGCTCGTGACCTTAGCGATGGGAGTGATTACGGCCTTGATCATCATGCAAATCTTCGGTGTCAATACGGCACCCCTTCTTGCTTTTGGTAGTATTGGGGCGGCATCACTCGGTTTTGCAGGAAAAGACGTCATGGCGAACTTCTGTAGTGGAATCATGCTCCATATTACCCGTCCCTTTGTGAAAGGCGACCAGATCCATCTTCCCGAGAAAAATCTCGAAGGCATCATAGAGGAAATAGGGTGGTTTCGAACCTCGATCCGAGACACGGAAAAGAGGGCTGTTTATCTCCCCAATAACTTTTTTTCAACGATGCTCGTTACGAATATCTCTCGCATCACGAGGCGCCGTATTAAACAGAAGATAAGAATTCCCTTAAGCGAAGTGGGAAAAATCTCCGATGTCGTTAAGAAAATTCGAGAGTTGATTAGTCGGTTTCCAGGGGTTGATGCTGAATATCCGATCCACGTCTATTTACATTCGTTTGGAGATTATGCCTGCGAAATCGAGATTGAAGCGTTTTCAAATATCCTCGATTTGACCTTATTCAATCGGTTTCAACAAGATCTTCTCCTTGCCATCCAAACAGAGCTGCAGGCAATGGATATCCCCTTAGCCCTTCCTACGTTAAGGCAGATTTCTTAAATTTAAACAGCTCTATCAAAGCAAGGAGTGCAAAGAGAACAAAGAGGGAATAGAGATGCCATGGCAGTTGATAGCCTAAGGTGACGGCGATCAGGACAAGAAACTGAAGAGCCGTGGTGATTTTTCCCCAGCGAATCGCTCGGAACTGGTAACTCTGCCAAAGCCCAGAAAGGCTGAGATACAACCCAAAGAGGCAGAGGGCAAAATCTCTGGAAATCATCATCAAACCTTGCCCAAGTTCTAGCCGGTTTTCTGAAAGGAGGACACAGAGACAAAAGACGACAAAAAATTTGTCCATGGCCGGATCCAAGACGGCACCAAAGCGGGTTGCCGTGCGGGATCTTCGAGCAAGATACCCATCGACACTATCGGTTAACATGGCTAAAAAGATAGCAATGAGCCGCACCGTGGTATTCTCAAATAAAAAGAGAAGGGCCAAAGGAGCTCGTAGAAGTGATAAACTATTAGAAAGATTAAACATTTGTATTTTTTATAGATGCTTTTTTCCTATGCTTATACCAAATAAATCCAATTACAGCCAAACCGAAACCCAGGAAAATCAAAATATTAATGACTTTCAAGTGAGAGAAAAGCTCTTGATAATGATGCCCCAAAGTCAAAAAAGTGTAAAACGAAATTCCCGTCCACATTGAGCAGGCGAAAAAGTCCCAGATCGCAAATTTGAGAAAGGAAAACCGACTCATACCACTCGACATAAAAATGCAATTGCGGACGCCAAAAGGGATAAATCTTCCTAAAAGAAGGGTCAAAAGTCCATGCCTGCTATAAAATTGCTGAATTTTATCCAATTTCTGAGGGGGGAAAAACCTCGAGAACCATTTGAATTGATAAAACTTCTTCCCCAATAAACGACCGAACCAATAAGCAATCCAAGCCGAGAAGTAACACCCGAAAAAAACGGCAAAATAGAGGTGCCATAAATGCTCGGGTATCACGCTAGCCGCAAGAAAGCTGGCACATACGATGAGGATGTCGGCACTGATCGGAATATTGAAGCCGGCTAGCAAAATAGCTCCAAATACATACCAATGAGCATGCTGCGCGTGTTTCAACACCCATTCTATCAAAGCTTCCATCCCTCCAGTTTACTCCCAATCTTTAAAAAAAAGAAAATAATAATTTTTTTAAAAAAATTAATCTGCAAAAATGAAGTTATGAATAGAACCATCTTTGGTGTTCCCCGAATTAGAATTTCAATTTCTGTAATAATTGCTACTATTTTGTTTGTTGCAGCCCTTATAAAGATGATCTATCCTTTGCCGGATCAAAACGGTTTCTACCTAACTATAGGAATTTCAGAGATTCTCCTTGGCCTCATTCTCTTATTCTTTTCAAGAAATTGGAAGGTTTGGGGATTGATTATCTTGGTTTTGTCCGCTTGGGGGGGTTACTCTTTTTATAGCACGATCTTTGGGGTCCCCTGTTCGTGCCTGGGTGTCGTTGTTTTCCCTAGGGGGGTGACCCTGGCTGTTGATCTTGTGATGCTTGCAGCTGCCTGGGCTGTTTTTACGCAAATGACCCGAAAATCAATCCTATTACTCTCAGCCTTAGTATTTATAATAGGTTTTATTTTCGCAAATTTAATTGTTTGATAAATTAAAGTATTACTATTAATATAATCTTTAGGGGGAGTTATGTCTACAAATAAGTATATCGAGGCTAATCTTGCCGCAGCAAGAACCGCGGTTCAAGAGATGATTAAGCAATGGAAACAGTGGAATAATACACAAGATGAGCAGGGTAAATTAAAGTTTATCGCGGCGTATGCAGCTGCGTTTACTAATTGTAAGGTCTACATTGAAAATTACTTGAAAAAACTTTATCCAAATGAACAGAAAGTTCCATCCAAAGTGACCCAAGATATTCGGAATATCGTCAACGATTTCGATGCGATTGAGAAGGTGGATGACAAAAGACTTCAAAAAGCTTTAAAAGATATCGATCAACTCAGCCGCGACGCAGCCTAAAGAGTTAAGATTTAAGCTTCTGTTAGGGCGGGTTTGGTGGCTTGGGGTTCTTCGGAAAGGGCTTGTTGTTCAGACGTGAGGTTATGGAATTTTTTCCCGAGCGCCTTAACGGCTAGTATCCATGCACCAATGGAACCCAGCAAGAGCAGAGCGACGACGGGGATACTTCCGACGATGGAACCGAACGAAATGAGAAGGAATTGATACAGTAAAGATCCTCCTGATTTTCCAAGACGTGATCCAACGCCGTCAATGGCAGCTTTTCCTTTTAGTTTCGATTCTTGACTTAGAGGGACAAAGGCAAGTTCCTTCGTCGAATCGACAAGGCTGTATTTTGTCCCTCTTACAATGCAATTTTGGAGCGATCCTAGGAAGACAGCCAGTGCGATGGGTGATGTCCCAAGGGCTACACAAATACCAAGCAGTGTTTCTTTAGGAATCATCAAAGCTGCGAAGAAGAGAACCCCGGTTACAAAGGTCAAAATAGGCGAAATCAAAGCACTTTTAGTCCATCCCAAGGCTCTGATGACATTCCCTGAGATAAATAACGATATAAAAGCGGCAATGATAGCGATCCAGAAATTAACACCCGCCATATACGCATTAAATTCTGCAGGATTGGGGTAGAGATTTTTAACCTGATCCTTCCACACAACTTCGGCTAAGTTAATGACGATATTGAACGTGATGACAAGAATCGCAATACAGAGAAGATATTTTGATTTGGCAAGGTAAGCAAAGTTTTTACGCATGCCCATTTTTACAGGTGCTTCCCGGTGGGCTTTTAAAATTTCATCGGTATATCCCAACCCCCTGCGGTTCAGCCACCAATAAAGTCCCATACAGGCGAGACTTGTCCCGATCACGATCAAATTCATGAAAGTGACCGATTGATCCCACGCCGTTTTTCCAAAGGGGAGAGAAGGATTAAAAATATGGGTTGATAGGCTCGCGGCAATAAGACCTGCAAATACGCCCGAAAGATTTGTCCCTACACCAAAAAGACCATAAAACCTTTTTGCGTCTTTTACAGAGGTGACGTCGTTGGCAAACCCCCAAAAAAGGACTGTCATGATCATGGTGCTCCACATTTCCGACATCACGTAAAACGATGTAAAGGTCCAATTTCGAATCAAAGCTACAAATCCTCGACATCCTTTTGGTAAAAAAGCTTCTAACGAGTCCGCAAAAGCGTGAGGATGGAGAAAATCTCGATTCGGATACAGAAAAAGTGTAAAGACCACAAAATAAGCAATATAGAACCAAATCATGGCATAAAAAATGGTCCGCCGTGTCATCCAATTCGAAAACCGAGTGAAAATAAAGGTCATCAAGAAAGCCGTCGGCAAAATAGCCCAAACTTTGATGAAAGGAATCGCCTCGGCTCCCGATTCTGGGGCCGTAATGAGCATAGCGTCTTTTGCGATGCGAAGAAGGTAATAATTAAAACATATTAAAAAAGAAATGATTAACATCGGGATGAATTTTCGATATTCATCTCTGTAGACAGGCCAAAGAAAGGCACGAAACGCGCCAAATGCCTTATTGCTCATGCGCTCCAGGTTGATCGATTTCATTATAGAGTGAGCTGCCTTTATAAACAATCTCTTTCCCTAGGGAAATTAAAATTTTAATTTTTTTCGGAAAGAGCGTCAATACCTGGAAGATGACCCAATTCGAGGTATTCTAAGGAAGCGCCGCCGCCTGTGGAGACATGGGTGAATTTTGAACCGAGGTTCAGTTGTTGAATGGCTGCGACAGAATCGCCTCCACCGACGACGGTTGTTCCATGGATGGAAGAGATGGCTTTTGCCATTTCATGGGTTCCCCTGGAAAATTCGGGAAATTCAAATACTCCGACCGGTCCATTCCAAAAAAAAGTGGAAGCTAATTTGAAATCACTACTCCAAGCCGCTATGGTTTCAGGACCAATATCCATCCCCTGCCATCCAGGAGGAATCCCATTCGCCATCATCGAGACGACCTGAGCCTTGGCATCATTTTTGAAACTATCTGCTACCACGACATCGACCGGGAGAAAGAGGGGAATATCTCTTTTCTTGCATTCTGAGAGAAGTTCTAAAGCATCAGGAATAGAGCTGTCTTCAACAATGGAATCTCCAATAGGAATTCCTTGGGCTTTGAAGAAGGTGTAAGCCATCCCTCCGCCAATGTAGAGAGCATCGACTTTTTTTAAGACCGATTTCAAAACACCGATTTTGGACGAAATTTTAGCTCCGCCGATGAGCACAAAGAAGGGAGGTTTGGGGTTTTTCAAGAGTGGCTCTAAATGGGCGATCTCTTTTTTCATGAGAAAACCCATCGCTGCTTTTCCGGGAAAGTAGTGTGCGATAGTGGCTGTAGAGGAATGGGCTCGGTGGGCTGTTGCAAAAGCATCATTCACATAAAAATCACCGAGTTTGGAAAGCTCTTTGGCAAAATTCGGATCTTTGGAAGGATCTTCTTCTGCAGGATAAAATCGGAGATTTTCTAAAAGAAGAACTTGTCCCCCTTTGAGCTCTCCGGCCATCTTCTCGACCTCTTTCCCAACGGAATCAGGTACAAATAAAACAGGCGCCGCAATCAGTTGCGATAGTTTTTTGGCGCAAATTCCGAGGGACAATTTGACGTCATTTTTGGATTTAGGACGTCCCATGTGACTCATCAAGATGACCGCGGCACCTTTTTTAAGGGCATAATCGATTGTCGGGATCGATTCACGGATGCGGGTGTCATCGGCAATCGATCCATCTTTATTGAGAGGAACATTAAAATCGACCCGAATTACAACTTTTTTTCCTGTCAAAGGAAGATCTTCAATGGTTAATTTAGCCATGAGCAGAACTTTAACAAGAAATCATAATTGTGAAAAAGGATTTGTTGCTTCCATGAACCGTTCTCCTTTTTTCCGTTTTTGAATTTCGGTTCTTACGGAGAAGAGAAGGTCCATATCAAAATCGCCCCTAGAGGCCCATTGGAGATAATCGATCGGGATTTCGTGGAAGTAACGACCTTTATATTTCCCAAGAGGCATCGTTCTGAGAAGAATCGGTTTTTTTAAACGGTCTAATATTTGCTCGGAAGTTTTGAAACTTTGAGAGAGGTATTTGAAAACACTGATGTTGACAATCACATCACTCATCGCTCGGTGGGCTCCTTCAGGCTCGATATTAAAATGTTCACGGAGTTTTTCAAGAGAGTTGACGGGACTTTCTCCATAGAGCCTTGCCAGCCGGAGTGTGTCAATGGTTATCAGCGCATCAAATGGATACGGAAATTGAGATCTTTTTGCCGACTCTCCAAGGAAGCTTAAATCTAAACGGATTCCGTGCCCGATAATCAGATGTTGGTCGAGCATTTGTGAAATTTGAGGCAAGACTTCATGAATTTTCGGCTTTCCTTGAACCATCGACTGGGAGATGTGATGGATGGCAGTCGAAGCTTCCGATATTTCACATTCGGGGTCGATCAATGTTTCAAAACTCTCTAAAGTTTCAGTGAATGTAAACTTGGTGACTGCAACTTCAATGATCCGATCTTTTTTTGCATCGAGTCCTGTTGTTTCGCAGTCGAGACAGATAAAAACTTCGTTATTTAAATGACCCATCGATGAATTTGTTTAAGGTTTTTATAAGAACGGCTCGAGAATTTGAATCTTTGATCGAGTAAAGCAGACCATTTGTCACTTTATTTTTTTTCTCAAGTGTATCGGATTTTGTGAATATGAGTAAAAGAGGTTTTTTATGGTGTTTTGACCACTCCATCAACGCTAGATCTTCATCGGAGGGGGTCCGTCTGGAATCGATTAAGAGAACAAGGAGAACCAAGGACGATCTATTTTCAAGATAATGATCGATGGCGGCGCTCCATTTGAGCTGCATCTCATGCCCCCTGGCGGCATAACCGTATCCGGGTAAATCAACGAGAATCAGCCGATCATCGACATTGAAATAGTTGATCGTTTGGGTCTTCCCCGGTTTTGCCGAAACCTTAGCTAGTTTTTTTCGATTTAAGAGGTGATTGATGAGGGACGATTTTCCCACATTCGAACGGCCCACGAAAGCGATTTCTGGCATCACTTTTCCATTTTTATCTTTGAAAAGAGGGACTTCATCCAGCGTTGATAGAAGAAATTCAGCTTTCATAAAATGACGATTTCTCTTTGATTTTGACTTTTATATTTTAAGGTTACCCGGATTGTCTTTATAGGAAGAGCATCGGCAATCCGCTCGGCCCATTCGATACAGCAAATCCCTTGCTCCAGATATTCTGAAAATCCAGCTTTTCTGAATTCATCCGCAGAAGAAAGTCGGTAGAGATCGAAATGGTAGATGTCTCCATAAATATGGAGGTAAGTGAATGTTGGGCTTGTTACAGAATCGGGAGAGCAACCCGCTAGGCTGCTAATCAAACCTTTGAGGAATGTCGTTTTCCCACTTCCTAATTCTCCGAAAAAAGCGATGGTTTCATCTCCTTGCAAAGTGGCAGCAAATTCTCTTCCCGCCTGCAGCGTTTCTTCGCTGGAAGAGGTGATTAACCTTCGGCTTCTTCGAGCCATTCGTCTAAATAGGAAGAGAGCTCCCCGATTTTGGATGCAGCCTCAACAAAAGCGGATATTCTGCTTTCTTCGAGCTGTGTTTGAATGAAATTTAAGAAATTTTCTTCAATCTGGTACCTGTTTTGGTTGGGCACCTCAACAAGTTCCAATGGTTTGAGTTGATTTTTGATAAAATCTTCAATGACTGCCTGCTTAGAATTGAAGAGTTTACCCGTGACAACCGAAGAAAAAACGATCTTTGTAATCGGCTCTTTCCGCTTGATAATATAATTTTTAATGACCTCGGGATCTTCAGAGACAAAAAATCTTTTGACCCGCAGTCCACCCGCTCTTTCGGTATTTTCGGGACATTTTGAAACCCAGTCATAGATCGCATCTTGAGGGTTCGGATGGGTATTGTCGCCAAAAACTTTCCCTGTAAAAGGGCAAATATAGATTTTTTTAGTTTGATCGTTGACGCTCTGCTGGCCGACCTGAATTTTAATTTCGGTTTCTCGCCAAAGCTTCCCTTCTTTCTCAAGCCGTTGGATAAGATCTTCTTGGCTTTGATAGATCGTCTTTTCCCGGGCAAAAAGGACCGGTTTAATATTAAATTTTTTTTCTAAAAAGTAGAGATAGGTCGTGATGAGATCGGCTTTTTTCGTTCGTTTTAAAAATTTTAATATCTCATCTTTTAAATTATCAGTAATGACAATACTTGTCATGATCACGTCCAAATTTTAGTTGATCAATCAGGATACCCCAACTAGAGTTATTGCGCAATAGATCTTGTTTTCTACTTATTTTTTGTGTTATTTTAGTAGAACTATGAAAAGAGCTGTAGAAGAGTCGTTGGTTTTAAAAGAAATCCCTATAGAGGGATACGAAAAAGTTGTTGTTGTTACCGATGAAAGGACGGGGCTGAAGGCGATCATTTGTATCCATAATTCTGCCTTGGGGCCTACATTGGGCGGAACCCGCATTTATCCGTATCCTTCCTTCGAAGCGGCCCTGACCGATGCGAAGCGTCTTGCAAAAGGGATGACTTATAAATCGGCACTTGCGGAGACAGGATTTGGCGGAGCAAAAAGCGTCATCATGTGTCATCCCAATAAAAAAACAAAAGAGATGATCATCGCCTTTGCTACAGCCGTCCACCGATTAGAAGGGCTTTATACATGCGCAGAAGATTCAGGCTGTACCATTCAAGACGTTACTTTAATTGGGCACCATACTCCGTATGTTGTGGGACTTTCTCATGAAAAAAGTAGTGGAAATCCGTCTTATTTCACAGCCTGGGGAACTTTCCGTGGAATTCAAGCTGTGCTGCAAGAAATGGACGGATCTCCTGATGTTGAAGGGAAAACCATTGCGATTCAAGGACTCGGCAGTGTCGGTTCCATCCTCGCCGATTTCCTCTTCTGGCACGGAGCCAAACTGATCGTCAGCGATATCGATTGGGAAAAGACACAAACGATCGCTAAAAAATACCACGCCACCGCTTGTCCGGCCGAAAATGTCCTTGCAGAATCGTGCGACGTTTTAGCACCCTGTGCTCTGGGAGGGATTATTAATCCTGAAACGATCCCCGGTCTTCGTTGCCGTGCTGTCGCCGGGTGCGCTAATAATCAACTTTTATCCGATGAAGATGCAGTGCATTTGAAGCAAAGGGGCATTCTCTATGCACCTGATTTCGTGATCAATTCAGGTGGACTCATCAATGTGAGCTTTGAGCTCGAAGAAGCAGGATATAATCCTTCGTTGTCTCGGAAAAAAGTCGATCAAGTCTATCACCATTTGCTCCGCCTTTTTGAGACCGCTGAGCAAAAAAACTGTTCGACACACGAAGCCGCCATTGCCTTAGGAGACTACCGGATCAAATTTGGAATTGGCAAACGTTCGACGCCACCCCGCTACCACCATTTTGAACGCAGGCATTAAATGAACCTGCTCCAAATCTTGGAGAAACAGGCTGCAGATGCTCTCAAAACAGCGATGGGCTATGACATCCCTCCAGAAATTACTCCATCCACACAGCCGCAATTTGGGCATTATCAATGCAACAATGCCCTGAAGCTCGCTAAAGAACTGAAAACATCTCCGCGCGAAGTCGCCCAAAAAATCATCCAAGCTTGGAAACCAACGCCTGCCATCTCCAAACTCGAAATCGCTGGACCTGGCTTCATTAATATCTTTCTAAATCCCGAATTTATTGCCGCCGAAATCAACCAAATGGTTCTCGATCCCCATCTCGGTGTCCCTCTCCCTCATCCAAAGCAACGCGTGATCGTAGAGTTTTCTTCTCCCAATATTGCCAAGGAGCTCCACGTTGGACATCTCCGATCAACCATCATCGGGGATTGTATTGCCCGCCTCTTCGAATTTTTAGGTCACGATGTTCTCAGGCTCAACCACATCGGTGATTGGGGAACGCAGTTCGGCATGCTCATTGCTTATATGAGGAAATATGTTCCAGAGGTGTTAGAAGGGAAGAAAAAAACCGATCTCCCTACTCTCATGGAGTGGTACCGCGCTTCCAAAAAACTGTTCGATGAAGATCCCGAATTCAAAAAAGAGGCTCAGTTTCAAGTTGTCAAACTCCAAGGCGGAGATGAACCGTCGCTCGCTGCTTGGAAAATGATCTGCGACATCTCTCGGAAAGCTTTTCAGGAGATCTACGATCTCCTCGATGTTAAAATCACCGAACGAGGCGAGTCGTTTTATAATCCGTATCTTCCGATTGTCGTGGCCGATCTTGAAAAACGGGGAATGATCACGATTTCAGAGGGAGCCAAATGTATCTACCTCGATGGTTTTGAGGGACGCGATGGGAAACCCCTACCCATCATCATCCAAAAATCTGACGGCGGTTACAACTACGATACGACCGACATGGCGGCTCTTCGGTACAGAATCGAAGAAGATCAAGCCGACCGGATCATCTATGTGACCGATGCTGGGCAAAGCCTTCATTTCCAGATGCTTTTTAAAGCCGCAGAAAAAGCCGGCTATGTCGATTCAACAAAAGTCCGCGTCGACCACGTCACTTTTGGCGTGGTTCTCGGATCCGATGGTAAAAAGTTTAAAACCCGCTCTGGAGAAACCGAAAAACTCATTGATCTTCTCTATGAAGCGATCGATCATGCGAAAAAAATTCTCCAAGAAAGAATTCCCGATCTTTCCCCGCAAGAACTCGATCACATGGGACAAATTTTAGGAATCGACGCCGTTAAATATGCCGACCTCTCCTCGCACCGGAACAAAGATTACATCTTTAGTTATGAGCGGATGCTCCGTTTCGAAGGAAATACCGCCGCTTTTCTTCTTTATGCGTATGTCCGTATCCAAAGTATCAAGCGAAAAGTTGGTAAAGCCCCCAATCTCCATGCACCGATCCAACTCGAACATCCCACCGAAATCGATCTTGCCATCCATTTGAGACAATTTGGAGAAACCCTCGACTCGGTCGCTCAAGATCTCCTACCCCACCGCCTAGCCGAATATCTCTACAATCTTGCAGAAAAGTTTCATGCATTTTTCCGCGATTGCCGCGTCGAAGGATCGCCGCAAGAACAAAGTCGCCTTCTTCTCTGCGAAGCCGCGGGACGGGTTCTTCACCAAGGCCTCGAAATCTTAGGCTTGAAAACATTAGACAAAATGTAAAGCGGTTTTAGATGAACAGCCCGCTTCTTCCCGAACATACTTAGGAACCGCATATCCTGATAAAACCTCTGTCAAACCAGCAATCAGCTCTCGACCGCGCTCTTCTTCCACTTCAAAATGGGCAGCCCCTTCCACACGATCCAGCTGGTGTAAATAGTAGGGTAAAATTCCATGATTCACCAACGTTTCACACAGCTCTTTTAAAACAGAAACAGTGTCATTGATTCCTCTGAGTAGAACACCTTGATTGAGAACAGGAATCCCTAAACACTGAATCTTTTTCAACCCTCTCAAAATATCTTCATCGAGCTCAGCAGGATGATTAATATGAACAACAAAAACAACTTGCACTCGTCTATTCTGAAGAAGTGATAAAAAAGAGGGATCGATTCTCTCCGGAATCCCCATCGGAAAACGGGTATGGATTCGAATTCTTTTCACGTGAGGAATTTTCTCCAATTGACTCAACAGCTCTTCCAAAACAAGATCGGAGAGTGACAACGGATCACCCCCACTTAAAATAATCTCCGTCAGAGAACGATCCTCAGCAATCATTTTGATTTCTGTTTCGAATCCCTGATCGGTCTCGTAATCGTAATTTTGCCGAAAACAGAACCGACAATGCATCGCACAGCTACTCGTACAAATCAGCAAAGCTCTTCCATGGTATTTCTGCAGAAGTTTGGATGTTTTTTGGACCTTGCAGTCGCCCACCGGATCTTTTAAATACCCCGGCAGAGACTTCCGTTCCTCCTCCAAGGGAAGAAATTGCCTCAGAATAGGATCATCAAAATTCTTTTTTTCTATCTTCTGAGCAAGCCTTACCGGCAAATTCAAAGGAAAGCGACTCTTTTTCAGAATCTTAGAATCATCACCCAGTTCTAAAAACTCAGCAAGTTTTTTCCAGCAATTAAAATTTTGACGTTGAATCTGTCTCCATAAAATCATCGATCTATTTTACAGATTCTATAGAAAATACACCAACCCTTAGAAATTTTTTACTATGGATTATTTTCTATTTTAGTTGTGGGTTTTGGAAGGTGGGATTATGTTCTTCTGAAATTTTTGGAGGTTTAAGATGGCATCAGTCACATTTGCTGATTCAACATGCGCACAAGTCTATGAACAATTGAGAAAATTGGATTTTCAATGGATCGAAGTCTTATCCCTTCCGAGACTTCGGGTAGCTGGGATAGAAGATCAATTTTCACCTGAAAGGATCTTGGAAGTAGAACGACTTTTTATGCGATTCCTTGCACAGATGCAAGGGCTGCGTGTTCTTAAGATCACTGAGTCGGATTCTTTTTCAGGCACCTATGTCCATGTTTTAAGAGTTCAGAGTCTTATATTGGATCGTTGTAAAAACATCGTTAAGTTGGTTCTTCCTGAGACTGTGAAGCATTTGGATGTTGCCGAATGTGATGCGTTAAAAGAAGTTTGGCCTTGCAGGAATGTTTGGCTTATCCGAGCAGAGAGATTTGTCCCCATTGGTCCTCATGAATTGAAAAAGGAAAATCTACCAATTGTATTTCATGATTTTAATGGTCGATTTTACTCGTATGAAGATGTGGATAAGACTGATTTAATTTCTCTAAGACAATTCTTGCAAAGGGGTGTCAATGTCGATATGCCCATTCCCTACAGAATCGATGGTGTAACTTCTTATAAAACCCTTTTACACACGGCTGTTTTTGAGTCAGCTGATAAAGTCTCTTTATTAGTAAGTAAAGGGGCCGATATTGAAGCGAGAAATGGCAAGGGCAATACACCCCTCTCTTGTGCAGCCATGTATGGTCTAGATCGTGAGGTCGCTTTATTGCTCGGTTATGGTGCAAATCCTCGAGTTGTCAATGTTGTTGGCGAAACTCCTCAGCAATTAGCAAAAGGTGGGAGTGCTCATTTATTGAGAAGAGCACTAAATTTATCTAGAATATGATGGTGCCTTTTTCGAGGGGGCCGATTCTCTTGTGATGTCGGCGCCAAGAGTGCCGAGTTTTTCGACGAGGTTTTCGTAGCCGCGGTCGAGGAAGTGAGCGCCGGAGATGGCGCTGGTTTCAGGGGCCATGAGGGCGGCGATCACGTAGGCAAAGCCGGCACGGAGATCGGGGATGGTGATATCGCGGGATGAGAGGGGTGTGGGTCCTTTGACGACAAGACTATGGGAGTAGTTTTGTGAGCGGAAGCGGCATGCGTGGTTTCCGAGACATTGGGTGAAGAGTTGGATGTCGGCACCCATTTCTTTGAGCACTTCGGTGTAACCAAATCGATTTTCATAGACAGTCTCATGGACGATCGAATGTCCTTCTGCTTGGGTGAGGAGGGCAACGAACGGTTGTTGCCAATCGGTCAGAAATCCGGGATGGACATCGGTTTCAAGGAGGATGCCTCCTTTGAGAGGACCACGGTAGAAAAATTCGATTCCATTGTTTCGGATGTGAAAACCGGCTCCGAGTTCACGGAGTTTGTTGAGGAAGGCGATCATGTGAGGATGTTGGGCACCTTCGACAAAGACACGCCCTTTGGTGCTGATGGCCGCCATGCCGAGAGATGCAGCTTCGATCCGGTCGGTGATGACGGTGTGCTCTACTTCGTAAAATTCTTGGGCTGGTTGAATCCGAATGGTCCGATCGGTGTCGACACTGATGGCGACTCCGAGTTGTTGCAGGAATAAAACGAGGTCGATGATTTCGGGCTCAATGGCGGCATTTTTAAT
Source organism: Parachlamydiales bacterium (assembly GCA_963705295.1). GTDB lineage: Bacteria > Chlamydiota > Chlamydiia > Chlamydiales > Rhabdochlamydiaceae > PALSA-1444. Next base: position 211,691 of record OY970065.1, on the reverse strand, counting down.
GACGGTTCCACCTTTAGCTCGGCACGATGCTAAGATCGAATTTTCTGTTGCACCTACCGAAGGGTAAGGAAGTTCAATGACCGTGCCACGGAGACCTTGATGGGCTCTGGCAAAATAAGCCCCCTCTTTTTTCATCTGACGAAACTCGATGGTCGCACCGAGTTTTTCCATCGAAGAAATATGGAAATCGATCGGCCGTCTTCCAATATTGCACCCACCTGCTGTCGGAACAATGATGTCTTCATCGGTTCTTCCCAGCAAAGCTCCGATCATCAAAATCGGAATCCGATTCGATCCAGAAAAACGTTGCGGAATGTAGGTGGTCTTCAGTTCTTTGGTGACGATTTCGATCACACCCTCTTTTTTATCCCAATGGATCGTGCTGCCGATTTCCCTGCACAGATCGACGGTGATTTCGACATCGAGGATGTTCGGAACATTGAAAAACACGCACCGTTTATCCGAGAGAAGGGATGCAACGAGCAGTTTCGTGACAGAGTTTTTTGCGCCGACAGCTCGGACGCTCCCTTCGAGAGGTTTTCCACCTTTGATTTTGATGATATCCATACTGAATTCTTAGCTAGATTATGTATTAATTCGCAATCAAGTTCTTCGGAAAATGGAGAACAGATCCATCACTACGGACGACTCCACTCGGAAGAAGATTGTCTTTTTCACTTTGCGCCCCAAAGCTTAAAGTAATTGTTCGTTTTGTGGAATGATGTTTTAAAAATTCGAGCGCAACCCATCCCATGGTCTTCCGTGCATTCACTTCAACAATCGGGTGCAAAAGGTCGTCTCCCCAAATCATCGCATCGATACCAACATTTCCAAAAAATCCAAGGAGGGACATTTTTTTCAAAATACCCAGTGCATGTTCTTTATGCTCTTCCAGAAATTTATTAGGCGGCCCCATCCCCACCGTGTTTCCGATATAACCACCCCGCCTGTTGTTGATGCAGAGAGTCGTGCCTAAAAATTCGATCTCCCGCTCATGGATATACCACTGCGTGCTAAAGTCGAGCTTCCGGTCGACCCAAGGCTGACCAATCAGTGGCCGGTTTGCTCCGAATTCTTTTTCTGCAAATTTCTTCAAATGGTTCGGATGGGCCGGCAAAAATAAATGTCCTTTCCCAGCAACTCCGTAACATTTTTTCAACACCTTAGGACCACTTAGAGAATCTATCCATGCATCCAGTTCCCCCCAGGAATAAAGGAGTGCACTTCCAGGTAGCTGCGGGGTTTCAGAAAATGCAAACGCTTTGCTGCTCACCCGCTTAACAATTTCCCACGGAGGGATCGTATATTTTAAGTTTCGTGCTTGAGCCCATCCTGCGATCTGCTGGGACGGTGCCCACGATTCTATTTTTTCATAAGGCCAATCGGGATCGTCCAGCAAATGCCATTTAGGATGTGAAAAAGAAGGGTAAGGAGCATGTGTAACACCGATTCCATCATTTTCATCTGCATAAAGAATGGGAAGAAATTGAAGGAATAAAATGGCCTGGTCGGATTCGGGACGGATATCTCCCATGAGTTCTTTTTCGAAGTTTGTATTGGCAAAATGGAGTGTCATTGCAAGATCTTTGTAGTTATATGCAACCATCGATCAGCATGGTAGATTCGGCGCAGCTGTTCGTAATCGTCCTTTGGATAGATTCTCCAAAACTCATCGTTTGTGTAATACGAATATCCGTATAACATTTTTCTTCCCTCCGATGCGGTGGTCCATTGTTCGAGCTGGCGGACCAAGACCGGAGCGGCTTTATCTTTTGGTGAAACTCCGTAAACACCGACATTGATGAGATCTTTACCGGGGAGAAAGTGAGGGGAAAAAATTTGAGGCTTTTGTGTTGTCTTCGCAGGACAAAGCCATAAAGGGAAAATGGCAATCTCACGGATGATTTTATCGAGAAATGGATCAATTTCTGTCGATGGAATAGAGCAATCTTGAATCACAAATTGGCCCGATACCCAATCTTCTGCACCTGCATGCAATCTCGAGTAAAGATTTCTGCTTGTCATTTTCCATCCCCAGAGTAGGCGGAACAAAAAATGGGGGTCTTTCTGCAAAAGTTTATAGGACCTTTTCAAATTAGCATAAGCTCCCATCCAAAAAGCTCCTCGGTCGTGCCGAAAAAGATAGTCAAAAGTAGAAATTTTTTCTTCGTGCAAAGCCTTTTTGACGTGTTGATAAAACCATGGATTCCAAGGCTTTAAGTTTAAAATAGGGGCATCGTCTTCATCAGAAAAATACCCCTCAACCACTGTGATATGACCTTGTGAAAAGATAAACCCCTCGATAAAATCGGCCTTAGAAGAGAGAATTTCCTGAGCGGAGCTCGCTCTTCGATAATAGAGTTTAATCCACGGTTTAGCCGGGATGAGTTTGATCTTTATAGACAGAAGAACACCGAGAGATCCGTACGATCCTGCAATACCATAAAAAAGATCATCATGCGTCTCGGGTGATGCATGGACGACAGTCCCATCTCCGAGGAGAATTTCATAAGCCACACACGTATCACTGAAGAGTCCAAACCGGTGGGAACTACTTTCAATCCCCGCTCCCATAACGGCTCCGCCCACAGTAATCCCTTTGAATTCTGGGACGATAGGAATGACGAACCCGTGTTTTAACGTTGCACGCATGAGTTGTTCCATCGTGACTCTGGGCTCGACCAAAACCGTCTGTTTGACCGGATCTATCGCAAGAATTTTATTCAGAGAATTGATATTGAGTGTCTGATCTTTGTAAGCAGACGACCTGGTTGTGTTCGAAGGATGAGAACGATTTTTTAGACTGACTTGTGTAGGTAAAGAAACGAGTTGTTTTCGAATTGTTTCGACTTCTTCTTCATGCATAAAACTATCTTATGCTAAGTATTCAAAAATGCAAGGATTGACATCAAGCGAGGCAGCAGAAAGATTAAAAAAATTCGGACCTAACACAATCCCTGAGGAGAAGATCCATCCCTTCTTTCTTTTTTTAAAAAAATTTTGGGATCCGGTTCCATGGATGCTCGAGCTGACGATTTTATTGGAACTGGCCTTAAAAAAATGGGTCGAAGCTTCCGTAATCGGGGCTCTTCTTCTGTTCAATGCCTTTTTAAGTTTTTTTCAAGAAAGTCGAGCAAATCGGGCCTTTTTTTTGCTTAAAGAAAAACTCACCATTCAGTCACGTGTCTTGAGAGATGATACTTGGCAACTCGTTCCAGCGAAAAATCTTGTTCCAGGCGATATCATTAGAATTCGGATGGGAGATGTCATTCCAGCTGATGTCGAGATATTCGAAGGGAATATTTTGGTCGATCCATCGGCTCTAACCGGTGAATCAGTTCCTCTAGAAATGGGTGCAGGTAAAGAGGGGTATGCCGGCTCCACTGTGAAGCGAGGAGAAGCTTTTGCAAAAGTAACGAGGACGGGGAAAAGTACCTATTTTGGTCATACAGCAGAACTTGTTGAAAAAGCCGAGGCACCAAGCCATCTGCAGAAAATATTATTTCAAATCATCAAATATTTGATCATTTTCGATCTCATTTTGATCGGTGGAGTTTTGGTGTTTTCGGTCTCGATTAGACTTCCCTTAACAGAGATTCTTCCCTTTTCGCTACTTCTTCTCATTGCATCGGTTCCGGTTGCACTTCCTGCTACCTACACCTTGGCCACCGCCTTGGGTTCCATCGAGCTTGCTAAACACGGAGTTTTAGTTCGAAGGCTGCCTGCCATTGAAGAAGCTGCGACGATGACAGTCTTATGCATCGATAAAACAGGAACCATCACCCAAAATCGATTAGAGGTTGTTGATATCGTCCCTTTTGCCCCCTTTTCTCAAGGAGATGTTTTGGTTTTGGGTCGCATGGCTTGTGAACAAGCGACACAAGATCCGATCGATCTCGCCATCATTAAAGCAGCGAGTCAAGTAGAATCTCGGTTTTCAGCAGTAGAAAAAAAAGAGTTCATTCCATTCGATCCTGAAAACAAGTACTCAGAAGCGATTTTCAATTTCGAAGGTAAAGAGTGGCATGTCAAGAAAGGAGCGCCTCACACCCTTGTGAAAGAGGAGACACTATCATCCAGAGGAGTAAGAGTCATTGCTGTTACAGCAGAAGGACAGCCTGTTGGACTCATTGGACTGCAAGACCCTCCCCGAGAAGACTCGAGTAAGGCCCTAGAGGAAATCCAAAATTTAGGAATCCAGATTGTCATGTTAACAGGCGATTCACCTGGCACCGCAGCAGCCATCGCATCCCAGGTAGGAATGAACCCCCGTGTCATTTCCCGCGAAGACCTTCTCAAAAAGTCCGGAAAAGAAATTTTAGAATACAATGTCATCGCCGACGTTTTTCCAGACGATAAAATTCACCTGATCACCCTTCTACAAAAAGAAGGTCGTGTTTGCGGCATGACCGGGGATGGGGTCAATGATGCGCCCGCTTTAAAGAAAGCAGAAGTTGGCATTGCCGTCAGTAATGCAACGGATGTCGCCAAAGCTTCGGCCAGTATTGTTTTAACAAATCCAGGCCTCCGAGATATCCTTGAAGCGATCAAGATGAGCCGAAAAATTTATCAACGGATGTTGACCTATATCTTCAATAAAATTGTCAAAACGATTGTCATTTCCATTCTTCTTGGACTCGGTCTCATCTTCATGGGACATCTCATTATCACTCCTTTACTGATCGTCTTGCTTCTTTTTGCCAATGATTTTGTAACCATGTCGATTGCAACGGACAATGTTTCGTTTTCTATCAAACCCGATCGGTGGGATATTCGGAAATTGATCTCCATTGGTTTGTTTTTTGGTACCGTTCTACTCGGTTTTTCTTTCACGGTTCTCCTCTGGGGTGAAAAAAATCTCTCGACACAGCAAATTCCAACACTCGTATTTCTCACACTTGTTTTTACTGGACAAGCCACGGTCTATTTAGTCCGAGAAAGGGGTTATTTTTGGCACTCTATGCCTAGTTATTGGATGATTTTTAGTTCGGTGATCGACATCGTGGTGATCAGTTGGATGGCGACGTTGGGGATTCTCATGACCCCTTTAAGTCTGAAATGTGTACTCAGTCTTTTAGCCCTTGTCGTTGTATTTTTCGTTGGACTCGATTTCTTGAAGGTATTATTAACCCGAGACCAAAAAAGGTGACAATCTGCTTGCTGCGGCTTCGCCATATCGATTCTCGCTTGGAATCCTTCGTATTCAAGAATGTTATTCCTCGCGAGAATCAATCTGGCTTTGCCTCGCAGCGCATCTTGTCACCTTTTTTGGTTCGGGTTAATAAGTATCAATAAACGTCTGTTAAATAACGTTTAGTGACTCGGAGTTCTTTGAGATATTTTCGGGCATCATCTAAAGAGAGTTGTCCACACTCTTGAAAGATTTTGACCATTGTGGCTTCGACATCTTTCGCCATCGGATCGGCATCGCCGCAGACATAGAAAAGAGCTTGGTTTTCTAGCCATGACCATATCTCGGCTCCTTTTTCATAGAGCCTGTGCTGCACATAGATTTTTTCTTCCTGATCTCGAGAAAAGGCGAGATCGAGCTTCAATTGATTTTGGTCCACGAGTGTTTCCCAAAATTCCTGGTAATAAAAATCGAAATCTTCATGTCTCTCACCGAAAAATAACCAATGTTTGCCGGAGGCTTTTCGGAAGGCCCTCTCTTGCATAAAGCCCCGGTAGGGAGCGATCCCCGTGCCAGGACCGACCATGATGAGAGGGATCGAGTCGTCGCTTGGAAGGGTGAAATGGGGTGCGGGCTGGACATAGCAGAGAACTTTGGAACCTAGGGGTGCCAAATGAGAGAGGAAATGGCTGGCGACCCCATACCGGAGCTGACCCTGTTCATAATACGTAGAGACCGTGACAGTGAGGTGGGCTTCATCGGGATGAACAAGAGGAGAAGAAGCGATCGAATAAAAGCGGGGAAGTAGTGGAGCAAATGATTGTATCAATTGTTCTGTAGAAGAAATGGGATGCTGCAGTCGAGATAAGTTTACTTTTTGCGATAAAAAAGTTTTGAGAGACATTTTTTCTTTGGAGCGAGGATGTTCTATCCGTGTTTCAGGGTCCAAATTGCCCAGAATCGTCTCTACAAACTGAGGATCATTTTCACTATAGATTCCCAAGGAATCACCGACTTTAAAGGAGAAGTCCGCCCCTTTTAAATCGAGGACAATGTGGTATGTTTCTTTAGTGGAGCCCGGTTTTGTCATGAGATACCGGTCTTTTAAAGTTGCAGGGAATGGATTTAAACGGTGAAATGTGGTAGACATATTAAAAAGATCATGTATTGGTTACTTTTCATACTTCTTTGTCTTGCTGGATGTGCAGATACGGGATATCAAAGTCCTTATATCATTTCTCATAGTGAAGACGAAGCAGAATTATAATTCTTTACAGTTCTTCGCACTCCAGCCTTTGGTGAGGAGATCCATTTTTTTATTCGAGATTCCGCCTAAAAATTCTATCGATCCTAAAAGCCGTGCACGGCACCGGTCTTTCCCTAAAAGTTCGAAAGAATCATAGAGAGGCGGCCCTTGATGTTTGCCTGTGATCGCTGCATACAGAAGAGGGATAATGACTTTTTTATGGTGCACTCCGAAAGCTTCAGCCACTTCTTTTGAGGCCGTTTCAATACCAGATCGTCCCCAATTTTCTTGTTCGTCGAGACTCCACAATATCGTTTGAAGGATGAAGGCTGCTTTTTCTGATGGGAACAGGGTTTGAGTATACGGAAGGTGATTGACGAAGAAGAAATAACACAGCTCCATGAATTCCGCAAAAGTCTTGATCCGTGTGTGGACCAGCGGCATCAGCTTTGACATGAAAGCATCGTTGAATCCCCAGTTCCTAATTTTTTCCCAGAGCTCGTTTTCTGGAATGGTCTTAATCAAATATTGTTGATTGAGCCAATCGAGTTTATGGATATCGAAAAAAGCACCCGAAACGCCAATCCGCTTTGGATCAAATTCCTTGATGATCTCTTCCATCGAATACATTTCCCGGTCACCCGGCATGCTGTAGCCCATCAGCGTCATAAAGTTCAAAAAAGCTTCTGGGAGATAACCACTATCGCGGTAGTAGAAAATGGATGTCGGATTCCGTCTCTTCGATAGTTTTTTTCCATCTTTGCCGAGTAAAAGGGGCATGTGCATGAACACCGGAGGGGTCCATCCAAAACTCTCGTAGAGTAAAATATGTTTTGGAGTCGAACTGATCCATTCATCCCCCCGAATCACATGTGAAATCTCCATGAGATGGTCATCGACCACATTGGCCAAATGATACGTTGGAAATCGATCCGATTTCATAAGAATCTGGTCATCGATATCGGCCCACGGACTCGTGATCCTTCCTTTGATTCCATCTTCAAAAATACATTCACCTGTCAGTGGAACTTTAAGACGGATGACATACGGCTGCCCTGCTTTTTCTCTCTCCGCCACCTCTTGAGGGCTCAAATTCCGATACCGCCTATCATAGCCCACCCTCTTCCCCATCTTAATACTCATTTCCCGCATCTCGGCCAGTTCTTCCGGCGTCGCAAAACACTTGTAAGCTTTCCCGTTATCTAAAAGCTGCTGACAATATTTTTGATAGATCTCCGTCCTCTCCGATTGCCTGTAAGGTCCAAAAGGCCCCCCAATATCGGGTCCCTCATCCCATCCTATCCCCGCCCAATGGAGCGCGTCAAAAATACTCTTTTCATACTCCGGCCGAGACCTCGTCCGATCGGTATCTTCGATCCTCAAAATAAATTTACCACCAAAATGCCTCGCAAAAATCAAATTAAAAACAGCCATATAAGCTGTTCCCACATGAGGATCGCCGGTTGGTGAGGGTGCAATGCGTACGCGTACTGACATAAGAGTATCTATCTTCCCCTAGAGGAAGATAGATTTCAAGAATTCTTAAAGGGTAATAACGATCTTACGATCGCCGTCGGGCATGATAATAAACTGTCGGATGTAACCTTTGTCCTTCAGAGCTTGAAGGATTCGGTGGTTCCAACTTTGTTTTTTCTGTACAACCCCTGCATCTTGATAAGTTAAATTATTGGGGAGACCGAAATTCATATGGTCAAAGAGATGATCCCCTTGGTTATGGGTATCAAAAGTTATCTCTGTTTTATCACCTGTCTGTATTCTATTCTTAATGAGCAGTATTAAATCTTCACAAATATTCTTGAGTGTAAAATCATTCGTATCATGAGTTAAATAGTTCGGTAATGTGCAAGTGATTTCTTGTTCCGCTTCAGTGAACCCAAGGTTAGCATAAGTTGCATTCTTAATGTCTAAAAGAGTTTCTAAACGAGGTTCCATTCTATTGGTAAATATTCCCGTAGACTGAGTCGGCCGACGATTTCGGATCGCTAGGTAAGCAAGGGCAGCAAGGGCAACGCCAACACATGCGCCAACTTTCCAATCAATTCTTTTCACTGTTGCTGAAAAAAGCTGGGGGAGTTGGCTAAAATTAATATTTGAAAGCAAATGAATCTGTGACATTATTTTCTCCTTTATTGAGGAGAATCATTATATAATAAACTCATTTTATTGTATTGAAAGTTTAAGTCATTGAATTCAAATAATTCTACCCCAGAAAACTCAAAACTTGGTCGTAAGTTGGGGTTTTCGTCAGAGCCTCTTGAGGCAAACCGTATAAAAAACATGATTCATAGGATATGGTTGATACGCCTGATAAAAAAAATTCTGGGTGTCTTAAAACGGAAATTGGTGAATTGGGCGACTTCTTTTCCAAACTCAACCGTTACGAAGATTTATTGACCCTCGGGTTAATAACGCAAAGACGCCAAGCCGCGAAGAAAATCGTCAATGATTTATAAAAATTGCGTCTTCGCGGCTTGGCGTCTTTGCGTTGATATCCGTTGTTGTGCTCAACATGATCGACATTTTGCATATCAGGCGTATCACATTGATCATGTTAATAAAATCAAAAAATTTGATTCACGAAGGGTGTATTTTTGTGATTTCAATGTTGGTACGATTCATGTCAAAAGTCGTGATGTAACCTTTGTTTTTTAGAGCCGTCAGAATTTGATAAACCCAAGGCACTTGCACTTGCCTACCAGGGGATAAGCCAAAATTTCGACAATCGAAAATAATCGAGTTTTCCTGGATAACGATGTTTTCTAAAGATTCAAGTCGGATAGTATTAATAATTTCTTCGCATAGTTCTCGAAAGGTATATCGGGTACCATCTGTATTCGGCAGAATTTCTGACTGGTTCAATTGATGATTGGCAAACCCTAGTTTTTGAGGGGTCAGATATAGAAGAGGGGTTTTTGGTGGCTGATACGGTTGGGGCAGGCACCGTGTGATTTCAATGGAAGTAGGATTGATAACAAATGTAATATAACCCTGATCTCGGAGTGCTTTAAGAGTCATATAAAACCAGCTTTCCCGTCTTTCAACATCCGAGGCTTGTTCGTAAGGTACATCGCGGTGAATACCGAAATCAATAAAGTTGAAAGTACGCCAACTTTTTTTTGAAAGGGGCGCCTCAAAACTGACATTCTCTGTTCCAGGGAAATGAATTTCATAGATGATCCGGTTGCAAACCATTTCAAAAGTATACGATGTTGTGACCTCTTCACCAGGGCTACCATCGAAAAGTGTCATGAATCCCCCAACCGATTTTAACTTTGTCCGTTGTTCCTTGGAAAATCCAAGTTTCTCGGCATCGATATTATCAAGAGATTTAAATGTTGGTCTTGCAAGAGAGGGTTTTGAAAAAAGATAAGAACGAGCAAGATAAGCGACTGTCGCAAGTGCAAGAGTTGCAACAGCTCCAACTTTCCAATCGATTCTTTTCAAGGTTGATGAGATAGAGCTTTGAATTGCTCTAAAGTTAATATTAGAAAGTAAAAGAATCTGTGACATATTTTTTTCCTTTTTGTTATTAAAGGGTGATTACAATCCTACGCTCGCCAAAAGGCATGATGACAAATTGTCGGATACAACCTTTGTCTTTTAGAGCTTGAAGAATTCGGCAGATCCAAGATTGTTTTTTTTGTTCAACGCCCGCATCTTGGTAGGTTAAATTGTGGGGAAGACCGAAGGTCATATAATCGAAGACGTGCATCTGATTATGTACATCAAATGTGATCTCTGTTTTGTCTCCAGTTGTAACTCTGCTTTTGATGAGGAGAATAAGATGTTCGCAAATTTCATTGAGCGTAAAGGTATCCGTTCCCTGAGTTATATAGTTAGGTAATGTGCAAGTTGTATCTTTTTCAGCTTCAGTGAATCCGAGTTTGGTATAAGTTGCATCTTGAATAGCTAAGCGTGGCAATCCAGAATGAACCGTCCCGGTTGAAAGAAAATGAATCTGTGACGACATTTTTTTCTCCTTTGATGCGATCTATTTTAACAATAATTGTATTTTCGTTTGGTCTAAAAAGAAAGAATGAACAACTTTTTTATTTTGAAGAGCTTTGAGAATGCGGTAGACCCAGGTGGTTTGTCTCCCCTTTTCAAAAGAAATATTGGGTGGAAGTCCAAGGGTTAGAAACCGAAGGATTTGAGGTTGGTGAGAACCATTGAAGGTGATTTCTCTTCTATTTTCCAGTCGGATGAAGGTCAATAATTGGACAATCAAATCTTTTAATGTCCATTGGACGGTATTTCCTGGCAACACGCCCCTTTCTTCCAATTCCGCTGGCGTGAAATCCAAGTCGTTAGGTGTAATATTTTTAATATCGGGAATAATTTTTGGGGTTTGTGGGGGAGTGTACCGTGTGGCAATAAGGATAATGGAGACGATGGCAAGGGCAAAACACGTCGCGACCCTCCAATCGATAGCTTTGATCGAAGTTGGAAGAAATTTAGGAAATTCTTTTAAACTAATATTTGTAATTGAGGTAATCATTTAAAATAACTTAACGAAAATTCAAATTTTCAGCAAAGTATTTGCATTATAATTGAGGAGATTATGACACAGGCTGTACGACAGACGACAATAGAACATTTATACCAGGCACTGGATGCTCTTTATGCAAATAAAGAAGATGAAGCAGCTCAAATGATGGAGCTTGTAAAACAGGAGGACCCGGCTACTGCAAATAAAATTTTTGGCCGTCTTTGGGAAGTGATGAAGAGACCCGAAGGTGACCCTCATTATGGGGAACATGTTTATTTGCGCACTAGATAGGACCTTAAGGTTCCTATGCCTCCTCGCATCCATGCCATTGAAGTCGAAATGAGAAAAATCCTTTTTGCTCAATTGAAAGAGAGTGTCAGGCCTTCTTATCCGGCTCCTCCACCCAACTGGAGCCCTGTGAAAATCCATCGGTATTACGATCTCGGTTTTGATCCACGTGCGACAGAGGACGGTAGGTATTTTTATCAGATGAGAAGAGGGTTTTTATCGAGAATCTCTGGGATTTTTGCGTATGTTGTTTTTTTCTTAAAGTCCCGTTTTAGTTGGAGTGCAGAAGAAAGGGGACAGCGGCAGTCGATCCTTCACGCGGCGTCATTCGAAAGAGCTTTGTCTAACCGGTGCCACAAAGTTTTAGTTCAAGAACAAATCGGTTTGATGGAAGACATTCCCGACATGGAAAGTGATTTTTTTGATGGAACAAACCGGCTTCTTCGAAGTCGCGGGGTATTCTTTGATAGCGCTCTATTGCAGCCTTTCCACCGGCTCAATAAACCCAATGAAGATCAACTGGATGCTAAAGACATTGGGATTCCGACAAGGGAGTTTCAAATGATTCCCCTTTGTCAAAATGAAGATCTTGCTTCGGTCCATGATTGGCCCTTTAGCCGTTTAGAGCGGCTTCTTTGTGCAAAATATCAAATTGGTTGGTTTGAATATCAAATTGTTCCCCATTATTTATTTTGCAGAGCTGTTGCTGGGCCGGGAGAAGAATTAAAAAAAGCATTGCGCACCTATAGACTCGCCTTAAGTGAAACTGTCACAGACTGGAAGTGTGCTCTCTCTTTTGCAGCCTGCCTAAAAAAACTGGAGCCGACCTTTGCCGACTTGACTCGAACTTGGAAGGCTTATGTTGAATCACACGAACTTTTGAAAGAGGCAGATGAAATTTACAGAACAAGAAACTCGGATCCCATTCCGTATTTTGTTTGGAAAGACGAAGATTCTGTAAAATGGTTTGCTGCTGAAACTTTTTCGAGTCAACCGAAAGAAACACCGACGGTTCGATTTCTGAAGGATTGTAGAAATCAAAGTCGAAAACTGGGCTAAGCCGCTTTTTGCAGTTGTTGCAAGAGGAGGAGATCTTTCATCACATTCAAGCCTTCTTGGAGCTGGAGGTCGTTTTGACCGAACGAGGGAAGGCTGGAAAATTCTTTTTTTGAAATGGCTTGGAGAAAATTTTGAAAATTGAGATTGAGTTTGAGTCGCTCGGACGAGTTTTTCTTGAGGGTTTCAAGGTACGGTTTGTAGGTGGTGACGATGGGTTGAAGGTCGGATTTATAGTATTTGACCACCTGCTGTCTGTGGAGCATGGGAATGTCTGAGAGATCGTCCTCAAAGCTGGCGGTAATTTGATCGGTCTCTAGAGGATATTTGGAGTATTTTTCCCCGATTTCCATGTCAGAGAATAAGCTCGGGACAACGATATCGGCTGAAACACCGACCAGTTGAGGGCTTTTTCCAGAGACGGTGTAGTAACGACCTCGCGTGACTTTGAATTCACCTTTCGGATTCACTTTTCCATAGTGAGATGTCTCTAAGGTAAAGGTTTGAAAGGTCCCTTTTCCAAAGGTTTGTTCATCTCCAACAATAAGAGCGCGTCCATATTCTTGGAGTGTCTGCGCGACAATTTCGGCGGCAGACGCGCTGGTTTTATTGGTCAAAATGATGAGAGGACCATCCCAGCCAGTCTTAGATTCAACATTCCGGAGTTTTTGAACAAAGCCGGTATTATCTTTCACTGAAACCACAACCCCTTTTTTCATGAACAGACCAGCTACAGAGACGGCTTGAGGAAGAAGTCCTCCTGCATTGTTGCGGAGGTCTAAGATGACGCCTTTGAGGGCATGTTCTTTTTGGAGCTGTTGGATGGCTTCGAGAAGGTCCGAAGAAGAAGAGTAGGTCGGATCTTGGTAAAACGAGTAGAGTTTGACAATTCCAATCGCTCCATTGCCGAACGGCTCATAGCTTTTTTCAAGTCGGCTATCCTTGAGGACGATTTCACCGCGGACGATTTCGAGATCAAATTTCTCTTCTATCTCTTTTTTTCGCAAAAATGTGAGGGTGACAGGGGTGCCTTGGGGTCCCCGAATGAGCTCAACGGCTTCGGTAATATCAAGCCCAATCACAGGTTCGTGATTGACAGCGACGATCTTATCCCCAATTTGGACTTTGTTATTTTGGCTCAAGGGACTATTTTCTAAAATGCGGATGACTGAAAATCCATTCAAATCATCGCGGAGCTGAGCTCCGATTCCAAAAAGCCGTTGCTGGACTTGGATCATGAACTGATTCGCTTCAGAAGGGGTAAAATAGGCGGTCTGAGAGTCGAGCGCGCTACTGATGGCTTTAAGGGCGTTTGAAAGGACGAGCTGTTTCCGATGGGAGGGGGCCATGAGCTCATCTTCTTTCGTGATGCGCCGTTTATCGAGGCGGAGTAAGAAGGTCTCCTTGGTCTCTTTATCTAACACCTTTTCGGCTGTTTTCAGCTGGAGTCCTTTGATTCTGATGATCCGATTTTCGAGTTCTTTGACTGTTTTGGCCCAAGTCATATCTTTGAATTCGATCGAATCGACGTCGGAAGGAGGAGGTATATTGACAAGATTTTTCTCTAATTCTCTCCGCCTTTCAATGGCTTTAACAATTCCTTGGTGAATTTCTTCGAAAATAGAGAAGTCGTCCTTTTTATAAGCCTCGAGAGTTCGAGTAAGGAGTTCTTCCGAGGGGGATGTCCACTTAAGTACTTCGGATTCAAGGAGATAAGAAAAGGATGGATCGATCTCATGCAGGAAATTTTCAAAAGATCTTTTTATTAGTTCTTGATTCAGAGTGTGATAAGTAGCATGCGCCTTCAGAATTTCTTCCACTTTTACGCGCGTATCTTTAGGAGTCAATTCGGGAGGTTTTCCTAGGAGTATTAAAGGAAAAAGGACGACACTCAAGAGAAAAAGGATGGTTTTCTTCATAGTTACACTCTATCCGTAGGTTATAGCAAATGAATGGTTTATAGCTAATGAAATTAATTTCCTCATAAAAATTTTTGGACGGCACTTGATTTCAATTCCTTTTTATGTCATAATTAATAATCTACTAAGAACATAATAACTTTTAATAAATAAAAGCTGCAAACAAGAAAACGAAAGTTGAAAAACAAAACGGTGCTCGCTAAAATTCAAGCACCCCAAACGGAGGATTTATATGTTCAACGGCTCTCAAAACCAGATGCCTGTGGTTGAAGAAACCAACGGCAAAAGGGTCGTTTCCATCACCGAAGCAGCTAGGATCAACAACGTTACGCGACAAGCGATCTATGTTGCCATCAAGCAAAAGAAATTGAAGGCATTCAAAGATTCAACTCGCTGGACGATTGATCTTAAAGATTTAGAAGAATATCGCAAGCATAAATATTCTCGTACGAAGTCGATCTTCGACGGGGAGTTGTTATTTGACAATAACAAAGGCTTCTATTCCGTGAATCAAGTTGCCCAGATGTTGGGCGTCCCTGCACAGAAAATCTATTACGCGACTCGTGTTGGCTTGCTAAAGGCATCACGTAAAGGCGCTGCATGGGTTATTCACGTCAACGATATTAAGTCTTATCAGGAAAACTACCTGACGAAGAAAGTCGTTCAATCTCAAGCTGGTTAAGCTTGAGACTTTAAGCCAGTCCCGGCTTGAGGGGCAATGCCTTAAAACTAGGAATAAGGCATTGCCCTTTTTTTTTGGAGATAGAAATCTAATCGTTTATAATCTGAAAGTCTTTGATTTGGAGCTGGATGCTCGATTTGTTGAGGAAGTTGTTGATGTGGGGGCTGAAGGCGATGCTGAGGGAGAGATTTTTCTTTAAGAGTTCGGAGCGGCGGTCGGCCATGCCGAAGGCGATTCCTTCGAGCATGCGCCCTTTTTCGAGATAGAGTTTGAGGTGTTTACCGACGACTTTAGGGGGCCAAATCTGTTTCACTTCACAATGGAGGATGGGGATGTGATTTCCTGTGCCGAACGGCTCTAGGAGGTTGAACGATTCCATGAAATCAAAGGTGAGATCCTCGAAAGAGATTTTGGCATCGAGTTGGAGTTTTGGTCGGATGTCTTGATCTTGGAGATGGGTGTTGACGGTTTTGATGAAGTTTTCTTTGAAGATTTCGATATTTTCGACTTTGATCATGAGTCCGGCCGCATAGTCATGACCGCCGAAATTGAGGAGGAGATGGGCTTGCTCCTTTAGGGCTGGAAGAATGGGAAACTCAGTGATGGTACGAAGAGATCCTTTTCCGATGCCGTCGTCAATGGCAATGATGAGGGTTGGACGATTGTATTGTTTTGCAATCCGCGCTGTAATGATAGGAATGATTCCAGGGTGCCATTTAGGGGAATGGAGAACGATGGCTTTATTTTTGAAGATCTCTGGGTTGTGAGCGATATAAGAGTCGATATCTTCCGAATCTTTTCTTTCGATTTTTTGTCTTTCTTGATTGTGTTGCTCGAGTTCTTTGGCCAAGGCTTCTGCTGCGTGGGGTTCACGGCATAGGAGAATTTTAACTCCTTTATTCGGATCGGCAATCCTTCCTAAGCTGTTGATACGGGGTGCAACTTTTGAAGCGATATCCAAAGGGGTAATTTCATTCATTTTGACTTCGGTAAGAAGGCAAAGTTTTGCAAGACCAATCCGCTTCCCTTTCCGCAGCTGCCTGAGGCCATACCGTACCAGGATACGATTTTCTCCGAGAAGAGTTGCCATATCGGCAATGGTTCCCAGCGCAACGAGATCGAGATACCGTTTCAAATCAATTTTGGCGGGGCTGAGTTTCCCATCCTCAATGAGCTGATTTGTGACAGCGTGCGCGAGTTTGAAGGCAACACCGACTCCTGTGATATCTCGATTCGGGTAGGTGCTGCTGTGCAATTTAGGATTGAGGGTCGCGACTGTGTGAGGAAGTCTTGCTGTCGGTTCGTGATGATCGGTGACGATGACGTCGATGTGGCGCCGAACTGCTTCTTCAATTTCTACAGCGGCCGTGATTCCGCAATCGACGGTGATCAGAAGAGTGCATCCATGATGGGAAGCATAATCAATGGCATCGAGCATCAAACTCTGATTCAGTGCTATGCGGTTGGAAATATACGACAAAACGGGGTGGCCGAGATATTCAAAAAATTCTGTCAAAAGTGTGGTTCCGGTGATTCCATCGACATCGTTGTCTCCGTAAACGAGGATTTTTTCTTTATTTGCTAAAGCTTTGAGAACCCGGCTGACTGCAACGTCCATATCGAGAAAAAGATCGGGATCGTGAAGATCAGGAAGTTTGGCATATAAATAATCGTGAATTTCCTCGAGATTTTTAAAATTTCTCGAGGCGAGAATTTGAGCTGTTACGGGATGAATATTGAATTCATCAATTATTTTTTTGATCCAAGAAGGGTCGTCTTTGGGAAAAATCCAAAGAGGATTTTCATGGAGTCTGTTTCTACTGCTCATGTAGCGCCACTCTTTGCTGCCTTGTCACTTCACGCTGGTGAAAATACTGCATTAAAGGTGCTGCGATGAAGAGCGAAGAGAGGGTTCCAAAGATAACGCCGATGGCCATAACAAGGGCAAATCCAAAGATGGTACTTCCACCCAGTGCAATCAGAGGTATCAGAACAAGTAAGGTTATTCCCGATGTCATTAAGGTTCTGCTGAGGGTCACATTGAGAGCATGATTGATGATTTCAGTGAGACTGCTTTTCCGCATCAGACGCATATCTTCTCGGATTCTATCGAAAACGATAATCGTATCGTTCAAAGAATATCCGACAATGGTCATGAGAGCTGCAACGGTATGGAGATCGATTTGAATGGGAACTCCTAAGAAATGTAAAAGAGCAATGACTCCAATACAGAAAATAACATCGTGGATTAAACAGAGTGTTGCAGAGATCGCATACTTAAACTCGAATCGGATCGTGATGTAACCCAAAATACAGAGCAGTGCGATCACAATTCCGATCGTTGCGTGTGTCCGCATGGTTTCGGACATTTGGCCGCTGATCGCTGTCCAATTTTTATCGAGATCTTGCAATACGGGGGGTGATAGTTGAATATTGAAAGCTTTGAGGGCGCCCACGACCCAAACGAGTTTTGGGTTGCTCTCATAAGGGTACATCAAATCGGCCGATTCAGTAACAGGAGGGAGATGACTGAAAGGTTGTCCTTTCTGTTCTAAACTCCGACTGAGGAAGATCCGTACATGATTGGCAGGGTGGAGTTCACGGATTTGAAATTCTTGATTCGAAAGTCCTTGAGCATTCAAAGCATGTTCAACCTCGGATCGATATTGATCTTTGGCCGAAACAGGGAGTTCAACGGTCAGAGCATAACCTCCTGTAAAATCCATTCCCATGATCGTTTGCCGTTGGACAATCAGGAGATAAGATCCTATCAAGATCACGATGGCTGAAATCAGCAAGGTCGGTTTTGTGAATTTCAAGAAATTGAAATGAGAGCTCTTGATGAAGTTCGCCATTCTGAGCTCTTTATGTTTTGGATTTTGGAACCACCAGGTAAAGAAAACCCGTGTCATAAAGAGGGCGGTGAAAAGAGAAGAGACAATACCGATGATTAATGTAACAGCAAAACCGCGGATAGGTCCTGAGTCAAAATGCAGCAAGATTAAGGCGGCAATGAGTGTGGTGATATTAGAATCGACAATCGCAGACAAAGCTTTTCTATAACCCGCATGAACAGCCGATGCAATTCGACCCGATGATGCAAATTCCTCGCGGATCCTCTCGAAAACGAGAACATTGGCATCGACGGCCATCGCCACTGTTAAAATAATTCCGGCGATACCAGCAAGGGTCAATGTGGCGCCCAAATTTTGAAGAGCTGCCCACATGATGAGTAGATTGAATAAAACCGCGCACGAAGCAACGGCGCCCCCAAATCGGTAGTAGGCCACCATGGTGAGGATGGCTAAAACCAAGGCACAAATCGTGGCAACAATACCATGGAATCTCTCTTGCCCACCGAGCTCGGGGCTCACATTTTTTTCCGAGAGAATGCGAGGTGTGAAGCTAAGGGATCCAGCCTTCAGATCGGCTTCTAATCGGTTGATTTCTCGTTGTGTAAAGCTTCCAGTGATCGAGGCACTGTCACGGAGAACAGAGTCGAGGGTAGGTGCTGTGATGACCGAACCATTGAGGATGACAGCCATGCGCCATCCGCGCCCTTTCGATAGCGATTCTAAAGGAGTTCCGACAACTTTTTCCTTCGAAAATCTGGAGGTCCAAGCTTGGAGATCGTCCCGAGGATTTGATTGGATTTTCTCTTTCGAAGTTTGCGAACCTCGGATGCCAAAGGCTAAAAAGTTGCCTTTGGATGGATCGTAAGAGCCGCGGATGTTATCGAGATTAGCTCCTTCGAGTGCATAATTCCGGAAGACGATTAAGAGAGGATGGGTTTGGCCATACCAATCGGTGAAATCATCTCCTCGATAAAGGGAAATTTTTGAAAAAGTTTCATCGAGAAGAGAGTTAGCGGTAAGATCTTGTGGATTTGCCAGACGTAGTCCATTTTCATAAAGGGTTTTAGCTGCGGCACTACGCGGTTGAACATTGTCAGGATTTGCAGATTCACCATAGAGATGGCGCCAAGCAATCGCATGGATTTCTTCAATATCTTTTCGATTCGTCACGACCGCTTCATTCCAGATATCTTGCAAAAATCGGTGGGTAGCTTCTGCTAAAGATGGATTTGTCATGAATTTTTCATTCACAACGTGAAAGTACATTGAAGAAGCTTTAACGAGCTCAGAAGCCGAGAGCGATTGAGAGCCTGGAAAATCGAGTGCGATGGTATTGCCTTCTTGACGGATACTCACTTCCGAGACACCCATCTTATTCACACGGCTATAGAGTTCATTAATCCCTTGCCGAATATCGGCTTCGTTTGTCACTTGACGGTTATTGCTATCCCGGAGTTCGATTTGGACGGTTTTTCCTCCGGATAAATCGAGTCCCCAACGGATAATCTTTCGGTCATCTCCACGGAAATATTTGGAAAAACTCAATTTTAAGTTGTCCCAAAGAACATTTTTAGTGGGTGCAGGGACATCAAATTTTGTCGTTCCTTTGAGATTGACCTGAGCGGCTCGATAGTCGTCGCGCCATTTGAGAAGGTCTTCATGTATCCGATCACCGATTTTGTTTTCTGTCAAAATCCGCTGCTCTACATTGGAGAATTCCAAGAGGGCAAATCGCTTCGTCCCATGGACAGAAAACTCTTCGCGTGTCGCTTTTAAAATGTTTTGGTAATAATCTTCGTGCTCAAAGATGAAATCGGATTTAAATTCTTGCGCAACAGGATAAGCACTGCCCGAATAGCCTGTGAATCCATTTTTCTGTAGAATCGTCCGTAGTTCATTAAAATCTTGAATGAACTGTTTAGCGGCTTCCGACTCTTGATTTTCATACCGGTCTAAAATCTTGTCAGCCCCCTTTGCTACCACGTAGATCGAATTCATCTTAAAACCTTTCGGAGGCATCTTACCTAAGACGGCTGGGGCAAAGATGACAAGGCCTAATTTTTTCTGATCTGCAGGCAAAGATTGATACGTTTCAAAATCCCAGATAGGAAAGACAGATCGTCCCAGATCGGGATGTTTTGGAAACCATTGGGTCGCAAGGGTATTTTTTAAAGTTGCAGCCTCTGCTTTTCCAATGTTATAAAGCCGCATGGCGAGGAAGGTTTGGCTCCCTGGAAGGTCGGACATGGTAATCTCGAAACGGTCGAGAAAAGGGGAGATTTTTTCTCCTGTTTGACGAGAAATAGAAGCAATTTCATTAAAAATCAGTTGATCATCTTGCAGCTGTTGCACATCTGGAAACAGATTCAAAACAATCCGATCACTAGCCCAATCGATCGTCAGCGACTCGATGAACGGATTACTTTGATTCAAAGAAACAGCCCCCTTTTCTTTGAGCGCTGCTCCCATCGAAGCAAATGTCAAGGGTGCTTTCCCTGCAGCAAAATTGTCGATATGCCGGTGAATGATCGCCATGGCATTGATTAATAGATTTTCACGTTGATTCAATGCTTCGAGTCGTTGTTGTTTCTCAGGATCGTTCTGTTCTGCTTTTTGAGTTAGAGCAATGCGATCTAAACGGACTTTGTCTTTTGTTTTTTCGAGCGCACCGAGCCATTGGTCAATAAATTGTTTTTTATCGGCTACTTCGATTTGAGAAAAAGATGCAAAATATCTTTTTGCAAGAGGTGAATTCTCATCGATGGTTTTGGTGAAATTCAAGAGATTTTGGGCGAGGAGAAAAAGAAGGTCTTGGGATTCGGCGTCTTTCAAATTGCCAAGTGCGGTTTGTATATAGGAAGCAGTTTCAGAAGTTCCACCCATGGCTGTTCCTAAAAAGATCAAACGGTCATCGATAATCCCTTTATAAAAGTCGGTTGGGTGGCCTTGAGAATCTTTTTTGACTCCAAACTGAAAATAATTTTGCAAATGACCGGTATCTAAATGAATCGGGATCCGGCGTTGAACAACCACTGTTTTATTCGTTGGATCTTTATCGTAAACGTCGAGTTGTGCGGGTACAAAACCAATGAGACTTCCGGCCCGAGGAAGGTAATTTCGGAACATTTGGGCTTCTTCGAGGTCTTTGAATTTGATCTGTACAAATTGTGGATCGGATTTCTCTGTCTGAATAGATAAAGGCTTGATTTTCAATGATTTACAAAATGATTCAAGCCATGCGATCGCTTCGGGCTCTAGCTGATTCACTCGGCCAGCGATTTCAGATGAAATTTTTTCTGCTCTTTTTTGGCCTATCGGCTCTTTTAAGGGTTTAGAATAGAAAAAGACAGTGGGCAAAATGTTATAGGCTGTTAAGAAAATCACTACAGCGATCAAAAAGATCTGCCAACGTTTGGGCCGTTCCATGAAAAATCCTTCTATTTTAAACCCTGTAGGATACTCTCATTTCTAAGATTCTGTCCAGCTTAGTTTAAATCTTAAAAAATAATTTTTACTCTCCTCGAAATCCGACTCGATGTATATTAGGTTGGTTATGGAAATAGTGCCTGCCGAGCAAGAACAACTGAAATTGGATCCTCTTAGGATACCAAGACATGTTGCCATTATTATGGATGGAAATAGACGGTGGGCGAAAAACAAGGGACTTCCTCCGATTGTCGGTCATTGGCATGGGGCAGAGGCTCTTTCAAAAATTGTTGAGGTGGCGTCTACTTTGGGAATCAAAGTTTTGACTGTTTATACTTTTTCAACAGAAAACTGGCACCGGGCTTCTGAGGAAGTCGATTCACTGATGCACCTGTTTCAAATGTATTTAGTGGGTCAGAAAGATCGGATGATTGAAGAAGGGGTTCGGCTTTCAACCATTGGCGATGTGAGACGATTGCCAGGGGCAGTCAAGCAAACACTCGATTTGGTGAAAAAAGAAACGGCTGGGGGAGATCGGATCGATCTGGTGCTGGCGATGAATTATGGAGCCCGCGATGACATCCGAAGAGCTACCATCGGGATTGTTGAGGATTGTTTGATCGGCAGGATTCAGAAGGAGGATATTACGGAAGCGCTCATCTCTCGTTATTTGGATACAGCCCCTTGGGGAGATCCAGAACTCTTGATCCGAACGAGTGGAGAAAACAGGCTGAGTAATTTTTTACTTTGGGAGATTTCTTATACTGAGGTATATATCACCGATACTTTGTGGCCAGAATTTAATGCACAAGAGCTTCAAAGGGCTATCGCCGCATTTCAAAAACGGGAGAGGCGTGTTGGATGTTGAAATCCAAAAAAAAGAATGAATTTTGCAACCGTCTTTGGGTCTCTTTTATTGCCATTAGTATTGTGGCTTTATTGGTGGGATTTGCCTATCATCCCTGGGTGAATATCCTACTTGTTCTCACAATTGGTTTTTTGACGGGTATGGGTGTTTGGGAATATGCCAAGCTCGCTCAAGCTAAGGGAATGAAGCCGGCAACTTCTCTCATGATTGGGATCGCTGTTTTAGAGGTGCTCGCTTTTTATGTTTCTCTCGCCTATCCGAAATGGTCTCAACTTGCCCTCCTCATCATTGTTCTGGGATTTATCTCATTTTTCATCGCCCATTTTCGGAAGACAGAAAATGCACTTTTGGATGTCGCCGTTGAATTTTTTGGAGTCTGTTACCTTGCCATCCCTTTTAGTTTTATTTTGGCAATTCTCTATTCTCCTTATTTAACCTCCGATGGAAGATGGTGGCTTTTCTATTTGATCGCTGTCACAAAAATCACCGATGTTGGGGGATATTTTTTAGGAAAATTATTTGGGAAACATCCTTTAGCGCCCAACTTGAGCCCTAAAAAAACCATCGAAGGAGCCATTGGAGGATTTTGTTTTGCAATTGGGATGAGTCTACTATTTTGTTATATAGGGAGATGGATTGGCTTTGATCTTTCTCTTGGAAATGCTGCCTGGCTTGGGATGATTATCGGGATTTTAGCCCAAGTGGGAGATTTGGCAGAATCGCTGCTGAAGCGGGATGCTGCCGTTAAAGATAGTAATACCATTCCTGGTCTTGGAGGTGTTTTGGATATGGTCGATTCTGTTCTCTTCACGTCCCCCGTCGTTTATTTCTTTATCCGCACATTATGATTATCACCATCGATGGACCAGCCGGTACAGGTAAAACTACAGTCGCTAGAAAGGTCGCCGAAAGGCTCGATCTTCCTTATTTCGATACAGGGGCAATGTATCGAGCCGTTGCTTATTTAATTCTCCACGAAAAAGTTCCTCTTTCCGAAGAAAAAAGAATTGCCGAACTCTTGAGCGATTTTAATTTTGAGATTCGAGTTATCGGAAGAGAAAGAAAATATCTTGTGAATGGAATGGATGTGACCGATGTCATCCGTTCAAGAGCTGTGACCAATATCGTTTCCGCCGTTTCTGCCCTTCATGTTGTTCGAGAATCCCTTTGGGAAATACAGCGCCGATTTGCTCGAAAAAAAGGGGGTGTTTTCGAAGGGAGAGATATGGGGTCTGTCGTCTTCCCAAAAGCTCCGATTAAAATTTTTTTAACAGCCAGACCCGAAGTCCGCGCTGAAAGAAGGTATAAAGAATTAAAAGAAAAGAGACCTGAAGAGGTGAGCGAAACCAACCATCAGCAAATGTTGCAAGAGCTCATGCTCCGCGATCAAGTCGATTCATCACGCTCACTGGCACCCTTAGTTTGTCCGCCCGATGCTTATGTAATCGACACCTCCAATCTTTCTATCGATGAGGTTGTAGAAAGAATTATCGAATACAAAAACAAAAAAAATCTTCTACCTGCTTGGCTTCATGGTGGGGAAATGTCATTTCTCTATCGATTAGTAATTTTTTTAGCGTGGATTATAGGAAAACTATTCTATCGCTTAAAAATTTATGGATTAGAACATTTTTATCCCCGAGGAGCCGTTCTAGCGGCTAACCATACATCCTTTCTCGATCCTCCTATTGTTTCTGCATCTTGGCCAGAAGAGGTCCACTTTCTCGCAAGAGAATCGCTTTTCAGGCATCGCTTCTTAGGTGGGCTGATCCGGCGACTCAATTCCCATCCCGTATCAGGTGATGCAGGAGATATTGGAGTCATGAAACTCGTCTGTGGTCTTCTTGAAGAGGGTAAAAAGGTTGTCCTTTTTCCTGAAGGAACACGTTCAAAAGACGGAGAACTTCAACCTTTAAAGTCGGGTGTTAGTATGCTCGTTTCCCGCTCTAAAACAGCCGTTATACCTGTCTATATCGATGGAGCTTACCGGGCCTGGAGACGGGGGAAAAAACTTCCTTCACTTTTCGGTAAGGTCGTCTGTGTTTTTGGGTCAGCGATCACCTGGGATTCTTTTGCCCATCTTCCGAAAAAAGAAGCCCAAAATCAAATCACCGAAAAACTACAAGAAGCCCTCCAAACATTAAAAAAATGGGTCGACGACGGCGCTCACGGCGTCCCGCCTTAAAATCCATCTTGCACATCCTGCCGCCGAAGGCGATCCTGCATATCTTGTTCTCTTTCCATATCCTAGGATGACAGGATATGTAGGATCGCCTTCGGCGGCAGGATGTGCAGGATAAGAGAATGTTTCAAAATAGAAGATGTTGACAGAAATTGACCCTTTTCGGTTAAATAGGGATAAATTTAAAGGAAGATGTCAAAATGGACGATCAAAATCCAAATATCATTACTAAATTACGCGAGTTAAGAAGAGCTCGCGGACTAACTGTGAATACTCTAGCTCAGAAAATGGGAGAGAATTATCAGAAAGTGGGTCGAATTGAACGGGGGAAGAGAAGTTTAACGATTGATTATCTCATGAAAATTTCAAAGGCTCTCGAAGCTCCTGTTGAGTCTTTATTGACCGATGATAAAGATGGAAATTCAGAGCAAAAAGGGGCTTCTCCAGATATTCTAAATAATATTATTGTCCTTGTTGAAGAGTATTGTAAAACAGCCCAGCTCAGCTCAAAACAGAAAGCCAAAATGATTTCGAAGATTTACGAACTCGTATTAAAATTCCCAGGAGACTACCAAGATATCTACTTAAATTCTTTATTTGAAACGATCTCCTTCATTCACAAGAATAGTGAGGAGTGATTTTTCCTGAGGTGGAAAACGGGATTATTTTTTATAATCTCTCCACCCAGGTATGTCGTTTCCCACAATTGCCATCATTATTGGTGTTTCTTTCTACGAGCGTGAAGATATTCTTTCCCTCCCAGCTGCCCAGGTCGATGCCGTCAGTTTTGCAAGAGCTCTAAGAAACTGGGGTGTACCCGAATCTAATATTACTCTGTGCTTAAATGCGGATGCTACTCAGGAAAATATCGAGACTATTCTTCTCGCACTCGCAAAGATAGAGGAAAAATTTAAGCTTATCTTCTATTTCTGTGGGCATGGGTATCGAGAGTCTGGAGAATTACCCAAATCGTATATTTTGCTTCACAATAGTTATGTTGAAGGAAATAAGTGTTTTAATGCTATCAGTCTAGATTTTATTGTTAATAATATTTGCAAGCTAAATATAGTTGATAGTTATATTTTAATCGATGCTTGTTATTTAAGGGTTAATACTATTGTTAATCCAAAAGGTGAGACAATCTCAAATAAAAGTCTTTTTTGCTTGCTCTCCTCGGGAATCGAGGAGTCGTTTGAAAGTGAAAGAGGGCTTTATGGTTATTTCACCGATGCACTTCTAAAGAGTCTTTGCAAGATTCGGCTCAAGGGAGCTCTTTCCGAGTTTTTGACGGATATCCACCAGCAGATGGAGTCCGAAGGGCTTCCGACGCCTGAAATGTATAATTTAGGGACTCAGAGAATTTCTTTGGTTTCACAAGACCAATTACCCCTTTTGGATGGGGGTGTGGTATTAAGACATGAACTCATTGCAAAAATCCAAGATGTCTGTATTCAAAACAGAGATAAAATCGTCTGTCTTATCGGTGATGCAGGGATTGGGAAATCGGCTCTTTGTCAGTGTCTCGCATCCGATAAATTAAAAACATTCCATATATCGATCCCTCAAGATTTTACAGATTTTTCAGATTTCATCGTTAGTTATCTTCCTGACGGATTTAATCTCGATCGATTCGATGCGGAGTTTCCATACAGTCTCATCATTGTGGATCAACTCGAGCGATTGACAGCAGAACAAGTGAACGTTCTGCTTGAAATATCATCCAGATTGAACTGCCCTTTTCTTTTAGTTTCTAATCAATCACTTAAAAACCTTGTCGAAGAAAAATTTCGTCATCTTTTGGTCGATTTTGAAGTGCCTCCTTTTACTCCAGAGGAGGGGAAATTAATGATCAAAATGTTGAAGGAAAATTGTCCTGATGAAGAGGCTGATCTGATTTATTTAGTTTCACAGGGCAATCCTTTGAAAATGAAAAAAGTTGCCAATTTTTCTCACCTCGGTCCTTTAAGACAAACATCTGAGCTCGAATATCAGATGAAAAAAGCGATGGCGGCTATCTACGCGTGTGGGATGTATATTGATGAAAATTTATTTGCAAAAACATTTGATCTTGAAACCAATATCCTCAATTTTCTCAATGAGATCGGGCTCATTTTTTATTCAGAAAATAGCTGGATACCTCATGAATGCCTCTTTGAGATAGCAGAATCCGAACTTTTTACCATCGATCAAGAGACGGCTCTTAACTATTGGTATGAACAAATAGAGGATCTCCCCGATCATATTCAGGCCGCCAAATCGCTCATTATCACGGTGAAATGTTTTGGTTATGAACAAAAAGCAGACCGGTATTTGAGGATGGCATTCCAGACGCTTCATTCCAAAGGGAAGGAATATCTGAGTTACTTTATGGATGGTGCCGAAATTTTTCTTCCTGTTGAAGAATTAACTGAAACTTCCCTTTTTCTCGCGCAAATACTCATTGAAAGAGGGGAATATGAACTTGGAGATAAACTGCTGAGAAAAAATGCTTCATCCCAAGAATTAGTCTGCCAAGCCCGCCTTTGTCAAGCTCAAAGACTGTGGCATTTAGGGGCATCTAAGGAGAGTGTTCATCTTTGTACGCATCTCATCTCGAGTTTTACAGAGCCTTCTCAAATCATTCGGAGTTATTTTTATAGAGGGATTGCCCACTTTCTAAGTGGAAGTTGGGACGAAGCGTTTTTAGATTTCACCATCGTCTATGATAATGCTGAAGAAAAATACTATGTGGGACGGGCTCAGTGCATGCTGGGAAGTATTCTAGGTCTTCGTGGGTCTAATCTTCCCCTAGGAAAAGAATATCTTGAAGCTGGCTCTAAACTCTTGATGAAGTTGAAAGACTTTTCTGGTGTATGGGCAGGTTGGAATAATCTCGGTGAAATATTTTGGAAAAGCGGCGAGTATCGATCTTCGGCATTTTATTTAGATAAAGCTCTAGAACTTTCAGCCAAATTAAATAGTGAAAGTGCAAAATTGGAAACGTTGCGCAATCTTCTGCAGCTCCACTTTCGGGTCAGTGGTCCTTTTGCAAAAAAAGTCACAGAGTTGATCACAGAGGTTGAAAATCATGACTGGACTATCTGCGATAAATTCCAACAGGTGCAAATTCTAAATACTCTCATCACCGCTTATATTTTCCGCAGAAATATCAAACCTGCCGTCGCCTACTTAAAAATGATTATCTCTTGGACAGCGCAAAAGCCAGAATATCATCTCTATACCCTTTCCAATCTTGGACTTCTCTACAAGTTGATGGGTTTTCCTGATAAATCCAAATTATTTCTTACCCGCGCTCTAAAACTTGCCGAAAAAAATCCCCTTTCTTTCCATCAAATAAAAAGTGATTATTCGATTTGTTTCAAAGAAGTACTAGATGATGCGGTCAAGAGGAGTTGAACCTCCACCGAGTTGCCTCGACTAGAACCTGAATCTAGCGCGTCTGCCAGTTCCGCCATGACCGCATAAAATGAGAACCAGTATACTGCGTGGTTGCTTTTTGGAGAATCGGTTGTTAGAATAGGATATTATGAGCGAAATAAAGAAAGTGATGGAAGATACGTTTGATGAGACGATTAAAAAAGGGACGACCTTAGTCGATTTTTATGCTGACTGGTGTGGCCCCTGCCGAATGATCACTCCTCACCTTGAAGCGGTTGCAAAAGAGCTCGAAGGAAAAGCCAACATTGTCAAACTCGATGTGGAGCATGCGCAAAGAATCGCCTCTCAGTACGAAGTCACCTCGGTCCCTACATTGATTCTCTTCAAAGATGGAAAAGAGGTTGGAAGAATTGTAGGTGTTCGAGATGCCAAGGCGCTAAAAGAATTTATTTTATCTTAATTCTCGGTCCATCCTAGGACATCGCGTATAATCGACCACCTTCGCGGAGAGGTGGATAATTTTTCTGTCTTTCCTAGAACCCAAAGATCGTATTGCTGCTCAGTGAATTTTTCATTTTTCTTCAAGATTAGCCATTGATCGAGATAGCAGAGAAGCCGATCGGCTCCAAGGGCGACGGCGTATCCTAGGCTATCTCTGGAAATCTCGGGACTTGGTGCTACAACGGTGAAATTCGGATGGGTTGAAATCCAGGCAATCGATTGTGGCTCGCCTCGGAGCAAAATATCATTGGGATAATTTTGGATATAGTCTTCGTAGTGATCAATCAAGACGAGTTGAGAGGGAGGGATAAGTGTTTTTGCTAAGGCTTCGTACGAAGTTCCTCGTCGGACGACGAGTTTTACACTCGGATTTTTGAGAATGGAATGAAGGGATGTAAATGTTCTACTGAATTTTTTTCTCATGACAAAAACAATGCGTGAGTCGAGGTAAGCATGAGAGAAACAGTTTTTTTTAAGCCTTTTTTCTGTAATCGAGATACCGGCCATACCAATATCATACAGTCCAAGATTGAGTTGCTCTGCAATATGCCCAAAATGGACAGGAACCAGCTCCAAGTCGCATCTTAAATCCCGGGCTAGGGCGTAAGCAAATGTCATGTCATAACCGATGATCTCACCATTATTCCCCTGAAAACTGAAAGGAATCATCTCGGTACTATATCCGACTCGTAAAATCTTCGATTGAATGATCCGATCAAACGGATCACCCACTCGAGGAGGGGGCATTTCGCCAGATTTATAGACTTTGACTTGAACAGGAATATCAATTTTTAAATCGCAGATGCTTTTCGCAGGGTTTGAAATAGGAGGCAGTTTGATCCACGACTTGAACGCGATGAAGAACAGAAGAACGGGAATAAGAGTGACTGCAGTGCGGCGGAAAATAGCTCCCCAATTCCACTGAATCAAATTATGGCATGCTAAAGCTATTAACAAGGAAAGACTTGAAATTTCCATCACAGAAACAAGGGATTGGAAACCAGCCGTGAAGGGAAGGGTTGCAAGATACGTGTCGATAGCTGCCAAGGGAAGTCCTAAAGAGTCTAGAAGGAAATTCAGGGAATTGATCCAAGAGCCAAGGCCGACAGCTCCTAAACTGGTTAAGAAGGTCGTTACAAAAAGTTGAATCTGAGACACAAAATTGAGTGGAATATGATAGAAAATCGAGATGAAAAAGACGAAGACGGTAATAAAAAGAGAGCCGAGAGGAAGATTAAAAATGATCGAGACAATTCCCTGAATCTGATCTTGGAATAAAGAATCTTTTCGGTAAATTTTTTCCGTTTCACGTTTGATCAGTTCGATGATGAAGGGGAGGGTGACGATCACCACATTGGTTGTAAAGGCAAGGAGCATGATTGGCGCGAGATCTTTGATCCATTTAGAAGGAGAAAGCGAAGTCAACATGCCGACAATTCTGGGAAAAACCCAAAACACTAAGAGACAGATACAAAAAATGTATAAAATGAGGTAGGTGCTGATTTGTTTGACGGTCACGAGTTGGAGTGTTCCAACTCTGTCGGCAATGATCAAAAAAGTACCCAGGGGTGTTAAACGGGCAATCCACCCTGTCATCCGTGTTAATGCCTCAACAAGAGTATCCAAAAGGGTTAAAACCGACTGCTTTTCTCGGATGTGCATGAGGGCAATTCCGACTAAAAGTCCAAACATGACCACAGCAGGGACCATATTATTCGACAAAGCATAGAAAATGTTATCGGGGATCAGAAGTTCGGCAAAATTAATACCCGCCGGCGCTAAATTACTGAAGGAAGCATGGGAGAGTCCTTCTGCCCTGGGGAAAAGGTAAACCGTCAAGTAAATGAGCGAGATATTAATGGCCCATGTGACCCCAATAAATAAGATCCCTTTTTGCAAGATTTGATAAGCCATGGACGACGCAAGCCGTCCTATGCCATGAATGACAGCGCAGATCAAATAAGGAATTGTCGTGATCTTCAAAATCATGATGTAGGCGCTTTCCCAAGGAGCAAATACCTTGCATAGATCTCCTAGAAAAAGACCTGTTAAAATCCCCAGAAGGGTCGCAACAATCATTTGAACGGTTAAAGAACCGCGAAAGAAAGAAAACACAGCTGTCCTTAGGAGAAATTAAACCTTCTCCATGCCTCATATATGACTATAGCGACAGCATTGGATAAATTCAAACACCTGGAGCCTTCACGCATGGGAATCTTATAAAACCGGTCAGGCCATTTTTCGTGGAACGACTTGGGAAGACCTGAAGTTTCGGAGCCGAAAATGAGCAGATCTTGGGGTCTATACGGAATGTCTGTGTAATACCGGGTGGCTTTTGAGGAAAAGAAATAAAAAGATTCTTTGTCTAGATAACTTTCAAGATCATCGACAAAAGAGACATTGACCCCTTCCCAATAATCAAGCCCGGCTCGTTTGAGCCACTTGTCGGAGGTTTTGAAGCCCAGAGGTCGAACTAAGGTGAGATCGGAACCTGTAACAGCGCAGGTACGTACAATATTACCTGCGTTCTGAGGAATTTGCGGCTGAAATAGAATGATCCTCAACGAACCGCTTTTTGCTCTTCTAAGGGAGAAGCGACTTCTGCATTTCCTTGAGAAGGTGTTGTTGAAAGGGCGTCAGCAGGTGTTTCTGCTGGAGCATGTTGTTGGAGAACTTCGATTTCGAACGTGATTAAACTGTTGGGTGGAAGTTGATAGTTTTTCGTTCCGAAAGCAAGCTCAGGGTGAATATAGATGGTTCTTTTTTCTCCCTCTTTCATTCCAAGCAGGGATTTGCTGAATCCGGGGAGTAGCTCATCTTCTTCTAGATTGATCCGTGTCTCCTCTTTGGATCCAAAACTGGTTCCATCCAGAAATTTTCCACTGTATCGAATGATAGGCGCGCAATGTTCATCGACAACATTGCCTGTTCCTTCTTTGTCAACGCGGTATTGGAGCTTTCCTTCTTCTAAACTTTTAATTCCAGGAGCCGAGCTGTTGGTTTTTAAAAATTCTTCTGCTTTTTTAAGATTTTCAGTAGAGGCTACTTTAAAAGCTGCCTCGTGCGCTGCTGAGATGGCCTGAACACATTCTGCCTCAGACATCGGGGATTCACGACCTTCCGAAGCGTCTTTAAGCCCTTTGATCACCAGAGCGATATCGAATTTGACGCCCATCGTTTCAATATTCTTACCAATCATGTGACCAAAAGCTTCAGAGATCTTTGACACGTCAGGTTTAACTTCTTGTTTTGGAGGTGCAACTTCAACAGGTGGTGCTTTTGCTTCTTCAGCAAATACGCACGCAGAAATAAGACTTAAAAAAAGAAAAATTTTACCCATAATGACACCTCTGCTTAGCAGCTTATCGTCTTGGTGGATTATAGCCAAGAGATTTCTGTAGGTTCCTCGATCGTCAACTGCAGCTCTTTTAATTGTTTTTCAGAAACTTTAGAAGGAGCCTGCAGCATTAAATCGCTCCCTTTCTGTGTCTTAGGAAATGCCATAACATCCCGGATATTATCCGTCTGCACCAAGAGCATGACGATCCGGTCGAGACCAAAAGCAAGTCCCAGATGGGGTGGAGTCCCATATTTCAGGCTATCTACAAAAAAACCGAATTTTTCCTCGATTTCATGTGGCTGTAATTTCAGAATTTTAAAAATCTTTTCTTGTAGTTCGCCTTGATGGATCCGTTGAGAGCCTCCGCCGAGTTCGTATCCATTGAGGACAAGGTCATAGGCAAGGGCTCGCACCTTTAGAGGATCGGTGTCGAGAAGATGGATGTCGTCAGGGTGTGCGGCTGTGAAGGGGTGGTGTTCGCTTTCGATCCGACCTTCCTCAACATCCCACCGCATGAGGGGAAAGTCAACAACCCATACGAAGTTGAGTTGGCCTGCTGTAATTATTTTTTTCTCTTTCGCGATGTGCCGTCTCAAATGATCCAATCCTTGATTGACCCGATCTTGGGGGCCCGCAGCCAAAAGGAGAAGATCCCCTTTTTCCATTTCAGTTCTGGAAAAAATTTCTTGGATCAGTTCGTCTGTAAAGAATTTGGCAATACTTGAAGAAATTCCTTCATCCTGCCTCTTAATCCAGGCAAGTCCGCCGAGGCCAAATTGTTGGACAAATTGTGTAAGCAGATCGATTTCACGTCGAGAATAACTCGATCCGCCTTTGACCAAGATCGATTTGACACATCCACCGGATCCGAGTTGCTCGAGAAAAAGAGTGAGCGTTGATCTCTTGGCAATATTATCGAGCCGGATCAGCGGCATTCCAAACCGGAGGTCGGGACGATCGGTCCCGTAATATTCAAGACAATCTTGATATGTCATACGAGGAAAAGGGGTCTCTAAAACCACTCCTGTACACTCTTGAAACACCTTTGCGACCATCTTTTCCATCAAACTTTGGAGATCTTCAGGAATGCCAAAACTCATTTCGATATCGACCTGGGTGAATTCGGGTTGTCTATCTGCCCGGAGGTTTTCATCTCGAAAACAGGTCGCGATCTGAAAATAACGGTCCATTCCAGAAACCATCAAAAGTTGTTTAAAAATTTGCGGTGATTGAGGAAGGGCATAAAAATTCCCAGGATAAATCCGCGAGGGAACAAGAAAGTCCCTTGCCCCTTCAGGCGTCGATTTAGCCAAAATGGGAGTGGAAATTTCCAAAAAATTATTCTCATGCAAAAAGTTCCGAATAGAATGCATGGCTAGATGTCTTAGCACGAGGTTCTTCGATATTTCCCCTCTTCGAATATCCAAATATCTGTATTTGAGACGGAGTTCTTCTTGCACATCGATTTCTTCATCACAAATCGAAAAAGGTGGCGTTTTCGCAGGAGATAAGATTTCAAGTTCTTCGACCTGGATTTCGATCTCTCCTGTATTGAGACGAGGATTGGCTTCCTCTCGTTTCTCGACCGTTCCGCGGATCGAGATGACCCATTCGGAGCGGAGTTTTGAGGCGAGTTGATGCAGTGCCTGATCTTGATTCGGATCGAAGATAAGCTGGGTTAAACCAAATCGATCTCGTAGATCGATGAAAATGAGGCCGCCAAGATCTCTTCGCCGATGGACCCAGCCTGATAAAGTGACGCGGAGTCCAACATCATTTAAATTGAGATCTCCACAGGTATGCGTTCGCCTGTAATCAAATTTCATATAAAAATTTTTCCAGCTTATCAAACGGGATTTTTTGAGACGAACGTGTTGCCATTTCTTTGATCTCGATTTCACCCGTTTCGATTTCTCGATCGCCGATCACAACGCAAAAACGAGCATTTTCAGCATTGGCAAGTTGGAGTCCATGTTGAATCTTTTTTCCAGAAAGATCCATTTCTACTGCAAACCGTAAATGGCGTAATCGACACACGAGTTCAAAACATGTCTCAAACGCCTTTTCACCCATAGGAATTAAAAAGAGAACCGGTCCTGTAGGGGGTGGAAAGGGAACTTTTTCAGAAAGCATCGTTTGTAAAAGACGTTCCATCCCTGTTGCAAAACCGACCGCAGGTAAATCAGGTCCTCCCAACGTTTTGAGAAGTCCATCAAATCTTCCTCCCGCTCCTAATGTGTTTTGAGCGCCAAGAGATTTCGAGGTGATTTCAAAAACGGTTTTATTGTAATAGTCGAGACCCCGCACGAGTTTGGGAGAGACACGGTAACGGATTTTAAGTTGATCCAAGAAGTGCTTGACTCGTTCAAAGTGATTCCGAGATTCCTCCGATAAAAAATTCAAAATGGAGGGTGCATTCTCGAGTAATTTTTGATCTTTTTCGTCTTTCGAATCGAGGATGCGTAGAACATTTTTCGTAAAACGGACTTGGCTTTCAGCAGAAAGTTCATGGAAATGAGGCTGCAAATAATTTTTCAAAGCTTCACGGTAAGGTTCGCGAGACTTTTCGTCCCCCACAGAATTGATCAAAACCTCGAGATCTTTGAGACCAAGGCGCCGGTAAAGCTCATACAGCATGTCGATCAATTCGACATCTTGCTCTGGTTTTTCGATCCCGATGGCTTCGGCTCCAAATTGATGGTGTTGTCGGTATCTGCCTGATTGGGGACGTTCGTAACGGAACATCGGTCCGATGTAGTAAAATTTGTGCAGGCCCGGAATCAAGTCGAGTCTTTTTTCAACAAAAGCCCGCATCACCGATGCTGTACCCTCGGGTCGCAGGGTCATCGACCGATCTGCTTTGTCGAGGAACGTGTACATTTCTTTCGTCACAATATCAGAGCTTTCCCCGACACCTCGGACAAAAAGCTCGGTCCGTTCAAATACAGGAGTCCGAATCTCCTTGAATCCATAATCGGCTGCTAATCGGCGCATCACACCTTCAATATATTGCCAATGATCAGAGATACGCCAAGCGTCTTCTTCCTTGGGCTCTTTTGGCAAAATATCAAAAACACCCTTAGGGATTGTGTATTCCATACAAATGGAATGATTCTAAAGAGAAAGATTTAGCGAGTCAATGGCATTGATCCATTTGGAAAGTTGGCTTTCGCTTTTCCGTAGACGATATTCTTCGTGCAAACCATGAAGAATTTCGATGAAAGGGAAAGGGAGCCATTCTTTCCCTTTCCACTCGGACATATAAAAAGCGAGAGAGTGATCTTTATGCGGATACGATTCGAAAGCTTCCGTAAAGGTTTTAAGACGGCTTGCAATTTCAGGTTTCAGCTTTTCCATCACTCGGATGTTTTCCACCACTCCTTGCCATGCCAAAGATAGTTTTTCGACAAAATCGGCATTTTGGCTTAAATTTTCTTGCATAAGCTTGATAAGAGTTTTTTTAAACTCACTCAATTTCACCATTAAATTTTTGCCCAGAGCTTTCTTTTCGGAGACAGGTCTAGAAGCCAAATGGAGAGCCATTTTTTTTGCATAGGCGGAAAAGCAGGCCATTAAAAAAGCTTGTGGATTTTTCTTAGCGGCTTCTTCTTGCAGTTCTTTATCAGCACGAAGCTTCTCAATTTGCTGAACCGTCAACCTTTCTTTTGAAGGGTAGCCGGGCTGTATAGGAGGATTGATATTCGACATCGTTTCAATATATATACATTCCTTTAATTAATGGAGATAGGAATTGACTTCGGCCGAAAGAAATATTATGATTTCCATTTTAAGTGGTAGCGGAGGAAAGATAGGTTACGAGTGAAGAAATGGTTAAATTTTTTTAAACCAGTAGCACCCCAAGCTGAGATCCAGGACGAGAATATCGTCAAAGCTAATTATAAATACTGGCGTCTCCGCATCTTTATCGGGATGTATGCTGGGTATGTCTTCTATTATTTCTCTCGGAAAAGCTACACCTGCATCATGCCTCTTCTCATGCGTGATTTGGGAATGGCAAAAAGTGATTTAGGGTTGCTGGCCAGCCTCTTTGCTCTCGCCTACGGATCGAGCAAGTTTTTAAGCGGAATCATTTCAGACCGGTGCAACCCACGAGTTTTCATGTCCCTTGGGCTCATGCTCACCGGGGTTCTCAATATTTTATTTGGATTTACATCATCCATTTTTGCTTTTGGGATGCTTTGGGGCCTAAATGGGCTTTTTCAAGGGTGGGGATGGCCTCCCTGCGCTAAGCTGTTAACGCATTGGTATTCGCAAAAAGAACGAGGAACGTGGTGGGGGATGTGGAACTCGTCCCATAATGTGGGAGGAGCCGTTATCCCCATCGTTGTGGGAGTTGCAGCCCAAGCCTTGGGCTGGCGCTACGGGATGTATGTTCCAGGAATTCTCTGTATCGGCGTAGGGCTTTTCGTATTCCTCTGTTTGCGTGATACCCCCGCATCTTTGGGTCTTCCACCGATTGAAAAGTTTCGGAATGATTATCCTTCGACAAAACAACCCGATGAAGAAATTTCTTTAAAAGATCTTCTTTTCAAATATGTTCTAAACAACGGATATATATGGCTTCTTGCAACAGCCTATTTCTTTGTTTACGTGGTTCGGGGAGCGTTTAATGATTGGTCGCCCCTTTTTCTCATGGAGACGCGTGGTTACAAGCTTGTAACGGCCAATGCTTCAATTCTCTGGTTTGAGATGGGAGGGCTTGTCGGGAGTTTAGTGGCCGGTTGGGCCTCCGATAAAATCTTCAAAGGACGGCGAGGGCCGATCAATATTCTCTTTGCACTCGCAGTCATCGGAGCCATCACCACGCTCTGGAAAATTCCCCCAGGGATGGTCGCTCTCGATTATCTGTTAATTTTTACCATCGGATTTCTGATTTTTGGACCCCAAATGCTCATCGGAGTGGCAGCTGCAGAACTCTCGCACAAAAAGGCGGCAGGAGCTGCGACCGGTTTTATTGGATTTATCGCTTACCTTGGGATGGCGGCGTCGGGTTACCCCTTAGCTAAAATCATGGAATGGGGAAGCTGGGATGGATGTTTTATAACCCTCGCCTGCTGTGGAGTTGTCAGTGCTCTGGTGCTGCTTCCCATGTGGTCGATCAAATCGAACCCCAAGTTCGCCGCAGAAGCCAAACCCAAAGACATACCTGCTACAGCCGGCATCGATCATGCCAAGGCGATCCCTGAACCCCAATCTCCTCAGTTTGAGGAGTTAAAAGCTATCCGCAAGTCGTCCCAGGCGTCCAAGAAAGCGACTCAGGAATCGATAGAAAACTAACGTTATTTTCCTCCGCAGCCGCAGCCTGAACCCTTCTTCTTTTTCTTGGCCGTTTCATTTTTCACGACTTCTTTTTTCTTAGGTTGCATTTCATTCGCCGTGATGTACATCGGAGCAAAAAAGATCGCCATAGCGGCACCTGTGAGTATCATAAATTCCATGTTTTTGATCATAAAACCTCCTTTTACTTTAAACTAGTCCAAAGCTACACTTTGGATCAAGATGTATGTACCTTTACATGTCCATTCACAGTATTCCATTTTAAATTCGACGGCTGCCATTGACGATTTGGTCGAAAAAGCTAAGGGCTTCTCGATTTCTTCGCTGGCACTGACGGATGAAGGGAACATGTATGGCGCCATTGAGTTCTACAAGGCTTGCCGGGAAGCTAAGATCAAGCCGATTCTGGGGTGTGAGCTGAATTTAGCCCCCGGGTCACGTCTTGAAAAAAAGCGAATCCCAGGGACCCCTGCAGGGTTTCCCCTTCTTCTCCTGGCTAAAAATCGGCAGGGATACAAAAATCTCTGCAAATTGAGTTCGTTGGCCCATGTGGAAGGGTTTTATTATACCCCGCGCATTGACAAAGCCCTCTTGGAAAAGCATGCCGAAGGGCTCATCTGCTTGTCGGGACCCTTGCACGGTTTGATCCCATATTTGATAGTGCAAGGGAAAGAACAAGAGACCCTGCGAGAAGTCGAATGGTTTCAAACGACTTTCAAGGACGACTTTTATTTTGAGCTCTCCCGGCATGCGATGGCAGAAGAAAGGGAGATGGAGAAAGAAGGTTGGCTCGTTCAAAACTACCGGGATTATGTCCGGAATCAAGAAGTCGTCAACCAAAAGCTTGTCCAGCTAGGAGCTCGGTATGGAATCAAAACCGTAGCCACCCAGGAAGTTCACTATCTTGAGAGGAGTGATTGGAAAGCTCACGAGATTTTGATGAACGTCCAATCGGGCGAGCCGTGTGAAATTTGGGAAAGGGATTCTCAGGGAAATCCGAAGGTCCGTGTTCTCAACCCTAAACGGCAAGTCTATTTCACGCATGAACTCTACTTTAAATCGCCCGATCAAATGGCGCAGCTGTTTGCCGACCTTCCAGGTGCCCTAGCGTCCACCCGTGAGATTGCGGGAAAGGTCGATTTAGAGCTCGATTTCAAAGCCCGCTTTTATCCTGTTTTCACGCCACCTCAAGGGGTCACCAAGGAAGACCATCTCAAAAAGCTCTGTTATGAAGCCATACCCAGGCGGTATACACCCCAGCACTTGGAGGCGGTTCGGGAAAAATACCCCGATCAAGATCCTTTGCAAATGGTTCAGGAAAGGCTCAAGTACGAACTCGACATCATCATCTCGAAGGAGATGTGTGATTATATTTTAATCGTCCATGATTTCATTTCATGGGCCAAAAACCGGGGAATTCCCATGGGTCCTGGCCGAGGATCGGGAGCCGGTTCTATTATTCTTTATTTAATTGGAATCACCGATATCGAACCTCTTCGGTTCCAACTCTTCTTCGAGAGGTTTATTAATCCTGAAAGGATTTCCTATCCTGACGTTGACGTTGATATTTGCATGGATCGGAGGGGTGAGGTCATCGAATATACCGTCCAAAAATATGGAAAAGACAAAGTCGCACAGATCATCACTTTCGGTACGATGAAAGCCAAAATGGCCATCAAAGATGTGGGCCGTGTTTTGAGTGTCCCTCTTGCGAAAGTCAATGGTATTGCAAAGATGGTTCCCGATGATCTGGGAATCACCTTAGATAAAGCATTGGAAACCGATCCTGATCTCAAAAAAGCTTATGAGACCGATGAAGAGGTGAAAGAACTCATCGATATTGCCCGCCGTTTAGAGGGCTCCGTCAGAAATACAGGTATCCACGCAGCAGGGCTTATCATCTCGGGCGACCCTTTGACCGATCATATTCCGGTCTGTACAGCTAAAGATAGTGTTATTCTAGCCACCCAATATTCGATGAAGCCTGTCGAAGCTGTGGGAATGCTTAAAATCGACTTTTTGGGTCTCAAAACCTTGACGTCGATACAAAAAACAGTCGATGCCATTCGGATCTATCATAACAAGCTCATCGATTGGGTTAATTTGCCCCTCGATGATAAGGCGACATTTAACTTGATGAACCAGTGCAAGCTGAATGGGATCTTCCAAATGGAATCTGGGGGAATGCAAGACCTTGTTCGGCAACTCCACATCGATAAATTCGAAGAGATCATCGCCGTTAATGCGCTCTATCGACCCGGACCGATGGAGATGATTCCATCGTTTGTCCATCGAAAACATGGAAAAGAACCGATCGAGATCGATCATCCTTTGATGAAAGATGTCCTTGCCGAAACCTACGGGATCATGGTGTACCAAGAGCAGGTCATGCAGATCGCCAGCCTCCTTGCTAACTACACTTTAGGCGAAGGTGATGTTCTCCGCCGTGCCATGGGTAAAAAAGATCGTGAAGAGATGGCCAATCAGCGGGAAAAATTTCGGACAGGAGCTCTCCAAAAAGGGCTAGATCCTGATCTCTCCATGAGAATTTTTGATAAGATTGAGAGGTTTGCTTCGTACGGATTTAACAAATCTCATGCAGCAGCCTACGGCTATCTGGCTTATGTCACTGCCTATCTCAAGGCAAATTATCCTGGGGAATGGATGGCAGCCCTCATGACCTGTGATCGGGATGATGTGACCAAGGTTGCAAAACTCATTGGAGAATGTCAGGCGATGAATTTACCCATCTTGCCGCCTGATGTTAATGAATCTGGCCATGAATTTGTCGCAACACCCAAAGGAATTCGGTTTGCTATGAGCGGGATTAAGGGTGTGGGAGAGGGTGTTGTCGAAGCGATCCTAGAAGAAAGGCGAAAAAAAGGAACTTTCCGTTCACTCTTTGAGTTTTGTTCCAGAATCGACACTAAGAAGATTGGAAAGAAAACCATCGAATCTTTGATTGAAGCAGGATGTTTCGATTTTACGGGTGCACATCGACAGTCGATGATCATTGCCTTGGAAGAGATGTACCAAGGTGCTGTTCAAAAACAAAAAGAAATCTCGAAAGGTTTTATCGATCTCTTTGGAGAGACAGCAGAAACTCCTCCCCCTATACGAGATGCCCCGCCCCTGCCTCGTCAAACGATTTTGCAGCGTGAAAAAGAGCTTCTCGGATTTTATGTAACGGGACATCCTCTCGATGAATTTAGAGATTTGATGAGCCGCCTCTCGTGTGTTCCTTTCAGTCAGTTTGAAGACCACCTTCACGATGCCGTTTTTCGAGCCGCATTTATCGTTGATGAGATTCAAACAAAAATCTCAGGGAAAACACAGAAAAAATTTGCCATTTTAAAAATCAGCGATGGGCACGACCGTTTTGAAGTTCCGATATGGCCTGAGCTCTACGAAGAGAAAGGTCACCTACTTCTAGAAAATACACTCCTCTACGCCATCTTTCAGATGGACAAACGGGAAGGCGAGCTTAAACTGCAGTGCCGGTGGTTCAATGATCTCACCAAAGCCGATGAAGACACTCTCCGGCAGTGTGATGCCCTCTGCGATCAACTCAAATCCACCCGCCGTGAAAAAAGACCCCAGAAAATACCAGAGAAAAAACCACCCAGCGGAAGGCTCTTCCTAAAAATCAATGCAGATCAAGTCCGCCTCAGTCACATTCTCCATCTCAAAAAACTATTCCGCTCCTATCAAGGGAATACGCCCTATGTCCTAGAATTTCTCTCCCCGAATAAACACCACGGACATATCCTCGTCGATGAGAAGTGGGGAGTGACCTTTGGCCGTGAACTCGAAGAGGAGCTCAAGAAGTTTTCATTTTTAATGCATCACACTTTGCAGCCAGGGTGAAGTCTTTCTCTGTCAAGCCATCCACTTTATGAGTCCAAATCAGCAGCCTCACTTTCCCCCAACTCAAATAGATGTCCGGATGGTGGCCCATTTCTTCCGCCGCCTCTCCCACCCGATTCGTAAACTCCAGCGCGTCGCGAAAGTTTTTAAATAGGTATTCTTTTTCTAGGTGATGATTGTCGACTACTTTCCATTCCATAAGAGCATTCTAAACATTAATTCAATATTTTTATCTATAAATTGACATTATCGGGGGTAGATGCATAATTAAATAGATGTTTGTGAAGTGGTGTTTACCTTTTATTTTGATGGTAGGAACGGCCTTTGGTGGTTATACCATTAAAGAAGGGAAAATTTTGAATGTTGATGAGGTGGCGACGGTGTCTGTGCAGGAGCACTATGGGTTGATGCTCGACGCTTATCAAAAGGAAGATTGGAAAGAGGTTGTCAAGCAGGCAACGATTATGATTAAAAATTTTCCTTCGAGTCCTTTCTATCAGGAAGCGTTTTATTTTGCGGCGGCGGGACATTTCAGGTTGGAAGATTATGACATCGCCGACAAAAATTTATCGATTTATTTGAGGAAGCAAACGGCACTGCAACATTTTAGAGAAGCGATTGAATTAAAATTTGAAGTTGCTGAAAAATTCCGAGAAGGATTCAAAAAACATATTGGTGGATACGATTTTTTGCCCAAGTGGCTTCCTGCGAAGGAAGAAGCGATCAAAATTTATGACGAAGTGATCAATGCTCTTCCCAATGATGAGCTGGCAGCAAAGGCTCTCTTTGGGAAAGGTGGAATTTTGCTGGGCGAGGAACAATACAATGCCAGTATCGAAACGTATCAGACATTAATCAGGCGGTTTCCTAAACATCCCCTGACCCCCGATGCTTATGTCGAAATTGGAAGGGTTTATTTGACAGAGTCAAAAGAAAAATATCCCGATACCGATTTTCTCGATTTAGCTTCGATCAATCTAAAAAAATTCAGACAAGATTTTCCCACCGATGAGAGAGTTGCCGTAGCGGAAGATCTTTTTGCAGAAATGCAAGAAGTTTATGCAAGAAGCTTTTATGATATTGCTCAATTTTATGAGCGGACCAAAAAACCCCATGCATCGATTCTCTATTATTCTAAAATCGTTAAAACATTTCCGAATACAAAGACGGCCGATCGATCGAAAGAAAGGCTCAAAATACTTCGTCCTAATGTGCCAAAAAATGAAGTTAAAGAAGCAATTGCGGAGCCTATTCCAGAGTCGTCTGATATTCCTTCTTAGTTTATTAACCCTCGGGTTAGTAACAAGCTGCGGATACCACACCTATCAACCGGGTGATAAAACAACGGTTTCTATTCCGTATGTCGAGGGGGATGAACAAGGCGAGTTAACGTCTGAACTCATCCATCAACTCGATGAATCCCGTCTTTATACCTTTGTTCGAGAAGGTGGGGATCTCATTTTAAAGGTTTCTGTTGTCGGTGATGAGAATGAGATCATTGGTTTTAAGTTCAATCGACACACGAATTCGGGCGAGATTGAAAGGAATCTCATGCCAACAGAAAACAGACGGAATCTTGCTGCTGAAGTCACCCTTGTGACAGCGACAGATGAGGTTGTTTTGGGGCCGATCAAAGTGACTGCATCTGCTGATTACGATTATATCGATGTGAATACAGTGCGTGAACTGGCCTTCATCAATGAAGATAGTCAAAAGAGAGAAAAAACGATCAATTTTTCATTAGGGCAACTCGACTCTATCGAAGGAGCGCAAGACAACGTGCTAAAACCGGTTTATCATCGGTTAGCAAAAAAAATTATGAGTGCTGTGCAGAAGGCTAACTTTTCGGTCGATTGATCGAAGAGATGAGAGCTTCTGTATCGGTGACTTCTTTCAAGAAATGTTGCAAAACTTTTAAGATAAATTTCGGTGTATTGTAGACACCCGCTGTGGAATAAACCAATTCGAGATGGAGTTTGTCATTGTTAAGAAGAGCAATAAAGGTGAGTGTGAGTGTGGTTTCTTTGATCGCCTTGGGAAGGATCCAGATGGCAAATTTTTCATTAAATAAGGTCACTTTGTCTGGAGTTTCAAGGACATGAAAATATTGCATCAACTCTTCGTGGAACGATGGTGTGTCCATTTCGGCATGATTGAGTAGGCCGAGCTCTTGGAGCATTTTAAGATTGACATCGATGACGCCATCGGGAGCATGTTTCGGCAAGTTTTGAGAAAATTCCAAGAAAGCCTGATCCAATTCTGAAGGTGACAACATCTTTTTTTCCTTGTTAACACGTAATACATGTCTGCCGATCCACATATCAAGATTTTTTTTTAAGAAATTGTAAGTTGTTAATTTTAATATATTTAAATAATGAGATTTTCCTATATTTTCTGATTAGGCATAAATATATCTCATGTCCAAATGGTTTTTTTTCGTCTTTTTTTCTTGTGTCCATCTCTGGGGAAAACAACTTAAAACCGATGTTGCTGCGCCTGCAGCGATTTTAATCAATGGCGAGACGGGAGCTATTCTCTATGAAAAAAACATCCATGAAAAAATTTATCCTGCTAGCATCACGAAGATTGCAACGGCTTTATATATTCTCGAAAGAAATGGGGTCCGACTCCACGAGAATGTGACTATCACGCCGCATCCTCTTGTCACTGTTCCGTCTCATGTCAAGCACGCTGAGAATTCTCTGCACCCTCCTCATCGGTTGGAGATAGGAGGATCGCATGCCGGACTCCGTGCTGGTGAGAGTTTATCGGTGCAAACGCTTCTATATGGACTTCTTTTATCTTCCGGAAATGATGCCGCGAATGTCTTGGCCGAGTGGAATAGTGGGACCATTGAAAAGTTCATGGATGAGCTGAATATGTACCTAAAAGGAAAAGGTATTTTAGAAACACATTTTGCTAATCCCCACGGTCTGCATCATGCACAACATTGGACGTCGGCTTACGACATGGCTCTCATCACGAAGCTTGCTCTAAAAAATCCGACGTTTTGTGAAATCGTCAAAACTTCCCAATTTCTCCGTCCAAAGACTCAGAAACAACAGGCGCACTATTTTGTCCAAGGAAATAAGCTCGTTAAGCCAGGTCCGTTTTTTTATTCTAAAGCAATTGGGGTGAAAACTGGGCATACGTCGCATGCAGGATATACACTGGTGGGTGCTGCAACGCATGAAGGACGAACGTTAATTGCGGTGCTTCTGGGTTGTCTGACAAGTGATCAGAGATTTAAAGATGCGATCAAATTGTTTGAGTCTGCTTTTTCTGAAAAAAGGGTGATCCGAACTCTTTTTGCCAAGGGAAGTGAAATTTTCACAAGGGAAATTCAAGGGGCAAAATCTCTCCTGAAAGCTTCATTGAAAGACGATCTCGTCATGAAATATTATCCTGCTGAAGAGCCTCAATTTCGAGCAGAGATTGTGTGGGATCCATGCAAATTTCCGATCCAAAGAGATCATCGGGTCGGCTGCTTGCGGGTTGTGGATCTTGATGGGAAAATTCTAGAGCAACTCCCGATCTATGCAACAGAAACAGTCGAGGCGAGATTTCATTTCAGAATTTTGATCCTGGCCATGGGTCTACTCGGTGGAATTGGATTTGCGCTTTATTATTTTTTGAAAAAGAGACACAAACTCATCGAGCGATAGTTCTTCAGGCCGGGCATAGAGTCTTTGCCCCAGAGCTAGATCGATGCTGGGTTGATCGTAAACTGTTTTCAATGATGAACGGATCATTTTACGCCGGTGTTGAAAGGCTAAACGGGTCATTTCGAAAAATTCTTTTTCCGGCACTTTTGGGGTCGATTTTGGAATGAGCTGAACAACAGCTGAATGGATCTTGGGTCTGGGATAAAAACAGCTCGGTTTGACGGTGAAACCGTAAACTGGATCGGAGTAAAATCGGATAAAGACGGCTAGAGATCCGTAATCTTTTGAGCCCCCAATGGGTACAGGCAGAGCCAAAAAACGGGTTGCCACTTCTTTTTGTACCATCACTGTGATCGATTGAAAAAATTGCCTTAAGGGTAAAAATCGTGCGAGAATGGGTGTTGTGATTTGATAGGGAAGATTTGCCACTAATTTCATATTCGGTTTTAAAGGAATATCGGATGTTAAGATGTCTCCTTCAATCACTGTCAGATGAGGATGAGACCACTTTTGGAGTGCTTGAGAAAATTTCTTATCTTTTTCTACGGCGATGACATGAGCCCCCCTAGCTAAAAGGGCTTCTGTTAGAACTCCCGGACCGGGCCCAATTTCTAAAACCGTATCCCCTTCTTGAATATCGGCAAAAGCAATAATTTTACGAACGATATTTCCATCGATGAGAAAATTTTGCGAGAGGCTTTTC
This sequence comes from Parachlamydiales bacterium, assembly GCA_963705295.1. GTDB lineage: Bacteria > Chlamydiota > Chlamydiia > Chlamydiales > Rhabdochlamydiaceae > PALSA-1444. The sequence continues at coordinate 166,776 of OY970065.1, read as the reverse complement.
TTGGGGGCTGCTCCCATTTCTTTGAGGAATGCGTGGAGCTCGGATGGTTTATATAAGGATCTCATCTCAAAGAAAACGGCTCAAAATGGGATGGAATATCGAGGGAATTTTCGTCAAAATTAAATCTTTGATGGAGTCTTGTAATATACCGTTTCATCTCACCATCGGCAGCGTCACTGAGAAGGTTTTGTTTGAGCTCATTGGCCAGTTTGGTAAAAGGAGGAATCTGAGTTTTCAGATGGTCTTTCAAATGAAAAACGCGGGTGACCAACTTTCCATCGCGGCTCATGAGAGCAACAGGCTCGCTCCACTGTCCGATTTTAAGCCGAGACAAGATGGTTCGGTGCGCCTCTGAGAGAGCTTTATCTTCTTGCGTAAACTCTTGTGATACAGAAACAGTTAGTTTGGGCTCTGCTGGAAGCTCTTTCTGAAATAGCTCGGCTGCTACGGAGAGGTTCTCCATAGCTTTTTGCTTCAAGGTCATCAGATTGTGAGCCAGAAGGTGGCCTTTATCGGGATCATCGGCCCGAATTGTGATGAATTGATACTTCCATTCTTCTTTGGAACCATTATTTTGAACATAGTCTTCGTATGCTTTTTTGATCTCTTGGGATGTCACTTTTTGGAGTGCTCTTGAGGTAACGCGGAACCATTGGATCCGCTGCACGACCATATCTTGATGAACAATTTTACGGGCCTCTTCATAGCTGAGGCCGAGTTTATCGAGAGAACCCATGACATTGGGGCCAAATCGGCTCTGGATCTCTTCTCGGACTTCCCCGTCCGAGACTTTGATTTCTCGGCTCTCAGCATCGGCCATCATGAGCTCGTGATCGATCATCTGTTGCAGTGTCGATCTCCATTGCATCCTGTAATATTGAAACTTTGCCGCTTTTGAATTCATGTATTGAGGGAAATGGTTACTTAAAAAAACATCCATCTGTTTCATGACATCGAGGACAGAGATGTTTTTTCCACCGACCCGAGTCAAAATTCGATTTTGGACGACAATTTCAGTCCCTGCATCCAAAGGTGGAAGAGGTAAATTATCAGGAGCAGCGCACAGGATCGCCGATAAAAGAAAAATGACCATAGCCTTAAAGCTTATCATACAAATGCAAAAGAAACACCGAAAAACCCATCCATTCCATCTTGAGTCGGAAGGGATTGGAAGGTTTCTACAACTTGAAGTCCAAATTCTTTTTGAAAATAAGAGACTTGGCGTTCATTTTCTTCCGGTAGGATACTACATGTCATATAAACAATCTTACCTGAACGACTCAGAAAAGAAAGGGCTTTTTTAAAAATTTCTCTTTGCTCGGATACGAGTTTTTTTAAATCCATCTGTTCAAATTTCCATTTGAGATCAGGATTCCGCCTAAGTGTGCCTGTCCCACTACACGGAACATCGACGACAACCCAGTCCATTTTAGAGTGAGGAATAGAAAATTGGATGTTTTGTATTCCGGCTCTTCGGAGTCTCGTTTTAGCTTTTTGCAGAGCGAGCGGCCGAATATCGTGGAGATAGATTTGCCCTGTATTTTTCAAAAGAGGGGCAATGGCGAGTGTTTTCCCTCCAGAACCCGCGCAATAATCTAAAATCTTTTGCTTCGGTTCTGCCCGGACCAAAGCTGCGACTAATTGACTCCCTTCATCTTGCACCTCTAGAAGACCCTCTTTAAATTCAGGCAGGGTGTAAAGATTTATTTTTTCGTGGAAATAAATTCCTTGAGGAGAAGATGTACAGGGTGTGACAAGATACAGCCCATTCCATCTTGCTAAAAGCTCGTCCCTCGAGATTTTTAATGTATTCACACGGATGGTGAAAGGCGCGCGTGTATTGTTGATCCGGCAAATTTCTTCCGTTTTTAATGCTCCATAAATTTCAACCAGACGATGGTAGAGGGAAGAGGGTGTACCGAGTCTTATAAAGTGTGGCAATGAACCATCACTGGAAGGCGGTTCACAGGATGGGTCTAGCCCAAGGTGGAGATAGAGATTTTTCCACCGAATATACCGGTAGACAGCATCACTGATGTAGAGTCGATCTTTAGAACCCAGGGCTTTATTATTTCGAAAATAATGGCTTAAAAAAACATCCAAAGGAGTCTTTTGTTGTTCAAATCTTTTCAAAACAATCGAAAGATGATATTGTCTGTATTGAGCCGATCTCATAAGATTACTATTATAGGATAGAAAAGGGAATATGGGAAAATTTTTCTTAGTTCTTGGAAGGATCTTTTTGAGTTTGATTTTTCTTATCGCGGTTGTCTATCAAATTTTAAATTGGGAGGCGACGCACCAATATTTTGCTTGTCGGATATCGGATTGGCTCACCCACCCTCAATTGCCCGTTTTTCTGCTCGATTTTTTTAACTTTCTTCTTTCGTACGGCTCCATTGCAGTTATTCTAGCCACCATTTTTTCAGCTGTCGGAGGATTGCTGGTTTTGCTGGGGATTCAAGTGAGACTCGGCGCTATTTTACTCATTTTATTCTTAATTCCGACAACTCTTTTCATGCACTCTTTCTGGCTTTATCAAGGGGCAGAATTCAATGAACAAATGACGAACTTTTTTAAAAATCTAGCGATTTTAGGAGGGTTATTTATCTTGGCTTTCTTTGGAGACGGCGAGTGAATATCATTCTATTACTTCTTAGCTGGATTGTGGTTGCCTTTGGACAGCCCGCATGGAGTGGATGGCTGGCTCCTTTGGCGGCTTGTATTGGGTACGCAGCTTTTTGGAAAGTGGCGGCTGAGATCCCGTATTCAAAAAAACGGTTTTGGTTCGGAGTTATATGGTTCACCACGATTCAGCTGATTCAGCTTTCTTGGATGACCAGCATCGAGTTTCAAGGGTATTATATTCTTCTTGTTTACGGGATATTAAGTCTTTGTTTGGGCTTGCAGTTTGGGCTGATCACACTGTTTTTAGACAAAATTCCGCTCGTTGCTACAGCTGCACTTTGGACGATAATGGAGTGGGGCCGTCTTCATTTTCTATGTGGATTTTCCTGGAATCCTGTCGGTTTAAGTTTAACGGCCTTTGTATCTTCTTTGCAGGCAGCCTCTATTTTTGGAGTGCTAGGTCTATCTTTTTTGGTGATTTTAACAAACTTGGCCTTCTGGAAAAAACGGTATATTGCCGGTGTTTCTTTAGCTGTTTTTCCGTATTTGTTTGGTTTTGGCCACCTCTATTTCCATAAAAATAAGGTAGATCAGAGCTCGACTTTATCGGTCGGTTTAGTTCAAACGGGACTTCTTCCATCGCAAAAACTTTTCATTGAGGGGAGAAGCAAAGAGTATATTCCTCCCACTGAACAATGGAGACAAATTTTATCATTATTAAAAACACAAAGCGAAAAACTCGATCTGATCGTTTTGCCCGAGTTTATTGTTCCCATCCCTGCTGCGTCACATGTGTATCCCGCTTCTTTAGTTCGAAATATTTTTGAAGAGACATTGGGAAAACAAATTCCGGTCGATCCAGAAACAAGGGTATCGAATCAATTTTGGATTCAAACAATTGCAAAGCTGTATCAAGCCGATGTCATTGCTGGATTAGAGGCAAAAGAAAATGGAAATAGTTTTACCTCTGCTTTTTATTGTCCTCACCAAAGTGAGAAAATGGAGAGATACGACAAACAAATTTTGGTTCCTTTAGCCGAATATGTTCCGTTTGCCTGGGTCAAAAATCTGACCAAAGCCTACGGGATCACCGAGTTTTTTACCCATGGGCAAGAAGCAAAAGTTTTTCCTGCAAAAGTTCCGATGTCAGCCTCGATCTGTTATGAAGAGACGTTTTCTTACGTGATGAGGGAAAACAGGCGTAAAGGGGCTTCGTTCTTTGTGAATCTCACCAACGACAATTGGTATCCCGATTCTCGTCTTCCTAAGCAACACTTCGATCACGCTCGTCTGCGTGCCGTTGAAAATGGTGTTCCGATGGTGCGCGCATGCAACACAGGAGTGACTGCTGCTGTCGATAGTTTAGGAAGAATTATTGGGCAGATTGTCGATGAGAGGCGGGCAGCTGTCTTGGTGGCTCATGTTCCCCTCTACCATTATTTCACGTTGTATCGTCTCTGGGGAGATCATGGAATCATTCTGATTTCATTTATCTTCCTCGGCATTTGCTGGTATTTAGGAAGAAAGAGTTCTACAAAAAAGCTTCTAAGAAATTGAGACCTTCAGATAGAGTCTTGTGTAATGGGATTAAAGCAGAAAACACTCAAAAAAGAGGTTGTTTTTCACGGGAGAAGTCTTTTCACAGGGACTGACGCCGTCGTTCGCTTGAGGCCCGCCCCTCCTAATACAGGCATTATTTTTCATAGGACAGATATTGGAGCTGTGATTCCTGCTCAAACAGAAAATGTGCACGATGCGACCCGGTGCACAAAGATTGTTCATGGAGAATCTTCCGTTCAAACCATTGAACATTTCATGGCAGCTGTGCGTGCGAGTGAAATCGATAATCTGATCATAGAAATCTCTGCACCCGAAATGCCAATCTTTGATGGAAGCTCTCTTCAGTTCATGCACTTGTTAGATCAAGCTGGAACTCTAGAGCAAGATCAAGAAAAAGATCTCTATGTGCTCGATCACCCCATTTCCTGGACTCAAGGAGAGATGCATCTCGTCGCTCTTCCTTCGACAGAGTACCGGATTAGCTATACGCTCCATTATCCGAAATCTCCCTACTTGAAGTCGCAATATTATTCGTGTATTGTCAAAAAAGAAACGTTCCGCGATGAGATTGCTCCTTGCCGGACATTTACACTCTATGAGGATGTCGCTCCTTTGATTGAAAAAGGAATTCTCAAAAATGCGGCGCTCGATCACGGAGTTGTAATCGATGGCGATAAAGTCATGAATCCTGAAGGAGTCCGATTCCCGGATGAAATGGTTAGGCACAAAATTTTGGATATGATCGGAGATATGGCTTTGTTAAACTGTACATTTAATGTCCATTTCATTGGAATTAAGACAGGTCACGCTGCGAATCATAGTATGGCTAAAGAACTCCGTAAATTTCTGAGAAAAGCATGAATACAACGACACCCGCTTCGATTATTTTAGATGCGAAAACCATCGCTAAAATTTTGCCTCACCGGTATCCCTTTCTACTTGTCGATCGCATTGTGCATCTCGATTTAGAACAAAATCAAATCATCGGGCAAAAAAATGTCACGATGAATGAACATTTTTTCGTAGGACATTTTCCGGAAGTCCCCATCATGCCAGGCGTTCTTATTTTAGAAGCCTTAGCGCAGACGGGAGGCATTTTGGTACACCAGAAACTTCTGACCGATAAAATCGCGGTCCTACTCACAGTGAATCAAGCGAAATTCCGCAAACCCGTCGTCCCGGGCGATGTGCTTTATTTGCATATCACCGGACAACATATCAGCTTTAAAGGTGGCAAAGTCGCCGCCAAAGCAACTGTCGGAGACCTTGTCGTTGTTGAAGCTGAAATTGGTTTTGCTCTCGTTGATAGGAAACAATTGTAATAGAGCGCTAAAATGGCAAAAGCAAAAACGCATCACACCGAGCAGAAAGTGAAAGGAAATATCCATCCTTTAGCTGTTGTCGATCCCGGTGCAAAGATTGGTAATAATGTCACGATTGAACCGTATGCGGTCGTGAAAGGTACCGTCACGATTGAAGATAATGTCACGATTAAATCGCACGTCTATTTAGATGGTCATACCACGATTGGTACAGGAACAACCATCTGGCCTGGTGCCAGCATCGGGACCAAAACTCAAGATCTGAAATTTCGAGGCGAAAAGACGTTTGTCATCATCGGTAAAAACTGTGAAATTAGGGAATATGTCACGATCAATTCTTCGTGTCAGGAAAATTCTGTCGTCCGCGTCGGTGATCAATGTCTCATCATGGCGTATTGCCATATCGCTCACAACTGCGAAGTCGGTAATCGTGTCATCCTCGCCAATGCAGTGAATCTTGCAGGACACGTCGTGATTGAAGATTATGCGGTTATCGGTGGAATGACAGCCGTTCATCAGTTCACTCGGATTGGTTGTTATGCGATGGTCGGAGGATTCAGCCGAGTGACACACGATGTCCCTCCGTATACGATCGGAGCTGGTGTTCCTTACAGGCTAGGTGGTCTAAATCTTGTCGGACTCAAACGGCACGGGTTTCCGATCACCGTTCGAAAAGATTTAACCAGGGCTTTCAAACTCACATACCGCTCCAGTCTCCGTCTCACCGAGGCGTTAGAGCGAATCCACCGGGAAATCGATCAAAATCTCTACATCCAACACTGGCTTCAATTCTGCCGAGCATCAAGACGGGGACTCATTGGCCTCCATGGCATTTCACGATCCTCCAGTGAAACTCTCGAAGAGCTCGAAGAATTCGATGAGCTACTTCAAGAAGAAATGACATAGGATGAAAATCATTTTCTTTGGCACATCACCTTTCGCAGCAAGTCTATTGAACTGCTTGTTGCAACACCGTCAAAATGTTGTTGCCGTTGTAACAAGACCCGACAAACCCAAAGGTCGATCTCTCAAACTCACTGCACCTCCCGTCAAAGAATTTGTCCAGCAGACCGAAATTCCTGTTCTGCAACCCGTGAAAGCCTCAACCCCCGAGTTTGCCGCTAAACTTAAAACTTTTTCTCCCGATCTCTTCATCGTTGCAGCGTATGGTGAAATTTTAAAAACTATCATTCTGGATATTCCCCGCCATGGAGCGATCAATGTGCATGCAAGCATTCTTCCCAAATATCGAGGAGCCGCTCCGATCCACCGCGCCATCATGAATGGAGATTCAGAAACCGGAGTCACCATCATGAAGATGGTCCTCGAACTCGATGCCGGAGATATTTTAGAAACCGCTCGCACTCCTATTTCTGATGATATGACATTTGGTGAGCTCTCCGAAAAACTTTCAATCATCGCATGCGATCCCCTTATCAAAGTGGTTCATCAAATTAAAAAAGGACCATTGCATTCCGTCCCTCAAGATCTCCGCAAAGTCACCATCGCTTCTAAAATTACCTCTGAAGAAACCGTGATCCAGTGGAATCGACCAGCGCCCGCCGTTCATAATCAAATCCGAGCCCTTTCTCCTTTTCCGGGTGCTTGGTCGTGGGTGCAAGCCGGTCCCGAAAAGAAACGGCTGAAAATCCGGCGATCAGAGATAGTCCCTGGAATGAAAGGCTACCCCGCCGAAAATCTTATTTATGATGATCAAGAATGGATCATCGGATGTGAAAAGGAAGCCATTCGTCTCCTCGAAGTCCAGCTCGAAGGTAAAAAATCTCTCACCATCAAAGAATTCCTCCGCGGACATCCCGATCCGATCACAATCATCGCTTGAAAATAAGTCACTCTCGTATTATATTTCTCATTCAAATTTAAGGAGATAACCCCTTAACAAAAATAGGAGAATTCGAATATGAGTCTAGCCAATGCAGTTTCAGTAGCTGTGACCTATGGTAGTGCTTATGCATCTGCTCTCACAGGTGTAAGTTTTTTCAAGAACGGTTTTATAAAACCTCTGCAGTTATTACCCGATTGGGCAACTAGCTTGGGAGTCAAACTGCCCGATTTTTTCATTCGAATCAAACCTGATCTTGGTCGAGCTAAAACACTCATCAGTGCAGCCGACGTTTTTCCTAAATTTGTGGGATTATTACCTGAAAAAAATACGAGAAATTATTTTGATGTTACCGATGCCAATAGCACAACACGAATAACTCTTTCAGAGACAGAAGCATGGGCGAACTTCCTCACTAAGATATCTAGTTTGGTACATTCCATTACCGAAACATTAAGATATTTAAGCGATAAATCGGTTCTAAGTCTTAAGGACAATCGAAACTTAAGTTGGGTTTCGACAGTAGCTGGAGCAGGAATTTCTGTCTTTTCTACTTATGGTGAAGTGCAATTTTTACTGAAACAAGGAAGCGCGCCAGCATTTCCTGAAGCGACCAGAGATGAGAAAATTAGCTCGATGCTCAAATTGACTTATAATGCATCCGGTTTTGCATTGTCGGTTCTGAGTGCACCTTATTGGACTAGAAATCTGAACGGCTGGACCTATTTAGCTAATACTGTCTTTACGATCTCTTTGATGACCAGCATACTCTGGGATAAAGTTCACAGAATCAATCCATAATCATTTAAACCATCTAGTCTTTTGGGGCTGGATGGTTTGCTAGACATATGAATATCCCACCGATTAATTATTTTATTTTTCATCCACGAGATGTGTTTTCTTGGGGAGAACTCATCGCTGACGGACTAAAGTATGGCAAGTGGTCTAGTCCCATTTCTTTGGATTTGGTTGTGAAAGTTTGTCAAACATTCCAAGAACATCTCGATGTTGCAGGGGGATTTTATAGTTTTCAAAAATTGTTAAGTTGTCACAAAAAAGAGCGGTATTACTGGTTTTTTGAGGCTTTTTCTAGTGCAGCTTATTTAATTCTTTATGGTACTACTTTTTTTGTTCAAAAAGATTTAAAAAACCCCATTAAATCATTGGGAATAGCTAGTGATGTCATTCGAGATGGATATTATTTCTATGCAAAATGGGAGGAAAACAAGCTAAGTTTTTTAAATCTTTGTTATGTCATTTCATCGGTAGCCTGTTCTGTTTTAGCGACCTACTCTCTCATGACTGGAAAAGAGAATCCTCTTCTCTCTATTATTTTGAGCACGACTTACTTAAGTTCCAAAGTATCTACTTATTATTTCGATAATTAGTATTCAATTCCAATTAACAATCTAATTGGTTATTATTTCTAGCGATGCTAACCGATGCAATTAAAACCTTAAAAGCACCTCTTGGATTTGGCAAGGCTGTTTTTGATTTCGCATTGGAGTTTCCAGGAACAGGATCGTTGAAATCAAAAGTCGGAAAAATTTCTTACGTCAAGGGGTTTTGTCTGACAACTCTTTTAGGATTCAAGGTAGAGACACTCCGCCAGCTCCTTGTACAAAATAAAACATTTGAAGGTGCAATGGTAGCGGTCTCGATGGTCCGAAAGGGGTGTAAATCGTTGAAGTGGTTTGAGACACTCCATGTCGTCTCATTCAATGAAACGTGGGGCAAAACATGGGATAGGAGACTCGGAACGTTGGGCTCGCTTTGTTTGACGGTTAAATCGTGCATACAAATAAACACGGTAGGAAACTTCAAATCGTATGTGAAATTAACTCAGGGTCTTTTGGGATTATATTTGCAAGTCTATGATAATAAGTACATTAAGTTGCTAAAAATAACAATTCATTTAGCTAGCGAAATGGAGAGTCTCTATGGAAGATGTCAAAAAATTTATTACAATTCTGACGATTTTAAAGGCTGTAAAGTAATTTCTTCAATTTCATTATTTGTTTATACTTTAATTTAAATTTGATAAAATAATTGCTATGTCAATGGCTTATGCACCACATTGGAAAGCTGCCTATCCACAGCAGCGGAGAGATGTTATTACTCCATATTACTATACCTCAAAGAGATATAGATTTGTCAGAGATACGCTGGATCTCCTCAAAACTGTGGGTCATCCCATTGAATATTTGATCGAAGCTGGAACCGCTATAGGAGTCATGGTTCCTGATGCACTCTCTTGGAGCACTCGAACTGTGGCAGCCTTGACCTATGTCGGGCTTCCTTTTCAAACCACCGCTCTTTTGGTGGATGTTTTAGCGTTGGAGAGACTTCTTGAAGGAAAGTGCGATGAGAAAGGAATCCCATTAAGCAAGCTCACGTGTTTAGGCTTATCTCTTTTAATAGGGGGCTTGAGGATTCTTGAAGGGATTTGCACGCTGGGTTTCTTTGTACTGACAAAATTGACCCTGTGGAGATTTAATTTTATCAGTTCGATCTGCACGTTTATCAGCTCCCTTCTCCGTTTCTCCGACGAATACGATGTCCATTCCTCAAAGATTACTCAAATGAATACAGGGCTTAGCCTTCTTTGCGCAACGCTGGCTTTTTTTCTCTTCTTTCAGGCATCCTTACCATTACAGATAATCTATTTAACAGCGTCAACGTTAACTCTTATTTTGAATGGTCTCGAAATCGAAAAAATCATCTAAAGTTCAGCTCTCGCTCCTCGAGTGGTTGCTCATCTTGTTCTTTTCAGGTCTGTCCCTTTCTTTGATCATCTATCCGTTTCTGTGAAAGTTTAGATTTTAATTGTGGGAAAAATCGAGAATTTGTTAGGCTACTCGCTTTAACCTATTTGCAATACACTTGTTATTGCTTCTTCATGTCCAAAGAGTAAGGATAAAGAGTTGAATTTATGAAGCCAAAGTTAATGGGAATTAAACAGGGGATGATGCAGTTGTTCGACAAGCAGGGGAATCGTGTTGTATGCACGGTAATCCTGGTTGAGAAGCATGTTATTTCCCAGATCAAGACAAAAGAAAAAGATGGTTATACGGCGATTCAGTGGGCCACTTTTAAGGCAACTTCAGCCAAAGCAAAAAATATGGTAAAGCCTCAACTGGGACATTTTAAGAAAGCTGGAATCGAGCCTCGGACACGTTTGAACGAAGTCCGCGTTGAAGGTGTTGATAACTATCAACTCGGCCAAGAAATGGGTGTCGAGGTTTTTGGGGATATCCCTTTTGTGGATGTCATCGGCGTTTCGAAAGGGAAAGGTTATCAGGGAGTTATTAAACGTCACAACTTTGCAGGAGGTCCTGCAGCTCACGGTTCCGGATTCCATCGTCATGGTGGTTCTACCGGTATGAGAACATCGCCAGGACGATGTTTGCCTGGTCAAAAAAAGGCGGGCCGTATGGGTGGAGAGCAAGTGACGGTCGAAAATCTACGCGTGGTAAGGATCGATCCTGAAAAGCAAGTGATTTTGGTGGAAGGTTCTATTCCAGGGACACGTGGCGGCAAAGTTTTTGTGGCTCCGGCAAAGAAAAGGGTAAAATAAGTCATGTCAGCGATTAAGAAATGGGATCTTAAAGGAAAAGAAAAAGGGGAGCACGCAATCAAGGGCGAGCTTTTGGAGCAAAAAGCCAATTCGCAAATGATTAAAGATTATCTGGTGGCTCTGAGGAATAATGCCCGGCAATGGAGTGCTCATACAAAGAGTCGTTCAGAGGTGTCTCATTCGGGTCAAAAACCTCACCCTCAAAAAGGAACAGGAAAGGCTCGTCAAGGATATTTAGGGGCTCCTCAATACAAGGGCGGAGGCCGTGTTCATGGACCGAGAGCCAAATTTGATCAACATGTCAGTATCAATCGAAAAGAAAAACAAGCGGCGATCCGTTTTCTCCTCGCAGAAAAAATCCAAAATAACCACATTTCTATCTTAGAGAACGAAACTTTAAAAACTCCTAAGACAAAAAAAATTGCCGACTTCCTGAAGGGGCAAAATCTCTTTGGAAAAAAGATTTTATTTGTAGCCCCTTCCGGAGAAGATATCTCCTTTATTAAAAGTTTCCGAAATATTCCAGGCGTTTCTTTCATGCTCATCGACAATATCAGCGGGTACGATCTTGCCGCTCACCGTCATATTGTTGTCATGGAGCACGGCGTTGAATCACTCATGAAAATTCTAGAAGGGTAAATATGCTAAAAAAGAACCCCTATAACATCATTAAAAGTCGGTATGTTACCGAAAAAGCGCGGGTTTTGGAAGGGCTGAAGGATAACAACAGCAATCCTTGTGTCAAAAAATGCAATACACCCAAATATGTCTTTCTCGTCGATAAAAATGCGACAAAGCAAGATATTGCCCGTGCAATTGAGATGATTTACGCAGAGAGAAATGTCAAAGTCATCCGTGTCAATACGATCAATGCAAAGCCAAAGGCGCGCACGGTTCGTGGAAGAAAAGGGATGAAAGCAGGTTATAGAAAAGCCATTGTGACTTTAGAGGCCGGTGGTGTGATTGAGGATAAGGTATAAACTATGACAAAGAAATTCAGACCGACGACCCCTGGTCAGCGAGAACTCATTCTGGAGAGTCATGTTACATTAACTAAAGGCGCTGAACCTCTCAAAACTCTTTTATGCAAGAAAATCCGTACCAATGGCCGGAACCACCATGGACACATCACATGTCGTCATAAGGGTGGCGGACATAAACGTTTCTTGCGCGCCATCGATTTTCAGAGAGAAAAAATCGATGTTCCTGCGAAGGTCGCCACTCTGGAGTACGATCCGAATCGGACGGCTCATATCGCCCTTCTCAATTATGCTGATGGAGAGAAGCGGTATATTTTGGCTCCTGAAGGACTCAAAGTTGGCGATATGATCATGACGACCGACAATGAGATGTACAATATCGGCTGCTGTATGAAATTAAGACTCATGCCGCTCGGTTCTGTGATTCACAATATTGAGATGTATCCGGGTCGTGGAGCTGTTCTTGTTCGATCGGCTGGACTCTCTGCACAACTTCTTGCTCGTAGTAATGGATATGCGACTTTGAAAATGCCTTCGGGTGAAATCCGTCTGATCAATGACGATTGTAGAGCTACTTTTGGTGTTGTTTCTAATGCTGAACGGATTTTGAGAGTAGAAGGTAAAGCGGGCCGAAATCGTTGGAAGGGTATTCGCCCCACCGTCCGGGGAACAGCGATGAATCCTGTCGATCACCCACACGGCGGTGGTGAAGGAAAACACAATGGCTATCTTCCGCAAACACCTTGGGCTATGTACACCAAAGGGTTCCGCACGCGCAAGAAGAGCAAAACCTTGAAATGGATCGTGAAAGATCGGAGGAAATAACAGTATATGGGAAGATCGCTGAGAAAAGGTCCTTTTATTGACCACCATTTACTCGCAAAAGTTGAAAAACAAACAAAAGCTGGATCCAGGCGGCCCATTAAAACATGGTCTCGACGTTCCATGATTATACCTGAGATGGTAGGTCATACTTTTGAAGTCCATAATGGAAGAAAGTTTATTGCTGTTTTTGTTTCTGAAAATATGGTTGGCCACCGGTTGGGAGAGTTTTCTCCTACGAGGATCTTCAAAGGGCATGGATCGAAGAAAATTGCTGAAGCCGCAGCTGCCGCCGCCGCACCAGCTCCAGGAGCACCTGGCGCTCCTGCAGCAGCACCCGCAGCACCACCAAGTTAAAGTGAAGGAAAATTATGCAAATTGCTAGAGCTTATACAAAATATGCGAGAGTGCCTCCCCGAAAAGCTCGTCTGGCAGCAGATCTGATTCGAGGATTATACGTTGAAGACGCTGCATTTCAGCTCACCCATTCACAACTCAAAGGTGGAAAACTGCTGAAAAAAACTTTAGATAGCGCGGTGGCTAATGCTGAAACACAGCTCAATGTTCCTCGCCAAAAATTAAAAGTAAAGGAAGTGCGAGTCGATGCAGGTCCTGTACTCAAACGGGCCAAATCGAAAGCACGCGGAGGAATGGTCTCCGTGATCAAAAGAACGAGTCATTTTACCGTGATTGTCGTTGCATCTGAGGAGAATGAATAATGGGTCAGAAAACTTCCCCTATTGGATTTAGACTTGTACGAACAAAGAAATGGCGATCCCTTTGGTATGCCAATAAGCAAGAATTTGGCGGTCAAATCGGTGAAGATAAATTTATTCGAAAATACCTTCTCTCCAAGCCGATTTGTGTCGGAACTTCCCTGATCACCATCAAGAGAATGAGCGGTAAAGTCGAAGTGACCATTCATACAGCCCGTCCCGGACTTGTCATTGGAAAGAAAGGGGCTGAAATCGACATCTTAAAACAAGAGCTGAAGAAAGTAACAGGTAAAGATGTCTGGATTGAAGTCGAAGAGATCAAACGTCCTGATCTGGATGCTAAGCTTGTAGCTGATGGAATTGCAAGGCAACTCGAAAGACGGATGCCTTTCCGACGTGTCATGAAAAAAGCCATGCAGTCGAGTATGGATGCCGGCGCTTCAGGAATCAAAGTTTCTGTTTCAGGTCGCATTGGTGGAGCTGAGATTGCTAGGACCGAATGGTATAAAGATGGTCGCATTCCTCTCCATACTCTACGTGCTGATATTGACTACGCGATGGGTAGAGCTGAAACGACCTACGGTTCCATCGGTGTAAAAGTCTGGATTAACCGCGGCGAGGAAGGTTGATAGTATGGCACTGATGCCCGTTAGAACGAAATTCCGTAAGATGCAAAAAGGCCAAATGGCCGGACTCAGCAAAGCTGCACAATTTCTCGATTTTGGTGAATTCGGAATGCAATCTCTCGAGAGAGGGTGGGTTACCAATCATCAAATCGAAGCTGCTCGTGTAGCGATCACCCGTTATTTAAATCGGCGTGGACAAGTATGGATTCGGATTTTCCCTGATAAATCGGTCACCAAAAAGCCAGCCGAAACTCGGATGGGTAAAGGAAAAGGAAATCCTGACCACTGGGTTGCCGTCGTAAAACCTGGTCGTGTCATGTTCGAAGTTGGTGGAGTCACTAAAGAACTAGCCCAAAGTGCCCTCCGCCGTGCCGCAGCAAAACTCGGAGTAAAAACACGGTTTGTTGAGCGAGTGGAGCGCGTATAATTATGATGAAAATGAAAGAAATCAAAGACCAAAATCTCGACGAATTAAAAGCTGTTTATCGCGATCTCTCTAAAGAGATTTTTGAATTGAAAACAGAATTTAGTATCACTCGAAAATTAGAAAAACCCCACCTTCTGCGGGAGAAAAAAAGAGACCGAGCACGTGTTATGACGGTCATCCAACAGAAATCGGAAGAAAAGGCTTAAAATATGGAAAATCCAGAGATAATGCCAGAGAGAATGCAAGAGAGAAATTCTCGTAAAGAAAGACAAGGCATCGTTGTTTCGACGAAGATGCAGAAAACTGTTTCGGTCCGTGTCGAACGAACGTTTCCTCACCCCCAATTCGATAAAGTCGTCACACGTAGCAAAAAATACTATGCACATTGCGAAGGAATTGAAGTTAAAGAGGGCCAGAAGGTTCGTATCGTTGAGACACGACCTATTTCTAAACTGAAAAGATGGCGTGTTATTGAGGTGCTCCCATGATTCAACAAGAAACCAATTTAGAAGTTGCCGATAATACAGGAGCAAAAAAAGTCCGATGCTTTAAAGTCCTTCGAGGCTCCAAAAGACGTTATGCCGGAGTCGGCGATGTGATTGTTTGTAGTGTCAAAGAAGCCGATCCAAAGGGCCTTGTGAAAAAAGGCGATGTTGTTAAAGCAGTCATTGTGAGAACCCGTAGTTATATCCGACGAGCTGATGGTTCGATGCTCCGCTTTTTCGACAATAGCTGTGTGATTCTCGACGATAAAGGAAATCCTCGTGGAACGCGCATTTTTGGACCTGTAGCGCGTGAAGTGCGAGATAGCGGATTTGTCAAAATTACATCGTTAGCCCCAGAGGTCATTTAAAATGAGCAGTTGGATTAAAAAAGGTGATAAAGTTCTCGTCACAGCAGGCAATGAACGTGGAAGAACAGGGACTATTCTCCGCCGAAAAGGGGACAAAGTTGTGATTCAAGGGATGAACATCCGTAAGAAACATGCGAAAAGGCGAACTCAAGTTCAAACCCCCACGATCATCGAGATGGAAATGCCGATCCATATTTCGAATGTGACTCTTTGTGATGATGAAGGGAAAAGAATCCGCGTTAAAGTGCGCCAAACAAAAAAAGACAAAAAACTTATTTATTCACACGGTGAAAAAGAAGTAGAACACCGTACGTTGAGGAAGGACTAAAGGCAATGTCTAGATTACAAAAACGATATCAAGAGGAAGTAAAATCAGCTCTCCAAGAGAGATTTGAATATTCAAACCCGATGCTTATTCCCGTCTTGAAAAAAATTATCATCACCATGGGACTTGCAGAAGCTACAAAAGATAAAAATGCTGTCCAAGATTGCCATAAAGAACTCATGGCCCTCTCTGGACAAAAGCCTGTTTTTACTCGAACCAAGAAAGCGATTGCTAACTTCAAATCTCGTAAAGGGCAAGTGATTGGCCTGAAAGTGACGCTCCGCAGCAAACGGATGTACGATTTTCTCGACCGGTTCTGTAATATCGTAGCACCCCGTATCAAAGACTTTCGTGGTTTTCCGGTCAAATGTGATGGAAGAGGATCCTATTCTCTCGGTCTCTCCGATCAACAGGTTTTTCCAGAAATCAACTTAGATGAAGTTAAAAGGACACAAGGAATGAATATTACGTTTGTGACATCTGCAAAGACAGATGATGAATGTGTGGAATTACTCCGCATGATGGGATTTCCATTTAAAGCACCAGCAACGCAAGGACAGAGGTAAAAATGTCACACCATGATCCTATCTCAGACATGCTCACTCAGCTTCGCAATGCAGTGATCGCTCGTAAGCGTTTTGTTGATTTAAACTTGAGCCGTCAAAAGCACGAGATTCTAAAAGTCCTTGAAAAGCAAGGTTTTCTGGAACACATTCTCGTCGATGAAGAGCACAAGAAGATGCGTGTGTTTTTAAAGTACTCAGGTGGACGAGAGCCCATTTTACAAGGTCTTTCTCGGATCTCAAAACCGAGCCTTAGAAAATATATTACACGCCACGAAATACCAAGAATATCCGGTGGTCTCGGATTGGCAGTAATCTCTACTTCACAAGGGGTTCTCGATGGAGAGGCCGCTCGGGAAAAAGGGATCGGCGGAGAACTTTTATGTTACGTATGGTGAGGAGTTAAAATATGTCACGTTTAGGTAAAATGCCCATTGAAATTCCTTCAGGCGTAGAAGTTAAAATTGAAGGAAAAAAAATACAGGTCAAGGGGCCCAAAGGGACTCTGAGCTACCCCCTTAGAGATGGGATTAAAATCCAGATCGAAGGAAATAAAGCCTTGGTCGAAAGAGACGAAAAGGTTGAGCTTCCCAAACCGGTCCACGGATTTTATCGCTCCTTCTTGAACAGCATGATCCTGGGTGTTTCCAAGGGCTTTGAGAAGAAACTCACCATGGTGGGTGTCGGATACCGTGCTGCTATCCAAGGAAAAAATCTCGACCTTCAAGTTGGTTTTTCACACCCAACTCAAATTCCCATTCCTTCAAATGTCCAAGTCTCCGTCGACAAAAGTGTTACGATTATCATCACGGGGATTGATAAACAAGCCGTAGGGCAATTTGCAGCCACTGTGCGTGGAGTAAAACCACCCGAGCCGTACAAAGGTAAAGGCATTCGATACGAAGAAGAATATGTACGCAAGAAAGCAGGAAAAGCCGCTAAAGCCAAAACAGCTGTAGCAGGAAAATAAATTATGGAAAATTCACTCTTAGAAAGAAATCATAAGCGGACAAAACGAGCTCTCCGAATCCGGAAAGCACTCCATGGAACGGCACAAAAACCCCGCCTCACCGTGATGAAGTCCAACCGTCATATTGGCGCCCAGCTCATCAATGACGATGAAGGAGTTACCCTTGTAGCTGTGCATACTCAAATGAAAGGGTTGAAAAGTAAAAAACTCGCACGGAATAAAGAAGCTGCCCGCCTTATCGGCTCAGAACTTGCTAAGCTCGCCATAGAAAAAGAAATTACCTCTATTATTTTCGACCGAGGATTTCACAAATATCATGGCATCGTTGCCGAACTCGCAAATGCAGCGCGAGAGGCTGGATTACAATTTTAAAGGTGTAGAATGAAACCGAAGAAAAAACGTCAACGTCAAGAAGATTTTAAAACAGAGTTCGAAGAAAAGGTTCTCTATATCAACCGATGTTCGAAAGTTGTTAAAGGTGGAAGAAAATTTAGTTTTTCTGCACTGATCATCGTTGGAGATGGACAAGGACACATAGGTTTTGGGTTTGCCAAAGCCAACGAAGTCTCGGACGCCATCCGGAAGGGAGGCGCTGCCGCTCGCAACAATATCATGAGTTTTGAAATGGAAGGAGCGAGTATCCCTCACGAGATCACCGTCAGTTGGGATGGATCAACGATATTTCTGAAGCCAGCCTCTGAAGGTACAGGCATTATTGCAGGATCGAAAGTGCGAGCCGTCTTAGAACTCGGCGGCGTCAAAGATGTTGTCGCAAAACTTTATGGATCGAATAATCCGCTCAATCAAGTCCGTGCGATCCTCAAAGCTCTTTCTCTTCTTAAAAATCGAAAAGAAGTCTTAGCAGCTCGAGGTTTAGCATGATTTCACTTGCCACACTCTCCGATACACACCGCCCTAAAAAAAGAGTTCAACGCGTCGGGCGTGGACTCGGATCTAAACGAGGAAAGACATGTTGCCGTGGCGTCAAAGGGGATAAAGCACGCCGTGGATATAAAGGCCGTTTTGGATACGAAGGAGGACAACTTCCTCTTTATCGTAAACTTCCGACAAAAGGATTTCCTAATGGTCGATTTGCAAGTGATGTTTACACGATCAATTTAGGGCTCCTCAATAACCTTTTCAAAGATGGCGATCACATCAATTTGAAAACACTCCGAGAAAGAGGATATGCCCCTCGCGACCCCAAAGGTGGGCTTAAAATTCTTTCACAAGGTGATCTGAAAAAGAAAGTGACCATCGAGGCGCATGCTTTTTCTAAAGGTGCTATCGAAAAACTCGAAAAAGCAAAAATTTCCTATAAAGTTCTAGTCAAAGAGACTGCTTAAAAAATGATAGAGCAAATCAAAAGGATCTTTTCAATCCCCGATCTCAAGACAAAAATTGTCTTTACCCTTTTGATGCTCATCGTTTGTCGCATCGGTGCACATATCCCCGTTCCTGGCATTAACGGAGAGCTTGCCGTCAAAATTTTTAAACAGGCTACAGGGGGAAGTCAAAATCTCTTCCAACTCATGGATGTTTTTTCGGGCGGCGCATTTGCCCACATGACCATCATTGCACTCGGTGTCATGCCATACATCTCTGCAAGCATCATCATGCAGCTCCTCATGGCTTTAGTCCCTTCTCTACAACGTGAGATCAAAGAAAGTCCCGATCAAGGACGGCGAAAAATGGGGAAATGGATCCGGTTTCTCACCGTAGGACTTGCTTTTTTCCAAGCCGGCCTTTTCGCAAAATACGCCGTGCAGCTCAATGCTGGAACCCCTGGAATCATTGTTTCGGAGCTCGCCGACTTTCAACTTTTTGGAATTCCATGGCTCTTTTATCTCATGGTGATGTTCACCATGACAGCAGGAACCATGCTCCTGATGTGGGTTGGAGAACAAATCTCCGATAAAGGGATTGGAAACGGAATCAGCCTGATTATCACCCTTGGAATTCTTTCATCACTCCCCAGCACCATCGGTTCGATCATCCGTCAACTCAATCTCGATTCTCAAGAAACCGGACCTTTGACATTTTCTTCCGTCGTCGTTCTCAGCACCGTTTTTGCTTTGATTATCATCGGCACAATCTTGGTGATTCAAGGTCAACGAAAAATTCCTCTCCAATATGCGCGTCGCACCATCAGCCAAGAAGAAACCCAAGGGAGCCAAAGCGCCTACATTCCATTAAAAATTAACTATGCTGGAGTGATTCCTGTCATTTTTGCATCTTCCCTTCTGATGTTCCCTGCAACGATCGCACAGTTCATAGGACGTGGAAATGCTCTTGGTCAGATTGCTAATTGGTTCTCTCCTGGAACCTGGGTCCACACCGTCTTATATGTTTTGCTAATTATATTTTTTACTTACTTTTGGACAGCAACACAATTCCATCCCGAACAAATTGCCTCAGACATGAAGAAGAATGGCGCTTTCATCCCTGGAGTCCGGCAAGGAAAGCCGACACAAGATTATATCGAAGCCACCATGAACCGGATCACCCTCCTTGGAGCTGTTTTTCTGGCCTTGATTGCCATATTGCCAACTCTTGTCAGCCGTCTCCTAGGAGTCGACTCGACCATCAGTCATTTTTTTGGAGGAACCTCTCTCCTCATTATGGTCGGTGTTGTTTTGGATACAACGAAGCAAATAGAGTCTCACCTTCTGATGAAACGGTACGACGGTTTTATGAGAAAGGCTAAAGCCAGGTAAAGAAGTTTTTTGAATTGAATTAAAGAAGATTAACTGTTAAAGTATACGATACTAAAAAGGATTTTATACATGCCACGAATCATTGGTATAGATGTGCCTGACAAAAAAAGACTTGAGGTAGCACTGACCTATATTTACGGAGTTGGTCGGAAGCTCTCCAATCAGATCATTGCAAAACTGGGACTCAATCCGAATATGCGCGCACACCAATTGACCCAAGACGATGTTGCTCGCATCAATGCTCTTCTGCAGTCAGAATATGTTGTCGAAGGAGATCTAAGACGTCAAATTCAAAACAACATTAAACGTCTTATCAGCATCCATTGTTACCGAGGCGCAAGACACCGCCTAGGACTTCCTGTGCGTGGACAAAGAACAAGGACCAATTCAAGAACACGTAAAGGTAAGAGAAAAACCGTTGCTAACAAGAAGAAATAACAAATGAAAGAATCCGCTAAGACAGAAGCCAAGAAACCAACAGCTCCAAAGGCTGCTAAGGTACGGAAGAAAACGCAGAGAAATGTTCCTGTTGGAATTGCCAATGTGTTGTCATCGTTTAACAATACCATCGTAACCATTACCGACCTTGCAGGACATGTGATCGCGTGGTGCTCAGCTGGAAAAGCAGGTTATTCAGGATCTCGTAAATCATCGGCCTTTGCTGCAACTGTAGCGGCTCAAGTCGCCGGTAAAGCAGCGATTGGACTTGGAATGAAAGAGATCGAAGTTAATTTAAAAGGTCCAGGAGCCGGACGTGAATCGGCTGTTCGAGGGCTTCAAAGCGCAGGATTAAATATCACGACTATACGAGATGTCACGCCTGTGCCCCATAACGGATGCCGGCCTCGCAAAAGACGCCGCGTCTAAACAACTCAAAAGGATACGACATGACAGTTAAATACGGAAAATTCGAACTTCCCAGCAAAATCAAAGTCGATGAGTCGGCAAAGCGGCCTAATTTCAGTCGTTTTGTTGCAGAACCTTTTGAAAGAGGTTTTGGACACACCGTTGGAAATGCCTTAAGGCGCATTTTGCTGACCTCCATGGAAGCACCCGCTATTCTCTCCATTCGAATCGAAGGCGTGCCTCATGAGTACACTGCCGTTGAAGGTATTATCGAGGACATGACCCACATCATCTTGAACTTCAAAGCAGCCCTCCTCCGCAAACTTCCCACCGAAGAAGAGAATATTTCTCGCGCGCCACGCGTCATTTCGAAAACCCTCGATATTACCGGCAATATGCTCGATAAAAATGGGGGATCTTATGTCGTGACACTGAAAGATTTGGTAGGGGATTCTGATTTTGATATCGTCAACCCGAATCAACCCCTCTTTACCGTCACAAAACCGATGGTTAAAAGAGTCGATGTTAAAATTGCCTTTGGACGAGGTTATGTTCCATCTGAGCGACACATCATTAAAGATAAAACAATTGATGAGATCGTTCTCGATACGGCATTTTCACCCGTTCGTTTGGTCAATTATTATGTCGAAAATACCCGTGTTGGACAAGACACCGATTTTGATCGTTTAATTCTTGAAATCACCACCGATGGACGGATTTCTCCTGAGGAAGCTCTCTCCTTTGCAACGCAAATTGGGATTTTCCATTTCGAGGTTTTCGAGCAGCTTAAAAAACATTCTATCACCATCGATACCCACGAAATCGAAGCCGATACCGATCGTGAGACCCTCCTTTCAAAATTGGCACTCAAGATTAACGAAATCGAACTCTCTGTACGGTCGACCAATTGCTTATCCGGTGCAAATATTGAAACCATCGGCGAGCTTGTTATTATGCCAGAGTCTGATATGCTTAAATTCCGAAATTTTGGTAAAAAATCTCTGACAGAAATTAAAAACAAACTTGAAGAAATGGGCCTCTCGCTAGGGATGGACCTTTCACGTTTCGGAATTACCCGTGACAATATCAAACAAGTTATTACCGAGTATCTTGCCGAAAAAGGAAGAGGAGGACCTCAAGAAACATGAGACACGGAAAGCACACATTTAAAATTGGACGGACTTCTTCTCATCGACGGTGCATGATTGCCAATATGCTCAAATCTCTGATTGAGCACGAACGGATTGAAACCACCGTTGTTAAAGCAAAAGAACTCAGAAGGCATGCCGATAAGATGATCACTCTGGCCAAAAAAAATACTTTATCGAGCCGCCGGAAGGCAGTTGCCGATTTGATGATCCGTTATAATTCTCTGAGCCCTAAACAAGCCAGAAGCGCTAAAACCAAAAAAGAAGAAGTTTATAATATCGATCGTCAAGTGATCGGAAAACTCTTCGGGCCTCTTTCGCAACGGTTTGCAGAGCGTAAGGGAGGATACACCCGTATTATTCCTTTAGGCGCACGCGGAGGCGATAATGCCCCCATCTGCATCCTGGAATTTTTGGCATAGAAACCTACAAGGATTTCAAGAATGAAAGTCGCAATCAATGGTTTTGGGAGAATTGGAAGACTTGTTTTTCGCATCATTGCCTTAGAACATACAAAACACATCGAGATTGTTGCGATCAATGATCTTGTTCCACCCGACAACTTAGCCTATCTCCTGAAATACGACTCTGTCCATGGAAGCCCCGATCTCGATATCAAAGCAGAAGAAGATGCCATCGTTGTGAATGGAAAACGGATTAAAGTTTTTAGTGAAAAAGATCCAGCAAAACTCCCTTGGAAAGATCTCGGTGTCGATTATGTTGTCGAAGCGTCAGGTCATTTTACTGCAGCAGAAGATGCTCAAAAACATATCCATGCCGGTGCTAAACGGGTCGTTATTACTGCACCAGCAAAAGGGGATGTTCCTACTTTAGTGCTGGGAGTCAACCAAGAGAAATTCAATCCCCAGACCGACAAGATTGTCTCCAATGCCTCTTGTACAACCAATTGTTTGGCGATTCTTGCCAAGGTTGTAAATGATAATTTTGGAATTGAAGAAGGACTGATGACCACAGTCCACTCCTTAACTGCTTCACAACCTACCGTCGACGGACCTTCTAAGAAAGATTGGAGAGGGGGTCGTGCGGCAGGTGTTAATATTATCCCATCCTCAACAGGAGCTGCCAAAGCTGTCGGACTTGCCATGCCGGAGCTCAAAGGCAAACTCACTGGGATGGCTTTTCGCATTCCAACAGCAGATGTATCTGTTGTTGATTTAACAGTACGTCTCAAACGAGATACCACTTACGATGAAATCTGTGCCGCTATGAAAAAAGCGGCTGAAGGCCCCTTAAAAGGACTCTTAGAATACTGTGAAGATGAAGTTGTTTCTTCCGATTTTATTGGGACTCCCTATTCGTGCATCTTTGATAAAGGTGCAGGGATAGCTTTAAATAGCCGGTTCTACAAATTAATTGCGTGGTATGATAATGAATGGGGATATTCCCATCGCGTTGTCGATCTCATGAGATACATGGCATCTAAAGAAAAACAGTAAACCGTTTTAAAAACCGTTTACATAAAAAAAGGTGAAGTCCCGTGAATTTTACCCGCGAACCTATCATTGAAACCATTATAACCCCTCGAGATGGGGGACGGCTTGTGATCCGAAGTAGCAAACACGACTCTCAAGAAGAGTTTGCTGTTGAAGCCGTTGAAATCGTCTCTTTTGGCCAAGCACTTTTTTTCCGCTCCCTTGAAAAACCACGTCCTTTCCTCGTTCCAGTTTCCGATTACGAAGTCGTGGAAGTCAAAGAAAGCCGCGTCGTTCTCAAGAGCGTTCCGTTTGAGCGGACCATCAAAATTGGTGGAGGACGTGAAGGCTCCCTTCGCAAAGAATCTCCCGAAGATGCCGAAGAACAAGTTCTTCCCGTAGCCCTTGAAGAAGAAGTCTCTGAAGAAACCGGACAACCGTCCGATAAAAGACGGGACCGCCGTCGCCATCGCCGCCGCCGCGCTCTCGAAGAAAAAGATGACATGAAACAACGTATCGAAGAACCCAAAAAAGAAACCAAACCCGATACTCCCTCCGCGCCGATGAAGGAATCAGCTCCTCTAAACCTCATCCCTCCACCTCCCACCCTCATCTCCAAAGAAAGCATCCATCGGTATAAGGAACAACAATCCCAAACCCCCGAACCCCCCAAAAAAGAAGCCCCCCCTCCAGAACCTCCAGAACCCGAAGGCGATTCCAACCCCATCAGCCGCGTCGCCCTCGAGCCCGCCTCGTTCACCGCACCCTTCACCTCCATCACAGATTGGAACAACTTCTAACCTTGAACAGAAACCCCTTTCCCCAGTAGACTTTCTCCATTGCTCGGATGGTGGAACGGTAGACACTGGGGACTTAAAATCCCCTGCGTTAATAGCGCGTGCAGGTTCGACTCCTGTTCCGAGCATTTTTTTTGCCAAAAAAAAATCGCTCGGAAAGTAAGCCAACGATTTGGCTTACGTCAGGAAGTCGAAGTGAAGTCGCTTGCGACGAACCGGCGGTCCCCGGACTCCTGTTCCGAGCAAATTGGATTTTCTTCCGAAATCTTGCTCTTAATAACAAATGTGCATACAATTTTCTTTTCAAAGAGCCATAGGCAAGTCCATGCAAATTTCAGAAAAAAAACATCAAAAAGCTACGAGCAAAATTGTTGTTTTTGAAGACAAGAAAATTCGTCGTATTTTTCATGAAGGTGAGTGGTACTTTTCGATTATTGATATTGTAGAAGTTTTAACTGAAAGTCCAAATCCTCGTCGATATTGGTCTAATCTTAAAATTCAACTAGCTGATAATGAGGGTTTTGCTCAGTTGTACTCAAAAACGGTACAACTGAAATTGGAGTCTAGTGACGGAAAGAAATACCTCACCGACACTGCCAATACCGAGACCGTATTCCGCATCATCCAATCCATTCCATCTCCCAAAGCTGAGCCCTTCAAAAGATGGCTTGCTCAAGTAGGGTATGAACGAATCCAAGAAATTGAAGACCCAGAACTGGCTACCAAACGGACTCGTACGATCTATAAAGCTAAAGGATATACCGATGAATGGATTGAAAAACGGATGCGTGGTATAGCGATCCGCGAAGAATTAACAGATGAGTGGGATAAAAGAGGAATTAAGGTTCAGCGAGAATACGCCATCTTAACGGCAGAAATCTCCAAAGCTGCGTTTGGAATGACGCCTTCAGAATACAAACAGTATAAAGGGCTTCAGCAGGAAAATCTTCGAGATCATATGACTGACCTCGAATTGATCTTTTCAATGTTGGGTGAAGCTGCAACAAAGGAGATTGCAGTGAATCGAGATGCTCAAGGACTTGATCAGAATAGAAGCGCAGCAAAGATGGGTGGCAAAATTGCCAAAAATGCAAGACATGAGCTGGAACAAGAAAGTGGCAAGCCTGTCATTTCGCCTGAAAACTATCTGGAGCGCCTCATTCCCGGTTTAGACGAATCAAATCTCTTAGAATCTGACGACGAATTAGAATGAAATTTCTATGAATTCTAATCATCGGTTTTCTTATGCACTTTCTACCGGAGAACAAGATCGAGAGCGGCTGATGATTTTGAATGAGCTTCACAATGCAAAGTCTCTGGAGCTCCTCGAAATTACTCCGGGTTCCAAGGTATTAACGATTGGATGCGGAATAGGGCTTTTAGAACTAGACATTGCACGAAAAGTGGGTCCCTTGGGTTTGGTTCTTGCAACGGATTGTCAAGAAGATCAGTTGAAAATAGCAGAACAAAATAGGAAAGAGGCAGATCTGCAGAATTTGGAATTTCTTCAGATTGATGTTATGGATATTGCTCAAATCAAAGGTCAATTTGATCGAATCCATTGCCGGTTTGTTCTGACTCACATACCTTGGGAGAAAGTTGTTCAAGTTTTACCAATTCTCTATGAAAAACTTGCTCTTAAGGGTTGGTTGGTATTAGAAGAAGTATCTTCAATCGAATCGCTGAGTTGTGAACCATCTGATCGAGCTTATGATAAATGGAAAGAGATGGTTCGCAAACAATTTATTTCCCAGAAATCGGATCCTGAGGCTGGTAAAAGAATTTTTCAGCACTTGCAAAAAGAAGGATATACTGTCTCTTATTCAACGTATCAGCCTATATTGGTTACTGAAAGAGAAAAAAAAATTCTTGCGCTCGGAGTGACTTCTGGTTCAAAAAGGTTATTGGAAGAGCACCTTGTGACCCCTGAAGAAATAGAAGAAGTTCTGGATCTTCTTCAACACTTGGAAAAAAACAGGGCTATTTTCCCCCGTTATTGTGAAGTATTAACCCTCCACGCAAAAAAGAGACAAGATGCGTAAGCGAACCCCTGTCAGATCGAAGCGTCAGCGGTCCGACCGACGAGGAGCATAGCCGGTAGGCTAGGCCGAGGAGGAGGATCGATCTGTCAGGGGTGCAGCCAGCAGGTTGTCTCTTTTTTGCGTGGAGGGTTAATGAGCCAGATCATCGTACCTCATTAATTCTAGTTAGTTATATCATTTTGAATTCTATATGAAAAAAATACGGAAATGGTCTGGGATGCTGGCGCTGATGCCGTCGACGGCGATGGTTTTTGTCGATCAGACGGTATTACCGGTGGCGCTGCCGACAATTCAGAAGCATTTGAATGCGACCAATGTGCAATTGCAGTGGTTTGTTAATGCTTATCTTCTTTTGACAGCTGTATTGGTATTGGCTGGCGGAAAAATTGGGGATTGGATCGGTCATCGGAAAACGTATGCATTGGGCATGTTTATTTTTGCGGTGGCATCGGCTGTTTGTGGACTGAGTTTGACACCTGAGATGTTGATTGGAGCGAGGGGTTTGCAAGGGTTGGGGGCTGCTCTGATGATTCCTGCGACGACGACCCTTCTGATGTCGCTATTTCCTCCATCTGAGAGAGGAAGGGCGACTGGAATTGCCGCGAGTGCGAGCTCTTTATTTTTAATTTTGGGTCCATTTATTGGAGGGTATTTTACAGAGTTTATTTCTTGGAGATGGATTTTCTGGATCAATTTACCGATTGCTGTATTGGGATTGTTTTTGATTTTTATTTTTGTCCCACCTTCACAACCTGCAAAGCATCAATTTGATATTCGGGGCTTTATTTATTTCATGTTTTGCAGCAGCAGTTTGGTGATTATTCTCATGCAGGGAAGAGAATGGGGATGGTCGTCTTTGAAAGTGGAAAGTTTTTTAGCGATCTTTTTGATCAGTGGTATTCTATTGCTCAGAAGAGAAAAGAAAGCGGAACATCCGTTCTTAGATTTAGCTCTATTTAAGCATCCGATTTTTAGGGCTGTGAATATCAGTATCTTTTCGATCCAATTTATCATGATGATCATGGTCTTTCGGGCGATCTTCTTTCAAGATATTCTCGGTTGGTCTCCGATGAAAACTGGATTGATCACGCTCATTTCAGCAACGCCTGTTTTATTTATTTCTCCGATCGGGGGTTATTTATCTGATAAGTATACGCCAAAGATTCCGATCGCTCTAGGATTTTTGCTTTTGATTGGTTCTTTCATAGGGACATCTTTAATCATCGAAGGACCGACTTGGATGATCGTGATCAGTCTATTTATCTATGGAATGGGGCTTCCATTTATTTTTACTCCATCCTATGCATCAGCGATGAGTTCCATTCCTCCAACAAAAGCAGGGGCTGCTTTTGGAACGATTGCAACGATGAGGTCACTCGCTGCAACTCTTGGGGTTGCAGTTTTGGGTGCTGTCATTGAAGAAATTGAATGGCACCGGCTGTATCGATTGGTTGCAGAAAATCCTGTAACTCGAACGATCAATGCATCTATTTTGAAGAGTGTCATTACTGGAGCGGAGCAAGCCCAAACAATGCTCCAAAATTTGTCCACAAAACAAGCTCAGATTGTAGAAAATTATTTGACGAATGCCCGTTTCGCAGGATTTATCTACTCACACTTTATTCTAGCGGCTGTCTTATTTGTGGCCTTTGGATTCGTCTTTGTTCTCTACCATCGAAAGTCGACCCACCATATTCCAGAGACACCAGGACAGGGTTGGGATTAGTTTTTCATTTGCAAAAAGGAGTATACTCAGCAGAGGAGACCTTGAAAAGGAGAACATTTTTAATGCCAAAAGTATCCTTAAGAGGTTTTCCTTTAACATAACCATAGGCTCCTGCACGGAGCATCCATTTACCATTCCCACTAAATACTGTATTAGCAATTGCTAGATCTTGGAACGGTCCGGCTTGTGGTTTAAGTACGAGTCCAGAAGGGCCTTTTTCAAGACCGAAAAGAGACCAGAACTCTTGAGGGGCAGGTCCCTGAGTTTTCGGTTTACCGGGAACTGCATAGTTTTCTACCGATTGACCCAAAAAGTAAGCACATCCATTACTCGGAGGATACACTACCAAGAAACTGCAACAGATGCTTGTTTGCTTGAAAAATAGTTTTAGTTTTTTTCCATCGAAGCGGAGCACGCGTATGGCTTCACAATTGCCAGGTAAATCACAAATGTTCACGGGTTGTAGTGTCGTATAAATGGATGGGAGTTTGGGATTGTTACTACACTGACCCCCATGACAAATGAGAGCTTCTTTTCCACTTTTACGCACGAAAAGAGTATTTTCTGCAAACTTTGGAAGAGGGACTTGATCAATGAGTGAGATGCTTCCGGCTTCTACATCAACCCCGTAGACCTGACTCAAATAAGGGGGTCGCAACGAATCATCGATGTCAAATTCAGGGCCTTTCGAGTTAATTTGACTGCTCATAAATGATAAATAGAGATTTTTTTTACCGATAGAATCAGTCAGAGTAAATAACGTAGGTCCGAGAAGATCAGGGTCGTAGCCCGATATAGTGATGGGGCCAGCAACGGTTGGAAGATTTTTCTTAGTAGCATCCAGAACGAATACAAGCGTATTGTAACTAACACTGGGACGAGGTGCACTAACAACTAAACCGAATACAATGTAATGGTTGTCTTCGGTAAAACTGCCTCCCGTAACATATACGGCATTTCGATTCGTAATCGTACGAGTTGCCACAACATTAAAATTCTGATCAAGAATTCTCACGCGCGCCGTGTGCGGAACTCGAGCATCACAAACAGAGAATTTGGTAAAATCTTTAGAAGCCCAACCAGAATAAACAAATTCAAATTCATCCGCTGGTAAGGTTTGAGCAATTACCAATTCACCCTTCACATTATTAAAAAGTTGAGCTACGTGTTGCTGAGCAGCAACCTTCTCCCCGAATCTTTGATATAATAAATAGGCTTGATCACCCTTTTGAGAAAGGTAGGGCACCGTAGCATCTACGGAAGGAGTCGCAAAACCGGAGCTTAGGTTTGCGTTAAGAAATGTCCTTGTGCACTTTTTGCTATCATCTGCATGGGTCGCAGAAAACCAAAGAGCAAAAGCTGTTACAAGTAGAACACGGAAAAAGTTAAACATGAAAACACCTCATTTTAATTTGCAAACGGGTTTATACTCAGCAGAGGAGACCTTGAAAAGGAGAACATTTCTGATGCCGAAGTTGTCAAGGTGAGGCTCTTTATGAGCATACCCATAGGCTCCTGTCCGGAGCATCCATTTCCCATCGTTGCTAAAAACCGTAGAAGTTGATTTGGTATCTTGGAAGGGACCATTCAGCGGCCTCAGTGTCAAACCTGAAGGACCCCGTTTAAGTCGAAACAGAGACCAAAACTCCTGGGGATTGGGTGCTCGGCTGGCAGGATCTCCCGCTTTTGTAAAATTGCTAATCGCTTGACCGAGAAAATATAAAGTTCCATTGCTAGGAGGGTAGACGGTTAAGAAGCTGCAACAATTACTGGGTTGTTTAAAGAGGAGTTTTTGTTTCTTACCATCGAAAGTAAAGACACGGATGGCCTGACAATTACCTGGCAAATCACATTTATCATTTTTCCCAACGATGGTATAGATATTGGGTTGTTTAGGATTGACACTGCATTGCCCTCCAAGACAAATGAGGGCTTTTTTTCTGTTTTTAAGAACGAAAACAGTATTTTCAGCAAATTTCGGAAGGGGTTTTTCATCAACCAGTGAGATCACTCCAGTATCAACATTGACTTTGTAGACTTGGCTAAAATACGGAGGTGCAATATTAAACTTGGTGACTTGATGGTTCATGAAAGTGAAAAAGAGGTTTTCTCGACCTGTTGAATCTACCAAAGTAAAGAAAAGCATCGGGCCGCCTTGAAATTCATCAGCGCCTTTGATGGTGATAGGTCCAGCAACAGTCGGAAGATCTGGTTTTGTAGCATCAAGAATGTAGACAAACGTATTGACACCATGAGGCGCACCAACGTCGTAGCCAAACAAAAGATAACGGCCATTTTCGCTAAAAGTGCCTCCTATAACAAATTGGAATTTAGGGTCAATAAATAGGCGGCTGGCTATAACATTAAAATTTGTATCCAGAAGCTTGATTTGCATCTTGGCAACTTCATTTCCTTCTATGACAGAAAATTTAGAAAAGTCTTTGGATGCGAATCCTGCGTAAGCGATGGGGAGCTTGGGATCAAAAGGTAAGGTCTTTCCAACCTTTAATTTACCATTCACATTATTAAAAAGTTGAGCCACGGGCTGCGTTCCCCGGGCATAGGAATAATTAAAGTTGACGAAAAAAAGATACGATTGATCCCCATTTTCTGAAATGGAAGGTAAAATTGAATGTACGGCAGGCGTCGCAAAGCCTGAGACTAACTTCGTATCCAGCTCTTGGAAGTCGCATTTTTTTTTCTCTGCATGGATTGTAGAAAAGAGAAAAGCCCATGAAGCTATAAAGAGGATACGAAAAATTTTTGACATAGATTCTCCCTTTCTATGGTTAATAATAATAAACATTTTTAAAAGCAACGAGACAATTACAGAACGATGGAAATTCCTAAAGCATCGATCCGACTTTTTTTATCGACAAGGGTTGTTACGAGAGTAGTTTCTAGCCGAGGGTGGTTGGCGACTTTCTGGTTAAAAGTGTGGATGGGATGATTTTGGTTTTTGGGGACGAGATTATCACTTAGGATTAAGGTGCCGGGTCGAGAGAGATGTAAAACTTTGTCAAGGTAGAAAGGGTAATTTTTTTTGTCTGCATCAATGAAGATGAGATCAAAAGGTTTTTCGTGGTCAGCAATCATCCTGTCTAAGAGATCTAATGCATTTCCTTCTCGGAGTTCTATGAGATTTTCAAGGCCTGCCATTTTGAAATGTTCGCGGGCAAGAGTGGCGTGTTTGGGCTCGATTTCTAAGGAGATGAGTTTTCCATGTGCGGGAAGGGCGCGTGCGAGCCAGAGAGTGCTATAACCGGCCAAAGTTCCAAGCTCTAAGATCCTGTCGGGCTTTTGGATTTTTGCCAGGCAGTAGAGAAGTTTACCGACATGGCGAGGAACTGCAATTTTTGGGAGTTTTTCTCTTTTTGAGCGAGCTTTTATTTTTAATAAGATTTCATCCTCACAAGCAAAGATATCACTTAAATAATTTTGGATATCAGTCGGTTGTGAGGACATTTTTATTTAAACCATCTTCCATGCTCATGGTCATCATCATCGTCATGGTCATGGTCGTGGTCGTGGTGCTCACGTTCTTCCTTTTCTCGACGCTCTTTCTTTTCTCGATCATGATCACCCTCTTTATGGCCATCTTTGCTTCGATGGTGGTCGTTATCGGCAACAGCAGGTGTTGGAGCTGGTGAAGTTGTCATAGAGCATAAGATAAGTCCTAACATAGCAAGTACTTTATTCATGATTATCTCCTTAAATTTTCTTATAAAATGGAAAAGGATTTGAAGCAATATGTTTACTGGAAGGCGTAAATAATGGCACCAACTCCGAAGACGAAGATGGCAAAACCGGCGATCCGATTGACCAAGACCATGGTATCTTGAGTTATTTTTTTCCGAAAAAGGGTGATTCCCTCGCTGAGAAGAACCCACCAAAAGGAAGAGCCTAGAAAAACTCCGAGAATCAACCATTCTGCCTGAAAAGTAACACCTGTATTGACTCCAATGGCTGCGAAAATAGCAAGATAAGCAATGAGGGTTAAAGGATTGGTGAGAGTGAGAAAAAATGTCGATAAAAAATCTTTGAATAAAGATCCGTTAGAGACCGATTTAATCCGTTCTTGAGGGATGGTGAAAAATATTTTATTTCCTAGAAAAAGAAGAATAGTTCCGCCTATAAAACGAAACCAAAATTGATTGACGTGAGCGAGTAAATCAACACCAAAATAGGCGATAATCCCATAGACCGTATCGGCCGCTGCGGCTCCAAGGCCAGTGCAAAATCCTGACCATCTTCCGTATTGAAGGGTTCTACGGATACACATGATCCCAATGGGACCCACTGGGGCTGCAATCGCAAATCCTAAAATGATCCCTTTGATGAGAAAGTTCATTTAAAAAGTGTATGTTACAGAAGCAACGCCAGAAACAAAATCGTATGCGTTTCGTCCCCAGACGGTAAACCAGACACCGACGATCACGCCGAGGTCAGGATTCGGATTGTATTCAATCGCGGGGGCCAAACTCAGTTGCTCATTGAACGGGCCACCCACGGGAACTTCGGTATGTCCCGAGAAGGTTGTTTTCGACATGTAGGTATAGAGGACATCTAATGCAGCGACCCATTTTTGCGTGAAACTATACTCATAGCCAAATTCCCCCGCGAAGGTGCCGCCGGGCCTTACCTTTCCACTCGTCCCAAAACCACCACCATACGTATTAAAACCATGGACTTTGACTAGAGAAGGAATGGTGTACTCGAGAGAAAATCGGAAATTCATCGGATGCGTAGCAACCCACCAGACAATTTTAGACATGTTGAAACTGAAGTTGGTTTCGTACGATCCTGCTCCTGTGGCGTCCACTCCGTTTTTGTGCGAACTTAAATGTTCATACTTACCAGTGGGAAAAGATTCTTTGACTCCTATAAGAAGAGCTGGACAGTACGGTCCTTCATTCAGAAGACCAAAGTTTAAACTGAACGATGTATCTCCCCAATTGCCCGCGGTATGACCGAGTTGCTTATTCCACACTCCTTGCGCCGCCACGATCCCATCCATCCAAGGCAAAATTCCGAAGAGAAGAATAAATTGAGGATTCCACGTATTGAGAGAGGGGATGTCTTCTGATTTTCCATGCTTATTGTACTTGGCATAGTTATGGATATAGAAGAGATACGGTTGTATGTTGAAAAGGCCAGGTTCGATAATATGGGCCCCTGGTGTCAGGAGAGGACCTGCATACCACGGGTTGAACATTTTTTGAGCTTCTTGGAATTCAGCCTCTGCTTCTGTCAACTGCTCTTCAATAACTGCATGAGAGACAGGCGTTTCATCATCTCCATAAACAACAATCGAGCACAACGTCAGGAAAAATAATAAAGATTTGTTCATGTATTCATTTTTAAGGGATTGAGAAAATAATTGAAAGTAGAAAGAACATCCAGTATATGGGAATTATGGTAGATAGAATAGAAGGTGATAGTTCCATATCACCGCAGAGTAAAGCGCTGTATAAGCAAGAGTTTGAACGAGCGGTCGGTCTTTTCCAACAAAGTTTGGCAGCTTATGAAAACTCACAAATTCCTGAGCAGAAAGACAAATATAAAGATGTGATGAATAGGGCGCTCCAGATCATTCATGAAACGATCAAAGAAGCGTTGAGTAAAGAAGGGCAAAAAAAAGGTGTGCAGTTAGACAACGATTATCAAGCTTTTTTGAATAACGACAATCCGCAAACCTATCAGAAACTAAATAAAGATCTCGATTTACTTCGGGGTCGTTAAGATTTGCGGCACTTCCATAAGTTCTTTAAGACCTGTTGATTTATGGATCATCTGGCCTTGATCGTCAAAAATCAAAATGGTGGGAACGACTTCGACATGATACGTGTTAAAACAATCTAAAGCATCGTTGCCATTGATTTTAACAAAGACAGCTTTGTCCTGGAATTGGGATGCCCATTTGGTATAAATCGATCGGAACGAGCGGCAAGGGGAGCAATTTTCAGAATAGAAATAGGCAACGACCGGTTTATCAGTTGAAGAGAGGGTTTTTTTGAGCATGTCGAGGGAGAAAATTTCGAGCATTTCTGTTTGTTTTGCGACTGTAGATGCAAGAGGTTTTGACCCCTGAAGATATTTTTGGGTTTGTAGAGTAGCTTTCGCAGCGTCTCCTGCAGCGGTCGTCGCTTGCTTAAATTCTTTATCAGAAACATCGCCCGCAGCAAAAATGGCTGGAACAGAAGTTTCTTGGTTGTTTTTGAGGACGATGTAACCGTCAGAATCGAGCTCGAGCTTTCCTTTAAAAATACCGGAGTTTGGAAGAGAGCCGATGGCTAAAAAAGCTCCGTCCACAGCCAGATTCTCCGATCGATTTTGGTTTTTAAGTCGAAGAGAAAGGCCGTGTTCTTTTTTTTCAAAGGCTGTAACACTGGTGTGGTATAAAACTTCTACATTGGGAAGATTTAGAACTGTATCTCTCCGATGAGGATCGATGGTTTTGAATTGATCCTTTCGAACCAGCACATAAACTTTTTTAGCAAGGTTCGAGAGATAAAGAGCTTCTTCTAGACTGCTATCTCCACCCCCAATGACGGCGACCGTTTTGTCCTTGAAGCGAAGACCATCGCACGGTGCGCAGGTAAAGATATTTTTATATAGATTTTCTTGCTCGCCGGGAACATGGAGAAGTTTTGGAACAGCTCCTAAAGCAACGATACAAGTCTGGGCTTTAATTTTTTGGATCTTGTCTTTGTCAAAAAGATCTTGAATGGTGATTGTAAAAGGTCTTTTTGAAACATCGATATCAATGACTTCGCCTTGATTGAAAGCAACTCCGCGGGCTTCGGCCTGTTTTTGCATCCGATTGGCAAGCTCGGGTCCGCTGATTTCGATCTCTCCCGGCCAATTCGTAACACTATGGGTTTGGACGATGATTCCCCCTGGCATGGGGCCTGAAATCACTAAAGGTTGGTATCCCGCTTGACTCGCTTGAACAGCAGCGGTTAAAGCAGAGATTCCCCCACCTAAGATAACGATAGGGTACTCTCTCTCTTCAGCATGAGCTTGGAGAAAAAAACAACCCAAAACACAAAAAATGATTTTACGAAATTGCATGATCGTTATTATATCATAAAGGAATATGCGTATGTATAAAGCTTTTGCACTTTTTCTAGGAATTTCTTGTCTATGGGCTGATGAGGCAACTCCTCCACCGGGAACTCCACCGACAACACCGCTTAAAAAGCAACCACTCGAAGAGAAAGAACAAGCTCAAAAAGTGGAAGAAAAACCTTACGACTATGATCTGTTTCGGAAGGATGTCAATGTCTACTTTATTAACACAGAACTCTTATATTGGGCCGTGGATGAAGGGGCGTTAGACTACGCCATTAAAATGAAAAAACCGGCTTGGGGAAATCCGACCGATGCTGTTGGACATTACAAGGTGGCATCGTTTGGATGGGATCCAGGAGTCCGCGTTGCTTTCGGTTGGCTTTATGCACCCCATTATTGGGATATATACGGGCAGTATACGTATTTTAGAGGAACCGGACATGATGAAGCGCATGCACCTCACTCTTCCCATGACCGTTTTTTAAATGGAACATGGCCGCAACCGAATCCATCTAAGAAAGGTGTCCCTTTAAAACATGCAGAGAGTGATATCGCACTTAAAATCCACATGCTCGAGTGGCTCTTTTCACGCCGTTTTCATCCCAATCCTCATCTTCGGATTCGGTTGAATGGAGGCGTCGACGTTGCATGGTTGAGACAAAACTGGGAAATCGAATACAAAGACGTCAGAAATAACAAAAGCCATCTCCACAACCTGTGGCATTTTAATGGAGCCGGCATTCGAATCGGAGTCATCGTCGATTGGTTTCTCGCAAAATTCGGTTTATATTTTACAGGACTTGCTTCGGGCGCGTTCTTAGCCGGTGATTACCATAATGTGAGCAAGCAGACGTCGAATTTTTCAGGAAGAGGGTTTCACCCGAGCCGGCCTCTCCGCAACGCCCATTACCACGATACAAGACTCGTGCCTCATTTCCAGGTTGCAGCAGGCCCTTCGTGGCAAAAAGCATTTGAATCAATAAGGGTCGAAGTTTTTCTCGGTTACGAACTCAATATTTGGTCGAACCTCCATGAAGTCATTCGAACATCCAGTGGAACGCCCAGATCGCCGAAATTAACAACCCTCGACATTGGTTCTGTGGGAATTCAAGGAGCGACGTTACGTTTTTCCATTGATTTTTAACGGCTCGAAATAAATGGAGACATGTGCTTGTTTCGTGATCTCTATTTCATTTCTTTGAGTCACTCCTTTTAGCCGTCTTTTTGCATCATTGAACACAAGAAGTCCCCGAGGCTTGAAAGTAATTTTGATGGTAAATTGATCTGTGTTGATGACAAAAAAGTCGCCCTGAAGTGCGATGAGAGGAATGAATTGCAATCCTCTACAGAGATATTCACCCGGACGTCTAGGAATGTCGAGTTTGAACCAAACAAAGGGTGTATCTTTTTCGATCCTATAAGAGGTTTGTAATGCCGGGACAAGGTCGTGTTTCAATAAGAACAGACGGTCGCAATTGAGATAAAGATCGCCATCCCATTGCGTTGTTTTACTTTTTGGACCATCCGTAGGTTTTATTTCTACATTCACTCGAATTCCTCGAGCTTCTTTAGCAACTTCTTTTTGCAAAACCTCCCATGCTTTGACGAGAGCATCGAGATCTTCTTTGGGGTCGACGACTTTTTCTTTTTCCTTAGGTTTTGGAGCTGGAGGCGGTGGGAGCCTAAGCGGCTCAAGAAAACATTTCTGTTGGACTAAAGTGACTTCATCATTCCCTGTAAATGCTAAGGGAATCGGATGTGCCTCTAACAATTTTCTGATAGCTTGGTCTGGAAATTGTAAAAAACGGATCTCTAAAGAATCGGATAACGAAAGAACATCCTCGGATCCTTTTAACCGCTCCAGCAATTGGAGAGGAATATGATTTCTTCCTTTTAAAGGGTGTGAATCTAAATCAATCCATACGAAACGTGTCTTTTCCCAAATACAATATTGTCCGTGTAATGCCTCAATCACTCTCTTGCTTAAACAAAAAACCCGTTTTTCATTTAAAGTTAAAAAGCCGGACAGTTCTGTTTCGTTTGTTTTAATTCGGACTTCAAATTTAGGCATCCTTGGACTCGAAGCTCTTAAAGAGGCCATTGTAGGAGGCGTTGCCTCGGCTGTAGCAGCAGGTTTTGATTCGGTTGTAACAGGAGGTTTTGGCTCAGGTGCAACAGGAGCAGCAGGGATAGAAGGTTTTTTCGATAAAAGTTCATAAATTTTGTAGGCGATAAAGAGGGCGGCGCTCAAAATCTTATAAGGAGGAGATGTTGGAATCAGAGCAATGGCGACTCCTGAGGCAAGAGATCGTACGGCAAAGGGAACATGAAAAAAGCGCCGGAGGGTCGCATCCAATGCAAGAGGAGCAACGGCTTTTCCAAATGTAATGGCGTGGTTCAAAAAAAGAGTTCTTGAAAAGGAGTTCAGATTGATATTCATAGGGCAAAAAGTTTAACATTTTGTAAGTATGTTGCAAATAGCCGATTTTCATTGTGATTTATTGTCTTATTTATCAAGTGACTCAACCCGAACGGCTTACGATGCTGAGGCCAAGGCCTCCATCCCTCAATTGAAGGCGGGTGGGGTAGAACTGCAGACGATGGCTATCTACACCAAGACAGAAAAAGGATCGGCGCAACAAGGGGAAAATCAAGCAAAGATTTTTTTCGACCTGAATGAAATTCCGATGGCCCTTGCTATCGAAAATGCATCGAGCTTTTGTGAAGAAGATGAGCCATTAGAAAAAGGACTTCGACGGTTGGAGGGATGGCTCGAACGCGTTGGGAAAATTGCGTATATTAGTCTGACTTGGAATGAAGAAAATCGGTTTGGCGGAGGAAATGCGACCGATATCGGCCTTAAACCCGATGGGCTGGAACTCTTGCAATGGATGGAAGGAAAAAAGATTGCCATCGATTTAAGTCATACGAGCAATCGATTGGCAGATGAGATTTTGGAAAGGATACAAACCATTACACCCATCGCCAGCCATTCGAATTTTCGAGCTGTTGAAGAACATCCGAGGAATCTTCCCGATAGATTAGCGAAAGAGATTGGTGCGCGCAGAGGATTAATTGGACTCAATTTTGTTCGAAAATTTGTCGGGAAAGACCCCGAAGATCTGCTAAGACATGTCGAGCATGCTGAGAGGCTTGGACTTTTGGATGCACTCTGTTTTGGCGCT
Source organism: Parachlamydiales bacterium (assembly GCA_963705295.1). Taxonomy (GTDB): domain Bacteria; phylum Chlamydiota; class Chlamydiia; order Chlamydiales; family Rhabdochlamydiaceae; genus PALSA-1444. The sequence goes on along the minus strand of OY970065.1, from coordinate 128,596 downwards.
GATTTTTTTTCTGATACGATCGCCTCTCCCGAACTTGAACATCTAAAACCGTTCTTTTTTCCAGGTTTCGATGATGCGTCGTGCTATCCAAAAGTGACCGAACTCTTTTTAAAATATCTGCCGCGTGATACCGTAGAAAAGATTAGTTTTAATAACCTATCTCAATTTTTATGAAGCTATTATTTTTTCTCATCTGTTCTTGTTTGTTCGCAGAGCCGACGATCCGTTTAGGTGTGGATCTCTTTTTTGAAGAACATCATTATGTTTCCCTGAAGGGGAAAAATGTCGCCCTGATCACCAATCATACAGGAGTCGATTCCCAGCTGAGAACGACGATTGAACTGTTGGTCAATGTCGCGAAAGATTTTAAATTGGTGGCCCTCTTTTCGCCCGAGCATGGACTTGCAGGTGTTTCGTATGCCGGAGAACATGTTGGAGATAAAAAAGAGGGTGAAGCCCCTTGTTACAGCCTGCATGGAGAATACCGAAGACCTACGGCCGAGATGTTGAAGGGGATCGATGTGATCATTTACGACATTCAGGAAGTCGGATGCAGGTCGTATACATACGCAACAACGCTCTATTATGTCATGGAAGAGGCGGCCAAGCAGAAAATCGAGGTGATTGTTTTAGATCGGCCCAATCCTCTTGGTGGAAACATTGTCGATGGTCCTATGTTGCGGCCAGAAAACAGATCGTTTCTAGGGTATATCAATGTCCCTTATTGTCACGGGATGACGATCGGAGAACTCGCTCGATTCTTCAATGCTGAATACCGCGTGCGCTGTCAACTCCATGTCATTCCGATGCGCGGATGGACAAGAAATATGACCTTTCAAGAGACTGGACTCACGTGGATACCCACAAGTCCTCAAATACCAGAATCTGACACCCCTTTCTTTTATCCTACAACCGGAATTTTAGGAGAGCTCGAGCTCGTCAGTATCGGCGTCGGCTACACCCTTCCATTTAAAATTGTTGGGGCCCCATGGATTCAAGCAAAAAATCTCGCAGATGCATTGAATCGGCAAAAACTGGGCGGTGTGAAATTCGTTCCTTTTTATTTTAAACCTTTTTTCGGCCCGTATAAAAATGAGGAATGCGAAGGTATTAGAATTGTGATCACCGATCCCAAAAAATACCGGCCTGTGACGATCGACTATCTCATCATTGGGGTGCTGAAATCGCTCTATCCCCGTGAGGTGATGCATCGCCTCCAAGGATTGTCCGACAAAAAACGGGCCACGTTTTGCCACGTGAATGGAACCCCCGCCATTTGGGACATTCTCTTTCATGAGAAATTTGCCGGCTGGAAAATGGCATCTGTCGATCAAGAAGAGAGGCTCGCTTTCTTAGAAAAACGGAAAAAATACCTTCTTTATTAATGAAAGAACGATTTCATCTTGTCGAAGAACGTTTTTCGACGAGGTGAGTTGGCTTCAGTCTCTAGAGCAGCAAATTCTTTGAGAAGTTCTTTTTGTTTCTCGGTTAAACGAACAGGAGTTTCAATGCTAAGCCGGACGAGAAGGTCGCCGTGTCCATTACCATGGACATTCGGAGATCCTTTTCCTTTGACGCGGAGAACTTTATCCGATTGTGTTCCTTCGGGAATATCAATGCGGAGAGAGCCGCCGGTAGGTGAGGGAATCTCTTTCTTGCAACCGAGGGTGGCTTCTGTGAAGCTGAGGGGCAGCTCAACGATCACATCGTCGCCATCTCTTTGAAAGACCGGGTGGGGTTCGATATTGATGTAGACGTATAAATCGCCTGCGGGTGCTCCACCGGTTCCTGCATCACCATAACCTTGCATCCGAATCCGCATGCCATTATCGACGCCCGCTGGAATTTTGATTTTGACAGAGGTTCGTTTTTTGACCCGTCCTTCTCCCTGGCATTCGGGGCACGGATCGGCAATGATTTTACCTCGCCCATGGCACGTATGGCAAGGGGAAGACATGCTAAAAAATCCCCGTGTTTGATGGACCATGCCCGAACCGTGACACCGAGAACATTTTTTGATTGCAGCAGAGGTCGAAGCACCCGATCCGTGACAACGAGAGCACGTCGCAAAATTTGTGATCATCGCTTCTTTTTCCGTCCCTTTGATCGCTTCTTCAAAGGTGACGGTTAGATTCATTTTTTTGCTGGCGCCTTGCTGGGCTCCTCCCGACTGTCCTTCTGTTTCAAACCCGAAAATCGAGTCAAAAATCGACTCTCCGCCGCCACCGCCTCCACCACCGCCGAAGGCTCCCATAAAGGTGCGCAGTGCTTCTTCCATGGAAGAAAAACCACCGCCCATGCCTCCCATGCCTCCTGGACCACCCATGCCTCCTCGGAGAGCTTCAGGACCGTATTGGTCGTAGATTTGACGCTTTTTCTCATCGCTGAGAACTTCATAAGCTTCGGAAATTTCTTTGAATTTTTTCTCGGCAGCCGCATCGCCAGGATTTTTGTCGGGATGATACTTGAGAGCGTTTTTTCGGTACGCTTTTTTGATCTCATCTGCAGTGGCACCTTTAGAGATGCCCAGAACATCGTAATAATCAGCCATAATAGAAATATTCTATACCGAAAAGAGATTTCTTAGCAATCCAAGAATCGAATTGCTAAAATCTATTAAACGATCGGATTTTTTTGTATTTTAAAGCGGCTTTGGCTTTTGCACGGCTTTTCACAGAAGGCTTATCGTAAAAACGGTGTGCTTTTGCAGCTTTCAAGATTCCCTCTTTATCAATTTTTTTCTTGAGGGCACGTAATGCTTTATCGAGGGGCTCGCCGGGGCGGACCTTAACACTTGTCATGTAAAACTTCACTCCTTAAAAAGTTCATTCCCATAAAATCTTACGGGGTTGATGGAATATAGACAAGTTCTATCTGAGATGAGACTTCTTTTTCAAGAAATTTTTTAAAAGTGAGTTGTGCAATCGATTCTAGGTCGGGAAGTAATGTCGAAGAAAAAGAGATCAGGGGAATCTTCCAGGCAAAGCTGAGTGTTTTACAAACCATGGCACCGATCCGGGTTCCCGTAAATGAGCCGGGTCCAATTCCTATCGCAATATAGTCTGGGGTTTTATCTTGTAAAATCGATTGGATAGATGGTAAAAGAAATTTTGAAAGGTGTCTGGCTTCCGGGATGATTTTTTGTGTCAGACAAATGCCTTGCTCCGCAAGGGCAAGAAAAGCTTGGGTTCCTGATGTATCTAGGATTAAGCCGGACATGCAGAGTATTATAGCGCATTGCGATTTTTAGGTAGAGCTGATACGCTGTGCATCTATTATTCGAGGAAGCATGCATCAATACTTGGACGATGAAACGACGTTAGCAGAAGAGGAAGAGGCCGTGGTTGAAGCTGTTAAAGAATCTCTTCAGGGGAAATCCGAGGATCAAACACCGACGGGAGGACCTGATCAAGTTTTTATTATTCCTCTGACACGGAGGCCTTTTTTTCCTGGCATGGCTGCTCCTATTGTCATCGAACCCGGATCTTTCTACGAGGTTTTGAAGATCGTCGCCAAGACAGAGCACAAGTGCATGGGTCTTTTCATGACAAAAAAAGAAGAGGCCAATGTTTACAAGGTCGGATTTGAGGATCTGTTCAAAGTGGGTGTGCTGGCACGGATTTTACGGATCATCCCCATGGAGCAGGGCGGGGCACAGGTGATTCTCAACATGGAAAAGAGAATCTCGATCACGAAACCGATCAAATCGAAATATCTTAGGGCTCAAGTCAAATACCACGAAGATGTGCCGAGCCGGTTGACAAAAGAGCTGAAAGCTTATTCCATCAGTATCATCACGACGATCAAAGAACTCCTCAAGTTGAATCCTCTTTTTAAAGAAGAGCTTCAAATTTTCTTGTCCCATTCCGATTTTACGGAGCCTGGAAAACTCGCCGACTTTGCCGTGGCTTTGACGACAGCAAATCGAGAAGAACTCCAAGAGGTTCTCGAGACGTTTGATTTACATACGCGGATCGATAGATCTCTTTTATTACTCCGAAAAGAACTCGACTTAAGCAAGCTCCAAAATACGATCACACAAAAAATGGAGCAGACGATCACCAAGACACAGCGAGATTTCTTTTTGCGCGAGCAGCTCAAAACGATTAAGAAAGAGCTCGGCCTTGAAAGAGAAGACAAATCGATCGATCTCGAAAAGTTTGAAGCCCGTTTGAAGCAGCGTAAAGTTCCCGAAGATGTGATGACGGTGATCAAAGAGGAGATGGACAAACTCTCTGTTTTAGAAGTTCAATCGGCCGAATATGCTGTTTGCCGCAATTACTTGGATTGGCTCACAACTTTACCTTGGGGGATTTACAGTCAAGAGATGCATAATCTCGGAAAAGCGAAAAAAATTCTCGAGGAAGATCACTACGGCCTCAATGATATTAAAGAACGGATTTTAGAGTTTATTAGTGTTGGAAAACTCTCTGGCGGAATTAAGGGAAGCATCATCTGTTTGGTAGGGCCACCAGGGGTTGGAAAAACAAGTATTGGAAAAAGTATTGCCCGCGCTCTGAATCGGAAATTCTATCGATTTTCTGTGGGTGGTATGCGCGACGAAGCTGAGATCAAAGGCCACCGTCGTACCTATATTGGTGCAATGCCTGGCAAAATGATCCAGGCCCTCAAATTTACTCAGACGATGAACCCGGTGATTATGCTCGATGAAGTCGATAAATTGGGGAATAGTTACCAAGGAGATCCAGCCTCTGCACTGCTGGAGGTTCTCGATCCGGAGCAAAATAAAGATTTTCTCGATCATTATCTCGATGTTCGATGCAATCTTTCTAATATTCTGTTCATCGTCACAGCCAACGTTCTCGATACCATTCCAGAGCCGCTCAAAGACCGGATGGATATCCTCCGTCTCTCGGGGTATATCATGGAAGAAAAAATAAAAATCGCTCAAAAATATCTGATTCCTCGTAACCGGAAGGCAATGGGTCTTAAAACGGAAGATGTGATCTTTAGTGTCGGCGCTCTCAAACAAATTATCAATGGATATGCGCGCGAGGCAGGTGTGAGAAGTTTGGAGAATTACCTCAAAAAAATTCTTCGCAAAGTTGCCGTCAAACTGGTTAAAGCTGAAGAAAGTCGGGAGAAGAAAAAACCGAAGGAAGAAGATCGACATATTACCGACAAAAATTTGTCGAAATTTTTGGGAAAACCGATCTTTACAACCGATCGGTATTATCCGAAAACACCTGTCGGGGTGTGTATGGGTCTTGCGTGGACGTCTCTCGGCGGTGCAACGCTGTATGTCGAAGCCGTGAAATTTCCATCTGAGAAAACCGAAATGAAATTGACTGGCCAGGCAGGAGATGTCATGAAAGAATCTTCTCAAATTGCTTGGAGTTATTTTCAAAGCAGCTATAGAGAATTTGCTCCTGGAAAATTATTTTTTGAAAAGACTCAAGTCCATCTCCATATTCCTGAAGGAGCCACGCCCAAAGATGGTCCATCTGCAGGGATCACCATGATGACAGCGCTTGTATCCCTCTTGCGGGATGAACCCGTGCTCCAAGATTTGGGAATGACGGGTGAACTGACCTTGACGGGAAAAGTATTGCCCATTGGTGGAGTGAAAGAAAAGTTTATCGCGGCCCGCCGTTCTCGTGCGAAAATCCTCATATTCCCCAGAGACAATAAACGAGATTACGATGAACTGCCTCCCTATATCAAAAAGGGGATCGAAGTCCATTTTGTCGATTATTACAATGAGGTATTCCGTGTCGCGTTTCCAAAAAAACTTTGAGGAATACTTTCAGAAAAAATGGATCGATCCGCCCCAGCTCGAATCGACATGCCAAACTTTAAAAGAGTCAGGCAAAACCCTCGCGACTCTCAATGGATCTTTCGACCTTTTACATGCAGGGCATCTCCATATTATCTATGAAGCCTCTCAACAAGCCGACCTGCTCATCGTTGCTCTCAATTCAGACCTCTCGATTCAAAACTATAAAAGCCTTTTGAGACCGATTATACCGCTCCACTATCGCCTCCGTATGATCAGCGCGCTTGCTTTTGTTGATCATGTTACCGTGTTTGATGAAACCGATCCCCGGCAAATTCTGGGAAAAATTAAACCCGATGTTCATGTCAACGGTGCTGAATATGGAGATCAATGTATCGAAGCCGAAGTCGTTTGTGAAAATGGAGGAAAACTCCATTTAGTTGAACGGATAGATGGACTTTCAACCTCGGACATTATAAAAAAAATATATGCGCTTAATAGCTGAATTTAAGAACGAGAAAGAAGCTTTTGGTTTCCAAACGTTTCTACAAAAAGAAAAGATCCCTTGCTCCTATGAAGCGGTTAAAGATCCAGAACCTTTATACCGTTTGTGGATCGTTGAAGAGGATGATTTTGAAAAAGCTTGGAGTTTTTTTGAGGAATGGAAAAAAAATCCAAACGATCCCCGTTTCTCAGAAGCACCTGAGAAAATTATCAGTACAACAACAACCCCTGGCGCAAAACCTTGGAAGATACGATCAGAAATGCGTCAAAAACCGAGGTTCACGCTCAATAATTTCATCATCGCCCTTTGTGTTTTTGTTTTCTTTTTAAATGGGTATCAAGCTCTCAAAATGGAACAACAAAAGGGGATCGCCGCTTTGCAACTCGGGTTCACTCCGATTCAAAAAGCTCTTCTCTTTGATTACCCTTCTTACTTTGACAATTTCGAAAAATTCTTAAGTGAGTATTCGGTAAAAAATGTCGATGAGATCAAGAAACTTCCTCCCGAAGTACAAGAGTGTTTTAAGAAAGTTCAAGATGCACCGACCTGGAAGGGGATCACCGACATGGCCGTGAACCACAACTGGAAGGTTTATAAAGAACTTCCTCCTGGAACTCTCTTTGGAAAAATCCGGCAAGGAGAAATTTGGAGACTCATCAGCCCCGTGATTCTCCATGGAAATCTACTCCATATTCTCTTCAATCTATCTTGGGTTTGGATTTTAGGAAAGCAAGTCGAACCGAGAATCGGAGCTTGGAAATACCTCATCCTCTCCGTCATCATTGGGGTCGTTGGAAATGTCGCTGAATACATCATGACAGGCCCTGCTTTCATCGGGTATTCAGGAATCGTTGTTGGTTTAGTCGGTTTTATCTGGATGCGGCAAAAAATGGCACCCTGGGAAGGGTATCCACTCCAGAGGGCTATCATCATTTTTATCGTGGTTTTTGTCTTGGCGATGCTTGTCCTCGAACTCGTTTCGATGGGACTTGAATTTTTCCATGTCACCGAGCTTTACGCCAACATTGCCAATACCGCTCATATTATCGGGGGTATCACAGGGATCCTACTTGCACGCCTCCCCTTTTTCAGTCGGAGCCATCGATGAGTGTCAGAGACCTGACGATCTTGGGGTGTTCGAGTCAGCAACCAACCCGCAAGAGAAATCATGGAGCTTATCTTCTCCGCTGGAATGATGAAGGTTTTCTCTTCGATCCTGGAGAGGGAACCCAGCGGCAATTTATTTTTGCCAATATTGCACCTACGTGTGTCACACGGATTTTTGTCAGCCATTTTCACGGCGATCACTGCCTTGGACTCGGTTCGATGCTCATGCGTCTCAATCTCGATAAAGTCACTCATCCGATTCACTGTTATTATCCTGCCAGCGGCCAAGTCTATTTCGAAAGGCTTCGGTACGGGACGATGTATCATGAAAATATCCATGTGGTTCAACATCCTGTTTCGAGACCCGGTCTGGTTGAAGAGGATGAAACTTTCCGCATCGAAGCTTTTCGATTAGAGCATGGTGTCGACAACTTTGCCTGGCGCATTCAAGAAAAAGATGTTAGAAAATTTGAAAAAGAAAAATTAAAAGAGAAAGGAATTGTTGGCCCCATGGTTCGGACCCTTGAAACCGAAGGCAAAATCGAAGTGAATGGAGTGACAGTCACTCTCGATGAAGTCAGCTATCTCAAGCCCGGCGGCATTTTTTCCATCGTCATCGACACCCTTCCCTGCCAAGCCGCCATCCAAGCCGCCAATAATGCCACCCTCTTTCTCTGCGAAAGTACCTATCTTGAAGAGCAGCGCGACCTCGCAGAAAAATACCTCCACTTAACAGCCCGCCAAGCGGCAGAGATTGCAAAAAAAGCAGGCGCACACCAGCTGATCCTGACTCACTACTCTGCTCGGTACCAAGATCTGCATGAGTTCGAGAAAGAAGCCCGGTCCGTTTTCCCCAACACCTACGTCGCCGACGACCTCAAAGTTTTCCCCTTTCCTAAGGTTTAAAATAATTATTTTACATTTTCGTCGAACCTGTTACAGACAATATAATGCACAAAGTCACATTCACCCTTCTCTCCATTGTATTACTTTCGAGTTGCGAAAGAGCAAGAGACTTACCGCACCGCCCCCCTAGAAAACCGTACCTTGGAGAGGTTAAACACGTTCATCCTCCAGAAAGATGCGAAGAGCGAGGCAAATGGTCGATTGGTGCAGATTTTATTTACTGGAGAGCGGACGAAGATGGTCTTGAGTATGTCACCAAAAAACACCATATTCATAAACCGGGGATCGCTTGGGATCCTGGTTTTAAATTTGGACTCGGTTACACCTTCCATGATTTTTGGGGCCTCTTTTTCAAGTGGACCTATTTACACACGCGTCAAAATGGACACCAGCATGGCTCTCTTCTTCCCTGGTGGAACGACAGCAAACACGTGAGAAAAGCCTCGGCGCATTGGAGACTCCATTATCAAACGTACGACTTAAACGTGGCTCGAGATTATTGTGTCCATCCCAAATTAGTCGTTCGTCCTTATACAGGTCTAAGAGGTGCCCTCATCGATCAAGATTATAAAGTCAAATATGATGCCAAGCATTTCAAAGCCGATAACGATTTTGGTGGAGTTGGAGTCCGTTTAGGAAGCGAACTCCGGTGGTATATGACACGCCGTTTTGCTCTCAAAGGAGACCTCTCCGGTTCTCTCCTATACGGCCACTTCGATGTGCATGAAAGAAAGCCCCATCTAAAACAAAATCTCTCTCGCGTCGCTCCCAACTTGGAAGCCTTCCTCGGTTTTCAATGGGAAAGACGGCCTGTCACTATTTCTTTGGGTTATGAATTTTCCGAGTGGTTTTCACAAAACCAAATGACCAGGCACTTTGACAAAGTTCATGGCGACCTTGGCCTCCAAGGTGCAACCTTGGAACTTCTTTTCGAATTCTAAAGATAACGTGAAACGTTGAATAAAACGTGCTGCGCAATTGCTGCAATCGAAGTTCCACGCGATGTGGAAAGATGAGCAGTCAGTCTGAAAGCAGATCCAGAAAGAAGCTTGTAAAACCACGCTGAGCTATAAAGCGGCAAACCTTGATGAATTTCACAAAGACCAAATATAAGACTATCACCCCCGACTAAGAGTGGAAATGAAATATGTTGGGGAGTCGTTTTGAGTATGACTTCACGCGCTATTGCCCATGTTAAACCGACGAGCGTCTCTCGTTTAACCTTTAAACTGTGTGCAGATGCCATTCCAAGAAGTAAAGAGACGATCAATCTGGGAGCCATCCAATAGAGATGCGATGTTCTCAATATAACCGAATAAAAAACTTCTTCAACTACGGCCGACGCAAGACTATCAATCAGAGGAATCGAAAGTTTTCTGACGTGGACCAGAAAAATGGGACGTAAAGAACGGTCAGCAAGCGTGGCTAAAGAAAACCCTTGAAGTCCAATCCACAACTTAGAATCCCATTTCTTAAGATAGGAGACAGCCGCCAACGCAGAAAAAGCAACATCGAATTGAAGACTTGAAGGTCTAATCGTCATGGAAAAATTATACCATAAATCATCAAAATTTCCTATCCTGCTTATCATGCCGCCGAAGGCGATCCTACATATCTTGTTCTCCTCATACACTTGTAGCATTTTAAGAGAACAGGATATGCAGGATCGCCTTCGGCGGCAGGATAGGCAGGATGTTTTACGTTAAGCGTGGCTAAAGAAAACCCTTGAAGTCCAATCCACAGCTTAGAATCCCATTTCTTAATATAGGAAATAGCCGCCAACGCAGAAAAAGCAATATCGAATTGAAGGCTTGAAGGTCTAATCGTCATGGCAAAATTATACCATAAATCATCAAAATTTCCTATCCTACTTATCCTGCCGCCGAAGGCGATCCTGCATATCCTGTTCTCTTAAAATGCTACAAGTGTATGAGGAAAACAGGATATGCAGGATCGCCTTCGGCGGCAGGATAGGCAGGATGTTTTACGTTAGGTCTTGGGCGAGGAGACGGAATTCCTGGAGCATGACTTCGAGGGCGGCGGGGTGTTGCAGGAAGGTTTCAAGCATTTTTTTGAGCTCAGGGGAGGAGCGGTCTTCGAGGTAATGTTTGGAAGCTTCATAGAGGGAGATATTTTTGGGAAGTCCTGGGATGGCGAGAGGTTGGGTGAGGATATTTTTGATGATTTCGCCGGCGTCTCGGAGATTTTCACGGAGCATGGAGGGCTTCTTCGCTTAATTTGAGAAGTTCGACGGTGTCTGCAGCAATACGGCGAACCTCGGTTTCATTGTTCGGATTTAAAGGGAAATTGTTTACAAAGCGGTTGATGGTTTTTGCTAGCCTGTCGGAAACTTCTGGGACTCCTTCCGGAATACTAGGGGGTTGAGGACCAACTTGTCGTACCATACATTCAGTGTATCACGAAGCCAAGTATTCTTCTAGTGGTCCTTTAAAAATGTGGATTCCGTCCTCTTCAAAGGCGATGATTTTTGTAGCGACTTGATCGAGGAGTTCTCGGTCATGAGAGGCAATGAGAACGGTTCCTTTAAAATCTTCGAGTGCCCAGGCGAGGGCTGAGACGGCTTCGAGATCGAGATGGTTGTTGGGCTCATCGAGGACGAGAAAATTTTGATTCCGGAGCATCATGGCGGCCAAGATCAGACGAGCAGTTTCACCTCCTGAGAGGGCGGAGACCGGTTTGAAGGCATCATCCCCACCAAAGAGCATTTTACCGAGAACGCTCCGGATATCTTGGTCGTAGACGTTCTCTTTTTGTTCTTTCAGCCAGTCAAAAGTGGTCAGTTTTCCTTTTTTATCGATGATATCGGTGTGATTTTGAGGAAAATATCCGAGTTCTACTTGATGTCCCAGCTCGATTCTTCCCTGATCTTGCTGCAAAACCCCAGCGATCATCTTGAGCAAGGTTGTTTTTCCTCGGCCGTTGTTTCCAATGATTCCAATTTTATCTCCTCGCAAAATTTCGCAGGAGAAGTGATTGATCACAGGATGAGTCGAATAGCTTTTTAAAATGTCTTCCACTTTCACGACAATTTGACCCGACGGCTTCTCAGGGGGATAAAACCGGATGTAAGGTCGTTGGATGTTCGATTTTTTGAGTTCTAAAGGTTGCAGCCGGTTGATTTCTCGGATCCGTGATTGGACTTGGCTGGCCCTAGTTCCAGCACCAAACCGGGCGACGAATTCTTGGAGTTGTGAGATTTTCTTTTCTTTCGATTTGTTTTCTTCTTCGGTCCTTGCGCGAACAGACGTTTTGGCTACGACCATTTGGTCATAATTGCCGGGATAGATGATCAACGTTTCGTAATCGATGTCGGCAATATCGGTTGTGACGGTATTTAAAAAATGGCGGTCGTGGCTGATGACGACGAGAATCCCTTTGTAGTTTTTGAGAAACTGCTCCAACCATCCGATCGATTCCATATCGAGGTGATTGGTCGGTTCATCGAGGAGAAGGGCTTCGGGCTCACCATAAAGGGCCTGACACAGGAGGACTCGGAATTGCGAGTCGGTCGGAATTTCGTGCATTTTTTTGATGTGGAGAGGCTGCGCAATTCCCATTCCAGTTAAGAGTTCTTCAGCTTCGGATTCGGCGCTGTAACCATTTTCTTCGGCAATCACCTCTTCCAGTTCACCCAGACGAATCCCCACCTCGTCGGTCATCTCTTCGGAGTAGAGTCGATCTCTTTCTTGCAGCGCATCCCAGAGTCGTTTATTTCCCATGATCACTGTATTGATCACATCCTGGTCTTTAAAATCTTCGATGTTCTGCTTCAGAAACCCAACACGCCTGGGAAGTGTGACAGTTCCACCGGTAGCCTCTTCTGTGCCCACCATGATCTTCATCATTGTCGATTTGCCCGATCCGTTGGGGCCGGTCAAACCGTACCGATGCCCTGCATTGAACGTGACGTTGACATTTTCAAAGAGAAGACGAGATCCGACTTTTTTAGAAAGCTCCGATAGAGTAATCATAAGGGGAATATTCTATCAGAGGGACTTTTATGGTGCATTGGAAAGAAAAATTTTTAAATTATCTGCACGCGATCAAGAATGCTTCGGTCCATACCTTGCGAAATTACGGCCTGGATTTGGATGACTTTCATAAGTTTGCTAAAGTTAAAGATGTCAAAGCGGTCGATAAACGGACGATTCGAGGGTATCTGGCCCATCTCAACCAAAAGAAAGTGAATAAAAGAACGATTTTGAGAAGGCTTTCAGCTCTGAGATCGTTTTTCAAATATCTTTTAAAAGAAGGGGGTATCCCTCTCAACCCTTTGGAAGAAATCGAAGCGCCTAAATTAGAAAAAAAAATACCAGCCCCTCTTTCGCGCGAAGAGATCGATCGGCTTTTCGAGCAGCCTGACACCGAAACCTTCCTCGGTTTTCGGGACCGATGTATCATGGAACTCTTCTATAGCTCAGGCCTTCGGATCAGCGAGCTGGCTGGACTCAACCGGAGTGATTTTGATTCTAAAAATTTGACTCTGCGGGTCAAAGGGAAAGGAAAAAAAGAGAGAGTCATTCCGATCACCAAAAATGCAGCAAACTGGGTGGAGCGGTATTTAAATCACCCTGAGAGAGATAATCATGAGGCGATTTTCTTGAATAAATGGGGAACAAGACTTTCTGTAAGGTCCGTCGATCGGAATTTTAAATTCTATCTCAAGAAGTCGGGGCTCGCCGCCAAAGCAACGCCGCATACGATCCGCCATTCGATTGCGACACACTGGCTCGAAAATGGAATGGACCTCAAAACCATTCAAACCTTGCTCGGTCACTCGTCGCTTGCGACGACGACGATTTATACGCAAGTTTCGACGAAATTGAAAAAGGAAGTTTACGATAAGTCGCATCCCTTGGTACAAAAGTGTAAACCAGGAGATAGCTGTGAAAAAAATTCTACTATTTAGTCTATTTACAGGACTTGCTTTTGCAGACGGTGAATTAGCCGTTGTAGAAAATAATCAAATGAATCGAACAACATTGACCCCGGCTTGTCCTGAAAGTCGAAATGGTTGGTATATTTTCGCAGATGCTCTTTATTGGCATGCAGATGTCGGTTCAGCCGATTGGGCTTTTAAAAATACAAGCAACAATGAAAAACGGATTGTTGGTCCGAATCACGCTCTCAACTTCAAATGGAATTGGGGATTCCGCATTGGTGGCGGAGCCAATATGAGTTATGATAGTTGGGATACGAATGTTTATTACACGTGGTTTCAAACGGAAAATTCGAATGCAGTTGGAGTTCATGGACACCGTGCAAAAGACAACTTTGGAGTCTGTCCTCCATTCAACCAAGGAAAAATCAAGTGGCGGATCCACTTCTCGATGATCGATTGGGAACTCGGCAGGTGGTATTATGTCGGACAAAAACTCGCTCTTCGACCTCACATCGGTGTGAAAGGAGGCTGGATTGATCAAAAGATCCATGAAGAATTTAAAGGGAGTCCTTTCAAATTCCATGCAGGAAGAAAAAATGATTTTTGGGGAATCGGAGGTGCAGGTGGAGTTAATACAACATGGGTTCTATGGAACCCCGATCCTCATCGACTCTCTCTTTTTGGTGATTTTGCCACGGCACTCCTCTATGGCCATTTTAACTCGCGCCATCGAGAAATCGAAAAAAATTCCCGCAGTGATAAAGTCTCTTTCGAATTCCACCCCAGCCACCTCAGTCGCAACTTAGCAGTTCCAATGCTGCAAGGAGTTTTTGGCTTTTGTTGGGATGTCGCGTTTAATCGAAATCGATCCCATTTTGGACTCAAAGCCGGCTACGAGGTCCAATACTGGTTCAGGCAGAATCAGTTTCTCACCGGTGAAAAACGGATCGAGAAAGTCGTCGGATATCTCCGAGCCTCCGATGATCTAGCCCTCCAAGGCTTGACGTTCGACTTCAGATTCGACTTCTAGGTTTTCGACACTAAGTATCTAATAATAATGAAGTTATAACGGAAAGAGTGGAGTCTTTTTCTTGTAGAATAAGGCACCCGGCGTTGGGGATATGAATCTCTTGGAGATCGATATCTTCGATGATGGCCATGATGCTGCGCATGAGAGCTCCATGTGTGATGATGAGAATATTTTGGCCATGATGTTTTTGAAGAAGGGAATCTAAAAAAGGACGGACACGGTGGTAGACTTCAAAATAACTCTCGGCGGAAGGATCTAGTTTATGATGGAGACGGCCATGACGATCCATTGCATGGACAGTGGCTTTTTGTTGAAATTCTTCTATTTTCATCCCTTCGATAAAACCATACGAGGCTTCCATGAGGTCGTCATGGAGGTTGATTTCATGTCCATGAAGATGATTGATGATTTGAGCTGTTTCATGGGCTCTTTTCAGAGGAGACGAATAGACGGCATGAAAAGTTTCATTCTTGAGTTTTTGAGCCAGGGTACGGGCTTGCTCTCTGCCGGTTTCATTGAGTGGAATATCGGTCTGGCCTTGTAATTTCTTTTCAAGGTTCCAATCTGTTTGACCATGGCGAATTAGGTATAATTGAGTCATAAAAAAATTGGGAAAGCGATAAGCCGGATTCTGTCGTGAGCAATCATTCCTCTAGGAGACTTGTCGCCAAGCCTCTCAAGCGATCTGTCAAACCCTGAGCGGAGAACTTTCAGTTTGACTCTTGCTTCGGATAGGGTTTATATCATCTTGCCTCTCGGCAAGTAGGGCAGATTCTCAAAACCTGCATTTTCAGCCTGTCTATCTAATAACGATAGCGGAGTATTTTCTGTTACACTTTCCGTGGCCTTTCGACCCCCAGCCTTTCGCTGGTATCCTCTCCTGTGAAGTCCAGACTTTCCTCTGTTCCACTTAAGAAACAGCGATTGCCTACTTTCCCAAAACTCTCTTATGCAGTGGCGGCACGTCTACGGCGACGTTTGGTGGTTGTGACGGCCCCTTCTGAAGGGACTTCTTCGGGTTGCCAGTAGTGGATGCGAGAGCAATGTTCGCAGAAGACGAGATTTTCACCTTTGCGGACAATATTCTCGTGTTGTGCGGTGAGGGTGATGTGGCAACCACTGCACGTTCTATTCTCAATCGGTACGATGACGCGGTCTTTTTTATTACGGAAGAGTCTTTCATAGATATGTAAGATCTCAGGGTCTGCCGTTTTTGCAAGCTTGTCGCGTCCTTCTTTTAATGAAAGACCTTCTTCATTGATCATCTTGATACTTTCTTTGATCTCATTTTCAAGGGTCAGGCTACTGGCCTCGGAGGTTTTAAGACTCTCTTTAATTTTATTTAAAAGATCTTCTTCGGCGACCTTTTTATCGACGAGATCAGAGACTTTTTGCTCTGTGAGAATCCGCTCCCGCTCCAGGGCAGTCATCTCTTGAGTGATTGCGTTGAACTCTTCGACTTTCTTGACAGAGCCTTGCTGTGATTCGAGTCTTTTCATTTTTGCAGAAATCTCGGCAATCTTTTGCTCTAAGAGCTGGCTTTGCTTATTGAGGTCGATAATTTCGTTCTCTTTGACAGTCAGCTGCTCATGGAGTTCACGGCGCAGAATTTCTATTTGTTCAATTTCCTTGAGCCGTTCTTTCTTCACGCGCATCAAACGGAGCATCTTAATGTCGTACTCCTGAATGTCTATGATCGTCTTGAGAGATTCTTTCATTGAAACAGTCCTTATTTAAACTTATTAATTATAAACAGTTTCTTTTTCTTCTCAAGAGGAATATCGCATAAAAAGTCCATTTCTGTCAGAATCCTGACAAGATGTCATATTTAAAAAATTATTTTGACAAAATCCCTCAGCATAAACAAAGGTCTGTCCCGATCGCTTATCTGGCCGCTATTGATGCAGTGGGAGAAGAGTGCCCGGAAGTAGCCCAGGCGATTGTGCAAGAGCTTCGGGATCAAAGGGGTTATTTAAAGTTAATTGCGTCTGAGAACTTTTCATCGCTCCCTGTGCAGCTAGCGATGGGGAACCTTTTAACCGATAAATATGCCGAAGGGTATCCGCACCATAGGTTTTATGCGGGGTGTGACAATGTCGATACGGTGGAATCGTTGGCCATCGAAGAAGCAAAAAAAATCTTTAATTGTGATCACGCCTATGTGCAGCCTCACTCGGGTGCTGATGCTAATCTTGTTGCTTATTGGTCGATATTGGTTCAGAGAGTTCAAAATCCAGCGGTAGAAAAATTGGGAAAGAAGAATTTAGACGAGCTGAGCCCTGCAGAGTACGAACAGGTGCGGCACCATTTGTTGAATCAAAAAGTGATGGGGATGTCGCTCAATTCCGGGGGGCATTTGACTCACGGATACCGTCATAATATCTCATCGAAAATGATGCATTCGGTTTCTTACGATGTCGATCCGAAAACAGGAGTGCTCGACTATAAAGCCCTCTCTGAACTCGTTAAAAAAGAAAAACCGGCGATTTTAGTAGGTGGCTACTCAGCCTATCCTCGTTTGATCGATTTTTCAAAAATGCGGGAAATTGCTGACAGTGTGGGGGCGACCTTATTGGTCGATATGGCCCATTTTGCGGGTCTTGTCGCTGGGAAAGTGATGAAAGGACCCTACGATCCTGTTCCTTTTGCCCATATTGTGACTTCGACAACGCATAAGACGCTCCGGGGGCCACGAGGTGGTCTTATTCTGTGTAAAAAAGAGTATGCAGAGGTTATTGATAAAGGATGTCCGCTCGTTTTGGGTGGCCCTCTCCCTCATGTGATGGCTGCGAAAGCGGTCGCTTTTAAAGAAGTCAATACTCCCGAGTTTCGGGTTTATGCTGAGCAGATTGTTAAAAATTCAAAGGCTTTGGCAGAAGAGCTTTTAATCCATGGAATTCCCTTGACCACAGGAGGGACCGATAACCATCTTCTGGTGATGGATGTGGCCGATAGTTTTGGTTTGACAGGGCGGCAAGCCGAGATGGCTCTTCGAGAAGCACACTTTACCGTCAATCGGAATGCAATCCCCTTTGATAAAAATGGTCCATGGTATACATCAGGGATACGCGTAGGGACTCCGGCCGTGACGACACTCGGAATGAAAGAAAAAGAAATGAGTCAGATAGGGAAATGGATGGTTGAACTGCTCAGAGCAACTAAACCTGTAGAAAATCGGGCAAAGTTTGTGACGGATCCAGCGGTTTTGAATGAAATTCAAGGGCAGGTTGGTAAGCTGTTACAGAAATTCCCTTTATACCCAGAGTTAATTATTTAAGGAGAGAATATGGAAAGACTTGAGGAAGAAGAACCAAAAAAACCAGAAGTGTCGATGCGGATGATCGATACAAAAATTGATGAAGCTCTTCTGAAGGCAAGACGGATTTTTATTTGTGATGCCGTCGATATGGATAGTGCAAAAGATATCATTCGTAAAATTTGGTATTTGGAACTTCTGGAACCTGGAAAACCGATTCTGTTGGTCATCAATTCCCCAGGTGGTGCAGTCGATTCTGGTTTTGCGATTTGGGATCAAATCAAAATGATCACGGCGCCGGTAACGACGTTGGTCACAGGACTTGCGGCTTCAATGGGGTCGGTTTTGAGTTTGTGTGCAGCTCCAAAGCGGAGATTTGCAACTCCCCATGCCCGGATTATGATCCACCAGCCGGCAATCATGGGTCTTGTCCGTGGGCAAGCGACAGACCTTGCGATTCAAGCAGAAGAAATTATTCGGACACGTGACAGTCTTGTCGATCTCTATTCAAAAGCAACCGGTAAAGATAAGGCGGCTATAGAAAAAGCTCTTGATCGAGATCGGTGGTTTTCTGCAGAGGAAGCTTTAGATTTTGGACTGCTCGATGGAATTATTTCTTCATATAAAGATTTGAAGTTTTAAATGATTCCCTTTGCAAAGTACCATGCAGCAGGGAATGATTTCATTGTCATTGACGACATCAAAGAAAAATTCCCTATCGAAAAGGTAGCCGATCTATGTCACCGCCGTTTAGCGATTGGCGCCGATGGTGTTATACTGCTACAACCTTCCGAAAAAGCCGATTTTCGGATGCGGATCTTCAATGCCGATGGTAAAGAAGCCCATCAGTGCGGGAATGGACTCCGTTGTCTTGTCGACTTCATTCGGCAAAGCCGTTTTGCAACATCTCCTCTCACTCTTGAAACTTCCGATCGAATCATCGAATGTTGCTGGGAAGATGATCTGATCCGCGTGAATCTAGGTCGTTATACATGGGAGAGCGATATTGATATTTCTCCTTTTTTGTTCCACCGGATCGACACAGGTGTCCCTCACGCTGTGGCCTTTGTTGAAAATATAGAAATGGCCGATTTCCCATCGCTTGCCCCGCCGCTCCGCTCTCATCCCGAATTTGGAATGGAAGGTTCGAATATCAATATTGCAGAGCTTAAAAATGGTAAAATTTATACCCGAACCTTTGAAAGGGGAGTCGCTGAAGAAACCTACGCTTGTGGAACCGGAGCTGCTGCCGTGGCCATCGCAGCCCAAAAGAAATACCAATTGCCCAATCCGATTCAGATTATCCCTTTATCAAGGGAGGAATTGAGGGTCGAAGTCAACGATGAAAACGTTCATCTGATCGGAAAAGCAACGTTTGTCTTTTTTGGGACTATCCTGAAAAGTTGACAAGAATCGTCTTCGAGGGGATATTTGATGTATGAGTCTTCAGAGTAAATATAAGCCTATTTCCCCCCTTCATGAGTTACTAGCTTACGAAGCATTATGGGATAGACCCAATTCAACTTTTCGATCATTATCCAAACAACTTCACGATTATCCTTGCCTTGCATCTAGTTTAGTAGAAACACAAACGATGGAGCAATACAGGGAGAAATTATTGCCCATCATTAAAGATCTTCCCAATTTTGGTATTAGAGTTTATGGAGATGGCGAATTTCCTGAGAGGTTGAAAGACGCCCACAATCTTATTAATATTCTCTATTTTCAGGGAAATTGGGGATTAACATATTTACCTAGCATTGCAGTTGTCGGAACTCGTCAACCCTCTCAAGAAGGTATCCGAAGAACTGAATATTTAGTCGGAAAACTTGTCCAAAACAAGTTTATTATCGTCTCTGGCCTTGCAAAAGGTATTGATACTGCTGCTCATAATGCTGCTATAGAAAACAATGGTTTTACGATTGCAGTTATTGGAACACCATTGAATTGCTATTATCCTTCTGAAAATCAAAATCTACAGAAAAAAATTGCAAAAGACCATCTTCTTATTAGCCAAGTTCCTTTTTCGCATTATTCAAAACAAACCTATCGAACGAATCGTTTTTTCTTTCCGGAGAGAAATGTGACGATGTCCGCTTTAACGGAAGCAACTATTATTGTTGAGGCCGGTGAAACATCCGGATCATTGATACAAGCAAGAGCGGCTTTAAAACAGGGTAGAAAGCTATTTATTCTTGAAAATAATTTTCTCAATCCTAATCTAACCTGGCCAAGAAAATTCGAAGAACAAGGTGCTATCCGATTAAAAGAGTACGATGATCTACGAAACTACTTCCCAGCTACTTCTTAAGCAAGCAGATGAATTTGTAAAATATTGTCACACATTTTTGAAAATGGAGGACGAAATCTATTTTCTCGGTGAGTATACGGTCGGAGCTCTTTCAGAATATAGTAAAATTAATAAATTAATCTTAAATTACAAAAAATCTTTGGATCGAAAAGGACTGCCTGAATGGAGCTATAAAGAAAAGGCCATTCAGCAAGCAGCGGAGTTATTTCGCTCCTCAATTTTTAACGCATTTAATCTAGCTGATCGAGTTGAATCATCAACCTTAGTTCCTATTCCTCCATCCATGTCAAAGGATTCCCCCCTTTACGATGATCGGAATCTAAAAATGTTATTCTCATTCATGCCGAAGGGAGATATCCGAGAACTCATTTTGCAAAAAGAGACAAGAGCCCCTTTTCATTCGACCAATTTTCCTAGAGCTCCTCAAGAGCTTGCATCCAATTATTATCTCAATCAAAAAGTCGTATCCCCAATACCAAAAGAAATATGGCTTTTTGATGACATTTTAACCAAGGGTACACATTTTCGAGCCATTCACGATTTTTTGAGGATTGAATTTCCGGATGTACCTATTGTTGGATTTTTTATTGCACGTACAATAAAGTCTTAGAAATAGGTTCACTGATATGGAAGATGTTTCGTACGACTGGCTCCGTCTTGTAGAAAAAGCGCTGGTAAAAATGCAGCAACTTCCTCCCTTAGAGGAAAGTTTTCCTTTCCCCTGGGCGGATGCAAGCGAGGCTGTAGGAAAGGCACTTGGGTTAGAACAATTCAATCTTTCGGCGATGAAAACGGTCTGGAAGGGTCCGGGAGAAGTGATGGAGGGGATGAGCAAACCTTTAATCGTCTCCATTGAAATTTCTCCCATTGAAGGATCTCTCTTTTTTGTCATGTCGGAAAGCGATGTTTCTCATTTTGTTTCTCAAGCTTTAACGATGGAGAAAAAAGACTCTTTTTCTCATGCAAAACTAACGGAAGGATTTTATTATTTTTCACTTTTGAAAGCGGTCCAAGCCATCGATGATTTGAAACTTTTCAAAGATGTTTCATTCCATTTGGCTCCGGTGACTGTGGTTCCCCAAGAAAATAGTCTTTGTGTCGATATTGCTTGCGCGCTGTCGGAGAAGACCTTGAGAGGAAGATTGGTTTGTCCCCACTCTTTTTTGACGGCCTTTAAAGCGTATCAGCCGCTGCAGAAAAGTACACTTCTGGCATCGGAGAAAATTCAAGACATTGAAGTGGTTCTTCGGTGCGAAGTAGGTCATACCCATCTTGGAGCGGACGAATGGGAAAAAATCCAGGTCGGAGACTTTGTTGTATTGGAGCGGTGTTCATACGATCCACGCGAAGGAAAAGGTTCTGTCACTCTTCTTCTAGGGGATACTCCTTTAGTCGTCGCGCGCATCAAACCCGAAGGGATGAAAGTTCTCGATTATGCTTTCTATCGGGAAGAACCGCAGCAAACCGGGGCAGCGGAGCTTCTCTTGACGGCTGAAATAGGCAGTGTTCGGATTCCTTTGAATAAACTCGTCCATTTTCAACCAGGCTCGATGATCGATTTAAGCATGCGACCAGAACAAGGGCTCGATATTTTGTTAGAAGGAAAAAAAGTTGCCAAAGGGGAACTTCTCAAGTTAGGTGAAACTTCCGGTTTCCGCATCCTAGATATCGAACGATAAAAGCCTTCTTATCCTGCATATCCTGCCGCCGCAGGCGATCTTACATATCCTGTTCTCCTAAAAATGAATAAGAGCAGGGATAACAGGATGCGCAGGATCGCCTGCGGCGGCAGGATATGCAGGATAGGAAAGGGATATAGATTTGAAGAAAAAATTTGGATATTGCAAAGTATGGTTCAGCGGAAAATGAATGAATAATAATGCTTTCTATAAACAGCCCACATTGACGGACATCCATCCGGCTGATGAGCCACCTTCAGCAATGCCAGCACATATTGGGCCGTACAAGATTGAGTCGTTGCTGGGGAAGGGTGGAACAAGTCTTTTGTATTTGGGAATTCATCCACAGACTCGAGAGCTCATCGCGATCAAAGTGCTTTCGCCTGCTTTTGTGACGCATCCGGAGATGATGTCCCGTTTTTTACAAGAAGCCAAAATCATTGGCATGACGAACCATCCCAATATTGTCAAACTCTATGGAGAGGGGCAATGGGAAGGTGGTTTGTATATCGCCATGGAGTTTATCCGAGGTGTTTCACTCAGGCAGTTTATCGAACAACAATCGTTATCGATGAAGCGGTCAATTGATGTCATCCTTCAGGTGGCTTATGCTTTGGCGCATCTCCATTCCCATGGAGTCATCCACGGCGATTTGAAGCCTGAAAATATTCTTATCACTGAAGATGGCAGGGTCAAAGTCATCGATTTTGGAATTGCGAAACTGCATGAAGAGGTCAAAAAAGAGAGAGGTAAAACACAGAGGATTGTAGGAACACCGACCTATATGAGCCCTGAACTCAAAGAAGATCCTTCAAAGATGTCGTTTGCATCCGATATTTATGCCCTAGGCATTATTGCCTATGAGCTTTTCAGCGGCAAACTCAGTTTCGGGGTGATCCATCTATCCCAAGTTCCTAGAGGACTCCGAGCGATTCTCGAAAAGATGCTCGCTGTTTCTGTAAAAGAAAGATATACCGATATCATCAAATTGATCTCCGATTTATCCGAGTATCTGAAGCAAGGGGGTCTCGAAAAAGATCGACCAGGTAGTGATCAATTAAAAGAATTCTTAGAGACATTCCAACGGGCGAGTCTAACCCTTTCTCCATCTGCTTTACCGACGTGGCCTGCACTTGATATGGGACTCAGTAAATATCAATCTCCCGATTATCGCGGTGTCTATTTTGATCTATTTAAATTCACCGATTTTTATTTTTTTGTCATCGCACAGCCTTTGCAGGATGGAATAGAAGCCCCCATCAAGATCGGCAATTTTCGAGGAATGATCCGAGCTTTAACCGCGAAGGAGAATTTTTCTTTTCCTACCTTAATAGCCGAATTAAACAGATTGATTGAAAACGATTCTCTCGTGCAAAAATTTGCCACAAATTTTCTTGTTTTGTCTCTTCCTAATGATGAGCTGACGTACCTTTCTTGTGGCCTTGGCAGTCTCCTCCATGTGACTGCGGGCTCTCACACTCCGCGTCAACTGGCGAGTGCAAATCCTCCCCTAGGAACCACAAGAAGAGGCGATTTTGCAATGACAGTAGACAATTGGACTATTGGAGATATTTTGATTTTTCATTCTTTTAGCTCCGGCGAAAATGAATTGCTCCAAGAGGCTCTTCAGGAAAATCTTTTTCTTTCTCCTCAGAGCCAGGCAGATGCTCTGATGAAAAGAATGATCTCTTCTCAAGAAAAAAAATCTCACGTCATTTTTTCTCTCCACCGCATCGGTTAAACATATTTCTAAGCTTGAACATATATGGGAAGTCATTTAGGATTGCGATTCAAGAATTACTTCATATGGATTCTTTTTTTCCGCGCATTGACAAATCTTGGCTCGTGAAATCGGTACTGGGAATCGTCCTTCTGCATGGGTCGATCCATGGTGATTCCGATGAATCTTTTATTTCCCGAAAAGAATCTAAAACTCCAGAGGAACTACACAACACTCCGAGCGTTAAAGATATCGATAATAAAGACACGTACACGATCAATTTCAACAATGTATCGATCATCGAGTACATCCGTTTTGCGAGCAAAATCACGAATTTAAATTTCATCTTCAATGATGACGATCTCCAATTCAATGTAACGATTGTTTCCGAGGAGCCTGTAA
Organism: Parachlamydiales bacterium; assembly: GCA_963705295.1. GTDB lineage: Bacteria > Chlamydiota > Chlamydiia > Chlamydiales > Rhabdochlamydiaceae > PALSA-1444. The sequence continues at coordinate 105,040 of OY970065.1, read as the reverse complement.
CTCCGAAGAACATCATGTCGATTTTGATCCAGGTTCTCAGGATTAATGGACTTGTTGTTTTAGAGCAGGATAACAACCTGCTGATCACCAAAGTCCGGTCTGTGAGTCAGCTAGCAACTGTGGTTTCATCGGATCTCCCTGAAGTTAGAGGGACATCGCCCATTGTCACACGCGTTTTCAGAATCAAAAATGCAAGTCTCACAACCGTTGCTTCCGTCATTAAGCCGATGCTATCTGATTCTGCCTTACTGGAAATGTCTCCCGAAACGAAGCAGCTCATCATCACCGATATCACGACCAATGTTGATAAAATTTCTACTTTGCTTGCCAGCATTGACGCACCCCATATTTCACTCGAAGTTGACAATTACGTTGCTAAACGAGGCGATCTCGATTCTCTAATCAAATTGGCAACGCAGATCATTACACCCTTTTCAGAGGGAAATCCGATCACATTTGTTCCTCAGCCGAGTACAGGGACGATATTTATCGTTTCTACACCGGCTTTGATTGATCGTGCGATGACGATTCTCGAAGATTTGGATATCGGTGTCGAAGAAGGAAAAGAAGCTGAAGTCTCCAAAAGTGGCCAAACCTTTTATCTCTATAAGCTGAAAAATGCTCAGGGAAATGTCGTTCTCGATAGCTTAAAAAAAGTCGCTTCCGATCTCAAAGATTCCCAAATCCCCGATCAACCCTTAATTTCGACCCTCAAAAATATCAAGTGGATCAAAGACAATAACTCTCTTTTGATTACCGGCCCTGCAGCATCTGTTGAACAAGCCCGAACCCTCGTTGACCAATTTGATTCAATAACAGCTGCCCCTTCTGCTATAACCGGCAAATCGTCGTTTTTTATTTATAAACCCCTCTATCAAACGCCCGATGCCATCCAATCTGCTTTAAAAGATATCGGCAGTGATTTAGAAGGTTCAGGGCTTGTCGATCCTGATCTTCTCCTCACAATCAATACCATGAAAGTGGCCGAGTCGACAAATTCCCTATTATTTACCGGAACTCCTGGTTCTCTGGATAAAATTAAAGAGCTCCTAACAGGGATCGATATCGCTGCACCGTCCGGAGCTCAGATTCAGCAAATCGGCGAAACTACTTTTCTCATCTATAAAATCCAATACGTTCCCGCTCCTCAACTCATCAATTCGATTAAAAACTTTGCAGCCGATTTACATCGGACGGGTGCTGCTGATAGACAAGTTGTTGATTCGATCAGCAATGTGAAATGGATCAAAGAGACCAATTCTCTCCTTTTCACGGGAAGCAAATCGACTTTAGAGAAAGTGGAGGGGATGGTTAAAAAATTCGATGTCGCTTCTATGGTGCCCATTGAGGGCGGCGCTATCCCTTCGCCGACATCGACCTTCATTGTTTACACACCCAAATATTTGCCTGGCGATGAACTCGTTCAAATTTTAAAGGATTTTGAACAAAATCTGATCTCTTCGGGTGTCATGAACAAAAATCTCTTCGACACCATCTGTAATTTAAAATGGATCCCCCGAACCTGTTCGATCATTGTTGCAGGCGATACTGAATCGATCAACAAGGTTCAAGAACTTCTGACCCGTTTTGATGTCCCGACATCCGAACCTGCGTCTTTGGTACCCTCGATCGAGTCGATTCAAAATACTTCTTTCCTCATCTATAAACTGCAGTTCCACCAAGGAAGTGAAATTGTCACGGCTTTGAAACAGATCGCCACAGACCTCGGTCCCGGTACAGCGACAGGGAATCAAAATCTACTCAATGCGATCAACTCTCTCCAGTGGATCCGGGTGACGAACTCACTCCTCGCTTCTGGAGAAGCAGAAACCTTGAGCAAACTCCGAGACCTGATCCAAAATCTCGATGTCCCTCTCCGTCAGGTGTTCATCGAAATCCTCGTCATCGAAACCGACCTCTCAAACACCCAAAATTTTGGCCTCCAATGGGGAGGAAAAGTCCAATATCTCAATAAGTTTGCTGCAGGTTTTGGTAATTTTCCTGTGACTAATGGCAGTGTCGTTTTACCTGTCAATGCAGCTTCGACTGGTGTTGGGACAGGAATTGCCTCTCCTGGTTTGTCTACAGTCAATGCGACGACCTTTCCGAATGCCAATACGATGATCCCGTTTGTCAATGGTTTTGATTTAGGAGTCATCGGGGATATTATCTTCCACAAAGGAAGATCGTTCATCTCGCTCGGAAGCCTTGTCGACGCGCTCCAGACCGATGTCGACAGCACCATCGTGATGAATCCCAAGATCATCACACAAGACAACCGAACCTCGACGATTTTCGTTGGAACCAATATTCCTTTCGTAGGATCTCTCGTTACAACCAGTGCCAATATCGTTTCTGCGACCTCCAACATTGAATACCGCGATATTGGTTTTAACCTCACCGTCACACCCACCATTGGTAGCCAAGATATCGTCACCCTCGACATCAGTAATGACATCAGCTCGGTCATCAATACACCCACGATCGGAACAACCAACGCCAGCAACCAAACGAGCACCATCGTTGGAATCACCAGCAGTCATACATCGATGACAACCCGGGTTCATGTCCCCGACAAACACTTCGTCATCTTGAGCGGCATGATCCAAGATTCCAAAGCCCGTTACCGCTCGGGATTCCCTTGCCTCGGAGGCCTCCCCGTCATTGGAGCTGCCTTCAGCGAAAATGATCGTGTGAATACCAAATTCAACATCGTCATTTTCATGTGCCCTCATATCGTCAACACCTACGAAGATTATCGTCGAATCACCGAAAATCAAGAAAACCTCTTTAAAGACAGCGCTGTCCTCCCTGTCCTCAAAGAAGAGTTTGACGCCGGCCTCGACCTCGTCCAAACCCCCGAAACAGAATAAGTTTACCGCAAAACAACTTCCCCGTAGAATAGAAGGTATTTTGAAGCGATATATCCTTTTTTTTCTTTTTTTGGTGGGGTGTTTCCGGGTCGGCAATGAGCTCGAGCCGCAGCTGAATTTTGCCGTGCAGGATCGATATTTGAAGAGTTTGCCATCGCCTTTTCCGCCGCTGACGGAGGGTGAGTTGGGACAGGATTGGGGAAGGGAAATGCGGGTTGGGCAGGGGTTTGCTAAGGAATTGGATCTTTATCAAGCGATAACAGCCTTTAAGAGAGCTTCTTTTCTTATACCGCCTTCGGAAAATGATCGAAAACTTCAACTCGATTACGATATTTTTCTCTCGTATTATTTCGGAAGGAAATATGGGGATACGCTCTATACCTTTGAAACGACACCTCTGTGTGGAGCAAACCCGAATTTCACACCGTATCATGATTTACTGGTCGGTTTGTACGATTCTTATCTGAATCTTCAAGAGCCGGATAAAGCTGATCGGATTTTGTATTATATGCAAAATACGTATCCTGAGACGGCTCAAAAACTGGCCCTGTCCAAGGTTTTAATTGCAGGAGATATTCCCACGCTGACCCAAGTTGCACCCACACATCCAGAAATTCAGACTCTGCTCAGTCAATATGAAAAAGAAAAGAAATCGACATGGACGGCTCAAACCCTCAATGCCGTTCTTCCTGGAGCGGGTTATTGGTATGTCGGGCAGACTCAATCGGGCATTACAGCCTTTTTGCTCAATGGACTGTTTATTTGGGCATCGTGCTATTTCTTTATCCATGGAAATACGCCTGCTGGGATTATTTTCACGAGTGTCGAAGCAGGATGGTATTTTGGAGGGATTTATGGAGCAGGACAAGAGGCGAAATTTTACAATGAGAGAATTTACGAAAAACTCGCAACTCCGATGATGAATGAAAAAAGATATTTCCCCGTCTTGATGTTGAAATATGGTTTTTAAACTTCTGTTTTTACTACCCGTTACTTTGCTCTCAATGCCAGGCTACAACACGCCATGGGGGAAAGATGCCGATTTGAATTTTGCACCGCCACCAGAAAAAGTGGAGCTCCATCTTTCTTTGGCAGCCAAAGCGATGGAGAAGGTGATCTGGTTTCATCAAAATATCATCTCGCCCGTCGATGGGCCTCGGAGCCATTTTCGTCCTTCGAGCTCGACCTATATGCTCCTGGCTATTCGAAAACATGGGTTTTTGAAAGGGTATATCATGGGGTGTGATCGGCTACTGAGAGAAAATAGCGAGAAATGGGTCTATAGAACCGCTCTTATTGATGACAAGATATGGAAGATTGATTCTCCACGCTAGCTCGCTTTCGCGCCCGCAGATGGAAAACTAGAGGGTTTCCCTTGAAGGCGTAGGTCTCACGAAACTGATGAACCAAATACCGCCTGTAAGTTTCAAGCATGAGTTTTGGATAATTGACAAAAAGAACAAATGTAGGAGGCTTTGTCTCCACTTGAGCCATGTAGTAGATGCGGAGTCTTTTGTTTTGAATCATCGGAGGATGGTACGCCTGCGTGGCTTTTTCTAAAAATTTATTCAACTGACCTGTTGTGATGCGGATTTCCTGATGAACAGCACGGATTTCGTGGATCAGTTTTGTCAGGTTCCGCCCCGTCGTTGCGGAGGCAAAAAGGGTGGGGCAGTGGGTGAGAAATGCCGTATCAAAGTGGAGGGATTTCAGGCAATGCTCCATGCGGAAGCCCTTCACGAGATCCCATTTGTTGAAGAGGATGATACACCCTTTCCCAGCCTCTTCGATCATGCTAGCGATCCGCTTGTCGTGTGATGTGATTCCTTCCTCGGCATCTAAGATGAGCAAGCAAATATCGGCTCTTTCAATCGCTTGCTGTGTGCGCACAGCGGCATATTTATCGACAACTTCATGCTCAGCCTTTTTCTTTCGAATTCCCGCCGTATCGATCAAGGTGAGTTCTGTTCCGTCAATGGTCACGTGAGCATCGATGGCGTCGCGGGTTGTTCCCGCGATGGGGCTCACGACAGACCGCTCTTCAGAAAGAAGATAATTGAGAAGAGTCGATTTCCCCACATTAGGACGTCCTACAATAGCAACTTTAATCGAAGAGCTATCAGGGAGTTCGTCTTCCCGAGTAAAAGAAAAACCTTCAAAAGCAGCTTCCAAAAGCTCTGCAATCTGGAGACCATGGGTCGCAGAAATGGGAAGGAGTTTTTCGATGCCGAGACTATAAAAATCGTAACCTTTTTCGGATTGAGAGAGATCATCGACTTTATTGACGGCTAAACAAACAGGTTTTCCATGACGGATGAGAAATTGGGCGACAAAAGCATCTGTAGGCGTGACACCCACTTGGCCATCGACAACCATGACGATGGTGTCAGCTTCTTCGATGGCAAGTTCAACTTGTCTTTGAATCCCTTCTTGAAAAGGAAGATTTGGATCTAAAGCCCAGCCGCCTGTATCGATCACTTGAATAGGCTGGCCAAAAAAGTCGGCCTCTCCATAAATTCGATCACGCGTTGTTCCTTCAGCATCATCGACAATGGAAATTCTTTTTCCACAAAGACGGTTGAAAAGAGCCGATTTTCCCACGTTGGGACGGCCTACTAAAGCCAATTTAAATTTTTTCATAGAAATTAAAGATCTATTCTACCTAAAATTCCGTTATAAAGCCATAAATGGAAAAATTTTACAGCTAGACCACTTGCGTAAAAAATAGGCTATTGAATAGTATAAATTTTATTACACCTTTGAAGGAGGTACATTTGAAAAATATATTTTTAGGAATGGGATTGTTAACAGCCCTATCATGGGTGTCGATCCAAGCGAATGAAGTAACACAAGCAACAGAGAACAAGCCAAAGTCTCAGAATGATAATACCATGAGAAGAGGCCCTCAAAAGGCAAAAGAGACTATGGAGGAAGTAACCCCCGTACAACTCTATGAATATGACAATAGAATTTCCATCTTTATCCCATGGCACCAAACATATGAGCGGACAAAGCCCGATTGTTTTTATTGGGCAGCTGAAGGATGGGTCCTTCCCGCTCTGAATGAAAAAGCGAAAGTCGATCTGATCGGAGAGGCTGAAATCCGCTTTGGTTACAATTTTTTCTGGAATGGTAGAGATCATTTTACTCCTTTAGTCGGAATTGGCTATTTCCAAGATATCCGTCGTGATAACGATAATGGATGGGTTTGGGTTGGAGATTATTGGGATAAAGAAAAAAATCATAAAACACACCATGGTGGTGTTCTTTATGGAACAGTTGGATTCCTCTATAATTATGAAGTGAACGACTGGTTTGAGATTGGGACTAATTTGAAAGGCCTTTTTGGAGGTGGTGTTGGTAAAGAAGCTCATCATCGTCACAATACAAGATGGGGAACACCCGTGTTTGGGGTCGATTTTGCTCTTCCCATTACATTCCGTTTTGGACCGAAGAGACATTGGGATATTCGTTTAGAGCCGTTTGATATCTATCTTCATGGCCATGAGCGAGGCACCGATTCTGAAAATCATCACAAGAGCAGAAGAAACCATAACTTCTTTGGCGGTCGAAGCACCGTAGGTTATAGATTCTAATTTTTCTTACAGCAGTCTCGGCCTTAGCCGGGACTGTTTATTCTATTGCAGAAACTTCCATCAAGCGTATCAATTCTAAGAGATCTTCTCTTGAAAGTGTTTTCAGTTGATCTTGTTCGTCAAAGCCCATCACATGCTCCATGAGTCCCAGTTTTTTCTCGATGAGTTGATGGATATGTTCCTCAATCGTTCCTCGAGTGACCATTTTGAAGACTTGAACACCTCGGTTTTGCCCAATCCTATGAACCCGATCCGTTGCTTGATTTTCTTTAGCAGGATTCCACCATCGATCGTAATGGATAACAACCGACGCCGAGACCAGATCGATCCCCACGCCTGCAGCCTGCAGCGATCCAACAAAAACTTCACATTTTGGATCATCTCGAAACTTTTCCACCTGCTCTTTCCGATCGCGCGTCGAACCGCGGATGGTAGCATAGCCGATGTGATTTTCATTTAAGTAACTTACAATGATATCGAGCATTCCTAAGTATTGTGAAAATACAACGAGTTTTTGACCGCTTTCCCTAGTTTCACTCACAAGTTCAGTAAAAAGATCCCATTTTCCCGATGCATATTTTTTGTAGTGATCTTCCTCATTTTTAAATAGAGCAGGATGATCGCAAATCTGTTTGAGTTTTGTTAAAAGAGCAAAAACATGCAAGTAGGGTGTCGGTTTCGACTGATCTCGAAGCTCTTTATAAAGTTGTTCTTTGGAACTTTTATAGACTTCTCGATAAAGCTGCTTTTGTTCTTCCGAAAGAGGTGTATAGGCGATCGTTTCGGTCTTCTCGGGAAGTTCCTTCAACACTTCGCTCTTTCTTCTTCTCAACACAAAAGGCCGAATAAATTTTGAAAGGAGATTTTTTTTATCGGGGTCGTGCTGCTTTTCAATCGGATGGACAAAAAGCTCTTTGTAGAGAGTCTCTGTTGGCATGTAGCCTGGGAGGATGATGTCGAATAAAGCTTTGAGTTCGAGCAGATTGTTTTCGATGGGAGTGCCCGTAAGACCAATCCGAATGGTTGCATCGAGTTGTTTCAATGCTTTGTGAGTCTGTGAGGCTGCATTTTTGGCGATTTGAATTTCATCGAATATGGCAATGTCAAACGGATATTCTGAAAGAGATGTTTTCTCACTTCGAAGAGTTCCATAAGAAGTCAAAATGAGGTCGTTATTTTGAAAATCGGTGAGTTTTCGCGCTGCTCCATAATAAACGTAAACTTTGATGCCTGGCAAAAATTTTGAAAGAAGCGCTTCCCAGTGGAAAATGACCGATGTTGGACAAACGACCAGAAATTTGGCATTCGATTTGCCATTTAAGACGGCAGCAAGGAGGGCCATCGCTTGGTGTGTTTTTCCAAGTCCCATTTCATCACAAAGAAGCCCCGACAATCCATGGGTGTAGAGAAACCAGAGCCATTTTAGACCGGTTTCTTGATATCCTCTTAAGGAGCTTTTCAATCCCGAGAGATCAAAAGGAAAAGCAGCACTTAAATTTTTAAATTCATTCCAATTTTTTAAACTCTCCGGATCTGCAGGCTCTTCGACCTCTTCGAAAACAAAAAGACGGATCCATTCCAAAGTCGTTAAACGGATTTGTTTTCCTTTTTTGAGCCACCGTTTTTTAGGAATACCACGGAGCCAGTTGAACCTGGGCGATTTTAAAAGAATCAACCCTGCATCGGAGAAAAGATGCCTTTGATTTTCATTCAAAGCTTCCCAAAGTTTCATCACATCGATCGATCCAATATCGGTTTGGTATTCGAGTTCAAGAAGCCATGTTCCTTGAGGTTCACGCTCAAATGAGATGATTTTTAGAATCAAGAATTGAGGTTTTTGAAGCCGCGTATCAATGGAACGGATGAACGGTTGCAGCGTATCGATTTCATAGGCGACAAAATACGGCTCGGCCCCTTTTTCGATCGTGACTTCTTTGAAATACGGATCTGGGAGCCTAAGCTGCGGAGGAATTTCAAAAAATCCTTCATTGTCAACATACGAATAATTTTCAAAAACTTCAATTTTCTTCCCTCGATAAGGGGGCAAGAATGTGTAATGAGGTTGGACAACAATGGAACCTTTTTCACCTAGAACAAGATCCAATCCTGACGATTGAACAGGGGATTTATCCGAGAAAAAACCATGGACATTTTCAAGCTCTTCAAGGTGTGCGCGAATAAAAAAAGGAATTTCACTGCGCCCGATGACCTGCCCGACAACAATTCCTTTTTTTGGACTTTGAGCAGCTTTAGAATAGAAACCCCTTCCTCGCACATAGACCCATTCATTGAAATCAAAAACTTCTTCAGCTTCTTCTGCAAGGTCAAGACCTGCCTGAAAAAAGAGACCGTGGTCGGTTAACACATACGTCAGTCTTGATTCAATGGCGATCACATGTGTTTGAAAACCGTCGAAACTATGGAGCCAGTGACGGTGCCGTGTCACAAAATCAGAAATTTCTCCTTTAGGAATCACTTTTTCGATTTCATCAAAGAGAACATCTTCCAAAAGATAAAATCCTTTGTCGGGAAGAAAAACCCACCCATCGAATTTTGCTGCATTCGGTTTTTGAAGGTCTCCTTTTTCGAAAACATGGCACATGATGTGAAGAGATCTGTTGCCATCAAAAGAGAGGACATAGCGCGCAGGGACGGGTGATAAATGGATCTTGGTTCCCATGAGATGGGCCTGCACGAGATGTTGGTGTCTATGGAGGAAATCACCGATTTGAGATGCGTGAATGATTTTTTCTCTGAGCAAAGGATCGAGTTTAGAAGGATAAAAACCTTTTCCACGGACAAAACTCCACTCGCCAATCTGATAGGCCGCATGCTCTTCTTGAGTCTCGGGAACTAGAATATCAAGGTGAAAAACCTTTCGAAGAGGATCATAAAAAATGCGGCGGATCTGTTCGTGCGAAAATTCATGGACTTTCAAGGGAGATTGAACCGTTGCAAGAGAAGGAATGATCTGAGGCCAGTTGGCTTCCGAGATGTAAAAACTAAACTCATTATTTTCAAAATGAACGGAAATTTCTTTAGGAAGGACCTCTTCCCCATAGTGAAAATCGATCGTGTATTTCCTTCCTTCCTCCTGCATGAGCATCCACCATTTGGCCAGATCGGCCCAGAAAGAAAGTTCATAGCTTAAGAATGGGCTGGGTCTTCCTTCTTTCCATAGTTTGATTTCATCCGGGGACAGATTGGAAAATTTCAGCGAGGTCTCTTCTGTCTCTGGTTTTCGATCGACCAGAATTTCTCTCAAAACTTTTTTCCCGTCACCATCCAAAGGCTTGCAAGAAAAAAGTTTTTTCCTCGATGTAGAGAAAGCTTCGAATTGACTCTGAAGAGACCCTTTTAAACAGCTCGTAGCGTATCCATGCCTCCGAGCTCCCATTTGGCAGAGTTGATTCCACAATGAAGATTGAAAACGGATATGCATCGGCTCTTCATGCCCATGAAAAATCTTTTGCCACGCAGCGGCCAGGTGTTCACATTTACCCGTCTCTTCAGCGTGGCGACATGTACAGAAGTGATCTTTTAATAACCCATCATCCGAAATTTGTAGAAAAGGCCAAAACACCTCTTTCCCCAAACCCTTCACCTGAACCTGATACGTCCCTCCCGAAAACAAAACAGACCCAACTTTCCCCTCGTCCACGAGAGTCTGTCCAGTCCGAAGATCTTCCTCTGAAAAAATTTCACCCGGCATTCACATAGACCTTTGGTATACACAATGCCCTACATATCGTAAGAATTCAAGGGTAACTCATTATATATCAAATTAGTTATAGTTAATTTTATGACGAAAATGAATGCACGAAGAAAAAGACATAGAACTTGGCAGCTTCAAGAGGCAGGTGAATTTGAAGAATATAAGAAAACAAAAGATACATTAATCGATTTTTTTAAGAATGCCCCTTTTCCTGAAATTGAACTCGAAGTCGAAAGGGATCGAGATTCCGGTAGGGATATCGAACTGGAAATCTAATCATTTGTGAAAGGTTTTTTGAAAGTGTTACCTATGTTAGTGAATTGGACCTTCTTTTTCTTTAGGAAATTAGGATTTTTTACCACCCGTTCGCTTCGCTCTCTAGAGGGCACAGAGGACACAGAGGAAGAAGGGAAGAAATTCTTCTGAGTTATTTTTATATATTTTCTTGATAAATCCAGCGGGCGATGGCGTCGAGGGTGATGGCGGCGGCGGAGGAGTGGCTGGAGGGATCAGCGCCATCGCCGGCGACATCGAACTGGAATGTGTAGGGCAGGAGAGTTTTGATGACGGCAAATTGATAGCCGCAGAACGGTTGATCGGAGATGAAAAGGGATGTGCAGGGTGCAGGTGTTGTTTTCAACCAGTCGATGATGGTGTCATCTGTTGTGGGACGTTTAAGGATGCCATTTTCGGTCTTCATAGGAGAATCGACAAATTGGACTGGCACGAGTTTCATATCTGGAGGGAGATCGGCATGTGCCCAAATGTGCCGAGCAGCCTGAGATTCTGTTTTACACACATCCATGAGGCCATCGACCCGAGCATCGAGGGGTCTTTCGCCGACTAGCCATACGATTTCTTTGAAACGGATTCCGTCTTGGTAGAGTTTTTTTAGATAGGCCAGACGGGTCTCCATATGATACGTATTTGCACCTAAAATAAGGGCTTTATCATAACTGGGTTGCGAAGCTTTCCAGGCAGTGTAGAGACCTTGCTTCTTCGCCCAATCTAGGACAAATCGTCTTCTATCTTCTGTAAGTTCTTCCATCTCCCATCGCTCTTTCCCACCCTTTCTGAGCCATTGTTGCTGAGTCTGTGCAACTTTTTGGTCTTCGGGAATGTTAAAGAACGCCAGCAGCTCGGCTAATGCGTTGGACGGGATTGTATGATCTTCGAAGGGAATCGCCATAACGGTATTTTGTAAAATGAGCAAGAGGAGAGCAAGTAATTTTTTCATGTTATAATTATAGTCAAGTGACTGAAATTAAAGAATGAAAAAAATCTAGCTGATAAAGGTTGTGGTTAATAGTCATTTTTTTGCATAGTTTTTTTGAATTTTAGTTCTATCAAACAGGGAGTATGTTTATGGCAACATCAGGAACAGCAGGTCTACCTTCTTATTCTTTCATTCCTCCAAATTTAGAAGAGAAACTTTTAAGACATTATCTATCACAACAAACTAAGGATACTAGCCTATTCAGTAAATTAATTAGGCAGCAAATGTCGATTGGAGTTCTTAAAGCTTTAAGAGATCTTCGTACAACATCTGAATACAGAGCTGCTAAGAAGATCTCTCCAATAGCACCAGGTACCCCTTCACCGATCGAAATTTGGGATTATTCAAGAACCCCTCCTAAATTGGTCATTTCTAGCACAGGTACTTTTGGGCCAGATGCTGCTGCTAAAACTTGCTTTGATAACATGAAAAGGGTTGATGTGTTCTCGAGCACTATCTTTCAAAGATACCCAGTAGATAATTCAACAAAACTAATGCGAGCATATACTCATTTTGACGGTGCTTTCAATAATGCTTATTGGCACCCAGTTACCGAAACCGTCTATTTTGGAGAAGTGGACCCAAATATTTTTAACCCTCTTGTTCTTAATCAGGATGTAACAACTCATGAACTCGGGCATGCAGTCACTCAGTATACTGCGGATTTTGAATATATGTATCAAAGCGGTGCTTTAAACGAATCGATGTCTGATGTTTTTGCCATTCAAATGAAGCATCATTTGAACTCAACTCCAGCAAATACTGCTAATTGGTTTATTGGGGATGGATTAATCGTCAATGACAAGAAAAGCGGAGCACTTCGGTCAATGCAAGATCCCGGCAGTGCTTTCGATCATCCTATTTTAGGGCAAGATCCTCAACCTAAGCATATGAGAGATTTTTATATCACCTCTATTGGTGATGATAATGGAGGAGTGCATACAAACTCAGGCATTCCGAATCATGCCTTCTTTCTCACTGCTATGAATATCGGAGGGAATTCTTGGGAGAGACCTGGTAAAATTTGGTACGAAGCGCTCAACCATTCTCAAAGGCAGGATGACTTCAGTGCTTTTGCGGGACGTACTATTCAGGCAGCAAAAGATTTACAATATCCTGAAGGAATCCAGAACATTGTGAATAAAGCATGGTTTGACGTAGGGGTTGATCTTCGAAGGAAATCAAAACAAGCTAAAACCGCTCCAGATTATCGTCTTGCAGTAGGTTTGATGGTTGGAGGTAGCTTCCTGTTAGGATTCTGCGTAGGCAGCTTTTTAGGGGTGAATTCTGTAAAAACAGATAGTTAAAGGAGGTCTTTTTATGGCGATTCCACCATATGTATCTAGGAAATTAGCTGATCACTATTCCAGGACGGGAGATACAAAAGCTCTCGAGTCACAACAAAGATCTAATGCAAATGCAGCAGATACGAGAAATTGCAGTTCTATTTTTATTCAAACCGGGCAAAATGTATATACGCATACTTTCGGCAATAAAACATTAAGAATTGAACTCATTAATAGCCCAAGAGAAATGAAAGTTCGTGTTGTATCAACTTCTGAGGATTTAAGGGTAGAACCTAGCAACATCGTGATCAAGTATCGTAATGGCAACACTATGACTCTCGATCAAGAGAATTTTGATGATATCCCAAGTTTGCTTAAAACAATTACTCGAGTAGAGCTCATGGACTCAGATAGATTTGTCTTTCATAACTGAATCAAGGGGCCAACTAAACAAGAACTGCATTATTTTCTCTCGGTAATTTTTCTTTATTCAAAAGAGCATTTAAGGATGCAGCAGCATAAAGCCGCGCTTTTTGTTCTAGCTTGGTGTTAAACCCCATCACCCTATTGCAATGCATGTGAATAAGGTTATCGTAGATCTGTTCTACAGAAGCAGACAGCTTTTGCTCTTTTTGCAATGTGATTATTTTTTCCAAATATGCTCTTTGAGCATTCAACCTTTGGTTACAAGCTTCTAATATAATTTCCAAAGGTCCTAAGCTTTCTGAATTAGGGTTCGAATGATCGAATATGGCTGACACTAAAGAAAGAAGCTCGGATTTCCATAATCGGTAACCTTTTAATTGGGTTGTATCCAGATTAAAATTATTAAATAAGGAAACTTGATCATTTATACCTAAACCAAATCTTTTTAAGAGTTCAATGATACTTAGAGCTGCGATCACATAGCTAGGAAGGGTGTGTTTTTTATATAAAGAAGCTAGAATAAAAGAAAGTGCTGTATTAGAATCAGCGCAAAAAAAGTTTTCTGCTTCTTCAATTACATTTATTCCCCCATATCTTTCAATTTCTTTTTCATAAGTACAGAAATGTAAATCATGAATTACCTGTTTTTCGAAGAGGGAAGTTGTCCATTTATGGAAAGGAGAAAGAAAATCTGTATGAAGATACTCAGACAATAAAAACCTTACTCTCAGATGATCTCCATTTTCATCATTATATCTAACAAAAAACCACTTTTTAATTACTTTATTTTGTATGAATGGCATTATAAATTGTAATAAATGATTAGCTAAAAATTTATCTTCTCGCTTCCATTCTAAATAAAATTTGACGTAGAGCCATTCACTTCCCGGGAGTTTCCTCCGATCTTCTGTTTTAATTTCAGAGTCTGGCTGAGGAAACTCTATTTCTTCGGGTAAACTGTATTTGGGATTTTTAAGCAGGGGAAAAATAAATTCACAGCAATGGGTTCCTCTTTGACTTTTTATCCAATCACCATTTTCCTGGTTTAATTTTTCTATTAATATTAGGGTTTTGCCTTTCTTTATTTGAGAGCAGATTTCATTTAAATGGGCTGCGTGTGTTAAATCTAATAACATACCTTGGTCTAATTCATAAATATAGACATAGCGAGGAATTTCCCATTTTTTTGCCCAGTCAAGAAACTTAAGCTTTATTTGGTCTTCTTTTTCCTTTGGGTTTATCTTTTCTAATGCAGGAATTAATTTCCAACGGGCTGCAAAAAAAACACTTCTCTTATATTTAACTCGTGGCAAGAAGACAGCTTCTTCTAAAGCAGGCCAGGAAAAAGAATACAGCATTTGATATTTCATTTTTGACACATCACGTAAAAATCTGACAGGTGTGGGGGCTAAGTCAGAACGAAGGAGATTATTTGCAGTAATAATGAGTTCTTTATTGATATTTTTTAAAGTAAGATAAAGACGATTAAATTTTGCACCTACATAAACATCTTGTATCTTAATAGTTCCATTGTTTTCCTTAGCAAAACCAATGTCCATCGTGTAACGTCTTAGTCTAGGATGCATTGTAACGTTGCATAATCTGGGTGATGATGGGAAAAATGAGACATCTGCAAATAAACAATTAATATCAAGATCTTCTTCTTTGCGGAGAAGGCTTTCTAAAGCTTTTTTGGAAGGGTTTTCCAGTATATCCGCAAATCTGCCAAAACTAGCACCAGCTTGCCAACCGCTAAAGGGAAGGTGTAGAAGGAATTCTCCTTTATCCACATTTTCAGCACTATCGGCAAGCACTTCGCAGTAAAGTTCAATTGAAGGAAGGGCTTTGGTGAAATCTATTTTTCCTTCGAGATCGGCTTCGGTCAGTATAATTTCTTTTTTCCCATCTCTTATACAAGAAAAAAGCTTGTTATTTAGCAACTGTCTCCATTGCCATGCCTTAGGGTTCACATCTATATTCTGGTAAGGGTAAGACGGGTTATATTCATTGGGAATCCCCAGACCTTCATTAGCATCCAAAAGCTGTAACAGAGGTACGAGTCTATTAATCCCGTATTTCTCTAGAAATCTCTGATGATAAGACTTAAGAAAAGAAAAATCAGAAAAAGATGATATCCTCCAAAGTATTTCTGCTGATTCTTCCAGCTCTTTAGCTATCGATGGGGAAATAGTGATTTTGTTGCCCGAATATACACAATCCACTTGAAGCGGTGTATTTGATGGTTTGATTTTTCCCAGTTCTTCTTGAAGATTTTTAAGAAGAGAGCCACTTTCTCCAACAAGCTGAGTGTTATATTCTTGAATTAAAGAAGAAATTTTCTGCAAATCAGGAAGAATTGAACAAATTGATGGAATATTCATGAGAAAATCAAGAAAGGCCTGATCCGTTACTAAAGACTGGAGTAAGGCAGGGCATAAAAATTGTTGCTCTATAAGTGTTTTAATAACATTTATTGTTTTATTTTTATCTAATGATGGAAAATATTCCATTAACTTATTATTTAGTTCCACAAAAGGAATTGGAGTTTCAGTAAATTCAAATATTTTGTCCATTAGAGAACTAGAACCTATAGAAACACTCGAGATGTTATCCTCTGCGTCTTTCTTCAATCTGTAATTCAGAATAATACGATCTTTACTAAAAAAAACAAGTGGATGTCTTTTAATTAAAATTAATTCTGATATTGAATTGTCAGAATAAATAAGCTCCGAAATTTTAAATAACCACTCCATATCCGGCCGTGCTCTTTTACGAATCTTAGTTAGATCCAGATCGCCGAATGTTTTTCCCCATGAGCCAATCGACACAGAAGAAAAAAGACCAAAGGGTGTAGCACGTGTTGCCATTCTAGATATATATTTAAGAAGACTGGAGGTGATTTGTTTTGTTTTTTTCTCATCTAATCTCCCCCTACCTTCCAAAGCTTGGGAAAGAGAGGGAGAAGCAATTAAAAGAGCTTCTTGAAGAACTGGTTCATTTAGGTAAAATGGTAAAAGTCGGGTTTTAAGATCTTGAAAAAGAAAGAAAAAATCATCTTTCGAAAGAGTTGGAATTCTTACTAAAAAAAATGGAGCAGACAAAAAGAGTCTATCGTTCTTTGGTGTAATCATTTTGATGTTTCTGCAATTAAAAAAGGAATAGCCCAAGAAGAACAACCACCACAACTAGATAAAAGAGATAATAGGACACCAGTAGCACCATCCAATAGGCCCGCTTTACTTATTTCAATATAGCCCCCCTTAGAAGAAAGAGCGGCATCATTGAAGCCAAAAAAACTTTCAGGCCGATAAAAGGACATGAGGCGATTTTGGAGCAAATGAACTTTTTCTTTCAAACAAAGATCCTGAGTATCTTGCGCCATCATAAAAGTAATCATTAAAAGTCCTGAGATTCCATGGCAAAAAGTAGGACCTGGTAAATACCAGCTTTCTTCACTTCGCTTGAAAATTGAAGAAAAGGATTCTAATGAAAAGTCTTGGGTTTCTTTATCTTTTAAAGCTTTTCCGGCTAAAAAAAGACTTCTTGCAACCCCTGCTGTTCCGTAACACCAAGCATCCCTAGAAAGACAAGTATTTGATGTTATTTCTCCCACTTCCTCTTCAAAAGAAATCCAGTTCTGCCATAAAAAGGATCCTTCTAATTTTACGCGCTTACTTTTAACCCAAAGTGTAATTCTTTTGATAGCATCTAACTGGCCATCTACTACGATACCACGTAAGGTAGCTAGAGACAAAAATGCAAGAACTCCTGAAATTCCATGAGCTAAACCCAAATTAAAAATTCCATTGGAAAACTGCATTCTGTCTTTTTCAGTAAATTGAAAATCGGCTGGGGTAAACCATCCAACTACACTATAGTTTCTGATATGCAAGAAAAATGTCATAGAGACGAGAACTTCTAGAATTTTCTGTATTTGTTCGGAAAATAAACCAGAATCAACCATTTGAAGTTCATATAGACCCACACCAATGATTCCTTGTATTAAATCGAATAAGGCTGTTGGATACGGTTCCTTGTTTTCAATCTTTTTCATAAGGGGAGAAAGATAGAATCTTTCCGTTTGATCCACGAGGAAAGAATTCAAAGTATGAATAAGTCTAGAGTACCTCGTATATCCCTTTGAGGCATGTTGAAGGGAAAAACAAATACCTGATAATCCAGAAAATAGAGAAGGAGAAGCTTGAAAAGCGTTTCCTTCTCTGAGCCTTTTTTCTAGGATATCTTTAATCTTTAAAACATATTTATGTGAAATTTCATCCCAGTTTTCTTCTGGAAATATTTTGTCCAATGTTGAAAAAAACAATAGAATGCTTGGATAACCGCTCGCTAAAGAAAGCTCTTCCCAGTAAGGCCCTGGTATCACCGAATGGGGATTTAAATTACCAGGATCTAAAATATAGCTTAATAATTCATCAGGATTACTCAATTTATCAGCCATTTTTTTTGCTAAAAAAAAGACCTTCTCTTGAAATGGCACCTCGCAATCAATCACATCGCATCTCTAATATCCTAATATATCTATTCTATCGAAAGATTGTTTAACATTTTCCACCAACACAAGTCGTGCTGCATGTGTTTCCTCCAGTTGTACACCAACAGGTAGAACCAGCAACACATGAGTTACCAGTAGGAGGTACGTCTTTCTGATCGACCAAAGTTTCAGAATCTATAACATCAAATTCAATATTCAAATCATAAGGATCGGTTAGTTTTTCTGTAGACTTGTCCTCTGGGAACTTTGGAAAAAAATTAACTGGATCAATTCTCATAAATTACCTCATAAAATTGTATTATTAACCCGAGACGTCAAAAGGTGACAACCTGCTTGCTGCGGCTTCGCCATATCGATTCTCGCTCGGAATCCTTCGTATTCAAGAATGTTATTCCTCGCGAGAATCAATCTGGCTTTGCCTCGCAGCGCATCTTGTCACCTTTTGACGTCTCGGGTTAATAAGTGTTTGCAGATTGACACCAATCCGCTAAACGCGAAAAATAATAATTTATGTTTGAAATATCTTCAATTGAATCTCGAAACGCTCTAAATTTTTGATGTCTAAGGATTAGATGGCCTGGGAGTAGTCACTAGAATCCCTCTTCGCCTTTATCGGACGGTTTTTCTTTTCTTTCGACGGGGCGGGACCGTTCGGAACCCCGTTCTAGGAGGCGGGTGTCGATTCTATTAATCGCAAAGTTCCGTTTTTCACTATCGAAGGCGGCACGAAGAGAGCCAATATTTTGGGCGAAGGTTCCAATATTTTGTGAAGACCCTTCAAACTCAATATTGTAGACGAGAGGGGCCGTGCTATATTCCCGAATGATGACACGGGCCCCCGCGAAAGGAGAACTAGCAAATTCAGGGGTATCTAAAGTGAAGGTCGTTTCCGTGATACCGCTTGTATGCATGACAACGATCTGGCTGACCATTTTTTCAAAGAGGGCCAAAGCCTCGGGTTTTAGGAGAGTGTAGGCAGGAGCTGATTCCGTCGCAGGTGGAATAAAGAGGGGCCCAAGACCAGCAGTCAGTGGAGCTTCCGCTTCTTTGGTCGGTTTCTCGATCTTTTTTTCATGTTTTGGTCCGGCAACTTTTTTCTCGGGAGGACCCTTTTCAGGCTGCACTTTTTTTTCTGGTATAAAAAGAGGGGGTGGGGGCTGCTCTTCGACTTGCTCCTCTTTTTCTCCAGCAGGAGGGGGGGCCTCTTCTTCTTCCTCCTCTTCAGGTTCTGGAACTTTCTCGGGGAGCTTTTTGGGTTTGAATTCTTTCTTTTGTGGTGGTTCACCGGCCTTGACATGAGGAAGCTTTTCCGGTTCTTTAGTCCTTTCCGGCTCTTTAGGTAGGGGCGGTGTCTTCATACCCTCTTCTTTGGGTTGGGCTTTAGCTTTTTTTTCTTCCTTTTCTTCTTCTTTTTGCTGGGGTCTTTTTTTTTGCTGTTCTTCGGGTTCTCCCACTTTCATGAGTTCTTTGAATTTATCGGTACCCGGTTTTGCCGGTTCGCGGGGTCCTCGAGATGGTTGTTGGGGGGTGGGTCCTGGTACTTTGGGCACGTCAGCCATGGTTTTTTTTCTTTTTTTTCAGGATATGCATGGCACCGCCAATTTCGTCATGGACAATGCCTTCTTTATGCTCAGCGATGGCATGCATCTCTTTTTCCCATTCTTTATGATGGATCTTTAATTTTTCCACATCTTTTTGTTTTTTAAACAGATCTTGACGTGCGATTTCGACTTGGTTGTTCGCAGTTTCGACCGCTTTTTGTTGGTTTTTAACTTTATGCTCTTCAACTTTAAGATCTTCAGCAACAAGCTTGAGATATTGTTTCATTTGTTGGATTTTATCGGTCGCGGTACCAGCATCGAGTTTTTCTCGGAGTTGATTCAATTTTGTTTGATAATGTTCTTTAACTTCATCCCGTTTTTTTTCAAGATCGGCGAGTTTTTTTTCTTCTTCGGCGAGGATTTTTTTTTTCTCCAAAAGAACTTTTTCCGACTCTTCAAGCCGTTTTAGTTTGATGGAGAGAAGTTGATCCAACGGGTATTTTTCTGGTTCTTGCATAGTATTATCTGAACAGAGCGCGGAGCTGTTGGAGGGTTTCTTCGTAGGAAGAACGCTCTTCAACGTTTTGTTTTAAGAATCGTTTAACTTTATCGATGTATTTGATCGCAAAGTCGGCATTTTTATCAGAGCCCGGTTTATACTCTCCAATCCGGAGCAAGAGTTCGATTTTTTTGTAATTGGTAAGAACTTCCCGAACTTTTCCAATGAGTTGGAGATGTTCTTCATCGACGATACTGCCGAGGACGCGGCTCAGAGAGCGAGGGACATCGATGGCGGGATAGTGGTTTTCTTGAGCAAGCTCGGAAGAGAGAATAATCTGACCGTCGAGAATGGATCTGACCTCATCGGAGATCGGTTCATTGATGTCATCGCCGGCAACAAGGACAGTGTAGAAAGCGGTCATCCAACCATGTTCTGAGTTTCCAGAACGTTCGAGTAAGCGAGGAAGGGTTGCAAAAACCGAGGGGGTATATCCAGCACGGGCCGGTGGCTCTCCTGCTGCAAGACCGATTTCTCGGAGCGCCCGTGCATAACGGGTGACCGAGTCCATCATCAAAATGACTGTTTTGCCCTGCTCGCGGAAATACTCGGCGATAGCGGTGCCCACATATGCGGCATTCAGTCTCATTTGAGCGGCTTGGTCGGATGTCGAAACGATGATGACCGATCGTTCTAATCCTTCGGGTCCCAAATCTTTTTCGATGAATTCCCGGACTTCGCGGCCCCTCTCCCCGATGAGAGCGATCACATTCACATCAGCTTTTGCATACCGAGCAATCATCCCTAGCAAAGTCGATTTTCCGACACCAGCAGCTGAGAAAATTCCCATCCGCTGCCCTTTACCCACGGTCAGCACGCCATCAATACAACGAACACCCACAGAAAGGGGTTCATCGATCATCTGCCGTTTTAAAGGATCAGGAGGAGAATTGATAACAGGAAACGTTTCTTCGAGAACTAAGGGCCCTTTGACTTCTTCATCGATCGGATTGCCGAGTCCATTGAGAATTCGGCCCAGTAGAGCGGGTCCTACCTTAATCCGCATCGGAATGCGCATCGGGATGACCTCCGAGGACGGTCCAATCCCAGACATTTCACCAAGAGGGGAGAGAATCACTTCATCTTTCGTAAAACCGACAACTTCGGCCATCAGAGGTTCAACGTCTCGTTTGATGAGGCAAATTTCTCCCATCCTCACCTGAGGGACCACCGCTCGAATGAGCATCCCGACAATTTCGGTGATGCGCCCATGCACAGTGGTGAGTTCTAGATCTTCCAGTTGGTTGAGGAGTTTGTCAAAATGAGAAGAGGGATCCATTACAATTGGACGCCAAAGAGGGTTTGCATATCCTTAACGGCTTGAGAGAGCATGATCGAAGCGTATTCGATCTCTTGCTGCGCATGTGCTAGTTTTAATTGGACGGCCAGAAAATCGGCAGGCTTGAGACTCATTCCTTTATCTTTGAGACTCCCGATCTGCTGTTGAGCTGCAGCGAGGTTGGTTTGTCCTTGGGCAACATAATCGAGAAATTTTCCCATGATACCTCCGCCCGTTGAGGGGGGAGGTGCAACGACTTCAGCGCCCATTTTAGCATTGGCTGCCTGGAGGTGGGCATTGGCGTCGGTCAGTTTGTTGCGCAAAAGGTACCGTTGCGACGGTTTCAATTTAAGGTTTTTCGTTTGCAAACCTGAGTTGATATCACCGAGCATCCCTTGGGCCGATTTCACTTGCCCAAGTAAGCTATCAAACGTCGGAGGGCCTAGAGGAGTGGTCGCCTGGGGGAGTTCAAAAGGGGAAACTCCAGGGGCTTTACCGGCTTGAGCAGGCTGCTGACCTGCCTGTTCCATATATTTTTCAAACGGTTGAGGCCCAGGAGGCTGAGGTGTGGGTCCTCCAGGAAGTTTCTCTTCTCCAACGCGGCGAACGGGATCTAGGCGGTCAGGACGATCAACCATTCTTTCCTTTCTTTTTCTTCTTCGGTTGAGGCGCTTGAAGAGGACCAGGTTGCTTTTTCACGAAAAATTCAACGAATTCTATCGCGGTGTTCGCCATATTTTTTACGGTTGAATCTTGAGTTCTTTCCGCTGCTTCGTGCAGAATTTTTTCACCTTTATCGGTTTCTTTTCCAGTCAACGCTGTGCTCAGCCCCAACATTGCCCGTGCCATGTCATTGGTTGGATCGGTTTTTAAAACTTCTTCGAATGTCTTAATCGCTTGTTGCAATTCGAGTTTTAAAAGGTGGATATAACCGTATCCCACTTTGATCAACTTATTATCGGGTCTCATCAGCTCTGCAGTACGGAAAAGTTTGAGAGCTGCATCTTCATCGGTTTGGCTGGCAGCGATAAAGCCACCTTCCAAAAATAAGAAGAAGTCGTCTTTGTATTTTTGTAGTTGTGCCATCTTTTAATTCCTCTATTATGATGTTTTTTGGTTCCGGACGGCGTTATTGATCATCGATTGCACCTGTGAAATCAGGTTTGAAATCGAATCACCAATCTGCGTCACTTGGCTCATGGCAAATTGGACCATTAAAAATTTACCAGGTTGTGCCTGGGAATTGTTTGTCGCCAGCGATTTTACTTGAACAGCCAATTGGCTCTGAATCGCTTTGTACATGTTAATCAGAGACGTAAAGGAAAGGGTACACCAATTCGTTAATGCCATAATTTTCTCCTATTTCTTTTGGGCTAATCTATTGAGAACTTTTTGTAAAGCTGTGTAACCATGGAGAAGAACTCCTAGATCATCTAAATCTTTACCTTTAGTCCCTTCGCGAAGCAGACTTTTGATTTCTTGGATTCTTGTTTCTGCTTTTTTCAAATATTCTTTCAGTTTATTGGGATCTTTTTTGAGCTCTTTTTCTAGGTCGAACTCAAACACCATTTGGGGTTTTTTTTCCAAGCCGTACATAGAGGGTATACCATCCTTTATTGCAGATTGTAGTTAATCTTATATTTTAATCCATCTTTTTCGAGCAGCACAGTCTGGGGAGAGATTTCCTTGATAGTCATTCCGTCTAAATTGTCTCCCAAAGTGAGGATTTTTCCATTGATCACGACAAAGTGATTTTCGCCATCTTTTTTTGAATAACCCATCACTTTATATTTGCTCGTTAAATCGACAAGAGAGCTTTCCTCTGTTGTGAAGATGACATAATTTTTGAGAATCCGAATCCCGCTCAAATTTTTAAAATCTTTGACTAAGTGCTCAAATTTCGATGAATCTCTTCCATTCACACGTCCGCTCAAAACGAGTTCCCCATCGGTGAGTTGATAGGTCACATTGTTAAAACCTTTCTCTAGGAGCAAGCTTTGCACCTGCGTCATGAGATTGCTTTCAATCACCACTTGATTGTCGAGCCGATCGAGATAAGGGAAATTGATATTCAGATAGTCGGACAACGCTTGTCCCTGTTCAAGGGTTTGCAAATACCCCCGCGCTACAAATTTACCCGGAGCAACCGAATGGATAGAAACACCTTGCCAAGCTGGATTGCTCATGAGAAGGGCATTGATATTCGACCAGACATATTCATCGATCACCACCGTATCTTCGACCTTACTCAGGAAAGAAAGACTTCGGAGTTGATAGAGTAGCTCTTGCTTTTCGATCGGTGTAATGACGTGTCCTGTCAAGAAAAGTTTATCGGACCCTTTGTTGTAGGAAAATTGAACACCAGGATATTTATGGACAATTTCACCGATTCTTTCATTTTCATTTTTCGTAGAAACTTCGACTTTTTCTGTTTTGAAAAGAGAGACCATGCCTACGAAAAAGACCAAAAGAATACATCCTAAAAAACCACCGATGATCAGATACTTTTTCGGAATGACCATTTGGCGCCAGTCACGCACCGCCGGTTGTGCTTCAGGAGCTTTTTCTTCTGCAGAAGGAGTCACTTCAGAAATAATTGTTTCCCGAGTCTGATGTCGATCGATCACTAAAAACGATGTGGTTCCTAAGGCGACAACATCTTGTGAAGAGAGTAAATGCCGATCGGTGATCGGTTTTCCGCCGACCAAAGTTCCATTGCGGCTCCCTAAATCCTCGATAAAGACTTGCTCCGACTCATCGACCGTGATCCGGGCGTGCTGCCTTGAAACACTCAAATCCTGGAAGACAATATCACACAGTTCTGGATCTTTCCCCAGCACATAGGTTTTGCCTGCTTGCATGAAAAACTCGGCACCCGCATTCGGTCCTGTAATGACCTTCAACATCCAGCGGGATTCGGGAGGGGTTGCCATCGATAGACTCGATAAATTCGAGGGTTCTTCTAATAAATTGGGAGCTTCGATTTCTTCTTGGGGGAGTTTTTCGGTAAATCTGAAAAAGGTATTTCCGATTTGAATGATATCCCCATCTTTGAGGAGAACGGGCTCGGTGATGATTTTGCCATTTTGGGTAGCAGGATTGACAGAACTCAAGTTTTCAAGAACATAACCTTCGGGAGTCAGGCGGACAGTAGCGTGTTTGCGGGACACCATCGGATCTTCGAGAACATGGGTCACAACATCGCGATCCCGGCCCAAAGACCAGTCATTTCCCTCTTCAAAACGCAAAATATGGCCCGCTAAAGGCCCTTCTTCTCCAATGAAATATCCTGCCATACCTAATCGGCCTCGACCTCATGCCTCGCGGTTTCTTTTTTCCAATAGTCTAGGAAGTTGGTGAACTCCTCAAGGCTCTCTTTAAACATCTTGTAATTCATCTCATAAGGTAAACCCAAAGAGAGTGTCAAGAAACTTTCATCTTCTTTGAGTCCAAGAGTCGCCCCTCCCGTTCCCTGACCGAGAAAGTTGGCTTTCATCAGCATTAAGAGAAAATCTTCTTTTTTCTTCGTTGGCATGGGAGCCACCGTTGAAGCAAGATAACACCCCGGATCGAGCTGCCGGACAGCCACCTCCAATTCCCCCAGTTTTATCCGGTAGAGTTTCTGTTCGTCAACGGCCGGAACCGGCCCTAAACTTAATTCCTGAAAGAGCTGCTCTAAGTATCCTTTAATCATCGTCCCTGCCATATGTTGTACGGTTAGCCGAATAAAAATGCAATTTAAAAGAAAATATGATAAGGACTAAGAGAAACCACAGAGACACAGAGAAAGATGAGATAGGAAGAGTAATTCTCTCCTCTTACCTCTTCCCCCTCTGTGCCTCTGTGGTTTCTCCCTAACCTAAAAGATATGAGTCTTTCTGAAGTTTTAAAAGAATTTGATGCAGGGAAGATTTCTGTTCCTGTCGTTGCCAAGGAAATCGTCGGTTTTTTTCAAAAAGAACTATCACTCATCGAACAAGCAGAAAAGAAAGAAGAGCAGATTCAGATAACAGTAGAAAATTTACAACAACTCGCCCTTCAATTAAATCCTTATATCAACCGAGTCTCTGTCAATGAGGAAACCCTCATCGCTTCGCTCGACAATCCCGATTTATTTGATAAGGAGGAATGGCAAGCGGTGCAAGAGTCCAAAGGTGAGCTCAGTGAGATAGTGGGCCGGTTGCTACTCTATTTAGCAACCGAGCCGCCCGCCGAAGAACCGAAAGCCCCCGTCAGTGAGAAGCGGAAGCCGCCGCCGAAGTCAAAGTGGATGAAGATGTAGCAGGATCCGAAGGCTCTGTTGGAGCAGGATACAGTTTTCTGACAGCTGCGAGATCGATTTTCAGAGGAATTCGTTCTCCGTAGGTTTCTTCGAAGTGACGAGCCGTGTCATTTAAAGTGGCAAGCATGGTTGGAATCACGATGAACTTGAAGAAAAGGAATGTTCTGGCTACTTTTTCATCGGTGGGGCCCTTTTGGTCGGCCAGCACGTGCGTTGCCCGGTACAGGTTGGTTTTATAACTGGCTAAAAGATCCTTCAGATCTTTGATTTTTGTTAGGTCACCACGTTGTTTTTGCTGTTTATCTTGTAAGGAAATGATATGGGCCCGCACCTCATCGAGTTGTTGAAATGCAGCGATCCCTTTCGCCGAGGAGCTCCATTCGGGTTTTGCATTTGCAAGCTGGATTTCATCATCAAGATCATTTTCAAGCTGTTCTTGTTTTGCCAATTCATCGCCGATTTTGACGGGCACCCAATCATCACAAAAATTGATCAATTCACCTAAGATATCTATCGCCTTACTTGGATTTTCCTGATCTTGGAAGCCGGGCCTGTGCGTGATGCTTACGATGGCATCAAAGACTCCCTCGTCGGCCTGTCTATTTTCTTTTTTTATATGCCTTCTTAAAACAGCTTTGGTATCTGAGTCGGGAAAGGTATCCAATGGGACTTGTTTGACGCGTCTTTTAAAGGGACGATTCGTCGCAATATATTTGTCGAATTCTTCCTTCGTAGTCGCGAAGATAATCCGTAATTTTTTTTCGAGGAGCGTCGTTTTAAAATATTCCAGCAAAGTATAAGCACTACCTGCTGACATCCCTGCAATTTGAGCCTCATCTAGGAATAGAATGATTTCATCTTCATGCCCTTCAAATTTTTTTAAGAAAGCATCGATATCCTGGGCTTGATAAAAAGTAGCCATGCTGACCGAAATAATGGTTTTCCCATAGAAAGGCGACGTGGTGTCAAAAGCGGTATCCCATGCTAATCCTTCGACCAATGCTGATTTGCCAGACCCTGTCTCAGCTACAAGGAATGGGATTCGAATTCTGCTACCGTGCAAACAGGAATAGATGATTTCTTTTTCTTTTCTTCTTCCTTCGATTCTTTGGATTTGACCATGCCGTGCTTCAGTTGTCAGGTTCCGTTCTTTGTTTTCAATAGCTCGAAATCCATTTCTTTGATTTCTAGCCGTAAATTGAAGATACCTGCGGAGGTAATTGAGGATTAAAAACACTCCCACAATGCCTGCTCCCGCAGTTGCAGCCTTCGTTTTGGAAGAGAAGAAGCTGAGGTAGCTTTTTAAAACCCATGCCATATCCTTAAACATCATTTTAAAAAGGTGGAGACAATCCTTAATTTCCATGACGTGCTCGGGTGGAAAACGGGCTATAATCGTTAAATATCCTTGGAGGGTTCCTGTAACGAGCAAAATCGGATTTGAAATAATCTTTTCGAGAATAAGGTCAAAGGTGGGCGAATGCCGGAGACGGAAAAAAAGCGATTTTGCAACATCCGATACCTTGGGAGGTCTTGGGACAACCATGGCTTCTCTTTTAGCCAGAGCCGTCGAACTTACAACACCACAACACTTTTCCAATTGCACAGCAGAAACGATTCTTTGGCAGACGTCGATCATTTTGGTTTTACCGTGTTCTAACGCGTACCTGGTTAATACTTCAAGAGCTTGTCTTTGTTCTCTTTCAACCGCCTGTTCAAATTTTTCCTTTACAGCCGTTTCTAATTCTTTATTAGAACGGGTCGATAACGACTCGATAGCCTGATGCAAGGGTGTTTCAATAGATTGATCGGTTATTGTATCGAACGAAAAAGATCGAATACTATCTAGCAAATTAGAATATGACATTAGTTCCTCTTATTTTGAGAGTATTATATCATATTTAATTATTTATAACTATCAGCTATTTGTTTTTATAACTGCTTAGGAAAGAAGATTTACCACAGAGGTCACAGAGAAGGAAAATTCAGGAAATTCCTCTCCTTACTCGGCGCCCTCTGTATTCTCTGTGGTGAAAATTCCTAAATCCCTTAGGCGGAGCGCTTTACGAGGGGAGGGGCGTTTCCGAGAACGCACTCTTTATTGATGGTAATTTCTTTGATGGTGGGATCGGAGGGGGCCTCGAACATGAGATTGAGGAGCATGCTTTCGACGATCATGCGGAGGGCGCGGGCGCCGGTGCCGGTCGATTTGGCTCTTTCGGCCATGTATTTGAGGGATTCTGGGTCGAAGTGGAGTTGGATCCCTTCTTCGGCAAAAAGCTGTTGGTATTGTTTGACGATCGCGTTCTTGGGTTTGATGAGAATATCGACGAGGTCTTCGATCGTGAGTTCGTTGCAATTGGCAATGCTGTTGAAACGGCCGACAAATTCAGGGATCATTCCAAACTGGATGAGGTCTTCGGGTTCGACTTTGGAGAGGAGATAGTTGGTTTCATGGGTATCAAAGACTTGGGTTTCTCCGGCATCTAAATCCAATCGTGCTTCGGCCGAGTCGTTTGGCGATGATTTTATCCAGGTGGACGAAGGCTCCTCCGACGATAAACAAGATATTTTCGGTGTTGACTTTGATGTATTCTTGATTGGGATGTTTTCGCCCTCCTTTGGGAGGAACATTAGCGATGGTGCCTTCGACGATTTTGAGGAGAGCTTGTTGAACTCCTTCACCCGAGACATCGCGTGTGATAGAGACATTGCCAGTTGTTTTACGGATCTTATCGATCTCATCGACATAGATAATCCCGAGTTCTGCTCTGCTGACATCGTAATCGGCGGCCTGAACGAGGCGTAGAATAATATTTTCGACATCTTCGCCGACATAGCCGGCTTCTGTTAGAGTCGTCGCATCGGCAATGGCAAACGGGACATCGAGGATTTGAGCCAGCGTCCTAGCCATCAATGTTTTGCCCGATCCTGTCGGTCCCAAAAGAAGGACGTTCGATTTGCTATAAGCAACGTCCTTCTCCTTCGTTAAGGAGCGGATTCTCTTATAATGGTTATAGACAGCGACGGAAATCGTCTTTTTCGCTCTCTCTTGACCAATCACATATTCGTCAAGTTTTTCCTTGATTTCCTTCGGCTTTAAAAGGTGGAGTTCGTGATGGACAGGTTTTTTATCGATGATATCCATGCAGAGACGAGCGCATTTGTCGCAAATAAAGGCTTGAGGACCTGAAATGAGTTTTTCAACGGCTTCTTCAGATCTGCCACAGAATGAACAACTCGCGGGTTGTTTTTTGTTATTATTATTGTTGTTGTTATTCGTCATTTGGGTAGTTTCTGTGGCTGCGAAGCGATCTTGTCGATCAGTCCATAATCTAAAGCTTGCCCAGGATTCATCCAATAATCTCGCTCAGAATCTTCTTTGACCTTTTCAATCGGTTGACCTGTATTGTCACTGATAATGAGTGCGCAAAGATCTTTTAGTGTCAAAATCTCTTTTGCAAGAAGTTGGATGTCAGCTGCTGTACCGGTGACTCCGCCAGCGGGTTGATGGATCATGATGCGGCTGTTGGGTAGTGCAAACCTTTTTCCTTTTGTTCCCGCACAGAGTAAAAGAGCTCCCATCGAAGCTGCCTGGCCGATACAGTATGTATTGATGTCATAACCCATATATTTCATGGTGTCATAAATCGCAAGTCCGGAAGAGATGATACCGCCCGGAGAATTGATATAGATACTAATGTCTTTTTTGGGGTCTTCAGCTCGAAGAAAGAGCAGCTGCGCAATCACGGTGTTTGCAACGGCATCGTTGATCTCTGTACCGAGAAATACAATCCGATCTTTTAGGAGACGGGAGTAAATATCCATGGCCCTTTCGCCACGGCCAGTATCTTCGACTACATAGGGGACTTGATACATAAAATCCTATTGTCTGTTTTTTCAGTATATTGCCGATGAGACAGTTATTCCGCAATAGCGGCATGCGCAATAATATAATCTTCGGCTTTTTCAAGAAGAAGACGAGAATATGCTTCCGCTTCATGCACTTCGGTTTTTTCTTGTGGATGAAATTCGCGGTGATCTCCGAGCAGCATATCCAAAGGAGTGGTGGGAGGCTTTGGAATATCATTCGGAGAGACTTTAATATGGGCGTCGGCCAAAATTTTTCGACAGATATAAAACATCCGAACAGCTTTTTCCGATTGTTCTGCAATCGCCCCGACAGCTCTTTTTTTAGCTTCCTGAGTCATGCTATTCCAATGTTGTCCATATTCTTTATCTTGAAGTAGTTGCTGCATCCGGTAACGGACTTCTCGATCAATCAAACTCATCGGAACATCAAAAGGGTATTTTGTGATGACCATTTCACTCACTTCCTCGCGCAATTTTTCTTGAACATGGGCTTCGGCTTTTTGATGGAGGAGTTGTTCAATCCGATTTCGAAGATCATCGACGGAGGAAGCGCCGAGTTGCCGAGCAAACGGGTCACCTAATTCAGGAAGTGTTGCTTGTTCAACTTCCTTGATCACGACGCGCACTTTTTTCGGCTTTAATTCTTCTTGGTCTTTAGTAGAGGCTTCCTTATCGGGAATGCTGACTCCTTCAAGAATTTCTCCGCGCGAGTGGCCAAGAACGAGATCTTTCATCCATTTTGCCATCGACCGATCGGTCACTTCAAACCGAACATCGGCAAAAAGCTTTCTCGGAGGATCTTCTTCGATCAAGTCGACATCGAGCAGCACAAAATCATTTTCTTGGATCGGCCGATCTAATTTTTTCCAGCTGGCAAAAAAGAGTTGGATTTGCCGAATCGTTTCATTCACCTTATCTTCATTGACTGCAGGCCGCTCCACTTTTTTAAGGGTGATATCTTGGGGATTAATCATTGGAATGGTCGGTTCTGTTTCAAAGAAAAGGATCAGATTGGCTCCGTCTGTAAGAGAATGAGTTTTAATATTATACCCAATTTTCGGTTCATTATTGAGGAGGGGAACTTTCACAAGCTTCATGCTTTCTCGGAAAACAACATCGGCAATGCTTTTTTGTCTTTGTTCTTCGATCTGCTTCGGATAATTTTTTTCTACCAACGATTCGGGCCCTTTTCCTTTACGAAAACCGGGAAGCGTAACTTCTTTTCCAACGGCTTTAACAGCTTTCGTATGGGCTTCCTGAACAATCGAAGGGACAGCCTGAATCTCCAGTTCAACCTTACAATTGGGTTTGAAATGAACCTTCACTTGAAGAAGTTCATTCGAAAATTCAGAAGGGGCTTCTGTTTCAACTTTTTCCATATAACCTTTTTTGAGAAAGCGGGTGATGAGGTTCGAACTCACGACCCTCACGTTGGCAACGTGATGCTCTACCACTGAGCTACACCCGCGCAGGTGGATAGTATAAGTTGAAAAGAACTTTTTCATCAACTTCCTAAAAAATATTTTACCAGAGAGCTGCAAATTTTTTGTTGCGAGAGTTTAAAAAATAAAGTAAAACACAAGTTCACAAGTCGGTTTTTAAGGATCACCGAATACGTAGGATGAAAAGATGTTGAATTTTCGGAAACTCAGACAAGATTTTGCTTCAGGGATTGTCAAGGAAGGAAAAGAACTGTTTGATAAACAGAAAGTTGTAGCCGCTAAAATCCTCCATCTTGACCATCGGATTGTCCGGATCAGCGGCAGGGTTCAAGGGCAATATGAGAACCATTACGAGAGTGAAATTGAGATCGACCGGTTAGAGTGCGAGACAATCGATTCGGATTGCGATTGCCCTTATAACTACGACTGTCAACATTTAGCTGCCCTTATTTTTTATTTGGAAGAGAGACTCGATGAAATCATGGTCTCGTATTCTAAAGAGAATAATTTAGAAGATCTGGCTGAAAAACACGACTTGAGTGATGAGCAGAGACGTCAGCTCATCGACAAGTTCAAAGAAGCTGAGACCAAACAAACTCAAAAACAAGAAGAACTGTATCAGAAACAAGTCCTCCAAGAGTATGTTGCCTCCTCCGAAATGCTCTCGACCTCTCCTTTCTTCAAACCAAAAGAGAGCTACGAGATCGATCGAGCCGAAACCGCGTGGGTTTTTCTCCTTCCGCAAAATCTCGATGGAAGACAACCTGTTGAATTGCAATTGGCGCTCAGGCTTCCTTCCCGTTCTAAGCCTCTCCATGTTCCATATTTGAAAAAATTTTTTGAAGCGCTCCGTTTTGAAGAGCCGATCTTCATTGGAAGTAAACGGTATTGTTTTTCACTCCGATCGTTTGAAGAAGGGCAAAGGCAAGTTTTGAAAATGATCATGGAACAAGCCCGTTTTCAAGAACAGCCGAGTACAGAAAAGGGGCACCGGATTGCCCAAATCGATGTGGAACTCTTTGGGATTGTCCTTGCACGGAATTTTGAGGTGGCAAATGCGTGTCTAAAGGAGAGTAAGTTCAATTTCCAAGAAGACGATCTTCCCCTCCTTCCTGGGCTTTTCGATGCAACTTTTGAAAATCCTTTGAAATTTTCCCCACAAGCTGCCTCACTAAAGTTTATCATAGAGTATTTGAAACCCCCTGTTTCAAAAATTTTATTGCAACCCACGCTGATGGTCGAACAAAAACAAATTTCAGTCGATGAAGCAAAATTGTTTGCTTGTGCAAATCCGGGAATGCTGCATCAAAATACGTATTATTTTTTCCCTCCACACATCACCCGTCTTCACCTAAAAAATCTCAAAACCCTCCTCGATCTCACAATTCCAGAGCCACTGTTTGGTACATTTGTTGAAAATGCGATGCCTGAACTGGCCCGGTTTGCTCAGATCGAAAATGGTAAAGCGATCGAAGACTTTGTCACCTTGCCGTATGTCGAATCGGTAAAAGCGACCTGCGATCTAGTTTATTTGGACGGTGAGTTAGAGGCGATGCTCTTTTTCCATTACGATCAATACAAAATACCGGCAGCTCCGACAAAACTGGAATACGACCACGTCTCTTCGTTTGTGACACCGTCTGGGATTTTAGCTCGGAATCTGGTCGAAGAAAGAAAGCTCATCGAAGAACTTTTCCAAGATTTTATTTTCAATGCTGATGAAGGATTTTTCATCGCGAAATCGGAAAAGAAAATCGTTGAATTCATGACCGACATCATTCCTCGGTATCAACAACGGGTGACATTTAATTGTCCTCAAAATCTTCTCGATCAATTTATTTACGATCAGACCGAATACAGTTTAAGCCTCTCTCACACCGATCGAATCGATATGTATGAAATCGATCTGAAAGTAAAAGGTTCCCTCAAAGGGGCCAAAGTCGATCTGCTTTGGGAATGTATTGCTTCCAGGCGGGCCTATCTCGAAATGGACAATCCGAAGCTCCGAGCGAAAAAAGCTGCTGAAGGGAATAAAATGCCCAAAATTCTCGTCCTCGATTTGGAGAAGATCGGCGGAGTTGTCCAGCTATTTGATGAGCTCGGAATAACCGTCTTAAACGACCATAAGTTGGAACGTCCACTCTGGAGTTTAGCGAATATCGATGCCGATCAATTCAAGGGGCTTCCCGTAACCTTTACGATTTCAGATAAATTGGTCGATATCCGGAAACAAATGCTCGGTGAGAAAAAATTGACATTCACCCCTGTACCCGAAGAGGTGCAAGGCAACACTGCGGCCGTATCAGAAAGAGGGAGTTCACTGGCTCGAGAGTCTCCGCATGATGTATTTGAACGGAATTTTGGCCGACGATATGGGTCTTGGAAAAACGCTCCAGGCGATCGTTGCCATTACCCAGTACCGTGCGAGAAGAAAAAAGCGCTTTCATTGATTGTCTGTCCCACTTCGCTTCTCTATAACTGGAAAGAAGAGTTTGCAAAATTCAATCCAAAGCTCAAAGCTATTGGTGATCGATGGGATCCCCTCAGCTCGAAAACAGCTGATCGAAAATATGCAGAAGTACGATGTGGTCATCACTTCCTATACACTGCTGCAAAAAGATATCGAGTATTATAAGACGCTGCACCTTCTCGTTACGTCGATTCTCGATGAAGCGCAACATATCAAGAACCGCGGCACGCGCAATGCGAAATCGGTGAAGATGATCCAAGCAGAGCACCGTTTGATCCTCTCCGGAACGCCGATCGAAAATTCGCTCGATGAGCTGTGGAGTCTGTTTGATTTCTTGATGCCAGGCTTCTTGAGTACTTACGATCGATTTCGTTGAAAAATATATCCGTGTCTACGGGCAATGAACAGATCGAAAAATCTCGAATATCTGCGCAAAAAAGTCTCTCCCTTTATTTTGCGCCGCATGAAGAGCGATGTGCTTAGACGATCTTCCTCCTGTTTCGGAAATTGTCTACCACTGCCAGCTTTCCGATGTTCAGCAAGAGCTCTACCGATCTTATGCCGAATCTGCACGTGATGAACTGGTCAAACTGGTCGAACGAGATGGATTTGACAGAGTTCAGATCCATGTGCTTGCAACACTGACACGTCTCAAACAAATCTGCTGTCACCCAGCGATTTTTGCCAAAGAAAAAGCCGAGCCGGGCGATTCGGCAAAATATGAGATGCTCCTGGAGCTGCTCCAAACTCTTGTCGAAGGAAAACATAAAACGGTCATCTTCAGTCAATACACACGCATGCTCCAGATCATGCGCGAAGATTTTGAACAGCAGAGGCATTCGATTTGCCTATCTCGATGGATCGAGCAAAAACCGCTTGGAGATCGTCAAACAATTCAATGAAGATGAAACGATTCCCGTCTTCCTAGTCTCGCTGAAAGCCGGCGGAACGGGACTCAACCTCGTCGGCGCTGATACTGTCATCCATTACGATATGTGGTGGAACCCAGCTGTCGAAAACCAAGCGACCGACCGGGTTCACCGCATGGGACAAAAAAATTCTGTTTCCGCTTATAAACTGATCACTCTCGGAACGATCGAAGAAAAAATTGCCGAAATGCAGAAGCGGAAAAAAGGATTGGTCAAGAAAGTCGTAAGCTGCGATGATGAAGCCATTGCTAAATTAACCTGGGAAGATGTTCTAGAACTTCTAAGAACTTAAGCTATGAGTCAAAAACCAATTTAATCTCAAAGATTCCATTGCAAACCTCGGACGCATGATCTGGAAAAGTTCGGAAAACTTTCTGGATTTTTCTCCAATGATATTGGAATCGACCTTGGCACAGCGAACACACTTGGTTTATGTGCGAGGCAAAGGGATTGTTCTTGCAGAGCCCTCCGTTGTCTGCTGTCGATTCTGTGACCAATGAAGTCCTGGCCGTCGGCCATAAAGCCAAAGCGATGCTCGGCAAAACTCCTCGAAAAATCCATGCTGTCCGACCCATGAAAGACGGCGTCATTGCCGACTTTGAAATTGCAGAAGGAATGATCAAAGCTCTTCTCAAACGAGTCACTCCATGCTCGAAGTCTGTTCCGTCCCAAAATTCTCATTGCTGTCCCTTCCGGAATTACCGGTGTCGAAAAACGAGCTGTCGAAGATTCAGCACTCCGCGCTGGCGCTCAAGAAGTTATCCTCATCGAAGAGCCGATGGCAGCTGCGATTGGCGTCGACCTCCCTGTCCATGAACCTTCTGCCAACATGATCATCGATATCGGCGGTGGTACGACAGAAATCGCCATTATTTCTCTGGGCGGCATTGTCGAGTCTCGTTCGCTGCGCATTGCAGGTGATGAATTTGATGAGTGCATCATCAACTACATGCGCCGCACCTATAACCTCATGATCGGCCCTCGAACTGCCGAAGATATTAAAATCACGATCGGTTCCGCCTATCCACTCGGCGAACACGAACTCGAAATGGAAGTGCGCGGTCGCGATCAAGTTGCAGGCCTTCCCATCACCAAGACGAATCAATTCGGTTGAAATCCGGGAATGTCTTGCAGAACCTCTCCAACAAATCATCGAAAGTGTCAAACTCACCCTCGAAAAATGTCCTCCTGAACTCGCAGCCGATCTCGTCGAGCGAGGGATGGTTCTCGCGGGCGGTGGCGCCCTCATTAAAGGACTCGACAAGGCCCTGATCAAAGAAACAGGCCTTCCTGTCACGTTGCTCCCCATCCACTTCTTGCAGTCTGCCTTGGAACCGGCAAAGCGCTCGAATATCTTGATAAGTTCAAAAAGAGAAAATCGTTAACATAAAATGAAGTCTTTAATTCCTGAGATCGCAGGTTTATGTGAACCGGACGCGGTTCATATCTGCGATGGATCAGAGACCGAATTTCAAGTTCTTTCCGAACATTTAGTCGAAAAAGAAACGTTTGTTCCTTTAAAACGACCAGGCAGTTTTTGGTGTCATTCAACACCCGATGATGTTGCCCGCACCGAAGAAGATACGTATATTTGTTCTAAAAGACAAGAAGACGCCGGTCCCACCAACAATTGGAAAGATCCCGATGAGATGAAAGATATTCTCTTAAATCTTTTCAAGGGGTGTATGCGGGGAAGAACCCTCTATGTGATTCCATTTTGTATGGGCCCTCTCACCAGTCCGTATGCCCGGTTTGGTATTCAAATCACCGATTCGCCCTATGTCGTCTGCAGCATGCGCCTCATGACCCGGATGGGAAAAGAAGCAGAAGTCGCCATGCAGGGAAAATCATTCGTCCCGTGTATCCATTCCGTCGGTGCACCTCTCAAAGATGTACCCTGGCCCAACAACCCCGAAAACAAATATATCGTCCATTTTCCCGACGAGCCATCGATTTGGTCATTCGGAAGTGGATACGGCGGGAATGCTCTTCTCAGTAAAAAATGTTTCGCACTCCGTATTGCTTCTGCCATCGGACAGAAGGAAGATTGGCTGGCGGAACACATGCTCATCATCGGCGTGACCAATCCAAAAGGCGAAAAAAAATATATGGCCGCCGCTTTTCCGAGCGCCTGTGGAAAAACCAATCTCGCCATGCTCCAATCTCTCTTGCCAGGTTGGAAAATCGATACGGTCGGCGACGACATCGCCTGGCTCCATATCGGTCGTGACGGAAGACTGTACGCCATCAATCCCGAATACGGTTTCTTTGGAGTCGCCCCCGGCACCTCCTACAAAACCAACCCTGTTGCTATGGAGATGATCCAGAAAAAAACCATTTTCACCAATACCGCTTTAACCCAGGACCACGATGTCTGGTGGGAAGGGATGACCGATATCCCTCCAGCCCATCTCACCTCCTGGGAAGGTACTCCCTGGGATCCCACTTCTGGCAAACCCGCCGCCTATCCCAATAGCCGCTTCACCGTGGCCGCCGAGCAATGTCCCATTCTCAGCCCCGAGTTCAACAATCCAAACGGCGTTCCCATCTCCGCAATTATCTTCGGTGGCCGTCGTAGCACCCTCGTTCCCCTCATCCTCGAATCTCTCAGCTGGAACCATGGCGTCTTCCTCGGTGCCTCCATGTCATCCGAGATGACCGCCGCCGCCAAAGGAACCGTCGGCAAGCTCCGTCACGACCCTTTCGCCATGCTCCCCTTTTGCGGCTACAACATGGGAGATTATTTTTCCCATTGGATCCACATGGGCACCAAACTCCGCCATCCCCCCAAAATCTTCCATGTCAATTGGTTCCGAAAAGACCCCTCAGGCCACTACCTCTGGCCCGGCTTCCGCCACAACACCTACGTCCTCAAATGGATCTTCGAACGAGTCAGCAACTCCGTCGATGCCGCTACCTCTCCCATCGGCCTCCTCCCTCTCCCCGGCACTTTCCAACCCGAATCCCTCTTCCACATCGACCGCCCCTCCTACCTCAATGAAACCTCCGAACTCGAAAACTATTTCTCCCTCTTTGGCTCCCACTTCCCCCCAGAGCTCCGCACCGAACTCCATGAACTCAAACAGAGATTATCCTTAGAAAAATTAACAGGATATTAGGATGGACAGGATAAATAATTTAGGATTTTTGTTTCCTGTTAATTTCCTTTTTTTAGGTTGATGCAACTGGAGCTTCAAAAAAGCCTGAATTTATCTCTCACCCGAATCAAGACGATTTCCCTCTCATACTGTTCACTCCCCTTTGCTGTTCAATATATAATGAACAGTAAAAAAATCAATAATGCGGTATAATCTCCTCTATGAAACTCGTCATACAAAGAGTCAAAGAAGCTCATGTGATGGTGGAAGGAAAAATAATCGGACAAATTCAAAAGGGAGCTCTAGTTTTTCTTGGGGTCCACAAAGATGACAAACCTGACGATACTGTTTGGTTATCGGAAAAACTTATTCATCTAAGGTTTTTTTCGGATGAGCAGGGGAAGATGAATCTTTCATTAAAAGATGTTCGGGGTGCGGTATTGGTGGTTTCTCAATTCACCCTCTATGCAAATTGTAATGAGGGGCGGAGGCCTGATTTTTTGGAGGCGGCGCCTTCAGCAGTTGCAAAGCCCATTTATGAGAAATTTATCAAAGAAGTCGGGCTTGAGATTCCTGTACAAACAGGGGTTTTCGGGGCGGAGATGGAGGTCGGCTTGATTAACGATGGGCCTTTAACGCTGATTCTGGGACGCTGATTGTGGAGAGTGAATTTCGGAGGGGTTGAAGAAGAAATCGATTTCTTTCTTGCCGTTTTCGAGGCTGTCGGATCCATGGACGGCGTTCCGATCGATCGATTGGGCAAAATCGCGGCGGATGGTGCCTGGAGCGGCATCTTTGGGATTGGTCGCTCCCATGATGGAACGATGCAGGGCCACGGCATTCTCTCCTTCGAGAACAGAGATGAAGACGGGGCCTTCGGTCATGAAAGTGACGAGGTCCATGTAAAACGGTCGAGCGGCATGGACGGCATAGAACGCTTTGGCTTGATCGAGGGTGAGATGGACCATCTTGGCAGCCACAATTTTGAGTCCGGCTTTCTCAAACCTGGTTAAAATTTCCCCTATGAGATTTTGGCTCACGGCGTCGGGTTTAATGATCGATAATGTCTGTTCGATTGTCATATAATCCATCCATTATAGCTCGGCTAGGCCTTCTAGTCGAGCCTCAATTTGGAGTAGAGGGGTCTGTTTTTTTCGGGGCGGTTTAAGGTCTCGCTTGACGAAGGCTAGGCTTAAATTCATGAAGCAGAGAACCATAAAAAGACAGGTTCCATAACCTACCGTATCTTCATTGATGGAGAGAGGTTGCCTGAAGATATTTAAGGCCGCTCCAATTCCAACCATTGCTGTGACCATACCGAGGGCAACGTTTTGGGGCATGATCTTAATGGTCCCTATTTTCAAAACTTCGACGACTTCTTGGAGTAAAACGACCAAAAAGCCTGGATTTGTGGTAATGGAATTTCCCCTGGATGTTACTGAGGATGTTGCTGAAGAGACGATTTGATCTCCAAAGAGGATCGAAAATCCAATGACGATACCAAGAATGCAGAGCCCCTTACCGAAGATGATGCTTCTCTCGCGACAAGTAGGGGGTATTTCGCTGGAAACTGCCCCTTCGATTCCGATATAGGCTTTGATGACTTGTTTGATAGTTCTTAGCAGAATATAAACCGTAACGATATTGAATGTTAAAGGTAGAAGATTGAGCGGCGAATGGGAAATGAGATCATTTTTTAGTAAAAAATAGGTGCCAATTGCCCCGCCGATTAAAGAACTATGAAGGGTTGCTAAAACAATATTTTGAGTTTTTTTATCCTCGATCTGTTCAATCCGTTTTAAACCGGTGAAAACAAGCACGCGCATGTGGGGTCGAAACAAAACTCCCCCGACAGCAGCAAGATAAATACCAAAAATCTGAGGCATCATAAGACTTGCAGCTAGTGATCCCTGTACCAAGGAATTGACAAACTTCACCTTTTTCTTAGAAAGCTGAATGTCCCATCTCGCAAAAAGTTGAACGATTTTTGCATCGAGTTTGAACCGCTTGAGATCCCCTTTAACGAAAACTGCCATTGTCATGTCGAGAAAAGGAAGATATTTTAAAAATTGTACAATGTAGTAAGGGTCTTGGGGGACATAGTTCAAAGTAATTAAAGTGATGAGGGAAGCAGCTGCCGTCAGACGAAATCCCCATTGTACGCCAGATCCTGAAGGAATATAAGCGTACGACGTTTTAACAAAATCTAAGAGAATTCCTGTGAGTCCTGTTCTAATGACCGGTTCATTTCTAAAAATAAAGGATAAGGCAGTGGCATAAGTGAGCCCGACAGGAAGCATGACGGCCTGTTTCAGACCAAAAGGCTCTCTTTGTTTGATATCATCGTCATTTTCTTCATCATTTTGTTGTTTGTGGATTTTCCACCAATTTTCTCGAACCCTTCGAAGCCCAGGAGATAAATCCCTGAGCCTGAGTGTGATGCAATTCTGCTCTGGATTTTCAAAATTACTAAAAATGATTGGTTTTGTTGCAGTTAATTGTGTCATATGGTGGATAGTTTTATCATAATTTTAAATAAAATTAAATCTTATTTAAGTTATTCAGATTGTGGAATTTGCTATCTGTTTATTTCACAATTTTGCACACTAAGAGCTATGCAACAGATCGGAATCATTCGTAGAAATGGACTGGGGGATCTTTTATGTGTCATGCCCCTGGTTTATTTGTGTCAGGAGCGGTTTCCAGATGTTGAAGTGACTCTGATCGTAGATCAGAGAGGAGCGCCTTTACTTCCGTATTTGGAGGGAGTCGAGGGTGTGGTGATGGCTCGGTCCTTTAATAAATATCTTGCACTGGGGAA
This sequence comes from Parachlamydiales bacterium, assembly GCA_963705295.1. Lineage (GTDB taxonomy): Bacteria > Chlamydiota > Chlamydiia > Chlamydiales > Rhabdochlamydiaceae > PALSA-1444. Next base: position 65,061 of record OY970065.1, on the reverse strand, counting down.
GACTGCGTGGGGGCTACGGAAGAGGAAATTCGATTTGGTTATTTCGGCGAGACCGACTCCGATGAAGCTCTTAAATATATTTCTCTATTTGTTGAGAAGTGAGCGGCGGATGGCGTATGTCGATGGGGCATGGCATGGGAAGTGGATTGACCAGGCGAGGGTTTTTGAAACAGATAAAAGACATCAAATGGTGAAAGGTCTTAGGCTTTTAGATCCGTCTCTGGAAGAAGTGCCTGATCGTTTGAAGCCACGATTGAATGTCAAGCCTAGGTATACGTTTGAAAAGAAGAGTCTGTTTGTATCGGTGACGAATAATCGAGAAGGGAGCATTTTAGAAAGTAAACGGATGGCGAGAATTTTGAATGGGATTAGGAAAGATTTTGAGGTCGTGATCAATTGTGAGCTGAGGCATAAAGTAGAGGCGGAAGAGCTTGCACAAAAACTCGAGATGAAAAACCAGGTGATTGCGACGAAGAATTTTGATGATTTTATGGGCTTGGTTGCTTCCGTGGATCGATTTTTCTTGGGGGATGGGGGAACGATGCATTTGGCTGCAGCTCTAGATAAGCCTCAGGTGGTTTTATTTGGCGGCACGAAGATCTGGGAGTGGGCGCCCTTATCTGAGAAAGCTATGTGTCTGGGGGATCCGTATAATGTAAACTCGATTCCTGAAGGACAAATTCTAGAATCTTTGGAGAAAATTTTGTGACATATGGAAATTATCCGGACTTGACGTGTGTAAAAAAAATACTTGTGGTGAAAATGAGACATCATGGCGATGTTCTTTTGACATCCCCGGTTTTTTCCAATTTGCAAGCAGCAGTGCCGCAGGCTGAAATCCATGCGATGGTTTATAAAGATACGATTCCAATGCTGGAAGGACATCCGGCTATTCAAAAATTTGTCATTTACGATCGAAGTTGGAAAAAGAAATGGATAAAAGAGTTTTCACTTTTGAGAGAAATCCGCCGAGAAAAATACGATCTGGTCATCAATTTAACCGAAGGGGATCGGGGAGCGCTCGTTGCGTGGTTTTCGGGTGCCAAAATCCGTGTTGGGTTTGATCCGGAGGGGAAAGGATTTATCGGGAAGAAAAAGATCTATACCCATGTCGTAAAAAATTGTAAAACACCCCGTCATACCGTCGAGAAAAATTTGGATAGCCTTCGTAAAATCGGCATTTTTCCGACGCCAGAAGAAAGGGATCTATATTTTTATATTCCACCGGAATGCCGTCAAAAAATGGAGAAGGAAAATTATATAGTTCTTCACCCTGTTTCAAGATGGCGTTTTAAATGTCCGCCGACAAGTCTCATTGCAGAGCTCATAAAAAAGCTCCATGAAAGAGGAAATCAGATCGTTCTCACGGCCAGTTCAGATACGAATGAAATGAAGATGATTGAGGAAATTATTAAAGAAATTCCTGCAGTTCCCGTGATCAATTGTGCTGGAAAAACATCATTGAAAGAGTTGGGAGGTATTATTGAAGGGAGCCGCCTTCTGATTTGTGTCGATTCGGTTCCTCTTCATATCGCCAGCGCGACAAAAACACCGGTCGTTGCTTTGTTTGGTCCATCTTCGGATCTTAATTGGGGCCCCTGGCTCCATCCGAAGAGTCGTGTTGTTGCACAAAATTTCTCATGCCGTCCTTGTTTTATGGATGGTTGCGGCGGCAGCAAGATGAGCGATTGTCTCCATACACTGCCTGTGAGTCGTATTATGAGAGTTGTAGATGAATTACTGACTGGCAGCGAGAGAAGCTGCTGCGGTCGTGAAGAAAGGGTCTAAGAGTTTCATGATTCCTTGTGGTTCTTGAGAATCTTTTTTTTCCCGGACAAGAAGAAGACAGAGCATCGCAGCTGGGCTGGCTCCCCAACTTCGCAGCAGGCCTAAGATGCCTTCATAGAGAAACCACGACGTTGCTGCTGTGTAGTTAGCGGGGGCGTCGATTTTATTCCCGATGATATAGAGAATGCAAAAGGTTCCCATTCCGCCAAGGAGTCCTAAATAACGGACACCGAGGTGCCAACCTGTTTTATAAACAAAGAATCCTGCTGTTGCAAGGGCGATACGGGTGATGGTTTGGAGGAGTTTTTTACAGGCTTGCTGACTTTTTAGATCGGAATTTATCAGGTCGTAATAAGGTCGCACGAGAGGCGTCGCTAGATCCCAAATAACTGGAGAGATCAGATCTTTGACGGGCAGAATCACATTTAAGAAAAGAGCCAAGCTGCAACTCGCCTAGATAAGTGGTAATACTGACTTTCAAGCCGGCCTTGATAGTTATATTTATTCCGCTCCGCCCAATAGAGAGACAGAGCTCCGTTGGCGAGGAACCATACAATAAAGCCGGGTTTTTTAGCCCGACAAGCGAGTGCAAGGTTTGCGTAACCACTGTAGAGTTCGGCCGAATAAGGAACGAATCGACCTAAGGTAAATTGAAAGACATTCGGAGCAAACTTGCTCCAGATTGTAGAATTTAAGCGGAGATAATTCAGGATGACTTGTGTCGTAAAGAAAAAAGCAGCCGCCGTTGTGATGCGCAGGGTTGTATGAATGAATTTTTGGGCTTGGATTGGACGATCATACCGATCTCCCGTGAAAATTTTATAGGCGGGAGTTATGAGATCTAAGGCTGGTTGGATGAAGAAGGTCATATGCTCAACGATTTTAACATGAAGAAAATTTATTACAACTTAAAATCTTCCCCAAAGTAAGAGAGGCGAGCTTCTCGGTTTTGAAGGAGCTGCTGAACGGTCCCTGAGATTAAGATTTTCCCTTCGCGGATCAGATAAGACCTGTCAACGATGGAAAAAATTTCCCGGGCGTTATGATCGGTGATGAGAATGCTGATACCTTTGCTTTTGAGAAGCCGGATCATTTTTTTGACATCGGCAACGGCGAGGGGATCGATGTTTGCGAACGGTTCATCGAGAAGGAGCAGGGAAGGTTCTGTGACGAGAGCGCGGGTAATTTCTAAACGTCTTCTTTCTCCACCGGAGAGATTTGAAGCTTTTTTTTTGGCTAGTTTATCGAGATGGAGTTCATGGAGATGGTGCTCTAGCCGCTTTGTCCTTTCCGAGGAAGATAGAGGAAGAGTTTCAAGAATACAGAGAATGTTTTCTTCAACGGTCAAAGATCGAAAGACCGACGGCTCCTGTGCAAGATATCCCATTCCGAGCTCAGCCCGTTCGTGTATAGGAAGAGATGTCGCATCGTGTCCCTTGAAAAACACCGTTCCGTCGTCGGGGTGAATCAGTCCGATGGTCATATAGAATGCGGTCGTTTTTCCTGCTCCATTGGGACCTAAAAGACCGACAACTTCGCCCGCTTTTACCTCAAACGAGAGTCCATCAACGACTGTTTTTCCGCCGTAAGATTTCTTAAGATTCTCGACTTTAAGGAGTGGCTGTTGCATGAGAACCGAAGATTTTTTTTAGGAGTGTTTCTTCTTCTGCAGAAAGGGCGAGTTGAACATTTCCAATCCCTTTGACGGTTTGTTTTTTTGTCAGCGGATCTTGGGTGATATGGACTTCTTGAGCGCTGAGCTGCAGATTATCTTCTGCATTGACAAAGAGAACTTTTTTCCCAGTATCCGCTCCAAGAATAAACGTGCGGGTTGTTGGAATATAGGTGAGGCGATCGGCTAAACCGAAACGTGCAGGATGATCGGAGGCCAAAGAAGAGATTTTGATCCGACCTTTCAAGGCGATCGAAATCGGATTGAACCGGTTTTCCTCTTCGGTATATTCGATATGGGCTTTATCGGCTAAGATTCCCATTTCTCCTTCTTGGTAATACAGTTGTTGATCTGGACTACTTTCAACGGTCCCAATGTGTTTTTCACGATCGAACGTGAGAGTTCCATTGGAAATGAGTTTGTGTTCGTTCAAATACGTGAGTGCCGTTTTTCCATAACTTTTAAAGCCGATGAGTTGTTTTTCTTTTTGGAAAAAATGGATTTCTTGATCGGATTCAAGAGTGCCAAGAGCAGGTTCAGAGACATGAGGGTTTCCTTTTAAAACCAAGATATTTTTATCATGATCCCACAGAAGAGTCTCGGAGCTAAAACGGACTTCGCCTTTTGAAAAAGAGGGTAGAACGCCTTGCGGCTCTGATAGGGTCAGTTTGTTGTGCACAATATCGAGATCAAACCGGCTCGCTTCGATCGTATCGGCGAGGTGGATCAGTTTACACCGGTCTTTCCCTTGAGATACGATGTGACTTTGTGCTCCCTCGATCTGATACAGGATCGAATCGGTAAAGAGGGTATAATCGGTATCATATGTCAGGGCGACATTCTCCTCGGCGACAATATTTTGAATATCGTAGACAGGTTTCGGTGTCTCACCTTTTTTAATGAGTTTGAGATGGAAGGTCGATGCGAGAATTTGAAGGGGAGATTGTTTCCCTTTTTTCTTTTTCAAGGTATCGGTGTAACTGGCCCTGTTAGCAGAGGAAAGAGTTCCTTGAAGATTAGAAAAGTCGAGCTCTGCTTTGTCGCATTGGAGCTGGCCGTGCTGGGTGAGTTTGACGAGAACGTCTCGATTTAAATGGATCACTGAGAATGGAAAATCTTTATTCGCTTCTTGTTTTTGTAAGATCGCTTCTTCGGCTTGCATTTTACCGAGGCCATGATCGAGCACGACTTGTCCCTTCAGAACCAAAGCAGTGCCGTCATACGAGGCATTTGACGATGAGATGGATCCCGTATCAACAACGGTGCAGAGGATTAAGAAACCGAGTTGTAAAATCATGGGCTGACCTCTTGGGTTAATAGACTAGCCTTAAATTGCTGAGCTTGGAACTGTGTGGCTTTTCCTGCAAGAGAAAAAGAGACGTCCTTAGCAATTCCTTTAAGAAATGCTGTATTTGGAAAAGGGCCTGTTGGAAGATCCGTGCCAGGCAATCGGAAGAGGGAGAGCACCACCGTATTTGCACCGAATTTTTGGAGTGAATACTGATAGGTTCCTGCATCCGCTTGGAAATAACGGACTTGTTGCATCGGAGTCGTATCGTTATAGATCTTATCTTGCATCCAACATTGCAACTCTTGAAGATTTTCGATGATATCGAGTTTGTCATCGATCGGCACCAAGGTCAAAAGCGACGATTTGCAATCGATCCGATAATGGAGCCGCGTCCGATCCGATTGAGAGAGCCAAAGATCTTTCCGGACTTTGGTCCGTTGTTGATGCGTTTTTTCGGGAGTGATTCCTTTTGCTGCTTTGGCCGTTATTTTAATGGCTTTAGATTTTTTGATATCGTCCATCGAGAGATGCATCAAGTGATAGATCCATCCGAGTGAGCAGAGTCCCAGAATGAGCGCTGTGAAAAATTTCGCCTTTTTAAACATGCACTATCTGATAAATTTGTTTGAGTTGTTCCATGAGATCGCGCAGACCATCGAACGGATAGACCGATTCTTTGTCACTCTTGGCTTCCATAGGATTCGGATGCGATTCGATATAGAGACAGTCGCAGCCAGCTGCGATCGCTGCTTTGGCAAGGGTTGGTATAAATTCCCTTTGTCCACCCGACGAAGTTCCAAGTCCTCCGGGAAGTTGCACAGAATGGGATGCATCAAAACAGACAGGAAAGCCCATCTTTTGCAAAATAGGAATGGCCCGCATATCACTGACGAGGTTGTTGTACCCAAAGCTCGTTCCTCGATCGGTCAGAATGATATTTTCATTCCCTGTGGCGACAATTTTATCGACGACATTTTGCATATCCCACGGGGCCATGAACTGCCCTTTTTTGACTTTGATCACAGCGCCTGTATTCCCTGCAGCTGTCACGAGATCGGTTTGACGGCAGAGGAATGCCGGGATTTGAATCACATCGCAAACTTCTCCCGCCGCTGTGGCTTCTTCCGTCGTATGGATATCTGTAAGAATGGGCACATCGAACTGTTTTCGGATTTTTTCTAAGATTTTCAACCCTTTTTCCAGGCCTGGACCGCGAAATGAGTGGTACGACGACCGATTCGCTTTGTCGTAACTCGACTTGTAAATGAAATTGAGCCCCAGAGAATCATATAGATTTTTTAAAAATTCAGCGGCACGGAGAGCATGGTCTTCTCCTTCAATCACACACGGGCCACAAATCACGGCGAGCGGTTGTCCTTTTCCAATAGAAAAATTTTTAACTTTGACGAGTTTCATAGATATCCTTCAGGGAATATAAACCGGGAGGTTTGTTTTTTAAAAACTTGGCAGCCACTAAAGCTCCTCTTGCGAAAGCTTCGCGCGAGTGAACTTGATGTTTGAGTTCAATCCTTTCCCCATCGAGAGCAAATAAGACCGTATGATCCCCTGGAATGTCGCCTGCACGGATGGAGTGGATACGGATCGGCCCCAGAACTTTTTTTAGAGCGAGGGCGGTTCCGCTGGGCTGATCTTTTTTATGAACGTGGTGGGCTTCGATGATTTCGATGTTGCAAGGACCCAGAAGGTTTTTAATGAGGCGCGCAGCCTCTATGCAGACGGCCATGCCCAGACTCAAATTGGGGGAAAAAAGAATGGGAATTTTTTGAGCGGCATGGGCAATGATTTCATGGGCGTCTCCGGGATGGCCGGTCGTCCCAATGACCAGGGGTTTTTGGTTTTGGGAGCAGCGAGCCAGTAAATCGTGAAGAGCCGTAGGAGCAGAAAAATCGATCACAACATCGGCTGTTTCAAGGGTATTAAGAGAAAATGAGGGGTCTTTTTCAAGAGCGGCGCATACCGCTTTCCCCATCCGTCCAGTCACTCCTTGAATAAAAATAGTTGTCCTCATAGAACCGAGCTTAGCAAATCTTTAGTGGAAACCCAATGATTTTTCTTTTTTTGAATTGATCTTTCTTCCCAAGAGAGATAGAATTTTGCTATTGAGTGGATTGATAGCTCAGTGGATAGAGCACCCGCCTTCTAAGCGGGTGGTCGCAGGTTCGAATCCTGCTCAATCCGATTGGTGTAGATGAAATATTTAGGCGACTTTGTTTTAAAAAAGGATAGTTTTCGGAAAATCGAGGCTGCCTTGAAGGAGCTGAAAAAGAGCTCTTTTCTGGCTTTGCCCGATCAAGAAAAATTTGACGGGGTGGGTCGTGTTCTTTTGGAGCTTCTCTGCGATGTGCCGGATAACTCTTTTCCTTTGATTTACGTGCTCGATTTCATCGAGCGGATCCATCAAGAAAATATTCTCGAACATTTTCATTTCAATAATTTTGAGCTGTGGCTCAATCAATTTTCTGGACTGTCGCGCGAGGAAAATAGTCGCGTGCGGGGAAAAATTTCTGGCCGATTTGTCCCTCGCGATGCGTATCAGGTTTTCTTTCCTGTCGGAATGGGAAAGGTTTATCAGGGGAGTCACTATGTGACGGCTCACGGTTCTCCCGATTTAGATACAACCGTCGCTTCATTTTGGGGATGGGTCGATGCTTTCGCTGCGCGGGTCTCCGAAGGTCTTCATATTTGGAATCTGCCAGGCGGAGAGCCCCCGACACAGGTCGAAGTGTCGTTTCTTTTCGATCATATTTTCGGATCGGGGATTTTCACCTATCTTGCCAAACACCGGACTGCCCTTTCTGTGTCGAGTCTTGACATCGTCACCCAAGAAGGGATGAAGAAAAAACTTCTCCAGGAATCGGTCTATGACATTGATCCGGAAAAAGGTCCCAGAGCTGTCGTGCTGGTCGATGAGGAAGGGTATTATATCGGAGAATGGAGAAGTTCCGATGTTGATCGAGTCGAATCGGTCATCAATCTTCTCAATCAATGTCTCCGGTGGTATGAAAATAGTCTCCATGTGAAATTGATTTCAATTTTTGCGAAAGAGAAATTGACTCAAAAAGAACTCAAGAGTTTCTTTGATGATATCTTGGGAATGACCATCGAAGAGAGTGAACCTGCTAAAGATTTCTCGTCAAAAGAAAGGGAACTCTCAGAAGATTATCTGGCCAAGGTTTTGGGTGTGACTCAAGGGTTAAAATGTACATTTGCTGAATTTGCGAAGGCGATGGCTCATCTTGAGATACCTCAATTTCAAGAATTTGTTGGTTTGATCGATAGTACCGCCTTTTTTGACTCGAAAGGACATCTGATTGAAGACAGACCGAGGCTTTTCGGCCATTTGGCAAAAATCATCGAAGCGTTGGAAAAAGGGATTTTTAGCATCCGTTCGTATGTCGACAGACTCGAAGTCGCTCTTCAAGTCAAATCAAAAGTATTTGGTCTCGCCCCCCAACATGTCAACTACCGGGCCGATTTGGGTGAGATTCGGACCAAGATCGATGGTTTTGCATCGTTAACGGTCACAGCGACCAGTAAAGAAGGAAAGTTATTTCCTGTCGGCATTATTCACGCCGCCGACATTTTTAAAGCGGCACTCGGAACCGTCACCCTTCGGGATTTTTCAAACCGAGAAGAGACAAAAATTCCTCCCTTTTTGGAAGTAATTAGTTTGATCGACCACCACAAAGGACAATTATCCACCTCGATGCCCCCTGTTGTCGTGATAGGCGATTCCCAATCTTCCAATACGTTAGTCGCCGAGCAGAGTTTTAAAATCACCGATCAATACAGCACCGGTGGAATGACATTGGAGGAAATTGAGAAGCAGTTCAAAGAGGTTCAAAAAAATCTAGAAAAGCCTTCCAGCAAACGGATTCTACAACGGCTTCTTCAAAAATATCTCGTCTCCCAAAAAAATGAACCGTACTACATCGCTCCAGAGCGGGAAATCGTCGAATATTTCCATTATCTCTACGCTATCTTAGACGACACCGACCTTCTAACTAAAATCACAACGAAAGATGTCGAATGTATTGCCGAACTTCTCAATCGGCTCAAAACCTTGGTCGAATCGCGAGAAACGGAAATCATCCATTTAGACGACATCCCTCGAGATGAGAATTTCAAAACGCTCGCCGCAGCCCGGATTTTACAAAATGATGATATGTACTCTCTTTACAGAAAAATCTATCTCTCCAAAGAGAAAGATATCGAAGAGAATCTCCAGCTTGCCGCAGAAGGAAAACCGTCCCATATTTTTGCCGACACCAAAGAGCAGAATGGGTGTTGCCGTGTCGGTCAAACAAAATTATTCGATAAAAACTTTTCAACATTCGTTAAGCTTTCATCTCATTTGCAAAAACAATGGTATTCAGAAGCCTCGGTGGCCCATGCAGAAAGACCCGAAGTCGATCTCCATCTCCATATGATCAGTACAATTCCTGGAGCAGAAGAACTGTATCGCGGTGAAAAGGGAAGTTATCCACACCAAGATGAACTCTGGATCTGGATCCCTTCAACAGAATCAGGCATCGAACACTTAAAAGCGTTTTTAAGCGCCTTTCGCACAGCGCCTCAAGTCATGAACAATGTGATGGAAGTTGAGTTTCTAGGAGATAACTCCCGAGAACTGAAACAGATCTTCGAAGAAAGCTTTAAACCGATCCGCAGCAAAATCTTGAAAGTAAAAATTCCCATCGCCGTACTCAAATATGAAGCGGGAACTCTAAACTCCCGTAAGGCGATGATTTCCCCTTACCTTCCTAAAATAAATTAGGCTGGCGCAATTAGGCCGACGCAATTAGGCAGGAGTAGGTGCAGTCGCAGTCTTCGGCTCTTCGATAATTTCTAGAGAAACTCGAATCCCATTACGGCTAGCAACAGACATGAGCAACGTGCGGATGGCATTGATGGTTTTACCTTTTTTACCAATGATCTTGCCAATGTCTGATTTGTCGACAGCAAGCTCGATGATCAATGTGTGCGTACCACCGACTTCATTGATCCGTACTTTGTCAGGATTATCAACCAGATTTTTGACGATATATTCAACAAATTCTTTCATTTTCGATCCTATTTAAAAAAAGACTTAAAGCAAGGATACGCCGGTAGTTATTATTTATCAAGAATTAGATTAACAGCCCGTTCATTGAAATCTGGAGGAAGGGGAGCGATCAAGTCGATCGATGCTTGAGTGATCGGATGTAGAAATTGGAGACGGTGAGCATGGAGCATTTGGCGCGGAGCGTGATATTTTTTCGACCCATAAACAGGATCTCCCAGGACGGGGGTTCCCAGGTGTTTCATATGGACACGGATTTGATGGGTTCTTCCCGTGATGAGTTTAATTTCGACGAGAGAAAGGGATCCTTTTGAGGATACGACCTTGCAGATCGAAATAGCCGGCTTACCCAAGGGATCGATCGCCATTTCTTTCCGCCGCGTCGGATGTCTTCGGATAGGAGCATCGATCGTGGTGTTGGAAGGAGTTCCCACACAAAGAGCCAGATATGTTTTCTCGATCTTTCTCTCACAAAACAGGGCGACGAGCTTTCGGTGTGCCTCGGTGGTCTTGGCTGCCAGTAAAATGCCCGAAGTATCTTTGTCCAACCGGTGGACAATTCCTGGACGGAGATCGGTGCTGAAGGGAAGTGTTTTGCAATGGAACAAAAGAGCATTGACAAATGTCTTGGAAGGATGGCCTGGAGCTGGATGGACCACCATGCCCGCTGGTTTATTGATAACCAAAAGGTGTTCATCTTCATAGAGGATATCGAGAGGGATATTCTCGGGTTCTAAAGAGAGTTCTGGAGTCAGCTGGAAGCAGATCTCGATCTCATCGCCGGTTTTTGGTTTGTCTTTCTTTTTGACAGGATGGCCGTTGACGAGAACAAATCCGTCTTCAATCAAATTTTGAAAGTACGTGCGCGAGCACGCTCTATAATGTCCTGTAAGAAGCCGATCGAGTCTGACGTCTAACATCTCCGGAGTAACAATGAAATTTTCTGTGTTACTCATTTCCTTCGATGACATCTTTCATATATTGCGAAGCTTCATGCGCTTTGGCTGTTTGTTGCTGAATCTGGTGCGAGAGCATTTGCATCATGTTATTTTGGAAGGCAGCTGCATACATTTGAGCATCGGCTGCACTACAAGTTGGAAACATTTTCATAAAAAATGCAACCCACGCTGGACTAGCTCGGAATCCTTTCGGAATAGGAGGAAGTTGTTCTTGAGATCCTTCAGAACCTGATCTACTACCTGGACCGACAGGGGGTGTACTTGCCATATTTCTTGCCTCGAACTCAATTATAGAATATAAAGTTCAACAATGATAGAAAAAACAATTTTGCGACTCTTAAGTCTTAAAAACTACAGTACTTACGAATTAAAAAAGAAATTACTAAATAAAGGTTTTACACCCGAAGAGATAGAGCCTGCACTAAAAAAATTTGCAGCGTATCTCAATGATTCCGAGCTTGCTGAAAGGCGGCTTGAAGAGTATAAAAAAAGAGGGTATGGCCCCCGTAAAATTGCCGCAAAATTGCTTACCCAAGGCCTTGCGCCTCGCTCCATTTCACCGAATGAACAAAAGGCGTCGATTAAAAAAATTCTTACAACTCCCTCTTTTGAACGGAAAGACCGGATGAAGAAGATGGGAGCACTACAGCGGCGCGGTTTCGATCTCGAAGTCATCATAGAGGTTTTTCGATGAAAAAAATCGGAGTTCTCGGAATTAACTACCGATCTGCACCTTTGCATCTACGAGAAAAAATAGCCCAAATCGAGTGGGACACTTCGAATAAGATCATTTTAACCACATGCCACCGTACCGAGATTTATTTCAGTCATGACGATTTAGCCCAAATCCAATCGGAGCTTTTTCAGGACATCAAATCGAAAATTCCCCATTCCCATGAACATGCGTTTTACTCTTACTTCGGAAAAGAATGTTTTTTTCACCTCGCCTGTGTTACAGCCGGTCTCGATAGTGCCATACTGGCTGAAAGTGATATCCAGCGCCAGGTTAAAATCGCCTATGAAAAAGAGCGGGTCCGCCAGCATCTCCCTTCACCCCTCCACTTTCTCTTTCAAAAATCTCTAAAGCTCGGCAAAAAACTCCGTTCGACGTTCCCTCTTTTTCATACAACGTTTCATCTGGAAGGGCTGATTTTCAAACTCGCCCAAAAATTCCCTTCCGACAAACTCCTTTTCATCGGAAATTCGGATATCAATCGTAAAATCATCCACTACTTCTGGAGAAAAGGTCAAAAAAACATGACCCTTTTGACCCACCAACTCGATAAAGCAACTCCGTTTGCTCTCGATTATGCCGTTTCGCTAAAGGATTATGCCGAGCTTCCAAATTGGCACACCTATGATGTCGTCATTTCAGCAACAACATCAGAAAAACACCTCATCACATCTGTTCCCAAAGAAACTCAAACTCACCTGATTCTCGATCTCAGTGTTCCCCGCACGGTGGACCCCTCGCTCCGATATCACCCAGAACTGGTTCTCCTCAATATGGAGGAGATCGGACACTTTTTTGACCATCATCATACCCTCCGCATGTCAGAAGTCGAGTCGATCAAAGATTTTCTTCAAGAAGCTGTCGATCAGGCTGCTACTCGGTATGAATCAAAAACTTTAACTCCCATCTAATTTAAAAAAAGGTTAAAATACCTTCCTCAATATGACCTTACGAACAAATCCGGGCGCCTTTGTCAATTTTATCGCTTCAAAATTTGATGCACGCCATTATCCTGGAGTGCCAACGAAGGATATCACTCTACTGCCCAATGAAAGAGATCCGTTTATCCGAGGAATAACAAATCTTCCGGTCATTCCTCAAAAAACCATTTATAATAACGGGGTCAATATTTCTGAGTGGTTTGCCCTCACTCGTTTTGTGCACAGGTCCAAAGACCCCAGCTCTCATATGAGAGGGGCCATCGAATGGAGTGCGCAAGACCGTTTGAAGAGTTTAGGTCAAAATCGAGACCATTTCAGATCTGCAACCGATCAGCTCGTCACCTTTGTCTTTCAAGATGTGTATAACCACGCCACTTCCGATGAAAAAGACAGACTGATCGAACTCACTTCCCCTTTTAATCCTTTGCTCGATTCATTCTCCTTCAAGTTTCGTCGATCCCTTTATAAGGTACACGGATATACCTCGTGGTTTTTCAGTAACACAATCGTCCGGTATGCTATCTCCGGCGTCGCCGTCATCGCCACTTACAGATTCTATGGATTTGCCAAAGGGATGGCGACAGATGCTTTGGTGAATCATATCATTCCCCGCAGTGCCCTTTTCTTAATGGCCCGCGCCCCACTTCCTCTCATTCGGGTCATCGACAAATCGATCCGATACTTTGACTATCTCGTCAAAAAACAGTGGATGATTTGGTTGTCTTTTGTCGCGGTTCAATGGATATTACCAGGACAAGCGAGACCTGTCGTGAATCGAGCGTATAGGGTGATCCTTTTTCCCGTCAACGCAACCCAATATCTCACCGAAATTCCCGGTAAAATTCTGTGGTGGGGTATTGGCCGCACCTTCTCCCTCTCCTGGCAAACTCAAAATTCGATCGCCGTGAGCTTGCAAACCCTCCACGACCAGAAAAAAGCCCGTTACTACGAAGAGCAAGGAATAAGAACTTTCCAACTCTGGAAAGCCGTCATGGATAACAAAAAAGGAACATTATGGCGCCACCCGTCGTAAATTTTATTACTCCGATTATCACTCAATTTGATCAAACCCACTTCCCTGACACTCAAGTCGTCGAAAATGGTTTAAAGAGTGACCCCAATGCTCTTCATGTATTATATCGATTACACCGACTCGAATGGAATGTAGCACTTTTATCTTCGGTACCCTTGATACAATATGAAAGCTCTTATGGAAGAAAAAAACTGAGTAGTTTTGTATTTCAAGACGTGTATCGCAGGGCAAATCAACAAGAAAGAGCGGCAATCGTTCAAAGGGCACAACCTCTTTTCCCAACTCTAAATTCATTTTCATCTCGAGTCGATCTAGTAAAAATCAAAATTCAGCAACTCATCTCATTTTGTCTGAGAAATCAGTATGTAAAAGATGGTGCAGTTATTCTTGTAGGGCTGGGTGCTTTTTATCTCTATCATAAGGCGTTTCCTAGAGTTACAGATATTTTCCATAAATATGTGTTACCGCAGAGGGTAGACTTTAATCCTGACACGGAGAATCTGCTTATTAGAATCTACTTGATTGTCAATAGTCAGCTCGATTTTCTATCTGATTTAAGCTCAAGAAGTACATTATTATATTTGGCTTTGACAATCGGCTGTTCTCGATTAGTAGCTCCCAGATTAAGCATACTTACGACTCTATTTCAATTGAGAGTTTCTCCCAGTTACAGCTATTATTTTTTCTTGGGTCAAATCGGTACGATTTTTCATACATTGTTTTATAATCCGGAAGCGGAAGGCTTAAATGGTATTCCCGATGAAGAGGGGAAAAAAGCGTACCGGGTTTGGATGAAGCTCACAACCTGACATTATTAACCCGAGGGGTCAAAAGGTGACAACCTGCTTGCTGCGGCTTCGCCATATTGATTCTCGCTCGGAATCCTTCGTATTCAAGAATGTTATTCCTCGCGAGAATCAATCTGGCTTTGCCTCGCAGCGCATCTTGTCACCTTTTGACCCCTCGGGTTAATTTTTTTTCACCTGGCAGTTTGCACTGCCAAAATTTTTCTGAAAATGGTCATGATGTAGTAAACTGCGCGGAAAGAAAATTCTGCCGGTGCAGATAAGATTTTCAATTTGAAATTGTTATCTTCATAAACTAAATGGTTCACAAGCCACGACCAGACGGCGAGGTTCGCTATCGTAACGGCCAAAGCTTTAGGCAGGGACCGATTCGGGGTATTTAAAAGGCGCATGGCCAACTTAGCCACCTGATTACCATAGATAACGGGACATTCTTCTGTCGCGATAAGACATTCTCTGTGAACAAGACCTTTTTCCGTGCAACCAAAAGAAGGAAAGGGGGTATCTAAACAGCCGATACACACTTTTTCTTCATCTTTATCTTCTTCGGCTAATTGTCTGACTAAATTTTGAAAAGCTGTCGGATCGTGCAATAAATTGGAGCGCAAAATGGATAAGCATAGAGTTGAGTAACGGTTACTCTCTGTTGGAACAAATTTTCCGCAATTGTACAGACAGACATGAGATTTCCGCGTTGCGTCTATACAACTACAAAAGACATGCCAACATTTCGTGAATATGAGAGGAGCATTTGAGGGAATTAAAGGTTTGTTACATCGATAACAATCTACGAGAGATTTAACAGACATAAACTACCTCTTCCTATTAAAAATCTGCATGGCCTGGATAGCGTGGAAAAGGGATGACATCACGGATGTTTTCCATACCCGTTGCGAATTGGACAAGCCTTTCAAATCCCGCTCCAAAACCCGCATGGGGAACCGTTCCATATTGCCTCAGTTGCAGATACCACCAGTAATCTTCTGGTTTTAGGCCATATTGTACAATTTTTTCTTTTAAAAGGTCATATCTTTCTTCACGCTGACTTCCGCCGATGATCTCTCCGATCTTCGGAACAAGCACATCCATGGCTGCAACGGTTTTTCCATCGGGGTTCATCCGCATATAAAACGCTTTGATTTTGCTGGGGTAATCGGTCAAAATCACCGGCTTTTTACAATACTCTTCAGCAAGATACCGTTCGTGCTCCGACTGCAAATCCGATCCCCACTCGACAGAATATTCAAAATTTTTGCCCGAATTTTTTAAGATTTCAACCGCTTCTGTGTATGTCAGATGAGCGAAAGGAGACGCTGCAACATGTTGAAGTCTACCGATCACCCCTTTTTCAATGAACGCATCGAAAAATTCCATATCCTTAGGGCAGTTTTCAAGGACCGATTGAATCACATATTTGAGATAACTCTCTGCACATTCCATGTCATCTTTGAGGTCGGCAAAAGCCATTTCCGGTTCGATCATCCAAAATTCTGCCAGATGACGCGACGTATTCGAATTTTCTGCACGGAATGTAGGCCCAAAAGTATAAACATCAGAAAGAGCGCACGCCATCGCTTCTCCTCCGAGCTGCCCCGAAACCGTCAGATATGTGGGCCTGCTAAAAAAATCTTGAGAAAAGTCGGCCGTCCCATCCTCAAATCTTGGAACTGCATTGAGATTGAATCCTGAAACAGAAAATTGTTGTCCGCCCCCTTCACAATCTGAGCTGGTGATAATCGGAGTCTGGACATAGAGAAATCCACGCTTTTGAAAAAACTCATGGGTTGCAAAAGCAAGTGCATTGCGAACCCGCGTGACAGCCCCTTGTGTATTTGTCCGAGGTCTCAAATGAGCGATTGTTCGGAGAAATTCAAACGAGTGCCGCTTCTTTTGCAGCGGATAATCTTCTGCAGAGCAGAGACCTAAAATCTCTAAATTCGAAGCCTTCAGTTCCCATTTTTGTTTCCCCCCTGGACTTTCGACAAGTTTTCCTTGGATGAGAACCGAAGCCCCTGTTGTGACTTCTGCAGGTAGTGCCCCTTCCACAATCACTTGGAGACTCGCCATGGACGACCCATCATTCACCTCGACAAACGCAAAATTCTTTTGGTCGCGGACGGTGCGAACCCACCCCCCGATTTTTAATTCTTTACCGATATCAGAAGAAGAAATGCGACTAATTTTTGTCCTTTTCATTGGGCGAATTTCCTCAAGAGAGCAATTTCTTTTTCCCACACAGCAGGACCTTCGGGGGTTTCTAAATATTTCGGAAGATCGCGAAGATCAGGGTGCTGCATCATGGCTTGAAACCCTTTTAGGCCAATCTGCCCTTCACCCAAACTTGCATGCCGATCGCTCCTTGCTCCCAGAGGTTTTACAGAATCGTTGACATGGAGAGCATACAGATGTTTAATTCCGACAAGTTCATCAAATTCCTTCAAAACCTTTTTCCAACCTTCCGTATCTCGAATATCGTAACCGGCGACAAACAGATGGCATGTATCCAAGCAAATTCCCACAGGAATTTTTTTGTGCACCTTTTCGATCAAATAGCCGAGTTGTTCAAAACGGTGACCCACCGAAGAGCCTTGCCCCGCCGTTGATTCAATGAGAAGGCGTGTGTGTCCTTGATGGACGAGTTTTTCCATTTCCATCAGACTTTCCACAATCGTATCGAGACACATCTCGACCGATTGATCTAGCGCAGCACCCGGATGAAAATTTAAATAAGCGACTTTCAACAGATGGCACCGGTGGATCTCTTCTTGAAAGGCTTTCCGGCTCTTGTGCAGACCCTCTTTATTTGGAGATCCTAAATTGATGAGATAACTACTATGACTCATCACTTGTTTGATGCCTGTTGCCTTCACGGCTTCATTCCAAAGGGCTACGGCTTCGGGAGTGATTGCTTTCCCTTGCCATGTTTTTTGGTTGGCCGTAAAAAATTGGATGGTCGTTGCTCCAATGGTTTGCCCCTCTAAAAGAGCATTTTGAGGCCCTCCTGCCGCAGAGGTGTGAGCACCGATTAATAAATCGTTCGAAGATGTTTTTGACACAAAATGAAAGTATAGTTGATCATCAGCAGATGGATCAACCAAAAACCGTCGTAAAATCGGCTCTCCAATTCTTTTTTGGAACACTCCTCAGTCGATTTTCGGGGTTTTTTCGAGAGATGGCTCTAGGTGCCTGGTTTGGCGCGACACCGCTCATGGCTGCTTTTTTCATAGCCTACCGATTTTCCCAACTCCTCCGGCGGCTTTTTGGAGAGAGTTCTCTCCTCTCCAGTTTTAGCCCCCACTTTGAAGCCCTGCGCGCTGAATCTCCAGAAAAAGGGAAAGCTTTTTTCAGAGATCTCTTTGCTTCTTTGTCGACAATCCTACTTCTGGTGGTTCTTACCCTCGAAGTCATCTTATTCTACGTATGGAAATGGAGTGGCGTATCCCAAGATACCGCGCAAATTCTCTTCCTAACCATGGTCATGTTACCGGGTGTTATCTTCGTCTGTCTTTACGCCCTCTTTAGCGCTCTCCTCCAATCCGAAAAAAAATATTTTCTACCCAGCAGTGCACCCGTTTTGTTTAATATCATCTTCATTGTTGCCATGTGGTTTGTGAAAGATCTTCCCCATGAGACAGCAGCTGCTTGGCTTGCCCTTGGAGTCGTTCTTGCTTTTTTTGTTCAATGGATGATCGTTTTGCCACCAGCCTCCTCCTTCCTCCGAGGCATTCAGTGGTTTAAAGCACGTCTTTTTGCCCCAGAACTTCGGCAGATGGTTTCTGCGATGACGTACACGATCGTCGGCATCGGTGCTGTTCAAATCAATAGTATGATCGATGCCCTCTTTGCTCGGTATGCCGATCTCTCCGGCCCTGCCTATCTCTATTTTGCCAACAGGCTCTACCAACTCCCTCTGGCTCTTTTTGGACTTGCTCTCTCATCCGCCCTTCTTCCACCGCTAGCACGGTCTCTTCAACAGAAAGACTTAAATCGATACCGGCAACTTCTCCAATTCTCCCTCACGCGCAGTTTTGGATTTATCCTCCCCGTCACCCTCGCCCTCTTTATTCTCGGTGACACCGTCGTCAATCTCATCTATGGTCGTGGAGCCTTTGATTCAACGGCCGTCTCCCAAACAACGTCGTGCCTCTGGGGTTATACCATCGGACTTGCGCCCGCCGTCTTTGTCCTTCTCCTCGCGCCCGCCTTCTATGCCCAAAAAGATTTTAAAACTCCGCTCTATGCTTCTCTTATTTCTGTCGGAGTCAACATTCTCCTCAATGCCCTCCTCATCTTCGCGCTGGATGGCGGCTCTGCCAGTATTGCCATTGCCACCAGCCTTGCAACCTTCGTTAATTTCTTCTTCCTCTGGTTCAAACTCTCTAAGAAAACCGATATCAAACTCCCCCTCACCTCCTTCAGCAAAGTTGGCCTCTGCGCCATCCTTGCCACCCTCTTCACCGGAGCGATCCGTTACTTCCTCATCTCAACCGACCTTCCCCGCGCCCTCTTCCCCCAAATCCTCCAACTCTTCGTCCTCGGCGGCATCTTCTCCCTCCTCTACTTCTCCTACGCCTGGATGCTCAATGTCCAAGAAGCGTTCCAATTCCTCGGCCTCAAGAAAACCCTCTCCGAAGAAATTTAAGGAAAAAACGTTTCCATCACCCATTTTTTTAGGGTATAACTTTGTTTAAAGTAGTCGGTTTGCAAGGCTAGCCCGTCGTATATACCTCCGGTTCCCGTCCTATTTAGAAGTCTATCCGCGGATCTGGTGTGGCCTCTATAGATATATTCTCTATATTTGATAATGTTGACATATTGACAATGGTAGGCATGACCCAGCATCACCGCTTGGTGATAGGTCGCTCTCTTATGGAAGAGCTTTTGATATATGATACGGCCTATTTGGGTGAAGTGATGTTCAGAAAAACAACACTTTACCACTTGTCTATTCTGGATGTATCGGCAGTTAACCGAATAACTTTCCCAAGAGGGACCAAATCCCAAAACGTAGGATAAGATTTGATCGGTGAGGAGTTGATTTTGGTTTGGAAAATTTTCGATCGCGATGTCGATGAGTGGACGGTTAGGAAGTTTTAAATACTTTCGTGGATCGAATTGAGAAAGCGGGTGTTCATTGACAAAATAAGTTCCCCCCAGGTCTTTTCTCAAAACGAGAGATCCCCCTGCAATTTCTTCAAGAATAGAAAAGAGTTCAGCAGGAGCATGGCTTAGAACTTCAAAAACTACAGCAGGCTTTATACCAAGGATGACCATTAACGCGGAAACTGCATACGCGTTTTTTGTCTCTCGAATATACCGAATCAGTCTTTGAAACTTGGGGTCTTGCATTTTCCGATCCATCACCCGTTTTTCAGTATCGAGCGGCCCCTCATACAAATATTCCACATCCATCTGATGGCATAACTCACGGATCGGTTCTCTCGGAAGCGACACATCTGTTTTATGGGTATGCAAAAGATCCATCACTCTCTTCTCTTCATTCCAATACGGAATCGAAAGTAGACTCGCAATGAGATAACCTGGAAAAACGGTCAGAATCACCACATAGCGCCCAGCCAAATTCAAAAAATTTATTCCCAAAGGATCCCATAAAGCCCTTTTAACAACTTCATGATACCGTTCTAAAGGAGTAGCTTTCGGCTCAACGAAATTAGAAAAAGATACAGCAGCAATAGCCATAATCTGATAATTATAATAAATATTGAATTAAGTTTTCATTAATATTTTTTTATTGGAAATCGCCTTGAGCAAGTGATCCAGATAGGCGTAGTATCCACTCACTAAAGACATTCAAATATACTTTTAAATCGGCCTGGAATGGTGGGGCAATAAGCTTCAACTTATTTAACTTATTTTGAAGTCCCATCAAAGTATTTCGAATTTCTATGACTTTTGAACTTTCGGACTTATCTTCAATGTGTTGAATACAAGCTCGTAATGATAAGAGGACTTCAATGATGTGACGCCAAGGTGGCATGAATTCGGGAAGCGGATCTAAAATTCTTATAATTTGATTTCGTTTTGCAAAATGATAACGTTGTTGATTGCGAGCCATAAAAACATTGAAGATTCCTGCATGAGTAAAACTTTCCAATACATTGGCTAGAGTTCGTTTGCTATAACCGATTTCTGTTACATCCGATACAGCAAAATCAACCTTTTCTTGCGACAAAAAAAATAAAATTAAATCAGCCCGTGCACCAACACCAAATAATTCACGGAGTCTAAAACAGAGTAGAGCAGGTAATTGAAATGGGGGAGATTTAGATTTTTTACTTGGTATAAACTTGAGAGGGTCAGCCTTTATTAAAATTGGCCAATTTGCGCTTGATACCGAATTCAATGTGGCAGAAAATTTTGAAAAAGAGTGTTGTATCGATCTATCAAAAGATTTTGCGAGTGTTTTTAAGCGGCTAATTGAAATAAAATGGTGATTTCGACTGCACCAGTCCAGTGCTTCATCACGAAGACGAGGATCTATATCTCCAAGTGCTGCGGTTAATATAACGAGCTCTTCTGGAATAATTAAAAATTTTTGATGTTTCCTTTTAACTCCTGCAACACCCAATTCAGTCCAAAGACTCCAAGCAAGATCCAGAAGGTTTTTATCAAATTTTTCCCTTAGACTACTCATTTGGAACTCCAAGAGGAGTTATGAGCTTATTTAATTCTTCACGAAAGGGCTCAGAGAGATCTTGAGTTAAACACCATTTCTTTGCCTCTAATAATTCGTCTAGCGTCGGAAGTAGAGATTTCAAATCGGCAAAATGTTTACTACGAGGGCCTTGATCTACCGCTGCATAAAGTTTAAAGCAAATTTGATCAAAACGGCCGGCAAGATGAACAATCAGGCCACCATAATAACGTGTTTCTAAGCGTGTTTCAAATCCAGACGGTAGTCCTGCTTCAAATAAAGAGGATGGACCTTCATTGATCCATTCTTCACCCAGTTCAAAAGCATTTGCTATTTCTTTTACTGCTTGAAGCAGACTTGAGGGTAATGGATGGGCCGAAACCAATTGACCGGCATTAAAAAGTGCAACAATGTCTAAATCTTTCGTAGTACGATCTATTTGACCAAGAAGTAATAGGCTCCCTCCGCCTATTGCAACGACTTCATGATGATCTTTCCTTTCTGTAAGCAATTGTCCCAGTGCATTCAAAGCCACTTCTAATGAAATTGCATCGATTTCCATGTGATAACCTCCAAATTTCGAGCAGTTAAAATTCTCGATTCGCGCAGATAAACTTCATTATATTGCTTTACTATTACTTTTACGAGAAGAAATTTAATTTCTTTTTTTGCGGGGGGGGGGTAATATTAAATTTTAACCTTGGAGGCGTATCTATGTTAAGAAAATGGAGTGCATTGCTCATTTCAATTTTTGCCCTTTTGACAAGTCTTGAGGCAAAAGATCTGCATATTTTTCAGATAGCGGAGTTCCAGTCAGATGGACCGGCAACTCTACCGGCACTTGGAGCGGACTTTTTGGAATATTTCGGATTTGATTTTCATGATGGAAAGATCGGATGTGTTTGGGCGGATAATTCTCAGCTTTTAGTGAATCATCCTCCTGCACCCACCTCAAACCTGGGTTATAGTTCTATCCAAGTGAATAATCCACACGATGTGATCGTCAGTCAAAATCTGGTCATTGCCCCTCATCGTTTTAATTTTCAAGGTGAACCGACTTTAGCCATAGACAAAACAAATAAGAATAATATTTCAGTATGTTCTTTTAATGTTCCTCTTTCTTTTGTAAATAAGCCTTTGGGACAAATACATCAGTTCAGCAAAGGAATGTTATTTGCAAATACATCCGATGGTGGAGAAACTTGGGTACAAAATAAAAGTCTTGCCCGAATATTCAATCCTCGAAATTCCAAAAATAAATTGCCCTTAGGATTTGATAATGGAGATTTTCGTCTTGTTTATGATTCTCAGGGTCATCTTTATATAACCTATTTAACAATATTTACTCATAGTATTTTTGATGTATTTAGTGTTAACCGTAAACATCCTCTTATGGGAATTCTTGCAATGAGTGAAGATCATGGAAAAACTTTCGAAGTTCAATATGTTTTCAATCCTATCAAATTAGGTAAAAAACAAGCTGCATATGATTATCCTTTACTGGCTGCTGGCGATGATCAAGTTGTTTGGCTTGCAAGTGTTTTTAATCAGGGAAATGTTTCTACAGCTGCTAGTACACAAAATCCTTCGCAAATATTTATCTTTCCCAAGAAAAAAAATGGACAACTCGGAGACCCAGTTCATATTCAGAATCCTGAAGGATTAAAAGGCGGCTATGGTTCCGTAGCAATTAATCCAACAGGGGGAATCTTAATTTCTCAAGCATCCTTCAATGGCGAATTGGGAAGCACGATCCAAGATCATTCAACTATATGGACTTCTTTTATTCCAAAAGGAGCAAAGAAAATACCTAAAGATACCCAGTTTCAACTTTTTGGAGATGTCAATGTTGGGTATTTTGCCACCTATCCTCCTCAGCCCGATCGTAAGACCTGGTGTCAGCCCAGACTTGCCTATGTGTCCCATAAAAAACACTTCGGCCGTGCCTACATGGTCTATGTTGATAATCTCGATCCTGTGAATGAACCGAACAATACCGACATCTTTATTGCTTTTACAGATGATGATGGCCAAACCTGGAGCGAGCCATTTCAAATCACCAAAAATAAACACACGCAATACGAACCTCAAATCGCCATCGATCAAACAACAGGTAACATTGGTGTTGCATGGCTAGATGCCCGCAATGATCCCAATGATGTTCTGGTGCAGGTTTTTGGAACGGTGATCCCTGCCAATTTCTTTGATTGATTTCTCCTAAAGCCAGTGCTATTTCTGGCATTGGCTTTTTTAGGCTGAAAGACGTGCGATCCCAATGTTCTGTTTGATTGGGAGAATTTCGCCATTCTTCAGAATGGGAATAATGTGAATATGATCGTGCTGCTCAACCCAAAGATCGTAATTATTTTGTAGATTAAGCCATAGCTGAGGTGTAGTATCAAAAGCTTCTGCCAGAGAAAGGGCTAGAAATGGAGTAATGCTAGCCTCACGTGCCCTGATTTTGAATAACGTATTTCGAGCAATACCAAGTCTATCAGCAAGTTTTTGTAAATTGAGCTTAAGCGGTTTAATATAGAGTTCGTCAAGGATCTCTCCTGGATGTGTCGGTTTCCTTTTTTTAGTCATAATAATTCTCCATTAATGATAATCGATTAAATCTATGTTATATGGTTCCCCTTTATCAAACATAAAAATAATCGTCCAGTTCCCATTCACATGGACCGAATAAAATCCTTTAAGATCACCCTTCAAAGGGTGAAAATCCGATCCAGGAAAGTTCATATCTTTTGGTTCAGTAGCAGCATTCAAAAGATCTAAAATAAGTTTAATCCTTTTTAGATGAGCAGCTTGAATGCCAGCCTTACTCCCTGATTCAAAAAACTTTCTCAGCCCTTTGTGCTTAAAAGATTTTATCGCCACATTGTCTCAATTGCTCTCATTGTAATGTATTTGGTTACATTATGTCAATAACTTTTTTCTAAGACTTTTTTGTCACTATAAGCTATATCGGAAGAAAAGAAGGCTTTATGCAAGATCATTTCAAGACGCTTAAGAAACTGGAGTCTGGGAAACAGTATTATTCTTTGCCGGCGCTCGAAGAGCAAGGGATGGGGAAAATCAAGAGGCTTCCGGTGTCGATACGGATCATGTTGGAGTCAGTGCTGCGGAATTGTGATGATGTGAAGGTGAAGAGGGAAGATGTTGAGGCGTTGGCGAAGTGGAATGCAATGAAGCCATCGGAGAGGGATGTTCCGTTTATTGTGGCGCGGGTGTTGTTGCAAGATTTTACGGGTGTGCCGCTGCTGGTCGATTTGGCAGCGATGCGCGATGCGATAGGAGATCAAGGGGCGAAGGCGAGCTCGATTGAGCCGGATGTGCCGGTCGATTTGGTGGTGGATCATTCGGTGCAGGTTGACAGGTCGGGGACGAATGATGCTTTCATGTTTAATTTGGAGATCGAATTTCAGCGGAATAAAGAACGGTATGAGTTTCTGAAATGGGGGCAGGAGGCTTTTAAGACTTTTAAAGTGGTACCTCCCGGGATTGGAATTTGTCATCAGGTCAATTTGGAACATATAGCGTCGGTGGTGATTGAAGAAAATGGGGTCCTTTTTCCTGATACATTGGTAGGGACTGATTCGCATACCACGATGATTAATGGTTTGGGAGTTGTCGGTTGGGGAGTGGGAGGGATTGAGGCTGAGGCGGCGATGCTGGGGCAGCCTGTATCGATTCAAACGCCCGAAGTCATCGGGGTTCATTTGAGTGGAAAATTGAAGGAAGGGGTGACGGCGACCGATTTGACGTTGCGGATCACGGAGCTTTTGAGAAAGGAAAAAGTTGTCGGGAAATTTGTCGAGTTTTTTGGCGAGGGGACAGAGACATTGTCGGTGGCAGATCGGGCGACAATTGGAAATATGTCTCCGGAGTATGGAGCAACCATGGGATTTTTTCCGAGCGATGAGAAAACACTCGATTATTTGAGGATGACGGGAAGAAGTGAAGACCATATCAGCCAAGTCAAAGATTATTTAAAAGCTCAAGGGCTTTTTGGAATTCCTCGCAAGGGGGAGATCGACTACACGAAGGTGTTGCAGCTCGATCTCCAGACAGTGACAGGGTGTGTCGCTGGACCGAAACGGCCGCAAGATCGGATTGTACTTCAAGATCTCAAGGAAAAATTTGAAGATTTGCTCACGGCTCCTGTGCCAGAGGGTGGGTACGCGAAAGATAAAAACGAACTCCGCCGGAGAGTTTTTATTCACGAATCGGGAATTTTTTCACCGAATGTTCATCATGAAACGGGTGGGAAACAATTTCTCAATGGAGGAGGTGTTTTACCCTGGAGTGAAGATGAGATGGTGACCAACCGGCCGTTTACAGAAGCGGTGGTCAGTCCAGGATATGCCGATGAAAAAAAGGTCGATATTGTTTTAGAGCACGGCTCAGTGGTTATTGCTGCGATCACCAGTTGTACCAATACGAGTAATCCGAGTGTGATGTTGGGAGCTGGTTTGCTTGCGAAAAAGGCCGTAGAAAAAGGTTTAAAAGTGAATTCGATGGTCAAGACGAGCTTGGCCCCCGGATCGCGTGTTGTCACCGATTATTTGCAGAAAAGTGGGCTCCAAGAATATCTGGATAAACTGGGATTTCAATTGGTTGCTTATGGATGCACGACGTGTATCGGAAATAGTGGACCCTTAGAAGAGAGGATTGACAAAGCCATTTCACAGTACGATATCATTGCAGCCAGCGTTTTAAGTGGTAATCGGAATTTTGAAGCGAGAATCCATAGCGCAGTTAAAGCCAACTTTTTGATGTCTCCACCCCTCGTTGTTGCCTTTGCTATTGCAGGCAGAGTGCAAATTGATTTTGATAAGGAACCGGTCGGTGACGATAATCAAGGAAATCCGGTTTTCCTCAAAGATATCTGGCCAACCTCTGCAGAAATACAGAAGGAGATTGAGCAATTTCTCCAACCCGAGATGTTTAAGAAGCGGTACTCATTTATCATGCAAGATAATCCTGTCTGGCAACAGATGAAGGTGACAAAAACCGCCCAATACCCATGGGATCCGAAAAGCACCTATATTCAAAAGCCACCTTATTTTGATAACTTTTCAAAAACCTTACCACCTTCTCCCCAACTATCAGGGATGCGAGGATTGGCGATTTTTGGAGATTCTGTCACGACGGACCACATTTCACCTGCTGGGGCTTTTTCTGAAGAGACCCCCGCTGGAAAATATCTCCTTTCTTTGGGCGTCAAACCCCAAGATTTTAATAGCTATGGAAGTAGGCGCGGAAATCACAACGTGATGATGCGAGGCACCTTTGCCAATGTTCGCATTCGGAACAAAATGGCGGGGGGAAAAGAGGGAGGGTATACCAAATTTCTCTTGGACGGAACCATCACCACGATTTTCGAAGCGAGCCAACAATATATGGGAGAAAATATCCCCCTCATTGTTTTTGCTGGAAAAGATTATGGGATGGGCAGTTCTCGAGACTGGGCTGCTAAAGGGACAGCTCTACTCGGCGTGCGCGTTGTCGTTGCGCGGAGTTTTGAGAGGATCCATCGGAGCAATTTGATTGGGATGGGTGTACTTCCCTTAGAATTCAAGAATGACGAAAGTACTGACTCGCTAGGAATCACCGGCGAAGAAATTTTTTCAGTCGAAGGAACCCTCGGTCCCAGAAGCGAGGTTCAGCTCAAAGTCGAAAAAAATGGACAAACTAGAATGGTCCCATTGATCGTCAGATTAGATACCCCCATCGAAGTCGATTACTACCATCATGGGGGTATTATGCCTTATGTGCTCAGGCAAATTTTAGGTATCAATGCAACCGGTTAACTCTGTAACGTGCTGCTTTTTTAATCCCTTCTTGAGTAATAAGACCTTTTTTTATGAGATCGGATAGGTCTCTTTGCAAAGATCGTCTGTTTATCCCTGGGCAGAGGGACTCATAGTCTTGAATTGTGAAATCACCTTTTTATGACGTTTTTGCGACAATTTTTATGACAAAATCAGCATAAATATGTCGTAAAATTATTGCTAACAGCTGATGCTCAAGGAATTAAAGCTTAGATGCCCCCATCGAAATGGGGGTCCATCATAGGGATTAGAAGTTGTACCCTAACTCAACTCGGATACCCAAAATGGTTTCTGGGCTGAGAGTATTGAGTTTTAAGAGATACGGTTTAACTTCGACATCAAAGGCTTGGCTGTCGCCAACGGTCCATTTGAAAGGAACGTCGACTTGATATCCCCAGAATTGTTTTCTTCCGAGAGTCGTAGGCTTAATCAATTGATGTTCATCATGTGCTGCAAAGTTATACATCACTTTGAAATCAAGACCCATGAAGAAGTTTTTACAGAATTGTTGCAGGGTTTTCAAACCTGTTGCTGCATACCACCAATAAGCATTTTTTGATCGTTCATGCTCAAGGTGAAATCCAGGTGCTCCATACCATGTGAGGGTGCATGTTGGAAGGATTGTGCTGCTCCAAGTATATCCGAACCGTTGCTCATACTGGCTCCAGAAGTGAGCATGGTTTCCACGGAAAACATCTTTTGTTTTTTCCCAAAGTTTCTTTTCTTTTCTTTTGGGTCCTTTTTCTTTGCTGAGTTTTCCATGGTCTTCTCCAAGAGCGAGAAGAATATCTGTGTTTGCATAAAACGCATCAGGTTTTAAGTATTCATATCCAAGTCGGATACCGCCATAATACGAGTTGTTTTTGAGTTCGTAATCGATGACGTCGTGTTTAGAGTCGAGCTCACCACGAAAATGCGACCAGAAAAATTCTGGACCTGCATAGACACGATTGGTTGGAATAGGAATATTCTCGGTTGGAACCGTAGCAACTTCATCAGCTCCTACAAGTGAGGAGAGAGAAAGAAATGCTGCAGTCGCTAGCAATGTCATAGATGTTTGTTTCATCTTTAGACTCCTTTTTGGTTTTAATAATGTCATACGTCGATCACTATATCTTAACGTCTCCTTTAATTTCATCTGAAAAAAATCATTGACCGTTTTCGATCACACTTTTACGATGCTTCTTATGGAAATAAATACCAATTACGAACGGTGGGATCGGTGTGAACCTGAATCTCCTAAAACAAATGAAACAGATCTGAGTTCCTTTGTTCATCGAAAACTAAAAGAACTGAGCAAACTCTCTGAGCAGCGACCGGCGAAAACATTCGATCCACAAACGTATTATATCTTCCGAGCACGTGAAGAACAGATTAAGTTCGAGCTCGATTTGCGTGCAAGTGGAAGAGAAGCACTTCAAGGTTACTTCTTTGATGCAATTGTCCTCTATGGTCATGCACTCAACCATCTCAAACGGAGAACGGAGTACGAGCAAAAAGCGTACGCTGTTTGGATCCAGCGGATGCAGGATGGAGAAAGTCCACCATCTCCTGATATCACGTTTGTGAATCAAGGCTACCATTTGAATCAGATTATTTAGGGATAAAAAAATAACCCCTTCGCCAAAAAGGAGGGGAGGGGTATGCTTCGGCGAAGGAGTTAGACTTTATGTTGTGTGAGCCAGGTGCTCGCACACGAGTGATATATTGATAGGGAGGGGAAACGGAACTTGATCTAGATTTGGCTCAGACGCAAGTGTTCCGCTGAAACCGGCTGCATCGAGGGAGAGGTATTCAGGGACGTCACGGACGCCACTTTCTAGAGCATGTTTGACCAGGCCCAGCTGTTGCGATTTCGCTTTGATAGAAATCGTCATTCCAGGTCGGACTTCGAACGAACGTCTATCGACTTTTTTTCCGTTCACATAGACATGCCCATGAGAGACGAGCTGCTGTGCTGCGAAAATGGTCGGTGCGAATTTGAGTCTATAGACGATGTTGTCCAAGCGGCACTCGAGACGTCGGAGAAACAGGTGTGCGGTGACCCCTTTTTTCTTGAGGGCTTCTTGATAATAACGGACGAGTTGTTTTTGTGGAAGCATGCCGTAAACAGCGCGGAGTTTTTGCTTTTCATCGAGCTGAATGCCGATATCAGACTTTTTCTTTCTCTTAGCGCCATGTTGTCCAGGAGGATTGGCTTTATGAAGAAGGGGGTTGCGGGCACGGCCAAAGATGTTGATGCCAAAGCGCCTTGCAATCCGATTTTTAGGGCCAGTGTAACGTACCATTGTATATTTTCTCCAATAAGATGGATAATGTTAGACTAGCTTTAAATTTTTAACAAGCTGATAATTCTCCTATGTGGATCTTAGCCTTTTATTACTTCACACCGATTGAGAATCCTCCCTTGGAAGTTCTTAGGCATAAAGAATTTTTTTCATCGCGGGATATTAAAGGAAGAATTTACATCTCTACGGAAGGGATTAACGGGCAGATGAGTGCCCCTCCTGAGGTAGCCAAGGCGTATATCGACTGGATGCATGCCGATCCCCGGTTCGAAGGGATAGAATTTAAAATTCATACTTACCACGAACACTGCTTTCCCAGGGCTACGGTGAAAACCAGGACCCAGCTGGTGGCGATCGATGCTCCGGTCGATATGGGTCAAAGAGGGGAACATGTCTCTCCTAAAAAATGGAAAGAAATGCTGGAAACCCGAGACGAAGAAACCGTTCTTCTCGATGTAAGAAATGTTTATGAGTGGAAAATTGGACATTTTGAAGGGGCTGAAACGCCTCCGCTGAATCAATTCCGTGAATTTCCTGCGTATGCCAAACAGCTCAGCCAAAAGAAAGATCCTAAAAAAACCAAAATCATGATGTATTGTACGGGCGGAATCCGGTGTGAAGTCTATTCTGCTCTTTTGAAACAAGAAGGGTTTGAGAACATCTACCAGCTGCAAGGCGGGGTCATCCACTACGGACTTGAAGAAGGAAGTGAGCATTGGAAAGGAAAGTTGTTTGTTTTTGATGACCGTCTGGCAGTACCGATCGATGAAAAATCTGAAGTGATTGGAGAATGTCTTCATTGCAGGGAAAAATCCGATCTGTATTTCAACTGTGCCAATATGGATTGCAACGAGCTTTTCCTCAGCTGTCTTGCTTGTGCCGAAAAGACAGTAGGGTGTTGCTCTCAGGCGTGTCAATCGGCACCGCGGCTTCGACCCTTCCAAAGAACCGACCGTCCCAAACCTTTTAGGCGTGTTCACCTTGCTTAAGTCCTCGAAGGAAGAGATCAGGCAGCTTGCCTTGAAGGGTCAGCTTGCATGGGAAGGAAAGAAAGTCTCTCTAGATCCGTTTCAGTCTGCCGAAGTCGTCTTTCAGGTCGAAGCAGCGGGACAAGATTATTGTCTCAAAAGATTGATTTATATCGGTTCTCGAGAAACGTCTTGCCAGGTATTCAAGACGGGTGTCTTAGAGGGGCAGATTTTCCGATTTTGGAAAGAAGAAAGTGACTGGATGGACCGTTCGGAAATTCTAACATTGCCACAGTTAAAGGAATGGTTTGACCAACTTCAGGAGGAGCGAGTCATTTGGAAATGCCCCATTCCCAAATGGAAACCCGATCCGCTCCCCATTTTGGTCCTGAAGGATCGAACAGGTGCGTTTGCTGATCTGTGGATGGACTATGGTCCCTTTGGAAAAGTCGAAAATCAGGTAACAACTCGTGAAGAAACTTTTTGGGAAAAAGATCTCTTAGAGACCGATTTTATCAAGAAAAAAGTAGGTGATTCCCACTACTTCTGTCCGATGGATAAAGTTGTCAAAAGTCTCACGTTTCTTCTGGATGTCGGATGGACCATTTTAGATTTTCAAGGAAAAAAAGTTGTCAGGAAAACATCAGAAGAGCTCAGTTCAGAATTGAAAAATGATTCCATCGTCGTCCGAGGAAGGGTGCAATATGGCGACCATGAGGCGAGTATTCAAGATGTCATGGGGAGTTTCAATCGAAGAGAAAAATTTGTTAATTTAAGTCCATCCGAAGTCGGTCTTCTCGAAATTCCAGCCGAGTGGACACCTCTTGCTGAGGAAGAAGTCTCTAAGGAAGGCATTCTCATCAAAAGAAATCATGTTGGTTTATTAGAAGATATCGTTTCCATGCCACCCGAATATCAAGTTGCATCTTGGGAAAATGTTGTCCCTTCCACGGCTTTTCAAGGAGATCTTTTCCCGTATCAGCAGAAAGGATTTGAGTGGTTGTCTTATCTTTACAGATCCCGGTTTTCAGGACTTCTTGCCGATGAAATGGGTCTGGGTAAAACCATTCAAGTGGTAGCTTTCCTATCGACGCTCGATTTGAAAGAGCCTGCTTTGATTGTAATGCCCGTTTCATTGCAGTTTCATTGGAAAAGAGAAATTGAAAAATTCATGCCGACATTGATTCATCATGTCATGCTGACGTCGTATGCAAAACTGCGGCAAAATCGACTCGACTTCGAGTCGAAAGAGTGGAGTGCAATCATTCTCGATGAAGCTCAAGCGATCAAAAATCCCGACTCTTTGACAGCAGAAGTCGTGTGCCGGCTGAGAGCTCCTTTTAAATTAGCCCTGACGGGAACACCGATTGAAAATCGGTACGAAGATTTGTGGTCGATTTTCCGATTTTTGATGCCCGACCTTTTAGGAGAAAGAAAAATGTCGACGATTCTGGAGCGTGTTCAAAAAAAGATTAGACCCTTTACCCTCCGTCGAACAAAAAAAGAGGTCGATCTTCAACTTCCAGAAAAAGTGGAACAAATTGTCTGGGTAGATAGTGATCAAGAGCAGCGGGATTTTTATGACGCGTTCTTAAAGCAGGGGAAAGGACGACTTTCCTCGCAAAAAGTGGATGTTTTGCAACTGATCCTCCGTCTAAAACAGATTTGTTGCCATCCCAAACTTGTCACCGGAGAGTACGAAGGTTCCAGCTCCAAATTCGAAAAGGTTTGTTCCGATATCGAAGATGTTGTTTTGTCGGGAAACAAAGTGATTGTTTACAGTCAATTCACCTCGATGCTTTTGCTCTTTAAAAGATGGCTTGAGGAAAAGAGCTGGCCTTATGCCTATCTCGACGGTGAAACATGGGACCGTGAAAATGTCGTCGCATCTTTTCAAGAAGATCCTAAGGTCCAAATCTTTCTCATCAGCTTGAAAGCAGGTGGAGTCGGTCTGAATCTTCAAGCCGCCGATTACGTCTTTCTATACGATCCGTGGTGGAATCTTGCAGCAGAAAAACAAGCTATTGACCGTGCCCACCGGGTCGGCCGCAAAAGCCGTGTGATTGCCCGAAAATATCTCATGACCGAAACGATCGAAGAAAAAATCCTCAAACTCCAACTGCACAAACAATCTCTTTCCGAGAATTTACTCGAATTTGATGAAGAAATAAGTTCTATTAGTATGGAAGAGCTTTATGCACTATTGCATGTTTGAAGATAAGATATCGACAAGTTCTTGAGCGTTAAAAGAAACCGTTTCTTTTCCTAAAAAAGTTTCTCCTGAGAAAATAATTAAATTATCGTTGGTTTGAATACTGTTTAATCGAACTGTAAACGGAACAAAACATTTTTTTCCTTTGATCGTGATCCCTTTGGTGAAATAAATCGTCCGCTCTTCGGTGGCATAACGTCCTTCGACTTCTTTCTCGATCATCAGATGAGTCCCCTCTACGTCCTTATATTTTTCAGGAACGTTGTTGAAACGGATTTTCTTGTCTGCAGGAAAAGTAAATTTGAAAGATCCATTTTCAGAGGTGCATGCGGGGTTCGTAAAAATATGGTCCATGAGGAAGACCCCAAAAGTAATATCTTTGGAGTTCATTTGAACAGCAGGTGGAAGACTACGGATCAATCGCACGACTTCGTGAGGTTTTAACATCGGTTTTAAACTCTTCTCAACAGGGTGGTGTGTTTCAGGTGCATCATAAAATTGAAACTCTTCCTCAGCAACCATACCTGCTAGTTTTAAAGCTGCCTCTTTTATGATACACATCTCGATATCTTCCTTAGGATGCCCCTTGATGGCAACCCAATAAGAACCGTTCTTTTGCGTGAGAACTGTTATCATGAGCGCATGGGTTTGTAGGCTAGCGTATTTTTGTGTATCAGTCTCTTCTAGCTTACCAAAAATTTTTATCAACTTCTTTAATGACTTGGGGGTAGGTTCCGGACCCTCCAATTGAAATAACTTCCCTTTTTCAAACTTAAAACTAATTAAAACTGTCATAATAATATATTATTAATTATAACATATTATTAAGATTTTATTAATCTTTTTGGTTTTCTTCTTCTAAGAGTTCTCGAGCAGCGGCCTTCAAAGTGATCAAACCTTGCTCAAAGCCGACCTGTTTGAGAAGCTGATCCAGATAGTTTAATTCTGTAAGCAACTGATCATTAAGTGTTTCCAATTCCGAAACCCGCTTCATCAATAAATCTTTTTCCATACGTTCCTCTCTTGTATTACTAACCCAAAGGTCAAATAGTTAACAAAGATGCTTGCTGCGGCTTTGCCAAATCGATCTTCCTCGTCGCCCTTGCCTTTCTGGCAATGGTGCTCCTCGTTCAGAACGGGGCCGATGGCCCCTTCGATTTGGCTTTGCCTCGCTAAGCCCTTTTGTCAACTATTTGACCTTCGGGTTAGTATTATCTAATTGCAAGAACGATGCCAAGAAATATTTTTAATTTAGAAAAATTATAGAGCTCTTTCAAATTGAAGGAGTTTTAATTTAAAAGTGGGGTCTGGGGTGTAGTGCCCTATATGACCATCGGACCGAATCACACGGTGGCAAGGAATGAACAGGGGGAAAGAATTGCCTCGGCAGATATTGCCCACTCCCCTGGCGGCACGGGGATTTTGAACGGCCTCCGCGACGTCTTTATAGGTGACGAGTTTGCCACAAGGAATTGATTGTAAGTAGGTTAGGACTTGACCTTTAAAATCTTTTGAAAAAGGAAGGTTTAAGGAAGGCGATTCTCTCTTTGAATAAGCCTTGAGCCAGAACAAAAATCGTGGAATCAGATCTTTTTCACAATAGGTGGTGTCGAGGACAAAGTTGGGAGAATCGAAGAGGCTGACTTTGATGAGAGAGCCAGCCTCTGTGAAAATTTGGACCCGTATTTCCGGTTGTGGGCCAATTACGGAGTATTGATCTGCCCGATCATTTGATCGAGTTGATAGAGCTCTTTCCATTTGTCTTCCGTGATGTGTGTGCCGTCGTAAAAGTATTCGACCTGGGCGACTCCATCGACGTAATATTTACTGGGGCCGTGTTTTTTATCGTTTTCCCACACGATTTCTTGAGAAACGAGATCGCCATCAATGTAGTGGATTTCAAGGCCGTTTTTCATTCCATCGAGATAATAGATCTCGACGGAACGGGCTCCGTTTTTATAGAAGGTGGTTTTTCCATGCAGTTTTCCATGGAGATACTCTTTTACAGCTAAAGGTTCTCCTTTTTCTGTGAAGCTCTTCTTCTCACCGTGTAAATTCCCTTTTTGATAGAAGGCAATACTTTCTGGGGTTCCGTCAGGTAAAAAAGTTTCCCTTTTGGTCAGATAACCTTCAGCAAATTCTTCTTTCGATAACAAAACGCCTTGCAGATCGCGCACGATCCGTGTTCCTTTTCCTTTTTCGATGCGGGATTCGACTTCATTTTGCCGCGTAAAATACTGTCCTTCGATCAGCTCTTTGTTCCCATATTCTTCGGTGCACATCGGGGTCCCGTCATTGTACCATTTTGTCGATGCATGCCGTGTGGGTGAAAGTTGAACCTCTTCTCGGAGGGGCATTCCAGAAACATCATAGATGATCTGTTTGACGAGATTCCCTTGATTGTAGAGAAAATACGCTTCTACGGTTTGGCTATGGGGAAATGTATGTGTACAAGGGCCGTGTAAAAGGCCGTTTTCATAGGTCGAAGTTGTTGAGACACCGTTTTTAAGAATGGTGACGACTTGGCCAGGATATTTACGTGCTTCGAATTCATCTTTAGAAACAGCATATCCATACTTATGGATGTACCGCTGTGAAACGACATTGTTCTCTTGCTCTTTTTTACAGCAAGCTGCCAGCAAAAGACATCCCAATAAATATACGTAGCTGCGCATAAAGACCCTACCTTTTGGGTTATAATAAGCAATCGTGCAACTTTTCCGCCACAGATTGTGTGAGTTTTTTATGTTCTTGCTCGACAGTATCGTAGGAAAGGGTTTTAGAAGGGTCGCGATAAACGAAGCGGAAGGTGGCATTTTTTTTGTTGTAGAGATCGATCAGAGAAAAGGTTTCTAAATAAGGAGATTTTACTCGTTCAATGGCTTGGAAAATCGTTGCCATCGGTACGTTTTCTTTGAGGGTGATCGTCCAGTCTCGTGTCGACGCGGGTTGACTTGGAATTTCAGAATATACAAGAGGAGTTTTCTTGAGAGGAAGAATATCATGGAGACTGAGCTCAGCAAAATAGACATCCGTTTGGATATCGAAGCTCGTGAGTAATTCAGGATGCAATTCTCCGAGGACACCTAAAGTGATGTCTCCGCTTTTGATTTTTGCTTGCCGCCATGGATGGAGGATCGAAAGATGAGAAGGCTCAAAATGGAATTTCGAAACCCGCAAAGCAGAGAGGAGATTTTCGATGATCCCTTTGAGATCAAAAAAGTCGACAGGATGAGGCTTTCGGTCAAAGTGATGAGGTCTATTTTTTCCCGTTAGAATCACTCCTAAGCAAGAGACTTCCTGTATTTCTTGATTCTCACGGAAGTGGACTCTTCCAATTTCAAAGGCAGAAATATCGTCTACTTGATGATTGAAATTGTGTTGGACCATTTGCAAAAGTCCTGGAAGAAGGGAGGTGCGTAGAACCGATTGATCTTCTGAGCGAGGATGAAGAACATGGATCGAATGTTTTTCAGGCATCAGACGAGACAAAACAGGACTGATCAGATTACAGGTGATACATTCTTGGAGTTGCTGCTCGAGTAAAATTTCGCGCGCATTTTTTTCGAGAAGGTACATCGGAGTATTAGGAAGGTTTGAATTGTGGAAGAGAGGTTGTGTCCGAGGAATAAAATTGTAGCCAAAGATCCGGGCGATCTCTTCAATCAGATCAATCTCTTGGAGAAGATCGTTCCGGTAGGTAGGGACAGTTACTTCAAGGCTGTCTTGCGATAATTTGACGGTCATTTCAAGCCGCTCACCGATTTCAACAACTTCGCTCGCGCTCAAGTGAAAACCCAAAATCTGTTGAACCCGTGCCAATCTGCAACGGATCACTCTAGGTGTGAACGGTTGGTGTTGAATATCGACAAGGGGATGGATGGTTCCTCCACACATTTCTTGAATCAACGCAGCCGCCCGATCGAGGGCAGCGGTTGTTTTAGCTCCGTCGATTCCACGGTCGAAACGGATCGATGCATCGGTACTCAAATCAAGAAGACGGGAAGATTTGCGGATCGATGCGGGAGTGAAAACAGCCGACTCGATCACAAGAGAGTGTGTCGATTCTGTAGCAGCTGAAGATAGACCTCCGATCACGCCGGCCACAGCAAGTGGTTTTGTGGCATCTTGGATCAAAACGGTTTGCGGGGGAATTTCACGCTCCACTCCATCTAGAGTTTTAAAGGTAAAGGGTATTTCTACCGGTTTCACCCAAATTTTTTCATCTTTAATTTTCGATTTATCGAAGATGTGCAGAGGTTGTCCCATCTCCAACATCACAAAGTTCGCAACATCGACCACATTATTGATCGGACGAAGACCTATAGAGATCAGTTTCTTTTGCAACCATTCAGGGGAAGGGCCTACTTTCACATCGGTCATAATCCGGCACGAGTATCGAGGACAAAGTAGAGGGTCAGTGATCTCCACTTCCATTTTTTGATGCCCTGTTTCTTTCACCGATATGGAGGGAAGTTTCACCTTGGTTTTAAAAGCGGCCGCGAGTTCGCGAGCAATGCCAAGAATACTCAAACAATGACCCAGATTCGGAGTCAAAGAGAGGTCGAAAATGGGATCCGTAAGGTTGAGATCTGACCCCAGTTCGAGATCGGCGGGAAGTTCAATAATGCTTGCATGTTCATCAGAAATATGAAGCTCTTTGGGAGAACAGAGCATTCCTTCCGATTCAACATCTCGGATTTTACTCTTCTTGATTTTCCATTTTTTTCCCTCATCGTCCGTCAGCTCAGCGCCGATGCGCGCAAAAGCGACTTTGATTCCTTCTCGACAATTGGGTGCACCGCAGACAACTTGGTATTCCCCAGTTCCATCGGTGACTTTGGCGACTTTGAGACGGTCTGCATTGGGATGTTGCTCGGCATGGAGGACCAGGCCGACAACGACACCTGTAAAAAGAGTTTCTAGCCCCTCGATATTCTCCACCTCAATTCCAAGAAGTGTCAATGTTTCAGCAATCTTTTTTGGAGAGACCTGTAAAGGCAAAAATTCTTTTAACCACGAGAGAGGGACTTTCATTTAACATCCTGCATCGTTAATATTAAAAATAGGATATCACAAGTGAATACACCTCTGCAAGATCAGTGGTTTAAAAAGAGTCGATTTTTAACCCAAGCTTTAATTTTAAGTGGGGCGCTCAATATCGGACTTTTGGCGTCGTTTTTTTATTTTGTTACTCGGGAGAAAAAAAACCAGGTGGCCTACGATCTCCAGCCGATACAAAAGAATGAAAAGCGACTTTCCAATGACCAGGTTTTAGCTCAATTTGCCGAAATGTCGTATCCCGAGCTTGTCGATCTACTTGAAAACCAAGAAGTGATCGAGGGGGGTTATAAAAAAAGGGATTTAGCCTTAGCCAGTCTAGTCACTTTTCACTCTGTCCATCTCGACCGGGCTCTTCAGGGAGCCGTTTTATCGAAAAGAAAGGTCCTTTTTCAAAGGAAAGATGGCCCAGAACAAGTCGAGGTTACTTTATATCCAGGACTCACCGAAGATCAATTCCAAGCTTTTATCCATTTTATTAAAACTGAAAAATTTCCTTTCACAGCTCAAGGTCTTTTCTATGAGCTCCAACATTCAACAGCGCGGGATACGTCTCTTTTGGAAACATTTTATCTCACGCCTGAGTTCACGATTCTGATGACGTTATTCACCCGTGCAAACATCCCTCTCCCACCCGCGCTTGTTATCGATCTTATTTCTCAAGGCGACTTTGACATTCTCCATCAATTCAGAGAAGATCAGAAAAAAGGGCAAGACCTTTCTCCCCTCCGACTCAAACTTCTCCTTCTGAATTATATTAAAGCTCGCTCCACCCTCGCCGCCAAAATCTTGCTCGAGTGGGATCGAGATTTCATCCTCAAGCAGTTTGAAGATCCCGATCTCATGACCTTTATCGATCTCTTCCCGCAAAAAACCCCCACCCTCGAACAATTCCTCAAAGAGGTCCTCACTAGCCCCCGCTCCGATGCCATCTGGAAAAAAGCCGCAGAAAAACTGTATCTCTTTTCCCAAAAATCCCTCCCTCCCTCCTATGATCCCCCCTATGATCATCCCCCCTATGATCATCAAGGGGCCCTCGAAACCTTCGTCGCCCCCCAGCCTCCAAAATCTCCCTCCAAAAAAACTCACATCGTTCAAGCCGGAGAAAACCTCTGGAAAATCGCCCGCAAACATAAAGTCTCCGTCGATGCCCTCCGCAAAGCCAATAACCTCGAAACCGACAAACTCAAAGTCGGAAAACAACTCGTAATTCCATAAATCCTTATAAATCAATGGAATATAGCTCGCAGAATCTTGTCTTTTTTTATCGATTCTGCAACTTTGTTTGCAATCTCGCAGAATCTTATGTACAAACCGACTTCTGGCTTTGTCTATAGTACCTGGTAAAACATGATCAAGAGGATATGCCTGATACGCATGATAAAAAAGAGAAGATTTACTCCAGATTTTTTATCTCGCATATCAAGCATATCGTTTGAATCATGTTTTTTTACAGTTTGTTTAAATAGATTCTGACAAACCCCCCGTATCTAAAGATGCTCTAACTTAATAACTTAAAATAAAGTTTATTAAAATTAAAAAATATTATATAATTAATGCTTATGGGAACAATAATTTATAATAATAAATCGCATAGTTTAGAGAGCTTTTTAATGGATTTGCATACCATTAATGATCAATTAGTTGAGCAAAAGTACATCGGTGAAGTGACCGGAAATACTCTACAATTTCGGAGGCTTTCATGGTTTGAGTTCTTTGTATCGAAGGTCTTTCGATGGAAACCAGAAAATCTACGCAGGCGGGCCGTTGGCGAAGCTTTGAATCAATTTTTACAGGTCAATGATGAGTATTATTCGAAGTTGGATTCAAAAACAAAGATAGAGACTCTGAACAAACTCCGAAAATTCATTCCCATTACTTTTATCACGGCTGGTCTTCAAGCCAGTGAAGAAGGCACCGCTCGGGTGGTTGAAAATCAAATAAAAATCGATCATCAAGCCACGGAATATACCCACCTTTTAGAGTCGTGCGAAGCCGCACAAAAAGAATTAGATAAAATGCAGCAAAGGGTTGACACGGGAAACACCATCAAAGTGACTTCCTTAGAAACGAACGGCTCGGAGAGGACAAAATTACTTGGTATGAGAAACGAATCTCGATTTGCCGATCTCGAGATGCAATGCTCTGATGGGCAAGTTTATGGCCATCGCAATATCTTAAGCAATTTCGACTTTTTCACGACATCGACCTTTCGTAAAACGAATGACAAACATCAATGGATCGTTCAGTTAAACGACTTCACTACGAAGACGGTGAACGCTTTTGTAACTTACGAGGCTTGTCTTGGCCTTTCTCAGGATTGGAGCTTTGATGATCTTGGTGATTTATTTAGACTGGGTAATACCCTTCATCACGAACAACTCATGATCGACGTTCTGACTCTTCTTTTGAAAAATGTGAATCAGGAAAATGAAGATGTTTGGATGCCCTTTATTATAGAAGACTTGCTCACAGTGCCGTTCACAGCAAAATGGGAATATATTTGTTGCGATCTTTTACCTGAAAAACTCCGCACATGTCGATTAGAGACCCAAAAAACAATCTTCCAGGCACTGAAAGATAGAGGTGAGGATGATCCGAATGTCGTCTCTCTTTTAGGATATTGTTACAAGAATGGCATCGGCATCGAGAAAGATATCCAGGAAGGGATTCGTTTATATCGTAGAGGTGTTGAATTGGGCCACCCCATCGCTCTGATGAATCTAGCGTTCTGTTATCATCAAGGATTAGGAGTCGAAGCCGATGCAGATCAGGCTTTTTCCTTCGAACAGCAGGCCGCAGCTCAACATTTAACAGAGGCTCAATTTCGAGTGGGAAGACGGTATGTTCATAGTGGAGGTACGCATATCGAAGAAGGACTCCACTTCTATCGGCTTGCGGCAGACAAGAATCATCGTTACGCCATTTATAATTTAGGTCATTATTACGACACAGTTAAAAATGATTATGTCAAAGCAATTGAATATTACCGTAAAGCTGCAGACTTGGACGTTGAGCGTGCACAACATAATCTCGCTCTGTGTTATCGGTTTGGGAAGGGAGTTGAAAAGAACGAACGGAAGGCTTTTAAACTGTTTAAGAAGGCAGCAGAGAAAGGTCTCAACGACGCTCTAAAGAGTTTGGCCAATTGTTACAGAAATGGTCTCGGTGTGGGAGTGAATATCGGTGAAGCGGATCGTCTCGATAGTCTTGCAAATAGTCAAGGATGATCGATCCCGCCGGGATGCCACGGATGGCAACGGCAAATACGCCGAAGCATGAGGAAGAAGCCTTTCCAAGCGCCGTATTTTTCAAACGCCTCTTTAGCATACTCCGAACACGTCGGATGAAATCGGCAACAGTTGCCTAGAAGGGGTGCAATCGTCCATTGATAGAGGTAGATTAAGCCGATGAAGATCTTTTTCATAAAATGTGGAAGATATCGCGCAAAATCACCAGGGTGATTTCGATGAAGATCAAGATGATGATGGTCCATTCCAAGCGCGAAGAGTGTTGATGGTTGAGTTCATTGCTTAAGATTTCAAAAAGTTCATGGACGACACCAAGTCTCCGATTCAAGACTTCGACTCTTTTGGAGACATCCAAGTAGTGGGAAGTTCTGCGGTAGTACGGTTCTAACTCAGGATAATTCCAGAAGAATTCAGGCGTGTCCAAGATCTCCGAATGGAGATTGATGAAGTTTCTCTCGGTGAAAAGTTCCCCCATTTTCCGAGAGATTTCTTTCCGAGAAAGAGAAATCTTTCCCTTGGTTGCAAGATCGTTAGGCAGGTTTTGGGTGTTGTCGATGGTTTTCTGGATCGTTTCTTCAAAGGTGGTTAATTTCACCGACTGAGCAAGGCCGTAAGAAATGGAGAGCTTTGTCAAAACATTTTTGCTGGGAAGGATAATTTCATCCTCTTCAATCCGCATATTTTCCCCATAGGCGAAGGTGAACTCATCCATTTCGGCCTTCGGGATAGGATCTTTTTCAAACTCTTTCAAAGAACCTAAAATCGCCTGTTCTTCCTCATCGGTAAATCCCCATAAAACTGTACATCCGTACGAAAAATAGAAAATATCCCCTTTGCTTTTTCGATCTTCCTTGATCAATATGTGAACGCAATCGCGAAAAAGTTGTGTCGAACCAAATTTTTGAAGCGACTGAAAAAGACGGGGGATATCATAAGCCGCCGCGGTGCAATATGTTGTACAGCGCATATTCAGACTATACTCGATTGGTCTTAAAAAGAAAAGGAGCGATCTATATAATACTTTTTTGACAGATTGATTTCTTTTCGCTGCCACAGTAGAATTTTCCTTTTTGCGGAAGTGGCGGAATTGGCAGACGCGCTACTTTGAGGTGGTAGTGAGGAAACTCGTGTGGGTTCGAGTCCCACCTTTCGCATTTCATAAAATTTCTTTTAGGTTCTTTTCAACGAGCAGCAGAAGATTGGAGAGTCCTTTCTGGGTTTGGAGTGGTTTGAAGGAGCGGCTTTTAGTCAATTCTTTGAGAATCTGCCACGCATCTGAGGAAATGACGAACGGGAAGTGGTTTCGATCCGACCAAGAGAGGATCCCTTCATGGGTGAGCAGTTTTAGATAGAAGAGAAGAAGGAGCGAAGGGGGCTCTTCAAAGAGGGGAAGCTGTTTGAGACTAGCTATCAAGAGGGCGTAGAGGAGGGGAGCTGGCTTTCCAGGAAGTTGGGAGTGGAGTACAGCATGGCCCATTTTCCCAGCTATTTCTAAATATTCCCATTTATCCCGCAAAAAGCGGTGGTCGGAGAGAAGGGTGCCATCTTTGAAGAGATAGAGATCGGATTGTTTTCTACTATAGATCACTTCGATTTGAGAGAAGGGGCTTAAAAGGACCCGTTTCTCAGGGGTGGAGACCCGTTTTGCAAGAAGACCTATCATTCCGGTTTGTGGTGTAAACAGGGAAACGATGAGATGATTTTCTTTAAAAGGGATTGTTTTTAAGACAATTCCCTCGGTCTTTTCTTCTAACATCTTCCAAAGTTAATACGGCTCTTTCTTTTAAGCGAGATTTTTGTTACCCTACTATTGGTTCTTTGCACCGATAGCTCAATCGGATAGAGTACCCGGCTTCGAACCGGGTGGTTACAGGTTCAAGTCCTGTTCGGTGCGAATCATTTCTAGAAAAGAAGCACGGCTTATTCTATAATGCGGCAAAAGTAAGGATAAATTCATGGTGGATAAATCGAAATTTCTTGAACAAGAAGAAGCGTTGGGAATGCGCTTTAATATTGTGGGTCGGAATGTCTATGTGACCGAGTCGATGAAAAACTACGCTCTCGACAAATTGTCGAAGATCGACCGGTTTCACAATCATATCATGGATCTCCATGTTAATTTGGATATTCAGAAACTGGAGCATTCGTGTGTGATTATTCTGAAATTTGCACACCTTAAAATCAAAGTGGGCGCTAGCAGTACTGATATGTATGCGACCATTGATAAGGCTGTCGACAAGTTGCAAGCAAAAATTCGGCACTGGAAAAGTCGGATCCAAGATCACCATAAAAAACCTCTTTCTCTCATCGATATGAAGGTCAATGTGCTCCAGCGACCTTACGATCCTGTCGAAGAGATCAACGAAGAAATTGAAAATGAGTCGAAGAAAGAGATGATCGAGGAGTATAAACCCTCGAAAGTGATTGGAACGGACAAACGGCCGTTAAAAATTTTGACGACGGATGAAGCGGTGATGAAAATGGTACTTTCAGGAGATCCGTTTTTACTTTTTCGCGGCGAGGAAGATCACAAACTCAAAGTGATTTACCGGCGCTCCGACGGCAATTTTGGTATTATTCTGCCAGAATGAAAGAGGTTTACGATCCCATTCGAAGAAGGTGGGTCGCTGCGACGCCCGAAGAAATTGTTCGGCAAAGGTGGCTTTACCGAATGGTTCACGAACTTCACTTTCCTAAACAACTCGTGGTCGTTGAAAGAGAGCTCAAAATGTTGCCGCATCTCCAAAATCATTCTGATTTGCCAGCGCGCCGTATTGATATCTTGAGTTTTGAGAAGAATCTTAAACCTCTTCTGCTCATCGAATGCAAGGAATTACTCCTCTCAGAAGAGGCAATCCAGCAGGCTTTAGCTTATAACACGTTCGTCGGTGCACAGTTTGTGGCCATTGTCAATGAGAGTCAAATTCGGCTCCGAGGTGCAACGTTTGAAATCGACCGCCTTCCTTCCTACAAAGAGTTACTCCATGCATGAAGTCGTATGTCTTTACGAGTGGAGTGAAAAAAAAGGAGCTACTTTCTCCTCGTGGTTAAAAGCAGACGATAATCGGTTCGTGGTTTTTGTCGATGA
Organism: Parachlamydiales bacterium; assembly: GCA_963705295.1. Lineage (GTDB taxonomy): Bacteria > Chlamydiota > Chlamydiia > Chlamydiales > Rhabdochlamydiaceae > PALSA-1444. Next base: position 21,395 of record OY970065.1, on the reverse strand, counting down.
ACGTCCTTTTCTCTCTTTGCCCCACCCACGGATGAGATCGGTTTTTCCCACCGACGATCATTTTAAAAGTCTCGCCCAGGAATTTTTGTATTCACCCTTCTCCTTTCAGCCAGAAAACCATCCGGTCATGCAAATGTTTAAAAAAGTGCAAACGGAAATAGCACTGCAGACCGCCGATTTTGCCGACCAAGGGATTCAACTCTTAAGAAATTTAAAATACCACCTCTCGCATTCGACCTATCTCGCTAAAGATCTCTATGGGAAATTTCAAGATGTTCCTGCCCTTGTGTGTGGTGGAGGACCTTCTCTTTCTCAACTCCAAAACGGCAGTGGACTTATCTTCGGATGTGGAGCAGGCGTGGAAGCGTTGCTCAAAAAGGGGATTACCCCTCATTTTGCAGTGCATGTCGACCCCAACCCCCTCCATACATTCACACCTTCGAACATTCCTCTGATCTATCAACTGAGAACAAGCCATGGTGTTGCAGCGCGGTATTCAGGCCCTCGGTTTCTGATGTCAGGTCCTGGAAATTTTCCTTTAGAACACCACCTTCAGGAAAAAATGGGACTTGAACCTTCGTTGGACAGTGGATGGACGGTAGGAACTGTCGGGGTTGCTTTGGCCCTTCTATTGGGATGTAATCCAATTATTTTAGCCGGAATGGATTTTGCAACTTCTCGAGGAAAAGTTTATGCCCCCGGAATTAAGTCGGTCGATAACAATCCTGACATATCCATAAAAAATCAATATGGAGAAACGGTTTTCACTCGGCCCGATTGGATTCTAGCGGCTGAGTGGCTGGAAAAAACTGCACAAGCTCATCGTAACAAAACATGGGGATGTCTCCCCCACCGGGGTCTTTCGATTCGTTCCATTCCCACAATCGATCATATCCCTTTCTCTCCTGATTTTTCGATGCCAGAAAACTTCTCTATTTATCAGGGAGGGGGATGGTGTGAAATTCACACCAGTTTTCAAAAGAGTTTGGACATGTGTCACAAACTTTTGCAGGCTCTTGAAAAGACGTTTCCCCATTCGAATGGTACAGCAGCTCTTCTCGAGCATGATTTGAGCGAAGAAATGGCTTTCAAACATGTTTTGGGTCCCCTCTGGACCTTTTGGGAGCCCGTCTTTAAACGGCAGCAAGGAGAACTCTTTCTCCACAGAATCCTCTTTTTCCAATCGATTTGTGAGCAAGCTTGTGGTTTATAGCGCCCGGTATCCAGACATTGCCTTCCAGCTCTTGTTGAACCCTCCCCACACTCTACAGGGTCTTGAAGAGATTCAGATCACATCAGATGCCCCCATCTGTTATGTCTATGGTCTTGCAACTTGTCACGAGACTGTTTTTTCATGGCTCGAAGAAAATCACCAGCGGAAGATGATTTTTTTAGAAGACGATCTCCGAGCCTTTGCGAAGTTGAAGACTCAAAAAATAATCGATCATCCCCAAATTTATTTAAAATACGTTCAAGACGATTGGGACACTGTTTTGGAACAGTGCGCTGCTGAGTTTCCGTCAGAGAAAATTAGTCTCCTCGCTATAAAATCTTACCAAAAAAAGCCCCTATTTCGAAAAATTCATCTCGATCTCTTCCGCAAGACACTCCTTTGGCACTCTTTCATTTCAGAAAATATTTCAGCGCATCTCCTCCACCAAAACATCTGCACCAATCTTCGACGTCTTCCAGAGTGTTTCTATGTGAACAAGTGGGTTGGCAGTTTGAAAGATCTCCCTCTGATTATTTGCGGTGCGGGGCCTTCGTTGAAAACCGATCTTGCCGCTGTGCGGGATAAGGGCCTTATTTTAGCATGTGGTTCTGCACTATCGGCTCTTGCACATCTTGGTATTAGGCCTCACCTTGGGATTGCCCTCGATCCAAATGCTCGAGAGTTTGAGTGTTTAAAAGGATGCACCTACTCCGATCTTCCTCTTTTATTTGGCTCCCGCCTTTATCCCAAAGTCTTTGACCTTTTTCACGGTCCCTATGGATATATCCGATCGGGGACAGGGGGCAGGCTGGAGAGTCATGTCGAAGAAACCTTGGGTTTAAACGATCCGTTTTTGGGTCCCGATCTCGGCCGCGAAGCTCTTTCTGTCACCACTCTCGCTTTAGCCCTCGGACAAGCCTGGGGTTGCAACCCGATCGTTTTTGCGGGTGTCGATCTGGCGTATGAAAAAGGGAAACATTATGCCTCCGGTGTTCCCGTCGAACAAACACAGGAGCGACAACTCTTGCGTCGAAAAGGAGTCCAAGGACCTGTATCGACTTTAGTCAAATGGGTCATGGAGAGAGATACCATCGATCACTATGCAAAAAACCATCCCCAAACGACCTTTTTCAATGTCAGTCAAGGTCTCAGGTTTAAAAATATCCAGCAAGCGACTCTACACGATATTTTCAAAAATAGAGAGGCAATTGATTTTGATGAAAAAATAACTCAAATGATTCGTGAGACAAAAACAGATATCTCTGCATACCAGGTTGAAAAAATTTTAGATGAACTCGAAAAAAGTTTTGCAAACTGTCAAAACCTCTTTTCCCTTCTCCAAAAACACACGGGTGGAAAAGCCGTTCTCTATGAAACCGAACTCTCAGTAGAACTGGCCTATAATCTAGTGCTTGAGCAAACAGAAAAAGTCCTCGAGCAAATCGGAAAGAGCGATGAAAAATGGAAGCTTCTGGAAGAAGCCTCAGAATCTTACAGGACGACTCTCAAAGGATCGTCTTCTGTAATATCCATTTCTTCTTCGTTATAGGTCTCTTCTGACAAAAACCTGATGGGAACTCCATCGACTAGAGTTTCTTTTAGATTAAAATTGCACGGATTTTTTCTAAAATATAAAACACGCAGAGGTAACTGGTGTAAAATGGTAGGAATGGAAGAGAAACCATTCGCTTCCAAATGCAGTTCTAAAAGGGCCGTGAGTTGAGTAAAAGAAGTGGGAAGAGAACGGAGGAAATTACCATCCAAGTGTAAAGATTTTAATGAATGTGGAAGGCCCAGTGTGGGTGGAAGTGTCATAATAATATTATAATTTAATTTAAGAAATAACAGACCGGTGAGCTCAGCAAGTACTGGAGGGAGGGTTGATATCCGATTGACTGAAAGATCTAGCTTTTTCAGTCTTCTAAGCTGCCCCATATACGATGGAAGGTTGGATAATGCATTCTGTTTGAGTTTAAGCGTTTTAAGATTGACCAAGAGACCGACTCTCCAGACAAGAGACGTCAGTTGATTTCGAGCTGCTTTGAGACTTCTTAAATGAATGAGGTCTCCAATCGAATCAGGAAGCTCCGAGAATTGATTATAGGAAAGGTTGAGTTTTCCCACCTGAGGTATCCCAGTAGGGAATCGAGAAAGTTTGCTGCTTTTCAAATCCAGCTTGGTCAAAGCTGTTAAGGGTGCTAGAGAAGGACAGGAGGAAAAGGGATGACCTCTGAGCCAAAGTTTTTGTAGTTTATGCAGAGAAGTGATGCCGGTCGGAAATGTTGTGAACCGGTTATAACTGAGGCACAATTCTTCTAAAGCTGTGAGTTGTGTCAGAAAGGGAGGAGCCTCTGTTAACCGATTCCGGGAAAGATTGAGCTGTGTCAGCGGCAGCCGCCCCATCGTTTCAGGAAGGGTAGAAAGATAGTGACCGCAAAGGGTTAGGTCTCTTAGCCGCGTCAGCTCTCCGATAGAATCTGGAATGGAGATCAGGTGGTTATCGGCAATATAAACTTTTTCGAGCCGTGTGAATCGAGAAATATAATCCGGTAAAACCCCTAAGTTCGCTCGGCCAATCCACAAAGTTTTTAGAGATGTAAAATGCCGCATGAGGGATGGAAGGGACCTAATACTTCCTCCATTGTAACGGAATTCGGGGATGATTACCCATCGCGCTTCAGTACAAAGATCCTCCCAATCTGCCATTGTTTTTTTCGCTGAGTTTTGTGCTTCCTCAATGGTCTTATGGGATGGAAAATGGCAATTGAAAGCAGTTTTTGCTCCGATGAGAACATCGCGCGCCTCAATCCACTTTAAAAGAGCATGAAGGCATTTTAAAATCATGACAGGGGTAGTCTTAGGGAGAAAACCGCGGATGCGTTGAATGACGACCGGCTGGGCATCGACCGATTCGTATTTGTAGGCAATATGGAAAATACGGGAGATGACAAGGACAGACCACGGTTGATCGTCTTTTTGGATGTGAAAGTGGAGTCGTTGTTGCAACGCATCCCAATAGTCAATGGAAGAATGACGGGTATTCGATTCAAAGAGAATACGAATAACTCGTCCCCTTTCACTTTTAGACGTATTGGTGAGAATAACCAGATCGCGGATGTCTAGATAAGGGTATAAAACACGAAAAAAATCAATAGGGAGCGTAGAAATGAAACCTCTTAATTTTTTGAATATTTTGTTAGATAATCATAACACACCTACTTTTTTTAATAATAATTAAAATCTATTAACTATCGGGAGGATTTAATTCTTTTTCTTCGGCTTGTTCAGCCTCGTATTTCTTCTTATCATCGTTAACTGCCGTGGAAACAATTTGCATTTCCATCGCCTTATCTTGAGCTGTAATGAATGGATTATTGGAACCTAGTATAATCATAATAAACCTACCTTCTCTAACTTTATTATAACATAATCTTAATATTATTATAATAATATTTTAACAATTTGCAAGTTATTAAGAATGAGGGAAATACAACTTCAGTTTGTTTCTTAGGGTTCGGACACTGATACCGAGGGCTTTAGCTGCCTGAGTCCGGTTATGTTGATAAGTAACAAGGGTTTCCAGGATGTGCTGTTTTTCAAGGTCAGCGAGGGTGATTTCTTTGGTTATCGGCAGCGGGATGAAGGAGGGGGCCGCTGGGTCGAGTCGGAGGTGATCTGCATCGATCAGGTCAGGGGGGTGCATGACGACAGCCCGTTCCATGATATTGGCCAGTTCTCGGATATTGCCCGGCCATGGGTAATCGAGGAGCCTTTTTTGGGCTGCCGGGGTCAGTTGTTTTTTTCGCTTTTGGTTTTCCTCCGAAAATCGGCCTAAGAAATAGTCAGCGAGTGCCAAAATATCTTCTTTCCGCTCACGCAGAGGGGGGAGGAAGAGGGGAACGACATTGAGTCTAAAATAGAGATCTTCGCGGAACAATTTTTGTTCAATCATCTCTTTCATATTCCGATTGGAGGTGGCGATGAGGCGGACATCGACGCGGATCGGCTTGTTCCCACCCACTCTCTCGAATTCTTGTTCTTGAACAACCCGAAGCAGTTTGGCCTGGACGGCGAGTGGAATTTCAGAAATCTCATCCAAGAGAAGGGTTCCTCCATGAGCCAGCTCAAACCGTCCTATTCTTTTGTCATGGGCCCCCGTAAAAGACCCCTTTTCATGGCCAAAAAATTCCGATTCGATGAGTGTTTCAGGGATAGCTGCACAATTGACTTTAATGAACGGTTGCTTGCCCCGAGGCGATTGATAATGGATCGCATGCGCAACGACTTCTTTTCCTGTCCCTGACTCTCCCGAGATAAAGACGGCCGCATTGCTTCTCGAGACAGTCACGATATCGTTCAGAACTTGTTGCATGACAGAGCTCTCGGCGAGAATTTTCTCTGTCTTTCCACGAGAATTGAGTAGAAGAGGAGACGGTTGACCCGCTTTTTGAATAATCGTGTCTAAAATTTCTGGTGAGAGAGGTCTGCCGATGTAATCGGAGGCGCCGCAGTGGATCGCTGTTACAGCTTCTTCGATCGACCCCATGGGAGTGACCACCACAATGGGAGTTTTTGGGCTATGAGACCTCAGAAGTTTCAACAGATCGAGATCTTCGACAATAATGAGATCAAAAAGAGTTTGGGGTAACGATTGGCTATTTTTAAGAAATGTGATATTTCTTTCAGGATAGAAAAAAGAGCTAGAACTCACGACGAGGATCTTTTCAATGGCCATAGGCTTTAAACTGCACTCTAAAAAAAAGTTTATTATTCTGCTATGTCTTTTCGGATGTTCCGGTCTAGAACAATCCGAGAAGGAAAAACTCCGTCAGCAACATGCGACAGGAGAGTATGTCTATCGGAACCACAATGAGATCTTGTTCCCTCTCGTACCTCCCAAACCCCGCCAACGAGAACCTTATCCTTGGGAAATTGCAGAAAAAAAAGAATGATGTCGCTATAGTACTCACGTGCCGATGTGGCGAAATGGCAGACGCGGCAGATTCAAAATCTGCTCTTAGCAATAAGGTGCTGGTTCGAGTCCAGTCATCGGCAAGCTCCACCTTTCTTGACTTATTTTCAAAAATTACCTATCTGTTTAGAGAAAGGGGAGCGTATGAGAATTTCATCGTTATTTTATGGTATGGTTGCAAGCGCAGGGATGTGTTTTGCCCAAAATGAGAGTCCAACACTGGTTTTGACCGACTCGGTGACAGATAACACGACTACAAATAGTAGTGTTGTTAATATTGCACAAAATGGAGGGAAGGTATTTCTGGTCTATCTCGGAGGCTCTACACCGCCACCACCACCGGTTTTGCTTCCTGCACCACCCAATGCCGAGGCTCAGTTCTTTAAGAATAAGCAGGGAACTCTTGTACTGAAAAAAACCGTCAATTTTGACACGACATACACCACCTCTTTAACGGGAGGAGCATCTCCTGATTTTAAACGTTTTGTCGTGATCGATCAAATTATAAATCCTGTTCCTCCACCCTTTCCTGCTACAAATAATACCGTCAGGGTTCGAGTTTTTAATGACGATTTCGATGGTGCTAAAACAACCATCATTAGCAATGCAACGATTCCGACCAACCCGGGGGAACCTGTAGCCTTTACGGAAGATGGAAAGTTTTTTGCAACGATCATGCAAGTCGAATCAGAAATTTTCCTGAGGATTTTTAAAGCAGTCAATCCGAAGGTTTTCTTTGATTATGATCTCGGTTCTGCAAATGGTACAGACGCCGAATCTGTCACCTACTTTAGACTGAAGAACAAGAAAGGAGAAATTGAAGAGTATTTTGCTTTGGGAATCGCAACGTTTAGTTTTGGTCCCCCATTCCAACCACCTACATCGAACCTTGAGATTTTCAAAATTAACCGTAAAGGGGAGAAACTCAATCTCGAACTCGTCTCTTCGACACAGCTTCCACAAACTGTCAATGCGATCACAGGTCTTCGCTTACCCAATAACAAACTTCTTCCTTTTGGAGTGATCGCCGTAGGAACCGTTCGAGCTGACTTGGAAGGGGAAATTATCACTTACCAAGTCCCTCAACCTTCTTTCATTCCCGATAATGGAGATGAGCTCCTTTGGTTCCAATATGATGGCATCGCGGGTCATGAAGCGACCCTCGTTGCAAGCCAAAATACAAAAATGGATACCAATGCGATGGCCCTTAATCCTGCCGATTTAGGCCAAACCATGGCAACATCTGTTGAAGTTCAAGCGGATTTTCCAAATCCAAATTTTTCTCCAGAGTTTTCCTTTGTGAACAATGTTTTCCACTTGAGGCAAATCACTCCCGTATCCAACAGTGGAGTAGCCCCGCTTGGAATCAAAGAGATTGATCAGATGTACGCGGTTGGTTCAGAAGCCAGAACAGCACAATTTAGCCAAAATGGAAAATGGCTTGTTGTTGCCAGCTGTCGAGGGTTTCAAATTGCGCCTGCCGATCCCAGCACTGTTTTCTTAGGTGAGACAAATAACTTACAACTCTTCCAAGTTGTTAAGTAATTTTTGAGAAGGGGGGAAGTCGAGAGGCTTTCCTCTTTTTCTTTTCTGTAGTATATTCTTCTAGATGAACTGGATTCAATCATTTGATCTCTTTCTGTTTGATTTTGATGGTCTTCTTGTCAATACGGAAGAGATTCATTTTGCTGCTTTCCGCGAGATGTGTAGAAGAGAAGGGTGTGAACTCTCTTGGTCACTCCCTCAGTATTTAGGGGCAGCTCACCAGAGCACCTCGGGACTAAAACAAGCGACCGTGCGGGAATTCCCTGGTTTAGAAAAAAACTGGGAACTTCACTATAACGAGAAGAAAAAAATCTATGAAGAACTCCTAGAAAAAGAGACGGTGAGCCTTCTTCCAGGAGTGGAAACCGTTCTTAAGACATTGGACCTGGAACGGAAAAAGAGGTGCGTTGTCACGAACTCGACCAAGGACCAGGTGGACGTCATCAAGAAGAAAATTCCTATCCTAGCTACGATTCCACATTGGTTCACTCGGGAAGATTATAGCCGTCCCAAACCCGATCCAGATGGTTATTTAACAGCACTTAAAACCCTTGGCGCGCCAACCGATAGAACCATCGGGTTCGAAGATTCTTTGCGAGGTTTTCAAGCTTTAAAAGGGGCTGGTATTTCTCTGCCGGTTCTCATCTGCTCGCCCGATCATCCCCAGATGCGTGAGTTTCAGGGGACTCATTTTCCAACGCTTGAGGCATTTCTGGATACTTCACTTTCACAAGAAAAAGTCCGTGAGGTGGAGCAGCGGCAGACGACTTCCGTCGATCTTTAGAAGCAAGAAGTTCTCCAATAGCGCGGGGGTCGATTTTTCCCTGAGCGACATCCAAGAGTGTGCCTGTGATATTTCGAACCATTTTGTAGAGAAACCCATCGCCTTCAAATTCGAGCCTTATCCCTCCAGGTTCCGAAGATATGTCTAGGCGGGTCACGGTCCGAACGGGATTTTTGTATTCGGAACTTTCATTGGCAAAAGCTGAAAAGTCGTGTTTTCCGACGAAATAGTGTGCAGCAGATTGGAGCCAGCCCAGGTTGAGAGGTGTCGGAACATGGAGGGCAAAATGCCGTTTGAAAGGGTCTTGGACCTTATTTAAGTGGAGATGGTAATGGTATTCCTTCGAAATCGCACTAAAACGGGCATGAAAGTCGGAAGCGGTTTCCTCGATCTGAACGATCCGGATATCCCTTGGAAGAAGTCCATTGAGAGATCCTTGAAGACGGAACGGATCGAAAGTCTCATCGGTTGAGAAATGGGCTATTTGGCCCAGGGCATGGACCCCTGCGTCGGTTCTTCCAGCTCCAACAATGGAAATGGGAGAGCGAAGAGCTGTCGTTAACGCTTTTTCGATGAGACTTTGGATAGAAATGGTGTTGGTTTGAACCTGCCACCCACCGTAGGCTGTTCCTTCGTAAGCAATTGTCAATTTATATTTTGGCACGATGGAATTATATCAGAAACGGCGGAATGAGTCCATTCCGCCGAAAGGCTTAAGAGAGATGTTTGTTGACGAGTTTTGTCATTTCAAACATGTTGACTCTAGATTTGTTGCCGAAGACACCTTTGAGACGCTCATCGGTTAAAATATCCCTTTTGTTTTTGGGATCTTGAAGTTTGTTCTTTTTAATGTAAGCCCAAAGCTTCTTTGTCACTTCAGTTCTTGGCATTGGTCCCTTTCCTACGACAGCAGCGAGCTCTTCGCTGACGCGCATCGGTGCCATGAATTTGGATTGTTTCTTTGCCATGTCCAATTTCTCCTTTATATTGGTTTTATACCTGTCTTGGCCGAAATGCCAGAAGATAGGTCTTTTTGAGGTTCTTTTTTATCCTCGTATGACTCTTGTATCTTTCTTGGGATATTATAGTCAAAAAAAATCGGATAGAAACCATATTTTTTTCCTGGGGAACTCTCTGGGGCTTGCATTTTTACCTCCGGATCAAGTATCTAACTCTCATGCGACAGTCGATCGTAGAAAAGTTGTTAACAAGTTCCACAGAAGAAGAGAAAATTGAAATTTTATCTAGTCTGCCAGAGGTGAAACAGTTCTTAGATTCTCGCCCGGGACTAGCTTCTTTTCTCGAGAAATCTCCTGGAAAATATTCTTTAATTGTAAAGGCAACCATTGCCTCGGGTCAAGGTGATCGGCTTTTTAATGATTTTTCGGAAGAAAAGATAACAATCTTAATGGAACAACTTCTTCCTGTTGAAAAATTCTATGCTTCTATGGGTGGAATTGTCGGTTATCAAGAAAGAATTCTTCAACTTTTATCCAAGACGTCACCCCCTCAAAGTGTGAAACCCCGTTATCTCCCGGCTGTTGGAATCGACATTACCGAAGAAACCACTTCTGTAAAAAAATTTATCCTAGAAGGAATTTCGAATCTTCCCCTCATGGGAGAAATTTATCCGCTGGGGGGTGCTGGAGATCGGCTCCGATTTTACGATGAAAAAACGGGGCTTCCTCTTCCCGCTGCGAGGCTCCCTTTTCTGGGAAAAACTCTCTTAGAGGGATTGATCGAAGACCTTCAATCGCGTGAATATCTCTTTTATAAACTCTATGGCCGGCACATCATCACTCCTGTAGCGATCATGACCTCAAAAGAGAAAAATAATCACCACCACATTGTCGAAATCTGCGAAGAAGCAAACTGGTTTGGCCGTCCGCCTGAGAGTTTTAAGTTTTTTTGTCAGCCGCTGGTTCCGACGATTGACAAAGAAGGAGGATGGTGTTTACAAGGTCCGATGCAACTGCTCCTAAAACCTGGTGGACATGGTGTCCTTTGGAGGCTGGCTGAAGAAGAAGGTATTTTTGATTGGTTTTCTTCTTTAGGACGGAAGAAAGCTTTAGTGCGTCAGGTGAACAATCCTGTAGCGAATACCGATTATGGAATTCTTGGCTTTACAGGAATCGGATGTGCCCACGATAAACTGTTCGGCTTCGCTTCGTGTCCCCGCCAAGTCAAGGCCTCCGAGGGGATTAATGTTTTGATTGAGACTCCCATGTCGGAAGGATACAAATATACTCTCACCAATATCGAATATTGTGATTTCAAAAAATTTGGAATTGATGATCAGCCCGAAAAGCCAGGGAGTCGTTATTCAAAATTCTCTTCGAATACCAATATTTTATTTGTCGATTTGGAAGCTGTTAGAAAAGCTTCTCATGAGTGTCCTATTCCTGGAACACTCGTGAATTTAAAGAAGCTCGCTTACCGTAATGTTCATGGTCAGAAGAAAGAGGAAGAAATAGCCCGTCTCGAATCGACCATGCAAAATATCGCCGATTTGTTCGAAGAGACTTTCGAGAAGCCTCTTGAAGAAGAAGAGAGAAAAAATTTAAAAACGTACCTCACGTACAACCACCGTCGGAAGACGATTTCTGCCGCTAAACGGGAATTTACGCTCGGCTCTTCTCTCTTAGAAACCCCCGAGGGGTGCTTTTTAGATATCTTGCAAAATGGCCGTGAACTTTTAGTCGATCATTGCCACATGGAAGTTCCTGCTGTGAGCGATCCTCTCCATTTTTTTGAAAAAGGACCGTCTTTTATTTTTCTTTACCATCCAGCGCTGGGCCCTCTTTATTCGATCATCCGGCAAAAAATTCGCGGAGGCCCCAATGGAATAATGCATCCGCACAGCGAACTTCAACTGCACATTGCCGAAGTCGATATTGAAAATTTAGATCTTGAGGGAAGTTTACTCATCCAAGCTGAAATCATTATGGGAAATCCTCATTCTGAGAAATGTGGACGGGCTATTTTGAAGAATGTTACCGTGCGCAATGAGGGAATCGATCCTGATTTGCCAAATGTTTATTGGAGAAATGAAATTGCGCGCCGAGAAGTTTGCCAGATCATTTTACGAGGCGTCAGCGAGTTTTATGCTGAGAATGTAACCCTTCAAGGAGATTACTTCATCGAAGTTCCAGATGGAGAAAGGTGTCAAGCAATCGAGATCGATGGGAAGCTAGAACTCATTTTTGAAAAAATCAATATACCCTCCTGGCACTGGCGTTACTCCGTCCATGAGCAAGAGGGTATCGTCCTTAGTCGTTAAGGAATTGGCTCGTTTGTACTTCTACCGGAAATTTGGGTGAGAAGAGTCGCTAGCAAAACAACAACACCTACTCCCGAAATAATTCTGTGTTGATTGCCCCAAGCATAAGAACTTCGCAGATAGGGCAGCGCAAGGACAGCAACACGGCTGCTGACATCATAAGCTAAACCACAAACAGGAGTCCAAACGCGTCCAAGATAAGGTGCGCTTTTTGCCCAATTGTTAGCATTCAGCACTTGAGCTGTAGCCCTCTGAGCTAAATTTAAAATCATCGACATATATCCTCCATTTTAAAAACAAAAAAAATATATAGCGTTGAGTAGTTTATGTAAAGTTATGTATAATTTATTACTTATGAATGAACAGACGGAAGATAGGTTGTTGTCTATAGAGAATAGGTTGCTCCACATGTGGAGGTATCTTTGACCTGGAGAAAAAAGAAAAGCGGGTTGAAGAGCTCCAATTATTGATGGGAGAATCTGCCTTTTGGGACGACCCCCACGAGGCTCAGAAAATTATTTCAGAGTCTAACGACTTGAAAGCGTGGACTTTACCTTATCAAGAGGTGAAGGAACGTTTTTCCAATGTGCGGGCCCTTTTGCCTGAAGCCAAGGATGATCCTGGCTTTGTCTCCGAGCTACTCAAAGAATTGGATGGGGTTGAAAAAAAACTGGGTGAACTTGAAATCCGACGGATGCTGGCGGGTGAAATGGATAACAAAAATTGTTATCTGAGTATCAATGCCGGCGCTGGGGGCACGGAAGCGTGCGACTGGGCCCTGATGCTGTCGAGAATGTATCAAAGATGGGTAGCCAAGCGGGGTTGGGATATTGAAGTATTAGATACGGTGGAAGGGGATGTTGCAGGCATTAAGAGTATCACGTTCAAAATTGAAGGCCCTTTTGCCTACGGATATTGCAAAGCGGAAAAGGGGGTTCACCGGCTCGTTCGTATTTCACCGTTTGATGCGAATGCAAAGCGGCATACGAGTTTTGCATCGGTAGATGTGACGCCAGAAGTGGGGGATGATATTCAAATTGACATCAGACCCGATGAAATCCGTGTCGATACATACCGGGCATCGGGTGCTGGTGGACAACATGTGAATAAAACCGATTCAGCAGTGCGCATCACCCATCTTTCTACCGGAGTCATCGTCTCGTGTCAGCGAGAACGGAGTCAAATTCAAAACCGTGAAGCGTGCATGAAGATGCTCAAGGCAAAACTTTACGAAAAAGAAATGGAAGAAAGACGGGCAAAAATCGAGCTCATGGGCGGCGAAAAAAAAGAAATTGCCTGGGGACATCAAATCCGCAGCTATGTCTTTCAGCCGTATACCTTGGTGAAAGATAATCGTACGAACTATGAAGTCGGAAATATCCAAGCTGTGATGGATGGTGAGATCGACGAATTTATATTAGCTTATCTGAAGGAGTTTGGATAATGGATCTTCCCGGCTTTGATATCCGCTACACTTATGTGACCGATATCACGTATTTACGGCAATGGATCCAAAGTCCCGGTATGCTCAAATGGTTTCCGATGTCGACTGAAAAAGAGATCGAAGATGCGATCCAATGTTGGATTGGGTTTTGCCGTTGGAGTGCGAGCATTACAGCGACGGTTAATCATATTCCTTGCGGTATTGGAACTCTTTTTCTCATGCCGTATAAAAAAGTGGCGCACCATTGTTTATTCAAAATCATTGTCGATCCGAATTTTCAAAAAAGAGGCATCGGAGATTCTCTCATTAGAAATCTAAAACATCTTGCGCAGAATTATTTCCGGTTGGAGATGCTCTCAACCGAGGTTTTTGAAGGGAATCCGATCATTTCCTTACTAGGAAAAAACGGTTTCCGTGAAATTTTTCGACAAGAGAAATATGTCAAAGATGAAGAAGGGTATCATGCCCGGGTTTTCTTCGAGGTCCATTTATGATCGACATCAGGCCAGCGATGGTTGAAGAGGGAAGTTATCTAACGAAATGGCTCGCAGATCCAGCGATTTTGCGATGGTTCCCCATGGCAGATGCGCGGGAAATTGAAGATGCTGTGAAGATTTGGATGAGTTATACCCGTTTTCAGGCCTGTTTTACAGCGCTTGTAGATAACACCCCCGCGGGGATGTCAACGCTCTACATCCAGCCCTACGAAAAGTTTGCGCACCAATGTTTATTCGCCATCATTGTCGATGAAAAATTTCGGAATCAAGGGATCGGCACCGCTCTACTCGAGCACATGTGCCTGCAAGCGCGCGACAAATTCAAGATCGAGATTCTTCATTTGGAAGTTTACGAGGGAAATCCAGCCATTCATCTCTATGAGCGGATGGGATTTAAAGAGTTTGGTAGACATCCTCGGTTTATCAAGTTGAATGGTGAATATCTAGACAAAATCATGATGCAAAAGGAGCTCTAATTATGGCCGGACATAGTAAATGGGCAAATATCAAGCATCGGAAGGGAAAGGCCGATGCGATCAAGGGGAAGATTTTCACTCGTCTCACCAAGGAAATCATTACGGCTGTTAAACTCGGGGGCTCCGATCCAAAATCAAATACGAGACTCCGTCTCGTGCTGCAAAAAGCGCGGGCGGCCAACATGCCGAGCGATAATATCGAGCGGAATATCAAAAAAGCAGCGAGCACCGATCAAGCGGCTTATTCCGAGCTCACCTATGAGATTTATGGTCATGGCGGGGTTGGGATGATTCTCGATATCATGACAGATAATAAAAACCGGATCTCCTCCGATGTTCGGATTGCTTTGAATAAAAAAGGGGGCACACTCGCAAATCCAGGAGCTGTCGCTTATAATTTCGATCATAAAGGGGTGATTCAAATCCCGAAGAAAAATGCCCTCGAAGATGAGCTTTTTTCCATTGTCACCGAAGCGGGTGCTGAAGATTTTGACGTCGATGAGGATGGTTTCATCATCACGACCACGCCCGACCAACTTTTTCATGTGAAAGATGCTCTCGATGCGAAAGGAATAAAATCGGATTCTGCTGAGCTCCAGTGGATTCCTAAAAACTATATCGAATGTTCTCCTGAAGATCAAAAAGCCAACCTCGAACTGATCGAATGGTTAGAAGGGATCGATGATGTCGATGCCGTTTGGCACAACTTAAGAATTAATTGAGTTTGATCATTCCCTCGATCGAGGTTGAATTGCCTTTAATTTTGACGACCTTTGCAAGCAGATCTGCGCTGATGGTTCCTTGAATGACGACTTTTTTTGCTGTCTGTTTGATTTCGCTTTTTCCGGTGAGTTCGATGGTTGTGGCGCCTTGGTTGAATGTTTGTTCAGCTGTGATGGCGATGGCCTGTGCTTTTTCCGAGAGCTCTTTTTTGGCTTCTAAAACCATGGTGTTGTCGCTCTTGATGACGGTTTTTTCCTTGGAGATGAGAGTGGTTTCTTCTGTTTCGAGAAGGAATTTTTTACATTTTACGGCGATTTGATCGGGAGTTTGAGTATAAGAAGATGTGCCTTTTTTTCCTTGCGAAACAGAGGTGATTTTTCCATCTTCGATTTTGACGGTTTGTGTATTTCCCGATTGTTTATTTTGGGACATCAAGGTGATGGCAAAATTGTTGTCCATGTGGACAAGAGATTTGTGATCGGTTTCTCCATCTTCGCGGATTTCGATGAATAACCCTTCTTCTTTGACGTGAATCACTTGGATTTGCTTGTCCGATTTTCTTTCAATGGTCAGAACGTGTTTCCCATTATCGTCACTGTGTTCAATGAGTGTGTGGGACTCTTCTTTTTTGGGGGTAAAAACAATCCGATTTCCTTGGGTATCAGTCGGCCATTTGGATCGCTCCCACCATGCTAAGACTTTCTTAATATGAGCATGGAAAAGATGCAGAGAAATCATTACACGTTCGCCTTTACAGAGCGGAAAATAAAATTGGCTAAAGGTATAAACCGACTCGAATGGTATGGTGATTTTTTGCTTTTCCCATAGAGGAATTTCTACGGTATAATGCATTTGGTTTGTATCGCCGTCTTTACCGATTTGGAATGTGAGTTCTTCTTTTTCTCCGACTTCGCTGACAATGATTCCTTCAACTTCAAAGGGATAAAGTGGGGGAGAAAAAGGAGGCCTGTGAATCGATGTTTCGTCTTTCAGTTCTAAGAATGCTTCGATCCGTCCTTGATAGACTTGGGATGTTTTTTCACTCTCCTCTGCAAAATCGAGGTCAGAAGCATAAAAGTCAACGTGGACCCTTCTGATACGATAAATATTCTTTTTATAATAAGCTTGCTCACTCCAACGAGAGTCGGAAAAAGAAATTAAATCGTTAGGAAGAAAACTCACGTGAGGAAGTTGCTGCAAATAGAGATCTAAAACGTGTTGAAAAGTCGTTTTTAGGGGTTGGGCTTCTTTTGCCTTTGTTTCGAATTGGGACAGAATGGGTGTGGACAGAAGATAGTCGCGTGTGACGCTATCAAAGGCTTCGTTTCCTGGAATTTTCTTTGTTTGAGGATCCAGGGCGTAGCTATTGAGGACTTGGACATGTTGTCTCGAAGGTTCTGGAAAATGAATCGCGACTTCGGTCCCATAGGGGGGAAGAGGGATCGGGTCACCGTCTTCCTTTTTTTTCTCTAAAACGGCGTATTCACCGGTCGCATAATCGTACTGCCAGACCCCTTTTGTTTCTTCTAGAAACCACATGAGAAAAGAATAGAAACTACAGGTGCTTCCCTCCCAACCTTGACTGAGGGCAATCATCGGTTGTTTCTTTTTTAAAACTTCCCACTCTGAATTGACCGTGATGTAAGAGTTTTGTTGCAGAGTGATGACCTCTTGCATGCTTTTTTGAGTGTACAGACAAACGGGGTAATGTTGTGTCCAAATGGCCTGGGCTGGATCTTTGAAGTGAACACTAAATAGCCGCATCGTTACCGGATTTAAAGAAACATTCTCATTGGTATGTTCTTGCAAAAGTGATTTGTCGATCAAAATTCCTTTAAGAATCGTCTCTTTGTAGCCTTGAGGTGCATGAGTCGGAGACGATGTTAAAATGGCTTCCGTGATACCTGCCGAATAGAGAAGAGTTAGATCTTTTTGTCCGATCCAAAAATGAAGAGTTCCTTCAAATCCATAAGAAAGGAGATCGAGGTTGACTTTTTGAATGTTTCCACAAGGGATTTTTAGTTCACCCTCTTTTCCTTTCAACAGTAAACTGTACTTGATATTTTCTTCCATTTCCCCCTACCTCGTTATTTGGATGGTATAGTTCTGAGGTTTTCCTTCTAAAATACCATGCAATTCAAACGTGAGACGTGCAGGATTAAAAGGGCCCACCAGATCGATTTTTTTGATCTGAAAACGTTTTTCAAAATTTTTTATATTATTCCAAATATCTTTGACGATTTTATTGACGATCTCTTCTCCTTCATTGGCGTAAGAATAGTCGTCTAGTCCGAGTCCTTTTTGCCAAGCCCCAAACGTTTGTTTCATACTCAAGAGATGTTGGATCGATTCCAAAACCTCATCGGATAGATTTCCCAGAGCCGTTTTTCTAAATTTATTGAGAAGACCCATCTTTTCTCCAATAGAGGAAGAAATGAAAGTCGAGCGTGATATCTGGATGAAAAACAACCAGATTTCCTTCGCTGAGAGCTTTTTTCCATTCTTCCTTCTGTTCAATGACAAAAACTTCAACCTCAGCAGCAAAACGAGAATTTAAAAATGCCGGTTTTTTGATCGGTAGAAGAGGTATTCCTGGGAGAGAAAAGTGACGGACATGTGTCATGCGAAGACGACTGGCTAATTTGAAGCTCTGCAAGCTGAGCAGGGCATGGGTTTCTGGTTTTTGAACGATCAAATAGATATCTTTCGCAGAGCCAAGTTCTTTTGGAAGAGCCTCGATACTGAATTTCTCAAATTCGATACAGGAGAGATCATTTTGTTCTGAGACAAAGAGATGCTGCAATTTCTGAAAAAGATCCTCGAACAAACCAGAAAGTTGATCGTGGTCGTAAGTCGGAGTGGTAGACGTTAAAGAGCAATCGAGGAGAAGACATAATTTCTCATAGAGAAAAAAAGGATGAAACGAGATTTTTTCTTCCAAAATGTTTCTGAAAAAACGTTGGATTCGGGCGATTTCTAAAAGACACATCCGCCATTCGGTGTTCTGAAACGCAAACAGTTCGGCATTTTCCATGCCACGGATGAGCTTCTTTTTTCCACTTTCTAAAAGAGCAGAAATTTTGGTGAAAATTTTCGAAAGAAAAGGGTCAGCGGTGAGATTGAGAAGAGGAGGAATAAAACGGGTGTTTAATTTCCATTCATTTTCGGGTGATTTTTCAAAACGTCCGATTTCAAAAACCTCTTTGGATAAATCATATGTTTTAAGATGGGAAAGAACGACTCTTTGAAGGGCAAAGGTAATTTTTGCTGTATCTTCGTCCCATTTAATTTCTTCCTCTTTTTGAATCGTATCTTCAAGGATATGAAGGTAAAGAGTGATGTCGCTCTTTTCTGTGCTGTTTAAATCAAACGAAGTCAGAGATGCATTTTTCGAAATATCGACGATCTGTCCGCTGGGGAAAATAATTGACAGTTCGAGGAGAGAGATGATTCCTTGAGCAAAGAGTGTCTCATCCCAGTGGAGGCGAGAGATTCCATAAAAGGGAAGGCCGAGTTGCTTCATGACATGTTTTAAATGTCCTAAGACCGATTCCTCTTGAGATACCATGTGGTGGGGGAGCAACATTTGCCCCATTTGCCAATCAACGCGCTGCATATGTGATCGATATTAGTCTTAGCTCGATTATTTTTGAAGAATTATGTTCATAAAATGAACTTTTGGTTAAACTTTAATCCATGAGGTCATTATGCCATCCCATTTAATCCGTCACGGAGATACGCTTTGGAATATCGCAGATCACGAGCTCGGCAATCCGATGCGTTGGAAAGAAATCGCTGAGCTCAATCGGATTGACAATCCCGATCTTATTTTTGTAGGACAAACCCTTCAGCTTCCCGACATGAGACGTTTCTCGCCCAATAAATCGGGCGAGCCAGAACAAAGAATGCAGCGCGTTACAAACCCTGCTGCTTCGGTGATTGCAAACCGCCGTGCGACGACAACACTCGCAAGGTCTTTTCTATTTATTGTCGCCGATGAGCTCAATCCCTTTACCAAAAAACTCGTGAGAAAAGTCATTTTTCCCCAAGGGATACAAAACAATCCCGAGCTCGTCATGAAAATTATGAATCCTGAGACATACGGTTTTTTTCCACGAGATCCGAACTCCTCTGTTTCTCTTGGTCGGCACGTTCTTGGAAGAACCGATAGTAAATTCATATCGGCGAGTGAGCTTCCTTTCGGATCGCCCCGTTTTCCTGGAAAAAGATATTGGATCGATGTTAAAAAGCTCGAAAAATCGGGAGCTATTATCCACGATGCCGATGACATTTTAGCCGATCTCACACGTATTTCCAAAAAAACCAAACGGGTGAAAGATCTAGATAAAATTCAAAATATTCTTCATAAATCTAGCTTCATTGATAAAGAAGTTTGCATTGAAGGATTCATCCCCGCGAAGGCTGTCAAAGGTGGAAAGGCGATGTTTATCACGCGTGGGCTGCAAGGTGTCCAAGTTGTTGGTATTGTTTTCACAGCGATTGATATAAAAAATGCGAGTGTAAGATCATACGAAAAAGGATCGATTCGCCCCTTAGCTGCAGAAACTGTCCGGCAAGTCGGCGGCTGGGGATCGGCAGTCATTGGAGCAAAGTTAGGATCGGCTACCGGTGCTCTCCTCGGGATCGAAACCGGTCCGTTTGCTCTGGCAACAGGAGCTGTGGGTGGACTCATCGGCGGAGTTGCAGGGTATTTCGGATTTAACTGGATTGCTCAGTATATCGACCTGGAGGAAGAGCATGAATAACGAACAGATCGTACCCCCATGGGTTAAATATCCTGGATTTCCTCCTGGAGATCCGTTCTGGCGACAATCGGGTGAAATCTGGTTTGTCTATGTTTGGGAACCGTATTGGAACTCGCTCACCGCTACCCAGCAAGAAGAGTATCTAAAGACATGGAATGTCCCGTCTGAGTGGTGGGATTTTTATTTCGATCCCGAATTCCGCGCCTGGCTCGACACCGTCGACGATTAACTGTAGAAGAGTTCGACGTCGAGGACTTCTTCGAGTTGATCGATCAGTGTAAGGGCTTCATCGGGAGAATCTAATTTTTCTTGGATCGATTCGATCAAGAGATGGATGGTTTCATCCTTGATATGGAGCTCTTTGATCGATTGCTGCAGGCTTTGAAAATATTTTTCAGGTGTATGCATGAGTAAAAATGCCCTGATCTTTGACCATCAGGGCCCCTTTGTTTAAGCGGTAACGTCCATACCCCATTGTTTGACAATTTTTCCAGGAACGCTCGCTGCATAATGCAATACTTGCTTTCCTTTAGGTTCGACTCCCAGGGTTGCTAGGAAGTTTTCAGGTTGAGCCACCTCTGTTCCGGCTTTTTCCTTGACTTTCAAAACCAAACCTCCCGAAGCGTCTTTCAGCAAAACACCTTTCATTTGGGTTTTGTTTGAATGGAACGATTCAAAATATTGTTGTTGATTAAGAGCAGTATCGAAATCGTAGCAAAGGAATTCGAAGGTCACATCAATTTTTACCAATTCTTTTAAGAGAAGAAGTTTGACGTTGGTTTTATTGGTCGGTGATACTTGCATTTCAAAAAGAAGAGGATCGGTAATTCCTGTTCCCCATTTGATATTGCCCATGACAGCGACAACGGCTAATTCTTTCTCGGGATCGAGAATGTTTTTAACCATTTGGTCTGCTGGCAGTTCTTTGTCTCCAATTTTCAGTTTTGTCATAAAACCACAAGATTTACTGTCGGTTTTATTGAAGTTGTATCCTTGACGGATGTCATAATCTATGTCTAAGCCTTCAATTACGGTCATAATTTTTTCCTTTTCTGATATTTTTATCTATTCCTTACTCCCAGAAGCCGTTCTTGCTTTCTAGGATGGATAACAACTTATCCGATATCGATATTTTTTGAACAGAATTATCTACTTTTGACGATTTTTCTTGAAAAAATCTTTCACTTATTTTTATCGTCTTAGGAAAAGGATATGCGATGAACCTTCGGATAGTGATCTTCTCAGTTGTGAGTGGAATCTCGTTACATGCGGCAATCATTCAAGTGGAGAATGATGTCATGTGCGGTCTCACGCCGCATCCAATGCGGATTTCAGCACGCCATCTGGAGAAGAAAGGTATTGGATACGATAAAGGGTATACGAGTTTAGATTTCTTCGGCCTTCTTCCTGTGATAGAAGATACCTGGGTTCCTTTTGTGGATCTGAGGGGACATATTTTCAATGATGCAAAGTTTGCAGCTAATGCTGGCGTCGGTTTTAGATTTCTCGGCAAGCCGATGTGGGGAATCAATGCTTTTTATGATTACCGGGAAACGAGCTGCAAATCGTACCATCAATTCTCTTTAGGACTCGAGGCTTTGGGCCGCATTTGGGATTTTCGGTTGAATGGGTATCTTCCCTTGGGAGAGGATTGTCAATCGGATGACAGGAAAGAGTTTCCAATGAAAGCGATTC